>NZ_JBLGCX010000002.1:0-495733 GCF_047444895.1 Chryseobacterium sp. S90 | reverse complement strand
ACACCAGTGCTGTAAGATCAGGCGTCCTGAAAGCCTGATCCTCAAATAATCCATGAACCGTAACTTCTCTGTCATAATAATTTACCGTATTATTCTGGGAATGGATCATTTGATGATGCATTTCATAATTCAATAAATGATATCCTGAAATTAGACGATTAGTTTTATTATTCAATAAATCATCCAGAATACAGACAAATAAATTTTTATAAAGCTCTATAAAGTTTGTAACCAGTTCGGAATTAAGTTGAGAGCTATTGTATACCACCTTATAGTGAAGTATCCCATCTTTAATTTCCTGTTCAATAGAAATCTTACCAACTATATTCGGACTCAATTCCTGATTAACTCTTATATCAGTAATACCTTCATAGTTAATAAAAAGATTCTTAAAGCTGGCCTGGGAAAAATTAAACTCCAGAATATCAGGTCTTGAAGCGTACTTTATGAGATCCGATACTGGTAAATAATCCGCTTTGGTATCCCATAAATTATTGAGATAGTCTACATTTTGATTAATCAGATCCTTAAGCCTGCTATCAGAAGAAAAATAATATCCTTTAACAATAGTATTAACATGCGATCCTAAAATATAGTCTTGCTGTTTTTTAATACTTACTGGATAATTAATAATCAGATGATTAACTCCAGAGATTCGATGGAGTAAAACCGCCAATATGAGCTGTCCATAAGCATAAGGAGTCAGTTTATAAGTTTCCGTTAATAATTTTATTCTGGAAAGTACTTCTTCAGAAAAAACAAAGCTGATCTCAGCTAATGAAATACAATGATTTACAGACTTATTACTATATATTTCCAAAAACCTAAACCCCGGATTTTCTATATTTGTTAAATATTTTTTCCAAAAATCAGAAATTACTTCCTTTCCATTATCCAATATACTCCTAATCTCCCTGTTCAATTCATCAAGTAAGTTTGTCTGCTGGGAAAGACTTAAAGGATTGACATAACTGGTATTGTTATAATATTTACTCAATTCACTATAAAGAAAATTATCCGTCAACCGATCTATAAGAATACTGGAAAACACATAAATTATCCGGTATTTTTCATCATCCTGTTTTATAATATAAAATCTTGACAGTTGTTCATTTTCAAGATCAAATGGCTTTAATACAAATTTTAAAAGTTCATCAGGATCAGTCTGATTAGAAAGCAATATAAGTAACGAAGCTGTATCGGGTATTAGACTTCTACTTTTCCAAAATAGCTCTCCATCTACATTTATTATATTACTATTAACTAATAAATTATGATTAACAAATCTTATCAGACTTATATTGAGCCTTTCAATATCAATAGCTCCTGAGAAGGTTTGATCTAAAATAATATGGGAATCACCGTTTAAAGGACTCAATTTCCACTTGTCATAAAAAACTTCCTGATAGGGTGTCAGTTTTAATAAAAATTCTTGCTTCATCATAATAAGAATATTAAATACACATTACCTCTCCTGAATAACAGATACTTTTCTGCATTTATCTTTTTGTTAGTTATGTTTTAATGATTATTAGTGTAATAAAAGAAGAATTATTATTAATAAGATGAGTATCACTTTCATCAATATATATTTACCATTCGTTGATAATTTAGAGATGATGATAAAAATTATTCTTTTTTCAAATGTAAATCTAACACACTAATACCGCATTGATAATCAATAACATGTAGTTTTATATTGCAATACATCAAGAATAATATCTATAAATATTTAATTGCTCAACACTTTTTATATACTTTCAAAGAAATATTAGAAATACTAAAGAGACACCATGTGCTAGTGAAAAAACTACATTAAATTAGTGATAATACTATTGATGATTAATAACTAATTAAATGATAAGAACGTATTTTTGTATATAATCCTACTAGAGAAACTGATTAAAGAAATATTGAAATGTAGGTTAATTATTACATTGATGGGGATAAAATTATTCCAGCACTTGGCTTACTACATGATACCTAAAAGGTATGTTTATGTATAACGTATGTGCAAAGGTTTTTAGTAAATTGTTTTTAATAATATTTCAAATGATATGATCATAAAAATATTTAATAAATAAGAAAATCTATATTAGAATGGGTCATACCATTTAATATCCTTTTTAAAGTGTTTTTTTTAAGTTATTTTTTAAACTATTGTACGGCAATGCAAATTACCAATCCCATTGCCGTTTTTTTTAACTCTTAGAGTTGACGTATTTATACATAAGTTTTATTTTAATTACCAATAGGACTGTCTCAAAGTGAGACAGTCATATTTTGTTTTTAAGATATTTTCCAATATGGATAATGGAAAGTAAAATTTTTGCCGCAAACGTAAGCGCAAGTCTTTAGTATATTGCATAAAAATCCCGGAGAACTTCATTCTCCGGGATTTTCTATATTTTGAATATTATCTATTTGAATATATAATTTAAAGTTAAGGCTATCACCTGTTCCGACTTTTTACTATCATTACCCCCGATTTCATTTACAAGACCCGGATATGTATCTGAGAATCCTAAATCATATCTTAAAACCAATTCAACTTGTCTCTTGTAACTATATCCTACTCCTAATCCAAGTCCCCAGTTGAAGCTCTTAGCTTTACCATTTACACCTGCAGGCTGTTTTGGATCAGTAACATCAGGATCGTAGTAAGGTCTCCCGGCAGGAGCATTTTTCACATTCTGATTTACTAAAAAATTAAATCTAGGACCTATCAATCCAAAGAATTCAGACTCAGATTCTGAAAAGTATCCTTTGAAATAAAGTGGTACACTCAGATAGTTATTGGCATATACTGCATCATAACCATCTTTTCCTTTAGCATCTTTATCTTTCCCGGTTTCTCCTGCACCATAGTACAAAACTTCGGGTTGTATAAAGAATTGGTTAGTTTTTCCCATCGGTATCATAGCCAAAACACCTCCCTGAAAAGTATATCTTGCACCAGAGGGATTGTGGGCATTTGCTATTCTTGAATAATTTACACCTGCCGTAAGGCCAAATCTTGTGTTTTTCAATTGCACCTGGGCAAAAGACAAACCAGAAAGAATTAAAGCTGAGAATAATAAATGTTTTTTCATGTGCTGTGGTTTTATATTGTTTTTGAAAATGTTCACTGCCTCTTCAATATTAAGAGATAATAAATAACATAATTGACTATATCTTAAATTTGAAATACTGGCACTATTGTCCTGATATAAAAGAGATCCGGCAATTGTGTGGCCATGCCGGATCATTAAAAACATAAATATCTACAGTATGAAACAATAATGTAGAAAATTCTTTAAAGAGACGTGACAAATGTAAACAGATATCTTTACTTATTCTACTGAACACCAATCATATTATCACTAATTTAATGTAGTTTTATAACTAATAAAGCTTGATTGAGCCAATCTATGTAAAGGCTGATTTACTGTTGTAGTAAAACAAGAGCCATTGAAAACTGTAGTATCAAACTGCATAGAAGTTATATTTTATATAATTTATTTGTCGATTTATATAATATAACGTTCAGAACTTACCCTATTTTAAGTACTTTATTATAACTGCCGGTTGTTGTATGATTCTATTGATTCCCTTGATTATGTAATTAAAAAACTACAAATAATTAATCAAAAAACTACACATTTATATTTTTCAGCTAATGATTTTGTGGCTAAATTTATGATATGGACTAACGTTGATAGGATGACGTAATTGTCTGAAGATCTCTGTTCGCCTGTAACCTGTGTTATTCAGGAATATTTTATTCAGATCAAATATAAATATCGGATTATTTTGTAATTAACGAAACGATTCTACTTTACCGATAATTATTAAGTAATACAGATATTTAGAGCTTTTACATCATGAAAATATCTTTAAGATATTACTCTTCAATTATAACGACAAATAACCATAACCATGAAAAAAAGATCAGCCTTTCTGTGTATTCTGGTTTGCTCTTTAACCGCTGCACAAGCTCAAACAAATGTTTCTCAACCAAAGAAAGCAAATAGTAAAGAAAACAAATCCAAAGTAGCTCCTAACCCTTCCGGTAAAAAACACGAAGAAGATGCAATTCCCATAACGATAAATCCTATCAAATCTATTACCAATAATATTGAGAATGTTTCGGGAGATCAGTATTCTTTTAAAGGATTCGGAACATCAAACGGACCAGCAATTATCTTGCATTCATCCAATGGGACTTCAGCTGCTCCATCGGATCTGGTTCCTAATGATGTTATTGGCTCAATCTATTTCAGTCCAAGAACAGCTGGTACATTAAATATTTCAACAGGATCTTCCATAAATTCCTATTACCGTGGAAATGGAACTACATTATTAAGCGATTTAATATTCAGAACTTCCAATGGAGAACGGCTTCGTATAAATCCTATTGGAAATATAGGAATCGGAACTACTACTCCCAATCATTTACTGGATCTCGGTCCATATATTGCAACCACACCTAGCGATATATTGGGAAAAAAATTCGCTGTATATAACAATCCAGCTGGAACTGATTTTTATGGTCTGGGAGTTAATTCAGGAATCCTGCAATTTCATGCAGGTTCCGCACCTACTATCTCTCCGGGAATGGTTTTAAGTTCTTCAGGAAAAGTGGGTATCAGAACAACTACACCGAATAACATATTAGACCTTGGGTATGAAATTGGAAGCTCTCCTAATGATGTACTAGGGAAAAAGCTTGCAATATACAATAACACAGCTGGAACTAGTTTCTATGGATTGGGAGTAAGTTCTGCTATTCTTCAATTTCATGCCGGATCTGCTGCAGACAAAGCACCTGCAATGGTCTTGAATTCTTCAGGAAAAGTGGGTATCGGAACAAATACTCCCAATAACATATTAGATCTGGGACCCTACCTGGGGACTAGTGCAACAGACGTACTCAGCAAAAAGTTGGCGGTGTATAATAATGCACAGGGAACTGATTTTTATGGATTAGGCAGCAGTACTGACCTACTTCAATTCCATGCCGGATCCACTGCTGCTAAATCCCCCGGAATGGTATTAAGCTCTTCAGGGAAAGTGGGTATAGGGACCACTACACCAACTAACATATTAGATTTAGGTACTGATTTAGGAAGCACTTCCAATGATGTACTGGGAAAAAAGATGGCAGTATATAATAGCCCAGGCGGAACTAATTTTTATGGATTGGGAGTAAGTTCTGCTATTCTTCAGTTTCATGCCGGATCTGCTAAAGACAAGGATCCTGCAATGGTTTTAAGCTCAGCTGGAAATCTGGGCATAGGAACCACATCACCAAAAAAAACAATGGATATAGAAGGAACTGCACGAATAAGCCAAACCGTAGCTGACAATATTCCCAACAGGTTAATGGGGGGACTAATGAACCCCTTTATGCCAGCACTGCAGATGGAACTATTCGTTATGCTCCCAATGGTTATACAAGAGTCTCTGGAGGATATAGACCTGGAGGAAATGCTCTGATAGCAACTTTCCCCAGAACAAATTTAATTGCAAGAATTCGATTTGTACATTATGTTGATCATAGTGATGATACAAATAACGGAAGAGCAGCAGCCTACACTTATGGAGATTTTACCATAATTGGAATGGATTATAACCATCTTAATACTATTGTTGATGTCACAATAAAAGGCTATGATGGAAATCCAAAATCATTTACCCGTACAGACACCAGCATCAGTTGGGTTAATTCTAATCTCGGCACAACCAAAATTAGTATAGATCAAGATAATGGGGAATTAAGAGTTACCAATACAAATGGTACCGTTTATAGCTATTTCTTTGAAATATTAGGTGGTATTTAAAATTATAGCAAGATTCTTAAGTTTCAAATAATAGATTAAACAGAAAACTAGCTTTACATAGAAATTAATTCAAATAAAAAACAACACAACCATATAAAAATATTCTCTGCTATTTGTTTACATTAAGATTATTTCTACATCTCTTCGATGAAATAACTTTCTGGTCTTTATCTTAATCTTATATATTCAAAAAAATAATACGATTTATTTGCACAAAATTCTACATTACTCATAAGATCCTCCTATATTAAAAGCCACAAGCATAGTATAAAAACTAATATAAAACCAATTTTAAACTACATAACTTACTATTTTAATTTAAAATTTAAATTCTACATTTGATTTACACTAAAAATTAATAACATGATAAAAAAACTTTTAGCTGAATTTTTCGGCACATTCTGGCTCGTTTTTGGAGGTTGTGGTAGTGCTGTTTTTGCTGTCGCTGTTCCCGACATTGGGATTGGACTTTTAGGAGTTTCTTTAGCTTTTGGTCTTACTGTTCTCACAATGGCCTATGCTGTAGGTCATATTTCCGGCGGACATTTCAATCCCGCAGTTTCATTCGGACTTTTAGCAAGTGGCAGGTTTTCTGCCAAAGAACTGGTTCCTTACATCGGAGCTCAGTGTATTGGAGCAATTGCAGCTGCAGGATGCCTGTATACGATACTGAATGGTGCCGGCACACTCGACTTTTCACAACCAGGAGCTTTTGCAACCAACTTTTACGATGTACCTGTATACAATGGAAAAGCTTTTAGTATGGGATCAGCATTTCTGGCCGAGTTTTTATTAACGGCACTTTTTCTTATTGTGATCATAGGAGCTACAGAAAAGTGGGCTGATGGTAAATTTGCAGGTATTGCTATTGGTCTAGCCTTAACTTTAATCCACCTGATCTCTATTCCAATTACAAATACATCCGTAAATCCTGCAAGATCGCTTTCACAGGCTATTTTTACCGGAGGACTTGCCATATCACAGCTCTGGCTTTTCTGGGTAGCACCCATTTTGGGGGGAATTGTAGGAGGATTGATCTATAAGTTTTTACTTCAGAGGGATTCTCGGGAAATAAACTGATAAAATTCCGCAAAAAATAAATTAACCTTTCAAAGTATAAACAATATAAAAGAAAGAGCCCTGCAGATTACAGTACTCTTTCTTTTTATATAAAGATATATCGATCCGCGGTACAAGATAACCGCTATACCACATGAGATGATTATCAAAATTTTAGTAAAAACACGTGATAATTAATGATTGATTTCAAGCTTTTGCAATTGTTCTTTTGTCATTGTAGAAGGTGATTTAAACATTGATCTGTCATTACTATTCAAATTTGCCCTGTGGAAATTACTGTTATTGATAGCATGGGCTAAAGCAACTCCAAGTTGTTTCCATTCTTTAGGGGTCACCCAATAATCATACCCTGCTTTACTATAAGTTGTTTCTAAAGTAATCGCATTAACTAGATCCCTTTTATTGTACCAAAACCACGTTTCAGGAAAGTAGGTGTTAAGGAAGTTATTTCCTCCATCTGTCGGAGGAGCTTCTATTCTGCCATTATAAAAACTGGCTACAGTTTGAATAAAGTTTATTTGCTTATTCCATAGATTCTGTTGCCGACTATCATAATTGTTTCCAGGCCCAAAGTGAGGAAAGAAGAAAGCTGGTGTATTAATATCGCTATTACTGGAATGTAAATTTAATGCTAATACAACCGGATGTACCTGATCTACTACTACTGCTGACATTGCATTTTTATTCAGGAATTTGTTTTCTACGGGTGCACTATCCTGGAGATATATGGGATTTAGCGTAGTTTTATCAAAAAGCCATTGCCCTTCCAAATTGGTACTCGAACCATTGGTTCTATAATTTCCCAGAATAATACCATCAGGATTATGCATCGGTACAATTTTAAATATATATTTTTGACGAAGATCAGCTCCTAAACTACTTTCGGAAAGGATAGTATTGATAAGACCTTCCAATACGTAAGAGCTTCCCACTTCTGCTGCATGCGTTCTGGCATGAATCCAAATTGTTTTCTTATCAGGATTTTGATTTGTGTTTGTTATTGTTAATAATTCTATTGAAGTATTCTTGAAAGGGCTATTTCCTAAAGAGCTGATTTTTACATTAGGATTTACAGCGATGGAATCCCGATACTCCTTATAATCCTTAGTTGTATAAGGAAAAGTTCTGGCAATCCATAATGAAGATTGATCTCCGGATAAAGATACCTCAATAGTTGCTGGATCAATTTGCTTTACAGCGGATTCCGGAAAGTGTTTCCAGTCTTTACCATTGGTAGAGAATACCGGAACAAAATAGTAAGGAAATCCTAATTTAGTAAACCTTAATTTGGCTCCTGAGCTCGGAATGTACTCTATCTTTACATTCCACCAAGTACGATATGAGTCTGGTAAAGAAGAATTGCTATTATCATTTTTAAGGTCAAGAGACCATACATCCTGAGAAATTCGGGTTACCTTCCCAATACTTCCCGATTCAAAATCAGTACTAAAACAAAGCCCATTACATGTTTTCTTATTTTCCTGTTCACTGATTGTATTCTGGGAGCAGCTATAAATAAGAAAAAAAAGAGAAACCCATAAAAATTGTTCTTTTTTCATAACTGATAATATATTTATTAGACTTGAAAAACTATAACTTATATTATTTTTTAAGCCTTATTATTCAATATACTTTTTAGCACATTCTCTTATTGCCGCAATAATCAAACATAATATAGTGTCTGGAATATTATTTTTCTATATGTTCTTCTTATCCTTATTTTATGGACAACATCTTTTCTAAAAAAAAGAATTAAAATCGTCTTTTTCCCAAGCCAATTTGTATTAATATGATATATCCATCTGTTGGCCATATAGTAATTGGTTTGATTACTCATCTCTATGAGTATTTGCTGCTTGCTCATACCAATATAGTGTTGGTACTCATCTTTTTTTTTCATATTTGTCATGTATTTAAAGCAACTTCATTAATTCAAAAAAAGATTATATCTTTTTAAATGTGGGTTTGCTGCTCTTCCCACCTCCTTTCAGATCATATACCATAATGCTTTTATCTGACTTCAAGGATCAATTTTTACAAAAATAACATACATTCTTATTACAGAAAACACAAACAATGTAGTTTTATATAGCAAACCATATATTACAATAACTACAATTCACAAAATTCAATATAAATAATTAAAATTTTGTAAATTATATACTACACTATAATCTAATAAGGAAGTACCTTAATAGACGATTTAGAGCTATTATCGACTTCAAAAACATCTGGTATTAAACCTAATGATACCATTAATTCCACAGGTGCAGCAGCCAAGCACTTAATTTGCTGCAAAAACAGCTTTTCAGCACCTAAATGCTTGGCCAAAGGCTGTAAAAGGTTTATTATCCAGCCGATTGTAACCTAATGATGTTAAATCAAATACAACTCAGTAACCAGTAGGAACTAAACAACAAAACAGGAGATCAAAATGACATCTGATCCCCTATTTTTTTTATACTTCTTTAAATTGCGACAACAATTTATTTATTCACTATAACCTTATGTACAGTTTCAAAACCTAATCCTTTTATAGTAATCATATAAGTCCCATTTTCCCAGCCCATTGTAGATATCGCCTTCTTTGTATCTGGTGGTACTTTATTTTCAGTATACATCAATTTACCTGACATATCAAAAATTTCAATATTGACTTTTCCTAATATATGATCGGAAAAATTGATAAAGAATTCATTTTTAGCAGGGTTTGGATAAAGAGTAATTCCAGTTTTACTTACATTTGACTCTTTAGATTCTAATGAATTACACACAGAGGGAACAGTAAAATCTTCTGTCTGATCATTAATATCTGTTTTACTTCCCGCAGAAGCATTGACCCCTAATCCTCTTTTAGCAAAAGCTTTCCAGATCATACACTTATCTATCCCACCAGTGGTCGCTTGATCAGCAGCAAGAATTGCATCTCTTCCATCAATAAATGTTGGATTACAGGCCTGAAGTTTCAAAGCATCCATAACTAGTTGCATAACTCTTGTACTACCATTGGTAGTGTTGGCTGTCAGATCGGCTGAATAGCCATATTTTTCCACATATTTCCAATGAAGATCCCATAGCATTGTAGCCCAGACAAAACCTATAGAATGTCCATCCGGCATGCCATTGGTATCTCCATAGGTATAATTATTAATGGCGAAATCCGGAGAATATCTGGCCGGACGGCCTCCATTGCCTGTAGTTGGCTCTCCGATTATATAAGTACCTAAACCTCTTGGAACCGACGCACTGCTGTTCTGTGTATTGGTTAACATCAATGCAAAAAAATCTGACCATCCTTCACCCATTTGTTCCTGACTTTCGCTTGTTTCCAAACAATTATATCCTGTACCAGTTAACCTATTGGAAACTCCATGACCAAATTCGTGGCTCATAATTCCACTGTCAAAGCTGCCATCCGGAGCAGTATCTCCTGTACCGCTTTTTAAAGTTATATTTACGGTTGTCCCAGCCTGCAACAAGTTCTTAATATATTCTCCTTCAGAGTTTTTTATTAATACTGAAGGTATTGTTATGGTATTATCATCACCAAAAAAGCCTATGTTCTCGAAAGCGGGATCTTCATATATTATAGCACCTATAGCACCTGCATTTTGTATATTCTTTACTTTGGTGGTAAATGTACACGGAGGGTTTTGCTGAATTTCTGACATCGTCAACCCTTTTATTAATGCAATTTTATTAGTAAGTGAACCGGCTGATAGTGCCGTGCAACCATTGGCCACAGGAACTGACTGAATATCTCCGGTAACTCCTATATTATTTAAAACGGGGCCAAAAGAAGCAGCCTTGGCTATCGGCACCCTTGTTGTTGCTTGAGGTGGTGTGTTATAGTATAATTTTTTAATGGGAGACCATAAAAACATTTTCATCGTGGGTTTGATCCCATCAGGGGTAGGAAAAAAAACAGCATTGTTCATACCTTCATCACTTTGTGCTTCTGCCAATACATAATCATTTCCAATTCCTCCATTACTAAAATTATTTTGCTGAAAATTCCTTGCCGATTCCGTAAAGCCAAACTGATAAAAAATATCGTGAACTTTATTATTGAGGTAAAATAAATTGGTAATAGCAGCATCACGATTATCCAAAGAAGTCCCATTGATATTAAATGGGTAATCAAAGATTCTTGAGGTCCCTCCGTCGGGTGAATAGTCAGCAATTTCATTACGAACATAAGCATACACATTATTTCCCTTAGTAATCGTATAATGATTAGTCCCGTCAGAATGCCATCCTTCGGGGGAAGCAGTGAGAATCCATGGGTCATTGGTCAGCGTCCTATTGCCAAAGGTAGGAGCCTCTACAGGTAATTTAAATACATTATAGGAAGCATGATCCGGTGTCCATAAATTGGACCATTGATATTGCAGCTCATTAAAAACAAAAGATTTATTTTTACTACCTGCAAAGTCATGGGAATATGCATCAGTGTTGAAATTACAATAGGATGCCAAATTGATCTTACTAATAATATTACCCTTATCTGCATCCACTAATATGTTCCAGTAATTAGAAGTTCCTGGCTCGGACATTAATAATTCATGACACGCGATGAGTGTATTATTGTGTATTGCATAAACCTGCCTTTCTCTTACTATATTATTGCTCCCAGAGCTGGAATCATAAAAACCAAGCAGGGTATAATTTCTGATTTCTGGCTTTTTAAAGGTATCTGCTATTGTTTGCAAGATACTTTTCTTGTCAGTGATTTTTCTGGGTTCAGAAACACTTCCTTGGTAGTCCTTAATAAAATTATCCGTATAGTAAAGGATATTATTATCCCTTATGAAAACTGTTCCGACAGAGCTGTATATAGGAATTCCATTATAAACTTGCCGGAATTTAACAACACTTCCATTCAATGATTTTGATCGGTCTACATTCTCAATAATGAAGTTGGCAAGATCCGTTTTTTTAAACTCTTTAAGCTTATTACTTGATATATAACTTCTTATTAGGTCTTCATTATTCTGAGAAAACAAATCATTAGATAGAAATAATAAAACTGCATATAGCAGCAGAGGTAATTTTTTCTTTTCCATATTGTTTGTATTTATAAGAAGAAAAAAATATGTCACATAAATTAACATATCTCATAAAGTGATAATAAAAGTAGAAACAGTGACATCAAAACAAGATTTTTGCTGTATTTGATGTCATAGTTGGTCAAAAATAAATCGGCCCTATCTTCAGTTTTTTGTTGTCATCATATATGTACATTACTGAGAGTGATATATTGTTTGAATAGTACACTTAATTCTTGTCATACAACTTTCTGAGAAATTACATAATGATTAAACTTGAAATATATCCTCTTGAATGTATCTTACAAACATAAGCATATACACCACACAACCCACAAAAACAATATAGTTTTATTTAGATTTAAATGTAAAATAATCATTACACTACTTACCTTTTAGAATATTGAGTTGTAATCTTCCCTAAAAACATTAGCACATAAAATATAGTTTTTAAATTTTGGAGACTATGAAAATTTACTATTTTCATAGTTCAGATTATGAATATTTTATCTGAACAAAATCAAGGTAAAGCAGCTAATGAGATTTACTGAATGTACAATATTAGCCAACCGAACTTTTACAAATAGAAGAGCAAATATGACGGATTGGGTTTGCAGCAATTCTCGAAAATGAAAGAGCTAGAAAAGGAACTTTCGCAGTACAAAAAAGTCGTAGCTGAATTTATCTTGGAAAATGTGATGAAAGTTCGGCATTTCTTACTAAGTTCTTTGCCTATTTCTTAAGTTATACTACCTAGCTAAGGATAATTCATATTAACAAATCGGTATTATTCAGTATAGGCGCTAATTAATTAGCAATAAAACTACATTTAACTAGTGATAATATTACTACCATTAAGTGAAATATGAAAAATATCTTTTTTAAATTTGGAATAAATCTTTTAAAGAATACCTAATATATCATTTCATACAATATAAAGTTAAAGGTATTGAATCTAGGTTTATTTCATGATCGGTATGGTGATATTTTAGCAGAGATTAACAGATATTCGAGTTACTTAACTAAATCTTTCAATAATCTATAAAACCCAACATATATAAAAACCATGAAAAAACTATTATTATTGATAGGCATTATGGCCTTTTGCGTCAATTTAAGTATTGCGCAAACAATTACAACACCCACTGAAACAAAAGTCAAAAAGGAAACAGCATCTGCTGTCAAACTAAAAAAAGATGGCACACCGGATAAACGCTATACCTCTAAAGCCTCAACAGTTATATCTGATAATGTAACTACCGCTCCCAATACAGTGCTAAAAAAAGATGGGACACCGGATAAACGATATGCACCTCAAGTAACAACAACTTCAAATACAGGTAGTATTAAATTAAAGAAGGATGGCACACCCGATAAACGTTACAATACAGTAAAAGAAAAAACAGTGGTCACTCCAACACAGACTCAAACTATTAATAGACCAAGTATTTCAAACATAAACACTACAAAGGATTATAGACCTACCGTAGACCGAACTTTAAAAGGTCCCAATGGTGAAGAAATATTGACAGGTCCTAGAGGTGGTAAATATTATATCAATAAAAACGGGAATAAAACCTATATGAAAAGACAGTAATAAAAATTAAGTGTTTTCAATTATTTGTTGTGCTATAACAATAGATTCGCTATAAAGTAAGAGAGGTTTTCTTAGCCATAGAAGATACTGGAAATAAAAAGAGGAGGCCTTCCCGGTCTCCCTTTTCCGTATATCTAAAAGCTTATTGCTGGTAGAGGTTGGTCCCCAGCCGAGCCTACTTCCTCTTAGGCTTTGAGAATAAAATTAGTATTTTTTTGTTTTATATAACTTAAATACTTTATAATTCTTAGGTAATATTTCTTCATCCGAATTCTAAAATTTCACAATAATATCAGGCTGGATAGAAATAAGATGCTCCAACGACTGTAATTTCTCCCAAGGCATTTTTCTATTCAAAGAAGAATATGATCTTTTCTTATTGTAAAATTCTTGCCATTCAATAGTTAAAACATTTAAATCAAGATTTGGATCAGATAGATCGAGTAGTGAACAGAATTCTGATTTATCAGTTTACTTGATTTTTACTTCCCTTCCATTTAAATGAGGGGATCTGGGTTTTATGGGCCTGTATTTAATAAAATGTTCATGCAGTTTATATTGGAAGGAGTAATTAAAAAATACGTTCCCCAATCGGTTTGAATATGCTCTATGGAGAAATATAATTAATGCAGCAGACAACGTGACATTCACTGAAGGTGCACTACTAAATCATCTATAAAAGTATTTAAAGATAACCCCGTCTTGAATCGCAAACAACCAAATGGGGTCAACTAAAGACAGCCGGCCTATTTACTTCGAATATTTTTTCGATCTTGATACATTCAAATAGATAATTGTCTAAATTTAATCTATTATCACTATTGATATATTTAAGATATTGCCACCTAACTATATAACTATAATTATGACATATATTATAACCTAGTTATCATCCGATGTATCAATTCAATATTTGATTTGGTAACTCCATATTCATTAGATAAGTTTTGCCATTGGTTTAATGCATATTTTGTTTGCTCAATAATATTTTTTATTACTGTTTTTGAAAGCTTTGCTTCCTCTCCCAATTTTATAAGATGTTTAAGTTCTATATTTCGTCCCTCTCCCATTACCATCATACTTTGCTCTCCACCAGGTCCACTGGAAAAAGTAAGATCGTAAGCTGGTGATAATTTCCATTCTCCATCCTCATCCATTAAAAAACTAAAATTTTTGGCATGATCATCACGATTATTTGCAAGAATATTAAAAACTGCCAAACGATACATCTTCTCAATTTCTCTTGCATCTTTAGTTAAAGTAGCTGTCAACCCCAAAAGATCCTCATAATCAAGCGATGGATATCTAAAATTAACATGTGTCAAACCGGCTACTGTATGCATATGCAATCTCCTATCTCCATCCCTATCAAAACGTTTTACCGCAAAGTAACCGTTACCCTTTTGAGAAGGAAATAAATGTATATCTGGCATATCTATACCGGACTCTTTAGCCATCAAAGCATACACATATTCTGTAGCTCCCGAGTCTAACCCGTCTTGTGAATTAGGAAATTTAACTAACCAGTGTTCAAAACTTTCACTTAGCTTTCTTGCTCCGTAGGAAATATTTTTTCGCTCAGCATCAACGCCAATAAGTGCTTTAGGTCTCGCTCCTGCAGAAGATCCATTTAAAGCCAGAAGCTCTTTAAGTATTTCTCCTGAGTTTCCTTCCAAAACTTCTTCTGCTTGATTAGCCAGCTGATCCAAATCAATCAACTCATCTTCTAATGATGGACTGCTATCAGGCTCGTAAACCAAAGCCCCCATTCCATATAATCCAACATGTGCTAAACGGTCAAGTGGATTAATGTCAGATGGTAGCATTCCTTTAGCCCGCATCATACGATCAAATAACAATCTTCCCCATCCATCCGGTAAACTATCACCAAACACACCCGCTAAACCATCAAATGGGTCCTTTGGAAGTTCATACAAGCCTCTTTTTAGAGGAAGTTGAAAAGGTGATATTTCTAATCCATTCTGGACAAAATTTTCATCATATTCAAAATATACGACATTATTTCGAATAGCCAAACGACCCACAGGGTGCACATTGGAACCAAAGTCTAATCCAACTTTTATTTCTGTTATATTTTTAATCATTTTTTTCTACCCCTTTGCCTTGTCACTGCATTCTCATCTACTTTTAAGACATCATCAATTGTCTTAAAATTGGTTTTATTAGGTTCTAGACTATTTATTAATTCTTCTAATCCACCAACTACAGAAAGTAATTTAATAAACGAATCCAATGAAATGATTCCTTTCTGCTCATATTTCCTTAAGGTAGATAAAGCAACCCCTGATCGCTCAGCTAACCCCTCTTGAGTAAGTTCCAAAACTAATCTTCTATCACGTATACTTTGTGCTAATTTTCTTTGTGCTTTCGCTGGAGATATAAATACCATTATTATATTATTTATTTGTTAAATAAAAGCATAACTAATATTATTGTATTACAAATATACAAAAAATATGCAAATATTTCTCACAAATTTATTATACAGTCCTACTGTTTCCAACAATTCAATTTAAAGATTTTAGAAATTATAATAAACAATGTTTGAAAATGTGTTGATAAAAAGCCTGTATTATCATGTTACAACTTGCATAAAAAACAATAATATTATTTAAATTTTTAATAACCAGATCCATTAAACTATTTAATCGTCCTTTTTGTGGTCATAGTAGTACATACTTCGACTCATACAGACAATCTTACATACTCCATGAATACTGATCCATTACCCATCTATAACACTATCCACCAGATCCTTACGCTCACAAAAAAGCTTTAGAGCTTTTTTTCAATTATATCTTTTAAGATACGGTGATCATGACTTAAGTCAGCAAACATCCGCTTTAGACTGGCTTTTTCTTCTTGAAGAGCCTTTAGCTTTTTAAGGTGCTGAGCATCCATACCTCCGTATTTTTACCTCCATTGATAGAAGGTAGCTGAAATCCTATGCTCTCTGCAGATATCCTTTGTCGCTTTTCCTGACTTACATTCCTTGAGAATATTGACTATTTGATGTTCTGAAAACTTGCTCTTTTCATAATATATAACAAACCACTTTAACATTTTTAATCTGTCTGAAAAACAGGTAAGTCTACCATTAAAAAAACATATTTAAAATTATATCAGCAATAAAAGAGTTTTAATAGCGTTTTACTAAGTTCACTTGAAAGGATTAAATGAATCATAAAAATCGCAAACTCTTTGGTTATATTAAAAAAAAGTTATCTTTGGATTAGTAATTATCAGTTTGTCAAGGGATTGTCCTTTAAATGTCCCCCAGATTAATCAATTAATTGATTATCAATATGGTTCATTTTCTGTATTGGGAAGTAAAACTTATCTCCAAACCAAAAGGCTTAGATTTCATAATCTAAGCCTAATATTTTAAACGTAGTGTACCAGTCAAATCAATGATGATTTTTACAAAATTCAATAGTAAACTTATACCGTTGCCATAATTTTAATTTCAACAAGCTGTCCTGGCAATGCAAGCCCGCTTACTCCAACCATTGTACTGGCTACAGATTTAGGATTATTGTAAAATTCTGTTTTGAAATTTTTTCTTGCTTCAAACGCAGTCGCCATATCCATTGCATAAATCACTTCTTCTACCACATTTTCCATTGTCATATCATATCTTGATAATAATTCTTTGATATTCGCATAGGTTTGCTTCATCTGCGCATCAATGCCTTCTGCCAGTTCACCTTTATCATTGTGACCCAATTGACCGGAGATCCATACTGTATTCCCTTTTTTTACCGCTTGTGCGTATCCATAGATATCTTCCCAAGGCATTCCAAAGCCTTCTGCTGTTTTATTTTCCTGTGACATTTTTTTATATTTTAAATTAATAAGGCAAATGTAGAGCAGAAAGAAATCTTAGAAATTTAACTAGTTTAATAAAAGTGTTTCCGACGAAAAAAAATGTCGAATATTTTCATATCCGACATTTTATAATTTTAAATGTATTGATTTATTTCTGCTTATTCGCTAAACGCTTCCTTATGGTACTTACAAACTCTTTTGAAACGCCAAGATAGGATGCAATATAATACTGCGCCACACGCTGCGGAATCGTTGGATAAACTCTTATAAATTCCAGATAACGGTCTGTTGCAGGTTGAGAAATAGTATTAACCAAGCGGTTTTGCAGTGTCACCACATACCTCTGCATCATTAGCCTGAAGGCTCTTTCAAACTTGGGAACTTTCTGCAATAACTCTTCCTTCGTTTCCGGATTCAGCATATAAATTTCTGTATCTTCCAAAGTTTCGATAAAAATCTTTGAGGGAGTTTTACTGTTAAACGAATCAATATCGGTAATCCACCAATCTTCAACAGCGAACAGAAGTGTTACTTCAAAACCGTTTTCATCAAGATAATACGTTCGCACACAACCCTCTTTTATAAAACCCTCGAACTGGCAAATCTCTCCTTCACGCAAAAGATGTGTTTTCTTCGGGAACTTCTGAAGCGTCAGCAAATCCTCATAAATTTTTTCCTCTTCTGGTGTTAGGCTAACAAATCGTGAAATGTTTTTAATGATATTTTGAAACATAAATTTATTTTACGGCTGCAAATTAGGAAAAAGTCTTTAAACATCGGCATTCAGAGATCTACTTCCTATCGTGATGGCTAATTATTTTCACATCTTTATTCAGATTTTCACAAAAAAACTTTATTGACCCCCATCGAACCAATTGTTTTTATATAGATTTTTTATAATAAGATGAAAAACAGAAAAGATTATCGTAAAATAAACATCAAAAAAACTCCTGCAAAACGCAGGAGTTGAAAACTAAGTAGCAATAATAGCTATTTATTCTTTATTAGTTTTAAAGTTCCACTTTTACCGATGCTGGATTTCCACTGAACAACATAGGTACCTCCCAAAGAATTTTTGAGATCAATAGGTAACTTGTTTAGCCCGGCTTCTATATCTGTAGTGTATGCTCTAACTACTTTACCATTGATATCAACAACATTGATTGAAATTGTTTCTTTATCCGCAGCCGTATAGTAAAGCTCAGAGAATCCCATGCTTGGATTAGGTACCAATACTGTATTATCACTTTGAAGATTCCCATTTTTAGAAACCGGAGGACGGATACATATATGACATAAAAACTTGGTAACCCTGATGGTATACTGGTTTGGTGCATTGCAATAAATATCTACTCCATATCCATATTTTCCGGGGTATGGATCATATACAATCATATTAGGATCTGAAATGGTTGTATGACTTCCCACTACAGTTGAAAGCGGATAGTATCCACTAAATAATGACGGACTTACCAAATCATTAAAAGTTACTTTAACGTAAGTAACCTGAGATGAAGTAACAAATGAAGGAAAAGCATAGTCTTTAGAAGTTATACTATTAGGAGGGAATGAATTAAACTGCGGAGCAGTAACCCCTGTTTTTATTTCAAGTGTAAGGGTAGTATTGGCATAAGCAATATTTCCCGGAACATAATCATCGTGTCTGGTAAAGGTAGCTTTGTAAGTTTCTACGGGACCAATAATTATTTGTGCCATGAATTGATTTTGGCAGACCAGCAAAAAAGCTAGCAATAGGATAATTTTTTTCATTTTATTCTGATTTTAAGTTATTGTTTTTATGATAGATCTATTCTGATTTTTTTAATAATGTAAAATTGAAAGTTCTGAGCCGGATCGTAAAAGGACAATTAATAAGTGTGAAAGATTTCCTGATATCTGCTTATATTTATTTAACAACTGTAGATTTAATATCCCATATCCTTTTCCAATCCATAGGTATTTCCAAAATTAAATGTCTCAAAATCGAGACATTTGTTGTATTTTTGTGGCATTGAAAAAATAATGAATACCCAACAAAAGATTATTGATACAGCGATATCCGTCTTCAATGAGGATTTTTCGGCAACATTTGAAGAGATTGCAGAACGCTGTAACCTTAACCGAAGAACATTGCACCGGTACTTTAAAAACCGAAACGAATTGTTAGAAGCCTGTAATTCAAATATGATGAAGGCCTGGGAAGAAGCGGCCATAAATGCTTTTAACAGCTCTACCAATCCTTTGATACAACTGGAAAACTTATTATATGCCGGTATTGACAGCGGAACAAAATATTCTTTTTTAATTAAGCTGAACGAAATAAAGCCTGCTTATACCACTGAAATAAGTAAGGATTATTTAAAAACAAGGAACGATATATTCAATGCAATAGAAACTCTGCAAAAGGAACAATTAATAGACAGCGAACTGCCATTAGCATGGATAAGGATTCTGTTTACCAACGTTATCACGGCAACCATTACCGCATACAGATCGGGAGATATTGCACCTAATGAAGTAAAAAAATTAGCCTGGAATTCATTCAGCAGAAGTATAGGCTTGGAATTAAATAAACAAAAATGATACATTCTTTTTTAATGATAGGCCAATCCAATATGGCCGGGCGCGGTTATGCAAAAGAAGTTCCGCTTATTTTTGATGAACATATTAAAATGTTGAGAAATGGCTTATGGCAGATCATGTCAGAACCCATTAATTTTGATCGTCCTAGTTCGGGTGTGGGGCTCGCTTCATCATTTGCCGCCTTCTGGAGACGGGATCATCAAGAGGATGAAATCGGATTGATTCCATGTGCTGATGGAGGAACCTGCCTTGATGACTGGGCCGTAGGAAATGCTCTGTTTGAGAATGCCGTTTCACAAGCCAGACTTGCCCAACGAACAAGCAAAATTAAAGGAATTTTATGGCATCAGGGCGAAAGTGACTGTTCTCCTGAAAAGGCAGATCAATATCAGGAAAAGTTCTCTAAGATTATTGATGCTTTGCGCCAGGAACTCAATATTCCTGGAGTTCCTCTTATCATTGGAGGATTGGGAGATTATTTACCCAACGGAATATTGGGTCAGTATTTCAAGTATTATTCTTTGGTCAACCGGGAACTTGAAGGTTTTGCCCAATCTCATGAAAACTGTTATTTTGTTACCGCAAAAGAGCTTACGCCTAATCCTGATGGCATTCATTTCAATGCGCATTCACAAAGATTACTAGGAATCAGATATTATTGTGCTTATCGTGACTTAAAACACCTTCTGAAGACCAACATTGATGAAAATGATATTTTGAATGAAATCTACAACCGTACTTATACCAAAACAGAAAAAATCAAGCTTCTGGAGCACGAATTTGCACTTGGGAATATTGAAGGTAAGGATTATTTAATGCAAATAACAGCCATAGGACAAGAGTAAAAGAACACCCTGCTTATTTATTATTTCAGCATGTAATATATCAGCAAATCAACAGCAACCGATATTCACCATCGTTTTCTATGGGAGCCCTATGAACACACGGCAACGCCTGCTGCTCCGGATGATCTACAGCAATTCTCCATAGATGGCCTACTCCTAAATTTACTGGTTGTGCATTAGGTTTAGGCTGATAGTGAAGATCAAAGAAATATTCTTTGAGGAAGTCTTCAAATTCTTCTTCGGGGCCGTTGTGCAGTTCTTTTAACTGTTCGCGGATTTCAGTAATCAAAATTTTCTGTTCCACCTGATCATTGGGAATGATATCACTTGCAGTTCCATGATAGGTACATAAAAAAGTATCTGTTCCGATAGGTGAACGGTCTACATGATATGAATATACATCTGTTGAAATGAAACCGAGTTCTTCATCCCGTTCATAACATTTAAGCAAATTAAGAACCGGAGATGCTCCAAAATCGGTCAATAACTGTAAATCATTTAAGATTATTTTTCTTGCAATATCTCCTTCTTCTGATAATTGCAATGCTAAAAGATCCTGAGCGGAAACTACAGTTATATCATCATTTAACTGAAGCTGAGCAACAATTTCTTTAAAATCCCCCATTAAATTCCGATGCCAGCAAATAGCATTCATAGCTCCCTGAAAATGGGTATTGACAAGTTCTGAGAAAGAAGATACCACATTTATTTGCTGATTGTCAGAAAATATATTGCTCATGTTTTGAAATAAACCGTTTAATTGTCTGCAAAAATACGGAATAGGTTGCTCAAATCGTCATTACAAAAAAATCAGATGTACTTTTAATATGGTAGTTTTTATTTGATATTCTTCTTTCCTCTTCATATTATATTTATTCCTAACTTCGAAGAGACTATTCCTCAACGAATTAACACCTCCAAAGCTATGCAAATTTCACCTTCCGCCAGCTTAGCTCCATACATAAAGAGTTACACCGTTGTGACCATTGACAAGGATCTCAGGGATGAAGTATTTTATCCCAGCGGATATGTAGATCTGATCATCAATATTTCCGGTGGTGCCGCAGCAACCATTATCAATGGAAAAAGGAAAGATACTCCGGATATAGAACTTCTGGGGCATCTCACTCTTCCCACCCGGCTTACCGTTGCGCAAGGAACTTCTGTATTGATAGCACGGATTTATCCATATGCTTCTGCTTTATTCTTTTCTGATCCTTTGTCAGAATTCACAAACTATGCTACTGATATGTATGATGTGGCAAAAAGTGAAAACAGAGCTTTGTATGATCGCATCATGCAGACTGGCAGTCTTCATGCAAAAATCAATGTTTTGGAGACATACTTTCTTCAACAGCTGAGAAAAAATGAAACCCGGATAAAGAAAGCCACAATACTTCAGGAACTCAGCCAGCAGTTTTTGATGAATCATCACATATTGGATCTTTCTGCTTTGGCTCAGGATTCAGGATTATCGGAACGATATATTCAAAAGCTTTATATGATGAATATGGGCATCAGTCCTTCTGCTTTTACGGCTGTCATGAGATTTAACAAAAGTCTTCAAATGGTTCTCAACACTCCGGAATCACTTACAAATATAGCTTATGACTGCGGGTACTATGATCAGTCCCATTTTATCAAAGAGTTTAGAAAATTTACAGGCATCACTCCTTCTGCCTCAAGGCATTCACTGATTAAAAATGATATGGATCTTCAACAGGCTGTCAATATTGGTTTTTGATTTTATTTTGCAGGATGATTGCTGCTGAACATATCACGGTGCATCTTCCAGCCCTCTTTTGTATTTTTCCAGATCACGATTACTTTCCCATCGTCCAGTTTTTTACCATCTAAATCTGTCATTTCGTAATAACTTTCTTCAGTGACCGATTTTTTACCATCTCCGTACAGGTTTTGAATCGTAAATTTAACATGTACCTTAGGGCCACCCTTAAAGAAATTGGATATCTGCTCTCTTCCGCAAACCGGTATCGCATTGGGCGGAAACAGACATGCATCATCTGTGTACCTTGTTAGAATTGATCCGTCATTTTTGTTCGCCAGATCAGCGTAGATTGCATTACTGGCTTCAATAGTTTTTCTTACTGTTTCCAAATCTGTAGTCTGAGCATTTGACCATGAGGTAAGCAGTAATAGTGTGCTTACAATAAGTACCTTTTTCATTTTAATTTTTTATACAAAGCAACTACTTCCTGCGGGCAAAAAATTGTAAAATAACGAACAAGTTTATTTTTTCAACTCAAAAGCATTTATAAAAAAACAGCATCCTCTTTTGGAGAACACTGCTTTATATATAAGGTTATTAATTTTCAGTTTTGTTTTTTTTTACTTCTTCAATATTTTTTCTGTTACTGTAGAAGATTTTGTTTTAAGTTTAATGTAATATACTCCTGTCTGAAGAGAAGATAATACTATTTGCTCCTGCATCAAATTCAAAGTTCCCTGTTTTATCAGTTGTCCTGCAGCACCAAAGATTTCATAAGAAACCAAAGGTTCTTTACTTCTGATTGTAAGTACATCCTGAACAGGATTCGGATATAATTGTATTCCTGCCTGAACAGCTGTTTCTTCTACCGACATCTGACTGCACACCGATTTAGCATATTTTGTAAAAAATGACTGAGATTTTCCCCCTGCTACATTGACAGCCATTGTATTGACATTGTCATTAGAATCTGTAAACAATTGGTCATGGAAAAAGCCTCCCACAACATAATTACCATCTTTATCTGCAGCAACTGCCGTAAATTCATCTATCACATTAAAATTACTGCGGATTTCTCCTGTTCCCAAAACAGCTCCTGTATCTTTATTGAGTCTAACCAATAATGGATCTGATCTGTCTCCATCAGGTCGTGTCATTGTATAACTGCCCCAGATATCAGACCAGCTTCCTTTGGCAAAAGCGATTTCATTTCCATTAACAGCAAGGGTTCCTTTCGTAAAACGATATCCAAACTGAAGACCGGACATTCCTTCAGGAGTTCTTGCCCACTGTACCGAGCCAAGAGCATTAAGCTTCATGACAAACGGAACGGCTTCTACATAACTTCTTAAAGGGAAAGTATAACTCCCAAAAGTTGCAGGCACTGTTATCCCATTGAAATAACGCCCTGAAATGTAGATATCTGAAGTCGCAGGATCTTTTATGATGGAATGAATTTCATCATCCGTACTTGTAACACCATTATTAATTTCTCTTCTCCATACCTCCGCTCCGGTAGTTCCGTCAAAAGCTAATAAATAAGCAGCTTTCGTAAAGGGTACATTATTATAGGAAAGGTCAAGCAGGGTACTAAACCCGGCATCCATTCTCTTTCCTGCAAGATAATAACGGTTCAGGCTTTCATCGTATACCAGATTTACTTTTCCCTCTCTTCCTACTGCATATACTGCATCTCCTGTAATAGGAAGAAACACAGGTGCCGCAGGTGTCATATTACCATTATCATAATTAAACTTAACTGCATAATACTGATAGGTTGAGGTAAATGTTGAAGGTACTGTAATTAAACCATTCAGATGAGTTCCCGCCCGGAATCCCATAACAGCATGAATGTTTTTGGAAGAATCCATATACATCATCTGGACATCACACATACGCGAAGAATAGTTAACATCTCCCTGCAAAGGCTTACTCCATGCCAATGTACCGTCTGAAGTATTATATTTCAAAAGAAATGCTGCTTTATGGGCAGGATCTATGGTTTGATCATAATGGGTATACAGAGGTAATGTATGAGTGTCATCAAAATGCACTGGAACGGCAGTAGGATCTCCTATATAAGAATTATTATAAATGGTAGCCATCATATATAACCCTCCATTATTATCCAGTTTAATATGCCATGCATTTTCTCCGTCTCCGGAACCTCCTATGGGTCTGGACCATCTTATATTCCCTTCACAATCGGCAGAGAACAGAAAAAGGTCACTAAGCCCATAATTGTTTACAGAGGTACCATTCAGGTTTTGTCCCTGCTCACGCATGGTTGCAAGATAATAAGTATTGTTGTTGTTATCCACTACAATATCCCTTATGGATTCATCAAATACATAATGAAACCCGGGATCAGCCGAGCCTGTTATTCCTCCGGCCTGTTTTCCCCATTGCCACTGATAAGTCTGGCTAAAAGATAATGCCGGCAGTATCAGAAGCAGTCCCCACAGTTTGTTTTTTAATTGTATCATAAAAATTCTTTTAGTTTTCACATACTATAAAAAAACAGTGCTCTCCGAAGAGAACACTGCTTTATAAGCTACTAATTTTTAATTAGTTTTCCTTGTAATGATGTGTCTCCCGTTTGTACAATGACAATGTAAACACCTTGCAGCCAGCTGCTAACTTCTACGTCTACCTCTCCGGAAGCCGCTTTCAGTTCTTTACGGAATTTGATATTGCCCATGGCATCAAAAACCGTAATCTGTTTTGCAAGTAATTTTTCACTGCCCGTATTATACGAGATTTTCACTTTTTCCTTCGCAGGATTTGGTATCATTTTCAGAGAGGAAACTGAAGCAGCAATTACGCTTCTTCCAGCACTTCTCATACCCATCCAGTCCGGATCTGATGCTTTAGTAGTAAACTTACAGGTTTCATTTGAGAATAAGATCTCGTCTGTACCCTGGAAGTTTGAGTTTGGATAGAATGCCAACGGATTAGCGTTCATATCATACACTCCTCCTGCCGGAATAGTGATGATAGACGGAATATAACTTCCATATCCATTAAGACTCGAAACCGTAAGACTTATCGGCTGGCTTCCCATATTTTGAAGAACACCACTCACTTCGTAATGATCTCCAACCCACTTCATGCCTTTGATATTTGTCTCAAGCTTACAATCTGATTCAAATCCACATTCTTTACCCGGATAGTAATTCATCGTTCCGGAAGTAAATACACATCCTAAATGAGAGATCTGTAGCTGATATGTTCCCGGAGCACCAATATACAACGGATTAATGAAAGCATTGTTTCCGCTTTGGATACTGTTTCCGAACAGCTGCCAGTCATGATGATCAAAGATTCCTTTTGGTCCTAAAATATAATTCTTTCTAAGACATTCATCATAACATCCTGTAGGGAATACCCACATCAGACTCTCAAGACTTAACGGAACTTCTGTATAATTACTTACTTTACATCCGCTTGGCGCAGTATAAATAACCTGATAAGCACCTCCTTCATTTACTGTAATAGACTGACCAGTCATTCCATTACTCCAGTTGTAATCTCCTGCAGATGGTCCTGATGCTGTTAACTTAATTTTATAAGGCTGGCAGCTCACCAAACTGTAGGTTACCGTAACCGGTGATGGTGGAGGACTTACCGTAACGGTAAAGTTTTTAGAACTTGTACATCCTGATGCACCCGGAGTTCTTACTTCCAGCGTATAAACATAGGTCCCTGCAGGTAATGATCCTGTATCGAAAACGATCGGATATGGACCAGGGCTCCATGGAGCTGATGCCAATCCTCCGTTTTTCTTCCATTGGTATTCCAATGTGGTATCCGTTACAAGACCGCTAAGAATTGTAGAAGATCCTTCACAGATATTAGCTTTTCCGGATATATTAACATATGGAGGATTTTTAAGCGTCACAGGTATTGCTTTCGTACTCATGATACTTGTTCTACATCCATCTGAAGATACCAGCACCGGCCAGTAGCTTCCTGATTGAGTTGGAGTGAAGACCGGAGAGTCCGGTGCTCCAGCCACAGGCTGAGAACCATTCATCCAGATATAATGACTTGGTGTTCCAAGAGTACTTGTAAACAAGATATTAGGAGCACTTCCTATACAGGCAACAAGAGCCGGAGGCGCCATATTACCATCAAGAGTAGCCTCTTTCACACTAATATTAATGACAGCGGAAGTATATTCACATCCATTAGGAGTTTTAATTTTCAGCTGTATTGTTTTTGTTCCGCTCGTATTGTATGTTATAGTAGCATTCGGTCCTCCGGTTACATAAGATGTACCATCAAAGATCCAGGTATAAGTATTTCCTGGAACATATGATATAGGAGAGAATGTAATTGCCTCACGCACACAGATCCATGCCGGAACCAAGAAGCTGGTACTAGGAACCGGAGCCAATGTAATAGTCTGCGTGGTAGTACACGTTGGTTTTCCAGGTGCAGACATTGTCATTGTAAAGGTGTAAGTACCTGGCGCCAGATTGTTATAAGTAGCCGTCTGTCCTGTTTGATTTGGCTGACCCGGGCTGGAGAATGTGTAAGTGATAGATGCCGGATTAATTTCAAAGATAGTTGATGTATTGAAAAGAGTTACATTGTAACCTCCTCCATTACATACTGTACTTACATTGAATTTAGGTTCGTAGTTCTTTCTTACTTCTACCCCTTTGCTGTACCAGCATGTACCGTATCTTAAACGTACAAAAACAATATGCGCAGCAGGAAGATTCGTCTGATATACCGGTGTAGCTGTTCCCTGTCCTGAAGACAAAGTAAGCACACTATCTGATAGCCATTGAATCTCGTCAGGAGTTCCAATATAAGATAAACCGGTAACAGAAATTGTATTACAACCTGACCATTGTGGAACAAAACTGATCTGAGGATCTGTTGTACAGCCTGCACTGCTCGGACATAGCTGAGTGACATTAACATTCTGAGAAAAAACCACACAGTTATTAATATCTACCGCACGTACTTTATATGTTCCGAAAGCCCCTGCACCCGATATGGTATATGAGTTTGTATTAGCACCTGGTATAAGTGAATTATTTTTATACCATTGCCATGAACTAATATTCGTAAGACCTGTAGAACTGTTCGCCGTAAGAGTATACGGTGTCATTGTTGTCGGGTCACAAACAGTAACATTATATACCGGAGAAATTGTAATAATAGTTTCTGGGTAAATGGTGAAGTTTGCACTTGCTGTTGGGTTATAACTACATCCGTTAGTTCCTGTATACGTTACAGTAACCACCTGAGAAATATTACCCCCTGTATTATTCGAGATATACCCATTATTTGGGAAGCTGTAATTTCCGGAAGGATTGAAAGCTGTAGTATAAGTTGTTCCGTTTGCAAATGTGAAAGTAACATTTGTAGCCGAAGTAATTGTACCCTGATTTACCGTGAAAGAAAGGTTTGAACCTAAACAAACTCCACCTACACTTGTAAAGTTGACTACCGGAAGCGGTATTAAAGATACCGGTATGCTGATAATTTTTGTTACCCCGCATTTTACAATTCTTAGATTCAGAGTTGTGCTGCTTGTAGAAGAGATCTCATTGAAGTTTACAGTAATATTAGCTGTACCCTGCCCTCCTATCACACTTCCGAAGTTGGAACTTCCAAATGTCCATTCCATAAATTCAGGAACAATTCCGTTCAGATTAGCACTGAAAGTCTGAGTACTACTCGGACAGAAAGGCCCTGGATTAGGATTAATTGTAATAGAGTTAAGATCTAAAGGCGCTACATTGAACGTAGTTGGAGCCGAAAGACATCCTGCGCTGCTGATTGATTTATTCTGTGCAGACACCGTATATGATGAAGCACCAGCATTAAAGATAACCGTTACAGAAGAACCCGCATTACTTCCCTGAATTGTTCCGTTGGTAACACTCCAAACCGGAACCATTCCGGCATCAACAGGGCTGATCGTATATACGTAAGGTCTTCCCGAACATACTTTTGTTTCTCCGGAAATAGTACCTGTAGGCGCCTGCGGAATTGGTAATACCTTAATGATTCTTGCATTACTTTCACACCCTCCACCTTGTTTAGTAGCTGTAATAGTATAAGTACCAGCTGCTGTAAAAGTGTAGCTAAATGGCCCTGTCGTTACTCCAGACACAAAAGAAGATCCGCCAGTGGTAACTTTCCAGGTAACAGGCACATTAGGGTTAGTCGTAAACACCTGGCTTGTTCCTGCACAGATCTCATCCGTACCACCACTTACTTCTACCGGAGCTTCCACTACGATATCAATAGAGGCCTGACCTTCACATGGTAATAAGGTATTGTGATAATTGGCTACAAGGTGGTAAGTACCAGGCTGAGTAGCAGAGAAAATAGCTTCGTTTCTCTGTTGAGTATAATACAACTGACCTCCTGCAGGACCGCTTACATTCCATTGAACACTGGTTGTAGGCCATTGAGGAATTGAATACGTATATTGTTTACCTGCACATACTACCGCCTGTCCTTTCACTTTTGCATGCGCTAAAACTACAGGAATTTTGATAGTAGTCCACTCAGGACAAGCACATTCAGATAAGTACATTACATAACCGAAACCATCAAGCGGATCTACCTGATCCCACTTCACTTCGATTTCACTTCCGTAATTATTCACAATAGATCCTCCAATGACTTTCCATTGTCCTTTATTACATCCGTCCTGTGCGCTGTATTTTTCAATACTGCCTTCACATACTACAGATGCACAGTTGATCTGTACAGGATCTGATTTCAATACCTTGATTTCCTTTTTGTAGGTATTCTTACAGCCGCACTTATTAGTTACAGTCAGGCGAACAGTAAAGGTACCAGGATTAGTATAGATATGAGAAGGTTCAAAAGCTGTGGAAGTAGAAGTTACCCCATCTCCAAACTCCCAGAAATAATTGATAATATCTGATCCTCCGTTTTGTTCGGAAAGGTTATCAAAATACACCGTTGTATTTTTACATACGGTATAATCCAGGTTTAACAATTCAAATTTAGCAATCGGTCTGTTGATTTTTTCAATACAGATAGTCTGGGTTTCAACAGTTCCGTCATTATATGTAATAACAGCCTGTAAAGAGCCATTACCTGCAGCTCCCCAGGTCACATACGCTGCTGTATTTCCTGGTCCTGAAGGTGTTAAAGTTCCTCCCGAAATAGTCCATTGTACATTAGAAACGTTCGGTCCCTGAACAAGATATTTGACAGGATCTAATGATTTCTCACAGACACGTAGACATTGGGAAGAATTGATGTAGGAAACAGCGACTCCGTTGTCAGGAATCTGGTCTTCTTTTTCGCCACGGAATTCCTGGCATCCGACCTGTTCAGTCCATGTAATTCGAGCTTGTGCTTGTAGTACCCAGGGTACCAAAAGCCAACATAGTAGCAGCCATCTAAAGATGTGCTCCCTACCAAAATAGGTGTTGTTTTTCATAGTTATTAAAAAGTGTTATTAATTTTTTGTCAAATTAATAAAAATAATAATACAAAAATCATTTAATAGTGAAAAAATAACATTATTTCACTATTGAATTCCAACGATATAGACAAATTCATGATTATATGTTATTTCACCCACATATTAGTTATATGAAAAATATATATACTTTCTTATGATCTGAGGATCCACAAGGATTTTAGCAAAATAAAATCCACAATTCCCACCATTAAAACAACCAAATCAACAACCAAAAACACAATTTGTTTATATTTTTCTACATAAATTAATTTTATATTAAAATTAATCACTTTAATAACCATTAAAACTGAATCAATTTTCAGATTAAATTTCTCACTGGCAATACAAACATTAACCCGTATAATAAATGAGCATTGCCGACAAGATCAAAATACTTTATCTTTGTTTTTCGAGGCTTATCATAAACATTTTATTTGAAGATCTTCTCTATGAAAAACAACAGCTTTTTATTTTCTGCAAAAGGAATTTGTACAGCAGCTTTTCTTTCCTTAAACACAATAATTTACGCTCAGAAAACTGCAGATATTTCAACAATTTCAGAAAAAACACTAAATACCATTCTGGAAAAAAACAGAGCTTATTATACACAAGGCAAAGTAGCAGATTATATTCCCGAACTGGGAAAAATGGACGCTAAAGCAATTGCCTTTTCTGTAGTAGATAAAAACGGAAAAGTATTCAATACAGGTGATGTGAGTAAAAAATTCACAATGCAGAGTATTTCCAAAATCATATCATTAATGGTAGCCGTCAACGAAAAAGGTGAAGCCCATATTTTTGATAAGATGGGATATTTCGGTTCCGATAAACCTTTCAACCATTTTTCAAACCTTGAAACTACGGGTAAACCGCTCAATCCTATGATGAATGCAGGGGCCATCCTTACTACTTCGTTAATTTCAGGAGAAGGCGAGAAACCTTTCCTTAAGATCCTGGATATGGTAAGATATATTACCAAAAATCAAACAATTGAGTATAACAAATCTGTTTACGAATCTGAAAAAGCAACCGGACACCGCAACCGGGGGATGTTCTATATAATGAAAAACAGCGGACTGATTTCCGGAAATGAAGACCAGCTGGATAATTATTTCAAGCAATGTTCTATTGAGCTTACCGCTGAAGATCTTGCAAAAATCGGTTATTTCTTTGCTAACCAATGCGTAAGGTTTGACGGGGATGCTACTTATAAGAATGCAGACATGGCAAAACTGGTGGAGTCACAAATGCTGACTGCCGGCATGTATGAATTCAGTGGTGAATATTCCAGAACCGTAGGTCTTCCAAGCAAATCCGGTGTCGGAGGTGGAATTACCGTAAGTGTTCCGGGAAAAATTGGAATTGGCGTATTCAGTCCATCACTGGATCAGCACGGCAATTCACTGGCAGGATATCACATGATTTTAGACCTTGCAAAACAATACGGATTAAGTATATTTTAAATTGTAAAATCTCGTTCATTTACAGATCGCTCACCGGATAATAAAAATTATATGAGCCAGCATCCTTTAAGGGGCATATTTATCAGAAAATCTTAACGGTCAACCTAATTAAAAAACAGTAAGTATATCAGATACTTACTGTTTTTTTTATGAATTTCGGAAAGATATATTAATTATTCTTAAAATTATCTATCTCATTATTTATCAAAAAGATAGGAAAAGTTCATAAATAATTCAAATTAAATCACAATATATTGATTAATTTTATCTAAATTCGCTTTACTGTTTTATCAGATTGATAAAGGCAATTTTTACATTTCGGAACCTTATTCATTCTATATTATCTTTTTGTAATATATGCAAAAACAAATCTCTTGTTTTTGAAATATTTTATTTTTTATTCCTATATTTGCTTAACATTTCTTTAACTATAACTATTTATAATTAAAGTTGAGAAGATTGTACCGGCATGTTTCTAAGAATAAATAAACAATAAATATATTTTAATAACATATGAACAATTGATATTTATATATTAATAAATAATTATCAAATTGTATTTATGATTAAAGAATATATACGTTTTTATTATTTTTATTCACTCATAACAGAAAAACACCATCAATACTAATGGCATCCGTGTTCTGATATGAGATATCATTAACTATTCCTATACCGTAAATGCTATGAAAAACTTGACTAAAATCAGGCTAATGCCTTTTGAAAAACCGGACACCAACCTTACATCATGCAATCTATCAACAAACAATAGATTCTTGAATAATTACCATAAAAACACATCCATCATTAAAGATTTAACAAAAACCAATTTTATCATATCGTAACAAAAAGCGATCGCCTTAATACCGAAAGGCCCTGCATTTTGTTATGAATCTCTTGCTATCATTCAATAATTATCACGCCATGAAAAACTTAACCATTATTGGACTGACGCCTTTTGAAAAACCAGACGTTAACCTTATACCTAAACTACACCAAGCGGGCGCATTTCCCGTTTTAAGTTTAGGAAATGAAATAACGGCTGCACAGGAAGCGTTACATCAACTTGACAAGATAGACGTACCATCGTATGGTATTTATTTTTCTAATGACAATTTCACCACAATTCAAATTCCTGAAAAAGTAAGGTTCGCTATCCTTCCGTTCGGAATGCCGAAGCCCTCCAATCTGCCTGCAGTTTATCAGGTAAGCAGTTTGGAAGAAGCCCGACAGGCTGAACAATCGGGAGCAGAAGGAATCATTATCAAAGGAAATGAAGCAGGTGGATGGGTAGGCTATGAATCCACGTTTGTATTATTTCAGCGTGTGATCAAAGAAATTCAGAACATTCCGGTGTGGATACAGGGAGGAATAGGTCTCCATACTGCAGCGGCATCAAAAGCATTGGGAGCAACAGGAGTTGTACTGGACAGCCAACTGGCCTTGTTCCCTGAAAGTTCAGTTCCAAAAGACCTGAAAGAAGTATGCTCAAAACTGAATGGTACAGAAACGAAGGTGATTGCTAACCATCGTGTATTGGTAAGGCCCAATTCACCGGTATTACCAGAAAACACAACTGCTGAAGATCTGAAACAGTATTTCACCGGTCTGGACCTCAATACATGCTATATCCCTATGGGACAAGACATTTCGCTGGCAACAGACCTGTATGAAGATTTCAAAACTCTGAAAAAACTTGTTTTCGGATTCAAAGAAGCTATGTATGGGCACTTGAAACAAGCAAAAGCACTTAAAGTAATTGATAAAGACAACTCTTTAGCTCAGGAGTTAGGGTTGAGTTACCCTATTGCTCAAGGCCCAATGACCCGCGTGAGTGATGTACCTTCATTTGCCAATGCGGTAGCAGATGCCGGAGCTTTACCTTTTGTTGCCTTATCCTTATTGAAAGGAGAATCTGCAAAGTCTCTGGTAATGGACACCAAAAAACTGGCTGGTGAAAAAACATGGGGTGTAGGTATCCTTGGATTTGCTCCGCAGGAATTAAGAGAAGAACAGACCTCTTATATATTAGAAGCCAAACCTCCTGTAGTTTTGATTGCAGGCGGAAGACCAGCTCAGGCTAAAGTATTTGAAAAAGCCGGAATAAAATCATTCTTACACGTTCCTTCCCCTGCCCTTCTGGATATTTTCCTGAAAGAAGGTGCCAGAAATTTCATTTTTGAAGGACGTGAGTGCGGAGGCCACGTAGGTCCGCTTTCAAGTATGGTTCTTTGGGAAAAACAAATTGAACGTATCCTAAAAGAAGAAAACCCTGAAAACATCAGTGTCTTTTTTGCAGGAGGAATTCATAACGCATTTTCAACGGCGTTTGTATCCATCATGGCCGCTCCATTAGCTGCAAGAGGAGTAAAAATTGGAGTATTAATGGGAACCGCTTACCTTTATACTCATGAGGCGGTACAGACGGGAGCTATTCAGGAAGAATTCCAATCGCAGGCTATGCAGGCAAAAGATACCGTCTTATTGGAAACAGCTCCGGGACATGAAACCCGTTGTCTCAATACGGCATTTGCCCACCATTTCAATACAGAAAAAGCAAAGCTTCTTGCTGCAGGAATGGATAAAAAACAGGTGTGGGAACAGCTTGAAAAATTAAATGTAGGCCGTTTAAGAATTGCGGCTAAAGGCATAGAGCGCCAGGGTGATAAACTTGTCAGCATTCCTAAAGATGACCAACTAGACTTAGGAATGTATATGATAGGACAGGTAGCTACGATGCACAATCGTGTGATCTCATTAGCAGCTCTGCATCAAAGTGTTGTAGACAACTACGAGCATATTCAGGATGCAGCGTTACCTGAAGAACCGGTTTCTACTGAAAAACCTCTGGACATCGCCATCGTAGGAATGGAATGTATTTTCCCGGGAGCTAAAAACCTGGATGAATACTGGAGAAATATCATTTTAGGAAAAGATAGCGTTACCGAAGTACCGGACGAAAGATGGAATAAGGAACTGTACTACCACCCAGATTCTGACGGACCGGATGTGTCCCACTCTAAATGGGGAGGATTTATTCCTAAAATTGATTTTGATCCGCTGGCATTCGGAATTCCACCACAATCTCTTGCTGCCATTGAACCAACACAACTGTTAACTTTATTGGTTGCCAAGCGTGCAATGGAAGATGCAGGATATGGTGAAAAACATATCAACAGAGAAAACATTTCTGTTATTATAGGGGCTGAAGGAGGTAATGATCTTGCCAACAGCTATAGTTTCAGAGGATATTATAAGCAGGTTTTCGGAGAACTTCATGAAGAAGTAAAAGAAGCCTTCCCACATACTACAGAAGACTCATTTCCGGGTATTCTTGCCAACGTGATCGCAGGTAGGATTACGAACCGACTGGATCTTGGCGGCAGAAACTTTACCGTAGATGCAGCTTGCGCTTCTTCATTAGCTGCTATTGATCTGGCTTGTCAGGAACTTGTATTAGGAAAATCTGACATGGTTCTTGCAGGAGGAGCAGATTTACACAACGGAATCAATGATTACCTGATGTTTTCCAGTACTCACGCCCTTTCCAGAAAAGGAAGATGTGCTACTTTTGATGGTGATGCAGACGGTATTGCCCTTGGAGAAGGTATTGCGATCCTTGTTTTAAAAAGATATGAGGACGCTGTACGTGATGGTGACCGTATTTATTCCGTAATCAAAGGAGTTGGCGGATCCAGTGACGGCAAAGCACTGGGATTGACTGCTCCAAGACAGATAGGCCAGGTAAGAGCATTAGAACGTGCTTATTCCCAGGCGGGTATCAGTGCTGCTTCTGTAGGTTTAGTGGAAGCTCACGGTACAGGAACTGTAGTGGGTGACAAAACCGAACTAAGTGCATTGACTAATTTATTCAGCCGTTCAGGGGCATTGCCTGGGCAGACTCATTTAGGTTCTGTAAAAACGCAAATCGGACATACAAAATGTGCGGCAGGATTAGCAGGATTGATCAAGGCTTCCCTTGCCGTTTATCATGGTGTAAAGCCACCTACCCTTCACCTTCAGCAGCCGAATGCTTATTATAACGCAGAAACCAGTCCATTTGCCTTCCATGCAGAAAGTGGATTATGGGCGGAGAAAAACCGTTATGCAGGAATCAGTGCTTTCGGATTTGGGGGAACAAACTTCCATACAGTAATTGCCAACCATCCTAAGGAGGATAACTCAATTGTAATGCAGTCATGGCCTTCAGAATTATTTGTTTTCCGTGGAGACACTTATGAAGAAGCCAAAGGACAATCAAGCCAGGTAAAAGCTTTATTAGAAATTAACGATGGGATTCCTTTAAAAGATATCGCTTACAGCTTAAGTATCAGTTCAGAAAAGCCAATTCAGTACAGTATTGTAGCAGACACCGCTGAAGATCTGATGATGAAGCTCGAACTGGTATTGCTGGGGATTGAGACAAAAGATACGTTTACCGTGAATAAAAAAGAAGGTAAAGTAGCCTTCACTTTCCCTGGACAAGGCAGCCAGAGAATCAATATGGCTCGTGACTTATTTGTAGTTTTCCCGGCTATGCGTAAGATTATTGATGAGTATCCTGAACTTGAAAAAGTAGTTTTCCCATCTAAGACCTTTAACGAAGCTGATTTAAAACAACAAAAAGAAACCATTAAAGATACCCGTTTAGCACAACCGCTTTTAGGAATAGTAGACCTTGCATTGGCTAAATTCTTAGAATCATTAGGCATTATTCCTGATATGCTGGCAGGTCACAGCTATGGTGAAATACCGGCTTTATGCTTTGCAGGAGTATTTGGAGAAGATAAACTGGTTGACTTAAGTGTTCAGAGAGCTCAATCTATCTTAGATTCTGTAGAAGGTGGAGATCCGGGTTCAATGTTGGCAGCAAGCGCTACTGCAGAACGTTTACAACCGATCATTGCCAAAGTAGAAGGATGCTATCCGGTGAACTTTAACGCTCCTACACAATGTGTCATTGCCGGAAGTACAGAAGCGATCAATAAATTGCTGGAAGTTCTTAAACAGGAAGGTATTTCTGCTAAAAAGCTTGAAGTTGCCTGTGCGTTCCACAGTCCGTTATTAGCAAAATCCAAGGATTTATATGCTGAGGTGTTGAAAAATGTTCCTTTCGGGGAAATGCAGATTCCTGTTTGGTCCAATACCACAGCAGAAGTATATCCCGCGAACCCATCAGAAATAAAAGAAAGACTTACTGACCATCTGGTACAGCCTGTAAGATTTGTAGAACAGCTTCAGGCAATGTATAACGATGGTGCAAGAATATTCATCGAAGTAGGACCAGGAAAAGTTCTTACCGGACTGACCAAATCCTGTCTTGAAAAAGATCAGCTGACCTTATATGTTGAAGACAACAGCCGTAATAAATTCAGCCACCTGCTTTGTATGCTGGCACAATATTTAGGAACTGGCCGAAGCTTCAGTATTGATAAACTTTTTGATGGACGAAGCGTTAAGGTTATTGATCTTAACCAACCTGAGCTTTACAAAAAAAGCCCTGCCATCTGGCGTGTAAACGGGCAGACTGCCCACCCAACTCATGGTAATCTGCCATCTAATGGTGCTTTACCACTCATAAACCCTATTCCCATGAACAATTTTACTAATCAACCACAGGCCCCTGCAACTGAAGCTCAGTCTACTGCTGAACGCATGCTGCAGGAATATTTAAACAGCATGAAATTAATGATACAGGCACAACGCGATGTGATGCTTTCCTTTATGGGACAAAATCCTCAGGCGTTCCCTGCTCCTGTATACAATGCTCCGGTACAGGCTCCGGTTCAACAGCCGATATCTACTATTCCGGTTCAGCCTGTTCAGCAGGAAAGACCGGTAGCCGTTGCAGCTGTAAAACAAGCTCCGGCAAGAGATATCAAATCCTTATTACTACAGGTGGTAAGCGACAAAACAGGATACCCTCAGGAAATGCTGGGCATGGAAATGGACCTGGAAGCTGATTTAAGTATTGATTCCATTAAAAGAGTTGAAATCATCGGAACTCTTCGCAATGAACTAGGATCTCTGGGTAACGGAAACACCAGTGAAGACACCGTTATGGAACAGTTAGCAGGAATAAAAACCTTAAGCGGTCTTGTTTCATGGCTTACAGAATTCTCAGGAGCTGAAACAACTGCTGCTGAAAAAAACGGATCTGCAGCTGAATCAACAGCTTCAAAACCACAAACTCAACCGGCATTCTCTCTTGAAGACCTTCAAAATGCTATTCTGAATATCGTGAGTGAAAAAACGGGATATCCAAAAGAAATGCTAGGTCTTGATCTTGATCTGGAAGCGGATTTAAGTATAGACTCTATCAAACGTATGGAAATCATCGGTGATCTTAAAACCAAGATCGGTTTTGGTCAAAACCTTGAACAGGCTGATGATGTCATGGAAAAACTGGCTGCCATTAAAACTCTTCGCGGTCTGGCAAGCTGGATAAGCGAAATGAATGGTGAGACCAACGAAGCTACTCAGGAAACAAAAGAAACCAACACCGCAGAGCCAACTCAAAATATACTTTCACGTCTTCGTTTTGATATCACACCTACTGACGCTTCTTTAGTACAAAATACAGAAGTATTGCAAGGAAAACGTTTTGCCATTACACAAGATGACAGCAAACAAACTTCTGCAATCAAAGAAGCTCTGGAAAAACATGGTGCCATTGTAGAAATAGTAGATACAGAAAAAGATCTTTCAGACATTGACGGATTAATTATGCTGGATCTATTCTCAGCAACCGATAAACCAAGCATTATCGATCACGTAGATCTGATCAAAAAACTGGACTTTGATAAAGCAAAATGGGTATACCTGATCTCAGATATTCCGGCACATATTCAGGAAATTACTGATGTAAGCGTATTGCGTCATCACCAGGGATATCCGGGGCTTTTCAAAAGTCTGGCCAGAGAATTTGACAATATAACCTGCAGACTGATCAGTTTGAGCACTCCTCAGGAAGTAGATCAGATTGCTGAAATTACCTTAAAGGAAATCCTTACCAATGATAAACCTGCTGAAATCATTTACAAAAATGACCAGAGACACAAAGTAGACATTATCCCTTCGCCATTGTCAACAAGTTTAAATGAAGCCCATATCCAGCTAGATCAGAAATCTGTGGTATTGGTATTGGGAGGCGCCCAGGGAATCACTGCCGAGTTGGTAAAACACATGTCTCAGGCTTATCCATGTACCTATATTCTGGTAGGAAGATCTGCAGATCCAAGAAATGAGATTTCGGCTAAAGACTTTGAAGGAATGAAAACCAAAGAGGAAATCAGAGGCTTCTTAATTAAGTCTGGCCAATTCACTTCTCCTGCAGAAATAGAAAAAGAAACGACGAAAATTTTCAAAAACAATCAGATTCTTCGTACGATCCGTGATATGGAAGAACTTGGAAATACCATCGTTTACCAATCATTAGATCTTTGTGACGAAGAAGGTTTAAGTAACCTGATCAGCAGTATCTATGAAAAATACGACCGTCTTGACGGAGTAATCCACGGAGCAGGTCTTTTAGAAGATAAATTATTCAAACAGAAAACGACAAGCTCTTTCGGACGTGTATTTGATACCAAAGTGAAACCACTTCGTGTATTGGCTGAACAGCTTCGTACAGACTGCCAGTTTGTAGTACTGTTCTCAAGTATTGCTTCCGTATACGGTAACAAAGGTCAGACAGATTATGCGGCTGCCAACAGTGTACTGGATGATTACGCAAATGCTTTAAATAAAAGATTAAAAGGAAAAGTAATCTCCATCAACTGGGGACCATGGAAAGGAGCCGGAATGGTTTCTTCCACCCTTGAATCAGAATATGAACGCAGAGGAATTTCCATGATTCCATTGGATGAAGGGAAAGAAATCTTCCTTAACGAGATCAAATACGGAACTGAAAGCCAGGTGCTGATCATGTCAGGAAATAATTGGTAAAACGCTGCATAAACTCAATATGAAAAAAACAGATGTTGCTGTAATTGGTTTATCCTGTGTCTTTCCCGGGGCACAGGATGCCAACACTTTTTGGCAGAATATTGTCAATAAAGTCGATTCTACCGAGCCGGCTCCGGCTGATCGGATAGATCCGGTTCATTTCAGTGATGCCACAAGTCCCGTTGACCGTTTTTACTGTCAGCGTGGAGGATTTATCCCTGATTATACATTCGATCCTACAGCATTCGGTATTTTACCACTCGCTGTTGAAGGAACAGAACCTGACCACTTGCTTACCCTTGACCTGGTACAGAAAGCACTGGAAGACGCAGGAATATTTCAAAAGAATATTTCCCTTGAAAAAACGGGAATCATCATCGGTAAAGGAAACTATACCGGTCCGGGAGCTACCCGTGCTATTGAAATTGTAAGAACCGGAGAACAGATTTCTTCATTATTACAAGAGTTGCTGCCTCACGTTTCTTCCTCCGATATTGAAAAGGTAAAGCATGCTTTTCAGGAACGTAAAGGCCGTTTTGCAGCAGATACGGCGATGGGATTAATTCCCAATCTTGTTGCCTCTCTTGTCGCCAACCGGTTCAATCTGGGAGGTGCTGCATTTACCGTAGATGCCGCTTGTGCCTCTGCACTTATTGCTGTTGACCATGCTGTACAGGAACTTCAGAGAGGTCGTTCCGATATTATGATTGCAGGAGGAGTCCACACAGGACAAAATGCTGCTTTCTGGAGTATTTTTGCCCAGCTGGGAGCTATGTCACGCCAACAGCAGATCAAACCCTTCAGTATGGATGCTGACGGATTGCTCATTGGTGAAGGCTGTGGTTTCGTTGTTTTAAAACGATTGGAAGATGCCGTCCATGATCAGGATAAAATCTATGCGGTGATCAAAGGCGTAGGAGTAAGCAGTGATGGTACCGGAACCAGTGTTATGAGCCCATCCGTAAAAGGTCAGCTGAAAGCGTTGGAACAAGCCTGGATCAATGCTGATTTAGATAAAAATAAAGTCGGTTACCTTGAAGCTCACGGCACAGGAACACCACTTGGAGATAAAACAGAACTTCAGACCTTGGCGCAGTTCTTCGGCAAAGAAGAAGCTGCTCCGGCAGCGGGTATCGGATCTGTGAAATCCAATATTGGACATGCTATGCCAGCTGCGGGAATAGCAGGGTTAATTAAAACCTGTCTGGCATTACATCACGATACTTTACCTCCAACATTATATTGTGAGAATCCAACTTCGGAGATGCAGAATACAAGGTTTGAACCGGTACAGGAAGCCAAAAACTGGTCAAAAACAGGACTGCCAAAAGTAGCCGCTGTAAATGCCTTCGGATTTGGAGGAATCAATGCCCACGTTGTTTTGGAAGGCTATGATATGCCGAAAAAAGATCAGGTATTGATCTTGGCCAGACCTACCCATGAAGAATTGCTTTCCGCATTACAAAATAATGAAACAGCGATTGGTGAAGGAGACTTCAGGGTTGCGATATTTGATCCTACGCCTGCAAGATTAGAAAAAGCCATTAAAATTGTTTCCAAGAATATCATCTGGAAAAACAAACAGGATATCTGGTACACTTCTACTCCATTATTAAAAGATGGCGGTAAAGTTGCCTTTGTATTCCCAGGACTGGATGGACTGGCAAAAGGTGAAGTAGAAACGGTAAGCCGTTATTTTGAACTCACAGCGCCTATTGAAACAGAAGGTGAAGGTCTTCTAACCGATGCTTTAAACATCTTCAACAACTGCAGTATCCTTGATCATTCACTGAAAAAACTGGGAATTGTCCCTGATATGAATGCAGGGCACAGTTTAGGGGAATGGCTGGCAGGATATTCATCCGAGTTGGCAGAAGCAAATTCAGTTAAAGCTTTAATTGATGTACTGAATCCTGAAACTTTTGAATTAAAAGATTCCAAATTCATTGCTATAGGAGCTGGTATCGATACCATAAAACCTTTTATTGATGAAATTTCAAACCTGTATGTATCCAATGACAACTGCCCTAATCAGGTGATTCTTTGCGGAAGCAATACAGCTTTGGATGAATTGGTTCCTTTGTTAAAAGCAAAACAGATCTTCCATCAGGTATTACCTTTCCAGTCAGGATTCCACTCTCCTTTTATCGCTGATAAACTGGACGTGATCCTTGCGGGAATGGAAAAAGCACAGTTCCAGCAGACGAAAATTCCATTGTGGTCTGCCACCACATTAGAACCTTATCCTGCAGATCAGGCAGCGATCAGAAAACTGAGTGCCGAGCATTTGGTAGAACCTGTCCGCTTCCGTGAACTGACAGACAAATTATACGAAGAAGGCGCAAGAGTGTTCATTCAGGTGGGTACCGGAGGTCTTATCGGATTTATTGATGATACCTTAAAAGGAAAAGCATTCAGTACGATTGCTTCCAGCGTTCCTACCCGTTCTGCATTGGCACAGTTACAGCGTGTAGTTGCTTCCCTGTTTGTGGAAGGTAAAACAATTGCCCTTGACTTTTTAGAGATTCAGAATCACTCGAAAAGAGTATCAGGAAAAGGCATTAAGCTGGAATTAGGTTCTCCTATTATCCGTAATTTCAAAGAAGTAAAAGCTTTGGCTCAATCCTTTGATACACCAAAACAATATACAGCAACTGCTTCAGCCATTGCCACTAAAAGCGGTCATCCGCTGGTACAGGCATTCCAGGATAACGTTGCAGATATGATCCGGATGCAGGAAGAAGTATTGACTTTATTCCAGAACCGTCCGGAGATTACAATTCCACGTCCGGCTCAGGTCGCTCCTGTGGCACAACAGGTTGTTCAAAAAGCACCGAGAAGTACAACTTTTTCAAAAGATTTGTATGTAACGCTGGAAAGTCATCCTTACCTGATCGACCACAGTTTATTGAGACAGCCTAAAGGATGGGCTCATGTAGCAGATATGGAGCCGGTAATCCCGATGACGATGATCTTTGAACAGCTGGCAGAAATTGCAGAAGCAGAAATTCATGGAACATTGGTTCATAAAATCATGAACGTAAGTGTATTCCAATGGATGAACGTGGCCAAACCTTTTGAAAAAACTGTAAAAGGAGAATGGCGTTCACCGAATCATGCTTATCTCGATATTGAAAACTTTGCCAACGCAGAAGTAGTTTTAAAATCTGCTCCTGTTCCGACACCAACATTCAATCTTTCCATCGGTAATCTTTTACCTATCGAAAGAACCCCTGAAGAAATCTATGACATGCATATGTTCCATGGAGAAAAATACCAGGGAATCACTGAAATTTCAGCTGTTGGAGATAAAGGAATCATTGGAAAAATAAAAGGAAACGGCGGTAAAGGTTCATTACTGGACAATGCCGGACAGTTATTCGGGCTTTGGCTGCAGCTTACTTTAGTGAAAGACCGTATTGCATTCCCTGTAAAAATCAGAGATATTGAATTCTTCGGAGATATGCATGACCAGGAAGGTATTTTTGAATGCACCTGTATGCTGACCGAGCTTAATGATGAATTTGCCATTGCAGATATCATCCTGAAAAAAGATGGAAAAGTATGGTGTGCCATTACGGGCTGGCAGAACAGAAGACTGGAAATTGATGCCGCTCTATGGAATGTTTCCATGTCACCGCTGCACAACAGACTTTCGGAAGAGATTGCTCCTGATGTATTCTTCTTCCACCAGGCATATACCAGAGTGGCTTCATGGGATTTTATCCTGAAAAGATACTTCAACCAGACAGAAAAACAGCATCACCAGCAGTTATTACCGAACAAAAAGAAAAACTGGATGGTAAGCCGCGTTGCGGTGAAAGATGCCGTGAGAAATCTTCTCCGTCAGGAAAAAAATCATGCCTGTTTCCCGATTACATTTGAAATCCGTTCTGATGAAGTGGGGAAACCTTACCTCATCAGTGATTTTACAGAAGATATTCACATTTCATTGGCTCACAAAGGAAAAGAAGCCGTAGGAATTGCGAGATATGGAAAATCTGTAGGAATCGATATGGAACTGATGGAAGAACGCAGCTCAGGATTCTACGACATGGTATTTACCGACAACGAATTAGCCTTATTAAAAGACAGAGATCAGGCAGAATGGACCACCCGCTTCTGGGTAGCCAAGGAAGCTTACGGAAAGTTCCTGGGAACAGGATTGAAAGGAAATCCTAAAGCCTTTGAAGTCGAAATGATAAAAGACGATCACCTGTGGATCAACAACATTGAAATCAAAACTATTAAACATAAAAATTATATTATCGGATGGACACTGTAAACGCAACATTAAAAATGAACCACGAAGAACTTTTTACTTTATTAAAAGGTTTTATTACTGAAGTGATAGGTGCTGAATTTGTAGAAGAGATGGATATTACTCCTGAAAGTTCATTCACCAAAGATCTTGAAATGGACAGCATTGAAATTGTCTCTTTCTCTGAAAAGATCAAGGCGCATTTTGGCGATCAGATAGACTTTACGGGTTGGTTATCATCTATGGATCTTGACCAGCTTATTAATCTTGACCTTAGTATGATCATCAATTATATCTACGAATGCCAATAATCACTGTCAATAACAGACAAGTTCATATACAGGAACTCAACAAAGGAGCCGAACAAACCGTGGTACTCATCCACGGTATGTTCAGTAACCTGTCCATTTATTATTTTAATATTGCCCCCATTCTGGCAAAACATTTCCATGTGGTGATGTACGATCTGAAAAGTCACGGTATGAGTGAACGCTTTTTGGATGGGTACGATCTTGACAACATGTCATCCGATTTAATAGGTTTAATAGATCACCTTCAACTGGAAAAAGTGCACCTTGTAGGCTATAGTTTCGGAGGCCTTATTGCTTTAAAAACAGCTTTAGAATACCCGGACCGCGTGAATCAGCTCGTGGTAATGGAAGCTCCGGATCCTCAGGACGAAAAAGCCCGTAACATCATTGATGAATACAGCAAAGAATTTCTTGAGCATTATGTAGCCAATTTTACGGATACCACCAAAGTGCAGATGGGGAAAAGACAAATGGAAAAGAACCATCGTATGTATGAATTTCTGTTTAATCAAACCACCATTAAAGCAGATATGATCAGGGAAAAACATTTCCTAGGTGAAACCGACTTCAACAAACTGACGGCTTCTACTCTATTGCTTTATGGCGCTGATTCCAACTGCAGACCTACCGGTGAGTGGCTGCAATCTCAAATCAGCGGATCTGAACTTGAATTAATCCCGGGCGATCACAATATTCCTATCCAGGAACCGAATCTGATTGCAGAAACGATCGCTCAATTTTTATCTAAAATTTTAACACAAAACCATGGCTAAATTTGCATTTATAGTTCCACCATTGACAGGACATGTCAACCCTACCTTAAGCATCGGTGCTACTCTTTTGGAAAGAGGACATGAAGTAGCCTGGATCAGCCTTGACCCTACTTTAGGGGCTAAACTTCCCGAGGGTGGAAAATTATTACTGATCCAATACGATCAGACTGACGAAGAAAAAAAAGAAAGTGAACAATATCTTGATATTATTTCCAAAAAAGTAGTGTATGGTATAGACAGCGTTAAGTTCCTGTACGAAGAGGTTCTTATCCCGCTGAACAGACATTGCTATAATGGAGTTATTGCTTTACTGAAAACATATCAGCCTGATTTGGTTATCGGGGATCATCAGTTATTTGCTGCCCCTGTTGCTGCGAAAATGCTGGGAATTCCTTATGCCACTTCCGTTACCGCTCCGGCTGCCATCAAAATCATGAATGAGCTTCCAAAGGTACACGAATGGGAAGTGAATCAGATTGTAGCACTACAGAAAGAACTTGGTTTCCAGGAAGAACATTCTCTGGCAACTTCAGACCTTCTGACACTCGTTCTGACATCCAAGTATTTCTTTGGTGACATGGAAGATCTTCCTTCTCAATATCAGTTCACAGGTCCTGTTCTTACAGAGCGTCGTATTTCTTGTGAATTCGATTGGGACAGATTGAAAAATGCTACCAACAAAAAGATCCTGGTAAGCATTGGGACTACCTTCGATCATGATCATAAAAAAGCATTCTTCCAGAAGGTCATTGATGCCTTTAAAGATGAAAACTTAACCGTTGTAGTGGTTTCTGATCCACAGCTTTTCGAGCAGTGGCCGGATAACTTTATGGTGTATCAGCAGGTTCCTCAGCTGGATCTGTTACCTCATCTTGACGGTGTAGTTTGCCATGGCGGTCACAATACCGTTTCCGAAACATTATCCAACGGGATTCCTTTGGTAGTGATTCCGATTGCATATGACCAGTCTCACGTTGCAGGACGCGTTGTGCGTACAGAAGCGGGTGAGCGTCTTAATTTTAACAGATTTAAAGCCAATCACCTGAGAGAAGCGGTACAACAGATTTTAAATAATCCAAGCTATCGTGAAGCGGCTCAGAAGGTAGGACAATCTTTTGTGGAAGCAGGAGGTGCACCTACAGCAGCTAATCTATTGGAACAGGCTATATCAAAGGCTTCAAAACCTGAAAAACCGTCTAAGTTTTTATTCGTTGTTCCTCCGTTTTTCGGACATGTGAGCCCTACTTTAAGCGTGGGAGCGAGTTTAATTGCCCGCGGACACGAAGTAAAATGGTTCGGAATTACCCCTTTAGCCAGCAAACATATTCCCGAAGGAGGCTCTTATTTCTATCCCGAAGAAGATCTTGTACCGTATCAGGAAGAAATTGCCCGCATTTTAAAAAGACAGGATGACGGCCCGGCCTGTTCCGGACCTGAAGTGATGAAACTGGCACTGGAAGAAACCTATGTTCCTTTCGCTAAAATGATGATGCCGGGATTAACCAGACTGACAGAAAGCTGGATGCCGGATGTTATCGTGAACGACTGTATCACTTTCGGAGGGGCTCTTTTCGCTCACAAACATAATATTCCTTGTGTAACGACAACTCCGGTTCCACCGGATGTGATGGGAGATACAGAAAAAAGTGCTCCAAAAATCTGGGAATGGCAGCAAAACCTCATCAAAGACCTGCAGAAAGAAGTGGGAATTCATGAGGAAGGAATTTACATCCATTCTCACAAACTGAACATGGTATTTACTTCACAGGCTTTCGCTGGTTTTGAAACTGTTCCGTCTCATATGAAGTTTGTGGGTCCGGTGAAAGGCCGTCCAAACGATGCTCCATTCGACTGGGATAAATTAAACGCTTCTACCACTCCAAAGATTTTCGTATCATTGGGAACGCTGCTCGTAGATATCAGAAAAGCTTTCTTTGAAAAAATTATCGCTGCATTCAAAGACCAGCCGGTAACAGTGATTGCCGCTACTCCACCTGAAATCTTTGAAGAATGGCCGGACAATTTTATCGTGAACAGCTTTGTTCCTCAATCTGCAGTAATGCAGCAAATGGACATGGTGATCTGCCACGGTGGTTTTAATACCGTAAACGATACTTTCCGTAACGGTTTACCGATGTTGATCACTCCTATTGCTTACGATCATTTCCATATTGCAAAACTGATTGAGCAGGCAGGCTGCGGAATCAGCATCCGATACAAGAGACTGCGTGTAGATGCCCTTCGTGAAACCGTTTTTGAATTGTTGGAAAATCCAAAATACAGAATTGCTGCTCAAGAGGTCAGAAATACATTTACCCTTGCCGGTGGTAACGATAAAGCAGTAGAATTATTAGAAAATTTTGTACACGAACATTCAAAATTAGCTTCAGTGTAGCCTATGAATCAACCTATAAAAAGAAGATTGCTATTTGGTGAACGTATGTTATTAGGGGACGGAACAGAACCTTTTAACGCGGTCATTCCGTTCAGACTGAGAGGTACCTTTACATTAAAAGATATCCAGCAGGCTTTAGCCAAAATTCAAAATAAACACCCCTGGCTGAGAGCATTGATCAGTCATGATGAAAAAAATATTCCGTGGTTCAATGTTCCGGAACAACCCGTTTCCATTCCTGTAAGAATCGTCACCAGACAAAGTGAAGATCAGTGGCAGGAAGAATCCAAAAGAGAATGGAACACCACTTTTAATTACGAAAAATTACCCATGATCCGATTTATCTGGATCAAAGGAGAAGACGTTTCCGATATGCTGTTTGCATTCCACCATTGTCTTTGCGATGGTGGCTCTGCAATGGCTTTCTTGAAAGAGTTTCTCATCGTCCTGGACAATCCGGCAGCCGATATCGGTATAGAAAACCCAATATTAGGTATTGAAGATGTAGTTCCAGCCCATATTCTGAACAGTAGAAAACAGAAACTGAAAGCTAAATTTATCGGAAGACTTGCTGCTACAGCAATCAAATGGCTTCCGGTAAACAAAAAACCTGTTGAAAGACAGAATGACTATCTGATCCATGGAAAACTGGATGAAACGACAAGTCAGGAAGTTATTGCTTATTGCAAATCCCAGCAAGTGACCGTCAATACATTTTTGAGTGTAGCGCTATTGCATGCTTTTAAAAAAGTGAGAGGTAAAAAATCCTTCAACAAAGTTTCCTGTCCGGTAGACATCAGGCGTTTTGCCAAGCAGATTAAAGAAGACCACATTTTCGCTTTCGGGCTGATGATCGTGATTTCTTCCGATGAAAAGCTAAGCTTTACAGAAAATCTCCGTGCGATGCAGAAATCAGTAGAACAAAAAGCTTCAAAGCTGGATCCGTATATCACCATGATGGTGATGGAATCCGGACATGATGCCCTGAAAAGTTTCACCAGACTGTTAAAGAACGGAAAGTCATCCAACGACTGTATGTTTTCTAATCTGGGACCCCTTCAGATTCCTCATGAGTATAAAGAGTTTTCAGTAGAGACCATCTTCAGTCCATCGGTCATTGGTCCGTTAGGAAATACCACTACCCTTGTAGTTTCTACCTATCGTGGAAGAATGGATTTTTCCATCATGGGAAGCGAAGGCTATATACCGTATGCTGAAGTAAAGGCCATCCGTGATGAGGTTCTAGAGACAATTTATTCACAAGTTAAACAGAAAGCAGTATCATGATCAAAAGACCTTTAATGATGGTGGAAAGGATCATGTATGTAGATCCTGAAACGCCTTTAAACTGTATTTATACCGCAAAGATCACAGGGCAGGTTTCTGAGGAAACCTTTAAAACAGCTCTGATCAAAATCCAGCAGAAACATCCCATGCTGAGGGCTATCGTTGATCATAAGGTCGGGCGGTATCCTTATTTTATGGGACAGAAAGATATTGAACCTATTCCACTCCGTATTGTAGAACGAAAAACAGACGATGACTGGTTTAAAGAATCCGAAAAAGGATGGTTCAAACTGTTTGACCAACCCAAAAAGCCTCTGGCCGAAGTAGTATGGGTGAAAGGACAGGATACTTCCGAAATCCTCTGGATCATGCCTCACTGTATTTCAGACGGAACCACCGGAGTGACCCTGATGCGTGAACTTCTGAGTTTGCTGGACAATCCTTATTCGCCGTTAATTCCTTATGTTGCTTTCGAATCTGTGGATGATTTTCTCCCTTCAGATTTTAATACAGGAATTAAAAAATACAAGGCCGGTCTTTACCTGCTCTTCGCCAGAATATTCTTTTCTATCCAGCGAAAAAACAAAAAAAGAAACCTTGGAAAAAGCTACGCTATCCACTGGAAAATGACTCCTGAGGATACCAAACTGATTACTGAAAAATGTAAGGCCAACGGAATTTCCGTCCACGCTTTGCTGTGTTCTTCGGTGATGCAGGCCTTCCGTGATATTCAGGGAGACCGTGCGAAAGGTAAGGTGATCAGTCCGGTAGATGTACGCCATTTCATTCCGGAAATCAAAGAAGATCATTTGTTTGCTTTTGCCCCAACGGTAGAGCTTTCCATCAGGAAAGACAATAAGGATGTTATGGGCAATGCCAAGCAGATCAAAAAAGACCTTATTGAGAAAATCAGTAAGCTGGAAGCCCGTGAACTTCTTTGGATGGGAGAACGTATGCACCCTGTTGTAAGCCGCATGATCAGAATGCTGAAATCCAGCGAAGGCGGACATGATGTGACCTTATCCAATATGGGAAAGGTTAATATCCCGAATGATTACACCAATTTTAATCTGGAAACGGTCTTCAGTCCTACCGTGGCTTTCCCATGGCTGAACTCCAATACTTTAGTTGCCAGTACGTACAACCAGCAGATGGATTTCACCTTCATGTCCAATGAAAATTTTCTTCCCAAAGAAGAAGCCCATCTGATAAAAGATAAAGCCATTGAGCTATTGACCACCTCCCTATGAAATTTAAAATAAAGCCTCCAAAGCCAAAACCCATCAAAAAAACCACCCTGAAACGCTTTCTCATCAAGCGTACGATTTACTATGTCCTCCCGAATGTATTTTTTAATTTCATCATCGCGTATGCCAGCTTCAAAGAGTTAGGCTACACCCATTTTTTCTCAGGAACCCAAAACCTGGCCCGTCTTACCCTGCCGATGGCTATTTTCCTTCCGGTAGTCCTTACCATTGATATCATCAAAAGGGTAACCGATGCCGCCAGCCAGGAAGCCATAGAGTTTACCGTAGACGAACAGTTGAATATTAAAAAGTTAATGACTAAGCTCAGTATTTTACATGGCCTTATTACAGGTGCATTAGTACTCTCCCTACTCTTTATAGGACAGTATAATTTCTCAAAGGATTATAAGCTGGATGCTACGGCAATGGCTGTGGTAGTGGGAATATTGGCAGGTGTACTGTCTGTGGTGTTTGTGTATTTGCCGGTGTGGAGATTGAGGAGGTGGATGTGTAGGAGGACGCAGACTGTAACAGTGGACTTACAACAGTAATTCGCTTTTCTAAATATAAATTCTTTCTAATTAATATCTAGCCTTGATAGATATTATCAAGGCTTTTGAAACATCCTTATTCCATTACAAACGTATTTTATTTATAGTGGCTTCTATTTCTGAAACTATTAATAGCTATATTTAATATAATTATTATTTAAAACATGAGATTCAATTGCCCAATTCTGATAATACGCTTCTTTTTCATTACTTTGTAGCAATTATGAAAGATTATATTAAATACCTACTACCTTATAAGAAATCCTTTCAGACAATTAATCTCTCAAGAAGAGAAGTTGTCGCTCTCGAAAAGTTAGTTATTAATCATCTCAAAGTACGTGATATGAGTGAGCTTAGAGATAAATTTGAAGGTCAGGCATTTTTGGATAACTTTCTCTACAAATCAATCCCTATTATAGGCATACAAAAATATTTAAAAAACACTTTTATAGATTTTGAAAACATCAGTGTAGATAAGTTTTTATCTGAGATTACAATATCTGATCAAATAGTCAATGTGGTTATGTTTGGTTCAAATTTACCGCTGATTGATATTGACAATAATCATCCTTGTATATTCATTCATTCAACAGAAAATTCTACATTACAACTTTGCGGTTATGCATCTTCACAAGTTATTAAAGATAATCTGCTTAATGTCAAAAAATATGGTTTTGGGTCAAAAGAAACTATTAAAGGGAATTTTTATGGGTTTAATCATCTTCTAGTCTTTAATAGTCTTTGCGAGCTTGAAAGTCTAATAAAAGCGTAACAAAACATTATTCTTCATTTTGTGGAATAGAGTCACCATTCATAAAAGCTTCAAATGCACCAATAATGATGATAAAATAAGAGTTTAGATTCCTGCGGAATGACAAGGTGGGCGTGTATGATGCGCATATGGATATTTATTTCCTTAAGACTTTACCACAAAAACTATTCACTCAGACTATCCACACAGTTTGTCATTCCGTAGGAATCCATACATAGAAAGCTTTTTGATAATGAATGATAATAAATAAATAAGAGTTTAGATTCCTACGGAATGACAAGGTGGGCGGGTATCATGCATATCGGGATACTTATTTGCTCAAGACCTTGCCACAAAACTTATTCGCTTAGACTATCCACACAGTTTGTCATTCCGTAGGAATCCAGATTCAGAAATATTTTTGGATAATAAATGATAATAAAAAGAGTTTAGATTCCTGCGGAATGACAAAGACTGTGTTTTATGACTTTGTTTAGGTTAAAGGTACATCTTAATCTTACTCCATTTCTTACAAATTTAAATGAGAGCTTATACTCAATTCAAAACGAAACTCCTATTTCTTCTTTCAATTACATTGATTAAATCCAATTGAAAAAACAAGTAGAGTATATTTTTTGTAACTTTTGTAAAACAAACACACAAATGATTGAGTTTTCAAGAGGAAGATATACCTACTATATCTATATTCTCACCAATAAAAACAGAAAAGTACTTTATACTGGCGTTACAGGAAACCTCCACAGGAGATTGCATCAACACAAAACAAAGCTAAATCCCGGTAGCTTCACAGCAAGATATAATCTTGAATTTCTAATTTATTACGAGAAATATGATTGGATTCATCATTCCATTGAAAGAGAAAAGGAAATTAAAAACTGGTCAAGAATTAAAAAACTTGAACTTGTAAGGAGAACAAATCCTAATTTAGAATTTTTGAATTACCTGTTTGAAAATTGGCTTTGATATAGATAATGTTCGCATCAAATAACAAAATTGTATATCGCAAGACTATCCACACAGTTTGTCATTCCGTAGGAATCCAGATACAGAAAGTTTTTTGATAATAAATGATCATACAATAAGGATTTAGATTCCTGCGGAATGACAAGGTGGGCGTGTATCATGCATATTGGGATACTTAATTTGCTCAAGACTTTACCACAAAAACTATTCGCTCAGACTCCCACACAGTTTGTCATTCCGTAGGAATCCAGACACAGAAAACTTTTTGGATAATAAATGATGATAAAAATATTAGTTTAGATTCCTGCGGAATGGCATAGTGGACACTTATAGCGTGACAAAGTGGGCGCCATTATATGGATTTATTTGTTATACACAGTTATTTCAATTAACTCCTACGCCCTTCATAATACTTTAACAAGCATTATACCCATTCCCCAGATAAATTTTCGTTCTTTTGCAAAAAGTTTTAATTTTTAAATAATCGCATGTCGAAGTTTGATGAAATACGGTATTTTCATGATCATGAAGTGAATGAAAGATTGCAGAGTGTAGCCCGTGATCCTATGATGAAAGCACTGATGAACTTTACTTTTCCCGGTGTGGATGAGCAGGTCTGGCTTGAACAGTTTAAAGAGATCCACTCTATAAGTGATTTTCAGCATCATTTTGTTGCACATACCGTTCGTCAGATCCTTGCAAAAAGTTCTGAAGGTTTAACGACCTCAGGCTTCGATAAACTGGATAAAAATACTCCATACCTTTACATTTCAAATCACAGAGATATTGTACTGGATACTTCCCTGCTTAACCTGGCTCTTCTGGAAAGCGGCCACATTATGACTGCTTCAGCCATTGGGGATAATCTTGTGAAAAGAAACTTTTTGAATGTATTGGCTAAACTGAACCGTAACTTTTTAGTTCAAAGAGGCCTGTCGCTTCGTGATCAGCTTAAAAGTTCACAAACCATGTCCGAGTATATTGATCATCAATTGCACCACGAAAACCGTTCTGTATGGATCGCCCAGCGTGAAGGCCGTACCAAAGACGGTAATGATGCCACTCAACAGGGTGTTTTAAAAATGCTTGCCATGGCATCAGGAGATCAGTCACTGATAGAGTATTTTAAAACCTTAAAGATTGTTCCTGTATCTATTTCTTACGAATATGATCCTACAGATTCTCTGAAAATGCCTCAGCTTCTCGCACAGCACAGGGATGAGGAATACATCAAAGGTAAAAATGAAGACTTTACCACTATGCTCAGCGGAATATTAGGACAAAAGAAACGAATTCATCTGCATGCCAGTGATGTTATTGATACAGAACTGGATGAAATTGCCGCTACGATTGAGAATAAAAACAAACAATTGCAGGCCGTTGCGCAGGTGATTGATCATTCTATCATTAAGAATTATAAGCTTTGGCCGACAAAATATATTGCTTATGATCTGATTCATAACACAGATATCTATGCTTCACAATATACTAAACAGGAGAAACAGTTGTTTATCCGAAGGCTTGAAATGCGTATAGACCCGTCAGATCCAGTTTCTAAGGAGTATTTCCTGGCGATGTACGCCAATCCTTTGGTGAATAAACTGAAGCTTGAAGAAGGTTTTGAAGGATAGTTTACGATAAGAAAGAGACACTCTCATAAGCTAAATCATTTGGCTGCCATTTTACGAAGGAAGAATTTTATTAATGGGATTCTTCCTTCGTCAGAATGACACTTTTGACAAAGCCTCTTAAATCCAACAGATTTTTATTTAGACTGTGACATGAAGTCTGCTTCTATAATGGCATCTGCAAATGCTTTTGGAGCTTCCTGTGGTAAATTGTGTCCAATTCCGCCTGTGAGGGTATGATGGGCATATTTTCCTGTATATCTGGAAGCATAACTTTCCGGGGCAGGAAAAGCAGCTCCGTTGGCATCACCTTCCAGGGTCACTGTTGGGACTGTAATGGAAGGAGATTTTGCCAGTTTAGCTTCAAGCGCATCGTATTGTTTTTCTCCTTTCGCCAATCCCAGACGCCAGCGGTAATTGTGGATCACAATATCAACATGGTCAGGGTTATTGAATGCTGCGGCAGAGCGTTCGTAGGTCTGGTCATCAAAAGCCCATTTTGGTGAAGCCGTTTTCCATATCAGTTTATTAAATGCTACTGTATTGGCTTTATATCCCTTATACCCTCTTTCAGTTGAAAAGTAATACTGATACCACCATAAAAATTCAGCATTTGGAGGGAGAGGTTTTTCGTTGGCCTTTGGACTTCCAATTAAATATCCGCTTACGGCAACCAGACCTGTACAACGTTCTGGCCACAATGCCGCCATAATATCCGCTGTTCTTGCTCCCCAGTCAAAACCGCCAATGATCGCTTTATCAATTTTCAGGGCATCCATAAAAGCAATGATATCCAACGCAACAGCACTCTGCTGACCGTTTCGTTTTGTATTGGGTGAAACAAAGGTCGTTGTGCCATAGCCTCTTAAATAAGGGACTAAAACACGGTACCCTTTTTCAGCAAGGATAGCAGAGGATTCTTCAAAACTGTGGATATCATAAGGCCAGCCATGAAGAAGGATGACAGGTTTCCCATTTTCAGGTCCTACTTCTGCATAACCCACATCCAGCAGCCCGGCTCGGATTTTCTTTGTATTCTGGAAAGCCGATCTGACAGCTGTATTTTCTGTATCTTTCCAGCCAGTGGCAGAAGTCTGTGCTTTTAGAGATAGTAATCCCATTCCTATAAAAATGACCATGGATAAAATGGCCTTTACTTTTTTACTGAAGTTCAATGTAGTATTCATAATAGTGATGTTTTGTGATGGTAAAATTATGATATAACAGAGTCAGGAATAAGTGTAAATACTTTGAACAGGTCATATTGAACGTTGAATGCTGATTTTCGGGCGGTAAACCGGACAGCAGAATATATTAAGATGTCTAGCATTAGTATTAAATATGCAAAACATAGTTCATCATCAAGCAGTTTTTCCAAAAACATTATCTTCGTATCTGAAAAAATTTGACAAAATGAAGAAAATAATATTTCTGGCTTCGGCGGTCCTTGTTCTCAATTCATGTGTAGTAAGAACGGCTACAAAAGTAGTATCGGGAGCTGTAAGCTTAAGTTATAAAGCAGTAAAAGGAACGGTAAACGGAATCAGCTGGGCGGTAAGCAAAGCGAAGGGGAAAATTGATGAAGACCGTCTGGACGGAACCTGGAAAGTGGTAGGGGTTTACCGTGGTTCTTTCGAGGATTTTTCAAAAGATCAGAATCCTGACGGCTCATTCACCTCAGAATGTACGGAAGGTTTTGATCAAATTGTGTTCAAGGCTAAAAAGTCTAAATTCAAACCGGTACACTGCAGTTCACAGGATGAAGACTGGGTAAAATATTCTATGGAGTTCGGAAAAAATCCTTCAACGAAAGAAAAAGAGAATTATATAGAATACAATTCCAACAATTATATTTCTGTCATAGATGCCAATAATAAGACTATGATTCTGGAAGGAAACCTGATGCCTAAGCAGGCATTTTCCGGAGCTAAGCTGTATCTTCTGGAAAAGGTAAAATAGAAATACAGAAGGAGCAGGTTATTTTAAAAACTGGTCTGCAATAAAATAACCTCCTCCTACCACCAGTAATGGCAATGCAATAGAAATCAATATTAAAGGCCATGCAAAAATTCTGAAATACGTATATAATTCTACGGAAGAAGGATCATCCGGATCATAGATAACGGTCTCTGTCTCTCCTACCGACCATGCTGAAGGATTGGTGCCTTCCGGCAGTTCGTAGGTATATTCAATATTATTTCTGGTACGGAAGGTAAAGAGAGGACTGAATACTATTCCATCCGAATCAAATTCCCGCAGTGAAGTAACAGTTGCGGTGGTCTTTTCTGCTTTCTTTAAGAATGAAAGAGTGTTTCTAAAACTTAAGAATGCAAAAATAAACAGCACTATTCCCGCACCGAGAATTAAATAATATTGCCACATAACTTTCTTTTTATTTCTGCTCATATCTGTTATATTCTGAAAACAAATAGTATGTTATTTCATTTGTTTTCAGATCAATAACCGAATATACAAAGATTTATTATAGCATGAATAGTTATTTGGTTTCTATCTTAATAATTTTTTGGCCCTGCTCTCCTAAGTAATGAAGGACCAGTTTTTCATAGACTTTATAGCCATCATCTACATTGGTAAATATCACAATTCCCTTTCCTGAATTGGGAAGTACAATGGCAATACATCTTGTTCCCTGATCCGCCCCGCCGTGAGATAGTGCATATTCACCATTTCCAAGATCGTAGATTTCAAATCCTAATCCGAAATATTTATCTTCTTTTACTTTTACCTGTTTTTTGATCATTTCCTGAAAGACTTCCGGTTTCAGATTTTTTCCTTTCATAACGCTAATCATAAAATTCCCGTAATCTTCTATCGTAGTATGCAGATCATCGGCAGCATTTGCCGTTTTAATTTTTTCTATGGGATATGCATTTCCTTTTTCGTTGTATCCTGTTACAAATCTTGACTCATCCGTGTTCTGATCCCAGATATAGTTTGTATTACGCATTTTGAGAGGCTGAAAGATCAATTCTTTTGCAAGCTGGTCCAGTGATTTTCCAAACTTCTTTTCCAATGCTTTCCGAAGGTATTCAAAACCTTCTCCTGAATATTGGTATTTTGTACCGGGATCAAACTGAAAGTTCAGTTTTTTGTCAGCATTCATCCATCTCCAGTTGGGAAAGCCGGTCTGGTGGGTCAAAACTGTTCTGGTGGTCAGTTTGTGATGTCTGGGATCGTTGATGATATCGGGATCTGTCCAATAGGTATCTAAAGGTTCGTCCAACTTCCATTTTCCTAAACTTATCAGCCTTAATGCTACCATTGTAGTGACAGGTTTGGTAAGAGATGCTACATTAAAATAAGCGTTAACGGGAGCTGGAATTCCTTGTTTTGTATCTCCAAAAACTTTTACCTGCTGTAATTTTCCTCCTTCGATAATTCCTAATCCCAAGGTTGGAACCTTATTCTCTTTCAGCCAGCTTTGCATCGACTGATCGTTATCAAACATGGTTTCACTATCGGTAGTCTGCTTCGGATGATGATCAAAGCTCAATGAATTTTTAAGTTTCCACTCAGCATTTTCTAAGATCCACAAGTGAGTAAATTTTGCTTCCCCGACTAATTTCTCGGCCTGATCTCCTATTTTTTCATAAAACAGATGGTCTCCATTCTGAATGGCAGCATATATTTTTCCCTCTTTATACATAGGATAAATCTCAGTACTTTTATTCACTAAGACTCTTTTTAGCTGATAGGTTTCCGGAGACTTACACAATCCGTTTTTAAAATCAATGATGAATTTCTTTTTATCCTCAAAGCCACCCTTATCGTGATAAAATTCAAACCCGTCGCTTAACATGCTTTCCATCTTTCCTATGTTACAGGTATTGTAACCTGCTGAAAAAAACAGGCTGTCTTTTGATATAATTGTTTTGTAAAGAGGATCTGTTTTTTCTGTCTGCGCATGAACGATATTCATCAACAGAATAAGAAAAGGAAGGATAAGCTGTGCCGATTTTGTCATTGTTATTTTTTTGACAAAGATTCAATTTCATTTTGTTTTTCAAATAAAAAAGAACCCGACAATAACCCGACAAAGCCCCGACAAGAATTATAACATGCTGAATTTCAACTTAAAATACAATTTCTTTTTACGGTCAATCTCAGCAGCATTCCGGAGGATCATGAATACATTGGACAATGCAATAAGGATCATCAGAATAAGAGTAAACTCTTTTCCAAGCTTTAAAAAGATACCGAGCATAAATACAATGGGTGCTATGGCAGTCCAAAACATCTGCAGAGAGATAATCTGTTTGGTAAGACTGTTTCTCTGTTTCGTAATAAACATCAGCAGAAAGGGAGCCAGAATATTTAATGGTGGTACTACCACAAATAATAAGGAGGATAGATTGATCATCTTAATCATAGAATAATTGACCGTTTCAGATTCTTCTGCAATTTCTGTTTTTACCTCATTATCTTCCTGAGAAATAATGATTTCTTCCTGCAGTAATAAAGATTCTTCTATTTCCAAGGTCTGCGCCAACGCTCTTAAAGTATGTCCTTTAGGTTCTGTTCCGGATTCTATCCGCTGAATGGTTCTTACAGAAATTTTTGATTTTTCTGACAGTTCCTCCTGAGTCAGATTTTTTTGTTCTCGTATCGCTTTTAGTCTGGACATGTTCTGGGGTAATTCGGAAAAAAATGTTTTGGCTAATTTACAGTTTTCCATTATTAAAAACAGAAGACCTCTTTTTTTAAATTGAATAGTGCTGAAAATTATTATTCATATAAGAAATAAGTGTACTTTTATTAAAAAATAACCTCTTATTTTTCAATTATTTATAAGCTTCAACACCAGATCAGTTTATGGAAAATACAATATCCAAATCCGAAATCAGGAAGAATATTGCCACTTACCTGTGCCTTACCTTGCTTTTCTGTCTCCCTGTCTATTATATGTGTATTCGTACGGGGAAACTCGGCGGCGGGATTATATCTTACGCTACGATTGTAATGTGGTGCCCGGCTATTGCAGCACTTCTTACCTGTCGTATCCGGAAAATTCCTGTTTCTTCCCTGGGTTGGAAATGGGGCCTTACGAAATACCAGATCATGGCTTACTGTATTCCAATTGTCTACTCTTTTGTTCCTTACCTTATCATCTGGATCACTGGGGCAGGCGGATTTTATAATCATCAGTTTGTAGCAGAAGCTGGTAAAGGGATGGGCTGGAATCTTTCCGATGGCCAGACTTTGATCCTGTACATTATTCTGATGAGCAGTTTTGGGATGGTACGTTCTGTGGGCTCGGCGTTGGGTGAGGAAATAGGCTGGCGGGGTCTTCTTACTCCGCAATTGGCTAAGATCAATTCTTATACTGTCACCTCTCTTTGGATGGGGCTTATATGGGCTATTTATCATTATCCTCTTCTGCTGTTTTCCAATTATAACACGGGTGGCCCGAAATGGCTGGCTCTTTTATGTTTTACGGTGATGATATTTGCTTCTTGCTTTATTTTCACCTGGCTGCGGTTAAAATCAGGAAGTTTATGGACGGGAGCTATTTTACATGCCAGCCACAACCTTTTTATACAGTCTATTTTTACACCGCTTACTGTAGATACGGGAAACACCAATTATTATATTGATGAGTTTGGTATTGCTCTGCCCATTGCAACTGCTGTTGTAGCTTATTTCTTTTGGAGAAAGAGAAAGGAATTACCTGAAAGGGATTCTGAAGATGCTCTTCTTTCTTCATAGCATTATAGTCAAAAAACACAGCCTTCTGTGTAGAAGGCTGTGTTTTTGAAATATCAGTGAAGTCAGTATTTTAATTAATCAGCAGAGTCCGGGCTTACTGTTTAATTGGCAATTTCCAACAGTTTTTTGTAATCTTTTCTTTTCTGTGGGATGATAGGGTCGTAAGTAATTTGTTTGTCAATCCAGCGCTCAGGCCGTAAATATTTGATAATAAGCTCCATATCTTTGTCATTAAACCCTTCATAAAACCTACTTTTTTCTTCTTTTGATATAGGTGTTGGAGGTGTTCCATCTTTTTTACGCGGAGCATAATGTGCCCCTATATAGTCTCTTTTTTCTCCTCTGAATTTTTTTTCTATTTCAGGTTTATGTTTTATTTTCAGATCTGCTATCTGCCTGTCTGTTTTGGGTCCGGTTGTCCTTATTATTCTGCTAATTTCTTCATTAAGTTCTTCCTCAATTTTTGTATTTATTTCTTTTATTTTTTCCTGAAGAAATTTACCTGATCGTGTTGGAGGTTGACTCAACAGTAAGCGTTCGTATCCGGTGGCATCTCCTCTTTTTAAAGTCTTACCTCTGCCTATATCCTTCCAGGCAAGCATTCTGCGGCCACTCTCGCTTCCTTCTTCTTCCATATACCTTACCGTGTATCCTAACATCGCCATCACTTCAAGGTTACCGCTTCTGAAGCCCAGATGCTTTACATGGGTAAAGTTTTTCTCAAAGTACTCATACAGCTTAAACTGTCCAAAACGGGTATTACCTCCCCATGCTAATAAAGATGGTGTTTTTTCATCCCAAAATTCGGTGATATTGAATACTTTGGAAGGGTGAATAGTACTTTTGACCTCATTAACAATATCATCAAACTTAGATCCTCTCTCTTTCACATAGCCTTTGTCACCCGTAATAATAATTGCATCATACATATCTGCTACCCTATAAACAATCTGCCTGATTCCTGTATAGCTGGTATCGTGTTCTATATGGATATCTCCTCCTTTCCCACTGAAGCGGGACCATAAAATAAGTAAGTTGTTTCCACTGGTAGGTATACCTTTTTGTTCCAGCCATCTTTTTATAGCCTGATTCTCATCGTCATTGATATTTACCTTCCATCTTTCTTTTAGCTTATCCCGTAAGGCCGGTGAGTATTTTCTGGCAATGTAATCTGTTCCATAGTTCACCCCTTTAGTATATCCTTCTCGCTTATACTTGTGTGCTTCATTTTCTAATTTTCTATTACCTGCTCCCCTTAGCTGTTTTACTTTTACAATATGTATTCTGTCCTCACTTATTCCGGAATCTTCATAGAATTTTTTTATAGAATCTGCTTTATCCGTATGGTCTGTGAAAGTACCGTCGCCTTTTGAAATAACAACATGAAGTTCTTCATCATCAATTAAAGCCGCGGCAATCCCAAACATATCACCTGTAGCATATCCGGGTTGGGTAAGTACTTTAACTTTAGGTTTAGTGGCACGTTGAGGTGCTGGTCTTCGATTAGCATCAATTGTATTGGAAGCACCTTCTTTCTTTTTTTTCTTATTTCTTGGCATATCGTTTATTATTACGTTAGGGAACAAATTTCAAGGTAAAGCTCCCGACTCAATAGAGGGGATCCACCCATTTTCAGAAATTCAGGGTTTACCCGTATGGGCAGACAAGGTATTTGTGTATTCACCTGTTATGATTATTAAATACACTTATATATGTGAGTCTGTTTTCGGGATTTTAATTATGCACGATATGATATTGTATAAAAATTTCACTCATAGGAGAATTCCCTTAATTTTTAAAATTCAGTTTTTTCCCTTAATGAAGATTTATTTCGTTTGATGAAATTTGTATCAGACAAAAGAGATCAACAGTCTCACAGTTAAGACTTAATCAGGAAATACTATTAAGGTTGAGTTGAAAGAAAGTCTTTGAAAAAAGATGTTTGAAAATAAAAATAATAATAACCCATTAAAACCAGAATATGGCAGAAACAGTAAACACCCAGACTACAGATGCAGTAACGCAGACCAATGTTACCGTACTTGGTGAGTCTCCCGCACAGGCTATGAGTATGCTTTACCAGATGGCCACCCATGCCAGTGGAATTTCCATTCAGAATTCTGTAACGAATCAGCAGAACTTGAACCAGCTCAACCCTGCGATTGTTGCAGATGCCATTAAAATTTTAAAAGGATAATATAAAACCTTACGATCATGAGTGAACACAACAGTGAAACCCAACAATCCCAGGCAGCCAATGCTACCACTCCGGCGGAGAAAGCTGTAGTATTTGTGAACAGTGAGGTACTGGCCCCTCCTAAGGCTTCCCCAATGACCGGAGTGACAAAAGTAATGATAGAACAGTCTACAGGAATGATGGTTCAGGATTTACAGTCTTTTTTGAAAGGATTTGAGCAGGTAGGTTTGATTGCATTAAGCAGATTGGCCAATAATCTACTGACGTATGGAACGACTTTCGGGCCGGCTCCCGGCAGTAAGGAAACCTCCACTCAGCTGGCAGAGCATCTGCAAGGCCAGGATGCAGGAAAAGGAAATGAAATGATGAAGGATTTATTCAAAATGGTAAGTGAATATGCTGAGGTGAAAGCTAAAATTTCCAATACTATTTACAATGTCAACACATCTCCAGTTCCAGCCGCACTTCCTTCCCCCCCTTCGTTTACGGAAGTTTCTCCTGAGCCTGAAGATCCCGAAAAAAAAAACGAGTAGATCCGGTTCCGGAAGAAATCTCATCAGAAAAGGAAGGTATGAGAAAAAGCTTTATCACGGCTGATCATGGGGGAAAATTAGTATTAAAGTCAGTAAAACTGACACAGCCACTCGTAAAACCAGAGATTAAGGAAGCAGTAATTCCTTCAGTAGAACCTGAAGTTAACCGAAAGAAAAAAACAATAATAAGCCAACTCCTTGAAAAAATTAAAATAAATAAAATATGAATTATTCTTCAACAACCAAACCCGCCAAAATTTTAAACCTGGAAAATTTAAATGATTTAAATGAACGACTTTACCTGACCCGAAGCAGTGATATTTCTTATTTTGATACGAGAAGTGCCGATGTGAAAAAGACGGAACATAATGCAGAGCGAGTTGTATTTAATCTTCAGACCTCAAACATTAATATTCAGCCTGCCATAAGACTGGTGAACTGCATCAACAGAGGAAATAAAAGATACAATCATTTTCAGTCTTTTGTAGTGGAGCCTATAGATAGGTCAACGGGAATTGCCGTCATCATGGTGAAGCTGGATGATCCGAAAGCGTTTTATTGTAATGTGAGAATTTTACCTTTTACCACTTTAAATGAAATTGCAGTTTCAGATCTTGATTCAAAACTTCTTACAATTAATCTTGAAAAGGCAAAATGGATTCTTAAAACAGATATCACGATTACGCCATCTGATACGGGAGAAGCTCAGTATTCGGTACATGATGTGGATGTAGCAGCTATTGCCGAACTGGTAAGTCAGGAAGAAATAATTGAATTAAAAAGAGAACTGGAATTCCAGGCTTCTAAACTGATTGCGCATTATTTCCAGGAAATCCTGAGTATTGTAGTGAATGAAAACCCTCCAAACAACGGCAGACTTCCCGTGATTCCGGATGATTACATCCTTACCCTTCCTCCCAACCAGTTAAAAGAAATGTTGTCAGCTACTGCTATTTCAGCATGTATAGCATTGGAGATAACAGGTTATAATGTAGTAAAAGATATTAACCACGACTGGAAGGCTGCGGCAGCATTTATTAATTATCTGCTGTAAAGTAAACGCTCATTTTTCAACTTTATAAAACAATACTTATGCGAAGAAGAATCCGCAAAAAGGCACCCGCTCACAAACCTCCGCTCCCAGTAACTGAACCTGAAATCATAGAAAAAGAAATCATGCCTTTTGTTTTAAGACATGAAGATGAGATCATTACTTATATCAGGGATAAAGCCATCAAAGAAACGATGAAATCACTGGCTCCTTTGCTGGAAAAGCTGGAAGAAGCCGTGAAACAGCAAGAAATTCCTCAGGTACAGACTGCCACACCTGCCCAGGCTGATCCTCCCATGATGAACTACGAAGAACAATTGAAAAGACTTCAGGAGGCATCTACGGCAAAGGTAAAAGAGAAAGAGCTCAAAATAATGGACAGAATGAACAAGCTGAGTGCCAGATTTGGTAATATCCGTCCATAGAAACATCAAAACCAAAAGATATTATGAACGAAATTGATACTATAATTATGGGAATGTCTACTGCTGTACCTAACGCTATTTCAACACAGGTAAGTGCCCATTCTACAGGTGCAATGCAGATCAATTCTGCCTTGAACCAACAACGAAACAACATGACCGCCATCAGCAACTATGTCATGGGAGTAAAAAAAATGGGATCCGGAAAGCTGAAACACAAAGAATCAGGACTATTTAGAAAAGGACGTTTCTAATTCCGGTTTCACCACCACGGATGCGGTTTATTTTCTCTGCAAAGATGAATTCCGGTGCCCTCAATATATACAATCAGGTCAACATTTATTTTGCACCGTTTTTCAGATGCTGTCTATGTGCAGAAGCAATTATTCAGAATCCATCTTTAGCCCAAAAGAATCCAGCATAGCCAGTATACCTGCAGCAGATATTTATTTTTAAGACAGATATTAAAAATAAAAACCGCATCCTTTTTATCAGGAAATATGCTTTAAACTCACGCAGATTTTACAGATAGGGTCTCAACCATTGTATTCAGAGCCACCTTCAGATCCAATCACTTATAACCTGTCAATATCAATGCTTTTGAAATGTATCCATCTGCAGGATCTGTAGTGAGTTTAAAATAAACATAAAACTAGTTTACCTCAATAATTATTAACCGAGATCACATCTCAACAAAAACAAAAACAATTATGCCAGTTAATGAACAAATCACAGACGCAGTAACGCAATCGAACGTGAAAGTAGTAGGAGAATCTCCTGCAATGGCTTTAGCCAACGTGTACCAATCTGCAGCACATTCTACAGGAATCATGTTTGAAAATGCAGTGAATGCACAAAACCAACAGAACATTTTAGGCCAGGCAGCTACCACTCAGGGTATTCTGCAGATCTATAGCCTGGATACGGTAGCAGATGCGGTATCAATAGCTAAGATTCTTAAGCCTTAATTTTTAAGCTTTTTTGATAAAAAGTAATTCTCAGCCGGAAAATCCGGTCGCTTTTTAACCTAAATAAACAATAATCATTATGCCAGTTAACGAACAAATCACAGATGCAGTAACGCAGTCGAACGTAAAGGTAGTTGCGGAATCTCCTGCAATGGCTTTGAGTAATGTATACCAGACTGCAGCACATTCTACGGGAATCATGTTTGAAAATGCGATGACCAACCAAAATCAGCACAACATTGTAACGCAGGCAGCTACTACACAGGGTATCACTCAAATCTACAGTAAAGATACTATTGCAGATGCTATCTCAATTGCTAAAATTCTTAAACCTTAATCTATTCCTGCCAACCGCAGAATATAACCATTTTCAGATCCGGAACATCCGGGTATTTTAACCAAAATAAACAATAATCATTATGCCAGTAAACGAAAAAATCACAGACGCAGTAACACAATCCAACGTAAAAGTAGTAGCAGAATCTCCTGCAATGGCTTTAGCCAACGTGTATCAATCTGCTGCACATTCTACAGGAATCATGTTTGAAAACGCAATAAATACACAGAACCAACAGAATATTGTCTCTCAGGCAGCTACTACACAGGGTATCACTCAGATCTACAGTCTGGATACCATTGCTGATGCTGTTTCTATGGCTAAAATTCTTAATCCGTAATTAATTTTTAGCGAACAACTTAAATTCCATTCTCCGAACAACCGGAAAATCCGGTTGTTTTTAATCCCAATAAACAATAATCATTATGCCAGTAAACGAACAAATCACAGACGCAGTAACACAGTCGAACGTAAAGGTAGTTGCAGAATCTCCTGCAATGGCTATAGCCAACGTATATCAGACAGCAGCACATTCCACAGGAATTATGTTTGAAAACGCAGTGAGCGCACAAAACCAACAGAACGTTGTCACTCAGGCAGCTACTACACAGGGTATCGCACAGATCTACAGTCTGGATACCATTGCAGATGCTGTTTCTATGGCTAAAATCCTTAATCCATAATCCATTTGCGAACCCCTTTAAAACTATTATCCGAACAACCGGAAAATCCGGTTAATCTTTAACCCCAATAAACAATAATCATTATGCCAGTAAACGAACAAATCACAGACGCAGTAACACAATCAAACGTAAAAGTAGTAGCAGAATCTCCTGCAATGGCTTTAAGTAACGTATATCAGTCAGCTGCACATTCTACAGGAATCATGTTTGAAAATGCAGTGAATGCACAAAACCAACAGAACATTTTAGGTCAGGCGGCTACCACTCAGGGTATTCTGCAGATCTATAGCCTGGACACTGTAGCAGATGCAGTATCTATTGCTAAAGTATTGAATCCTAAATTATAGTGTATTTTTAGATTTCTTGTTATCAGGGAGTACATTCATGTGCTCCCTGATTCTTTTTGAAGAGAAACTACTTATCAAATAATACGATTTCGTTCGGATCTATAACCTGATTCTGTACTGCGTAAATCACAAGCCCGGCCATATTTTTCACTCCTGTTTTGATCATCAGGTTGGTTTTATGGGTTTCTACCGTTTTGGGAGAAATGAAAAGAGAATCTGCAATTTCCTTAGTGCTGAGCTGCTGGCAAACCAATCGCAGAACATCCACTTCCCTATCCGTAAGCTCATTCTTAGAAAAGGCATGAAACTCCGGAAGCTTGTTGGAAAGCTGGCTTCTCATAACATCAATCTGATCATTGGAAAAGTAATGCCCGGTGTGATGAACGGTTTTGATGACAGCTAATAATTCCTCCAACTCAATTTCTTTAGGCAAAAAAGCATGGGCTCCCATTTTCAGCATCTGCCCCATAAATGAACGGCGATAAAAACTGGAAAGAACAATGATTTTTGTTTCAGTTTCCCTTTTGGCCAGTTCAGCCATTACTTCAAGACCATCACCGTTCGTCATTCTCAGATCCAGAATCAGAATATCCAAAGATCCGGAATCCTCTGTGAGAAATTGATAACCACCTGTTGAGGTAAGCGTAACCTGGTAATCTCCATTATTATCAATATAGTTTTTCAAAAGCTGTACAAACAGTAGGTCATCATCTACAATTCCGATTTTAATTTTTGCGTGTTCCATGTTTATTTTTATTGTATTGCCATACAGGCTATGAATTTTGTGCCTTTTTCAGGCTGTGTTTTAAGTTTATAAATGGCTTTAATTTTCTGTGCTCTTGACTGAATATTCCTCAATCCAATACCTCCCGAATGGGTTTCCATGATAAAACCCCGTCCGTTATCTTCTATAGTTAGCATCAGATAGTTCAGAGATATTCTCAGCGATACATCTACTCTGGTAGCTTCAGCGTGTTTCAAAATATTGGTGACCAGTTCCTGTATAATTCTGAAAAGGTTCAGTTTTACCGGGCTGCTGATTGGAGTTCTTATGGTAATATGGCGGAAAATGACTTCTATATTTTTATTAACCTGTTCAAGATAATCTGCAATTAAATCTGCCAGTTCAATCTCATCAAGGTCCGGTGGTGTAAGATTATGGGAGAATTCCCTTATCAGCTGCATCGATTTTTTCAGATCACGATTAAGCTCTTCGGGATTTTTATCTGTAAGATTCAGACGGATGAGGTTCAACTGTGAGATAATATTATCATGAAGTTCTTCCGCCAGGCGCTCCCTGTCCTTTTCCTGTATAAGCAATGTATTTTCCCAATATTCCTTTTTTGTATTCCGGACCAGCTGAGAGACTTTCTGTTTATTTTTCTTTATACTTTTCAAATAATTAATGACCAATAACGTAATGAATAACGTTGTTAAAAAAAATAGTCCAATACCGATCCATATCCATAGAACTATCTGATCCTGATTTTCCCAACGCCACATCCCAGATTAATAAAAGCAATATAAAATGATAATAGCAGGAGGCCTCTGAAAAGCCAGATAGGAGCTACCCAACTCAGATGGTTGCTGATTAAAAAATTAAAGGTCGTGGATATGATACATTCAATAGAAAAAAACAGGAAAACAATGATGTTCACGATAAACATATCCCTGTCTGCCCTGCCTTCTCTGATGATCTTCATAAAATAAGAGGCGGCATAACTGCAAATAATAATACTGGTGATAATATTGGAATAAAAAGTAACCTGTGTATCGTCTTGCACATACAACAAATTAATAATCAATGCCAGTATTGCATACCCATAGATCATCCATTTTAATTTACGGGAAAGCTGGATGTAGTAATTACTATAAATCACAGTAAGGATCATTAAGCCAAAAAACTGGCTCAATGTATAGTTGTAAATATTGAGTGTATTTAATTTCATCATCCGGTCCGCTAAGTCCGTCAGCTCCAGCATGAACTCTCCTGAGAGAAGTATAATCACAGGAAGTTTTGTTTTTATCCCTTCTTTTACCAATAGAATCAGTCCTGTACACAAGACCAGGTTAATAATAATTTGTAAATACAGGGATAAACTGTTATACGAAAACACTGGTGCTTTGCTTCAAAAGTTGATAGTCATTAAGAGTATCAATGGTGAAAGGAGGTCTTGGGGTAGAATAATTTTCTGCAGTCTCACTCATATGGTTAATCGCAAGACTTTTCACGGTAATAATTTCGATATGAAAAGGAAAATCCGGATCTTTTTTCTCCAGATCATCAGTAAGCCCAAAGAAATTGGTACAGGTCTGCCCTCCTGTAATCCCCATTTTGTCATAATCTGAAAACGGAATAGAAATAAGCTGAAAAATATCTTCTGTTTTCTGGGCCTGTATCCATGAGGTTCCAAACATATTCCATCTGAAATTACGGTTAATGGCAGATTCAGCTGTAATTGGAGGTGGAGTCACTTCTTCGTGATTGCTGCTTTCCATCTTTTCTTCAGTGAATTTTCGGGAAAATTCTTTAATAATGATATTACTAAAATTGGCATCCTTATCACTTTTAGAATCAATCAGAAAAAATTTCAACTGTTCTTCATGAATACCTACATACGCATGGATTCTCTTTAACTCTACTGTTCCAAGGTTCCGTTTCCATTGTTCGATTTCCTCACCTGAAACACTGAAATGAGTTCCCTGATTTAAAAAATTCAAAATTTCTGCCCCATTTATATCAATTCCGTTTTTATAGGAATCAATAAGATTTTTCCATTTTCTGATGGCTTCAAAGATGTTTTCAGTAGTCATGATAGTATTTATTTGTGAATGATAATTATTTTATGTGTTGAAATTTACAAAAAAAACAGACTGGTATTTATTTTAAATCACATTCAAGTGGAAAATAAAATTCAATTGAGTGAAAATTAATATTTCTTGAATTTTTTATAATAACGGATTAGGGACAGTCTGTATCTTTGTGCCGGGAATACGCCCATTTAAATAACTACTACCAATGATTCCATTTCACGAACTGATATTTTTCATCCTAGCAGCACTCATCTTAGTGATCAGTCCCGGCCCTAATATGATTTACCTGATTTCAAAGTCTATAACACAAGGGAAAAAGTCCGGATTTATTTCCCTGGCCGGAGTGGTGTGTGGGTTTTTATTCCACATTATCATGGTATCTTTTGGCCTTACTGCAGTTTTGCTGGCCATTCCGTTGGCTTATACTCTACTAAAAGCCGTGGGAACTGTCTATCTCTTATATCTGGCTTATCAGGCTATAAAACCCAAGAGCAGAAATATTTTTGATGTTGATAGAAATGTGGCTCATGACAGTCCTAAAAAGCTTTTTACCATTGGTTTTTTAACGAATGTATTAAATCCGAAAGTGGCCGTTTTTTACCTGTCTTTCTTTCCTCAGTTCATCAAACCTGAGTATGGTTCCATATTTACCCAAAGCCTTGAACTTGGAGTTATTCAGGTCCTGATCAGCTTCAGCATTAACTTTATCATTGTATTAACGGCTGCAAGAGTTGCCCTGTTCTTTTCCAATAATCCGGTCTGGATAAAGGTTCAAAAATGGTTTATGGCCAGCGTGTTAACCTATTTAGCAATAAAAATGGCACTTTCAAAAGCAAAATAAAATCCGGAACAGGTTTCTTTCTGTTCCGAATTCCGGTGTATATTCATATAAAATCTGATCTAAAGAAAACATTATCATTATGCACCGCGAATTTGAGATTAATATTCCGACTTTAAAACCGTGAAAATACGTAATTTTACAGTTGCGTATTTATCCTCATAACAACAGGTTTACAGATGAAGCAGACAATTCCTACTTATGATTTAAACAGCATTTCTCACCACAGATTCCATGTCAAAAGAATGGATAAGCGGACTCAGAATGCGGAGGATATTCTTCTGGACAAAGGGATACACAGGGACAGTCATTACATTTTCACCTGCATGGAAAGCGGTCATGTAAAAATGATGGTAGATTTTAAAACAGTTGAATCAAAAGATTCCACTCTTTTCTGTGTATTGCCGGGACAGGTACATCAGGGGCTTTTGATGAAAGACGTTTGCGGATGGTTTGTAGCAGTAAAAGCAGAACTTGTTCCCGATACCGTACGTTCTTTTTTTGATGAATCTCTGGGTGAAATACAGCCGCTGTCGATAGACAAAAGTCTCATCCAGGAAGTGAATACAACAGCCAGTATGCTCCATGCTTCTTATACAGACGAGATGCTTTCCTCTAAAGAAGGATTTCTGGTTGTACAGTCATTGCTTAATGCGTTTCTGGGAATGTTTGCCCTGATCTATTCCCGGAATAATCTGTCTCCTTCTTCCAGTGAAAGCAGGACTTTACAACTATCAAGAACATTCAGAAGTTTGGTTAGAAAGGATTTTAAAACCTCGAAAAGTCCATCCGAATATGCAGAGATTTTAAATATTACAAGAGGATATTTGACGGAGGCAGTCCGGGAAGCAACGGGGAAACCTGCGCAGCACTGGATTCACCAGGAAATTTTAATTGAAGCTAAAAGATTATTGGTCTTTACGAGCCTAAGTATAAAAGAGATCGCTTATGAGCTGGGATATAGTGACCACACTTATTTCAGCCGCTTATTTTCTAAACTGGAAGATCAGTCGCCATCAGAATTCCGGGATCTGCATATAAACAAACACTAACCACGAATAGTCCAATTATTCCCCCGAAACAGCTATCGGTATTTTCTGATTTTGCAACGTCCTTTGCAATAAAAATGATTTATGCCGAGTTTACCAAAATGGATCAATGACACAGTAGAAAATGTCTGGTCCTCAAAATTTAAAGACTGTACGGTTATCCATATAGAAAAAATCACGAATGACCTTCGTCTTATACGTTTTCAAACAGATTTACAGGATGTTTCTTATGAACCTGCATATGCAATAGCGATAAGAATCAATGGCCGCGATTTCCGGAATTATTCTCCTTTCAACTTCAATCAGGAAGCAGGAACTTTTGATGTTTTATTTCATCTGCATGACTCTTCTGCTGCCGGAAGTCATTTTGTGGCCCAACTTTCTCCCGGAGATTCTATAAAGCTTTTAATGCCCAGAGGAAAACAATTCTTTGCTCCCAACGCGAAAATTCATTTCTCTGTGGGTGACGAAACTTCACTGGGAAGTTCTCTTTCAATCAAAGAAGCCGTGGAAGAAAATGGTTCTTTATTTATCTGTCTTCATGAACTGGAAGAATGTTCTGCTCTTGAAAAACTGAATTTATTTGGTTACCACAGCCCGAAAAACAATACCATGAGAATGATTGAAGCTTTGAATGATTTTCTAAGGGAAGAAAAAGAATCCATCTCTGATGATGAGGTTATTTTTTATCTCACCGGAAACGGAGGAAGAATGTCTCTGATCAGGAAATTTCTTAAGGCCAGAGGAGTTTCTCCCAAGTGCATAAAATCACAGGCGTATTGGATTGAAGGAAAAAAAGGACTGTAAAACAGCAAAACAACTGTATTTAAAAAAATGAAACTTTATCTGACAATAGGAAATTATTGCCGGATAAAGTTATCATTACATATCCTAAAATTTAAATTATTTCTGTTTCTTCCCTAATTCCTTCACTTTTCTCAGCCATTGAACCCTTTGCTCATCTTTAGAATTCCGGATGATTCCGATATAGGTCAGTTTTACAGGTTTTACGCCACAATATTCCAGTATGGATTTCTTAAGCTGATTGACGCTGGGTCTGCCAAAAAACAGACGGTAATACCAACCTGGCTGGTCTAATGTAGTGATTATATGTGCCGTTTTACCTTTTAAAAGCTTATCCCACCATACAGAATTCTCACGGAATTTATAGGCCAGTCCCGGTAAGAAAAGGCGGTCTATGAATCCTTTCATCAAGGCTGGAAATCCTCCCCACCAGACAGGATGTACCCAAACCAAATGGTCAGCCCACTGAATAATTTCCCATGCTTTCATCAAATCCGGTTCAAGTTCCATTCTTTTCTGGTATCCAAACTGCAGATTGGGATTAAATTTCAACTCTCTTATGACAATTTCCTTCACTTCTGCTCCTGTTTCTACTGCTCCTGTCTTATAAGCTTCCGCAATTCCAAAGTTGAAAGAATCTTGATTGGGGTGTCCGTTGATAATTGCTATTTTTTTCATTGTGTGACATTGATATTGATCGTTTCATAGGTATGAAGCTGTGCCATTAATGATAAAGGCTCATGCAGCTGATGGCTGAAATACACATTGTTTTCATGCGGGTTTCTCAGCAGCTCTTCGGTATGCAGAACAGCAGATAAAGCAGTAAGTTCTGCCTGCCCTTTCATACTTCGTAAGCTCAGTTTCTTCTGACCTTCTTTATCTTTTACCACAATTTCAAACACAGCCTGATCTCCGTTTCCACTGGACCCAAAAATCATTTTTCTTTCTTTTAATGATAAAATATTGAATATTCTCAGGTATTGAAAGGATCCCAGCAGCCAGGTAATGAACCTGGAATTATAAGTCATTTTTACACTTACACCGGGAATTCGTTCCACTTTGTTAAGAATATAGAGATCCGGCACATCAAAATTATAAGCTTTTCTCTCTCCTATTCCAAAAGAGAATTTAAAAGATTCTGTGTCCAAAAAGTGTCTGATAGAAACCGGCTTGTCATTCTTATAATGTACAAAAGGAACGGCTACATTTTCTGCCATAAAATGGGCTGAACTCTCCCCTGCCAAATCTTTTACAGAATAATATACAAAAACCTTTACTTCCTTAATATCATCTGACTGGGACAGGGTATTGACTAATCCCGGTACAATTCCGCCCATCCATCCTGAGCTGAAGACAATTCTGCTGTTTACCTCTGATTTTCCGGCAATATCATAAGCTTTTACCAAAGCCGGAGTAGGTTTTGTAATATCCAGATAATCTATGTGGTGAGCAATTGCGAAACGAAGGACATCATCTTCTCTATCATTCACAGAAAGAATAATGAGGTTTATTTTTTTTTCCAGAATAACATTGAAAGAAGAAGGATCTGTAACGTCGATTTTCAGGTCTTTATCCGTCTGTCCTCCTTTTCGTCCGCCAATATAAACAGTAAGATGAGGGTTTCTTGATTTCAGAATGCGGGAAATAGTTTTTCCGACCAATCCATTTCCTCCAATGATTAAAATATTTTGCTCCATAACTTTTTTTGACAAAAGTATAGCGCGTCCATTTCAATAAGCAGGACAAATGTCTAAAAAGAAATTTCCTTTCTGATACGGCTCAAATGCCGTTGTGTAATTCCAAGGTAAGAAGCCAGATACTGCAATGGTATGTTTTGAATATAATCAGGATGATTCTTTAATAATGTTTCATACCGTTGCGATGCACTGTCTCTCTGAAGCTGAAAAAAACGTGTTTCAAGTTCAAGATATTCCTGTTCTGCAATGATTCTTAAAAATTTCGTCCAGTTAATGCTATTCTTTACCAACTCATCTACTGCTTCTTTTTTAAGAATAATCAGCTCTGCATTGGTAATAGCCTGCATACTTTCTTTACTGGGGCATCCTGAAACAAATGATGAATAGGCAGCGATCATATGATTGGGAAATCTGAAGCAATAGGTCATGTCTTTTCCTCCATCTGAAGTATAAAAGGAACGGAAGATACCGGATTTCACCAATCCTACTTCTTTGCAAAGCTCTCCTTCCTGTATGAAATAATCATTTTTATTAACGAGTCTTAGCTCGGAAAATTTCAGGAATTCTTCAATTTCATCCTCTGAAAACAGGTTAAAGCTTCGAAAGTAATCACGTATCATCATTCTTCAAATTAAGTGCATTCTAATGAACCACGAAAATAGATAAAAGATGAATGCGACATGCTTTATAAACGTAAAGTTTTCATTTTTTCTAAGATTTTATTTTAAGTGAGCAAAGATGAGATCAATTCCATTGATCCTTTTTAAGCTAATGTATACCCCATACAAGTTTCAATTAACAGCAAAAAAAATCATCTCAGGACGAGATGATCAACCGTTTTGAATTTACTTGAGTTATTTATGAAGATATGAATGATGTTTTGTTGTAACAAAGATAGGTCAACTCTGTTTTTTATCCATCAGTAGAATCCCTAGAATTATATCCGTAAAAATACGGTTGTATAAAAAGAAAAGCCCTGCAGGAAATACCTTACAGGACTTTGGTTTATCTAACAATATTCAGTTTAATATTTAAAGTTCAAGGTTTAAAATTATGATTGTCATTTACTTTTCACCTTTGAATTTTTATTAAAGAGGGCTTACCAATTGCAGGAACCATTCTTTAACTTCTCCTTCCAGATGAGGAGCAAGCTTTTCTTCACATGTTTTATGGTAACCATTTAACCATGCGATTTCACTTTCTGAAAGAATTTCTTTCACTACGGTATCTTTGAAAAACGGGCAGAATGTCAATGTTTCAAATTCATAGAATGTTCCGTGAATTGTTTTTTCTGCTTCTTTTACTGCGATCAGGTTTTCATGACGGATTCCATAATGTCCTTCAAGGTAATATCCAGGTTCGTTTGAACATACCATTCCCGGAAGAAGTTCCTGAGGATTCAGGTCTTTTCTGATGTTTTGCGGTCCTTCATGTACATTCATGAAGCTTCCTACTCCATGTCCTGTTCCGTGATTGAAATCTTTGCCTTCCATCCATAAAGGAAGTCTTGCAATAGCATCAAGGTGTACTCCTTTTGTTCCTTTCGGGAATTTTACCATTGATAAACGGATCAATCCCTGTAGTACCAATGTTGAATTTCTTTTAAACTCTTCCGAAGGTGCTCCTAAAGCGAATGTTCTTGTAATATCTGTAGTCCCTTCAAGGTACTGACCTCCTGAATCTACCAGGATGGTTTCCTCATTGGTTACTTCTTTGCTTCCTTCTTTTTTGGCAGAATAGTGCATGATGGCACCGTTATCTTTGTATCCTACAATAGAACCAAAGCTTTCTCCCACAAAGTTTTCCCCTTCTGCACGGAATCCTCTCAGTTTTTGTCCGATAGAATATTCATTCATGGCTTCTTTTCCGGCATTTTGAGTTAACCAATACAGGAATTTCACCATCGCAACTCCGTCTCTTACCATTACTTTTCTGAAACCTTCCAGCTCAGCTTCATTTTTCTGGGCTTTCATCAGGTTACCAGGAACCGGAGCTTTGATAAACTGGTTGTCTGCTTTTAATGTTTCAAAAATCTGCTGGTTGCTGTTTGGAGAAACCAGTACTTTTTCATTTTTGAAGGTCTTCAGGTAATTGTAGAATTCTTCGTAAGGCATCATTTTCACAAAGGAATCATCCATTTGCTTTCTTGCTCCTACTTCCATTTTTTCTAATCCTGTGAAGAGTACAGCATCATTTTTAGTAATCACAATATACCCTAAAAATACAGGATTGCTTTCTACATCACTTCCTCTCAGATTGGCGGTCCATGCTACATCATCCAGACTTGATATGATGTGTACGGTAGCTTCCTGATCTTCCATTTTCTGGCGGATGGCAGCAATTTTATCAGAAACAGATTTACCTGCTCTTTCTACCGGATGTACAAAAATAGGATTGGCAGACGGCGTTCCTCTTTCTTTCCAAACTTCTTTTAAAAGTGGAAAATCTACCAGCGTAATATTTTTTGAATTAAATTTCTGAGAAAGCAGTTCCCAGTTGGCATTAGAAGCTGCTAAAGCATTTACAGCCACTTTACCGCCTGAAGGGATTTCTGAAATGATCCAGTCAATATAATTAGGAGTTCCTTCCATACCATCTTTGAAAAGATCGATTCCCGAACCATCCAGCTCTATAGCGGCTTGTGTAAAGTATCTTCCGTCTGTCCAAAGTCCGGCTTTGTCTTTGGTAACTACCACAAAACCAGCAGAACCTAAGAAACCTGACAACCAAGCTCTCTCCTGCCATTCTTCGGGAAGGTATTCGCTCATATGCGGGTCTGCAGAATATACTATAAATGCATCAACATTATTTTTCTGCATTTCTTCACGAAGCGCAGCAACTTTTTCCTTTGAAGTCATTCTTTTCTTTTTTAAACACCGAAAGTTACGAAAAATTTGAAGTCGGGAGCTGAAATCTATTGGCTATTTTACTTAATAATCTGTTATTTTAGCAGGAATTCTTTTTGAGGAGATCCGCGATTTGATTTTTTAAGTTTTCATCTTAAATCACGTTGATTATTTCCCCCTTAAAGAGGGCAAAACTTTTATGACATTCTCATTAAAATGTTAAACATATTTGATAAAATAAATCATTTTCATCTAAAAAAAACTACCACATTATCAAAATAATAAATTTTTGGAAAGATTATTGCTGTATTCAACTCCATGAAACAGCAGAACTATAATAACCACAGAAAGTTTTATCCACCTCATCATTTTATTTATCTTCCTTTGCTCATCCTATTGGAGATTTTCGGAATTTATAAAATCTGGGATGATCCGGGAAATCAGCTGACATGGATATTATTTTCTATCGTGATTTTTCTGCTTTTTTATCTGGCATTTATGACACGGCAGCATTACGCACTGGGACTTCAAAACCGAATGGTAATTCTGGAGTTTCAACAGCGGTATTTTGAAATTTTCAATAAAAGATCGGATGAAACTGTTGAAAAACTAAGATTTGATCAGATTGCTGCACTGAGATTTACCTATGATGATGAATTCAAGGAGCTTTTATACAGAGCTCTTCATGAAAACATTTCAGGAGATGAAATTAAAAGGTCTATTAAAAAATGGAGGGCTGACCGACTCAGAATCTAACACCTCAACAAAATATAAACTTATGAAAAAGTGGAGCTTTTACAGTATTACGATATTAAGTTTGTTGACACTAACAAGTTGTGAAGCAGTAGAAACAATTTTTAAGGCAGGAATGTGGTGGGGAATTCTCTTAGTCTGTGTAATAGCAGGGATTCTTTTACTGATTTTTTCGAGGGGTAAAAACTCTTAACCATGCTTTATGGAGAAGAATACAGATTTGGAGATGATTTCTCACCTTAAACCTTCCAAAATTGTTAAAATAATGAAGGACCCGGAAGCTTCTGCAAAGGCGGTACATCTTGTATATACCACCGATGCAGAAACCGCCGGAATTACCCGTAAGAAAACAGGAAAGAAATATTCCTATTATAAAGACGGTGAAAAAATAAAGGATAAGGACGAAATTACAAGAATCAACAGCCTGGTACTTCCTCCCGCCTGGGAAAATGTATGGATCTGTGCCCTTGACAACGGGCATCTTCAGGCCACCGGCTTTGATGTCAAAAAAAGAAAACAATACCGCTACCATCCTCTTTGGAGCGCTTTAAGAAATCATACGAAATTTTACAGGATGCTTCAGTTCGGATATGCATTACCGGATATAAGACTGCAGGTAGAACAGGATCTTGCGCTGAGAAATTTTGAAAAGCGGAAAATCCTGGCCTTAATTGTAAGCCTTATGCAAAGAACCAATATCCGTATTGGTAATAATGTCTATGAAAAACTGTACGGTTCTTTTGGACTGACTACTTTAAAGGATAAGCATGTAAAGGTAAAAGGACAGAAAATCACTTTCTCTTTTAAGGGAAAGAAAGGCATTATGCATAACGTTGACCTCAGAAGTAAAAGGCTGGCAAGACTTATTCAGAAATGTAAGGATATTCCGGGGAAAGAACTTTTCCAGTATTTTGATGATGAAGGAAACCGTCATTCTGTGGATTCCGGTATGGTGAATGAGTATATAAAAGAGATCAGCGGCGAAGATTTTACCGCTAAGGATTTCAGGACATGGTCCGGAACGGTAAGTGCTTTGATTGCATTTAAAGAAATTGGCTATGCTGAAAATGACAGTCAATATAAAAAGAAAGTAAAAGAAGCCCTGGAGATGGTTGCAGAAAACCTGGGAAATACATCGGCTGTCTGCAAAAAATATTATGTTCATCCTTTAGTCATCAATCTTTACGAAAACAATACCATCAAAAAATACCTTGACGAACTTGAAATCATAGAAGAAAACGACGGAAAAGCCGATCTGACAAAAGAGGAAAGGCTGGTGTTGAAAATTCTTGAAAATGAGAGGATGTAGGAAATTTTTGGTCAATAGTGAATGGTGAATTTGCTTCGCAGTGAATTTTTTATTCTGTACTTCATCAACTCATTGGCTATTCACTTGCGCAGCAAAAGTTGACCATTGACATTACACAAATTCGATTCTTTATATCAGACTGAAATCCTGCTGTTATTCAAAAACTGGATTCTGTATTCCTTCGGGGTAATGCCTGCGATCTTTTTAAAAAGCTGGGTAAAATGGGATGCGGTATGAAAGTTCAGTTCGTAAGCAATCTCTGCAATATCTTTACTGGAGTGAAGTAATGCCTTACTGTAATTGATATCTATCTCATTGATCCACTGTTTGGGGGATTTCTGGGTAACGCCTTTTACACATTTATTCAGATAGCTTTCTGTTACAGACAGTTTATCGGCATAAAATGCAACTCTTTTTTCTCCAACATGATATTTAAACAAAAGATCCCGAAACTGAAGGGACAGTTCCATAGGACGTGTCGCAGACTTGTGATGGGTATCAGAATCTGTGCTCAGCATTTTGATCAAAATAAGGTGAAGCATCGTAACGACAACATCATTAACATTTAAATTATTCAACCATAATTCCTGTTCCATAATGGGAAGAAGCTGGATAATGGTACCATAAGTCAGGCTGTCCAGATTCAGGAATGGAGTCATGAAAAAAATACTGCTTTTGTGCTTGGGCAGCTCTTGCTCGGACAGAATATTATTTTCATAAGCAAGGAAGAAGCCTTCAATATCATCGGATAGTTCTACGGTTGCCGTGATGGTTCCCTGTTTAATGAAGATTACTCCCCCTTTCTCGGCATGGTATTCTTTATTTTCAAGGTATTGTCTGATATGACCGTTGGTAACGAAAATAATGAAATTAAACGTTGTACGGTACGGAATCACCGGCATCAGAATGCCTTTAAGGTAATTTTCTATCCGATAGAGCTGTATATCAGCATTATTGGCTAATATTTTGTCCGTAATATTCGGAAGAAAAAGTTTTTTATATTGAAAATTGGATAGAACTTCCATATCCTGGTTATGATTATTTAAAGTTATACAAAATATTTTAAAGTAGAACAGGCAAGTAAAAGAGTGAAAAAGCAAAGTGTAAATGGTAAAACCCCGAAACACGTATCCCGAAACTCATAATTTACTCTCTCAAACTCTCTCTCTACTACTCTCCTACTCTCCCACTTAGAACTTATAATACACTCCTACTCTCACTCCAAAAGGGCTTCCCGGTGTGTAGGTAAGATCTGTAACAGGTTCTGCTTCTCCTTTCAATTGAGTTTCTGTTGCAAACTGAGCTTCATTCCATTTTACATTGAAAAGATTGTTAAGCTGAACATTTGCTCCCCATTTCTGACGGTTATAAGAAAGCATAAGGTCATTTACAAAGTAAGCTTTGGTTCTGATACTGTTATCCTCTACTGCTGGTCTTGCTCCCAGATATCGGTATTGAAGTCCCAGAGAAAAGCCATCCAGGAAATCCCAGTTTACAGATCCTGTACTGGTGATTACCGGAGCCAGCGGAACGTAATCCTGTCCTTTTTCTTCTTCTGTAAATCTTGCGTGGGAATAGTTGATATCAGCATTCAGATAAAAGTTTTCCAACGGCTGGAAACGAACTCCAAGATCGGCACCGAAGCGTCTTGACTTCCCGGAAGGTTCTACTACAGCATCATCTCCTACATAAACAAATTCCTGCTGCAGATCCATATACCATAATGCCGGAGTAATAATCAATGATTTGAACGGATGTAATCTTACTCCAAAATCTGCTCCAATAGAGTATGGAAGTGTATTTTCGTTTTTATTAGGAACAACTACTCTCAGGTCATTGGAGTGGAAGCCCATTCCTGTTTTCAGGAACCACATTACATTGTCGTTCTGAGCGTAAGAGAAGTTCAATTTTGGGCTTAGTCTTGTTGCTTCTTTTGATTGTCCGGACGGCAATTGTTCTGCATCCAGCAGATTGTGCATATTAAAGATAAAATGATCTATTCTCAAAGCAGGATTAATCGTCCATTTTCCTGTTTTCCATACCAGCCCTGAGTAGGCATGGAGATTGGTTTCTGTTCCTGTCACATCTGATAATCTGTCAAGCAGCAGATCTCTGTGATAAACGTGGTTAAGCTGTAAAGTATTAATATCATCATTTCTTAACCCTATTCCTGAAGTCCAGTTTAAAGAGCTGTTTGCAAGGGAAAACGTTTTTGTATATTTCACTTCGGCTCCGTAAATATTTCTTCCGTCTGTCTGCTGAATTTCATCTCCGTGATCTTTATCTTTTAAATTAAAAGTGAAATCGGAATACAGATTGAAATTATATTTTGAATAGAAAGCCATGGCATCAATCTGCTCGGAAGGAGAAATAATGTGCTTAAAGTTCATCTGAAGGTTTGTTCTGGAAGTTTTACCACCTTCTGTAGGATCTATACTTCCCCATCTTCCAATGATTCCTTCATCTACGGCACGTTCCGGAATCTGTCCGGAAGCATTCCAGAAAGAATTGAATGTTGAAAACTGAATATTGAAATAATCTTTATCCGTAAGCCACTGGTTATATTTCCCGAAAATATTGACTCTGTTGAAATTCTGTTTTACATCAAAAGGCCCGTCTGTATAGTTGTATTCTGCTGCTATATAGGCATTTTTTCTTCCCAGATCATCATGCAGAATATTGAACATTCCCAACACTCTTTTTGAATTGAAAGAACCTCCTTCCAGTTTAATCATACTGTTTTTCAATCCATTGTAGGTCTGAAAATCTACATAGCCTGCGGTATTGAAGTCTCCTCTGTCCATGTAATAAGCCCCTTTTCCAAAGTCTATATTGTTTACGGTTTCAGGAATTACAAAGTGCAGGTCAGAATATCCCTGTCCATGGGCATGGGATACAATATTCACTGGCATTCCGTCAACATTAACGCTGACATCAGTACCGTGGTCTGCATCAAATCCTCTTAAAAAAAGCTGTTCAGCCTTTCCTCCTCCGGCATGCTGTGCAATAAACAATCCCGGCACTTTTCTTAATAAATCCTGTGCTGAGTTTACCGGAAATTTATTCAGATCCACTTTGGTAATGGCTGATAAAAACGAACTGTGATTGATGGCCACTTCAGAAATCTGAAAAGGCTTATGCTGTAAGAAAATAACTTTATTTTTATCTTCATCGCTAGTTACCAACCATTTTACCTCATCATATCCCTGACGACTAATCACTAGGGTATCAGGAAGTGATTTTACAGGAATGGCAAACATACCATCTGCCGCTGTATGAGTATGGCTGTTCCCGTGGTCATATTTTACCAAAGCATCTGCAATGGGAAATTTGTCATCTGCATCTTTAATCAGCAACTGTTTTTCTGTTTCCTGCGCCATCATTTTTCCACTGAATGCCATTATCAGAAATACGGCTGCTATTTTTGTTATTTTCATTTTTTGTTTAGTTAAATTATAAATTAGATAAGAGATGAGAGATAATAGACGAAGAGATGAGAGACTGGGAACATTTCCACACGTAAAACCCCACAACCTTCAAACTCTACAACTCTCAAACTCAGAAGCTACGCTTTCTCTTTAATAAATACTTTCTGAATTAAAAGGGTAATCCACGTTCCGGCTACGAATGGGAAAGTAAATACTCCTCCAACGATATCCAGGCAGTGATTGTCTATTAAAAGATCATCAATGACAATAGTGATAAGAACGGCAATAAGTACCCATAAACCGTCTGTTTTTTTAACTCCTGAGAAAACGATTGCTGAAAGCACAGCATTAAATCCAAATAATCCCATATGGATTTCTTTAATAGGTTCTCCGTTCAACTGTGATAATCCTGCACCGAGAATAGATGCTGCCAACCCATATAAAGCGGCTATGGGAGAACTGATGAAAACGGCTAGGAAGAAAATCATTCCTGAAAGTACTCCACCCTGAAATATTACTTCACCAAACCCATTGGTACAGGCAAGAAAATCATCATATTCTGTAGGCACCACTTCACTGCTCAACATTGCAGAGGGTGGAATATGGGTAAAATGATGGAGTGCAAATACCAAAATCCATGTGATGATAATAAAAGGAAAAGTAAAGACCGGAATTTTCTTCTGAATAAAGAAATGCTGAAAAACAGCCGCCAATGCTCCACCCAAGACTATTAAAATCCAGATCAGTAATGTAGTCTCAAATAGAAAGGATAATGCTACTCCTACAAGTGCCGCACTGAAGCCATAAAGTCCGGCATTGATTTCAGACTGATTGTATTTAAGCTTCATTGCAGTGAAAGTTCCGGCTGCCGTTGAAAGCAATACCGCTACCCCGCACTGCCAGCTTCCCATAAAGATTCCTATAAGAAACAGAAGTCCCGTCCACCTGTTTTCCTGGAGCATAATCTGTCCGATTCCTTTCAAAACATGGTCTATAAAAGGTAGTTTTTTGAAAAATTCGTTCATAGTTTTTTTAATTGTATTAATAATTGTGGATATTAAGATAAGAGACGGATAGATGATAGACACTGGAGGCAGAATCAATTTTGCTTCGCAAGTGAATAGTGAATTGTCAATTATCAGTGAAAGAATAACAACCTTGAACTTTAAACTTTAAACAATTCAACTCTCACCCCCCTACCCTAAACTCTACCACTCGTATCCCGAACCTCGAATCTCGTTTACCATCCAAGAAAGACCATTCCCACTCCGCAAACGGTTACTACAGCTCCGCTCACCACTCCCATGTATCTTTCCAGTTTTTCGGTATTGAACAGTGTTGAATAACCATAACGTCCCAGAAGAACCATTCCAAGCATTGTCAAGACGGTAGTTATAGTGAAAGAAGTTACCAGAACAGCAATTTCAGACATTGAGTGTTTTACTCCTGAATAGAATAATAAAGGAATCAAAGGTTCGCTGGGGCCCATTACGAAAATCATGAAAAGTACAAGCGGAGTCACTTTTATTCTTTTTTGAGGCATTACCACTTCACTGTGATTATGTTCGTATACATAAACATCATCACCCATTACATCAAAATGCTTATGAGGTTTATTTCTGATTGCCTGAATGAGACCGTATACCAGATAAACACCTCCAAAAATAAGCAGCGCCCATCCTGAGAAATTCCCTCTGATATCCTGAAACCAGGAGATTTTATTGAGCTGCCATCCAAGGAAAACCCCGATAAAGCCCAAAATCAGAGAACTGAAGACATGTCCGAAACCGCAGACAACCGTTAATATTGCTGTTTTCATTCCGCTCCATTTTTTGGATTTTGAAATCACAATGAACGGTAGGTAATGATCCGGCCCTGAAGCGGTATGTATGAAACTTATTGAAACGGCACTCAAAAGAAGTGCCCAAACTGTACTATCCATTTTTTATTAATTCTGTTATTTCAGATTCTTTATTAAGTTTTGGCTAAAGCCAATGGAAAATTTCTTTTTTTAAGCGGGCTAAAGCCCGCTTCTATATAGCATCCTTGTCAAGGTTTTGAACCTTGACAAGGATCTCTTTTTACTTCAATGACCAGAGAATTTCCTGAATATGCAGGAAGAAGTTGTACATCAATTCTCCTCCATGTCCCAAAGCTCTTACTACAAAACCGTTGTTATCCATTGCAGAGACTCCAACCTCCATTTGTTCATGATGCTGCGCGGCTGCTTCAACTATCTCTTCAACCAATCCGTTTTTATCTACATTTTCCTTCGTACTATAGAAGATCAGGGTTCCCTGGTGGGTATACTGCTCCAGATTTCCGATGCTGCTGATCGGAATCATATCAGGCTGAATGAGAACATTATCTTTCACTACCAGTTTATTGTTGTGGTAGATTTCCATTATATTCTGAAAACGCTTCAGTTTAAAAACTTCTCCATAATGTTTTCTTCCACAGGTGATGATCTCACTGATGATAATCTGACTGTTGTTCCCAATATGAATATTCGCTTTACTCTTAAAATTGGAGTCTTCATGCGGGACTATAGGATGAGGAACGTAAGCAAAAGATGTTTCATCTTCCATAGAAACATTAAGTTCCTGAAGCGCTTTATCCTTCATATTGAAAAGCCTCTGATAAGATTGCGACTGCAGTTGAAGGGCAGATCCTTTTTCAAGGGCAACTTCCAAATGGTAGTGGTCTCCGTCCAGAATTCCCGGAGAGGAGCTCATCACCATCTGATAGAGCTTTTTGTCACTTTTACGCTGTCCTACAGAAACTACTCTGAAAGGAAGTGAGACATAAAGGTCTTTCACATAGGATTCTCCTCCCTTGAATCCTGCAATTATATTTAAACGACTGTCCATTTATCTTACTAAGTTCGGTTCTTCAATTTCTTCCAGAAGAGCATATTTTTTAATCCAGCCTATCACTTTGTCCAGTCCTTCATCTGTTTTAAGATTTGTGAATACGAAAGGATTTCCTTTTCTCATTCTTCTGGCATCATTTTCCATTACTTCAAGGCTGGCACCTACATAAGGGGCAAGGTCAATTTTATTAATAATCAATAAGTCTGATCTTGTAATACCAGGACCACCTTTTCTAGGAATTTTTTCTCCTTCTGCCACGTCGATGATGAAAATGGTAACGTCCGCAAGGTCCGGGCTGAATGTCGCTGAAAGGTTATCTCCTCCACTTTCGATAAGAACCAGTTCGATCTCCGGAAAACGTGCTGCCAGTTCATCTACGGCTTCAAGATTCATACTTGCATCTTCGCGGATGGCAGTATGAGGACAGCCTCCTGTTTCTACTCCAATAATTCTGTCGTGGGGAAGAAGGCTGTTTTTAGCCATAAATTCAGCATCTTCTTTGGTATAAATATCATTCGTGATGACTCCAAGGTCATAAGTCCCGAAAAGTTTTCTGCTTAAACGCTCCAATAATGCAGTTTTTCCTGAACCTACAGGTCCTGCGACTCCTACTTTTATATATTTTCTGTTTTCCATTTTTTCTAAAATTTTATTTGTTTTTTAACGCTATGGGCGCTAAGTTTTTTTACCGTGAATATTTTACGATCGCAAAGGCGTTTCACTCAGCAAAGGGCACCTTATTTCACGTATATTTTTTTTATTAATTGAGAATATTTGTAAAAGGTGCAAAGGCATTTCATTCGGCTTAGAAGCATTCATATTCATTAGGTCCCACGCTTTTTCACTTTCTTAGCTTTCCTTCTATCTTTTTTCATCCTGCCTTTACTTCCTTTTTGTCTTTTCTATGACATATAAAGTCTTGAATACAGCCTTTCATGCTGCATACACCTGATATCGAAAGCGGTATTACAAAGTCCTACCATATCTCTGTCCAGTTCTATTGTTTCTAAAGCTGTTTTTTCCATTACAGGATATAATGAGAATAGAATATCTTGTCCGTCCAGCTGCCCAAGAGGAACAAGTTTTACCGCATTGGTAATCATTCCTGCCACTGAGGTATAATAGAATCCTAAAAGAGCTTCGTATAAAGGGATTTTCATCAGGTAAGCATACACTCCAAACACAATACAGTAATGGGAATTGGCTTCTTTATTCTGCACTGCTTTTTCAAACGCTTCCATAAAAGGGAAGTGGTCTCTTCTTTTAAAGATTTTGATCAGCCTGATCCCCAGTTTCTGACTGGCCTGACGGATTTCTTTCGGGCATTTTATAGCATTGCATTCATTATCAAGAAGTAACAATTCCTCCAAATCTCCTTTTTCAGCTGCTTCATAAGCCAGTTTTACAAAAGCCCCATCATTGAATTTAAGGTTGTACTGAAGCATATTCTGTACAAATTCTTTGGCGGTGATTAAATTATGTACAATCCTTTCCTGCACGTAAGTTTCAAGTCCGTTGGAATGGGTATAGCCTCCGATGGGAAGTGTAGGGTCTGCAAGATGAAGCAGTCCCGACAGGAAGTTAATGTTCATATTATTCATCTTTCGGGGCGGCCATTTTTAAGATTTTTGTAAAGATTGTTGATCCCAGACTTCCATGTCCGTGAGGTTCTACATTAGATTTAAGAAGATTCAACAACTTCACAGATTGTTTCTCCGGTTTGAACCCGCTTGCTTCCAGCCATCTGAACATTGGCATTTCAAAAGGGAGCAATACTTTATCATTCTGAATAAAAAGCGGAATATGTTTGTTCCCAATCTCATAGCATACTGTACCCATCTCCAACAATGATGTGGGTGACATCACGATAGCTTCTGTTTCCAGAACATTGACCGCAATTATTTTTTCTGCATCCTCAAAAAGAATATCTCCTTCACGCAAACGCTGCCCTTCTCTGAGAAATTTGATCGCTACATCAATTCCCTGTCTGGTTTTTTTACGCTGGATTCTTTTGGTAGTTTCAAACCATTCAAGATCAAGATAATCTATGGTTTTCCCTGTAGGATTTTCTGAGAGATTGCCTATGATTTGATTAATTATCATTTTTGGATTTTTTTCTAAAGTCTAAGTTTTTGGAGATTCCTACCCCGAATGTTGAACCACTGATTCCAGCTACATAGCTTTTCGTCCAGCCTTCTTCTTTTGTTTTGGTCTGAAGCATTGAAAGTTCTGCAAATTTGAATTTCAGAGCCCAGCCTCCTCCAACTAATATTCCGATCAAAGGATAGGCACGAAGACGCAATCCGTTAAAGTTCTGCATCGCATCAGCAGCCGTTGACAGTTGTTGTCCCCAGACATAGTGAGCATCTACCTGACCAATTAATACAAAGTATTTCCCAAGCATTACTGAGGGGCTATACCAGATACCGACTTCATTTTGTTTATAGACTACATTGTGATCAATCGTATTCTGTGAATATGCATAATTGATTCCAATAAGATCATTATTGTTGATGAAGTATCCCACTCCAAGTGGTGCACTTGATACCGTACTGCTGCTGCTGGATGGAGTTGTAAGTTTAGAATAGTCTAATGAACCGTAGACCATAAACTGTCCTTTGGGCCCATCTTCATCACTTTTAAGCCTGTGTCCGCCCAGAAACTGAGCACTTAAATTTCCTGAAAGCATAGACATTCCGGCTACGGCAAGAGAAACAACTGTTTTATTTAAATATTTCATTTTAAACTTAGTTCTATAATTGTTTTACATTGAATTGGATAAGTTTTGATTAAACCTTATAGGTTTTTGAAACCTATAAGGTTGGTATCCATTATTGTTTAAGTTTATCTTAGAACAAGTAATAAAGCTGTGTTAAGGGCAGTGTTTCCGCCGGTTCGCAAGTGATGTACTCACCGTCTACCGTTACTTTATAGTTTTCAGGATTCACTTCAATTAAAGGCGTCTTATCGTTATGAATAAGGTCTTTTTTGGAAATATTTCTACAGTTTTTTACCGGAAGGATCATTTTCTCCAATTTATAAGAAGCGATGGTTCCATTGTCGATAGAAACCTGGGAAACGAAGTTGGCGCAAATACCAAACTTAGCTTTCCCGTGGGCTCCGAACATATTTCTGTAAATAATCGGCTGAGGTGTTGGAATAGATGCATTCGGATCTCCCATTTTAGCAGCAATTACAAATCCTCCTTTTACAATCATTTCCGGTTTTACCCCGAATAATGCAGGTTTCCAGATCACTAAATCTGCCAATTTTCCTTCTTCCAAAGATCCAACGTATTCTGAAATACCATGAGCTATAGCCGGGTTGATAGTATATTTTGCCACATATCTTTTTGCACGGTAGTTATCGTTTCCACTATCCTGGTCTTCAGCAAGGTCTCCTCTCTGTTCCTTCATTTTGCTTGCTGTCTGCCATGTTCTTGTGATCACTTCTCCCGGTCTTCCCATTGCCTGAGAATCTGAACTCATGATACTGAAAACTCCCATGTCATGAAGAATGTCTTCTGCGGCAATAGTTTCAGGACGGATACGGGAATCTGCGAACGCCACATCTTCAGGAATGTTTTTGCTCAGGTGGTGACAAACCATCAGCATATCTAAGTGCTCATCGATTGTATTTATGGTATAAGGACGCGTAGGATTTGTAGAAGCTGGCAATACATTTGGATACATTGCTGCTTTAATGATGTCCGGTGCGTGACCTCCACCAGCTCCTTCTGTATGGAAGGTGTGGATTACTCTTCCGTTAATCGCTCTCATTGTATCTTCAAGAAATCCTCCTTCATTCAGAGTATCAGTGTGGATAGCAACCTGAACGTCATATTTATCAGCTACTTTCAATGCTGCATCAATTGTTGCAGGAGTTGCTCCCCAGTCTTCATGGATTTTCACTCCCAAAGCTCCTGCTTCCACCTGTTCTTCAATAGGTTCTTCTGCTGAACAGTTCCCTTTTCCGAAGAAACCAAGGTTCATAGGATATTCTTCTGCCGCTTCGAGCATTTTCTGCATATTGAATTTTCCCGGAGTTACTGTTGTAGCGTTGGTTCCGTCGTTTGGACCTGTTCCTCCGCCAATCATAGTAGTAATTCCACTGTATAAAGAAGTTTCGATCTGTTGAGGGCAGATGTAATGAATGTGAGTATCAATACCTCCTGCTGTTACGATATATCCTTTTCCACCGTGAACTTCAGTTGATGCTCCGATGATCATATTAGGAGATACACCATCCATCGTATCCGGATTTCCAGCTTTTCCGATTCCTACAATTTTCCCATCTTTAATTCCGATATCCCCTTTTACAATTCCCCAGTGGTCAATGATAACAGCTCCTGTGATACAAAGGTCCAAAACACCTTCGTCTCTTTTAGCGGTAACATTCTGCCCCATCCCGTCACGTACGGTTTTTCCCCCTCCGAAAACGGCTTCGTCTCCGTAATGCGTGAAATCTTTTTCAATTTCAATAATAATTTCAGTGTCTCCCAGTCTGATTTTATCTCCGGCTGTAGGGCCTAATATATTGGCGTATTGTTTTCTGTCTACGTGTAAGCTCATCTTAGTGATTTTTAAAGTTTAATTCTTCAACTTTTGCAAGGCTTGCTCTTTTCTGTTCTTCGGAATCTACCTGTCCGTCCACAAGATTATTGAAGCCCATTGCTTTTTTGGTTCCTCCTATTTCTACCAATTCCACTTCTTTTTCTTCTCCCGGCTCAAAACGTACTGCAGTGCTTGCTACAATATTCAGTCTCTTTCCGAAAGCTTTTTCACGGTCAAAGCTCATTGCTTTATTAACTTCAAAAAAGTGGAAATGTGAACCTACCTGAATAGGTCGGTCTCCAGTGTTTGTTACTTTTATTTTTACGGTTTCTCTGCCTTCATTGCAGATAATTGTACCTTCTTTTACGAAAATTTCTCCTGGTATCATAGTCAGTAGTATTAGCGAATTGGGTTGTGTACGGTTACCAGCTTAGTCCCATCCGGGAAAGTAGCTTCAATCTGAACATCGTGGATCATTTCTGACACGCCGGGCATTACATCCTCTTTGGTAAGAAGATTAGCGCCTTCCTGCATCAGTTCAGCTACTTTTTTACCATCTCTTGCTCCTTCAAGCAAAAAATGGCTGATCAGTGCTATTGATTCAGGGTAGTTTAATTTAAGGCCTCTTGCCTTTCTTTTTAGAGCGAGTTCGCCTGCCAGAAATAGCATAAGCTTCTCCGTTTCTCTCGGTGTTAAGTGCATAATATTTTTATTTAAAATTGGACAAACAATATCCTATTCACCTCTCCGTAAAGGCAAACAGATATGTTCAAAAATGTAAAATGGAAATGATTTTTGCGGATCTGTATTGACATGAATACAAACCACAACGGATCATTAAAAATTAAGAAAAGGGATTAGCAGCCCGCTATCTGCAGGCAATGATACAGGATGTATCTTGGTGCTGTAATATAAATACGGTTTTGAACGGCCGCAACCCGTGTAGTGTGAGAATACCCTGCAAAGAAATAATTAAGCCACTGCTGTGCAAGGACTGAGTAATCAAATTTCACTTTCTCCCAGTCATTGGAATCCTGAACATCCTGAACATCTGAAAAACTATACATTTCAGGCTGGGTCTGCTGATCGGATTTCTGCTGAAGAAGATTAATTTTTGAAAGAATATCAGAGTATGGTTGAGTTTTCCCTTTATGTGCAAAAAGACCTGCACACAACGCTGAGAAAAATAAGACAAAAGAGAAAAATAGGACTCTTTTTTTCATACCTGTTAATAATGGTGTAAAATTAGAACAATCTTAAAACCCCGGCTATCAAAAAAATTATTTAAAATGTTCAAAATCGCAACAAATACAATTTTATGTAATTTTAACACTTCAGGATAAACTCCTTATTCACAACACTTAAGCATTATTTTTGAACTATGACAATTTTTTTATTGTCCCTATTCCTATAATTATGATTATCTGCCTCATCTTTTCTGTCTATTTAAAAGATCGAATAAATACACCTCTTATTCTCAATACTACATATTAAAAAATCTCTATTCATCAATGATTACTTAATAATAAGCTTTATTTCATAAAAACAGACGGTATTTTTTTCTTTCCTTATAATTATCGTAAATTTGTATACACATTTAATTTAATAAAATAATAAAACGTAATATGTCAAAAGCAATTTCGCAAGTACCATTAGCGGTAAATGAGCCGGTAAATTCTTATGAACCGGGATCTCCGGAAGTTAAAAGCCTTATCGACACTTATAAAAAAATGTGGGCTAAGAAGGTAGAAGTTCCAATGATCATCAATGGAAAAGAAGTGAAAACTGATACAAAAGTACAGCTTCAGTCTCCTCAGGATCATGCTCATGACTTCGGTTTCTACTATCAGGGTGGTATGCAGCATGTGGATGACGCTATCAACGCGGCATTGGCAGCTAAACAGGAATGGAATGAACTAGGCTGGGAACAACGTGCAGCAATTTTCTTAAAGGCGGCTGATCTTTTGGCTGGTCCTTACAGAGATGTAATCAATGCTGCTACAATGATCGGGCAGTCTAAAAATGTACACCAGGCTGAAATTGATGCAGCTTGTGAGTTCATCGACTTCTTAAGATTCAACGTAGAGTTCATGACAGAAATGTATGCTGAGCAGCCGGTTTCTGACAATGGAATCTGGAACCGTGTTGAGTACAGACCATTGGAAGGATTCTGCTTTGCAGTAACTCCGTTCAACTTTACAGCGATTTCCGGAAACCTTCCTACTTGTATGGCAATGCTAGGAAACGTTGTAGTTTGGAAGCCGTCTGACAAGCAGGTATATTCTGCAAAAGTAATCATGGATGTATTGACTGAAGCGGGTCTTCCTGCAGGGGTAATCAACATGATCTTTACAGACGGAAAAGAAACTGCTGAAAAAGTATTGGCTCACCGTGATTTTGCTGGTCTTCACTTCACAGGTTCTACAAAAGTATTCCAGGGAATGTGGAAAATGATTGGTGACAATATCCACAACTACAGAACATATCCAAGAATTGTTGGAGAAACAGGTGGTAAAGACTTTGTAATTGCTCACCCATCTGCTAACGTAGAAGCTGTAGCTACTGCATTGGTAAGAGGTGCTTTTGAATATCAGGGACAAAAATGTTCTGCTGCTTCAAGAGCTTATGTACCTAAATCTCTTTGGGCTGACGTGAAAAAAGTAATGGAAACTCAAATGAATTCTATCAAAGTAGGTTCTCCGGAAGATACTTCTAACTTCGTAAATGCTGTAATTGACAAAAATTCTTTCGAGAAGTGTAAAGGATATATCGACAGAGCTAATGCTTCAGGTGAAGCTACTGTAGCTATTGGTGGGAAATATGACGATTCTAAAGGATGGTTCGTACACCCAACAGTAATTGAAACTACCAACCCTCACTACGAAAGTATGGTGGAAGAGATCTTCGGCCCAATCTTGTCAATCTACGTATATGAAGATCAGGACTGGAAAGAAACTCTGAAACTGGTAGATTCTACTTCTCCTTATTCATTAACAGGTTCTGTATTTTCACAAGACCGTTACGCAATCAATGAAGCTTATAAAGCTTTGGAGAATGCTTCTGGTAACTTCTATATCAATGATAAACCAACAGGTGCCGTAGTAGGACAACAGCCTTTCGGTGGTGGTAGAGCTTCAGGAACAAATGATAAAGCAGGTTCTAAAATGAATCTTCTAAGATGGGTTTCTGTAAGAAGCGTAAAAGAAACTTTTGTTTCTCCAAAAAACTACAAATATCCATACCTAGGGTAATAAACGATAAATAATCATTGATAAATGATTAAACGGCCTCGGAATTTCGATTTCGGGGCTTTTTTGTGGGGAGAGGCGGGGTGCGAGTTGCGGGAGTTCAAAGTTCAAAGTTTAAGGTTTAAGGTTTAAGGTTACTGGTATCCATAAATACACTTTTACTCCTTCGATACTCAATACTCTCCCCTAAACTCTCTAACCCTCCTACTCTCCCACACTCTAACTCCTAATCCCTATAATCCGTTACCTGCCACCCGTTACCTAACATCTTTTAACAAACTTTACCTATATTTTACGACTTTCCCTACCCTCTTAGGAATAATTGTTGATTTTCAATACATATACACCCCAAAATAAGATAGTATGAAAAAGTTATTGCTAACAGCCGTCGGAATAGGAATATTTGCAGTGAGCTGTGGAACCAAAGAATCGTCAATGTCATCGAGTAACCGTGATTCAGCGACGGTAGACAATACACAGAAAAGTGTACCGCCTACAACCACTGATACCATGACTACAAAAATGACAAATCCTGACAGTATCAAGATAAAAAAAGATTCTGCCGTAATGTCTCCTGTCAAATAGTATTGATATACGTTCAATTTAAAATGGAAAATCTGCAGATGAAAGTTCTGCAGATTTTTTTATTGAATAACCGGAAATGTTGGGTTTATCATGAAGTTTTAGCCTTAAAAGACTATTATTTAGGTTTTGGCTAAAGCCAATGGATGTAATATTTATGGTTAGCTGGGTTAAAACCCAGCCCTATTGAATTTTAATGACAACATCTTTTATCTTTTATCTTTTATCTTTTATCTTTTATCTTTTATCTTTTATCTTTTATCTTTATATTTGATTAATACCAAACATTAAAATATACCCCTATGAAAAAATTCTGGATAGGAGCAGTTCTTGGACTTCTTTTCCTTGGAAGTTGTGCTCAGAATAAAGAAAAAAGAGAGGAATACAAAGACGCTCACAATAAGGATTCTTTAAGAAATAGAATGGGTGATTCTGCTGTAGCCAATTCTATACCCGCTCCGGCAGCTGCCGATACATCAAAAACAAAACCCGACAGTACAAAAGTTAAATAAAATCACAAATCCACAGACTTCTGTGGATTTGCACTTAAAAAAACTTGACTGAAAAAAAACCGGGCAATCAACCCCGATTATGAGATATGGTTTATATTCTGAACAGAATATTTCCTTTGAAGATAAAAATGGGAATCGTGGATGTCTCAATAATGAAATATACACTTGTACTATATATTAATTTTCATAGCTTAGTTTTCAGCTGGGGATGATTATCTTACGATGTATCTTATTTCAGAAAAAGAGATATTTCTTCAAAAATTGAAAGAGATAAGCTGTAGTATAATTGTGTTCATGTCCCTCGAACTGGCGCAAAGATAGGATAGCAAAGGGTTTCTGTAAAATAATAGGTTGTTCATTTTCGTGAAAATGGCAAGATAGAATTTAAAAACCTATCTCTTTTTAATCATTTTCAGGAAAATGAACATTTTTATCTGATTGATTTTCAGCATCAAGATATTTGATATAGGCTGATGGAGAATAATCTGTGACTGCTTTGAAAACTGCAGCAAATTTACTGTGCGAAGAGAAGCCGCATTCATCAGCAAGGATGCTTATTTTATATTGTCTGTACTTCTCATCATTGATTAGTTTATCCACAATATATTTGATTCTCAAACGGTTGATATACGATTTAAAATCGGCACTCTTATGCTGATTGATTACATAAGACAGATATTTTGTATTAGTATTCAATTCGCCCGCAAGGAAAGAAAGAGACATTCCTTTATTGTTATAGAGATCACCTTTCTCAAAATCTTCAAGAAGTTCAAGCAGTTTTGATTCTGTTTCGGAAGTCATCAAAGAATCATTTCGCCTTCGGTCTGTTTCAGAATCTTTTTCATCAATTTCTTCCACAGATATATTGGAAAATTCAGAATCATCAGATTGTCTTAAAGGATGGTTACTTCTGCTGCTGATCATCTTCAACTGAGCTCTTATGATATTTCTGAACTTTGAACGCTGTTTTTTCTGCTTTGTCCTAAAGAAAACAAGTAAACCAACCAATAAAGTAAACAGAACAACAATAGTAGCATTTTTCACCAGATTCATCTGTCCGCTCTTTTTGCTGGTCTTCCCTTTTGGAATCTCTGCTCCTTTCATTGTGAAACTTTGATTACGTGCCGCAATACTGTCATACGTCCTTACATATTTCACAGCATATAAAGAGGCTTTGAAATTATCCCCCATTCCTTCATAGTAATCATTGATATTGGAGTATACAGCTTTTTTCAATGTAAGGCTTCGGGAAGTATCTGCTATTTTTTCTGCTTTTTTCAGGTATAGTTCGGCATCTTTCCAGTTTTTCTGCTTCAGACGAATTCCTCCCAGACCATTATAAACCAATCCGAGTGTACAGCTTCCGACCTTAAGCAGGCTTTCAGCTTTTCTGTAATAATTTTCTGAAACCGGATAGTCATTAAGTTTGAAATAAATATCACCCAGCAACTGATAAGAGGCAGCAGCCGTTCTGTTTTCGTTGCGGCTGTTTATTCTTTCAAAATATTTCAGGGAAGATTCTATGAAACGTATTGCATTGGAGTAATTGCCCAGCTCCATTTCGCAGAAAGCCATTTCCTGATTCAGGAGTCCTGCCGCTTCATTGCTTTTCTGAAAATCGGTAATCCTGCCGGAAGCTTCCAGCCCTTTTATAATGTATTTTTTAGATCTTTCATACAACCCTACCTGTCTATATTGTCTGGCAAGTAATCTGGTTACAACAGCTATCCGTTCAGGATCATTGATCTGATTGATCACCGAGTGGGCATTTTCACTATAACAAATTGCTTTTTTAAGCTCACCGGCATGATGATAAAGTTCTGAAGAAAGGATAAGACACTGTATTTTCTCAGAAGGCTTCTGTGCCAACATATAAAGAGAGTCTGCTGTCTTGATCGCCTTTGGTAAATCTTTATGCGCCGTAACAGAAGAAGTTCTTTCACAGATAAGGTCAAAGCTGTTTTTTTTCTGAGCGAATATGGGGACTGCTGTTGCCAGCAAAAACAAAAATTTCAGGAGATTCTTAGACATACAAAAACAAATTATTATTTTTATTTTATAATAATTCATCATTATTTTCACGGGGTGTCTTTTTGTTTTTTTACAAAACTAGTGATATTTTATTTTTTATTAAAACATTATATTGAAATTTAATCATTTAACTTAAAACAATGATTTACATTAATTTTAATAATTAGACCAAAATAATAAATGATTTTCCTTCATATGAACTGATATCTGTTTTAAAACTAAAGTTCCTTTATAATTATTTTCAATATGGACGGCTCATGTGTCATCATATTTATTACATTTGCAGGGAATAAAAAGTTCTTATGAAAAAAATAGCAATACTATCCTCAATCTTTATAGGAGTTCTTGCATGGGCACAGGGAATTAAATTTGAAGACGGCAATTTTGCCTCTATCCTTGCCAAAGCAAAAAAAGAAAAAAAACTGGTCTTTATAGATGCATATGCTTCATGGTGTGGACCTTGTAAACTAATGGTAAAAAATATTTTCCCACTTCAGTCTGTGGGCGACTACTATAATTCTCACTTTATCAATGCTAAAATTGATATGGAAAAAGGTGAAGGAATTGAGTTAGCTAAGAAATATAATGTAAAAGCATTCCCTACTTATCTGTTTATTGACGGAAATGGTGAAGCGGTACACAGAACTCTGGGATATGTTGAAGAAAAAGACTTTATCCAGTTTGCCAAAGATGCTGAAGATCCGAACAAAAGATTAACTTCTCTGAAGGAACAGTTTGAGAAAGGAGAAAAAGATCCTGAGTTTTTAAAGAATCTTGCAGGGCTTACCATGTATAATGATGCTGAGTTTGCCGGTAAAGTACTTAACCGTTATTTCCAGCAGAAACCAACTTTGGATCAGGAAGATGTTCAAATGCTTCTTTCAGGGGTTCAAACTATAGACAGCCCTTTGTACAAGATTTTTCAGGACAAAAAAGCAGATATCGTTAAATTCTTTCCGGAAGATAAATATGAAAAGTTTGACAAAAATATCAAACTGAACACCATCTCCAAAAAAGCATATAATGCTGATACCAAAAAATGGGATGATAATTATTTCATGTCTGAAACTCAGAAATTCTTAAGCAAAGAAGAAGCTGACAAGATCTTAAAAAGAATGAAAGCTAACAGAGCTTTAAAGAATAAGGATATTCCTGAGTATGAAAAACTGATTCTTGATTTGTACAAAGATTATTCTGCTGCAGGCTCTGAAGAGCTGAATTCTCTTGCATGGAACTTCTTTGAAAATGTAAGCAATAAGACTTCTCTGGAAAAAGCAATTGCATGGGCACAGGAATCTGTAAAGAAAGACCAGAATTTTGCCAATACTGATACTTTAGCTAATCTTTACAATAAGATTGGCGATAAGAAAAATGCAAGAACATGGGCTGAAAAATCTATTGAACTGGCAAAAAGCACAGGACAGGATTCTACTGACACTGAAAAATTATTGAAAAGCCTTTAATTAGGAATGTCATAAAATAAAGACCGCAGAACTGAAGTTCTGCGGTCTTTTTATATTGTTTGGTGAGTAGGAATGGCAAACCACCCCGTCAAAAATTCTTTGAATTTTTGCCACCCCTCCAAAGGAGGGGAATTTTCACGTCTTCAGTTGTGATATAAGTGAAAATAGAGCTATCCTTCTGTTTTATAAGATACAATAAGAAACTTATCTCTCTTCATTTAGTATTCAAAAAGAACACTTCCCCATGTAAATCCGCTTCCGAAAGCTGAAAGAAGGACCAAATCTCCTCTTTTGATTTTCCCTTGTTCAATCGCTTCGCTTAAAGCAATAGGAATAGAAGCAGCGGTTGTGTTCCCGTATTTCTGAATATTGTTAAATACCTTTTCGTTCGGCAAACCAAATTTTTCCTGTACAAACTGAGCAATTCTAAGGTTCGCCTGGTGTGGAATAAACATATCAAGATCTTCAACTGTTTTTCCTGCTTTGTTCAAAGCTTCCATCATTGTTTCAGGAAATCTTGTTACGGCATGTTTGAAAACGAAGTTACCGTTCATGATTGGGTATACTTCTTTGTTGGTTACATTTTCAGGCTCTTTTCTCATTCTGTCACTCCATCCGAATTTTGAACCCGGGAACTGAGTACAAAGTTCGTCTGCATATTTACCTTCAGAATGCATATTTACTGCTAAAATATCACCTGCATTTTCATCTTCGGTAGCTGAAAGCACCACTGCTCCTGCTCCATCTCCGAAAATAACAGAAACCCCTCTTCCCTCATCAGAAAAATCCAAGCCGAAAGAATGAACTTCAGCTCCTACCACAAGAATATTTTTATAAGTCCCTGATTTAATAAATGCATTCGCAACACTCATAGAATATACAAATCCGGAACATTGATTTCTCACGTCCAATGCTCCAATCGTGTCACATCCAAGCATATCCTGAAGCAATACTCCACTTCCAGGAAAATAGTAATCCGGAGAAAGGGTTGCAAAAACAATAAAGTCAATATCTTTTGAGGTAAGACCAGCATTCTGAATAGCTTTTTCTGAGGCTTTAAATGCTAGATAAGCTGTAGTTTCCTGAGCGTCATTCCGGTTTTTTCTGTGTCTCCTTTCTTTGATACCCGTTCTTTCTGTAATCCATTCATCATTGGTAGTCATCAGTTTTGCTAAATCATCATTTGTAACAACGTTATCTGGAACATAAAATCCCACACCTTTTATTGTACTTTTAATCATATAGTTTTTTAATTTTGGCAAAGATAAAACTTATTTAACACATAGTTTTTCAAAATATTAGTATTTTTACTTTATGCCAATTGATACGATATACAGAACCTCCCAGTGCGAATGGGTAGATGTAGAGGCTCCTACCGCAGAAGACCTGAAATTCCTTCATGAAAGATATGAAATCAATAATCTCCTGCTGGAAGATACCATGGATCCCAACCACCTTCCCAAATATGAAGAAGACGGAAATGTCAAATTCTTTCTCCTTCGTGAAAGCACAGAGCTGGAAAGAAAGAATCTGAATACCATCAGTGATATCAGCACCAAGATCGGGATTTTTCTGGTGGAGAATACCATTATCACCATCCACAGGATGAAAACCAGGAGTATCACGGAAGTTAAGAAAAAAGTCTCTTTGATTCAGGAAGACCTTAATCCTCAGCAGATCACGCTGATGATTGCGATATTGATCATGAAAAGTTTTGATGATGAATCTTTAAGCCTGTTTGAGACTATGGACAATATTGAGAATGAGATTTTCCTTAAAAATACCAATCATACCAGCCAGATCCGCCGTCTTTATAAACTGAAACGAAAATCAGGATTAAATTCACGGGTACTGGTGATTTCTACGGATGCCATTGATAAGTTTAAATTATTGAATTTACAGGACTCTGAGTTTGTTGATTTGAAAGATAAGCATAAAGATGTTGTGGCGGATTTTGATCATCTGAATATCCAGATTACCAACCTTATTTCTATGTTCCTGGCACTTTCGGATCAAAAGGCCAATCAGGTGATGAAAGTTCTGGCTATTTATTCTGTTTACTTCTTACCCATCACCTTTATTGCCGGGGTTTATGGCATGAACTTCGACAATATGCCTGAGCTTCATCATAAATACGGTTATTTTATAACGCTGGGAGCGATGGCAACGGTTGTGATCAGTACTTTTATTTATGTGAGAAGAAGACAGTGGTAATTAATTTTTATATCAACGCAAAGACGCAGAGAATATGCAATAATATAATATTTTAAGACGCAAAGATTTTATCTTCGATAAAATATAAATCGGTTGATTACTTTTGTCTTTAACCTAAACACCATCAAAACAAAATATCATGACCACTGAAAACCTCAACAAGATTCTGGAAGATTCTTCTCTTTCGCAGGCCTCCAAAGATAAACTGGCTGCCTTACATGAGAATATATCCGGCAAAGAATTCTCTGATCTTCTGGATCAGTCCGGGAATCAGTATATAGAGTTTGTACAGGAAGGCGGTGGTGTCTGGGGAAGTGCATTGGTAGGCTATCTTTATGGCCTGGAAATATTCGGAATCCGTTTTCTGAAAGTGGCAGGAACGAGTGCCGGAGCCATTAATACGATGCTCATTGCGGCCTGTAAAACCAAAGAAGAATCCAAAAGTGAACTTATCAAAGATATTCTTTTCAGCTGGGATTTTTCCGATTTTATGGATGGAAAGACTTATGTGAAAACAACGCTCCATGCGATGCTTAACAATAAGAATTTTTTTAAGATCAATGCCATTATTGCTGCGATCCTGTTTATTATCCTGATCAGTATTCCTTTTTTGGCTTCTTCAACCACTATACTGAATGCCAAACTGATGTTTTTAATTCCTCTGATTCCGGCTGTCATTCTCTTTTTCTGTATTCAAAAGCTGTATCATAATTTCAGAAAGGAAAACAGCGGCCTCAATCCCGGAAATGTTTTTCAGAATACGATGCAAAATGCACTGGATCAATTTGGAATAAAAACAGTGGCTAACCTCAACGAAAAATTCATTCAGAAAGAACGTGATCTAAACCTCAACTATCGGTATGGAAACGGACAGGAGTATTATACAAGGGCTCTGCAAAGTATCGAAAAGATTAAAATAAAAAATAAGGAACATATTGATCAGACCCGATATAGAATTTTCTATGAAAGTGCCCTCAATAACGATTATTATAAAAACAATCCGTTTTATCTTCTTAGATCTGAATATGTTGTCATCACTACCGATATCAATGCAAAAATCAAGGTGGAACTTCCTACGATGGCCAACCTCTACTGGTCCGAAGAGGAACTGAAGCACATTAGTCCGGCTGAGTTTGTAAGAGCATCTATGGCTGTTCCTTTTTTCTTTGAACCTTTTCAGAAACAAATCAATAAAGACGATAGTTCCGTAAAGTATGCCTGGAGATATTGGATGAATACCAAGCCTGAGGACATCAACCCTGCCGGGGTTTTCATTGATGGAGGCAGTATTTCCAATTTTCCTATTGACCTGTTTCATGCCGATGAAGTTTTTTATCCGAGAATGCCACTTTTTGGAGTGCAGCTGACGAGTGATTCTGCTATTCTTTCGGAAAGAGGAAAAACCAGTGCAGAAATCCTTAATACACCTTTCAGTTATGCCGGAAATATCATCAGTACATTGAAAGGTTTTAATGACAAAACTTTCCTTACCAAACATACTTTTTACCATTTATACAGCATACAGAGTGTCAACTGTGGTACCAGCAGCTGGCTGAATTTCTTTATGAAAAAAGAAGAAAAGGAAGAGCTTTTCAACAGAGGTTTCCAGGCCGCCCTTGATTTTCTCAACAGATTCGACTGGGAAAAGTACAAATATGAAAGAATGATGCTTACGATGAAAGAGAAGAAAATACTGAAAGAAGAGGATACGCCTACGGTGGGATAAGGATTTTATCTTTTAAATTTACCAACACTATAAATAAAACAATAATATGAAATACATCTGCCAATGCTGTGGAGAAGAAAAAGAAGACAGGCCGGCATTAGCCTATAATGCTCCTTATTTCTATTACTGTCTATCGGAAGAGGAACTAAAGAATGCTGAACTTACTTCCGATTTATGTGTTGTTGAAGATCCTGAAGATACTCACAGATTTATCCGCACCGTTCTTGTACAGGAAGTTACGGATGACTGCAGAGATCTGGATTATGGAATCTGGGTTTCATTGAGCGAAAAGAACTTTAATGAATATGTCGAGAATTATGATAATAAGGAATTTGAAGCCGAATATTTCGGATGGCTTTCTACCTATCTCCCGGATTATGAGTTTGAGGAAAGTGTTCCCACAACAGTAGTTGTAAACAATTCTGTCGGAAGGCCTTTTGTCTATCCTCACCAGAGTTATGATCATTCGTTTGTGCATGATTTTTATAATGGCATTACAAAGGAGGAAGCAGAGAAAAGAATCAACAGGGTTTTAAATAATAAATAGATGAACTGGATTATCAGAAGTACAAAGAAGGTAAAATTCCATACAAATCTTCAGGAAGTTTTAAAACCTATTTGGGATGATCTGTCTATTTATAAATGGATTTTGACTGATCTGGAATTTATGCCTAATGGTCAGCCAATCCCTATCAATTATGATCAAGATTTTTTTATTTTAAATCATCAGCAATTTGAAAAACTTTATAAGAGCAGCCCCCAAATTATTTGGGGGATAATATCAGCTGTTCCAAATAATATTGAGCCAGATACTTCATTAATTTCTAATTTATCTGCTGAAGATACAAATGTGTGGAAACCTAATTATTTTTCAATTCAGGAAAGTATTTTAGAAATTATTGCTTTTGACAGCGGGTATACAATTGTAAAGTGCAAAGATCAAAATCTTTCAGATAAATTTGAAGAGTATTTTCAGGAACAGGCTATAGATTTACAAAAGTTCAATGAAAAGTATATTGATAGAACATGAAGAAATTTATCTCAGAAAAATCGCATTTGATCTCTCTCTCATTTTTAACAGCCTATTTATTAAACAATTCATTAAAATGATCACATTAGAATATTTAAAAGGGATACTGAGCACTTTCGCCCGCTTAAACACACCAAATACTGAACTCATGTATCAATATGATATTATAGAATTTGAACTCTCAACGGACGTTATTGATATCTTGAGAGATAAGTGCGGTCTTCATAAGACTTCAATTTCTTATATCAATACAATAGATGAACAAGGTCTAAAAAGATTTCTAGATGAATGGCTCTTCAAGAGGGGAGAATTGATCAATATCCCATTAAATGACAGAAGAAAGAATGACGAAATATCTTTATTTTACAGTACATTAAAAGCAGTGACACAATTACAATCCGCACATTTTATCGCTCTTAATGATGATTATGACTTTATAGGAATTATGTATGATTTTCTTCTTATTAAAGGCAGTGAGAAAAATTACCTCTTATATTTTCTTTATTCTGATTGATATCACCCCATTATAACTGGTCCAGAAAATCCAGATACATCGGAACACTTCTGTTGATCCATTCATCGGAAGAATCTCTTTCAATTCCGTAATAAACGAAAGGCTCTTTGTAGTCTGCTTTTATATAATCAAAAGTCAGTTCATAAGGTCTGAAAAGTTCCTTCATGGTATATTTATATTCTCCAGACGCACTGTATCCTTCTTCATCGATTCCTGCGGTAACAGCCAATGACATTTTCTTTCCGGCCAGTTTGAAACCACTGTTGCTTCCATAAGCCCAGCCGTACAAAATAACCTCATCCAGCCATTGTTTTAAAAGCGGTGGACTGCTGAACCAGTAAAAAGGAAACTGAAATACAATTTTATCGTAAGATTCCATCATCTTTTGTTCCTGTACCACATTGATTTTTCCATCTGGATAAGTTTCATATAATTGATGGACCGTATATTTTTCAGGATATTTTTTCAATTCATCAATCCATTTCTTATTAATCGCTGATTTTTCTATATCAGGGTGGGTAACAATTACTAAAGTCTTCATTATGTTTAAATTTCTAATACAAAATTACGATACGTAACTTACATTTCGTACATTAGCTACCCATTGTACGGTACTATAAAAAATGTAAGTAATGACTAAAATAAAGGAAACTTCAACGAATTTTGCCAACAAGAAAGCACTTGCTGATGTGTGTCCGGAAATCTATGCCTCCAACATTATCGGAGGACAATGGGCATTGGCAATCTGCTGTTATCTGATCAATGGAAAAATGAGATTCGGGGAATTGAGAAAACGTCTACAGAATATCACCGAAAGGATGCTTACTCTTCAGCTTCGCAGACTGGAAGAGGACAAGATCATTACCAGAACTGTATATGCCGAGGTTCCGCCACGGGTAGAATATGAACTTACAGAAATTGGGTATAAGCTGAAGCCCATTATCCTGGAGTTTGAAAAATGGGGAAATGAACATAAACAGATTATGGATAAGGAATAAAAATATTTTTGATTAAAGAATTTTTACGGTATTATTTTTTGCATAAATTTAATTATCATTAAATTTCAAAATAATTTCCATGAAAAACCTTACTTTTTTTCTAACTCTTACGGCATTCACTTTTTTAGGAAACCTTCTGAATGCACAGAAAATTTCTGACGGCCAAACCATTGATATCAACGGAATGGCTGTTACCTTTAACATCCTCAACAAAGAAAGTGTAGAATCTGGTGGAAAATCCTATGACCGCTATAAAGTTTCTGCATCCGTAAAAAATACTTCAGATAAAGCCTACAATATCAGATTATCAGCTTTTCCTCAAATTGTAAGCAATATTGGCCTTGTAGAATAGACTGCATTAATGCAACCGGAGCAAGACTGACCTCTAAAAAAATAGAGTTAAAAATGAAAGCTCAGATGATCAATGTTACCTATTCTGCCTATGACAAATCCGGAAAATTTGTAAGCAGTACAATTCCTGTAACCGGCAGCTATTATTTCGATCCGGGAGATACCATCAGTGATAATGCTATTTTCATTGTTCCTCAAGGTGAAAAACCGGATGTTTCTGTGAGAAGTATGAAGTAAATAATCCTCTTATGAGCTTAAAGAACTGATTGAAGCTCTAAATAAAAACTAAAAAATTTAGATTCATACGGAATGACAAAAAGAAGTGTTTGACATTAAGCACACATTGTGTCATTCCGTAAGAATCTAAGTTTATTATTTACTCAAATTTTCTTTCCACAAAGGCTTTTGAGCCAAAACTTTTGAGTGTATCGGGCAGGTTTCATGATGGGCTCCTTTAAGATATCCTGTGCTCATAAGAAATTCGTTTACTATTTCTCCGCCTGTGAATTTGAATGTTTTTTTGAATAACTTCATCCATTCTTGCAATGTTTTAGGATGATGATGTTCCAGCCACTTTTCAAATGATCCGAATTCTTTCTGAAGGTTTATAATCGTCCTGGCATTTTCAATCGCTGCATTTACCTTTAATTTATTTCTGATAATTCCACTGTCATTCAAAAGCCTTTCGCGGTCATCCTCTGTATAAGCTGCTATTTTCTGAATATCAAAATGATCATATGCTTTTCTGAAACTGTCTTCTTTTTTCAGAACAGTTTCCCAGCTTAAGCCTGCCTGGTTGATTTCCAGAATCAACCTTCCAAACAACTCATTATCATCATGAATAGGAAATCCATAATAGTTGTCATGGTAATTTTTGTGCAGTTCTTTTCTGCTCTCGGGCTGCATGCCTTCTATTGCTAAACAATAACTCATTACAATATATTTTCTGTTTTTATATAAAACTTCCGATTTGTAAAGATAAAACAGGATTATGACAACTGTCCGTCAGCAGTAATTTTTAATTTTTAAATTTAATCATAATTCCATTCGTTTTATCTTCTGCTCAGAGAATATTCAGTAGTTTTGAGGGCTCAAAATAACCATTATGAAATCACTGTTCACCATTATCTTTATTATAAGTTCCATTGTTTTAAATGCACAGAATCTATATTCTAAAGCCTATGGAAATCCAAAAAATGTTCCCGTTATTTTTATTCATGGAGGTCCGAGCGGAAATGCTACTTTATTTGAAGGAACTACAGCCCAAAAACTGGCTGATCAAGGATTTTATGTAATCGTTTATGACAGACGCGGTGAAGGTCGTTCAAAAGATGAAAATGCTGACATGACTTTTAAAGAAAGTTTTGAAGATTTAAAAGAAATTTATACCACTTATCATATAAGTAAAGCCAATATTCTTGCCCATAGTTTTGGTGGAATTATCGGAACTTTATTCACATCACAATTTCCTGAAAAAGTAAATTCGCTGACTCTTGCCGGAGCTTTATTTACGCAGCAGGAAACCTATGATCATATCCTAAAACAGGCAAAAGAACATTTCAAAAATGATTCTTCCCAACTCAAAGAAATTTCAGAAATAGAAAATCTGGATAAAAATTCTGCAGCCTATCGAAAAAGATGTTATGAAATGGCCGGTAAGCTCAATTTCTTCGACATGCCTAATCCTACTCCCAAAAGTGAAATGCTGAGAAACGAATACAAAGCAGGTGAATTTTATAAAAACAACATCAGAAATTCTGATTCTCCTCTTAAATTTTATAAAAATGAACCCCTGAACAATTTGGATAATACTTCCGTTTTAAAAGACATACGAAAAAAAGGAATCCCCATCTTTGCAGTATATGGTAAGAACGACGGGATATTTTCAGAAAAACAGCTGAATGATCTTAAAAATATCGTCGGGAAGAAAAATTTCAGGCTTATCGACAATTGTTCACATTATTTATTTGTAGACCAGCAGGACGATTTTCTACAATTTAGTAAGCTCACATTGAAATAAAGTGTAGTTTTGTAACCATGCCCAACTCAGGACTCCATATGAAAACCTATAAAGCTATCATTACGATGCTTGTTTTGGTGTTTTCATTATCGCCGTGTTCTGTAAAAAGAAATGTTCTTGATATTTTTGACATTCAGTACATCAGCGGGCTGAATAAGGTAAAGATAACCTCCTCTCTTTCTTCCAGCTGTGATATGGCATCCGCTTCTACAGGAGTTTCGGTATCAAAAGCTAAAATTCAAGGACAATACAAAGATTCTTTTTTCAATTTTTATTCCACTGCAGACAACTCTGTTGAAGAAAAGATTGCTTTCAATGAATATTCAGGGCATTCTACGGGAAACAGCCCACCGAAATATATTCTGTTTAAAAGACTGAAACTTAATCTGGTTTAAACTTTTTGAACCCAATTAAAAATCAGTTTTTTACAATACAATATTAATTTCAATGAAACATACCTTAAACAGCCAGTCTTCGGACCTGGCCGGATTATATACTTTATCCCTCCGAATGGTCATCGGATGGACCTATTTTTCAGCCTTCTGGCGCAGACTTATCCTCGAAAATAAACTTATACCCGACGAACAGGGATATATCGGTGAAAAATTCAATCACTTTTTACCTAATGCACTCGGCATAAAACCTATTATTGAATATCTTGTTACTCATCCTGATGCCTTACAGCAATCCATGATGATTTTCACTATTATTGAAGCTATTGTGGGATTATTCATTATTCTCGGATTATTTACCCGTTTACTGAGTATGGGCATCTTCAGTCTTGCTCTCGGGATTCTATTGGGTTCCGGCTGGCTGGGAACAACCTGCCTTGATGAATGGCAGATAGGAGTTTTAGGAGTCGCTGGCGGATTTGTCCTGTTTCTTACAGGAAGTGGTCCTTACTCACTGGATTATTATTTCATAAAGAATAACAAAAACTTCACTCAGAAAAGATGGTTTCAGTGGCTGGGATCAGGGAACTTTCCTGTCTCACAACCAAAAGTTATTGTATTGACAGGATCGCTTATCATATTTGGTTTGACTCTTTTTACCAATCAGTATTTCCATGGAGGTGTATGGGGAACCTTGCATAATAAATCGGTAAAACCTAAACTGGAAATTTCTAATATTTCCCATAATAATTCGGATTTAAAATTTGAAGTGTACAGAACGGAAGGGGCCGATGTCTATGGTTCTTTCCTGATAGGCATCCATATTCTGGACAAAAACGGAAATATTTTAAAAGAACTTGACCATAAAGAACTTTCCGGATTGTCTAAAGAAAATATCCAGAATCATTATGTTACCAAAGTAAAACCGGGAAAGCACAGCTTGATTATTCCTCTGGGAGCAAAGGCAGATGTAACTTTGAATATTAATGATATTCCTCAGAAAAGTAAAATTCATGCATTGAAACTGATTGATGTGAGTGGGATTGAATGGATGGAGAATATTAAATAGAGTAAAATTTAAGGTCCGGGATTCGGGGTGCGGGTTTTATGTTTTGGCTGAAGCCGATCCTTGATTTATAATAGAGAAAGCGGACTAAAGTCCGCTTCTATTGATATTTGAAATTATTATTTTCAATATTCAGCTCTATTTTTCTGAGACAACAATATGATAGCTGCATGTGCTGTCCGGATCAAGTTTCAGCACTTTTATATCCAATAAAACATCCAGTCCCATGGTATCGCAAACTCCTTGTAAGAAAGGTTTTATGACCGGCCATTTTAGCAGGCCCGCGATCTGCAGGCTATGCGTAATTTTATGGTAACGGTCTACTCCTTTGATCAGCAGTTCACATTTGTAGTCATTTAATTCTTTAAATTCAAAATTATATTCGGGACTGGATGTAAAAATTGCTCCTATCAGTATTTTGGCGACAGCCGGAATACCGGGCTGCAGGTTAGGTTTTGTTTCAAGATTTTTCAATGTCATTCTGGATCCGAGATCATACATGAAAGTACTGGAAATCTGTTCAATAGCTTCGGCTCCGTAAAGTCGGCCAATCTGCTTGAGCATTCCGCCGTAAAAGGATCCTGTAATATCAGACAGGCGCTGGGTAAGTTCTGTAAAGGTTCCGGGAAAAAAGTCTGAGATAATCTGAGCCTGATTCATTTCAGGAAGAAAGATATCATGCTTTCTGAAATCTGATAATGCCAAATAGGTCTCCGGCAGTTGTATTTGATTCATATTTAATATTTTGTAGGTATATTGAGATCATGGTTTAGTTAATTAGTGAAACGAAAGACCGTATTCATACGCTTTCGGAAATAAGAACATTGTCTTTATTGAATATAAAAACAAAGTAAAAAGACAGTACTCGATCAGTTGATATTAAAAACCGATATTCAGATAAAAATCCGGCGCATTATTAGGGAAATATCTTTTTGAAAAGGGTTTGAGGGATCAGGGAATCTATTCATATTTTTTCATTTGTTGGTGTAAAGCTAGAAAAAATAATTAAACTCTCCAATAAGTGATATTATTTTTTGTTTAACAGAATTAAAACTGAAAGCCATTGGCTGATATTATTTTACGTAAGAAATGAACAAAAAAAAACCTTCGAAAATATCGAAGGTTTTTAATTAAAATTTAGTGCATGGCTTCACTCAAATCTATTTTTTCTTTGCTTTTTCTTTCTTTTACGAGTAAGATAAACGGAATACATATCAGGAATATGATTCCGAGATAAAGAAATACATCCATATAAGAGAGTACTGTTGCCTGTTTGGTTACAGATAGGTCAAGCATTTTATAAGCGGCATTCATTGCTGCATCAGGTGTCATTCCTTTGGCAATAAAATTTGCTTTAAGGGCTGCCAGTCTTTGCTGGACATCAAAACTGTTTTCGTCAAGGTGAGAAATCAGATTATTCCTGTATTTCTGACCTGCATTAGCAATGAAAGTTGTAATTGCTGCAATCCCGAAAGATCCACCAAGCTGTCTCATCATTCCGGTAAAGGCTGCTCCCTGACCAATCTCCTGCCCTTTCAGTGTACTTAAGGACAAAGAGGTGATTGGAATAAACAGTAGTCCCAAACCTGCTCCTCTTACAATCAGCATCCAAAAAAATGCATCTTTACTGGTATCCGGTGTCAGAATTTTATATCCCCAGAAACTATAGACAAAGAAGATGAACAATCCTAAAGAAACCAGGATCTGCTGTTTTGCTCCTTTTGCCAAAAGTCTACCAATAATAGGCATCATAAAGGCTGTTGTTAAAGCTGCTGGAATCATCAAAGCTCCCGACTGAAGAGCCGTCCATCCTAAAATACTCTGAGTATATAAAGGAACGATGAACGTAGATCCATAAAGCCCAAATCCAAGTACGAATGACATCATTGTTCCGATCCTTAGATTGCTATTTTTAAGCACCCTGAGCTCAACAATCGGATATTTAAAGGTAAGTTCCCTCCAAAGGAATAATATAAATCCTAAAACGGCAGCTACTGTAAACGCTACAATCATTCCACTGGCAAACCAGTCTTCTTCATGACCTCTCTCAAGAATGAACTGTAATGAACCTACTGTTACTGCCAATAGCCCAATTCCAATCCAGTCAACATCCGAAACTTTACGTTTCTCAGCATATTTCGGACTTCTTACAAACTGCAGTGTCATTAAGGTTGCTGCAATTCCAATCGGAATATTAATATAGAAAATATATGGCCAGCTGAAGTTATCAACGATATACCCCCCAAGAGGTGGACCTAATGTAGGGCCGATGATTACTCCCAGACCATAAATAGCCTGAGCCATACTTCTTTTTTCAATCGGATAAGATTCCGTAATGATCGTTTGTGAAGTTACCAATAAGGCTCCCCCACCGATTCCCTGCATCAATCTGAAGAACACAAGTTCCCAGATATTGGTCGCATTTCCACATAAAAATGAAAATATGGTAAATATAATGATGGATGCCGCAAAGTAATTTCTACGCCCAAACTGCTGGGAAAGCCAGCTCGTCATTGGTACGATGATTACGTTACCAATGGCATAAGCTGTAATTACCCATCCCACTTCAGAAAGTGTAGATCCAAGATTCCCCTTCATTTCATTCAAGGCAACATTGACAATCGTGGAGTCTACAATTTCAAGAAGGGCACAAAGGATAGCCGTAATCGTAATGATTACTCTACGCGCTCCATATTCTACTAATGAATCTTGCATAATTTTTATTCGAATATTTGTATTAATGTAAAATGTAGATGTATTAATGATTTTCAATTCATCATGAATACATTTTACGTAAGTACATGAATACTATTTCAAAGCAACTTCTGCTTTCACGTTCATTCCTGTTCTTAATCTTTTTGCAATATTCTTATCCAGATTTACAAAATCGATTTTTACAGGAAGTCTCTGAACTACTTTTACGAAGTTACCACTCGCATTATCCGGAGGAAGAATAGAGAATGTAGCTCCTGTAGCCGGAGAGAATGAGCTTACCACTCCTTCAAATTCCTGATCAGGGAAAGCGTCAATTTCAATTTTCACTTTCTGTCCTTCCACCATTTTATCTACCTGTGTTTCCTTAAAGTTAGCCACTACCCATTTCTGGTCGTTTTTAACCAAAGCAAACAACTGCGCTCCCGCCTGCAGATACTGACCTGCCTGTGTAGGTACTTTTCCAACGTATCCGTCTTCTGGTGCAAGGATTACCGTATATGATAAATTCAGTTTTGCATTTTCTACATCTACTTCTCTTTGCTTAGCCACAGATCCTGCCACACTGATTTGTTGTGAGCTTGCTGCGGTCTGAGAAGAAGCGATGTGAGTTTGCTGAGCAATTTGATTTCTCTGATCAACTAAAACCTGTAATTGTCTGTCCGCAGATTGTTTTGCGGCTAAAGCCTGCTCATATTGCTGTTCTGTAATAGAGTGGTCTTTTACAAGATTAGCATATCTCTTCAAATCCTGAGAAGTTTTCCAAACATTTACTTTTGCTGCTTCTATCTGAGCATTAGCTGTTACTACTGCTGCTTCTGAAGAACCGATATTTTTTGAAGTAGCTGTTGTGGTAGCTTCTGCATTTGAAATATTACTTTTAGCGGTAGATAATGCTGCCTGAGCCTGGTCAAGAGCCATTTTCTGATCTCTGTTATCCAAAATCACCAACGTATCTCCTTTCTTTACAAACTGGTTGTCTTTCACTTTTACCTGAGCTACATAACCTGAGATTTTAGAAATTACCGGTGCCATATTGGAAGAGATCTGAGCATCGTCAGTTTCTTCATGATACTGTCCGTACGTAAAGGCTCTGTAACCATAGATTCCTCCCCCGATTACTACTGCTGCTAAAATGATAGGAAAAACTAAACTTTTTTTCTTTTTAGGTTCAGCTGCCTGTGTATTATTATTTTCCATTTTGGTTTCGATCTGATTATTTAATTGTTAAAGTTCCTGTTGTCTGTAATAGTTTTCTATATGCCAAGGCAGCATCTGCTTTAGCATTGATTACTCCAACGTTAGCTGCAATCTGCGCTGCGTCTGCATCCAATAATTCTGTCATTGTTGCAAGACCGTTGTCGTATTTATTTTTTGTAATTCTGTAATTTTCATTAGCCTGCTCAGCTGATTTTTCAAAAACAGCAATTCTCTTTTTTGAATAGTCTGTATTCTGATACTCTCTGTTGACGTCAAGCTTAATGTTGTCATTCAGTAATTCATCCGTAGCTGCCAACTGCTTTTCTCTCGCTTGTGACTGTCTTAATGAAGAATTTTCTTTCCACAGGTTCGATAGGTTATAAGAAACCCCAATTCCTACATTGATGGCATTGTATACGGTAAGAAACTTAGGAATATCCGCGGCTACATAACCTCCGGTAAATGCGATAGAAGGAAGATTTTCAGCTTTTGCAGCTTTTGATCCCAACTCTGCCGCTTTTCTCTGTTGTGCTAAAGCCTGTAAATCTTTACGGTTTTCTCTGGCTTCAGTAACATAAAAGTCAACCGGTTTCACATCTGAACCTTCTTCAATATAGTTTTCATCCACTTCTAACTCAGTAGTTTCAGGAATTCCCAGTAACAAATCCATATTGATGTTGGCAATATTGTAATTGTTCTTAGCTTCCAATAGCTGGAGTTCAATATTTGAAGTCTGAAGATTGGCCTTTAATCTGTCGTTTCTTGCGATTAAACCATTGTTTTCCATTTTAAGAAATGTTTCATCTCTTTTTTGAGAAGCGGCAAGGTTTTCTTCAAAAACTTTGATAGACTGATTGGCTTTAAATAAGTTGTTATAAGCCTGGGCAACATTATAAGCAATAGCAATTTTGTCGTTCTCAGTGCTTAATTTTGAAGCTTCCACCAGATATTTAGCTGACTGAATCCCATATTTGATTCTTCCTCCGCTATAGATTGGAACGCTAAGATTTGCTGAGCCGTAAGCTACCTGATGTACTTCTGGACCTCCTGCTCCTGAAACACCCGGAAGTTTGATGTCTACATTCGGTTTTATCGGAAGGTACATATAGCTGCCAGATACTTTCAATTCCGGCAACTGTCTGTTTTTAGCTTCCAAAAGATCAGCTGTAGCCTCTTCGATCTTGGCTGCATCGATCTTGAGATTCTTGCTGTTCTGGATTCCCAACTGTACAGCTTCGTCAAGAGAAAGTGTTTTTTTCTCCTGAGCATTTGCATTTGCTATTCCTACGAATAGTGATAATGCAATCACTGAGTTATTTATTCTCTTCATAACCTAAAAGGTCTTTTAGTAAGTATTTAATATGTTTATTAAGTTCAGTATAGTATTTTTCATCAAAGACTTCTTCATCTTCTGTTTCATTCAGGAACTCTTTATACATTTCTTTTGCATTGAATGCATAAAATAAAGTTCCGCTTACAGTGGAATGAAGGAGATAAATAGGTGGATTTTTGGTGAAAATTCCATTTTTAAGACCGCTTTCCAATATTTGTGAATACATAGAAAGGAATCCCATTTTAGTTTGCTTTAAAAATTCTACAATCTGAGGGTTCTTGGTATACACCTGCTCTCTCTGCATAATCCTGTAAAAGCATTTTTGAGTACGGATCTTGTTAGAAAACTGATCAATTACTTTTTCAATTTTCTGCCACTCGTTGATATCGGTTCGTCCCAAAAGATCTTTTGAAAAGAACTGACCTTCATTCATTCTGTATTCTACTAATTTCTCATAAAGTTTTTCCTTAGAGCCAAAATAATACGAGATCATAGAAATATTAACATTAGCATCCTTTGCAATTTCGCGGGTGGAAGTCCCTTCGAAACCCTTTTCTGCAAAAAGCTTCTCGGCTGCGAATAATATATTTTCTTCTTTTGAAATCATGTTCGTGTTCATTTTTCAGGGCGCAAATGTACACAAGTTTTAACACAAATCAAACGATTGATTGATTTTTTAATATAGATTTAATTTATTGTAAAGAAAAGACAGTTTCTATAATCCAATGCAAGACCCATAAGAAAGCCTTTCTCTGCAATAAAAAACTTCAGTAATTACCCGTTTTATTTAAAGTTCCGATAATATTCCTGAAATAATTCCTTTTTATTGTCTTAGAAATTTTGAGCTTTAAAAAGAATGAAACAAAAACTCCGGCAACAATACCGGAGTTTTATTTATGTGCTTTTGTGAATATATCTCGATAATTTTATACCCAGATCGGTCCAGACAATTTTAGGATTTCCGTTTCTGGTAAGATGCAGATCGGCTGTATTGATTTCTTCTAAAATAGGTTCAATATTGGCTCCACTGATGAATTTTGAAAATCCTCCCCAGTTGAACCCGTTTGCATCTATCTTTTTATATACCAGATTTTCGGATTGATAGTTCTGAAGCAGTGCCAGTCTGAAGATCTCAGAACAATAGTTCAGGAAATTTTTCTGTTTTTCCCTGTTCCATCCAGCAATTTCTCTTGCCCAAAGAATGATACTCCTCAAATACTCAGGTTTCTTTTTTACCATAAAGGCATCTCTCACCCATTGTACAAAGAGTTTTTCAAATTCATTGGTTTTATCTCCGGAATTGAGGAGTTTTACTGCATCATTAAGGTCTCCCTGCGCTTCATGAACAATCTCTTTCACTTTTTCATCTGAAACAGAAAAGTTCTTTTTGAGATAGTTTTCAATATCTTCATCATGTAGTCTAGGAATTTCTACAATCTGTGTTCTGGAAAGAATGGTAGGAAGGATATCATTGGTGCTTTCTGCCGTAAGAAGGATAATTGTTTTTGCCGGCGGCTCTTCTAAAAATTTCAAAAATTTGTTTGAAGCCGCGATATTCATTTTATCTGCTCTCCATACAATAAGGATTTTGGTTCCTCCTTCAAAACTTTTCAAAGAAAACTTCTGGTTTTGGTCATCAATTTCATCTGCAGAAATAAACAGCTGCTTATTTTCCGACTCTAAGAACGCAGTCCAGTCATCGTAGCTTGCATATGGAGAAGCCATGATCATTTCTCTGAATTCATCAAATTTATTCTTACTTAAAGAATTTCTATTGTCCGTAAAAACAGGAAAGCTGAAATGCAGATCCAGGTGATTGAGGTGTTCTACCTTTGCTGCTGCATGCTCATTTTCACGATTTAGGATTTCTTTTGCATACGCCAAAACCATGGGAAGTGTTCCGTATCCCTCTTTTCCTACAAAAAGTTGGGCATGGCTCACTCTGTTTTCAGCAATGCTTTCTCTAAGAAGTTTTTTCAGATTTGTCTGTCCGGCGATGTTCTCCCAATTCATGTTTCAAAGATAAAAAATCTTATTTCAATTTATAAAATTAAGTCTGCTTAAAATGCATAAAACTATAGAGTATAAATTTCAAAAGAATAACACTCCTATTCTATTATAGGAAACATCAATAATAAGATTAGAATAAAACTTAAAATTAAATTTTACACAATTTAATTTTAAGCAATAAATTTGCATGATAAAATTTTTCGTAAATTCATTACGATTTCACACTTTTTCAAATAGTAAAAATCATACACCAATGGATACAAACCTGGAACAAAAAATCAAAGGAATATTTCAACAGCAGAAAGCCTTTTTCAAAACCAATCAGACAAAAGATATTGAATTCAGAAAAGCACAATTAAGAAAGTTTCGTGAAGTTTTCTTACAAAATACGGATGATCTTTGCGAAGCCTTATCTATTGATCTGGGGAAAAGCAGAAAGGAAGCTGAGTATGTGGAAATTCAAATTGTTATTAGTGAGCTGGATTATTTTCTGGAAAATATTGATGAGTGGGCAAAGCCTACTCCTGTCCCTTCAAAACCACATCCATCAGGTGCTGAAGTGGTAAGCAAAGTAATGTATGAACCTTATGGTGTTACCTATATTATTGGTCCTTTTAACTATCCTGTTCAGCTTACATTCAGTCCGCTTATCGGAGCTTTGATTGCCGGAAATACAGCGATTCTGAAACCTTCTGAAAACACGCCGCATGTGGCCCAGGTTCTTGAAAATATTGTAAAAGAATCTTTCGATGAATCTTATGTGGCAGTTATTCAGGGAGCGATTGAAGAAAATACCCTGTTGTTAAGCCTTCCTTTTGATTATATTTTCTTTACCGGAAGTCCGAACGTTGGAAAAATTGTGATGAAAGCAGCCGCGGAACAATTAATTCCTCTTGCACTGGAACTTGGAGGAAAATCACCAACAATTGTTCATCAAGATGCGGATCTTGATAAGGCAGTAGCAAGAATATCTTACGGGAAGTGGATCAATTGTGGGCAAACGTGCGTTGCTCCGGACTATATTTATATCCACGAATCTGTAAAGGATGCCTTTATTGAAAAGTTTAAAGCTCATTTAAATACTACTTATGAAGGTCAGTCATTAGGAAAAATCGGGAAAATTGTAAGCCAGAATCAGATCAAACATCTGGCAGGTTATCTGGAAGCAGCTCCTGAAAAAGTAATCTATGGAGGAAGCTATGATCTGGAAACCCGTCATTTTGAAGCTACTTTAATGGATAATGTCACCTGGAACGATCAGGTAATGCAGCAGGAAATCTTCGGCCCTATACTTCCTATAATGACCTATAATGATATTAATGAGGCCCTGGAAGAAATAAACAACCGCCCGAAACCGTTGGCACTCTATGTTTTCACAGAAAACCAGGAATTTGCAGATAACGTTTTACATCATACCACAAGCGGAGATGCTGAAATCAACAGTACGATCATCCATGTAGGTTCACATTACTTACCTTTTGGAGGTGTGGGAACTTCAGGAATGGGAAAATACCATGGGAAATTCAGTTTTGAAAGCTTTAGCCACAGCCGATCTGTACTTCAGGTAAAATAAACAATAGCGATAATATATCATATAAACTAAGGCTGTTCTATATTGGACAGCCTTTTTTATATAACAGAATTGATATTTTAACGGATGAAAATTTGCATTTTTCTTTGAAAGAAAGGCCCTTAACAAACTTTAACCACATATAATTTTTACAATTCATTAATATTTAAGATATTTGCGCATTGTTAAAAATAAAGAATGAAAAAAATCTTTGTAGTATCATTCATATCAGTTGGATATTTTCTGAATGCACAGAGTCTAAGCAACTCACCTTATGCAACCTATGGAATTGGAGATGTGAAATATGATAATACGATCGAGACTACTTCTATGGGAGGTATATCAACTGCTTTTATAAGTGATTTCACGAGTAGTTTCAATTTTGCCAACCCGGCAAACAACGCCAATTTCGAACTTACGAGTATCAGACTGGAGGCTACCAATGAAAACAATTATTTCAAATCGAACTATAACGATATGAAATCTACAAAGCATTCTACGTATCTTTCTAATATATCTCTTGCATTTCCACTATCTCCAAAAGTGAAAATGGGGATCTCTTATCAGCCATACAGTTCTAAGAGTTACGATATCGTAAATGAACAATTTGCTGCAGACGGAACTCCAATGTATAAAAATAACTTTAAAGGTAGCGGAACATTGAATGCCGCACAGGTTGCTGTTTCCTATAAAATTAATCAGGAACTTTCTGTGGGAGCAAGAGCTAACCTTTATTTTGGAGACCTTAATGACCTTAATGAATTCCGTGCGTACAACCCTGCTACAGGTAGTTATGCTGGTGAATATGTTAATGGTTATCAGACTAAAAACAGAGTCAGAAACTTTAACTTTACCCTTGGTACAAGCTACCAGACTTTAAATACCCGTACTGATAAGAAGTTCACAGTAGGAGCAACTGCTACTTTTGGGAATACCAGTAATATGACTACTGAGTATGTCAACAGTACTTACAGATATTCTGATGCTCAGGAAACCAATAAGGTTTATGAGACCATTATAGAACAGAAGGAAACAAAATCTAAAAACCTTCTTCCATTACAGGCATCCGTAGGGGTTGGATATGGAAGTGAAAACCATTGGTTCCTATCAGGACAGGTGGATTATAAAAAAGGAGAAGACATCTCTTATTTCGGTAAAACCTTTGACTTCCAGGACACGTACAGAGTTTCTGCGGGTGGATGGTACTTACCTAACTATAACAACTTCAGAAGCTACTTCTCAAGAGTAATCTACAGATATGGAGCTTTCTACGAAAGAGGAAACCTTAAACTGGAAGGAACAAGTATCAACAAATTCGGTATTTCTGCCGGGGTAATGCTTCCATTCAAAACAAGTAGTATCACAAGAATGAGTGGTCTTGAAATAGGACTGGAAGTAGGTAAAAGAGGAACTCTTAAAAATAACCTGATCAATCAGAACTTCGTCAACCTGAAAATCGGCTTTAATTTTGCTGACAAATGGTTCAGAAAGACTCTTTATAACTAGAATGAATTTTTCAAAAAAAATATCATATAAAAATATAGCATGCCTTTTTAGTTGTGCTATATTTTTTATATTGACATCCTGTGAAGAGGACCTTACCAAAAGAAATGGCAGCCAAAGCAAAAATTTCCCTTCACAGATCATCAACAACGCCAATATTATACAGCGTGACTCCGGCTTTGTCACTTTAAAAGCCAAAGCACCCATCATCGAAAAGTATGAGCTGATCGACAGCCCTTATGTAGTAGCCCGAAAAGGAATTGATATTGAGTTTTTTGATAAAAAGAAACCTAAGGTTCCGGGAAGGATTACAGCTAAATACGCCCGCATTTTTGAGTACAAAAAATTCTATGAAGCCAAAGGTGACGTAAGGATAAAAACCAATGAAGGTCAGAGATTTGCCATGCAGAGTATTTACTGGGATCAAAGAAAAAACAGAATCTATACCAAAGATACTGTATATGTTACCATGGAAGACGGTTCTACGCTGGTAGGAGCCAATGGAATGACCGCAAAGGATGACTTTTCTGAATATACTTTCTATAACAACTCAGGAGATTTCAGTTCAAAGAGAATTTCTGAGAATAAAAAATAATCCGAAAAATAATGAAAGCTCTGGCTATTGGACTGATGTCCGGGACAAGTCTGGACGGTTTGGACATCTGTCTTGCTGAATTTGAAAAACAGGACAAGTGGACTTTTCAGATCCTGAAAGCCGAGACAATTTCCTATTCTGAGGATTGGGAAAACAAACTTAGAAACTCTATTCATCTTTCTGCTGAAGATTTACTGGAACTGAATTCAGAATATGGTTTTTACCTTGGCCGGCAGGTGAAAGAATTTATTCATAAACATCAGCTTGAAAACATCAGTCTGATTGCCTCTCATGGCCACACGATTTTCCATCAACCTAAGCGAAAATTTACCCTTCAGATTGGAGACGGCAGAGCGATCAAGCTGGAAACCGGATTACCCGTTATCTATGATTTCAGAAGTCAGGATGTGCTGATGAATGGAAACGGAGCCCCACTGGTTCCAATAGGTGATGAATTACTTTTTTCAGAGTACAGCGCCTGTTTAAACCTTGGTGGATTTTCCAATATTTCTTTACATTCAGGCGGAAAAAGAATCGCTTTTGATATTGCTCCGGTTAATATTGTATTGAATTATTTAGCACAACAAATCAACAAAAGTTTTGATGAAAACGGAGAGCTTGCTCAAAAAGGAGAAATAAATGAAGCTTTACTGAAGGATCTTAATGCTTTAGATTTTTATCAGCATTCACACCCAAAATCTTTGGGAATCGAATGGTGTCATGAGCATATATTTCCGATTCTTAAAAATATTGAAATCTTAGATGCCCTTGCCACTTTTACGGAACATAGCGCACAACAGATCGCCAATGTTATCAATACAAATAATATACAACATATCCTTATTACCGGAGGAGGAGCTTACAACTCATTTTTAATCGAAAAAATAAGATCAAAAACACAAACTGAAGTAATTATCCCTAAAAAGGAAATCATCGATTATAAGGAAGCCCTGATCTTTGCTTTTATGGGAGTCTTAAAAATAAATAATGAAGTAAATATACTTTCTTCCGCTACAGGAAGTTCCCACGACCATTGCTCGGGAGTCATAGTATAAAAATATCAAAAAAAACCTTCATTTTGAAGGTTTTTTTATTATTTATAAGCTTCGATTTTATCGGTAAGCGTATTGATAAAGTTCTGTAATGGCTTTTCTACCATCATTTTGATGAACGGGTTGAATTTCCCTTCAAATAACATCTGAACTTCAGTCTGGTTATCATTAATCGGGTTTAAAGTTGCTGTTAAGGTAAAGTCAAGACTTGAACTTGCAGATCTTAAAACAGCTTTTTGGTCATCCACTTCATCTATTTTTAACGCGATTTCCGGCATTCCCTGTAGTCCAAATTTAAATCCGTTATCTCTTGTTTCAAATTTTTGAAGACCGTCCGGCATAAAATCTTTATAATTTTCAGGTGATTTCAGCAACTCGGTAAGTTCTTTAGATGATTTATTAACAATAATCTTTCGTCCTTCTAAATTCATTTTTTATTTTTTATAATTAAATTCTTAACTCTTACAAATGTATAAAGTTTTTGTGCATAAATACTTCAAACTATTACTCAATATTTTATTTACTACATAATTTTCTAATCATACAATATCTGGACTCATAAAATCTGGAGTAATTTGCTTTCATAAATCTGATGAAACCTGTATCCATACGTTTGCTACTCTAGCAAAATTAAAAAAAATCTACAAAGGCACACCACTAAAACATACTTTTAAAATATAATCTCAAGCCTGGAAACTCCTTCATTAAATTTTTTTCAAATATTTTCTGACCTTCATATTTCAAATGAATAAAGAGTATATTTTTCCTTCTGACTTAGACGTAAACAGATAAATATGCCCACATTTAATCGTTAGTTTTTACGACAATTTTATATATTTGTGAGTGATTGTAATAAAAAATAGTAAAAAACTCTGAGTTTTAATGTTAAAAAAAATAACTATTTGATTTTCAGTCGTAATTAATTTCCCATAAAATGTATAAAGTTTTTGTCAACGAAAAAAAGCTATTAGTGTCTCAATATCCTGAAAATCTTGAAAAAGAGCTCAGGTATGAAAGTTTCACAACCTTAGAAATAGCATTAGATCTTCTGGAGAATACTTCTGTGCAGGAACTTAATGTGTATGGAGAGAATCTGGATGAAATATGGCAGGAATTCAAAAAGCTTTTCAGAATTATAGAAGCAGCAGGAGGCCTGGTAAATAATCCTGAAGGTAAAATTCTCTTTATTAAAAGACTGGGCAAATGGGATCTTCCGAAGGGTAAGATGGAAAAAGGAGAATCCAGAGAAGAGTCTGCAGTACGGGAAATAGAAGAAGAAACCGGATTGAGTGATGTTGAACTTTTAAAGTTCATCAATACCACTTACCATATCTATATAGAAAGAAACGGAGAGAAAATCCTTAAATGCACCCATTGGTTTGAAATGAACTTTGATGGTGAAGATACTTCCAAACCACAAATAGAAGAAGGCATTACCGAGGTAGCCTGGAAAACGACATCAGAAATTGAGCAAGAAGTTTTTCCAAGTACCTTTAAAAATATTATCCTGATAGTACAGGAATTCTGGGATATGAAGAAGCTGGAAGCTTAAAGGCTAAAAGCTGGAAGAAGGAGGCTGGAAGGTATTATTCAATAACTTTTCAACCTCCTTTTTCTTTTTGTATTATTATATAAAGTCGATTACTTTTTCCAGAGCAATTCCCCTGGAACCTTTTAACAATATATTTTCAGACGGAATTTTATTCTGTTTTAAATATTCTATTAAGACGGTTGTGTTTTCAAAAGCAAGATCTGAAGAATTAACCTCTTTAAAATGTTTTCCTACTGTAATAATTTCATTAAAATTAAGATCCTGAGCCAGTTTTAAGATGTTCTGATGTTCTTTCTCACTCTCATCACCCAATTCCAGCATATCTCCGATAATAATGGTTTTACTTCCTTCAAAACTGATGAAATTATTCAAAGAAGCCGTCATAGAGCTTGGGTTGGCATTATAGGTATCCAGCACTAAAGTCCTGCCCTCTTTTTTCACAACCTGTGATCTCATATTGGTAGGTGTATACAATTCCAGAGCATGTTTTATTTTTTCAAAACTGATTCCGAAATGAAGTCCCAGACTTGCTGCTGCACAAAGATTGGTAAAATTATATTCCCCTGTCAGCTTTGAAACGGCTTTTACTCCCTGATAAGTCAATCCTACAAAATGTTCTGCGGAAAAAGATTCAAAATTATAATCTGATGTTTCTTTTCCAAAAGTAATTTTAGATGAATAATTTTCAGTTTTATCGGCTTGGATAGAATCATTTTCGTTAACAAGAACAGTTCTGTTATTATTTTTAAGATAATCATAAAGCTCAGATTTTCCTTTAATTACTCCTTCAAATCCACCGAATCCTTCTAAATGAGCTTTCCCAAAATTGGTGATATATCCGAAATCAGGTTGAGCGATGGTACACAGGAACTCAATTTCTTTCTGATGGTTGGCTCCCATTTCAATAACAGCCATTTCATGTTCCGGTTTAATAGAAAGGATTGTCAAAGGAACTCCGATGTGATTATTCAGGTTTCCAAATGTATACTGTACGTTATATTTTTCTGAAAGGACAGCATGAATCAATTCTTTGGTAGTCGTCTTCCCGTTACTTCCTGTAAGCCCGATAAAAGGAATGCTCAGCTTGCTTCTGTGATAAATAGACAGCTGCTGTAAAAACTCAAGGGTAGACGGAACATAGAAAATATTTTTATCTCTGTTTTCAAATTCCGGAAGTTCAACAATTACAGCCAACGCTCCATCATCTATGGCTTTTTCTGCTAATGTAGCGGCATTGAAATTTTCACCGGAAAAGGCAAAGAAAATATCATTCTCTGCTATTTTTCTGCTATCAATAGTCACTTTTGATGCTTGCAGAAATAAAGGATAAAACTGTTCTATATTCATGTGGAAATATATATTTTTTTTAGAGGTCATATGCAATCGCCAAATCTCTATGAGTATTTCAGACTTTTTAACCGAAGCGATTTCATGGTTCAAAAATAAAAAAACCTTCCGAAAATCCGGAAGGTTTTTTATAAGTATTTTTTGATAAATATTATCTTCTAGTTCTACCCTTATCGTTAGTTCTTGAATCCTGTGCAACACGGAATCCTACCCAACCATAAGCTCTGTTTTGATTTTTATATCTTCTTTGTCCCGGATCCAGCCAATATGCTGTATCCTGCCAAGAACCTCCTTTCACAACTCTAACCTCGTTAGAAATTCCTGAAGTTCTGTCTTTGGTATCTTTTTGTAACTTAACTCTACCAGCACCATCTACAACAAAGCTTTGTTTAGGTGAATTGTACATATCGAAACCTGCGGCAGAATCAGAAGCTCTGTAATATTCTAAAGAAGATTGTCTGTCACCATCTCTGTAGTTTCTGTAATCAGCGATAGTTTGTCTTTCGAATTGTCCAGGAAGTCCTTTATAAACTAATCTTCCGTCAGCCAAAGTATCATATTTGATAGTACCTTCGTCGATCATTTTATAAGTTCCGTCACCGTTTCTTACGATAGCCTGAGGCATGTTTCCTCTATAGTAGTTGAAATCACTGTAGTCCTCATCGATGATTGGTCTGTAAACATCCGCAGTCCATTCTGAAACGTTCCCGAACATACCATATACACCAAGGTCATTAGACGGATACTTTCTTACGTCAGAAGTCTGTGCAGAACCATCGTTCTTCCATCCTGAAATCCCTGAGTAGTCACCTTTACCCATTTTGAAGTTTTCAAGGAACATTCCTCTGTCTCTTCCTTTGGTACCTCTTAATCTTTCGATTTCAGGTTTTTTACCTAAGTATTGGTTATACTCTCTGGTTTTCGCCATACCAAGAGCTGCATATTCCCATTCAACTTCGGTAGGAAGTCTGAACTTCTGTACCATTGCAGAATTTGGAGCTCTGTTAGCTGCAAGCAATCTCTGGTTTGTAGTTTTCATACCAGTTTTTTGCTGCATTCTTTTTTCATTGATATATCCCTGCATTTCCGGATCATTCGATTTGAATTTATCCATGTTAAAAGCAGTCCCTCCCTGGTTGTTGGATTCGTTGATATACAAATCTTTGGCAATGATACCAGACTGCATCAAAGCTTTTTCATTCGCTCTGTCTGTCAGCCACTCACAGTATCTGTTTGCCTGAGTCCATGAAACACCTACTACCGGATAGTAATCAAATTCCGGAGAACGCAGATAGGTTTCATTATAATCGTTTCTTGCTAATTTGTTGTCCCATAATAAGGTATCCGGTAAAGCACCGTTATAGATTTCCTTAAAACTAGGATCACTTGGTGGGAATACATACTTCAACCATGTAAGGTATTCGCGGTATTCGTAGTTAGTAATTTCTGTTTCTCCGATAAAGAATGAACTTACCTGCATTCTGCGAGGTGTGTTATTCCAATCGTGCATAACATCATCTTTCACTAATCCCATTGTAAAAGTTCCACCTTCTACATATACCATTCCAGGCCACCCCTTCTGCTTTTGTTGCTTTCCTGCAAAAAACCAACCTTGTTTTTCGTTTGGTTTCCAACCTGTTTTACTGACAAATTTTTTGGTACCGCCACCTTTGCTGGTTCCTGATCCGCCACAGCTGGTTAATGCAAGTGTAGAACTTAATGCTATTAATGAAAACAACTTTAGTTTTTTCATAGTCGATATAAATATTTTCAAAGTACAAAGAAAAAATAAATTATTCAATAAATCAAGTAAACATTTGATTTTTTTGAAAAACGTTAACAATTTAATTTTATTGTATCGCAATTTAATTCTAAAATTTTCATTTATTTTGTAATTTAGCAATTTCAATAGTAAACATGAAACGAAAAATTACGCTTTTATCTTTAATCGCTTTTGCATCAACACTTTACGCCCAAAGAAACACCATAGAATGGAATGGTTCAAAAATTCAGGATTTTGGCGATACAAAATTAAATCTTCCTAATTTTAAAAATGAGGGTTTTTCTTTCAGCCAAAATAATGTTTTTATAGTAACCAAGCAAAAAATCGGAGAAAAGCAGCTTAAAATTTCAGATCTTGTCTGGGAAAGCGTTCCTGCTCAGGATTTATTTGAACTGGACAAAGGAAGACTTCCTGATTATGATGTAGCAGATGTTTCCTATTATAATTTGGAGGGAGACAGCTATGCCAGCATCAGTGTTGCCTTGTTTAAAAATGTAAAAGGCCGTGTTCAGAGATTATCTTCGTTTAATGTTTCAGAAGCCTCTTCATTTGTAAATACTACAGGGACTGTTAATAAAATAGGAACAACTGCCAATCCATTATCAAGCGGCAACTTCTATAAAATAAAAGTTGACAAATCCGGCGTATTCAAAATTACATCACAGTTTTTAAAAGACAACGGAATCAATCCCGGCTCTGTAAATCCTAAAAATTTCAGAATTTATGGAAACGGAGGGGTAATGCTTCCTGAATATAACCAGGATGCAAGATACGGCGCTTTACAGGAGAATGCCATTCAGGTAGTAGGTGAAGATGACGGGGTGTGGAACGATAATGATTATGCTCTTTTCTACGCTCAGGGTCCTGATGGATATAATCTTTATGACACTTCCAATGGAAATGGTTTTAAAAGAAAAGATACCCGATTCAGCGAAAGAAGTAATAATGTCAAAAATATATATGAAGATTACTCTTATTACTATATCAATTTTGACAAAGGTTCCGGAAAAAGAGTTCCGACTGTTGACGGAAACCTTCCTGCCCAGCTGATAACCAGATATGACAGTTACCAGGTGATCAACAAGGATCAGAAAAACCTGTTGAAAGTAGGTAGAACATGGGTGGAGGACACTCCTTTCAGCAATGAAAAAACAGTAACACTTTCTACCAACTCACCTATACAGGCAGGTGATGTTATACGATACAGAACTCAGGTGGTAGCGTATAATTCGCAGCAGAATACAATTGATTTTAAAATCAATAATTTAAATCCGCATCCCCTGCAAACGATCCCTACGGATACTTCATCGTATCAGTATACCTTCTACCCTGTGACCTATACCGGAACGCTTACCAATCTTACCGGAAACCAGATTACAATGGTTTATAATCCTGATATTTCTAAAAACCCCAACGGAACTTTCTATTTTGACTATGTAGAAGTTCAGTACAAAGAAAATCTTGCCTTCAATGGGTCACAGATGAACTTCAGGGATTATTCCATTGTAAGCGGAAGCAATACAGATTACGGGTTCAGTATTACCAATGCTGCTAATATAGAGCAGGTATGGGACGTAACAGATATTACCAATGCCAACAGAAGAGTGAATAAAGCCGGAGGCGGCGCTTTCAACTTTGCTTATACGGCAGCTGATCAGAATTTCAATAATGAATTTGTGGCTTTCCGTGCTGATGCGGCTTTCAGTCCACAGTTTGTAGGAAGAATTTCCAATCAGAATCTTTCTGCTTTACAAAATATAGATTACCTGATTCTGACGGTTCCTGAAATGATGGGCCAGGCACAAAGACTTGCCAACTATCATCAGACCGCTCATAATTATAAGGTGGAAATTGTAGATGTCAACAAAATCTATGAAGAATACGGCAGCGGAAGTAAAGATCTTACGGCTATAAGAGATTTCGTTAGCAAACTCAATACTCCTCTTGGCAGACTTCAATATGTATTTATTCTGGGTGATGCTTCATTTGATTATAAAAACAGAGTTCCCAATAATTCAAATGTTGTTTCCAGCTATCAGAGTGAGCAGTCTTCAGATTACGTATCCTCATTTGTAACGGATGATTATATTGTAATGACCAAACCGCAGAACACATTATTAATTGAAAATAATTTACCGGATCTGCCTGTGGGAAGAATCCCGGCTGCAAACGCGAGTGAAGCAGGAGATATGATCAATAAAACGCTGGCTTATTATAACTCTCTTCAAGGACAGTCGACTCCTTTCGGAGACTGGCGTATGAGACTTGATTTCGTTGTGGATGATAATAACGAAGGAGGAAGTCCTTTCCACAATGTAATGGACAACAGTCTGGCTACAATATTTGAACAGCCCGGCCAGCTTGAATTGAAAGAATATAACGTTAAAAAATTATATATGGATGCCTTCAACGCTCAGAGTACATCTGGAGGACGAAGATATCCGCAGGTAAATCAGGCTATTTCCAATGCGATCGGAAATAGTTTATATCTGTTTTATTTCGGACATGGAGGAATCAATGGCTGGGCACAGGAAAGAGTATTAACCTCTACTGAGGTGCAGAATGCCAACAATTTCTCTAATGTATACAGCAGATTCCCTTTTGTTTCTACCATCACTTGTGAATTTACGTTATGGGATGAGCCTTCAACAAATTCTGTAGGAGAACAGTTTATCAAAATGAAGCAGGGAGGTGCATCGACAATGATTACTTCCAGCCGTGCTATTGGTGTAGATTATGGACGTGATTTTACGAATACATTCACTCAGAATATATTTAAACTAACCAATGATGATTTCAATACATTAGGAAATGCTCACTTACTTGCTAAAAAGCAAAAGGGGCCAAACAATAACCACCTAAAGGTAAACTTCCTTGGTGATCCTGCTATGAAATTAAGCAGACCGCAAAGACTCCTTACCATTGATAATATTGAAACTCCTGTTCCGGGACTGATCAGAGGATTGGATTTCGTGAAAATAAAAGGACACATCAATAATCCAAACGGAACATTGAACAATACCTTCAACGGGAGAGTCAGCATCAATATTTTTGATAAGAGATTAAATAAGAAAACGCTAAATAACACCGGTATTTTATCCCCTGTTTTAGATTATACAGAGGAAGGAAGTGCTATTGTAAAAGCTGCCGGAACTGCTGTAAACGGAGTATTCACTGCAGAATTCTATGTTCCTAAAGACATTAATTATGCGGTGGGCCAGGGAAGAATTTTAGCCTATGCAGACAATAAGTCAACGGATGTTTTTAACAACCAGGCAGTACAGGTAGGTGATATCAACCCTAATGGAATCAATGATAACCAGCCTCCAAAAGTAAAACTGTACATGAATAACACCAACTTTGCGGATGGTGGAATTACCAACCAAAATCCAATGCTTCTTGCCTGTCTTACGGATGACACAGGAATCAACTCCACAGGATCAGGGGTAGGTCATGATATTACAACATACCTGGACGGACAGATTATCAATACAGTTGTTTTAAATGATTTTTATAGTGCGGGAGAAGGAAACGGATGTTTAAATCCAAGTCTTGCTGACTACCAAAAAGGAAATGTAAGCTACCCTTTCAGAAATTTAGCAATTGGACAACATCAATTGACATTTAAAGTTTGGGATATAAACAATAATTCTACATCTGCTACGTTAAATTTTGAAGTTAAAGATGAATCTGACCAACACCTGACGATCAACCGTCCGCTGAACTGGCCAAATCCGTTTACAAACAAAACCTATATTCAGTTTGAGCACAATTGTGATGATATCCTGGATGTGAACGTACAAATTTATACAATAACCGGAAGATTGGTAAGAACTTTATCACAACCGGTAGTCGCAGAACCGTTCCTACAGGGCTTTAGAACCCCTCGTCAGGCAATAGAATGGGACGGAAGAGATGATTTTGGGTCAACAGTAGCAAAAGGTACGTATATTTTTAAGATATTTGCAAAAAGTCAAAATCAAGAAAAATGCAAAGGAAGTGCTACAGCTGTAGAAAAAATGGTACTTTTGAAATAATTAAATAATACATAGACAATAATATTAATAAAAAACTGATAATATATAAAAGACAACATATGAATTTAACTACTAAACTGCTTTTAGGATTTGGTTTGAGTGCTGGTTTTTTAGGCTATTCGCAAGATTTAGGTAAAGTAAACCCAGTTCTTACCGGAGCTCCTTTCCTAAGAATTGCGCCTGATGCGAGATCAGGAGGTATGGGAGACCAAGGGGTGGTGACTTCTCCGGATGCATTTTCACAATTCTGGAATGCGGCTAAATATCCTTTCAGCAGAACAAGTTCTTCCGTAGGTCTTAACTATACGCCTTACATGGGAAAACTTACCAATGATGTATTCTTATTATATGCTTCGTTCCACAAGTTTCTGGGGCAGGAAGAGAGATCTACAATCTCTGCAAGTATCTATTATTTCAACATGGGGCAGGTAGATCTTACTCAGCTGGTAGGTACAGAGATTGCATCAATGGGTACATCAAAACCAAACGAATTCTCAATTGACGTTGCTTATGCTTTGAAGCTTTCCGATTCATTCTCTGGTGCTGTTACCGGTAGATTTATCCGTTCAGACTTAGCCGGAGGATTCAACACAGACACTACACTTAAAGCGGCTAACAGTTTCGCAGTAGATGTTTCAGCATACTATACCTCACCAAGATTCTCCAGTATCGGAGGATATGATGGTAAAGTGAATGCTGGTTTAGCAATTCAGAACGTAGGTCCGAAACTGGATTATACAGGAAATGAAGAATCAAGATCTTATCTTCCTACAATGGCAAGATTAGGGGTTGGATATGACATGTACCTGGATGATATGAACAGAGTTGGAATTTCTGTGGAAGGTTCAAAACTTTTGGTTCCCGGATCTGAGTATGCAGGAATTGATCCCAATACAAGACAGCCTATTTATCAAATCCCGAATGTAGGGCCAATGGCTGGTATCGGAAAATCTTTCAAAAACAAAAACAGTATCATGTATAGTGGTGCTTTAGAATACTCTTATGACAATGCATTTTCTGTAAGAGGAGGTTACTTCCATGAAAGTGAAGAGCAGGGAGCAAGACAGTTTGCAACAGCGGGTGTTGGTTTAAGATACCGTTCTTTCGGACTTGATCTTTCCTACCTGATCAATATGTCTAAAATCAACAGTGCTTTGGATAACACACTTCGTTTCGGTCTTACCTGGAACATTGGAGAAGAAACATCCAACAACGATCGTTAAAAAACAGCTACAGCTATATAAAAAAAGCCTCATACATTGTAATGAGGCTTTTTTTATGGTCAATTGTCAATCGTCAATCCGCTTCGCTTGTCAATTTCTTTTACAGACTACAACCATTCACCATTCACTTTGCGAAGCAAAAATTCACTATTGACCTTTAAATAATGTAATAGTATAGTCAAGAAGTCTCCTATCTCCATAATCTCCGTGTCCGGGAACTACAATTTTCACATTGGGATATTCTTTTTTAACTTTTTCAACTGTACCTGACCAGGCGGAAACGTTCGCATCTCCCAAATATCCTTTACCTGCTTCAAGCTCTTTCAGCAAACAGCCTCCAAACAGAATATTTTCACTCGGGAAATATCCAACACTATTATCTCTTGTATGCCCTTCTCCAAAATACCTGGCGACAACATCCTTATTTCCTACCTTCAAAATAACGGAATCATTAAAACTGTTTTCAGGAATAACAAAATTATTTTCTTTAGCCAGTTCTATTGTTTTAACGTACGAATAAGATGGAATATTCTTTTTATGGAATGCCAGCAATCCTCCCAGACTGTCATCGTGAAAATGAGTCGGGATCACTGCATTGATTTTTGCATGAAGTTTTTCATTAATCCATTGTATCAGTTCTTCTGAACTTTTATCATTAGTGGGTGTATCAAAAACAATAGCTTCATTCTTATCTTTTACAATCAATCCGTTACAGGGTACATTTCCGAAATCATTTGTCTGTTTAAAAGAAGTATGAATAAAAGCATTTTCTGAAATCTGAGTAACAATCAGACTGTTGGATTTATAAATTTCTTTTGCTTTAAAACTTTCCTTGCTCTGTGAACTACAACTTAGAATGAAAAAAGAAAAGAATATGACGAAGATATTTTTAAGGGTGTTTTTCATAAAGTTGCTATTTAAGAGTTGAGATAGGCTAAGGTAAGAATTCATGGAACAAGATTTGTTAGCTGTTGTGTTAAAAATGAATTGTGAATAGTCAATCCGCTTCGCTTGTCAAATTATTTTACACGCTGCCATCATTCACTATTCACTTTACGAAGCAAAAAATTCACCATTGAAATATGAATGGCTAATCCCTGGTGATTAATCTGATTGCTTTTCAATTTTTTTAATAGTATAACAACCCACTTAAAAAAATATAATATTTAAGTTTATAAAAGTCTTTTTTTTATGGCGATTTTCTTAAATTCAATAGCTATTTTTGTAGTATGAACTATTCGGCAGAACTAAAAAAATTTGTAACCAGTCAGTATGTATATTCTGCTATCAGAATTACATTAGCTACTGTTCTGCCTTGTCTAGTCCTTGCCCACTTCGGGATTTTGAAGGAATATTTCCTTTTCCCTCTCGGAACCAGCTTTGTAGCGCTTACAGACCAGCCAGGTCCTTTCATCAGAAGAAGGAATGCCCTTACTTTTGCGATCTTCTGTTTTGTTTTTGTCGCGCTCATCGCAAGTCTTGTGATGAATATTAAAGCCCTGGTACTTCTGGAGGTGATCGTCTTCGGAATGTTTTTCTCGCTCATTGGAGTGTATGGTCAGAGATTAGCAGCTGTAGGCTCATTATCGCTTGTGGTACTTGCCATCTTTATTGACGGTCATCTTACAGGAAGCAATATCTTTAAAAGTCTACTGATCTTTGCTTCAGGCTGTATATGGTTTCTACTTATATTCCTTATTGTAACAACAATCCGTCCTTATAAACTGGCAAGCCAGATGATTGGGGAAAACTATCTTCAGCTGGCTGAATTTTTAAAGATTAAAGCGAATTATTATCAGAAGAATCCGGATTTTAATAAACTGACCACTCAGGTTATCGCCAAGCAGATTGAAATAAAAAACCTGCAGGAAGACACCAGAGAAACTGTTTTTAAAACGAGAACCATAGTCAATGAATCCACAACAACGAGTCGTTTATTGATGTTGATGTTCCTGAATTCTATGGACCTTCATGAAAAGCTGATGACCTCTGAAAGTGATTATCAGAAGCTTCAGCAGAGCTTTGAAGATAGTATGATTCTCGTTAATATCCATGATTATCTCAATCTTTTGGCAGAAGAGATCACTAATATCGGAATCGCGCTTCAAAGTGGTACCAGAGCAAAACCGATGGTGAATCTGGAACAGGAATTAAAGAATCTTAATTATAATTATTTCGAACTCAGAAATAAGCAGCTTTCTCCCGACAACCTGGAAAATTTCATGATCCTGCGCCAGATCCTGATGCGTATCTATGAAATCACCAAAGAAATCAACGAGATTTATAAAGTATTTTCTCAGAATATAAAACTGGCAAAGAGTTTATCCACAGGATTAGATTTGAAAAAATTTATGCCTAATGAACCCAAACTCAATGCTAAGGTTTTAAGGAATAATATTTCGTTATCCTCTTCCCATTTCCGCCATGCGATAAGAATTACAACTGCTTTGCTGCTGGGGTATATTTTCTCAATGTTTGATCTTTTAGGATTGGGACATACGTATTGGATATTAATTACCATTACTGCTATTTTAAAACCGGCCTACTCCATTACAAAGCAGAGAAATCTTCTCCGTCTCTATGGAACAATTGCAGGAGCCAGCATTGCTTACGCCATTCTCCATTTTGTACATATTAACGGTGTTTTATTTGCTATTTTACTTATCAGCATGATCATGTGTTTCAGCTTCTTGAAAGGACGGTATTTTTGGGCGGTATTATTTATGACAATCTATGTTTTCCTGAGTTTTAATTTTTTAAATCCGGGAAAAGTAAATATCATTTTTAAAGATAGAATATTTGATACAGCCATTGCCGGAATCATAGCTTTTGCAGTATCTTACATTGTACTTCCGGTTTGGGAACATACCCAGAATCTGGACCTGATGAAGAAGTCTGCAACAGACAACCTTATCTATTTCCAGAGTGTGATTTCCAAATTCTTACAGGGAAATTTTGACCTTGAAGATTACAAGGTAAAGCGAAAAAATGCGATCATTTCTTTGGCCAACCTTTCCGACAATTTCCAGAGAATGATTTCGGATCCTAAAAACCAGCAGAAAAAGCTGGAAGTTGTTCACCAATTTGTAGCTACATCACATCTGATCACAGCATATACCGCTTCTCTTTCTCAATATTCCAAGAGTAATGAACAATATCCTGAAATAGATGCAGAAAGCTGGAGCAGAAAAATTGAAGCAGAAATGCAGCAAACCTCTACCCTTCTCAACGGAAATGACATCAATGAAACGTTGAAAATGGAAAGCCGCCTTGAGCCTGAAGATTCTTCTATTGAAGATATGCTTCTGAAAAGAAAAACGGAGATTGAAGAAAATGACATCGTAGACAGAAGAGATCCTGATAAAGTATCGCATTTAACAGAGCTTAAAAACATCCATGACATCCTGGAACTGATCTATGATGTAGCAAAAGAACAGAGAAAAGTTATAGAAAAATATAAAAACGAAACTGATCCTACTCCTCCACAATCGTAAAGCAGTAGTCATCGAAAAACTCTACCCTGGCTTTGAATTCATCTGAAAACTGTTCGTCATAGACACGGCAGCTAATCTTATGAAGGTGTTTCAGCTCAAAAGGCTTTACCTCATAGTTTTTCTTTAAAGACCAGTATTTTGAGTGGTGAATTTTGTACATGCTTTCTTTTACACTCCATATAATTGTATAAAAAGTGTCTGCTTTGTCTTCAGGAATGAACCCACGCTCATTTTCATAGGTAAATTTATCAATCACCCTTAAAATCTTCGGGTTGAACTTTTCAACATCAATTCCTATTTTATTTTTAGAAATGGCGATGGCTGCAAAGGGAAAAGAGTGTGTAATGGAAATTTCCGCATCATTGGGAGAAAGAAAAGGTTCTCTTTCTTTATATAAAATCTTAGAATCGGGCTTTAATCCTTTCAGGAGTTTGCGTACCATCAGGACTTCCAATAATTTTTTGGGATGATAATCTTTTACCTTTTCAGCATTTTCCGGCTCCAGAAGGTTATGGATATCAAGCTCTTCACTTTCATCATACTTCCAAACAAGGATGGTGGCATTATCATCTGAAAAATCTCTGTAGAGTGGCATTCTTTTTTATATGAAACAAAAATACTAAAAAAAGCTTGAAGCTGGGAGCTGGAGGATGGAAGTTACTATTTGTTATAAAATAATTTGCAGACCATTAATGAAAAAACAAACTCTCTACCGGCTTAATTTTTATCAACTTCCAGCATCCTTCTTCAAGCTCCATGCTTAATTATTTAGACTGATGATTCACGTCATTTCTATGTTCTACAATTTCCAGATTAGCATCTACAAAATAAGCGCTCCCGAATCCATTTACATAAGATCCTTTCACAGGTTGAAGGGCAATTAAAATAAAATCTCCCATTTCGGAAATGACATCTACTACTTTTCCGTGAGTCTCTTTTAGCTTGGCAACTACCTGCGTCCATACTTCAGAATCTCTTTCAATTTGAGAAGTGGTTGCTTCAAAAGTTAAACGCTCGCGGGCATAAATCTGTTTCGTAGCTGATTCATCTTCAATAAACATGATGGATGTTTTTCTTCCGTCAGCAAGGTTTTTAGTATGTTTTGCCATGAAAGATACCAGAATATAAAATGTATTCTCTACCTGAACAAAAGGGGCATAACTTGAATTGGGATTTCCTTCTGCATCTACAGTAGCCAGAATAATGCTTTTAGAAGCATTGATCAGTTCTTGTACTTTTGGTGCAACAGGTTTGATTTTCTTTTCTGTATGGGTTTGACTCATAATATATATTTTTATCAGCTAAAATTAATTATTTATATTAAGACTAAATAATATTAACTCATGTTTAATCTCATAAAACTGAACTTGATGTGTCGTTTTTATATCTTAATTATAAATCGTAATTTTGCCTTTCGTTATCAATTGAATTTAAAAACTATTCATTACATATGAGTACTACAACACAATACGTTCCTTATAAAGTTAAGGATATCTCCCTTGCAGAATGGGGTAGAAAAGAAATTACCCTTGCAGAAGCAGAAATGCCTGGTTTGATGTCTATCCGTGAAGAATACGGACCATCTCAGCCACTTAAAGGAGCAAGAATCGCAGGATGTCTTCACATGACGATCCAAACGGCTGTGCTTATCGAGACATTGGTAGCTTTAGGAGCTGAAGTTACCTGGTCATCTTGTAATATTTTCTCTACACAGGACCATGCTGCTGCTGCAATTGCTGCTGCAGGAATTCCGGTATATGCCTGGAAAGGATTAAATGAAGAGGAGTTTGACTGGTGTATTGAGCAGACTTTATTCTTTGGTGAAGACAGAAAGCCATTAAACATGATCTTGGATGATGGTGGAGATTTAACAAACATGGTTTTTGATAAATACCCTGAGTTCACAAAAGACATTAAAGGACTTTCTGAAGAAACCACTACAGGTGTTCACAGACTGTATGAAAGAATGAAGAACGGAACTTTAGTAATGCCTGCTATCAACGTAAATGATTCAGTTACTAAATCTAAATTCGACAACAAATACGGATGTAAAGAATCTGCTGTAGATGCAGTAAGAAGAGCTACAGACGTAATGTTAGCCGGAAAAAGAGTGGTAGTTTGCGGATACGGAGACGTAGGTAAGGGTACTGCTGCTTCTTTCAGAGGAGCTGGTTCTATCGTTACTGTTACGGAAATTGACCCAATCTGTGCGCTTCAGGCTGCAATGGACGGTTATGAAGTAAAAAGATTAGATACTGTGGTAGACAATGCTGATATCATCATTACTACAACAGGTAACTTTAATATCGTAAGAGGAGAGCACTTCCTTAAAATGAAAGATAAAGCGATCGTTTGTAACATCGGTCACTTCGATAACGAAATCGATATGGCCTGGTTGAACAAAAACTACGGTCAGACTAAATCTGAAGTGAAGCCTCAGGTTGATATCTATACTATTGAAGGAAAAGAAGTAATCATTCTTGCTGAAGGTAGATTGGTAAACTTAGGATGTGCTACAGGTCACCCAAGTTTCGTAATGTCTAACTCTTTCTCTAACCAGACTTTGGCTCAAATCGAATTATGGAACAACTCTGCAGCTTATGGTAATGAAGTATATATGCTTCCTAAGCACTTAGATGAGAAAGTAGCTGCTTTACACCTTAAGAAATTAAGCGTAGAGCTTGAAACGCTTTCTCCTGAGCAGGCTGAATACATCGGAGTTGACGTAAAAGGGCCATTCAAGCCTGAATACTACAGATACTAAGATCACAATAAACATGATATGATCCCACTATTTCTAAGATAGTGGGATTTTTTTATAAAGTACAATCAGCCATTTCTTATTTTTGTCAGCTAAAAAAATAACATGAAAAATTTCTTATTTCTGGGACTCATGAGCTCTGCTCTATTCTTTAACAGCTGCAGCAGTAATGATGATAATGATGGAACCAATACGCCTTCTGAACCAAAGACATTATTAAGTAAAGTTACTATAGTTTACTACGACAACCCAGCTCAGCCACAGACCAGTATACAAACACTTGAATACAATAATCAAGGTGAACTTATCAAAACGTTGTCCGCATCAGGATCATCCAAGTTCGAATACAATAACGGAAAACCTACAAAAACCACTTATTATAAGCCGGATGGTACTATAGATTATTATTCAGTTTTCAACTATAACGGAGATCAACTGATAAACGTTAAGGCTATTTACACCAACCCAAACAATAACAGAACGATTACCTTCAACTACAATACCAGCGGACAGGTGATCTCTTCTTCCCTTTGCCAATCTCCGGACTGTTCCAATCCGATTGTAGATACATATGTTTATAACGGAAACAATATTTCATCAGAAACTTCAGAGACTACAGGATTCAGTTTCAGTACCAGAATCGTTTATTCCTATGATGATAAACTGAACCCTTATACGAATATCAACAAATATCTCAAACTTATGATGGGTGGCGCTTATGTGATAAGCAAAAACAATTATCTTACAGAAAAGATAAGCTCTAAAAACAATGGAGTCTGGGAACAAATTCAAAGCAGAACTTCCACTATTCAATACAACAGTGCCGGATTCCCAGTACAGGTTGTATCAAAAGAAGCTAATGGAAGCCTTTCCGCTCAATACAACTACGAATATATAACTCAATAATATGTAAACTCTCCAAATTGGAGAGTTTTTTTATGAGCTTATTCCTGTAAACCATAATTGATAAATTAAAAAAAACATTGAAGACACTGTTCAGTATTTTCCCCATATTTTCCCTCCATTAAGATTCTATTTATAAAAAATGAATATCTTAGCCCTCTTAAAATAAACATTAAACTATGAAAAAACAAAGAGTATCAAATGCATTCGTTGCTGCATCATGGGTAGCATTGGGAGCAGGAATGATTGGCTTCATCGTCGGCCTTGCCAGAGCTGAAATGCTGCTGAATGAGAAAGGATATTATTTTACCATTCTTCTTTATGGCTTATTTGCTGTTGTTTCTCTACAGAAAGCAGTGCGTGACAGGTTAGAAAATATTCAGGTAACAGATATTTATTATGGGATCTGCTGGTTTGCTACATTATCATCTATTGTATTATTGGCCATCGGACTTTGGAATGCCACCATCCTTCCAAGTGAAAAAGGGTTTTATGCCTTTGCTTTTTTACTCGCGCTCTTCGGAGCTATAGCAGTCCAGAAAAATACACGTGACAATATGCTTCAGGAATAAAGTAAACTCTCCATTTTGGAGAGTTTTTTATTTATAAAATTTCATTAAAACACATAAAATACTATAAATTTCACATTTACATTAAAAATATATTAAGTTTTTTGTTATTTTAGCTACGCTTATTTCACAAACTAATGACATGTACAAAAAACTTTTACCATCTACTCTATTAATTCTATTATTTCAATTCTCCAAAGCTCAGAATGAGTTTATCACCATCTGGAAAACCCAGAACGCACAAAACATTAAATTTCCCGGCCGGGGAACCAATTTCAAGGTATCCTGGGAAGAGGTAGGATATCCGCAACATAACGGGACGATGAACAATGTAACTTCTACAACTGAATTCATCATCAACTTAGGAACACCGTTAAATCCATCTCCTGCTCAAGCCAGCTACAGAATCAAAATCAGTGATGGAAACGGAAGTTTTGACCAGGTGAGATTCTTTGACAATACATTAATTCCTACGTACAATGCTTCAGACCGTTCAAAAATTACCCAAATTGCCCAATGGGGAAATATAAAATGGAAAAGCTTTGACAATGCTTTCGTATACTGCGATTACATGGATGTAACGGCCACTGATGCACCAGATCTCAGCATGGTAACCAGTATGCGCCAGATGTTTTATTTATGTACTTCATTAGTTGGCAACTCTTCTTTCAATACTTGGAATACCTCTACCATTACAGATATGTATTATATGTTTGGTGATGATTATCTGTTCAATCAGCCACTGGGGAACTGGGATACCTCGAATGTTACAGATATGTCTTATATGTTTGATTTTACAGGATTCAACCAATCTTTGGGTAAATGGAACACAGCTAAGGTTACCACCATGGAGCATATGTTTCATGATTCAGAAAATTTCAACCAGGATCTTCAAAACTGGAATACGGCCAATGTCACCAATATGAACGAAATGTTCCGAGGCACCGCCTTTAATCAAAATATCGGAAGATGGAATCTTAGTTCGTTAACAACAGCTACCAGCATGTTTCTCAATTCTGCGATGAACTGCCTGAATTACGACAAGACCCTTTATGGATGGAGCCAGAGTTCATCAACGCCAGCTAATATCAACCTATCAAGTGCTTCTCCATTAATCTATTCTCATGCTGACGCAGTAGCTGCAAGAAATTATTTAATTAATAATAAAGGCTGGACTATATCGGGCGATTCTTATAACGGACTGTGCAATCAGACACTTTCAACTTCTGAAAATGATATAAACAATAAAGTCGCCATTTATCCCAATCCGGCAACGAATATAATTTACCTGAAAAATATCCCACATACTGTAAGTTTTATCATCACCGATATGAGTGGAAGAACGATTGTCAAAGAGAACCTGAACAACGATAAAATTCCTGTCAACCTCTTAACTCCAGGGAATTATATCTTACAGATTATGACAAAGAGTTCAACAATTTCATTTCCATTCATGAAAAAATAAACCTCAACAAAACTAATAACCATAAACATGATTTTAAAAAAAATTCCAATACTCATTTTTCTTTTGCTGATATTCATGGCAAAGGCACAAAATGAATTTATCACGGTATGGAAACCCAGTCTTCCCCCACCTCCCTATCCTTATATAGGAATTCCCATTAACTCAAACAATAATCAAATCTGGTTTCCCGGAATAGGGACGAATTATCAGATCTATTGGGAAGAAATTGGCTACCCCTCTCACAATGCCACTTTAACGAATGTAACTTCTGCCTATCAGCTCCTGATTGATTTTGGAATTCCACACAATCCCAACCCATCAGATGCTACTTACCGGTTGAAAGTAAGCAACGGAAACGGTAATTTTCACCAGATAAGATTCGCAGACTGGGATATGTTCAATGATAACGGAATTGTAGGAGATGTTCATAAAATACAATTGATAGAACAATGGGGAAACATTCAATGGTCTTCAATGAAACAAGCATTTCAGGCGTGCAAAATTTTAGATTTTACAGCAACAGATGTTCCTGATCTGAAAGAGGTAACTGATTTGTCTTATATGTTTTCCGGATGTTATGGTTTGGTGGGAAATCCTTCTATCAATAGCTGGAATACGTCTAATGTAACTACATTGCTTGGAACATTTACAGGATGTTTTGTTTTTAATCAGCCGGTTGGAAACTGGAATACTTCCAATGTGACGATGATGGGCATCACGTTCAATGTAGCTAAACTTTTCAATCAGCCATTAGACAACTGGGATACTTCTAAAGTAACTTCTACTACAGCCATGTTTAATGGAGCTGCTGAGTTCAACCGACCTATTGGAAATTGGGATATGTCTAACAATCTTGATGCAGAATTTATGTTTTCCGGGGCTACGAAATTTAATTATCCTCTTAAAAACTGGAATACTTCAAAAATCATAGAAATGAATCACATGTTTTATGGAGCAAAGGCCTTCAGCCAGGATTTATCTATTTGGGATACAAGCAGTGTTACCATTATGAGTGGTATGTTTTATAATGCTGAGAATTTTAACAGCAATATTTCCAATTGGGATACAAGAAAAGTAGAATGGATGCAGGATATGTTCAACGGTGCCAAAAGTTTTAATCAGAATATAGCAAAATGGAATGTAGCGCAAGTAAAAAACATGAATAACATGTTCAGTAATGCTATTCTTTTCAACCAAAATTTAGGAAGCTGGAATTTGAGTTCTTTACTGAACGCTTCCAATATATTTAAAAATTCTGCACTGAACTGCCAGAATTATGACAGCACCTTGTATGGCTGGAGTCAAAATCCTTCAACTCCAAATAATATTAATCTATCTTCTGTTTCTCCTCTTACGTATTCCCACAATGCAGCAGTAACGGCCAGAAGTTATCTGATCAACAATAAAGGCTGGACGATCAGCGGAGATACATACAACGGAGAATGCCAATCTTTCCTTGGAACTTCTGATGTAAAAGTGAAAGGTGAACTAAGCCTGTACCCGAATCCTGCTACCCATATTATTTATGTAAAAAATTCCAATGCCAAAGATTTCAAAATTATTGATATGAGCGGAAGAATTGTTTTAAGCGGAGATCTGGTGAATGAACAGATTAACATTCAGGCGTTAACTCCGGGGAATTATATTTTACAGCTTTATTCAAAAGATAATATTCAGAATCTAAAATTCATCAAAAAATAACCATAAACTCTCAACATGCTATTAAAAAAAATTTCAACACTCTTTTTTCTGATACTGATTTTCATGGCGAAAGCTCAGGATGAATTTATTACCATCTGGAAGCCGGCATCTACTGTATTACCGGCAGTTAATGTAGACGCTCCTTATCAGGCAACCACACAGCAGATATGGTTTCCGGGGATTGGTGATAATTATGACATTTATTGGGAGGAAGTAGGCTATCCACAGCACAATGGTTCCCTACTCGATGTAACTTCCACAAAACAGGTTCTTATAGACTTCGGGACATCCATCGCAGAAAAAAATGATGCCAAATACAGGGTAAAAGTTACGAATGGTAATGGAATCTTCAGGCAAATAAAATTTGGAACTCCCCAACTATTTCCTGCTCCTGAGCAAGTCATCCCTATCTGGCAGGTTAATGGAAGTTCAGATAAAATACTGGAAATAGAACAATGGGGTAATATTTCGTGGACAACCATGGAGAGTGCCTTCAGTCTGTGCAGGCTTATGCAGCTTACGGCAACAGATACTCCTAATCTTAATAATGTTGAAGATGCTTCTTTTATGTTTTATGGTACAACTAGTTTTATGGGGGCCAGCTCTATGCAAAACTGGGATACTTCGAAAATTAAGAATTTCAGTTTTATGCTCTCTCTTTTATTTGATGTGAATCCATCTTCTGCAGTAATAGAACAGTTCAACTCACCTTATCTGGACAGCTGGAATATGTCTTCTGCTACGAACCTCAGCTATATGTTTGGAAACAGAACTGTTTTTAATCAGACTCTTAATAGCTGGGACGTTTCAAAGGTGACAGATATGAGCTGGATGTTTGGGCAGTGTTTAAGCTTCAATCAACGTCTTGATAACTGGGATACTTCAAGCTTAGAGGATATGCATTTTATGTTTCATATGATTCCGGTTTTCAATCAGCAGCTCAACTGGAATACGTCTAAGGTTACCAATATGGCTCATGTTTTTCACGGCTGTACATCCTTTAACCAGTCTTTAGAAAATTGGGATATGACTAAAGTAACCAGAATAGATCAGATCCTGAATATTGCATCAAGTTTTAATCAGTCATTAGGAAACTGGAACTTAATTTCTCTTACCAATGGTAATGGTGCTTTAACCCTGTCAGGCCTTAATTGTGAAAATTACAGCAAAACATTGATGGGATGGGCAGACAATCCCAATACAGCAAACAATGTCTCGTTAGGTTCTTTAACAGGATTAAAATATGCTTCAAATGCTTCAGACAAAAGGGATATTCTTGTCAATAAAGGCTGGTCATTCATAGGTGATACTGTAGGAAGCTGTTTATTATCTTCATCTGATTTAAAACTGAATAAAAAACCTCTGCTCTATCCTAATCCTGCAGTGGATGATATTCATATTGAAGGAATAGCTGATATTAAAGGATATAAAATTTATGATGCAAGTGGAAGGCTTATAAAAGAAGGAAATCCTAATAATGATTTGATCAATGTAAGCTCTTTGCCAAAAGGAAATTATATGATACAGCTCATCATGAAAGAAAAAACAATTTCTTCAAAATTCATTAAGAAATAACTATAAAACCTCAATATGGTATTGAAAAAATTTTCGACAGGATTTTTTATTTTCCTGTTGTGTATAGTAAAAGCCCAGAATGAATTTATCACTATCTGGAAGCCTGCTTCTACGGTAATACAGCCTGTCACTGTAAGTGCTCCCTACCAGGCAAGTTCTCAGCAAATATGGTTTCCCGGAATTGGTGAAAACTATGATATTTATTGGGAAGAGGTAGACTATCCCCAGCACAACGGCTCTCTTACCAATATAACCTCTACAAAACAGGTTCTTATTGATTTTGGTACATCAATCGCAGAAAAGAATGATGCAAAATATAGGGTAAAAGTGAGTAACGGGAATGGAGTTTTTCAACACATAAAATTTGGAGATGTACAGGAGGTTCAGCTTCCGGATCAGATTTTTCCGGTCTGGCAGATCAACGGAAGTGCAGATAAAATACTGGAAATAGAACAATGGGGAAATATTACCTGGACAACAATGAACAGTGCTTTCAGCCAATGTAAACTTGTTCAGATTACTGCTCCAGACATTCCAGATCTTAGTAATGTTGAAGATGCTTCTTATATGTTTTATGGTGCAAAAACCTTTACAGGCGCAAGCTCCATGCAAAACTGGAATACTTCTAAGATTAAGAATTTCAGATTTATGTTTTCTATTATCTTCGATAGTATCAATACTTCAATTCCCGATCAGTTCAATCCTCCTTATTTTAATAGCTGGAATATGTCATCAGCAACTGATCTCAGTTTTATGTTTGCAGGAAGAGGGATCTTTAACCAGACATTAAACAGCTGGGACGTTTCGAATGTCACTGATATGAAATGGATGTTTGCTCTTTGTCCAAACTATAATCAACCCATGAATAACTGGGATACCTCAAGCCTTGAAGACATTCGCTTTATGTTCCATTTTGATTCTGGTTTCAATCAGTCTTTAAATAATTGGAATACGTCTAAAATTACCAATATGGCCCATGCTATTCATGGCTGCACAGCCTTTAGTCATTCTCTTGAAAACTGGGATATGGCAAAGGTTACCAGAATAGACCAGATTCTTAAGGAAACGCCAAACTTTAATCATTCCCTTGCAAGCTGGAATCTTGCCAGCGTTAATAATGGAGCCCAGGCTTTGATGCAGACAGGAATGGATTGTGAAAATTTCAGTAAAACACTTGCAGGATGGGCAGATAATACTGACACTGCCAATAATGTTGATTTAGATATTGTAACACCTTTGACTTATGCTTCCAATGCAGCAGATAAAAGGAATATTCTCATCAGCAAAGGATGGACGATGTCCGGTGATACGGTAGGAAACTGTTTACTATCTTCATCAGAAGTCAAGCTCAGAAAAGAATTTCTGCTTTATCCTAATCCTGCCGCAGATGATATCCATATCGAAGGATTAAGTGACATTAAAAATTACAGAATTTTTGATGCAAGTGGAAGACTTGTATTGGAAGGAAATCCCAATAGGGATATGATTAATGTAGGATCATTACCGAAAGGAAATTATATTTTGCAGCTGATTCTGAAAGAAAAAACAATCTCTTCAAAATTCATTAAGAAATAAAAACAAAAAGCCTCGCTGGAAAGTGAGGCTTTTATTTTGAGTTTAAAAGTAAACTATTTGTCAAAATGGTTAGGGTGCTGGGCTTTGATATCATCCACAGTTCCCAGTACTTTATCTTTTAAAGAATCCTGATATTTCTGAAGCTTAGCTGCTACTTCTTCATTACCGCTTCCTAAAATTTTTGCTGCTAAAATCCCTGCATTCAAAGCTCCGTTCAAGGCTACGGTAGCCACTGGAATTCCGCCAGGCATCTGAAGAATAGACAACACTGAATCCCATCCGTCTATGGAATTACTGGACAAAATAGGAACTCCGATTACCGGAAGTGTAGTACAGCTTGCTACCATTCCCGGGAGATGCGCTGCTCCTCCGGCTCCTGCAACAATTACTTTCAAACCTCTTTCCTGAGCTGTTTTGGCATAATCGAACATTCTTTCCGGTGTTCTGTGTGCTGAAACTACAGTTAATTCGTAAGGGATATCAAGGCTTTTAAGAAAATTTGCAGCCTGTTCCATGATCGGCAGATCACTCTGACTGCCCATAATAATTCCTACCATCTTCAATTTTATTAGATGTTCAAAGATAAAAAATAAAAATGTAAAGATGAAAAACTACAAAAAATCCGGGAAACGATTTATGATTATAATTCCTAAAATAATTTAATCTTTCAATAGATCTTCCATTTAAAATGTAAAGAATTTATAAAGATCTTTTTGGCTCAGAATTTTCATCTGTACTCCTATAAATTACAGCATCTGTATCCATAACAATTCCAGTTAAAATAGATATATTTGTTGTTACACCACTTTAAATTTTGAAAGATTATAAACTTACACTGGCTGTATGTACCGTTGCTATTGTCTGGGGTACTACCTTTTTATCTATAAGGGTTGCGGTAGAGACTATTCCTGCATGGTTTGTAGCAGGAATACGCCAATTTCTTGCGGCCATTATTATGTTTCTTATTCTTACCTATAGAAAAGAATTTAACTGGATCGGCTGGACCAACCTGAAATACCAGTTTATCTTCTCTTTACTCATGCTGGTAATTGCGAACGGAATGACTACAGTAGCGGAAGAGGAAGTTACAAGCAGTCTCACTTCACTCATCAGTGCCTGCTCTCCTATTCTTGTATTTTTCGGAAGTTTGGCTTTAGGACTTCAGAAATTCAGCTGGCGGGCTTTTGCAGGAGTTGTTCTCTGTTTCAGCGGAATTCTGTTTATTTTCTGGGATGGTATTAATGATTTAAAAAACCCGGATTACGCACTTGGAATTCTCTTCTTATTCATTGCCATTGCAGGCTGGGCCTCAGGAACTATTTTCACCAAAAAATTAAACCTTCACAGCGGTAATATTTCCCTGAACTTATTTTATCAATTTTTATTTGCAGGTATTATTCAGATTATTTTTGCCTTTTTGTTTTCAGACGATTACAACTTCGGAAACTGGAGTTTGCAAAGTATCTCTGCCATGCTTTACCTGTCAATATTTGGTTCTGTAGCCGCTTTTTTTGCATTTCACTATGCCCTTACCAAAGTTTCTCCTGTTCAGGTATCCATACTGGCTTATATCAATACGGTAATTTCTATTTTTTTAAGCTGGTTGATTCTTGATGAAAAAATTTCCGCCAAATTCATCATTGCAGCGGTTTTGATTATTGTAGGGGTTTTTGTTATTAATTACAATCCGGCAATGTTTAAAAAACAAAAGATTGAATCTTAAGGCGGAAAATAATATCAATAATCTCATCCAATCTATCCAACTGTTTTTTAACTTATTAAATATAATTAAAATCAGATCCGTTTCACATGGGTTTCATATTCCCTCCATTTTCCCTATATTGTATACTCCAACCTATACAATATGCTGAAAAACACATTTTTTTTATTTCTGGTCTCCTCTTTTCTTCTTGTAAGCTGTGATTACAAAGAGAAGGAGAAAAACCTGACAGACAGGGAGAAACAATTATTAGAAAAAGAAAAAGTATTCGCGAAGAAAGAATCCGAATATCAGTCACTTCTGAAAATGAGAGACAGTATTTTTGCAAAAAAAGACTCCGTGGTTATTACTTCTTCATGGCCCGCGGAAATTTCCGGTCCATGGAACGGAAAGGTCATCTGTACAGAGTCTAACTGCAGTGAATATGCAGTGGGCGACCAGCGTACTGACATCTGGGAGTTTGATAACGATTCTACCCAGCCTATTACCAAAATCATCAATAACAATAATCTGGTAAGGTTATACACAGGCAAGTTTGAAAACAATGAGATCAGACTATCTTTCAAAACCGATTCTACGGCCAAAAAGAATGTAGAAATGAGCGTTCTTCTTAATGATATTTCGGACAACAAGATCAAAGGTACCAGAACCATCACTTCCGATGGCTGTACCGCCAAGTTCTCTGTTGAATTAGTACGTTCCACAAAATAAACACTTATGATTTTACTGAGTATACACAACCTGAGTCTTCCTATAGAAGATCCGGTACTGAAGTTCCTATTGGTACTGGTTATCATTCTGGCAGCCCCATTGCTATTAAATAAAATTAAAGTTCCCCATCTTTTGGGACTTATCATCGCCGGAGCCATCATTGGTCCGAACGGATTCAATGTATTATCCAGAGACAGCAGCATTGTTGTGACGGGAACTACCGGATTGCTTTATATCATGTTTCTGGCAGGTCTGGAGATTGATATGGGTGATTTTAAAAAGAATAAATGGAAAAGTCTCACCTTTGGTATCTATACCTTTACAGTTCCTTTTGTATTGGGATATCTGGGAGGGTATTATATTTTACACTTTTCCATGCTGACTTCCATTCTGTTTGCCAGTCTTTTTTCATCCCATACCCTTATTGCGTACCCATTAGTGAGCAAGTTGGGAATTGCAAAAAATAAAGCGGTCAATATTACCGTTGGAGGTACAATGATTACCGACATCCTCGCCTTATTGGTACTTGCCGTGATTGTGGGAATGTCGCAGGGAGATGTGGGAACAGAATTTTGGGTAAAATTATCGGTCTCTTTTGTAGTATTTGCCCTGATTGTACTTATTGTATTCCCGATTATCGGACGTTGGTTTTTTAAAAGAGTGGATGATAAAATTTCACAATATATTTTTGTATTGGTGATGATTTATCTGGCAGCAATGCTTGCTGAACTCGCTGGTGTAGAAGCCATTATCGGAGCATTCTTTGCAGGATTGGCTTTAAACAGACTTATTCCTCACACCTCTTCTTTAATGAACAGGGTTGAATTTGTGGGAAATGCCATCTTTATTCCATTCTTCCTGATCAGTGTCGGAATGCTGATTGATTTCAAAGTTTTCTTTAAAAGCTGGGAAACGCTGGAAGTAGCCGGAATTATGCTGGTAGCTTCTATTGGAGGGAAATACCTTTCTGCGGTAGCGACTCAGAAAACATTCAGACTCACCAAAGAGGAAGGAAAACTCATATTTGGGTTAAGTTCTGCTTCTGCAGCAGCTACATTAGCTTCAGTAATGGTAGGATACAACATCATCCTTTCTGAAACCGAAACCGGAGAACCTGTAAGATTATTAAATGAACATGTACTGAACGGAAGTATTCTGCTGATCCTGATTTCATGTACCATCTCCTCCTTTATTTCCATGGCAAGTGCTCAGAAAATTGCTGAAAGTGATAATGAAGATACTGTTTCGGGGAATACCCATGAAGAAGAAAGTATTCTTTTGGCCATCAACCATGAGGCAACTGTTGAGCGAATGGTGAATCTGGGAATTCTGATCAAAGCCCACTCCAATACAGAAGATTTATTTGCTTTAAACGTTATCAATGAAGATAAAAATGAGTCTTCGGTAAAGAATGCTGAAAAACTTCTTCACCAGGCGGCAGATGCGGCGGCGGCGGCAGATGTGAAGTTACAGGCCCTAAAAAGATATGACAATGACGTCGTCAATGGAGTCAATAATGTTATTAAAGAACAGAAAATTACAGATCTTATCATTGGATTGGAGGATGAAAAAGGATTCTCCCCATCTTTTGTCTATAATCTTTACAATGGATATCTTCAGAATGACGATGTAAATGTACTGGTATATCATGCTGCACAACCACTTTCCACGATAAAAAAATATGCAGTGATGATTCCTGAGAATGCAGATAAGGATGCCGGATTCTTCCATGCATTGCTTAGAGTCTGGAATATTGCCAGAAACTCCGGGGCTACAGTTGTTTTTTATGCTCCTGAAAACATCATTGATATTCTGCAGAAAATCATGAAAAAAGCCAGTATAGAAGCAGAGTTTATCATTATGAGCACATGGCAGGATGGTGAAAGAACCGCTGCCCAGCTGAAAGATGATGAAGCCTTGATTATTTTGATGGCAAAACGAGGCATGAAGTCCTATATTCCAAGAATGAGACTAATCCCTGAACTGCTGAACAGGAATCTGAAGGACAATAATTACCTCCTGATCTTCCCTTTCTCAGAATATGATAAAAACAGTCCTGAAATACGTTCTGTAGGAAATCACGGAGATTTTGTGGAGATTGGAAATGTGATTCAGAAGATTTTTAAATAAGAAGATTGAAGCTGAAAGAGGGATGGTGGAAGTTATCTATTTCTAAATAATCATTTTTTTATTAAAATTATCAATCAATTTGAGTCATCAATAGGATCTAGCTTTAGCCTGATATAAAACAACATGAATACATTTGGCTTTAGCCGAAATCTAAATTAAGTTTTGGCTAAAGCCAATTGAATTTATAATCATTGATAAACGGGCTGAAGCCCGTTCCTATTGAATAATTAAATAACAAAAGAGAGCTGTTTTGTCTTAAACAGCTCTCTTTTGTTATTTTTTTAATGGTTTTACTCAGAAATCACTCTTACCATTCCTTTTACCTGTACAAGCTTTTCCATCAGCTCTTCTCTGGAATCTGCAAGAACATTGATGTGTCCCATTTTTCTTCCTGGTTTGGTTTCGGTTTTCCCGTATAAATGGATGTACGTTTCAGGTAACTTAAGAACATCTTCCATTCCTTCATAAACTACTTTTCCGGCATATCCTTCTGCTCCAACAAGATTCAGCATTCCGCTGTAAGTAATGGCATCAGTATCAGCTAAAGGCAAGTTTTTTACCACACGATACATCTGCTCAAACTGGGAATTCGTATTTCCTTCCTGGCTCTGGTGTCCTGAATTGTGAAGTCTTGGTGCGGTTTCATTCACCCATATTTTCCCTTCTTTGTCAAGGAACAATTCAATAGCAAACAATCCCGGAGAGTTCACTGCATCCAGGAATTTTTCTGTAATGGAATCAATCTGATTCTGCACATCTTCTGTCAGAAGAACCGGACATACATTGAAATCCAACAGATTCAGCTTTGGATCGGCAACCATTTCCGTTACCGGGAAAATATTGGTTTCTCCTTTTTCATTTCTTGCCACAATGACGGAAAGCTCTTTTTCAATATCTACAAGACTTTCAATTACCGAAGCTTCTGTCCATAAGTGCTGATAATCTTCCTCTGTTTTGATCACCTGTACTCCTTTTCCATCATATCCGCCTGTATTCATCTTCTGAACAAATGGCAATGGCATGATAATTTTCTCATCACTGTTCCATACTACCTGAAATTCCGGGCTTGGGATATCATGAGTTTTATAAAATTCTTTCTGAAGGATCTTTTGCTGGATCGTTTTGATGATACTGGCATTAGGAACAACTTTTATTCCCTGTTTTTCAAGTTCTGCCAATGCATCAGCATTTACATGTTCTATTTCAATGGTTACAACATCTTTGTCTTTACCGAAGTTCAGAACCGTATCATAATCATTAAAGTTTCCCTGTGTAAAATGCGAGATATTATGACATGGCGCATCAGAAGCCGGATCCAGAGTGTAAAACTCATCATCATACTTCAATGCACTTTGTATCAGCATTCTTCCCAGTTGTCCGCCTCCCAGAATTCCTATTTTCATTTTTTATTTTTATTAGATTTACTTCTTATTGAATTTTATCGATTTTTAAATACCCAAGTCCCATCGGGTTTTCCTGATTTTCTGCATCAGATTTTTTAAGAACGATAGAATATTTTTCTTTCATACTGGCAGGAAGAATGTCGCTCACATTGAAGATATCATCAATATCAACCCCATGCTTATCATCAATATGGCTTACAGCGCCTTCAAATCCCATGGTCTGATAAAATTCGGTAGCTTTTGCCCTTTTTACAATCTCTCCCATAGACTGCCCCACCATTAAGTGCTGCTCATGAAACTCTTCAAAGAAACCCGGCTTATAACCTCCCAGATTGAGGAAAAACAGCTGGTTTTCTGATGATTTCTCTCCTTTCTCTACAATTTCCACTTCATAGCCGTCAGCAAATTTAACTTCCTGATAACAATCCAGATGAATTTTACCTTCTGTTTCCTTCCAAAACTCTTTCATATCCGGAATCAAATCTTTCAGATTCTCTGCTATTCCGAAGAAAACATCGTGCTGCTCAATATTTCTTCCTTTAGGAGTTGCCCCAAGGATAACATAAAATAATTTCATTACATTTTTCATGCATGCAAAAATACGTTAAATTTATCTTTTTCAAATTGTTTGGCAGACTACTACAATAATTTTATATTTGTAACATTATTTGTAGTATGTCAGAAATCATCATACTCTTCCTTGGCGCAATTTCCGCTGGTCTTTTAGGTTCACTTACGGGTTTAGGAGGAGGAGTTATTATCATTCCTTTATTAACGCTGGGATTCGGCGTTCCAATGCATTATGCTATCGGTGCTTCACTCATTTCTGTGATCGGGACCTCTTCCGGTGCGGCCGTAGCTTTCGTTAAAGAAGGCTTTACCAATATGAGAATCGGGATGTTTCTCGAAATTGCCACCACAGCAGGAGCTATTGTGGGTGCCTTGGTTTCTGGGATGCTTAACCCAAATACGATCGGAATTATTTTCGCTAGTATTCTTCTTTTAACAGTTATTTTAAACCTTAAGGGTAAACCTGATCATCAGGAACCTTTGGTAAAAGGAAGTCTGGAAGAGAAGCTGAAATTATACGGAACATTCCCTGATAAAGGAGTATTGAAAAGCTATTCTGCCAGAAATACAGTTCCTGGATTTTTGATGATGATGTTTGCAGGTGCAATGTCCGGACTTTTAGGAATAGGTTCCGGAGCATTGAAGGTATTGGCAATGGACAATATGATGAAACTGCCTTTCAAGGTATCTACAACAACGAGTAACTTTATGATTGGGGTAACGGCTGTAGCCAGTGCACTGATCTATTTCCAGAGAGGAGAAATTATTCCTGTGATTGTGGCTCCGGTTTTAATTGGAGTTGTTATCGGAAGTTTTATCGGCTCAAAAACGCTGATGGTATCAAAGACAAAAAAATTAAAAGTATTTTTTGCCATTGTAATTACCATTCTGTCAATTTACATGATGTATAACGGTATCAACAAAAGTTTCAGATAATGAGAAAGAATTTTACAGATGTAGATCTGAACCGCTCCGTAGGAAACCTTCTGAGGCTGGGTGTTATTCTTTCTGTGGCAACCTCTCTGATTGGTTTTATCAAGTTATTTTTTGAGGGCTTTAAAATGCCTGAAAAATATACAAGCCTTGTAGTAGGTACTTCTTCTGAAAAAGTATGGGGACATTTCTGGGATTCTCTGTGTAAAGGAGAAGGAATGGCTATTATTCAGCTGGGAATTCTTCTGTTGATCTTCACCCCTTTGATGAGGATTGTTTTCGCTTTAATAGGGTATTTAAAAGAAAAAGACTACGTATATGTAGTCATTTCTTCTATTGTTTTAGCGATTATGGCAGTAAGTTTCTTTGCAGGCTACGCCCACTAATTTTTACATTTCATAAAACTCTAACGGCAGTTGATCGGGATCCTGGGTAAAGAAAAACTCTTTTCCGGTGAATTCGTCTATGCGGATTTCTTCGCAATTCAATCCTTTTCCGATTAACTCATTTCTTTTTTCTGTAACATTTTCTACTGAAAAAGCAAGATGTCTTAAACCACATGCTTCAGGTCGTGACGGCCGTTGTGGAGGATTGGGAAAAGAAAACAACTCAATCACATAATGATCCCCGATAGCCAGATCAAGTTTATAAGACTGTCTTTCTTCGCGATATACTTCCCGGATGATATTCAGATCTAAAATTTCTGTATAAAATTTCTTTGAAACGGTGTAATCTGAACATATGATTGCAATATGGTGAATCTTCATTTTATTTTTAAACTAATTTTCAATTGAACTTCATTATTGTATTTCTTTACAGTTATCCTTTCTTCTTGTGTCAATAATATACTGGATTTTCCATTCATTATTCTGCTTTACCAGCTGAAAACTATTAGCACCGCAATGTGATAATTTTCCTTTTAAATAAAAAGAATAAGGAGTAAATACACTTGCCAGATTTCCGTCTTTATGAACAGCTTCTACTATGATTCTTTCATCCAGATCTCCTTTTGTAAATTTTGAAACCGAAGCAACGAAATCCTGTATGCTGTCACTTTTCACAGTCCCATCTTTAGTAATGGTCTGCAGCACTGCATTCTCTGCAAAAGCTGATTTTACAAGCTCAGAATCTGCATTTTTCATGCCAAGGAACAGGTTACGGATAGGTTTTTCAATATCTTTATTCTGCTGACCGAAGCTTGAAATACTTATAAGAACAAGAAATACAATTATTTTATTCATAGTATAGATTTATATATTTAAAAATAGATAAAATAAAATTTAAATTGATTAACAAATTTTAAAATTCATTTTCCTTAAATTGTGGTCAAAATTATTTCAGAGCTTTTTATATGTGGATTATTTATCTGACTTTGGCCATACTTCTTCTGGTCATGACAATACTGCCAAAAATTCAGCATTCTCACTGGGTATTCAGGGTTCCGGAATTTGCTAAAATACAGGTTACTTACCTTATATTTTTCACTTTTCTATTAGGCTTTTTTACTGATTCTAAGGAATATTTATGGTATTATCAGGGACTTCTGCTGGTTTTGTTTGTTCATCACAGCCATACCCTCATCAAATACACCCGTTTTTATCCTGTAAAAAAACACAGACAACGCCACAAATCTTCCGATAAACTGCATTTTATTTCTGCCAATGTTTATCAGTTCAATAAAGAATATGAGAAATTCATCGGGCTTGTTAAAAAGCATAACCCTGATTTTTTCATGACTATGGAAAGCAATGGGGATTGGGAAAAAGCAATGATACCTTTAGAAAAAGAATATGGCTTCCAGCATAAAGTGACTCTTGAAAACACCTACGGAATGCATTTCTATTCCAGAATTGAAATCAAAGAAGCAAAGACTCATTATTTTGTAGCTGATGATATCCCGAGTATTGAGGTACATATGCAAACTGCTGATGGCTTTTCTTTTGTTTTCTTCGGGGTTCATCCACCTCCGCCAAGTCCTACGGAAGAGGAAACTTCAAAGGAAAGAGATGGCGATCTTTTAAGTACTGCCAAATGTGTAAAGGATATTAAAAAACCTGTTATTGTAGTGGGAGACTTCAATAATGTTGCATGGTCAAGATCGTCTGTACTTTTCAGAAAAACAAGTCATCTGATAGATCCCAGGATCGGACATTCTTTTGTTTCTACCTTCCATGCGAAATACCGTCTTTTAAGATTTCCCATCGATCTGATGTTTCATAGTGAAGATATCTTTATTAAGCAACTGAAGACATTGGAAAATTTTGGTTCAGACCACCTTCCGGTATACTGCAAGTTTTTCATAGATCATCACAACGATGAACAGGAGGAATTGATTGAAACAGCGACATCCGAAGAGAAAGCAGAAGCTGAAATCATGATAGAGGAAGGAAAGAAAGAAGATGGCGAACGTGAAACTGTGGTTACTGAGGATTAATAAAAAAGTGGGCTAATGCCCACTCCTATTGAATATTTTTAATTTTAGAATTTCATAATATCCTTCACTACCCCATTTTTCTGAGTATGCTGTAATAATTCAGCTTCGATGAAGGTTTTAATCTGTTCTTCAGAACCATTGCCCGGGAATAGAAGGTGAACATTAGCTCCTGCATCCAGCGTAAAGAATAAAGGCAATCCTGTTTCTCTTCTGAAATCCCAGATCTTGTTGATGACTTCCAAAGTACCTGTTTTCATCAGGATAAAAGCAGGATCACTCATCATCATCATTGCATGCAACGTAAGTGCTTCATGCTCTACTAATTTGATAAAGCTTTCCATGTCACCGTTTTTCAGGATTTCTTTCATGGGAACAAAGTTCTCTCTTGCTTCCTGAAATCTCCTTTCAGCATAAGGATTCGTATTCATCAGACCGTGTCCTACCGTTGAAGAAACACTTTTCTGTCCTTCATGGATCAATAAAACCCAATCGTTAAAATTTCTGAATACCTCATGAACTTCAGCATTCGGAAACTGTACCCCAAATAAATCTGAGCTCCCTTCTACCTCATCAGTTTTTCCCCACACCACAAGTCCGTTGTATAGACTTCGGCAAGCGCTTCCACTTCCTAATCGTGCTAAAAATGAAGCTTTTCTTAAAGATTCTTCTTCAGAAGTTTTTCCTGTAAATGAAGCATCCAATGCCATCAGACATTTTGCAATAGCTCCAAATCCTGAAGCTGAACTTGCAATCCCTGAGCTGTGCGGAAATGTATTCTCTGTTCTGATGATATATTTCCCTTTTAAAATCCAGGGAAGATACTGTTCTATATTTTTGAAATATTTCTCAATTTTTTCAGCAAATTTCACTTCTTCATTACCAGCCAGAAAGGTCTTTACTGAAAAAGCTTCGTTTGCAATAAATTCCATTGAAGTATTGGTTTTACAATGGTTTAAAGTGTAACTGATACTTGGATTGGCAGGAATCTGATCAGCATATTTCCCCCAATATTTAATCAGGGCAATATTAGACGGACAGCTTTCTGAAACCGTTTGGGTATGAATGGTGAAATTTTCTTTTCCTATAAAATCTTGTGTCGTCATAGTTTAATTTAAGTCATTATTTTAAACCACCCCGTCAAAAATTCTTTGAATTTTCGCCCCCTCCAAAAGAGAGGGATTTTCACACCTTCATTTGTATTTGACGTGAAAAGGAGGTCAAAATTTTTAATACATCTTCTCTATAATATCTGCATATTTTTTGATCACCACATTTCTTTTGACCTTTAAAGTCGGAGTAATTTCTCCTGTATTGATGTCAAATTCTGCCGGCATCAAAGTGAATTTCTTCACTTTTTCATAGTCTGCCAGGTGATCCTGCAATTCTTTAATTCTTTCTTTATAAAGATTGATTATCTTTTCATTTTTTACAGCATCTTCCCAGTTGGTAAAAGGAATATTATTTTTCTTAATGTAATCCTGTAAAAATTCAAAATTAGGAACAATCAATGCTGAAACAAACTGTCTTCCTTCTGCAATCAGCATAATCTGCTGGATAAAATTATTGTTGGTCAAAAGGTTTTCTATCTGCTGTGGAGCGATATATTTTCCATTGGAAGTCTTCATCAGATCTTTGATTCTGTCTGTGATAATCAGGTTTCCTTTATCATCAAACTTTCCTGCATCACCGGTTTTAAACCAACCGTCTTCTGTGAACACTTTCTGCGTTTCTTCAGGTTTATTGTAATAGCCTTTCATGATTCCGTTTCCTCTCGCTTGAATTTCATCGTTTTCTCCGATACGCATTTCTACTCCCGGCAATGGCTTTCCGCTGGTACCATGTTCAAAATGTGTTAAAGGGAAAAGCGTCAATGTTGCGGTAGTTTCCGTTAATCCGTATCCTACAGTTACATGGATTCCCACTGATTCAAAGAAACGGGTAACTTCTGGTGACAATGATGCTCCACCACAAGGTAAGAACCACAGTCTGCCGCCCATTTTTTCTTTTATCTTACTGAAAACCAATCTATCTGCAACGGCTTCTTTGAATTTTAATCCAAAAGGAATAGGCTTTTCAATTCTTCTTAATTCTGCAGTTTCCCATCCGGTTTTAAGCGCCCAGTCAAATATTTTCTTCTTCAGTGATGAACCTTCTTCAGCTTTTTCAAGAACTCCGGCATATACTTTCTGGAAAAACCTCGGTACGGCGCACATAGCAGTAGGTTTTACTTCTTCCAGTGCTTTGGCTACATTTTTAGGATCTTCCAGAAAATAAACACGGGCACCGCCATACAGACAAAGTAAACTCCAGCTTCTCTCAAAAACATGGCTCAATGGTAAGAATGCCAGTGAAAGCTCTTCTTCAAAGTTTTTAAACTTAAAAAATTCAAAATGAGAATCAAATGCTTTGATAAAGTTCCCGTGAGTTAACATTACTCCTTTTGGAATTCCGGTAGTTCCTGAAGTATAGATTAATGTGGCTGTATCATCATTTTCCTTCTTACAGATCTCCAGTTCCGGTGAAGCTTTAGCAATAAAATCTTCAAGATAAAAACTATTGAATTCTTTCTTGATCCACACTGCTTTTTTAGAAACAATAATGGTTTCAAGATTGTTTTCTTCTTTATGTAAAAACTCAAGACAGGCATCATACTGCATCTGATTTCCCACTAAAACAGCTTTAGCTCCGGAATCGTTAATGATATGTTCTGCCTGCTCAGCATTATTGGTTGAATAAATAGGTACCGTAACAGCACCGATGGCCATGGAAGCCAGGTCAACGATCATCCATTCGGACGAGTTATCTGAATAAATAGCGACTCTGTCATTCTCCTGAACTCCAGCTTCCTTTAGGGCATTGGCTGTTTTAAAAATAACCTCACTGAATTTTTTCCAGCTCAGCTCTTTCCAGGCTGCATCTTTCTTTTTAAATCCAATAGCCGCTTTTATAGGATGTTTTTCTACATTTTTAAGGATAATTGCCTCTGCAAGATTCATTTCTTCAGCTTTTTGTCGTTAATATAATTATTCAGGTGAAAGTCGATACTTTCTTTTACAGGAATAAACTGATAGTTCAGTTTTTCTTTGACTTTGTGATTGGAAATGGTATTGAATGAAGAAATGGCTTCAATATTTGATTTGGTAACCATTTTCAGTTTAGGAATAAGCCATCCGAAAAGGGTGCTGGCTACTCTTCCGATATTTAATACAGATTGTGAAAGAATCCTGGCATCTTTAAGCCCAAGACGGGTTCTTACCTGTTTTGCGAGATCAGCATATCTGTTATTTTCAGCAACAATGATAAAACGTTCTCCGAAAAGATTATTTTCCATCAGCCCGATTGCTGTATTGGCCACATCTCTTACATCAACGTAAGCAGAACCGCCGGAAAAGGTAAAACTATTGTCCTCAAAAGTAGAGAAAAGTTCGCCACTGCTTTGATTCCAGTTTCCGCTTCCTACGATCATTCCCGGATTGATAATGATAGTATTAAGACCTTCTGCTGAGGCTCTCCATACTTCCATTTCGGATAAATGTTTGGAAATTGCATACGCTGAGTGTTCCAGCTTTGGATTAAAATCAGATTCTTCATCCAGTTCTCCTTTTTCATTGTAATTATCAAGAACGGCAACAGAACTTACATGGAGAAATTTTTTAATGTCTGATCCTTCGCAGGCAAACAGGAGGTTTTCTGTACCTTTAATATTTGTACGGTACATTTCTTTTTCATCTTTGGGATGGAAACTTACTTTTGCAGCACAATGATACACCTCATCTACACCTTGCAGTGCAGTTTTCAAAGAATCGAGGTCATCAAAATCAACGTTTACCCATTCGATTTTGTTGAAAAAATCGTCAGGATTCTCCGTATAAAAGCTGTATGAATGCTTTACTTCGTTTAAATTGCTGCCCGGTCTTTTGGAAGCACGTACATTTTCACCTCTTTTAAGAAGTTCCAGTACAATTATTCTTCCCAGAATTCCGGTAGCACCCGTTACAAAAATCATTAATTATTTTACTTGATTGCTGACTAAAATATAACAATATTTTCTATCCGGCAATTCTTCCGGATCCGGCAAAAATTCCTTAGAAAAACTGCTTCTGCAAATTTGCGATTTTTAAAGCATAATTCAACTTTATTTAACCAATATTATCACTCGGAAATCAACAAACCGGAAAAATTCCAACTGCAATAGATCATTATATTTAAAAGTCCTGAAAGAATGTACAACTTTCAGGACTTTTATGATTAAAAATGCTTTGTTCTTAAGCCATTACCTCATTATTTCTTCTTGGAGCTTTATCGCAAAGAACGTCTGCAATACTCCTTGAAATTAGGTTTCCTTCTGTAAGATTATCCAGCCAGAAGAATTCTCCGGCGGCATTGATCTCGATGAAGTAGTATTCGTCTTCGGGGGAAACTATCATGTCGATTGCGCCGTAATCTACATTATAAATATCAAGAAGTTCAAGCAATTTTGCTTCTACGTCTGCCGGAAGTTCTGTTCTGCTCCATTTATCAATCAGATTGATTCCGTCTTTTCTCCAGTCTACTTTGGCATCTTCGGATTGCTGGGAATCTATTTCAAATGCATAAACATCTCTTCCCACAATGGTAATACGAAGTTCTTTTTTCTTCTGAATCATCTGTTGAAACTGCATCGGACAGTACAATAATAAATCCAGTTCTTCCAGCTTATTTTCACTGACAACATTTGTAAAGACTACACTTTCCACACCGTCTTCATAGATCGCAAAACCTGTTTGCATTTTTGCCACTACATTTTGATGTTTCAGAATAAATTTTCTGGCTTCATCAGGATTATTGGTAAGGCAGGTTGCCGGAATGGTCAGTCCTAATTTATCTGCAATTTTCAATTGTTCTTCTTTGCTGTCCAGTCTTCTGTAAATACTTGGTTTTCCTAAAGAATACGCATCTACAGATTCAAAGAAACCGAAAAGGGTATTTCTGATTTCGCCCATTGCTGCACCGTAAAACTTAGAGTCCATTTCTTCTTTTAGGCCTTTTCCGATATTGTAAGCTCTTCTGTACCAGATAGCTGAAATATCGTCCAAACGATGTTTTGCTCCAGGTGTTTCAAGAAAACTTACCCATTCTCCATCCTGAAAAATGGTGGAAAGCTTATTTTGTAAAGGATAAACGTCAACATCAAAGCGAATGACTTCACAGTTATTTTTCTCGATGTATTCTGTTACTTTTTCAATAGAAAAATTATCTGCGGTATGGGTTATAATTAAAATTTTATTCATGGAAATTGATTCTTTTGATAAGATTATCGGCAATTCTTTCTGCAATGGGAAATCCCAGCTCTTTTTGCAGCATTCCCCACTCTCCTTGTGGATTGACTTCAAGGAAATAATACGCTCCGTCTCTTCCTTTGATCATATCGATAGCTCCTATATAAAGTCCCATTTCATGCATCATGGAAGTGAGATTGGCTTTTACAGGCTCCGGAAGTTCATACGCTGACCAGAAATAGCCTTCGTGTGCTACTCTCCAGTCCGCATTTTCACTGTTATTGATCTTTCCTGTGAAGAAATCACCGTCTACATAGACAATTCTCAATTCGTATTCTTTTTCAATATAAGGTTGAAAAATCATCGGGCAGTATGCAATGTCTGAAAGGTTTTCAAGTGATTCCTCTTCAATAATTGTAGTGGAAATCATGTTTTCACCCGACATTGTTTTCGCCGTTACTCCATGAAGCTTAGCAATTGCTTTTCCCTGACAGTATTGATGGAAAAAATTCGTTATTTTCTCTTCATCGTTGGAAAAAATAGTTTTAGGGATCGTTAAGTTATTTCTTTCTGCAATTTTCAGCTGAAATATCTTATTGCCATCAACTTTTTTTTCATTTTCATAAGGATTGATCCACGGAATATGCTCTAAGGCAGTCATCAGGTTGTAGCGCAGACTTCCATATTCGTTCAGGAATATTTTTTCATAATCCTGATCCAATTCTTCAGGAGTGCTGATTCTCCATGCTTTTCTGTGCCATACTCCTTTGATTGCATCAGAATGGATGGTATTTCCGGATTCATCAGTCAATTCAAATGAATTTTCTTGAATGCTGATTTTCTGAAGGTGATTCAGGCGGTCAGAATTCAGTCTGAAATAAGGAATATTTTTGGAGGTCAGGTATTCGAAAAAGATATCGATATTGTAAAAATCCTGTGAATGGGTGATGCAGAGAATCATTTGCCGGTTTTTATTAAAAAGGGAAACTTAATGTTTAAGTTTCCCCTACTATTTTTATTATATTCTACTTATTATAGTGGAATAGTGATTGTATCATCATCACCGTCAGATGGATATTTCAGCGTGTGCATCATATCATCTTTCGGAGAGGTTACAACGTCAATTGCCGGTTTTGTAATTACATCTCTTTCAGGAATTGACATATCAGTTCCTCCTTTTACTGTTTCAGGATCTTTAACCTGTTTTTCTAAGAATGATGCGAAAAATGGCTTCTTCTTTGAGTTTTGGTTTTTCATAATGTTTAGTTTTGGTTTGATATATAATTAAGCTTAAGCTGTATGTATATTCTTACACATCTAAAACATCCTCATCTCCGTCAGAAGGATATTTCATCGTTACATTATCATTATCAGGCTTAGTAACATTATCCTTAAGAGGAGTAGTGATCTGGTCCTGAAGGGATGTAGTAATCTGGTCTGCCAGTACAGAAGTAATACCTCCTCCTTTTACTGTTTCAGGGTCTTTAACCTGTTTTTCTAAGAATGTCGCGAAAAATGGCTTCTTTTTTGAATTTTTGTTTTCCATAAGTTAATATTTTTATCGTTTTGGAAATCCAAAGTACAAAAAATTCAAATCATGGAGAAATAATATTACATTTTAATAAAATTTTAACATAATATTGAAAATCAAAGTATAATATTAATTTAATCCCAGAAACTCCTTCACAACATTTGCGAAATCAACCGGATTTTCTGCCTGAACCCAGTGTCCTGCATTTTTTACCGTAACAACTTTAGCTTTAGGAAATTGCTGCCTGATCCCAAATTCATCCTGAGGCAGAATATAATTGGATTTTGCTCCTGCTATAAACAATGTCTCACCTTCAAAAACTCCGAATTTAATGGCATTGGATACAAATTCAGTATATTTTTCGGATAATGTTTTAAGGTTGAATCTCCAGCCTAGTTTTTTATTGTCATCCCAATACAGGTTTTTCGTTAAAAACTGTACCGTAGATCTTTCCGGAATATATTGGTTCAGAACTGCTTCCACTTCATTTCTTGAAGTAACCGTATTAAAATCAACGGTTTCCAATGCCTTGATAATTCCCTGATGATGTGGTGGATATGCCTTAGGTGAAATATCGACAACAATCAGTTTTTCAACACGTTCAGGGTATTTTATAGCAAACTGCATCACTGCTTTACCTCCTAAAGAATGTCCTAAAACATGAGCTTTCTGAATTCCATAATGATCCATATAACGGGCAATATCATCTGCCAGATCATCATGAGACATACTTTCTGAATGAAAGCTTCTGCCATGGTTTCTAAGGTCGATCAGATGTACAGGAAGATATTCTCCCAGGTCTTTTCCGAAGCTTCCCCAGTTGTCAAGCATTCCAAATAATCCGTGAAATACAAGAAGTGGCGTATGAGTTGAATTTTCGCCGAATATTTTTGAGTTTAAAATTTCCATATTTTTTAGATGTTAGATATGAGAACTTAGAAGTTAGATAACATAAGAGATAGAAAATAAAGTTTCACTCATTTCTAACTTCTAGTTTCTTATTCATTACCATTTTGCCAGTCTCTTCAGATAAGCCTGAACTGTATTTTCCAATCCCATATAAAGTGCTTCAGAAATCAAAGCATGCCCGATAGATACTTCCAGCAGGTTGGGAATGGTGTCTGCAAAATATTTAAGGTTTTCTAAGCTTAGATCATGACCTGCATTGATTCCCAATCCGAAATTGGTAGCCTCAACTGCGGTGTCATAATAAGGTTTTATAGCCTGTTCTTTATTGATCAGATAATTTTTTGCGTAAGCTTCCGTATACAGTTCTATTCTGTCCGCCCCTGTTTTAGCAGCATATTCTACCAATTCCGGCAAAGGATCAAGAAAAACGGAAGTACGGATTCCTGCGTTTTTAAATTCTGCGATAATCTCTGTAAGGAAATCGAGATGCTTTTTGGTATCCCAACCCGCGTTGGACGTAATTGCATCATCGGCATCCGGCACTAAAGTTACCTGCTCCGGCTTCACCTCCAATACCATATCGATAAAACTCTGATGTGGATTTCCTTCAATATTAAACTCAGTCGTAACAAACGGCTTCAGATCATAGACATCTTTTCTTGTGATATGCCTTTCATCAGGTCTTGGGTGGATGGTAATTCCCTGCCCTCCGAATTCCTGAATTTTTACAGCAGCTTCTGTAACACTTGGGGTTTCACCTCCTCTTGCATTTCTTATCGTCGCAATTTTATTAATGTTTACGCTTAGTTTTGTCATTTTTTATTTTAGATGTTAGATATAAGATGTTAGAAGCTGGAAGCATGGGGCTGGAAGTAAATCCAGACTTTGTACTTCTTTTGGTCTTCTACATTCATTATCATTTAAAAGTTTAATTTAAAATTTGTTTAAAAGTTGCTGAAACTTCCAGCTTCCCTTTTCCGCCTTTCAGCTTTTCTACACTTTAATGCTTACCTGCATCACCTGAAGCTCAAATTCTTTGGATGCCACCAATAAATGGTCAAAAATATCGGCCTGGATCTGCTCAAAACGCTCCCATTTGGAATCATTGGCAAAACAATACACTTCAAGAGGCAATCCTTGTGGAGTAATGTCCAGCTGACGCACCATACGGGTTCCGTTTTTGTCTACGTCCGGATCATTTTCAATATATTTTTGAGCATAATATCTGAAAACACCGATATTGGTAAGCTGCCTTCCATTTACGACCTTATCATTATGTTCAAGGCTTTCTTTTTCTTTTTTAATCTCAGAGGCTCTTTCTTCAAGGTAATCTGAAATAAGGTTGATCTCCTTTAAACGCTCTACATCTTCGTCTGTCAGAAATTTAAAAGAATTGATATTAAAGTAGATTGATTTTTTTATTCTCCTTGTATTGGATTCAGACATCACCTGCATATTCTTGATTTCTGTGGTCATCAAGTCATAAGTAGGAATAGTGGAAACTGTTTTATCAAAGTTGGTGATCTTGGTAGTTAAAAGATTGATTTCCGTAATATTTCCTTCAATAGTATACTTGGGAATGCTTACCCAGTCTCCTACCTTCAGGTTTTTAGAAGTCGCAACGTGAAGTCCTGTTACAAATCCCAAAATCGTATCTCGGAAAACCAATACCAGCACCGCCGTAATTGCCCCAAGACTTCCTACAATAGTGGTTCCTTTGATCCCAAAAATGACACAGAGTCCTACTACGGTAAATATAAAAAGTCCTAAAATCTTTACCGTTTCTGAAATGGCATTAAGCGCCATAATCTTGTAGAAGTCCTGCTTGATGCTGAAATAATTTCTAAAAGCAGTCAGTGATCTGTATAACATCCCCGCCAACATCAATACCAATCCCAGATTGAGACACCGTATAATAAAAATGGTTGTTTTTGGTAACGCGTTTTCCGGAAATATGGAGCCCTGTATGCCGGCAACAGCAATCAAAGCTGCAAAATGGGCTACAGAGTTGGTGATTTTGGCCTGATAAACAGACTTTAAGATGGGAAATTTCTGTTCATTATGAAATAACCTGAAGACAGAATTAATGATGAATTTAAAAACAAAATCAGTGATAAAAAACAGAACGAGAAGTAAGCTTAATTTTACAATAATATGGAAAACCCAGTCCAGTCCGGAAGGTGAAATCTGGGTAATATAAATGTAAAGCTGTTCGCTCAGCTCCTGTATAAAGTTTTTAGTTTCTTGTAACTGGTCATTCATTACAGCAAATTTATGAAATTAAGAATCATGATTTTACTATTCCCAATCAATTTTCATCCCAAAGAGTATTCCTCGGAAAATATTTAGTAAAAATCTTTTTTTGAATAAAGTTATAAAATATCAAATCTTCTAAAACCCTTAACTATAAATGAAAAATTAACCATAAAAACTCAAATAAGATAAATAATATTAAAAATAATTACAATTTTAACGTTTTAATATTAAAAAATTATTAAATTTGATTAAAACTAACCCCATCAAAATCAAATAAATATGAAACAAAATTACTTGTTGATTATGCTATGCAGCCTTGTGCTTCTAGTTAATTGTAAAGGAGACGACTCTGTTACTCCTGAAGAAAATCCTACTAAAGTAGTTTCCACGGGAAAAGTGGAAGGCAGAGTATTTGCAAAAAATGGCACCAAACCAATTGGAGGAGCACTTGTATTCACTACCGACGGCCAGAGCAATATCTACCATACGTATTCCGGTGCTGATGGCAGCTTCAGTTTAACAGCTCCTGAAGGCAGTACAACACTTCACATTCAGACCGGTGACGGTAAAAATTTCAGATCCGAGGTTCCGGTTACGATTAAAAAGAATGAAACGGTTACTGTAGCCGCAACGGATTCAAAGTTGGATCAAATCGCAAAAATGGCTTACATAAAAGGAAGTTATGATGAAATTGAAGCGATCATAAGCTCTCTTGGATATGCCGCCACTGAAATTACTTATCAGGACTTAAAAAATATCAATACTATTTCCCAGTATGATATTATTTTCCTGAACTGCGGATCCCGTACTTATGCCCAAACAGGAACCTCATCGCCAAGCAATGACAATAATGTATATTCTAATCTTTCTACTTTTGTAAGCAATGGCGGAAGTCTTTACAGCTCAGACTGGGCTTCGGCTTATCTGGTAGGTGGGAATACAAATACTGCAAGCTGTAATGCTCCCGGAGGTTTTATCAATGATAACCTTCTTTGCCTGAAAGACATTGGAGCTTCAGGTGCCTATACCGGTTGCAGTGTTTCAAATCCTGCATTGGCAACTGCATTAGGATTTAATACATTAGACATTGACTATGATATGGGTTCATGGGAGAAAATTCAAAACTATGATCCTGCATTCTGGGATGTTCTTGTACAGAAAGGCAACGAGCCACTGATGATAAGAACAGGACATTATACGAACCCTTCCGCTCCGCAAACTCCTGTAGGAACATCTTTAAACAATAATCACATCACGATCTGCCATCATACAGCAAGCGGAAATAATATCACCATTACCATCAATCAGAATGCATGGAATGCGCATCAGGCACATGGAGATACCATGGGACCTTGCTCCGGAAATTCCAGCAGCGGAAATATCTACTATACTACATTCCATAACCACGCAAGTGGAAATATCGGTAAAACAGGACCGATTCTGGAATACGTAATCTTAAATTTGTAATAAAATTTTATAACTCAGTTCTCAAGGTGGTCTTTTATAAGGCCACTTTTTTTATATTGCATCTATATTTTAAAGAATGGATACTACAATTATTAATATTTTCTGCCTTATTCTCCTGTTTATAGGAATATTGGGAACATTTCTCCCTGTTTTGCCAGGACTTTTATTAAGCATCTGCGGGCTTCTGATCTACAAATTCGGGACGGATGCTGACCTTCCTATGATCTATATCTGGGCTTTCGGGATTCTTACTATAGCATCTGTGGTATTAAGTTATGTCATTCCTGCAAAAACCAACAGAAAATACGGAGGTACGCGTTGGGGAAGCATCGGGTCTGTTATAGGGACTATTGTTGGTATATTTATTCCGATTCCCTTAGGCTTCCTTATCGGGATGTTTGCGGGTGTATTTATTGGGGAATTACTTCATGACAGTAAGGATATGAATAAAGCCTTACAATCTACCAAAGGAGCACTGATTGGATTTATTTATGGAACCGGATTCAGTTTTGTGGTGGGAGTGGCAATGTTTTTGGTAGTACTTCTTAATATGTTTAATGTTATTTAATTAAAATAAGAAACTATGTTCCATAAAGTTATCATACTCAGTCTGGGAATATTTGCATTAACCGGATGCGATGCCCAAAAGAAATCTAAGATGAACACAAAAGCTACTGAAATGCCAGCAAGTACAAAAACTACGAGCACAAGTAATCAACAGGATGGCATTCTATACCTGAGTGAAGGAGAAAATAAGTTCTTAAGAGAATACCAGATGAATGTGACATTCAAAGGGGTTTCTGAAGACAGCCGCTGTCCTGAAGGAGCCAATTGTATCTGGGCCGGCGTTGCTCTTGCTCAGGTGGAAGTCATGGGAACTTCTACACGACCAATGATTCTGAACCTGGCCAGCGCAGATTATCCGGGAAGAAATTACCACCAGTCGGCGGAATTCAATGGATATATTCTTACTCTACAAGATGTTACCCCAACCCCAAAATCACAGGATGGCGCAAAAGCACTGTCAGGAAAGTATAAAATCGGGATTACAATAAAAAAGGTGGATCCGTCAACAGATTCTACCAAGAAATAGGCTTCTTGCCTTTGGAAACAAGATATTCATTAATTTTTGAGAAAGGCTTGCTTCCAAAAAAACCTCTGTACACGGAAAATGGTGAAGGGTGTGCCGATTTCAGGATAAAATGCTTAGCCGGATCTATGAGTTCGGCTTTTTTTTGTGCAAAAGCGCCCCACAAAACAAACACTACGTTCTCTTTTTTGTCTGAAATTTCTTTAATGATAAAGTTGGTAAATTTTTCCCAACCCAGATCTTTATGGGAATTGGGAGAATGAGCACGAACCGTTAACGTTGCATTCAAAAGCAAAACCCCTTGCCTTCCCCAATCATCCAGTTCTTTGGAAGTTCTTACCACTCCTAAATCATCTTTTAACTCAATAAAAATATTCTTCAATGATGGCGGTGCGGCAACCTGTTCAGAAACAGAAAAACACAAACCATTTGCCTGAAAATCATTATGGTAAGGATCCTGACCAATAATAACGACTTCAACATCATCAAAAGCTGTCAACTCCAGCGCTCTGAAAATCTGATTTTTCGGTGGAAAAACTTTAGTCGTTGCATATTCATTCTTTACTTTCTCCCAAAGGGTTGTAAAGTATTCTGTACTCTTTATAGGTGCTAAAATTTCTGTCCACGTCATACTGCAAAAATAATAATATTAAAATAAGAGTCTATATTATACTTTAAATATCTTCAGTTTTCTTTCAATCAGCATATAAGAAAAATAGGACAGCAATATTGAAAGAGATATTAACAACAGATTATTAAGATGATAATTATTTACAATAGCGAAATCCTGCTCCTTCACCATATAATGGATAATATATAATGAATAAGAGATATTTCCCAGGAAATACACTGCTTTGGTTTCTAAAAATGTTTTTACATAGTTTTGCTTTCCTTCATAGAGATATTTTATCATAAATGCCGATAATAAAGGAATAAACAACAATCCTTTTTCCACAAACAACATGGATACAAACAATATAAGAATGATATAAATAATAAGGTTTTCTTTTTTCATTTTAAATTGTGGCAAAAGAGCAACTCCAATTCCAAGAAAATAAGAAGAAACTGTTCTTAATAAAGAAACAAGGCCATAAGGAAGATCAAGATATCTTGGTGATTCTCCTACTTCCATAGGATGTTCAGAACCTATGTACAAGTGGCCGGGTAAATAGGGAAGCACAAATCTCAAAACGACACTTGCAATAATTAAAATTTCACTTCTTATCTTATAATACAGAACAAGCCACAGCATAAAAGGAAAAATCAGATAGCAAACCCATTCTGTACTGAGTGACCAGTAAACAACATTCAGCAGATAATCAGGATTAAAAAAACATTGTAATAAAGTGGCATTTATAAAGAATCCGGTGATAGTACTTTTCTCTAAAAACAAAATAATAAAAATGACTGATATAATGTATACAGGATAAATTCTATTAATTCTTTTTTTATAAAAAACCTCTATTGGTTTATAATTCAGTTCTTTAAATTTTCCTGCATAAGAAACAGTCAATAAAAAAGCACTTAGTACGAAAAAGATATCAACTGCTACATATCCCTTCCCTACTATATCCTGAATGAATTCATTCCTAAAAAAACTAAAATGAAAAAAAGCTACCCATAATGCAACAACCCCTCTAAGTCCCGTTAAAGATTTTATTTCATTTTTCATATATAATTTCAATCGGTGATAAAGATAGAAAAAACCACTTAGATTTTATATTTCCTCATTACCGGGCAGTCTTTTTAAGCTAAAAATAATGTTATCCGGAAAACCTTCATCTTTCTTTCCCTCCAACAGAATAAAATCATGCTTTATAAGAAGTCCTTTTGAATTTTCATTGAATGTATTTGTTATTGCTACAATTTCCTGTAAATGCAGTTCATCAAACCCAAAATTTAAAACTGCTTTCAATGCTTCAGACATGATTCCCTGCCTGTGATATTCCGGCAGCAATTCATAACCAACTTCTGCGGTTTTCCGGTCTTCAGAAAAATTCCAAAGACAGATCGTTCCAATAAGATTCAGCTGATCTTTTAGAGAAATTCCCCAATATACAGTTTGATTATTTTGAACCCTTTGCTTAATCGTTAAAATAAATTGAAGAGCATCATAGTTTGTCTTGGGTGACACCCTTTTCACAAATTTATTGACCTCCGGATTGCTTCGGATTTTTAAAATATCTTCTGTATTATTTTCATTGATTCCTTTTAAAATCAACCTTGTGGTTTCCAGTTTCATTGATCAGATAGAATAAGTAATGGTGTATTGTTACTTTAATTATTTCATAAGCCTCTTAATGCCAAAGTTTCAGAAAACTCATTCTTGTCTGTATTCATAAATAAATACACCCCGTATTTTACAGAATAGCTTCTTTCATAAATGACAATAGACTCATTTTTATCACTGCTTTTTTTCTGTTCTATTTTATAAGGATCAGCTTTTTTATGATGATAGTCTACTTTATTTTTTAATTCTTTGACTGAAGGCTTTTTATTGCCAGTTTTTTTGGTTTTTCTGCTATTAGGTTTTTTCTCAACTTTTTCAATCTCTTTATTTTGAATTTGGGCCTGAACCTGAGCTCCTACCGAAAGGAAAAGAAGAGCAAGCAGTACATTTTTCATGGTTATAATTTAATTAGTGCAATAAATATACGCTATAAGCACTATCCATTCAAACTTTTTTCATTTTAACAATAACTATAACGCTTTTGAAACTGGGTCTGAAAACAAAAGCTTCTTTTCATTTCCTTTCTTTATTTTATTGCAGTAGCTCAAAATACTCATCAATTCAAAGTTAATTTATTCTGTAAATCTCTCAGATATACGTAATAATCAAAATTCTCACTAAATTTGCACTGTGTATATAGATAAAGAAGATTTAGACGAATTAGAGTTTCCGCAATTGCTCGCGGAAATCTCCCCATTTGCGTATTCTCCGAAAACAAGAGAAAAAATTCTTCAACTTCGCCCAATGGAAATAGACGAGGCGGAACTTTCGTTAAAAAAAACGTCGGAATATCTGTCGAGTTTTGAAAGTTCAAATGCGATTCCGTTTGATGAATATGAAGATATTGAAAGTGAGCTGAAATTGATGCTGATTGAAAACTACCGTTTGGAAAATGCTGCTTTCATCAAAATAAAAACCATCACGGAACAGATCGGAAAACTGCAGAAGTTCTTCCCTACCATGCCGGAAACATTCCCAACTTTATTAGAAGAGGTTTCTGTACTGGAATTCAGAAAAGAGATCATTGATAAAGTAGATAAGGTTTTTAACCGTTTTGGTGAGGTAAAAAATGAAGCTTCTCCAGCTTTGAAAGGTATAAGAACTGAAATTCAGCTTGCTAAAAAAGCGATACAGGAAAATTTCAACCGCGCCCTTACCACGTACGGACAGAGTGACTTTTTGGATGACATACGGGAAACCATTATTGATGACCAAAGGGTTTTGGCCGTAAAATCAGGATTCAAAAAAAGAGTACCCGGAAGAACGCTTGGAATTTCCAAAACAGGTTCCATTACTTACATTCAGCCGGACAGTGTTGTAAAGCATTACTTCAAGCTTCGTGAAAGTGAAGAGGAAGAGAAAAAGGAAATCGACAAAGTTCTCCGACAGCTTACCGCAGAACTGGCAGAGTTTCAACCTCAGCTATGGAGATATCAGGTTTATATTTTTGATCTTGATCTTACAAGAGCAAAAGCCAAGTTTGCCGATTTAGTGAACGGAATTCTTCCAAAGATCAACCGTCACAAGACATTGAAACTTAAAGATGCCTACCATCCCTTATTATGGCTGAGAAATAAAGTAGAGAATAAAACGATTCACCCTCAGACTCTTGCTTTAACGGAACATAACAGAATCATTTGTATTTCCGGGCCTAATGCCGGTGGAAAATCAATTACCCTGAAAACGGTAGGACTATTACAGCTGATGATTCAGAGTGGTATTCTGGTTCCGGTTCATCCCAAATCTGAAATGTTTTTCTTTGAGAAGATAATGACTGATATTGGTGATAACCAATCCATTGAAAACCACCTGTCAACCTATTCATCAAGATTGAAGAAAATGTCCGGAATCATCCGTGAGGCTGATGCCAATACACTTCTATTGATTGATGAATTTGGTACTGGCTCTGATCCGGAATTGGGAGGTGCTCTGGCAGAGAGTTTCATGGAGTTTTTCTATGATAAAAAGAGTTTCGCCATTATCACGACTCACTACACCAACATTAAACTGGTGATAGAACAGCTTCCCAACGCCCAGAATGCAGCAATGCTCTTCAATGAAGAAACACTGGAGCCGATGTATAAACTGGAAGTAGGCCAGGCAGGAAGTTCATTTACTTTTGAAGTTGCAGAAAAAAATAAAATTCCAAGATTTATAATTCATTCTGCCAAGAAAAAGGTGGAGCACGATATCGTTAACCTCGACAAGACTATTGTAAAGCTGCAGCAGGAGAAATTTGAAGTTGAAAAACTGAAATCCGATCTTGCAGAAAGAAAAGAGTCTGTAGAAGACAAGCGTGACAATCTTCAGAAACTGAATGACCAGCTTCAGCAGAAACTGTTCAATTTCCAGAAATTATATGAAGAGGAACACCGTAAGCTTCAGTTCGGGAATAAGATTGAAACGTTCATCGACAGCTATACAAAGGGAAAATCCAGGAAGGATGTTGTAAAAGACTTTGTAAAACTTCTTGAGCAGGAGAAATTCAGGAAATTAGGTCATGATAAGGATGAAACAAAACGTCTGCAGGTTGTTAAGAGAAAAATTACGCAACAGTTGAAAAAGGAGGAAGTGATTGAAAAAATTGCAGAAACCAATGAAAAACTGGAAGAACAGCGTAAAAGTGACCGTGCTATTTGGATGAAAATCGGACAGCGTGTTCGTATTACGGGAAGTACCAGTGTGGGAACCATTGAAAAGATTTCCAGAAACAAGGTAATTGTCAACTATGGAACCTTCAAGACAACGATTAATGCGGATGAACTTGAGAGAATTTAATTAATCTTAAATTAGTTAAAGAATGAACTCATTTACGCAAATACTAAGAGAGAGCACCAAAAAGGTACTCTCTCTTTTTTATTTTTATTTCTTAATGAATTTTAACCGGATTGCACTGTTTTTATCTTTCAATTGAATAAAATAAATTCCTTCGGATAAATGACTAAGGTTTACTTTATGATCAGAAACTTTTCCTTCACCTGCTTTCTGCCCCAGAACATTATAAATTTCATAATTGGTAGCTTCTGAAATTCCGGAGATATTTAAAATATCAGATGCCGGATTAGGATAAATTTCCGGTTTTACAGACTTCGCCGATTCTTCCACTCCTAGTGTTAAATTTATCAAGTCCACGCCATAATCTTCAACTTCTCCGTAGGTAAATGTGCTACAGGCATCTGCAGGCATTGTTTGATTTGTAACAACCCTCATGGTTACTCCACAAGTTGTCAACGCTGCCAGACTTGGAATCGTAAAAACAGAAACTGCCGGAGCAGCCTGAGTGATATTATTTGCTACCATAACTCTTTCTGTAGATTCAAAAATTCCGTTGGCATTAAGATCTATCCATGCTGTTACAGTTGTCGTACCCGGAGTACCGGTCCAGGTATTGGTTACTGAAAGTTTATTTCCTGTACTTCCGATATAAAACTTTACCCTACGGCTCAGATCACTTCTGTAATCTGTGTAATTGGAAGAGCCGGAATCGCTTATCATTGGAGATGCTATCCCGGAAGAAGTTACTGTAACGTTGGAAATATGCATCATACTTGTATCTGTAGAGGCACTAGAACAGTAATTCAGTGTTGTTGTAAAAAATATAGGGTTTGACCACATTCCCTGAGTAGTGCATATTTTTGCTACCTGCACTTCATAAACTGTACAAGGCTGCAGATTCGTAATAGTAAATGAATTTTGCCCCGGTGTAGGAGTAGCTACCATCCAGGTAGTAGTTCCGGGTAATCTGTATCTGATAAAATTATTCGGGGTATCCGGATCAGCAGTCCATGTAACAGTTCCGGAGGTAAGGGTTATAGCAGACATCTGAACACCGGTGGGAACGTTCGTATCACAGTAAAATAAAGATTCTGATCCTGCTTCTATTTTGTTTTCTGCCTGAAAGCTGGAAATCCCCAAAATAAAAGAGAATACATAAAGTAGTTTTTTTGTCATGTTTATTAGTTTTTAAATTCTCTTGAAAAATAGGGATTTTATAGAACATACCTGATATTTATACTACATATTATTGTATTTTTTTAATACTTTTAAATCATACAAGTAAAAAACATATCCATTCAAGAGAATATCACTGTCAAAACCTATTTCTTATCATTGTTTGAAACAAATACAAGATTTTAAAGAACTGCATCAGTATAATTATCTTCCGAAAAGCATTTAATTTATATATTTGGGGATCAAAAAAATTTCATAATGACTTTCATAAACAAAGCATTCTATATATCGGCCTTGAGTATTTTTTCTTTAGCCCTTGTAAAAGGACAGAATAAAGTTCCTTTCGGAGTGGTAAAAGCTGAAGAAGGATATGCCAATGTACGGGTTCATAAAGACAATTACAGGAAAATTGTAGACAAGATCCGTATGCGTAAAGGAGATGTATTTGTTTATGTAAAACCTGCTCCCGGAGAAACAGAATGGATCTGGATCAAATATCCTGAAAAACAGGATGATGATAAACCGTTTGTACGGCATGAAACACTTGATAAAGAAGGAATGGTCAATAAAGAACGTATTGCTTATATAGATCAGCTTCCGGCCTACACTCCTTCCAAATCTAAAAACGGAAAATCACTTATTTTCACAGATAATTCTGATCCGAAAGTCCCTACTGCCCAAAGAAGCAAAGTAGTAATTGATATCTACCCTTCCAACGCCGGCTATCGTAAGAAGGAAAAAGATGCTGAAGGAAAACTTCTGACTATCGATAAAGTAAAGCCCTGGGGAATCGGAAATGATCTTCCTGAAGGAATGACTGAAATCAAATCGATCAGGGTACAACAACCCGGAAGAGGTTCTGTCTTTGTAAGAGAAGCCATCAAAAACATGTTCCAGCCTACAATGGATTTTGAGAACATTGGTGTAACCTCCCTGGATACCGACAATATTTTCTTATACATGATAAACGGTTCAGGAGAAAACAGATACACCACACTGTGGACGATCAAGAAAGGGAGAGTAATCAGCCAGATTATTTACCATAATCCGGAATAAATTCATTATTTTTGCACCCGAAAAGTTTTAACGCTTATTCATCACAGAAATTGGTTCTGCATCACTGCAGATTAAAAGGGAACCGTGTGAAAATCACGGACTGTCGCGCAACTGTAAGTAACTGAAATCTTTATCAAAGATCCACTGTGCGAGGCATGGGAAGGAGATAAAAGATGTTACAAGTCAGGAGACCTGCCTATTTCTTTAAACAAATAACTTTCGCGATTTGAAGTTGTATTGATCTGATGGATTGTTTCAGGGGTTCTCTAAGTTCCTGTCATTATTCTGTTGTTTTAATATCGTTTTCATTTCGCTTTAATTAATAATGATATATGACTACAGAAGAAAGAATTGAAGCATCCGAAACCAGAATCTTTAAAGCGGTTTTCCCTAACACAACCAATCATTACGATACCCTTTTTGGTGGTACGGCCATGCAGCTGATGGACGAAGTAGCTTTTATTACAGCCACCCGATTTGCCAGAAAAAGAGTGGTAACGGTGAGCAGTGACAAGATCGATTTCAAAAAACCTATTCCTGCCGGAACTATTGTAGAACTGATCGGGAAAGTTTCCTACGTGGGAAAAACCAGTATGAAAGTAAATGTTGAGATCTATACCGAGCAGATGTATTCCTACGAAAGAGAAAAAGCCATTGTGGGTGATTTTACTTTTGTAGCGATTGATGAATTCAAGAAACCAATCCAGATACTATAAATAATAAAGCTTCGGGCGGCCAGAGGCCGCCCGAAGCTTATTCTATGTTCTTTACATTTTATTTCACCACTTTTTCCGTTTCCAGACTTCTGTTCAACAGCAGTTCAAAAGCCTCTCCCATTTCGTCCGAAGCTCTATTGATGGCATTTTCAAGCATATTTCGGATTTGTCTTTCTGTTACTCCGGCTTCTGTCCAGCTTTTTCCTGAAGTATGAGAATTTAAGATAAACGGCATAATTCTGTCAATCCCACAGGCAAAAATAGCATCAGGAGTTTTTTCCTCTTCAAACTCAAGCCACAGATTGAAAAACTCTGTACGCAAAGGTTCGTCCAGGATTCCGAAAATCTTTTGGGCAGATGCTTTCTCTCTCTCAAACTTTCCTACCATTGCTTTTTCATCAAAAATAAAAGTATCACCAGCTTCTATTTCTACCAGATCATGAATAGAAAGCATTCTTATTACTCTCAACAGATCAATATCCGCGCGGTTTTTAGCATACGGAAAAAGAACCTGAGCCAGAATAATAATCTGCCAGGAGTGTTCTGCTGTGTTCTCTCTTCGGGAATCATCAGCATTATAATTTCTTCTCTGTACATTTTTCAAGGCGTCCACTGCCAGGATAAAGTCGATTTCTTTCTGAATTTTCATCTTACTTTTTATTTCTGTTATATTGATCTGCCGGATATACCTTTGTTTTGGTAATCCATTTATTATTGATCTTTTCTTTGGTTACTACCCTTACCTGATCCTCATTGGTCATATCTTCCTCTTTTTCAAGCACCCTGTCCAGTCCTTTATTCGGAATAACGGCATATTCTGTTGTGAAAACCCTGCAGCATCCGGATTTACCATAGGAAATAAGACGTTTGCGTTTGGCATCTGTTTCAAAAAAATCAAAGCCGCTTGAGCCCAGATCTGTAAGTTCTTCACTTTTTACAAATGCCATTCTTGTACTGTTGAATACATACACATCATAAGAAGCCGAACTGTAATTTCCCATATTTCCGTTCCTTATCGCTATATCTTCGGTTCCGTCAAAATTAAAATCATCTATAATTACTGAACGCTGGTCATTTGTCAGAGGAATCAGTTTCCCCGGAATCAATTTTTGTCCCTGTTCCGGATTTAAAACAAGATTATCAGAAACAAAACTCTGTACCTTGCTGTTATTATTGTCAAACAATTCTACCGTTCCTTTTCCCCCACATTGGCCATCATTACAATTTTCTATATGGATGATTGCGTTATATTTATTTGATACATTTTTTACTTCAAACTGATATTGTCCGAAACATGCAGGCCCAAGTAAAACAAAAGCCGATAAATGCCTATACGTATTTAATAAATTCATGGTAATAGTAAATAGATTTAGGTGTTTTTTTTCCTAACAAAAATACGAATCATAATACCGATCTCAAAATCCCGGCCTTATTATCTGTAAGGATCTGAAGCAAATTAACAACCATTAAATAAAAGAGTCTTTAATGATAGAAGCTGTTTCCCGCTATACGCTCATACTCCTCGCACCACCCAGAAGCCAATCTGCTGTGGGGTAACCGCTGCTATCGGGGCTAGATGAAATAGTGAGCAATAAAATAATTAATGAATAATGAGCAATTAGTAATGGGTAATCTGAATTGTTTCTGAATATTTTTCTCAATCACATCAAAAATTTTAACAACTTTTCAACTATTTTTCACTTAAATTCATTTTCTTAAAATTCTCAATAAAAATTATTCAATTGATTATCAATATTTTACATTATTTATTTTAAAAATTCCACTACTTTGTATTGCATAATACCATTTTATTTACATATCTTTGTAATGTAAAATCGAAATAGGTACAACTAGCTAGGTTCCGAACTTCGAAAATTATATAACTAATTAACAAAACTTATCAAAGATGAATACCGAAAATACCAAAGCGCAAATGCGAAAAGGAATTCTGGAATTCTGTATTCTAAGTCTCATCAATAATCGCGAAATGTATGTTTCTGATCTAATTGACGAACTGAAAAAAGGAAAACTGGATGTAGTGGAAGGAACCCTCTACCCTCTTCTTACAAGACTTAAAAACGGAGAGTTTCTCTCTTACAGATGGGAAGAATCTACAGGAGGGCCACCCAGAAAATATTATCAGATCACAGAAAAAGGAAAACTTTTCCTGGATGAACTTCAAAACACATGGAATGAGCTGACAGCCTCAGTAAACCACATCACTCAACAAAATTAAAAAACAAAGCTATGAACAAGACACTCTCAATAGGACTCGCAGGTTTTTCTTTTACAATAGAAGAACACGCATATATAAAGCTCAGCGATTACCTGAACGCACTGAGAAGCTCACTGGATGCTTCTGAGGCAGATGAGGTAATGCATGACATAGAAATAAGAATGGTGGAGATATTCAAAGATTCTCTGGGAAAACGCGAAGTGATCAACGATACCGATGTAGAAAAGGTAATCGCACAGATCGGAAGCCCGGAAAAAATTGAAGAACAGGAAGAGGCTTATTTTTCTGAAAAAACATCTACCAGAAAGAACTATTCAGGAAACAATTATACCGATAAGAAACAACTGTTCCGTGATCCGGAAAAACAAAAAGTAGCAGGTGTTTGCGCAGGTTTAGCTCAATATGTAGGAATGGATATTACTACCATGAGAGCCATCTGGCTGGGAATTTTCGTCTTAGGAATTTTCACTGCTGCAATCTCTTCTTCATTGATCGGTCTTTTATATGTAATCCTTTGGATTGTACTTCCAAAAGCTGAAACAGCGGCAGATTTCCTGAAAATGCAGGGAAAGCCTATGAACTTCGACAATCTTAAGAATGAGTCTAATAAATTGGTTCAGTTTGCCAATGAATCTACTCAGAGGGTCGGAGAAATATACAACGAAAACAAGCCTTACATCAACAACGCAGGAAGCGGAGTTTGGAATGTATTCAAGTATATCGTAGGAGGATTCTTCGTATTGATGGCTGTAGGAAGCATTATCGGAGTATTTGTATTATTCGGTCTTTTCGGGATGGATACAGACTTTCCTGGTGCCAATGAAATCAGATTCTATATGGATGACCAGGGGCTTGATAAAGTATTGGCAGCCATGATGGTCATCGGAAGCTTAATTCCGGCAATCCTTTTCAGCTTATTAAGTATTAAAATATTCTCTCCAAAAACAAAACTGAGAAACATCGGATGGGTAGTAGGAGGTTTATTCCTTCTTCTGATCGGACTGGGAACTTATTTTGGAATAAGCATGGCTAAGAAAGACATGATCTACAGAGGAAGTAAGGAAGATGTAGAGAATGTAGCCATCAATACTATTTCAGATACAGTGTATGTAGATGTAAAGCAAATCAACATCCCTCAGAATTTTAAAGCTTACAATAATGATATTTATTCTGACAAAAGAACAGTTTTCGAAGAAGATTATATCTCAGTAGATGTAACAAGAAAGCCAGATATTAAAACACCTTATCTGATCATTAAAAAAGAAGGAAAAGGATACAATTTCCCAATTCAGCTGACAGTTCCAGTAGAAGTTGTAAACAATAAAATACTCCTTCCAAACTATATCAAATATCCATACGAGCACAGATTCAGAGACTATAGCCTTGACTATGAACTTGTAGTTCCGCAAAAAGCAGTGGTTATTTCAATGAATAAAAACCATATCCACATGGATGGTGACTTAGATGGAGACGGTATCAATGACGATGAACAGGACAGTGATGAAGATAACAACAGTGTAAGAATTGAAAAAAATAAAATCACGGTAAACGGTTCCAGTATTGAGTACAACTCTGATGATAAGGACAGTATCATCGTAAATGGTAAAAAAGTTCCGAACAACCAGGCAAAGAAAGTAATTGATTCTGCAGTGTCCAATATCAAAAAATCAAATAAAGATATGGACATCAAGATCAAAGACGGAAAAAACGAAATTTCCATACAAACTAAATAATTAACTTCAGAGAGTGGTTAGAAGGTGTGGGTGGATGGCAACCGTTTGAAATTCACACCCTTCTTCTCTCAGAAAAGTGAAAATAAAGCTATATTTAGTTTCTTATGTAAAAAAAAAGTTTTAATTTCGTAGAGCTAAAATTTAATAACCAATCAACCAAAAACGCAACCTTATCATGATACAATTTGCAATGGAATTCGTAATGAAAATCGTAGATTTAATTAGCGGTTTGTTTTAAGAGCGATAATATTTCAATATATTTGTAAAGTATAACCAAAATTTGGTTATACTTTTTTGTTTTTAATTCAAGAAATCTATGAAAAAGCTGATAGGCAAAGCAATGTTAAAAATATTAGGCTGGAAAGTCGTTCTGCAGGGCGATGTCAACAACCTGAACAGGTGTATCCTTGTGGTAGCACCGCACACCCATAATATGGAATATATTTTAGGAAATTTCGCCTATTGGTCCCTGGAAAAGCCTTTAAAAATCATTATTAAAGATGCCCACACCAAAGCCTGGTACGGAAGCATTGTAAAAGGACTTGGAGGTATCGGGATCGACAGAAGCCAGAAAAATGATCTGGTTAATTTCGTAGCCAAACAGTTTGCTAAAGAAGATTTCAGTCTTGTTATTACCCCGGAAGGAACCAGAAGCTGGGTTCCGAAATGGAGAAAAGGATTCTATCATATGGCATTAGCCGCAAAAGTTCCCATCGTACTGGCCGCAGGTGATTTCAAAAGAAATATTGTTTATCTGGGTTATACCATTCCGTATGAAAGAATAGCATCCGTCCCTTTTTCAGAAATCATGCAGGAAATTCAGGACTATTATATCAAAAATGACATTGTTCCTAAAGTCCCTGCCAACTGGAATCCTAATATTATGGGAGAATAAGTAGAAAACAAAATCAATCATCATTTATCAATTATAAGAAATGAAAGGTCAGACAAAAGAAGAAATATTAGCATTCATCAATAACTGGGGCGATGTAACGCTTGCAAAAACTCTTGAAATAAAATTCATAGATATTGATCTGGAAAATGAAACCCTTACTGCCACGATGCCGGTTCTTCCAAGAACGCATCAGCCGTTTGGGATCATGCACGGAGGAGCAAGCTGTGTTTTGGCTGAAACCTTAGGGTCAAGCCTGTCCAATATATTTATCGATGGTGAAAAATATTACGGAGTAGGAACCAATATCAATTCCAATCATTTAAGAAGCAAAAAGGACGGAATTGTAACCGCTACAGCACGTTTTATCAGAAAAGGAAAAACCATGCATGTTTCAGAAATTGAAATCCGTGACGAAAAAGGGGTTTTAATCAATCATACTACGATGACTAATAATATCATTAACAGATAAGTGTCACAACATAAAAAAAATAAAGAGCTTAAAATAAATTTAAGCTCTTTTTATTTTGACATCTTTAAGACTAGTAATACCTTTGCAGAAAGGAAAATTACTCCGGGAACTCCCAATAGAATTTCCGGTCATTGATTTTCAAAATTCCTTCATAGCTCATGATTTATTTCAAACTTCCTTTCGACGAAAGACTACTGTCTGCCGATGAAAAAAATAGAAAAAATGCAGTCAATTTTTATTCCTACAATGGTTCAGAGCAGATCAGCTTCCATGGAAATATTGTTGAAGTTAATTCTGAAGAATTTGCTCATACTTTAATCTCAAACGAAGATTTGATTAATGATTCAACAAATACTGCTGCTGAAACAAAGGAAGAATATTGTCAAACATTACAGGAAGTGATTGAAGTAATCAAAGAAAACAATCTTCCCAAAATTGTTTATTCAAGAAGAAAGATCTTTACGGATTTTAATACAATCAATTATAAAGCGAGCTTTAAAAACCTCTGCGAATCTTACCCAAATGCTTTCAGGTATCTTTTTAATGACGGCGAAAATGCCTGGATGGGTGCTTTTTCCGAGCTATTAGGGAAATTCAATAAATCTACCCATCAGTTTGAAACGATGGCTTTAGCAGGTACTCTTCCGGTATCTGAAGAATGGTCTGAAAAGGAAATTGAAGAACAAAAACCTGTCACAACTTATATTCAGGATATTCTTAAAAATTATTCTAACAATGTAAATCAATCGGAAACCTACGATCATATTTCCGGTAATATAAAACATCTAAGAACGGATTTTAAAACTACAATCAAACCCGAGGATCTTGATAAGCTCATTCAGGATCTGCACCCCACTCCGGCTGTCTGTGGAATTCCTAAAGATTTCTGTAATGAAAACATTCGTAAATACGAAAAATTTCCACGTGAATTCTATGCCGGATATATTAAAATCGAAACCGAAGAGAGTATTCTGTACTTTGTGAATCTGCGTTGTGCAAGACTTTATAAAGATGCTGTACATATTTTTGCAGGAGGTGGAGTTACAGCGCAAAGCAATCCTGAAAAAGAATGGACGGAAACGGAACTGAAATCTGAGGCTATATTGAAAAACCTGGTGATTTCTTAGATGATCAATCTTATTAGGCAGAAGGTACTGTGAGTGGGGTGCAGGAAATTCTATTTAACCAAATATTTCACAGATTCTCACAGAGATGTTGAGTATATTTTCTTTGCTGATGCCTTTGCGAACGATCTCAATATTATTTATATAAAAATTTTGCGGATATTGCGTTGGAATTATGTTTTGGCTAAAGCCGTTGGAATTTTTGTCATTTATTTAAATGGGCTAAAGCCCATTTCTATTGAATAGAATAATCTCTGTTAATTTTTTGATTATTTGATTATTTCTTTCTCAAATTAATTTCAACATGTAAAAATCAATAGGAACGGGCTTTAGCCCGTTTTCACATTATATACCATTCCATTGGCTTTAGCCAAAACTTATTAAAAATAAAAAACATTACTTTTGATAAAACAACACAAATGGCTTTTATCAAAATTTACATTCATCTTGTCTTTTCTACAAGAAACAGAGATCCTTTTCTCAATACATTTGACCTACGTCTTAAGGTTTGGAAACATATCAAAGAATATGCTACAGAAAAAGGAATATTTTTAGATATGATTAATGGATATTCAGACCATTGCCACTGCCTTATTTCTCTGGGATCAAATCAGAATATTGAAAAAATTGTACAATTAATAAAGGGAGAGTCATCCCATTGGATTAATAAGAATGATCTTGTAAAAGGAAAATTTTCATGGCAGGATGAATATTTTGCTGTGTCTGTTTCCGAGTCTATGATAGAATCTGTAAGACATTATATTAAAAATCAGGAAAAGCATCATCAGAAAAAGAGTTTTACTGAAGAGTATAGAGAATTTGTTGAAAAATATAATTTTAAAACTTAATTAAGTTTTGGCTAAAGCCAATTGAATTTTATTCTATTTAAACGGACTAAAGCCCGCTCCTATTGATCCAAAAAACAGTATTGAAATCTAATGACAACAATTCCCTACTACCTGCTACCCGCCACCTATAACCTAACCTCTGCTACCTAATATAAAACAAAAACCTCCTTCCAAAGAAAGAGGCTATATCTATAATGAAATATTCAATTTATTTCTTTACACCGATTCTGCTCCAGGTATCCATTACAAAAAGCAGGATAAGACCTATTGCAGCTGCTCCGGCTGAGAATGCAAACCTAACGTTATCTTCATCTCCTAAGATATCTGTTGTCTGCCAGTTGATCGCATAAAGATTGATGGCGATGAATACAATAAACAGTACTAAAAATACTTTATAAAACTTCTTCATGACTCTTAAAAATTAATATAATTCTGCACCAGCTGGGCAAAATTTGCGGTGAATAATTTAATTGAAATTGCCAAAAGGATAATTCCGAAAACTTTCTGAAGGATCATTAAAGTAGCATCCCCGATTTTTCTCTCCAACCATTTCGCTGATTTCAGCACCAAATATACGAAAATTGTATTAAGAATAATTCCGAAGATAATATTAATATCATGAAATTCAGCTCTCAGAGACAGTGCTGTGGTTAAAGTTCCAGCTCCTGCAACCAGCGGAAATGCGATGGGTACAATAGATGCGGCCTTTGCTTCGGTTGTTTTATTAATTTCAATTCCTAAAATCATTTCCAGGGCTATGACAAAAATCACAAAAGCACCGGCAATGGCAAAAGAATTTACGTCTACTCCAATAAGCTTAAGGATCTTATTTCCTACGAAAAGGAAAACAATCATAATAGCACCGGCAGTAAGTGCTGCCCTTCCGGCCTCAATCTGTCCAAACTTCTGCTGAAGACTTACTATAATGGGAACTGAGCCGATAATATCGATAACGGCAAAAAGAACCATAAAGCTGGTAACGACCTCTTTAAAAGAGAAACCATCAAGAATTTCCATCTCTTTGTAATTAAAAATTTCGCAAAAATATGAAAATAAACTGACTATTTGCTAATTTGTGAATACAAATTAACAATTGTTTTCAAAAGTTCTTCAAGTGCATCAGCAGATTTCACAGGATTATATTTCTCCATCTGAACTCTCTGCTGCAATTTGTTGTAGTCTTCTGCAACTGAAGCGCCTTTGTGTTTTTCAAGAAAAGTCTTAAACTCTACTGCAGAGCCTTGGAAATACTGACTTCTCACTTCCTGATCCAATTCCTCCAGTGTCGTAAAGAACTTTTCGTACTCACCGTTATCTTTAAGATTTTCCAGGTATCCAAAGTAATCATTGATATCTGTTTTCAACAATTCTCTGATCTCTTTTTCTGTTTCAGCCACTGAACCTAAGGGTTTTGACGGTGCAGTTTCCCTAACTAATGTACGTTTTTTTTGCCAATTTTTAAATAACAGATAAGCAACAAATAAACTGATCAGAATGGCAATATTCGTTAAAAGTATATTCCAATGGAATTTACTTTTTTCTTTTACTTTAAACGAAGTTGTTTTTAAAACCGGAGTATTTACCGTCTCCAGAAGGTTATTGGTATACTCATTTACCTTTTCTACCGTAGAACGGGCTTCCAGGATCTGATCGTGAGAAAAAGCATTCAGATCAAGTGTTTTTTGTCCCAGATCTACATATTCTTTGTTTTCAGGATTAAAGAAAGCAAATTGTTCAGTTTTAATAGAGATTGCCCCAGATTTTTTGGGAATAATGACATAATTAGCCAGAATCTCACCCTTCATTCCTGCAGCTCCCGGAGAAACTTTAGAGGTAATTTTCGGAGGAAAAACTTCATAGTCCGGAGATGCAGCAATTTTAGGAAGTTCCATGTCCGGTAAATTTCCTTCACCTGAAACCTTTACTACAACATTCAGGGGTTTCTTGGCTTCCGGTTTTTCTTTGGAAGCATTATATACGTTGACATTAAAGTTTCCGACAGCATTTTTAAAACACTCCGGCGCTCCTTCAGGAAGCTTCCTTACATTAATTTTTACTTTATTGGAAACAATCTTGGTTTTATTGGAATAGGTACTTACAGAAGCTGACACCCCGGGAACTTCCACATATCCGGCTTCATTAGGAAATACCATAAACATGGCCAAAACCTGCGAAGGCATGTTTCCATATCCTGACGGATCTATCTCAGATTTATCAAAATTGATAGCATGTACGTTGATATTATCCTGCTGCGGAAGATGGATATTCTTCACCTTTCTCAGGTTATCCATATTTCTTGAGTATACTCTAAGAACAGCTACTGTAGGCTGATCCTGATAGACTTCCCGGTCATCAATTTCCATATTCAGATAGACATCATTGAATGTATTGGCAGCTAATGATCTTCTGTCAACAATATCACGGATATTGACGTCGAAAGGTTCTGTTTTATAGATTCTGTTGTTTACCGTAACCAGAACTGAGCCTATTTTTATTTTCCCTTTTTTCTTGGGTTCAAGGGCAATTCTGGATACTTTTTGGGTAATTAAAGTGTTTGTAGCAGGATCAATTACGGTATTGGTAACAGATCCGCTTCCTATGATATTAAATTTTGAAAGATCCGGAAGCTGGAAACCGGTCTGCTGTACAAGGTCACTTCCGTTAAGTTCAAGAACAATGGTAAGGTTTACAATATCTTTCCCTCCATACTCAGATTTATCAGCATCCAGAGTAAGATTTACCTGTCCGTAAGTAATTACGGATGCGAGGGTAAGCAATATGTAAATCAATTTGTGCTGCATCACCAATCTTTCTCGTTGCTTTCAGGCATCGAATAAGAATTTTTGTTTAAAATTCTTCTGGCGGTTTCTTTTTCTTTTTCGTTTATTTTATCTAAGATCGCATTTTCAAGATTTTTAGGCATTCTGCCTTCATTATTCTGATTCTGCTTAGGATTATCACCTTGGTCGCTTTTACCTTCGTTTTGCGGGCCATTTCCCTGATCCTGTTTTTTGTCTTTGTCGCCTTTCTGATCGTCACCTTTGTTCTGATCATTTCCGCCGCCGCCTTTTCCTGAGTTATTCTCCTGGTTTTTTTGTTGTTCTTTTTCTTTCTCTTTCAGCTTGGCAATCTCATAATTTTTTCTGGTTACCTCACTGTAGGGATCCTGCTTTAAAGCTTTTTTATAAAAATCAGCAGCTTTTTCCGGCTGATTCATCTGCATATAAGCATTCCCTAAATTATGAAGAGCGGCAGTTTTATCAGGAAGTGTTTGTGAAAGTTTTTCTGCTTTTTCAAACTCCGTCTTTGCCTCTTCGTATTTTTTACTTTTATAGAGTGCGTTCCCCATATTATAATGTGCAGTAAAATCTTTATCATTGGATTTTATGGCTTCCATATATTTTGAAGAGGCTCCGTCATAATCTTTACCGTCAAATTTCTGATTGCCTTCATGAACTAAATTCCTGTAGCTTTCCTGCCCAAACAACAAGCCTGAGAATGAGATGACAACAATAAACGATAAAAATATGATTTTAGTATTCATCACTTGCAAAATTATTCCTTTATATGTTAAGAAACAGAGTTTTATTTGTTAAAATTCGGTTAAAGTACTTGTAGAATTTCTTCTATATAAAGAGGAAATCTACACATTAAAATCCTTTTTAGGATTAAAAATATAAATTAAAAAGAAAAACAGAATAGATACTCCAAGGAAATATTGATAATAATGAATAGCATTCTGTGATTTCACCATGGTTTCAGCACCTGCGGACTTTTTATTGACTGCATCCACAATTCTATCCGGAGCTTCATTGATATTATTACCGTCAATATAAGTTCCGTCTGTAGATTCCGCCATTTTCTTTAAGGCTTCAGTCTGTCTCTTTGAAATAACTGTACCTCCGTTTACATCTGTTTTGTACCCCATCAGCTGTCCAAATACATATTCCGGAACCGGAGCTCCTTCATCTGTCCCGATTCCTACGGAAGTAATGCTTATCCCTTCTTTATTGGCCAGTCTTATCGCAGCATTATCATTTCCTTCGTTATCTTCACCATCACTCATCAGGATTACTTTTCTGGATCCTTTGCTTACATTTTTAAATTTATCTACGGCAGCCTGCATCCCTTTCAGAAAATCTGTTCCCTGAATCTGCATAGAATTGGTTTCAATCCCGCTGATATAAGTCTCTGCAGAATTATAATCTGTGGTAAGAGGCATGATAGACATTGCGTGCCCTGCAAAGATGACGATACCTACCTTATCATTATTCATTTTCTTCATCGTGGCTGTCATCAGGTTTTTAGCTTCTGTAAGACGGCTTGGGTCTATATCCTCAGCATTCATAGAGTTGGATACATCCAGCATGAAGATTACATTGTTCAGCTTCTGAGTACTTTTCACCTCTTCTGAACCATTCAAAAGATCAATGATGGAAAATATCAGAAACAATGTTCCTAATAAATATAATGCAGGAAAAAACTTCGTAAATCCTGATCTCTTCTCAAATAAGTTATCATGAAACTGGCTGGCTGCAAAAATTTCTCTTTTCTTGTTTCGCCATTTTAAAAAACGGATCAAAAAGGAAGCTAACAGCGGCAGAAGCAACAGTAAAAATAAATACCAATAATTTCCTAAAGACCAACTCATCAGCTTAAAATTTTATAAAACACCCATCTCAACAATGCGTCAAATACCAACATTCCTAAAGCAATCCAAAGAAATATCTTGAAATATTCTTCATAATTGTACAGTTTGGAAACTTTCACATCAGATTTTTCCAGTTGGTTGATCTCGTCATATACTTCTTCAAGACTACTGTTTGAGGTTGCTCTGAAGTATTTCCCTCCCGTAGTCTGTGCAATTTCTTTCAAGGTATTTTCATCAATGGTCACTTCGGTTTCCGTAAAGATAAGATCTCCAAAAATGTCCTGTGATGTCGGCATCAGAGCATACCCATTGGTCCCGATTCCGATTGCATATACCTTTATATTATTATTTTTTGCCAGTTCAGCAGCAACCTGCGGAGGAATAGCATTCTGAATATTGCTTACCCCATCCGTCATCAGGATGACCACCTTACTTTTAGCTTTGCTTTTAACCAAATGATTCACTGCCACGGAAAGACCTTCTCCAATGGCTGTACCTGGTTCAAGGCCTGCAGAGTTCAGGTTTTTAATTTCATCAATAACCACCTGATGGTCTGAGGTCACAGGAACTTTCGTGAAAGCTTCAGCAGCATAGGCTACAACTCCTATTCTGTCATTGGGACGTTTCTGGACAAATTTCACAGCGATATCTTTCAATGCTGTAATTCTGTCGGGGTTCAGATCTTTTGCAAGCATACTTAAAGAAACGTCAATAGACAGCATAATATCTACTCCCTTTGTATCATCCCTGTCCTGAGAAATCGTAAACGTTCTCGGTCTGGCCATAGCAATGATCAAAGCAGTAAGAATGATATACTTCGAAATTTTCAGCAAAAAAAGCACGCCCCGGATTCCATCGCTGTGATCCATATTTTTTACGGTAGGCACTTTTATACCTTTTCTTTTCCGTCTTCCGGCATCTTTAATAAAAAGCGGGATAAACAGCAGAAAAAGCAATAAAAACCACGGGCTGTAAAACTCAAAATTAAACATCCTTTCTTAAGTTTTCGAATTCTAAATCTTTGGATGATCTTTTCACAAAATCTCTGATATTGGCAAAATCAGTCTCCATTGTATTCTGATCAGGAAAGGTTTTGGCAAATTTCACCAGATCTCCTCTCAGGAATACATCTTCTATTATTTTTTCATTGTCCTGCGAAATTGTATTGTTCTTTTTCATGACATCAATAAGGTCATCTGTAAGAAGAACATCTGCAGGAAGATGGTATTGTTTGGTAATGAATGTTCTGGAAATATCGATCAGTTCAACGTAGAATGAACGGAAGTTTCCACCTTCAATATATTTTTTCTTTTTAAGAGAGTCAAGTTCTTTCAACGTCTGATTGGTTGCCACAACAGGAGAACTTTTTGATTTCCTCCCCCATTTTACAATCATAATAATTGCAATGATTATAGCAATACCTGCCAATGCTGCCAGAATATAAAACTTATAAAGTTCCCAATAATCTTTAGCTTCCAGTTTCACCTGCTTATTCTTCATGATATCATTGATCTGATCTGCTTTTTGAGCAGTATTAATGACATCTATTTCATAAGGAATGGTTTTAAGTACTTTATCCCCTACTTTGAATTCCAGTTCCGGAATGGTGAATTTTCCTTCATCAAAAACAGCAAATTCAATTTTTCTTTCATAGGAATTGGCAGTCTGCCCGATGCTGTCTTTAATTTCTTCAAAGTGAAAAGGAAGCAGTTCATTTTTCGGAGCGGAAGTTACCTGCTGCTCATTAAGGTTATCAATCTTTATGGTGATATGATTGGTTTCCCCAAGAGCGAGGGTTTTCTTTTCTACGTTAGAAGATAATATCTGTGAAAAAGCATTCGCACAGATCAGAAAAGATAATATTAAAAGTATTTTTCTCAATGTTAAAATAATAAAGGCAAGTGCCTCATGTTTTTAGTTACGGGCTGAACCCGGTGTTATTTTTTCTGAAAATAATTATACAACAATTTTGAATAATCTGAGCCGGTATTGATGTTCATAAAACTTGCAGAACTGCTGGCAAAATCTTCTTCCAAAGCTCTCAGCTTTTGTTTTTGAGCTTCTGCAAAGGTATACCGCCATCTTGCACTGGAAGTATTGGCCCATATCTCCTTTCCTGTCTCCACATCGTGCAGAAGAGCATATCCTACGTCAGGAATTTCATTATCTTTTTCATCAAAAATCCTCATTCCCAACAGCTGATGTTTCTTTGAAGCCACTCTCAGCATTTTGGAATCATATTCATCTTCAAAGTCTGAAAACAGAAAAACCAGCGATTTCCTTTTGAAAATCCCCATCATATACTCCATCGCTTTATCTATTTTAGATTCTGCAGGAACATAATCTGCGGTCAGAATATTACTAATGATGGAAAGAATATGTTTTCTTCCTTTTTGAGGAGGAATTACTTTATATACTTTATCCGCAAACAGGATCAATCCTACTTTATCATTGTTTCCGGCAGCTGAAAATCCTAAACTCGCTGCTATTTCGGCTACATATTCTCTTTTCAGCTGAACTTTCGTACCGTAATCCATGGAAGCGGAAATATCAACAAGAATCATCATCGTCAACTCCCTTTCTTCCTCCATTACTTTTACAAATGGCTCACGGAATCTTGCCGTTTTATTCCAGTCGATTCTTCTGATCTCATCTCCAAATTGGTAAGGACGAACTTCAGAGAAAGTCATCCCCTGCCCTTTAAAAGCACTGTGATATTGCCCCATCAAAGCAGCCTCCGTCTTCTTTCTGGTACGGATTTCAATCTGCTTTACTTTTTTTACAATATCTTTTATCTGCATAGACGAATTCAAGGTTCAAGGTTCAAGGTTTAAAATTCAAAGTTTAATGTTGAGTTGCGAGATTCGGGTTTCGGGTTAATCTTTTAACTCAATGGATACATTCAACCATTCATTATCAAACTTCGGACTGTATTTTTTATAAAAGTTAATGGCTGGCTCATTCCAGTTCAATACCTGGAATACCATTCCGCTATAGTTATTGGATTTTCCATATTCCAATGTTGCATCAAACAACATTTTTCCGATCTGCTTTCCTCTCAGCCTTTCTGTCACAACAAGATCTTCAAGATACAATCTTCTTCCTTTCCATGTTGAATATCTGTCGTAATACAGCGATATTCCAACGATTTCGCCTTCAAATTCTGCGACAAAAGCACCCCAAACCGGAGAATTTCCAAAACCATCCTGAATAAATTCATCCAGCGTCACCGTTACTTCATGCAGCGCTTTTTCATATTCTGCCAGTTCTTTGATTAAATCCAGCATGGAAGCACAATCTTCCAGAACAGCCTTTCTTATTGTTACCTCACTCATTATGGTGCCTGGATTTTTGCTAAAATTCTATTAACAATTTCTTCTGATGAAACTTCTTCCGCTTCTGCCTCGAAAGTCAAACCTATTCTGTGTCTCAATACATCTTTTGCCAATGCTTTTACATCTTCAGGAATAACGAATGCTCTTCCTTTTAAGAACGCATAGGCTCTTGAAGCGATAGCAAGGTTAATGGATGCTCTTGGAGAAGCCCCAAAGCTGATATAATTTTTAAGTTCAGAAAGACCGTAATTTTCCGGATAACGCGTTGCAAACACCATATCCAGAATATATTTTTCAATTTTCTCATCCAGATAAATCTGGTTGATCAATTCTTTTGCATCTACAATATCCTGAAGGGAAATCACTGGTTTCACAGACGGCTGATGTGAAGTGGAAACCATTCTCATTACCTGTCTTTCATCTTCAAAAGAAGGGTAATCTATGGTACATTTCAGCATAAAACGGTCACTCTGTGCTTCAGGCAGCAAATAAGTCCCTTCCTGATCAATCGGGTTTTGGGTTGCCAATACCAGGAACGGTTTTGGAAGCTTCATGGTTTCATCACCAATTGTCACCTGCTTTTCCTGCATTACCTCCAAAAGAGCCGACTGTACTTTTGCCGGCGCACGGTTGATCTCATCCGCCAACACAAAGTTTGCGAATACAGGACCTTTTTTTATAGAAAAATCATTGTCTTTGATATTGTAAATCATGGTTCCCACGACATCTGCAGGAAGCAAATCCGGAGTAAACTGAATTCTTGAAAACTCACCATGAACAGCATCTGCCAAGGTTTTTATGGCAAGAGTTTTGGCCAATCCCGGCACCCCTTCCAAAAGAACGTGACCATTTCCCAAAAGCCCTACCAAAAGACGGTCTACCATGTAATCCTGCCCAATAATAACTTTGTTGATTTCCTGTCTCAGAAGAGTAAATAAATAATTTTTTTCTTTTACTTTTTCCGTCAATTGGCGGATATCTTCAGCTTGATATATCTCTGACATAGCTTGATTTAAAATAAGTGGTAAATTTCTGATAAATACTTGCATTAATCAACACAATAAATGCCATTTTTGAGTTAAAGTTTGTTAAATATTCCGGGATTAACGCAATATTTAAGGCTATAATGTTGAATTTCTTGCCTATAAAGAAATCCATAGATCCGGGTAATTTTCACATATTCACCGTTCTTTTTTTATCATTATTCATATAAAAAAGTGCTGCAAAATACTTCTGCAACACTTTTAATTTATCATCTCAATTTTTGTTCAAAATCTAAACCTCAAATATTTTAAAGTTTGGTTATTGTAATCGTGAAAGTATTTTCAGGAGCATCCGTTGTATCATCATAAGCTCCAACATTTATAAAATAATCAGTCCCTGACACAGTAGTAATAGTAAGCGTTTCTGCGGTACCACCTCCACCGCTATCTACTGTACCTGAACATGCCAGATTACTGCAGCTTCCGCTATACACTCCAATTTGAGGGTCAAAGCTGCTTCCGGAAGGCATAGTTACTTTTACAGTATATTGACTTCCGTCTCCAGCCATTTTGAACCATGTACCGTCATTCATTCCCGTATCGCCATTGCTCGTGCAGACACTTATATTCCCTGAATTATTAGTGGTAGAGACAGCATCATCCTGAGTATAGCTGTAAGGAAACACGGAGGCAAGGAAAGCACCTGAACATGCATCATTAGCAGGTATTGCAGGAACTGTTTTAAACATAAATTCTGAACATCCTGAGGATTCAACATTAGCAGAAACAGCCGTTATTTTCAAATAGTAAGTCGTTCCTATAGCAAGAGCAAACGAAGGTGAAAAGGCAGTTCCGGATACAACCTGCTGATTAACAACATTAGCACTTCCCGGACTTGTTCCTATTGAAACTTTGTAAGAATCTGCTCCGGAGACAGGCAACCAGGTGATATTAGGAGACAAGGAAACATTTTGGGTATTATTTACAGGATACATAATGAAAGGGCAGGCAGGGCCGGCACTGGATGTAAGTCCTGAGATTGTAATTGCAGATTTATAGTCCGCTCTTATTCCACCCGGTGGAGCAGAAATATCTACTACACTACGATCTCCTTTATAATAAAGGGTTGAATTGGAAATATGAGAATAGACATGGAAGGCTTCATCAAAATTATTAATATCAATATTAGGAGAATTCTCTTTTGCAGCAACAACCAGATTATCAACATTATTATATGCAAAAGGGGTGGTAAAAACAACCTGAACTTTATTATTATTCCTGGTTACAGTTCCTGTAAATACTTGTGTCAGCTGTGCGGCAGGAATCCAGTCTGTACCGGAAGAAAATGCCGTTTTGGAGGTATGACCAAGGTAAACAGTCCAGTTTGATGATTCTGTAAGGGTTGAAGAAGGATCTACATAAAATGTAAGACCTGTAATATTGCCCGCAGCATTGGCATTTATTTCCTGTTTAGGATAAATCTGCTGCACATAGGAGTAAGAGAAAAAACTGCTTACAGGTGCTGTGCCTACATTCACTGCTCCAATATTGATATTGATCTGAGCCCGCACTCCAATCACTACAAAAAACAAAATTAAAAGTAAAATTCTTTTCATTATTAATAATATTATCATATAAAAACATGCAAATTTAACAACAAAATTCCAAATTTACAGCAATTAAAAAAAAATCAATCATAAACCCAAATACAAAGAAATAATTCAAACAAAAACACAATAAAAATTAAAATAATTAAATATTTAACAACAAAATAAAACAAAAAGCAAAATAAAAAACAAATAAAACAATAAAATAATAAATATTTAATAATTTTACACAAAATATCAACAACATGTATAAAAAACTATTTTTTTCAAGTTTTTTCATTACCAATCTTGTTTTATCTCAGACTACGATGACGAATCTGATTTTAGATGCAGTCTATTATAATGGTTATGCAACTACAGTATCCGACCCTGTACCTACCGGTTTAATCAGGCTTAATAATGCCAGATATACAAGAAAGCTTACTGATGCTGAACTAGACGCTTTCAAAGCTAAGATCGCGATGCGGGTAACAATAGCTGCATTGTGTGACAATTATGATCGCCTGGGAGAAATCTTTCTGGCGATGGTTCCTAAAAATCAATCTACTTATACGATTAATGATCCGAATGTCAAAAGAATTGAAATCGGAAGGTATATTACACCGTTCATGAATAAAAACAGTACTCCTTTAGAAGTTCCTTATACTTATGATGTAAGTAATCTTTACAGTGTTTTTCATGATACAGCATTACGAAACACTTATGATTTATATATGGAACTGGATGTTTTTGGTGTTCCTCAAACTCAGGTTTCCGGCTGCTCAGGCAGAATTGATGTTTTTTCCGGAACCCTTACTTTTTTCTCAACGGATACAGGAGCAACTCCTGTAGACACCAACAGTCTCGTACCTATATTAAGCTATAATAAACTTAACAACTATAATAGTACCGATGTTACGGGAGAAACTGTTAGAATTGTAACTTTCAATCTCCCAAACCCTGTGACTAACGCCCGTTTTTTTGTAATATCTACCCCTCATGGTGCCAACAGTGGCGGTGAAGAATATATAAGAAGACAAAACTACACCTATATAGATGACGCACAGGTTCTCACTTACACTCCGGGAGGAATTTCATGTGAACCATACCGGGTATATAACACCCAGGGAAATGGAATATATGGAGCCACTCCTAAAACTTTCGCAGATTGGACTTCATGGAATAACTGGTGTCCCGGAAATTCTGTTCCCATCAGAGAATTTACATTACCCAATTTAACTGCCGGTAATCACACTTTGAAACATACGATACCAACAGCAGTTTTCAACCAACAGCAGGGATATATTATGTTATCAGTTTATATGCAGGGTAAAAGCAATGCGGTTTTAAATGTAAAAGACATCAAAACAGTAGATGTAAACATATACCCTAATCCTACTTCTGACTTTGTACACATACAATCAAAAACAGATGTAACCTCAATAAGTCTCTTCAATGCAGAAGGAAGAAAACTTATAGAAACTTATAATGAGAATAAAATAGATCTTTCCCCATACAGCACTGGAATTTATTTTTTAAATATCGTTCTAAAGGATGGAACCACATTTAAACATAAAATCCTCAAAAAATAAAGCTGACTGTAAAAATTATACAGCAAACAGAACAATAACGCCTTCCTATTTTTTAGGAAGGCTTTATGTAAATATATACCTTATATGTTTTGTAACAATAAACTTAAAAACATCATAATAACAATAAAATCTCCTGGAAAAACAACCTTAATCTATCCTTTTTCTGAATAGTTAAAAAATTTTAACTTCAATCCTTTACCCAAAAAAATTGTCATTTCCAGTTTATTAAACTATTTTTGGTGATTAAAAATTTTGCAAAATGAATTATCATTTTCAAGCGCACAGACAGGTAAGAAAGAACCTTTTAGACATCCTTCAGAACACATCTCATGAAGATCTGATTCTGATTCCGGATGGTTTCAACAATAATATGTACTGGAATATTGCCCATACTGTTGCTACACAGCAGCTTTTGCACTATTACTTAAGCGGAAATCCTTTCCGTATTGACAAATATTGGATCGAAACTTACAAAAAAGGTACTTTACCGAATTTAAATGTCCAGAAGTCGGAAGTGGAAGATTTAGAATTTTTACTTACGGAAACTTCAAAGATTTTAATGAAGGATTATGACAGTGATTTCTTCTCAGACTACACTCCTTACACAACAAGTTTCGGAATGGATCTGAAAAGCATCCAGGATGCCATCATCTTCAACAATATGCATGAAAGCCTTCACTACGGATATGTGATGGCACAGAAAAGAGCAATTTTAGGAGAGAAAGGAAGATAGTGAATCTTGCTGCGCAAGTCAATGGTCAAATGTGAATATATACACATAACAATTGACTTACAGCGTAAAATTCACAATTGACAATTCACTCTATAACTATATAATAAATTTCAATGAAAGACGATTTTATTTTCGGGCTGCGTCCCGTGATTGAAGCAATTGAAGCGGGAAAAACGATTGACAAGGTCTTTGTGCAGAATGCACTTCAAGGTCCTATTTATGCTGAACTAAAAGCAATTTTAGCGAAAAATAAAATCCGTCCCAATTATGTTCCGGTTGAAAAACTGAACCGTTTTACAAGAAAAAATCACCAGGGTGTGGTTGCTTTTATTTCGGATGTACCGTTTCATAAAGTGGAGGATATTGTTCCACAGTTATTTGAACAGGGAAAAACGCCTTTTCTTTTGATTCTGGACAGACTTACCGATGTAAGAAACTTTGGTGCAATCTGCAGAACGGCAGAATGTGTAGGGGTTGATGCTATAATCATTCCGGAAAAGGGCGCTGCTCCTATTAATTCTGATGCTATAAAAACCTCTGCAGGTGCCATTTACAATATTAAAATATGTAAAGAAAATAATCTGGCTCATGCTGTGGATTTCCTTCAGCAAAGCGGAATTTCGGTGTATGCTGCCAGTGAAAAAGCTCAGAAATTAATTTATGATGTCAACCTTACAGAGCCATGTGCTATTGTTATGGGGAACGAAGAAACCGGAATTTCTAAAGAAGTCCTTCACCATGCTGACGAAAAAATAAAGCTTCCTATTGAAGGAAAAACACAGTCTCTGAATGTTTCTGTAGCATGTGGAGCGATTTTGTATGAAGCGGTGAGACAGAAAATGACTGCTATACCAAATCCTTAAACATGAAAATAAAATCGCTTTTACCATTATTTTTTGTCCCATTTGCATTAGGTGCACAGACAAAAAATATTGCAACCGACAATCACCTTACCACTGAGCTTGATAAAATAGTTCAGAAGGAAGCACTCACTTATATGCAGAATCCTGCACGTGTAGGACTTTCGATAGGTGTTTTTAAAGATGGTAAAAGTTATTTTTATAATTATGGAACAACGGAAATCGGAAAATCAGAACTTCCGACCTCTAAAAGCGTTTACGAGATCGCATCCATCAGTAAGACATTTACCGGAACACTTCTGGCTCATGCCTTAACAGATGGTAAGATTAAAATGGATGATGATATCCGGAAATATCTTGACGGGAATTTTCCTAATCTTGAATTTGAAAAGCACCCGATAACAATCGATAATCTTACCAATCATTCATCAGGATTACCTCAATTCTTACCAGATCAGTCTGAAACATTCAAAAAACCAATGGACTCTGTTGCCATGGCATTAGCTGATTTTTATAAAAACTACTCAAAAAAGAAGTTTTATGAAGATCTTCATCAGGCAAAAATAGATTTTGTACCCGGAACAGATTATAAATATTCCAATGTGGGTACGCAGATTGCCGGAGATATCCTGGAAAAAGTGTATCATAAAAGCTATGAAGACTTACTTTCAGAGTATATTACAAAACCTCTGAAAATGAGCCAGACCATTATTGGTACGAATTCTGCACAGCTATTGACTCGCTATAATGAAAAAGGAAAGGTAATGCCCAGAAACTTCACAACCATTATGGCTCCTGCAGGCGGGATTCTCTCTACAACAGGAGATCTGGTGAAATACATACAGTATCATTTGGATGAAAACAATACCTATGTAAAAAGATCACATACTCCTCTTGTAAAAAATGAAGGAGATGCAATCGGACTGTACTGGAGATTGCATACCAATGAAGACGGAACTCAAATGGTTTTTCATACAGGAGGTACATTTGGTTTTTCAAGCGTGCTTCAGGTACATCCGTCAAAAAACATGGGAGTGGTTATATTATCCAATGAATCAGATGGGGAATCCCAAGGGAAATTGTATGATATTGCAGACAATATATTAAGAAATAGTAGTAAAAAATAAAGTTAAAAATCAAATGAAGAACATTGCAGCGCTTGCGCTTATATCATCGATAGCTCTTGTATCTTGTAAAAAAGAAACAGCAAAAATAACGAAAGTAGATCCTAAAACAGGGAAAACGGTAACCGTAGAAGTTCCTGCTGATTCTGTAGCAAAAGTTGCAGAAAATCCGGCTATCAAAGATTCTGCAGGAGTTATTAAACAGACTTTTAAACTTGAAAAAGGGAAAACGTATCCTCTTACCACTTATCAGAGAGATGTAAAAACAATGACGGATCCTCAGGGAAAATCCATCACTGCAACCAGCGAATCTACGGATGAAATGAACTTCGTCGTTAATGATATTAAAGGGGATGTATACGAAATGACCCTTAATCTTGTAGCGAAAAGAAATTCTCAATCTGCACAGGGAAAAACAGTAGTGGTAGATACCAAGCTTGCTCTTCCTAAAGAAGATGATCTTAAAATGATCTGGAATGTAAACAAAGCACTTACCGGAAACAAACTTGCCATGAAAATGGATACAAAAGGTAACGTAATCTCTATCACAGGATTTGATGCTGTTTATACAAAAGTTTCCAATGCAGTGGGAACTCTTATCAAAGATGCCAATCAAAAGGCAAGTGTTGTAGCAAGCCTTAAAGAATCATTCAATGAAAAGGTATTAAAAGACCAATTCCATAAAAACCTGATGATTATTCCTAAAAAAGGAGTTAAAATTGGTGAAAAATGGTCTACTTCCGAAAATGCAGACGCTAGCGGGGCTGTAAAAGTAACCTCCAATTATGTAATGAAAAGCTTAGGAAACGGAGCTGCAGAAATTGCGGTAAGCGGAGGTATTCCTAAGAAAACTGAAAAGAAAGCTCAGGGACCAATTACACACAGCCTGAGCAGTGAACTGGTTCAGAACGGAACCATTAAGTTTGACGAAAGCACAGGATGGATTACCAATCAGAATATCAACGTAAAAACGACGCAGATAGAAACCATTTCAGATGGAAAACAGTCTCAGTCTATGAAGAGCGTTTCCAATTCTTCGGTAATGGTAAACCCATCTGCTAAATAACTGAATTAAATGCATTCAGGGTTTACCCTTTAAAGAGTAAACCCTGAACTTTAAATTTTAACATTATGAAGTACATTCTTGAGTTAGTACTCACTGCCATTATTATTTTCTTTGTCTGGAATATCCTGAAAAGGATTTTTTTTAAGACATTTTATAGTTACCGTTTTAATAACAATAATCAAAACAACGGGCAGCAGGACATACACAACTCGAATAAGAATAACAAACAGAACCTTAAATGGGATGCAGAAACTGTAGACTATGAAGAGGTAAAAGAGAGTAAGGACAAAAGGTAAACATTCCAAGAAATAAAAGATAATAACCAGCATGGCAAAAAATAAAAACTTCATTTATATTGCAGCTTCATTAGTAGTATTTATAGTTTTAGCATTTTTATATTCCACCCCTGTATTAACAGGAAAACAACTTTTCCAGCACGATATTGTGCAATACAGAGGAGGAGCGAAAGAACTGCTCGACTATAGAGCGAATACCGGAAATGAAACCTATTGGAGTGACTCCATGTTTGGAGGAATGCCGACTTATCAGATGGGAAGCCAGTTTAAAGGGGATATCATCAAGAAAATCGACAGCAATCTGAATTTCCTGCCAAGACCTGTCAATTATCTTTTTCTTCTGTTTGCAGGTTTTTTCCTTTTGGGAATGGTAGTAGCCAGAAACTGGAAGTATGCGCTTTTAGGAGCTACTTTCTTCGGACTTTCCACCTATTTTTATATCATTATTGCAGCCGGGCACAATGGTAAAGTAAACACCATTGAGTATTTTGCACCGCTGTTAGCCGGAATTTTACTGGTTTATATCAGAAAACAATACATCTGGGGATTCATTGTTACTACCCTTTTTATGGGGCTTCAGATCGCAGCCAATCACCCGCAGATGACGTATTATCTGTTCCTTGCACTAGGATTTTTATTCTTATCTGAACTGATCAGAGCAATACAGAAAAAAACACCGATGAAGCATTTCCTTATTTCATCAGGAATTATTGCAGCATCATGCATCATCGGAGTTGGAATGAATTCACAAAGAATCATGGCTAATTCTGAATATGTAAAAGAAACAGTTCGTGGAAAACAGATCTTAGATAACGACAGCCATACTTCAGGAAAATCCGGAATGGATAAAGAAAGTATGCTGATGTGGAGCTATGGACAGCTTGAAACTTTAAACCTTTTCATTCCAAGATTGATGGGTGGCGGAAGTCAGGAACCGGAAGGAAAAGAAATGATGAACAGAGTTCAGGAACTGGTTCAGGAAAATGTAGGTTCACAGGCGGAAATGGACAGAATCTCTAAAGGCTTCAGCGGAATGACGTACTGGGGAGATCAGCCGGGGACTTCAGGACCTGCTTATCAGGGAGCCATTGTATGTTTCCTTGCTTTATTAGGATTCTTCTTTGCCGGAAAAAAATACCGTTACTGGATCTTAGGCGCTTCTATCCTGACTATTTTACTGGCTTGGGGAAGCAACTTTATGCCATTATCTGACTTCTTTATCGATTATGTTCCGTTTTATAATAAATTCAGAGCACCTTCTTCAATTTTGGTTGTAGTGGAATTATTATTCCCTCTAATTGCCATTCTGGGATTATACAGATTCTTCACAGATGAAAAACTTACTGAAGAATATAAGCAGAAAATCCTTATGTATGTTGGAGGTGGAACTTTAGGATTTTTATTAATTCTTCTGATCTTCGGAAAATCATTACTAGGTTTTTCTACAGAAGGCGAAAAGACTTACTTCCCTCCCTTCCTACTGGATTATCTTGTAGATGAAAGATATAAACTGTTCAGAATAGATGCTATAAAAGCGTTCATTTATGTAGCCATTACTGCAGCAGCGTTATTCTTAACTTTAAAGAAAAAGCTTAATCAGAATATTGCTTTGGTAATAATTGGAATTGTAAGTTTATTTGATCTGTGGACTGTAAACAAACGTTATCTGAATGACGAAAACTACGTAGATAAAATCTTTGCTGAAAATCCTTTCCAAACAGAAAGTTCAGATCTGCTGGCTGAAAAAGTTCAGGGAAATCCCAATCTGGAATCCATTTTATCCAATGTCAATATCAACAAAACATTGGAAACAATTGCTGAAAAAGACAAGACACACTACAGAATTTACAACCAGACGCTGGGTGTGACAAGTGAAACCAATACCTCTTATTTTAAAGCATCAATTGGTGGTTACCACGCAGTAAAACTAAGAAGATATGATGATGTTCTGAATGAATACATCAATAATGTAGACAGTGTAAAAACACCTAATATTTTAAACTTATTAAATGCCAAGTATATGGTTTTCGGAGGACCTGAGCAGCCACAGGTTGTTCCTAATCCAAAAGCCAACGGAAATGCATGGTTTGTAAGTGATTTAAAGTTTGTAAATACTCCTAATCAGGAAATTAAATCCATCGGGACTATTGACAACAAGAAAACAGCAGTTATTGCATCATCCGATAAATCATATTTTGATAACAAACTAGTTCAGGCTGACTCCACAGCATTTATCAATCTTACGAAATACCAGCCGAACGAACTTGAATTTAAATCTCAGTCGAAGACGCCTCAATTAGCAGTATTCTCCGAAGTTTATTATCCTCACGGATGGAAAGTTCTGGTAGATGAGAAAGAGGTTCCTTATGTGAAAGCAGATTACTTGCTTCGTGCAGTGCATGTACCGGCAGGAAGCCACCATATCAGAATGGTATTTGAGCCTGAAGTAATTGAAAAAGGAAAATGGCTTTCTCTGCTGTCATTCGGTTTATTCATCCTGTTGTCAGCATTTGGAATTTTCTGGATGAATAAAAACAAGAAAAAAGAAATTTTGGCTGAACAAACAGTTTAAAAAATATTGCACAATGTCATTCTGAATGAAGCGAAGCGTAATGAAGAATCTCAAATGAAAACGTTAGGTACTCATAATTACTATGTCTATATACTGACTAATAAAATAAAGACAGTATTGTATACAGGAGTTACCAACGATTTGAAGAACAGATTATACTGGCATAAAAATCCAGAAGCTATTGAAAAGAGTTTCACTTCAAAATACAAATGTTTTTATTTAATATATTTTGAACATTTTGGTGACATTGAGACAGCAATAAATAGAGAGAAACAAATAAAAGGCTGGACCAGACAAAAGAAAGAAAACTTAATTAAAGAATTCAATCCAGATTGGAAATTTCTCAATGAAGATATAGAGTGAGATTCTTCACTGCGCTCCGCTTCATTCAGAATGACATAGAAATTAAAAAATGGAACAGAAGAAAATATTGATTATCACCTATTACTGGCCTCCTGCGGGAGGTCCTGGTGTTCAAAGATGGCTGAAGTTTGCAAAATATCTGCCGGATTTCGGATGGAAACCTATCATTTATACTCCGGAAAATCCAAGCTATCCTTTGCTGGACGAAACGCTGATGAAAGATGTTCCTGAAAATATTGAGATGGTAAAAACCAGGATCTGGGAACCTTATCAATTGGCTGAAAAACTGAATAAAAGCAATAAAAAATTTAAAGCAGGGCAGTTTGATGTAGGAAAAAATCAAAGCTGGAAATCCAAACTTTCGATCTGGGTAAGAGGTAACTTTTTTATTCCTGATGCCAGAGTTTTTTGGGTAAAACCTTCCGTTAAGTTTCTGGAAAAATACCTGAAAGAAAATAAAATAGATACGATTGTAACCTCTGGTCCACCCCACTCGCTTCATCTGATTGGTTTAGGACTTAAAAATAAAATACCTGATCTGAAATGGATTGCCGATTTCCGTGATCCATGGACAGAAATTTCCTATTACAAACATCTGAAACTAACCAAAAGTTCAGATAAAAAACACCGTCAGCTTGAAGGTGCTGTATTTAAAAATGCGGATATCACTCTGGCTACAAGTTATACCGATGCAGAAAACTTCCGGAAAGCAGGAGCCAATGCGGTTTGCATTACGAACGGATTTGATGAAAGTGATTCTGATAAAAGTGTAACAGGGCAAATGAGCAGTGCATTTACTCTAAGTTATATCGGTGTTTTGGAGCAACTCAGAAATCCTGAAAATCTTTGGAAAGCACTTGATGAACTGGTTAAGGAAAATATTGAATTTGCAACTGATTTTAAATTGAAATTTGTAGGAAGAATAGATGATAAAATCCTGCAGTCTATCGAAAATTCAAGCCTGAAAAATCATATCCAGAACCTTGGATATCTTGCACACGGAAAAGCTGTGGAGGAAATGCAGAACTCAGATTTGCTTCTCATTACCAATTTCCCGAATGAATCTTCAAAAGGAATAATTCCCGGAAAAATATTTGAATATCTGGCTTCAGGAAAACAGATTCTGTCATTCGGTCCGGATAAAGCTGATGTAGCGAAAATTCTGGATGAAACCCAGGCAGGAAAACATTTCAGCTATCAGGATACAGAAACCGTCAAGAAGTTTATTCTTGAAAAATTTATCCTTTGGAAAAACGGAAATCTTCTCGAAAACACTCAGCATATTGAACAGTTCTCAAGAAAAAACCTAACCCGTCAACTGACTGAAATTTTATAATATAAAGAAAGGAAGTTAGAGGCTGGAAGCTGGAAGTTTACATGCCACTTCAACTTCTAACTTCTAACTTTTAAATTGTCCATTGGTCATTTACCACAGCAATCAGATAATATTTCCCCTGAAATTCTTCAAATACAAAACGGAGTGTTTTCCAATCCATTTCGCCATTTTTTTCGGTTCCTTTGATGTAGTTTTCGGTGAAGTCATCTTTAGGATAAATTTCCTTTAAATTATTCAGAGAATTACCTCCGCCAATGAATTTATTCAGTGAATATTGAGATGCGGTAAAGTCTTTAGAAAAAACCCATTTACCAAGATAATCATTAACCGTTGCCTTATAAGGATCTCCAGAGCCGTCATGTGCTCCCCAGGTAAACAACGTTTTGGTAGGCTGATATTTTTCAAAATCTGCTTTAGAAAAATGCTTGTCTCCTTTTATATCCACAAAAGCATACATCGAAAAACGAATTCCTTTTTCAGGGTGGATCAAGGATGCAAAACTGGTATAATCTTTATTTTTCAGAGCTTTCAAAACTTCATCATTGGTCTGCTTCAAAACTGCTTCTTTATTCACAATATTCTGAACGGTACCCGCACTGTCTGTTTTATTTTGTGCGATGGAATCTATCATATTGGGAACGGGTTTTCCAGCCTCTTTCTTACAGGCTACAACAAAACTTAAAACAACCAATGGAATAAGTAATTTTCTCATATCTTTAATTTTGCAATTCATTAAAAACACCAAAACTGATGCCAAGCGGTAAATGATATAAAGAGATAAAGACTATGAGAGTTGATAGGTTATAGCTTCTCATTTTAAAAATTACATCGTACATTTGTTAGATGGAAATGTTCGATATTCTCATTATCGGGGCCGGCCCCATCGGTTTGAACTGTGCCCTTGAAGCAAAAAAAAATAATCTTAGCCATTTAATCATAGAAAAAGGAACCATTGTGAACTCTCTTTACAATTATCCTTTATATATGCGTTTTTTCTCCACTGCGGAAAAACTGGAAATTGACGAAATTCCATTTATTTCAACTGCTCCCAAACCGGGAAGACAAGAAGCGCTGGAATATTATCAGGGAATTGCCAGACAAAAAAATCTTAACATTAATCTGTACGAAAAAGTGCTGGGTGTTTCCAAAAACAATGAGCTATTTGAGATAAAAACAAGCAAAGCAACTTATCTCGCCAAAAACCTGGTGATTGCTACCGGATTTTATGATATCCCCAACCTTATGAATATTCCCGGCGAAAACCTTCCAAAGGTCAAGCATTATTATACCGAACCTTATCCTTATGCAAAACAGAAAATTGTAGTTGTAGGATCAAGTAATTCTGCGGTAGATGCAGCTTTGGAAACTTATAGAAAAGGAGCTGAAGTAACCATGATTGTTCTTCATTCCGAAATTTCCAAAAGTGTAAAATACTGGGTAAAACCGGATATAGAAAACAGAATTGCAGAAGGCAGTATTAAGGCTCATTTTAATGCTGAAATGATCGAGATTAAAGAAAACACGGTTGTTTTTAAAGATGAGAAAGGAGAAATTCACGAAATTGATAATGATTTTGTGCTGGCCATGACGGGGTATCTTCCTGATTTTAATTTTCTGAGAAACTCAGGTATTGAACTCAACGGAGACTGCCTGAATCCATTCTATAATCCTGAAACGATGGAAACCAATGTTCCGAACCTTTATCTTGCAGGAGTGGTGTGTGGAGGAAAAGATACTCATCTCTGGTTTATTGAAAACTCAAGAATTCATGCCAGTATGATTGTCAATACTATTCTTTCGAGATCTAAATAGTAAACAACTCATATATAACAAAAGCTTCGGGCAATTTCGTAGAAATTGCCCGAAGCTTTATTTTTTAAACTGACTCAATACTTACATCATTTCTCCTTCCGCTTTATTCTTATCCTCAAGCATCCATGGAATGATAAAGTAAAAACCGATAGCAATAGCCGTTGCCAGTACTCCTGTTCCAATCCATAATGTATTAAATCCTAATTTCTCGGCAATCAGTGTTCCGATATAAGGAGTAACGATAAATGCAATGGAGAATGACATTCCATTCAATCCCATATAAGCACCTTTATTATTCTCTCCTGAACGCAATGCTGTAATGGTTGACATAAAAGGCAGTGTCCATATTTCTCCCACACAAAGTAATGTCATAGAGAGCACAAGAGTAATCATACTATAATCGAAAGCCAGCATTACATAAGAAATTCCACAAAGGAAAGTTCCGATAAGCATGGTAAAAGCTAAAGTAAAATACTTCTCCGCAATCTGTACCAGTCCCATTTCAAGCAATACAATCAGAAAACCGCTATATCCGAGAATATATCCGATATTTTGCTGACTCATATGTGCCGTATCTTTATAAAATATGGTCAGCGTACTGAACAACTGGAAAAAACATATTGAAAATAGCATACAGAATATACAGTAAATCAAAAATTTACCATCCCGATATGGAGAACTTTCTTTTTTAATAACAATGGCTTCTTTTACCTTTTTTGCCTGCTGTTTAGCTAATCTTGCACGGTCTTTAAAAAACCAGATATACATCAGCCCTGCCAGCAAAGCAGCCAGTGCATTACTGAAAAACAGAAATTCATATGAAATAGCAGATAAAATACCTCCTAATGCGGGCCCAATAGAAAATCCAAGATTTACAGCCATACGGTTCAGCGAAAAGGCTCTGGTGATATTTTCAGGTTTTGCATATTTGGTAATCGCCACTGAGTTTGCCGGACGAAAAGTTTCACTTACAATACTTTGAGCCAGAATAATTCCTGCCAATCCTGCTTCCGTTGTGAAAAGCGGAATTAAACAAAATAAAGGAACACTGAGGAGTAAGCTCAGACTTTGTACCCTATATTCCCCTATTTTATCAGTAATCATCCCTCCCAGCCATGATCCGATCACCGAACCAATTCCAAAAAAGCTCAGTACAATTCCTGAATTTTCAATACTGAAATGTAAATGATTAGTCATGTAAACTCCCAGAAACGGAAGTACCATAGAACCAGCCCTGTTGATGAGCATTACCAACGCCAGCATCCAACTCTCCTGCGAGAGCCCTTTAAAAGAACTTGTATATACGTTAATTAGTCTCACAATAATATTTTGGGGAAATTTGAAAGTGCAAAATTAGATAAAAATAACCCAAAAGCCTTTATTTAGACCTTTTTTTATAAATAACCTCCATAAAAACAGACTACCTGCCATATCCTAAAAAAGTTTTTTTTACTACATAAAACTTAAAAGCTTTTATAAAAACCGTAAATTGCAGTAGCAACAGAAGTTTTAAACTAAAACCACTTAAAAACACAATAAAAATTTAACCAATACGTAAGAATGGTAACCTATGAAAATTTACATGATACGCTATCCTTTTACAGTATTGACTGCCGGCAATCTTACTATATTTCTTCCGGAAAACCTATTTTTGAGTTTCCTGAAGCTCCTTTCAGAATGGATTATTATGCGCTATGCATCTGTACTGCAGGAGAAATCAATATTGAGATAGACCGTCAGAAATATAAAGTAGATGCACACAGTTTTCTTATGGCTGCCCCTTCCACTATTGTAAAGTTTGGAAAGACCAGTGACGACTTCACTATGAAACTGCTGTTTTTTGACAAAAATTTTCTGATTAAAAATATTTCCAATCCCTTTATCATTGAAAAAATGAATCTGTTCTCCAAAGGGTCTTACAGTATTATAAAAACCACTTCAAAAAATTCTTCATTACTCCAGAACCTTCTGGATTATCTTGAAAAAAAATCGAAGAAGCAGGGTAAATTTACAGAAGAGATTATCCGGACCATTATTTTCAATCTGCTGTTGGAAACCGCTGAGATTATGGAACAGGAGAATTCTTCAACTCCGGGAAAAGAGGATGGAAAAAAAGACCTTTATCTGAAATTCAGTAAACTGATCAGGGAAAATATCCGACAGGAGAGAACGGTTCAGTTTTATGCGGATCAGCTGCATGTTTCTAATAAATATCTTATAGAAATTATTAAAAAATCAAGTGGAAAAACACCTCATGAGGTTATTGATGAAACATTGCTGAAAGAAGCTTACGTCATGCTTGGGAATTCTGATATTACAATTTCAGAGATCGCATTTGAACTTCAGTTTAATTCAGCTTCTGCGTTCGGACGTTTTTTCAAAAAACATACTGCCCTCTCTCCTTCAGAGTATAGAAATAAAGAAAATATTCAGTCATGAGAATTTGGGGATAATAATTCTGAAATTGGGGATATATATCGCTTTTTGAATAGAGGTACCTTTATACTGTTAATTAAAAACAATAAAAGATGAGTACGATCAATTCAAAATTCGACAACGTTTTAAATGCCTCTGACCAGTTTGGAAAAGTAAACCACGAACCGGATTCAAGTAAAGAAGTTCAGATTAACACTCCTGAAAAAACAATGCCTTTCTCCGACCAGATCGGAAATTATCAACGTAATAAAGGAATTCCTTTACAGTCTTATGAAAACAGTAAAATCTATATTGTAGGAAGCGGAATTGCCGGAATGTCGGCAGCTTACTATTTCATCCGTGACGGACGTGTTCCGGGCAAAAACATTATTTTCCTCGATCAGCTAAATGTTGAAGGCGGATCTCTGGATGGCGCCGGTAATGCAAAAGACGGCTATATTATCCGTGGGGGAAGGGAAATGGACATGACCTATGAAAATCTGTGGGATATGTTCCAGGATATTCCCGCTCTGGAATTGCCTGCACCTTACAGTGTACTGGATGAATACCGTCTTATTAATGACAACGACCCGAATTATTCTAAAGCAAGGTTAATTCATAACCAGGGACAGATCAAGGATTTCAGCAAATTCGGACTTGAGAAAAAGGATCAGCTGGCCATTGTAAAACTGCTGTTGAAGAAAAAAGAAGAGCTTGATGATCTTACGATTGAAGATTATTTTGCAGAATCCTTCCTGAACAGTAATTTCTGGTTCTTCTGGCGTTCTATGTTTGCCTTTGAAAACTGGCACAGCTTACTGGAACTGAAACTTTATATGCACAGATTCCTTCATGCGATTGACGGAATGAAAGACTTTTCATGTCTTGTGTTTCCTAAATACAACCAGTATGATACCTATGTAACTCCATTAAAAAACTTCCTGGTTGAAAAAGGAGTGCAAATCCAGTTTAATACTTTGGTAAAAGATCTTGACATCCATATCAATACAGAAGGAAAAACAGTAGAAGGAATTATTACTGAACAAAACGGAGAGGAAGTAAGAATACCGATTGGTAAAGATGATTATGTTATTGTGACAACCGGATCTATGACAGAAAGTACTTTTTACGGAGACAACAATACCGTTCCTGAAGTTACTATAGACAACAGCAGTGCAGGACAAAGCGCAGGCTGGAAACTGTGGAAAAATCTTGCTGCGAAATCTGAAGTTTTCGGGAAACCTGAAAAATTCTGTAGTCACATTGAAAAATCTTCATGGGAATCTGCGACTTTAACGTGCCGTCCTTCCGCATTTACCGAGAAACTGAAAGAAATGTGTGTGAATGATCCTTATTCCGGAAGAACTGCTACAGGAGGAATCATTACGATTACAGACTCTAACTGGGTAATGAGTTTTACCTGCAACAGACAGCCTCACTTCCCAACCCAGCCGGATGATATATTGGTGGTATGGGTATATGCCTTACTGATGGATAAAGAAGGTAATTATATCAAAAAAACAATGCCTCAATGTACCGGAAATGAGATTCTTTCCGAGCTATGTTATCACTTAGGAATAACAGATCAGCTGGATAACGTGTTAGAAAATACAATTGTACGTACAGCATTTATGCCTTATATCACTTCTATGTTTATGCCGAGAGCGCAGGGAGACCGTCCGAGAGTAGTTCCTGAAGGATGTACCAACTTAGGTCTTGTAGGACAGTTTGTAGAGACCAATAATGATGTTGTATTCACTATGGAAAGTTCTGTGAGAACAGCAAGAATAGCCGTTTACAAACTTCTGAATCTTAACAAACAGGTTCCGGACATCAATCCGTTACAGTATGATATCCGACATTTACTGAAAGCTACCCAGGCTCTAAATGACTACAAACCTTTCTTAGGAGAAGGTATTATAAGAAAAGTATTAAAAGGAACTTATTTTGAACATATTCTGGTCAACCGTCCTGAAGAGAAAGAAGAACACGAATCTTTCATCATGGAACAGGTAGGCAGATTCCAGGAATGGGTCAAAGGGGTGAAGGGATAGTGAATTTGTTAGAAAATATAAACTAGCAAAAATCCAACATAAGATTGCTGCTCCTTCAGTTTGTGATGATATTATGTACCAATAAAAGAGCAGGACTTGGATTAAGTCCTGCTCTTTTTATTATCTGTTCCTTACAATTATTAAGGTTTAAAAGAATCTTTCAGTGTTACTGTACGGTTAAATACCATAGTTTCATCTGTAGAATCCTGATCTTTTGTAAAATATCCTATTCTCTGGAACTGAAGAGGCTCACCCACAGCAACATCTTTAAGGCTTGGCTCAACAAAACCTTTCACGGTAGCCATAGATTCAGGGTTGATGAAGTTTAGGAAATCAACATCTTTCTCAGCATCAGGTTGTTCTACTGTAAACAGTTGATTGTAGATTCTTACTTCTACAGGAATTGCATGTTTAGCAGATACCCAGTGTAGAGTTCCTTTTACTTTTCTTAAACTTTCTTCTGTTCCGCTTCCGGATTTACTCTTTTCATCGTAAGTAGCATAGATGGTCGTGATCTCTCCATTCTCATCTTTCTCTACTCTTTCAGCTTTGATGATATAAGCTGATTTCAAACGAACTTCTCCGCCTAATTTCAGTCTGAAGAATTTATTGTTAGCTTCTTCTTTGAAGTCTTCACGCTCAATATATAATTCTCTTGAGAAAGGAACTTCTCTTGTTCCCGCATTTTCCTGCTCTGGATTATTTTCAGTCTCTAACCATTCTTCTTTGTCTTCAGGATAGTTTTCGATCACTAATTTTACAGGATCCACAACAGCCATTACACGTTTTGCGACCTTATTAAGATCTTCACGTACACAGAAGTCCAGCAATTGAATTTCGATAAGATTTTCTCTTTTCGCAACCCCTACTTTATCAATAAAGTTTCTGATGGAAGTTGGAGTAAATCCTTTTCTTCTCATCCCTGAAATAGTAGGCATTCTAGGATCATCCCATCCGGTTACCACCCCTTCTGCTACCAATCTCTGAAGCTTTCTTTTGGAAGTAATCATATAGGAAACGTTCATTCTCGCAAATTCTCTCTGCTTGTTTTTAACCCTTCCTTCTTCATAAACCTGATCTAAATACCAGTTGTATAAAGGTCTGTGATTTTCAAACTCCAAAGAACAAAGCGAGTGTGAAATTTGTTCAATATAATCGGATTCACCATGAGCCCAGTCGTACATCGGATAGATTTTCCATGCAGTACCTGTTCTGTGGTGAGGTTTGTTCAAAATTCTGTACATCACAGGGTCACGCATATTCATGTTTGGCGAAACCATATCGATTTTTGCACGAAGAGACATTGAACCACTTTCAAATTCTCCGTTTTTCATCCTTTCGAATAAATCTAATGATTCTTCAACGGGGCGGTTTCTGTATGGAGATTCAATTCCCGGTTCTGAAGGATTTTTTCTTTGCTCAGTAATCACTTCAGACGGTTGCTCATCTACATAAGCTTTTCCTTCTTTAATTAACTGAACTGCCCAATCGTAAAGCTGCTGGAAGTAATCAGATGCGTACAAAACTTTATCCCATTTGAAACCTAACCATTCAACGTCTTTCATAATAGAATCTACGAATTCCTGCTCTTCTTTCTCAGGGTTCGTATCGTCAAAACGAAGGTTTACAGGAGCATTGTATTTTTCACCCAAACCGAAGTTGATGCAGATAGCTTTTGTGTGCCCTACATGCAGATAACCATTGGGTTCAGGTGGAAAACGGAAACGGATCTGATCTCTTTTCAGACCGTTTGCCATATCATCTTCTATAATTTGCTCAATAAAATTGAGTGATTTTTTTTCTTCTTCCATTAAAGTAGCTTTTATTTTTTAGCAAAAAAAGTTTCACAAAGTTACGGAAAAATAAGCGTTTGTAAAAGTGATAATTTAAAAGCCTTATCCTTTGTATTTCAGTAATTTTCATTAATTTCGGAAAGCTAAAACCATTTAACCAATTAACAATCATGGCCGTTTATATCTTAAGTAACCGGAAGATCGTTCGTCATAAAGGTGAAAGAGTAGATTCTTTTTCCAATGATGAATATTCAATTCCCAATTTCAGGATCGCCAAATGTGATTTTGACAACTACAAAGAACCCACAGCTCAAGCCAAAAAGAAAAAAGATTACACCAACAGGAATATCTTAAACTATAAGTTTTTCTCCGAACCTGAAAAACAGGGTTATGAAGAAGTTTTGGATGTTCTTCTGAGTGAAAAAGGAATTAAAAAATCTCCTCTTACAGCCAATAATCTCGGTGGAACTCAAAGAATGTTCTATGAACTGTACAAAAACATGTCTTCCACTAAAGATAGAAGTGATGTCCTGATATTCATCCACGGTTATCTGTATGATTTTGATGATGAATTAAAGGCTATTCTTGATCTTAAGAAAATATTCATTGATAATCCGGCATCTCCTGTAGAGCATATTTTATTCGTAAGCTGGCCCGCCTCAGGAAGTATTATTCCATTGAGTTATTTTGATGATAAGGCTTCCAGTATCAATTCCGGGACATCTCTGATGAGATTGTTTTATTTCTACACCCAATTTTTAAAAGACATCTTTTCCAACCGGGATCTTGCACCCTGCAATCAAAGAATTCATCTTATGGCTCATTCCCTGGGAAACAGAGTACTTCAAAGCATGTTATATAGTCTTAAAAGGGAAAATATACTCCGTGTTATCGATCAGGTTTTACTGCTGAATGCGGATGTCAGCTATAAAGTATTTGAAGATTCTGAAGATTCTTATAATAAACTGCCATTACTCGCCAACCGAATTTCTATTTACCTGAACAGACAGGACGCGGTTTTGGGAATTTCTCAGTTTACAAAAAATATTCTTACCCCAAGACTTGGTAAAAACGGACCAAGTGATATTAGTGATTACAAAGATATTGTTTCTATTATCGACTGTACATTTGTAAAAGATGACCTTCTGAACAGTTTCAAATATGAAGTGGGAAACCACTGGGGATACCTCTCCAGCTCGCAGGTACAGACCGATATTTTTCAGACTTTAAACGGAATAGACAGAAATCTTATCACCAACCGAACTAGGGATAACGAAAACATTTTCACAATTATTTCTTAATAAGTAATTAAAATAATTCTTAAAAAAAGAACTTTATGTTAAAATTAGCCCGATGCAGCAGTATGGCATAATGATTGCTAATTCATACATTAGGGAATTACAATTTTTAATTATGGGACAGATTAAAAAAAGGTTTTCTGATATATTAAACTATATAAAGAAAGCTATTTTCGTAAAAGATGTGATTTAATTGTGTAACAACCTCTAAATCAACAAAGTATTCGATCCACTACTACCAGGTTTTTCCTACAGACCGGATTAAAAACATTTTAAATATTCTGAACAGGAAGGGATTACTTGTAGAAAAACAGAAATCAATCCAATTCATATTCAATACTATACAAATATTTCAGAGGAATTGTTAAATATTATTAAATAATTCCCCACTTGTTGTATAATTGAAAAAAGTTTTCGACATTTACTTATCAATCAAATAAAATTAATATCATGAAAAATCTAAAGAAAATCAAAAGAGGAGAATTAAAAACGATCAAAGGAGGAAGACCGCCACTTGGATGTAACAGCTGGAATCCGGTTGCGATGTGCTGCAGATCATGGGGGCCTGACTATTGCGGCCAGACCACATGCCCGGATTCACCTCCACCATTATGTTAATTAACTTTTCAGTTATATTTTTTGAACCATAGCAGCTCATTTCTGAGTTCTAGATCGGATTCAAAATTATTTACAAATAAAGCTCCAGTGCCTAAACCTTGAGGCATTGGATTTTTTTTGGTAAATGTATATTGGGCAATGGCATTCAATCCAATATTGCTTTCCAAAGCTGAAGTGATCCACCAACCTATATTTAGAGTCTCTGCAAGAGAAATCCATTCATCCGAACCGGAAAAACCTCCTACCAATGCAGGTTTCAAAATAATATATTGCGGCTGTATTTTTTCTAAAAGTTTTTTCTTTTTTTCAGGATCAATAATTCCAATCAGTTCTTCGTCCAAAGCTATCGGAGTGGGAGTTTTTGCACACAATTCTGCCATATCATCCCAGTTTCCGGCTTTGATAGGCTGTTCAATGGAATGAATATGAAGATCTGCCAATTGCTGTAAAACAGTAACGGCCTCTTCTTTGCTGAATCCTCCATTGGCATCCACACGAAGCTCCAGCTGATCTTTAGAAAATTTCTCTCTTAATTTCTGGAGAATAATATGCTCAGATTCCCAATCGACCCCGATTTTTAATTTAATACAATGAAATCCTTTTTCCAGTTTCTCCTGAATCTGTTCTTCCATGTACCCAACTTCTCCCATCCAGATCAGGCCGTTGATGGTAATCGCTGATTTACCTTCAGTGAATTCGCTTGGAAAATATATACTATCACCATGTTTCAGGTTCTGGACAGCCTGTTCATACCCAAACCAGATGGATGGAAACTCTTTCAGTTCTTCTTCCAAAAAAGATGCATCCTGATTGATATTTTCGCAAAGCCATTTCAGTTTTTCTTCATAGTCGGCTCTGTCATCAAAACTCAGTCCTCTGAAAATAGCACATTCTCCTACTCCTTTTCTTCCGTTTTTCGAAATAGTGAGGATGAAGGTTTCCTTATCAAGCAAAACGCCGCGAGATGTTCCACTCGGGCGTTTAAATTGTAATAAATATTGTAAATAATTTGCGTCCATTTATTTTACACTGTCGATACGCATGAATTCTTCTGCTTTCTCTACCATGTCTATACTTCCACAGAAGAACGGAATTCTCTGGTGAAGTTCTGTAGGTTCTATTTCAAGAATTCTTCTAAACCCGTCAGTTGCTTTTGCTCCTGCCTGTTCTGCAAGGAATGCCATAGGATTACATTCATATAACAGTCTTAATTTACCATTTGGAGCCTGTGAGTAAGAAGGATAGATATAAATTCCTCCTTTCAGCATATTTCTATGAAAATCTGCTACTAAAGAACCGATATATCTTGAAGTATAAGGACGATCTCCTTCTTCCATCTGGCAATATTTAAGGTAATTTTTTACTCCCTGAGGAAATTTGATATAATTTCCTTCGTTGATAGAATAAATTTTACCTGTTTTCGGGAAAGTCATGTTAGGATGAGAAAGATAATATGTTCCTAGAGAAGGATCTAACGTAAATCCGTTTACTCCGTTTCCTGTTGTATAAACAATCATTGTAGAAGAACCGTAAATAACATATCCCGCTGCAATCTGATTGATTCCTTTCTGTAAAAAGTCTTCCAGCTGTACAGGAGTTCCAGGTTCAGTAACTCTTCTGTAGATAGAGAAAATAGTTCCTACTGAAACATTTACATCAATATTGGAAGATCCGTCTAAAGGATCAATCAATACAACATATTTACTTAAATGTCCATTTTCACCACATTTAATATCAATAAAATCATCATTTTCCTCAGACGCAATACCGCAAACAACCTCTCTTTGAGACAAAGCCGTAATAAAAATTTCATTCGCAATCACATCCAATTTCTGCTGTTCTTCACCCTGAATATTCTGCTTTCCGGCAGCTCCTGTAATATCTACAATTCCGGCTTTATTTACTTCTCTGTTTACCACTTTCGAAGCCAATCTTATTGCGCTCAGAAGACGAGAAAATTCACCTGTAGAATATTGAAAATCGTCCTGTTTATCTATAAGAAATTCTCCTAAAGTCTGTAATGGTTGATTTGACATATTTTTCTTTTTACGTTTTGCCCAAATTTCGGAAAATTTATCGCATTAAGAAAATTTAATTACAAAAGAGCTTATTAACTGTATTCCAATATGATACAAATAAAATCAAGCACAACACAGTGCGGTTATTAAAAATAATGTCTCCGGATTTGTTATATCAGAGACTGGAAAAATTCAAATTATTTCATTAATTGTTGATTTTAAGGAAATCTTAATTCGATCTCCGGGTCAGGCTATTTCATATCTCGTTGTAAATTTATAATTTTGACGTCCGTAAAAAACTCATGTAATTTTTTATCTAACAATTTTATTTTTAACAATTTAATGAAAATTTTCAAGTTTGGTGGAGCATCTGTAAAAGATGCCGAAAGTGTGAAAAACGTGTCTATGGTTCTAAAAAGCCAGGGATTTGCCAAATGTTTGCTGGTGATATCAGCAATGGGCAAGACGACAAACGAGTTGGAAAAAGTTGTAGAACTTTATTTCAAAAAAGATAACTATCAAACTGAGATTGAAAAGATAAAACGAAAACACATGGAGATTGCGGAAGGTCTTTTTCCTGAAAATCATGCGGTTTTTGCAGAAATCAATCTCTTTTTCGATGATATTGATTCTTTTTTAAGAAGAAATAAATCTCCCAACTACAACTTTGTTTACGATCAGGTAGTAAGCTGCGGAGAAATGATTTCCACGAAAATCCTGAGTGAATATCTGAATGAAATTCAATTTACCAATCAATGGCTTGATGCCAGAGATTATGTGAAAACGGATAATTCATATAGAGAAGGTACGGTGGATTGGGTGAGAACTGAAGAATTTATTTCTAATCTGAATCCTGAGATCTGCTATGTAACCCAGGGATTCATTGGTTCTGACGAAAACAATTTTACGGTAACATTAGGAAGAGAAGGTTCAGACTATTCTGCTGCTATTTTTGCTTATTGCTTAAATGCTGAAGCGATGACGATCTGGAAAGATGTACCGGGAGTAATGACAGGAGATCCAAGAAAATTCAATGACGTCTCTCTTCTTTCCAACATCTCTTATGAAGAAGCGATTGAAATGGCTTATTACGGAGCAAGCGTTATTCACCCGAAAACATTACAGCCATTACAGCAAAAAAGTATTCCTTTTTATGTAAAATCTTTCGTAGATCCTACTAAAGAAGGAACCAAAGTAGGTGCTTCCGACAAAAACCAACAGGAAGAATCTTATATTCTAAAAGAAAATCAGGATCTTCTGAAAATATCAACAAGAGATTTTTCTTTTATTGCAGAAGACCATATGAGCTTAATTTTTGGATATCTGTCTAAATATAAGATCAAGGTTTCTCTGATGCAGAATTCTGCTATCTCACTGGCATTGTGCCTGGAAGATAAATTTAATCATATAGATGAACTCAATCAGGAGCTTCAAAAAATTTTTAAAACCGAAGCAATTAAAAATGTATCTTTATTCACAGTAAGAAATGCGAAGATGGATCACATTGATAAATTTTACCATGAAAAAAATGTATTATTGGAACAAATTTCCAAGAATACTCTTCAAATGGTAACACAATAATATTAATTGCGACTAAACACACATGAGTTTAATTTCGAAAAACGATCTGATCAAAGCTTCCGGCTTAAGTAAACTTGGGTTCCTCAAGAATCCGGTAGCATCTGCTGTGATGAGCATTGCTAAAATAAACGAAGTAAATAAATTATACGACAAACTAAAAGATAAGGAAGGCAAAGACTTTTTCGACTCATTTGTAAGAGAAAGAAACCTAAGCTATGTAGCTTTTGAAGAAGATCTGGCAAAGATTCCGAAAACGGGACCGTTTATTCTGGTTTCAAACCACCCGCTGGGTGCAATTGACGGAATTTTGATGTGCAAGGTCTTATCAGAGGTTCGCCCGGATTTCAAGGTAATGGGAAATTTCCTTTTGGAAAAGATCAAACCAATGGAACCGTTTGTAATCGCTGTAAATCCTTTTGAAAACAGAAAAGAAGCTTACAGCAGCTCTTCAGGAATGCGTGAAACACTCAAGCATTTACAAAACGGAGGCTGTGTAGGCATTTTCCCTGCAGGAGAAGTTTCCAACAAGAACAATCCTTACGGAGAAATTTTAGATAAGGAATGGGAAAAAACGGCACTTAAGCTTATAAGGATGGCTAAAGTGCCGGTAGTTCCTATGTATTTCCATGCTAAGAACAGCCGTCTTTTTTATCAGGTGGCTAAGCTTCATCCGAATTTACAGACTTTGATGCTTCCCGCAGAAATGATGAATGACAGAGAAAAACCTATCAGAATCAGAATCGGGCGCCCAATCACTGTAAAGGCAATGGATGACATGGAAACAATTGAGGAATTGGGAGAGTTTCTGAAACGTAAGGTTTATATGATGAAATCTTACTATGAAAAAAGAAAATCTCTTGCTCAAAGCATCAATCTTCAGAATTTATCTGTGAAGTTTCCTTTATTGAAAGAAGAAAATATTGTTCAGAATATCATTGATGAAACACCTCTGGAAGACATCATTAAAGATGTTGATAAATTGAGAGGAACTGATAAAATGCTGTTCAGTAACGGAAATTACGAAATCTACTTTACCACTTACGAGGAAATCCCTTCTATTATGAGGGAAATCGGACGCCAGAGAGAGCTTACTTTCCGTGCGGTAGGTGAAGGAAGTAATCTTCCGTTTGACCTTGATGAATATGATAAGCATTACCATCATCTTTTCCTTTGGGACAATGGTGAGAAAAAACTGGCGGGTGCTTACAGAATGGCATTAGGTAGAGAGGTCATGAAGAAATATGGCATCAAAGGCTTCTATACAAGCTCTTTATTTGAGTTTGAACAGGACATCCACCCTTTCTTTAAAAAGGTAATTGAAATGGGCCGTGCTTATATCTGCCAGGAATATCAGCAAAAACCGCTTCCACTCTTCCTTTTATGGAGAGGGATTGTACATGTATGCCTGAGAAATCCTGATCATAAATTCCTTATGGGCGGTGTGAGTATTTCGAATAAATTTTCGGAATTTTCAAAATCTCTGATGATTGAATTTATGCGTTCCAATTATTTTGATTCTGCAGTAGCACAATATATCACTCCAAGGAATGAATATAAGGTAAAGCTTCGTGACAGGGATAAAAATATTTTCTTTGAGGAAATGGAATCTGATCTTAATAAACTGGACAAAATTATTGATGATCTTGAGCCTGAATTGAGACTGCCTGTTCTGATCAAAAAATACATCAAGCAAAATGCAAAAGTAATTGCATTCAACGTAGATCCGAACTTCAATGATGCGATAGACGGATTGATGTATATCCGAATCAGTGATCTTCCGGAAAACACGATCAAACCGGTATTGGAAGAGATGAGTGAGCAGATCAGAAAGGAGCAGGAAAATAATCCGGCTGATAATCAGTAAGTTTTTAACTTTATTCAAAAAAAGTACGATGAATACTTGCTTTGTATACTAAAACTTACTACTTTTGCATCACTTTAAAACAACGAAGTAATAAACAAAAACATAAATGGTTTCTTAGCTCAGTTGGTAGAGCAATGGATTGAAAATCCATGTGTCCCTGGTTCGATTCCTGGAGAAACCACTTGAAAACCTCTAATTCAGTTTAGAGGTTTTTTTGTTTTTATATACCTCTCTTTTCCTCCTAATATTTCCCAAGAATATTGAAAAACGATGATTTAAACCTATTATACTTTTAGACAACGAATCTGTTCAAAAAAATAAAAATTAATCAAAAAGATGGGAATTAATTTTTTATTTGATCGGTAAAACTTAATTTAGTATTGTAAACCAAATTACAAATACTATTATGAGAATAAAATTATTTGCCGATACTTTTCTGGGTGTCGCTCTGCTTGTTTTTCAATCCTGTGCAGAAACACCTATGGTAACAGAGGACACTGCTGCTGCACAAAAAAATGTCTCAGCATTAAAGAACGCATTGTCCTTCAATGTACCTGTTGCCGGGAATTCTTTTTTTACAGTAAAACCTTCGGGAGCCAGCGAAGTGATCACTTCCTCCAATTTAGGTAACTGGACCAACTCCTCAACTGTTATCAGCACTTATTTCAGAGTAAGTAATACAGGAACATTAAACATCGGGCTAAAAGCTTCTGTTCCTTCGGGTACAAGCGTTGTAAAAATAACCATAGGCAGCACATCCAAAAATGTTACTTTAACGGGATCAGGGTATAAAGATTACTCTGTTGGAGATTTTACCGTTACCACGCCGGGTTATGTAAAAGTTGATCTTCAGGGCGTCTCTAAAACCGGTGGTTACTTTGCAGATGTAAGTGATGTGACTTTCAGCGGTACAGCTTCTACAGGCACCAATGTTTACAGTAATGATCCTTCTTACTATTATTGGTCGCGCAGAGGACCTTCCTGCCACCTGAACTATGTAATTCCAACTACCAATAATGTCAGCTATTATTACAACGAAGTAACAGTTCCTGCAGGAGAAGATAAAATTGGTTCTTATTTTATGGCTAATGGTTTTAGTGCAGGCTATTTTGGAATGCAGGTGAATTCTGACACAGAAAGAAGAATTTTATTCTCTGTGTGGAGCCCATTTGATACTGATGATCCGAATAATATTCCTCCTGACCATAAAATTATTCTGAACAGAGCAGGTGCTGGAGTAACAATTGGAGAATTTGGTAATGAGGGTTCTGGTGGACAAAGCTATTATAAATACAACTGGAGTGCAGGACAAACCTATAAATTCTTATTAAAAGGCGAACCGGACGGAACCGGGAAAACAGATTTTACAGCCTGGTTTTTATCACCTGATACAACAACATGGAAACTGATCGCCAGCTGGAAAAGACCTCAAACCAGTACTTATCTTAAAAGCTTCTATAGCTTCGTTGAAAATTTCAATCCTGAAAATGGATATCAGGGCAGAAAAGCAGAATTTAAAAATCAGTGGGTAAGAACTTCAAACGGAAGCTGGATTGCTGTTTCGGGAGCAAAGTTTAGTGTAGATAACACCTATAATGCAAAACAAAGAATAGATGCAATGGGAGGAGCGGCCGGCAATGCTTTCTTTTTACAAAATGGAGGATTTTTTAATACAACTGTTGCACCCGGCACACAGTTTTCTGTTACAGCACCTTCGCAAGCTCCTAATATCGATTTTTCAACGCTTCCTTAAAATTATCATTTAAAATAATCAGCCAGTTCCTAAATACTTTAAGAACTGGCTTTTTATTTTGTCCATTGTCAAGACACATTTATTTTTATAAATTAATCCGGGGCACCTACGCTATCAAATCCTTCGGCATAGGCCATGACTTCTTTTAAATTAGATAAATTATAGTAATTATTCTTTTGCATTTCTTCTTTTAGCTGGGACCATTTAATTTTACTTCTTGAATCATCTTCAAAATATGCTCCTAAAATATTCCATCGCGGATCCCAACCCTCCTGATTCCTATGATTCTTTTTGAAGAGAAAATCATAGGTATTTGCCAGATAAGCTACCATTTTAATTTTCTCTTTTTCAGAATAATTATCGTATTCATCTGTCTCTAATAGTTTTGAACAGAACTCCATTAATCCAAATAAATCTTTAGGATTTGAACTCCTTTGATAGCTATCAGCCAAACTCTGCAATATTCCATTCCGTATTTCTAATTCTTTATTGCAGTTTTTAGCGAAGATAAGCTCTCCTATTTTATATTGATCTTTAAGTTGGATATATTCATTAATAAGCATTTCATTAAACTTAGGCTCTCTATCATAACCAAAATTTTTAACCAATAACTTTATAAAGTTTTTATCATGAGTTACCAACCAGATGATATATGTCTTATTATCATTGAACAAATACATATTTCTGGCGATGATTCTCTGAACATTTGTTTTTCTTTGTTCTTTTAAACCAGTCATATCTTTCCAATAAAATATTTTCACATCTTTTATACGATTATTATTCTCTGCATCACTTTCAAATCTAGATAATTCAGAGCTTTTGGTATAATCCAGTACTTCAGGAATACTGTATAAATCTGAAATGAAAAGTCCATTCTTAAAAATATAAGTGCTGTATGGATTTACATCAATACTGTTTGAATTTTTATACAATTTCAAGTCTTTCGAACATTTATCTTCAAAATTGATATGTAAGTACTTAGATTCTGATTTAGGATCAATTACCCTTTTGAAGATTGTATTAATTTTCTTGATGAATTCTTCTGCATCTGGTTTCTTATATCCATTATCTTCTAATTCTTTTGCTATAATAGATTCAGTAGCTTCTATATCTTTTAATGTAAACTTATAGGTTGGGTAATCCGTATCATTTTTTTCAGTTGCTCCAGCTGAAAGCTGTGACTTAAGAACAGGCAGAAAAGAGTTTTTTATATTCAACGATGTATTTTGTGAATACAATTCATTCAATATTAAGATAGTCAGAGAAATTATAATCTTCTTTATCATTGTTGTGTTTTTAAAATAAAAGCACAGTTAGATTTAACTGTGCTTTCAATATTATTTTTTAGGATGCTGTTTTCTCCATTCTGTAATATTCATAGGTTGATTGTCTGGACCGCATGTTCCATTGTATTCACATTCTTCTACGAAATATTCATCATAGTCTGCATTGTCCCACCATTCTTTAAATTTTGGAAGATTGAAATAATTATTTTTCTGTAAAATATCTCTGGAGCTATTACCCAAAAAGAAACGCAATCTACCCATCATTTTTGTTCCGTCATTATAAGAAGGATTGTACTTATATTGCTCAGCAAAATAAGCCAGATTAGCCATTATTTTTACTTTTTCAGTTTCTGTCAAAACTTTTGATTCAGGATTATCATTATTCTCCAGATATTCTAAATAAGATTTAATATTATCCAGAATAAATCTGTTTTCAGAGGAATCATTAGGAAGATAGAGTTTTTGCAATACTTTAAAGGTATTGGCATGAAGTCTTACACTTTCGTCACAGTCTTTAATCCAGAATAGTTTACCATAATCTGACGGATCTTTTTTATCAAATTTTGATCTTTCAACAACCCATCTCAATAAATCAGGATCTTGTGTATATCCAAATGTTTTTACTAAAGCATCCATAAAATATGAATCATTAAGGGTAAGCCATTTGTATTGAGCTTTATTATCATTAAACAGATAGAGGTTGCGCGCAATTAATGTTTGTATATTTTTCTTTCTCTGCTCCTTCAGATTGGAAGTATCTTTCCATAAATATTTCTTCACTTCATTTCCGTTTGCATCTTTATAGGTTTTTGAAGCTGAATTTTCTTCCTGAGCCGTCTCAGTGTATGCTTTCTGATAATCAATAATTGCGGGCAACGGATAAAGATCAGTAATAAAATTTTGGTTTTTAACAACAAACATTCCATTATTTTCTGCATTATTTGGAGTGTAGTTTAATCCCTTATCACACTTATCAATAAAGTTAATATACAGAAATTTACTGGCTGAGTTTTTATCAATAATCCGGTTAAATATCTGCTTTACTTTGTTATTAAATTCTTCATTGCCGATGGTTTTATAACCGTTATCCAAGAGCAACTGGCTTAATATAGGAGCTGTTACTTCCAAATCTTTTTCAGAATACTGGTATGGATTATCAAAAGAAGGTTTTCCATATTCTAACTGTTTTTTTAGCATAGTATTAACATCTTGATTAAACTGCAAACCTGCCGAACTTTCTTTAACATCAATCACATTAACATTATGATTATCGCCTTTTTTATCCTGGCATGACACCAGAACTGAAGAGATAACAAGCAGACTCATTAATATTCTATGTTTCATTTTCTTTTTTATTTAAAGTTCAGATCCTTTTGCACCAGGATTTCCTTTATATTCCGGTAAATTATAATCTGCGTCTGTAATTTCGTAATTTGTTGGGACTACATAGGCATAATAATCAGAAATTTCATAAGCTACACAATACAATTTTTGTGATTGATTACCTCCTAAAATAACGACTTTATTTCCTTTTTTCCCAGCAACAAATCCTACATGCCCGCCTCCTGTTCTTGTTTTCACAGCAATTGCTCCGTAAACAGGTTTTTTCAGGTCTTTTCCTTCTTCCCATTTTGCCCATTTTAAGGCCCTTACTGCATCATACCCTTTATCAGTAGTAACTCCTTCGTACCCGTAATGTTTCATAATCCAGTTGACAAAAGCCGCACACCATGCAATAGTTGTTTCATTCTCTGTACCATTTTTCATTGCATTTTCATAAGGAGTTCCATCAAAAAACTTCTGGATTTCTTTATTGGTTCCGGTTTCAGCCAGATTCTTCGCTTCTTCTTTCCAAACCAGGCCCATCCATGGTGCTCTTCCTTCAAGGTTTGGCATTACCACTTCTCCATCGCAGACTTTCTTATCGTATTTAAACCATGTTTTTAATTTCCCTAAAGCCTTTTTACGACCTTCCCATCCTATTGGTGGCTTTTCTAATCTATGTTCAGGAGAATATCCATTTAAAATTTTCCCTTGTAAGAAAAAATATTTCTCCTCTTCTTCTTCCATTAGAGTTCCAAGTTCTGTAAGACTTTTTCCTAATCCTTTACTAAAATATGTACGTTTCCATGCAAAGGTTTCTGTCAATTCTTTAGAATATGTTTTTTTGGGGTCAAGCTCCCATAAAGGGACTTTTTTAAAATTAAAAATCCAACCTCCCACATCAACGGCATTATGAAGATCTTTGGAAATAAGATCAGCATTATCACCCAAAAATTTATTTTCATCAGCATATTTATCTTTTCCATAATTCTTATAGGGTCCCGGATTACTATAGTATCCCTTTTCATCAGCTGTTCCTGTAATCTGAAGTATACCACGTCCTTTATATTTACTTACACTTGATAAATGTTTACTCTCTTCTTCCTTACTCTGTACAAAAAAGCCGGTTTCTTCTGATACGTTTGCCAGAAATGATATTTTCTGCATACATCGATTAATTCCATTGCTGGCGAACATAGCATTAACCTCAGCAGTTAAGCTCTTAATAGTTTTATCAGTAATATCACAGCTTTCTTTTATTCCTTTCCAAATTTCCGTGCCTCCTGTCATTGTTTTAATGAGGTCTTCCATTTCTTTATCTGTAAAACCACGATTACAATAACATGTTTTCTGTTTTCTCACTTCTGCCATTTCAACCACTATGGGCACTACATCATTATCAATAGCTTCGGGTGTTTCCTTTTGAGAAACTTTAAGACACCCGTTTTCATAGAAAATAAACTGTTTCCTTAGTTCCAGCATTTCCTGTTGAATAAACGCAGTTCCATCTTTCTTTTTAGCATGAATCCCCAGTTTTTCCATATCCTCCGTCCGAACCAGATCAGCAGGAAGCGTACTATTGATTGTAAACTGGCTTTTTTCTATTTTCCAGACTTTCTTTTTAGGATCGGTAGGATCTTGCACTTGCCGGGAAACCTGTGCTATGTAGTAATCAAAGTTTTTTGGTGGATTTTTCCATTCTTCTTTGGCTGTGAAAGAAACTTCGAGCAAACCGTCTTTTCCTGTTTTTTCTTCGTTGTAGCTTTGTTTGCTCTCGTGGGTATAGGTTATATGGTCTTTTTCATTTAATCCTTCTTTAGGAATCTCCTTTAAAACGTCAATCTTCAGAACTTCTTCTGTCATATTGACGGTATGTACCCAAAGTTTATGGGTTTTACCATAGAAAGTCTGTTCCCGCTGAATATCTTTACCGTTTTCTGTGGAGAACATGATAGAAACAATTTTCTGTTCGGAAGTGATTATCAGTTCTTCATTTGAATCCAGAACTTCAAGGTAGGTAGTAGTATTGTCTATAACTACTGGACGTGTTCCCAAAATGGTAATATTTCCGGGAAGAACAATATCTGCAGATGAGCTTGCCTGAAGTTCTATTGTAAATACCAGGCGGTAAGATGGGTTCGGATTTTCCGTTGTTTTTGGAATAGCTGCCGCCAGTTTTTTCTTATAATCATCATTGGTGGTAATAAGGAAGGAAGCCTTACCTTCATTGTTAAGGGTAACGGTTTTTTCCTCCAGCATATATTTATCTTTCTCTTTGTAGAAATCATCTCCTTCACCCTTTACCCATACTTTTACTTTTAAAGCCTGGTTCTGAAGGCCATCAATTTCAAGAAAGCCATACGTCTCCTCTCCAAAACCAGTTTCAGTACGTTTCACTCCTGTTCCATAGGCCCAGAGCGCTCTTTTTATGGTAGGTTCTGAGACTTTTACTTTCGCTTCAATTTTCTTCCCATCGGTATAATCTCCGGTTAAATAGGCAGAAATGGTATATTCTCCGAGATCATTAAATGTAATGGTTCCGTCCCCGTTATTGGTCACCTTATCCGGAACTTCTATTTTTATAGCTTCATTGCCAGCCAGTGTTGCAATTCTTGCTGTGGCTGTATATTTTATTTTGGTTCCTTTTGGAATATTGGTGGCGGGAAGGGTGAATTTATCAATTACATTTTGGATCACCTCAAAATTAAAACAGTCTGATCCGGAAAATCCGGGCTGCTTTCCTTCTCCAACCGGACTGGCATAGGCTTCCAGTATATATTTTCCGAAATACTGATCACTGCCCAGTTTTGCATCATTATACAGCAATTCAGCTACTTTTTTACTGATGGCACCTGTCTTGAAAGAAGGTGAGTTTTCAAATAAAGCCACTCTTCCAATTCCTTCTTTTTTAAGATACCAATATACTGAGGTCCCGGAAGGCATATAATTGACATTGAATTTGGAAGCCTGTACCTTGATGATATCACTGAATCTTACTAAACCACGCTCTCCTTTCACTCCCATTACCCCAAGGCTGTTTTCTATTTTAACTTCTATAGACTGCGGTTTGGGATCTGTGGGGTCTGTAAATGCTTCTACAGTATATTTTCCTTCATTTTTAAAAGTTAGAAATATACGATCACCAATCCCTGTTACATCCACAAGATGGGGAGAAGAGACTTCTGAATAACTGCTATAGAGCACTGTAGTTCCTTGTTTCACGGTCCATTGAACGCTATTCACGGGCATAAAGAAACCTCTGTTCAGTATTTTTGACTGATCGGCTGCACTGCTGAGTTTTCGTTCAATAGATACAGGTAGAGGGATTTTAATTAAGGTTGAAGATCCGGGGCTGACAATTTTTTTAACAAAATCCTGAACGACTTCTACATTAATAGAACATTTAGCATCCCCAGCTTTTTTACCATATGCTTCGAGTCTGTACTTCCCTTCTGCAAGACTGTCAAATATTTTACTCATAGATTGACTGAAATTGCTCCCCAATCCGATAAATGTCTTCACTTTATCTTTGGTTCCTTCTCCTTTGAAAAGGGCCCAGATAATTTTTTTCTCATCGCCTTTAAATTGCGCCTTCAAATCAAGATTATCACCACCAAAAGGATTTGTTATAGGAAATAAAGGTCCGTTCATCCCTTTGATATAGTAATAATTTTCGGTAAGCTTATCTGCTGGTATTGGTCTTATCATCGAGATTGATGATACTGAAATGCTTGCTTCAGACGCAGCAGATGATGGCCATTGTGGTGAAGTATTGGCTACAGAAAACTCATCCGCTTCTTTAACTTCAATCTGGGAAACATTATTAGCCTGGCCGGTAGTTGCAAAAGCAATAGTTCCGGGAACACCATACCCAGGACAATTTCCGGTAGATGCATCCAAAAGTATTTTCATACTCTTGTTGAATTCTACGTTTTCATAATAGTCTTTATATTTAATGCTGCATTTGCCTTTACAAGGATAGGTTTTTCCATCTGAACCTTTGCAGTTTCCAAATCCGTTGCCACCACCAAAACTGTCGGCTTTATCATCAAGGTAAGTTGCTACAGGTTTATTCTGTGCAAAATATTTGTTTTTGCCCAGTTTTTTTTTCTGGCTTTTTACTTCCATCGGAACGGCGGTTCCATTGGAATTGTTGGTTACCGAGCTGCTGCAGTACGCAGTGGCTCCTTCTATAATGATGTATCCTTTATCCGCCATGTCATTTGTTCATAAAGATTAAGTCATTGTGATCGTTTCCCGGTATACTGTTTTTTCTCCATCTGACAATATAAAGTCAGCTTTCTTTTTGGAATACTGTTTTTTACGGGAGTTGTATTCCATTTCTATGCTTAATTTTACCTGATACTGTCCCGCATGATACAGGTATTTCTTATCTAATTCTTCCTGTATGTTGTTTGGAACTTTGATTTCGGAAATAAAAAATGCATTAAAACCATAGTCTCTTTGTTCTGCATTGATGACTCCGGAACATTCTATATCGCCAATTCCTTTGATATTCCATACAATGGATTCTTGGTTTTCACCTCCGTTATCTACATAGTAAGGGGCGAATAACAATAGATTCCAGAAGGGTTCTTTCAGTTTGTTTTTATAAAAGACAGCTTCATCTTCCAACGCAGACAGGTATTGGTTTCTGAATACCTCAGCATTCTGGTATTTTCCCTGAAGCACTGCCGTTTTAAGTTTCCAGTTTTCTATATTTTTCTGATGGTCTGCTGCGCCCAGTAAACTTCCTTTTTCATCCACTTTTATTTCCAGCGGATAAGAGCTCTGTTCCAGGATATACAGGATTTCCATAAATTTATTTTCAGATGGAAAAGAAGAATCATCTACCTTATTTATCATCCAGTTTTTTGTATGATCTTCATTCTCTTTCTCCTGAAGTGTAATTCTAAAAGATGAATAAAACCCTTTTACTTCTCCAAATTGTATTTCAAGAGCATTCTCCACGTGATAATCATGGGTTCCTGAAGTATATTTCTGAAAAGGTTTTACTCTTGTTTCTACCATACGGGTTTTGAGTGTTATTTAATGAAATAAAGCAGCTTATTCTGCACAGTTTTTATCTGATATAATCTCTTCCGGCAGGTTGTAGAGGTATATTTTCTCAACTGTACCTCGCCCACATTTACTTACCAGATAATTGGCTATATAATCTTGCTGGTAATGAGATATTTCTTCACCCAGCAACTCACCTGCACTTTCCTTGTTCGTTATAAAATATGAGGTATTATCCGTTTTTCTATAAAAAACAAAGTTGAGTGAAGAGATTTCGCGTTGTGTAAGAGATTTATTACTTTTCAATCTGTTTTCTACGTACCTTATAATATCTTTCTTCAGTATACTTTCGTTAGGTTCCGGATTATCTATGAGAATATAGTATGAAATCTTGACTGCATTTTTATAATAAGCATTGGTAAAAGTCATATGTTCAAGAGGAATAAAGTCATTCTTTTTCCTATCACAGCTCATAGCTATCAACAGAAAATATATAATGGCAATAATTCTTATAGATTGTAAATACTTCATTTTTATATGTATAATAATACCTGTAGTTGTAATGGTTATTCGTTCTTAATATTCTCCCGGCCTTCTCCTTCCCATATTGCGAAGATGATCTTCTTTTTCTTTTTGAGCTCTTCTTTTACTTTGGCGTTCAGCTTTGCCAATTGTAATACTTTCTTTAAAGGTTTTCTCAAATTCAACTTTAGTGATAAAAGGTTTGTACCCTCTGATATGCTGCAGAATAAACCAATATCTGAAACCAAGCAGATAGTAATATTTCTTTTCTATATCCGGCATATCCAATCCAAAGTGGTCATATAAAACAACTTTATACGTAGCATCGTAAGTGCCATTGCCTGATTTATTGAATTTTGTAAGCTGTACCTCATAGGCCCATGTATCATTCATACAAATGGTAAGACCTCCCATGAAGGTGTCTTTCATCGTTGAAAACTGCGGATGTCCCCATCCTCTTTTTCCAAACTTTCCGATCTCATCATCTGTAAAATGGATTTCATCATCTTCAATAGAGGCTACACTTCCATAGTTTTTCTTAATTCTGTCAGCAATTTCATCTTCCATGCTTAAGCAGAATCGTTGGTTTGAAGGATGCTGCAATACATGTTTTGTAAGCACAGGATTGGTATATTCACCACCTTCGCTTCTTTTAAATTTTTCAATCATATCAAAAGCGACAGTTTCCAGTTCGCCGACTGAAAAAAGGGTTCCTACCATGAGCTTGAACCCAGCCCATAGTTCTTCATCAGTCTTATCTCTTATCTCCGACTTGATCCAAACGCCTTTGCTTTCTACATCCTGAAGCGTATATCTTGAAGGGTATTGATTGGAAACACCCAGACCATAGCACATATCATCCGCCATATTCACTCCTTTCCTGTCTTTTCCTTTAATTTTAAACCTGTCAATGTAAAGAGGTAATGGATTGGTTATTTTGACTTCCACACTCACCTTGTCAATTGGAGTTTTAAAATAGGCGTAAACCCGCATATCATAACAGGGAAGCTTCACCTGTATTGTCTCCGTATTTCCGGTGATCGAAGAATAATCGAAAAAGAAAGGAATAGAAATTCCATTTATTTTCTCCTGCCATTGAAGCTTTTTATACTCACTTTTCGTTGCAGATCTGTTAAAGGTTGCTTTGAACCAATATTTTACGCCTTCTTTAGGTTTATCAATTTTCCCTCCGTTATCATCTAAGGGGCCTTCTACCTTTACAACCAGTAATGTATTGTCTTTTTTCGCCTGATATTCGTCAAATTTCTTCCCTCCTTTTTTCCCATAAAAAGTGTTTTCTTGAGGAGATTTAAAATCCAGAGTTCCTTTGGAAGCATCTTTCATAATATGTTCAGCTTCCTTGTAGGACTTCCCAAAGACATTTCTTACGATATTTCCGCCTTCGCCCGCCATATTACTGCATTTTTACCTGTTTACCACTGTTGATAAGCACTTCTTTGGCGCTCTCTACATTAATGGCCTCTTTTGTACTGATATAAGAGCCAGCTTCCATATTTTCCGTAATATTTTTAGCTGTAGATTTTCTGCCGGCTTCAGCCGTTTCAATAATATTACTTGCTGTCAGATTGTAATCATCATTGGCTGTTTCCGTGATATCTTCACCGGCCATAATATTGACATTTCTCTGCGCTGAAGCAATGATATTTTTACCTGCATTAATCTGCACATTTTCCCCGGCAGTGAAGGTTATATTTTTGGGAGCATTAACGATAATATTTCCTTTTCCATCCATTAAATAAGTATTTCCGCTTGGATCTTCAATGAAAATACTTCCTTCCTGATCGTTAAAGATCACTTTATTACCACTCCTTGTCTGAATAGATTTAAGATGGTTATTGATGCTTCCTCCCAATGCAACCTGCCCATGGAACATCCCTCCCATCGCAAACGGAAAATCGGGATGATGGTATTCAAATCCTACCATTACCTGATCTCCTACTTCGGGTATTGCTACAAAACCCCTATTTTGAGTAATAACATCTGTACCACCTGCATCCGGACTCATCATTCTGATAAAATGAGTTGTATCAGGATTTTTCTGCCAGTCAAATCTCACCTGTATTCTTCCCTGATTAAGTGGGTCTGTATTGGAAATAACGGTGGCAACCTGTGGTTCTGCTTTAGGTTCTATAAATTCAGGTTTTGGCATAAAGCCTGTCCCTTCAGCAATAGCTTCAAAGCTTCCTGTGTAATACCCCCGGGCATTTACTTCGTGAGAAACTTCGGTAATCGTAAGTTTTGTAAAATAAGAAGTCTGGCTGGTATCCGGCTTCCGCATTTCTATATCTGCAAGACAGCCAGGATATAAAAATGGAACGGTTGTATTTCCTGAAACAGTAAATACTTCTACAGCGGCGCTTCCGGCAGCACTTTTCTGAGAATCGCTCACATCCACAAACATATTGGCATTGATGGGCGCCGGAGAGAGTGAACGGGTTTTAAAGATATTGTTGTTCAGCTCATATGCTTTGGAAGGTATTTCCCCTAAATGTCTGATATTATTTTCAGAGCCTTCCATTTTAGTATGGCTGCTGCTGTTATATCCAAAAAACTGAGGATTGGTATGTACAGCATTCAGTTCTACCTGAACATCGCTTGCATTGCTTCCGTATACGAGACGAATCGGTTTTTCTGAGGGTGGAAGTTTTCCGAAATGAAGGACTTCACCATCATAATAAAACTGTTCCCCATACGCTTCTGCAGTTCTTGCAAGATAATTGTAATGGGTTTCGTTATATTGTGCACTATAATTGATATAGCTTTTATTCTGAGTATCTACTCTGAAATCAAATTTCTCTGACCCCAGTGCTTCTTTACATATTTTATTGGCAATGATTCCTGTATTAACAGCCTGATCTCCTCCAAAACTTTGAGTATGGGGAGCAGCATCCATGAGAATGGTTGGGCTATAACCTCTGAGTACAATATTTCCCAAACTCATTTTTTCCTGGCTGAACGCGGCTTTGGTAATGACCCCTACAAAAGTTCTTTCAGGGCTTTCACTTTCGTAATCTTTGTATTTAAAGACAATCGTAATCCTCTTTCCCAAAAACTGGCGCGCTTGTTCCAGGGTATGGTTTTGGGCTTCTCCAAGGGAATCATGGGCCAGAATAAGTTCAAAATTGTGATGTCTTCTGACACTTTGCTGTAAACGGAAATGCTTGAAGTGTTTGATAATTTTGCCTTCAATCACAATATCCAGCTTTACCACACGGTTGATTCCGGGAATATGATTCTCAGAAATCTTATCAGAATTCGAGGCATTTTTATTCATAGTGATTAGGTGTTTTTTTCAGAACTTTTTATTTAAAATAAACAGCTGTTCTATAAGGTTAAAAAAGGCAGAACAACATCCCTTGAACCGGTGTGCCATTCTGCCTGATCGTTTAAATTCTGAATACTATTAAGAAGGCCAAGCTCCGAAATAAGAAGAAGTTCCAAGGTCTATCTGTTCTGCACTTACCACAAAACTGATGTACATACTGTTCTCATCTACAGCATCGAAATCTACTTCATGCTGAATTACATAACCGTTATTCCACTTCAGTGTTGTTAAAGTTCCTTCTTCGTGAGATTTATTGAAAGTGATCTCACCTACTGTAGGCTTATATTTTCCGTTCAATAAACTTTCAAGAATGTCTGATTTTTCAGTAGCTTCTACCGTGATTTTAATAAGAGCATTGGAAGGATCTGATGCTACACGTCCTGATACGTCTGTAGATCTTGATACGCTGTAGTTAAGCTTTAATAACTTTTGTCCTTCACCGTTGTTGAATTTTAAAATTCCTCTTGAATTTCTTTCTGCCATGATTTGTAAATTTTAATGGTTAATATTTTATGATTTGTTTTTCTATATCACCAAATATAGATGTAATTACAAAACGTAAATAAGTTTTATTATTAAATTTTAAAAAGTGTCGTAATAATACGACTAACACTTGTTAGGCAAATTACATCCTACAAATCAGTTGTTTGACATTTACAGCTCTTTAAAATCGCAGTATTTTTTTGCTTGTTTAAGATATTTAAAACAGGGATTAAAATTTCTAAATTCATCAACAAAACAATATCTTCAGATAAATCGTAAAGAAGAACAGCAATTTTAGAACAGAAAATCAATTTCAGAATTGAAAAAATAGGGACAGAAGGACATGAAAAAATAAAAATCATAAAAAAATGAAAAAAATAAGATGAACAAAACCACTGATGAACAAAGCATTGGAACCTAAAACGAGCTATAGTAAAAGATTTCCTCAAAAAAATAAATCAAAAAACTTGCGCGGTATTATAAAATGTTATACTTTTGCATCACTTTAAAACAACGAAGTAATAAACGAAAACATAAATGGTTTCTTAGCTCAGTTGGTAGAGCAATGGATTGAAAATCCATGTGTCCCTGGTTCGATTCCTGGAGAAACCACTTCAAAACCTCTAATTTATTTTAGAGGTTTTTTTGTTGTTATATATTATAAAGATTACCTCCAATCTGTTTCTTTGTTAAAATATTTTTTCAGTTTTTGGGCTACTAGTTCAAATCTAACAAGCATATAAATTATTAAATTAATTACTTTTTCGTAAGTTCTATTGACAGCTAAATCTTAACAATAAAACGACAAGTTCTGTCGCTTTAACAATATATATTTGTATTATTAAACAACAAATCATTTGAATTATTGAGTGATTTAATGATTTTTATATCTTTGTCACCAAAAACTAAGTAACTTTTAAATATTATACAAATAATGAAAAATAAATTTATCTCGTGGTTATCATTACTGATAATCTTAACAATCCTTTTACATTCATGTCGGAGTGAAAATTTTCTAAACGATGAAAAGGCAGGAGAACAAAAATACAAGGTTTCCGTCCTCAACAAAGAGCAGATTAACACTGAAAAGCCACTATTAAAGGTGCTCTCACAGGTAAAATCTAAATTCAGATATAAAGCGAATGTTGGTATTGGTGGGAAATCTGCTCAGAATGATATTTTAGACGGAGCTATCATCGGAACAAATCAGGCTTTATTAGTTGAAAGTAACGGAGTAAAAACCTATACTTTCCCTGTATCCAGAACCTACCTTAGCCGTAAAACAGAAAACCTGGTTGTTAAGGAAAATGCAGACCACACTTTTTCTGGGGTTTTGATACAATATGATTTGACCAAAGAACAACAACAGAAATTCATTTCAGGAGAAATAACAGATATCAAGTCAAAGATATATATTTATGATATTGACAAATTAAATATCAATACTACGTCAAGAGTTCAGACCGATGTTGTAGGTTGCTATAAAATCACATGGGAAACGGGCTGGTGTTCAGCAGGGATACATCAAACTGGAAGCGACAATACCTGTACAGTAGGTGGCGCACCTGCTCCAATGATATTATCCATAGAAGAGACCTGCTCGCAAACAGGTGGTGGTAGTACTGGCGGAGGAACAGGTGACGGAGGACTAGGACAAATCGGAACAGGCGGAGTTATTGATTTAGGAGGGTATTATAACACTCTTCCGTTTGTTTCTTTAGGGTATCAGTATTATGAAACCGAAGACCCGCTTGACCCAAATTATGTTCACTACACCAATGTAGCCAATTATTTTCAATCATTAGGAGATACGTTAAATCAATTAAGAGTAACTAATCCAGATTTATTTTACTATTCTTTTTTTTATTTTAAAGAAAAAGGGATTACTATAAAAAGTAAATCTTTTATCACAGAACGTCTAACAGGATTAAATGCATGGTACGTGAAAGCCAATAGCAATCCTGAAGCTTCTGAAATGAATAATCAATACTTTCTGAACTGGGCTTTTGAATATTTGGTATTAAACCCCGATATTAAATGGCAGGATTTTTATAATGAATATCTTGCAACACCATGTGAAAAAACCAGCACAATGCTTAATAGACCCAATGTGCAACAAGGCATTACCAATGTAAAAGCACAGGCACAGCAAACTCTCAGCAATACAAACACAGGAGAAATTGGTTTTAAGGAGAAAAAAGACGGAACAGTGGTACCAGCAGATGTAAACTCAGCGCATCAAGTAGTATTTAATGATACAACCGATGGCTATGGAGGATACCATAATCATACAGCTACGGGAATACATATGGTTTCACCTCCTGATATCGTGGATACCTTATTTGGATTTGCGGCAGCACAAAGTGTAAATGATGGTGTGGGAAATGCTTATTTTGGGATGATAGCAGCAGAATCTTGTCCTACTACTATTTGCCCTGATGGTGTAAAATATATAAACTATGTAATACGCTATGCAGGAACAGGGACAGAATTAGGAAATTTTGTATATTCACCTACGAAAATGAAGCAATTCTTAATAGATTATCAAAAAAAAGAGGCTAAATTAACCAATACAAGCATTAGTGGAAATACTTACAGTAACAGTTCAGGTGATTTGAATGAAAAAGGATTAGAAAAATTGTTTTTTGATACTTTGACAAATATGGGACTTGACAACAAAGTACTCCTTCAACGTGTAGAGTCTAACGGAACAGTATATAATGTAACACAAGATAGTTCTGGTTCGATTATAACAACTCCTTGTCCTTAATACTAATCAAAATATAAATTTAAATATGAAAACAATATATAACAAAATAGCAGTAATTCTAATCTTATTTTTAAGTCTTATATCTTGCAAAGCACAACAAACATTTCCTTTAAATTCAGATTATGAAGAAATTCCACAAAACTCTTATCTAAAAGATTTAAACAATGAATTAACTCCCTATGTAGGAACTTATAAGACAAATTTTAATGGAAAAGAAATTATGCTTTTTATAACAAAACAGGAAGACAAACTAGAACAGAGTGCTCAAAAGAATTATTATATGGATGCTTTAATCGTAAAATATATTGTCAAAAACTCATCTGGAAATATCTTACAAGACACACAAAATGATACTTCATCTAAGATAGAATTGTATAGTATTGGAACAAAACCTACTAAAAATGAAATAATTTTTGTTTATTCTGGTACAAACTGCCATGTTGGATGGGGTAAAATAATATTAAAAAAAGTTAATGTAACTCAAATTTCTTGGGAATATCGCCCAAATGATATTACAACAACAGAAAGCAAATGCCCTTCCACTTTAGATACTACCATTTATCTTCCAGAAACAAAAGATTTAATATTTACAAAACAATAATTATAGAGACTGTCTTAATGGCAGTCTTTTTCACAATGATGAAATATGAAAACAATATATTTAAAAATTTTAATGATATGTTTAATGATTAACATATTATTATGTTCCGCACAAACTCTCCCTTTAAATACTCCATTCGCTAACATTCCCAATGGGGCATATGTAAAAGATATAAATAATGAATTAACACCTTACATAGGCACTTACAAAGGCAGTTTCGATGGTAAAGAAATCACATTGTTTATTTCTAAACAAGAAAATAAATTAGAGAAAAGTACTCAAAAAAACTATTATATGGACGCTTTAATAGTAAAGTACGTTGTTAAAAATTCTTCAGGAACAATTTTACAAGACACACAAAATAATAGCTCAGACATTGAATTTTATAGTTTTAAAATGAGACCTGCAAAAAATGCCTTGGAGTTTATTTATACAGGTACAAATTGTCATGTTGGATGGGGAGATGTTTATCTGAAAAAAATAAATTCTACTCAAATTTCTTGGGAATATAGACCTGATGATATTACAACAACAGAAAGTAAATGTCCCTCCACTTTGGATACAACCATATATCTACCAGAGACAAAAGATTTAATATTTACAAAACAATAATGATAGAGACTGTCTTAATGGCAGTCTTTTTCCCAATGATGAAATATGAAAACAATATATAAAATAGCTTTTGTCCTAACAATGTTGAATATTATATCTTGTAAAGCTCAACAGATATTTCCATTATTAACGTCAATAGATGATATTCCTAATTTATCACACTTAAAAGATACAAATAATGAATTTCAATCCTTTACAGGCACATACTCAACTTCATATAATGAAAATCAAATAACTCTCTATATTTCTAAAGAAAATGATAAGTTATTTGATTTTGGAGATAAACAAATTTATATAGATGCTCTCACCATACGCTACATTGTTAAAAATTCATTGGGGGTAATTCTCCAAGATACTAAAAATAAAGTATTTCAGGATGATTTATTACACACAATTCACAGTCAATGGGTTACAGAAAATGGAACTAAGGCATTATTTAACTATGCTGGTACAAACTGTCATGTTGGATGGGGTAAAATAATACTTAAAAAAGTTAATACTACACAACTTTCCTGGGAATATCGTCCAAATGATATTACAACCACAGAAAGTAAATGTCCTTCTACTTTGGATACTACCATTTACCTACCAGAGACAAAAGATTTGATTTTTACTAAACAGTAATCACGTTTAATATCTCTAATTAAAAAAATGATTGGTTTTACCATAACAGGTAAACCCAATATTCCTATTTTAAATAATTGAAATTAAAAAAAATAAATTCCTGGAGAAACCACTTCAAAACCTCTAATTTATTTTAGAGGTTTTTTTGTTATTATACTTTACCAGTTAAAAGAAAAATTAACACAAAGGACTTATTATTTTAAAGCTAAATTTTAAAGGAAGCAAAGATGGGAATCAATTCATTGATTCTCCTAAGTATACGTCTATCCGGTTTTACCTGTTCAGCCAGCTGAGACATTCTGCAATCTGTGTTTTACTGATAAAAACCTCAGCATTCACTTCCGGCTCCGGAGAAAGCCTAAGTTCTACTTTCTGACTGGAATGTTTGATAATTTCGGAAACAGACTCTTTGTTAATGATAAACTTGCGGTTTATTTTAAAAAAAATATCCGGGTTGAGCTTCTGAATAATATCTTTAATGGTATCATCATAGATATAGGTCTGATGATCTTTTGTAGTAAGGAAAAAGTATTTACCGGAAGCAAAAAAATACGCAGTGTTACGCTCGTCAATTGATTTAAGCTTATTGCCTTCTCTCACCATAAAACGTTTCATCAGCTCATCTTCTGCCTGGCGCAGTGAGGAAATTGATTTAAGCACCGGTTCCGGATCAAAATTGTTACGTATAGAAATAAACTTTTGTAAAGCATTATGCAAATCCTCTTCTTCAAAAGGTTTCAGAAGGTAATCAATAGTAAAATGCCTGAAGACTCTCATGGCATATTCATCAAATGCAGTAATGAAGATAATCGGGGTGAAAAGCTCTACATGCTCGAAGATTTCAAGGCTCATTCCATCACCAAGATGGATATCCATAAAGATAAGATCTGCCGAATCTTTCTCAAAAAAATCAATTGCCTGCTTTTTGGAACGAAGAATAACAGTCTCTGTAACAGGGACTATGCTCTGTGCATCTAAAAGATTTTTCAGATAATTCACAGCCAGCAGTTCATCTTCTATAATGGCAATTTTCATAACGATGCAAAAGTACAAAAAAACCGCTGAAACAATTAAGTTCAAGCGGTTTCATCTGTATTGAATTTGATATGAAGTTCTATAGATTAGGGTTATTCTTCTTCGCGCTCATTGGATATTCAATGGTATATCGCGGATCATTCTGCTGAAGAATATATTCCTTGCCACTAATGGTGTGGCTTATTTTTTTCTGATTTGCTCTTCTTAAGTCGAACCATCTCTGTCCTTCTAAAGCAAATTCTCTGAATCGTTCATCCAGGATAAAGTTCATAAATGCTGTAGAATCCATTGAGTTTACTGCATTTTGAACTGAAGTATATCCATCCGGAGTGTATCTGTTTTTTAATACTTTCAGAAGTGTTTCTTTAGCCTCTGCCAGTTTGTTTAGCTTTAATAATGCTTCAGATTTTATAAAGTACTGCTCTGCTGTTCTGAAAGACACTTTGAACTCTAAGCTTCCTCCTTTAATAACTTTATACTTACTACCATTTTTTTCAAAATACATGCCAAACCTTTTATCGGCAGGAGTATTGTATGAAGAAATCAATTCCGGAGATGCAAAAGATAAGACCTTTATAGAGTTATCCCAGGTATTGTCCAGCGCCATGATAGATTCCGGGGAAGCATAATGATTAGGCGGAGTATTTACTGTATTCAAATTGCTCAAATCACCTTTTACTGCCAGTACCTGATCTGCATAGTTTAAAGCTTTATTCCAGTCTCCTTCATACAAAGCTGTTCTTGCTTCAAAAGCCAGCAATGCTGTCTTTGAGAATCTGTAGTTTACTCCCAATGCCTGCGTTTGTTCTACCATCAGACCTTCAGCTTTTTTAATATCTGCATGAACCTGGTTGTAAACTTCTTGTACAGAAGATGGCTTCAATACCTCTTCCAGATCAATTTCAAGATTGATAGGAACTCCCTTGTCTGTAGAAGCTGTTGCACTGTTGTAAGGTTTTCCATATAAATTCACCAAATCAAAATACAGGTAAGCACGCAAAGCATACGCTTCTGCTAAAATCTGATTCTTTTCAGGAGAATCCTGCATTGTTTTGCTTCCTTCGTTGATGATCTGGTTCAGATAGAAGTTTACGGTATAAAAGCTTAACCAAGGAAGTTCTGCAGATGTAGAATCATAGTTTGAATCCTTCCACATCGCAATTTCACGATAAGAAATAAAATCTACTCCATTGTCATCAAGATTTGTCTCGTCAGTACGAAGGGCTACCAATGATTTGTGAACGGGATATTTTGAATAGGCTGATGTCAGTACTTTTCTATAATCTTCAGAGGTAACAGGAATAATTTTCCCTTCCGGCTGAATATCTAAAAACCTGTCGCATCCGATATTGATAAGACTGATTGCTATAAGCGCTATGATTGTTGTAATTTTTCTCATTTTTCTCAAGTTTTAAAAAGAAACATTAAATCCTACGGTCACCGACTTGGTGATAGGCTGTGCATAAATATTACCATACGTTTCCGGATCAAAATATCCGTTATATCCGTTGCTGAATACAAACAGGTTACGCCCTTCAACGCTTAGTCTCAGACTGGAAATCCCCATAGGATTGGTAAATTCTTTAGGCAGTGTATACCCTAAACGAATACTGCTTATTCTTATGTAGCTGATCTCTTTCGCCCATATATCAAGTAAATTGTATGCACTTGAACGGTTTCCGGCAAACCACTTGTTCGCCATCCATCCGTCCGGATTAGCATCCATATCAGGACTTGTAATTCCCGGAAGCGAACCTCCAGCTTCATAGATGTCTCTTGTATAATTTCTTCCTCTATCCAGATCCATCCCCCGGTAAGAAGGCGTTCTCATTACCGTCTGCTTCAGGTTGAATGTTGCAGAGATGGTAAGGTCAAAATTACTTACTTTAAATGTATTGATAATCCCTCCGGTAAACTTCGGATCTCTGTCTCCTACATAGGTAAACAGGCTTCTAAGCTCAGCGTTTGAAAGTTTAGTATCTACAAGCTGCCCTGGAAGGAAATCTGCATACACATCATATAATTTAAAGAATTCTACTGCTGAAATCTTTTGGTCTCCTTTCCAAAACAATGGGTTTCCATGCTCGTCCATTCCTGCGGTTTTTAATGCAAAAACAGCATTTACAGGCAGACCTTCTCTTGAAGGAAGGAAAGCATTGTCACGAGGCTGCTCACTCAGTACTCTACTCTTGTTGTGAGCAAAGTTGATGGTAGTTGTCCACTTGAAATTATCATGATTAATGTTTCTGGTAGACAATGCCAGTTCAAAACCTTTATTGGTCAAACTTCCCCAGTTCATCATTGTATATTCGAATCCTGTTTCAAGAGGAGTTTCTTTCATACTGATCATATCCGTTCCTTTTCTGCTGTAAACATCAGCGGTAAGGCTTACACGGTTGTTGAACAATCCTAAATCAAGACCAACGTTGCTGTTGGTTGTTTTTTCCCATCTCAATTTATCGTTTGGAGGGCTGATAACATTGATAACTCCTTCTTTTACACCTGGAAGAATCGTTGCATCATTGTATTCACCAATAAAGAATGGCGATGTGTTTCTGTCGATATTTCCCTGAAGACCATAAGATGCTCTTAGTCTAAGGTTAGACACCGCAGCAATATTTTTCATGAAGTCTTCCTTCGTCACCAGCCATGATCCTGAAACCGCCCATATTGGAAGGTATTTATATTTTTTATTCACCCCGAAAAGGTTGGTACCGTCATATCTCACACTTCCGAAGAATGTATATTTCTGATCGTAGGTATAAGATGCTGTAGCAAACATAGAAGCATAAGCATTCTCTATAGGAGCTGCCTCACGGTAGGTTTCATATCTTTTATCTGCTGCAAAACCTGAATTCGGGAAAACGATTGCCGTGGCTCTTCTTGTTTTTGGATCGTATCCGAAAGCTCTGGTAATAGTAGTATTATCTTCTGTTTTACGGATTTCCGTTCCTGCCATCAAATCAATCTCGTGCTTGGAATTGATTTTCGTGCTATATGCAGCCTGTAATTTCCAGTTGTACTGAAAGAAATCGTTATCCCAGTTTTGTTTTACAGCACCCGCCGGTAGAAAGTAATTGTATTTACCATCTTTATAATAACGGGTATTTTCTTTCATTTTTCTGGTGAAGTATGTATTCTCCGCAGCAAATTTCTCTGTTTTATTGGTATCATACTGAAGACCTAACTGAGAGGTAAATCTTAAACTTTTTGAAGCTTTATATTCTAAATCTAAAATCGCTTTCAAAGAGTTATTTTTCAAAGAATAGTTTGTATTTTCTCTTTCTTCAAGGAAATTGAAAGGAATATAACGATCCTCAAAACCATCTATATCTTTATCGTAATTATAGCTTCCGTCTGCATTGAAAGGCTTCATGTAAGGATTAGCGTTTCTGGAATAATTAACAGGGTTGATGGAAGCATCAGCATCCGTTACAAAAGATTCACGCTCACTCTGTGTTCCGAAAATAGAGATTCCTGCATTTAACTTATCGCTTAATTTGTAATTGTTTTTTAAAGTAAGGTTATAACGCTTAAAACCCGTACCGATAGTTGTTCCTTCTTCATCATAGTATCCCAGGGAGAAATAGTAATCTGCACGGTCACTTCCTCCGGAAACACTTAATCCGTATTGTTTGTTGATGGCATTTCTGTATAACAGTTTACCCCAATCTGTATTGTTGTTTCTTAAACTATTTATTTGTTGGCGTGTGAATGAATTCAGCGCATCAAAACCACCGTTTCTGAAAGCATCAAGCTGGCTGTTCTGAGTCAGAATTCTCATCACTTCCCCTTTATCTGCACGGTAAGTAAGATCTGCACGCTTGGCAAGCATCAATTCCAGATCTACTTTTTCGGAAGCGTTTAAAAGATTTAGTTTCCCAAAATCAGGACGTGAAGTAACGAAAGTATCTGCTGAGAAGTTCAGTTTTAAACTTCCTTTCTTACCTTTTTTCGTAGTAATGGAAATTACTCCATTTGCCGCTCTTGCCCCGTAAATTGCGGTTGCTGCTGCATCTTTAAGGATCGTAATATCTTCAATATCGTTAGGGTTCAATCCTGCGATAGAGAAGTTCTGAAGCTGGTCAATATTGTCCTTATCGGTAAAATTGGGAACATCATTTCCTTCTAATGGAAGGCCGTCAATTACCCATAGCGGATCCTGAGGACCGGAAAGAGAAGCTGTACCTCTGATTCTAATCTTTGCAGGACTCCCCGGAGCTCCGGTTTCAGGAGTTACTGCCACACCTGCAATCTGCCCTGCCAGCATCTGGTCTACACTGGCAACACCAGCCTGAGTGATGTTATCCATTTTCACTGTAGAAACCGCTGAGGTCTGCTTACGTTTTTCAATTTTCTGGTAACCGGTGATGATTACTTCCTGGATTTTATTTTTGTCTGTAACTTCAGAAGTCAGCCTTATTGTATAGCTAGTCTGCCCTTCATTCAACTGAATTACTCGGGATTCGTAACCCGGATAGCTTACTGATACAGATTTGGTATCAGCAGGAATTTCCAATATAAATTTTCCGTCCTTATCGGTCACTGTACCTACTGATACACTTTCAATAATTCCTTCTAATTCCGTTTTTGTAGAGACAGATTGCGTCTCAATTTTTATAGATGCACCGGTAATAACCTGAGAAGTATTTCCGTCTTCTATTTTTCCGGTGATGGTTTTCTTTTGCTGGGCCATTGCTATATTAGCAGCCAAAAGAGGTAAAAGTATTAGAGTTTTTTTCATTGCCGTTTATTTGTTTAAAGCCTCTTCTATACGAATGATTAAATCTGTGTAATGCGCTCTGGAAGCATCATCACCTCTGTATCTTGTTCTGTTCAGTAAGTCCAGAACCTTCTGAAGTTCCGCCCTTTTGTAAGTAGTGACTTCAGATACTCTTTTCATGGATGAATAATTAATATTCCTAAGACCATGATCATCTTCATGGAAATTACAGATGGTCGGGATGTTCAGATTATCATCGACTTTCAATCCTTTTACCGCTGTTTTTTCAAATAATTTATTCACCGAAACAATCAGGGCATCTACATAGTTTTTCTGAGTCATTTTTTCAAGCATCGTCAGGCTTCCTTTTTTGCTAAAAATGGCCGTTCTTACCTGATCAAATAATTTCTCAACGGTGTAGATTTCTTCTTTTGAACCAGACATCTGATGTTTCAGCTCATTTTCAAGTAACCTCAACAATCGGTCATCCATAAACAGGGAATAGATATTCGCATACTGCATTCCTCTTGCCATGGTATACGGTGTCTGCTCGAATGGCCCCATTGGTGAATCTTTAACCGGGTATGTTTTTTCTGTAATCGGATTAAAGAATAACCATTCCGGAAGGTTGATCGCATTTTTAACAAGATAATCAACAGCTCTTGTCTGTATTTCAGCAGGAACGGCTTCGTAAGCTTTCTTTTTATTGCCAAAAACCGTATTATTCAGATAAATTCCTCCAACATTTGCCATCACATGACCTGTATACAGATCCCATTGTCCGATAGCTCCCATATACAGTTTCCCGGCATCCGTATATTCTTTACCATCTTCATACGTCCATTTTAAAAGATTGTTGACAACCACTTTCAGGTTTTTCATCCCATACTCGCTGGCTTTCATCGCATCATCTCCTAAATCTTCAGACTGCGAACGCGGATCGATAGTTTCCAGGTAGCTCTGCTGCTCACCATAGAAATACATCGGATCATCCTCATGTTTTTCAATTAAGTTTCTCAGTGCTTTTTTCTCAACAAATTCATCAGGATACCAACGGTAACCCCAATCTATAGCATATTTGTCGTAAAGACCAATTTTCGGAGTGATGGCTGTAACCCCATCTTCGGGTTGAGCTACATAATTGTAACGTGCATAATCCATAATGGAAGGTGCTGTACCACCCATTTTGTCTGTAAATTCTTTTGAACGAAGCGACTCTACAGGGAAGGCAAATGATGCTCCCATATTGTGCTTCAGTCCGAAAGTGTGCCCTACCTCATGAGATGAAACAAAACGTATTGCCTCACCCATGTGCTCATCACTGAATTTATTTCCTCTCGCTTTCGGGTCGATAGGCCCTGTCTGAATTCTCATCCAATCATGAAGAGAAGTCATTACATTGTGCCACCAGATAATATCTGCCTCGATAATTTCTCCACTTCTTGGATCTACTACAGAGGGTCCCATTGCATTTGACTTTGGCGAAGCGGCGTAAGTAATCACAGAATATCTTACATCATCAATATCAAAATCTTCATCTTTTTCATCCGGCATTTTCGCAATCACTGCATTTTTGAATCCTGCCTGCTCAAACGCCGCCTGCCAGTCATGTACTCCGGCAATGATTTTCTCACGCCATTGTTTTGGGGTAGCCGGATCGATATAATAAACGATCGGTTTCTTAGGTTCTACCAGCTCACCTCTTAAATATTTTTCTTTATCTTCATCTTTGGGTTCAAGATTCCATTTGGTAATGAAAAACTTTTCATCCATTTTCTGCTGGTTGTCATTAAACGACCAGTGCTTTTCGGAGAAAAATCCTACTCTTGAATCTGCAACTCTCGGTTTCATCGGTATTTTAGAAAGAAGCACAAGATTCGTGGTAACACCAAGAGTTACCGGCAGATCTACCCCACCTTCATTTACAGAAGTAGACAATTGAGACTTCACCACAAGGTTCTTAGGAAAAGTTTTCACACCTTCTATATAAGAAAGACTTGATTTCACAGATCCTCCCAATCCTACATTCGCTAAAACATCATTGAAGCTCTTTTGATTACCATCAAAAACTTTATTGACTTTAATAGCTACGGCTGTAGAATCACTGTTTTGTGCTTCAATATCAAAGACTTCAATTACAGATTCTGAAAAGTTGTCTTTCACAGATTTTGTAATGGCATCATTTTTTGGGGATGATACTTTAGGAACCACCGTTTTTACCCATACTTTTTTCGCTACGGGATCACGATGAAAAGAGATGACCTTATTTTCATAATTCATTCCTTTGTTCAAACCTGCCTCATTCACCTGCATGGGTACCTGAGAGAGTTTGTTCACCACCAAAAACTGACGTCCCATCAAGCTGTCAGGAATTTCAAAATAAATATCCGTTTTTACCTGAATCGTATTAAAAAGTCCTTTTTTATAGGTTCCTTTTTTAATCAGATCTTCAATTTTTTTTGTTTTCTTGGAGGAAGAAGTTTCTGTCTTATCCGTTTTTTCTTTGTTGACCTTTACCGTATCTTTATCTTTTTTCTGTGCTATTGCCATTGGTGAAGCCATAGCAAGGCCAAGATACAGTGCCAGCCTGTAATTCTTCATTAAAATAGTCCGATTCATTCCAAATAGTAAATATCTTAGTTTCAGTAAGCAAAGCTATAGGTATCGCGAATCATATATATAATATTAGGGAGTGAATGGTGATTTTTCGGGAGTGAATGGATTTTTATTTTCACTTCAATAAAGGCAAAAAACATATGAAATATTCACCATCTACAGAAATATGAAGAAGATTATTTTTAAAATACTCATAAATTTGATTCAAATAATCAATTCCGAATTTCTCACCCTGCACCGGTTCACTTTTTGGCTGCCAGGTATTCTTTACAGTGATACCTTCCTCATCCACAATAATGATAATTTCCAGAGGCTGATCTATCGTTGCAATATTATGTTTGGTGGCATTTTCCGTTACAATCTGAAGGGATAAATACGGAATTCTTTTTTCCAGACTTTCCGGAGCATTAATAATCAGTTCAAACTTCATCTCTTCATCAAACCTGCTTTTCAGAAGTTCCATATACTGCTGTATAAATTTGATTTCCTGCGAAACAGGAACTATATTCTCTTTCGGAGGAACTATAAGATACCTGTAAATCTTAGACAGATTCATGGTAAACTTCTGTGCATTTTCTTTATTGATACCAATCAGCATATAAAGAGAGTTCAGAGAATTAAAAAGAAAGTGTGGATTAATGTTATTCTTAAGCTGCTGAAGCTGGTTGATCACTTCTGCTTTGTGCATCTTTTCGTTTTCTACTAACAGTAAATTCTTTTCAGACTGTATTTTTTCTTTTTCCTGATAAGCCAGATTTGCAGATCGCTGAAATAAAATAAAAACAGTGACAATAAGGAATAAAGCTGCGAGAAAAATATAGACCGTGTAGGTTTTTATCTTGCTGATATTTTCATCAATAATGAAATTAACATGGTTCACCACGGTATATCCATCAAAATTATCTGTTTTTAATGGCTTTATGAAACGGGTTACCTCAACCCCAAGATATTCCGAAACAGCTGTTCCTTTAGTATACCCCGCTTCAGTTATACCAGATAATGTATCTTTAGGCTTAATATCTGTAAAATCAAAAATATTCTTTCCGATGTATTTCTTCTCAGGATGGGTAATACAAATTCCTTCTTTAGTAAAAACATAAGCGTAGGTATTGGAGCTTTTGTCTACATTGATAAAGTATTGATGAAGATCATCAAGGCTTACGGTAGAGCCATAATAGAGCTTGTTTTTATCAGGCAGTACCAGAGAATCATAGCTCACCCAATACATACTGTCTTTTTTAGTGATCAAAAGATCCCTGAAATGCCCGGGCCCGTTATTTTTTAAAACAATAGTTTTCTCTTGATGACCTGTTTTTTTGAAAATATCGGATAATGGATTATTACTTTCTGTTTTTCCGGAAGCTGTATTTTCGTAATAATACCAGCTGTAAGGCAGCAGATTTCTTTTTTTGTTTAAATCATTTAAAACCAAAGAATAATCTTTGTAATTCTTCAGTCCATCTTTCTGAATCAATGCACGAAGCAGATATTGATAATCCTCAATATTCCTGAATTCATGCTCTATGGATTCATATTTACGAAAGAAAGTTTTCTTTGCAAAATCATCGGTATTTTTACGGCTGTCTTCTGTGATCAAAAGACTCAAAACTGCAAATGCTGCCACTGCAATCAGGCAGGCAGACAGAACAGCGATGTAAATGGATTTTTGGGATAATGCGTGTTTAAAATTAATAGTCAAGTTTCTCTAAATTGTTGTTCTCCTACATATAAATTATTCGTTTGCAAAGGTATAACAAAGATTCCAGTACCGTAAAGTGAATTATTTATATCTTTGAAACTGGTAATGGACCAGTTTATTTGGGAACCCAAACATGTATTTTCAGCTATTTATTTCAAAAACATAAAAAAACTACCAAAAAGATGGCAGTTTCAATGTATTCAGATTCTGATTTTTTTTCTACAACTTTCTTAATAATTCTTCAGTATTCATAATCGTGGCAAATTCTTCACTCAGATTGGCTAATGCCATGAGATGAACCAATTCTGCTTCATACTTTTCTCCATGTATCCCTACTCTGTCAAAAGCTGCCGTAGCATCAGAAATCACATAGGTTTCAAATCCAAAATTTCCCGCCATTCTTGCTGTAGTGGAAACACAATGATTGGTCGTAATTCCCAGAACCACCAGTGTATCTAATTTCTGAAAATCTAATTTTTCTTTCAAATCAGTTCCAATAAAAGCACTGTTTACATTTTTTGTAATAATAGATTCATTATTTTGTGGCAAGACATGGTCATTGAATTCAAATCCAGGATCAGACTCATGCAGTTTAGATTGAAGATTTGTTGAGCTGTGTCGGATGTGAAATATTGGCAAACTCAAGCTTCTCCATGCTTCCAGTATTTCTCCGCTTAATTTTTCTGCTTCTTTATTATTTCTGTTTCCTCCCCAATAGCTCTCATCAAGAAATCCTTTTTGAACATCAATAAGAATCAATGCTGGTTTTTTATCTCGTAATTTCATCTGTTTTTATTTTATACATCATTATTTGAAAAGTCTGTTCATAAGAAACTCATTATATTCATCTTTCATAGGAGAATCAAAGAGATCGAATACATGCAGCGCACCGGGAATTACCCATAATTCTGTTTTCACTCCTGCTTTATATAAGAGCTGAGCATATTCTACATCTTCATCTCTTAAAGGATCCAACTCACAGGCAACAATGGTAGTTTGCGGTAACCCGGAAAAATTATTGAAACACGTAAGATCCGAATATTGAATGCTTTTATCTTTATTTTCTTCGCCCAGAAAATGCAGCCACGCTGTCTCTGCATAGTTTTTATTCCATAATGGAATATCCGTAAACTCTTCCATTGAAGGAGTATTCAGCCTGTTGTGAATCACAGGATATAGTAAGAACTGATGTTCTATATTTTTAATATGATGGTCTGCTGCCATTTGGGTTACAGATGCTGCCAGATGCCCACCTGCACTTGCCCCGAAAATAGTAATACGATCAGAATTAATCCCCAGCTCTGACTCACCGTGTCTTATAATCCATTGTAAAGCATCAAAACCATCTAAAACAGGAATAGAAAACCGATATTGAGGAGCCAGCCTGTAATCAACGGAAATAATGATTGCTTTCAGTCTATCTGAAATTTCAAACATCTGGTCATCCACCTGCTCCGGTAATCCGAAAACATACCCTCCTCCATGAAAGTAAAGGAGAACCCTTTCCCGGTTGAAACCTTCAGGTTGATAAACATGAAGTCTTATCTCGTATCCATCTTCTGAACTTGGTATAAAAATATCCCGTATAGTAATATGATCCGGTTTTTTGAAAGGATGGGCTTTCGTAAATTCGTTTCTTTCCTGTTGAATAATTTCCGGAGCACTCAAAAATAAATTTTCATCAATTTCCAACGAATAAGGAACATTTTCAATGCTATTTTTTAAATTACTGTTAATTCTATTAAAATTCATATCATCCTAAATATTTTATTCTACATGAGTGATAAAACCACTTTCCGACAGGATATTTCCTGTTTTTATTTGTAAATTTAACCTATCAACATCCTCCTTTCCAAGTGTACAAATGATTGTCTGGAACGAACAAAAATGTAAGTATGAGTATTAAAGAATCATCCACCAATAATGAAAATAAGAAAACACTGGAATACAGCTGTTCTGAAATATATGCTGTGAATCTCATCAGCGGCCGCTGGATTCTTTCCATCTGTTACCACCTTAAACATGGGAAACTAAGATTTTTTGAACTGAAAGATAAAATCCACAATATTTCTGAAAGAATGCTTACCCTGCAGTTGAAAAAAATGGAGCAGGAAGAGCTCATTACCAAGAAAGTATATGCAGAAGTGCCCATAAAAGTAGAATATGAGCTTACAGAAATTGGTAAAAAACTGATTCCGGTTTTGGATCATCTGGAAGTATGGGGTAACGAGCATAAAAAAGTGAAGAAGAAATAAGCTAAATTCTCACTACTTTTTTAAAGAAAAAACCTAAAGAACAACTCTTATTTTATACACAAACCGAAATGCAGAAAAGCAGGTGTAAGTCTTAAAGTTAGTTAATATCGTTGTTCAGACCACAGATTCAGCATGCTATATTTTTAAAATTAATTATCTTCGCCTACAAATCTTATTTGAAAATGAAGAAGATCATCTCCGGGATATCTATTTTTTGTGCCATCGCTATTTCTGCTCAGGAAGCTATCCAGTTTCAGGAGCTGCCATTCAAAGATATTATTGCCAAAGCCAAGAAAGAAAAGAAATTGGTTTTTATTGACGCATATGCTTCATGGTGTGGTCCATGTAAAATGATGGAGAAAAATGTTTTCACCCAGAAATCTGTGAGTGATTATTACAATACCAATTTCATCAATGCAAGATTTGATATGGAAAAAGGAGAAGGCAGAGACATCGCTTCTAAATTTGGCGTACGTTCCTATCCTACTTATCTTTTCCTGAACGGCGAAGGAGAACTTGTTTCCAGAAATACCGGTTATATGGAAGAGAGCATGTTTGTGGCTATGGCTCAGGATATCAATTCACCAGGAAATAAAAAAGGGTCACTGAAAGATCGTTTTGCCAGTGGTGATAAGGATCCGGAATTCCTGACCAATATTATGAAGCTGAACGCCAACACAGATTATGACTTTGCCAAAAAGGCTTCCGAAAGATATTTTCAGAATAAAAAGAAAACTGAGGAACTTACAAAAGATGAAATCGGCTTTCTTCTCTATTTCGTAAAGTCATCAGAAGACACCAATTATACTGTTTTCGCATCCAGAAAAGCAGAGATCATTAAATTTCTTCCTGAAGAAACCTACAACGAGTTTGATGCTCAGCTGAAATTAGGAAAAATAGTAGAACAGTCTATTGATGATAAAAACAAAAAGATTAACGATGACTATTTTTTAAAGACGGCTGAACCATTGGTAGGAAAAGAAGCTGCTCTTAAAAAACTGAATCAGACCAAACTGAGCTATTATGAGCAGAACAGTAATTTCCCTGAATATGAAAAAGCGGCTTTAGACTATTATAAAAATTCTGATTTATTTGATCCTAATGAACTTTTAAGAGCCGCATGGGTATTTGCAGATCATGTGAAGAACCCATCTTCATTAAAGAAAGCTACTGAATGGGCAGAAAAATCTGTCATGAGAAGTGAAACTTCAGAAAACACTTATATTCTTGCCAAACTTTATAATCTTACAGGAAATAAAGAGATGGCAAAAAACTATGCTGAAATGTCTAAAAATATAGCAGTTCAAGGCAATAAGGATTCTCAATTAGCAGATGAATTATTAAAGCAAATAAAATAAAATATTACATACCGGATGAAATATAAATTATTAGCAGCAGGCATTTTAGCTTTCCTGTCAGCAACTACATTGAGTGCTCAGGAACAGGAACAAGGAGGACAGGATAAAAGTTTATACATAAAAGGAAATGCTTTATTTGCTCCGATAGGAATTTTAAACCTGGGAATAGAAAAACAAATCAGCCCAAAATATACCCTGCAGGGAGATGTTTTCATTTCACCATGGAAGTCTTTCTCAGGACATGAATTACAGTTTTATTCTGTATCTGCAGAAGGAAGATACTATTTTAATGAAGCATTTAAGCACTGGTATGTAGGAGCCAACATAGGTTTTGCGGCCTACAATGCTTCAAAATGGAATTACTGGAATGACGATACTTTTGAAAACTGGAATGGAGAAACTCTCCGCAACTCTAATCTGTATCAAAGAGGATTCTCTGTTATGCTGGGGGTTACAGCAGGATATCAATTCCAGTTATCTGAACGATGGAACCTTGACATTTACGGAACAGTCGGAACATCACAAGGATTTTATAAGGGATATGACCGTACCACAGGAAGACGTTATGATCGTGCAGAAAAATTCAATAAAAGCGGTGAAATCATCCCATACAGAGGAGGAGTAATGATTTCTTATAAATTAAAATAAGACCATGAAGCTATTCGGAAAAAATCATATTATCATTTTAGTGATCACTTTTGTGATCCTTTTTTTAATGAATTATATCGGAAATGATCTGCCTGACAAATTGCAAAGAGCTTTATTAACTGCTTTTGCAGGAGTTGTTGGATTAACGATCGGGCTCTTTATATTAAATAAGGGCAAAAATGATAAAAATCCGCCTCAAAATTTTGATTAATTAATCTTCATATACTACATACCGGGTTCTGATCTTTTCGAAACTTTCCAGATCTGTTTTCCAGGAATTTTTAATTTCCTGAATTGATTTTCCATCAATGATCTGTTTTCTGAAATTATCAGTTCCGGACAGGGTATCAAACCAAAGATTTTTAAGGAAGAAATCCTGCTGTGGATTTTTATAATTCTGATATGCTTTGATGACCCATTCAAGATTGAGTTCTCTTAAGTCTTTAGGATATTCTGAAAGGTTTTCGCCATAACACAGTTTTCCGTTCAGGAATGGATCTTTAGCACCATAGCTTGGCTTTGGTGTAAACTGGTAAGGAAGATTTTCCGTCCATGGAGAACCATAAATCTGGAAAGGAAGATCTGTTCCTCTTCCTACAGAAACCTGAGTACCTTCAAAAAAACACAGACTTGGATATAAATTGATTGCTTTATCATTCGGTAAATTCGGAGAAGGTTTATCTAGCATCGGATAGCGTTGCTTTTTATGATAATTCTTCATCTGAATAAGGGTATATTTAGCCTGAACACCATTTTTCAGCCATTTTTCTCCATTTACCATTTTTCCATACTCTCCTATTGTAAGCCCGTAAACCACAGGAACTTCATGCATTCCTACAAAACTTGCCCATTTTTTCCTCAATACAGGTCCGTCAGTATATCCATCATGCGGATTGGGACGATCCAATACCATGATCTCAACATTATTTTCAGCACCTGCTTCCATCAGATAAGACAGAGTGGAAATATAGGTATAGAATCTCACCCCAACATCCTGGATATCAAATACAACAATATCAATTCCAGCCAGCTGCTCCGGCTTTGGCTTTTTATTATTTCCATATAGCGAAACAATCGGGATTCCTGTTTTTATGTCTACACCATTTTTCACTTTTGCACCCGCATCAGCATCTCCTCTGAAACCATGTTCCGGAGCAAAAATTGACTTGATCTTTATTCCGTTTTTTACCAGAAAATCTACCAGATGAGTTTTGTCACTCATCAAACCCGTCTGGTTGGTTACTACTCCTATCGTCTTATCTTTTAAGAGTGGTAAATACATTTCAGGCTGGTCTGCCCCGGTTTTAAAATCCGATTGAACTTGAGTCTGAGAATAATATTGATTGAATACTCCTAAAAAAATTAGGCAAATCAGAAGTAAATTTTTAATTTTGAAATCTAAATTCATAAGCTTGAAATTTCCTTTATATTTCTCTAGAAAAATAGCATTTTCCAAAGATAACAAAAATAACCTTTCAAGGGTTATCATCTTCATTGGCAGGCTTTCCGTAGCATTGGGGATTATTGTTTCCTTAATTACTGTGGCCACCGGTTTTGGTTCAAAAAAAGCTATCAAAGAGAGGCTGGCAGATTTCAGCGGACATATTACCGTAAGATCAACGCGCTCAAATTCTTCTTATAATACTTCCGTACTTGATAATCAGGGACTCAATATTGCAAAAATAAAAGAACTTCCGGATGTGGAAAGCACTCAGAAGTATGTGACGGTTACCGGAATTATGCGTAATGAACACAATTTTGCGGGAATTATATTTAAGGGGATCGGAAAAGATTTTGACAGTTTACGATTTAAAAAATTCCTTATCGCCGGTACTACTCCAAAAGTTACTGAAAAAGGCTTCAACAATGACGTTGCTATTTCGCAAAAAGTAGCCAATGACCTTCACCTTAAAGTAAATGACAGTATTGTTACGGTATTCTTAAAAGCTGATCAAAAACCACTTTACCGTAAATTCAGAGTGATCGGAATTTACAGAACTGATATCAAGCTCATTGACGAACAATTTGTTATTGGCGGTATTAATCATGCAAGAAAAATTCAGGATATGAAACCTGATGAAATTGGTGGAATAGATATCTTCCTGAAGGATGTAAATGATATCGACAAAGATTTTCCCGGCATTGAAAAGTTGATCGGCTATAAAAACTACGCTGAAAAAGCGACTGAGAAATTCCCGCAGATCACGGACTGGATCAGTATTTTTGATACCAACATTGCTTTAATCATCATCATCATGCTGATTGTAGTGGTTATCAATATCATCATGGTTCTTCTGATCCTTATTATTGAAAGAACAAATTCTATTGGCCTTCTTAAAACATTAGGCGCAAGCAATTCACAGATAAGAGCTACCTTCATCAATTATACCCTGATTATTATGATTCCGGGACTTTTATATGGAAACGCTATCGGATTGGGACTTATTCTAATCCAGAAATTCTTTGGAGTCATAAAGCTTAACCCTGAAAACTATTATGTAAGTACGGTTCCGGTAGACCTTAATCCTATCGCAATTATTTCTATCTCATTGGGAATTCTTCTTATTTCAGGATTAGCCTTAATTATTCCGAGCTACCTGATCAGTAAGATCTCACCTGTGAAGGTTATTAAGTATAACTAAATTGATAATTGATAATTGATAATTGATAATTGATAATTGAAAGTTATTCGTTGTCTTTCAAGGGTTTTTGACTTTATCCACAACTTATCCACATGTTATCCACAGCGCAGATAATTTTAAAAGCCTTATCTTTGCGCTGCATATAAAACATTTATGAAATACGCAAAAAATATCCTTGAAACTATAGGTAACACGCCGCTGGTAAAGCTTAACAAAGTATTAGGTGAAGATTTCCCGGCATTGGTATTAGCAAAAGTAGAGACCTTCAATCCTGGAAACTCAGTAAAGGACAGAATGGCTCTTAAAATGATAGAAGATGCCGAAAAAGACGGCAGATTAAAACCAGGAGGAACCATTATTGAAGGGACTTCCGGAAATACAGGAATGGGACTGGCATTAGCAGCGATCATCAAAGGCTACAAATGTATTTTTGTAACCAATTCCAAGCAGTCAAAAGAAAAGTGTGACATCCTTCGTGCCGTAGGTGCTGAAGTAATTGTCTGCCCTACCGATGTAAAACCTACTGACCCGCGTTCTTATTATTCAGTTTCCAAAAGACTGGCAAAAGAAACGGAGAACGGATGGTATGTGAACCAATATGACAACTTATCCAACAGAGCGGCTCATTATGAATCTACAGCTCCTGAGATCTGGGAACAGACTGAAGGAAACCTGACTCACTTTGTGGTAGGAGCCGGAACAGGAGGTACTATCACAGGATGCGGAACTTTCTTCAAAGAAAAAAATCCGAACATCAAAGTAATCGGAGTGGATACATACGGTTCTATTCTGAAAGAATTCCACGAAACTGGAGAACTGCACTACGACCATGCTTATACTTATATTACAGAAGGTATCGGGGAAGATATCATTCCTGAGAATTATGATATGTCTGTGATTGATCATTTTGAAAAAGTAACGGATAAAGATGGTGCCATCTACGCAAGAAAACTGGCTAAAGAAGAAGGAATTTTCTGTGGATATTCTGCAGGAAGTGCTATTGCTTCTTTGATTCAGATGAAAGATCAGTTCACTAAAGATGATGTGATCGTCGTTTTACTTCATGACCATGGTTCAAGATATGTAGGAAAAATCTACAATGACGAATGGATGAAAGAAATGGGCTGGCTGGAAGAAAATAAAGAAGGGTAATAAACCACTTTACAGATCATAAAAAAAACGGAACAAAATTTTGTTCCGTTTTTTTATTTTTATTGCTTGATGTTTTCCTTTAATTTACTTTTAAGAATGCTGTATTCTTTCTCACTCATTGCTTTTCTGGGAAACATATAGCTGTATTTTCCTTCAAGGGAAATAAATTCATTATTGCTGTCAAAATATTCAAAATCTTTCCACTCACTCGTTTCTTTTTCCCCATCAATATTCACAGTGAAAAAATTCTGATCAAATCTGATTTCATATACTTTACATTTTTCCAGAACATTTAAATAATGATTCACCTGTTTTTTCCATCTCGAAACTTTATTGACACTTACTGACAGAAAAACAGCGCAAAGCAAAAATATAAAACTCAAAAAATATAAAATACCTTTACTTTCTTTGCTCAGATAATCTTTCAAAAGAAAAACGATGAAAACAATCACTGCAGCAGCAATAGTGGCAATGGTTTTACTTTTCGTTGTAGATGAAAAAAGCAGACTTCCCTGATTACCGCTAAAATAAATATCTTCAAAAATCTTTCTGTCCGGTTTTAGTGTAATCACCTTTTCTTCATTCATAATTATAGAGTTGCTTTAAAAAGCTACAAAACTAAACTAAATATCTTCATATTGATCACTTATTGCCGAAAGTTTATTCATCAGCTCCCTGTTTCTGCGGTTCAGTGCATCCAGTTTTTTCAGCATATTGTGAATCACTTCAAGACCGGGAAGATTGACTTCGAGATCATAATACCAATTGGCAAATTTTTCCAGATCGGGCAGATCATCATACATCAGATAATGGATATTGTCTTCAATCTGTATATTCAGCAGCCCATAGTCTACAAGCTCATCAAAAAAAGTGATTTCTATATTATAGATTCTTACGAGTTCTTCCCGTGATATTCTTTCACTCATAGCTTAGGAATTTTTAAGTTGTTCAAAAAGTTCTTTCTGCTTCTCGGTAAGGTTGGTAGGCAGTTTCACTTCATAGGTTACAAAAAGATCTCCATGTTCTCCTTCCCTTTTATAGACAGGAAAACCTTTTCCCTTCAACCTTACGGTGATTCCCGTTTGGGTTTCCGGTTTTACTTTAAGTTTTACACTTCCTTCCAGAGTATTTACATTCACTTCTCCACCTAAAACGGCGGTATACAAATCAATCGTTACCTTGGTTTTCAGGTCATCCCCGATTCTTTCAAAATTCGGATCGGCTGGGATATTAAAAGTAATATATAGATCTCCGCTTGGACCTCCATTGACCCCCGGATTTCCATGTCCTTTCAGTTTGATCTGCTGTCCGTCATATACTCCTGCCGGAATTGTGATTCTGACTTTCTTTCCATTAATATCAAAAGTTTGCGGATGGGTTTTCGCGGCATCTCTCAGATTCAGATTCAATTCTGCTTTGATATCCTGTCCTTTGAATTTTCCGGAAGCTCTTCCTCGTGAGCTTTTACCAAATCCGCCGCCTGCTCCCCCGAACATATTCTGGAAGAAATCTGAAAAGTCTTCCCCATCACCAAAATCAGCACCGGAGAACCCGCCGCCATAATTATTTTGCTGTTGATATTGTCTTTGCTGCTGCTGTTGCGCCTTTTCGTATTCTTCACCGTGTTTCCAGTGTTCTCCATACTTGTCGTATTTGGATCTGTTTTCCGGATTGCTGAGTACTTCATTGGCTTCATTCAATTCTTTGAACTGTCTTTCTGCTTCCTTATCATCAGGGTTCAGATCGGGATGAAGTTTCCTGGCCTGTTTCCGGTAGGCCTTTTTGATATCATCCTGTGTTGCGTTTTTATCTACGCCTAAAATTTTATAGTAATCTATATAAGCCATAGAAATGAGGTTTACCCAAATTTATGAAATTTAGGTCTGAAAATTGTATAACAAAATGTTAAAAATAAACCTATCTTTGATAAAAAGCACCACATGAAAGAGGTACTGAAAAACTACTCCGGAATCATATTTTTACTTTTGGGAATCACTATTGGAAGCATCATTGGAATTGTTGCTCCCGGTTTTGTGGAATATATAAAACCTCTGGGGGATATTTTCCTTAATCTTCTTTTTGTGAGTGTAGTTCCTTTGGTATTTTTTGCTGTATCCAATTCTATCTCTTCTTTGGAGCAGCAGTCTAAATTTGGAAAGATCATCCTTGTGATGTCTCTTACCTTTTTATTCTTTATTCTTACGGCAGCTGTTTTTACGATCTGTGCCGTCTATCTTTTCCCGGTTTCAGGAGTATCAGGGAGTTCTGAAATTATTTCTGAAGCAGCTAATGATGATACATGGGGCAATAGAATTGTAAGTTTCTTTACAGTAGGGGAATTTACTGAGCTTTTCTCAAGAAGAAATATGCTTGCTCTTCTCGTATTTGCATTTCTAACAGGATTTGCGGCCAGAAAAACAGGTGAAAAAGGGCAGCCATTCAGGGTTTTTATTGTTTCAGGGTATGAAGTGATGAAAGAACTTCTTTTATTGGTCATGAAACTGGCTCCCATTGGTTTGGGTGCTTACTTTGCTTATCAGGTAGCGACTTTAGGACCTCAACTTTTTGGATTTTACGCAAAGCCACTGGGTCTTTATTATATTGCAGGTGTTATTTATTTTCTTGTATTCTTTTCTATTTATGCTTTTATGGCAAATGGGCAGAAAGGAGTCAAAAGTTTCTGGACCAACGCAATCTACCCTACTCTTACCGCAATAAGTACCTGCAGCAGTTTTGCAACCATGCCTGCCAATTTACAGGCAGCATCAAAAATCGGAATTCCTAACTCTATTGCCAATCTGGTGATTCCTATCGGGACTACTCTACATAAAAACGGATCTTCAATGTCTTCAATCATTAAGATCTATGTGGCATTTCTGATTATTGGAAAAGATTTCTTTGATCCTTCCAACCTGCTTTTGGCTTTGGGAATCACTGTATTTGTCAGCATTGTGGCTGGTGGTATTCCTAATGGCGGATATATTGGTGAAATGCTGATGATTTCTGTTTACAAACTGCCTCAGGAAGCAATACCAGCGGTAATGATTATCGGGACTTTGGTAGATCCTTTAGCCACAGTATTGAATGCTGTAGGAGATATAGTGGCAGCCATGTTTGTCAACCGGTTTGTGAAAGTCTGATTGCATTTAACTATTTTTCTATTAACCCATGAACTCATTTTTCAAAAGCATTGGCCTCTACAACAGCCTCACTATTGATCTCAATATCAACAGTTCAGAACTTACAAAGAGATTAATGAAAGTAACTTATAAAACCAATACAGCTTTCATATCATTGGAAAAAGATACTACAATTCCTACACGGTTTGAATACCGGGGAATGATCGATGTCAACAGTTTTACAATCAAAAGAAGAGGAAGGCTATTTGATATGAACAGAAGTAATCCTGTATTACGTGGAACTATTTCTGATAAAAATGGCACATCATCCGTATCCGTAGAATTTTTTCCATCAGGATTTCAGATCTTGAACTGGATTTTCATTCTGTGTTTTTGCTTTGTGATAACATATGCCAATATAACAGGTGATAAACAAGACGTTATGTTCGCGGTAGTTGCTTCGGTAATAGCAATCACTCAATATTTTATCCTAAAAAGAGGAATTTCGAGAGGCAAATATGAATTTGAAAGAGAGCTTATTTATATTGCTCAAAAGCCTTAAACCAATCTCAGACCCAAGGTTTTATTCACTGCGTTTTACAGGCTCCAGGTTTTCATATTCATCGGGAGTGAAAAGTCTGTAATGAACTTTAAACGTCTTACCCAAGGGAGTTTCCAGAGAGAAACCACCAGGTCCGAACCCATCTGTAACATCTAATGTAAAATGTGAATATTTCCAGTATTCAAAAAGGTCACGGTCTATCCAGAACTCATATCCATTGATCGTTCCGATCATTGCATCATTCATCCGGGGAAAAAATCCTCCCTTTTCAAAACATTGCGGCTGTGTGCCTTCGCAGCATCCTCCTGCCTGATAAAACATTAAAGGTCCATATTGTTCTTCCAGTTTTCGGATCACTTCAAGTGCCTGTTCTGTTGCGGAAAGTCTGGATATTTTTGCTTCCATTATTTTTATTTTAGCTTATTAGAAACCTTATTGTTATAAAAAATCCCGGCAGGTAAATTCAGCCGGGATCAGCAACACATCATCAATTAATTTGAGCCGGCAATATCCAGAACGATTCTGCCGTCAATCTGTCCTTTTTTCATCTTATCGAATACATCATTGATATCTTCAAGTTTTGCGGCAGTAACGGTTGCTTTTACCAATCCTTCATTGGCAAAATCCAATGCTTCCTGCATGTCTTTTCGGGTTCCTACGATAGAACCTCGCACGGTGATCCTTTTTAAAACCGTTTCAAAAATTGGAAGTTCAAAAGAGCCGGGAGGAAGACCATTCAGAGCAATGGTTCCTTTTCGTCTTAAAACATCTATTCCCTGTTTGAAGGCAATAGGAGAAACAGCTGTAATCAATGCACCGTGCATTCCGCCAACTTCTTTATGCAAATATTCTCCGGGATCTGTATTTTTCGCATTGACTACAAGATCTGCCCCTAATTTTTTTGCCAATTCCAGCTTGTCATCTGCTACATCAATGGCTGCTACATGCATTCCCATTGCTTTGGCATACTGAACCGCTACATGTCCCAGCCCGCCAATTCCTGAAATGGCAACCCATTCTCCAGGTTTTGTTTCTGTTTCCTTCAATCCTTTATAAACTGTTACTCCGGCGCATAAAATAGGAGCAATCTCCAAAAAATTAACGTCAGACTTCAAATGTCCTACGTATCTTGAGTCTGCGATAACGTATTCTGCAAAACCTCCATCTACACTATAGCCTCCGTTTTTCTGGGCCTCACAAAGGGTTTCCCATCCTGTGATACAATAATCGCAGCATCCACATGCACTGTACAGCCACGGAACTCCTACGGCATCACCTTCTTTTACAAAAGATTCAGGTCCGCAGGCTACCACAATACCTACTCCTTCATGTCCGGGAATAAGAGGCATCTTGGGTTTTGCAGGCCAGTCACCATCTACAGCATGTAGGTCTGTATGACAAACCCCGCAGGCTATTACTTTGACAAGAACTTCGTATCTTCCGGGTGCTCTTACGGGTACTTCTTCAATTTTCAGAGGCTGGCCATAGCCTTGGACTACCGCCGCTTTCATTGTTTTTGGGATCATATTTTATTTTTTTGATAGAGTTATTTTGGGTTATTAGTTTTTATCACCAGAGGTAAATTGACAGTTCTCAATTTTTGTACTGTCTTTATAAGTCAATAATAATGTAGAATATGTAGATCAAAAGACTGATATTTCCCTGCGTGAGGGATAGTAAGGGCGGCGAGGAACGAGCCGGTGCGGAATAAAATGGAGCACCGAAACGAAGTGCAGCCCTGCATAGCCCGACCGTTTTGCCCTGGAAAAAGCCAAGGCAATCGGGCACGTCCTAAATAATATTAAAAGAAACCTAACTTATTCTTGTTATAAGAAATCAGCATGTTTTTGGTTTGACGGTAATGATCAAGCATCATTTTATGATTTTCTCTTCCTATTCCTGATTGTTTGTAACCTCCGAAAGGTGCTCCTGCAGGATAAGAGTGATATTGGTTTACCCATACTCTTCCGGCTTCTATCTGACGGGGAATATTGTACAGCTGGTGTGCATCCCTTGTCCAAACGCCTGCACCAAGCCCATAGATGGTATCATTGGCAATTTTCACTGCGTCTTCTTCATCTTTGAATGTGGTAAATGCCAGCACCGGACCGAAAATTTCTTCCTGGAAGATTCTCATTCTGTTGTTTCCCTTGAAAATTGTGGGCTGAATGTAGTATCCGTCTTCCAGATCTTCTCCAAGGTGGTTAACATCTCCTCCTACCAAAACTTCCGCTCCTTCTTCTATTCCCAACTGGATATAGGAAAGGATTTTATCTTTCTGAATCTTTGAAGCCTGCGCTCCCATCATCACGGTTTTGTCCAGTGGATTTCCTACTTTGATGGCTTTTACTCTTTCGACTACCTTTTCAATAAAGGCATCTGCAATATCTTCTTGAACGAGTAATCTTGAAGGGCATGTACAAATTTCTCCCTGGTTAAGGGCAAAAAGAACAGCTCCTTCTATCGCTTTATCTAAAAATTCATCATCGGCGTCCATTACAGAGTTGAAAAAAACATTCGGTGATTTTCCTCCTAATTCCAATGTCACAGGAATGATGTTTTCAGTTGCGTACTGCATCACCATACGTCCTGTAGCGGTAGAACCTGTAAATGCGGCTTTGGCTACTTTCGGATTGGTCACCAAAGCTCTTCCAAGTTCTGCTCCAAATCCGTTCACAATATTGATAACTCCAGCTGGTAAAAGGTCTCCGATCAGTTCCATCAAAACCATGATGGAAACGGGGGTACTTTCTGCGGGTTTCAAAACAACACAGTTTCCAGCTGCCAATGCCGGAGCCAGTTTCCAGACAGCCATGAGGATCGGGAAATTCCATGGGATGATTTGTGCAATTACTCCAAGGGGTTCATGAACGATAAGAGATACAGTGTCTTTATCCAGTTCGTTATGAGATCCTTCGTCTGCACGGATAACAGAAGCAAAATACCTGAAATGGTCAATCGCCAAAGGTAAATCCGCTGCCAGTGTTTCTCTCACTGCTTTTCCGTTATCTATGGTTTCTACGGTAGCAAGGTATTCCAGATTCTGCTCTATTCTGTCGGCAATTTTATTAAGGATGATACTTCTTTCTGTAGATGAGGTGTTTTTCCAGGTACGGAATGCTTTTTCTGCGGCATCTACAGCCAATTCCAAATCTTCTTTGGAGGAATGGGCAACCTGGGTAAAGTTCTTCCCATCCACGGGAGAAACTACATCAAAATACTGTCCTTTAACGGGTGGAGTAAATTTCCCGTCAATATAGTTATCATATCTGCTTTTGAACTCCGGACGCTCTAAAAGTGTCGCTGATCTTGGTTCTGTAATAGTGCTCATATTAGTCTTGTTTTTATTTTTCGATAAAGCCAAATTACAGTGAGAAGCTCAAAAGAATATAGCACAATCCTATAAAAAAAGTGTAAAATAGTGCAAAGGGTTCAATTTTAGTATTTTATTAACAGCAACGTACTGTCAAATTTTCTATATTTGAGTTACCTCCTTTTCAAAAAAATTTAGAAATGAATAACAATAGTAAGATTTTATTAAATACTCCTGAATTACGTAAGGAAAGCCAGCTATTGAGTCTTGTTGAACACCAGACGAAATTCAATCTAAACAATTGCGAATTCAGCATTTATGAGACCCATAAGGCTGCTTTTGACGTAAAACTTCATTTCGAGAATATTGCATTTACAGCAATGCTGAGAGGTAAGAAACATATGAAACTAGATAATAAGACCAGTTATTTTGATTATTATCCGGGCGAAAGTATTCTTGTGGCTCCGGGGGAAACAATGGTTATTGATTTTCCTGAAGCTGATGAAACTCCTACCCAATGTATTTCTTTAAGCCTTAATCCTGATTTTATAGAGGATTCTCTTAATTATCTCAACTATAACCTTCCCAAAGTGGATGAGACTTCGCAGTGGAATATTCAGTTAGATGAATATTTTCTGTTTAATAATAAAGCTTTGGCCTCAGCTACCAATAATATTATGAGAATTGCCATGGATGATAATTCGCAAAAGGATATCATGGCCGATTTTGCATTGAAAGAACTTCTGATCAGGCTGATGCAGACCCAGGCAAGAGGTATGGTGGAAAAGAATATTGTTAAGAATAAATCCAGAATAGGCTTTGTAGTAGATTATATTAAACGAAATCTACACCAGAAACTATCCATTGACAGTATTGCCAAGCTGGCGTATGTAAGCAAGTCTAATTTCTTTAAAATGTTCAAAGACGAACTGGGGACTTCTCCAAATGATTTTATTTTACAGGAGAGGATCAACAAGGCAAAAGAACTGCTTGCCAGCCAGATCAGCATCAAAGAAACAGCTTTTCAGACCGGGTTTTCAGATACCAATTATTTCACGAGAGTATTTAAGCAATTAGAAGGAGTAACCCCGAAAAGTTATCAGGACAGAATGATTCTGAGATAATCCATTTGCAATACCTATAAAAAAAGAGCCCCATTTCTGGGACTCTTCTTAAAAAATATATTAGAATTTAATCTTAATATTTGTCGTTCTGCTTAATATTCGGGTTTGCCTGAATAGCAGTAATAGGAATTGGCCATTGCCATTTGAAATTTCCAGCAGGAAGAGTCTGTGCTACAGAAGGTGTACCTGTACCGTCAAAAAGATCTCCTTTACCTGATCTCTGAACCGGAAGGTTTAATCTCTTCAATGTGTACCATCTGTCATTTTCAAATGCAAGTTCCAGTCTTCTTTCTTTCAATACAGCATCTAAAAGTGCCTGTCCTGTTTCTGTACCAGGAGTAAATGAAGAATATCTTTCTGCTCTTAATTTGTTTAATAAAACAAGAGCTTGTGCACCATTACCTGATCTGTAATAAGCTTCTGCAACGTTTAGCAATACTTCAGCTCCTCTTAAATATCTTACCGGGACTATATTAGATGGCAAACCAGTAATACCTGCATATTTTGTAACATGGTTGTATTTTTGCCCACTATACGTACCCGTAGTAAAGTAAGCCCCTTTTCTAACGTCATCAGATGTATAAGCAGTATATAAATCGTAATCTACAACAAATTCTGATCTTAATGCTGGAACAGATTGATTGTAAGCAACTCCTACAGTATTTTGCTCAGCTGCAGAATTCGATACCTGGAATAAAACTCCATCATTAATATCTCCTTCTTTTTCTTTCCAGATCTTGTAGAAATTAGATTTTTGAGTAATACTTGGTGAAATTCCTAATGCCAATTCACCATATTTGATAGTATTAGCATAGTCACCTTTATATAGGTTTACTCTTGATAATAATCCATATATAGCAGCTTTGCTTAATCTTCCTTTATCAACATCATTCTGAGTGATATTATCAACAGCAAATAATAGATCTGCTATAATTTTATCATATACCTGATCAACTGTCAGGTTTCGGGATGATGTATTATTTAAAGGAGCATATGTTTCTGAATAATAAATCCCTATAGAGTTTTTAGCTTCTGCAGATTGAGTTGGAATTTGTGAATATGCTCTTACGATATCAAAATGGGCGATTGCTCTAAGCGCTCTTGCCTCAGCTTCCATGTTCGCTTTCTCTGTTCCAGATAACACACCGTTATTGATATATTTCAAAACAAAGTTAGTTCTGCTGATGACAAGATAAGCAGCACTGTAAAGTCCTGTTGTCTGTGAATTATCTGATGAAAATTCGAAATTTGATGCAGCAAAATTAGTATTTCTTCCCGTAGTTGTACGAACAAGGTTATCCGTGGTAAGATCACCCATGATAAGTTGGTTTCCTGTATCACTAGTATAGTAACCACCTCCTTTAAGAGCTGTATAGGCACCATCCATAGCCTGTCTGAAGGTCTCAGGTCTCGTCATCGCCTGCTCCTGATCTTCATTGATTGATGAGATTTGATCTAAATTTCTGTCGCAAGACGTTAACGAAACAAAGGCAGTTAACGCAGCTAAACTTATTTTTATTATATTCTTTTTCATAAAGCTATTCAATATTAAAATTCTAATTGCAATCCTACCAGGATTGTTCTTACAGCAGGGTAAGTATAAAGATTGTATGATCCAGGAACAAATAGTGATGTTGAATCAGCAGATCCTACAGAAACTTCAGGTTCTCCGTGGAATTTAGTTACTGTAAATAAATTCTGTCCCTGTACATATGCTCTAAGCTTATTGATAGGTGATCCTTCTCCAAGGAATGCTTTATCAAATGTATATCCTAATGTAAGTGATCTTAATCTTAAATAATCTGATTTTTCAATCCACTGATCGGAATCACGCATCCCATTGGAGTCAACTTTCTGGAATACTCCTGTGTCTCCTGGATTTTGCCAAACCTGCGCAGCAGACTGAGCCATATTTCTACCTGCAACAGCCAAAGTTGGATCAACAGCTGCAGCATACATGTTGTTATAAGTATATCCACCTAGCTTGAATGCGAAATCAGCACTGAAATCAAGCCCTTTGTATTGAACTGTAGTTCCGAATCCACCAAAGCTCTTCGGGAAAGGAGATTTATCTGTTAAAGGAACAGCATTTGAAGCACTGTAAACATCAGTAACATTACCTGCTTTATCATAATATAATGCTTTTCCGTTACTTGGATCTACTCCAGCAAATCTAACATTATAGAACACATAAGGAGATTCTCCTACTTTTAAATAAGTATCCCCTAAGTTTCTTTCAGTCTGACCATCTGCTAACTTATCAAGAACTGATTTCTGGAAAGAGATATTAGCATGTAAATTCCACTGGAAATCTTTCTGCTTGATTACATCTACACTAAGTTCAACCTCAAGACCTTTCTGAGACATATCTCCTGCATTGATATACTGATAGTATCCTCCTTCTTGTTTATCCAAAGGCACAAGCTGTACGAAATCTTTTCTCTTATTCTTATATACTTCTACGGATCCACGAACTCTTCTGTTCCACATTGTGAAATCTACCCCTAAGTTGGTAATTGCGTTAGATTCCCATTTCAGATTACTGTTACCAATAATATAATTACCTAGTGAAGATGTTCCAGGGTATGAAGTACCATTAGGACCATATAATCCATAACTGATATTATTAACATTATAATAATCCGGTAAAGTACCATCATTACCTGTTGTACCGTAAGATCCTCTAAGCTTTAAATCATTAATAAAACCACCTTTCATGAAGTCTTCCTTCGCGATATTCCAAGCTGCACTTGCAGACCAGAAAACACCACTTTGGTTATTCGCACCAAATCTTGACGAAGCATCTCTTCTCAGTGATCCTGTAACCAAATATCTACCTTCATAGTCGTAGTTTAACATACCTGCTAAACTGAACAAAGTATTTCTTACTTTAACCCCGGTAAATGTATTTCTGTCAGATGGTGTCGTGATAGATGGAACATTTATTACAGGAGACTTCAAACCGTAAGCCCCACCATTCATTGTTTCGTTGTAGTTATCGTTATATTCGATAAATCCTAAGAAATCAAAGTTGTGGCTTCCGAATGACTTTTTATAATTAATGGAGTTATTCCAAGTATAATTAAATGTGTAGAATGAATTTTTATTCAATGAACCTGTTGGAACTTTGTTAACAGTAATATCAAGGTTTGACCCTTTTTTCAACCACTGAGTTCCCATGTACCAATCATAAAGACCATTGAAATTAGTTTTAAATTTCAGTCCATCAATAATTTTATATTCAGCGAATAGAGTTACCGGAATTCTCAGTCTCTGATCATCTAATCTATAAGTATTGATCTGCTCAACAACGTTAGATCCAGCTCTCATTGTCTGATTATAACTTCCGTCAGCGTTATAAATCGGTTCATATGGAGCATATTTATACATTGCTCCAAATGGGTTCTGAGTATTGTTTCGATCTCTAAAATTCTGCGTAACCTGGTACTGAAATCCAAGATTGATTCCAACGTTCAGTTTTTCACTTAACTTATTGGTAAACCCGAAGTTCCCTGTGTATCTCTTAAGTCCGTCTATATCTCTGATAATCCCATTGTCAGAATCATATCCTAATGAGTAATAGAAAGTACTTTCTCTGGATCCACCCTGAGCACTGAATAAGTAAGACTGGATGCTTGAAGGCTTCAACAGATCTTTTTGCCAATTGTGATCATAGGCAGCAAGTCTGTCCATTTCCTGCTGAGATCTTGGTTTAAACCCAAGGTACCCCAACTGATTCTGGAAGTTCATTAGCTCCCTAGAGTTCATCATGGTGTAGTTGTTGTCCTTCAATCTCTCACTGAAACCGAATTTGGTCTCAAATGAGTAATGAGTTTTCCCGGCTTTTCCAGCCTTAGTAGTTACTACCACTACCCCGTTTGCTCCTCTCGCACCATATTGTGCTGTAGCAGCCGCATCTTTAAGAATTGAAATAGACTCTACGTCTGCAGGGTTAATTGCACTGAACTGTCTTGCAGTCATATACATCCCGTTGACTACATAAGTAGGTTCTGAAGAACCACCAACACCGGCAACCCCTCTTACCTGAATTGTAGCAGCAGCACCAGGCTGCCCGGTAGTACTTTGTACAAATACCCCTGAAGCTCTACCCTGTAAAGAGTTACCGATAGATGTTGTAGGAGAGTTTCTTCTGATTTCATCACCACCAACAACAGCCTGAGCCTGGGTAATTTCATCTGCTTTTTTCTTCTGGTATCCAGTAACGATTACTTCATCGATCTTATTCTCCTTCAGAACAGAATCATTCTTAGATTTTTGCGCAAAAGCAGCTTGTCCTAAAAAAAACAAAGCTCCTGCACTTAATACATGTAACTTCACATTCATATTAACAGATTTTAATATATTCAAGGGACAAATATGTCAATAAATATCTGTAACATCAATTCAATAAACTCTGAAAACAGGCTTCCAGAACGGAGAGATTCACATTGATCTTAAAAAAATGATGGAGAATTATTTTAATTGTATTTAAAAAATTAACAAAAAATAAGTCAATTTAAACATTAACGGAATTTTAATAAATTTTAAAATTAAAATCAATTTACACGCATTTGAAACAAATGGTTAAAAAAATAAACGAAAATATTATTATTTACGAAAATAATAAAACAAATTCATTCTTGATTTTATTGAAAATCGAGAAAAAAACGCCTCATTTTCTTAAATTTTATAAAAAAAATACACCTTCACAAGCAGACAACCCCTATTTTAAGATAGCCTCGCTGAGATTAAGATTAAAAAACTATTAATATATTATATTCCTAAATCGGTTGAAGTCTGTAAAATTTTCATCGATATTCCCTGTCTTTTTCTAACTATTTTACCCTAACATTTAAAAATAAATCAACTATAAAAATGACGAGAACTCAAACCATTTTAAAGTGATAAAAATAAAAAGCATCCCATACTATGAGATGCTATATATATTAAAATGATAATAATCTTACTTCTGATAACTGTAATATCTGGCTCCAATTAATACAGGATTTTCCGTCTCTACAGAAACAAGTCCGAATCCTTTATAATCTTTGTTTACAGATTCTCTCAGTTGTTTTCTGTGAAGTTTTTCATAAGTTTCAAAATCTACAGCATTTCTCTGATTCAAATTTTCGAATACATTCCATTTTTCTACTACTTTTTTCCAGTTCTCAGAAACTTTTCCAGCAAACACTTTTGATTTCGATCCACTTCCATAGCCTACAAAGCCAATTTCTTCCCCTGAGAGTTCTTCATTTTCGTTAAAAGAAGTTTGTAATGCCGAAAGAAATGCCATAAAAATAGAAGCTGTGTACATATTTCCTATTTCCGAAGAAGCTCTCTGGGTCTTTTCTATTTTTTGGCTGATTAATTTTAAATAGTCTTCAGATTTTGCAACGGCTTTCTGTTCCTCTGCTGTTTCATAGGACAGACCATTCTCCAAACTGTAGATTTCAGTAAACACTCTTTTCCCATGAAAAGCATACGGAAGATGGAAAATAATATACTTCCAGTTTTCATAAGGTTTTTCCTGTCCTGTTATTTCTTTATAATGATGGTAAGCTTCTTTTATTCTGTCCTGATAGCATTGGTTAGAATATTGTCCGTCAAAAACAGGCTCATCCGTAAAAATTTCAACTTTTTCAGGATATGTTTCCGGAGCACCCTTCAGGTCCTCTTTATTATAGGTTCTTCTCGGTTTGAAAAAATCAAAGACACTTTCTGAAGCGACTCCCCAGTTATTTTCAATTTCAAGAAGATCCGGCTTTGAAGAAATCAGGAGAGCTACCGCTCCTCCTCCCTGCGTATATTCACCTGAAGAAGCCAATTCATATTTAGCATAATCACTGGCAATCACTACTGCTTTTTTATCAGGATTCACCCTTACAAAATCAAGGGCGTTGTGCAGTGCATCTACACCTCCTACACACGCAAAAGTCATATCCAGCACATCACAGTTTCTGAAACATCTGGCTCCAAATTCCTCTTCCAACACCTGCTCTACCATTTGCACGGCATAAGATGCCGTAGGTTTGGCTGCATCTACAGCACTTTCTGTTCCCAAATAAACTCTGGCTATTTCCTTAGGATTGATAGTATAATCTTGTATAAGCTTCAGTAATGCTTCTGCTGCAAAAGTTACTGCGTCTTCGTGAACATCAGAAAGTCCCATTTTATGAAGACCTAAGCCTTTTTCCAATTTCGCCGGTTCTATTCCTCTTTTTTCCGCTAAATCCTTAATCTCCAAATATAAACCAGGCACGTAATAGCCCGCTGCTTCAATTCCAAAACTCATAATTGTCTAAATTTTAAACGAATTTATGAAAGATAATGCAAAAAACAACTGTGAAAAATGCCAATTTTTACAATATTATCAAAATGCAGTACGTTTTATAATATATTTCAATCTATTAGCCGAATAAAGAAAAAAATAAAGCCGACAGTTCTGCCGGCTTTATCTACTTATTTATAATTCTCAATAGCTTTATTGAGGACATCAATCTGTTTATTAATGCTCGCTGCATTTTGTGGATTCTTTTTCAGCAGTTCCATTTTTTTGCTTAAGCCATCTTTTAACATTTGAACCATCATCATTTTAGCCTGTGGATTGTCTGCCATCTGATTCTTGGCATATCCTGCAATTTTCGTGATGCTTTCCGTTGCTTTCAGATTATCGGAAGTCATGATCCAGTTGAAACCGTCTTCTGCTGATTTTCCTAATTCCGGGTTCTGGAATTTAATAAATGGATAAAAAGTGGCAAGAGGTGCAATATTCTCTATCTGAGAAGTAATTTTGTTCTTTACAATAATTGGAAGCAACTGTGCCCGCAGTTCATCCGATGCACCTTTCATATCAATTTTATCAGCCAGTCCGTTTGCTCTTGAAGGATCAATGGTAAGAAGTGCACTCATTGAACTTCCTTTCACAGCATTTGAAACCGCGTTGATCCCTTTTTCAAATAATGGGAGATATTTTTTATCTTTTGTTTTTCCTAAAGCTGTAATCGCTGCAGCCTGAGTTAATGTTTTAGGATCATTGGAAGCCAGTTTTTCAACTTCGGCACCTAATGCCTTCATCTGTTCAGGATTGGTAAGATCTATTAAACCTAAAGCTTTTATTCTTACTCTGAAGAAAGGATCTTTCAATGCGGCAGCCAATAGTTTTACTGCTGCAGGGCTTTTTCCAGCCTGATCTTTGATTCCTGTTAAAGCAAGATATCTGCTTTTAAACTCTTTAGAGTTTGTAAATTGCACCAGATTCTGTTCAGGAGTTTTTGTATCAGTGATTTCGGCCAATAAAACACCGTCTGCATTAATATTTACCAGATCAGGAGATTTAGAAACATCAAAATTAAATGTATTCTTTGCTTCTGCATTTACCCAAACATTATATCTTTTAGGTTTTCCATTGTCATATACATCTATAGCCAGAGGAAATTCAAATGGTTTTTCCTGGGTTTGATTTATCGTAACAGCAACCTGCTTTTTCACAGGTTCAAATGTAGTGGTGTAATTAATCTTCGGGTTTCCGCTTCCAAAATACCATTGGTTAAAGAACCAGTTCAGATCTTTCCCGGATACTTTTTCAAAAGACAGTCTCAGCTGATGAGCTTCTGCATTCTGATATTCATTGGTTTTCAAATAATCATTCATTCCTGCAAAGAAGGCATCATCTCCAAGATAGTTTCTCAGCATATTTAAAATACCTCCTCCTTTCTGATAGGTTACCAGGTCAAAAACATCTTCACGGGATTCATAATTGAACCTTACCAGATTTTTATTAAAGTCAGACGGATTGTGAAGATAATTATTCACATCGGTCATCAGGTGATAATCTGCCTGATCTTTTCCGTATTTATATTCATTCCAAAGATACTCGGAGTAGTTGGCAAAAGATTCGTTGACTGTAAGGTTACTCCAACTTTCTGCTGTCACCAAATCTCCAAACCAATGATGGAACAATTCATGAGCGATAGTATCTTCCCATGTATTTTCATCGATAAGCTGCCCCGGTTTCTGAAGGATATCACTTCCGTGAAGGGTTGCCGTGGTATTTTCCATCGCACCGCTTACATAATCTCTGCCTGAAATCTGCGCATATTTTGCCCATGGATAATCATAGTTCAGTTTTTTGGAGAAAAATTCGATCATTTCCGGAGTATTTCCGTAGATCTGCTTAGCGTAAGGCTCGTATTCTTTTTCGATGTAATAATCAACCGGAATATTTTTCCATTTGTCTTTTACAATGGCATATTCTCCTACTCCCATGAAGAAAAGATAAGTAGAATGTCTTTTATCCATCACCCAATGATCTGTTCTGAGACCGTTAGATTCCTTTTTAGATTCTTTCAAAAGACCATTGGAAAGGGTTACATATTTATCAGGAACCGTCATATAGATTTCCTGCGTTGTCTTTTGGTTGGGTTTATCAATGGTGGGAAACCATGCGGAAGAAGATTCTGTTTCTCCCTGTGTCCAGATTTGTGTAGGCATATCCGGATCTGTTCCCTGAGGATTGATGAAATAAAGTCCTTTTGCATCATTGATAGCCATACTTCCCTCTTGTTTTACTTCATTCGGACGGGATGTATATTTGATGTAAACTGTATATTCCTGATTTTTCTGGTATGTTTTATCAAGGCTGATTTTAAGAACATCATCTTTGTAATCATATTTCAAAGGAGATTTCTTCCCGTTATTATCAAGAGCTACTTCATGAATCAGCATTCCTTTTGCATCAAGTGTAAGTTCGTTGGCAGCATAAAAGTAAGGTGAAGCAGTAAGCCATTCTTCTCCATTCATCTGTTCTTTCTGATAATCGAAATTTACTTTCAGCTTTGTGTGTTTAAGTTCCGTTACTTTGGTGGGAGTAGCTCTGTATACTTTTTCCCTTCCTGAAGTTTCGGTTTGTGCTGATACATTGGCGGAAAATAAAATCCCGAGTATAGCAATTGATAAAATGGCCTTTCTCATCTGTCTACTTTATTATTTTTTAGAATTATTTTTTAATGATTATGTCGAAAATATCATTCACTAAGGTTTCATAATCCCCTTTTTGAAGTTGTTCTTTCGTTTTTGCAAAAGCTTTTTTCAGTTCGCTTTCCGGATTTTCATCATCCACTATTTCTGCTGAAGCGACTCCTTTCAATTGAAGTACTGCATTTTTCAGGGCTTCAATGTCTGCATTTTCTTCAATATTTATTTTTAAATACTTCATGATGTACTTTTTAAGCATTTGAAATTGATGATCTACCGCCCGCCTTGTATCTCATTTTTTAAGGATTAAATGGGCAGGAGTTGTTCTTTCAAATTTAAGAAACAATTGCCAAAGAAAGTGTACTAAAGGATTTATATTCTGATTCCCAAACTTATGAGTACAGATAATGACATCTATTAATGCTAAAATAATAGAAGTAAATAAAAAATTAAAGTGATATAAGGGTATTAAATCGCTACAGGAGCTTTGATTCCCGGGTGTGGATCGTAATTTTCCAGACTGAAGTCTTCAAAATCAAAATCAAATATATTTTTAACTTCCGGATTCAGTTTCATTGTCGGAAGCGCTCTCGGCTCTCGTCCCAGCTGTCTGTTTACCTGCTCGAAGTGATTATTATAGATATGAACATCTCCGAAACTGTGAACATAATCTCCCACTTCCAGATCACAAACCTGTGCTACCATCATCAACAGCAATGCGTAGCTTGCAATATTGAAGGGTACTCCAAGGAAAACATCAGCACTTCTCTGGTAAAGCTGCAGGGAAAGTTTACCATCTGCTACATAAAACTGAAACAGGGCATGACAAGGCGCCAAAGCCATATTGGGGATTTCTGCAACATTCCAGGCGGAAACAATCAGTCTTCTGGAATCCGGGTTCTTTTTAATCTGGTCAATTACTTCTGTAATCTGATCCACAACTTTTCCGTCTGCACCGCTCCAGCTTCTCCACTGCGCTCCGTAAACCGGTCCCAAATCTCCATTTTCATTAGCCCATTCATCCCAAATGCTTACTCCGTTATCTTTAAGGTATTTGATATTGGTATCTCCTTTCAGGAACCAAAGAAGCTCGTAGATAATTGATTTCAAATGCACTTTTTTTGTCGTTACCAAAGGAAATCCTTTAGACAGATCATATCTAAGCTGATATCCGAAAACACTTCTTGTTCCAGTGCCTGTTCTGTCGGTTTTATCAGTTCCGTTGTCTAAAATATGCTGTAAAAGGTCCAGGTAGTTTTGCATTTTGAATGAGATTTTAAGTTCCAAATTTAGTAAAAACCATCAAAAAAAGCACTCATTTTTATGAATGCTTTTTATAGGACTGATGTCTATTTTCTATTAAACAACTGTATATCTGTCATCTAACCTATATTAATTTTACCATATATTTTCAATGGTCTGATGAATGGTGTTTACGGTGAATGACTCTCCTGCTTTTTTACCATACATCACTTTCACCAAGGGAGATTCTGCAGAGACCGTCATGATTTTCTGCTTCTCTGAAACAATTTCGCCCATGGAAACAGCAATATAAAACAATCCTTTATTGGTTTTCACCAAAGCTCCGTTCTGAACTTTTTCTGAGGGGTCCGAAGTTATTTTCTGTAAAACAGCCTGCTGATTCAACACTTCGTTAAGCTGTCTCTGCAGGTTATTAATTTCCTGCTGAAGCATTTCTCTTCCGGTTTCGTATTTGTCACCCATCGAACTTTTCGTATCGTTATTGGAAGCCCGTGTTTCTGCGATAAGGTTTTCAAAATACTGGATTTTACCGGATGCTTTTGTTTTAATTATATTGATTATTTCCTGTTTGTTCATTGTAATGACGGATTTTATTGTTGGGCAGATAAAACCACCCCGTCAAAATCATAGATTTTGACACCCCTCCAGCGGAGGGGAATTGGGTACTGCTTAGTCGCTATTGATTAAGAGATAAAATATAAACCGAAGATTTAAATATTATTTTTCAAATACGGCATAATCAGATATCTTAAAACTAAAGTCTTTTCCATGACTGAAATCTCTTTTGGTTTTATCAAAAACATTTCTGAATGTTCCGGATACATGTTCATCTTCAATTGAAAAGTTAACAGGTTCTTTCGACATATTCAAAACCACCAACAATTCGTCGTTTCCATTTTTTCTTACGTAGGCCAGAATTTTATCATTGGCTGTAGTGTTGAGAAGATAAGTCGTTACGTTAGCATCTCCTCCTCTCAGAGCTGGATTGGAAGCTTTTAAATCTAATAAGGTTTTATAGAAATCGGCAACCTGATAGGTATTGGTCCATTTAATGACATCCTTTTCAAAAAACTCAAGTCTTTTCATATTCGGAAGTTCCTGCCCTGAGTAAAATAGCGGAACACCATTCCATGTTGCAGAGAATACTGCCATAGGTTTTGTGATGACTCCATATTTTTCATATTCGGTTCCGTTCCATGAATTTTCATCGTGGTTTGTGGTGAACCATGCTCTCATTGAAGCATCTCCGATATTGGAATATTGTCTCAGAAGATCTTTTAATTCCTGAAGAGGTTCATTCTTTTTATAGTAATCGGCAGATTTGTGCATCCATTTCCAGGAATAGCTGGCATCGAAAACTTTACCGTATTCAGGGCTTTCCAGCTCATCAAATTCTCCCAGCCAGAAAAGAGGTTTTATTTTTTCCACTTCGGGGCGCGCCTGTTCCCAGAAATCTACTTCTACCCATGAAGCGAGATCACATCTGAAACCATCAATACCAGTTTCCTGCACCCAGAATTTCATGGCATCTATCATCGCATGGCGCATCTCCTGATTTTTATAGTCAAGTTCAATAATATCATCCATTCCGGAAGCAATATGGAATTTTCCATCCGGATCTTTCAGATAAAATTCGGGATGAGTTTTCGTCCATACATGATCCCATCCTGTATGATTGGCTACCCAATCTATAATTACTTTAAATCCCAGTCTATGTGCCTCATTCACCATATCTTTAAAATCCTGCAGCGTCCCGAATTCAGGATTGATAGAAGTATAATCTGAAGCGGCGTAAGGACTTCCCAGACTTCCTTTTTTATTCTGCTGGGCAATGGGTGTAATGGGCATAAACCAAAGGGTTTTTATTCCCATAGATTTCAGGCGGGGCATTTCTTTTGCAAATGCTTTGAAAGTTCCTTCCTGAGTATATTGTCTTATGTTTACTTCGTAGATATTCGTATTATGTTTCCAATCTTTTGGCAGTTCTGTCATTTTCCTGGTATTTTTTCGAGTGGTACAGGAAACAATTCCCAGACCAATTACAGCTAACAAAATTAATTTTTTCATTAAACTATTTTTAACAAAAGTAAGGATTGTTTTTTTGGGAAAAGGCAAAATTTACGGACAGATGAACAGACTTTTTGATGGTTTCAGTTGGATTTTCATAAAACTCAAACATTATGGGTAAAAACAGCATTCCGTCTTTTAATATAAGTCTTCTTTTACGGTATGAGAATATTCTTTCAAGGTTATAAACTCATCTGAATCTATTGATAACCCTTCTTTTGCGGTCCTCAACCGGAAATCTGACATTCCAAACTCATAAGCCGAACCTAAGACTTTAAATGAGCACTTCAAGACCTTAAAATATACTTTCAAAACCTCAAATGAGGCTGTTTTTAAATAAATCTCTTAGCACTTTTGCAAAAAAAAGCCCCGGATTAAAATCCAGGGCCAGTATATTGTGTTGACTATCTTTCGTCATCATTGTCATCTTCATCATCAAAGACATCGTCATTGTAGTCTTCTTCTTCCTCGTCATCGAAGCTGTCGTCTTCATCTGAAAAATTTCCTCCTGAACCAAAGTCTTCATCGAAACCAAATTCATCATCTGCCAAAGGCATTGCTGATTTCTTTTTAGATCCTCCGGCACTTCCGTTTTTGCTAGGTGCCTTTAACGGAACGTTTCCGAATCTGTATACTGTGATAGGATAATTAACCCCTTTTGTTTCTTCAATTACTTCTACAAGTTCACAGAAGAATTCCCAAAGGTCAAGAAGCCCGTATTGGAACTGTGCTTTGTCGCCTACACTTTCAAAAGCTTCATCAATGTAAACATCTGACATAATCTCACCATCACCATCATCACTCATATCTTCCAATGGGACACTTTTTACGATTGTTCCGTCATTTTCTAACAGATTAAAAGTAGAAAGCTCATCTCCCTGCAGACTGAATGCACTTTTAATTCCTAAGTGTAAGTTCCATAACGTTTGTTTTCCCTTAACTTCTACATCACGGAAAATATCTTCTTTCGCATCTAATATTACGCGGATTTTGTAAACCATATCAGTTTCTTAAATTACTTTTTTGCCTTTATAATTATGATAAATCTCTGGTGCAAATATATAATAAATGACATGTGACAAAAAAATATTTCAGGATTTTTTAAATTATTTTTTTTCCTTACATTTTGCCGGAATTATTTACTTTTTTCCAGCATAAAACTAAACTTCGTCCCTTCAAGGTATACGCTTTCTACAGTAATATTTTCGTTATGTGCCTCAAGGATATGTTTTACAATGGCTAATCCCAGTCCGGAACCTCCTTCTCTTCTGCTTCTGCTGGTTTCCACACGGTAAAATCTTTCAAATATCCTTGGAAGAATCTCAGACTTGATTCCCATTCCGTTATCTATTACTTCAATCAGCACCTTATTTTTGAGGACACTGGTCTTTACAATCACTTTGGCTTCCTGTCTGTTGGCATAATGGATCGCATTGGAAATAAGATTAATAAAAACCTGAGAAATTTTCTGTTTATCAGCTTCCACAAAAATCTGTGGATGAAGGGTCTGGATCTGTAATGTAGTATTTCGTTTTTCAGCTTCAAGATCAAGCAGATCGAAAATCTCTTTAATGAGAAGATTGACATCAAATTTTGAAACGGTAAGATTAATTTCGCCTGCTTCCAGTCTGTTGATCATATCCAGATCTTTTACAATGGCAATCAATCTTTCTACAGATATGTCTATTCTTTCCAGATACTTATCTCTTATGGTAAGATTATCTACGCCGCCGTCTCTTAAGGTTTCTACATATCCCTGAATAGAAAACAAAGGCGTTTTCAGTTCGTGAGACACATTACCGATGTATTCTTTACGGTAGCTTTCCATCTCTTTCATCATATCAATTTCTGATACCTGCTGCTGATTGAGATCTGAAAACCTTTCTCCTAATTCTTTGATGGTAATATTTTCATCCTGGTTCTGAACAATTTCCTGAGGTAAAAATCCGGATAGACCTTTTACCTGTTTTCTGCTGTAGTAATTGAAAAGAAGTTCCAATACCACACAATTGATCATAAAGATCAGGATAATACAGATGAAAAGACCCGTTTTAAACAAAGGGGTCTTATAATAGATATCTTTCAGTGAATCAAAGACGACCACCAAAAGAAGCATCACCAGTGTCAGCAGACAAGAGGCAACGAGAGTAAGTCTGTAAAATTTCAATTTTACAACGTTTTAATGATTGAACGTAAAGTTAAGATTCTAAAATAATTAAACGATCAGTTTGTACCCAATCCCTTTTAATGTCTGAATCGTATTGATTCCTAATTTTTCTCTCAACCTTCTGATATGTACATCGATCGTTCTTTCACCAACAATCACATCATTCCCCCAAACCTTTTCAAGAATTTCTTCTCTTTTGAAAACCTTTTCAGTATTGGAAGCCAAAAGGTAAAGCAAGTCAAACTCTTTTTTAGGAAGAAGAAATTGCTGTCCGCTTTTGGAAACTCTGAAATTATCTTTGTCGATAACAAGGTCTCCGATTTCGATTAGTTTTGCATTGTCAGAAACCTGCGAGGTCAACTGTAATAATGCGTTTACCTTAGAGATAAGGATTTTTGGTTTGATCAGTTTTACGATGTAGTCATTGGCACCCGCCTGAAAACCTGCTAGCTGAGAAAATTCTTCGCTTCTTGCAGAAAGAAACACAATAAGTGTTTTTTGAAGTTCTTTCACTTTACGAAGTTCCTGACAGGTTTCTATACCATCTTTTTCAGGCATCATGACATCTAATAAGATAAGGTCCGGAACAATCTCCTTTGCTTTTTCTATACCTTCATTACCATTAGTAGCCGTATAGATATCATACCCTTCCTTTTCCAAATTGTAAGACAGAATCTCTAAAATGTCCAGTTCATCGTCTATTAAAAGAATTTTTTTGCTCATCTTCTAGTTTAAGAATTCCCACAAAATTAATTATTTCCATTGATTTCATCTATCTGCCAAATGTTAACTAATTATTAAAAAAATACATTTTAACATCAAATTACAAAATCAATAAAAAAATTAAACATTAAATACACATAAATCAAATATACGAAACAAAAATTAAAATTAAAACAAAAAATACAATTATATAAATTAAACATCAATAACTATAAATTTCGTTCATGTGTTAATACAAACTTCACAATTAATTAAGATTCTCCTAAAGTTTTCTTAAAAACTTAGCCTTTATTTTGCCCTTGAAAAAGAAGTAAAAGAAGTAAAATGAAAAAACAACTCCACAAGAGCATCATGCTACTTGCCTTGTTTTCTGCTGGCTATGCTTTTGCACAAAGTCAGATTTTGGAAGGTAGGGTATTGGACGAGAAAGATAACACTCCTATAGAAGGAGTAAAGGTAAAAGTAAATGGACAGGAGGCAACGACTGACATTTCCGGATACTACTCTATCAACCTGTCCCCCGGCACCAATTACATTGTAACGGTAAGCTCCAATGGGTATAACAGAAAAGAGATCAGTGAGGTGATTATCAAAAATGAAGGTAATACTCATCTTGATATCGTAATGGACAAGCCCTCTACCAAGGAAAAAGAAATTGAGGGAGTTGTCATAAAATCAAACGCAAGAAAAGAAACCATAGCCTCTACCATCGGACTACAGAAAAATGCCGGTGTAGTTTCTCAGGTTATCGGAGTTGAAGCTATTAAAAGAAGTCCGGACAGAAACACTGGGGAAGTTCTGAAAAGAGTTTCCGGGGTGAGTTTATCTGAAGGAAAATATATTGTAGTAAGAGGTTTATCAGACCGTTACAACCAGGCGATGCTGAATGGTATTCAGTTATCCAGTACGGAGCCTGACAGAAAGACTTTCTCTTTTGACCTTTTCCCGGCTAACGTTATCGAAACCCTTGTTATCAACAAAACTTTCATTCCGGAATATACAGGTGAATGGGGAGGAGCATTGATTCAGGTAAATACAAAGGATATTCCTAATAAAAACTTCTTCAACGTACAGGTAGGTGTAGGAGGAAATACTGCTACTATGGGGCAGGAATTCCATATGCAGAAAGGTGGAAAATGGGACTTTTTAGGAATTGATGACGGTTACAGAAAGCTGCCAACCAATATGCCTGCAAAAAATGCATTCAGTATTTTGGATGAAGGTCAGAAAACCAATATTGGTAAAGGGTTTACAAAGAATTTAGGATACAACAGTATCGGTTATCCTGAAAACTTAAGTTTACAGCTTGATGGAGGTTTCAACACGAAATTATTCGGAAAGGATTTAGGGGTAATTGCTGTTTTAAACTACAGTAACAACAAAAGAAGAACTGAGTCTACCAACCGTTTCTTTACCATCAACGATCAACTTGCTGATACCAACTTCGATTATTTTACAGAAAAATACAGCAATGATATTATCTTAGGAGGAATGTTGAACCTTTCTTTAAAGCTCAACAGCAACAACAAAATCTCCTTAAAGAATATCATCACCAATAATACGGTGAACCATATGTCCTTCAGAACAGGAAAGGATTTTGAATTTGACCCGATCAACGGGACAAACATTATGGCAAGGGAAATAGGTTTTAAAGAAACTACTTTCTACAACTCTACCCTTACCGGTACCCATAAAATAGATGCTCTGGGTGGATTTACCGTAAACTGGTACGGAAGTTTCGGGATCCTGGATCAATATATTCCTTTGCTACAGCGTTTGCAGTATAACCAATACACAAACATCGAAGGAAGCCCTTATTTAGCATTAATTTCTAATGGTCTTTCGCAAAAGTCAGGAAGTGTATTCTATTCTACGTTAAACGATTATTTATATAACGCAGGAGGTGATATCTCTAAAACATTTACATTATTTGGACAAAAACAAACGATCAAAGGAGGTTATTTATTCCAGATAAAAGACAGAATCTACAACTCAAGACCTTTCTCTGTAAGACTTGAGAAATTCAATCAGGGATTACTTTCTCAGCCTTTCGAAACGATCTTCAATCCTGAAAACTTCGGAGGTAACGGTGGATTTACATTTGACGAGATTGCAGGAAACCAGTACAGATATATTGCCAATACAATCCTTAACGCTGGGTATTTACAGTTTGACAATAACTTTACACCATGGTTAAGAGCGGTTTGGGGATTAAGAGTTGAAAACTTTGATCAATTGGTAGGAAGCACGAAAAAAAGTGATGACCGTTTTGTTAACACACGTGTTACAGATTTCTTACCTGCTGTAAACTTGACATTCAAGGTGAATCCTAAAATGAACATCCGTGTTGCAGGTTCACAAACTGTTGTTAGACCGGAATTTAGAGAGGTTTCTCCTTTAGCATATTATGATTTTGATCTTGGAGCTACTGTAATTGGTAACAAATCAATTGAAAGAACTAAAATCACGAGTGCCGATGTTCGTTGGGAATATTACCCAAGAAACGGAGAGATCTTCTCTGTGGCAGCTTTCTATAAAAACTTCAAAAAGCCAATCGAATTATACTTCAACCAATCCGGGGTAGGAACGAGTAATACCTTCAACTACCTTAACGTAGATAAAGCTGATGCTTATGGGGTGGAATTTGAAGTAAGAAAAAAACTTGATTTTGTAAGTGCTCTTAAAAACTTTACACTGGGTGGAAACGTAGCTTTAATTAAAAACAAAGTAACAGACGAAGCTACTAAGATTGACAGACCAATGCAGGGTCAGTCTCCATATACAGTAAACGTAAGTCTTCAGTATGATACTGAAAAATCAGGATGGTCTTCTACAGTATTATTCAATATGATCGGAAGAAGAATCCTTTATGTAGGAAACGATCAGGTACCACCAATCTGGGAAGCGCCAAGACCTCTTCTGGATTTCCAGCTTGCTAAAAAAATCTGGAGCAACAAAGGAGAAATCAAGCTGAATGTTTCAGATATTCTGAACCGTCGTGCTAAATTCTACCATGACCTGAACGACAACGGTAAGTATGACAGCAAAGACGCTCTTGCTATTGAAAGACTTTCGGGAACCAATATCAGTTTAACACTGGGATACAATTTTTAATTCACTCAACAAATAATCTAATAAATAATTTAATTCTTTATAACATGAAAAAGTTCGTTTTATATTCTTTAATGCTTGGCGCTATAGTATCAACTACCGCTTGTAGAAATATAGAAGAAGATGGACCTACCATTATTCAAAATGGAGGCAACGGAAACGGAGAAACTGAAAACCTTATTCTTTCAGGAAAGATCACTTCCAGCATGACGCTTAAAGCTAACAAAATTTATAAGCTAAGAGGACTAGTATATGTAACTAACGGAGCTACTTTAACTATCGAGCCAGGTACAAAGATCGTAGGTGAAGCTGATAAAAACGGAGCTTTGATCATTACAAAAGGAAGTAAAATCATGGCAGAAGGAACTGCTGCCAATCCTATTATCTTCACTTCTGAAAAACCAAGTCCTAAAAGAGGAGACTGGGCAGGTGTAGTAATTTTAGGAAATGCTCCTACTAATGCTTCTTTCGGTGGAGCAAACGGAGTTGGAGAGATTGAAGGAGGAATCAACAACTCTGAAGGTCTTGGACTTTATGGTGGAAACAATGCTGCTGATAACAGTGGTGTATTAAAATATGTAAGAATAGAATATGCAGGATATGCATTCTTACCGGATAAAGAGATCAACGGACTTACGTTCGGTGGTGTAGGTAGCGGAACTACAGTAGATTACGTAGAGGTTGCTTATGCTAATGATGATAGTTTTGAATGGTTCGGAGGAACGGTAAACTGTTCTCACCTTATTTCTTACAAAGGTCTTGATGATGATTTCGATACGGATAACGGTTTCTCAGGAAATGTACAGTTTGGTATCGCGGTAAGAGATTCTCAGATAGCAGACGTTTCAGGTTCTAACGCATTTGAATCTGATAATGATGCCAACGGTTCTACTTTGACACCTCAGACATCAGCTACATTCTCTAACATGACGATTATCGGGCCAATCAACTCTGTGGCTCCAGGATCAATCAACGCATTATTCCAGAATGCATTACAGATCAGAAGAAACTCTTCTATCTCTGTATTCAACTCTGTATTTACAGGATTCCCTGTTGGTTTATTCATCGATGCAACAAAAGGTGCTCCAACGGATAACAATATCGTAGGTAACAAATTATTCTTTGAAAACAACGTTTTAGCAGGAATGCAAACTCCTTTAAAATTCGGACCATCTACTTCTACTCCGACAACGTATACATTGAACGATCTTACGACTTGGTTTAATGCTAAAGGAAACACAATCCTTGCTTCTACTGCTGATGTAAAACTTGCCGGTGCATGGGCTCCTGCAGGAACTACACCAAACTTCACTCCTACTGCAGGTTCTCCATTATTAACTGGAGGTGCATTTACTAACCCTAAATTAGCTACTTGGTTTACACAGGTAACTTACAAAGGTGCGGTAAAAGATGCTACAGATACCTGGTATGCTGGATGGACAAACTTCAACTTATAACATTATATAAGTACTTAGATTTAATTTCAAATAGAAGGCCTTCGGAATATTTCCGAGGGCTTTTTTTATTGTTATGTTCAGATAGTATGACTGTCTGTCTAAATCAATATTAAGAGGTGTTCATATTGTATAAACAGAAAAAGCAATATGAACAGTTATTTTTCTAATTGATCATGGGGTTTATTGGTAGGTTTCGGCTAAAGCCGGACGAATGTATTCACATATTAATAAACGGACTAAAGCCCGTTCCTATTGATAAAGCAAAGAAGATATTCTACGACAGATAACAATAATTTGAACAGTTTTTTTCTTATTTACCACGGGTTTATTCTTAGGTTTTGGCTAAAGCCGAACGAATGTATTTATATATTAATAAACGGGCTAAAGCCCGTTCCTATTGATAAAGAAAAGCACCAAAGCCCGAAACCCGGATCCCGAAACTCACAACTCATAATTTATAATTCAAAAAAACGCCACCAGGAAAACTCCCGATGGCATTCACAAAAAACAAGTGTATAAAAAATATATATACTTCAATTAATTTCTCCAGAATAAATTCCCGTCATTCATCAGGGCTTTTATTTCAGACATTCTGGAAACTGCTTCTGCGGAACATGAAGCATCTGTAAGAACAATGGCAGCTTCATCACCAGCTTTAGGCCATTGCTGTTTTCCTTTTTCATCCAATGGGAGAATACTTTGAGTGGCAAACTGCAGGGCTCTTGACAATGCATATTCTGTAGCATAACCATACAATTCGGCAATCAGATTGGCTTTCTGCAGCATACTTCCTGATCCGAAAGTACTCCAATAGTCCTGTACATTATCATTTCCTATTAACACATTCACCCCATATTTTTTCAAAGTTGGAATAGGCATTACCGTTCCTTTAAAAGGTACAGAAGAAACAATTCCTACTTTTCCGGCAGCCAGTCTTTCTGAAATCTGTTCTGCTTCTTTTGGAGAGAGATGAGCTAATGCAAATGCGTGACTTACAAATGTTTTTCCTTGAAGTGCTGGATTTTCGATCGCTTTATCAATCAGATAATTGATTGTTTTCATTCCGGATTCTCCTGTTTCATGCAGGTGAATATCAATTCCTTTATTATGATCTAAAGCCAGTTGAACAGTAAAATCCATCACTTTTTCAATGCTTCCGTCAATACTTAATGGATCCAATCCACCGATAAATCCTACATTTTTCAGTTGGGCTGCTTCTTTCATCAATGGAGCTGTTTCTGTATAGTAAACTCCATGTTGCGGGAAAGCAACCAATTCTGCTTTAAAAGAGCCTTTTTTATTTTCAAGAGCCTGTTCAAGATGTTCCAGAGATTTCAGTCCCGAGGTAGGATCAATATTGAAATGCGTTCTTACGAAATGAGTTCCATAATGCTGCTGCAGGCTGATCAGCTGTTCTGCCCTGCTTACGGAAGTTTTCAACAGTTCAGGAATGATTTCCTGCTCATACGCAATCATATCTTTCACTGTTCTTCTTTTTGGAGAAAGAGCCTGCCATGGAAGACCATATAATGTTTTATCCAGATGAATGTGCATATCTCTGAATGCAGGAAGCATCAGATATCCTTTAGCATCAATCGCTTTGGAAGCAGGATCATTGGCTTTTACTGCTTTTATTTTTCCGTCTTCAATTTCAATACTGAAAAGGTCAGTTGTTGTTCCGGTTACCTCTTCATTTTCGTATTCAAAACCTGTTTCCAGGCGGACATTTTTAAGGGAATATTTTCCTTTTGCAGCTAATTGATAGGGAAATTGCATGATTTAAAATTTTAACAATACAAAATTAAGCCGGCTTAAGGGGAAAACCGGTGTATCAATTATGTCTTGTTTTGTACAGATTATTCTTTGAATTGGGAAGGTGTCATTCCCGTCTGTGCTTTAAAGAATTTGGAAAAACTTGCATGATCGTAGAAACCAAGATCATAAACAATATCTTTTACTGACATTTCAGAAACTTTTAAAAGCCTTTTAGCTTCCAATAAAATACGGTTCTGAATAAGAGATGAAGCCGAAGCATTGAGATTTTTCTTGCACACAATATTCAGATAGTTGGCAGAAATATTGAGTTTATCTGCATAAAAAGAAACCGATCTTTCTGTTTTGAAATGTTCATCAATAAGATGGAGAAACTTTGAGATAATTGGGTTTGAGTTATAGACTTCAAAATCTTTAAAAGCTCCTTCCACAGATTTGCTTACCAGCAGACCAATCAATTCACTTCTTTTTTGAATGAGTTCCCAGAATACCTTTTCGGCATTCAGCTCTTTCTGGATTTCCTGGAATTCATAAAGAAATGTGGCAAAAACTTCCGGGGAAAGATTGATAACCGGATGATTCTGATAATAAGAGGCAGAGAACCTTAATGACGGCAGAAAACTTTCAAACCAGTCTCTGCTTATCATCAACTGATAACCTATAGTTTCTTTTTCAATCACCCATTGATGCACCTGATCCGGAAAAACAAGATGAATCTGATGGTCTTTCACCTGATATTCTGTAAAATCTATGGTATGTGAGCCAACTCCGTGCTCAAAAAGATTGATGATAAAAAAATCATGCTTATGGGGATCATCAATGGAGCGTGCCCCGTAAAGTTCATTAAACAGCAGATTACAGCCGTTCAGCTGATTCTCACTAAATTCCTGAATTCCTAAAATTGGAAAATGATCCGTATGATAGCCCACTCTATCTGATTTTCTCCTAAAATTACTAAAATTTGTGAGAAGAAACTAAAATAACCACAAACGGGACAAAACCTTTACCTACACCACTTCTACTTCAGTTTCTCTCTGCATTCAATGGCTGTTTCTGAAAAATTTCAATAAATTTTCAGGCTTTCCTGTAAAACGTTTATACCCTTTGTGGTTAAAAAAAACACAACTAAATTATATATATAAATTTGTAAACAATTATATCGCTGGGTCTAAAAGATAACATTTCCATCATGCACCAATGATTCCACTTCTGAAATTCTTGATACGGCTTCTGCTGAACAGCTTGCATTGATGAGTACAAAGTCTGCCTTATCTCCGGATTTCGGCCATTGCTGAGTTCCTTTATCATCCAGCGGAAGAATATTTCCTGTTGCCAGTTTTAAGCTTCTTGACAATAAAAATTCTGTTGAATATCCGTACAATTGGGCCATTAAATTGGCTTTCTGAAGTACGCTTCCTGTCCCAAAAGTATTCCAGTGGTCTATGATACTGTCATTTCCCGTCAACACGGTTACATTATGTTTGTAAAGCGTTGGTATTGGCATGATCAGCCTTCCGAAAGGGATTGTTGAAACAATTCCGATTTGGGCTTCGGCTAATTTCTCGGCGATTTCTTCCTGTTTTGCAGCTTCTAATTTAGCCAGAATAAAACAGTGGCTTAAATAAGTTTTTCCTTTCAGAGAAGGGTTTTCATTTACTTTTTTAATAAGATATTCAACGGTCTTTAATCCTGAATCTCCGGTTTCATGCAGGTGAATATCTATTCCTTTTTTATTATCCAAAGCCAGCTGAACAGTGAAATCTACCACTTTTTCAATATCTCCGTCTATGTTAAACGGGTCTACTCCTCCGATGAAATCAATATCCATCTTCGCTGCTTCTTTCAGATAAGGTACGGAATCTGTATAGAAAACGCCATGCTGCGGGAATGCTACCAACTCGGCTCCGAAACTTTTCTTTTTATTTTCTAAAGCTTTCTGCAGATTTTTTAATGACTGAAGTTTTGAAGTGGGTTCAATATTCACGTGACTTCTTGCATAGGAAGTTCCTTTTGACTGTAACAGTTCGATCAGTTTCTCCGCCTTGAAGGTCGAGTTTTTCAGCATCTCAGGAAGCATTTTCTGCTCCAACTCTATCATTCCTTTAATTCCTCCGGTTCTTTTTCTAACAGCCTGCCATTGATCTCCATAAAAAGTTTTATCCAGGTGAATGTGCATATCCTTGAATGCAGGAAGCATCAATAATCCCTTTGCATCTATTGCTTTAGAATTAGGCTGGTTCGGAGCAATCTTTGTAATTTTTCCGTTTTCAACCTCCACATAAAACAGATCTGTTTTGGTAGAAGCCACTTCCCCATCCTGATATTCAAACCCTGTTTCCAGACGAACATTTTTAAGACTCATTTTTCCTTTTGCCAAACTATTATTTTCATCCAGGAAAGGTGATGCAGTCATGATATTAGGTATTAAAGTTAATCCCGCTACAGCCAAAGCTGAATTCCGGATAAAATCTTTGCGGGACATATTATTGTCTGAGGTCTTCATTTCCAATCTATTTATGACAAAATTAAAAAGAAGTGTTCTGATCAAAGTGTATGGTTTATTACAAAATCTGTATGATTTATGCTTTGTGTTGATTGTGTATTTAAAATCCCCGGTTAATTTTTCTTTACTACAATAAGGAAGATATCCATCACAATTGTCATTCCGTAGGAATCTAATTATGCTGCTTACTCTGTTGAGACTCCTACGGAGTGACAAACTTTGCGGATAACTTTGATTGCGTAGAGTTTTTTATTGATCTGCAGACTTTCCAATTCAAATCATTCTGCATAAAAAAACCGGATCTAAAATCCGGTCTCATTATTATTTATTGGAATATTCAAATTTTCTTACTGCTTCCAGTGTCATATCAATTTCTTTATCCTTGATGGCATCACTGATGAAGTACGTTTCGTATCCACTTGGTGGTAAATACACTCCATTCTGCAGCATCTGGTGGAAGAAATTATTAAACAATGAATGATTGGCTTCCTGAGCCTCATCAAAGTTTGAAACTCTGTTGATATGGAAGAAAACAGACATCATAGAACCTTTTCTGTTGATTTTATGAGCAATTCCTTTTTCGTTTAAAATTTTTCCGATTTCAAAATCCAATGTTTCTGTCGTCTTATGCAATCTGTTGAAAAATTCAGGATCATTTTTAATAAGCTGAAGAGTTTTTAATCCGGCTCTCATTGCTAAAGGATTTCCACTTAATGTTCCTGCCTGATATACTCCTCCTTTTGGAGCCAGGTGATCCATAATTTCATTTCTTCCTGCAAAAGCTCCTACCGGAAGACCCCCACCGATTACTTTCCCGTAGGTTACTAAATCTGCTTTTACATTGAAAAGTTCCTGAGCACCACCAAAAGCCAATCTGAAACCGGTCATTACCTCATCGAAAATTAATAAAGCTCCGTTTTCATCACAGATCTTTCTCAGATTTTGTAAGAAGTTATTTTCCGGCAGTACACAACCCATATTTCCTGCAACCGGCTCTATAATTACCGCTGCAATTTCTCCCTGATTGTGACGGAATAAATCCTCAACCTGTTCAAAATCGTTATAGCGTGCTAATAATGTATCTTTCGCAGTACCAGCTGTTACTCCCGGAGAATTTGGATTTCCGAATGTAGCAGCACCACTTCCGGCTTTAATAAGGAATGAATCTGAATGTCCATGATAACAACCTTCAAATTTTACAATTTTATCTCTTCCTGTGTATCCTCTGGCTAGTCTTACTGCACTCATACATGCTTCTGTTCCTGAAGAAACCATTCTGATCTGGTCAATATTCGGGACATTATCAATAATGAATTTTGCAATTTCCGTTTCCAGTTCTGTAGGAGCTCCGAAAGAGAATCCTTTTTCTGCCTGGATCTTCAGTTCTTCCAGTACTTCAGGATGTGTATGTCCTAAAATGGCCGGGCCCCATGAATTGATATAATCGATGTAAGTATTGTCATCTGCATCGGTAAGGTAAGCCCCTTTTGCCGATTTCATAAAAACAGGCACTCCTCCTACGGATTTGAATGCTCTTACCGGAGAGTTTACGCCTCCCGGAATGTATTTGTAGGCTTCATCAAACAAAGCCGAACTTCTTTGATACTTCATATATACTTAGTTGCTGTTGGCAGTTGCTTGTTGGCATTTAACTGTCAACGGTAAACTCTCAACAAAAAATTAAATTAGTTTCGTGGTTTTTTGTCTATTAAATAAATCAGCTGTCCTGCAGATGGCTGTTGTCCTTCATCCATTCTGTTTTTAGCATACAATTTATTTAATTTGATTCCGAATTTCTGAGCGATATCATGCATATCTTCTCCGGATTCTGCTTTATAAGTAGCTGTATTTCCTGTAGAATTTTTTGATTCCAGAAAAACAATATCATTTTTCTTTAAGGTTTCACCTTCCAATTCATTCCACTTTATTAGTCTGCTTTCACTGACTTTGAATTTATTGGCGATGAATTTCACATCAGTATCTTCAGGAATTACGATATATTTCAGACCGTCATTCGGGTGGCTTTTGATAAGAATGGAATTAAGAATTTCAGCTTTCGTTTTAATTCTTTCCACTCTTTTTTGCTGTTGTGCGTAAGAAGTCTGTTTGTAAGGAACTTCTACAGTAACCGGGTCTTTAGCTTTTTTAAATCCTTTTGAAGGCTCCAGCTGTGCCATGAAAGTTCTGTCATCTTTCAGATCCGGATACATTTTAAGTACGGCATACAGTACCTCATTTGAACTGGTATTGTCAAATTCATAGAGCCTGTACTTTTCAATTTTGGTAATAAGAATTGAAGCATAACGTGGGTTGGTAGCATAGCCTGCTTTTTTTAAACCTGTAGCCCATGCTCTGTAATCCCTCATGTCCAGCTTGAAAAGGTTTGCGTAATATTTTCTTGTGGATAAAAATATAGAATGGTCTTCATAAGACTGTCTTGGATCATCATACACACGGAAGCATTCGTTAGGTGCATCATCGGTATGTTTCATCGTTCTACCGGTCCAGTCTTCTTTACATTTTATACCGAAGTGGTTTTTACCTTCCTGTGCTAATCTGCTTTGCCCTCCTCCGGTTTCTAACAACCCTTGTGCAAGCGTAATAGAAGCCGGAATCTTATATTTTTCCATTTCTTCTACGGCATATTTAGCAAACTTCTGAATATACTGATCTTCGGTTGCCCAGGTCTGGGCAGAAAATTTTGATAAAACTAAAAGGCTTATGGATAGGAAAAGTCTTTTCATCTTATATTTTTTATTGTTTTAAAATGAAAGATGGAACACTAAGTGTTTCATGTTTTTCAATTTTACTTATATAATTAAATTTCTATTCTGTTTTTCTAAAAGCAGATTAGCGCCCTCAATTCCCTGTAATCCACCAGTATGAAAGCATAAAATCCTGCTGTTTTCAGGAAAATAATCATCTTCAATCAGTTCAAAAACTTTCTCCATCATTTTTCCTGTATATATCGGTTCTAAAGGAATACCATATTTTTCTTTGAAATCATTGATAAAACGAATGTTTTCATCATTTATTTTACCGTAACCTCCAAAACATGAATCTATTAGATTAAAATTATGTCTTAAAGTTAATTCAAAAATTTTATTTTCCAGTGAAGTATCATTAACCACGTTAAATCCTATAACTTTCTGATTGTCTTCACTAAATTTTGAAATTCCTGCAATGGTTCCTCCGGTTCCAACTGCGGTGCAAAGATAGTCAAAATCTTTTGTTTGTTCATTGAGCATCATTTTCACCCCTTCCACAGCCTCTTCATTGGTCCCTCCTTCAGGTACTATTAAAGCCTCGGGAAACTCCTGATGAAGGAATTCTGTCAGTTTTTCTTTATGACGGTATTCTTCACGAGTGACAAATTTCAGGTTCATGCCATTTCTTTTGGCGAAAAGTAAAGTAGGATTATCCCTCCACTTATGCTGCAGTTCTTCTCCTCTGATGATTCCCAATGTTGGAATACCAGCCAGATTTCCTACTGCTGAGACCGCAGCGATATGGTTGGAAAAGGCTCCGCCAAAAGTAATAATATAGGGTTTCTCCGGATTTTTTTCCAGATAGTGGTTCACATTGTAAAACAGTTTCCAGTATTTATTGCCTGAAATCTGTGGATGAATCTGATCTTCCCTTTTAATGAAAAGTTTTACGTTTTTATGAATGGGAATTTCCTGAATGGAAACAGGTTCTGTGGGAAGTTGTAATAGCATTTCAGTTTTTAGCAGCTCAAGGTTTATTCTTTACAAAAATAGGAAAAGATTTAGTGTTGTGAGGGTTTTCTTTGCTACCACAGATAACGCAGATTTTCACAGATGTCTTTTTTTGATTTTATATATGAACTGTTTAATTGTAAATTTTGGCTAAAGCCGAATGAATTTAGAGTTATTTAATAAACGGGCTAAAGCCCGTTCCTATTGAATATTAAATGTTGAATATAGAGAATATTGAAGTTAAAATCTAAAAATATAAAATTCCAAAACCAAGCTCACAAAACTCGAATCCCGAATCCCGAAACTCATCATTCATCATTTCAAAGGTATTTCCTGAAGTTCCAGAATTTTCTTTTTTGCAGATAATTCAGGTTATTTTCATTAGCGTACGCTTCTCTTTCAAAGGAGATTCTTCTATAAGCCAGATAACCGTTTTTCAGTTTGAAGACCCAGTAATAATATTCAATAACATAAAAAATATAGAAGAAAATGATAAGCATTTCCAGCTGTTGGCGTAAATGGATTTTTTCGTGATTGATCAATACATTATTTTCCTTATCTTCGGGTTTCCTAATGAAGATAAAGGGAAAGAGAGCAATGCCATTAATTTTTAATTTTTTTAAAGGCTTTTGGCATACAATTATCATAGTAACAAATATAAAAAGTTTTTTGACTAGCATTTAACTTATGGCCCATTATGACATCAAAGAAGGTGAAGACTTCTACTATAATGAACAGGGGTACAAGGTTTTTACAGAAAAATTTCATCTGAAAAGAGGCTATTGCTGTAAAAGCGGCTGCAGGCACTGTCCTTACGGGTACGATAAAAAGACTGATACATTCATTAAAAATGATAAAAAAAATAAATAAAATGAAAAAATATATTTTTATTTTGTTGGCATCTGCTACTTTAGGATTAACTTCTTGTAGCCCTTTTCAGGTACGTTCAGATTATGCTGAAACCGCCAATTTCAATTCTTTCAAAACGTATAAAATAAGAATTGATGATCTAAAATTGAATGATATTGATAAAGACAGAGTCCTGAATGAACTGTCGAGACAGCTTCAAAGCAAAGGGCTTCAATCCGGAGAAAATCCTGATTTGATTATCAATGTAAAAGCTAACCATAAAAAGGTTACGGATATCAATTCTTCTTCACCTTACGGAATGTGGGGATGGGGCGGACCATTCGGATGGGGCGTTGGAATGAGCAGAACATGGACCTCAAATTATAATGAAGGTGCACTGATTGTAGACCTTATTGATGCAAAAACCAACAAATTGGTTTGGCAGGGTATCGGAAGCGGAATTTCTGTAGATTCTCCAAAAGCGAAACAGAGACAGATTCCGGAAATCATGGCTGAGATTATGAAAAATTATCCGCCACAAAGAAAATAAATTTAAGTCATCCATTATATAAGCCAGTATTTTTGTACTGGCTTTTTTTATGGATAATTATTCCGCTTTTCCATAGATAACACAGAGTTTTACAAAAAACATTTTAATTTTTAAGTTTGGCTAAAGCCAAAAGGAAACGTTTTATTTTAAACCGGGCTAAAGCCCGTCCCTATTGAATATTGAAATTCATTACCCGGATCCAAACTTACAACCCCGAAACACGAAACACGAATCCCGAACCTCAAAGCTCGAATCACGAAACCAAAACCTAGTCATTCACAACTTCTTACATGCAGTACATTTAAAATTAACGCTTACTTAATTTTTTATTCACAAAAATGTGTTATTCTTGCTTAAACTTAATATTATATGAAAAAAGTTATTTTATTTTCTCTATTTGCGGGACTTGCCTACGCTCAGGCACCTGCAGGATACTACAATTCTGCCAACGGGTTGAGTGGCGCAGCACTGAAAACGGAATTAAGCAGCATTATCACCAACGGACATATGGACAAAGGTTACAGTGGACTGTGGACTGCTTACAAAACCACTGATATTGATAAGGATTATGAAAATGATGGTTCTATCCTTGATATCTATTCTGAAAAGCCTTTAGGTGCAGATCCTTATAAGTACACTCCGGGAACCAACCAGTGTGGAACTTATTCTACGGAAGGAAATTGCTACAACAGAGAACACATTGTTCCTCAAAGTCTTTTCAATCAAGCTTCTCCGATGGTTGCTGATATTCATTTTATCAGAGCTACAGATGGAAAAGTAAACGGAATGAGAAGTAATTATCCTTTCGGAAAGGTAGGAAGTGCTTCGTTTACTTCACAGAATGGATCAAAGCTTGGAACGTCAGCTTCTTCAGGATATTCGGGGACGGTTTTCGAGCCGATTGATGAGTTTAAAGGTGATGTGGCGCGTATGATTTTCTATTTTGTAACCCGTTACCAGAGTAAACTTTCTACTTTCTCATCAGGAAACATGTTAGGAAGTTCTACATTCCCGGGATTGCAGACATGGGAACTGAATGTTCTTCTGGCATGGCATAATCAGGATCCGGTTTCTCAGGCTGAGATCAAAAGAAATAATGCTTCTTATACTTTCCAGGGGAACAGAAATCCATTTATTGATAACCCGAATTATGTAAATCTTATCTGGGGTTCTCAGCAGCCTTCTGGTGATACTCAGGCTCCGACCACAGCAACAGGGCTTAATGTTTCAGGAAAGACTTCCAACAGTATTTCTCTTGCGTGGAATGCTTCTACGGATAATGTAGGAGTAACAGCTTACAATGTTTACATGGACGGAAATCTGGCCACTACAGTAAGTTCAACTTCAACGACTATTTCAGGACTTGCTCCTTCTACTACGTACAGCTTCTATGTTGTAGCGAAGGATGCGGCAGGAAATTCGTCATCAAACAGTTCTGTAGTTTCCGGTACTACCAATTCAGGAGGCACCACTCCAGCGACTAATTGTGCTAATGAAACTTTTGAAACCATTCCTGCGGCCAACTCTACTTACACAACGAGAACATGGAGCAATGGAGGAATCTCATGGACAGCAACGGATGCAAGAACTGATCAGACTATTAACAATAAAGCTATTACGGTAAGAAACGGTTCTTTAACTTCCAGTACTTCTGCAAACGGTATTGGTTCTTTAACTGTAACTACACAGCTTAAATTCTCAGGAACGAATGATACTTTTGATGTAAAAGTAAACGGAACAAGCGTAGGAACTATTCCTTACAGTACTTCATCTACAACGACTACCATCAGCAATATCAATATTTCCGGAAATGTAGTGGTAAGCCTAGTTAACAATTCTTCAAGTAACAGGGTTGCTATTGATGATCTTGCCTGGACATGTTATCCGGGAACATCTGCAAGAATGGCACAAGCTACAGCTTTGGAAACTTCAGCAAAGAGTTTTAAAATTTCTCCTAACCCAATTACTAATCAGGAGATTTTTGTAAAAGGAGATCTTCAGAAAGTTAAAAAAGCTGAAATTTATAATCTTCAGGGGAAAGTTCTTCAGACGATTGATCAGCCTTTCAGAGATGGAAATTCTATCAAAACAAGAAATCTTGGTCAGGGAATTTACATTTTGAAACTGGATCAGACCACGATGCAGTTTTTGGTAAAATAATTCAGATATCAACTTCATATAAAATGCCGGTCTTTTTGAGACCGGCATTTATTATTTTTAAAACTTTAATTGAGTAGATTTTTAACACAAAGATTTATCTTACTGCTTTACATTTTTAGAAAGCAAAGAAGGATCAGCAAGCTTATGGACTAAGCGAATATTATAAAGAGATTTTATCCAGATCCGGGTATCCTGATCCTTTTAAAAGGTCTTTCCATTCTTTATTTTTGAAAACGAAAAGATTACAGCGGTATTCGTCAGGTCTGTTGTCTATTTTGGTTTCGCAATAATAATAGAGCATATCTTTGTTTCTCCATATAGCCACTTCCTGTCTTAGTTTATTTTGAGTCTGGATGATCTCATTATCTTTAACTTCTGATTCAAAACCTTCATGTATGGTATCAAAACTGGGTTTCTGAAGTGTTTTGTTTAAGTTATCCAGAAGGGCCGTTTTTTCCTGTTCTGTATAAATATCAAGCTGATACATTCCCAATTCGTCTTCTTTTTCATTGGCAAGAGGACCAATTTCCTGATCTACTTTTCCAAAGTGTAAAATTACTTTATTGGTATTTTTATTATTCTTTCCCTCCAGATCTATTCCATTGAAGTGTAATAGTTCTTTTGATGAAAAAGCAAGTTTTTCATTTCCGATAAGGGTCACTTCACTGGTACGTACTGCTTCTTTGGCTGTTGCTCCGGCAGATTTTAAAATTTCATTAATGTTTTGCCCGGTTTTAAGTTGAGCAAGATTAAATGGTTCCGTCTGAGTACTTCCCTTCATTTCAAGCACCAATTCAGTATCTTTATTTTTCTGCTGGTTGCATGATATAAGCCCCAGGCAGATTACTGGTATTAATACATATTTCAATTTTTTCATAATGTTAGTGTTAGTACCTGATTATAAGAATACAACAGAAAAAAAGCGATTCAAGTATTTGAAACCTGATTTTTATTTATCATATTCCTGTTTTTCTATTTCCTTTTTCTTCTTTGGGTACACATTTTACTTCATATACTTATACCACGGAGAAGCCGGAGGTGTTGGATATTTCAATCCAAATACGGCATTATTACGATACGCATCTTTCGTAACGGAAATGTATTTATTTCTTATTTTTCCATCATCTTCAATAGAGATACTCAATATGGAATAATTTTTTCCGTCATCCCAGAAGAAAGAAGTTGGATAAGTAAAGGCATTTTTTTGATTTTGATCCCATGAAACTTTTTCAGGAGAAAGTTTTTTAAGCTTTTCAAAAATTGACTTTACAAGTTTGGCATCTACGGTTGCTTTATCAGTGATGGAAGCTGTAGGATTTCCATGTTTTTTCATTATTTTTTCTACAAATTCCAGAGAGTATTTTTCAGCAGCATTGGTATCTACAGCTCCTACTTTCCCTTTGTATACTGTAATTCTTGTACCCATCATATTGTCTAAGGGTATATTTCCGTAGGTTACTCCTTTGTTTTCATCAGCATAGTATTGAATGATATCTGCTTTTGCGGTATCTTTCATAAATAAATCTTTGTTTTCAAAGTCATACTTCTTTGCATCATCACCTAATGCAACTGATGAAAGATCAAATGATTTATTTCCACAACAGACATTGATCAATACTACAAAAAACAGTATCATAACTTTTGCTATTTTCATCCTATCAAGTATTTTTTTCTAAAATTACTGATTCTGTCTGTCTTTAATTATTTTCGACCAATCGGTAAACATTTTAGTAATAGTATTGGCGTTGATTAAACTGAAAATGAACATTCCAGTAAAGACCGTAAGCCAGCAATATGCTAGTTTCACTCCATTTTTGTCTGTAATAAAGAAAAGTACAAATATGGTAATAGCACCCAATATAAATGTAAAAAGCAATGTATACATCAATACATGAATGATGTACATATTGAATTTAAGCTTTCTGAATATCCAGCTTATCAATGCAACCGGAATAAATAGCAGCAGGGGCAGAAACATAGCTCCAAATATGGTAACTTCGGGGAAGTCTGCCATTTTGCTTTCCAATCCGAAAAAAGTATTAAAACTGAACTCCATTATATTGTTTTTCAGAATCTGTTATTTCCAGTAATGTTTTGTCTTTATATGCAAGTATTTTTGCCAATATAACATTTGGAAATTCATGAATTCCTATGTTATAAAGGTTAACACTGTCATTAAAAAATTCTCTTCTGTCTGCTATTTTGTTTTCCAACTCGGAAACTCTCTTCTGAAGCTCCAGAAAATTAGTATTGGATTTCAGTTCGGGGTAGTTTTCTGAAACGGCAAAGAATGAAGACAAGGCCTTTGAAGTTTCATTGGCTAGGGCTGTTCTTTGGTCTGCATCTATAGTGTTATTATAAAAAGTTCTGAGCTCCGTAAGACGTGTAAGCAGCTTTTCTTCATAGCTCATAAAGTGCTTGGCTACCGTTACCAGATTGGGAATTTCATCTGCACGTTGTTTCAGCACCACATCAATATTCCCGTATGCTTTGTCAACGTTAAATTTAAGCATGACCAATTTGTTGTACAGATTGATCAAAAAACTGATAATAACTACCCCCAGCAGGATAAGTAATATGATTGCGACAGTCTGATTCATTATTGTATGAGTATATAAATAATTATTAACAGGATAACGGAGCAGGTAAACATAAATGATCTCAGCAACGGCTGATATTTGTTCCAGACACTGATTCCTGATGATGAAGTAATCCCCAGAATTTTATAATAATCATCTTTTCTTATGAAGGGCACTCCGTTCCTAGAATCGGCATATCCTACCAACAACATCTTCTGACCATCTTTTAAAAGGGTTTCTTTGTATCTTTTACCACCGTGGCTGCTTATATTGGTTTCTTCTAATAAAACCAGTTCTATTCCTTCCGGCTCTATTTCAATTGTTCCTGTATTATCTTTAACCTGAAAGACATTGCACTGTGTTTCTCTATGAATGGTTCTGTACGTTTCTTTACCATCCGAATCTCTGTCAATATTTTCAATGGTATAGTAATATCCGATACAAACTTCGTTCTTTACCGGGGAGAATAAAGGATTTTTCATCACCAATGTCCCTTCAATCTCTGCCAGACCTTTTGCAACTGAATGAATTTTTGAGGTGGGAAGTGATGACTGCAGACGTAAAAACCGTTTTGCACCATTAGGTTTCATTAAAGTGATAAAGATGAGAATAAAAACCGCCAAGGGAATTAGAATGATTGCCTTTTCCGCATAGCTGTCATAGTTATTGGCAATTTCATATGCATATTCATGCAAGGGCATTTTTTCTTTGAAGATGATCCATAATATAAAATAAATAAAAAATGATGCTATTATTCCCAGAATAATATATACTGTATATGATCTTCCTTTATTACCTCCCATATGCTTCGTCTGAACACTTTACTTTTCAAAAATCCGATAAATACTTTGTAAAGTATCGTATTTAATATATTATTCCGGTATTATTTTTTCTTTTCTAAATAACTTCAAATTCTTCTTTCCCCGTGGGAATATGAAACATCAGCTCCAGCATCAGCTCTTCACCGGTTTCTTTTTTATAAAGGAAAAATGCGGGTTCTCCGTTTAATTTTTTATAGGTTGCCAGCTTTCCGTTACCATAGATTTTTAAAACCCTGTCTTCCGGCAACGGCATCATTTTAAAGCCATTATTGAAATCTTCCAGTAAACTGTTTAATCTTGCTCTTGAATCTTCATCGCTTAAATACATGGATACAGCCATATTTTTTTCGCGATTCCTGATCATTTCAAAGTAAGATTCATATTGTTTTGAGCTGATAAGACCGCTTATTTTTCTGTATGCCAGATCCAGTCTGGTGCCAAGGTAAGAATTATCTTTTGAAATGGACAGTAGATCACGGCTCTGTTCCCATGTCATCATCTCATAAGGAATTTCAGCCTGAAAGGATGATTTATGAGTTAATGAAGGTAATTTTTTTGCAGTTTCCTTTTCTGAAAACTGAAAATTGCCACAGTCTTTTTCATGAACAAACTTATCGTTAAGCACATCAAATAACTTGATGGTATATTGAAATGCTGTTCTTGAATCTATATACTGTTCTCCTGCAACCGGCAGCAGTCTAATTTCAAGTTTTTGTTCACCGGAGCTGCTTATTCCAAAGTTAACGGGAATATTGGGAGACATTTGCCCTTCAGCTTCCATCGCAATAACGGGAATGTCATTAACCAACACTTCAAATTTGCAATAAACAGCGGTAAAATCTATAGTATAGTAAGGTTCTTTAGCCATTATTGTTGTTATTTGTTGTAAAACATATCCAGACTGCGGTAGGAAACCCATTCTTTATATTTCGGGCTGGTTTTATCTAAGGCAAAGATCTTCAATGTATTTTCATTGGGTTTCTTAGAAAGATTAACGGTGTGGATGGTGAAGAAAGTTGTTTTTGCTTCTTTATCTTCCCAAACCTGTATTGTTTCTTCTATGTGATCTGTTTTGAATTCTCCGTTTTCATCAAGGAAAATGGGTCTTTCTTTTGTATTTACTTTTTTATCTGAAAAGTCGGCTTTATGGCCTGCATTTTTTTCAATTGCACTCAGAATGGCATCTGTATTTGGATTGTTCTGCAGTACCATTTCGTAGCACCATACTTTTTTATCATTTTTTGAATAAAAAACGGATACATCATCTGTAGAAGACTGTAAGGTGTTATTAAATAATGACAGGTTCAGATTTTTATCTTTTGGAAATTGAAATTCAACATAATCCACTGAGGTATTAAAATCCCCTGAAGCGTTGTCATTAACAGTTAATCCAATTCCTTTGAGCAAGTCTTCTCCATTGGTTCCGAATTTAAGATCTTTAAAATCCATTTTTCCCTGGGTTTGATTTACTGTTTTACTAGTTACGTTTGTTTTCTCTGCCTGTGAAACTGATTTTTCTTTTCCTTTTTCCTGACAGTTCATTAAAACAAAACTTAACGCGATCTGGCATATAACAATCTTTTTCATGCAATTTTTTATTTAATTTTCTTCTTTATCGTACAGACTATAGGGATAATTTTCTACCTTTTTATTGTTTTTTATTCTGAATTTCAAGTATTCGGAATACTTTGTAGTCTGCGTAGCATTTATGATCAGTGTTGTAAAGTTAGTATTTAAACATAACAAATCTGATTCTTTTGTTTTTTCTCCTTGTATTTCGGCATCTCCGTTATTGAGAATAAAAATCTTTCCGGATTTTTCCCATATGATATTTCTTTCTACTTCATTTCCTTTATCAAAAGCTGGTTTTCCTAATTTTTCAAGAAGTAATTTTTCCAGTTTTTCACTTTCTTTCCGGGTATATAAATGGATTTTATATCCGTTAATTTCTTTTGAATCTCCTAAAAGTTCAAGATAATTTTTCCCGGCATACGTTGCTGCATTACTTTTTATTTCATTGGCAAAGTACTGTCCATAAAGGCTAAAGGAATTCATATCTTTTACCTGGTAGGCGTTAAGATTTTCATCCAAAATAGATTTTTTCTCTGTATAGTCAATATTATTTAAAACCTTTTCTTTTTTTACAGGAAAAAGAACGTCAGACAAATCCTCCTTTGCCGTACTGCATGATATAAACAATGACATTATTAAAAGTAGAAACATATTTTTATTTTTTCTTTTTTTCCCAAAGTAACATTTTGTTGTCATAACCTGCTAGTTCTGCTAAATATTTCATAATATCGAATCCGTCAAAAAATGTACGGGTTCTGTTATAGTTCACCGGAGTCCAGTCCGAGCTTACTTTTTTATAGGTAAACCCTGCTTTTACCATGATCACGACTGTTCCCACACATGGATCTATGCTTAAACTCGGAATATAATAAATTCCTGCAGTGGAATCATATTTTAATTTATGACCTGACGTAATTCCCATTGTAGCCCCTGCGGTTAATTTTCCTTCAACATGTCCTTCCAGTTCCGGTTTTTTTGCTGTACCAATAACCACAAACATTCCTTTTAACTCAAGTCCTGATTTTAATTCAACAGTGATGTTTGAGCTCAGATCAAAATTCACTTCTGCGCCATCCTTGACAGTACTGAAGGAGCCGTCAATAACACCATCTACTTTTCCTTTTACTTCAAGATCAATGTACATTTTAAAGTTGATAACTACCTTTTCTGTTTCATATCCCTTACTTGCCCATTCTCTGACCATATTGAAAATTTCCAGAGCCAGTGCATTCCCTGTTCCTGCTGTAGCTACTGCCACTCCTGCTTGAACAATTAAAGCCAAAAGGTCAAAAACAATAGCCAGCTCAACCAAAGGCTTAGCTTCAATGAAGAGCATCAGCTTGGTTCCTATGTCTGAATGTGCCTCATTGACATCAGCTTCCCATTCTGCTCCGAAATATAGTGCGGGTGCATTTAATCTTATATCAAATGGCAATTTTCTTCCTACTCCTTTGGATACTACTCCTTTTGTCTGTGAGGTAATCCCCTGAGACATTTTTTTCACGGAAGAAATAATAGAGAACAGTTTACTGATCTTATCTTTATATTTCAGGGTAAGCTCCGGTTTGCAGTAATAGCTTCCATCTTTTTGTTTATCATAAGAAGCCTTAAGTTCTACCCCGAATTCTACATCTGTATATTTTCCTTTTTCTTCATTGGCAAGGCTTAATGCTTTACTTCGAAGTTCTTTATGCTTTTCGGGAGTCATTTTCTGCCATTTTATACTTAAGCTGTTGCTCAGGTTGATAAAGAAGGCAAATCTCCATTTTATATCCGGATAAGCTTTTATTAATACAGTAGTCCGCTTCTCATTGCTGTAATATCTGCAGGTGTGCACATGCATGTGAAACTGATTCGGACTGGAAGATGCGGGCCAAATATACTGCATAAGCGTCATTGATTGGGCATCAAACCCAACTCCACCACCAAAATTATATCTGCTCAGCGGAGCATAGACTTCGTAAGGGAATGTGGGGGTCTGAAAGCTTTTCTTGGTATCTCCTTTATCTATTGACTGCCCTACATCTACTATATAAATTTCTTTTTTATGTTTGTTTTTGGTATCTCTGAAACAGCTGTTGGTGTCAAAGCCTGTAACATCAATAATAAGCTCTTTTTTTGTAGCTGAAGTAGGCGCGACTACAGCATAGTGAATGGTCTGGGCATCATGGGCATTAAATACAAATGAGATATCTACTCTACGGTTGTTTTCGTAGTCTTTCTCGTTTTTGTATTTGATATTATCTCTTCCCATTTTATCATCTGTAGGATCTACTTCTCCTTTTCCTACAGAAATGATTCTTCTGGGATCTAATCCACCGTCTGCAAAGAATTTTTTGACAACATCTGCTCTTCTTTGAGAAAGCCCTCTGTTATAATTTTCTTTTCCTATAACACAGGCATAGCCACTGAGATTCATTGTGGAATCTTTGTGCTCAAGAAGGAATTTGAGTACATTATTCAGGATTGCAACGCCATCTTTATCAATGACCGTAGAATCAAATTTATAGAAGATGGTTCTCTGAATATGTTCCTGTAATGCTGCAGATTTTATCTGTTTTATACCATCTCCGTTTTTAAAGACTGTAGCTATTGTATTGTTGGCTTTTCCGTCTTTTGTTTCATTTTCAGTGATTTTGATGACTTCAAACTTGCATGGCTCAAGCCTTACAGAACTTACATCCGGCTTATATACTTTGGTAGGCGTCTGGTTTTGGGCTCCGTTGGTATTGGTGGTAACTATTTTATTTTTTACATTCAGATAGATAGCATGAAGATCATCACCAATTTTATCTTTGATGTATTGTTTTGATGCTGTATCTTTTACTTTAACATAAAATTCTTCTACATTCTGAATGTTGTCTACATAGGCCATCCATGCAAATGTATTTTCTATTTTCAGATTGACTTCACCATCTATTACCTGTACATTATTGTAGGTATGCACCAGTTTATCTTTTTTGGCATACTGCTGGTTCCAAAGCTCAATACTGACTGTATTTCCATTCAGACCTTCTGTCATCAGGTTCAGGTGAACAATATGTCCATAAGATATAAACTCGGTCTTTTTATTGTTTTTTATGCTTTTGCTGTTCTTTTGGGTAGACCATTTGCTGCTGACAATTTTAGGATCGCACCAGCCTTTTACATATATTCCTGTATTGCCTTTAGGATCTCTTACTCCTGAAAGACTGGCTTCAATATAAAACTGATAACTTCCACAGAACTGTTTTCCTATTAAAAACTTATATCCGGTAGCAGAAGTTATCTGATTGATAATAATTTTTTTGCTGCTGTTCTGCCTCATCCAGGTGAGAGGTTTCTTTTTGTCTGCATCTGTAGTACCCGGCAGCCATTCGTCAATACCAAACTGCACCCATTGGTCAGGTTTTATTGTTACCCTTTGCCCTAATACAGACATTTTTGGATAATACAGTCCGCTTACAACTTTTATTTTTTTTACGCCTTTTGCCATTGTTTTATCATTTAGATTGCACCATCCTGACCTCCTCCTGAAGGCTGTTCGTTATACATTTCTTCAGAATCCACCAACGGATTAATCTGCTGCTGGACGTCTTTATCTGCATTTTTAAAATTCTGCTGGCTGGCTTCTGCTCTCTGCCCGTGGTCTATAATCTCAATGCATGGAGTTCCGGCAATGGCACATACGGCTTTGCTGTCTTCTACAATGATATATCCGCCATTGCTGAGCTGTACTTTATCATAAAACTTCTGCCATTCTGTAACCATGATCTTGCAAGGTGGCGGCGGAACTCCCATTTTTGTACAGTTTCCGAATGTATTTTTTTCAAATGTGGCTGCTCCTATTTCTTTCGTGGTAACGATCAGTTTTTTGGAAGCGCTTTTATCATTGGCATATTCTTTTTGGTGTGTAAGTACTTTCAGCTTGTCCGGAACCTGCCCGAACTGGCATTTGCACATGGCGCCCTGTACTACAATATGTTTTTCTGCCATATTAATTTTATCTTTAGTGAAATGGTAATTTAGTTTTTATCAATTCCTGAAACTGATACTGAAATCTTTTTCTCTTCCTGCAGCATGATACTGCATTCCAGGTAAAGAGATTCCGGAAGCGAAGTTTCTCCTTTCATATAGCTTATGAGTCTGAAAGTTCCTTCTTCATTCATCACAGGTTCGTCTTCTATAATCAATGAAAAAGGTGATCTTCTTATAAAATCATCAATATCTCTTTCTTCATATAATTTGCCCGATCCTTCTACAGTGATCAGCCCTGTTTCTCCTTTTAACGGATCTGTTTGTAATGCTATCTTGTATTTGGGTTCAATCGCATTATCTGTTACCGGAAAAGAGGTCATTATTTCTGTTGTATAATCCGGTCCGAAACGTTGGTATATCCCAAAGAACAGAGCCCGGATGAAATAATCATTTCTAAGGTAAAGATCTATTGCTTCAGGCTGACTGATTACTTTTTCAATCTTTCCACAGTATTCGTCTACGGTTTGACCATCAAATTCTTTATACAACTCTTCTTTTACGGCCGGCCATCTTTTGATAAATACCTCAGCATTTTCTACTGCTTCAAACTTCCCCTGTTCATCGGTACTGATCTGTAGAGGGTATAAAATCTTAGAAGTCCTGTAAGCCAGTAGGTCTGCAATTTCATTGACTTCTTCTTCATTGAGATAAAGGTTTGATGTTCTGTCTATTTCAAAAATATGGTGTCCTTTCTCTGTTTTCAGCCAGCGAACTGATGTTTCATATTTTAATTCGCTTTTATTTTCTCCTTTTTCAATGGTAATGACAACACTGTATTTCCGCACCGAAGTTTCCGGCTGAAAAACAAGGCTGTTTCCTCTTCCGAATTTTACCAGGCTATTTTTATCAGCAACTGCCGTTCTCGGAACAAAAAGTTCTTTCTGCCCGTTAAGATTGATCAGGATCATATCCTTAACAGCGCAGTGGTTATTATGGAAGAGTTTTAATGCATCTTTATCCAACCCGTACAGCGAGGCTATACTTTTTAAAGTTTCATCTTTCTGAACGGTATGTTTGTTATATTTCCGCATAAAAAAGTTCCTGCTTCAATTTCTTTATTTGTATATGACGTCTTATTATTAAGGATGTAATTTTAATGAATAACTCTTGTTCTATTCGGCCTAGGATCCATCCCTATTTTTTCTCTTCTTGCTGACCAATGAAGGTAATGAAGACGAAGGAATCTCAAATCATTCTGTTCTTTTACTTCTTTCTGATAAGCATCCTGACGGTCTTCCGGGACTTCGTTTCCACCATAAGCATCCCGCAGCGCTTTAAAATGTTTGAAGGCATAAGGTTTGCCATCTCCCATCACATAAGTTCTGAGACGGTCTTTTATTCCTATTAAAAACTGATCATTCAGAATGGAATATTTATCATCTGTCATTTTTTTTAAGGTGATAGGAAGATTTTTATCGATGCCATATTCCGCCATAAAATGTAAGGGAATATAGCTGAAAGTTTTCAGCAGATATCGGGTTCCTCTCAATGATAAATAGAATCCGGGAGTAATGGTAAGCTTATCTTTTTCATACCATCCTTCTGATACAAGTTCTGCTTTTAATGCTTCTAATTTGGAGCTGGTAGTCCACGATGTTTCAATTTCTTCCCATGTTTCCTCCCCATTTTCATAAGCTCCACCTACGTCACAGTGTACTCCGGGGAATGTTTTTTCAGTTCCGATATGCACTCTTGTCAGGTCAAAGTTTTCTCTATGCTCGTTTTCTGCAATGAAATGAACTACAGTCTGGGCTTTTCCGATATCATTAAGGCTCAATTCTTCAACGTCATTGCTGAAATTGGGTACTGGTGACAGGTATTTTGAATAGGAAGAAACGGTGTCGTAGATTCCCAGAAATCTTACTTTCAAAACATCTACCTTTAATCCTGCTTCTTCGAGCTTAAGGCCAAGATGTCCCCACTTTGGAAGTTCTTCTGAGGCAACACCTTTTCCGTCATCATCTGAGTAAGTGGTCACCGAAACGGCTTCATTGGCAACTGTGCGTGAAGTAGCTTTATATTTTGATTTTCCAATTTCATATACAAAATTACGGGCTGCAGCGGCTCCACGGCTGAAACCGAATACATCAAAAGTAAGCACGGCAATTTTATCAGCTTTCTTTTCTGCTTTAATGGTCTTCACTTTTTTTACAATTTCTTCACAGCCTTTTCTTACTTTCGATCTGATACCGGTTTCTCCTGTTCCAAAAGCGTATCCCAATGTAGCATCTCCTTCTTTGTCTTCTGTACCAATACCTTCTATATAAATGCCGAAGTTTTTATCATAATTATCCCACATACGGGCCACGTTACTCCAATCATTGTTGTAGCTTGTGTTGTCTGAAGATTTGCCACCATGTTTTTTATGGGCCTCTGTACCTTTTTTTCTTTCGTCGGTATTGGTCTTATTATTCAAGGTTCCGTCAAAAAAAATCCCAATGGTAATATCCAGTACTTCCTCTTTGGATACAGATGGTGTATAACTTCCAAATTGATTGTTGTGCATAGTTCTTGTTTTTAAATTGACTGAGTGAATACTATGATTCTATCTTTCGGGATACCCTGATTTTTGCTTTGGTAACAGCTAGTTTTTCTTTTTCAGATTCTAAGGATATTAAAACTTTGGTATTGTCTTCATTGACTTTAATGATAAGATCAATGTTTTTATCCTTACCTAATTTTTGAAATAGATCAAATATTTCTTTATCATCAAAAGCGTCTATCCATACTGCATACCTGTTATTATTTTTATCTTTCCAGTAAAAACCGCAGAAGCTTGGAACAGCACGGTTTTTATAGGTATTGTCTTTCAAGCTCTGATCAAAAAGATTTTCCTGTTCTCCGTTATAATTGGTAAAACCGAAATCTATCCATGTTGCTCCTTCAGGAAGAACTACTGAAGGTTTCCAGTTGTATTTTTCTCTATATACATTATAAATATCTGCTGCAGGATATCCTTCTTTTTCAATTTTTTCGCGCACTTCCGGCTTGAATGTCTTATAAGATGGATCTTTCAGCATTCTGTCTGCAAAACCTTCGTTCAGCATGTACTGAGCATTATCGTATGCTTTTTCTTTGGTAATAACTGTATCATGAGCCTGAAAAGCTCCTATTTCTTTCTGATTCCCGGCTCCTTTCATCCAAAGAACTACTCTGCCCTGCGGAGCCAATCCTACGACAAATGAGCTGTAGGTAGATTTCTTTTTCGTGTCCTGATCTACAAATCCTTCGTCAAAAAGGTTTTTGATCTTTTCTTTATCCAGATTCCATTTTCCGGTATAGAATTTTTTCTCTACTAAAGAATACCATGTGAATTCCAGCTGATGAGGTGCGTCCATTCTTTCGGTGGTCACATTCATCGTACCTCCTTCTTTTCCCCATCCTGTATTCTGTGTTCCCCAGATTGCATCAAAAGCGTAAGTGAAATCATCAGCCACAATAGCTCCTTCATATACTTCCATCGGATATTCCTGTGGGGCAGAAACGGTTCCCAGCCAATTGTATTTTTCTTCCATTTTTTTATTCTGACAATTCGTTAATGAGAAACAGCATACTATAAAAAGAATCAGTATGTTATATTTACTTATGACCATGGGACATAATCTTCTTGTTACTCGCTAAAACCAGATTATCTCTGTGTGCTTCCACATTGATTTTCTTTGCTATTTTTTCAACCTTTTTTCCTACGCTCAGATGGTAAGAATCTTTAACTGTGATGCGCAGATTGGTTGCTGTTTTTATGATGGCCATATCAGAAAAGTTTTGATTTTTCAGCACTGTTGAATTCTACTATCTTTCCGCTCTGCATGGTCATATTTTCCAGTTCGCTGAACATAGAAATTTCACCTGCTATTTCGTTGGATGTTTCAGATTGTCTCTTGAATTCTTTTTCAATCATTTCTGTTCTAGTGTCGGAAGTTTCCGTAATATCTCCTGAAGCCGTAAGTTTCATATCTTTTCCTGCAATGGAAACAATATTGTCGTTTGCAGTACTGGTAATACTTGCCCCTGCTCCTATTGAAATTTCTTTTCCGGCTGTGATATTGATATTATCCCCTGCATTTAAAGTAAAGTTTTTAGGCGCTTTCATGCTGATATTGCCCTGTCCGTCCATGAAATAAGTATTTCCACTCGGATCAAGAATCGTTACGCTACCTTCTTCATCATTCATTAGAATTCTGATCCCGCTTCTGGTTTGAATAGACTTAAGGTGATTGTTTACTCCTCCTCCTAACGCAATACCTCCATGGAACATTCCTCCCATTACGAAAGGTCTGTCCGGATGGCTGTGAACAAAGTTGACCATCACCTGATCTCCTACTTCCGGAATGGCTACATACCCACGGTTTTGGGTAATCTGGTCTGTTCCTCCCGCATCAGGGCTCATCATGCGGATAAAATGAGTAGTATCATTGGTCTGCCAGTCAAATCTTACCTGTACTCTTCCCTGTCCTTCGGGATCTGTATTGGAAATTACCGTTGCGGTTTGCGGCTCAGCCTTTGGAATGGTGTATTCGGGCTTTGGAAGAAATCCTGTATCTGCCGCTATTCCTATGAAGCTTCCGTTATAATGACCTATGGTGTCAATTTCATGTTCTGCTTCCGTAATCATAATCCTTGTGAAATAAGAGGTTTCATTGGAATCCTGTTTACGCATCTGCACATCCGCTACACAACCTGGATGCAGGAAAGGAACTGTTGTATTTCCTGAAACGGAAAAAACGTTGACAGCTTCGCTTCCGGAGGCACTTTTCTGAGAATATTCAACGTCAAGGTGTGTGGTAGCTTTGATGGGAGCCATCTGTAAAGCCGGCGTTTTATAAATAGATTCGTTATGACTGTATGCTGTTTTTGCCAGATCACCCACATGTTTGATTGGTGTTGAACCAGAAGTCAGTCTTTCATTTTTATTGCTGTTGTATCCGTAGAATTGTGGTTTGGTATGTACAGCTTTCAATTCCACTTTTATATCATTGGCACTGCTTCCGTAAGTAAGGGTTATTGGTTTATTCTGAGCAGGAAGTTTTCCGAAGTGTAAGACTTCACCGTCATAATAGAACTGTTCACCATATGCTTCAGCCATTCTTGCCAGATAGTTGTAATGGGTTTCATCATACTGGCTGCTGTAGATGATCTGGGAAAAGTTATTGGCATCTACCCTGATATCAAAACGGCTTTTGTCAATTCCCTGCTTGATCACTTCTTCTGCAATAATTCCTACATTTACAGACTGCGCACCTCCAAAACTCTGGATATGTGGTGCTCCATCAAGGAGAATGGTAGGACTGTATCCGGTAAGGACAATATTTCCCAGGCTCATTTGTTCCTGGCTGAATCCTACTCCTGTAATCACTCCTACAAAGGTTCTTTCCGGGCTGTTGTCTATATCTTTATAAGAAATAACAGCGGTAAGCCTTTTTCCAAGAAACTTATTGGCTTCTTCCAATGAATGAGTCTGTCTGTCTCCCAGGGTATCGTGTGCCAGTGTCAGCGTAAATTCGTGGTGTCGTCTGGTGCTTTGTTTAAGCTTAAAATGCTTATAATATTTGATAATTTTCCCTTCTATGACAAGAGAAAGCTTCACCAAGCGGTTGATACCTGTATGATGGTTTTCGGAAATACCATCTGCATTCTGCGTCGGACGAAAAGACGTCGCTTGTAATTTTCCAGGTGTATTTGACATATTTTTAAGTGATTTGATTAGTTTTCTAAACGATTATTCAACGGGCCGGGAATTTAAAAATAAAAACAAAAGCGCCTGCTGAATATAGTCTAAGGTAAAAAAAGACCGTCTTATTAAGGACAGTCTTTTATTTTTTGCTCATGAAAGACTTAGCTCATTGGCCAAAGTCCGTCATAAGATGAGTTTCCATACGTAATGCTTTCAGCGCTTACTACAAAGCTGATGAGCATATTGTTGCTGTCTACCGCATCAAAGTCTACTTCATGCTGGATAACATATCCGTTTTCCCACTTTAAAGAGATCAGTGTTCCTTCTTCGTGAGATTTATTAAAGTTTATTTCTCCGTTGGTAGGTTTATATTTGCTGTTTAGTAAACTTTCTAAAACATCAGATTTTTCTGTTGCTTCAATAGTTACTTTAATTAGTGCGTTTGACGGATCAGATGCTACACGTCCTGAAATGTCCGTAGATCTTGATACGCTGTAGTTAAGCTTTAATAACTTCTGACCTTCTCCTCCATTGAATTTTAAGATTCCTCTTGAATTTCCTGCCATATTCTTAAATTTTAATCATTAACAACTGTTCCCAGATATAGGATTTATATAACAAAGATAGACTTCATGTTCTAATTTAAAAAGTTTTTGGATAACAGTTTGATAAATTGTAGTAGTTCTACGACATTTTAAAAATTCTATACGACAAAATAATATAAGAATTTTAATCTAATAAATTTCATTTTTTATTGAAATTTTTCTACACAACCCTATGTAAATCAGGACACAAAAGAAATCCATCCACACATCCAACTCACTATCAAACGTTGCTCCTCTCTTCTTAATTAATAATGTTTATATATGTATCCAATGATCATAATAATAAGATTAATTACAACCATAATCATTAAAATATTGCTGTATTTTCTTTTTTTATCTATAAAGCTCAAACCAAGAGTAAGAAGGAACAGCAATAAAGTATACACAGCAGGATACATCTGAAAAGCTTCATAAAACTTCCCTTCAAATACCAGTACAATTGCTCTCTGAGCACCACATCCCAGGCATTCTATGCCAAGGAATTTTTTACTGGGGCAGGTAAGCATAAAATCATCAATATCCATTTCTGAGTTTTTATGAGTTTTCCATTACCTAAGAAGAGATTTTGGCTCTGGTATACTGATGGGGGAAAAAGCAGTCTGCTTTCATTTCAAAAGCCCCCTGAACGGCAATATATGGATTTCTAAGAATCTCTCTTGCTACAAAAACAAGGTCGGCATCGCCTTTCTGAAGGATTTCTTCAGCCTGCTCCACATTGGTTATTAATCCTACAGCTCCTGTCTTTACACCGGCTTCATTTCTCACCTGTGATGAAAAAGGAACCTGGTAACCATCGAAAACCGAAATTTTTGCACCATGGATATTTCCTCCGCTTGATACATCAACAAGGTCTACTGCGTGTTCTTTTAAAATTTTTGCTAATTCTACACTGCTTTGAATATCCCAGCCGTTCTCAGCATACTCCGTTCCGGAAATTCTTACAAAAAGGGCTGTATTTTCACTCAATTCTTCATTAACAGCATCTACAATTTCAACCAGAAACCTGATTCTGTTCTCAAAGCTCCCACCATATTCGTCTGTTCTGATATTGGAAAGTGGTGACAGAAACTGATGAATCAGATATCCATGTGCCCCATGAATTTCAATAATATCAAAACCAGCCTCCACTGCTCTCCTGGCCGCTTTTCTAAAGTCCTGAACCAGCTCTTTTACTTCATCAGTACTTAAAACATGCGGAATTCTTTCTGTCGGGTGATAAGGAATAGGACTTGGAGCAACGGTTTCCCAGCCTTCTTCAATGGAAATCTGCAGGTTATTCCATGTTGAACCTTTTCTTCCGGCATGAGCCAGCTGGATTCCTATTTTACTTTCTGAATTTTTATGAACAAATTCTACAATTCTTTGTAATTTCTCTGCCTGTTCATCATTCCAGATTCCCATGCAGTGATTGGTGATTCTTCCTTTGGGTACTACTCCTGTAGCTTCCACAATCAGCAGACCTGTACCGCCCTGTGATCTGCTTCCGTAGTGTACAAAATGGAAGTCGTTAGCTTCTCCGTTTTCACATGAATACATACACATGGGTGACATTACCCATCTGTTTTTCAACTCTACATTCCTGAATTTTATTGGTGTATATAACATTGTATTCTTTAAAAAATTGAACTTTTTACCAGGAGAATAAAATATTGCCCACTTCATTAAAAAGAACTAATTTTACCCCCCTTTTTTAGTTGACAATATATGAAAAAAGACCTACAGATCAGTTACGAATATTTTAAAAATAGCAGTGAACTGAGCGATATAGAAAATAAATTATTTGAAAGAGCCAAAGAAGCTCGTGAAAATGCTTACGCACCTTACTCCCAGTTTCTGGTGGGATGTTCTGTATTATTGGAAAACGGAGAAATCTACTCCGGGAACAATCAGGAAAACGCAGCGTATCCATCCGGACTCTGTGCAGAAAGAACAACTCTTTTTTGGGTGGCCGCCAACTTTCCGAATGTGAAAATAAAAAAGATCTTCGTGGTAGGAGGTCCTAAAGAATTTCATGAAAAGAATCCACCGATTCCTCCTTGCGGAGCATGCCGTCAGAGTCTGATAGAATATGAGACCAAACAGCATGAAGATATAGATCTTTATTTCTCAAGCATGAATGAAGAGGTTGTAAAAGTACATGCGGTGAAGGATCTGCTTCCTTTTTATTTTGATTCTTCATTCTTGTAATGGTAGCAGAATAGTAAATTTGCAAAAATGCGAGATTTCTACCCATGTCAAGGTTTAAAACCTTGACATGGGTAATGAAGGGTAATCAGCATAAAAAAAGGCTGTTTCATATGTGGAAACAGCCTTTTTATTATTCTTCAGATTCTACATCCTCTTCATCTTCGTCTTCGTATTGCTCGAGATAGTAGCTAAAACTAAATTCTTCAACTTCTTCTTCCGCATCTTCCAAAGTAGTCAGCAGATCTTCAAAAATCTCCAGCTGATCTACCGTCATGTTTACGAATTCCAGGTGGAGCGGCATTTCCATATCTCCGGTGATGGTATCAAAAAGTGCATCAAGATTATCGCCAAAATGTTCAGGAAGCTTAACTTTTTCCTTTAACTGAGCGTAAAAATCTTCATAGTCACCTATGTCTGTAAAATCTATATATACTGTCTTCATATTGAATTAAATTTCCAATTTTTATTGATTAAAAAAGTTTTGCATTTTTTGCAGAAATCAGTTTCTTCATTAGTAGGATTCTTACCTTCTGCATCTCTCATAAAGCACATTTTTTCCGGGCAATGTGGCAACCCCTGTGTATGACCTAATTCATGAATGGCTATTTTGTAAAACTGCTCATCCCGATTTTCTTTATTCAGTCTGAAGTTTGAAGCTACACAAGCCTTCCCAGGTCTATAGCCTAATCCCATGATTCCAAAGTCTTTGATCTTTCCTCTGGTAGCGCTGATGTCTTTTGAAGTCAGACCAATTGTAACAAACCCTTCTTTTGTTTCCTTATTTAAAAACTTAATGATTGAATCGGCTCTATACCGGTTTCTTTCTTTATAATAAGTATTTTCAGGAAAGTCTATCGCATTCAGGACTTTTACGTTCGGGTACACGTTTTTTATTCCTTCGGTTACTTTTGCTACAGTTTCCGTTTTAATATCTTTAAATGGCTGTATGAGTATTGTAACGACTGGCTTTTCTATTTTTTCTTTTACAATATTCTTCTCCGAACATGAAAGTGTCAGAAGTAAGCCTGTTGTAAAGTAAAAAAAGCTAATATTCTTCAAAATTAATCCTTATCTCTGATTTAAATACAAATTATATACTGTCATTGCGAGAAGCAAAAGCGACTTATTATTCATAATATTATACACAAAACCTGCTTTCACCTGTGGTTATTTTTTAGAGATTGCTTCGTCACTGTGTTCCTCGCAATAACCATTTATTATTTACACCTATTGTTTTTCAAAGCTCTTATAATGATTTTTGGTAAGATATACTTCCCCATTTTGAGTATAAATGATACGGTCAGCATTTCTTCCGCCACAATGATAATTCACATCTGCTTCAAAATATTTTTCTCCATCAGGCAAACGTCCTTCCCTGTTTCCGAATTTATCTCCGCCAATAGCTTTTCCGGGAAGTACATCACACAGGTTTCCTTTAGAAGGATTCCATCCCTGTTTTCTGGCTTCATTTTTAGTGATATAATAATCTGGGAGCTTATGATTCTGTTTCACATAGCTGATCACCGTCTTTTCTTCCGTCAATTGATCAATAGAAACCTGGGCAGATGAAGTATTATATTGGTTTTCCGAGGAGGTACTTCCATAATTCACCGTTTCCTTTTTTACCGGATCCGGCTGATTTTTTTTATCTGCAATAAAATTATTGTAAACATACATGACAGACATTCCGAAAAGAAGTCCCAGACAGATAAAAAATACAGATCTTATTTTTCCGTTCATAGCTGTTATTTAATGTAATATCATTACTATGCTCTCCATTCTTCAGGAATATCACAAACCGGAATAGGATCCATTTTGTGTTTCGCAGCCTTATGCATTCTGTCGAAGATCTGGAAAACTTCCTTATCTCTTCCTTCATAGTCATCAGCCGTTTTGGTTCCGTATTCTTTCTGGATTTTCTCCAATTCCGGATAAGTGGCACCAATCTGCTGTTCGTCTGTTCTGTCCACATCCCAAAGTCCGTCTGTAGGAATAGCTTCCTGAATACTTTTGATCAGATTCAGTCCTTGAGCAAGTTTATACACTTCGGTTTTATAAAGGTCGGCAATAGGAGAAACATCTACCCCTCCATCACCATATTTTGTATAAAAACCAATTCCGAAATCTTCTACTTTATTACCAGTCCCGCACACTAAAAGTCCGTTCAGCTGTCCGTAATAATACAGGGTAAGCATTCTCAGGCGTGCTCTTGTATTGGCAAAAGCCAGTTTTTCGTTAGGGTACAGATCATCTTTTACATCAAAAGTTTTGTAAAGCTCCTCAAAAGCTGGGGTCAGATCCACAGACATTGTTTCCACGTTAGGGAATCTGGACTTAAGGTCATTCATATGATCCTGTGCACGACCTACCTGATCCGCTTTCTGGCGAATTGGCATTTCGATCAGTAATGTTTTCAGGCCTGTCATTGCGGCTAATGTAGAAACAACCCCTGAATCTACACCTCCTGAAACTCCAATTACATATCCGTTCACTTTTGCTTTTGCAGCATAATCTTTTAACCAGTTTACAATATGATCTATCACTTTTTGTGTCTGCATCGTTTATATTTTTTTAGTCTGTTCCAAATTCCTGAGGGTATTTCACCACTCCTTTTTTATTTTTTAATCCGTCTTTTACCAATTCTACAGCCATTCCGTTTTCTTCCGGAATATCGAATGGAAAAGAGATCCCAAAATTACTTGTTTTTTTGTAACCAAAGCGCGGATAATAATTTTCATGTCCTATAAGAATCACAGATTGGTATCCTAATTCTCTGGCAATACGGTGTCCTGTGGTAATCAGCCTTCCTCCAATTCCCTGATTCTGAAATTCAGGCTTCACAGAAACCGGAGCTAAAGCAAGGGATTCAAAGGATTCTGTACCATTGACAATTTTTAATTTTGTAAATAAGATATGACCTGCAATTCTTCCATCTTCATTTTCAGCAACCAAAGATAATTCCGGAATAAAAGCTTCAGATCGTCTCAGTTTTTCAACCAGAAACTGTTCCTGATGATCACTATGTTCCATTTCTCTGAAAGCTTCTTCTGTCAATTGAAAGACCTGTTGATGGTCTTTTTTCTCTTCCTGCCGTATTGTTATCATTTTTTACTGTATTTTTCACGCTTCAGCTCATACCAGAAGCAAATTCCATCAGGTTCTTCAAATTCACTTGTTTTTTCAAACCCTAATTTTCTTAAAATATGGTTGGAAGCATCATGTCCGGAATGTGCATAAGCATAAATAACGTCCGCATTTAAGTCATTAAAACCATAATCAAGAGAAGCTATTCCGGCTTCCACAGCATATCCTTTTCCCCATGATTCCGGCAGAAAACGATAGCCAAGTTCTAAAACATTCTGGTAACCATTTGTTTCATGGGTCAATAATTTCAATCCGCTCCATCCTATCAGCTGTCCGCTTTCTTTTTCCACCACTCCAAGTCTTCCTACTCCATTTTCCTCATACTGTTTCTGAATCATGCTGATGACATTTCTGGATTCATTGATATCCGTCAATACCGGTACTCCAATATATTTCATCACTTCAGGATTGGAATCCAAAAGAAAGAGACGTTCAACATCCGTATCTTCAAGCTTTCTTAAAATCAGTCGTTTTGTTTCTATTTTCATATCATTAGTTTTTACTCTCCCGCTCCAAAAATGGTGACATCTGTTTTTATTCCTTTTTTAATATCCGTTTCTTTTATTTTATTTCCCATTACATTCAGGGTTTGCAAAGCCGGATTCCCGGAAATATCAATTTTCTGAAGCTTATTATGTTCTACATTCAGTTTTCTTAACGCTTTACACTGCGTAAGGTCAATTGTTTTTAATTGATTTAAAGATAATGTTAATTGATCAATTTTCGGAATTCCATTCAATGAAATACCTTCCAACAGATTATTGTCCAAGTATAAGGCGCTTAAATTTTTCAGATTTTCTGCTTTGAATGAAGATGTTTTACATCCTGTACAGGAAAACAATTCCAATAGATCCAGATTGTTTAGTACAATATTGGAAATCACATTATCGTCCAGGATAATCATTTTCACATTTTTAAAAAAGTGCAGATCTTCTGTTGAAGTTATCCCTTTCTGAACAAGGAACAGATTCGTAACTGTCCCGGCTTCTAACGGTTCAAGTATTCCGTTTTTATTCAGATCAAAATTTTCAAGTACTGCTTTTTCAAAGTTTTTATCTTTAAATTCAAGCTTTTGCCCATAGAAAAAAGAAAGTCCCAAAATAAGGCAGAGGGTTGTAATTATTTTAATTTTCATCATGAATTGTGTATTTAATCCTTATTTTTGTAAACTTAAATTCCATGTAAAAATAATGAAGATTTTCAGATATATTGCGCTTTCTTCTCTTTTAGCTGCCGGATTAGTTTCCTGCAAAAAAGAAACGGAAAATCAATGGAAGGTAGAAGTTAAAGAAACTGCCGAAAAAGTTGATGTAACAGATATTTCCAAAGAATTTTATAATCCGAATGTTCCTCTGGAACAGTTTAAAACTCAGTTTCCATGGTTTCAGGGAAGTGTTTCGGACGCAGATTTCGAAAAGAGAAGAATGGATACTGAGGAGATCAAAATCTACAAGGAAGCTATTGGAAAAATAAATCAGGCTGCATTACAAACGGAGCTGAAGAGTTTATTTTCGCATATCAAATATTATTTCCCGCAGTTCAAAAGCCCCAAAGTATATTTATTTTCATCTGCATTACAGATGATCCAGGATCCTATATTTTATGATCAGAAAGGAAATCTTCTGTTTATAGATATTACCGGTTTTATGGGAGATGGAAATCCTAATTATAAAGGACTGGAGCTGTATTTTCAAAAATCAATGAATCCGCAGAATATCGTTCCTAAGGTATCACAGCTTTTTGCTGAAAATATTGTAACGGAATCTCCCGACCATCAGAAGTTCATTGATCAGATCATTCTGAACGGAAAAGTAATGATTCTTCAGGATGCTTTTCTTCCTGATGTTCCTGATTATCTGAAAATGAATTATACCAAAAAACAGTATGAATGGGCCACAGCCAATGAAGCCAACATCTGGAATTATTTTGTAGAAAGCAATCTTATTTTCGGTGATGATCCAAGATTGGGAGAACGTTTCATATCGCCCGGACCATTCTCGAAATTTTATACGGAGATTGACAATGAATCTTCACCACAAATCGGAATTTTTACAGGATGGCAGATCTGTAAGGCATACCTTAAGGAAAAACCTGAGACAAAACTTACAGCTTTCCTGAAAATGGATGCAACGGCCATTTTTAATGAATCCGGTTATAAACCGAAACTTAAACAATAGAAAATTTAGAATTTAGAAAAATAGAAAAAATGAGAAAGACTCAGATTACGATAGATGTAGAGCTTGATGAAAATCATGTGCCTGAAAATATTACATGGAATGCTCAGGACGGAGGTATTGACAAACAAGATACTAAAGCAACTATGATTTCTGTATGGGATGATAAGACAAGAGAGGCATTAAGAATTGATCTTTGGACTAAAGAAATGCCTGTAGACCAAATGAAGATGTTTATCCACCAGATTTTAATATCTTTAGGAAGTACTTATCAGAGAGCGACAGGTGAAGAGGATGTAGCACAATGGATGGAGGAAATTGCAGAAGAGTTTGCTGTAAAATCTGCCATTAAATAAAAAATTACAATTGCGATAAGCTGGAAGTAGTAAGCGGTAAGCTTTTTGTATTCAGCTAGAGCAAATTTTAATAAAATAATGGGCTAAAGTAATATACTCTATTGCTTAATGCTCAAGTCTAAAGCAAAAAATTATGAATTTTAATACAAAAGTAATTCACGGAGGGCAGCACCACGAGTCTGCAACAGGTTCTGTTAATGTTCCTGTATTTTTGACCTCTACGTTTGCACAAAAAAGCCCTGGAGTACATTCCGGATATGAATATTCAAGAGCTGCCAACCCTACAAGACAGGCATTGGAAGATTCTTTGGCAAGTATTGAAAATGGAGCGAGAGGTTTAGCTTTCGGTTCTGGTCTTGCTGCCATCGACTGTGTTTTGAAATTATTAAACCCTGGTGATGAAGTAATTGCTGTAGATGATCTTTATGGAGGTACTTACAGAATGTTTACAAGACTTTTTGAAAAATATCAGCTGAAGTTTACGTTCGTTAATTTTGATGATGTCTCTAAAATAGCTGATGTCATCACTGATAAAACGAAACTGATCTGGGTAGAAACGCCTACCAATCCGTTGATGAAATTAGTAGATATCAAAGCGGTTGTAGATATTGCGAAAGGAAAAGATATTTTAGTAGCAGTAGATAATACCTTTGCAACGCCATACATTCAGAGACCTATTGATTTGGGTGCTGACATTGTAATGCACTCTGCAACAAAATATTTAGGAGGACACTCTGATGTGATTGCAGGAGCGCTTATTGCTAAAGATGCTGAACTGGGAGAAAAACTTCATTTTATTCAGTTTGCAAGTGGTGGTATTTTAGGACCTCATGATTCTTACCTTGTATTGAGAGGGATCAAAACACTGGCATTAAGAATGCAGAGACATTCAGACAATGGACTTGCAGTAGCACAATATCTTGAAAATCATCCTGCTGTAGATAAAGTAATTTATCCGGGATTAGAATCTCACCCTCAGTATGAATTGGCAAAATCTCAGATGAAGGAAGCTGGAGGAATGGTTTCATTTACTTTTAAATCCGGAAAGAAAGAAGATGCTATTAAATTCTTAGAGAAAGTAAGAGTATTCACACTTGCAGAATCTTTAGGAGGAGTAGAATCTTTGGCTAACCACCCTGCTTTGATGACTCACGCTTCAATCCCGGCAGAAAAACGTGCCGAATTGGGAATCACTGATGACCTTGTTCGTTTAAGCGTAGGAATTGAAGATGCAGAAGATCTTATTGCAGATCTTGAGAAAGCTTTTTCTTAACATACATAAACTAAAATGAGAAGGGTTAATCAATCCTTCTCATTTTATTATAACCACCACCTAATACTATGAAAAACACAAGAAAAGCAGAAATTTCCGACTTGCCTCAACTGGCTAAATTATTTGACCAGTACAGAATATTTTATCATAAGACTTCAGATATTCCTGCCGCGACAAGTTTTCTTCAGGAAAGACTTGAAAACAAAGATTCTGAAATTTTTGTTGCGGAAGAAAATGGTAAACTAACAGGTTTCGTACAATTATACCCAATATTTTCATCTACAAGAATGCAGCGTTACTGGTTACTAAACGATCTGTACGTGAATGAAAACCATAGAGGAAAAGGTTATTCTAAAGAATTAATTGAAGAATCCAAAGAACACTGCCGTTCATCGAAAGCGTGTGGTATCCTTTTAGAAACAGGAAAAAGCAATAATATCGGGAATCAGCTCTATCCGGCCTGCGGATTTGAATTGTATGACTCTGTGAACTTCTACGAATGGAGCAATTCATGAGTAATGAGCAATAGGTAATGAGTAGTTTTGTAAAAAACAAAAACACCCCTACTCTTTATCTCAACCATGCGAATCACGAATCTCGCAACTCGCAACTCGTACCCCGCACCTCAAAATCAATTTATAAAAACAAAAAAACAATATGACTGATTTTCAAAAATACATTCAAAGATATTTAGATCAGATTCCATCAGGAAACTGGATCAACGAACTGCAAATATCAGCTGATAAAACCATAGGAATCTATTCTAACCTTACCGAAGAACAGTCTAATTTTGCCTATGCTGAAGGAAAATGGACATTGAAAGGACTTCTACTCCACTTATCAGATACGGAAAGAGTTTTCCAGTATAGAATATTAGCTTTCGCAAGAGGAGAGAAAAACAATCTTCCAGGATTTGATGAAAATGAATATGCCGATCAGTCTTTCGCCAGTGAAAGGACACTTGAATCTCTTTTGGATGAATACAAACTGGTAAGAAAATCTTCTCAGATTTTATTAGAAACTCTTCAACCTTCAGCTTTACAAAATACAGGTACAGCCAATGGCCATGAAATTACTGTAGAAACCATCGGAAAACTTATTGTAGGACACAACTACCATCACCTGAATATTATTGAGGAGAGATATTTATCGAAGTTGGGATGGATGTAGGAAAACGTACAGCACTAATCAGTATGCTGATCTTTACACTCTCCCTTTGTTTTACAGCTTTTACAATTGAAGACATGGGAGAGATTAAAAATTATAAATCATTTGAAGCTTTCCTTATAGGTCCCATTAGTTTTCTGGGCGGTGGAATATTTGAGTTTTTGGTATGGACTGCCAATATCTGGTTTTTCATTTCAGTAATATGTTGTTATAAAAAGTATTCTCTACTATCACTTATATTCGGTCTAATAGCCATAGTACCCGCTGTCTCATTTTTTTACTGGAAGGAAATCTTAGCCGCTGAAAATGGAAGGATGGGAAAAATATACAGTTTAGAAACAGGTTATTTTTTATGGGTAGTTTCTATTATTTTTTTAGTAGTTGGCTCATTTTATTTATCCGTAAAATCTAAATTTAATACCAGTCAAACATTATCTTAAATATCCAATGAGATCTCTAAAAAATTTAAGAATCACTGAAAGTATTCAATCTAAAAAATTAGTTTTTGAAGAAAGTTCATATGATAAGTTTGATACTATTTCGATCTATTTTGGTTTTTTAGTATTGGCAAGTGCCTCGATACTTTGCCTTAGAGAAATAAAGCCTTCCCTCAACAATAGTTTAGAATATTTTATCCTTACATGTTCCCTCATATTTAGTGTATATGTTCTATACTGCAAATTCACAGAAAAGCATTTAAAAGAAATTACATTTGATATTCATAAACAAGAAGCAAAAAAAAGAATTATTGAATACGGAAGAAAAAGCAATTACAGAATCACCAAAGTTACTGATAATCTGATTTTTCTTAATGAGACTGCCGGTTTCTATAGCTTGGGAAAACATTATGAGCAAACCACAGTTGTTTTCTTTAAAGACAATACCATACTTTATACACTTATTAAAGAAGGATCACGATCAAATTTTCCTGTTTTAATTTCACAACATCTTACCAAAAGGGATTTCAAAAAAATACTACATCCGGAATATATCGAACCAATTAAGCGAACCACTTATTTCAATTCATTTTTTCACGGATTATAATCTTTATGTCTTATGGTAATAATCAAACCAATAAACCACATTTCCCTCCTAATTTTTTGCCCAAAATCCTTATATTTTCTACCTTTATCCCTTCTTTGAACTCATATACAATTATGGAACATATTATCGAAATATTAAGATCCGGCGGAACAATTCTTTACCCTACAGATACCATTTGGGGAATTGGTTGTGATGCCACCAATATAGAAGCTGTCAATAAAATTTTTGACATTAAAAAGCGCGAAAAAAATAAATCTATGATTATCCTTGTGGAGTCTGAAAAAAGACTTCAGGATCTGGTGGATGTTCCAGAAATGGCATGGGAAATTATTGACCTTAGTGAAAAGCCGGTAACTATTGTTTATGAAAATCCGAGAGGCTTACCCAAAGAACTCCTTGCGGAGGATGGAAGTATTGGAATACGTCTTGTAAAAAATGATTTCTGCAAAAAACTGATTACAAAACTGAACAAACCTTTGGTATCTACTTCTGCCAATTTCAGTGGTGAGAAAAGTCCATTGAAATTCTCTGATATTTCTGAGGAAATGATCAGTCTTGTAGATTATGCAGTGGAAGAAGACAGAGAAAAAGTTTCAAAATATTCTGGTTCTTCGGTGATCAAAATATGGAATGACAACAGAATAAAGGTTCTTAGGGAATAGAAATTCTTAAGCTTTCTGTTTATTTTTTTAGAGTCTTGTCAGTTCATATCGGCAGGATTTCTTTTTTTTAATTCTATCTTTGCAAACTCAACTCATAAATTATTTGCTATGAATCATCAGGAATTTGCTCAAATGTGGATTAATGCATGGAATTCTCATGATTTAGAGGCTATTCTCACCCATTATTCGGATGATATTGAGATTACAACTCCCATGATTGCTATGGCTACAGGAGGTAAAGAAAGTTCTTTAAAGGGAAAAGAAGCCGTCCGTGAATATTGGAGTAAGGCCCTGGATAAGTTTCCGGATCTTCATTTTGATCTTATTCATTCCACGGCAGGAGTAGGTTCCGCAGCATTATTTTATAAGTCGATCATGGATAAACATGCTGTTGAAGTCATGTTTTTTAATGAAGACGGAAAAATTAGTAGAATGTACGCTCATTACGATTAATGAGTAACATTGGTAGAAATTGACACTATTATTAACGATGATAATTAATCTTAATCAAAATAAGAATTTAAAACTTTTTAAAATAATTTCTGAAGCAGCAGAAAGGAATAACCAGTCCGTATATATTGTGGGCGGTTATGTTCGTGACCTTCTGATGAAAAGAAAAGCTTCCACAGATATAGACTTTGTGACCGAACAAAGTGGTATTGAGCTTGCCCAGAGTGTAGCTCAGGATATAGATCCTAAATTAAAAGTTTCCGTATTCAAAACGTATGGAACGGCAATGATCAAGTATAAAGACCTTGATCTGGAATTTGTGGGAGCGAGAAAAGAAAGCTATACTGAAAACAGCAGAAAACCTGAAGTAGAAGGCGGAAGCCTGGAAGATGACCAGAAAAGAAGAGATTTCACCATCAATGCGATGGCTATTTCTTTAAATAAAGATAATTTCGGAGAACTTATTGATCCCTTCAATGGGGTTGATGATCTTGAAAAAGGTATTTTAAGGACTCCTTTAGAGCCTGCTCAAACCTATTCTGATGATCCGTTGAGGATGATGAGAGCCGTTCGTTTTGCTTCAACTTTAAATTTTAAAATTGAGGAGAACTCTCTGCAGGCTATCCAGCAGGAAGCAGAAAGAATCAAGATTGTTTCGATGGAAAGAATCATGGTAGAATTCAACAAAATCATGATGTCTGAAAAACCGTCTATCGGACTGAGGCTGATGGAACAAACCGGTCTTATGAAGCTGATAATTCCGGAACTGATAGAATTGAAAGGAGTGGAAGAAGTGGAAGGACAAACACACAAAGATAACTTTTACCATACGTTGGAAGTAGTAGATAATATTTCTGTGAATACCGATAATCTTTGGCTCCGTTGGTCTGCTTTGCTTCATGATATTGGTAAAGCCCCTACGAAAAAATTTGTAGAAGGAACAGGATGGACCTTTCACGGACATGAATTTTTAGGTTCAAAAATGACCAAGACACTTTTCCAGCGATTGAAGTTACCATTGGGAAGTGACATGAAATATGTTCAGAAGATGGTAAAGCTTTCATCCCGACCTATTGCTCTGATTACTGATGATGCTTCAGACTCTGCATTGAGAAGACTTTTATTTGATGCCGGAGAAAATCTGGAAGATCTTTTCACTCTTTGCAAAGCTGATATTACGACTAAGAATTCTAAGAAACAGGAAAAATTCAAAAGAAACTTTGAATATGTAGCCGTGAAGATCAAAGAAGTGGAGGAAAAAGATCAGGTAAGAAACTTCCAGCCCCCTATTACCGGTGAAGAGATCATGGAAATGTTTAACCTTAAGCCTGGCCGCGAAATCGGTATCTTAAAAGAGAAAGTTAAAGAAGCTATTCTTGAAGGCGAAATTCCCAATGAAAAAGAAGAAGCCACAAAATTTGTGATTGTTGAGGCGGAAAAACTGGGACTGACACTATAATTCAATTGATAAATAATAAAAATCGCGGGGGGGGGTTTCCTCCCCCCACCATTTTTTTTTTCTCCCCCGAAAAAAAAAACAGCCGGGTTTTTTTCCAAGCAGCGCGAAAAAAAAAAAAAAAATGGAAAAATAAAAAAATTATTTTTTATACTGTGAAGTATTATGGATTCAGAAAAGTACCGTTAGCACCAAGACCTCCTGTTTTAAGAGAACTCATTTTGCTACCCGTAGTTGCTGAATATATTACCATTTCGCTTTCTGCTGTAAATTGCTTAACATCTGACGCGAAGATTCTTCCATCAATAACATTAAATCCATAAAGCGTAAAATAAGGGCCACCATCTGCAGCTGTCAACAATGGAGCTGTAGGAACGGTTGGTGTAGCTAAACTTGTTGTATATACTTTATCTGCAGAACTGAAGTAGATCTTATCATTATCAATCTGAAGGTTTGTAGCGTTTGGAATTCCTGTCAGTGTTACTACCGGAGTTATTGCTCCTGTGCTTGAAATTTTATAGACATAAGAATTTGCAGTTGTTGAAGAAACTGTGTAAACATTAGATTTGTATGAAATAGTACTGTTAATTTTACCATTCGGAACCGTAATTTCAGTCTTACTGTCATTAGAAGTATTGATATAGGTAATCATATTTCCGAATCCTGACGTAGCATTCTGTACAAAAACATTTCCACCTGCTTCTACTGTTTTATCAGCCCCACCTGTCATAGTGATTTTGCTTACAAATGAATTGTCAGAAGCTTTATATTTGGTTACGCTTGTTGCATTCGTAGAGAAGTTCAGGTTGGAAACATAGATAAAGCCATTAGCAAAAGTAATTCCTCTTGGATTATCAATCTGATCCGTAATTACGGCTAGCTTTTTAAATGTATAACGGTCTACTACAACAATTTTGTTTGAGTTATTTATCACAAGATAAGCCTTATTTCCGTTAAGACCAATGGTCTGAAGAACATCACCCAGAATTTCTTTATTGTTATTATAACCATATACATCATCCTGCTTCAGGCTCAGATCTCTTGTCAGGAATGTTACTTTAGCCCCCTGACTGTTGAAGTTACCTTCATTAGCTATGAAATACCCGTTCTGGTAAGTAATCGGAGAAACTTCAAATTCAGCGGAATCGCTTGTACATGAAGACATGTTAAATAATAACACTACTGCAAATAGTACAGTTAAAAGTTTAGTTATTTTCATAATTTATTCAATTTTAATTTATTAAAAATTTATTGCTGCATATACACTATAATTTCTTTTCGGTAAAGGATAAAAAGAAACCGTTTTATAGTAGGTATTTGTTACATTATTCACTTTAAATCCTAAGGTATATTTTTTCGCTAAAGTTGCTGAAACACCCATATTCAAAAGAAAATAAGGATCTATGGCATCTGATCTCTTTTCATCACTTGTGGTATAGGTAACACCATTCAGTAATCCCTGTGCAAAAAACTTAAAGAAACTGTATTCATAATCTATATTGGCACTTCCTCTATGCATAGGCACATAAGGCCTCTGAAGCTGCGTTTCTTTATCAATGGATCTTGCATAATAATATCCTGCATTCGCTCTGAATTTATGATTACCCAATTGTTTACTAAAAGACAGCTGAGATTCTAATCCGAAAGATTCAACTTTATTGACATTGAATGCCTGCCAGTATCCTTTGGCCGTAGGAAGCCATGCAATAAGATCTGTAATGTTCATATAATACGGAGACAAAGTAAGTCTGAAATCCCCTACTTTGAACTCATTAGTCATATCTACCTGAGTAGAGGTTTCCGGTCTCAGCTCTTTATTTCCTCCCGGTTCATAATAAATATCATTAAATGACGGATATCTGAAGTTTTTTGACACATTAACGCTTACATCATACCATTTTGCAGCACTCCATTTTCCGGAGAATGAATACATAAACGGTGACTTCACATCCTCTACAAAATCTTTCTTGAATCCACCTTCAAAACGCAGGTTTTTAGTTGCAAAATACCTCAACAATCCGGAAACGGAACCAACATTTCTGCTGACATTGGATATTCCGCTCGCATATCCTTCTCCTTTATTGATCTGAAATTCTCCGATAATATTAAAATTCCACTTAGAATTCAGGAAGTAATTGAAATCATTTTTAAAGATGTAATTTTTCCCTGTTCCGCCACTGGATTTAGGCAGGTTTAGCAAACCGAAATACTGAAAATTTTCTTCTGTATAAGCAGCTTTAAAAGAGTTGCTGAACTTTGTTTTATTCCAGTCCCAGGAAAGAAGGCTTCTTATACTTTGTGTTTTATATTTTGTTTTTGTTCCCGTTTCTTCATACACTGGATAATGTTGTGAAGAATCAAAGAACTGGCTCTGCCACGAAATTTTATGATCATCCGTCAATTTATAGGATGCTCCTACATTGAAGGTTGTATTGTAATAATTCCCATTTCTGTTGATGTAATTCAGATCACTTACCTCATAATTATTTTCGCTTACAGAATAATTTCCTGAAGCTTTAAAACTGAACTTATCATTGCTGTAAGAACCTTTTACAAAATTATTATAGGTATTAAAAGAAGCAACTTCAGAAAATAAAGAACCATGGAAGCCTTTATTAAAATCAAGCGTATTATTAAGGTGAATACTTCCCCCGATAGCACCACTTCCATAGACTACACTTCCTCCGCCGGCTTTTATACCGATCTGGTCATATCCGAACAAAGCAATATTATTGATATCTCCCTGTCCTAAGAAGCTGGAGTTGATATTAATCCCATTCCATACAAAGGCGGTCTGCTGGGCAGTAGTTCCTCTGAAAGAAGGTGAAGAAACAGCTCCACGGCCATTTTCTTTGATAAATACCTGTGACTGAAATCTCAGAAGTTCAGAAAGATTACTGGAGTTTTTCTCGGCCTCTTCTGCCGAAATTATTTTTACGGGATGAAAAAGTTTCACCCTATTCATCTGGTTGTCGAAGACATAAATAGTGTCAATGGTTTTCTCTTGTCCAAAAAGAAAACAGCCATAAGATGAAAAAAGCAGTACTAAAGATCTTTTTATATCCATACTCTTTTACTTTTCCTCCGAAAGCAATATGTTTTTTTATTATAATTCCGGCAGGTCTCCTGACTTTCGCATTCTGCTCCTTCCCGTTTTAGACAGTGGCTGTTTGCAGAAACTTTTATTGCGATTTACAGTTGCGGGGACAGTCCGGGAGTTACACCCGATTCCCTTTTCATTCCAAAATACTGGAAACCAAAATTTTTGCAAAGATAGTTTTTTATATGTATTTGCCAAAAAGTGAGATGAGAGTGTATCAGATTGAAAATTTGAAGCAATAACTCACAAAAAAAGCTGCTTTCGGTTGAAAGCAGCCATGTATCATAGAATAATCGTATGCAATTATTTACCAATAACTTCTGTAATTGGGTTTCCTACATTTCCACTTGGAAACTGAATTTTCAATAGGGAAGATACCGTAGGTGCAATATCTGTCATGTGATAAGCTTTGTTACTTTCTCCCTGCTTAACTCCCCAACCCATAAAGATCAATGGAATATGTGAATCATAAGAATTCCAAACACTGTGGGTAGTTCCTGTTTTTGAATATGGAGGAAGCATAGAATCATGAGAAATCAACTGGATATCTCCACTTCTCTGTCTGTTGATCCCGTTGATAATTCTTTGTTTGATGGGTTCCGGAATACTTGCCTCCTGAACTTTATCTACAGAAACTGCATATAAAACCGTAGGATCTTTCTCAATTTCTTTTACAGCAAAGTTTCTTACATCATCCAATTCAAGCTTACTGTCAGCCAATACTTTTCTGTCAAAATAAATCTGATAGTTATCAATCGCATTGATCAGTTTATCAGCTCCAAATTTATCTTTCAGTTTTTGGTTCAGATTTTTTTCTGCATCTTCACCAAAGAAACCTGTCGGGATTTTATGCTCTTTAAGGAATCCTACAGAATGCGCTCCACCGTGGTCTGCAGAAAGGAAAACCGTATACTCACCTTTTCCTACTTTAGCATCCAGATAATTGAAGAATTCTGCTAAATCCTGATCTAATCTGATATAAACATCTTCTACCTCAATAGAATTCGGTCCGAACTTATGACCTGCATAATCAGTAGATGCAAGGTTGATCGCTAAGAAGTCTGTGATATTATCTCCACCCAGTTTTTCACCTTCTACAGAAGCTTCTGCCAACTTCAATGTCAGCGTATTCCCAAAAGGTGTATAACGGATATTATCTTTTTTAGCCTGATAATCCTTTGCTAAATTACTGTAGGGGAAAGTAGGTGTTTTTGCACTTCCCAGCAGTCCTTCCCAAGAAGAATTGTCCGGTGCACTTTCCGTATATTGATTGATTGGAAGTAAGGTGTTCCAACCGTTGGCTACTAATTTTTCAGGAAGATTCTGAGAGTTGAATGATTTTACCCATTGAGGAAGATCATTCATATACCATGTACTTGTAATGAAATTTCCTGTGCTGTCATCAAACCAGAAAGCTCCGTTTGGAGTATGCCCTGCAGGAAGAATAGAAGCACGGTCTTTCAAAGAAACTCCGATTACTTTTCCCTGGAAGTTGGTTGCTAATCTCAATTCGTCAGTCACCGTAGTAGACCAAAGATTTTTTGGAGAATGGCTTCCGGTTTTTACATTGGTTGTTCCCACTGGCTGAACGCTCTCGTCTGCAGTACAGTAAACTCCTTTCCCGGTTTCTTTATCTGTCCAGTCGTTTCCTGCAATTCCGTGAATAGCCGGTACTGAACCTGTGTAGATACACGTGTGTCCCAAAGCTGTAATGGTAGGAACATAAGGAATGTGTACATTATTTAAAGAATATCCTGTATTCAAAAGTCTTTTGAAACCGTCATTTCCATATTTACCATAAAAACGGTATAAATAGTCCCAACGCATCTGATCTACTACCAGACCTACAACTAATTTGGGTCTTTCCAGTTGGGTATTTTTGTTCTTCTGTGCATTGATTGTAACTACGGACAAAAAAGTAGCTGCCGCAATTGAAATGTTCCTAAGCATCCAAGTAAATTTTTATTGACAACAAATTTAAGGGTTTTGAAAGTTTTGGAGTGTGAAATTTTATTTAATTTTGATTATTGTACAATTCATCAATCAATCTTCCATGATTTTAGGCGTATACTGGTATTTCAAATTTCCAAATGATTTATATGACTTTAAATTCTTCAAATTTTATCCGGGATATGGCGGACATGCTGATAATCCAGCAGAACTGGCAGCAAGAGTTCAGGTAGAAAATATGGATGATTTTATCGGAAAGCTGGCAACATTGAAAGAGCATTTCAAAAAAACTTATCTGCACTTGAATATCAATGAAAACCAGCTGATCATCAATATCGGAGATTATCAGCTCTTTGATTTTCATTTTCAAATGGCAAAAGAAATAGAAGAACTGTTGATTCGCGAACATGCTGAATTGATAGATTCCAGTATTCCTTTTACCATCCAATCCAGCAAAAGTTATGCTCCGGAAAAAGAAGAATTCAAAAATATAGAACACCGTTTCATTCAGATGGTTGGTTCTGACTTCAGGAAAAGCAATGCAGAAAATTACGCTGCCAGAATTGATTGTAATCTGCCTCTGCAATACAAACAAAGTCTTATTGATGATTTAGCGCGGATAGGTAAAGAAGAAAATCTCAATGTATTTTACTATAATGATTTCGATTTTAAAGATCATTGTAATCTGATGCTCTTTTTCACCAATGGCAGACAGAAAATGGAATCTGTTCAAAAGGTTGATATCAATTCTTTTGGAAGTAAAGTGCGGCAGCTTACTCAGAAATATCCTTTTCATTTCGGACACTTCGGAAGCTTTAAAGAATATCCTTTACGGGGTCCTCATGTAGAACTCATGGTGGATGAGGAATATATTTTAAATAAAAAATAAACCATTTTAATTCAATACTATTATCAAATTCAAATATGTCATTCTGTACGTGGAAGATGTAGAACAGTCTATGAACTTTTATAAAAACACCTTCGGTTCTGGAATAAAATTCATCACTCCTGAAAAAGATTATGGAGAACTGCTGACCGGAGAAACCACTCTGTCATTTGCTGCTGTAAACCTTGCAGGTTCTAATATTAAAAAAGGTTTCTTAACTTCAAAAACGGAAGACAAACCTTTTGGAATGGAACTGGGATTTGTTACTGATGATGTAGAAGCTTTGGTGGAAAAAGGAATAAAAAATGGCGCTGAACTGTATGAAGATATTGCTGTAAAACCTTGGGGACAAAAAACAGCTTACATCAAAGATCCCAATAATTACCTGGTAGAAATCTGTACTGAAATTCAATAAGTTTAAAACATTTGATGTGGAAATAAGAAAATTACAAAAACTAACCGCCGATCCAAGTATAAACTGGGGACATAACGGCTATACAACGGACAGAATTTATTCGGTTTCCTCTATTGAGTTTGGAGGTTCTTTCGAGTTTAACTTAAAAGAAAAGTCTTTACCTTATACTAAAAACTGGGAGACTACTTCTGAAGAATTTGAAGAACTTAATAGTCTTATAGAACAGGAAAATTCTTTTGGAGCATTCATTGGTGAAGATCTTGCAGGCTGGATCATCTGTGAGCACAGAACTTGGAACAACAGCCTATACATAGAAAACATACTGATTGACGAAAAGCACAGACGGCAGGGAATCGGAATTATGCTGATTAAAAGTGTCATTAAGGAAGCCCGTAGATTAAACTGCAGAGTCATTGAACTGGAAACACAGAATACCAACTATCCGGCTATTCAGTTTTACAGAAGAATGGGATTCAATATTACCGGGCTGAACACAAGATTATACAATAATCCGGACGAGATTGCTCTTTTTATGACTTTAGATGTGGAATAAACCTGATCAAAAGATATTATTATAAAATATTTAATCTCTGTTATTTAAAACACTTGTCGGTGTGCTAATTTTTCTATATATTAGTAATCAACAAATTAAAGATTATTACTATGAAAAATTTAAAAAAACTAAAGAGAAGCCAGCTTGTGCTGATAAGTGGTGGTGACACTCCTTATGCTTTATGTGACATGGATGGTAATTGTCCTCCAACAGTAGGTTCATACTATTGCAACGATGGTACTTGTTACAGAGTTTCCGGTGGTGGCGGTGGCAACCCTGGCTGTAATGAACCGATGCGTCTTTGCCAGGAATGGGAAACCGGATGCGGTTGTGTTTATATGTAATATATTTTGTTAGATAAAATCTTGTGGAGGGCGGTTTTTACCGCTCTTTTTTTATTACTCTCTTCCGAGGAAAAACCTAATCATACAAGTAATCTCCACCAATTTTATTACTTTCGCAGAAACAGGATCACACAATATCATGCAAAATCTTTTGAAATACATCAGGTCCCTTACTCCTTTTTCTGATGAAAGCTGGAATATACTTCAACCTGCCCTTTCGGAAAGACATTACAAGAAAAATGAACTGATGTTAAAGGAAGGTGAAATCTGCCATTCACTATTTTATATTGATAAAGGGTTTTGTAAAAGCTATTACGAAATAGAAGGAGTTATAAAAAACACCGGATTTTTCTTTGAGAACGAAATAGTAACCAATATCAGCAGTTTTGGAAGCGGACAGCAATCTGAATTTAATATCAACGCATGTGAAGAAATTAATGCTATTATTTTTGATAAGATAAAGTTATTTGAAGCTGCCGGAAAGGCTCCTGAAATTGAAACGTTGGGACGCCATTGTATCCGTCAGTTTGCCTCCAGGCAGGAGGAATTTTCAAATCTATTCAAACTCTATACTGCACAGGAAAAACTGGAATATATTGAAGCAAAATATCCTGAAATGCTGCAACGTATATCCCTTACCCAGCTGTCTTCATTTCTGGGAGTAGCTAGAGAAACATTAAGCAGAATCCGGAAACGAAGGATGATCCGTTGAAACTACCCATCCATTCAAAAAATCTAATCACACCCAAATAATAGTATATGAAGACATTGATCTGGAAAGGAATACTTTATCAATCCCTTGAATATTTTAATGTACAGTCTGATGATAAAGGTTATACTGTAGAATCAAGAATCATAGGTTGTTATAAAGATAAAATCTATACGGTGGACTACAGAATGTTCATTGATAAAAGCTGGATCGTTCAGAATTTCCTGATCGAATCTGAAGTCAATAAGGTTAAAACAACGTTAGAAGGAAAAAGGCTTCAGTATCAATGGACAATCAATAATGTTATAAATCCGGAATTCAATCATTTCAAGTTTATTGATATTTCTTTGACCCCATTTACCAATACGCTGCCTATAAATAATTTAAATCTTTCAGAGAACAAATCTCAAAAAATAGATGTTATTTACATTGATGTACTCAACCAGCATATCAGACCTGTGCAACAGCAATATACTAGGACAGCATCCCATCACTATCTGTATGAAAATATTGAAAATGATTTTACAGCCGAAGTTTCAGTTGATGAAAGTGGATTGGTCATCAGCTATCCAGAATTATTTGAGAAAATTATAGAACTTTGAAAAATCATTTAATAATAATTTAACTAACAGACACTTGATCAAGTGTCTTTTTAATTTAAATATTAAAACATTATTTTATAACCATAAAATAACACGACACGTTCTGTCGTTGTGTGTAGATAATTTTGCATTTAAATAAGACAAATGTCAATATAAATAAAGTGGATTTAATAATAAATAGTAAGATTTATGTTAAATCGCAGCTTTGTGATTTTCATATCTTAAAAAGTGTTAAATTCGCGCGGTTTCAATAAACTAATTACTAACTCAGAAAACAACATTGGAATGAAAAAATTCTATATCGGTGCATTCACTTTATGCACAATCTTGGGTACCTCTGCCCAGGAATTGGTATGGCAGAAAGACATCAAATCCTCTACTCAGGATTTTCTAAGCCAGATCACTACAACCATTGATCAGCAGTATCTTATTACGGGAAGCTCTATCCAAAGCGATAAGCAGCAAGCTTCAGGCAGTAAGCAGAATAACGGTTACGATTTCCACCTTGTAAAATTGAATCAGCAGGGAGAAGAAGTCTGGGAGAAATACTTTTCAGGATCAAATCATGATTATTTATCAGCTACAGTCACAACACAGGATGGCGGATTTCTTTTAGCCGGAACCTCTTATTCAGGAAAGGGATTGGATAAAAAAGAGGATTCTAAAGGAGGATCAGATATCTGGCTGATCAGAATTAATGAATTTGGTGATGAACTATGGCAGAAAACTTTGGGAAGCTCTTCAGACGAAGAAACCAGGGCTGTTATCCAAACCACAGACTTAGGATTCTTTGTTGCCGGAAATGTGCAGAATTCTTCAAAAGGATACGGTTCTAAAGATGTCTGGATTACAAGATTGGACAAAAACGGAAAAGAACTTTCCCAATTACTTCTAGGTGGAAAAGGTTTAGATGAAGTGGAGAAAATGATTCCAACGAGAGATGGTGGAGCATTATTAGGTATTTATTCCAGGAGTTCCGAGATGCGAGATGCGGGTTCTGTGTCAAACGTTCAAAACTCGAATCCCGTATCCCGAAACTCGAAACAAACTGAAAATTTCGGTGAAGGTGACTACTGGATTGTAAAGCTTGACAAAAGCGGAAAAGTGGAATGGGAAAAAAACTTTGGAGGTAAAGGAGATGATCATATCAGAACATTGGCATTAACTTCAAATGGTTTTGTTATCGGTGGAGAATCCAGATCAGAAAGATCAGGAAATAAAACGGTTGGAATTGAAGAAGGAACAGATCTTTGGCTGATTTCTTTAAATGAAAGAGGTGATGAACAGTGGCAGAAATCCTACAATTTCAAAAACCGTGATATTTTGATGGGAATGAGCGTTCTTCATTCTGCAGATGATAAATCTTCCAAAGGGATTTTATTGGGCGGATATACTCAGGCAGAAGGAAGAATACAAACCGATGATGAGACCTTCTGGATGTTATATTTGGATCAGAATGGCAATGAGCAGTGGAGAAAGCATGTGAAAGGAGAATCCAGACAAAAAGAAGAAAGACTTTCAGATTTAAATCTGAACAGAGATGGTTCTATTGTTCTGGCAGGAACAAGTGCAGAAGAATTAGGCAAAGAGAACTGGAAGATTGTAAAGCTGGGAGACAAGCAGGTTGATCAATTAATGGAAAAATACGATATCAAGATCTATCCAAATCCAGTATCAGATTATGCTTACGTAGAAATCGGCTTTGATTTCAAAGAGGCTGATATTCTGTTGTATGATATGAGCGGAAGACAGCTTCAGAACCTGAAAACTAAGAACAGAGTGACTAAGATTAATACCCAGGCTTTAGTTCAGGGAGCTTATCTGGTAACCATAAAAACTGATACGAATAAAACAGCGAATGCTAAACTGATTAAGAAATAATTGAAATGAAAAAAATAATATTAACTCTTTCTAGCTTTTCATATCTCATTTGTTCTGGACAATTAAATTACAGTAATACTACAGATTCCCATACAATATAATCCCGCCGGCACCCGAATCTTTTTACAAGTCTCAATTTGGAAATAATGACATTAACGATTTTAGAGGTGAACCGATGGTGAATATTCCCTTGTTCTCCATAAATCATGGTGGGATTCCTTTTGAATTGGATTTAAAATACATCAAGGCAGGAGTGAAAGTAAATGACATTCCAAATAGTACAGGTATTAATTGGGTTTTGAATACAGGTGGGATTATAACAAGGACAATCAATGATATTGCAGATGAAAAAGTAGTACGCGAATTATTCCCACAGCTTCCAAATATAAATATGTCTAATCCCGGAGATTGGGGAGTATATGTTTTGCAGAATAAGGATCATCAGACAGATGTATTTAATTTTACAGTAGGTAACTACTCTGGCAGTTTTTTTCTGGATCAAAATTTCCAACCTGTAATTCTTACTAAAGACAATAACTGTAAGATAGAAACTGTGGGGTCATTCAGCCAGAATTACCAGTTTAAAATTATCACTAATGATGGAACAGTGTATCATTTTGGAGGGACTGGATTTACTGAAAAGACATTTAATAAAGAGCAGGCATCAACCGCTGGGGTAACGTCGTTTTATTTAAAAGAAATAACCAGTAGTAAAACCAATGAAACCATTCAATTTGAATATGAAGATATAGGCGTTTTAAGATCAGTTCAAACAGATATACAGGAAAGCTACAATTCAGATATGACTGTGGTAGAAGAACCTAACTGCGGTGGACATCCTACACCTTCTAGTGAGATTAAGCAGACTAATATTTTTCTTAAAATTTCAGATCCTAAAAGGATAAAAAAAATTCTTTTAGCTGATAAAATTATCTCTTTTGATTATTCAAGCGATTATATATTATACAATAAGCTCAATAACATTAAGCTTAATATTAATAATACACTGATGAAGAAATACAGTTTTGATTATCTGGATAAAATAAATTCCAACAACAAATTATTAAGATATTTTTTGACCAATGTTAGGTTTTATGAAAATAATGAAACAAATGTAACACACGAATACAAAATGGAATATGACAATCCTTTGGTGTTACCTGATCGAATGTCCAAGGAAATTGATTATCTCGGATATTACAATGGGAAAACCAATTCTTTGCAAACACTTATTCCTAACACCAATCTATTTGACAATAACAGTATTTCCGCATTTAATAATTTTGCTGATAGAAGACCTTTTTCTGAGTTAGCCAAATACGGAACTTTGATGTCCATTACCTATCCTACAAAAGGAAAAACTGTATTTGAGTATGAGCCGATTACAGAAGCTCCGAAAAATGCGACGATTGCTCTTTCTATAGATTCTAGCTACAGAACTGATACTAAAGATTTATTTCCATACGAATATTTAGGCGGAAGTGTTCAGTATGATTTTTTACTTTATTCTATGGATCCGAACATAAGTAACCCCGTTATGAAAGCAAGAGCTGTATTTAAAGTTCTTGATGAATTCAATAATGTGGTATATACTTCTCAACAATTAACTATTAGTAAAGCAACTACTGATTTAAAAGCAGAAACTCAGGGAACTCTTGCTCTTAACCCAGCTAAAAAATATAAGTTTTCATTAGAAATTTTGGACAATTTGTGCAGTAATTGTTATGGAGATGTAAAAGTGAATTTAAAAAAGCTTGATATAGAAAATGGGCCAGGAGTACGTTTAAAAAGACAGTATGATATTAGTGAGAGTGGGGTAACAAATATCAAAAGAGTATATTATACTAATTATTCTAGTATTCCTGATATAAGAAAAAACAATAAGGTTTTTGTTCCGGATTTTAAAAGTCAATTTCTTATGCAATCACTCACGCCCAATCCTAACACCGGATCTAATTGTAATGATGGTACTGTAAGTTATCCTGGATCTTCCTCATTGGTAGAAAATATCAAGTCTACTCCTTATTTGAGTTCATTGGAATATTCTGATTTGACTCAAGATGATGAGGATACTAATTATTTCAATCTCAATGATCCTATGTATTCCAATATAACTTTAAGTTTTGGAGGAGATAATTTTGAAAAAGGGGGTGAAGAAAAGAAATATTATATTAAGAAAAGAGCGGATATTGAATTTGATTTATTTTCTCCTAATTTCACGCAACTGGGTACCGACCAAGTCTTTATTAAAAATGAAGGGATTTTATCGGCATTGACAGAATCAACCCTTAAAAAGTTTCATAGATCTTTCTCCTTTCCGAATGTAGATGGAAAGCTCCTGAGTGATAAAATATTTAAAATACAAAACAATTCGGTTAATTATCTCAAAACTACAGAAAATAAATATAATTTCAGTGAGATAAAAAATGTACATAATATTTTAGGGTCTGATGTTTACCCTACAATTACCGGAGGTCCTTATGAACTTAAAAATAAACTGATTACTTCTTACCCAACTATGGTAAATGAAGCCTTATTATCTGAAACAAAAACCATTGATTTTCCAAACCCTAACAATCCAAACAATGTTATTGTTAAGAATATTAAAAACTTTTACTTAAATCAAAATCATCAGCTTAGTAAGCAGACTGTAGAACTGCCGGGAGGTAACATCTTAGAAACATCTTATCAATATGCAGATGAAAAAAATAATCAGAAATTGATAGAAGCCAATATGGTGGGTATTCCACTGGAAACTAGAATTATAAAGAAGCTTAACAGTTTAGATGCTGGAAAAATGATTTTGAGATCAGAAACTATTTATCCTGATCAAAACAATTACCCAACACCACAAGCCCAGTATCTTTTGTTACCTCTTTCGGGAATTGCTTATAATATTGAGAATAATACACCATCAACGGAAATAACTTATAACTGGTATGATGAAAAAGGACATGTGTTACAATATACGACCAAAGAGGGTACGCCTGTGACAATTATTTGGGGGTATAATAAAACCCAGCCTATTCTAAAAATAGAGGGAGTTGATTATAGAAAAGTCTTAGGATTCCCTGGTCTGGATGATCTTATTTTAGCATCTGATAAAGATGCCGATCCTGCAAAGTTTGGTCTGCAGCCTGCAAATACAGAAGATACGTTGATTAATAAGCTAGACCAATTCCGGAATATCCCAGAAATGGCAGGTTATCAAGCCACTACTTATACTTACGATCCTTTAGTAGGAGTAAGAAGCATCACTTCACCATCCGGAATTAGAGAAAGCTATGTTTATGATTCGGCTAACAGGCTTGAAAAAGTGATTGATGTGAATGGCAAAGTGCTGAAAGAGATGAAATACAATTATAAAAACTAAAACTGATGAAAAAACTCATAATACTAATAGGAGCCCTGCTCTTATCTAATATAGCCAATGCCCAGCTTTCCACGATTTCAAGCAATGAAAATTATATTCAGACCAAAACATATTTAGATTATAATGGAACAGCTGCTACCAAATCCTTAGAAACGGTACAGTATTTTGACGGATTGGGAAGACCCAAGCAGATTATCAACTTACAAGCTTCACCTTTGGGAAAAGACGTTGTGACCCATATTGAATATGACCCTTTCGGAAGACAGGTTAAAGACTATCTTCCTGTTCCCCAACTTTCCACAAGTAACGGGAACTATTATTCAGGGCCTTTGGGTGTTTATCCTAACACCTATGGCAATGAAAAGATCTATTCAGAAAAGGTTTTGGAAAACTCACCTTTGGACAGAATTCTGGAGCAGAAACAAGTGGGGAATGCCTGGGATAGCAAGCCTATAAAATTTGGGTATGATGCCAATGCCGATGGTGGGGTTAAAAAATATACTGCCACTTTTAATTATACCAATTTTACTTCCCAACTCACTTTATCCGGCTCCTATGGAATAGGACAGCTGTATAAAAATATGGTTACCGATGAAGATGGCAACTCAACCATTGAGTTTAAAAACGGACAGGGGCAGGTGGTATTGGTCAGAAAAGTAATCAGTGCTACAGACAATGCAGATACCTATTATGTTTACAATGATTATAACCAACTGGCTTATGTGATTCCTCCCAAAGCTTCAGTAGAAGCAGATCCCAATACTGTTCTTAATGATTTATGTTACCAGTATAAATATGACGGAAGAAATCGTTTAGTTGAAAAGAAACTTCCTGGCAAAGGCTGGGAATATATGGTGTATAATAAAGCTGATCAGCTTATTCTTACTCAGGATACAGTTCTTAAAGGAAAAGGACAATGGCTTTTTACCAAATATGACCAGTTTGGAAGACCTATTTACACTGGGATTACAAATAATACTGCCAGCAGGACATCAATGCAAAACAGTATTAATGCCAATGCTAATTTATATGAAACCAGAACTGCTACAGCAGGATGGACCTTAAATGGGATGCCAGTATATTATACTAAACTTTCAACTCCTACCAGTGTTAGCCAGGTATTAAGCGTTAATTATTATGATACTTATCCAGCGGGTTCTCCAGCGGTAACCAATGTCTTTGCCCAGCCTCTTCTTACGGATGACCCAGCTCAGGAAAGGACAACTAAAGGACTTCTTACTGCTTCTTATGTAAAAAATATAGAAGATGACAATTGGACAAGAAATTTCCTTTGGTATGATACCAAGGGAAGAAATATCGGATCAAGAAGTCGTAATTATCTTGGAGGCTATACTGTAATTAATAATAAGCTTGACTTTGCCGGAGTTGTTCTTCAGACTAATACTTACCATAGAAGGCTTGGTACAGATACAGAGAAGATCATTGTAGAAAAGTTCACCTATGATTCCCAGAACAGGCTTCTGACCCAGACTCATCAGATAGGAAGTAATCCAGTTGAATACATTGCTCAAAACAAATACAATGAACTTTCCCAGCTGGAATCTAAGAAAGTGGGTGGGACAGCTGCAGCCTCCCCATTACAGACCATTGCTTACCAATACAATATCCGTGGCTGGATGACCAAAATGAATGATCCTGCCAACCTGAACGGGAAGTTATTCGGGTATGAGATAAAGTATACCAATCCTGTGTATACCAATACGTCAACAGGAAGATTTAATGGAAATATCGCTGAGATTGATTGGAATATTTCCAGTGCAGAGGGATTGAAAAGATACAATTACCAGTATGATCCTTTAAACAGGATGTTAAAAGGAGTATATTCCGAGCCCAATTCTTCTGTAGCCCAGAATAATTATTTTAATGAAGAGCTTACTTATGATCTCAATGGAAATATTAAAACCTTAAAAAGATTTTCATGGCCTGTTTCCGGGGGAACTATCGCAGAGAAGATTGATGATCTGGTCTATAATTATCAGAATGGGGACAAAAGTAATACGCTGGACAAAATTACCCTTCCTGCCGGTGTTATTAACAACAGTTCAGGATATAATGCTTTGCAGGGAACCATGGGCTATAACCTTAATGGGAATATGACGGATCATCCTGATAAAAAAATGAAGATCAGTTACAATTACCTGAATCTGCCCAATAGTATTGCAGTTAATGCAGGGATAATGGATAGCTCTACAACCAGCTACACCTACAGGGCAGACGGAGCAAAAGTCTCTAAAACATACAGTAATAACGGGTCCATAGAAACCAATTATCTAGACGGTTTCCAGTATGATAACAGACATGCCTATGATACTTCAGCCTCTCTTTACACCGTTCCGGTATTGAAATTTGTACCTACCTCAGAAGGGTATTATGATTTTACGGAAAATAAGTATATTTACAATTACACGGATCATTTAGGAAATATAAGAGTGAGCTATAAGAATAATGGTACTGCACTGGAGGTTATTGATGCCAACAATTACTATCCTTTTGGGTTAAAACACCAGAACGGAACTATTGTACCGGTTCCTTTTGGAGGAGTTCCGTATAATTACAAGTACAATGGAAAGGAATTGCAGGAAAGTGGAATGTATGATTACGGAGCGAGGATGTATATGCCTGATTTGGGAAGATGGGGAGTGGTGGATCCGCTGGCGGAAAAAAACAGAAGATTTACACCTTACAACTATGCTGTGAATAATCCAATAAGATTTATTGACCCTGATGGAAGATCAGAACAAGATTGGGTAAAAAGAACAAGTCAGAGTGGTTGGGAATACAGAAGTGATATAACATCTGCTCAGCAAGCTTCAGATGCCGGATATGTAGGTTATGCTAATGGACGTGGGGATGATAATAGTAAATATACAACACCAATGTCAAGTAATGGTATAGATACTGGTGTGGATAGAGATGTTGTTTTAGGTGAAGGAGGGAATTATACTGTAGACGGAGAATCTTTTATTGCAAAAGATCAAGCTCCTTATGTAAGTTCACAAGAGGCAGATAAGTTAGGAAAAGCATTAGCTTCCATATTATATGTTCCAGGTCACATTATGTCTGGAGGAACATCTATTTGGGGTAAAGGATTATTGAGTGTAGGACAACAGTTGACATCTAGTCAGGATGTTAATCTGTTTGGAGTTGCAGGTGATATGATTGCGGGAAATGGCATTGGAGAAATTCTTGGAGGAACGAACGAGTTTTCAGTTAAAAAATTTATAACTAATGATCCTACTTATTTTAGAACAGCTTTCGACGGAAGTATGTCGGTGAAGGAAGCTGCTTCTACCACAGCGATTAATTTATTATCAACAGGATTTGGAAAATTAAATGGTATAACAAAAACTGGGGCAACAGGATTAGACGCGAAAGTAGTTGATGCTAATAGTTTTCTTATTGGCGTCACAGCATATAAAGTCTCAGAAATAAACGCTGGTAATATTCAGAATCAACAAAAAAGGAAATAACGATGAATTTTTTTAGAAAATATACTTTTTTAATATTTCTTATTTTCTTCATAGGACTATACGTAGTTAATAATTATTTCATAAATAATTATAAAAATTTGTATAAAAAAGAAGGAAATTACGCGATAGGTACAATGAAGGATATAAAAGCATTTGGAAGATCTGGACATGATTTTGTTTATACTTTTTATGCTAGAGGTAAAAAATATAAATCTGTATGTAGTGCAGGAAACTTATCTGTAGATGAATATAGTAAATATATGGATAAAAAATTTTTAGTAATATATTTAAATAGTAATGTACATAATAATAGATTATATGTTTCTATACCAGTAAATTCTAGTGATAATGAGAAAACATTGAAAGAAAAAATTGATAAAAATGTTTATGTAAAAAGAAAATTAGATTCTATTCCAGCTCCTGGCTATTTCTGGGAGAATTATTTTTAACTATATAAATAAAGCTACTTATTGAGTAGCTTTACTTATATAATCTCCTCTTAAAAGAGTCTTTACATATCCTTCTAAATTACTTTGCATCATAAGATTCGAGACAACTAATTTTGTAGAAGATAAATTTCTTTTTTGATTTAATTTTTTTAAAAGCGTTATAGCCTCTTCCAAATCTTCTTTAGTATTACGAGCAAAATTATTATAAATAGTATTTGTCTTAAATCTCTCAAAATTTATACTTTTAATAATTTCTTGCTTTTTCTTATCATCCCAATTGTTTTCTTTAGCAACCTGCTCTACTTTATTTTTACAATAGCTGTAGAAATAATTTTCAAACTCAGTTACTTTAATGAGTTCATTAATGAGAACCTCATTTTCTTTGGTAGGCATTGATGGCGGTGGAGGACCAACCTGTGCGAAAATAATAGAAATACTACACAGAGAAAAGAGTACGATAATTTTTTTCATATTTTTTTATGGATCAGTAATATTTTCAAGTTCAACAGCTTTAATAAAGCAACAAAGGTAGTAAATCAAGATTTTTCTTCTTCTTCTTCTTCTTCTTTTAAAGAAAGTACAAATAAAAGCTTTTTCCATGGTAAAGATAATATATACTTGTTCAAGTTAGATAATTTTAAAAAAAAATTAATAACCTGTATTTATTCGTAATCTCCTTATTCTCCTCTGAAGGGTGTTATGATTTCACTGAAAATAAGTAGATTTACAATTATACCGATCATTTAGGAAATGTGTAAGAGTGAGCTATAAGAATAATGGTACTACACTTGAAGTTATTGATACTAATAACTATTATCCTTTGGGTTAAAATATCAGGAGAGCCTTTATTATATAAAAATCAAATTGTCCATGATGATAAGTTTTCAAAAATACTTGGATTTCAACCGAGATCTTCGGGAGAAGCTAAAGCCTCCATCAATACATATGTGAAATATAGGAAAATCAGCAAGGAACTATCCATAACCGATTAATCTGTGAATTGGCAGATACGGTCATCGGAACAACCCGCTCTACATTAATGAATGAAGAAGAAAGCTTTACCAATATAGAACTTAAGATTAACTTTTTTCGCCCAGCCTGAAAAGATAAAATTACTTCTCATGCAAAGCCTATACAATCTGGTAAAACAATCATTGTCTATCATTATAAAATCATCAACACCGAAAGAAAACTGGCAGCAATGACCAGTATCAACCATGATCTTAAGAAGTGAAACAGCAAAAAAAGGAAAATAATCTGGTATTTTAGTAATAAACAATCCCTTACAATTGTTATAATACTATGAAAACAATTGCTCTCCTACTCTTTTTTTTCACTACTCTGACTGTTGTTTCAGCTCAGAATAATTCTTCTGAAGGCTTTTATGAAACCTCAGATCACGTAAAGATCAAATATAAAATCTCCGGAAAAGGAGAAGCGTGCATTTATATTCCAGGTGGTCCCGGGCAGGGTTATCCGTCTTTTGAGCTGATGGGAGGAAACAGTCTGGAAAAAAACATGCAGATGGTTTATATGGATCAGCGGGGTTCCGGGGAATCCGGCACATCGGAAAATTATCATCTTGACAAAATGGTTCAGGATATTGAAGAACTGAGACAGCATCTCAAATTGAAAAGAGTTTTCCTGCTGGCTCACTCCTTTGGCGGAATCATTGCAGTCAGTTATGCAAAAAAATATCCCCAGCATACCAAAGGACTCATCCTTGCCAATGTTACCCTTCATTTTTTGAATGATGAATCTCTCAAAGAACAGATTGAATATGGAAACAGTCTTTTACAGGCAAAAAACAGAGAAGTTCCTAAAGACAGCCTTTCTTCAGAACTTTCAAAAATAAGCAGTGCACTAAGAAAAAAAAGAATCGGATATAAATTCCTTACCGACGATATCGAAACCATAAAACAGACGGATAAAATAGACTCTCTCCATCCCCGTATCATCGACTTCGGAATGGCCGTCATTTCAAAACCTAAAGATTTTCCGGAATATTACGCCGATTATGCTCCAATGACAAAAGAGATTGGTGTTCCTGTTCTTATCATTACGGGAAAAAAGGATAAAGCAGTGGGAACCCAGCATTATAAAACCTTCAGATTTCCCAATCAGAAAGTAGTTTCCATTAATGGCGGACATCTTTTGTATTATGAGAAAAATAAAGAATTTGTGAATGCTGTCAACAACTTTGTGAAAATAACGAAGTGATATTGTATTCTCAATTTTATAATTAAAAGTTTCGGGGCGGTCAAAGGACACGCCGAAAACCTTCCCTCCCTTCCAAAACCTTCCCTCCACAAAAAAAGCTGTTTCCACTTTGAACAACATGTTTTTTTCTATTTTAATTCCTGCTTAAAAGCAGGCAATGATTAAAATTTAAGATCTCCATTCACCTCTCTTACCGCATTAGCAGCTTCAGCGAATTTCAATTGCTCTTCAGCAGTCAAAGTTACGTTTACAATTGATTCTACTCCGTTTGCTCCAATGATAGCAGGAACTCCTAAGCAGATATCGTTTTGTCCATATTCTCCTTCAAGCATTAAAGAACAAGGGATCATTTTCTTCTGGTCACATGCAATTGCCTGAACCATTACAGAAACTGCTGCACCTGGAGCATACCAGGCTGAAGTCCCTAATAATTTTGTAAGAGTAGCTCCTCCTACTTTAGTTTCTTCGATTACATATTTTTGTTGGTCTTCACTTAAGAATTCAGTTACAGGAACCCCATTTCTTGTCGCTTTGCTCAATAATGGAAGCATACCTGTATCACTGTGAGCAGCGATTACCATTCCGTCAACGTCAGAAATTGGAGCTTCTAATGCTTCAGCCAATCTGTATTTGAATCTTGCAGAGTCTAATGCACCACCCATTCCGATGATTTTGTGCTTAGGAAGACCTGAAGTTTTGTGTACAAGGTAAGCCATAGTATCCATTGGGTTAGAAACCACAATAATGATTACTTCTGGAGAATGTTTTACTAAGTTTTCAGTAACTTCTTTCACGATACCAGCGTTGATACCGATCAATTCTTCTCTTGTCATTCCAGGTTTTCTTGGGATCCCTGAAGTGATTACTGCTACATGAGAACCTGCAGTTTTGCTGTAATCTCCTGTTGTACCCGTAATTTTTGTATCAAATCCGTTAAGAGATGCTGTCTGCATCAAATCCATTGCTTTACCTTCAGCAAACCCTTCTTTAATGTCTACCAAAACTACTTCTGAACAGAAGTTCTTCATTGCGATGTATTCCGCACAGCTTGCTCCTACAGCGCCTGCACCTACTACAGTTACTTTCATATTGTTACTTTTTAAAATTATTTTTTGTTAGTTAAGTTTAAATTTGAAACTCCCCAAATTTAACAATTCCTGAAAAAATGCGCAATTTTTCAGGAATTTAATTAGAATTAAAATAAATTAGTTGACGTTCAGTAAAAAGGTGTACAGCTTTTTCGCACCAGAAAGCACTTCATGGTAGTTTTCTTCAGCGACTTCCGTATCCAGAACCTCCTTGAAATTTTTCCACATAGGCCCTGTATTTTCCTGATAACATCCGAAAAAGTTGAAAGTAACCTCATCAAAACCTTCCGTTTTAGAAAGCTGTTTCGCGATAACATTTCCTCCAAGCGTAGAACCTTCAATCACATACATCGCTCCAAGCGCTTCATGTTCATTGTTAAATTCAAGGTTGTGAGAAGCAGATTGATTTTCCAAGGAAAGACTTTTCAGGTCCTTTTCAATAAGGGAAAGTTTTTTTCTTCCTTCAAGCTGAAGTTTTTCTGCATACTTATCAGAAAGACTGCTGAAGATTTTGTCTTCACTGTGAAGAAGCATCAGATAATTGGTATGAATGATTTTTTTATAATCCTCCAAAGTGAAAGTTTTATTAAAAATCTTTTCAGAATTAAAAAGTTTCTCTGCTGCATCGTGATACTCTGCCGTATTCTGTTTAAGATATTCTGATACCATAATAACGTTTTAAAAGTTTCTCAAATATAAGGCTTTTTGAACGTTAAAATAAAGGAAGTTCCCTCACTGCTGCTTTCATAATCCACATTTCCTCCTATCCTTTTCATAATACGGTGTACAATAGACAGCCCTACTCCATTTCCTTTAAATTTCTTGGCATTATCCATTCTGTTGAAGATTTTAAACATCTTATGCTTTTCCTCTTCAGGAATACCAATACCATTGTCCGAAACCCTGTAAATAATAGTCTGTCCATCTTCCGTTCCTTCAATTTCCACTTTCGGAAGATCTTTATGGGAAGAATATTTCACAGCATTATTGATGATATTCAGGAAAACCTGATGAAGCATTGTTTTATCAGCCAGTACATCCGGGCATTCCTTAATGATAATTTCACTGTTCGGACTACCATAGGTCATCTTGGCATTTTGAGATATTTTCTCAATGGTATTAGCCGTTTTCAGGCTTTCAAGCTGTATTTCACTATGTTTGGCACGACTGAGCTGCAGTACATCATGCATCATTTCAGCCATATTATCTATTTCCTCAATAATTGTATTGATCTTGGTTTTGCTTTTCACGGAATCATCAGCAAGATTTCCCAAAAGCATTTGTGCATTCAGTTTCATTACCGTAAGAGGCGTTCCCAGGTCATGCGAAATGGTATAAGAAAAACTGTCAAGTTCATCATTTACTTTTTTCAGTTCATCATTAAGCCTTTTGATCGCATTATAATTTTTGTGAGAGGTTTCTAAAATCAAATCCCTTACGGCCTGTACTGCACTTACATTTCTGGAGTTCCATCTTTTAGAATTCCCTTTGATATTTTCTGTAAAAATACGGAAGGAAGTTCTAGGCGATATCATCTGTTTTTCCTCTCCGTTCTGAGAAAAGACCTCTATTTTTTTCTCCGGATTCCCGGCCCAGTTGATGTGTTCATCAAACTCTTTACGAAACCAGATCAACATTTCATTTTTATCCCTTTCAATAAAATAAATAACGATTCCTGCAGCATTTTCAGACAGATCCAACTGATCACCATATTCTTTAAGAAAGTTACGGCTCACATAGATTCTTTCATTGGTATTCTCCAGTGCCCATTGAACAATTCGGCTTATACTTTCCGGATTGGGAGTTTTACCGTCTGTTATAATATTCTCATCTGAAACAATAGCAAGCCCGTCTGCTTCAGGCAAATTTCTGATTTCCGTCTTACATTCAATAAGAGAGTCGAATAGGTTATTATGTTTTAGAAACTCCGTTTTAAGCTGAGAAACCTTTTCATTCAGCTCCAAACGGTAGTTCAGTTCGCTTTTGGATTTAAAAGAGGAATAAGCATTAGCAGCCAGAGCTGTGAAAATTCCTGCCTGCACCCTGTCCTCAAGATCAATATGTTTAGGTTCTACATTCTGGCAGGTTACCAATCCCCAAAGATGATCATCAATAATAATCGAAACACTGAAGCTTGAAGCAGCTCCTGAATTTTTAAGATATTGCCCGTGAACAGGCGACATTGCTCTGGATGCAGAGAAAGTAAGGTCAATATTTTCAGGACTTCTGCTTAAAATAGGAACTGTATCCGCATATACATTACTGAAAATTCTTTTTCTTTTTTTCAGATAAAGATCGCGTGCCTGCTTGGGAATATCAGATTCCGGATAATGAAGTCCGAGAAAACTTTCCATATTCTCATTTTTCTTTTCAGCGATAACTTTTCCTGAACCATCCATCATGAATTTGTATACCATCATACGGTCGTAGTTCACAACCTTCGACAGGGTTTCCAGAAGATGATTCCAGAGCTCCTTTTCATTATCGATGATATAAAAATTATCATACTTATTCGAAATCCGTTTATTGGGATTAATGATAACCTCTTCAAACTCCATGAAAATATAGAGTTCACTTCTAAAAACAGAAAAATGGAACTCAGTATCTCCAATAAAAATCTTATCGAAATAAGTTTCATTCTTCCTTCTGGTAAACTTTTCCAGCGAAGTATAGATTTCTGAATCAATAATGCTTTGAAAACTTTCAGGAAAGTCAGTAAGCTTTCTTCCGAATAGTTCCTGAGAACCCCCGATCTTAAATATATCCGAAATATTCCTGCTAAAAAAAGTAATGGTACGGGACTCTGCATCAATGCCAATCAAATAACCAAAACTTTGTATAGAACCCGGAATATGGATAGGCTCTTCATGGCATTCTATAAAATTCATATATCTTTTCAGTCTAACTATCAAATATAGCCTTTTTTCGAACAGCTTTCTATTTTGTGGTACCTTATTTTAAACTTCAGGCTATCAGGCATTCATGGGAAAAATCAAGTAAAGAAAAGGTCGAAAAACACATTAAAACATTCTCCATTTTCATCCTCTTTTAGTGTCATATCTCTAAAATATACAAAAAAATAAACAATAATCCAATTATCAAGCTTTAACCATGATTCATAACATAAATTACACATTATTAACCTTAATAATTATTTTATTTAAACAAATTTATCTAAATTTATATCACCAAATAATGAATATGACAAAAATTCATTGAATTATTCACAATAAATTCAATATAAAATTTAAATTCAAATAATACTATTATGAAAAAGTTCCCATTAATTTTATTTTCTCTGGTCCTCTCTATAGGATTATGGAATCCATCAGAAGCATGTACAAGAGTAGTTTACAAAGGTCCTCAGAATACCGTTATTACAGCCCGTTCTATGGACTGGCGTGATGAAATTCCGGCCAACCTGTGGGTTTTCCCAAAAGGAATAGACCGCAACGGACTTGTAGGCTCTAAATCTGTAAAATGGTCTTCCAAATACGGAAGCCTTATCAGCTCTTCATGGGATATTGCATCAGCAGACGGAATGAACGAAAAAGGACTGGTTGCCAACCTTCTTTGGCTAGGAGAATCCCAGTATCCAAAGTTTGATGGAAAAGGAAGTAAAAAGGGACTTGCCATATCATTATGGGCACAATATTATCTCGATAATTTCGCCACAGTAAAAGAAGCCGTAGAGTTTTCACGAAAAGAGCCATTCGTTATTGTAAGTGATTATATTCCGGGAACAGAAAGATTTACGACAATTCATCTTTCCATTTCCGATGCCTCAGGAGACAATGCTGTATTTGAGTATATTGACGGTAAACTGGTTATTCATCATGATCCATCTTATACGGTAATGACCAACTCTCCTGTTTTTGAAGAACAGTTAGCTCTTAACAATTACTGGAAAGGAATTCCGGGAACGGTAATGCTTCCGGGGACCAACCGTGCTGCAGACCGCTTTGTAAGAGCTTCTTACTATGTGAATGCAATACCGCAGACTGCTGATACCCGTACAGCTATAGCGAGTGTTTTCAGTGTCATCAGAAACTGTTCAGTGCCTTACGGAATCACTTCAGCAACGGAACCTAATATTTCATCCACAAGATGGCGCTCTGTTTCTGATCAGAAAAATCTGGTATATTATTTTGAAACGGTTTTCACACCGAATACTTTTTGGGTAGATCTTAAAGATTTCGACCTAAGCGCTAAGGGAAAAGTGATGAAACTGGATTTGAGTAATAATAACACTTACAACGGTAAATCCAATGCAAATTTTAAAGAATCTGCACCGTTCGCATTCTTAGGATTAAAATAGATATTTCACCACAAACCACTTATGCTTAAGTAAAAAATCTGCCCCTACAGATAAAAAAACTAAGTATCAACGAACTATGATTGAATATTTGACTATTTCTCTCTCCTGGATGGGTGTCAAATCAGAGATTTGAAGAGGTGGTTAAAAACACTTTTCTTTCATTCAAGCGCATATAAAGATACTTGTGGTAAAGTAAAGTTTACAATATAAAAAAACAAAAATAGATATGGCCTTTTTTTCGATTAAAAAGAAAAGCCTGATCCTGTGCATGCTGGCCTGCGGGTTATCAGCTTATGCACAAAATCAGGACTCTCTGAAGACCACCTCTCCTCCACAGGAAGAAGACAATGTAAAATATCCGCAGCTGCAGATCAAAGGCCTTTTTCAGGCACGTTATCTGGTTGGGATGTCCAAGGATGTTGATGTCAACGGACTTCACCATACGGATGGTTCCGGAACAGATAATAATTTCATGCTTAAATACATGAGGGTTCAGGTTCGGGCACAGATCAGTAAACGCACAGAAGTTGTTGTCCTGGCCAATCTTGCCGATTTTAAAAATGATCCCAAAAGCAGAGTTCTTGAAAATGCTTATCTGAAGTATACTTTCAATCCTAAATTAGCCATTACAGTAGGACAATTCAGACCTTGGTTTGGTATTGAAGAAACTTACCCTATTGATATTATTAAATCTTTAGACTGGTCTAATCAGTATACAGAATTCGGAAAACTGGGCTGGACGAGTTTTCAGATCGGGATGTCTGTCACAGGACAGCTTCAGCTGGGAGAAATTCCCTTCCAATACGCTGTTTCGGTAGTCAACGGAAATGGGAAAAACCAGATCAACGATAATGATAATGGAAAGCAGTATTCTACCCGTCTTGTTTTCGGATTATCAAAAAAATATCACTTCAATGTAGGTCTGAATGGAGGTACCGGAGAAGTTTTCAGCAAAAAAGTATATGCTTTGGGAATCGATCTGAGTTCATTGATTCAGTTTGATCCAAAATGGAGTCTTGATATGCAGCTGGAAGCTAAACAGGCAACCAACCATGTTCTGTACAATTCTATTGCACCTGAATTACGCCCTGAAAACCCAGACCAATATCTGATCCGCGGAGCTTATTTCCTTCCGAATTTAAGATATGAAATCAACCATAAAAATCTCAGTGCCTTTGAACTATCATGTCGATATGAATATCTTGACACGAATTTCCGAATGGCGTCCAATCCACGACAAACGATCACTCCAATGTTCGGACTGGAATTCCTGAAAAATTATGGTGCAAGGATTCAGCTTGGGGTTCAGTTCGACCGCTATAAATATCAGGTGGAAAACACCTCACAATACAACAATAATCTATTCATTGTGCAAGTGCAAAGTAGGTTTTAACCCATTAAATAGTTAGTATCATGAAAGAAATAAATATCAGAAACGTAGCGATAACATTTGTTGTTGCGTTGATCATATGGTTCATTCCTGCTCCGGAAGGTGTTGCCGAGAATGCCTGGCATTTGTTTGCCATCTTTGCAGCAACCATTTTAGGAATCATCCTTAAAGCCGCTCCCATGGGTACCATGTGTATGATGGCCATTGGTTTTACAGCCCTTACACAAGTAGTTGCTCCCGGAGATGCAGGAAAATCTATTACAAAAGCGCTTTCCGGGTTTGGAGACAAAGTAATCTGGCTGATCGGGATTTCATTCTTTATCGCCAGAGGATTTATCAAAACAGGACTCGGAAACCGTATTGCCTTTCTATTCATCAGAGTTTTTGGTAAAAGCTCATTAGGATTGGCTTACGGATTAGGACTTGCCGATGTTTGTCTTGCTCCTGCTATTCCAAGTAATACAGCAAGAGGTGGTGGGATTATTTATCCTATCATGAAATCTATGGCAATAAGCTTTGATTCCGTTCCTGAAAAACCGGAAACTCATAGAAAATTAGGTTCATTTTTAACTTTGAATAGCTATTATATGAACCTCATCGCTTCTTCTATGTTCCTTACCGGAACTGCCAGTAACCCGATGTGTCAGAAATTTGCAGCCAACCTTGGTATTGATATTACCTGGATGTCATGGGCTGCAGCAGGTTTCATTCCCGGTGCAGTAGCATTCTTTGTCGTTCCATTGGTATTGTACAAATTATATCCGCCTGAATTGAAAAAAACAGGAGATGCTCCGAAAATGGCCGCTCAGAAATTAAAAGAAATGGGACCTATTTCCAGAAATGAATGGCTGATGCTGTTAGCATTCTTTATTCTGTTAGCCCTTTGGATATTCGGTGGAGCTCTTTCTATTGACGCTACGACAACGGCTTTCATTGGATTAACTTTATTGTTATTGACCTCAGTATTAACCTGGGAAGATGTAAAAGGAGAAAAAGGAGCATGGGATACTATCGTTTGGTTCGCCGTATTGGTAATGATGGCAAGTTCTTTAAATGAATTAGGCTTCATTGGCTGGTTCAGTAACCTTATCAAAGTTCAGATCGGAGGTCTGAGCTGGCAGGTTGCCTTCCCGGTGATTATTGTTGTCTATTTCTTCAGTCACTATATTTTTGCCAGTGCTACTGCTCACGTAGCGGCCATGTATGCAGCATTACTAGGCGTAGGTGTTTCTTTGGGAATTCCTCCTATGCTGTTAGCGATGATGCTGGGTTTCATGGGTTCTATTTATGGCGTACTTACCCATTACGGGCATGGTCCGGCTCCGGTATTCTTCGGAAGCGGATATGTAGACCTGAAAGCATGGTGGCTCAGAGGTCTTGAAATAGGAATCGTTCTATTAATTATCTATATGGTTGTAGGAGGATTGTGGATGAAAGTCTTAGGATATTATTAATTTTTTAAATCAAAAATATGTTATCAACATTGTCAAGAAAAATGCTGATGTGCCTTACAGGACTCTTTCTGGGATTCTTCCTGTTGATTCATTTCCTTGGAAATCTTCAGCTTTTTCTGCCACAAGAACAGGCGCACCTGCAATTTAATGCCTATTCGCATTTTTTATCCGGAAATATTATTATCAAAATAGTTTCTTACGTTTTGTATGCCAGTATCATTTTGCATGCTGTAGACGGGCTGATTATTACTTTAAAAAACAGAAAGTCCGGTGGCGGTTATCAGTCGGACAGACGTGGAAGAGCCAGTACATGGGCTTCCCGAAATATGGGAATCCTCGGAACCTTAATTCTGATCTTTCTGGTAATTCATTTCCAGAACTTCTGGTATATCTACAAATTCGGAAATCCGCCTTTGGATGAGAACGGAAATAAAGACCTGTACATTTTAGTAGTGAATGTCTTTAAAGAATGGTGGTATGTTATCATTTATGTTTTATCAATGATTGCCTTATGCTATCACCTGATCCATGGAATATACAGTGCTGTAAGAACTCTGGGACTCTATCATCCTAAGTTTGTGCAATGGTTCAAAACGATAGGAATCGCCTATTCAATCATCATTTGTGTAGGTTTTGCATTGATGCCGGTGTATGTATTCTTTACTTATCATTAAACAGAACGGTCATGATTTTAGATTCAAAAATACCACAAGGCCCATTAGAACATAAATGGGAAAATTATAAAAAGAAAGCAAAACTCGTTAATCCTGCCAACCGTAAAAAACTGGATGTGATTGTTGTAGGAACCGGACTTGCGGGAAGTTCTATTGCAGCTTCTTTGGGAGAAATGGGATATAATGTCAAATCATTCTGTTTCCAGGACAGCCCGAGAAGAGCGCACTCTGTGGCAGCCCAAGGAGGTGTAAATGCTGCAAAAAATTATAAAAACGATGGTGACAGTGTATACAGAATGTTTGTAGACACATTGAAAGGAGGAGATTTCAGAGCTCGTGAAGCTAACGTTTACCGTATGGCAGAATGTTCTCTGAACCTCATCGACCAGGCTGTAGCTCAAGGAGTTCCTTTTGGACGTGAATATGGGGGATATCTGAACAACCGCTCATTCGGAGGGGTTCAAGTGAGCCGTACATTCTATGCCAGAGGACAAACGGGACAACAGCTACTTCTGGGAGCTTATCAGGCATTAATGAGACAAGTTGGAAAAGGTTCTGTACAATTGTTTTCAAGACATGAAATGCTTGATCTGGTCACCGTTGGCGGCAAAGCAAGAGGAATTATTGTAAGGAATTTAGACACAGGAGACATTGAAAGACATGCAGCACATGCTGTAGTATTGGCAACGGGAGGTTACGGAAAAATCTATTATCTGTCTACCCTGGCTATGGGATGTAATGGTTCCGCAATCTGGAGGGCTCATAAAAAAGGAGCTTTAATGGCTTCTCCAAGCTGGATTCAGGTACACCCTACTTCTCTTCCTCAATCCGGAGATTATCAGTCTAAACTGACATTAATGTCTGAATCACTACGTAATGACGGACGAATCTGGGTTCCGTTAAAAGAAGGTGAAAACAGACCTCCGAATGATATTCCGGAAAATGAAAGAGATTATTACCTTGAAAGAAGATATCCGGCTTTCGGGAATCTTGCTCCGAGAGATATTTCTTCCCGTGCAGCAAAGGAAAGAATTGATGCCGGTTTCGGAATCGGGCCTTTGAAAAATGCGGTGTATCTTGATTTTTCAAAAGCAATTCAGGAACAGGGAAAGTATAAGATCAAAGAGAAATATGGAAATTTATTTGATATGTATCTTAAAATAACGGGATACGATGCCTATAAAGAACCCATGATGATCTCTCCATCTGCCCATTTTTCAATGGGTGGCCTTTGGGTAGATTATGAGTTGATGACTACCGTTCCGGGATTGTTTGCTTTAGGTGAAGCTAATTTTGCGGATCACGGAGCCAACAGATTGGGAGCCAACTCTCTTTTACAAGCTTCTGTAGACGGTTATTTCATTGCACCTTACACCATTGCAAACTATCTGGCAGATGAAATTCACACCGGGAAAATTTCTCCTGATACGCCGGAATTTGAACAGGCTGAAAAAGCTGTTAAAGACCAGATTACTGATTTTATCAATATCAAAGGAACCAAAACCGTTGATTATTTCCACAAAACATTAGGGAAACTTCTCTATGATTATTGCGGACTGGCCAGAAATGAAGAAGGTCTGAAATATGCCATTCAGGAAATCAGAAAACTGAAGGAGGAATTTTACAAAGATGTAAGAGTTTCCGGACAGGGAGATCAAATGAATACCGAACTGGAAAAAGCGGGCCGTGTAGCCGATTATTTTGAAATAGGAGAATTAATGTGCTACGATGCCTTAACCCGTAATGAATCCTGTGGTGCGCATTTCCGGGAAGAATTCCAGACTCCGGACGGAGAAGCAATGAGAAATGATGCTGAATATCAGTTTATTTCTGCATGGGCATGGGCTGGTGAAAATGGAGAACCGGAGCTGATAAAGGAGCCTTTAACCTTTGAAGAAATTCAGCCAACGGTAAGAAGTTACAAATAAAAAACAGAAAATTATGGATTTACATCTTCAGATATGGAGACAGAAAGACAGAAAAAGTGAAGGGAAACTGGTAGGCTACGACCTGAAAGGATTGAATTCTCATATGTCTTTCTTAGAAATGCTGGATACTTTGAACGAGAAACTGATCATTGAAGGTGGCGAGCCTGTAGAATTTGATCACGACTGCCGTGAAGGGATTTGCGGACAATGCGGAATGATGATTAATGGTATTGCCCATGGTCCTCTGAAAAATACAACCACCTGCCAGCTTCATTTACGGTCTTTTAAAGATGGGGAAACCATTCTGATAGAACCTTTCCGTGCTGAGGCTTTTCCTGTGAAGAAAGATTTAAAAGTAGACCGATCTGCCTTTGACAGAATTATATCTTCAGGAGGTTTTGTATCGGTAAACACAGGCCAGGCTCCTGATGCTACAGCCATTCCGGTGACTCACCAAACGGCCGAAGAAGCTTTTGATTCTGCAGCGTGTATCGGATGCGGAGCTTGTGTTGCTACATGTAAAAACGGCAGCGCAGCATTATTTACCTCAGCAAAAATCACCCATATGGCTCTTCTGCCTCAGGGAAAAGAAGAACGAAGCAAAAGAGTGCTGGACATGGTGGCTCAGATGGATATAGAATTATTCGGGCACTGCTCCAATACGGAAGCCTGTGAAGTGGAATGCCCGCAAGGAATTTCCGTACTCAATATCGCCAGAATGAATTTTGAGTACAGCAGAGCTCTATTTTTCAGGAAAAAAGCTTAGATCAATAAAGAAGAACGCTAAAAATGATCATGTTTGAAAGGGTAAATCTGCCATGCAGGTTTGCTCTTTCTTTTTTTAATTTACTTCTATTCGTTCATCATGGCCACTACCCTTGCCGGAGCTGCAGAACCGCCTACAATTTTTAACGGAAATACGCAGATTTTAAATCCGGATGGAGGTAATGCACTGAGATTGGTAAGCTGTTCAATGTGTAAATATTCTTTTTCGATGCCTACACGATGACCTTCCCAGAAGAATTCGGGATCATTGAGTTCCTTGGCCTTCTGAGCCATATATTTTAGTGGAAGATCCCAACCCCATTGGTCAATTCCCATTACTTTCACACCTTGATCAATCAGCCATTCTGTAGCTTCTTTGCTCATTCCCGTTCCTTTTTCTACAAAATCTGAGGTTCCCATCATCTTGTCACGATCTGTTCTGATCAAAACAATATTTCCTTCCTCTATAGTAATTCTGTTTTTATCCAGATCTTTTTTCAGATCATCTACAGTGATAGCAACAAAGTCTTCTTTATGAGTGCAATCAATCACAATTCCATCTCCATAACACCAATCCAAAGGAATCTGATCTATAGTTTTAGCCGGTTTTCCTTCCACAACAGGACCATAATGCCATGGAGCATCAATATGAGTTGTGGCATGCAGACCCATATTTTTGATCGTGTCATCTGCCCATCCCGTCCAGTTTTTAGGAAAAAGCCTTGCTGGAAGTCTTAGTGCCAAACGAATCAGCCAATGTGACTTTCGGTGTGCTTTATGTTTGATTTTCACCCTCATAAACCAAGGGTCACCTGCATTATATTGGATGGGTTTTGTCAGATCGACAATTGTTGTTTTCATATGATTCAGCTAAGGAAACAAAGATAGCAAATAAGGCAAAAAAGATGAATAGATATTAACAAATGAAAAAGATTAGTAATGACTAATCTTTTTCTAATTCTAGTGGGTTTTCGTATTTTTTGTTTTCTTCCCTTTCTTTTTGTCTTTGTCTTATGATTTCCTGCCCTTGTATAATAGTGGTTTCATAACTTGCAAGTACACCAATTAAGTTCGCATTGGCATCTTTTAACGCTTTTTCAAATTTCGGTCGAGTTGTTTCAAAAGCTTCACTATATCGATTTTCTCTTATGTTAATTAACTTACCTTTTAATTTATATGCAGGTATAGATTTTATAAGCTCAAAATCATACTCTTCTTTATCATCTGTTATTTTAACAATCAATCCAGGCAATCCGCTAAATTTATATGGACCATAGGGTAAAGGAATTTCGGGAGCATACCAGGCGATCCAATTTCGGCCCTTAAAGGTAACTTCTGCTTTTTTACAATTAATTGTGTTTATTATTTTTGTATCATTACTCAATTTCCAATTTTTAATGATCGGCTCTTTATAGGTAAGTATGGACATTCCAACTAAGTTAAAATACTGTATATTTTCATTTGATTGTATTATGGTAAAGGAAAATTTTGTTTTTGGAACTGACACTCCTTTCGAGCTTAACAGTTTTGCTCCATTTTCTAAAGTTTTTATTGGAAGTGCCTGGAATACTGAATCTCTTTTAAGTGATTGAATACTTGCAAAAAAAGCACGTTTATCATCTATCTGTAATGAAAAAAATTCTTCATGTCTATAATCAGGAGTTGATGTATTCAATTTAGCTTTCAATAAATAGGTAAACTCACCCCGCAGAGTATCTTTTTTATGTAATTGAGAAAAAAATAAAACACTAAAAAATAAGGTTAATAATTGGAGTAGTTTTTTATCGTAATACATAGAATCATTTTTGATTGCAAAAAAAGAAGCACTTATAACCTAATAATAAAAGTTATAAGTGCAAATAATTAATATGAAACAAATATTAATTACAGTAATTTGCTTCAAGATTAGCAAGCCACTGATTTGCTTGTTCTGGAGTCCAATCTTGCGTTGTAGTAGCAGTCTGACCACAAAATTCTGCAATCCAAACTTGTTTAATTCCTCCTTTTACAGTTTTAAGGTCTTCGCGAGTCATTTTTTTCATTTTTTTCATAAAATATGTTTTTTAATCAGGTCTCAAATATATACAACTAACTCATATCTATAAGATATTTTTTATTATGTTAACCCGTTGATTTTATGACAAAAACATATTTTTCACTTAAAAATTTTTCGTATAAAATTGAATTGGTTTTATCATATTACTTAAATAACAAAAAGCATTTATTAAAAAATGCTTTTTGTTATTTTTGTTTATGTTAAATGATTAATTCGATACATTATTATCCTTTTCCGCTTTTACTTCATTCATTTTGCCCTAAAACCCTTTAGGGATCATAATCTTCTTTGGATCATTCTCATCATACATAATTTCAATAGTTCCGTATTTAGGGACAGAAGAGAGATTCAAAAGGCTGACAATTTTCTTGTAGACCGCAATATGTTCAGTTCCTCTGAAGTCTTTAAAACTTACCTGAAACATAATCTGAGGCTGGTCATTGACAAGAAGTCCTGTCTGGCTTACGCTGATAATATTGGCTTCAGCATTTCTTCCTGAAAAGAGGATTTGTTCTTCTTTTTTATTTTTAAAAAGCTTGCTGATCAGCAACTGAAAAACCAATATATAAATAAGCGTTATTACACCGCTGAAAATAATCGGGTGCATGAAGGTCAGGAATCTCCAGCCAAAATCAAAAGATTCCCGCATATAGAAGTAATAGTAGAGTCCTCCTATGTAAGCAATCATTAATACAGCAAATACAATTCTTAAAACGATTCCTGAGGTATTGAACCCCACTTTCTGATCACTTAAAATAAAGTAAGGCTCCTGTGAAACTTTGGGATTAAGCAGTACTTTCACCTTATTTCCGACATCAAATCTTTTTTGCTGCGGTTTAGAATCGTGAAACATCATTTCATGCTCAATCAAGGTATTTCTGAGATTAGGAAATGAAAGAACAATCTGAATGATATTCATATTGGTTTTCGGAATATACTTCAGGAGTTTATAGCTGATGATTTTTGCTTCTCTGGGAATTCCGTTCCGCAGTATGGATTGAATAGTATTCTTCTCTTTAAAGGTTTTTATAAAAAGGATATTAACAAAGAAGGCAATAACATACAGCCATATGAGCAAAGAAAAACCGAGATATCCATAGCTCACAGCTAATGAATTTCTCGGTTCTGTCGCCAGTTCCTCACTCATCATATAAATGAAAATCGGAAAAGGAACGCAGAAAAAAAAGAGAAAAATCCCCCAGAAAATGATCATAAATTTCATAACTATTATTTTGTGTGGTGAGATAAAGTTATGATAATATTATTGAATGGGAGAATTCTTTTTTACACCTCTTTTTCAAAATAAAGTCTGTAATATTTCCCTTTATCATCTTCACCCGTTTCGATTTTTTGTCGGTCTCCATGGATGTAAATGTGGAAGTTTTTATCTAATTTGATAATACTTTTAAAATGTCTTTGTGTCTTTTTTACCGCAGCTTCACTGATCGGGAATTCTTCAGCAATATTCACCTGCATATCCTGTTCGTAATCTGTTTTAAAGTTCACGAAACTTTCAATCACATGTTCGTCTCCCAATACCTCATTAGCAAATTCATCAAGTTTAAATTCTTCTTTTTCTTTAAAGAAATTAATTGATTTATTAAGGAAATCTGCCTGATCTGCTTTGGAAACTTCAAATTCCTGAGGAAGCTGTTTTGTGATATAATCTTTATACACCATCAAAGCTTCCTGTGTGTGAAAATATTCATCATCACGCTGTTTCACTTTAAGGAAATCTTCAAACCAGTAGTACATATCCCCATTTTTGTTGTTATCAACTACAGAAAGTACATATCCGGTTTCCTTATTGTTGTTGTAGATCAAAGCAGCTTTATCAATTTTAGACAGCCCGATTCCCTGATCTTTTTCAATGTCAAATGTTTCTTCTGAAGGAGTGATTTTCAGGAAAGATTCTCTCTTTTCTGTTTTGAAGATCCCGATTTTGTCCACTTTATCAGGACGGTCACTTTCATCTTCAAAAAATACGATAAAAAGTTCTCCACTCTGAACTCTTGGGTTTTCAGCTGCTTCAAAAAGATGTTTTGCAATGTTTTCAGATTCCCAGATGAACTTGGCTTTGTCATCAAAAATTTCTGATACCGCACTGTAAACCGGATTATTCACCAGATAAGTGTCACTGTAAAAATGAAAAGTTTCTTCTGATTTAAAAGATCCTAAAAAGTAATCTTCAAGCATTTCTGCCATTCCTTCTTCCAGTTTCAATTCCTCCTGGGAAAGTGTCAGGGAATCTCCATTGATCTTATTTCCGACTCTGTGTACTATTATTTTTGAAAACATTTTTCTGAATATTTGGACTGCAAAGATATTCATTCTTATTCTTTCTGCGAAACTTAAAAAATGTCATAAGATGAGATAGATTTTATTGAAGTAGATTTATACCACCCCGTCAAAAATTCTTTGAATTTTCGCCACCCCTCCAAGAGAGGGGAATTTCAGCCATTCCGTTGTAATTGTGCTGGCAAGAAAAATTTTTGCCTTTCATTTTTCCAAATTGATAAACTCCTTATCATTTTGACATGCTTTTTTGTTTCAAAAATCAAGCTTAAAAATCACAAAATATTATTTATCAACACTTTAAATAAAATTTATTTTCAACGGAATACCATTGGCATCATGATTTGAAAACATAGAAAAATGGACTTAAAGACTTTAAACAGACTCGACAAGCTGAGAAGATTAAAAAGCAGAGGACCTGAAACGCCAAAGTGGCTGAAGCCCTATCATCTGCTCTTTTTTGCTTTTTTAACCATTTTCATCTTTGGCGCCATTATCAAAATGCTGGAACACCATTAAAATATAATATTATGAATTATCTACAAGCCGTAAAGGAAATCACAGATGTGGTTCCTGATTTTGAACAAGAAGTGAAAGAAATTAAAATTCAAAATTCATACAGCATCATCCGCACTTTTACAGAACGTATTAAAAATATGATCCGTCAGAATGACAGAAATCTGTTGTTCAGAAGTTTACAGAAAATGGACAAAATTTACACTGATGGAGATACTGTATTAAAAAATGCAATTGAGACTACTTTTATCTATTCTCTGGACAATTGTACCGCTTTCTGCAGTGAAGAATACAGAAAAGTGATTTTTAGTCACATTTCTACCAACCTTCAGAAGGTATATTCAAGACAAATTTACAGTCACGGTATATAAAGGTTTTATTACATTTTTTATCCGTTTCATTACAAAGTGTTTAAATTAAACAAAATTAAAAATAACTCACAATCAATAGATTATGAAAAATAAAATAAGAAGAATTTCAGACTGGAAAACCTGGAAAACCACGAATAACAGACACAATACAGAGATATTGCTCACTCACATCGCTGTGATAGTATCCGTATTTATTTTTGCAGCCTGCCTTTAAATTTTGGTATACATTTCGCTGCAATACAAAGTGTTTGAAAAATCTTAATTATGATGAAAGTACAAATGCAAACTATTAATCAAAAAATAGCTGTTGAATACTTAAAATTTTTCTATCCGCCACTTCGCAATGAAATCACACAGTTGTCTGTTCAGGACAATTTCGCTGGAATCATGCAGGCTACCGTGAATTATCTGAAGAAGCTTTTACAGGAATCTAAAATCAGTATTATTGCCCATCACCTTAAACTGATGGACTCAATCTATAAAAATGGGGATTCTTATGTAAGAACCATGATTGAAAACCTGTTTGTAAGATCTTTTGAAAGTTTCAAGAAACACGCAAAGATTCAACACTGGAAACTCCTTTATCAATATATGCCTGTAAGCTTCCAGATCATTTATAATGAACAGCAGAAGCAGGATATGATATATTTTGGAAAATAATAGGTAAAACAAAGAGCAAAAAGGCAAATAAATGAATTCGTCTTTTTGCTTTTTCTTTCTGTTACTGACAAATCACACCTTCTTCTATTTCACCCCATACGTGTAAAACCCCTATTTTTGCAAAAATAATAACAATGAAGTACCCTTTTTATGCAGCAATGATATGCCTCTCGCTGATCTCATGTGGAAATAATGACAACACCATTGATGATCCGAAGCCGATTGATAAAGAAATGTATCAGTTTGAATTCAAAAGCTATGCGGTAAAAGGAACCACTCTTTATACCGGATCATTCGGAAGTAAATCTAATCCTGATGAAACCTACCTAAGCCAATACTGGAACCTCTACCAGGAACCTTCCTGGAAAAAAATAAACCTTGATCTTAAAAACAAGACGATCAGATTGATTTCAGAAACCTCATCTACAGATTTTACTTATAGTTTTACAATCGTAAATGATTCTGTACTGATCAAAGAGAATAACAATAAGCCAGCTTACATTGGTGATTTCAAGAAAGGTAACTCTTCGTTTACTTTAAAAAGAACTTACAGATACATTAAAAAAGTACCCAGAAACGATCATGATGCACTATTGATTACTAAAAGTGCACATTTTGGGACAACCCAATACGAAAATATTTTTGGAAATATTTTCACAACTCCTTCTGAAATGATAAAATCAGGGGATCAGGTTTTATGGACTAATATTGAATATTCTTACCAAGAATTATAGTCACTGGTAATGATTCAAAATACATCCCCGGAGCTTATATTTCCGGGGATTTGTTTTTTATGATAAATAGAAGAGTTTTTATTTCTTTACAAATACCTTCTCTATTGTCTGCGATTCTTCATTATTCAGTTTTGAGGCCTTCCCTAACTTGGCAATAAAAGCAGTTACTTCTTCCGGTGTGGCCGGTGATCCCAGGTTTTCTCCTTTAGCATCAAAAGAATCTGCCAGTACTTCTCCTTTTGGATTTAGAATCAGCCAGAAAGGAAGTCCGGCATTTTCACCTTTATATTTATTCATCAATTCCTGCCCGCCAGGGTTTTCAAGACTTTTCTTTTCGCCCCTTTCCTGAACATCCACATAAGCAGTGACAAATCTTTTATCAAAAATAGGTTTGGCTTCAGGAAGATCCATATTTTTTTCCATCATCTTGCACCATTTGCACCATGAAGCATGGAATATCAGTAAAACATTTTTCTTCCCTGCTTTAGCTTCTTTAAAGGCTGTATTTAAAACTACATCTGCTTTTTCCTGTGCTGTACCTAACTGAAATAAAAACAGGGTAACAACGATAATAATTTTAGAGTATTTCATTCTGAATTTTTTGTTTAAATCTACACGAATTTAGGTATTTAATCGTTCAGTTATTTTATTTAACTTTAAATATTAATATAAATAATGAGTTATAAATATTTTTGCGGTTTACTTCTTACTTTAAGTTGTATAGGATATAATGCTCAGGTTTCTGATGCGGTAAAAAAGCTAGCAAAACCTTTAGATCATATTTCCTACGCTGAATCATCTCATATCGGAGCAGGAGGAGAAGAAAGTAAAATTTATAATCAATTTAAAAAAGTTGCCAAAATAGCGACTAATGACGAACTGTTTTATTTTGCGATGAATGGCAGTAATGCACTAAAGGTGTATTCAGGAAAAGAACTGTTTAAAAGGAATGATAAAAGATTCTTAGAAATCTATACATTCTACTCCAGCAATCCTTTAATTATGAAATATACCCTAGGATGTGTTGGAAAAAATAAAAATATTGCAGAATTTTTGAAAGATGAAGTTTACTCAGCCCAAGATTATATTTCATTACGGGATGAGTTATTAAAAAATAATAAACAAGATGAAATAGGAAAAACACAACTTAAGCAAATTAAAGCAATGGGTTATGGTAAGCTTACTGAAGAAGAAATCATGTTAGTAAGGAAAGATTTGAAAAAAATTGATCAAAAACAAAACTAAATTTCTTGGTATAGCAAATAGATTTAAATTTCACCCAATTCAGTTACATTAATTTTTAACAAGTTTAAAAATGATTGAAATAAAAAAATATTCTAATCAGTCAGGGCATCCTGAGCCAAGACGCGTCATCAGATACACGCTATTTTGGTGTCATCATGGAAGTGCTGAAATTTTGATTGACGAAAATATTTTTATCCTGAAACCCAATCAGGTCGTAACGATTACTTCAGGGCAGTTTCATCAGTTAAAAACAGTTCAAGGAGAACTTACTGCATTAGAATTTACTCTGGACTTCTTTTCTAAAAGTGACAGTGATATTGAACTTATTTTTCACAACGGGCTTTTTTGTCATTTCGGAATGAATGAGATAATCATGATTCATAATCCTTCATTTTTCTCAGGAACATTGAACACCATTGAAAAAGAAATTCTGGAACAGCCTTATCAATATCTGATTTCTACACATTCTCTGGTAGAATTGCTGTTGGTAGAAATCAACCGCAGTAAAATTGCCAACGGTGATGAAATCTGGAAACCGGATGCTTTATTCTTAAAATTCCTTGAAAGTGTCAGAAAGAATTTCAAAAACAATTATCAGGTCTCTCATTTTGCTGATCTCCTTGGAACTACTGAAGCCAAACTGAATGAAGTTTCAAAACTCCACACAAGCAAAACCGCTCAGAATGTTATCTACAGCCTTATTATTTCTGAAGCGAAAAGACTTTTACTGTATGAAAAACTATCAGTAAAGGAAATTGCTTATCAGCTGGGCTTCAATGATCCTTTCTACTTTTCAAATTTCTTTAAAAAGCATACTTCACGTTCCCCTAAAGATTATCAAAAGGCAGTAAAGGAAATCTAAAAGAAGAAATCAACAGCGTCATATTAACTTCCAGCCTCCAACTTCCCTCCTCCCTTCTAAATATTATATGTTTTTCCCAAAATTGTCTATTCTTTAGACAACGGTTTTCCCTGAACTTTGTACTGTAATTAAGACCTAAAAATTATAAGTATGAAAACGCAACAGGACACCGCCGTTTTTTTATTAAGGATAGCTTTGGCATTCGGATTTTTATCTGCCGTAGCGAGCAGGCTGAATCTTTGGGGAGCGCAATCTTCAGGCTGGAAAAAGTTTGTGGAATATACCGCTGAAACAAATTCATTTTTACCGCAGTCATGGGCTTCCATAATAGCCGTATTGTCTACAGCTGCTGAATTATCAATCGGTATTCTGCTTCTTGTAGGTTATCTGGTAAAAGGAACTGCACGGTGCGCCTCTATTCTTACTTTATTTTTTGCGGTTGCGATGAGTATTTCTTTTGGCATTAAAGAGCCTTTAGATTATTCTGTTTTTGTATTCTGCGCCGGAGCATTTCTCCTGAGTACTTTCTCCCGTTATCAATGGAGTTTAGACCAATTTTTACAACAATAACAATTAAAATTTATATATCATGAACACCAACATCCACGATTACATCGTAAAAACAGAACAAAAAGAATGGCAGCCTTTAATTGAAAAAGGAATTCATTATGAAGGTATCTTTGTAAAATCTTTAAAATTCGATCCGGAGAAAAACCGTTCTACCAGCATTCTTTTAAAATTTGAACCGGGAGCCAGCTATCCTTATCACAATCATCCTGCCGGAGAGGAACTTTTTATTATGGAAGGTGATGCTACTATTGCAGGAGCCCAACTTGAAAAAGGAGATTATCTGTATACTCCACCCAATTTTAAACATTCAGTAAAGTCTGAACAAGGTTGTACGATTCTTTTTGTAATTCCTGAAGAAGTGGAGATTCTTTAATTCCAAAACAAAACCACAGTAAGTTTACTGTGGTTTTTATGATTAAAAAAGGATTGGAATTATTTCAAAACTGTTTTGTCCGCTGACATTGGTCTGAAAACAATTAATGTTTTTTTCTTTCTCACAATATCTACCAAAGTCTGGACTGAAAACGTGAGAATAATATACAGTACAACAAGCACCATTACATAACCAATACTATGCTGTCTGTACCCAAAAATACCTTTTCCCCATGAGATCAGTATCCATTGGATCATATACATTGAAGTCAGGTTTCTGCTGCAATATTTTAAAACTTTAATTGCCTTATTTTCCTTGCTGTTTACCGTGAGAGTATAGATAATCCACAGGAAGATCAGCGTCCAGCCTGCAAAATAAACAACTCCTCCGGGTCCCATATGATAGAAACCGTTATAATTGTATTCGCCATACAGAAAAACCAATGGCGCACCAACTGCAACGAAAACCAATCCCACATACAGCATATTTCTAAATAATTGTTTGCTGTTGTAGTTCAGCTCCTGGAACCATTTTCCGAAAAACATTCCGATGATGATAAAAGCCATCCATGGAAAAACAGGAAAATACACGTAAGCCGGATAGTCAGTATTAAAAAGAAGATCCAGAATATAATTGATCACAGGATAGTCCAGGTTAATTCCACTAACTTCTCTGGATATCAATGCAACGAACAGACCTATCGCCAGAATGATGTATTTATTTTTAACATATTCTCTGATAAACCCGACAAACAGCAAAGACATTCCTGCCAGCTGTAAAATATCACCCAGCTGTACCAGATATACATATTGCTGCTCTATAGGAGCATGCCATCCATATTTCTGAATAAAATTATCAGGAGCAAAATTAAAAATCACAGGGATCATAAACTTCATAAAATTCATAAACAAGCCTGCAAATACCAGTAAAACACCACGTTTCAAAGCACTCTTAAGACTTTGATGGCTGGAAGTCATAAAGGTAATTCCCATGCAGATCAGGAAAATGGAAGTTCCTCTTCCGAGAAAAACAATAAAACTGCCAATTGCTGTTTCATATTGTGATTTTACATTGGCATACACCAACAAGGTATGTATGATAATCATTCCGATGACACTTATACCTTTTATTAAATCCAGCGTGAGGATTCTTTTGTTTTGTTGTTCCATAGTTTTTTTAGTGAAATTGTGGATTAGATGGATAAAATTGTATTCATTAATTATTTCTTTAAACAATATTTTTATTTATTCTAAATAAAATCAAATATACAAATTAAAATCACATCTCATAATTCATAAATAAATTTTCATAAATTATTAATAACTAAATATTTATTATGGAATTAAAGAGCTTTTTAAGCAAACTTTATACCCAAATCCAACACACAAAACCAGATATTAAATTGACAAAATAAGTATTACTATCAACGAAATATCCGGTTAAGAAAATTGTTTTATGATTGAATACAGCGATTATTATTTTTTGAAATAAAAAACTCTTCCAGGGCTGGAAGAGTTTTATTATAATGATTATGACTTAGGTAATTCCGGTGGACGCATTTTGTATTTGTAACTATTTAGGGTTTTTAAAAATGCTACAATATCAAAAACTTCGTCGTCTGTTAAATTCAGTTTTTCTATCATTCCTGATTTGTGGGGAAACTTTGGATCATTGATCTGATCTCCTTTTGGAGTTTCCCTTCCCATTCCGGCGTTGTACATCATAACAATGTTTGCCAGTTCAGGGAAAAGTCCGTTATGCATGTAAGGTTTATTCTCAGAAACTTCTCTCAGCGTAGGTGTTTTGAACTTTCCTACATCTTCGTTCTTTTTGGTAACGATATATCTTCCCAGATCTTCATATTTCTTTCCGTAATATGTCAGTCCCAAATTGTGGAATTTCTGGTCAGAAAAATAAGGGGTGTTGTGGCAATTGATACAGTTAGCTTTAGTTCGGAATAAATGAAGTCCGTTAATTTCAGAATCCGTTAAAGCATCTTTTTTTCCGGTAACGAATTTGTCAAAATTTGATGGCGGACTTATCAGAGAGCGCTCAAATGTAGCAACAGCTTTTGCAATTTTCTCTTCGGTCACTTCCCCATTCCCGAAAGCTTTTATGAAGAAAGTTTTATAACCTTTAATCTTCCTGATATTTTTTGTTGCCATTGACATATGCAGATTCATTTCTACCGGATTTTCGATAGGGGCTTTCACCTGTTCCTCCAAAGTCGCTGAACGACCGTCCCAGAAAAATGTTTTAGCATATCCGATATTCACCAAAGTAGGTGCATTTCTGGTTCCCGTCTGCCTGTCGTGCCCAAAGGAAACTCTGCTTCCGTCTGACCAGCCAATTTCAGGATTGTGACAGTTGGCACAGGAAATCTGTCCGCTTTTGGATAATCTCGGATCAAAAAATAACATTTTTCCCAGTTCCATTTTATCTTCGGAATAGGGATTATCTTCAGGAAATTTCATTTTAGACAAGGGTCCTATATCCTGAAAACCTTCTTTCGCTTCATCAAATAAATGAGCAGCCGGCCATTTGTTCTGATCTCCGCTGCTGTATAAGGTACGAAGCTCTTCTACGGTATATCCCGTAGAGTCATTTGAAGTATAACTTAATAAACATACTATTCCGGCAATGGCCAGAAAAGCGAGATATCTGTCTTTCATTTATTTTTTAATAATAAACATTCAATCCTACCAGGGCAACATGATTAGCTCTGCCATTGTAGTCCACTTGATTTTTATATGTACTGTTCATCAGCCAGGTTTGAGAAAAACTTCCAAACAGCTCATACCTGATTTTATTCTGATCGAAAATATAACTTGCGTTAAAATTAAGACCAATTTTAGGCGTTGCATCATAAGCGAAGTCCGGCTGAGCGATTTTAGTTGCAAAGATATTCTCTTTTGTGCTTTGGTAAGGCTGATAATTGAATTCTTTTTCCAATGGAATATACAAGTTTTGTGAAAGACCGACAGCTAATTTATGGGAAGGTTTTAAAGCAAATTCTTTTTCCGCTCCCAAACGGTAATTGAAAAAGGAAAGTTTCCTGTCCATTACTACAGAAGCATCTTTCACGTGATTCTTTCCATAGGCTGCATCAAAAAGAATTTTAAATGCCTCATTTTTATGATTAAACCAAACCACACTATTCTTCCAGAAAAGATTCTTCTGCTCGAGACGGTAGGATCTGTACTCCAAAGGATAGTTGTAATTGGTATCCAGCTGATCCTGATAGGTCATCATGGAAGCCCATTTTTTACCATTATAATTTCCTAAAAAATTCAGGTAGAAACTGTGAAGATCCGTTTTCAGTCCGGAATATTTTGTATAGTCTTTATGCCAGTTAAAGCTGCCGTCCTGATATTCAAAAACTCTGTAAAAACGTTCAATCAGATTTTTATAATCGTATCCGGCAGAAAAATGGGTATTCTCATTATTAAAAGCATATTCACCACCCCAGATATAACCTCCTAATTTATATTCGGAAGTTTTATACTCGGTATTCCCGATATACTGATTACCATATCCTTCATTATAACGGATATAAATGCTGTCATTTGCAGGTACATTTCCTTTCATATTGACAAACATGATGTCATTTCCCTTGTAATGATGTACATAGCTCAGTTTTCCGAAAATGGCATGCTGCTTCCATTTCAGACCCAATTTTGCAAAAGCTTTATATTTGTAATCATCTACTTTCGGTCTTGGATCTGCATTCTGACGGTAAGATTTGGAATAACTTCCTTCTCCTCCCAACTGCAGGATTACAGGTTTTACAGGATTATAGGCAAACTGTCCATTGATAAAATAGTTTTGTTTCTGCCATCTTGCCGAACGTGGAACCCAATAATACGAAGGATTGTAAATAAAAGAAGAATTGGTAGTTCTTTCATCACTCAGAATATAGGGAACGTCTTCTTCGGTAGTTTTGTCTGCCCTAAGTCTTCCAGATAAGGCAATTTTATTATTCAGTTTATAAACTCCTTCAGACTGAAACGTAAAACTGCCTGTTTCTCCTGCAGTCTGTACTCTTTTAAAATTTTGTTTTACAGAAGAATACTGAAAAGTTGTCCGAGAAAAATCCAAAGGCTGGAAAAATGAAATATAGGGATCATTTATTCTAATATCTTTTTCTACAGAACTGATGTTAATACTATCTAAATGACTAGTCTGAGCATTGAAAAACTGGCTGCTTAATACGGCCAATCCCAACATTCCGTATTGAAAAACTTTAATTGTCTTATTTTTATTATTGCGCATATCCTCTAGGGTTTGCTTTAATCGTTACAAAATCATTGGCAGAATTATTTGTATCCTGCAATACCACGCGTCCACTTATAATTTCCTTCGTTTTACGTATGACAGAAAATCCGCTAAAAGTACCTTCAGCCTGCCCCTGTGAGTTGACAATAAAAGTTCTTGAAGCATCTATATCTGCAGGGAAATCTTTAGGTACTTTCTGCTCTTTATCTGTAATATCTATTCCGTCTATGATATAGTTTTTAGGAATTTGCAAAAACAGGGTTCCGGTAGGCGCTTTAGGAGCTGCTACTTTTTGCCAGCTTGCCACTTCTGCATCTGTTGCTCTCAGAATTCCCAATCCCAGCATAGAATTCACATTCAGGATTAAGTCATTAGAGGCAATACTCCAATAAGCAACCTGCATATCCGGCACCATAATATTCTGAATATCCCATGCAAAAGGCTTCTTACCAATACTTATATTATAATCTCCCATATACGTTTCAAAGTCAGCATGGCTCAGGTCAACAGTTCTGTCAGGTTCCTGTATCGCTATTCCTGTACCGTTAATATCATCGAAAGGCATTTTATGATTAATGGCTGTTTGAGCTACAATAATACTTTTCCCTGGTAAGATAGGATATTGACTACCGCTTCCAGGTATTTTGATAAGTATATTAGAGTATACATAATCTGTATTGGCTGATGCACCTCCTCCAGCAGTTTTGCTCCAGTCATACTGTCCGTTGGATAAAGTATAGGTCGTCACATTACTGTTCACATTTCCTTCCAGAAATACCAGGTATAAGCCGTCAGCATAAATAGTCTGATCTGAATTGTTGTGGATCTCAATAAACTGATCTCTGAAATTGGCTCCTAATTTATTATCAGAACCTGCATAATAATATTGTTTAATCACAAGATCACCAAGGTTTCCACTGGTAATTCTGATCAATTTCGAAGAAGTATTGGCATTGATGGTTACTTTTTCATCAAAACCTCCGAAGTGAACAATTTCATAACTTGTTTCCTCCCCTAGCTGCTGTTCATATTCACTCTGCTTTAGTTGAAGCTCAGCCTGAACACTGTAGCTTCCCGGCAGAACGGCATCTAATTTCAGTTCTCCGTTGGCATCTGTTTTTCCCACAATCTGATCTTCTGTTGCTGTATTTTTCAGAATAACGGTTACATTCGCTACTCCTTTATCTGCCACAGAAGGATATTTGGAAGCATCATATTTAATATTTATAGTAAACGGAACAGGCTTAATCTCGTTATTCCCTCCAAAGTCATCATCTCTGTTGCATCCAACAAGAGTAAGAACGGGAACTATTAACAATAGTATTAATCGTTTCATTATTTTTATTTTTAGTATTATTAAAATCTGTATGAAATATTTCCTCCGAACGAAGTAGAAGTAAAGTTGCCATAAACACTTCCTCTTTCATCATATGCTTTTAAATTGAAAACATTACTTACGTATATTGACAATCTGAAACCACTTAAGAAATCTTTTGTAACTCTTAAATGAACATTATGAAGTGTTTTGTTATATAGCCCTGAAAGTTTTTCTTCAGAAGGTTTCAGGAACAATCCCTGGTATTTTGGATTGGTACGTTCATTTTCAGGAATCATCTGCATTTCTCCATCATGTTTTATATATCCTATCGGATAAATGTCATTCATTCCTGTAAGTGATCTGTCTGAAAGAAAATGATCCGTTCTCAGGCCAATAATTAACCCTGATGAAGCCAGGTGATAATCAAAACTGAAACTCGCTCTGGCCATGGATCTTTTATTTTTAATATCATTATAAATCCCGTATTGGAAATCCTTATCCATGATCTCCGGCGCACTGATTTTGTAAAGCCCGTCGTCTTTCTGCCCAGAAGTTTCTACATAACTGGCATTGAAACCAATCACAAGATTAAGAGCTTCTATTTTTTTGAAGCTGGCCATCAGTTCCAATCCTTTATCTGAAGACTGGTATCCATTAATAATTCTGTTCTGGAGGTAATTAAATTTTTCAGTTCCTACCACTTCAAAAGTAGGCACGTTTGTTCCGGATATATTGACATCCACTTTGGCTTTATCCATAATCTTATGAACACTCAATGTGGTAAAACCATCAACCAACTTATTGTAATATGCCGTAAGGTTAACTATTGCGAAAGGAAATCTGTAATCAACTCCTATTTCCGTTTTCCAGCTTTTTGAAGGTTTAAGGCTTGCATTATCTCCTGGAGTCACTACTGTTTGCATAATCGCCGCTGAGTAATATCCAGGCAAACGATAATCCCCTAACAAAAAGTCAAAATATCTCGGTGATGTATAGAGCTGATTGAGTGAAGGTGCTTTAGATGTTAATCCAAACCCTCCTCTCACAGAAAATTTTCCCATCTGATAAGATGTGTTTACCCTTGGCGAATAGGTAGAATATGAATTCTGCAGATCATAACGAAGACCCAGATTTGTTTTAAAAATGTGTTTATTAGCAAAGACTTTGGTAATATTATCCTGAATATACAGTGCATATTGTTTACTGGAAAATACATTATCCCTGTAATTAAAATCTCTCATCCCATTGGACCCTTGCCCGGCTGCATTTATCGTAGTAAACTGACCTGCAGTTCCGTATCTTCCTTTTCCAAAGTTATCTCCATAGCGGAAGTTAGCACCCATACTATAGTTATGAGCCCATTTCGAAGAAGTTAATTTTATTCCGTTAATACTAAAATTGGTGTAAATATTAAGAGGTTTACCATCCGAAAATGCCTGATTCTCATAACTTGGTGGTGTATAAGGTGCATAATAAACACCATCTGTCGTAGAGTTTCCATACGGCCGGGCTCCCTGGTTCAGCCAATATCTGCGTTCTGTAAGCTGAGTTGCATAGCTTATCCCCATATCGACATTGATTGATTTGAAGAATGTTTTTTTACCATTCTGTGCAAAAAAATAGCTGATATTATTTCCTAATGAAAAGCTTTTGTTTTCGACATTGATAATCATTCCGTCAACATCATCCGGGTCTCTTTTTCCCTTGCTGCTATTGGTAGAAAATGAAGCAGAAAGCTTATTTCTAAAGCCATTTTTATTACTTGACCAAAGAAGATTGACATTTGTTCTGTCATACCCTACAAGACTGGTTCGGGGATCTGAAAGCGAATTCATATAATCAACGGAAGCATTCAGGGCATTGTTCTGATTAATTTTAAAACCTTTGGTAAGGCCAACCTGATAAGTTCCTTCTCTCAGAGAGGCATCCAATCGTAATGGTGATGCCTTCGCCGTTGTGGTAACTTTGATTAATCCGGAAGTTAAATCACCATATTTGGCATCTGGAACTCCTTGTATAACTTCAATACTTTCTATATTTTCTGTAGGAACTTCTCTTAAATCGACCCCATAGTTAGGCTGTCCGGGCATTAAATTTCCTCCTTTGGTAGAAGTATTAAAGCTTATTCCAAAAGGACCGCTGTTGGCAGAATCATAGCTCTGCATATTTTCGTTATTAGACAAGGCAATATCATTGACCATCAACTGTACTCCAAATGCCCTGTTTCCAAAATCATCACCTCCCGGAACTGTTCCGGAGCCTGTGATTGAAGGTCCACTGGCAGTTCTGAATACAATATTTTTAAATTGAGTATTGTCAAATTGCTGTACATATTGACCGGGTAATTGCTGCAATACGTCACCAATTGAAAATGACTGGAGGTTTTGAAGTGCTTCCTGTTGAATAACGATCTCAGAAAATTGTTTTTTTCTTGCTGTAAGCTGTACACCTTCGATTCGGATTTCTGATCTTTCACGAGATGAACTTTTAGGTGATAGAATCTGCAGATTCAGTTCCTCCCCTTCTTTTATTATAATGGTTTCTTCTCTATTATTGTCATTCAGAAAAGTGATCTGACATTTTCCTTTAAGAATCATAGAATTGCCATTTTTATGCAATTGTTTACATTCTTTCAAACCACCACTGACAAGTTCTCCCGTTTTGCGTTGTCCATTGTGAAAAATTTCTACTTTTTGGGCAGACAGGAATCCGCCTGCTGTTAGAAAAACAGCACCTGCTAATAACGATAATTTCACCCTTAAAATATTTAGACTGCAAAATTAATTATAATTATTCTAAATAAAAAGTAAGTTTTTGAAAATGTTTAAGTTATTTTAACTTAAAATAAAAAAATATATGCATTTAATTCTTCATATAAAGAATACAATAACAATACAACTTTAATATACTGCATTTATAGTGTATTAAAGTTGTTCTCTTTTATCATTATATATTTAGCTATGGCTTTTGAAAAACAGATTGAAAATTAAATGCATAGGAAGATGAACCTTTTTCCTGCAAATATTCCAAACGTTTTAATGCCTCGTCAATACTTGGATATTCATTATCTTTAATCCACCATAAAGCATAATAGGCCTTTCCATATTTTTGAAACCATTCTTTTCTTCTTCTTACAAAATCAACGTGAAATGTCTTATAGGTATAATATTCCAACGATTCTATATCTTTCCATACAGAGATATTGATAATAATTTTCTCATCATTAAGCGGATTAAAACTTGTAGCATTATTTTCATCGTCTTTCAGTCTCCAGATAAATCCATCGCTTTCCTCTGCCAATCGGTTTACTGAGTCCAAATGACTGACAAACTCATTCATTACCGGATCTTCTATGTTAGCTCCTATCATTCGGGCAACATTAATTTGTGCTAGCTGGTACATTTTTTTATTTCTTTTATTCTGATTAATATTGTGTAAAAATAGATCTTGTACTATTAGCATAAAATAACTATCAATTTAGATACTATAAAAAAGATGGAAAAAGAATGTAAGACCTTATACATCAATGTTGATCAAAAATCATATCCCTGTGCAGTAAGTTTTGTTATGGATTTCATTGGAGGAAGATGGAAAGCGGTTATTCTCTGTCACTTAAAAAATGGTGATAAAAGGTTTGGTGAACTAAAAAAAGAGCTTTCTTTTATTACTGAAACAACCTTAAGTATTCAGCTGAGACAATTGGAAAGAGATCAATTAATAACACGAACAGTATTTGGAACAAAGCCTCCCGTAAAAGTTGTATATAGTTTGTCAGATTTAGGATTATCATTTATTCCTTTGTTAAATCATATTAATGATTGGGGCAAAACCATTTTAGAAAGTAAAAAAAATACTTTAAAAGTTGATGTATAAAATCTGAATATCAGTCTAAATAAAAACCCCGCAGTAAATAAATTACTGCGGGGTTGATTTATAATTAAATGTTAGTGTTTACATTTATTATTTTACTTCTTCGAAGTCTGCATCCTGTACATCTTCAGCTCCGGCATTTCCACCTGCATTCTGAGCTCCTGCACCTGCATCAGCACCTGGCTGTTGACCCGCTGCATATAACTCTTCAGAAGCTGCCATCCATGCTGCATCTAACGCTTCAGTTTTAGCTTTTACGTCATCAACATTTTTAGCTTCGAAAGCTGTTTTTAATTCTGCATGAGCTGCCTCGATAGCTGCTTTTTTGTCAGCAGAAAGCTTTTCACCGAATTCTTTCAATTGCTTTTCAGTCTGGAAGATCAATCCGTCAGCTTTGTTGAAGATTTCAACTTCTTCTTTTCTCTTAGCATCCGCTGCAGAGTTTTCCTGAGCTTCTTTCTTCATTCTTTCGATTTCTTCGTCAGAAAGACCTGAAGAAGCCTGAATTTTGATAGACTGCTCTTTACCAGTTCCTTTATCTTTAGCAGATACACTTAGGATACCATTCGCATCAATATCGAAAGTTACTTCAATCTGAGGAACTCCTCTTGGTGCTGGTGGAATATCCTGAAGATCGAATCTACCGATTTCCTTATTATCGTTGAACATTGATCTTTCTCCCTGTCCTACTCTAATGCTTACAGCTGGCTGGTTGTCAGAAGCTGTAGAAAATACTTCAGATTTTTTAGTTGGGATCGTAGTGTTCGCCTCAATTAATTTAGTGAATACAGAACCCATTGTTTCAATACCTAAAGAAAGTGGAGTAACGTCAAGTAGTAATACGTCTTTTACATCACCTGTCAATACACCTCCCTGAATTGCTGCACCAATAGCTACAACCTCATCCGGGTTCACTCCTTTAGATGGTTTTTTACCGAAGAATTTTTCTACTTCTTCCTGGATGATCGGGATTCTTGTAGAACCACCTACCAAGATTACTTCATCAATATCAGAAGTTGATAAACCAGCATCTTTTAATGCTTTAGCAACAGGCTCCATAGATCTTCTTACAAGATCAGCAGATAATTGCTCGAATTTAGCTTTTGTTAAAGTCTTTACTAAGTGCTTAGGACCTGTAGCAGTAGCCGTGATATATGGTAAGTTGATTTCTGTCTGTGGAGAAGAAGATAATTCAATTTTAGCTTTTTCAGCAGCTTCTTTCAATCTTTGTAATGCAATCGCATCAGATTTCAATTCAACACCTTCTTCAGCTTTGAACTCATCAGCCATCCAGTTGATGATCACATCATCAAAGTCATCACCTCCTAAGTGAGTGTCACCGTTTGTAGATAATACTTCAAATACACCATCTCCTAAATCAAGGATAGAGATATCGAAAGTACCACCACCAAGGTCATATACTGCAATTTTCTGATCTTTATGGTTCTTATCAAGACCGTAAGCTAACGCTGCAGCTGTAGGTTCGTTGATAATTCTTTCTACTTTAAGACCAGCGATTTCACCAGCTTCTTTAGTAGCTTGTCTCTGTGCATCGTTGAAGTATGCAGGAACAGTGATTACCGCTCTTGTTACTTCCTGTCCAAGATAATCTTCAGCAGTTTTCTTCATTTTCTGAAGAGTCATTGCAGAAATTTCCTGTGGAGTATATTCTCTATCGTCGATTTTTACTTTTACGGTATCGTTTGGTCCAGCAACTACTTTATAAGGTACTCTTGTGATTTCAGAAGCATCATCTTTAAAGTGAGTTCCGATAAATCTTTTGATAGAGTAAACAGTTTTTGTTGGATTCGTTACAGCTTGTCTTTTTGCAGGATCACCTACTTTTCTTTCTCCGTCTTCTGTAAAAGCTACAATAGAAGGAGTAGTTCTCTTACCTTCTGCGTTAGGAATAACAACAGGGTCTTTACCCTCCATTACAGCAACACAAGAGTTGGTTGTTCCTAAGTCAATTCCAATTATTTTACTCATAATATTTTATATTTTTTCTATTTTTAATTTAATTTACACTCTCAATTTCTCAATATCTGTACCATTCGAAGAATTATGACAAAATGACACAATAAAAATAAAAACCCCGATAAAATCGAGGCTTTGTATCATTTAATATGGAAATATTTTCATTATTTTTTGATAAACTTCATAGATTTTACGAAGTCTTTGCCATTATAAGTTCTTACATAATAAACACCACTGGCAAAATCTTTCACATCAATTTTGTCTGTTTCATTTTTAATAAATGCTTTTTTCACAAGCCTTCCTTCAGCGTTGAAAATCTCTACTTCATTAATAGGTGCTAAAGGAGAAGCAATTGAAATATACTGTGTAGTAGGATTAGGGAAAAGATTGATAGAGTTTACTTTTTCCACATCATTTACAGATAAGAATGCACATGCATTGGAATTCAGAAGGCTCGCTCTTGGCCCCGCCATTGTATTGGTTTTGATTGTTTTTTGATCATTCGTAAAAAATGCCATTTCTGTATCTGTCACATAATCCATAAAATTCATGAACATGGCACCATTTGCAGTAGGATTACACATAAAGCCATTGTCAGGAAAAACATTGCCACCGTAATGAGCATCATTAATGGCAGGAGTATCTGCACAACCATCATCATTATCCGGTGTTCCACATGCACTTCCATCTTCTCCCCATGGGTGAAGCAATCCAAAATAATGTCCTATCTCATGCGTAGCAGTTCGTCCTCCATTATAAGGAGCCACAGCTGCTCCTGAAGTTCCGAAATATTTATAGCCAATAGCAAGTCCGTCCTCCGGGAAACCGGCAGCATCAGGTAGATAAGCCCAGCCAAGATAAGGATTAGGCATATTTCCTACCCAGATATTTAAATATTTAGTTGGATCCCAGGCTGTAAGTCCAGATGCCAGATAATACTGGTTGGCAAAATCAAAATTTGAAGCAACGGATTTTCTTTCTATACCTGTAGTAGCAACGCCTGTAGGCGTTTTTGTTGCCATACAAAATGTAAGTTCCATATCTGCAGCATAAGGCTTGAATGCATCAGGAACGACAGAACTGAAATCAGGATTTAATTTTCTGAAGTCATTATTCAAAATAGCAATCTGCGATGCAATCTGAGCTTCAGAAATATTCTGAGCAGCGCTACCGTAAAGAACATGCACTACAACCGGAATTGTAATCACAGTCTGACCGTTTTTAGCCATTGTACTGGCAGCGGCATTTTTACTGGTTAAATAATTTCGTAAATCTTCTTTTTTTGCCAGAGCCTGAGGGTTTCTTGCATAAAATTCCTTCATTTTCAAATCAGTGGCACATTCTCTCTGACCAAATGCATTAGCCATCAGAAAGCCGGCTGTCAATAGTAAAACTTTTTTCATCTAAATAGTATAAATAGTCCGCAAATATAACCATTCTCACAACAAGATTATGGAATAAATGAGTAATTTACAGTAAAATCATTATAACTCTAATTTTACTTAAACCAACTGATTACCAACAGACTTGTTATCAGCAAAACAATTTAATTCACTATCCTTTAAAAATTAATCAAAGTTTAACCTAAGAAATAGAGGAAGAATCTTTACGAATGATTATTTTTGATAAAATATACACATTTAGAATGTCAATACACTTTAATCCACGAGATATTACATGGCTTGCCTTTAATGAAAGAGTTTTGCAGGAGGCCATGGATGAAAAAGTTCCCTTACATTTAAGAATACGTTTTCTCGGAATTTTCTCCAACAATTTAGATGAATTTTTCAGAGTGCGTGTTGCCGGATTAAAGCGTGCCATGGATTTTAAGGAAAAAGTGATTGCTGAATCTTTCTACCAGCCGCCCTCCAAAATCCTTCAGAGAATCAATGAAGTGGTGATGAGACAGCAGTTGAATTTTGATAAAACCTGGAAAAAGATTCAGACTGAAATGGCTGATCATAAAGTTTTCATTAAAAATGCCAAAAACCTGACAGCAGGACAAAAAGAATTTGTCAGACAATACTTCGATGAAGTGGTAGAATCCAATGTGATCCCGATTCTTCTTCATGAAAATACTCCTATGCCTTATCTGAGAGACAAAAGTCTTTATCTGGGAGTGGCCATGAGAAAAAAAGATTGGCAATATTCCAGTAATTATGCCATTATTGAAATTCCTTCCCGTTTTGTGGGAAGATTCGTATTGCTGCCGACGGAAGATCCGGAAGAAAAAAATGTAATGTTACTGGAAGACGTGATTACGTTTAACCTTCCACACATTTTCTCTTATTTCGGATATGATGAATTTTCTGCCAATGCTTTTAAAGTAACAAAAGATGCCGAACTTGATCTGGATAATGATATCAGAACCAACTTCGCAGAAAAAATAGAAAAAGGACTCAAAAACAGAAGAAAAGGAAAGCCTACCCGTTTCGTTTTTGATAAAGATATGGATAAAGCACTACTAGAGCTCCTTATCAGAAAACTGAATTTAACGAAAAAAGACAGTATTATTCCGGGAGGAAAAATTCATAATTTCAAGCATTTTATGGACTTTCCAGATGTTTTTGAAACGTATGAAAGACCTGTGGAAAGAAGCTCGTTTACGCATCAGGCATTTGAACATGGTGAAAGAGTAACGGATGTTATTTTAAAAGAAGATGTGCTTCTTACCTTCCCTTATCATAAATACAACCCAGTGATTGATCTTCTTCGTGAAGCAGCAATGGATCCGGATGTAAAATCTATACAGATCACCGCTTACCGTATGGCAAGCAGCTCAAAAATCATCAACGCGCTCATCTATGCTGCCAGAAATGGTAAAGAAGTGACTGTAATGCTGGAACTTCAGGCAAGGTTTGATGAAGAATCCAATCTGAAATGGAAAGATATGCTGGAACCGGAAGGAATTACTGTTCTTGTGGGAATTCCCAACAAAAAAGTACATGCTAAACTGTGTGTTATCAAAAAGAGAGCCCATAATAAAACCATCCAATATGGATTTGTAAGTACCGGAAATTTTAATGAAAAAACAGCAAGAATATATGGTGATCATCTGCTCCTTACAGCCGACCGCGGTATCATGGCAGATATCAACAAAGTGTTCAATGTGCTGAAAAAACCGAAGGATGATTTTATTCCGATTTTGAAAACTTGTAAAAATTTATTAGTTTGCCCTCAATTTATGCGTGAAAAGATTGTTCACCATATTGATAAAGAAATCGAAGAAGCCAAAGCAGGCCGAAAAGCAGAGATCATCATCAAGGTAAATTCTATGAGCGACAGACTGTTGATAGAAAAACTATATGATGCAGCCAAAGCTGGTGTGGTAATCAGGCTTATCGTAAGAGGAATCTATTGTGCTGTAAACCAGAAAGAGTTTAAAGAAAAAATAAAAGCTATAAGTATTGTAGATGAATACCTGGAGCACACCAGAGTAATGTATTTCTACAATAAAGGAACAGAAGACATGTACATTTCTTCCGCTGACTGGATGACCAGAAACCTGGATTACAGGATTGAAGCTGCGGCTAAAATCACTGACAAGATCCTTAAGAAAGAATTAAAAGATATTCTTGACATTCAGCTTAGGGATAATGTAAAAGCCAGAATTCTTGATAAAAAACTCAGCAACGAGTATATAAGAAATGATAAAAAAGAATGCCGTTCACAAATAGAAACCTATAAATATTTAAAAGCTAAAACAAGCAAAAAATGAAGATAGCAGCGATAGACATAGGGAGTAATGCAGCCCGCCTTCTTATCAATGAGGTTAAGATTAATAACAGAAAACCTGAATTCATCAAACTCAACCTTCTCAGAATTCCTCTGAGACTGGGAATGGATGTTTTTACCATCGGAAAAATAGGTCCCGAAAGAGAAAAAATGGTTATTGATTCCATGAAAATCTTCAGTGACCTGATGAAAATATACAAAGTAGATCATTACAGAGCCTGTGCTACCAGTGCGATGCGTGATGCTGCCAATGGTAATGAAATTATTGACATCGTAAAGGAAACATCAGGAATCAACATCGAAATTATTTCCGGTGATGAAGAAGCCACGCTGGTCTATGAAAATCATGTTGCAGAAGGTCTTGACAAAGAATTCGCTTACTTATACATCGACGTTGGTGGAGGTTCTACAGAACTTACTTTCTACGAAAACGGGAAAATGGTTTACGAAAAATCGTTTAATATCGGAACAATCCGTCTTCTCAACAACCTGGTTACGATGGATAACTGGAAAGAGATGAAGGACGAAATCAAGAAAAATATCGTCAGTAAAAAACCAATTGTAGCCATTGGATCAGGAGGAAATATCAATAAAGTATTCTCCATGAGCAAAACCAAAGACGGAAAACCAATGTCTTTGTCCCACCTGAAAAAGGTATATAAAGAATTCAATGAGCTTTCTGTACAAGAAAGAATGACCAATTACAACCTTAGAGAAGACCGTGCCGATGTCTTGGTACATGCTCTGAGCATTTTCAATAATGTAATGTCCTGGTCTGATATCAACAGGATCTTTGTTCCTAAAATATCTGTTGCAGATGGATTAATCCATAATATTTACAGTCAGTTACAGCACAAAAAGTAACAGCAAATAACGATATTGTAAAGCCAGCCATTGAGCTGGCTTTTTATTTTGGTATCCATTTCCCGCAATGTCATTGCGAGGAGCGAAGCAAAGCAATCTCTATATTCTCTTTCTGTTATTAAGTTTTGGCTAAAGCCAATAGATGAATCTTTTAATATCAGATGGGTTAAAACCCACCCCTATTGAATTTTAATGACAACATCTTTTATCTTTTATCTTTTATCTTTTATCTTTTATCTTTTATCTTTTATCTTTTATCTTTTATCTTTTATCTTTTAATAAAATTTTTCTGAATTTTTAAAGTAAAACCTCATCCCCATCCGTCACACTATTATCAATAGCAAAGTAATGAACCCAATCAAAATAATTATTACAGGGGCTACAGGGATGGTAGGCGAAGGCGTTTTAATGGAATGTCTTGAGAATCCTCATGTTTCTGAAATTCTCAGCATAAGCAGAAAATCTTCCGGAAAATCACACCCCAAACTGAAAGAATATCTTGTTCCGGACTTTTTATCCGTAGACATTCATGATGAAAAACTGAAAGGTTATGATGCCTGTTTTTTCTGTGCAGGAATCAGCAGCATAGGAATGAATGAAGAAGATTACACCAAAATCACTTACGATACAACCCTGCATTTTGCAAAAGCTGTTTTGAACCAAAATCCGGACATGGTTTTCAACTATGTTTCAGGGGCAAGCACTGACAGCACAGAGAGTGGAAAAATGATGTGGGCAAGGGTAAAAGGCAGAACCGAAAATGATTTGAAAAAGATGAATTTCAAAGGTGCTTACAATTTCCGTCCCGGATTTATGAAACCAGTTGAGGGTCAATTGAATGTAAAATGGTTTTTTAAACCTTTTATTTGGATTTTTCCTATTTTTTTCCAATCAAAATCATTAACTTTACAGGAAGTGGGTAGAGCAATGATCAATGTGACACAAAAATGGTACCCTACATCTACTTTAGAAATTAGAGATATTAAAAATTTAGCGATATGAGAGACATGTTAAGAAGAATTGTTCTGGTTATTTTTGTACTCTTGCTTGTGACTGCTGTTTCAGGATATTTTTATATGCAGAAACATCCATTGGAAGGGAATAAATCAGGAACAATTTTAAATTTTTCAGGGAAATCAGGGAAATAATTTCATCCTACAAATCTCTCACTTGAACATTATTCTATCTTTTATCGGAAACAAACCTATTTTTTAAACATTTCTTAAAATTCCATTAAAATAGTTGCGAAACATAAAGTTCATTTTTGCATTTAACTAATTAAAGTAAAAATGATCAACAACTACCTATTAAAAGGGTCTGTGATTGCCGCATTCTTTTTTCAGAGCGGGCTTTTCGGGCAGACACTGATTCATTACTGGAACTTTAACAATAATACATCTGCTGCCACCATCACTACACCATCTTCTACCATGGTGAATGGTTCTCTTACGCCAATAGCAGGAGGTACAAGTGTAATAGATTTTGCTGGTGGTACCGGACAGAATTTTAGTGATGAAAACTTAAATGCAAGAAATGGAGATGCATCCGGAACTCATTTAAGGTTCAATAATCCAATTGGAGGAGGATTACAGTTTAATCTGCCAACCACAGGATACAACAATGTCATTGTTAAGTTTACCACCAGAAGATCAGGACAGGGAGCCGGAACTCAGACATGGTCTTATTCAACAGACGGAACTAATTTTGTGCAGCTTCAGACTGTAACTCCACAGGATGCCAACCCTCAGCTCGTTACTCTTGATTTTTCTGCCATACAGGGAGCTAATAACAATCCCAATTTTAAATTAAAGGTTGAATTCTCAGTAACAGGAGGCGGAACCGGTGGCAACAACCGTTTCGATAATTTCACGGTAGATGCGACTCCTGCCGGAGGTGCGGACACCACTCCACCAACTGTTACCTATCTTCCTGCTCATAATACCAATAACGCTTCTACAACTGCAAATCCTACATTGACTTTTAATGAAAATGTGAGATTAACAGATAATTCTGCGATCAATAATTCTAACGCTCAAAATCTTATAGAGCTTCGTCTTGGAAATGCTGCAGGAATACCAATTCCTTTTACGACAACTTTCAGCAACAATACTATCACCGTGATCCCAACTTCAGGATTGGTACCGGGACAAACTTATTATGTTGCACTTAAACCCAATACAGTAGAAGATTTCAGTGATAATGGGGTTACTGCCGTTACATCCAGCACTTTCACAACAGCAGGAACAACAATTTCTCTGGAAAAAAACTTCATTAAGGTCAATGAAAATGCAGGAAACCTTGCATTCAAAATCAATGTCACGAATCCTTCCACATCTACCGTAAATCTTGTTGTAAAACAGGCGCCATTCAGTACAGCTGATGCCAATGATTTTACTTTAGCCAATCATACTATTAATATCACTCCATCTACAACGAGTTATACCGTTAACATTCCGATTATTGATGACACAGTGGCAGAACAACAGGCGAAATATTTTGTGGTAAGCCTAGAAAATCCTACCGGAGCTACTATTTCAGGGGATAATTCTGCAACGGTTTATATTGTTGATAATGATAAACCGGCGCCGGTTCCTTCTCATCAGATCCAACTGAATTATCTTGGAAGTTTTGATCCTTCAGGAAATAATAACAGTTCTACGGAAATTGTAGTTCATGATGCATCAACACAACGTTTATTCACAATAAGTTCCATTACAGATGTTTTTGACATTATTGATTTCAGTAATCCAGCCATTCCATCAGTCGTAAAAACAGTCAATATGGCTCCTTATGGCGGTATCACAAGTATTGCTGTAAAAAATGGAATCATCGCAGCCGCTTCTCCGAATACTGATCCTCAGCAAAACGGTTCTGTAGTATTTTTCGATATTAACGGAAACTTCCTGAAGCAGCTTACTGTAGGAGCTTTACCGGATATGATTACCTTCTCCCCTGATGGAACAAAAGTTGTTACAGCGAATGAAGGAGAACCTAATGATGCTTATACTGTAGATCCTGAAGGAACAATCAGCATCATTGACATTTCTGGCGGTATCGGAAATCTTATGCAAAGTAATGTAACCACTCTCAATTTCAACAGTTTTGATTCTCAACTTGCTGCATTAACCGCTACAGGTTTAAGAAAGGTAAGAACCAATAATACTCTTTCTCAGGATCTGGAGCCTGAATATGTTACCATCAGTTCTGACAGTCAGAAAGCATGGGTAACGCTTCAGGAAAATAATGCTGTCGCTGAAATTAATCTGGCAACCAAAACCATCACAGGAATCTGGGGATTAGGTAAAAAAGATATGAGCCTGCCAGGTAATGGTTTTGATGCTTCGGACAATAATGGAGAGGTTTTAATTGCCAATTGGCCTGTAAAAGCCTACTATGTTCCGGATGCTGTACAGAATTATAAGGTAGGAAATACCCATTATATTGTAACCGCCAATGAAGGAGATGAAAAAGACCTTTCAGGATACAGTGAAAGAACTACTGTAGGGGCAAACAGCTATATTTTAGATCCTGTGCTTTTCCCTAATTCAAGTATTTTAAAGGCTTCGTATAATCTGGGAAGATTCAGGGTTTCATCTGCTACTGGAAATACAGACGGAGATGCAGAGTTTGAAGAAATGGCAGCTTTAGGAGCGCGTTCATTCTCTATTTTCAATACGGATACCAAACAGATCGTGTACGACAGTGGAGATCAGTTTGAAAGATATATTGCAGCCTATCAGCCGTTAATTTTCAATGCAGATAATGAATCCAATGCTGTTAAAAACAGAAGTCGTGCAAAAGGTCCAGAACCGGAAGGTGTGGCATTAGGAAATATCAACGGACAGACCTATGCTTTTATCACATTAGAAAGAACAGGAGGAGTTATGGTGTATAATATCACAGACCCTAACAATCCTACTTTCACTGATTATAAACATTCCCGCTCTACTTCAGCTTACGGAGGTGACAATGGCCCTGAAGGAATTATCTATATTGCTCCTGAAAATACAACAACCAACAAAGGGTATGTAATTATTGCCAACGAGATCAGTGGAACTTTATCTATGTATGAAGTAGCAATGCCATCTACTCTGGGAACTGGTGAAACTAAAGCGGAACCGGCAACCTTTAATATCTTCCCAAATCCTGTCAACAAAGGAAATACACTTTATTTTAACAGAAAACAGGATTACGAATTATATGATATGTCCGGAAAATTAATTGGAAAAGAAAAGAATGCCTTAACCATAAGCACATCCAATCTTTCTACAGGTGTTTATATTGTAAAAACTTCAGAAGGACAGATCAAAAGAGTTATTGTAAAGTAAACATAAATTACAGTATACATTCTATTTAGTTAGAGCTTCGGATTTTTCCGAAGCTTTTTTGTTATTGAGAAATTCATTAGTTTTAAACTTTTTTATAACACAATGGAAAATCAATTAGAAAATATTATTCAACAAGTATGGCATAAAGAAAAACGAAATCTTTTTACCTTTCTTACTGGTGCCGGAATCTCATCCGACAGCGGCATTCCCACTTATCGTGGAATAGATGGAATCTGGGTAAAAGGAACTCAGTTTCATAAACCTGAAGAATTTGGGACTTTACGTTATTTCAGACAACATCCGGAAGAAGTCCTGCAATATTCTCTTTTCAGAAAAAAGATGTTTGAAAATGCATCTCCCAATCAAAGTCATTTTGATCTTGCTGACATTGAAACTCAACTTCAGGACAGATTTCATCTCATTACCCAGAATATTGACAATCTTCATCGCCGTTCCGGAAACCAAAGAATTTATGAAATTCATGGAAATAACAGAGAAATTAAATGTTCAAACGGATGCAAAGAAATTCTGTTGCTTCCTACGGAAATAAAGGGTAAGAATTTGGATGAAGATCTTACTGATCATGATAAAGAACTTCTAACATGCGCTCAGTGCGGACATTGGATGCGTCCTAATATTTTGTGGTTTGACGAATATTATGATGAAAAAACCAACAAAAAATTTAGCGCTTTGAAAATCGCCAAAAATAGTGGTGTCTTGTTTATTGTTGGAACTTCCGGTGCCACCAGCCTACCGATTGCCATTGCGGAAACAGCAATAAAATATGGAGCATTTATCATAGACATCAATACGGAAGATAATAATTTTACAGATCTGATCAGAAATAAAAAAAATGCTTTAATCATCCGGGAAAAATCAACTGAAGTATTGAAAGTGATAAAAAAGATCATTGAAAAAATGGCATCATAAAAACTCATTATTTAAGATGATTTAACTTTTGAAATGCCTGAAAAAATCATTTTATTTCTATATTTACTCTCAACAAAACCAAATTCATAATGAAAAATATTAAGACAGCAGGAATTCTGGCTCTCCTGTTAATGGGAACAGGTACTGCCTTTTCACAATCCAGAAAAACAGAATCTACAAAAGGGGTAGAGAAAACAGATAATGATAAAACCATACAGGTAGAAGGTGTAGGTCATAAACTCAATTATACACTCAACGGAGGAGTTGCTGAGGTGGAAGGCGGTGATAACACGGTAATGATCAAAGGAAGTGCAAAAAAGATCGCTGTTTCCGGAACCGGCAATAAAGTATACATTGATAAAGTAGACAAAGTAACTATAGAAGGCGGTGGCAATGTAGTCTACTACAGGACTGCCGGAACAAAATCAGGAAAACCCGATGTTTCTCTTACCGGAGTGGGAAATAAAGTTGTAAAACAATAAGGACAATTCTCACAGATTTCAAAGTCTGTAAAGAGCATATTCAAACAAAAAAGACAGACCTCAATGAGGTCTGTCTTTTTAAAAATATCTCAGATATAATTTTACTCTACGTTGATTACCTTTTCGATTTCCGGCGCATGTTGTTTGATGGTATTTTCAACTCCTAGTTTCAGGGTTGAGAAATTCAACGAACATCCGGAACAGTTACCCAAAAGTTTCACAAACACCTGATTATCTTTCACATCAATAAGCTCAATATCACCACCGTCTTTATTCAAAAACGGTCTGATGCTTTCCAGAGCTTCCATTACTCTTGTTACTGTATCTTCGTGCGTTATGTTTGTTTCCATATTTTTCAGTTCAATTTGGTACTTTCAAATGTATTGAAAGTTATTATTATTTTGCTTTTGGTGAGCATCCTGCCATTGTTGAAATCTTCACAGCTTCAGTAGGAGGAAGACTTTTGTTTCTTTCCACTAAGCTTTCTACCATTTTTCTGGCTGTCTCTGTGTAGATATCTGCAATTTTAGATCCTTCCTGAAGCGCAGCTGGTCTTCCTACATCTCCTGCTTCTCTGATACTTTGGATCAATGGAATTTCTCCTAATACAGGAATTCCAAGATCTTCAGCTAAATATTGTGCTCCCTGGTTTCCAAAGATATAATATTTATTTTCAGGAAGCTCTTCCGGTGTAAAATACGCCATATTTTCTATCAATCCAAGAACAGGAATATTGATACTTTCCATCTGGAACATGGCAATACCTTTTCTTACGTCTGCCAGTGCAACATGCTGAGGTGTACTTACAATCACCGCACCTGTTACCGGTACTTCCTGGATAATTGACAAGTGAATGTCACCTGTTCCCGGAGGAAGATCTATAAGTAAGAAATCCAATTCTCCCCATGCAGCATCTCTGATCATCTGGTTTAATGCTTTTGAAGCCATTGGCCCTCTCCACACTACCGCCTGATTAGCTCCAGAGAAATATCCGATTGAAAGCATTTTTACTCCATAGTTCTCGATAGGTTTCATAAGATTCTTACCATTCACTTCTACAGAAATTGGCTTTTGCCCCTCTGTATCAAACATGGTAGGAACTGAAGGACCATAGATATCAGCATCTAATAATCCTACTTTAAAGCCCATTTTAGCTAAAGTTACTGCCATATTTGCAGAAACTGTAGATTTCCCTACCCCTCCTTTACCAGAAGCAATAGCGATAATATTTTGAATTCCCGGAATTTGTTTTCCTTTGATCTGACTTTGCTGAATTTCACTAGGCTCCGGAGAAACGATTTTAAGTTTTAAATGAACGTTTTCTCCAAACTCACTGGCAAAAGCCTGTTTCATAGCAGCCTCCAGTTTTTTCTTTTCGTGCATTGCAGGCGAATGAGCAGTCATGTCAATATAAACATCATCACCCATAATCTGAAGATTATTCACCAAATCGTCTACTTCTATTTCTTTAAGGAAATCCTGAACCTTTTCTTTCGTCAACATATAAATATAAATTGTTTACAAATTTACGCATTTTTCACCTATTTAGAATAAGTAAACACAATCATAGATAAATTCTTTTGTAAACACAGACCTTCAGCCCTTTATATATCGGCAATTATTACCTGAAATAGGTTACTAATGGAATATTTTTGTTCCAGAATTCACTGGATTTTAACAGCCAGGAGGTAGAGAAGAAAAACAATGATGTGGTTTCAAAAATAAGGGTAGAATAAGTTAGAAATTTATTCGCTGAAGCCGAATCATCTCCTAAAAGAGCAATGAGTCCAATACAGGCAAGACTGATGAGTATTCCCCAGCCGCAGAATTTATAATACAGGTTTCTACGGTTTTTCTTAAGCGCTTCTGCTGCAGAAACAGGTTCACCATCCTGTTCTTTATCACTTTTCTGAAAAAAATAGAGACAAAAAACAGCAAAAGACACGAAAAGCAGTCCTGCACTGATATAGTGTACCCAGCTGAACCATTCCTGGTAATTCACTTTATCTATAGTAATGTAAATATTTCCTCCATATCCAGTAAATTTTGTCGGAAATACAGCGACCAACACCGCCATTACTCCGGCAAAATTTGAAAGCATATTTTCATATTTATCTTTTCCCCTATAGGTAGCGAATAATCCACCCAGAATACATAATGTTCCTACGAAAATTATATGTCCGAAACTGTAGTAATAATGACTGATACTTACTTTGAGCGGATGCTCATCATTCAGGAAATAGGTGGTCATAAAAAGAAGGAATGAAAGAAGAAATCCAAGTAATCCGATAAACATTCTTAGCTGGTAATAGGAGATCAGTACTCCGTTATTATCATCCTGAGCAGGTTTTTTAAAGTTAGTTTCCATGAGGTTCGTTTTTGAGGTTATAGTTGTTGAGAAACTGAGTTATAATGAAATCGTTATTTTATCAATAATTTTCACATTTTTGTCCGGATCCAGCTTGAAATTGTCTTTGATAAATTTCTTCGGATCTTCGGTAAGCATCTCTTTTTGTAATTGAGAAGCGTGTTTCTTTTTTAATAAATTCATCCACTGGTATGTTTTTTTTATGGCAACTACATAGATCACAATTTCTTTATCTGTTATTTTAAACTTCAGAAAGTTTTTATTTCCTGTATTTATTTTCCCGGATGAAATTTCGGTGACATATAATTTAAAAAAATGATATCCGAAAAGAATATACCATCCAAAAAGTATGGATTGCAAAAGAGCAGAAATAATCAGCTGAGAAATAAAATAATCACACCCGGCCGGAATTTTAAAGAAGCTTTTTATTTCATTAATATGAATAAAAGACAAATGGCTGTCCTGTAAAAAAGTAAATCCATACGTCGGAAGTTTCATGAATACAAACCATTGAACAGCAAACGATAATAAAAATAAAAATCCCCGCAGAATTTTGCTCGTCCATTTTTCCTTCTCGGAACATTCTGTATTGGTGACTTTGGTGATGGTAAAATGAAAGATCACAGGAATTAACAATAAAATCAACCCTTTCAAAATAGAATCTGAGTAGCAATGGGTATACGTAACGATTAATGAAAGTAAAAACAGCAATACGGTAAATTCATAATTGATGATAAAGAAAATAAGATTCCAGAATGTTTTTTTACCGGATTTTTCTTTAGACGGATATCTGCCATCCAGTTGATAGGTGAGCTCTGTAGTCGTTGTGTTTTGCAGGATCGGAAGAGTGATTGTATCTTTTAAAAAATCGGTAATATGCCCGAAAGCACCACCACCGCCTGAAGTAATATAATGTTTGATCTCTTTATCATAGCCTTTCTCATTTTTATCCAGTTTATAATGTGAATAATGATGAATATCTCCTGTAAGCACTACGTCAAAAATAATTTCTGACTTTATATTGCTTGCCTCCAGTTTTCTGACAGCTTCTTTCATTGTTCGGATAATATATTCCAGACTATCCATACGTTGTCTTCTCTTGTGTCTGTCTTTTATCTGATAATTGTACCAATAAGGTTCTGCAATGAGCAAAATAACATGATTGGTATCATTTCCTTTTGATATTTTTTCGACATATTCAGTAAAAAAAGTCATTTGAGGAATATCAATATCTCCCAGCAACTGATTGTCAATACCCATTAAGTGAACATTCTCCCTTAGTGAATAAGCAAAATAACTTCGGTTCTGTACCGTTCTGTAATCACTGATTTTGCTTCTCTGGCACATCAGCCTGAAAAAAGCACTTAAACCATCGTACCAGTCATGATTTCCCGGTGTAGCAATGAGTATTGGACCTGCCTCTTTTGTATCAGGAGCAACAAGTCTTAAAGGTCCTTTGAAGCGGTCTCTGTAATTGGTTTCAGAGCCTACGGGATACACCAGATCACCTCCTACAACCAAAACAGATCCCCTTTTCAGTTTGATTTCAACCTCATCTTCAACCTCTCTGTTGAATTCATTTTTAAAAGAATAGATATAACTTTCTCTTGTCAGATGATAAAAAACAGAGGTAGTAGCATCAAAGCCATCGCCCGTGTCTGCAATGAAATCAAACCAGAATTCATCTTCCGATTCGTCACAGTTACTTTCTAACAGCTCTCTGCCGGTATCTTTCCCCAAAGCAGTCTGCATTTCTCTTTTATCAATGATAGAAAGGATATCTGCAGAAAGAGAAACCATTCTGAAACTATTCATCAGCCCGGTAAAATCAAACCATTTGACAGGTTTTTGAGGAATAAAGTAATAGGGATATTTCTCATCAATATCTTTAAATATTTTCACTTTTTTAGCAGAGTAGAAACTGTCTTTAAAGTAAAATATCAGAAACGTAACTGCAGCGAGCAGCAGAAGATAATAAAATAGTGTTTCCATCATATTTATATATTGAATTTGTACTGGTTTTCTTAAGGTTCTTATGTTAAGCTATTTTTTAACATACCAAACCGGAAATTATTAGTTTACGATCAAATGTATGAAATTTGAAATTCGATTCATATAACACTTTTGTGGTATTTTATCCGTTAACAAAAATATTTATGATTAGGTATTAAATAAAATAATTAGATTTATTAACACCATTATCATTGTAAAATAATTAATATGAAAACCAATACCTACCCTTCCAAATATGCACTACCGAAAGGAGTTTTTACAGTTGGAAAAACAAAATTCAAATGGTACGATCTGGCTGATGATCCGGCAGAAATCTCCCCACAGGATATTCATAATGCCCGGTTATGTGTTGAATATGCCGAAGAAGACTTCCAAAATATTGATGATCTTGGATTTATCATTATGCATCGCTGCGGAGAAAATTATCTTCTCCTGGTATGTACATGGCGAAGTGAAAATGAATTATGGGAAAGTGTTTATTATGACGGTTCCGGCAACTTTGAAATATGGGACAGAAACAAAACCCACCTCCCTACTTACTGTGTCTGGGAAATGGGTATTGTCTATCATGAATCCCAGTCCTGGAAAAAATATCTGGGTTCCGGGCGGGAAGAAAATGATAAGGAGAAATATCTTAATGATGTTTTTGAAGGAGAAGTGTAAGTATTTGCATCCTGGGCGAATGAAGAATCTCATAAAAGGAAGAGGTTATTCATTCCGCTTCGCTTCATTCAGAATGACACGAAACATAAAGAATGACTTAAATCCAGATTATCAGTTCGCTCTGTTTTTTTCATCAAACCTTACATTGCGGTCCGCACCTTTTACTTTTTTATTTCCGAAAGCATATGTTGCAGATACCGTGAGCCTTCTTGCATCGTAATAATTATTATAAGAGTGTGTTCCTGTGGTATAATAGATTTCACCCTGGCTTTTCCCCTGCTTCAAAATATCAGAAACAAATACATTCAGCTGAAGGCTTTTTTCCATAAGGTTTAGTTTCAGACCTGATGTAAAATTCCCGGCAAACTTCATATATGAATTTCCGGAGTTGGAAGGCAGGCGGAACCAGTAGTTCAGAATCAGCTGTATGGTTTTGCTTGAGTTGAGTGATATATTATTCTGAAAATCGAAATCATAGCTGTTTCCTTTTCTGGCAAGGGCATCCGTTGCAAAAACATCCGTGTTCATATAAGAATAATTAGCAGAGTAATTCGCTTCCCATCTTTTGAAAAAAGTATCTGAGTAATTAAGCGAAATACCCATACTATTCTGATTGTAGTAATTTTCAAAAGTACTTACCCTGTTTTCACCTTTCAGATTAGCGAGCTGGCCAAATGCATCCACTGATTTCTGAAAATAAGCAGACGCTGATAGTTTTCCTTTATAAACATAAGAAAGTTCAAAATTATGATTGATCGACGGTTTAAGGAAAGGATTTCCGGTAAAATAAGAATTGATATTGATGTACCAGCGGTAGGGATTGATGGCACGGAATCCCGGTCTGTTAATCCTTTTGGAATAATTCAGGTTGAATGTATGATTCTCATTGCTTTTATAGCTGACATAGGCTGTAGGAAAAAATTTTCCGTAAGAATTTTCGTTCTGCTGACCTGAAGTTAAAGAATTCCCATTGACTACAGAATATTCATAACGTAAGCCTGCCTTTGCCGACCATTTTTCGTTGAAAGTCTTTTCAAAACTGATATAAGCGGCGTAATTTTTTTCATTGTACTCAAATTCATTGCTCTTCAGAGGATCTGTGATATATTGTCCGTTCTTTAAATTCTGATAAAAAATATTGGAGTTATTATCAAAATTGGTGAATTTTATCCCAGCTTCTGTCTTTGCAAACTGATAAGGTAATGTAAGATCTGCCTGCCCTGAATAAATTTTATAATCTACCATAGATGGCGACTTTACAACAAACCGGTCTCCCGAGCTTTCTGTAGTGGTAAAATCAATGGTCGTTTCCGGTGTATTGGAAAAATAATTTCCTGTAATACTCAGTTTATTGTCCTGTTTCCCGAATTTCAGATCATAATAAGCGCTGGCCGTATTTTGCCTTCCTGTAGCTCTGTGCTCCGCATCAGTCAGGAGTGTATTGGTATAAATCCCATTCTGGAAATAGTTTGAAGTATTCCTGATATCCATATTAGAATGCCCGAATCCGAAATCATAAATAAGTCCGATATTGGACTTTTTACTCAGCTGATAATCCAGACTTAAATTTGCTCCAAGCCCATCTCCAAAATCTCTTCTGTTATCATTACTTTTAAGACCATCTGCACCTTCTATCCAATAGTTTTCATAAGAGTGTTTTTCATTTTTATTTTGTCTTAACTTCAATGAGGTACGCAGTTTTTCATTCTGATAATTCAAGGTTACACTGTTTGAATTTCCGGTATAAGTTTGTTGCTGAAGGCTGGAGGTAAAACTTCCGTTCCATCCCAGATTCTGATTTTTCTTTAAAACAATATTAATAAGACCGCTGTTTCCCTGTGCTTCATATTTGGCGGGAGGTGAAGTAATGACTTCAATTTTTTCTATATTCTCAGATCGCAGACTTTTAAGATAAGTAACCAATTCAGCATCTGACAAATTCAGAATCCTGTCATTAATCATTACTGCTACCCCACTTTTCCCGACAATTGAAACTCCGGTATTATCATCTACTTTTACCAATGGTGTTGTTGCAAGAGCATCTGCTCCATCCATTCCCTGTGAAGCCACGGAATTGGAAACATTGAAAACCAATCTGTCTGCTTTTCTCTCAATCAGTTTTTTTCTGGCAGTAAGTGTAACTCCTTCGATCTGCTTCTCTTTCTTTTTTTCAATAAAAAAATCATGTTTTACCTCACCATTTATTGCCAGTTCCTTGCTGGATATTTCTATACCATCCTGAATAAGTTTAATATGATACGTTCCATTTTCTGAAAGTTTCAGTGAGTAATTTCCTTTTTCGTCCGAAATAGCAGTCTGCTTCTTCTGATTTTTTTCTGCAACCACCTCAACGTAAGGAACAGCATTTCCGGTTTGGGTAATCTTCCCTGTTACCGTCTGGGCAAATGCAGCTGCCGGCAACAGCACAATTACAGCAAGTAATGTCTTCTTCATGAATTATAGTCGTTTTCTATAAGACAAGCTACTCCTTTGTTTTATTACCTCTGTTTTGCTGTTTTTCAATATCTTCGCCTTTATAAAATCAAAACATGAAAAAAGGGCTTATAGCATTTTCTTTATTTATTACTCAGATCATTTCTGCACAGAATTACTCCCAATATGTGAATCCTTTTATAGGAACCGGAGGCCATGGCCATACTTTTCCAGGTGCTATTGTTCCATTCGGAATGGTGCAGCTTTCTCCCGATACAAGAATAGACGGAAGCTGGGATGGCTGCAGCGGATACCATTATTCGGATTCCGTGATCTATGGATTTTCTCATACGCATCTGAACGGAACAGGAGTTTCAGATTACGGAGACATTATGCTGATACCCACGATGGGAAATCCAAGTCTGAGCAGTAAAGAGTATTCCTCAAAATTTTCGCATAAAAATGAAAAGGCTACTGCCGGATATTATACTGTTAAATTAGATAAACATAATATTGGAGTGCGTCTGACAACGACAAAAAGAGTCGGTTACCATGAATACACCTTCAACAATGCAGGTGATGCCAATATCATTTTGGACCTCAACCACAGAGATAAACTTCTGGAAGGTGAAGTAAAAGTTATTGATGATAAAACCATTGAAGTTTTCAGAAGAAGTGAAGCCTGGGCTACCAACCAGTATATCTACGCCAGAATTGAATTTTCAAAGCCTATGAAAATCTCTAAAAAAGAGGTTAATGGAAAACAGGAAACTAATCTTTTTACCGGGACAAAACTTGCACTGGCATTTTCAGCTAATGTTAAAAAAGGAGAAAAGATCAATGTAAAAGTCTCTATTTCTCCTACAGGATATGAAGGAGCAGGAAAAAATATGCTGGCAGAAGGACAATCTAAAGATTTTGATGCTGTAAGAAAACAGGCAGAAGCCAACTGGGATAAAGAACTTTCAAAAATTGAAGTAAAGTCTGATGATAAAAATAAATTAGCAGTTTTTTACACCGCTCTTTATCATGTTTTCACACAACCGAACATCAATATGGATGTTGATGGAAAATACAGAGGCAGGGATAACAAACTCTACACGGCAAATGGCTTTGATTATTACACCGTCTTTTCACTTTGGGATACTTTCAGGGGAGCTCATCCGCTGATGACTTTAATTGACCGAAAAAGAACTGCAGATTTCATCAATACCTTCATCAAACAATATGAACAGGGTGGAAAACTTCCGGTATGGGAGCTGGCTTCCAATGAAACAGAATGTATGATTGGCTACCACTCAGTTTCTGTCATTGCAGATGCTATGGCCAAGGGAATTCAGGGGTTTGATTACGAAAAGGCTTTTCAGGCTGCGAAAGGTTCGGCAATGCAGGACATTTTCGGATTGAATGCTTATAAACAGAATAATTATATCAGTATTGATGATGAGCATGAAAGTATTTCCAAAACGGTAGAATATGCCTATGATGATTGGTGCATTGCCCAAATGGCAAAAATTTTAGGCAAAAAAGAAGATTATCAGTATTTCATGAAGCGCTCTCAGAACTGGAAAAATCTTTACAATCCTAAAACCGGGTTTATGCAGCCAAGAAAGAATGGAAACTGGTATGAACCATTTGATCCAAGAGAAGTCAACAACAATTATACGGAAGGAAATTCATGGCATTATTCTTATTCTGTACAACAGGATATTCCCGGTCTTATTGCTGCGCATGGCGGAAAAGAAAAATTTGAACAATTTATTGATGCCATCTTCACCGCTCCTGATAAAACAACGGGAAGAGAACAGGTAGATATCACAGGTTTGATGGGACAATATGCTCAGGGAAATGAGCCAAGCCACCACATTGCTTATCTGTACAATTTTGTAGACAAACCTGAAAAGACAGATGCCAAAATAAAATATATCCTTGATAATTTCTATAAAAATACACCTGACGGCCTGATCGGAAATGAAGACTGCGGCCAGATGAGTGCATGGTATATTCTAAGTTCTATGGGAATTTATTCTGTAACTCCAGGATTACCGGAATGGGAAACCACAACACCTTATTTTGATGAAATCAAGCTTCATCTGGAAGATGGTACGACAAAAACCATTACTAAAAACACCGGCAGAGCGGAACTTAAAAAACTTGGTTTTGAAAATGTGAAACCTGTTAAAGATTTTAAATATGAGGAACAAACTGCTTCACCCGTGATCGCTGCCGATAGAATCTTTGATTTTTCTACCAAAGTTGAGATCACTCCGCTGAATCCCAATGACAAGGTATATTATATGACCATGGATGAAAGCGACAGCAATAAAAGAAAGACTTTTTCTACTTATAAAGGGCCATTCTCAATCACAAAAACTACCCAGGTAATGGCTTATGCTGAAAGAAACGGAGAAAAAAGTTCTGTAACTACAGCCAATTTCAATAGAAGACCTAATTACTGGGATATTAATATACTATCTAAAGTTACGCCACAATACAGCGCTACCGGAAAACTGGCCCTTATCGACGGAATCAGAGGCGATGTCAACTGGAGAAAAGGTGAATGGCATGGCTATCAGGGACAGAATTTTGAAGCAATCATTGATTTCAAATCTCCTCAGCAAATCAAATCATTATCTTCCACCTATCTTCAGGACAGCAGAGCGTGGATTCTGATGCCTAAAAAAGTAGAATATTACGCTTCCATGAACGGGAAAGATTTTATCCTTCTGAAAACTGTTGACAATGACATTGATCCTAAGGATGAAAGGGTACAGATCAAAGATTTTTCTACTGAAATTCTTCCTACCGAAGCCCGATACATTAAAGTAAAAGCTTACTACTTCGGGAAACTTCCTGAATGGCATCAGGGAGCAGGAGGAGATGCTTATATTTTCCTTGATGAGATTTCTGCGAGATAAAAACCACAATTATATATGAAAAAATTATCGTTACTGCTCTTTTTACTCTTAAGTATCATAAAAGTTTCAGCCTGTAAATGCGTAGTCGAAACATTAGCACAGAATTATCTAAGTTCTGACTTTGTAGGTATTATCAAAATTCTGAAAGTATATGATCAAAACACTGAGCAAAGAACATATAAAGCAGATATTGAATTTGAAAAAGTGTATAAGGGAAAAACAACATTCAAAACAATGAATGTGAGAGGTTTAATTGGAAATTCCTATTCCGGAGCATGCGAAATTGATGTACAGCCTAATGAAAGATATCTGATCTTCCTAAAATCCGATAGCACCTATACTATTTCATCCTGTACTCCGAAATCAAAGCTGGGAAATAAACCGACAAAAGCTGAAAATTTATGGCTTAAAAATCTGGGCAAAGCCTTTACTTACTTAGATAATAATAAATTCAGATTTATGGGCTTACAGTTTACTAGTTGCTATGATGAAATCCAAACTGAACATGTATCTGATTTATCAAAAATCAGTAGATTCAAACCTAAGCAGCCTTTTGCTATCTATAAAGTAAAAATAGATGATAGATCAAAAATTCAGGAAATTACTCCTGTTACAACTTTTGGAAGTAAGGATGATACCATCGAAAATATACTGAAAACAAATATGATCGTCTCCACACCAACATCTTTCTGGATACCCAATCAAAAAGAAGCTTTACTTTTTCTTTTTTATAATAAAGAAAATATAGGAAAGCCATACGACGAAGTCATATCCTGTGATTAAGCTAAAATAAAACCCCTTTTCAGAATTTTGAAAAGGGGTTATTTTTTAATTCATTCTTTCCGACCATTGCAGGACTTCCGGAAGTTCCCTATCAGAAAATTCGATGTGGATCACTCTCCTTTTCTTTCCGTTGGTTGTCCGGTTGGAACCGTGAAGCGTTAAAGGTTTCATCAGCATAATTCCCCCTTTTTCTACGTTGCAGATTTCTTCTGTTTCAATTGTCCAGTCGATGGCTTCCGGTCTGTAAATTCCTTTTGCGTGAGATTTTGGAACTACTTTCAAAGCTCCGTTATTTTCATCGGTATCATCCAGATGGATTCTGATGGTATAGATATTTTCCAGAATATCCAGTGGTGGCTGTACTGCAAACTGATTCTTTTTAGTTGTCCATGGACCGAACTCAGGAAGATCCAGCTTTTTATCAACAGAAATAGTCAGATCCTGATGATAGGCTACATACCAATTGGAAGTTTCAGGCTTATCAAAATAAATACTTTTTACCACAAAATATTTTTCTCCGAAGATTTCCCTAACCACTTTCTGAATATTCTCATTGAAAATAAGTTCTTTGATTTCCGGGACCTCTTTTAAAAACTGTCTAATCGCAAACAGGTCTTCAGATTTTCTGAAATTCTCCTTTGAAGTGTCTATGTTTTGAAGAACGTGATTTATTTCTTCAAGTTCTTTCTGCGAAAAAACATTATTGATAACAGCAAAGCCATATTCAAGAATATGGCTTTTATGATTTTCTAAGTTATGTAAACTCATATTTAAATTTTGTCTAGTGGCTCTGTCAATTGTCCTTCCCATTTAGAAACTGCTGAAGTCGCCAATGTATTTCCCAGCACATTGGTCATACTTCTTCCCATATCACAGAAATGGTCAATCGGTAAGATCAAAGCAATTCCTTCCGGCGGAATACCAAACATGGAACACGTTGCTACAATAATTACCAAAGAAGCTCTCGGAACACCGGCAATTCCTTTTGAAGTAAGCATTAATACCAATAGCATGGTGATCTGCTGTCCAAGGCTCATTTCGATACCGTAAATCTGTGCAATAAAGATGGATGCAAAGGTCATGTACATCATACTTCCATCAAGGTTGAATGAATATCCTAAAGGTAAAATAAAGGATACTACCCTGCTGTTGCACCCGAATTTCTCCAATTCTTCAACCAGTTTCGGGAATACAGCTTCTGAACTCGTAGTAGAGAAAGCAATCAGTAAAGGTTCTTTTATTCTTTTTAAAAGGTCAAAAAGACGGTTTCCTAAGATAAAATAACCTACCAGTAAAAGTACCAGCCAAAGAACTCCTATAGCAAAGAAGAAGTCTCTTAAATAAATAGCATATACTTTAAAGATTTCAAAACCATTGGTCGCCACTACTGCAGCAATAGCTCCCAATACTCCCAGCGGAGCAAACCACATGATGTACCCAACCATTTTAAGGATTGCGTGAGCGATGATATCAAAAAGCTTCACCACAGGCTTAGAATACTCTTCACCTAAATTGGCAAGTGCAACTCCAAACATCACTGCAAATATCACAATCTGTAATACTTCATTGGTTGCAAAGGCTTCAAATAAACTTTTAGGAATCATATGCTTTACAAAGTCTTCCATGGAGAAACTTTTACTGCTTTTAAGAAGCTCATCAGCAGAAGATACGTCCTGAATCGGTAGTTTTGTGACATGTCCCGGCTCCAGCCAGTTAACGAGGATCAACCCGATAAAAAGGGAAATCAGAGATGCGGAAATAAACCAAAGCATTGCTTTTGTTCCTACTCTTCCGATCATTTTGATATCACTCATTTTGGCAATACCCACCACCAAAGTCGTAAACACCAAAGGAGCAATAATCATCTGTACCAATCTGATGAAAACCGTTCCCAGCAGTTTTATGTTTTTAGCAAAAGGTTCTGCATTCTCAGGATATTTCACGTGTACAATACCTCCAATTCCTACTCCAACAAGAAGGGCAATGATAATTGCTATAAAAAGTTTATTCTGTCCTTTCATATATATAGTTCAATTTGCGCAAATATAATGGTTTTTCAATTGGCAGGAGATTTTCTTCAATGGGGATTAATTTTACATTAAGTTTTTAATACCCAAAAATTAAAAGCCTGGTTTAGAAAATATTGTAAAAAAATTAAGAAACATTTATTGAATTTTTATTCTTTTGGTACAAATTTTATTATTACATTTGATTGTATAACAACATTAATAAATATACAATATGAAAAAAACTATTGCAATGGCTGCATTAGCTGTAGCTGTATCTTTCGGTGCTATTTCTTGTAAAAAGAAAGTTTCTGATGCCGACCTTCAGACTCAGGCTACAACGGTAGTAACTTCTAATCCCAATGCTTCTGTTGAAGTAAAAGAAGGTGTAGCTCACTTAAGCGGTACTTTCGCAGATCAGCAGTCTAAAGACGCGATGATCGCAAAATTAAAAGCGATCAACGGAGTAAAAGACGTTATGGATATGTCTACTGTAGCAGCTGCTCCTGCTCCGGCACCTGTTGAAACTGCTTCTGCTGTAGATCCTGCTGTTCAGAAAAAAGTTCAGGATGCGGTGAAGGATTTCCCTTCTGTAAAAGTAGAAGTTGTAAACGGGCAGCTTACTCTTACAGGAAATGTTTCCGGCTTACAGGCTAGAAAAATCAAAGAATCTGTAGATGCTTTGAAAATTGGAAAGTATAACAACAACCTAATCGTAAAATAATTTAAGATGAGCGAATTACAAGATAAATATTCAAGCGTAGTTTCAGCGGCACAGTCTGCAGGAATCTCTAATCTTCAGGTTCAGGAGCAGGACGGAATTCTTTATGTTTCCGGAAATGCTTCCAACACTGCGGCTAAAGATGCTGTATGGAATGCTTTAGGAGCTATTGATTCTACTTATTCTGCTTCAGATATCAATATTGATGTACAGGTTGCAGGTCTTACTTCAGGAGCTTCTTTAACAGTGGCAACAGAAGATTCTAACCTTAATATCAGACAGGAGCCTTCTACTGAAGCTGCCGTAGTAGGTAAAGCGGCTAAAGGTTCTTCTGTAACTTTAATTGAACAAACTTCTGATGACTGGTGGAAAGTGAAAACTGATGACGGTCAGGAAGGATATGCTTATTCAAGATATTTAAGAGCATAAATTTTATTAAAAAATAATAAAGTTTCACAAATAAAGCATAGAAACATCCCTATTTTGGGATGTTTTTATATTTTTACGGCTCAGAAAAAAAACTAATGAAGAAAACTCTGTTGCTATTGACTTTGATGTTCACAGTCATTATTCTGCACGCTCAAAAACTACACATTGACGGAAAAATATCAGATTCTGAAAAGAAGCCGATAGAAAATGCCACCGTTTACCTTTTGAAAGAAAAAGATTCGTCCATTATCAATTACACAGCCACCAATAAAGAAGGAAAATTTTCTCTGAAGATTGATGATGTAAAAGAACCTTCCATTCTTAAAATTGACGCTGATAAATTATCTTCCTATTCAAAAAAATTTGATAAAATAGATCAGGCATTATCCTTAGGAGATATTCAGCTTGAAAAACCAAGTATTGTCAACAATATTGATGAGGTAAAAATCACAGCATCACCCGTAAAAATTAAAAAAGATACTATTGAGTTCAGTGCAGCAGCAATCAAAGTAAGACCTGACAGTAAAATAGAAGAACTTCTGAAACAAATTCCAGGCGTAGAGATCAATAATGATGGAAAAATTACAGTGAATGGGAAGGAAGTCGATCAAATTATGATCAACGGGAAACCTTTCTTTGATAAAGACGGCAAAATTGCCCTTCAGAATTTGCCCGCAGATATTATCAAGAATATCCAGTTTACAACAACCAAGACAAAGGAAGAAGAACTGAGCGGGACAACAGCCAAATCTCAGAATACCACCATCAATTTTAATATTGACGAAAAGAAAAATAAAGGTTTGCTGACAAGACTTACGGTAGGTTATGGTTCAGACAAGCGGTATGAGGCTAGCGGGCTGGCCAGTTATTTTAAAGGCGATACCAAAGTAAGTATCCTTGCTTCTTCCAATAATATCAATTCACAGGGATTTTCCAGGGATGAGGTTTTTGACAGTATGGGGAACGGCCGGAATGCCTGGATGATGCAGGGAGGATCTGTCTCAACAGTAGGAAATGTGACGTATTACAACCAGGGAGGCGGTACAAGAGGAATTCAGCGGTCTACAACCATTGGATTGAATTACAGTGATAAAATGGGGAAAAATGCTGATCTGGATTCTTTCAGTCTGATGCATTCGGATTCTAATACGGAGACAAGATCCAAGGTTTCAAGATCTACTCTTTTACCCAATTATACGCTTCAGACCAATTCTGAAAGTAACGGAGAAAATGAATCTAAACAGTACAGTTTTGATACTTCAGTCAAAATCAAGCTGGATTCTATGACAAGTGTTTATCTTTCCCCGAGATTTACTAAAAGCAGCAGTTTCAGTTTCAATAATTCACAATCATCTACTTTGAAGAATGGAAGCCTTCTGAATGAAAGTAACTCCTATTCAAGTAATGATTCGGAAAGTAATTCATTTAATCCTTACATCTATTTTTCCAGAAAATTCAAGAAAAAAGGCCGTGTGCTTTCAGCCAATATGAACAGTTCAATTTCTGAGTCTAAAAGGGATAATCTAAGTCAATCCCAGAATACGTTTTATGATGAAAACGAGATAACAAAAGATAATCGTGATCAATTGGCCAAGAATAAAAATCAGAACAGCTCTTTCAATTTCAGTGCAGGATATTCAGAACCCATTTCCGATTCGTCCAGTGTAAATTTTAAAATAAAATATGAAGCGAGATCAGCGAGGGATATAAGGAATGTAAACGATTTTGATAATGCTACCGGAGATTACACTAAATTCAACCAGCTTTTATCAAATAATATGAAGCAGAGAATCAATCAGATTTCTCCTGAATTGAGCTATCAGATCAATAAAAATAAACTCAACTTCTGGGCTTCGGTGAACCTTGATATTTCTGATATGAAAGTAAACTCTATCTATAACGGACAGCAATATGACCTGCAGAAAAATTTCGTATTGCCTGAATATAATCTCAACCTTTACTATCAGCTTGGAGAAGGTAAAACCTTAAGTATCTATAATTACTCCAACTTTAACATTCCGACTGCAGAACAGCTGACTCCTTATAAAGATGAATCCAATCCTTTGATTACCTATCAAGGAAACCCCAATTTGAAAAATACCTGGGTCAACAATCTTTATCTGTATTTCAATAATTATAATAAAGTAAAAAACCTCAGTTACTATTTCAATATTGGTTTTACTTACAGAAATAATGACATCATCAATTTTTCCACCTATGATAATGCAGGAAAACAAGTGGTAACTTATAATAACGTAAGCGGAAATAAAAGCATTAACGCCGGCGGAGGCTTCAGTAAAAACCTGAAATGGAAAAATAATAAACTGACCATTAACCCAACATTCAACATGAATTATAATTACAATAATGGTTTTATCGACGGACAATCTTTTACCAGCAGTTCATACAATCTTAATCCTGGTCTTAATCTTGTGTATGAGATCAAAGATAAAATGACCATAAAACCTTCTTACAGGCTCGGATACAGCTTCTCAAATTATACCAATTATAATTTAAAAAGTGTAAATACAGCCAACCAGTCATTGAAACTTGAACTGACCAATTATATGCTGAAGGGAAGGTTTGTTTTTGGAAATGATTTTGAATATAACACCAATTCCAATATTGCTCCCGGCTTTAAAAAAGATTTCTACTTCTGGAATACCAGTCTGGGCTATTCATTCTACAAAAAGCAGTTTACAGCAAAAGTGAAGATCTATGATGTATTGAATCAAAATCAAAGCGTAAGAAGAACGATCACAGATTCTTATTTTGAAGACCGTGAAGACCTGATCCTGAAACGATACATCATGTTCTCTATCAGCATGAAGCTGAATAAGTTTGCAGGTAAAAAAGCACAATAATACTACACCATACTTTTATATATATATTTTGATAATGGCCGGATATTTCCGGCTATTTTTTATGAATACAGAGAAGATGTATCAATAACCGTGTTTTTATTTTTAAATTAGCATCAAATTTTTTTTATGAAGATCCATATTTCAGTATTATGTATTCTTTTTTTCATTCTTGGAAAAGCTCAGAAGACGGAACAGAAAGATACTTTCGTTAAAGACAATTTCACCAAGAAAGAATTTTATATTCCAATGCGTGATGGCGTGAAGCTTTTCACTGCTGTATATATCCCGAAAGATATATCAAACAAGAACAAATATCCGTTTCTGATGCAGAGAACCTGCTACAGCATCGCCCCATACGGAGAGAATGAATATAAAACAAAGGTAGGCCCCAACACCTATCTGATGAAAGACAAGTATATTTTTGTATACCAGGATGTACGCGGAAGATATATGAGTGAAGGTACTTTTACCAATATGACTCCACAGGTAGAGCGTAAAACTAAAAAAGATGTAGATGAAAGTACAGATACTTATGATACCATCGAATGGCTTTTGAAAAACATCAAGGACAATAATGGGAAAGCAGGTCAGTTTGGGACATCTTATCCCGGATTCTATACTGCTGTAGGAACGTTGTCACAACACCCTGCGCTGGTAGCTTCTTCTCCACAAGCCCCTATCTCAGATTTCTGGAATGACGATTTCCTTCACAACGGAAGGTTTATGCTAGGCTATTTCAGAACATTCCCTGTTTTTGGAGTTCAGAAAACACAACCTGAAAAACAAGCGTGGTATATGGATTCTTTCATCAAGCAGACTTCTGAAGACGGATTAAAATTCTACAGAGACATGGGTACGCTGAAAGACGGATATGAAAAGTATTATAAGAATAATTTCTTCATGACAGAAATTATGAATCATACCAACTATGATGAATTCTGGCAGAAAAGAGGTCTTCTTCCTCATTTGAAGAATATCAATCATGCTGTAATGACTGTTGGCGGATGGTTTGATGCAGAAGATCTTTCCGGTCCTCTGAATATTTATAAAACGATTGAAAAAACAAGCCCTAAAGCTAAAAACACAATTGTAATGGGACCTTTCTCTCATGGTGGATGGTCTCAGGAGCAGGGAAAACATTTCCACAGCGAAACCTATTTTGGAGACAGTATTGCAACATACTACCAGAAAAATATTGAAACAAAATTCTTCAACCACTACCTGAAAGGCAATACAAAAGAAGATGCGGGACTTCCTGAAGCGCTGATGTATGATACTGGAGCTAAAGAATGGAAAGAATTTACTTCTTACCCACCTAAAAATGCTCAGAAAGTTAACTTTTATTTAGCTGACAACACCTTGAAGAAAACTTCCGGACAAGGATATTCTGAATATTACAGTGATCCTAACAATCCTGTTTTAAGCTCTGATCATTTAAAAGATTTCAATGGTTTCACCCCCAAAAATTATATGTCCGAAGACCAGAGATTTGCTGTCGGAAGACCTGATGTTCTGACTTTCACAACCGATGTTCTGACAGAAGATATCGCGTTTGCCGGAGAGATCATGGCCAAACTTAATATTGCTTCTTCTTCTACAGATGCTGATTTTGCGGTAAAATTAATTGACGTTTACCCTGAAGACTTTAAACCTGCAGAAAAGAAAGAAGGTGTTATCTATGGTAACTATCATCAGATGGTAAGAAGTGAAATAATGCCTGCAAGGTTCAGAAATACGAAAGAAAAAGGAGAAGCTTTGGTTCCTAATCAAAAAACAGCTGTTAATTTCAGACTTCAGGATGTAGTTCACACCTTCAAAAAAGGACATAAAATCCAGATTCAGATCAGCAGTACATGGTTCCCCCTTTTCGCTATCAATCCACAGAAGTTTATGGATAATCCAAATTTCGCAACCAAAGAGGATTATACAAAAGCATTTATTAAAGTATATAATGACAGCTCTATTGAAGCTGAAGTTTTAAAATAATTTTGAAAAAGCTGTTCGTCTGAACAGCTTTTTATTTTTTTAGGTTTTGGCTAAAGCCGGATGAATTTATTTCTTTGTTCAAGTGGGCTAAAGCCCACTTCTATTGATAGAAATGATTAGCTTAATTAAAATTAAAGTCTGCATAATCGATCTAATCTGTATTGAGATTTCCTACGGAATGACAAATGTTGTGGATAAAGTCTCTCTAAAAAAATTATTCTTCAATGGTTCTGAAGGTAAGATTTACTCTGGGAGTTTTCACTTTTGTAGTGGGCGGAAGTCTGTGAAGCCAATGGTCCTGAGTAGTTCCTTTCATAATTAACAAACTTCCGTTTTCCAGGAATATTTCTACCTTTTCTTTGGTCTTTTTATGCTTAAATAAAAATTTTCTTTCCGCCCCAAAGGTCAGGGAAGCAATGGCACCGTGTTTTTTCAGATCTGTTTCACCATCGCTGTGGTAGGCCATTCCTTCACTCCCATCATGATATAAATTGAGCAGGCATGAATTGTAAGTTTCTCCTGAAACTTCTTCACATTTTTTCTTCAATTCCAGTAATTCCGGAGTCCAGAATTTTGCATATTTTGTCCGTTTAGAATATGTATATTCAAAAGGTTTTTCTCCAAACCAGGCCACTTTTCTTTTGGTTAAAATCAGTTTTCCAAAAATAATTGCTTCATCATTTTCCCAGGGAATCTCGTTCAGCAAATAGGTATAAAAAGAATCAGAAAGTTCTTTTGAAAAAACCTTTCCATAATAATGAACAGTTCCGTCATTCGGAAGTATATTGATCGGATAGTCTGATATTTCTTCGAAGAGGCTCATCATAGTTTTTTAATTTAAATGCTAATTTTGTAAAAGGTAAAATGTATTTATGATCTTAATAATTAAACACAAATTACACCAATATTTTCACAAATGACACAGTAACTTTTGTATCAATAGGAACGGACTTTAGTCCGTTTAATAAAAATAGCTCAATCCATTGGCTTTAGCCAAAACTTAAGGCTCAATATTTTTCAACCGCAAAAGTCACAAAAGTTGTAATCCATTAAACCATTTAAGTAACAAGATTCATGCATAAAAGTATACTAAAGTCTTTGAAAATCTTTGATTTTCTCTTTGTGAGCTTTATAACAGATAATTTTTAATCTTATTATCCATCCCTCAAATCTTTTTGTTCCTTTTGTGGTAAAAATAAGTTACGAGTACATTTGTGAGCCTTCCCAGCCTACAATCAGCTGCTTCCTTTCACTTCCCCATCGATATCCACCGAGATGTCCTGTAGACTGAATCACACGGTGACATGGGATAAGAAATGCAACAGGATTACTTCCAATAGCTGTTCCCACTGCTCTGGATGCTTTAGAATTTCCTATTTTTTCAGCCAGGCTGCCATAAGTAGACAGTTTACCCATTGGAATTGTCAACAGACTTTCCCAGACTTTAAGCTGAAAATCTGTACCTTTTAAGTGTAATTTTATAGTATTGAGTTTTGTCCAGTCTTTATCGAATATGGACAGTGCATTCTTTTGAAGGGCATCCTGGTACTCTGTAAAAGAAGCATTGGGGAACTTTTGTTTCAGCTCCCCGAATGCTGTTTCTTTATTGTCTTCAAAAGCCATATAACAGATTCCTTTTTCTGTAGAAGCTACTATTATATTTCCGAAAGGACTTTCAGAAAAGCTGTAATAAATACTAAGGCTTTTTCCGCCATTTTTATATTCTGCCGGAGACATTCCTTCTACCTTCACAAACAGATCATGAAGCCTGCTGGTACTGGAAAATCCTGTCTCATATGCGGTATCAAACAAACTTGCTTTTTCTTCCTTCAATAAATTTTTAGCGTGTTCAAGACTGATGAACTGCAAAAACTTTTTCGGACTTGTTCCTGCCCAATCTGTAAAGATTTTCTGAAAATGGGCGGGACTTAAGTGAATATTCTCTGCCACTTCCTCCAAACTTGGCTGAAGCCTGAAATTGCTCTGGATATATTCTATCGCCTTTGCAATTCTGTTATAATCTATCTGACTTTGTGTGGACATTGTATTGTTATTTTACCTCACAAATTTCCAAAGAATATACGGCAGAAAAAATCCGATTCTTGCGGAATATTAGTTGTTGTTATAAATATCGTTATAAGCAAGCATTTTATAATATAACTTAGCCGCAAGGAAAGCGGTTGGCTTAGCCATTGGAGAATCCATTAATTCTACAATATCGAATGCCACTACGTTACATTTTTCAAATACTTTTCTTAATAATTCCAGTGTTGGATACCATTGTAATCCACCTGGTTCAGGAGTCCCTGTAGAAGGAGCAATAGAAGGATCAAAAGCATCAAGATCTATTGTAATATATACGTTTCCTGAAACTTTTTCCAATACATCATTCACCCAGTTCTCGTTGTTCGCAATCTCGTGTGCAAAGAATACTCTTCCTTCCGGTAAATACTGAGCTTCTTCTGCGTCCATAGAACGGATTCCCACCTGAACCAGGTTATGTTTCTGGTTAGCTTCAAACACCGCACAAGCATGGTTAGAAGTAGAACCGTGGAATTCAGGACGTAAGTCTGTATGAGCATCTAACTGAAGAACGGTAAGGTTTTCAAATTTCTCTCCTACTGCACGGATAGAACCGATAGACACAGAGTGTTCACCCCCAAATAAAGTAAATACTTTCCCTTCATTGTTCAAAAGTTCTTTGGTTTTCTGGTAAACAGCTTCTGTCATTGCTTCCGGGCTGGAGTTTTCAGAAACTTCTCCTGCCAGATACACTCCCTGAAGATAAGGTTCTGTCTGGGTTTCAATATCATAAAGCTCCATGTTTTCAGAAGCATCTAAGAATAATTCAGGGCCTTTATCAGCTCCTTTCCCCCATGTTGAAGTTCCATCATAAGGAACAGTTACCAACATTACTTTTGAATTCTCTAACGTTGCGTTTTCTTCGGGAATTCCTGCGTATGTTTTCATATATAATTATTAATTAAAAAATTAAATGATTGAAAAATTAAAAGATTCCACAAAGATACAAAATAGTACCTGAGTTATAAATAATGAACGGTTTGTTATGAATTTTTAACCTTCCTTTCTATTTTTTAAATTTTTAAATCTTTCAATGTTTAAATTTTAAAGTTATTTTTGCACAAAACTTTAGTATGTCTTTAAAAGCTATTCTTTTCGATATGGATGGAGTAATTGTAGATACAGAACCATTGCATAGAAAAGCTTATTTCAAAACGTTTGATGAATTGGAAATTGCGGTTTCCGAAGAGCTGTACACCTCTTTTACCGGAGCATCAACCAAAAGAGTTTCTGAAACTTTGATTAATGAATTCAACCTCAATCAGACTTATGAATCCATTGCAGGAATCAAAAGAGCACATTTCAAAGATTATTTTTATAATGATGATGAATTTGATTTAATTCCGGGAGTAAGACAACTGATTGAACATTATCATGAAAACGGAATAAAGCTTATCCTCGCTTCTTCGGCTACCATGGTAACGATCAATATGGTTTTTGAAAAGTTCGGGTTGGAAAAATATTTCAGCGGAAAAATCAGCGGTGCCGATTTAAAAGAATCAAAACCTCATCCTGAAGTTTTTTTACTGGCTGCAGAAATGGCAGGTGAACCTGTTGAAAACTGCATGGTGATTGAAGATTCTACCAACGGAATTCTTGCAGCACATCGGGCTAAAATTTTCTGTGCGGCATACAGAAGTCCACATTCAAGAAATCAGGATTATACCTTGGCAGATACTGTAGTTACTGATTATGAAGAATTAGAACTGGATAAGATTGCAAAATATTTTTAAATAAAAGCTCTCAGAAAAATCTGAGAGCTTTTATTTTGCATGTACCTTGTCATCTGAATGAAGTGAAGACCCTTAAATTTACTTAATCCTTAATAAAAAACTTAATGGTTAAATTTTAAAACATTAAGATTCATTCAGGGGTTAAGATTATTAAGATGAGATTGCTTCGTCACTTCGTTCCTCGCAATGACAGATTAAGTCTTATTTATATCCAAGAATTTTCAGGATATCTTCCGGCTCCTGTTTTTCACGGAAAATTTCATATTGCAACTCTCCGTTTTCATCCTTTTGAATCAGGACGTGTCTCGGCTGAGGCATCAGACAGTGGTGAACTCCACCATACCCTCCGATCGTTTCCTGATACGCTCCTGTATGGAAGAATCCTATATACAATGGCTTAGTATCACTGAAAACCGGTAAATAAATAGCATTGGTATGCTGTTCAGAGTTATAATAATCATCTGAATCACATGTCAGCCCTCCTAAGAATACCCTTTCATAAGAATCTTCCCAACGGTTTAGCGGAAGCATGATAAAGTGTCTTGAAATTGCCCATGTATCAGGAAGAGTGGTCATGAAAGAAGAGTCAATCATATTCCATTTTTCTCTGTCATTCTGACGTTTCTGGGAAATAATTTTATAAAGGTTCGCTCCGCTTTCCCCTACAGTAAAGCTTCCGAATTCCGTATAAATATTAGGTTCTTCTACTCCTTCTTCTTCACAGAATTTTTTGATCTGAGAAACGATTTCTTCTACCATATACTGATAGTCATAATCAAAGTTCAAAGAAGTTTTAATTGGGAAACCACCTCCGATATTCAATGAATTTACTTCCGGTGCAATTTTTTTCAATCGTGCATATACACGAAGACATTTATACAACTCGTTCCAATAGTAAGAAGTATCTTTGATCCCGGTATTGATGAAGAAATGAAGCATTTTCAATCTTGCATTCGGGTGTTCGGCAATCTTCTGACTGTAATAAGGAATAATATCTTTATATCCGATTCCTAGTCTTGAGGTATAGAACTCGAACTTAGGTTCTTCCTCTGATGCGATTCTGATTCCGATATTAAAGGTAGAATCGATGCTTTCCGTAAGTTTATCCAATTCTCTGTAATTATCAAGAATCGGAGTAATATTTTCAAAACCATTGTTGATCATATCTGAAATATTTGTCAGATAATCATCCGTTTTAAAACCATTACAGATTACTTCGATGTTTTTATCTACTTTCCCTTTTTCGTAAAGAGATTTTACAATATCCATGTCATAAGCGGAAGATGTTTCTATTGAAATATCATTCTTCAGAGCTTCCTCCAATACGAAATTGAAATGACTGGATTTTGTGCAATAGCAGTAGGTATAATTCTTTTTATATCCGGTTTTTTCAAAAGCTTCTTTAAACCAGCTTTTGGCCTTCTGAATATTTTGAGAAATTCTCGGCAGATAGCTAATCTTTAGCGGAGTGCCAAATTGTTCAACCACATCCATCAATGGAACGTCGTGGAACAACAAATTGTTCTCAGATACATTAAACTCCTCTGTAGGAAAATATAATGTCTGATCAATAAGTTCCGAGTACTTTATTTTCATTTCTAAACAAGTGAATTAAGAAATGCAAAATTGCTAAAAAAGTTTGATTTTTGGGTGTTAAAATTATCATAATTTTAAATAAAGACCCAATATCATGTCCTGTAAAAATTTACCTCTGATAATCAATAGGTAAACTTTTGAATATATGCTATTCTTTTAGCATCGGAAATCCCTAATACCTGCTGAATGTAGGCATCTGTAGAGCCATACTTTTTATCAATCTCCCCAAAAGCTGCATCAAGGTATCTTTTTTCTACCCAGCTCAGTTTTTCCAGCACCTGTAAATCCATTTTTGGATAGATAAAATGTAAACGATTGGCAAGACGAAGTCTTTTCTCAACCATATCTTTTCTGTAGTTGTTGGATAGCAGATATTCATTATAAATGGTCTCTTTATCAAACTTCAGAATTGTCAGGATGAGCGCGGTGGTAATCCCGGTTCTATCTTTTCCTGCTGTACAATGGTACAAAACCGGATTTTCTGATTCCAGAATTTCTGTAATGATTTTCTTGATGGTTTCAGGATTTTCTGTAACGTATTCGCGATAGAAATCTATCATTCTTTTGTCTGCATCAGAAGCATTTACCTTACCCTTCAGAACCAGCTTTCTAGCCTGAGCCAATTGATCTCCCTCATCTTCAAACGCTGAATATTTTTTATAGGTTACTGATGCCGGAAGCTGATCCGGTTTCTGAGATATTTCTTTAGAATTTCTAAGATCAATTATTTCTTTTATTCCCAGCTTATCAATATCATCAAAAGATTTCTTTTTAAGCTTATGAAGATGGGCACTTCTGTAGATCCTTCCCTCTTTTAAAGTTCTTCCTTCTGTATTTTTAATATTTCCTACCGTCCGGAAATTCGTTACTTTTTTAACATGAATTACTTTTTCAGTTTCATTTTTACCATATTCTGGTGTTTCAAAATGCTGTGTTTTGCATGAAACAATACTGCATAATGAAATGGTGAAAACTGATATTTTTATTAGTTTATTCAATGACGTTTTTTATAATATGTTTTGGCTAAAGCCACTGGACTTTGTTTATTTATCTAACGGGCTAAAGCCCGTTTCTATTGATAATTGATTTTTTAATAGATTGTTGGATATTCTATTTCGCTAATTCCTACAAATAACAAGACATCACCTGATTCATATTCTACGGAAATCTCATCTTCAACGGCAAAGTTTCGGGTTCCTATTCTTGAAGTAATGCTTAGAGTTTCATTTGTCAAAGGCCAGTTGAGTCCTTTCGTTGTAATATTATTCACTGATGGAAATGGATAGAGAGAAATCATTCTATTCTTTGCTCCTTCCAATTTAAAATGATTGGGAATAAAGTAATATTCTGAAAATTCATCATAAAATTTAATGTCCATCTGATCTTTGAATATATAAGCAACGGTAAGGTTTCCAAGAAAATGATCCTGCTCGCCTCCACTTCCTCCGAAAACATCAATCTCCGAAAATCCTTTTTCCAAAATGATTTCCAAAGCTTTGTGAAAATCTGTTTTATCCTGATCCAATGTAAGGATAAATTTTTCATGATACATCTCTTCATCTGATCCGGAATGCGAATCAAAATCACCGGAAATAAAATCCAGCTTATCCATAGGAAAACCCAGTCTTTTTAGATAATGAAAAGCACCGTCTGTACAGGCAATCAAGCCATAATTACCAGGATTAGGTAACAATTTTGGAGCATCTCCGTTGATGAAAAGTAATGCTTTATCTCTCATTCGGATTCCAGTATTCTTCCGGTTCGTTGTTCAGTTTTGAAATATATCTGGCCAATACAAAAAGATAATCTGAAAGCCTGTTTAAATATTTAATCAATTCAGGACGTACTTCTTCTGATTCATTCAAAAATACCAATGAACGTTCTGCTCTTCTGCAGATGGTTCTTGCAGCGTGTAAAAAAGTTGCGGATTTCCCACCTCCTGGAAGGATAAAATACTGAAGCGGTTCCAGCTTTTCATCAAAAGCATCCATCCACTGTTCCAGTTCTTCAATTTCTGTTTCTGAAATAATGATCGGAAGGCGTGATTTCCCGTTGGCCAGCATCAGTTTATCTACAGGTGTAGCAGCTTCAGAACCTACAGTAAACAAATCAAACTGTATTTTCTTAAGTTGTCTCAACACTTCTTCATCTTCGATATGACTTTTTGCAATCCCGATGAATGAATTCAGCTCGTCTATATTTCCATAACTGTCTACTCTGGCACTGGCTTTAGAAACTCTCGTTCCGCCATATAATGCCGTCTGACCTTTATCTCCTGTTTTCGTATAAATTTTCATAGTACTAAAATACCTTTTTTTGTAGAATGTAAAAAGTAAAATGTGGTAATAAGTTCCTATTCTATTTGAAAAAAAATTGCCTGACATTAATTAGTGTCAGGCAATTTTCACATAGGTTGGTTGTATATCTTTTGAAATTGCTTTCTCATTTTAAGCATGACAAGCAAATTTTAATTCCTTATTTATGAGTTAAAAAGTGTAATTAACATTGAGCTGAAAAGTTGTTCCGTTAAATCCGAACTGATTCACCTCCCAAGGATATTTGAATCTTCCTCCAAGATCTGTTACTATATCTCCTTTAGTATCTATTACATCCGGATAAATATTAAACAAATTATTTACAACTCCGGAAACTTTAAGATCTTGGGTGATTTTATAAGTTAAAACGATGTCTGTAATTACCTTGCCAGAGAATGTCTGATCTTTGGCAGGATCAGTGGCGTGCTGCCATGTAACAGAACCAAAATAAGTATTATTAAGGTTAAAATTAAACTTTGAAATATCATACGAAAGACTAAGAATAGTTTTTGTTTTTGGCCTTGCGGAGGTAATTCTGGATTGTTCTTTTCTATCAAAAAAGTTTTCTGAGTACCCATTTTCAGCCAAAATATTAGGAACGGCAATATTATCTACTATTTCAGTTTCGTTATAATTGAAAGCAGCAATAACTCCCAATCTTCCTTTGCCAATAGCGGAAGTGTAATAATTTGCGACGAAATCTACCCCTTGAGTAACTGTATTTACAGCATTGGTGAAAAACTTCAGGGAAGTTATTTTATTATTATCTAATATTACTTCCACAGGGTTTGTCAGATCCGGACTCCCGGGAGCACCTGTTTTGTAACCAATATCTCCTGAGAAAAGTACCCTGTCCTTAATTTTTATTCTGTAATAATCTGCTGTAATCGTAAGGTTTTTAAATGGTTTTACGGCAAATCCTCCAGTAATGTTAAAAGCTTTTTCAGCGTTTAATTTGGGTACACCAAGATCGGATCTTACAATTTGAGAGTCATTATTAAAAGTACCCTGATTAGCTACAGTATTCCCTGTAATTTTGGTTTGAACATTGGAATAATAAATCTGGTGTAATGAAGGCGCTCTAAATCCTGTAGAAACAGACCCACGGAAAACCAATTTATCATCCAGAAACTTATATCTTGCATTTCCTTTCCAGGAAACATTATTTCCAAAATCACTGAAATTTTCATATCTCACAGTTCCTCCCAATAACAGGTTTTTCGTAACATCCCATTCAGCATTCATATAAGCTCCGATATTCTGACGATTTTTATTGACTTCATTTTGAGGCTGCAGCCCCGGAAATGATTCTGCACCACTTCCTATATAAGATGCTTCTTCTCCTGCTTTCGCCTGATAGTTTTCATTACGCACTTCTGCTCCGGCTCCTAAAACAAGCGCACCAAAATCCCGGCTGATATCTATGTTTCCTATAATATTACTGAACTGGTGACCGCCTGCTTTAAAACGGGTTGGTGAATTGGCACCCAAAGAAACATTAATAGTATTTCCTACAGCATAATCTACTGCATTAGAGCCAAAGGTTGCACTCCCATCAAAACTCCATTTTCCAAACATGCCTTTCCATCCGGAGGTTAAATTATAATCATAAACATCTGTTTTAAATTCCGGTTGAAATCCGTTATAGGGTTGTCCTTTTGGAGTTAATAAACCAAAATCTGAAGTTACCCAATAGGGTGTTCTGTACAAAGCAAAACTGGTCCCACTTCTATAAGTTGTACCCCCAAAAGCATAAAATTTGCCTGTTTCACTTGTTGGCAATTCAAAATTTACAAACATATTAGCAACTTTTGTCTCCGGCTGCCCAATGATCATTCCTAAACCAGGATTAGCCTGCGTCCAGGCATTATCTACACCAAAAAGATCATCTTTTGTAACAGAACCTGCACGGTTAGTTTTATTTTGGGATGAAAATCCTAGTGTAAGATTCAGGCTTCCGTTTTTTGCTACTTTGATTCCTGTATTAAAATCTGCTCCTATATTAAAGCCATCTCCTTTTGAAGTAATACCTGAAAAAAGGTTGACTGTACTTTTTCCAACGCTGTTTTTAAGAATAATATTGATCACTCCTGCAATAGCGTCAGAACCGTATTGTGCAGATGCTCCATCCCTCAATACCTCTACGTTTTGTAAGGCTGCTGAAGGAATACTTTTAAGATCTGTACCTACTTCACCTTTTCCAGGGGTATCATTTACATAAATAAGAGCGCTTTGATTTTTTCTTTTATTATTAACTAACACTAATGTTCTGGATGGCCCTAATCCTCTTAAATCTGCCGGATCAAAATGAGCCGTTGCATCAGAAACAGTTTGCTGTGATGAATTAAAAGATGGAACAGCGTAGGTTAAGGCTTTATCAAAAGTAGTTTGCCCCGTGGATTTTAATTGTACAGCAGAGATATTATCAATAGGAATTGCTGAGGTAATGATGGTTCTGGGCTTAGTTCTACCCGTTGTAACCACAACTTCATCTATTTTATTTTGTTTTATGCTGTCCTGAGCATATCCCATTGCACCAGCTCCGCTTAATACTAATACACAGATTTTTTTATTAAATGATTTCTCTTTCATGTGATTTGATAATTATTCAATAAATCTAATGAAAATATCAACATTAAACACAAAAACAAATCATATGATACAAATAATACTTCATAAATTTATAAATAGTGTTTATTTACAAAACAGCAGTAAATTTACAAATATCAAGTAATTTATTAATAATCTAAAAAGAAACGTAGTAATAATTTCCTAATTCTATCTGAAAAAGCGATTAAATTACACCTGGAAATAAATATGATTTCATTCTTTTTGATAAGTAGTTTTTGTAGAGATTGCTTCACCTATGGCACGCAATGACTGTATATAAAAAATGGCCGTTAAAACGGCCATATCCAAATTATTTATTTACCTCTACGTATTGTATGATGGTCTGATTTTTTGGGTTGTAGATAATTGTACTACTGTTGGGAAACCTTTTCAATTTATAATATTGAATGTTTTTATCGGATTTTATATCTTCCAGAATACTGGCATCAAAGGTATTATCAGGAAGAAATTTTGATAAAAGACTTATTTTAGCAATGATGTTTTGCCCATCAATCTTGCGGGCTTTCTTTTCTGATTTACTTTCATCAGAAGTAGGCTGTCCCTCTAAAAATGGGATTAATACTGCAATGTCTGCTTTGTATTTAAAAATGTAACCTTCTGATCTTCCCGGGATTTTAATTTTTTTCCCTTTTTCTTCAGATACAATAGCAGCACCTGCACCGGGAAAAACAGTATTAAACTTAACGTCTTCGGAATTAATTAAAGAATTCACAGATTCATTGACCGCTTTCTTCACTGTTTCATCTACAGCCTGCTGTGCTTTCTGCTGCACAGTTTCGGTTGTTTTTTTAACAGTCTGATCAATTTTTTCTTCAATCTTATTGCATGATACTAATAAAAAAGTGGTGACAACAGGCAAAATATACTTCTTCATAATTCTAATAATAGCGATTTTTGTTATTAATATCCATCCTTCTAACGCAAAAACAGGTCAGGATATTTTAGCAAAGAAAAAAATATTTTTTTACTATCAAAAATCCTGCTGACAAACTGTTGCCATAACCCTGTCTTACCTTTGTATCAACAACAAACAAAAACAAAACATTATGACAACTACAGCAACAGCCACTAAACAATTCATGACTTCTGAACAGCTATTAAATGACTGGCAGGGACACAGAAATCTGACAAGAAGAGTTATTGAAGCTTTTCCGGAAAAAGATTTATTTGAATTTTCAATAGGCGGAATGAGACCGTTTGCAAAACTGGCAGTAGAGCTGATTGGTATTGGCGGACCTGCTTTGAAGGGAATTGTTGAAGGAACTATGGAAGCTTACAATGAAGAAGCTTTTAATCCAAAAACAAAAGAAGAACTTTTAAAGAAGTGGGATGAACAAACAGAAGTAATCAACCATTATTTTAATATGATTTCTGAGGAGCGTTTCCAGGAAACTTTCAATTTATTCGGAGAATATGAATTCCCGGTATATCAGAACATCCTTTATTTTGTAGATAACGAGATTCACCACCGCGGACAAGGATATGTTTATCTGAGAGCTTTAGGAATAGAACCGCCTTTCTTCTGGGAAAGATTTTAATTTTAATAAAAAAGTGAAGCGGTAAAATTGCAAAAAGGCGGAAATCATGAAAAATACATCTGCAATGTCATTTATTATAGTGATTTTCCTCCATCTCAACAACTTATATCATTTTTTGCGACTAAACAAATTTAGCTTTTTTGCGATTTTACCATTTGCTTATTAACCATTTCATTTATTGCCTCAATTAAGTCTTTAAACCTCAACAGCTGTCTTGTTGGGGTTTATTATTGATGTCTTTCAACCATTTTTACTAGCAGCTCTTTCAATCTAATGCGAAGGCTTTCCGGTTCCAGAACGGTGGCATAATCTGCAAAAGTAATAAGCCAGCGGGGAAATCCATCGCTGATCCATTCTGTTTCAAAAGTGAGTTCTACTCCTTGTTCAGTTTCTACTTCTTCTATCAGTCCGTAATATTTTTTGGAATTCACCAGATGAGACATTATTTTTTTGTCTACCAAAAGTTTAGCTCTGACTTTATTTCCGTTTGATTTTTTCCGGTAATCATTCACCTGGCCGTATTCCTGTAAAAAGGGATTCAAGGTTTTTGAAATCTCTAAAATCCGGTCTATCCGGAATTGTCTGAAATCTTTTCTCAGGGTACAGAATGCCATGATGTACCAAAAATTAAACTCAAAAAACATCCCGACAGTTTCAATAGTTCTGTTATCTACCCTTCCATCTACCGTCTGATATCTGATATTCAATTGGGTTTTGTCTGCAATACTTTCTAAAATAATAGGAATCACATTTTTAAGAGAATCTCCGGAATCGGTATGGAAACTAAAAACATCAATCTGTTTTTCAATATTCTGAATGAGATTTTTATCAGAATTTCTCAATACTGAGCGTACTTTTTCCATGGCCGCCTGATAGTGGCTTCCCAAACTTTGGTGGGAAAATTTCTGCATCAGCTTTTCGGCAGTAATGAAACTTAATACTTCTTCTTTGGTAAACATAATGGGAGGAAGTTTGTAGCCGTCCATTAAAGAATAGCCGTTACCTGCTTCACCCACAATTGGAATTCCTGCGTTTTCCAAGGTTTTTACATCACGGTAAATGGTTCTGATACTTACATCGAACTTTTCAGCCAGATCCTGCGCCCGAACAACAGGTTTAGACTGTAATTGGGTAAGGATAGCCGTTACCCGATCAAGTTTTTTAAGATAGTGATCGTTCATGATACAGCAAAGCTAAAATTCTTTTTCGAGGTATGTCTTATCAATGGGACTGCTTTTTTTATTAATTTTATTTTTCACAAAACAGTTTCTTCTTTATGCTTCACACTCATTTTGTTCAGTCTATTGAAAAAGTTTTAAAACCGGAACAGGCAGTCATGGACGAACTTGTTTCTCATCTGGAATCCAAATCCTACAGAAAAGGAGATTTTCTGTTAAAAGGTGACGAAACCTGCCGGTATTTCTATTTTATCGAAAAGGGACTTGTCAAACTATTTTTTGACAATGGTGATAAAGATTTTATCATGACTTTTTTTGCAGAAAATGCTTTTTTCGCTGAGCTGAGCGGTTTTCTTACCGGACAGCCTTCAAAATACATGATCGTTGCTCTGGAACCTACTGAAGTTCTCCGTGTGCACAGAGATATTATTGAAGGATTATGTAAAAAGTATCACACGGCAGAAACACTTTTCAGCAAGCTTTATTCAAAAGCTCCGGTGAATATGATGGGAAGGATCAGTGAAATGCTGGAAGACGACGGAAAAAAGCGTTATCATAATTTTATGAAGCAAAGACCCGATCTTATCCAGCGCATCAGTCTTGGAGATCTGGCAGACTATATCGGAATTACTCAGGTTTCTTTAAGCAGAATCAGAGCACAAAAACTTTAATGGGAGGAGGGGATGTTGGAAGCTGGAAGAGGGAAGTTATTGAAGACCGAATATATATCATCTACCTAATAGTAGCTTCTAGCATCCAGCTTTTAAAATCTTTCCTTATAAAATTTATCATTTGTAAAAAAATTCAGGAAAATACAGTTCTACATTTGTCACATAATTAATCAAAAAAACAAATATTATGTCACAAAGAATCAACGCATTTGCGATCGGAAACAAAGCTGTAAATGCCCTTCACAATATGGGATTTCAGGTACAGAATTCATCACTGGACAATTCATTTCTTGAACTGATGTATTTCAGGGTTTCACAAATGAACGGATGTGCTTTCTGCCTGGATATGCATTCCAAAGAACTAAGAGCAAAAGGTGAAACTGAACAGAGAATATTTCTGGTAAGTGTCTGGAGAGAATGTTCATTTTATACGGATAAAGAAAAAGCAGGACTGCTATGGGCTGAAACTTTAACGGCTTTAAATGGTAAGGAAGTGGATAATGAAATTTATGCTAAGGTAAGCCATTATTTTTCTGAAACTGAGATCGTAGATTTAACAATGGCTGTTATTGCCATCAACAGCTACAACAGAATTAATATTGCTTTCGGAGCAGATGTAGGTACTTATCAGGTTCCTGAAAAAGCGCATTAAACAGTTGTTATGAAAATAAAAAACTCAGCTTGGCCGCTGAGTTTTTTATTTAATTTTCTTTGAAAGTATTCACCAGTTTATCGAGATTCAGACTGCGGGCTGATGCGTCAAAGATCTCCCGGTAAGTTCCTTCTTTACTGTAAAGTTCATCGTGAGTTCCATTTTCCACTACTCTTCCTTTTTTCATCACATAAATGATATCCGAATCCAGAATCTGTGACAGGGAATGAGAAATGATGACAACAGTTCTTCCTTCTTTTATGGCATCCAGAGAATTCTTGATCTGCTCGGTGGCAATGGCATCAAGGCTGGCTGTGGGTTCATCCAGAAAGATAATCGGAGGATTTTTCAGAAACAGTCTGGCAATGGCAATTCTCTGCTGCTGTCCTCCGGAAAGCTGAGTAGCATCATGCAGGTATTGATCCGGAAGATCCATGATCTGTTCATGCAGATAAGCTTTCTTTGCAGCTTCCTGAATTTCTTCAAAACTGGCATTCATATCTCCATAGCGGATATTATCTTCTATACTTCCCTGAAAGATGTGATTTCTCTGAAGTACCAGTCCAAGGTCACTTCTAAGAAAAGTATTGTCAAATTCATTAAGATTCACTCCGTCCAGAAGAATCTCTCCTGAATCCGGAAAATAAAATTTACACAAAAGATTAATGACCGTTGACTTTCCTGCACCGCTCAGCCCTACCAAAGCCGTCGTTTTTCCGTTTTCAATTTTCATGGAAACATTATGTAAAGCTTTTGTGCCATTGGGATAAGTAAAATCAACATTTTTCAGTTCAAAAGTACCTTTGATTTCATTTTCTACAAAATTTCCATTCGATTCTGTCTCATTATCTGCATTCAGAATATCAAAATAGCCTTCAGCATAGATCATGGCATCATTCATATCATCATAAATTCTGTGAAGCTGACGGATAGGTGCAGAAACATTGTTGAAAAGCATAATATGTAGCATGATCGCACCAATCGTCATTTGCTGATCCAAAACGAGATAAACCGTTAAAAGAATAATCAAAACAACTCCGAACTGCTCAATAAACGTTTTTAAGCCATCATAAATAAAGTTGGTTCTTCTTGTGATCATCTGGCTTTCCATCAGCTCCATCTGAAGATCGTATTGTTTTTTTCCTTCAAATTTTTCACGGACAAAACTTTTAATAACCATAATAGAATTGATCAGATTCAGAAGTCCGGAGGTCTTTTTTTCTCTCTGATTTCTAAGCTGACGACGTACTCCGTTCAGTTTTTTTGCCTGCAGGGAGCTGATATAAAAATAAATGGGAACAATAATGGTTGAAACAAGTCCTACATATACATTCTGCATGTACATAATGATCAGGGCAATGATCGCATTGGAAAAAAGAGGCAGAATATCAATAAAAAAATTCTGCACCAGTTTTGTCAAGCTTTCTATCCCACGATCAATTCTGATCTGTAATTTTCCGGATTCATGGTTTTCATCGTTAAAATAAGCAACTCTATAGGTTAAAATTTTATCAATAGCTGACTGGGCTAACACAGAACTCACATTAATCCTAATTTTTTCACCATAAAACTTCTGCCCGAAATTGATAAAAATATTGAGCAGCTCTTTTCCCAGCAAAATAATTGAAATGATGATCAGAATATGAATTCCTTCTGACATCGGATGTGGAAGATGGGTAAGCTTGGTAACTTCATCCACCGTATATTTTAAAACAATCGGGTTTACCTGTGCTGCCAGAGCTCCCAGAAAAGTAAGAAACAAGGTTCCGTAAATCATGGGTCGGTAAGGTCTGATGAATGGAACAAGCTGTTTATAAATTCCGAACAAGGTGACTGTTCTGTTAAAAGGTTTAGCCATAGAAATCATTTTTAAATGAAAAACGTACCGCTTTCAAAAGAAAAAGGTACGTTTTATTATGATGTTCAGCAAATAAATGCTTTATATTTTATCCTTCAAACAGATAAGTGGTAAGGTAATGCAGTTCTTTTCTGCCGGCCTCTTTAGATTCCGCTTCTGCCTGTTCTAAAGAATATTGAGAATTGATTTCTTTTTTCTGGAAAACAAATGAATTGTTGGCATTTTTATCTACCACATCATTAAAGATATGCTCAATTTCAGAGTTCGCTAATGAAGCAAAGCTGATATCTTCAAAACCATACATCAGTCTCAGATCATCAAACTGTTTGAAATTTTCATCTACAAATCCCTGCAACTGCGATTTTGAATCAAAATTACCTGCCCAGATATTGTAAGCGTATTTTTTCTTTTTAGGTTTATCCAAGATACTCTGATAGACAAAGTTTTCACCAAGATATGCTTCTCTTACCTGCGGATCATTGGCAAGATCTTCCGGAAGTCCTTCTTTCAGGATTTTTCCTTCAAACATAATATAGGTTTTGTTGGTAATCGCCAACGTCTGCTGTACGTTGTGGTCGGTAATCAGAATTCCGATATTTTTATCGACAAGACTTCTTACGATTTTCTGGATATCTTCAACAGCAATCGGGTCTACCCCAGCGAAAGGTTCATCCAGAAGAATAAAATTCGGGCTTGTAGCCAGACAACGTGCGATTTCAGTTCTACGTCTCTCTCCTCCGGAAAGAAGGTCTCCTCTGTTTTTACGGACGTGCTGTAAAGAAAATTCTTCAATCAGTTCATCACATTTGATCTGCTGCTCACGCTTTGAAAGCTTGGTCAGCTGCAATACTCCCATAATGTTTTCTTCCACGGAAAGTTTTCTGAAAACGGAAGCTTCCTGCGCCAGATATCCGATTCCCTTTTGGGCTCTTCGGTACATTGCATCAGTCGTAATCTCCTGTTTATCCAGAAAAATTTTTCCTGAAGTGGGCTTAACCAACCCTACGATCATATAAAACGATGTGGTTTTTCCTGCTCCGTTCGGACCCAGCAAACCAACAATTTCTCCCTGTTGAACCTGTACAGAAACTCCTTTTACAACTTTTTTAGGACCGTATTCCTTGATTAAGTTTTCTCCTCGTAAAATCATAGGGCAAATATATCAAAAATATAAACTTCACTTATATGTTAATAGCAACTTGTTGATTTAAATGTAAACTTATTCACTTCCAAATCATTGTAACTTTTTATCATTTTCAACTACTTATCGTAAAACATCACAATCAATTACAATCATTAAGAAATGGAAAATTACGGTTACACAAAAACAGAAAATGTACAAAACCAGCAAAGCAATGTCCCTTACCGTTCGGAAAAGAAAATCCCTGCGGCTTTATTGGGAATTCTTGTGGGCTGGCTGGCTTTAAATAAGTTTTATCTGGGATACACGAAAGAGGGAATCATCCAGCTGGTTCTGAATGTTGTTACTTTAGGAGCAGCTTCTGTTATCCCTTTTATTGAAGGTATTTTATATCTTTTCATGAGTGATAAGCAGTTTGATGATACTTACGTTTACGGGAAAAAAGGTTGGTTATAAAATAATACCTCTTATCCGTTTGAAAATAAAACAGGCTGTTCGGTGAGAACAGCCTGTTTATTTTTAAATTGAAATAATTAATCCGGCGGGCAAGCTAAATGATTAATTGTACATGGATGCCAGATTCCTTTACACCATGTTCCACAATTTGGATCATCAATAATCACTTCTCCTCCTTTGATTTTTTTCAATTGATTTCTTTCGATCTTTTTAAGATTTCTCATAAATAAATTCTTTTGATGTTTTAATAATTTTCGTTTCTCGAAATTAGCTTTACTCAAAAGTATATTTTTTATTTACTCGGAAGTCTTCAATCCGGATCATTAACTTAACATTAACGTTGATGTCCGTATCATGATTTTCTAACCGTTATTTATTCAAAAGGACCGCAGCTTCTTTTGCAAAATAAGTAAAGATCATGTCTGCTCCTGCTCTTTTGAAGCAAGTCAGGCTTTCAATGATCGTTTTGTCATTATCCAGCCAGCCGTTCTGAGCCGCTGCTTTTACCATCGCATATTCTCCACTTACATTGTATACTGCAATCGGAAGATCAATAGCTTCACGTACTTTGGAAACAATATCCAGATAAGGAAGTCCCGGTTTGATCATGATCACATCTGCTCCTTCGTCAATATCTTTAAATACTTCATTCAATGCTTCACGGGTATTGTGGAAATCCATCTGGTATGTTTTTTTATCTTTCGGAATTTCCATGTCATCTTTTGGAGCGCTGTCTAAAGCACTTCTGAATGGTCCATAGAAAGAACTCGCATATTTGGCAGCATAACTTACAATTCCTACGTCTGTAAAACCGCTTTCTTCCAACGCTTCACGGATAACCTGTACTCTTCCGTCCATCATATCGCTAGGTGCCACAAGATCTGCGCCTGCTTCAGCATGAGATACTGACATTCTTGCCAGTGCATCGTTGGTAGCATCATTGATAACTTTTCCGTTTTCAATGATTCCGTCGTGTCCATAGATTGAATAAGGATCTAAAGCTACATCGGGCATAACAATCATTCCCGGAACGGCATCTTTGATTGCTTTGATCGTGCGCTGCATCAATCCGTCTTTGTTCCAGGCTTCTTTTCCTGTATTGTCTTTCAGATGTTCTGACACTTTCATGTATAAATTGACAGCTTTTACTCCTAAAGAAAATAATTCCTTACATTCCTTAACGGTTAAATCTATACTCCGCCTAAAAATTCCCGGCATAGACGGGATTGCCTCCTGCTTGTTTTCGCCCTCCATTACGAAGATCGGCATTACAAAATCATCAGTTGTAAGCACATTTTCTCTTACCAAACTTCTGATAGATTCATTAACTCTAAGTCTTCTATTTCTTGAATGTATCATTTTGGAATACTTTTTGAATAAGTTTCTACAAATTTAATATAAGTTCTACAAAAAACTATTGTATGAAATTGTAGAATTTATTACATTTGTTACATATATTCGAGAAATTATAAATTTGATGAAAAAACTTTTACTTTTATTTCTATTTGTAGGCACTTTTGTTGGATTTTCCAACAATTTAAAAGCTCAGCTTAGAGAGCCGAGTTCCATCACTCAGAAAGCGGATGATGGGGTGTTGCTTGCTTATCCAAATCCTGCAAAGGATTTCCTTATCATTAAGGCAAAAGATTCTTCTTTAAGAATCAAAAGTGTGACTTTTTATTCTATTTTGGGTATGCAGGTCGCTAATTATACAGTGAATATGAATTCCGGTGAGATTAATATTGAAAAATTGAAACCCGGAAAGTATATGATCCGTTATATTTTAAGTGACAACACGCAAAAAGTTACTCAAATCGTGAAACAATAAATTACAATCCTGATAATCATCAGGATTTTTTCTTTTACATTAATTCTGTTTTAATATTTCCGTAACTTTCGGGACCTTTTTATACTAATTGTAAAAAGAATAATTTTAATGCTAAAAGCTGAACATATTAAAAAGACCTATAACGCCGGAAAAAAGGTCGCCCTGGATGATTTCAGCATCCATGTTCCAAAAGGTAGTATTTACGGCCTTTTAGGACCCAACGGAGCCGGAAAAACTTCTTTTATCCGTATCATTAATCAAATTACTCAGGCAGACTCTGGAGATATCTTCATCAACGGACAAAAACTGAACCCCGATCATATCAAAGACATCGGCTATATGCCCGAAGAAAGAGGATTGTACAAAAACATGAGTGTTGGAGATCAGATCTTATATTTCGGGGAACTGAAGGGAATGAGTAAAAGCGATGCTCTGAATGAAGCAAAAAAATGGTTTGAGAAACTGAACATCGACCAATGGTGGAAAAAAAAGCTGTCTGAACTTTCTAAAGGGATGGCACAAAAAATCCAGTTTGTGGTAACCGTTCTACACAGACCTCATCTTTTAATTCTTGATGAACCTTTTTCGGGTTTTGATCCTGTAAACGCCAACTTAATCAAAGATCAGATTATTGATCTTAAAAATAACGGAACTACTATCATTCTTTCTACTCACAGAATGGAAAGTGTGGAGGAAATGTGTGATTATGTTGCTTTGATCAACAATTCTAAAAAAATCATTGACGGAAGGGTTTTTGACGTAAGGGAAAAATTCAAGAAAAATATTTTTGGAGTTACGCTTTCTGAAGTCAACAGTGATCATTTTGACTATTTCAAGAATAAATATGACATTTTCAATTTATCGAATGAAAATAATCTTGTTTCTTTTGACCTGAAAAATGAAGAGAGTCAGAATAATGTTCTTCTTGATCTGGTACAAGTGGGCAAAGTGAGATCATTCGATGAAAGAATTCCCAGTATGAATGAAGTGTTTATTAATGCTGTAAGTAACCATCCTTAATTTATGAATAATATTTTTTTAATTACCAAGAGAGAATTTCTTACACAGGTTAAGAAAAAATCCTTCATTATATTAACGCTGCTTGCTCCTATTATGATCATTGCTTTTGGAGCTGTGATAGGGTTAATGTTTAAGGCAAACGAATCACACAGTATTATAGAAGTGGTTGATAAGAGCGGGTTATTCATGAATCAGCTGAAATCTAATGATAAACTAAATTATGTTTTTGTTTCTGCCGCAGATGAAAAATCAAAGATCAACAATTTAAAAGGAAATGAATCCCTGGATGGTATTTTGATTCTTCCGGAATTGAAAAATCAGAATTTCGACGCGCTTGAAAAAGAGGCAAGACTTGTGATCAACAGTAAAATAGGATTCGATACAAAGCAGCAAATTATTTCTGACATCAGCAATGTTGTTAAAAAAGAAAAAATCAAGCAGCTGGGCATTCAGGAGACTCAGTTAATTGATCTTGATAAAAGCTTTACATTAAAGACCATTAATGTTAGTGATAACAATAAAGAAGATTCTGATCTTGCTTTCGGGGTTAAATCCGGGTTGAGTATGATCCTGATGTATGTTACTTTTATGTTTATCATTATTTATGGGGTAAGGGTAATGCGAAGTGTACTTGAGGAAAAGAACAATCGTGTTGTGGAGATCATTATTTCTTCCGTAAAACCGTTTGAACTGATGATGGGGAAGATTTTAGGAGTAACCATGGTTGCGCTTACACAGTTTCTGATCTGGATCACGATGTCTGTCATCGGAGCATTAGTTCTGAATACAGGTTTCTCACCTCTTCAGAAAAATATTCCGGGTGGAAATAATGAGATTGCCAGTAAACTGGATGTGGGGCAGCTTGCTACCCAGATCTCTCACAGTCTTCTGGAACTGAACTTCCCTCTGATTATTTTTGTATTCATTGTTTTCTTCCTTTTAGGGTATATTTTTTACAGTTCTATTTATGCAGCAATTGGTTCTGCGGTAGATAACGAAACAGAAACACAGCAATTTACTTTGTTTGCAATTCTACCTTTAACATTGGGGATGTATGGAAGTTTTACCCTGATGAATAATCCTGATGGGCCATTAGGTTTTTGGTTATCAATCATTCCGTTTACTTCACCGGTGGCAATGATTGCAAGAATCCCATTTGGAGTTCCTGCATGGCAGATTGCGTTGTCTATTGGATTATTGCTGGCAACAACTGTTTTTATGATCTTCCTGGCCGGAAAAATATATCGTGTAGGTATTTTGATGTACGGTAACAAAGCTACTTTAAAAGAGCTTTGGAAGTGGATTAAAGGATAATCACAACAAGGCTGAAAAGTAAAGATTACCGATTAGCCTGTTTACAATTTATAATATAAAAAATCCCGGAAACTAAGTTTCCGGGATTTTTTATATTCTGAGATATTCTATTTGAATATATAGCTTAAGGTAAGTGCAATTACCTGTTCTGATTTTTTCTTATCAGTACCTCCTTTCTCTTTTACAAGACCAGGGTAAGTATCAGAAAGTCCTAAATCATATTTTAAAGCTACTTCGAGTTGTCTCTTATAGCTATATCCTACGCCTAGTCCAAGTCCCCAGTTAAAGCTTTTTGCTTTTCCGTTTACTCCTGCCGGCTGTGTAGGATCAGTAACGTCCGGATCATAGTAAGGTCTTCCTACTGGAGGATTCTTTACGTCCTGACTTACTAAAAAGTTAAATCTAGGTCCAATCATTCCAAAGAACTCTGATTCAGCTTCTGAAAAGTATCCTTTGAAATAAAGCGGTACACTCAGATAGTTATTTGCATATACTGCATCGTAACCATTTTGACCTTTAGCATCTTTATCTTTCCCGGTTTCTCCTGCACCATAGTACAGAACTTCGGGTTGTATAAAGAATTGGTTTGCCTTCCCTACGGGGATCAAAGCCAAAGCTCCACCTTGGAAGGCGTATCTTGGGCCAGAGGGATTGTGGGCATTTGCTACTCTTGAGTAGTTTAAACCTGCTGTAAGACCGAATCTTGTATTATTCCATTGCACCTGTGCAAAAGATAATGCGGAAAGCGTCAAAGCTGAGGCTAATAAAAGTTTTTTCATATGATGTGGTTTTATATTATCCTAGAATTTTTGCTACAGTAGCACCAATGTCAGCAGGAGAGTCTACAACGTTGATACCGTTTTCTCTCATGATTTCCATTTTTGCCTGAGCTGTATCTTCAGCACCACCTACGATAGCACCTGCGTGACCCATTGTTCTTCCTTTTGGAGCAGTTTGTCCAGCGATGAATCCTACAACTGGTTTATTAGAACCACTAGCTTTGTACCATCTTGCAGCTTCAGCTTCAAGACCTCCACCGATTTCTCCGATCATTACAACAGCTTCAGTTTCAGGATCATTAATGAATAATTCTAATGCTTCTCTTGTAGTTGTTCCAATGATTGGGTCACCACCGATACCGATAGCAGTAGAAATACCGTAACCCGCTCTTACAACCTGGTCAGCAGCTTCGTAAGTAAGAGTACCTGATTTTGAAACGATACCTACTTTACCTTTTTTGAAAACGAAACCTGGCATAATACCAATTTTAGCTTCTTCAGAAGTAATGATTCCAGGGCAGTTTGGTCCGATTAATCTGCAGTCTCTGTCAGCAATATAAGATTTTACTTTTACCATATCAGCTACAGGAATACCTTCAGTAATACATACAATTACTTTGATCCCTGCTTCAGCAGCTTCCATGATAGCGTCTGCTGCGAATGCCGGTGGTACGAAAATGATACTTACGTTTGCTCCTGCTTTTTCAACAGCGTCAGCTACTGTATTAAATACCGGCTTTCCTAAGTGCTCGCTACCTCCTTTTCCTGGAGTAACACCACCTACTACGTTTGTTCCGTATTCAATCATCTGACCAGCGTGGAAAGTTCCTTCGTTCCCTGTAAATCCTTGTACAATTACTTTAGAATCTTTGTTTACTAAAATTGACATTTTATTGTTGTTTTAATTTATTTATTTTCAGTTTATACGTCAGACAAAAATAATGATTATTTGTCGTTAAAAAAATTTTTAAATCTGATTTTATTCATCATATTTTTTCAACAGATCGATTAAATCCTGCTCCTTAAGTCTGTTATAATTAATATTTTCAATAAGCGGCTCAAGTTCGGGTTTTTCAACCATTAATTGTTTTAATTTCTTCCTGTTATTGACCAAAATACTCAAAGGTTGTCTTATATCTCCTTTGAACAAGACATCTGATACAAGGGTAGATCCATCATAGCCGTGGCGTCTATATGCTTTCACCCATTTTATTTTTTTACCGTCATACACAAGCTCCACCAAAGTTTTAGTTGATTCTAAAGGAAAATAAATGAAAATCCTTGGTTTACCTTTAAGATCTGTAAATTCTATTTTCTGAATTTCAGAAGGCTGGTACTTAATAGCTTTTCCATCTTCCAAAATCTTAACTTTTCTGTCGCTAATCGTTATCTCATCAATCTGATTACTATCAAAAAGATTTGTTATAAAAGGTATTTTAGCATCTACTATTCTGTTGTCGCTAAATGTAACCTTTGCTTCAATCTGTGATTTCTGAGCGAAACTTATTGAATATATAAAAAGAAATAGAGCTAGTAAATTCTTCATCACAGTTTTCTCAGTTTTACTTCTTTTTTAAGATAAGTTTTAAAATCTTCTGCAAACATCCCGATATAGGTTCCTTTTTCAAGATCTCTGTTTACTCCGGTTTTCCCTAAAAGTACAGATCCTGATTCAATTTTGTTTCCGGAAGCGATTCCTACCTGTCCCCATAACGTCACCTCATCACCGATGATGCAGCATCCTGCAATTCCTACCTGAGATGCAATGAGGCATTTTTTCCCGATTACGGTATCATGTCCGATCTGAATCTGGTTATCCAACACAGACCCTTCTCCAATAATGGTAGAATCCGTAACACCTCTGTCAATGGTACAGCCGTTTCCGATCTCTACGTTGTTTTCAATAATAACATTCCCTACAGAAATCAGACGGTCAAAGTTTCCGTTTAATTTTCTGTAATAAAATGCATCACCTCCTAAAACGGTGTTGGACTGGATAATCACATTATCTCCGATTTCCGTGCGGTCACCAATCACTACATTTGGAAAAATAAGGGTATTTTTTCCAATTTTCACATTGTTTCCGATTACTGCAGAAGAGTGAATTTTTGTCCCCTCTCCTATTTCAACATCGTGAAGTTCTTCTGTGAAATTATATATTCTGGTAAAATGAGTATTGATTTTATTAAAGTCTCTGAAAGGATCATCAGAAACCAAAAGCGCCTTGCCTTTCGGGCACTCTACTTCTTTATCAATTAAAATAATAGTCGCTGCAGAATTTAAAGCCTTATCATAATATTTGGGGTGATTCACAAAAACGATATCCCCTGGTTTTACCATGTGAATTTCGTTGGTTCCCAATACTTCAAAGTCTTCCGGCCCAACAAATGCTGAGCCTATTAAATCTGCAATCGTTTTAAGCTTTTGCGGAGAATGGAATCTCATAACAATAGATTTTCTTATAAAACAAAATTCGGAGTGCTAATGCAAACCGAATTTATGTAAATTTTATTTATTATTTCACTCTTTCTAAGTAGCTACCGTCTTCAGTGCTTACTTTAATTTTGTCTCCCGGCTCAATGAACAAAGGAACCATTACTCTTGCTCCTGTTTCAACGATTGCGTTTTTAAGAGCGTTTGTTGCAGTGTTTCCTTTTACACCCGGATCAGCTTCAATCACATCCAGATATACTGACTGTGGAAGTTCAGCAGAAAGTGGAGTTTCATCAGCTTCTTTCAAAATGATTGTTACTTCTTCACCTGCTTTCATCAGGTTTGAGTTTTCAATCATTTCTTTATTTAAATATAACTGAGAAAAATCATCGTTATTCATGAAGTGGAAACCGTTCTCGTCATCGTAAAGATATTGGAACTTTCTGGTGATTACTTTTACTTCATCAATTTTGTGGCCTGCAGAGAATGTATTATCTAATACTTTTCCGTTTGTCACAGATTTTAGTTTTGTTCTTACGAAAGCAGGACCTTTCCCTGGTTTTACGTGAAGAAACTCGATTACTTTAAAAATATCGTTGCTAAATTCGATGCAAAGACCTTTTCTGATATCGTTACTTGTTGCCATTAATTATATAAATATTTATTTTCTTTTTTTAATTTCGATACCTTGTCCTTGAGGCATCATTCTGTTAAATGTATTATTATTGAACATATTCACATTGTTATTCAATCTGTTTACATTCATCTGAATATCAGTTTTATACTGATCGGTTGTTCCTAATATTGAACTTCCGGTACTTTTCTGTTTCAGAATACCATTTAAATTATTCTTGGCAATACTATCATTAGACTCTCCGGAAAGTTTTCTTTCTATGGTAAAAGGTTTTTCTTTTTTACCTGTTGCAGACTTTTCTGTTTGCTGTCCAAACAAAAAAGAAGTTGCAGAAAGCGCAATAAGTACGATTAAACTTTTCATTGTCTGATAGTATTTATAATTAAATTAATCTCTATCCTTTCCGGTACCATATCCTTTTACGATACCTCTAGGTGAGTTTTGAATAAATTGTAGAATTTCATCTCTTTCAGCCGTTGGAAGCATTTCTTTTTCAATATATGCTAACGCTTGAGAAACATTCATCTTCATCTGGAAAATAGCTCTGTAGATTTTTTGAATTTCAAAGATTTTCTCATTAGAAAAGCCTCTTCTTCTTAACCCAACAGAATTGATCCCTGCATAAGAAATTGGATCTCTTGCAACTTTTACGTAAGGCGGAATATCTTTTCTAATTAAAGATCCTCCTGAAATCATCGTATGTTTCCCGATTTTGCCAAACTGCTGAACAGCTGATAAACCTCCCATTACGGTAAAGTCACCAATTTCAACATGTCCTGCAATACCGCAGCCATTTGCAATAATTACATTATCTCCTATAATACAGTCATGGGCAACGTGTGAGGTTGCCATAATCAGGCAGTGACTTCCTACTTTTGTATATCCTAATGCTTTGGTTCCTCTATTGATGGTTACACATTCTCTTAAAGTAGTATTATCTCCAATAATGGTTTGTGTGTCTTCACCATCGAACTTCAAGTCCTGAGGGATTGCAGAGATTACAGTTCCGGGAAAGATTTTACAGTCTTTTCCGATTCTTGCCCCTTCCATAATGGTAACATTAGGACCAATCCATGTTCCTTCTCCAATTTCCACGTCCCCTGCAATTGTAGTAAATGGTTCTACGATTACATTTTTGCTGATTTTCGCGCGTTTATCTACGGCTGCTAATTGATGAATCATTTAATCAACTTTATTTTTTGCAACTTGAGCCATAAGCTCTGCTTCTACTGCTACTGTATCTCCTACATATCCATACCCCTGCATATGAACAATTCCTCTTCTGATAGGCTCTATCAATTCAATTTTGAATATAAGGGTATCTCCGGGAATTACTTTTCTTTTGAATTTCACCTTATCAATTTTGATGAAATAAGTAGAATAGTTCTCAGGATCCGGAACGCTGGCCAGTACCAGGATTCCTCCTGTCTGTGCTAATGCTTCTACCTGAAGTACTCCAGGCATTACAGGTTCTTTAGGGAAGTGCCCCACGAAGAATGGTTCGTTCATCGTCACGTTTTTCAAACCAACAACATGAGAGTCTGAAAGTTCAAGAACTTTGTCGATCAATAAGAACGGGGGTCTGTGAGGCATAAGCTTCATAATTCCGTTGATATCGAATACCGGTTCTTTTGTCAGGTCAAAATCCGGAACGTTTTTCTTTTTCTGCAATTTCCACTGGCGGTTCAGTTTTTTCGCAAACTGGGTATTCACATAGTGTCCCGGTTTGTTGGCAATAACTTTACCTTTTATTTTCACCCCTGCCAGAGCAAGATCACCAATTACATCTAATAATTTGTGTCTCGCAGCTTCGTTAGGATAGTTTAAATTAAGATTATCAAGAATACCGTTTGGTCTGATCGATACATTATCTTTTCCAAAGGCTTTCTTTAGTTTTTCTGTAGTTTCAGGAGTCAGATCTTTATCTACATATACAATGGCATTGGAAATATCTCCACCTTTGATCAAACCGTGATCTAAAAGCATTTCCAATTCATGCAGGAAGCTGAACGTTCTTGCTGATGAGATTTCGTCTTTAAATTCTGAAATATTTTTAAGAGTGGCGTTCTGAGTACCTAATACTTTAGTCCCAAAATCAACCATTGTTGTTACTTCGTAAGTATCTGAAGGAATGATTGTGATTTCCGAACCGGTAGCCGGATCACTGTAGGTAAGAACTTCTTTTACAACCAGATATTCTCTTGCTACACCCTGTTCTACAACACCAACGCTTTCAATAGCTTCAACAAAGTATTTTGAAGATCCATCAAGAATAGGTGGTTCAGAGGCATCCATTTCTAAGATTGCGTTATCAATATCACAACCTACAAGAGCTGCCAAAAGGTGTTCGCATGTGGTAATTTTTACTCCTAATTTTTCTAATGTAGTTCCTCTTTCTGTTGCTACAACATAATTTACATCTGCTTCTACCTGAGGATGTCCCTCTAAGTCGGTTCTTACAAATACAAAACCTGTATTTTCTTTAGCAGGTTTAATGGTAAGTTTTACTTCTCTACCCGTATGAAGGCCAATTCCAGAAAGAGTTACCTCTTGCTGAAGTGTTTTTTGCATATCACTCATTAGTATTATCTTTTGAGTTATTCTCAAGATTATTTATTCTATTTACTATTCCAGGAAGATTCCTGAAATGAACATAACTCCTCAAATAGTCATTATAACTGATGGCTGGTGAGCCATACAGGGTTTCTCTATCATTAACGCTGGAATTCACACCACTCTGAGCCTGAATCTTCACCTGATTTCCTATTTTGATATGTCCTACAACACCTACCTGTCCCCCAATCTGGTTCCAGTCACCAATTGTAGTAGAACCTGCAATTCCTGCTTGTGCTGCAATTACATTGTTCTGACCTATTTTCACATTGTGAGCAATCTGAATCAGGTTATCAATTTTAGTTCCTTTTCCTATAATGGTAGAGCCTATTGTCGCTCTGTCTATACTACAGTTGGAGCCGATCTCAACATCGTCTTCAATAATTACATTTCCAAGCTGTGGTATTTTTTTGAAACCTTCGGCAGTTGGCTGGAAACCAAAACCGTCACCTCCAATTACCGTATTGGAATGAATTACACAGTTATCCCCAATAATACAATAGTCGTAAATTCTGGCCCCACTGTCTATTTTGCAGTTTTTACCAATTTTCACTCCCTTTCCTATATATACATGTGGATAGATCTGTGCCCCTTCCCCAATTTTAGCTTTCTCGGAAACATATGTAAATGCTCCGATATAGGCTTTATCTCCTATGACAGCCGTATCGTGAATGGAAGAACCATTTTCAATACCTTCTTTTCTTCCCTGCATTTCCTGATATAAATTCATCAGGATCTGAAAAGAAAGATAAGCATCTTTTACAACGATTAAGGTAGGGTTATAACTATTTTTCTCCAGAAGTTTTTCCGAAATGATGATAACAGAGCATCGTGAGGTATCCAAGAAATGAGAAAATCTATCTTGTGCTATAAAAGAAAGATGTCCTGATTCCCCATTTTCAATTGGTGAAACCCCTGTAATAAGTGCATTCTCGTCACCTATTATTTTTCCGTCAATAAAACTTGCAATTTGCGAAGCTGTAAATTCCATATTCTGCAAAGATAAGAAATTCTAGAATTTGCAAACATTTTTTGGTTTCAGATCGTAAATTTTAATATTATTTAAGAGTCTACCTTTGAGATATCTCTTGGAAACATAAGGATATAGCGGGTTGTCTTATTTACAATTAACCCTGATAAAAGCTGATCTTCTGACTCATGAAGCCTTGTTCTCTTACCATTTTTATGCAGTAAATAGATGGGCTGCTTCTCCGCATGATAGGGCAAAAGTTTTCTTTTTATTTCATGAACCAATTTTTTTCCATTGTCAATTTTGAAAAATTCATTGGTATTTCTTACTTTTTCATCAATTATTTCCTGACTGAATGGATGTGATGAAATAATTGTTTTAGGTAAATTTCTTTGAATTACGCATTTACACCAATAGGACAGCACAAAATCGTCTGCATTCTGCCATTCTTTCATCGCCTGGATCACATCATTATCATCAAGGCTGGTAAATCGCTCTATATCTTCATCCGTTGCAGCACTCTTTTCGCGGTATAGAAAATACTTCAGATTATCCGTTGCGGGAAGCTCTGCTCCCTGAGAAATAAGATATTTAGCTCTTTCAAGAATCTTAACCAAGAGAAATTCTGCTAAAGCTGACGTTTTATGATAATATACCTGCCAGTACATAAACATTCTGGCTGTAAGAAAATTTTCAATAGAATAAATTCCTTTTGCATCAATTACCAGTTCACCTTCCTCACAAACATTCATCATGGAAATAATTCTCTGGGTATTAATATTCCCTTCCGATACACCGGTAAAAAAACTGTCCCTTTTAAGGTAATCCAAACGGTCTACATCCAGCTGGGATGAGATCAGTTGGTTGAAAAATTTCCTGTGATATTTTCCCTGAAACATTTCGATAGCCATTGATAACTGACCGTCAAACTCCTCATTCAGCTTGTTCATCAGGAGCAAAGAAAGGTTTTCATGATGCCAGTCATCCATCAGCATACTTTCCAGCGCATGAGAAAACGGACCATGACCAATATCATGCATCAGGATAGCCAGCATCGCTCCTTTTTCCTCTTCTTCAGAAATCTTAACCCCTTTCTGCTTTAATGTTTCCAATGCAGTAAACATCAGGTGCATTGCTCCCAGAGCATGGTGAAATCTTGTATGAGTAGCACCTGGAAATATCAGGTTTAAAAGCCCGGTCTGCCCGATTCTTCTTAACCTTTGAAAGTAAGGATGCTCAATGATATCAAATAAAATTTCGTGGGGAATTTTGATAAATCCATGAACAGGATCGTTGATGATTTTTAGCTTATTCTGCATTGAAACGTCAATATTAGTAAACAAAGTTAGGCATTTTAAAGTTTAGGCTTTTATTAAATTACTATTAAAAAATAGAGTTTAAAAACTGATATTATTCATATTTTTCACAAATAACCATCTTCTTAATATCATTAAAAATCTCTCCGGCTCATTTTTATTTTTAATTCAATATTTTTTTGAAAACCTTTTGCAGTTGTTATGGCAAAGGACTACCTTTGAGAGAAAGCACGATAACCCTTAATGAGAAAGTATTCTCTTTTCCTTTTATTACTTTTAAGTTTAAATTTTTCCGCACAAATTATAACTGAAACACAAAAGTTGGAATCCCTTTGCAGAATATGGGGATTTTTAAAATATTACCATCCTCATGTAGCAAAAGGAAATCTGAACTGGGATCAACAGCTTTTTCAAAAGATTGATGAGCTTGAATCTATTAATGACAAAGAGGTGTTGAATAATTTTTATGTTGACTGGATCAAAAGTCTTGGAGAAGTTGCACCCTGCAAAGAATGCTCAGTAAAGGATAATAAAGTATATTTTCTTAAAAATTTTGACCTGAGCTGGATAGATAACCGTCAAATTTTCTCCAGAGATCTTTCTCAAAAGCTTCATTATATAGAAAACAACAGAAATCTGGGAAACAATCATTACTTTGGGAAAGGCGGAAGGAAAATATATTTCAGAAATGAAAAATCTTACGGTTCAAAATTCACCTCAGGAAAGATCAGCTTACTGGAGCTATTCAGATACTGGAATTATGTAGAGTATTTTTTTCCTTATAAGTATGAAACTGATCAGAACTGGAATGATGTTCTTACAGAAATGATTCCCAAATTTCTTATGATTGATACTGATAAAAGTTATCATTTAACATTGGCAGAACTGGTTACCAAAACAGATGATTCCCATGCCTATCTTTCGTCAAAGGAAATTCAGCTTCATCAATACGGAATCCGAAGTGTGCCTGTAGATTATTCTTATGCAGAAGGAAAACTTGTGATTACAAAAATCAATGCAACAAAATTCAGGGATAAAAGCCCGCTTCATGTAGGAGATGTCATTTATGATATTGAAGGGAAAACGATACCGCAAATCGTCAACAGCTTTGGAAAATATATTCCAGCCTCCAATTCCTGGGGGAAATTCAACAAAGCAAAAAGCAAACTTCTCTTTAGCAATAACGATTCTATTTCTGTAAAAATTGAGAGAGAAGGACAAAATCTGAAAATCAAAACCAGAACGTATTTTGCAAAAGATATTATTCATGAAAAAAATAAAGCTCCTCGAAAATGGAAGTTTATAGATAAGGAAAAGAAAATCGGCTATGTCAATATGGGTATTATAGAAAAAGATGATCTGAATGAAATGTACAACAGTTTAAAATCTTCAAAATCTATTATCTTTGATCTTAGAAATTATCCAAAGCAAACGATCATCCCTTTAAGCTATCTTTTGCTTCCTGTACCGTCCGTTTATTATCAGTTTACTTTTCCTGATTCCAATTATCCTGGTAAATTTTACAGCAGAAAAAATGTTACCGGCAGAAAAAACCCTGAATACTATAAAGGGAATGTAATCGTTTTAGTAGATGAGAATACCCAAAGCCAGGCAGAGACCACCACAATGATGTTCAAGCAGCATCCGAACGCCAAAATTATCGGAAGCAATACTTCAGGAGCCAACGGAGATGTGATTATGTTTAAAATTGCCGGTCTTGACACCCGGTTTACAGGGCTTGGTGCTTATTATCCTGACGGAAGAGAAACGCAGAGAATAGGCATTACTCCCGATATTCTTGTAAAACCGACTGTGGAAGGGCTTAAAAACGGAAAAGATGAAGTTCTGGAAAGGGCTTTGGAATATATAGAAAACACGGATTAAATGAAACAAAAATGTGAAATATCAAACGGTATTTTCATTTAACTAATATTTAACTTTTAATCTTTCTATTTTGTGAGAATTTAGAAGGATTTGGTCAACATTTTGATAGAATAACCATGTAAAAAATAAATTATGTCAGAAAAGATATTATGGATTGATGATGAAATAGATTTACTTAAACCTCATATTGTGTTTTTAGAAAAGAAGGGCTACCAGGTAACCCCTGTTAATAATGTGAATGAGGCTTTGGAACTTATGGATTCAGAGAAATTTGCTTTAACATTAATTGATGAAAATATGCCGGGTATCTCCGGACTGGAAGCTATTCCTATGATTAAGGAAAAAGACAACTCCTTAAAGATTGTGATGGTTACCAAAAGCGAAGAAGAACACATTATGGAAGAGGCTATCGGATCTCAGATTGCCGATTATATATTGAAGCCTGTAAATCCTAACCAGATATTACTTTCCCTAAAGAAAAACCTTCAGGAAGATAATCTTGTTGAGCAAAAAACTATTTTGCAGTACCAGCAGGAATTCAGAAACCTTTCTATGGAATTGTCATACCTGAGAACCTATCAGGAATGGGCGGAATATTATAAAAAAATCCTTAGCTGGGAGATCAAATTTGACAAGGTAGCGGATAATGAATTTGCAGACCTTCTGCAGTCTCAGAAAGAGGAAGCTAATATTCAGTTTGCCAAGTTTATTGAAAAAAACTACACAGACTGGCTTGTTGACTCAGACAAACCTCTTATGAGCCACACCCTTTTCAAGGAGAAAGTAAAACCTGAGGTTGAAAAAGAAAAAGTTCTTTTGCTGATGGTAGACAATCTTCGTTACGACCAGTGGAAAGTGATTGAACCTTTATTTACAAAATATTACAATAAGATTTCGGAAGATTATTACTACAGTATCCTTCCTACGGCTACACAGTATGCGAGAAACTCTTTCTTTGCTGGATTAATGCCATCCGAAATTGAAAAACGTTTCCCTGATAAATGGTTTAATGATAATGAAGAGGGAAACAAAAATGAATTTGAGCGTGATTTCCTGGAAGATCAAATGAAGAGAATAGGTTTGGGTTCAAAATCTATGAAGTATCTGAAGGTACTGAATGCCGATTTTGAAAGAAAAATCTATGATGATTTTAACCAGCATAAAAACAATGATTTACTGGTCATTGTATACAACTTTATTGATATTCTTTCTCACGCGAAAACAGACAACCACATTGTAGATCAACTGATCCGTGATGATAAAACCTTCCGTTCCCTTACCTTCAACTGGTTTGAAAACTCTTCTTTACTGAAGATTATAAAAACAGCAGCAGAAAACGGCTATAAACTGGTTATCACTACAGACCACGGAACGGTATATGTTAAAAAGCCAAGTAAAGTGGTGGGAGACAGAGAAACTTCTACTAATATCAGATATAAAACAGGTAAAAGCTTAACGTATGATGACAGTGATGTATGGGCGATTACCAATCCTGAAAAACTTTTCCTTCCAAAAGGAAACTTAAGCTCGAAATATATTTTTGCTAAAAACAATATATTCCTGGCTTATCCTAAGAATTACAATCATTTCGTTAATTACTATAAAGAAACCTACCAGCATGGAGGAATTTCACTGGAAGAGTGTATCATTCCTATCAGCATTTTAGAACCCAAGTAGTTTTTTTCATAGTTTATTTAATTTTGGGTTTAAAGCGGAAAAAATCAAATGATTTTTTCCGCTTCTTTTTTATAGTTCATATCTTCGTAAAAAATAAATCATGTTTATTATTTCGCTTACCTATAAGAGTTCTATTGAAAATGTAGAGCTTCTTATTCCCCAGCATAATATTTTCCTTAATAAGCATTATGAATCCGGACAGTTTATTGCTTCGGGTAGAAAAGAACCCAGAACGGGAGGGATCATCATGGCCAATGCAGAATCTAAAAATGAAGTTGAGCAGATTATTTCTGAAGATCCTTTTTATATTCATCAGGTAGCGGATTATGATATCACGGAATTTATCCCTTCGAAATACAATGAAAATTTTAAACTTTTTATAGAAGACTAATGAGATTAATTACATACAACGTCAATGGAATCAGAGCCGCTTTTACGAAAGATTTCCTGGGCTGGCTAAAGACTGCTGATCCGGATATTATCTGTATTCAGGAGAGTAAGGCCGGAAACGATCAGATAGACATCGAAAGCCTCGAAAAATTAGGTTATCACAGTTATTGGCACTCAGCAGTAAGAAAAGGCTATAGCGGGGTCGGAATCGCCTCAAAAATCAAACCCAATCATGTAGAGTATGGCTGCGGTATCGAAAGCTATGATAATGAAGGGAGAATCATCCGTGCAGATTTTGACGGATATTCAGCTATTTCCGTGTACGTTCCTTCTGCATCTAATATCGAGAGGCTTGATTTTAAAATGCAGTTCTGCCATGACTTCCTGGAATATATCAAAAATTTAAAGAAAGAAATTCCCAACCTGATTATCTCCGGTGATTTTAATATTTGTCATGAAGCAATCGATATTCACAATCCAATCGGTTTAAAAAATGTTTCCGGTTTCCTTCCAATGGAAAGAGAGTGGATGACGAATTTCATTAATGAATGTGAGCTGATAGACAGTTTCAGGTTTTTCAATCAAGATCCGGACAATTATACGTGGTGGAGCTACAGACAAAATTCAAGAGCCAGAAACAAAGGATGGAGACTGGATTATAACTTTACTTCTTACAGTTTAAAGGACAAGCTCTCAAGGGCTGTTATTTTAAAGGAAGCCGTACATTCTGACCATTGTCCTGCCTTATTGGAATTGGATGTATAATCAACAGGATATTACCGCATACAAAAAGCCAGCTGATTCAGCTGGCTTTTTTTTAATTTAAATCATAAAATTAATCGACAATTTCATATTCGACCGGAATTGTACCATGACTGATATCTCCAATCTCATCGAACGCAGCTTTAGACATATCTAAAGATCTTGATGAATGGTAAGGCCCTCTGTCATTAATTCTCACTATTACCTCTTTACCATTTTTAAGGTTAGTAACCTTAACGTTTGTTCCAAATGGAAGCGTTCTGTTTGCTGCAGTAAACTTTGAGTTATCAAAGATTTCTCCGCTAGCAGTTTTTCTACCGTTAAATTTATCGTGGTAGTACGATGCATAACTTGTTTTTTTCGCATCTAAGGCATTACTCGTAAAAGAATAAACACCTAAGGTTGAAATCATCATTATGATTACGAGAATGAATCTTTTCATCATTTTGAACTTTTATTGGTTTTGACGGGACAAAAGTATCAGGAATCTTTATAAAACACTATTCGATATGTTAAAAACCGTTAACAAAACATTAAATAAATGTTAAGCATCGTTGTAACCTCCTATGAACAGGGGTTTTAGACTACAGTGTTAAAAAGTGTTAAAAAAATAACTAAAAAGTTAACATAATTAACTAATTCGTGCATAATTTAAATTTTACACTTTTTAAAACAACTGATAATCAATAAATTACAAAATTGATAAAGTTAAAATAAACTCAGAAAATCAATCTTAAAAAATTTAAAGTCTTAAGAACCGCACTCCGGAAAAACTTTCTGACAGACAACATCTGCTTATATAAAGAGAGGCACCAGAACTATTTTTTAACACCTTTTATTTTGTTAAAATTTATAGACTGATCTATTATTAACCCCAAATCCACTTTAGCCATCCAAAAAAATGAATAAGTGATGATGTATAACCCGAAAAAATAAATGAACGAAATCCTCTTAAAAGTAAAAAACCAATGATTTCTCATTGGTTTTTATATGTAATTAAATTAATGTCTTATTTTAAATATTCTAATACATAATCGTATGTACCATTAGGATACACTACAGAAATACTTGGTGATCCTGTAACTGCAGCTCCAGTAGATGTATCATAAGAATATAATTCTCTGGAATATACAGTATTTGTACCTGCTTTATAGATTGTGATTCCATAAAGTGAAGTTATTCCAGTAGGAGCAGGAATTGTCACCGAAGTAGAAGTTCCACTCGCTGCAAAAGTTCCTTTTACACCATATATCTGAGCGTTGTTTACTTGTCTGTTTGTAACTGTTTCAGTTGTAAGAATATTTTCTTTCCCAGAAGAACCTAATGGTAACCATTGTCCTGAAGCAGAAGAAAATGCCGGTGTTGGAGTAGGATTGCTAAAATAGTAAAAGCCTACACCTACAGTTTGTCCTCCGATACCTGATCCTGTAGCAGGAGTAGTACCCGCAGTAGAGTTATAAACAATCATCCCATCATATGCAGTAGGGAAGTTTAGAGCACTAGTCACTGGCGTAACAAAAGTAAACGTAGTTAAATTTGTTCTAGGAAATGCTAATCCTTTACCATTACTATTTGATGTTGTAAATCCATTTGCAGAAGCATCTAAAAATACAGACTGTGTAGCTACCGTAGCACTCACAGTACCGTTTGATCTTAATTGTGCGAAAAACGTGCTTGATGCCGCAACAATGGCAAACAATGCTGATGTTAAATATACTTTCATAATTGTGTTTTGTTATTAGAATGAGTTATAGCTATACCAATTTGTTCCATCACAAATATAAGACAGCGATCCACCAGATTGAAGAGGTGTCGTTGAAGCTGTACTGTGAACTCCTGTTACACTAAAAAAAGCACCATTGGTTGCATCTATAAATGTAATAGTTTTACCGTTGGTTTTCGTTAACGTAGCTAAGTTAAAAGTAACATTTGATGTAACTAGAACTGCATTATTCAAATCTGTATCAGAGATCGTAGAAGCTGTTTGCGCTCTTACTGTCATACCAGCAGGAGCAGGAGTTCCACCACCTACAGTAATCCAGGTGTTCGTAGTCTGCCCGTCATAGTAGTAGAAACCTACTGCTGTAACGTTTGTAGTTTTAGGAGTTGCTGTACCGTCAATCGTCGTAACGAAAGCAAGCGCTCCGTTTTGAGCTGCAGTATAAGCCGCATCTTTAGCTAATAATTGAGCTCTTGTCAAGCGAGGGACTAATAAGGCATCAGGTCTAGTGTTGTCAGTAGTATTAGCTACTACGTCTAGCGTTGCGGCAGGTGTGGTTGTGTTAATCCCCACTCGCCCCTGCTGAGCCTTAGAAACGGCCGAAAGGCCAACAAGCATAATTGCTGTTAATAAAAATTTTTTCATAAGTTTTTAAAGATTTTTAATTACATTTTTTTTCATCAATATTTCCAAAATGGAAGATGCATCCCAACTTGTGAATATCATATTGAAACTGCCATATTAAAATACTATCTTAATTAATTTCAGCTTCATTTTAATGATTAACTTATTGAAAGCATATTATTTAAAAATATTGCTTATTGCGCAAATTTAAGACATAATTTTTGAATTTATATACTTTATAAAAGAAATTTGAAAAATCTTAATTATGTAAAATATTAACGAATTGATTATCAATAAAATAAAAATTAGCTACCGAGAAAATTCTATGTTAATTTTCGTTAATAACTCCATTTTATAAATCTTATTTTAAACTGATTAGTAAGCATTTAGCTAGACTAATTCTCCGTATAAGTCAAACTCTTCGGCTGAAGTAATTTTAACCTCTGCAAATTCACCTATAGAGATATAAGTATCTTCGGCAGAAACTAAAACTGTATTGTCCACATCTGGTGAATCATACTCTGTTCTTCCGATAAAATAGTTCCCTTCTTTACGGTCAAAAATACATCTGAATATTTTACCTACTTTTTCCTGGTTCTTTTCCCACGAAATCTGAGACTGCAGTTCCATGATTTCCTCTACTCTCGCTTCTTTTACTTCCTGTGGAATATCATCTTCCAATACATAAGCCGTAGTATTCTCTTCATGAGAATAAGTAAAGCATCCCAACCTTTCAAATTTCTGCTCTCTTACCCAGTCTTTAAGTTCCTGGAATCTTTCTTCTGTTTCACCAGGATATCCAACGATAAGCGTTGTTCTGATCGCCATATCCGGGACTTTTTCTCTGAACTTTCCTAAAAGAGCATCTGTTTTCTCATGGGTAGTTCCTCTTTTCATTGATTTCAACAAATCTGAGTTGATATGCTGAAGAGGAATATCTATATAATTACAAACTTTAGGTTCTTCACGGATAATATCAAGAACATCTTCAGGGAAACCGCTTGGAAAAGCATAATGAAGACGAATCCATTCTACTCCTTCTACTTTCACCAATTCTTTTAAAAGATCTCCTAACGCTCTTTTTTTGTAAAGATCAAGACCATAGTAAGTAAGATCCTGTGCAATAAGAATTAATTCTTTTGTTCCTTTTTTCGCCAGTTTCTGAGCTTCTAAAACCAGTTTTTCAATAGGGGTTGACATATGCCCTCCTCTCATCAATGGGATCGCACAGAAAGAACATGGTCTGTCACAACCTTCTGAAATTTTAAGGTAAGCATAATGCTTTGGAGTTGTTGTAAGCCTTTCTCCTACCAGTTCGTGTTTATAATCTGCTCCAAGATGTTTCAGGAGCATCGGAAGGTCTCTTGTTCCGAAATACTGGTCTACATCCGGGATTTCTTTTACCAAATCCGGCTTGTATCTTTCTGATAAACATCCTGTAACGAATACTTTTTCAACCTCTCCTCTATTTTTAGCCTCAACATAATCAAGGATAGTATTAATAGATTCTTCTTTAGCATTATCAATAAATCCGCAGGTATTGATTACAACAATGTCACCACGGTCTTCATGAACCACTTCTTTGCCATTAGCTTTCAGCTGGCTCATTAATACTTCAGAATCATATACATTCTTGGAACACCCAAGAGTGACTACATTGATTTTCTTCTTCCCTACAGATTTTGTACGCATCGTTTTGATTTTGAGTCTGCAAAGATACAAAATATTGAAGAGTTAAGAATTAAAAAATAAAAACCACTTTATAAAAGTGGTTTTCAGGGATATATTTTAAAAGTTTTTGTCTTTAAATCCAGGGGCGTTCTGGTCTTTTTCCGAAAGTATGGCATCTTTTTCATCCACTTTCCAATCGATATCAAGATCCGGATCATTAAACTTTACGCTGCCTTCTGATTCTTTGTTATAAAAGTTATCGCATTTATAGGAAAATACAGCGTGGGTACTTAATACAGCAAACCCGTGTCCAAAACCTCTCGGTACATAAAGCTGTAGTTTGTTTTCTGCGGTAAGCTCTATTCCGAACCATTTTCCGAAGGTAGGAGAATCTTCTCTAAGATCTACGGCAACGTCCCATACACTGCCTTCTAAACATGATACCAGTTTTGCCTGTGCGTGCTCGCCTTTCTGGAGATGTAGTCCTCTTAGTACACCATAAGATGATCTGGAAATATTATCCTGTACAAAGTGGCCGTTCATTCCTGTCAGTTCTTCGAATTTTTTTTCGTTGAACTTTTCAAAGAAGTAGCCTCTTTCATCTTCAAATATGGTAGGCTCTATGATATAGCAATCTTTAAGCGGGGTTTCTTTAATTTTCATAATAGTAAAAAAACTCTATTTCAATATGGTTATTATTGTTTTAAATAAAATCTTTGTATCATTTTTGAAAGACATATTTTCATAATAATCAAGATTCATTTTTACTTTGTTCGGAAATAATATTTCATCATTATACTCCAACGGATTCTTCTGGCTGTTCAGAAGATTTTCTTCATCACTGTATTTAATACTTGCTTCACAGGTTAATCCTGGTTTTAAGTCCAGAACTTTTCTATCTGCTCCTGCAAGTTTATCGTAATAGCCTTCAATATCCGGTCTGGGGCCTACAAAACTCATATCACCTTTTAAAATATTAAACAACTGGGGAAATTCATCAAATTTAAATTTCCTGAGTGTCTGCCCAATTCTGGAGCATACTCTCTTTTTATCATGAATTGTTTTAAATTTAAATATGGTAAATGGTTTTCCATACTGTCCTATCCGGGTCTGAAAAAAAATTCCATTTGATGAGGTATCGAGACTAGCAACCACAAATAAAATAATCAGTACCGGCATAAGAAAGAGGGTCAATATTACCGCTAAGATAAAATCAAAAACCACTTTCCAATATTTGTACTGATTCATTAAATCCAATGATATTAAGCTCCGAAGTAATTACGGATTACAGTTGCTATTCTTTCTCTGTCATCATCTGACAAATTTGATCCTGACGGAAGACACAGTCCGTTATCAAAAAGATTCTCGGAAATTTTTCCTCCGTAATAAGGAGAAGATTCAAAAACCGGCTGTAGGTGCATCGGCTTCCAAAGCGGTCTTGATTCTATATTATCTTCTAAAAATGCAAGTCTTAAGCCTTCTCTGTTTTTTCCTGTAACCTGCGGATCAACAATAATGGCAGATAACCAGTGGTTTGAATAAAAATCATTTCCAGGCTCAGAGAATACTGTCACTCCTTCAATATTTTTGAAGATATCAAAATAGAAATCATGCATTGCTCTACGGGCTTCCACTCTGTCTTTAAGGACTTCCATCTGCCCTCTTCCTATGCCTGCAACAATATTGCTCATTCTATAGTTGAAACCAATATGTGAATGCTGATAGTGAGGTGCATTATCTCTTGCCTGGGTAGAAAGGAAAACCGTTTTATCTTTATCTTCCTGAGTGTGGCAAACCAAAGCTCCTCCCCCTGATGTGGTAATAATTTTGTTTCCGTTAAAACTTAATACTCCAAAACGTCCGAATGTTCCACAAGCCTGTCCTTTATAAGTAGAACCAAGCGCTTCTGCAGCATCTTCTATAACAGGAATCTGGAATTCCTGAGCAATAGCTGTAATTTCATCCATTTTTGCTGGCATACCATACAAATGAACTACAATAATAGCTTTAGGTTTTGTTCCTTTTTGAATTCTGTCTTCAACGGCTTCTCTTAAAGCTTTCGGACACATATTCCAGGTATCAGGTTCGCTGTCTACAAAAACAGGAGTTCCTCCACAGTAAGCGATAGGATTAGCTGATGCTGAGAAAGTCATTGACTGGCAAATAACCTCATCACCATGCTGTACTCCGCATTCAATAAGTGCAAGGTGCAGTGCTGCAGTACCAGCAGAAAGAACGGCAACTTTTGCATTTTCACCCAAAAACTGCTCCAGATCTTTTTCAAGTCCGTCAACATTAGGTCCCAATGGTGCTACCCAGTTTTCTTCAAATGCTTCGTTGATATATTTTTGTTCGTTACCTCCCATATGGGGTGAGGACAACCAGATTTTAGTATTCATATTTTTGATTTGTAATTTGTTTATATAATATTCTTCTTAATAATTCTACCGGGATTTCCCACTACAACTGAATAGTCAGGGATGTCATTAATAATTACCGCTCCGGCACCTATTACACACCATTTTCCTATTTTAATTCCTTGTATTACCGAAGCACCGATTCCGATCTGAGAACCTTCTCCAATTTTCACTCCTCCTGCAAGTGCCGAATTGGGTGAGATATGAACAAAGTCTTCAACCACACAATCATGATCTACAGAGGCATTGGTATTGATGATGCAGTGCTTACCTATACTGGTATCAGCATTGATCACTACGCCACCCATTACTACTGTTCCCGGTTCAATCTTTACAGACCCTGAAATTATAGATTTTGGGTGTATTAAGATGCCTATCTCATTTTTAATTTGTTCTGATATTTTTTTACGAGTAGAATTATTTCCGATTGAAATAATCAGTTTTTCCTTATCTTCAGGTAAATTATTTAATACAGGAAAGCCATAGCATTCATTTTTAGTGATATCCTGATCTATGAATGCCTTAATCTTTATGTCATTAGCCATTGCAATATCTGCAATTACTTTTCCGTGTCCACTTGCTCCAAATAAATACATAACGATCAATTAATTTCCCTGAAAGGGTTCTATGGTTACATGTCCATCAGCAGAAACTCCTTCTCTTATAAAAACTTTCTTAGCTGTTAAAAAGAAGATTTTCACATCTAACATCAATGATATATTTTCTACATACCATACATCGTAATCAAATTTTTGATTCCATGATATTGCATTTCTACCATTCACCTGTGCCCAACCTGTGATTCCGGGTCTCACGTCATGTCTTCTGGCCTGATGTTCATTATATAGAGGTAAATACTGAACCAAAAGAGGTCTTGGTCCAATAAGTGACATATCTCCCTTCAAAACATTGATTAATTGTGGAATTTCATCCAAAGATGTTTTACGGACGAAAGATCCAATTGCTGTTAGTCTTTCTGCATCTGATAAAAGGTTTCCGTTAGAATCCTTTTTATCATTCATTGTTTTAAACTTTATAATTTTAAAAATCTTACCGTTTCTACCAGGCCTCTTTTGAAAGAAAAAGGGTTTACCATTGTTGGAAATAAACAATCCAATCATTACGATAAGAAAAATTGGAAGCAGAAAGGTAATTCCTATGAGAGCAACTACAAAGTCGAAAATCCTCTTTAAATAATTTTTGTACATTTTTAGAAATTAAGTGTATCAATCATCATATACTTTTTGTAAATATTTTTTTTAAATTTCCTGTGTTTTTACTGTATAACCAATACCTATAATTATTGAGCTAAAGTACAAAAATTCCGGTATATTGAAAAGATTGCAGGAAGTCTGTACTAAGGTAAAGTATTGCAAAAATAACGCAAAAATCAGTTTATAGTATATACTTCCCTTTTGAATTTTCCAAAATAAGGCAGCATTTTTTAAAACAGGTAAAAACTTTAGGAAATAAATAATTAACCCTAAAATACCCGTAGCCATTAAAAGTTCTAAAAAGATATTATGCGGATGAACTCCATCTTCATATAAAATCCTTCCACCTAAAAAGCGATTTGAATTAAAGATTTCAATAGCTCTGCTGTATAAAGGTCCTCTTCCTGATGTATCTCCATGTGCAACCCATTTATATATTCTGTTAAAGCTTGTTATTTGCTCATTTCCATAATATTCATGTAAAATAACCAAACCTATGAATAACAAAACCAATGTAATTATATATAACAGATATTTTTTATTTCCTTTTAAAAGAACCATGTAAAAAGAACACACAAAAACAGCTAATAACGGACTTCTTGCCATAGACTGAATCACATTGAAGAGACCTAAAAAAAGACAGAAAAATAAAAAAAATGAATTATAATCTTTTTTACAAAACAGAAGCAAAAATAACGATATGATAAACAATGAGGCACCTATATGTCCATACATTATATAGTATGTACTAAAAATATGATCTAATTTTATAAAACCATATATATAGTTGACAACGAGAAGACCACATAAAATAGTGATGCAGTAATTTGTTATGCTCTTGAAATCTACTTTATTGTAATTAATACATAATAATGCAAAACTTGGTAAAAGTACCATAAATAAAATTCTGAAAATATCTTCATTCTTTGATAATAGTACATCCTGATCAAAAGGATAATTATTAAATGAATAGATAAGCTTGATGATGTAAAAAATCCAGAATCCTACAAGGCTTATTATTGAAATATTTTTAAGATTAATATTTCTTCTTTCTCTATAGATGATCAATAAGGAAAATAGAATGATTAATATTCTATAGGGGATAGAAAAATTCCTGGGGTCCATTCCCAAAGGTTTTGCAAAAGAAATGGCGATAGTATTTCCCACCATAACAGACAACAGGAATAGTTTATCAATGAAATTATTATTAATAGTAATTTTCAAAATAGCCTATTATTTATTTCAGCCAGTGCAAAGCTACTTCTTTTGCTTTAGGGAATGAAATAAAATAGCATCCATGTATTTTTTCCCCAATACCGGATACGTTCTGTTTTCAAAAATCCATTTTCTGCCTTTATCACCTATCGCAATTCTTTCTTCTGAGCTTATATTGGCATAATATAAGATTGCATTTTTGATATCTTCTGCAGATGTGCTATTGATAAATTTACCACAATCCGCCTCATTTATCATAGAAGGATAACCGGTGTAGGAAGCAATAATCGGTTTTGCAGCCAACATATATTCTACCACTTTATTCATAGATTGCCCGTAGTCCCACACTTTTGAATCTTTAGTAGATAGGTACAGAATATCGCAAGCTTCAAGAAAATATTTAACTTCACTTTGCTGGATTCTTTGTAAAAATGTAACATTGGAACAATCTTTTAACTGTTCTTCGTAAGATTCTCTGAGATCACCACTTCCAACAAGTACAAAATGGATATTATGATCTTCCTTCATCATCTGTATGGTTTCAATAAAAGGTTCCAACGCATTGGTAACCCCCATACTTCCGGCATAGCCAACAATTACTTTACCTGATGGTATTATCTCTAAAAACGGATTTTTCTCTTTCAGGAATTCTTCAGAATAATTTTCAGGATCAAATCCTAATGGTGAACAATGGAAAGGTTTTTTATATCCGAGTAATTCTTCTACATGTAAATCCAGCCTTGGCATTGTACCCGCAACCAGATCAGCCTTTTTGTATCCAAACTTTTCTATAAATCCTATCAGTAAAACAAGGGGATGTGATTTAGAAAAACCAGCCTCTTCTGTCATCGTTAAAGGCCAGATATCACGGATTTCAAAAACCAGAAAACTGCCAAATTTCTTTTTCAGATAATAACCATAAATAATAGTAAAAATAGAAAGTGATGAAACAATAACCACATCAGGTTTTGTCATCCCGGAAAGTTTCATAGAAAACAGCTTTCTTTCAAAATCAAACCATGATAAAATCCTGTCTATAGATGCTGTTCTAGTATATTTTTTTGTTTTAATCCATCTTATGGCTACCCCATCCTGTTCTTCATCATTATAAATTTTGTCAGTTTCAGGACAATTGGTAAAATGATTAGAATCTGAAGTTATCATGAGGGTATTATTCCCCTGTCTTTTAAATTCTCTTGCCAAATAAAACAAACGTGACGGAACTTTTGCATATTGTGGTGGTGAGGCATATTTGGAAATCAGCCAGATATTTTTTTTCATTTTCACTAGTGCGAGGTTGGGTTTTTAATTGGATCAATTAGGAAATCAAGCATAATTGCTTCATTCAGAACATTACTGTTATTAAGGTTCTCAATTGTGAGACTGTTTTCCAATCTGCTGAAGTCTGATACAAAATCTTTGGCTTTAGATTTATTTTCTAAAATATTTGATTTTATTCTTTCTCCCACACCATCATTTACCCAATTCTGTGTAACATCAAAGCCTCTTTTCAAACGGTTCTTAAGAATATATCCAGGTACATCTTTCTTCATCATTTCACGTAATATCCATTTTCCATAACCATTTTTAATTTTAAGTAAATCCGGCAATGCTAAAGCAAATTCTACCAATCTGTAGTCCATAAAAGGCAGCCTGCTCTCGATAGAAAAATACATTGAGTTTCTATCTTCATATCTTAAAAGGGAAGGGATACTATATTTTTGGATATCTGAAATCTGTCTGTCTGATAGCGATGAATTTTCAAACAGATTTAAAGAAATTTCCGGTAAGCAATCCAGGAACGATGTATCTTTTCCTGTTGTCTTCAGATATCTGTTTTTTTCATTCCAATATGTTTTTATTTGTTTTACTTCAAATATCAACATAAGAGCTAATGAGTGAAAATATTGTAAGCCAGGTAGAATTTCTTTCTTTTCCATTGCTTTCCGCAATGCAACTATGAAAAATTTCCTATATCCAGCAAAAATTTCATCACCTCCCTGACCGCCTAATAATACTTTAATGTTCCTTTCTTTTACCTGCTTGTATACTTCGTGCTGTGCAATAATACTCAAGCCAAGAAATGGAGATTCCTGCGCCTGCATAGTTTGATCATAAATATTCCCCATTTCTTGTGCGGTATAAGAATGGTGAATATACTCAACATTAATATTTTTATCTTTTGCAAACTTATTAATAACAGGGCCTTCTGATTTTGGGTGATCAGGGGCTCCATAGCTGAAAGCCATGAGATGATCAACTTCTTTTGAAGTAATTGCAGCTATAGAGGAAGAATCTACTCCACCGCTCAAAGAAATAGCGAGGGGTACATCACTTCGTAAACGTATTTTTGTTGAATTTTCCAACAGAGTTTTTCCTTGCAGAATGAGTTCACTAGGGCTTAATGACTCCAGTTCCTTTCTTTTTTTTGCAACCTGCTCTTCCAGAGAATACCAGATCTTAGTCTCTGTTTTCAGTTCTTCTCCCAGTTTACATTTCATCAATGATCCCGGTAAAAGATATTTTACATTTTTGAAAGGAGTTCTATCTTCATATCCTTCGAAAAAACCAAATCTTATTCCACTGGAACAATATTCCAGATCTATCTCCTGATTTATTTGTTTCGCTACAGAAGCTATCGAAGAAGAAAATAGTAACTGCCCATCAAAAAAGGTATAAATTAATGGTTTAATTCCAAATCGGTCTCTTACCAGATAGAATTCTCCTTTTATCTTATCAAATAAACCAAAAACAAACATTCCGTTCAGCTTATTCAAGCAAGCTTCACCCCAGCACTCCCATGCTCTTAAAAGAACTTCAGTATCTCCTTTTGTCCTGAAAGCAAAACCCTTAGACACCAACTCTTGTCTGATTTCCTGATAGTTATATATTTCACCATTATAAGTGAGGCTATATCTTTCATCATCAGAAATCATTGGTTGGTTAGATGCTCCTGAAAGATCTATAATAGCCAGCCTTGAGTGAGCCAGCGTTACCGACCAATCTGCATATTCTGTTTTTTCAACTCCATAGTAATCCGGTCCTCTTCTTCGTATATAATTATGTAAATCACTTCCTTCTTTAAAATCGAGGTTTTGTGATCTTTTAAATTCTATTGCACCTGTTATTCCGCACATATTAGTTTGATAAAACTTTTTGATAAAACGTTAATAATTTCTCGGACTGGCTTTCCCATGAAAAATTTTCATAGACTAATTTTCTTCCCACTTCACCCATTTGTTTCGCTTTTTCTCTGTTAAGAATAAAGTAATCAATTGCATTAGCAATTTCCTTAGGTTTCTGAGGGTCTACAAAAATACAACATTCACTCCCTTTCAATAAATTCCTCCAGTATGGGAAATCTGAAGCAATAAAAGGAATTCCTGCAACCATGTATTCAAACATTTTTATAGGCAGACTCACTAAAAATGTTGGGATAGGATGCAAAGTAACCACACCAGCCAAGGAACGATTATAAATATTTTCCACTTCTTCAGAATTTACATATCCAAAATCATTGACAAGGTGATACTCTTGATGCAGTTTTATCTTTTCTTCCAAAGTGGGGGAAGAATACATACCTGCCAGATTCAGTCTGACCTGTGACTTTGTAAGCGCCAATGAATCCATCAGATCTTTAATGCCTCTTGTATCATCAATAGATCCTACATAGCATACTTCATTCTGTTTTTGATCCCAGGAAATTTGTTCCGGTTTATTATCAGATAAGATAGGATAATTATTGATATTTTCAGTTTGTCTGGCAAACTTTTTAAAATAGTTTTCAATATGAGGCGTAGCACCAATTACTCCATCTATCTTTTTACAAGTGTAGCATTCAAACTTCTCATATAATGTGGAAATTATATTTGAAACAGGAAATTTTAAATAAGGTGAAACTAAAATAGTGTTTACCGTATCTTCGTGGGAATCAAAGATTACTTTTTTATTTAATTTTTTCAATTTCTTTGCTATTAAAAGCAATTCAGGATCATGAAGATGAAATACATCGGCGTTGAGTTCTTTAGCTTTATTAAAGATTTCAAAGGTAGTTTGTGTAATTCTTTTCAATCTACCAGCCGGGGCTCCAATATCTATAATTTCTACATTGTCCACCACCTCGTTGCCTTTACCGTCAGCAACTACCAAAGTTATCTTAACATTTTTAGATGCCAGACTTTTACACATCTTATGAAATATTCTAGAATCATTTCTTGGATGAACACTCGTCAGATGGCATATGTGAAATGCGTATTTTTTATTCATTAATTGGATTTTGGACTTGAAATTATTTTTCTAAATACAATTTCGGAATTTTATTTACGATTTTAATTACCCTTTCAAAATCGAGCCCTAAAGTATCCAGATACCACCTGATATTCTGATAACGTGGAGTATTTTCTAATTCAACAAGTTCCAAAGCTTTTTCTCTTGTTATTTGCCCCTCTCTAATCTGATTACTTCTGAAAGTATCATGCTCCGTAAACCCGGCTACAGTATAATATACATAATTATAAAAAGCAGCTGTCCCATCACCAATTCTCCAGGTAGTAGTAGTATCTATTGCTTTTTCCCAATTATAATCGTTTAAAAGAGTATTGTCAACCTGCTCCTCATCCCATCTCCAGTAATCAAAAATATGGTAATAATCCTCTTTTTCAGTGAAGCTGCGATAGTATTCTCCTGAGAGAGTATCCCAAAGTGAACTATTGAAATATCCAGGGCTCTCCATCATTGCTCTGAATCTTTTAGAATGATATCTCAGCTGTTTCATAGCACCATGACTATATACTCTTTTTTCTTCAAAATCTGGCTCTATATCTAAGAAACCTGTTTTAAAGTGAGTTACTTCTAATGGATTTACTCCCCAAAGATTTAGATTAATTCCTGTTTGTTTTTTGATATCCTCCACATATCTAAAGAAATGTTTATCCCCTGCTGTAAGCATTGCCATCATTCCCAAATGGGGTGATTTAAGCCATGCTTCAAGGTTCATCCTGATATTCTTTCTTTTCAATGAAATATCTGCAGCCACAATAATGTTTTCCACACCAAGATCTGCGCACATACGGCTAATATTTCTTCGTCCAAGGTCTGTTACCATTCCCCAATCATAAGTATAGGTAACGGGTTTCATTTCCAGCTCTTTTACAATAAGATGTAGTCCGTAGCAGCTATCTCTACCTCCTGAAAAAGGGACAATACAGTCCAGTTCCTTCCCTTTTCTTCTGTATGGTTCAACCAGCTTAAATATTTCTTCTTTCGGTTTAGGATTATTTCTTGGTTTATAGCTTTTACAATAATTACATACCCCTACTTCATCAAATTTTATAAAAGGCATTGTCTCCGGAAGAATACATTTGGTACATCTTTTGATGTTTAGCTTTTTATATTCAAGTAGATTTTCTTCAATAGTATTAAATTTAAACTCGGGAATTAAATCTTCAACTCTGCTCTTTTCGTCCGTAACTGACAGGTTTTCTTGTGAAATTGGAATATCCAGAATCAAAGATTCTTCTTTGATCTGGGTAATATTTTCACATCCAATAATTCTAAGTCCATAGCTTTCTGATGCGAAATAAGTTTTATCCTCATTATACCCTACATATAAGCTGCCATTATTAGAAAAGAGAAGCAGTTTCCCTTTTTCCGGCAAAGCAAGAGCACAGGCAATAACTCCCTGACATAAAGAAAGTATCTTTTTAGGAAGATCTTCTATTTTATTGTCATTATTATGAAGAAACTCTTCTGCGATAGCAACAATAGCTTCAGAATCAATTTTTAATTGTCTGCTTATTGATAACTTGCTCCAGACTTCCTCTTCGTTTACAATAATTCCATTGTGTATTGCACATATATTTCCTCTGATTACCGGTTGGTTATCTCCCAGCCCATTTGTAATCAACCTGCTATGTCCTAAAACAATATTGTTATCATATGGTTTTACCTTGTTCAGTAATTTTTCAATGCTGTAATCAGCTCTGTTTACCTTATATTGATTATTTTGATAATAAATCAAACCACTAGAATCTACTCCTCTTTGTTCGGAATGTTTGACCAGAGTTTGAAATTTTTGTCTATTAATGCTGGTGTTCGATACAACACCAAAAATTCCACACATTTGTTTTATTTTTTTTAATCATTATATTTTTATCAATCAGTTTTTTCTAAAAATTCTAATTAATATTTTTTGCATATTTAAATAATATTTTTGACATTTGTCAATCTGAAGTCAAAAAATATATCATATCAAAAAAATATATTTAAATAACTATTTTCACAAAAAACATTAATACTCTTCTTTTAAAGATTAGTTTGCTTGAGATACAATAAAATCAACTATTCTTTTACTAGCATATCTTATTAACAGGATCCTAGTTTCAAATTCTGAGTCCTTAAATGCCTGATATAAAGGAGCCATTTATTAATATTTTTTCACTCTAGAGGTTTATTTGATTACTATTTACTCACTTGGAATATATTCTGGTGGAGCTTCACCTGTTCTTTTAAAATATTCATTTTTATTATATTGTATTCTATATTCATAGGGTAAATCTATTTTAAAAAGATGAACAAAATAACTTGAATAAGGAATATAGACATAAGTTGAATATATATTTTTAACATTGGCCAGAATCATATATAATACAAAAAATAACTTAATGAGAATATTTTTTTTAAATATATCATCTAAACTTATTGCTAATGCTATATATAAAAAGACTGCAAAATATATTGGAACTCTAAAAAAAGTTGGGATAAGCCCAACTGTGGCGATTAAAAAGAAATAGAGTATACTCATATTGAATACAGTCATACCAAATGAGGAGGATGCGATGATTTTTTTCCTATTGAACAGAATAAATAGAAAAAGAAAGTGGGTAAAAAACCATCCAATACTAAAATAACTATCATTTTGTTCTTCTATAAATCTCCTATAATATGATCCTATTAAAAAATTAAGCCAGCCAGGAAGCATATCAAGGATATTGATAATATTTTTAGGTGTCCAGGATAAAGTAAGGATAATGTAGATAAAAAATATTTTTAAATTTGATAATCTTTGAATCCTGAAAAAATAAGCAATAATTACTATTATACTGCTGACGTGAAACATGGAAGCTAAAAGAATAAACAGTATAAAATAGGCAAGTTTCTTTTGGATTAAAAAATCTAATGCCAGAACTATAACACCCAAAGCAATCATATACCTCAATGGGTTATCTACAAATATAAAGAGAGCATTAGTACATAAAAAAACAGAAAAAGAGAGTAAAAAACGATCCTGACTATATTTTCTTAAAAATTTGACTATTATAAAAAATACTATAATTTTCATAATAATCAAGAAAAAGAAAAAGGAAAACCCAAGGGATTTAAATAAAAGAATTAAAAGATAAAAAGCGGGTTCTTTATCTATTCTGCTAAAGGCATCAATATTGAAATCTTTATACAATACTTCATAACTTACCCAGTCACTACCGGTCATATAGCCACCACAAAATATAAAGACAGAGAAATAAATACAAAATTTCTCTATCATTTTTTTTACTTTATCATCTATTTTAAAACGTTTCCTATTGAAGCTGTAGAAAAAGCCAAACAAAATAGGAAATAGGTAATACATCATTTTTATAAAATTTATACAATTCAGGAATCATTTCTTTATGCTCATAGTTATTTTTCATAATATCAGCATTTTTTTTGAAATAAGAATAATTACTGAAAAATATTTTCAAATCATCAATTCCTGAAAAACATACACCATTTTTAAATTTTCTTACAAATGTACTTAACGTAAAGTTATCTTCATTAACAATAATTGGTACACCATTATTTGCTGCAGAATAAAGACGGTTAGGGGCACAATACTTATTATTAAAATTATAAACATCATAAAATAGTACTGCACCATCTACATACTTATAAAAATCACTTAATTCATTATAGTCAACATATCCGAAATTTTTAATTTTATTTTTTAGTTCGTCTTTTAAAATCTGTTCAAACTTTTCATAATCATTTTGTGAAACTCCAATAAAACATAATTTCCAATCGAAAGGAAGTGTTTCTATTACATCAACTAACTTTTTCGCCCCTCTTTCTTTACTTATCACCCCCTGATGCAATAAAATCTTTTTATTATCGTTTTTTATTAGATTTAATTTATCAAGTAAAATATTGTTGATTTTTCTAGAAAACTGATTTTTGAACTCAAAATTATCAACTATAATATGTTTTTTAATTTTATTTTTGTTCATCTTGAAAACAGCCTTTCTTCTATACTCATTCGTAATAATAAGTAATTCGCTCCATCGGATTATAGATTTTTCAATAAAATAAAAAAATGGTGAAATATTTTTATTTTTATAATGATAGAACTCTTTATCATCATAAACTAATGTAACTTTTCTATTAAAAAACTTGTATAATAAAGGTGCTATCAAGGTAACTTCATGGTGCAGCTGTATTGATTCTGGTCGATAATATATTAATTTAAAAAAAGAATTTATACTATACTCTAACAATCGCAGTGCTCTGAATACTTTAAATTTATTAAACTTTTCAAAAAACGATTTAAAATATATAATTCTTGTATTTTTTTGTAATCTGATTGTTTCATCTACATTTACATCATAGTTATATACAATAATTTCATCATTAGTGTAAGCAAATGATAGTGTATTTATTAATGAAAAAACACGACCATCAAAATTTAGATTAGTCTTCAAAAAAACCAAATGTGCTCTCTTTTTTTCTTTCATAATAAATTAAGATTTTTGACGAAGGTGATATTTAAAGAATAGAAGCTGAATAACAGAATGAATGGCATATGAAAACAAATAAGCTTTTGCAAATCCCATTGCTCCTTCATTGGATAAGGTATAATAATAAGCAAAACTTAATAGAGCACATGCCCAAACAGAATTCATCAAAAATCCTGACCACATTAATCCTTTACCCACTAAGGCCTGACCAAAAACACTATTTATAGAACTTAGAATTGCTGAAATTGCCAGAATAACCAATACATTACTTCCTCCTATAAATCCTTTCCCATAAAAATTCATTAGAAATTCCGATAGAAAGTATACTAATAATGCGACAGAAACCGTTACTGTAAAAACTACCAAAATATTAATTTTCAATATCTTATTAAAATTAGAACTTTCATTATTCCTTGAAAACATAGGTATTGCTATTTGAGAAAAAACTCCAGGTAAAAATAGAATTGCAGTTCTATACTGATTAGCAGCATCAAAGATTGCAATTTCTTTATATCCATTCACCTGATGAACAAGTATCATATTACAAACCCATAAAACAGGTGTAATCATTATTCCTGATAAAAATGCAGGTAACGTAAATTTATATAGGATAGGAAGCTGGTCCAAACAGTTAAAATAATCGACCTTAATACCAAACTCTTTTATTTTCTTTTTAACTTCAAAATGACCTACTAAGAAATTAAATAAATAAAATATTGCTAATCCAATTAATGCTGCGTATAAATTTGAATATACTTTAAACAATATAAGCTGCAATGGAAAAAAAAGGATTGTAGAAATAATGCTGACTTTAGCTACAGATTTATATGCCTCAAATCCAATTAAACTTCCATTATACAAACCATTCAATGCGCAGAGAAGAATTATTAAACTGCTAAACCTTATTTCTCCATCCAAATGTGGCGCATTTAAATATTCAGCTGCAATATAGGGGGCAAAAATACAAATAAGTGCAACAATCAATATTGCCGATAAATAGGTGAATATTATAGCAAGTGCCATAATTTTTCCTGCTTTTATTTTATCATTATTTTTATATTGTGATATAAATTTCGTGGTGGTAAGCCCTATCCCCAATCCAGCAAATAATGTAAATGTACTGATGGTTGATTTAAGCATAGCAAATTCCCCATAAAGTTTAAGTCCTAAATACCTTGCCGTTATAAACATTGAACAAAGCATTATTCCTTGACTCACCACGGAAGCTAGGGTGGCCCAAAAAATCCCCTGTCCCATTTTCTTGGGAATATTAGAAAGTAAAAAGGCTTTTAAACGATTAAAAAGTTTTATCATGTATAATTGGTTCTACTCAACATTCATATAATATTAAAAATTAATTACCTTTCCAAAAAACGGTAATTTTCTGCTGACAAAAAAGTTAATCAGGTTTAAAAGAGAAACAACAGCCTTCTAAAAACACAAAACATTAACAATATCAGATAACAACGTCTAAATTATTAATATTATTTATACGCATATATTCTTTCTATAATATCCACCACTTTAAGCCCTTCTAAAGCATTAGTAGTGATAGTATTTCTTCCTTTTAATACATCTACAACATTTTCAATGATAAAGTGATGATTAGCCGCAGATCCTTTGTAAGCACCATAATCATTTCCAGGATTCGTTGGAGCTAATTCCGGCATTACATAGTCTTTTATATTACAAACTTCTACTTTATCCATGTACTGTCCTCCGATTTTCACGGCTCCATGTTCTGCAATGATTGTCATGGAACTTTCAAGATTCTGATTCCACACTGAAGTAGAATAATTTAATGATCCCATTCCTCCGTCTACAAAATCAAAGCTAACGAAGCCTGAGTCTTCAAAATCAGTTAGCGTCTCATGATTAAAATCTGCAAATTTTGCCTGAATATTGGTAATATCACCGAATAACCAATACATAATATCTATAAAGTGAGAAAACTGTGTAAATAAGGTTCCCCCATCCAGCTCTTTCTTTCCATGCCATGATTCCGGTTTATAATATCGGTCATCACGATTCCAGTAGCAATTAAGCTGAACCATATATATTTTACCAAGTTTTCCGCTCTCTACCATTTCTTTTACCCACGCCGAAGGTGGAGAGTATCTGTTTTGCATTACTGCAAAAACTTGCTTATGCTTGTGCAATGCCTGAAAAATAAGTTTTTCGGCATGCTGTTTTTTCAGAGCCATTGGTTTTTCTACCACAACGTGCTTTCCTGAATCTATCACTTTATAAGACTGTTCAAAGTGGAATCCGTTTGGTGATGCGATGTTAATAACATCCACTTCAATCCCGGAAGCCAAAAATTCATCCAATGAAGCAAAAAAGGGTACTTTATAATTTTCAATGCCCAGTACAGATTTATCTTTAATATCGATTAATCCAACCAATTCACATTCCTCATTTCTTGAGATCATTTCGGCATGTCTTTTTCCGATATGTCCGCAGCCAACTACTGCAAATTTGATTTTTTCACTCATTTGTTTGTTTTTAAATTTTAGAAACTTTGTTATTTTCTAATTTGTATTTTTCTCCACTTTCTTCACAAACGGCAATATTTTCTGCATCAAAATGAAGTCTTTGCCCAAATTCACTCATCCACCCCATTTGTCTGGCCGGGTTTCCTACCACCAAGGCATAATCCGGCACTTCTTTTGTGACTACAGCTCCTGCTCCAATAAAAGCATACTGACCTATATTATGTCCACAGACAATAGTTGCATTCGCTCCTATAGATGCACCTTTTCCAACATGTGTTTTCAGATATTCATTCTTTCTGTTTACAGCACTTCTAGGATTTATTACGTTGGTAAAAACCATTGAAGGGCCTAAAAAGACATCATCGTCACATGTTACTCCTTCATAAATAGAAACATTATTCTGAACTTTTACATTCTTTCCTAACACTACTTTTGGAGAAATAACAACGTTTTGTCCTATATTACATTTTTCTCCTAAAACACAGCCGGTCATAAGGTGTGAAAAATGCCAAACTTTCGTTCCGGTCCCTATCTGGCAACCTTCATCAATAACAGCTGTTTCGTGTGCAAAAAAATCTGACATATCTGCTTTATATTAATTAAAATAATTCTTAATTTCTGTAACAATAACATCTAATACTTCCTGATCAAATTCTGTATGTACGGGAAGGGAAATCACTTCGGTGCAAAGTTGTTCCGTAACAGGAAGGCTAAAGCCTTCTTCTACATATTGAAGAAAAGCTTCTTGCTTATAAAGGGGCAAAGGATAATATATCATACTTGGAATATTCTTTTCTGCCAAGTATTTTTGTAGTTCATCTCTTTTCCCATTTTTTACTCTAAGGGTATACTGATGGAATACATGAGTAGAGTTTTCAGCTCTTTTGGGAGTTTGAATTTCGGCAATATCTGCAAGATTTTTATCATAATAATCAGCCATCCTGTTTCTGGCTGCTGAATATTTGTCCAAATGTTTTAACTTAACTTTTAAAACAGCTGCCTGAATTGTATCCAATCTGGAATTACAGCCTAAAACTTTATGATAATATTTCTTTTCCTGACCATGGTTGGCAATCATTCTTATTTTTAAAGCCAGATCATCATCATTCGTCATTAACGCACCTCCATCACCATAGCAACCAAGGTTTTTTGATGGAAAAAATGAGGTACATCCTATATGGCCGATAGTCCCTGTCTTTTTGACAGTTCCATCAGAAAAAGTATAATCAGAACCAATTGCCTGAGCATTATCTTCTATAACAAAAAGATTGTGTTTTTCTGCAAATTCAAGAATCTTTTGCATGTTGGCACTTTGGCCATATAAATGAACGGGAACAATTGCTTTGGTATTGGGTGTCAGATATTTTTGTAAATCTTCCAGCTCAATATCAAAAGTATCTTCGTTTACATCCACCATTACCGGTTTTAATCCTAAAAGACCAATAACTTCAGCTGTAGCTACGTAAGTGAAAGCCGGGCAGATAATTTCGTCACCGGGTTGCAGATCAAGTGCCATCATGGCAATTTGAAGGGCGTCTGTTCCGTTAGCACATGGAATAACATGTTTTACGCCCAAATATTTTTCAAAATCCTGTTGAAATTCTTTTACAGCAGGACCGTTAATAAATGCTGTATTGTTTATACATTCCTGGATACCGGCATCTACGTCTTCTTTTATTTTCAGGTATTGACCTTTAAGGTCAACCATTTGAATTTTCATATCTTTAGTTTTTTGAGTGCACGTAGAGGTGCATTTTAATTCACGATAAGCTCACTGATCTTATTTCCTATAGAAAGACAGGAAGTGGCTGCAGGAGAGGGTGCATTTCTAACGTGAATGATGTTTCCGTTTTTTACGATATCAAAATCATCAATTAGTCCTCCATTTCTGTCACAAGCCTGAGCTCTTACACCTGAGCCTCCTGCTACGAGGTCATTTTCCTGTATTTCCGGTAAAAGTTTCTGTAAAGCTTTTGTAAATGCGGATTTGGAAAGTGAACGGTGCATTTCTCCCATTCCAGTTTTCCCATATTTCGCAACAATTTTTCTAAATCCAGGCCATAGCATGGTCTGCATTGTTTCGTTGAAATTGAAATCAAAAAAATGATATCCTTCCTTTTTGAAAGCCAGCACTGCATTAGGACCAGCTTCGATATTACCATCAATCATTCTGGTAAAGTGTACTCCAAGGAACGGAAAACTAGGGTCAGGAACCGGGTAAATAAGATGTTTTACCAAATATTTTTTTTCATCCTTAATTTTATAATATTCTCCTCTGAACGGAATAATGACCACATCGTTTTTTTCGTTGGTCATTTTGGTGATCTTATCAGAATAGAGTCCTGCACAGGAAATCAGCTTTTTGGTTTTAAATTCGGAAATATTGGTGTTTACAATAATTTCAGATCCTTTATCAAGGATGTTTTTTACTTCATTGTTGAATCTTACTTCGCCTCCTAATTCTTCAAAAAGCTCTTTTATTTTTTTTGCTATTCCCGGATAATCAATAATTCCGGTTTGTGGCACTTTTATTGCTCTTATACCTTCACAGTGAGGTTCAATTTCACGGAATTCTTCTCTTGAAAGGTATTTTAAGTTTTGCAGACCGTTTTCAATACCTCTTTTATAAATATTATCTAAAAGGGGTAATTCTTCCTGTGAGGTAGCTACAATTATTTTTCCGCAGAGGTCGTATTTAATCCCGTGTTTTTCGGCAAAATTAATGACTGAATTATATCCTTCGATACAGTTTTTTGCTTTAAGGCTGCCTGGTTTATAATAAATCCCACTATGGATTACGCCGCTGTTGTGTCCCGATTGGTGCAATGCAACATCGTTTTCTTTTTCTAAAATTAAAATCTTAGAATCAGGATTTTTCAGCTTAGTCTGATAGGCTGTAGCCAAACCCACCAAACCCGCACCAATGATTATAATATCATAGTTCATTATCTGTTACAGTCTTGCATCCACCAGATTTCTGTCTAAACATGCTTTGGTATCAAAAACCACAGCATTTTCTTTTTTAAGCTGATCTATATCCATTTCCAGAAACTCGTTATGAGATACTGCAATAACTAAAGAATCATACTTTTTCCCTTCCTGCAAAGTATCCAGAATATCAATTCCATATTCGTGTTTTACTTCCTCTTTGCTTGCCCACGGATCATAAATGTCTACATTTACTCCATAATCAGCAAGTTCTCTGTAAATATCAACAACTTTGGTATTTCTGACATCCGGACAGTTTTCTTTGAATGTAACTCCTAAAATCAAGGCATTAGAATTTTTGATCACTCCACCTTTTGCAATAAGAAGTTTCACTACTTTAGCAGCAACAAACTTAGCAATAGAATCGTTTACACGTCTTCCGGATAAGATAACATCAGGGTGGTATCCTAACTGCTCTGCCTTGTGTGCAAGATAATAAGGATCTACGGAGATACAATGTCCTCCTACTAATCCCGGTTTATATTTAAGGAAATTATATTTTGTACCTGCAGCTTCCAATACATCATTGGTATCGATTCCTACTCTATCAAAAATTAAAGCCAATTCGTTCACAAAAGAAATATTAACGTCTCTTTGTGCATTTTCAATAGCTTTAGAAGCTTCTGCTACTTTAATGCTGGGTGCCTTGTGAGTTCCAGCAGTAATGATTTTCTTATATAGATTATCAACTTCTTCGGCAATCTTTTCCGTAGAGCCTGAAGTTACTTTTTTAACACTTGTAAGCGTATTTACCTTATCTCCCGGATTAATTCTTTCCGGCGAGTATCCTACAAAAAAGTCTTCGTTAAACTGAAGTCCTGAATATTTTTCAAGAACCGGTACGCATTCTTCTTCTGTACATCCTGGAAAGACTGTAGATTCATAAATAACAATATCTCCTTTTTTGATAATTTCTCCCAACATTTTTGAGGCAGAAATCAATGGATTCAGATCCGGGGCATTATATTTATCAATAGGGGTAGGAACTGTTACAATGAATACATTAGCTTCAGAAATATCAGACAACAGACTTGTTGCTTTGTATCCTAAAGAACCATTAGATTCATTATATTTTTTCAGTCCGTTATTTAATTTATCAACATCTGCTTCAAGCGTTATATCCTTTCCGTTGTTAAGCTGCTCAACACGCTGTGTATTGATATCAAATCCAAAGACAGGATAGTGATCTGCAAATTCAAGAGATAAAGGTAGACCTACATAACCCTGGCCTATAACTGCTATTTTATATGTTGTTATCATTAACTAAGTTTATTTTTTATTTTTTGAAACCAAGATTGTTCTGTATGTTGGTTATAACCATAACCGTACTTGTTGCTATATCCTAAATTCTCTCTGCTTACATCGTTAAGTACAAATCCGACATTTCTGATTTTTTTCTGATCAATATTGCTATTTGCAAAGTCTAATAACGTCTTTTCTGTATATTTAGATCTGGACACATAAATAGTAATATCAGAAAGTTCTGCAATAAGGAATGTATCCGTAACAAGAAGCAATGGTGCGGTATCCAGGATAATATATTCATATTTATCTTTCAACTCGCTTAGTAGGATTTCATAACGACCATTGGATAACAATTCTGTCGGATTAGGAGGAATCATTCCTGAATAAATTACATCCAGGTAAGGATTAAAAGATGATACGTGAATAATATCTTCAAGTTTAGTATTGTCATCATAAAGATACTCTGTAAGTCCGGCGAGTCCCTTTCTTGCAGGATTATATCTTTGAAGCTGAGGATTCCTGATATCAGATCCTATGATAATAGCTTTTTTCTTAGGGTTGGCAAGTGTTAAAGCTAAATTTACAGAAGTAAAGGTTTTTCCTTCTCCTTTTACTGTTGAAGTAACAAATACTACTTTTCCTTTTTTCTCTTTTGAAAGCATGAAATTCATATTGGTAATAAGAATTCTAAATGCTTCCGCCATAGGGGTAATATCGTTCATTTTTACTATTTCAGAATCACCTTTTTCAAGGCTTGGTAATTCCGCAATAATAGGTCCATGCACCAGCTTTTCAAGATCATGTTTTGTAACAACTTTATTGTTAAACAATTGAGTCAGATAAATGAAAGCAAAAGGAATTAATAATCCAAAAATGAAAGAAGCCGCTAAAATGACCTCTCTTTTAGGTGAAACAGGTCCTCCGGATGCATAAGCAGAATCAACAATCTTAGCTTTCGGAGCAGTGATAGATTGTGCAATGGCAGTTTCTTCTCTTTTTTGCAATAATAACAAATACAGATTTTCTTTAATTTGTTGCTGTCTTTCAATACTCCTAAACATTTTTTCAATAGAAGGAAGTTTTGATATTTTTCCAGAAACTTTACTTTGTTCTCCTAAATATTCATTTCTTGCCAGCTCAAGTCCTGTTTTGTTTTTCTGAAGACTCTGCATAATAGAACTCCGCATAGCATTAATTTGTTTTGTAACATCTATAACAGTAGGGTTTTCAGATGTTGCAGACTCCAAAAGTCTGTTTCTTTGTAATACCAATTGATTATAGGTAGAAATTCCACTTATAGCTTCGGTATTATTTAGTCCAACATTAGCAGGCAGAACTTGGTATTGTCCTTGATTTGAAACATAATTAATCAAAGAGTTTGTAAGTTCCAATTGTGCATCTATTTCCAATTGTTTACCTCTTGCTGCAGCAGAACTTTCCAAACCTATTTTAGCCTCAGTTTCTATGTCAATAATATTATTTTTGGACTTAAAGTTTTCTTTTTGGTCTTCAACTTCTCCCAGCTCTCCGGATAGCTTTTTGATTCTGTCTTCAATAAAATCAAGAGTCTTTTTTGACTCTGAATTTTTATCAGACATTGCATCATTATTGTAGGCTACAACTAAATTGTTTAGAATATCTTCTGCTTTTACTATTTGTGGGTAATTCAGACCTAATCTAAGTACAGTTGCTTCTTTATTAACCAGATCCACACTTAATCCACCCTGTAAACTATTTACTTTTTCATTTACTGTAGAAATATGCAACTCCAGGTTTTTCATATCAACTCCAAGATTACCCGGAGCGAATTCTTTATTTTTTGTTATAATTATATTAGCAAAAGGAAGACTTATAGTTTTCCCATATGTTGTAATAATTTCTTTTGACAGACTTTTCGAAGTGAGTACAAGTTTATCCTTATCGATTGTAAGTTTTATAGGGCTTACAGGCTTATCAGTTTGTTTTTCTTCAATAACCTTAACGTCTATTGGGTTCGTTTTTTTATATAGCTCTATTTTAGTAACTCTTCCTTTTCCTATTACATTTACCTGTAAATTTTGATTGATAACAACCTCGCGCATCATCTTTTTAGATTTCAGTATCTCTATTTCATTAGCAATACTATTTGTTTTAAGACCGCCCAAACCTGATAAATCTGGTAATACTCCGAGATCACTTCCCATCATAGGCGAAGAGTTCCTTGCATCTTTGATTAAAACTGTAGTCTGAACATTATATATTGGTGTCATGAATTTAAGCACTACAAATCCTATTACTAGGGCTATAAATGCACTTATAATAAACCAAGGCCATTTTCTCAGGTATGGTTTTATAATTTCACTAATGCTAATACTATTTGAGTTGTTTTCTACTTCTGAAAATTCTGAAGATTGCTGGTTATCCATCAATTTTTATTTCTTATTAAATAAACTTACTACTACGGCAACGGCTGTAACCGCAATAGAAATAGCGGTCAGATAAAGTCCAGTGTTAGGATTTTGTTTTGCCATAACATCTTTTGTATTGTTTGAGGAAACAATAATGGCATCCCCTTGTTTCAGGTTATAGTATGGAGAATTAATTAAATTAGCATCATGAAGATTAATACGGCCATGAGAAACAACGCCATTTTCTGTTCTTACCACCAATATATCATTTCTTTTTCCATACTGAGTCAAATCACCAGCCATACCTAACGCATTTAAAATAGTGGCTTGCCCGTTTACTATAGTATAGTCACCCTGTCTATTTACCTCCCCTAGTACTGTAACTTTAAAATTCGAAAGTCTAACGTTTATTGTCGGGTTAATAACATATTTTGTCATTTTTTCCCTTAGTTCATCTTTAAATATTGTCAAACTTTTATCTGATGTATTCAGTTTTCCCAATATTGGAAAATCAATGTCTCCATTGGCATCTACAATATATGTTGGACCTGATAGTATTGTTGCTCCTTGATTAGGAGTATTTCCTCCTGCTATAGCATTTGTTTGGATAAGTTCTGATGAAGAATAATTCTGATTAAAAGGTTTTACAACATCCATATCCTTTGCCGTGATCAGAATAACCAGCTGATCCCCTGCTTGAATTGTATTTGCAGAATTTTTAGCAGAAGCATTGATTGCAACCTGTTCTATATTCTGCATATAATTTAAATCATTCTTTGCATTGGGATTAACTTTACAGGAAATCACTAAAGAGGACACTAAGATTACTGCTAATATTTTTCCTTTCATTATCTTGTTAAATTGTACAAATATACATTTATTTTTTTCCTATTTATCTAAGGCCTCATAGATTGAATTATTGCTTCGAAATTCCGGCACTATTGTTTTAAGAATCCTTACTACTTCTACTTTATCTCTTCTAAGGGAAGCTTTAGTAATTTGTGTGGTAAGCGCCTCTATTTCTTCGAATCCCGTAGAAGGGTCTTTAGAAATCATAATCTTATCATTATGCGTAGGAAGAGTTTTCGCATCATCACTTAAAAGTTCTTCATAAAGCTTTTCCCCAGGCCTTAATCCTGTATAAATGATCTTAATATCAATATTAGGCTCGAATCCTGATAATTTGATCATTCTTTTCGCAAGGTCAAGAATTTTAACAGGTTCACCCATATCAAAGACAAAAATTTCACCACCTTCTCCCATTGTTCCGGCCTGAAGTACCAATTCACAAGCCTCAGGAATAGTCATGAAATATCTTACAATTTCAGGGTGAGTGATGGTTACCGGACCTCCGGCTTCAATCTGTTTTTTAAAATGGGGAATTACAGAACCATTGGATCCTAATACGTTTCCAAATCTTGTTGTAATAAACTTGGTAACATTACCCTCTACATTTTGAAGTGACTGTACAAAAAGTTCTGCAGCCCGTTTTGAAGCTCCCATAACGTTGGTAGGATTTACAGCTTTATCTGTAGATACCATTACGAATCTGTTTACTTTATACTTGCTGGATAATTTTGCGACAATCTTTGAACCTAATATATTAACAAAAATTGCTTCATGCGGATTTTCTTCTACCAAAGGTACATGCTTATAAGCAGCAGCATGGTACACCATCGAAAATCTATACGTCTGGAATAAGGATTCCATTCTGTGATGATTAGAAACATCTCCTAAAACAAATTTGAAAGCAATATGAGGATATTTCTCTCTCATTTCAAGTTCAATTTCGTAAAGCGGTGTCTCTGCCTGATCCAGTATTACTATTAAAGAAGGATTAAAGTTGGCAACCTGTCTTACAATTTCACTTCCTATGGATCCTGCTCCACCAGTTACTAATACGGTTTTATCAAAATGTCTGCTCTTTACTTTTTCATTCTGAATTTTGATAGGCTTTCTATTTAATAAGTCTTCAATTTGAAGATTTCTGATAGATCCACCTAAATCGCTGTCTCTCAGCTTTTGTACTGACGGCGCTTTAAAGACGTTAAGATCCTTCTCTAAAAATAAATTCACCCACGTGTTCATCTCATCTCTGGCCATCATTTCTTTAACAATGAGAATACCATCAATAATAAGATCTTCTTTCGTGTTTTCTTCTATTTTTTGTTTTCCGTAAATGGGTTTTCCTAGTAGAGATGCCCTTTTAGAATCTGTTCTTTGCGTTAAAAAACCTACTACCTGATAAGGCAGGCTCGGATTATCCAGAATGGCACGTGCAATTGCAATTGATTGTTCATCAATTCCTAACACTAGAATTCTTTTTTTCAGTGCACTTCTTCTGTATTCCCTTACAATATGGAAAAACTCTTTCACATATAATCTGAAAAGGAATAATCCCATAAATGAAATTACAAAATAAAGGATCAGGTAAGGAGTAAGAATAAACTTAGCTCCTGTGGTCCAGAAATAAAGAATATTGATCGTTCCGATAGTCAGCATTGTGCAAAAGCATGATATCAGAAGCTTAAATAAATCTATAAATGTTGAATGGCGGATAATTCCGGCATACGTCTTGAAGAGGTACATAAAAGCAGTATTCGCCATAATAATAAAAGCAAAGATTAAGCTTTTATCTTCATGGTATATAAATTCCTGCTTGGTAATTCTTTCGATAATGTAAGTAGAAAGAAATAAAGATATAACCAGAATAATAATGTCTATTACAAGAATTATCCATCTAGGAAGATATCTTACGTCTGAGAGATTGACAACATTATCCCCTCCAAATATTGTTTTTCTAAGAGAATCGTACATTGTCTATATTGGTGTTCATATTTAATTAATGTGTAATATCTGATCATCTGATCAAAGATAATTCCGATACAATCATGCAAAAATAAAATAAATTTATTTCAATATGTTGAAATCAAAAATAAATTTGATGTTATATTTATGAAATCTCGCAATTTCATTACGATATAGCTAAAACTCACAGACAAAAATCATACCATATAAATTCTTATAAAGGCGATATTTATCTATAATAATTCTTTATTTCAGCTGTTTTATCTTTAAAATAATTATTAAATATTTATGTATCAATCTCTTTCACTGAACTGATTGTTTTTTTGTTAAAAGTCATATGTCAAGTTTTTTGTAATTTATTAATATATTATCCAAAAATATCAATTATTTTCTCATATTCAAAACCTTTACCCATCAAATATTTTATAGTTTTGGTTTTTTTTTGATATTCTTTCAAACCATTCTGTTTAGAATAATACCCTTCAAAAATTTTCCTGATAGTCTTCTCATAATCAGAATCATCTATCTCATCAAAACATGAACTAATCAACCTTTCTGAAATCTGTTTTTGTTTCAGATTCATTTTAATTTTGGTCTTCCCCCAGTGTTTGATGTAAAATTTGCCTCTGATATAACTTCGTGTAAATCTTTCTTCATTCAGGTAGTTTTCTTTCAGGAGAAATAAAATGATTTCTTCTTTAGCTTCATCAATAAGCAGAAATTCTCTCATCTTCTGTTCCACTTCTGCATGGCAGCGGTCCTGGTAAACACAGTAGTTAACCAGCTTCTGCTTGATTTCCTCGAAAGTATAAGATTTCTTTTCCATTGAATAAAAAAAGAATGAGCAGTCTGCCCATTCTTTATATGATATCGGAATGTCTGTTAGTAATTGAACAGAGCTTTTCCTTCCATTAATTCGTTAACTTTTTTTCTTACGGATGTAAGAACTTCTTCATTTTTGATGTTGTCTACCACTTCAGAAATTAATCCTGCAATCGTATCCATATCATTTTCTTTCAGCCCTCTTGTTGTAATTGCTGCCGTTCCTAATCTGATACCAGATGTTGTGAATGGAGATTTATCATCAAAAGGAACCATGTTTTTGTTGCAGGTAATATCAGCAAGTACTAATGCTTTTTCTGTTTCTTTACCGTTTACTCCTTTATTTCTAAGGTCTACCAGCATCAAGTGATTATCTGTACCTCCGCTTACGATATCAAATCCTCTGTCGATCATCGCTTTTGATAACGCCTGAGCATTGGATTTAACTTGTTTTGCATAGGTTTCGAACTGTCCGTCCAAAGCTTCACCAAAAGCTACTGCTTTACCAGCGATTACATGCTCTAGCGGTCCTCCCTGAATACCTGGGAATACAGCTCCGTCCAATACCTGGCTCATCATTTTGATTTCTCCTTTTGGAGTTTTGTGTCCATAGGTATTTTCAAAATCTTTCCCCATCATGATCATCCCTCCTCTTGGGCCTCTAAGGGTTTTGTGAGTAGTGGTAGTTACTACGTGACAGTGTTCGAACGGTGAGTTTAATAATCCTTTTGCTACTAAACCAGCCGGGTGAGCGATGTCTGCCCAAAGCGTTGCTCCCACTTCGTCTGCTACTTCTCTGAATTTAGCATAATCTAAATCTCTTGAATATGCTGAGAAACCGGCAATAAGCATTTTTGGTTTTTCTCTTAGAGCAACTTCTCTCATTTGGTCATAATCAATAAGACCTGTTTCCTGCTGTACTCCGTAAGAAACTACATTATATTGAATACCCGAAAAGTTCACTGCAGAACCGTGAGTAAGGTGTCCTCCCATTGAAAGATCCATCCCCATGATTTTATCACCAGGTTTCAAAACTGCAAGATAAATGGCTGCATTCGCCTGAGAACCGGAATGTGGCTGAACATTCACATAGTCTACTCCGAAAAGTTCTTTTGCTCTGTTGATAGCCAATGTTTCAACCTCATCTACAACTTCACATCCTCCGTAATATCTTTTTCCGGGATATCCTTCAGCATATTTATTTGTCAGTACACTTCCCATTGCTTTCATCACGTTTTCAGAAACAAAGTTTTCTGATGCGATAAGCTCTAATCCGTGAGTTTGTCTTTGTCTTTCCTTTTCAATCAGGTCGAAAATAATATCCATTTTACTTTTAGTTTTTGAAATTTCCACCCCAAATGTACGGATTTTTCATTGAGATTTCTCTATTGAAAAAATGATTTTAAACACTAAAAATTGAAAAACCTCATCAATAAATCAAATATTATAGCTGTTTTAATTTGATCAAAAACCCTTTAAAATTCTTCGTCTACAAGTTCTTTATTGACCACTGCACCTGCAAAATTTCCCTGTGCAACAGCATTAGCCACGGAACGCATCATAGTCACATTGTCTCCACAGGCAAAAACTCCGGGAATATTTGTTTTCTGCATCATATCTACTTTAATAAATCCCTGTTCTGTCAGTTCACATCCCAGATCATCGGACACATTTAGGTTTTGTTCAAAAGGAATTTTAGCGTATAAAGCCTGTAAAGCAACTTCTTTTCCGTTTTTGAAAACAATTTTTTGAATGGAACCTTTTGTATGCTCTATACTTTCAATTTCATCTTCGTTAAGGAGGATTTTATTCTGTTTCAGTTTTTCGAGCTGCTCATTAGTAAGAACAGCTTTCCCATTGGTAAAGAGGGTAAGATTTTTAGTCAGATTAAAAATCAGTTTTGAAAATTCATAAGCCATATCTCCATTGGAAAGAATCCCGGTAACTTCATTTTTCACTTCATAGCCATGACAGTATGGGCAATGGATAACAGAAATCCCCCAGCATTCTGCAAATCCTGGAATATCCGGCATCTTATCCTTCACTCCGGAAGCTAAAATGAGTTTTTTAGCCTGGAATTTTTCGCCGGATGAAGTTTCAATCCCGAAAACTTCAGTTGTTTTTACCGTTTTTACAACCGTTCCATTATAAAAATGAACGGTGTTGTATTTTTCGACATCCTTTTTGGCAAGTTGAGTAATTTCTGACGGTGTTTTTCCATCATGAGTAACAAAATTATGGGAATGTGGTGTTTGTCTGTTGCAAGGTTTTTCATTGTCAATAATCAGGACATTTCTTAAAGATCTTCCTAATGACATACCTGCAGATAATCCTGAATAGCTTCCCCCTATTATTATGACATCAAAGTTTTTGTTTTCCATAGTTCAGTTGATAGTTGATAGTTGATAGTTGATAGTTGATAGTTGATAGTTGATAGTACAAAGGTAAAACAAATCCCACTAATGCAATATTGTTGCGATAATGTTTTTTATCTATTATGTTTATATCTTAAACTAATTATCCTTCTTCTATTCTATCATTTCCATTCATTTTTAGTTTCATCAATCTCGTCCTGAATTCTTTTATTGATATCAATTTTTGCACCCTGTAAACTGAAGATTGCCGTTCCTCTTTCTCTTGCATAAGGATTGGCAATAGAATCATATAATTTTGCCACTTCAAAAAAAGAACCAGATTCTTTAAGTTCCTTTCCTGCTTCAGGGGCATCTTTAACCCTGATCACATTTCTATATTTTTTGCTTAAATCTATCCAGTTGATATAATCCGCATGAAAAGACATTGCCACAACACCCGCCTTTGAATAATAATTAATAGCACCCGTCTGTCCGTAATTATCACATAGTACCATGGTATTTCCGGATTTTGACAGTCGGGAATATTCTTTATCTACTTTTTGAGCCAATTCTTTCCAGCCCTGCATATCGGCAAAATCCTGTGGCAACGGATGATCTTTCCCATCTTCCCAACGAAGCAGCCCTATTTTTTTGTACTGATCCTGATGGGACTCAATATATTCAGGACTCTTATTGGGGAAGGCTACATTATATAAGGGAAGAAATAAAAGTATAGGGATAAGTATGCTGACAGGTTTCAAAAACCTCATCCATCCTTTTTCAAATAAATGGCCCAGAAAAACAGAACCAAAGGCAATATACACAGGATAAAGCCCTACTGCATAGTAATCTTTTGCTTTAAAAAATAAAAACAGAGTGATTGTAATGATATAACTCCAAAAGAAAAATCTGAATTTCTCAAAAGGTTTATACAACAGTAATGCTCCCCAGCCTGCTATAATAACAAAAACAACTCCTATGAAAAAGAGAATCTGAGATTTCATAAAACCCATTCTATCCACATGCACAAGCTGTTTTTCAGAAAGTTCTTTCATATGATGGATCACCGGAAAATGATTCTGATACTGCCAGAGAAGATTGGGAAAAACAATAATTAAGGCTAAAAGAGCGGCCCAATACACATGAGACTGCATAAAAATCCTTCTTTGCTCTGTTAACAATAATGCAGGAATAAGCCCCAATAATGAAAAAGCAATATTGTATTTATTTAATATTCCTATTCCAAAAATGACAGCTCCAATGTAAATCCATTTTACTTTTTCTGAATTAAAATATTTAATCAAAGCATAATAAAGGAACAGCCACAGAAAAATTTCTAAAGAGGTAGGCTGAAACAGCATATTTACCCGGAGAAGTACTGAGAGCAGAATGCCTAAAGAAGCCAGTATTTTAGCAAAGAGACTCCCATTAAGTTCTTCAACAATTTTCCATACCAGTACTATCGTTAGTGCTCCAAACAAAGCCGGGAAAAATTTAACCCAAAATATAGAATTTCCTAACATTTTAATTACCCAGGCAATCCATGAGTTGACGGGAGGAACTGAAAGATATCCCCACGCCAAATGATTCGCCTGATCGAGATGCAGATATTCATCCCGGTGGAGTTCATACTCAGGACTTATCAGCGAGTATTGAAGGGCAAACTTTGTAATGACAAAAAGAAACAGAATCCAATAGTCTTTTTTCATGGGATATAGTTTGGAATTTAAAGGTAAGACAGTACAACTCTTTCTATTGTTACATAATTTCAAATTTATTATCTATGATTTCAGTTTTTATCTTCTGAATATTGCCGGACCAATATTTAATTTCTTCAATCTTCTCAGGACATTCTTCTATGGGAGTATTCTGACAGGCGGCCAAATATTCCTGATACGTTTTCAGTATATTATTCAGGTATACTTCATAGTCTTTAGGATTTTTGGGAATATATCCTATTCCATCACAGCCGCAGGAATGAAAACATTTTCCTGTTTTAAAAAGGCTTTCTACAATCTTCCATTCTTTGACTGCTGTTTTTTTAGGAGCTTTGAAGTCTTTCCCCAGATCAGCCATCACACTGCTGCATTCCGGGCATTTTATAATTCTGTTTTCAAGGTCTGAAACAATTTTTTCCAATTCCTTTGTTTCTGCTTTCGTGAAAACATATCCTACTTTACGAATTGTTCTCCCACCAGGTTCGTGGTATACCTTTTCTTTTTCGATTCTTTTTATAATGTCATAAGCATCCGGCTGTTTAAATGATTTCCGGCATTTAAAACAGACATAATGTGATTTATAAGTTTTCCTGGCGTATCGACACATTTTTCATGGATTTATCTGACTCAAATATAGGAATTTACTCTTGTAAAGATTTTGATATAAAAAATCCCGGAGAAAAAAATTTCCTCCAGGATTACAGTTTAAAAGTGTATAGTGTAGTTTATTATTTCTTCTTAGACTTTTCCTTCAGTTCTTCTTTGTCTTTATCAGACGGATTCCAAACTTTAATCTCAGTATCTTTTGTAATATCTGATCCCGGAAGAACCTGAACGTTGATACCGTCACTAGCTCCCAGTTTCAAATATACTTTTTTGAATTTCCCGTCTTTTTGTTTCACTTCTACGAAAGGAACATCTTTTCCTTGTTTCTTTTCATACTGAACTAGAGACTCATCCAATAATAATGCATTTTTCTGAGAACTTAAAACAATTTCACCGTTTGCAGAAAAACCTGCTCTAATATACTCATTATTAGGATTACTTACATTACCTTCTACCGGAAATTTAATGGTTCCTGCATTATCTTTTCCTTTAGGTGCGATCATCGTTAGTTTTCCAGGGAAAGTTTTGTTTTGTAGTGCACCGATTACGATGTTCATATCCATACCCTCGCTTAGTTTTCCAGCCTGAGCTTCATCAATTTCACCTTTAAAGATCAGGACATTCAAATCTGCCACTGAACAGATTGTGGTTCCAGCGTTAAAGTTATTGGCTTCAATCACCTGACTTCCTGCTTTTACAGGCACCTCAAGTACGGTTCCTGAAGCTTTTGAACGGATTTCTGTAGTAGCTAAACCTTGTCCTTTCAATTCAGGAGTTGCTCCTGTCTTAGCAATCTGTAATCTTTTTTGAGCGGTATTTAATTGTTGTTGAGCATTTTTCAACGTCTGCTGCTGAGAATACAATTGCTGCTGAGAATTCAAATACTCCTGTTTAGAAGCTACTCCCTGCTTGTACAGTTTATCCTGCATTTCAAATTGCTTCTGCATATTTCCTACATTCATCTGAGCATTGCTAATCTGAATTTGTGCATTCTGAACTTCCTGCTGAGCAGCGTTTACTTCAGAGATACTGGGAACAATCTTCACGGTAGCAATCAGCTGTCCTACTTCTACCTTATCTCCTTCTTTTACTAAGATTTTATCTATGATCCCCGCAATATTGGGTTTAATTTCAATTTCTTCTTTGGGAACAATTTTTCCTGTAGCCATTACCTTATCATCCATATTCTGGATTGTAGGCTTACGGGTAAGGAAAGCTTCTCCTTCTTGAGAATTAGATTTGATAAGATAGCCAAGCCCTGAGAACAATGCCACTGCAAATAAAAGCCCCAACACAATATAAATGGCTTTTTTCCAGGTGAATTTCTTTTTCATATGTATAGTTTATTTTTTATTAAATAGATTGAAAGATTTAAAATTCAAAGATTGATTCTCTATATTAATTTTTGCTTTTAAATCTTAAAATGGTTTCATTTTCAAATTAATTACTCTGTTCTTAAGGCTTCAATAGGTCTGATCTTAACCGCTCTTTGCGCCGGAATCATTCCGATTATTAATCCTAAAATAACCATGACAGCCATAGCAGCAAATACGTTTCCGTAGTTGACCGTTGGATTATAGAAAGGAAATGAATCCTGACCCTGGGTAACAGCATTCAGAATCATCAATACAAAAATTCCAAACATAAAACCTAATAATCCCGAGGAGAGTGTAATCACCACACTTTCCAGCAAAATCTGATTTCTTACTTCTGCCGGTTTTGCACCCAATGCTCTTCTGATCCCGATTTCTTTGGTTCTCTCTTTTACTGTAATCAAAAGGATATTTGAAATTGCAATAACTCCGGCAAGGATTGTAAGTGTACCTACAATGATTGTTAGCAGCTGCATTCCCGTAAGAAAGCCTGTCAGTTTTTTAAACTCTTTTCCAAGGTTGAAACTTCCGAAAGCATTGGTATCTTCGGGTGAAACTTTATTTTTTGTTTTTAAAACCTGCTTTACATCTTCTTCTACAGAATTCACATTGGCATTAGGTTTACTTACAATGGCAAACATATCAATCTGGTCTCCTGCATTATACATTTTTGTATAGGTAGAAAGCGGGATGAAAGCTGTTTGGTCGTTTTCAAATCCTCCTCCTTTTTTTACCCGGAAAACACCGATTACATTAAAGAACAATCCTTTAATATTGATCGATTTTCCTATTGGATTTTCTTTTTTCTTGGCATCAAAGAAGTTTTTATAAATTTCTTCTCCAATGACCACTACATTTTTGTTCCCTGAAACATCGGCATCATTGATGTAACGTCCGAAGATCAGCTTCTTTTCTGAAATTTTATTTCCTACAGAGTAATCTCCCGTAAGCGAATAGGTTCCGTTTTTCCCGTTTCTTGACATGGCTTCCCCAGGCGTTCCGGTAAAGCTTCCTCTTGCATTTTGCGGCGAGATATAATCAATAGCAGTTACTTTTCTTTTAAGCATTTCCATATCATTTAAGTTCAGATGAACTTCTCTTCCTTTGGGAAATCCTTCATAGGGAATAGAGGTTTTCTGTGCCCACAGGAAGATTGAATTGGTGGCAAAACCGGAAAATAATTTATCAAAACCATTCTCCATTCCTTTTGCTGCTCCAAGAAGGCTCACATACAAAAACATCCCCCACCCTACGCCGATCATGGTAAGAAATGTTCGGAGTTTATTATTCCTCAATGAGTAATAAATCTCCTGCCAAGTATCTTTTTTAAATATGATATTCACCTTGTTGAATTATAAGTTATAAATTATGAGTTATGAATTTCATTAATCCGTTTATCTTTTTCCGCAAATTACTCTGTTCTCAAAGCTTCGATCGGTTTAATTCTTGAAGCTCTGTACGCTGGCACAAATCCTGCGATCAATCCTGAAAAAATCAAAGCGATAAATGCCATGATGATGGCTCCCCATCCTACACTCGGGCTTTTAATAAAGAACTCTTCAAGGCTGTTTCCGATAAGACTTAAAGTCAAAACGCCTATTCCTACTCCAACAAGTCCGGAAACCACTGTAATCACAACACTTTCCTGAACGATCAGTCCTACAATTCCGCTTGGTTTTGCACCAATGGCTTTTCGTACTCCGATTTCCTTGGTTCTTTCTTTTACGATATACACCATAATGTTACTGATCCCAATGATTCCCGCAAGCAATGTACCCATCCCAATAAACCCGACAATGGCTGTAAGAACTGCCATAAATGCAAATGTATCATTCATGTTTTTCGCATTATTCCAGACACGCACCCCATTTTCATCATCAGGAGAAACACTTTTTCTCGCTTTTAATTTATCTTTAAGCTCATCACCATACTTAATGGCCTGATCAGGAGTCAGTTTATCATTGTATGTTATATAGGCTATATTTACAGTATCAGATCCTTTCTTCATCTGCTGTAAAGTAGTAATCGGAACGGTAATATGTCTTTCATCTCTATCTCCTCCATCATCTGAAAAAACTCCAATAACCTTATACATTGTTCCATTAATATCGAGCTCTTTTCCTATCGGACTCCCATTTTTGATCAAATCCCGCTGAACCATTCTCCCAATAACAGCAACATTTAATTTCCTTTCCAAATCCATCGCTGTCACATACCTGCCATCAATAATTTTTCTGTTTTCAATGACTTGCTCCCCTGGCTGAGCCCCATTAATCTGATAAAGACCACTTTCTTTTCCATATTTCACCATTAAATTGGCAGTATATCTGGGACTGGAAGGGCCCGCTTTTTCCTTATCTGTATTAATTAAAAAGTCATAGTCTGAGTTATTCATTGTTATATTCCGATCAGACTGAAGTCCTTTATAAGCTAAAGAGGCTTTTCCTGTAGAAAAAATAATAAGATTTTTGGCATCTCCCGAAAACCCTTCAGAAAATGCATTCTGAAGTCCTTTTCCAATTCCAAAAAGCACAATGAAAATAAACAGTCCCAAAGCTACAGTAAACCCTGAAAGCACCGTCCGAAGTACATTACTACGGATAGAACTGAATATTTCCTGCCAACGATCTAGGTCAAACATAGTTTTTATTTTTTTACTTTGTAAAAAAGTCAATTAGCTGCGCAATCAATTTTCTTCGAAGTCAATTAACTTTGTTGCCAATTTATTCTTCACCAGACTTTAATTACGACCTAATTACTTTTCACATTTCTAATCTTTTTTCAACATTTTACTTAATAAGATAAATGCTGTTTTTATTAATTTCCAATTTTTGTTAATTCTTCTATTTCAATATAATTACATTCCATAACGATATCAAAACAAGAATCCAACTCAATAACTGAGCCTCTGGCAATTTCAAAATATCTTTCCTTTCCAGTTCAGATTTTCTTGAACACCCTTCGGTAATATTTAATACCACTGAAGTAGAAGCTCTTCGTATCTGGTCAATTATATTAAATTTTTCATAATCAGGAATTTTAGATAAAACTTTATAACATTCTATTCTTAATTCTCTGGCTGACTGATAGACGTCAAGTTTATAATGGTTCAGATTTAAAAACATTTTTATTTTTTTCATATTCATTTGTGTGTGTTATAAATTATTTATCTTCCTCATTATAAAATTCACTTGCGAAGCAAAATTGACCATTCACTATTCACTTATAGTACAATCTGCTTAATAAATTCATCACTTTCAATAACCCCATCCTTCAGTACTACGTTTCTTTTGGTTTGTGCGGCTACGTCCGGTTCGTGGGTTACAACGATGATTGTTTTTCCTTCATTATTGATATCCTGAAGAAGTTTCATAATATCATGAGTAGTTTTAGAGTCCAATGCTCCGGTAGGCTCATCTGCCAATACCACTTTTGGATTTGTTATCAATGCTCTTGCAATAGCCACTCTCTGTTTCTGTCCTCCGGAAAGTTCACTCGGAAGGTGGTTTGCCCATTGTGCTAATCCTACTTTTTCAAGATATTCCATAGCTTTCTGGTTACGCTCTCTTCTCGGTACATTCTGATAGTACAGAGGAAGTGCTACGTTTTCCAAAGCTGTTTTATAATTGATAAGATTAAAAGACTGAAAAATAAATCCCAAAAATTTACTTCTGTATTCTGCAGCTTTTACTTCTGATAAATGCTCAATAGGAACTCCATCCAATTCATAGGTTCCTGAATCTTTTTCATCCAGAATCCCAATAATATTAAGAAGTGTAGATTTTCCGGAACCGGAACTTCCCATAATAGAAACAAACTCGCCCTCAGAAATATTCAGATTAATTCCTTTGAGAACATGAAGTTTGCTTTTCCCTGTATCGTATGACTTATTTAAATCCTGAATTACTAACATTAAGTGATGTATGTTTTATACCCAATAAGTAGATGATATTTTCAAATTGTTACAAGAATAAAAATTTATTCAAATATTTTTTTGTTTAACGCCTTAAACCTTTATTAGTAATACTTTGCATATTTTTGTTTAACTGTAACTCTGGATTTCCATGTATTTATCCTCAATATAGTGGTCTAGCCTATTATTCTAGCCAGTTTCATGTAAATGTGGAAAACTTTTCCGGCTAAAAGTCAGCCGATTAGTATTTACCCCTTTCAAAATCAGTTCTTTTTTTCGAACTTTGCTATTAGTTCTTTACAAGAAATATGATTTTGCGAAAGTGAATAACTTTATTTCACAACACGCAGACAAACAAAAAGTTAAGTATTTCCGGAACGTTATCCACAAGGATCTAAATTATTTAATTATAAAGATATTTAATATGGGAATTTTTGATAAAAGAGTAAGCTATAAGCCATTTGAATACCCGGAGGTTCTTCAATTTGTAGAGGCAATCAACAAATCGTTCTGGGTGCATTCGGAAGTGGACTTTACTGCAGATGTTCAGGATTTTCATTCGCAGTTGGAACCACATGAAAAGCACGCTGTGAAAAATGCGCTGTTAGCCATTGCACAGATCGAGGTGTCTGTAAAGACATTCTGGGGAAATTTATACAACCACCTTCCAAAGCCGGAATTCAATGGATTAGGATCTACTTTTGCAGAATGCGAGTTTCGTCATTCTGAAGCATATTCCCGTTTATTAGAGGTATTAGGATATAATGATGAATTCCTTAACGTTATTGAAATTCCTGCCGTAAAAGGAAGAATCGAGTTTTTAGGAAATGCTTTAAAGCACGCTAATTCTGCGACTCCGAAAGAATATGTTTCCGCTTTACTATTATTCAGTATTTTAGTGGAAAACGTTTCTCTTTTCTCACAGTTTGCTATTATCCTTTCTTTCACAAGATTCAAAGGATTCATGAAAAATGTTTCCAATATCATCGCATGGACTTCAGTAGATGAGCAAATTCACGCTAATGCAGGAATCTACCTGATCAATAAAATCCGTGAGGAGCAACCTGATTTATTAACAGACAGCGATATCGAAGACATCTACACTTTAGTAGACGAGTCTATTGCAAGAGAAGGTGATATCCTTAGCTGGATTTTTGAATTGGGAGAAATAGACAATGTTTCTAAAGAAGATCTTTTAAACTTCATGAAATACCGTGTGGATGACAGCTTGAAGAAAATCAATATGAAAACAAGATACAACATCACTCCGGAACAGTACAAACCAATGGTATGGTTCGAAGAGGAAGTTTTTGCCAATTCATTAGATGATTTCTTTGCAAAAAGACCTGTGGACTATACAAAACACGATAAGAGTATTACTGCAAACGATTTGTTTTAATATTGAGGCGCGAGCGAAGCGAGCGTCAAAGCAGTCAGTATCAGGATTTATTCCTTTCTGATCAGTTAACGGAAATCAGTTCATTAATAAAGCACAAATACAGAAGAGATGATCAATGTAATAGTAAGCTATACGGTAAACCCGGAATTTGTTCCAAACAACAAAACTAATATCCAAAAGTTTCTGGAAGATTTCAAGAATTTAGATTCTTCCACATTTGAATACAAAGTTTTTGTAAAGGAAGATGGTGTTACTTTTGTACATTATTCAAACTACATTAATGAAGAAGTTCAGCATGAAGTTTTGAATGTTCTGTCTTTTAAAGAATTTCAAAGATTAAGAGACGAAAGCGGGCTGAACGGTTCCCACAAAGTAGAAATTTTACAATCAATACTATAAAAAACAAAATTCCGGAGTGATTCTCTCATTCCGGAATTCGAAAATATAACATCTATGGAAGAGCAAAATTCAAATATATGGTGGCTCAATGAAGAGTCTGAGCAGATGCTGAACAGAGGATATCTGTTGAAAGGTGAAACGGTAGACGGAGCTATCGACAGAATTACCACTGCCGCTGCAAAAAGGTTATACAAACCTGAACTTCAACCGGCATTTAAAGAAATGATCACGAAAGGATGGATCAGTTTCTCTTCTCCTGTATGGGCAAATATGGGAACAGAAAGAGGTCTTCCTATCTCATGTTTCAACGCTCACATTCCGGACAGCATTGAAGGGATTACTCACAAAATGGGTGAAGTAATCATGCAGACTAAAATCGGAGGAGGTACTTCAGGATATTTTGGAGAATTAAGAAACAGAGGAACAGCTGTAACTGACAACGGAAAGTCTTCAGGAGCAGTTTCATTCATGAAACTTTTTGATACGGCTATGGATGTGGTTTCTCAAGGAGGGGTAAGAAGAGGTGCTTTTGCTGCTTACTTAGATATTGACCACGGAGATATTGAAGAATTTTTATCCATTAAAGATATCGGTAGCCCGATTCAGAACCTGTTTACCGGAGTATGTGTACCAGATTACTGGATGCAGGATATGATAGACGGTGATATGGAGAAACGTAAAGTTTGGGCAAGAGTATTGGAAAGCCGTCAGCAAAAAGGTCTTCCGTATATTTTCTTCACAGACAACGTAAACAGAAATAAACCTCAGGTTTATAAAGATTTGGGAATGACGGTGAACGCAAGTAACCTTTGTTCTGAAATCATGCTTCCATCTACTATGGAAGAGTCTTTCATCTGCTGTCTGTCTTCCATGAACCTTGAACTGTACGATGAGTGGAAAGATACAGATGCTGTAAAATTAGCAGTATACTTCCTGGATGCAGTTCTATCTGAATTTATTGATAAAACTGAAGGTAACTATTACTTACAGGGTGCAAGAAACTTTGCGATGCGTCACAGAGCTCTTGGATTAGGAGTTTTAGGATACCATTCTTATTTACAGAAAAATATGATTCCGTTTGAAAGCTTTGAGGCGACTCAGTTCAACGCAAGAGCATTCAGACATATCAAAGATCAGGCCGAGCAGGCGTCAAGAGAGCTTGCCAACATCTATGGAGAGCCTGAAGTATTGAAAGGATACGGATTAAGAAATACCACCACAATGGCTATTGCTCCTACCACTTCAAGTTCTGCAATCTTAGGGCAGACTTCCCCGGGAATTGAGCCTTTCTCTTCTAACTATTATAAAGCAGGTCTTGCGAAAGGAAACTTTATGCGTAAGAACAAATACCTTGCAAAACTATTGAAAGAAAAAGGATTGGATAACGAGGAAACATGGAGAACAATCATGCTTAACCATGGATCTGTACAGCATTTGAATGAGCTTACTCCTGAAGAAAAGGCAGTATTCAAAACATTCAAAGAAATCTCTCCGATGGAGATCATCTCTCAGGCGGCACAGAGACAGCAATACATTGACCAGGCACAGTCACTGAATCTTCAGATTCCTTCTACAATGCCTGTAAAAGATGTTAACTATCTTTATATTGAAGCTTGGAAAAAAGGAGTGAAAACACTTTACTACCAAAGAAGTTCATCTGTTTCAAAAGAAATGATGGTTAACTTCGTGTCATGTTCAAGCTGTGAGGCATAGAATCAAGTAATAAACACACTATAAATAAAAAAGCACACTTTTTAGTGTGCTTTTTTATTTATCAGAGCTTTTGCAGATCATTTATGCAAAAAAATTAAGAGATATTCCTTTCTTCACAACTAAAAATTGACACCAAAACCCCAAATATTTAAAATAAATTTAAATCATAATAAATTTTTATTATTCATTTTTATTTAAAATCAAGAAATCAGCACATAAGCAACTAAAAGGAATCTTTTTTAAAAAAAGATATTATATTTACGGTATCCGATTGTACACAAAGGGATTTGTAACATTATCTGATAACTAAAACTCAAATATGAAAAAACTTTTATTTACCTTATGGGTAAGCGGATTTTCTATCGCTTACTCCCAGAATCTGAATTTTTCTGATGCAAAATTTAAAGCTTTACTTCTAAGCTCAAACACAACAAACCAGATTGCACAAGACTTTAACGGAAATTCTATTGCCATAGACAATAACGGAGATGGAGAGATTCAGCCTTCAGAAGCGCAACAGGTTAAAGTTCTGACGATCAGGTTAGATTCCGGCCAAATGTTTATTGATCCTAATGGTGATACATTTGACCCGAATAACATCAACAGTACATACTACAACAGCCATCTGCCAGATGGGATTTCAGATGCGTTACTGTTCTCCAATCTCGAGGAACTTTATTTTTGGAATACCAAGACTGCCAACATCAGCTTTACAAATAATACTAAAATCAAAAAAGTTCAGGGAAGACCTTTTTATTATGACTTATCACAGGGAGGTCAATATATGGCATCTCCTATTAATCTTTCTTTTGACAACTGTTCAGGAATTCAGAATATCGCCGATATCATCGCCTATCAAATCTCTGGTAATCAATGGACCCCTGATGAAAACAGCTTAAGAATAAAAAACTGTCAACAAATCAACAGTAATGCAGTGATTAGTTCTGCCGAGCTCAAGGAACTATACATTGAGAATTCCAACATTCAGACTCTTACATTTGATTCCTGTAAATTTCTGGAAAAAATTGCCGTTCCTAATCTGAATACTCTAACCAAAATTTCAGTAACAGGAGGTTTCAGTTCTTCGGGTAATCCAGAACAGAATATTGAACTGATCGCTAATAATTGCACAAACCTGCAGGAGATCATTGCAGATACAGATCATTATGAATCAACAGGATCCTATTTCTCCAATGTAAACCTTAATGGCTGCTCTTCTTTAAAGAAAATAATGGGACTGAATGCACCCTCAATTGATTTTAGTACAGCAGGACTGATTAACCTTGAAGAATTAGATTGCTCTTTCTATAACAGATACATATACTCTACCACTTCCGGAGTTTATTTCGGGGATGTTAATACCTTAAACCTTGCAGGACTTCCAAAACTGAAAATCCTGAAGGCTTTTAATCAAAAGATCACCAATACTATAAACTTCAGCATCGCTCAAAAACTGGAAAGCATTGATCTCACTAACTCTTGCGGATATATGAATACGGTAAACACAAGTAACCTTTCTTATCTGCATACCCTAAAAACGGATCGTTTTATAAGCAACGGTACACAAGGCGAAAACAATCTTCAGAACATTTTCACCAACAACTGTATTGCACTCACGAATTTCTCATTCGACAATAATAACGATTTAAGAAAACTTGATTTAGAAAACTGTCCGGGACTGCAGAATCTGTCAATCGGGTATATGTTCTCTAATTTAGAAGACATCAACCTCAGCCAATGTACCGGGTTTAAAGATATTGCGGTAAGCAACACAAAAATATCCACTCTGAATACCCAGGACTGCGCTTCTCTGCAATCTTTGAGCCTTTCCTATAATGATCTTCTTACTTCAGTGAATACTTCAAATAATACAAATTTAGAATCATTAACATTAGCAAATCTACCTTTGCTTACCCCAATCAATACTGCTGCTAATATTAATCTGAAGAATGTACATTTTAATACCTGTCCTCAGATTACCCAGCTTAATCTTTCCACATCATCACATCTGGAATCCGCTACTTTATGGAATATGTCTAATCTTACTTCTGCTAATCTGAGAAACGGTTCTACAGAAGATTTGATTGATCTCACCAATAACAACTCTAATTTATCCGTTTGTGTGGATGATTCTCAACTGAATGAACTCCAGACCATATACCCTGATATTACATTTACCACAAACTGCAGCAATTCTTTCTTAAAGAGTGACAACTCAAACTTCAAAACAAAACAGATCAAAGTCTTCCCTAATCCGGTAAAAGATATCCTGCAGGTCAGCTCAGATACTCCTATAAAAAATATAAAACTTATTGATTCTCAGGAGAGAATTATTTTTGACAGAAACTTTAATCAGACTATTGTAAACATTGATCTTTCCAGCTATCCTACTGCTGTTTATGTAATAAAAATTACTACTGATAAAACTCAGGTTACAAAAAAAATCATTAAAAAATAAGTATCTTCAATACAATTATTTCCATTAAAAATCATAGAAAATTCTATGATTTTTTTGGTTTATATTTGTGTTTATTGTTTAATACCAAAACTACAGATATGAAATTCGGACAAGTAGAAGACCCATCAAAAATAGATTTCACATTACCAAAAGATCATCCTAAAACTAAGGAAATGCTGGCTCTTAATAAAAAAGGACTGGAAAATATTTCTATCGGATGTGCAAAATGGAATAAAACGGATCTTAAGGGATTTTATCCTAAAGGAACTAAAGATGAACTGACCTATTATGCGACTCAGTTTAATTCTATTGAACTGAATGCTACTTTCTACGGAATGCCAACTCCTGATCAGGTAAAAACATGGAAAGAAAAAACTCCTGAGAATTTTAAATTCTTCCCTAAGATCACCAATACAGTTTCTCATTTCAGAAGACTGATTGATGTGACTGATCCGGTGACTCATTTTGCTTCGGCAGTGATCAATTTTGATGAAAAACTGGGAATGGCTTTTCTTCAGCTTCATGATAATTTTAAACCTAAAGATTATGACAGACTGGAAAAATTTGTAAAAGAATGGCCAAAAGAAGTTCCTTTAGCCATAGAACTCAGAAATACAGAATGGTTTACTGATGAGGAAATCCTTAATACAACCTGTGAGCTCTTTGAAGCTCATAACATCACCAATATCATCGTAGATACTGCCGGAAGAAGAGATATGCTTCATATGCGCCTTACTACGCCTAATGCCTTTATCCGTTACGTAGGAGCCAATGCAGAAAGTGATTATGAAAGATTGGATGACTGGTTGAAACATCTTACTAAATGGAAGAAAGAAGGTCTTCAGAATCTCTACTTTTTCGTACATCAGAATATTGAAAAGGCTTCTCCTCTATTATCTGCATATTTTATCAAGAAGCTGAATGAAGAATGGAAAACTGATATTCATATTCCACAAATGGCCACGGAAAGTACAGGTACATTATTTTAGATAATATAAATCGAGTACGGGATAAAGATAGATACAAACTTCTTTTTCATAACGAATAAATTCGTAAATTAGGGTGTAATGTATTTCACGGTGCATTATACTTTAAAAACATAAATCATGGAAAAAGAAATTTGCAAAATCAGTATTGCCAATAACTGGCTTGGTGATGAATATATTTTTTATGAAAACAACACCATAAAAAGAGTATATGATCATCACAGTTTGAATTCCAATAAAACGGAATGGGTTACCCAAAAAGAAATCAGTAAACAAAGCAAAGACAAACTTGTCAGATCCTGTCCGGAGGAATTTAAGGAACAAATTATGCAGATCCTGGATTATCCTTAGCAAAAATAACAATGGGAAATGAGTCTATTTATAGTACTTATTTCCCATTTATTCTATTCCTATTTATTTTTCTTCAGAAGCAACACCAGATTGAGAAACAAAAGAAGAAAATCCAGTGTAATCCAGATTCCCAGTTTTGTGTTTTCATAATTGTAAGCATCTACCTGCTTTTTTGCCGATTCAGAAAGTTTCATACTTTGATTGATGTAATTCTGTACCTCTACAATCTGATCTATATTTTTATTCGGTACGGAATGTTGGGAAAAGTACACCAGATTTTTCTTCCCAAGATAGCCTACAATCCAGTATTCATCAGACTTATCCATTTTCAGGTATTCTATTCTGTAGTATTCCGGACGTATTTTCCCGATATGTTTGGGCTCAAGAGTTGTATTTTGGTCTGCTTTATTTACATTAATCAGATAAAAATCCAATGCCTGAGGAAGCTTATTGACAACCTGTAGTCCTACAGAATTATCCACAAATGCCACAGCACTTTTCTTAATAAACCAGTACGTAAAAACAGAAATTGAAAAAACTACTGTTACAATACGAAACAGCTTCGCCCACTTGGCCATACTACCCGATTTCACCTTAAATAAAACCAGAGAAAGAACAGATGCCAGAAATATTATAAAAATAATGAGTGTCATATTCTACAAAGATACTTTTTCTCTCTATTTTATTTATATTTGCGCCCATATTTTAATTTTAACTAACCATGAAAAAAACATTCTCTGTACTCTTTTCCTTCTGTATTACATTAATCTTCGCTCAGATAAAATTTGAAAAAGGTTATATCGTTAACACTAATAATGTAAAGAAAGAAGTACTTATCAAAAATCAGGGATGGGCGAACAATCCTAACAGCTTCATCTACAAGGCAGATGAAAAATCTGAAGAAAGTACAGGCACCTTCTCTACAGTCAAAGAATTCGGGATTTATAACGATGTAAAATATGTTGCCTATAATGGTGATATTGATTATTCGTCTGATAATACCGGAGATCTTTCTTCCAACAAAGAACCTGAGTTTAAAAAAGTTTCCGTATTCCTTAAGGAAATTGTTACAGGTAATAAAAAACTTTACTCTTATCAGGGGCAAAATGTGATAAGATATTTTTATTCTGATTCTGATTCAAATTTTTCTATTCAGCCATTGATTTATAAAAAATACTTTTTCAATGGAAACAATCTGCAGGTTGCAACAAATGAAGAATATATTGATCAATTGAAAACTATATTTTCAGATGATAATACAGCTCAGACAATTGCTCCAAAAACAAAATATACGAGTAATGATCTAAAGAAAATTTTCTCAACATATAACAGCAAAATTTCTGGAACTACTAATGAAGAAACTCCTTCTGAGACTAAAAGAAATTCTAAGTTTAACTTGGCTCTCAGACCTGGGCTCAATTTTTACTCACCATTGGAAATAACAAAAACCTTTAGTAATGAAGGGGCTCCTTCAAAAACTGGATTCAGGATAGGAGTTGAAGCAGAAATTGTATTACCATTCAATAAAAACAAATGGTCAGTTGTAATTGAACCTACATTCTCACTTTACAATAACAAAACGGCTGTAAGAACAACTAACGGTAATTTGTATAACATAAATGTAGATAATTATTCATTTATAAGTATTCCTCTAAGTGTAAGACACTACATGTTTATCAATGATAAATCAAAGATCTTTATTAATGCAGGTATTAATGTTCTAACTCTGAAAACAAGTTCAGCTAAGGATTTCCCATTAGATTATGATGGATATGTATTTGACAGATTTAAATTATCTTCATCTCAGGCTTTCAAAAGCGCTGTATTTGGAATAGGGTATAATTATAATAACAAATACATTATAGAAGCCAGATATAATACAGGCATAAATCTACTTGAAGAAAAAGGTCCTGAGGCAAATCTAAAATATGTCTCCATAATTTTAGGATATAATATTTTCTAATCTACATTCCATTCTTTATAAAATTGGTCGAGGAAATTCAGCATATAATCATGTCTTTCTTCGGCCATTTTTTTTCCTTTTTCGGTGTTCATCATGTCTTTCAGAAGCAATAGTTTTTCATAGAAATGATTGATGGTTGTGCCATCAGACTTTTTATATTCTTCTTTTGACATTCCCAATTTAGGCTTCATATCCGGATGGTACATCAGGTTATTCTTAAAGCCTCCGAAATTAAATGTTCTGGCAATTCCGATAGCTCCAATTGCATCAATACGGTCGGCATCCTGCACAATTTTAAGTTCAATAGGTGGATTTGTCGGTGCCTGATCTCTGTTTTTAAATGAAATATTTTCAATCACAAATAAAACCTTAAGAATTGTTTCTTCGGGAACATTCTGCTCTTCAAGAAATGCTCTGGATATTTTGGGAGCAATAGTCTCATCACCATTATGAAATTTAGGATCTGCGATATCATGAAGAAGAGCAGATAATTCTACCACCTCTTTATCACAATCTTCTGTTTCCGCTATTTTTGCAGCCAGTTTCCAGACTCTTTCGATGTGGAACCAGTCATGTCCCGCTTCTGCTCCTTCTAATTTTTCTTTTACAAATGCTATTGTATTGTCAATCGTACTTTTCATTTATCTATCAGTTCATTTAAAATAATATCCCAGAGTTTACTGTTGTAACTTCTAAAAAAATTGACATGTCCGATTTTCTTTTTATCAGATTCTGAAACAGCGACCAATCTGTAAATTGGTTTAAGATTAGGATAGGTATTATTTAATAAGCTTAAAACTCCTTTTTTTGTCAGCCAGACATCATCTTCTGCACGGATTACAAATACTTTTTGTGTCAAATTTTTAGAAAAGTCATCAATTTTCTCCAACAGTCGGTTAGTTGATTTCTTGTTTAAAATTAAGGTTCTCCAGTCATATGCGCAATTTTTTGGAAGACTTTCTCCCAGTCCAAACCAATGTGCCGGAAAATACCCTAATAATGAAGTGGTTAATGGCTGAACGATTCCAAAGCCAAAGTATGCCTCAATTTTTGTTCTCCATTTCAGATTACCCACAAAAGCATTTTGTGTTCCCACAAAAACAAATTCTTCAAAAATTTCAGAGTCTTCATTCATTCCCAGAATTAAAGCACCTACAGAATGGCCTAAGCAAAACTTTTTATAGTCTTTAAAATCTGTTTTGATATATTGGGTTAATGCTTTATAATCCTTTGAACCCCACAATCTCATAGAACCATGAAACCCTCTCATATCTTTCGGCTTGGAAAGTCCTATTCCCCTGTAATCATAGGTAATAACTGTAAATCCCTGTTCAGAAAAATAACTGGCAAAAGAAAAATACACCTGCTGTTTTACACCTGTTGCCGAATTAATCAGCAATAGTTTCCCATTACTTTTTTCCGGTTTAAAGAGATGGACAGCCAGAGAAATATGGTCTTCTGTGGTCAATATTAGTTTTTCCATAGTATAAAAAGAAAAAATCCACTATAAAAGTGGACATTTTTACTTATATTTTTATGTTAAGTTTCAGACTTTTGATATGTCGTAAATAGCTTTAAGAAAAGAAATCTGACATTCTTGGCAGCCCTGTCTGAGAACCTTTACCTCCGGAAACTCTTGAGGAAACTTCATTTCCAAATTTCACACATTCTTCAATAGAGTTTCCATGGCAAAGCGCAATAGCAAATCCTGACGTAAATGCATCACCCATTCCCATTTTATAAACTTTCTCATCTTTATCGTTTCTGTAATATTTCATTTCTGTGCCATCGAAATAAATGGTTGAGTTGGTATCATCTCTTACAAAAACTTTATTGAAATATTTCTTAAGGACCTCTTCCCTTTTTTCTTCTCCGAAAATGGTATATAACTCGTTGCTCTTAGCTACAATAAAATCAACCTTTTCTAAAATTTCTTCACTGACTCTCATTGCAGGAGAAGCATATAGGCCAACTTTTTTACCATATTTCTTGGCTTTTTTAACGGTATGCTCTACCACCTCCATAGAAACTTCAAGCTGTACCAATACAAGGTCTGCAGTATTAAAATACTTATCTGCTTCGTCTATATGTGATTTGCTGAGATATTTATTGGCTGCCGGTACAACAACAATAGCTGCATTGCCATGAGAAGTAGTTACATAAGCTGTTCCTGTAGCATCTTTATCTGTTTCATGTACAAAACCTACATTTACATTTTCACTTACCAGATTTCTCATAATCTGCTGTCCAAGGGGATCCATCCCCACACATCCTATAAAGTACACACTGGCACCCAGCCTGGCAGTACCTACCGACTGATTAGCTCCTTTACCCCCAAAATAGCTATCTGACTTAACGGCCAAAACCGTTTCGTTGGGTGAAGGAAGTTTTTCGGTTTCAAGAACCAAATCTATGGATGAGCTGCCCACAACAATAATTCGGGGTTGTTCTGATGAGAAATTCATTGTGTTTTGTATTAGCTTTAAAATTTATAACTGACAAAATCGTGTTCCAAAAATAACTAATTTTAAATTAACTTATTTCTATAAATTCAGTAATTATTTTCACAGGCAGTTGATCTTGATCATAGGCTATATAACTGGCATAAAATCCTTCTCCATATCCGGTTTCAAAAGCAAATATAGTTCCGGGATGTTCTTTTGCAGGTTTCAGGAAGGCATATTGGTCAATAGCTCCGTTTTCATCAAAGAAATACTCATGGAAAAATTCTTCGTAGATTCCCATAAAATCTCCGCCTTTATTCTGGAATAATCTCTGTTCAAGTTCATTGAGACTGTTTTGGGTATCAACATCCATAAAACATCCCATCCCGCTTTCTACAGGATAGCCAAAGATTTCTTCTTTTGCCAGATCTTTTATATTCTGTCCTGCTGTGGTTGCCAGTTTCCATTCTTTAATTTCAGAATTATTGAATATGATTTCAGCATAAGCCACACAGTTACTGTTTCTTTCTTTATGCACGATCACAGAAAAATCCCCCTTCGGAAATTCTGTAGTGAAAGGAAGCATATCATTAGTGATCAATGGATCGCAGGCAACCAACTTTCCACTGGAAAGGTAAATCTTTCCTGCTTCAAAACTTTCTAACAGCGGATTTTCTACAAAATCCTTCGAGAATAGTTTTTTTATGTTTTCTATATGTGTCATTTTATTTATTCTTTAAATCATCAGGCTGGATACAATTTTCATCTGTATCCAGCCTGAGATTTCTGACAAAAATTATTGTCTATATTTTACAAACTTTTCAGTTTCTCTTCAAGGATTGCAATTTTATCCTGAGCATCTTTTTGCTTCTTACGCTCACCCTCTACAACTTCAGGTTTAGCATTGGCAACAAATTTCTCATTAGAAAGCTTCTTTTCTACTGAAATTAAGAACCCTTTTAAATATTTCAATTCTTCTTCAGTTTTTGCTTTTTCTTCTCCTAAATCTAAGTTTTCACTTAAAGGAATAGAAACCTCAGTCGCTCCTATCAGGAAAGTAAAGCTAGGCTTATCTGTTTTCTGTCCAAAATGGATTTCAGAAATATTAGCCAGTTTTCTTACTACAGCTTCATTGACAAATTCAGATGCATTGGTATAAACCTCAACAGCTTCTCTTGGCGAAATTCCTTTTGTCTGACGGTAATTTCTAACTCCTGAAATCAATTCAGCTGTGATTTCAAAGTTTTTAATAACTTCTTCACTAAAGCTATCTGCATCCTTCTGCTGAGCAATAACAAGCGCTTCATCAATACTTCTTTCAGAAATCAACTGCCAGATTTCTTCAGACTGGAATGGCATGAATGGATGAAGCAACTTCATCAATTCTTCAAAGAAATAGATTGTTTTATTATATACTTCTTTAGAAATTCCCTCTCCATAGTTAGGCTTGATTGCTTCAAGATACCAACCACAAAAATCATCCCAAATTAATTTATAGATCAAATGCAGCGCATCAGAAATTCTGAATTTCTCAAACTGATCATTAATTTCAACGATTGTTTTGTTCAGTTTATTTTCAAACCATTCAATAGCCTGGTTATCTGTAGCAATTGCCGGTTTATCCTCATGATTCCACATATTGACCAAACGGAATGCATTCCAGATTTTTGTCATAAAGTTTCTTCCTTGAAGCATTAAGTCTTCATCAAAAAGAAGGTCATTTCCTGCTGCAGAACTCAATAGAATTCCTACACGTACACCATCAGCACCATATTTTTCCATTAATTCAATAGGGTCTGGAGAGTTCCCTAAAGATTTGGACATTTTTCTTCTTTGCTTATCTCTTACAATTCCTGTAAAGTAAACATTTTTGAATGGAACCTCTTTTTTGTATTCTAATCCGGACATAATCATTCTTGCCACCCAGAAGAAAATAATATCAGGGGCAGTTACCAGATCAGAAGTAGGATAATAATACTTGATGTCTTTATTTTCAGGATCTAAAAGCCCTTCAAATACAGACATTGGCCATAGCCATGCAGAGAACCATGTATCTAATGTGTCTTGATCCTGTCTTAGACTTTCCAGAGTTAGTTCTGAATTTCCTGATTTTTGTTTTGCTAATTCTAAAGCTTCTTCAGCTGTTTCAGCTACAACAAAATCTTCATCTCCTGTTCCGTAGTAAAAAGCAGGAATCTGCTGTCCCCACCATAACTGACGGGAAATATTCCAGTCACGGATGTTTTCCATCCAGTGTTTGTAGGTATTTTTAAATTTCTCAGGATAGAATTTTACGTCATCATCCATTACCACATCTAAAGCAGGCTTAGCCAGTTCAGACATTTTAAGAAACCACTGTACAGAAATTTTCGGTTCAATTACAGCACCTGTTCTTTCTGAAGTTCCTACTTTATTTACATAGTCTTCAGCTTTCAGTAAAAGATCTTTTTCTTCAAGTTCTTTTGCAATCTGCTTTCTTACATCAAATCTGTTCTTTCCGGCATAATGCAATCCGTGCTCATTAAGGTTTCCGTCATCATCCAGCGCATCAATCATTTTCAGCTGATGTTTCTGTCCGATTTCGTAGTCATTCACATCATGTGCCGGTGTAATTTTCAAAGCTCCGGTTCCGAATTCAATATCAACATATTCGTCTTCAATGATAGGAACTACTCTGTTTACAATCGGTACAATTACGTTTTTACCTTTTAAGTGGGCGTATCTTTCGTCATTAGGATTGATACATACCGCAGTATCCCCAAAAATAGTTTCAGGACGTGTAGTAGCCACTGAAAGGAACTCTTCTGAACCTTCAATTTTATATTTAAGGAAATAAAGTTTTCCGTTCTGTTCTTTGAATATTACTTCTTCATCAGAAATATTGGTCTTTGCTTCAGGATCCCAGTTGACCATTCTGTATCCTCTGTAGATCTTTCCTTTATTATACAGATCTACAAAGCTTATAATAACCTGCTTTGAAAGATTATCTTCCATGGTAAAACGGGTTCTGTCCCAATCACAAGAACATCCCAGTTTTTTCAGCTGCTCAAGGATGGTTCCTCCATATTTGTGAGTCCAGTCCCAGGCATGTTTTAGAAATTCTTCACGGGTAATATCTGACTTATTGATTCCTTCAGACTTCAATTTAGCAACAACTTTAGCTTCGGTAGCAATTGAAGCGTGATCTGTTCCCGGAATCCAACAAGCATTAAATCCGCGCATTCTTGCACGACGGACCAGAACATCTTGAATGGTATTGTTCAACATATGCCCCATGTGTAATATCCCCGTTACATTTGGCGGAGGAATCACCACGGTATATGGTGGTTTGTCATTAGGTTCTGAGTGGAAATATTTATTTTCCAACCAGTAATTGTACCATTTCTGTTCTGTTTCCTGTGGATTGTACTTTTCTGAAATCTGCATAAATTCTATTTCTTTGGCTTGCAATTTGCAAAAATAGTCTAAAGAAAAAAATTTTTAAGCATGAATTAAAATAATTTTTAACTTTGTTTCACAAAATTTATCTAACAAACGTATTAACATTCAAGAATATGAAAAAACTAATTGCAGGAATTGCATTATTCGGGACATTTGCAATTGCATCTGCACAAACGATTACATTTGATAAAACAACTTTCGATTACGGTACTATTAAGCCTAACGCTGATGGTACGAGATTCTTTACTGTAACGAATTCAGGTGATAAGCCTTTGATTCTTTCAAACGTAAAGCCTTCTTGTGGATGTACAACTCCTGAGTTCAGCCAAGATCCTATCATGCCGGGTAAATCCGCTAAGATCAAAGTTGGATACAACACTGCTATTCCTGGAGGTTTCAACAAAATGATTGAGGTTTTCTCTAACGACCCTGTAAACAGTAGAAGTGTAATCTACATTAAAGGTAATGTAGACGCTAATGCTCCTGCTCCTGTTGCTGAAGCAAAAGTATTGACTCCTGCAGAGCAGAAAGAAGCTGCTAAAGCTGAGAAAAAAGCTGCTAAACTAGCTAAAAAGGCTGCTGCGAAGTAATCTCTACTCAAAAAAATAAAGAAACCGTCTCCATAGAGGCGGTTTTTTTATTACATTTATGTTTGTTTAGGTGGCAGATAGCGGATAACAGGTGGTAGGGAATGGCGTTGATATTTATCTAATATATCATTTAGGTTTTGGCTGAAGCCTTTTGGATTTATTATATTTTAAAGGTGGGCTAAAGCCCACCCCTATTGAATTTTAATAACAACATCTTTTAATCTTTTAATCTTTTAATCTTTTAATCTTTTAATCTTTTAATCTTTTAATCTTTTAATCTTTTAATCTT
>NZ_JBLGCX010000026.1:0-366 GCF_047444895.1 Chryseobacterium sp. S90 | reverse complement strand
ATTTTGTTTTATCGGAAGGAATAAATTTGGAAATGCTATCGATCTAGCTAATGAACGGAAGTACTATACTTCACCCAGGACAAATCTACTAACTTCTAAATTACAGTATCAGCCACCATTCAATAGTAAGGAGGTAAAATGTGATAAAGTACTTGAATACGGAGGGGGAGCCTTACATCTACCACTCATAGTATATGCGGATGATAAAAAATATATATACGTTGACTATATGGGACTCGCTACCCCCTTTTGTACATATTACGGCAAAAACTATGGGATTACAGGAGATAGACCGGGACATTTTAAAATTAATATATCACTACTTAACTCTCAAGGATATGAAGAAAGTTTGATAAAGAATAAGAA
>NZ_JBLGCX010000036.1:0-235 GCF_047444895.1 Chryseobacterium sp. S90 | reverse complement strand
TGAGCCTCCAGAGGGATTCGAACCCACGACCCCGAGATTACAAATCACGTGCTCTGGCCAACTGAGCTATGGAGGCATTTTAATAAAAGACTGAAAGTGATTGAGAGAATCTACTCTACACATTTCAGTGTTAAAAAAAAAATACTCTTATTGAGGTATTTTTTTGAGCGGAAGACGGGGGTCGAACCCGCGACATTCAGCTTGGAAGGCTGACGCTCTACCAACTGAGCTACTT
>NZ_JBLGCX010000025.1:0-374 GCF_047444895.1 Chryseobacterium sp. S90 | reverse complement strand
AGCTGGCCCGTTCGTCTATCGGTTAGGACCTCAGATTTTCATTCTGGTAAGAGGGGTTCGATTCCCCTACGGGCTACTTACATCTTATAAGACCACTGTAACAACGGTGGTTTTATAAAGATCACAGTAGAAAGAAGCTATATTAAAATAAATCTAACCGGCCCGTTCGTCTATCGGTTAGGACCTCAGATTTTCATTCTGGTAAGAGGGGTTCGATTCCCCTACGGGCTACAAGATTAAGAGTTGATACTTATAAAAACAAAAGCTAACACATTACTTCGGTAGTGGAAGATAGAGGGCCCGTTCGTCTATCGGTTAGGACCTCAGATTTTCATTCTGGTAAGAGGGGTTCGATTCCCCTACGGGCTACAAAA
>NZ_JBLGCX010000024.1:0-375 GCF_047444895.1 Chryseobacterium sp. S90 | reverse complement strand
TCGATGCCATAAGGCAAAATCTTTATATTGAAATGGTAAAGAAGGAAGCACAGGAAGAACACCTAAAACAAGAGATTGATAAATACTGTTCAACTCGCGTAAAAAAATGTCTATTGACCAACCATCAAAAGCAATATGATGAATGACTACAGACAAATAATATTCGCCTTCATAATTTAGTACTTTTACTCTTATAGGCAAGTCTTCCTGAAGATTAAACCTTTCATTCAGTTCCCCACTGATCACCTGCATAAAATCTTCAAAGCTTCCGATCTCTACCAAAGTTAATTCCAAAGACTGATCACTCACATACTGATACCCCGATCCATCAGGACCCGTCAAAATAAGGGTTCGAAGAACCTCATGCCTATCAAG
>NZ_JBLGCX010000023.1:0-438 GCF_047444895.1 Chryseobacterium sp. S90 | reverse complement strand
TTAAAATAGCAGAAATATAATTCACCTTAATTAAAATGCTTCGACTCAGCTCAGCATGACACTGCTAATAATAACTGCTAAAAAAAATCTTAAACACTATCCTGCCAGCTTACTTCTTTTAAAGGCTCTCATAAAGAAGTTTGGATTCCTGCGGAATGACACAATGGGAACAGAGGTTTATACTCACTAACCTCCTTACATAGAAATCAGGAAGATGAAAATTCAACACCAATATTACTTTTCTACATAGAAAACCGAAACCCGAAAATCAATAACCCGAACAACTGTATCCTTATACCCCGAAATTCATCATTCATAATTCATAATTTATAATTGACCTCCCTCCCCTAGCCCTGATAGAAATGGTTACCCCGCAGCTTAGATTGGAGAGTTGGAGGGTTTGAGTGTAGGAAAGTATCGGCGCGAGGAGTATGAATG
>NZ_JBLGCX010000022.1:0-521 GCF_047444895.1 Chryseobacterium sp. S90 | reverse complement strand
CAGTTATTATTAGCAGTGTCATGCTGAGCTGAGTCGAAGCATTTTAATTAAGGTGAATTATATTTCTGCTATTTTAATTTTACATAAGAGTTTTGTTCTGACTTCTACGGAGTGACAATGCTATCTGGGATATAGAATAGTAAGACTATACCGAAGCCAAAACTTTTAAAAAGCTATTCTATATAATAATTATGTATACCTTATTTTGATCATTCTAAACCCCAAACCCCGCATCTCGTATCCCGCATCCCTTTCCACCGCCCCAAAACCCTCTCCATCCCTCAAACCCTCCGACTCTCCAACTTCCCCTTCCTTCTTCCAAACAAATGTTTAAAATTTTTGCTCCTTAGTTTCAGTTGGTTAGGGATTAATATTACGAAACGGTAAAATTTATGTTAAATAAAGTTGCAGGGTGTAGTATAAGTTTCTATCTTTGCCCCACTGAAAAACGAGAGTAAGACAGTAGCGCAGAAGAGCTTTTAGATAAGCTAGAAACATTAAGATACTTCAAAAAGAGACGG
>NZ_JBLGCX010000021.1:0-765 GCF_047444895.1 Chryseobacterium sp. S90 | reverse complement strand
TGGGTGAAGTATAGTACTTCCGTTCATTAGCTAGATCGATAGCATTTCCAAATTTATTCCTTCCGATAAAACAAAATGAAATAAATGAAAATAAAATTCCTAAAGTAAGAATATGTTCTTTAGAAATTATTTTTCGGTCAGACTGAGATAAATACTGAATAGTTGTTATAAGACAAAGGGGTATTAAATTAGTCCAGAATCTACCAAGCATATAATCCGTGACATAAACTGTATACAGAAAATACATAACAATTCCTATAAAAAGAGGTTTATTCACCCTATAAGCCGAGGTTATTCCGAGCGCTAATAGTAATACTAGAAATGGAGATCTAATTGTATTTTTAACAAGATACGCTATGGAGTAATCTACTCCTAAGAAACCTGCTTTCATATAAAAGCTATTAGGAAATATACTTCCAAAGTATAACAGTGAAAAAATCAGCCATAAAACAATAGGTATTCCAGCAGTAAAAATTATCTTTAATGATTTTATTCTGTATTTATTTAACAAATAAATAAACACTGGAAACACTATTAAAAAGAAATCGTATCTTGTTAGAAAAGCCAGTGCTATGGAAAAAGGTAACAAACCTGTTTCAATCAGATTATTCTTTGAGAAAATTGAAATTCCAAAAACAGTTAATACTAAAAAAGATAAAGAGTTTTCCAATGCACCAGTAGAAAAGTGTATATAAAATTCTGTACAAAATGATAGAAATAATATTGTTATAGAGGCATAGAATTGATGTCCGGATAATTTTTTTT
>NZ_JBLGCX010000020.1:0-840 GCF_047444895.1 Chryseobacterium sp. S90 | reverse complement strand
AGCAATCTTCTCTGTCAGTGTCGCTCCGTATTTGCGAGTGCAAAAGTAAAACTTTATTTCTTAATGACCAAATGTTTTGAAAGAAAATTTTAAAGTTTTTTAAGTAACCTTAATTCCTTCCTTAACTTCAATCTCTCTACTCCTGCGCTCCCTTTATTTGGGACTGCAAAGATACAAACTCTTTTTTAACCCGCAACTCTTTTTATTAAAAATTTTTAAGTTTTTTCGTCCGTCTCTTTTTGAAGTATCTTAATGTTTCTAGCTTATCTAAAAGCTCTTCTGCGCTACTGTCTTACTCTCGTTTTCAGTGGGGCAAAGATAGAAACTTCTTACAAAGCAAAACAAGTTTATTTAACTTAAAAATATACAAAGTGGATAACTATTTGTATATTATAGTATCATACAGATAGTTAAATATAATTTATACTTATCCACAATGAGTATTTATAAATGTACATCATTGAAATAAGTATACAAGATCACGTCTTATACATAAGTTTCCAGAAATGAAGAATTGAAATCATAGCAACTCCTTTAATCACACAATTCAAAAACGGATAGTATAATACATTAGACTATATTAAAGTGAAATTTACCTTGTTGCTAAGATTTGAACGTAAAATTGACGAATGATAGATAATAAGGAACAATATCATCACCTTCTGAATTAGTATTACAACGGTAAAGTATTTGAATGTATTATAAATCATTTGGGGTTTGATCCGAACTGTTGATTAGGAGTTATAGGAGCTATCAAATATTTTTTTACATTCTAAAATCTAATATCCCAATTATGTCATTCCGTAGTAATCCAGCCACACTATTAGAGCCTAAAGGATT
>NZ_JBLGCX010000001.1:0-1697024 GCF_047444895.1 Chryseobacterium sp. S90 | reverse complement strand
AAAGCGGGAGAGTAGGCCGCCGCCAGTTTTTATTTTATTTTTAAAAATCCTTTATCTTATGATAAAGGATTTTTTTTTTGCTTTATACACAACTTCAATCCAAAGCAAACCCAGCACAACTCGAAAGAAAACCCAACTCCAAACATGAGCAATGAGTAATCAATAATGATTAATGATTCCTGTTTCATCCAATACTACAGATCATTCATCATTGATTATTTATCACTTATCATTGATAGCACTCCCTTGTCACTCCGAAGGAGTCTAAACAAGCCATTTTAGATTCTATCATCAAGTATATCTAAGATTATCAGATCACTTAAATATTAAAAACTCTGTGCTACTCCTTTGAATCTTTTAGATTCTAATCAATGCGGCTGGATTCCTTCGGAATGACATAGTTGGGATATTAGATCACTATATAAAATTGATGACTCTTAATCTGTACCCAATAACTCATAATTTATAATTTATAATTCATCATTCGTCTTCCCTAGCTCCGATAGTAATGGTTACCCCGCAGCAGGCGTGGATGCTTCGGCTATAGTCTGGGAAAGCCCTGGCGCGAGGAGTAGGAATGGATAGCGGGAGAATGCTCCTGAAATTTCAGAGTCGTTCAGAAAACTATTCTCTATAATCCCTATTTTCTTCGAATAAATTCAATAAGTTTGTATCAGTTTTCCAAAAATAATTATAATGTCAGGAAACATTCTGATCATCGATGATGAGATCAAACTCCTAAAGTTACTGGGAATGATCCTCTCCCAAGAAAATTTTAATGTAAAAGAAGCTTCTACAGCACGTTCAGCGATGACAATGCTGGAGCAATATGATTTTGATGTTGTTTTAAGCGATGTCCGTCTGCCTGATGCTTTTGGAGTAGAATTGATAAAGTCTATTAAAAGCAAATATCCTCAGCTGGAAATTATTCTGATGACAGCCTTCGGTAATATTACTGATGCAGTGCAGGCTATGAAGAATGGAGCATATGATTATCTGGTAAAGGGTGATGATAATGAAAAAATTATCCCATTGGTGTATAAAGCTCTTGAAAAGGTAAAGGATAACAAATCCAGAATAGTACAGCAAGTTGTTACTAAGGGATTTGACCAAATCATAGGAAAATCACCTCTAATTCTGCAGGCTAAGAAATTGGCTGAAAAAGTGGCTTTAACGGACGCTGCTGTTTTGCTCACAGGAGAAACAGGAACGGGTAAAGAAGTCTTTGCCAGTGCGATTCATGAAGGGAGTGACAGAAAGAAAAACAGCTTTGTGGCAATCAACTGTTCGGCATTCAGTAAGGAGATTCTGGAAAGTGAGCTTTTTGGGCACAAACAAGGAGCTTTTACAGGAGCTATTAAGGATAAAAAGGGATTGATTGAAGAAGCAAATGGGGGTACTTTGTTTCTGGATGAAATTGGCGAGATGCCGGTAGAACTTCAGGCCAAGCTGCTTAGAGTTTTGGAAACCAGAGAGTTTATCAAAATGGGTGAGACGAAAGTTTCAAAATCTGATTTCAGATTAATCGCAGCTACTAACAGAGATTTGGAAGATGAAATAAAGCAGGGTAACTTCAGAGAAGATCTCTATTTCAGACTGAATGTATTTGAAATCACTCTTCCGTCTTTGCGCAATAGAAAAGAAGATCTGAAAGCACTTGCGAATAACTTTATTGACCTTTTTTCTCATAAACTTCATTTGTCGTCTGTTCAGGTAAGTCCGGACTATTATAAAGCGCTGGAGGTTAATGATTGGAAGGGAAATATCCGTGAGTTGAGAAATGCCGTGGAGCGAAGTTTAATTTTGATGGATAACAACATCCTTGACGCGGACAGTCTTCCTCATTATTCTGAGAAAGCCGCTCCGGAAAGTGATTCGCTGAGCATCCGTTCCCTGGAAAAAATACATATTCAAAAAGTATTACAATATACAAAAGGAAATAAAGCAGAAGCAGCCAGATTACTTGAGATTGGCATTGCCACGCTATACCGTAAACTGGAAGAATACGGATTAAAATAAAACTATTATCATTTTAATAAAGAGCCTATCATTTTGATAGGCTTTTCTGTTTTTATTGAGTGCTTGCGTGTAGTTTAAAGTGTTGATATTTAATTATTTAAATATTTAATTCTTTAAATGGACCTTGTTTTGGCATATAGTCTCTGAATAAAATATTTAAAAATGACAATTTCAAGAAAAACGTTTAAAAAACGGGAGCATTCTACTTTTAGTCTGCTGATTGTATCGTACGTATTACTGACTCTTTTAACCCTAATGATTAAGATATGATGCTTATAAGTTTAATTCTGCTTTTTGCAGTGTTGTTTTGGCTTTTATGTAAATCAGTTGAATTTTTTGATAGAATATAAATTATGTGGAGTTTATTTTTCCTCTCAATACTTGCCTTTGTGTATATCTGTTATGTTTTAATAAAACCTGAAAAATTTTAAACAATCATGAATACAGAAATTTTAGGCATTATAGCAATGTTTGCTGTCACGTTAGTTATCGGAATTTTTTTAGGAAAATATATAGCTAATGTTTATGGATACAAAAAGACTTTTCTTGATCCGGTCTTTGAACCCATTGAAAAGTTAATTTATAAAGTTTCGGGGATTAATCCTGCCCGTCAGATGAATTGGAAGCAGAATATGTACGCTATGCTGGCGATCAACCTTATATGGTTCATCATTGGATTCCTTCTTTTACTCAATCAGGCATGGCTTCCTTTAAATCCTGACGGGAATCCGAATATGTCACCCGATCTGGCTTTTAATACGACCATTTCTTTTTTAGTAAACTGTAATCTACAGCACTATTCGGGAGAAACAGGAGTAAGCTACCTGAGCCAGCTTTATCTGATGTTTTTGCAGTTTGTAACGGCAGCAACAGGGATGGCAGCAATGGCGGTTCTTTTTAAAGCTTTTAAAGAAAAAACAAGCACAGAATTAGGTAATTTCTACGATTTTTTCACAAAATCAATGATAAGAATCCTGGTTCCGATAAGTATAATTGTTGCTTTAATTCTTTCTATCAGCGGAAGTCCGATGACTTTTGAAGGAAAAGATCATATCATTACACTCGAAGGTCAAAAGGCTGATGTTTCCAGAGGACCTGTATCTGCATTTGTTGCAATCAAACACTTAGGAACTAATGGTGGAGGATTTTTTGGAGCGAACTCAGCACATCCGCTTGAAAATCCTAATTATACGACCAATATGACAGAAATGGTCACTCAAATGATCATTCCGTTTGCATTGGTATTTGCACTGGGTTTTTATCTGAATAAAAGAAAGCTGTCATGGGTGATCTTTACCGTAATGACAGTCGGTTTTCTGGCACTTACCATTCCGAATATCGTGAATGAAACAGGTGGAAATCCTCTGATTACACAAATGGGAGCAGACAGCAGTCTTGGAGCTATGGAAGGGAAAGAAATCCGTTTCGGAAGTGCTGCATCAGGGTATTGGAGTATTGCCACTACAGTAATTTCTACAGGATCTGTGAATGCTATGCATGACAGTACAATGCCGCTTTCGGGGATGAATGAGCTGCTTGCCATGATGATCAACTGTTTCTACGGAGGTTGCGGAGTCGGAATTCTGAACTATTTCATTTTTATCATTCTGGCGGTGTTTATCAGTGGTCTGATGGTTGGGCGAACTCCTGAATTCATGGGCAAAAAGATTGAAGCCAAAGAGATGAAGATTGCTATGATTGTCGCTTTATTCCATCCTTTTTTAATTCTTGCGGGAACAGCTTTAACGGCTTATTTACCGGAATTCGGAGCAAAAACATTGAATAATCCAGGCTTCCATGGTTTCAGTGAAATGCTGTATGAGTTTACTTCTTCTGCAGCTAATAACGGATCCGGATTTGAAGGACTTGGAGACAATACACCTTGGTGGAATATTTCAACGGGAATTGTTCTCTTATTATCAAGATTCATTCCGATTATAGGTCCTGTTGCTATTGCAGGATTACTGGCACAGAAAAAATATATCCCCGAAAGTTCCGGAACACTGAAAACAGATACGGCTACTTTCGGCTTTATGACCCTGGCGGTGATTTTACTGATAGCAGCATTATCTTTCTTCCCTGCATTGACCTTAGGACCTATTGCAGAGCAGATTCAGTATTTCTCAAAATAAAAATGTGAACATTAAAAATTAAAATCAATTTTCAACCATTAAGGAAGCCGAAAAGTTAGGAAGCTAGTCTGACAACTTACTGAAACGTTCACTTAATATTATCCATATCTATCCTCATGATCTGGCAGACCTTAATGGTTACTATTGATTTACAATGATATAAATTCTTTCAAAAAAATGAAAAATCAGTCACAAACATTGTTTCAAAGAGATTTGGTAAACGAAGCGATAAAACAGTCCTTGGTAAAGCTGAATCCGAAAATCATGTTTAAAAATCCAGTAATGTTCCTGGTGGAAATCGGAACCATTGTCATGTTTATAGTAAGCATGTTCAGCCTGACTGGTGATAAAACCCAGGGAAGTTTTTCCTATAACTTTTTAGTATTTATTATTTTATTTTTCACAGTTCTGTTTGCCAATTTTGCAGAAGCTATAGCAGAAGCAAGAGGAAAAGCTCAGGCTGATACCCTCAGAAAAACAAGAGAAGAAACTCCGGCCAAACTGGTACTTGATAACAAGCCGGGATTTCAGGTAGAAACAAGATTGAAGATGTCTGCTGAAATGACATTAGGTGATATTTTCCTTTGTGAAGCCGGGGATCAGATTCCGATGGATGGAGAGATTATTGAAGGTCTTGCAACCATTGATGAATCAGCAATTACCGGAGAAAGTGCGCCTGTAATCCGTGAATCCGGAGGAGATAAAAGTTCTGTAACAGGAGGTACAAAAGTTCTTTCAGACAGAATTAAAGTAAAAGTAACCACAAAACCGGGAGAATCCTTCCTAGATAAAATGATTGCCCTTGTAGAAGGGGCTTCAAGACAGAAAACACCTAACGAAATCGCATTAACCATACTTCTGGCAGGATTTACCCTTACATTTATCATCGTTACTCTCACTCTCAAACCATTTGCAGACTATGCGCAGACTCCGATTACCATAGCGGCATTTATATCTCTTTTCGTTTGTCTTATTCCGACAACCATCGGTGGTCTGCTTTCTGCAATTGGAATTGCGGGGATGGACAGGGCTTTGAGAGCAAATGTGATTACCAAAAGTGGTAAAGCCGTAGAAACAGCGGGAGATATTGATGTTCTGTTGCTTGATAAAACCGGAACAATCACTATCGGAAACCGTAAGGCAACTCAGTTTCATCCTGCAAACGGAATCGAACTTGAGAAATTTATTAAAGCTTCCGCATTAAGTTCTGTAGCTGATGAAACTCCGGAAGGAAAATCAATCATTGAATTAAGTGCTTTGAAATCTGAAGATTTATTAGTTGCTAATCCTGTTTATATTGATTTTACAGCAGAAACCAGAACTTCAGGGATCGATTTTGACGAAACAAGAATCCGTAAAGGAGCTTATGATACGATAAAAAAACTGACTGAAAAAGCCGGGAATATCTTCCCACAGGAAACCCAGGATGCGGTAACCAAAATTTCTGAAAACGGAGGAACACCTCTGGTAGTTTCTGTGAATGAAAAAGTATGGGGCGTTATTGAGCTTCAGGATATCATCAAAACCGGAATTCAGGAACGTTTCCAAAGACTGAGAAAGATGGGAGTGAAAACGGTAATGGTAACCGGAGATAACCCTCTGACTGCAAAATTTATCGCAGAAAAAGCAGGAGTAGACGATTTTATTGCAGAAGCCAAGCCTGAAGATAAGATGAATTATATCAAAAAAGAGCAGCAGGAAGGTAAGCTGGTGGCCATGATGGGTGACGGTACTAATGATGCTCCGGCACTGGCACAAGCCGATGTAGGTGTAGCCATGAACAGTGGAACTCAGGCTGCAAAAGAAGCCGGAAACATGGTAGACCTTGATAATGACCCTACAAAGTTGATCGAAATCGTAGAAATTGGTAAACAGCTGCTGATGACAAGAGGAACATTGACAACTTTCAGTATTGCGAATGATGTGGCGAAATATTTTGCCATTATCCCTGCACTCTTTATCACTTTTATTCCCTCCCTCCAAAAGTTGAATATTATGAACCTTCACAGCCCGGAAACAGCCATATTATCAGCGGTTATTTTCAATGCAGTGATCATTCCGTTCCTGATTCCGCTGGCGTTAAAAGGAGTGGCTTATAAGCCGATCGGTGCAAGTGCCTTATTGAGAAGAAACCTTTTGATCTACGGTCTGGGCGGGGTCATCGTTCCTTTCATTGGAATCAAAATCATTGACTTGGTAATCAGTTTATTCTATTAAAATTAAAAAAATGAAAAATCATATTGTTTCAGCATTCAGATTAACTCTTGTGATGCTGGTGGTTACAGGTATTTATCTTGGTGTTGTATATGGAGGTTCCAAAATACTTCCCAACAAAGGAAACGGAGAAATTGTCTATGATAAAGGACAGAAGTTTTATGCCAATATCGGACAGGAATTCAAATCCGAAAAATACTTCCACGGCCGTCCTTCATCAGTCAATTATAATGCAGCAGGAAGCGGTGGGAGCAACAAAGGTCCCAGCAATGAAGAATATCTGGAAACAGTTCAGAAAAGAATTGATACTTTAAAAATGAAAAATCCTGAAATGGGAAATACGAAAGTTCCTGTAGAACTTGTTACGGCAAGTGGAAGTGGTCTGGATCCGGATATTTCTGAAGAAGGAGCTTTGTACCAGGCAAAAAGAGTTGCAAAAGCGAGAAACCTTTCAGAAGAGCAGATCAAAAACTTGATTAATACTCAAACTGAGAAGCCGTTATTAGGACTTTTCGGACCATCAAAAGTAAATGTCCTGAAGCTTAATATTGCTTTGGATCAATTAAAATAATAAATTTAATAATCAATAATCATGTCAAGGTTTTAAACCTAGACATGATGAATACACCTTTGAAACTAAAGTGAAAAAATATCTAGCTATATGTGCACTATCAGGGCTGTTTTTAGCCAAAGCACAATCATCAGATTCATTGAAAACAGGAAATAAAGTTACGTTTTCCGCTTATGCAGAACTCTTTTACACCTACGATTTTAATGAACCTGGAAATCATATGCGTCAAAATTTTCTCTACTCATATAACAGACACAATGAAATGAATCTTAATCTGGGATTAGTTAAAGCCAATTACCAAAGTGAAAATATCCGAGCCAATGTTGCTTTAATGGCAGGAACTTACGCTCAGGATAATATGGCCGCTGAACAAAATGCCCTACGTTATGTAAATGAAGCCAATATAGGAATCAAAATTTCTAAAAATAAAAACCTCTGGATTGACGCAGGGATCATGCCTTCACATATCGGTTGGGAAAGTGCTATAGGAAAAGATAATATTAACCTTACGAGAAGTTTTGCTGCTGAAAATTCGCCGTATTTTGAAACCGGAGCCAAAATTTCTTACACCTCAGATAATGGAAAATGGTTTTTAAGCGGGCTGGTACTGAACGGATGGCAGCGTATTGCCAAACCGGAAGGAAACCAGAGTATTTCTTTCGGACATCAGGTGACCTATAAACCCAATGATAAAATCACTCTGAACAGCAGTTCATTCATAGGAAATGATAAAGCAAAAGAAGACAAAAGAATGCGGTACTTCCATGATTTGTATGGAAGCTTTCAGTTGACAGATCAGTTTTCTGCGGTATTGGGATTTGATATCGGTGCAGAACAGAAATCAAAAGGAAGTGAGCAGTATAATATCTGGTACAGCCCGAATGTATTAATGAAATATCAATTAGATAACAAATGGGCGCTGGCAGGGAGATTGGAATATTACAATGATAAAAACGGAGTTATTATCAATACCGGAACTCCTAATGGATTTCAGACCTTCGGATATTCCCTCAATGTAGATTATGCTATCTTTAAAAATGTAATTTTCCGTACAGAAGCAAGAGGTTTTACTGCCAAAGATGCCATTTTTGCTAAAAATGATGAATTTAGAAAAGGGAATTTCTTCATTACAACAAGTCTTGCAGCCTGGTTTTAAGAATCAGCTTAACCACAGTTGAACGTGTTTAAAGTAAAATTAAAAAGAATAAAATCAATGTCATCAGCAAAAGATTTTTTAGAACTGATCCAAAAGTCCCGTAAAGGAAAATTCAAAATTTATATCGGGATGAGTGCAGGCGTAGGAAAGAGCTTCCGTATGCTTCAGGAAGCGCATTCTCTTTTGCGAAATGGCATTGATGTAAAGATTGGTTATATTGAAACTCATGGCAGAGAAGAAACGGTAGCCCTTGTAGAAGGTCTTCCGGAAATTGAAAGAAAATCTGTTTTTTACAAAGGAAAAAACCTCGAAGAAATGAATCTTCAGGCCATTATCAATGAACATCCTGAAGTAGTTTTAGTGGACGAGCTGGCGCATACCAACGTAGAAGGTTCCAAAAATAAAAAAAGATGGCAGGATGTGCTGGAAATTCTTGATAACGGTATCAATGTTATCAGTGCGATGAATATTCAGCACATTGAAAGCCTGAATGAAGAAGTCAAGAAAATCACAGGAGTAGAAGTAGCAGAGCGGGTTCCGGATAAGATACTGGCGCTTGCGGATGAAGTGGTTAATATTGACCTTACTGCTGATGAGCTTCTTACTCGACTGAAAGAAGGAAAAATCTATAAAAAAGAAAAAATTCAGACGGCACTCAGTAATTTCTTCCAAAGCGGGCATATTCTGCAGCTTCGTGAGCTGGCTTTAAAAGAAGTAGCCACCCATGTAGAAAGAAAGGTAGAAACAGAGATCAAAACTGAAAATTTTAAACCCATAAAATTCCTGGCCTGCATTAGCAGCAACGAGAAAATTGCCAAAACGATTATCAGGAAAACAGCAAGGTTAGCCAGCTATTATAACAGTCCATGGACTGTTTTATACGTTCAGAAACCTTCAGAAAATCCTGAAAAAATAGCGTTGGATAAACAGCGGTATTTAATTAATAATTTTAATTTAGCACAGGAATTGGGTGCCAAAGTAGTCCGTATCAAAGAAAGCAGTGTTCATAACGGAATTCTTGAGTATGTGATTGCCCACAATATCACTACGGTTTGCATTGGAAAACCTCATGCCAGTTTCTGGCAGCGGCTGTTGGGTTACAGCTGGATCTATACCCTCATGAACAGGCTGAATGAAAGACAGATAGATATTATTATTTTATCTTAAAAGTAATGAAACTTAAAACGAAACTTACCTTAGGCGTTGGCCTTTTATTTCTGCTGATTGTTCTGCTTTCAGTGATAGGTTCTGTATACATCAATAAATTAAAATCCGATACTGAAAAAATCCTTACAGCCAATTATAATAGTCTGGAGTTTTCCAAGAATATGCTTCTGGCGCTGGATAATATCAGTACAGACAGTACCGTTGCGATAGCAGATTTTCGAAAAAATAACAAGCTGCAGGAAAAAAATCTTACAGAATTTGGAGAAAAAGAAGCCACTCAAAACCTCAATATGCATTTCAGCAGCTATCTGAAAGCACCGGATATCCATAAAGAAAAACTAATCCGTGAGGATCTGGCCAAAATTATGTCTTTGAATATGAAAGGCATAGAAAGAAAGAGTGATATCGCGATTATTACAGCAGAAAATGCCACTTTTTGGATTGTAAGTTTAGGAACCGTATGCTTTCTGATTGCTTTTATTCTGCTTTTCAATTTACCTCAAACTATTGCAGAACCAATCAATCAGCTTACCTTCAGTATCAAACAGATTGCTGATAAAAATTATAATGAGAGGGTTCATTTTAAAGGAAGTGAAGAATTCAACAGCCTGGCGGAGTCCTTCAACAGTATGGCGGAGAAACTTCAGGAGTACGAAAGCAGTACACTTTCTAAGCAGCTGATGGATAAAAAACGTATCGAAACATTGGTCAATAACATGCACGATGCGGTGATTGGGCTGGATGAAAACCATTTTATCTACATGATCAATGATGAAGCATTGAAGATCACAAACCTCCATAAAGAGGATATTATTGGAAAAACGGCCCATGAAGTAGCTATTAACAATGATCTGATGCGTGAATTGCTGAAAAATATAGATCATCCGGTAAAAGATCCGATTAAAATTGTTCGTGATAATAAAGAAAATTACTTCGAACAGGATATTATTCCCATCAATATTGTAAAGACAGGCGAAAAAGAAAAAAAATATATCGGAAAGGTAATCTTGTTGAGAAATATTACCCCTTTTAAAGAACTTGATTTTGCTAAAACCAACTTCATTGCAACGATTTCCCACGAACTAAAAACTCCGATTTCTGCAATCAAAATGGGTGTTCAGCTTCTTGGAAACCAAAAGTTCGGAGAACTGAATGAGCAGCAGCAGGAATTATTGAAAAGCATTAATGAAGACGGGCAGCGGTTATTGGATATCACAGGGGAATTGCTTAATCTTTCTCAGGTAGAATCCGGAAATATCAGATTGACTGTAGAGAAATGTTCCCCTAAAGAAATCGTACAAACTGCAGTAAAAAATGTTGAAAAGCTTGCCGAGCAGAAAAATATTTCCATCAGCACAGAATATCTTCTGGAAGAAAGCGATGCTGTAAATGCTGATTTTGATAAAACAGTCTGGGTAATGAATAATTTTCTTACCAATGCGGTGAAACACTCTTTTCAGGATGAAAATATTAAGATTGTGGTAGAAAAACAAAACTCATTCATTCAGTTCAGTATTATTGATACCGGAAGTGGAATTGATGAAAAATACCACCGCCAGATCTTTGACCGTTATTTTCAAGTTCCCGGCGAACATCAGAATGGGACAGGTTTGGGCTTGGCTATTTCAAAAAATTTCATTGAAAAACAACATGGAGAAATAGGAGTGAAGAGTTCTCTGAATAACGGAAGTACATTTTATTTCAGACTGCCGGTTTCATAAGGATTATTGTTATACCTTTAAACAGGAAAATATCTGATTTTCTTATTTAAAAATTTGTAATTCTATTCTTTTATTCATGGATCCTTTTTTCTATTTGCCATTGGCAGGTATAGCAGTTTTTATCATCTCAAGAATTTTCTTTTATGTGCAGAAAAATAAAATTATTGAAAAATATCAGCAGCCGGATGCGGTAATTTTTAAAAATATCCATGGTACCATTGTTTCAGTAACTAAAGGAGGTCTTAGCTATAGTAAAAAATTTCGATGGTGTAGTTTTGAAATTTTCATGAATCAGAATTCTATATTTTTGTTTCCTAAAGATTTTTACATTGTTCCCGGTAAGTGTATTAATCTGAGATTTGGATCAGATAGAAGAAATACAAAAAATCCGGAAGTTCTGAGAGAATTTCATATACATGACAATTATGTGGAACTCATTCTTTATCCTGACTGGATGCCCAATACAAAGCGCACAATTTCTTTGGAAAGACTAAATAAGGCAGAAATTTTGCTGTTTCGGAAAGCTTTGATTAAGGAATAGTAGTTTAAGCAGTTATTTCAGACTACCAGTTGTAAGGATTATTGTTATTTGTTATATTTTAGCGCTATAAAATTAAATAACCTAAACCTGTGAATATTAAAACAATCGCTCTTTTTTTTGGACTTATAATATCGAAATTTTGCTTTAGTCAACAAGAATTTCGTGAAAACTTTACTTTAAAACTTCCGGTGGATTCTGTGAGGTATTATCAGCAAGAAGTAAAAAAATCTCCTTATTTTGTCAAGGAAAATACTTTACAAATTTACCCGGGTGAACATTTATTTATCGAAGCAGATGTTAAAGATGGAAAACTGGAATCTATGAAGGTAGTGAAAGACAATATAAATCCGTCGAAAACCATAGAAATAGAATTTTCACAAGATACTGAGGATAGAAAACATAAAGGAATGATGCTTCAGGTAAGCAATCCATTTGGAAAAAATCTTTTATATGATGCAATGATGTATACTGTAGGAAAAAAGGAATGGGCTAAAACTTCAATTATTCCAATAAAGCCGAAACTTTCAAATTTTGAATTATGGAATGATGTTATTATTACTCTTGTCCTTAATAACTGGAGATTACAAAACTGACAATCCTATTCTTTATATTTACGCTAAAATAAAAATGAGAAAAGCATTAGGATTCTTATTATTTTCAGTTGTACTGAGTATTCAGGTCTCTGCACAAACCTTTACAGTAGAACAGCTTAAAGGATTCAATAAACTGACAATGGAGGAGTTTAAAAAGGAAATGAAACAGCTTCAGTTCAAATTTTATGACAGAACAGAAGGCTTAAGCTTCCTTTTAACCGAATACGAAGCCCTAGACTATACCTCGAAAATCGGAAAGTTCGAATATAAAGAAGAAAAATCAGAAGACAGAATTGAATTTGAGTTTAAAGAAAAGAAAGAATACGATCAATATCTTAAACTGATATTGTCAGCCGGATATAAAGAAACGGAGAAAGGAAAGATCATTACCAAAGAACCCTATGTGGATTACTACAGGAATAAAGAACATATCAGACTGATCTTGCCAAAGACCGGAGAAAGTTCTCCATATACTATTATTGTTTTTAAGTAAATCGAAAATATTAATTCTTAATAAATAAAAAAGCTGCGAAAATTATTCGCAGCTTTTTTTATAGCATTCGTGAGCTTACTCTTTGATAAACTTCTGTACAATTGCATGATCTCTCGTGAAAACTTTGAGAATATAGTTTCCTTTAGAAAGTTCAAAAACAGGAATTGAGTTTCCTTTTACATTTGTTGAACTGATAATTCTTCCGGCTGCATCATAGATTTCAGCTTTTATAATTTCATTTTTAGATTGAATATTTAGAATATCTCTTACCGGATTCGGATAAACAGAAATAATAGTATTTTCCTTATTGGCTTCTGCTATTGCTAATACATTCTGAACGCTTGTGATGTAAGTATTGGTAATAATCGGATGATTGTAATCAAAATAGATTCTGGCCGTATTACTGAAGCTGTCTCCAAGATTTAAGGTAGATTTTGTTTTGATTTTAAACGAAACATAACCGTCATTATTCGCATCATCAAAAGGCAGTTGGATGTTTTCAAAGATGAACTCTACCGTATTCGGATTGGTAATTCTTGCTACAAAATTGTGACTTCCGTTCAATGCAACTAAACTTGATATGTCAAATTTAGAAGTATCAATAACATCCTTTACCACAATATTCTGTGCATTTGCGGTACCTGTGTTTTCAAACCTGATCAGATAATGCACATAATCTCCAACCTGGGTTTGTGTAATAGTAGTTCCTTCCAGACAAGTCTTATCATTCGGGTCAAAAGAATTGACTACCGATTGGTTTAACGTGAAATTATTGTCCAAAGGCGTTTCATCAGCAGCTCCATTGATTTGTGCTGTGTAATGCAGAATATCACCGCTGTTTAACGATGGAGTCTGTGTTGGGGTATTTAATTTCAGTGTTACGGTGACTTCTCTGGTTTCAAGAGGAAGAAGATTGGTGAAATTCCAGGTTAACATTCCTGTAGACTGTGTAGCGGGAGAAATTGTTGCATTCAGGAAATTCATCAGATTGTCGTTGAAATTGAAAACAATATTTCCTGATTGAGCCACAGTTCCTTTGTTTTTGTAAACAATTTTGTATTTGGTATCAAATCCTGGAATAGCAGCTGTTACAGGAATAATCATGACTTCAAGATCATTATGAGTTCCGTTCGCTGTTAAACAGAAATTTTGAATCAAAGGGCTTGTTTGTGCCGGAAAGTTTACTGTTAAAGTACTTGGAGATATGGTCCAATAGGCTGGATTTTCTGAAATTGGCGTAATTGTATGAGCACCTGTTTGTAAAGGAATAGAATAATTTCCTGATGAATCAGCAATCATATTTCCGGAAACAGAACCGCTTGTAATCGAAAATTTTTGGAAAGGTTTGTTAACATCATTAAGATCACAGCCATTGCTATTAATATCGTATTTTGTAGTACCATTAACTTTATAATAAGTACCGCCCGGTGTGAATGAACAATATGAATTTAAATTAATAGTATTGAGAGAATAAGAAGATAAATAATTACTGATCGCTGCGAAATCACCATCATCACAGCAAATATATTTAAGATTAGGATTGTTATTATTTATATGAAACCATGATGTGACGTTCAATACAGTTCCTCCGCTTTTCAGATTAATATTTTTCAGAAGTGCATTGTCATAGATCGTGATGTTTTCCAATAAAGGATTCATACTTAAATCCAGTGTTGTAAGATTATTATTTAAAGTACCAAACTGTCTTAAAGCTGGAAAAATGGAAAGATCTATAGCTGTCAGACCTGTAGATTGTAAGCCAAGAGACTCTATGTTCGTTGTACCGACCAGAGATAATGTGGAGATCGGGCTTTGTGAAAGATATACAGTATCTAGGTTTTGTAGATTATGTAACTGAAGTGTTGTTAAAGCGCTGCAGCTATAAATCCCCAGATTATTAAGATTCGTACAACCTGTTAAATTAATACTATTGGTTGAAGAACTGTTCCTTATTTGAAGCCATTCCAGATTACTCATATTACTAAAATCCAAAGATTGAATATTGGTCTTATTGATCTCCAAAGACTTCAGATTAGGGCAAAGGCTAAGATTAATGCTATTGATAGGCTGAGTAGAATTTAAATTGCTGATATATAAAGTTTTCAATGAATTGCTCTGCAGATTGTAGTTCATAATATTATTATTTTCGGAGGTCATCGTTACCAAAGATGTACAACCTGAAATATTAAGTGACGCTAATTGCGGATTCGTAGTTACTGATAAAGCAATCAGGCTAGTCATATTACTTAAATCAACTGCAGAAACAGAAGTACCAAAAAGATATAATTCTGTTAAATTAGTAAAGCTTTTAATTCCTTCAATAGATTGTATATAGGATCTGTTTCCATAATAAAGATCAGATAGTTTTACCACATTACTAGCCTCACTTTGCTGAATGATACCATCATTATTGGTGTCAACGGGAATACTGTTTCCATATTGATCCTTTGCATAGCCATTGCTGTAATTAGCTGTTAACAAAAAGTTCTTAAAAGCCGTGTCAGGAATATTCACATTTTGCGCCTGAAACACTGCAAAAATCATCATAGAAATGATGAGGTAGATTTTTTTCATGTATTATTAGTTAATGGTTATTTGTTGTAATTTGAAAACAAAAATAAACCATTAAGAGGAATATCTTAATGGTTTAGTAAATAATTATTAAAAATAATTGTTATTTTTCAATCAAATCCAGAAACTGCTGCTCATCCAGAATTGTAATTGTTCCGATATCCTGAGCTTTTTTCAGCTTGCTTCCGGCTTTTTCACCTACCACAAGATAGTTGAGGTTTTTCGAAACCGCAGAAATATTTTTTCCGCCATGTTTTTCTACCATTTCCTCGGCAGATTCTCTGGTAAATAATGACAATTTTCCGGTGAAAAGGAATGTTTTTCCTTCCAGAACGTTGGATAAAACTTCATTGGTAGTTTCTCCTTTTTCAAGCTGTACTCCGTAAGATTTTAAACGTTCTATCATCAATACGTTTTCAGAATTCTGGAAGAAATCAACGATGCTGATTGCAATCTTAGTCCCGATATCTTCTACCTGGCAAAGTTCTTCAACAGTAGCATTCTTTAATTCTTCAATAGTAGGGAAGTTTTTGACCAGTTTCTTGGCAACCGTTTCTCCCACATGTTTGATCCCGATTCCATATAATACCTTTTCAAAAGCAATTTCTTTGGATTTCTCAATTCCTGAGATGATGTTCTGAGCTGATTTCTCAGCCATTCTTTCCAACGGAAGAAGCTGTTCTTTCGTCAATACATAGAAATCTGCAGGATTTTCGATCAGTTTTTCTCTGTACAGCTGTTCAATGGTTTCACTTCCAAGGTTGTCAATATTCAAGGCTTTTCTGGAAACGTAGTGGATCATTCTTCCAACAACCTGTGGCGGACAGTGAAGTTCGTTCGGACAGAAATGAATGGCCTGATCTTCAATTTTTACCAGTTCTGTTTCACATTCAGGGCAATGTTTGATATATTCAATTTCTCTGCTCTCTTCTGTTCTTTTATCAGTGTTTACCCCTACAATTTTTGGAATAATTTCGCCTCCTTTTTCTACATATACAAAATCATGTTCATGAAGATCCAGTTTTTTGATGATATCTTCATTATGCAGAGAAGCTCTTTTTACGATGGTTCCGGCCAGTAAAACAGGTTTAAGATTAGCAACAGGAGTGATAGCACCCGTTCTTCCCACCTGATAAGAAACACTTTGAAGTTCTGTCTCTACTTTTTCTGCTTTAAATTTATACGCCATTGCCCAACGGGGAGATTTAGCTGTATAACCAAGCTGTCTCTGTTGCTGTAACGAATTCACTTTTAAAACGATACCATCAATTTCAAATGGCAGATTATGACGTTCTGTGTCCCAGAAAGTAATAAACTCTTGTACTTCAGCCATCGTTTTACATAATTTGGCCTGCTGAGAGGTTTTGAAGCCCCAGCTTTGCGCTTTCTGAAGGAGTTCCCAATGGGCTTCCGCAGGGATATCTTCGGAAATAAACTGATACAGTACAGAAGAAAGTCCGCGTTTTCTTACCTCAGCGCTGTCCTGCATTTTCAAACTTCCGCTGGCTGTATTTCTTGGATTCATGAAGGGATCAAGGCCTTCTTCCTCACGGAGCTTATTGATTTTATCAAAGTTTTTTCTGGTCAGATAAATTTCTCCACGCATAAAAAACTGAGCCGGGAAATCACCTTTTAATGTCAAAGGAATATCTGAAATGGTACGTACATTCGGGGTAATCTCATCTCCCTGGAAACCATCACCACGGGTAACCGCCTGTGAAAGTTTTCCGTTTTCATAAAGAATAGAAATAGAGGCACCGTCATATTTTAGCTCAGCAACAAATTCTACAGGATCTTCAATTGTTTTGATGATTCTCTTTTCCCAGTCTTCCAGATCGTCAAAATCATAGGAGTTGTCCAGTGAATACATTCTGAATTTATGCTGAATGGTAGGGAAAACCTTGGTAACACCACCACCTACACGTACCGTAGGTGAGTTCTCATCGTAAAATTCCGGGTATTTTGCCTCCAGATCCTGAAGTTCCTGCAGAAGCATGTCGAATTCAAAATCCGTAATAGTAGGAGTATCCAGTTGATAATAATTGTCGTTATGCTGGTGAAGCTCTTTGCGGAGCTGTTCTATCTTTTGTTGAATGTTTTCAGACATTGGGTTTCTATCTTTTGAGCAAAAATAACTAAAGTAATTGCATTTAAAAAATAACAGAATTAAATAGTACAGGAAAATTAAAAATACGTAATATGTCTTAACAGCTTGGTTCTGTTAGAAATAAAACGTGTGTTTAAAGTAATTTAACATAACGTTCTGATTTAATTAAAAAAATGTTAAAACTTTCTTAAACACCCAGCCCTTAAAGTCAAAATACCTTTGCACATCTGATTGAAAGAAACCTCAACATGATCTATTAACATGAAAATCAAAGAGGTTTCCTGGCGAACATCAAAAAATTAATCATAAAGATCTTCGGAAGAAATGAAAAAAGTAAAGATTGTACTGGGATTATTGTTTTTAGGGCTTGGAACAATGGCGTATGCACAGACCACGCAGGCTTCTATTGTAGGGAAAGTTACCGGGCCGGGAAGTACGGCTCAGGAAAAAGTGAAAGTAACGATCGTGAACGAGTCTACAGGATTCAAAACGGAAACGGAAACCAACTCAAAAGGAGAATATATCTTTAAGGAAATACCTCTTGGCGGGCCTTATACAGTTATTGTAAACGATGATAAAAAAGAAGGTTACAATGTGAACTTCGGAGATCAGGTTACCGTGAATATGGATCTTGGGAACGAAAAGACTATTGAAGAAGTAAAAATTACCGGAAACCTTAAAAACAAGATCGGAAACCTTGGAGCAGCTACAGCAATCTCTGCAAAAAACATCAGCATGCTTCCCGTGAACGGCCGAAACTTTACCAACCTTGCTGAACTGTCACCATTAAGCGGAAAAGGAGGAAACCTTTCAGGACAGCTTGGATCTTCCACCAACTTTACAATTGACGGGATGACTGCAAAAAATCCAACTTCTGCAGGATCCACTACCAGCCGAAGCGGTGCTCCTTTCTCTATTTCTATTGAAGCAGTACGTGAATTCAAAATTACAACCAACCAATATGATGTGACATTGGGAAGAAGCGGAGGTGGAACTGTAAGTGCTGTTACCAAATCAGGAACCAATAAATTTTCTGGAAGTGCCTGGGAATATTTAAGAACTAACTGGCTTTCCAGTCCGTATGACATCAGAGGAAACAAAAGAGATAATGATTTCTCTACTTCTCAGTTCGGATTTTCATTGGGAGGACCAATTATTAAAAATAAATTACATTTCTTCGTAGCATGGGATCATCAGCTGGATTCAAGACCTTTGGTGATTGCAGATATCAAATCTCCGGATGACGAGAAGAGATTCAATACTACTACGCAGACGCTTAATCAATTTGTGGATATTGCCAGAGCAAAATATGGGGTAGGAAGCGGTCCGCAATTTGGAACGTTTGATAAAGTAAGAAACTCTGATGCTGCCTTCTTACGTCTTGACTGGCAGATCAATGAAAAGAACTTATTAACGCTTAGGAATAACTTTACTTACGATCTAAATAAAAACGGTCTTGGTGATAATACCAATATCAATTTCTTTGAATCTTACGGAAATGATAAAAACCTTGACAACAGTTTGTTATTAACCTTAAGATCAAATTTGCAGCCTAATTTAACCAATGAATTAAAGGCGCAGTATCTTTATACTTTTCAGGACAGTTACCAAAATAATCAATTAGGAAAACCTGTTCCAAGAGCTATTGTTGAAGGAGTATCTTCCAGTGCAGGATCTACGAATATTCAGTTCGGAGGGCACCGCTTTGCCCAGGAAGGTTTTACAAATAATGTGTTTCAAATTGTAGATAACTTATATTACAACACAGATAAAGTAAAATATACATTTGGGGCTGATCTTATGTATACATCAGCAAAATCTATATATGGAAGTGAAGTGAACGGAAGATTCCATTTTCAGGGAATGAGCAACTTTGACGCAATGACTCCTTACCGGTTCTACAGAGAAGTTCCTTTAATGGAAGATCCGTCTGTAAGATCAAATATCTGGAACATCGGTCTTTATGGGCAGTTTCAGACTAAAGTGGCCAAAGGTCTTGATTTAATGGCTGGTATAAGATTAGATTACGGAGGTTATCCGAAAGCAAAATTCAACCAGAAACTGTTTGATGAAATGGGAATCAGAACCGATAATCAAATCAAATCATTTGTGATCCAGCCAAGATTCCAGTTTGACTGGAACATCAATGAAGGAAATAAGGACTTCCTGAAGTTCGGAGCCGGAATTTTCTCTTCAGATATCAACAACTATATGATCATTAACAACCTTGTATTTGATGGAAAGCATCTGGCTACAGTGGATGTAACGGGTAAAGATGTTCCGTTCCCGGATTTCAACAGCTACAGAAATGATTATAACTCTGCTCCGTCTCTTTCCCAGTACCAGATTCCAACCATTAACTATACGGGTAAGGATGCAAAAATCCCAATTGTTTATAAAGCCAATATTTCTTATACCCATTTCTTTAATGAAAGGTTCAGAGCAGGGATCGCAGGATATATGGCTTTAGGTAGAAATAATTATTTTTACTATGACAGAAACATGGTAGCCAATCCTTTCTTCACATTAGCTAATGAAGGCGGAAGAGGAGTATTTATTCCTACAGGTGCTATTACCAATAATGCCAATAATAGTGTAAGCTTCGACTGGAAACAGGGAAGAATCAATAATAATTTCGGAAGAGTACTGGAGTTGGTGAGTGATGGTAAAGTAAACCAGTTTTCATTCGTAATAGATACAAGTTATCGTTACTGGAAAGATGGAGAAATCACCGCAAGTTATACATGGTCTGATATCAAAGACAATACTTCTTACAACGGAAACGTAGCCAACTCTGCAACATTATCCACCATGATTCAGAGCGATCCGAGAGATTTAAGAATGACCTATTCTGATAACCAATTCAGAAATAAAGTCGTGATCTATGGAAACTCTCCTACAATCGCCGGATTTACATTAGGGATCAGATATTCAGGAATCGGAGGAACCCGTTTCTCAGCAACAACAGGAGGAAACATCAATGGTGATTTCGTAGATTCCAATGACCTTGCTTTTATCTTCCCGAATCTTACGCAATCCGTTTTGGATGATCCACAGGTAGGACAGGCTCTGAAAGATTATATCAACGAATACAACGGGAAAATTGCAGAACGTAACGGAGGTAAAAACGGTTTCTATGGAGTTTGGGACGTTCGTGTAGCGAAAAAAATTAAATTTGATAAAGTAGGAGCTTTTGAACTTTCTGTAGATATTTTCAATGTGGCGAACCTGCTTAATAAAGAATGGGGTGTAAACAACTCATATGGAAATACTTCCTTGTATAAAGTAACCAGATTTAACAAGGATACCATGCAGTATGAATATACCAAAAACGTAAGTGGGGGAGGTTTGGTTCCAATGTCTGGAAATCCATACCAGATTCAGATCGGTGCGAAGTATTCCTTCTAATAATTATCTTTTTCAATCATTGAAGACATAAAAGAAAATGAGTCAGCTATTGTAAATCTCACTTAGCTGTAATCCGTAAATCTTTTATGTCTTTGTGGTTTTCATTTATTAATAACTACCTTTATCAGGAAGTTTCACAACTTTATTTTTAATAATTTAAATTATATTATGAAAAATTTTATCTTAGGGTTAGCAGTTTTAAGTACAGTTATGATGAAAGCACAAACCCAGATTATTGCCCATAGAGGATATTTCCAGACTCAGCCTCCTACAACGGAGAACTCAATTCAATCATTGGAAAATGCCCAGAAATTAAAAATATATGGGTCTGAATTTGATGTAAGAATGACAAAAGATGGTGTATTGGTGATCAATCACGATGAACATCATGGTAAAATGGAAATTTCTGAAGCTACATTCAAAGAACTGGAAGCATTGAAATTATCCAATGGAGAAAAATTCCCAACATTAAAAGATTATTTAAAACAGGGAAAAAAAGATAAATCTTTGAAACTGATCGTTGAGATCAAACCAGCAAAGACTCCGGAAATTGAAAATGAAATCACGCAGAAAACGATAAAAATGATCAAAGACATGAAGCTGGAATCTCAGAGTGAGTTTATTTCATTCAGTCTGAATATCTGTAAAGAGATCAAAAAACTGGCTCCAGCCTTTAAAGTTCAGTATCTGAACGGTGAGCTTTCTCCTGAACAGATCAAAAAAGAAGGATTGGATGGTATGGATTATCATTACAGTGTTTTCCAGAAAAATCCAACCTGGATTGCTGAAGCTAAAACATTAGGATTAATTACAAACTCATGGACCGTAAATGACGTTGCAGTATACGATGAGTTGAAAAAACAGGGGATCGGGTTTGTAACAACCAATATTCCTGATCAGTTAAAGAATAAATAATGATTGAAATCTTTCACAAATAGTATATCTGAAAGACGAAATATTCCCCTCCTCCGGAGGGGTGGCAAAAATTCAAAGAATTTTTGACGGGGTGGTTTAAGGTATTTCCCAGCCACCTCAACAATAATCAATAATTTACACAGTCTGTCTCTTTTAGGGGGCAGACTGTTCTCTGTTCTTTTTTTAGGAACTTGCTCCGTACTTTTCTAGGATATTTTAAAAAAGTGCAATTAAGCATGTGTTATCGTTTTGTAAATCAGTTTATTATGTTGTTTACGTGGTATTGACTCAAAGAAAGACAATAAAGGTAAACAAATATAGCTGTAGAATAGTATTAAAAATACTTAATTGCTTAAGTATTTATTAACTAGGTATTTATCTAATGTTATTAAGGATGGATTAACATATGGTTTAATAAATTTTTAAGAAACGTTAAAACTGTGTTAAGACCATCCTTGTAATGTCGTTCTAATTTTGCGCAAACAAAAAGTAAATGCGTAAAGAGACACAAAAACTATTGGTTTTGTCACTGTTAGGATTTGTCAGTGCTAATCTGGCAGCTCAGCAGAAAGCTAAAAAAGACACGGTTAAAGGACTTGATGAAGTAGTAGTAACTGCTTTGGGCATCAAGAGACATGACAGGGCTTTAGGATATGTTGCAGAAAAAGTAGCTGCCAAAACATTTGAAGAAACTCAGAACAACAACTGGGCACAATCAATGGAAGGTAAAGTGGCGGGTCTTAAAATCCAGACTGCCGGAGCAGGGCCGCTTGGAACCTCCAGAATTACTTTGAGAGGAGAAAAATCCATTATGATGGATCATAACTATGCCCTGATTGTAGTGGATGGCGTTCCAATGGGAAATTCTACCACAGGTTCCGGTACGGCAGCCTATGGAGCTGGTTCCGGAGGTGATGTTCCAATTGATCTTGGAAACGGATTAAACAGCATTAACCCGGACGATATCGAATCTGTAACTGTATTGAAAGGAGCTTCTGCAGCCGCATTATATGGATCCCGTGCCGCCAACGGAGCTTTAATGATCACTACAAAATCAGGAAAAACAAAGAATGGAAAACTGAGAGTAACCTTCAATTCTTCTTCAAGCTTTGATTCCGTATTGAAATGGCCGGACTACCAGTATGAATACGGACAGGGAACACTGGCAACAAATGCTGGAAGTTTTTACTACTCATATGGCCTTTCCCCGGACGGACCAAGTACCGGAGGTACAAGTAGTGCTTTCGGGCCTAAATTTGCCGGACAATATTACTTCCAGTATGATCCCAATGTAATGGGGCAAAGCAAGGAAAGACAGTTGTGGAGACCTTACGAAAATAACATCAAAGGTTTCTGGCAGACAGGTTCTAACTACTCGAACAGTATTTCAGTAGAAAGCTCAAACGAAAAAACAAGCTTCAGATCTTCACTTACCTATCTTAATAACGAGTGGATGATGCCGAATACAGGTTTTGACAGGTTCAATTTTGCTTTATCTTTTGCTCATCAGCTTACCCAAAAATTAAAAATATCAACAAAATTTGCTTATAACACTACTACGAGTGACAACCTTCCTGCGACGGGATACAACAACCAGTCGATTTCCTATTTCATGATCTTCCAGAATCCCAATGTGGATCTTGAATGGTATAAACCGATCTGGAAACCGGGGCAGGAGCAGGTTGACCAAATTCATCCTTTCAGCTCCTTTATTGACAATCCTTATATGATTGCTTACGAAATGTTGAATGGGGTCAGAAAAAAGACCATTACAGGAAACATTACGGCAGATTACCAGTTTAATAAGAATTTCAGTTTAATGCTGAGGTCTGGTATTGAAATTCTGAATGAAAAAAGAACCACCAAAAGACCATGGAGTTCTGCCAATTATCTGAAAGGGTTCTACAGAGAACAATTCATCAAAAATCAGGAATACAACAATGACCTTTTATTCTCTTACAAAGCAGATTGGAATAAATTCAGTATTTCCGCTTCTGCAGGGGGAAGTATCCGTTATAACGAATACCTGATGACTGATTACCAGGCCATAGGATTGAAAACTGCCGGTGAGTACAGCCTTACCAATGCGCTTAATATTCCGGTTAAATATCCAGCGCCAAGAGATAAACATGTTGATAGTGTTTACGGATTGCTTACTCTGGGATATGACAATAAAATATTTGTGGACGTTACCGGAAGAAATGACTGGAGTTCTACACTTCCGAAGCAAAACAGATCCTTCTTTTATCCTTCAGTGAGTACCAGCTTCATTCTATCAGATATTTTTAACCTCAAAAGTAATAATCTGAATTTATGGAAACTGAGAGCTTCATGGGCGAAAGTAGGGATAGACAGTGATCCTTATCTTTTGGATAATTATTATACAGGAAGTAATATTACAGGAAGCGTAATAGCTCCTACAACTTTTAACAATCCTTCGCTTAAACCTGAAAAAAATACAAATATTGAAGCCGGTATGGATTTCAGTCTTTTCAAAAACAGGTTGAATATTAATCTTACCGCATATCAGAACGTAAGTGAAAACCAGATTATCCCTGTTTCTCTGCCTTACGAAAGTGGATATTCCAAAAGGGTAATCAACGCAGGGAAAATCCGTAACAGAGGTCTTGAGCTTTCAGCAGACATCCTTGCCGTAAAAGGTGAAAATTTCTCATGGAAAGTAGGTGGAAACTGGTCTACCAACGAAAACAGAGTAATGACTCTGCCTGAAGGATTTGACGGAATTGTTTCCAACGTAGGGGATGTTGTCTTCTATAAAATGGAAGTGGGAGGTTCTCTTGGTGACATGTATGGATTTAAATTATTAAGGACTCCGGACGGAAAAGTCATCTACGGGGACAATGGGCTTCCGGGAAGACCTGCAGATATTGAAAAAGTTGGCAATGCATTCCCGAAATGGCGTGCTGGTCTTCAGAATGATTTTAAGATCAAAAACTTCACAATAAGTTTCTCATTTGATGGTCAGTACGGTGGTATTGCTTATTCTCAGTCACATCATAAAATGTCTGAACAGGGTAAACTGAAATCTACCCTGCCGGGAAGAGATAATCCTGGCGGAATGATTGTAGGAGACGGTGTTGTTCAGAACCCTGACGGATCTTTCAGTACGAATACAAAAGGAGTGCTGGTATCTTCCTATTACGGAGATTACTATCGAAGAGCCAATGTGGAAACCAACAGCTTCAGTACAGATTTTATTAAGCTGAGAGATGCCAGAATTGCGTATTCTTTCCCGAAAGAAACCATAAAATCTATCGGTCTGGATGATCTTACGATTGCCATTTTCGGAAAGAACCTGTGGATGTGGACGAAGTTCCCATTGTTTGATCCTGAAGTCGCGACGTTGGATAATGCAACCATTACTCCAGGAGTTGAAATGGGACAGCTTCCAACCGCAAGAACAGTCGGTTTTCAGTTAAATCTTAAATTCTAAAATCTTTAAAAATGAAAAAATTAATCATAAATCTGACATTGGCCGCTTCTGTTTTCATGCTTCAGTCCTGCGACAGAACATTTGAAGAAATCAATACAGATACCAGCAAAATAAAAGATCCTTCGGTGGGAAGTCTTCTTGCTCCTATTCAATATGAAATGGCGAGCTATGGTTATAACAGAGCTGATGATTTCACTTTTGATATCATGCAGATCGCTTTAGACTTTCCGAATGAAGGAAATACCTACAGCAGATACTATATGGATGAGAAAAGTGGTAACGGTTACTGGAATACCTCTTATAGATGGCTGAAGCAGGTAAGTGATCTGAGAAAATATGCAGAGAAAGAACAGAATAGTAATTATCTGGCGATATCAATGGTTTTAAATGCCTGGATAGCTTCCAATCTTACCGATGCTTTTGGTGATGTACCTTTATCTGAAGCAGTGAAGATTGAAGAAAATATTTTAAGGCCAAAATATGATAAGCAGAAAGATATCTACATTCAGTTGTTAAATGATCTGAAGACAGCCAATTCACTATTCAATCCAAATCAGGCATTAGCAGAAACAGATTTGTTTTACAATGCCAATACCAACAGCCAGACTGGTATCTTAGGTTGGAAAAAATTCTGTAACTCTCTTTCATTAAGATTATTGACCAGAATTTTGAGCAGAAACGGTGAAGTAAATGTACATGAAAGAATCCAGGAAATTGTCAACAACCCTGCACAATATCCTGTTTTTCAAAACAATACAGATAGCGCAGTGCTTCCGCTTTCAGGAGTATCTCCATATTTACCTCCAATTGCCCGTCCTCAGGATTTTACGGCCTACAGATCAGCAGGCGAGTTTTTTGTAAATGCGATGAAAGATAACAATGATCCAAGACTGAGCATGTTTTTTACGAAAGCTAAAGCAGGTTCAGGAGAAGATCTTGGGTATAAAGGAGCGCCTTCAGGATATGCTTTGGGAACAGCCTTCAATTATCAGCCTTCAAACCTTAATCAAAACCTGGCAAAAGCACCATTAAAAATCTTAATCATGACCTATTCTGAGGTTCAGTTTATCCTGGCAGAATTAGTCAACAAAGGGATTATTGCAGGAAATCAGCAAACCTATTACGAAACCGGAGTGAAATCTATCATTGAACAATGGGGAGCAACAGTTCCGGCCAATTACTTCAGCAATGCAAACGTAGCTTACGACGGTTCTCTGCAAAAGCTGATGCTTCAGAAATATATCTCCCTGTTTTTTGTAGACCATCAGCAATGGTACGAATACAGACGTACAAAACTGCCTGTACTTCCTAACAACGGAGGACTTCAGAACGGAGGGCAAATGCCTGTAAGATTTATGTATCCTACCACTACAAAAGTGATGAATACAGATAACTATAATGCAGCCGTACAGTCGATGGGAGGAGACAATATCAACGTAAAAATGTGGTGGAATAAATAACAGACTGAATTTAAAAAATTGAAAATAATTTAAAGATTAAAAGATAATGAGTATCAATATAAAATTTTTAGTGCCTTGCATCCTGGTTTCAGCAATGGCATTCTCTCAAACTTCTGTTTCAGGATATGTATACGAAGACAGCAGCAAAAACCAAAAGAAAGAAAACCGCGAAAAAGGAATTGAAGGTGTAGCCGTTTCTAATGGTGTTCATGTAGTTCTTACCGATAAAAACGGACGGTACAGTCTTCCGGTTCAGGAAGATCAGACTATTTTTGTCATCAAGCCTTCAGGATATCAGACTGCTTTAAATACGAACAACCTTCCACAATTTTATTATCATCATAAGCCAAAAGGATCTCCTGCAGATTTCAAATACAAAGGAGTTGCTGCTACAGGAGATCTTCCGAAAGAGCTGAACTTTCCGCTTTATAAGCAAAACGAAAATAAAAACTTTGATATCCTTGTTTTCGGAGACCCGCAGCCTTACACAGAAAAAGAACTGGATTACTTCAAAAGAGGAATCGTAAATGAAGTGAAAAATACCAAGAAAAATGCAGTACTGGGAATCAGTTTAGGAGATCTGGTAGGAGATAATTTAAGTCTTCAGAAGCCTTATGCAGACGTCATGAAAGAAGTCGGACTGCCTTGGTATAATGTGATGGGAAATCATGATATGAATTATGATGCGAAAGAAGATCGCCTTTCCGATGAAACATTTGAATCAAATTTTGGTCCTGCCAATTACTCTTTCAACTATGGTAACGTACACTTCATTATTTTGGATGATATTCTTTATCCTGATCCGAGAGATGGTAAAGGATATTGGGGAGGATTCCGCGAAGATCAGCTTCAGTTTATTGAAAACGACCTGAAACTGGTTGATAAAAATAAACTGATCGTTATTTCTTTCCATATTCCACTGGAGCATAATAATGAAGACAGTTTCAGAAATGCGGACCGTCAGAAATTATTTGATTTTCTGAATCCTTTCCAGAATGTATTACTTCTATCAGCACATACACATATCCAACAGCAGATTTTCTATGGAAAAAAAGCAGGCTGGAACGGAATAAAAGAACTGCACGAATATAATGTAGGAACTACTTGTGGTGACTGGTACTCAGGAACACCTGATGATGCCGGACTTCCTACCTCCACAATGAGAGACGGAACAGCAAAAGGATATTCATTCATCAGTTTTGAAGACAATCAGTATAAAGTAAAATACAAAACAGCCGGAAAACCGGATGATTATCAGATCAAATTATATATTCCGAAAGTCATTCCTTCCTCAAGAACCTCTGCAAAAATATTGGCTAATTTCTTCATGGGGAGCAAAAAAGACAAAGTAGAATACAGAATAGATGGCGGAAAATGGGAAGAAATGGAGTACGATGAAACCATAGACCCGAATTTTGCCCTTTCAGTTTTCAAATGGGATGCTACAGAGAAGATTTTCCCCGGAAGAAGACCTTCCAATCCCGAAATGTCAAAGCACATCTGGGAAGCCGATTTTCCTAAGAAACTACCATTAGGAAAGCATAAAGTGGAGGTGAAGGCTGTTGATATGTATGGAAATGAATTCTCAGCTTCAGAAGAGTTTGAAGTACAGAATTCAATCCAGATTCCTTAATCTTTATTTTTTTTACTATACCTTTTTTAGATTTTGAAACCGGTTCTCCATGAGCCGGTTTTAATTTTTTGATGAGGTTCTGGGAAACCACAAAAGTCACAAAAGTTTTTAAACACTCAATTTTTTAAGCTATGACTTTGAGTACAATGAAGTACACTTAGGCTTTATATAAAAAAATATACTTTTTCATCTTATATGAACTTTTATGCAGGATGATTACTTTCAAATATTCTCAATGTTAATCATCTTTTGTGACTTTTGTGGTTGAATAAAATATAAGTTAAATCTGTGTTTTCACAGCTTCGTAAAAATGTTCTTTTGTAACTTTGTACAAAGAAAAGTATCATTACTATGAATATAAATGGAAAAAATGCCATCGTAACAGGTGGTGGAAGAGGACTGGGAAAAGCTGTAGCATTAGCATTAGCCAATGAAGGAGTAAACGTTGCCATTACAGGAAGAAATGAGGAAAACCTGAAAATGACGGTTGAAGAAATCAAAAAACTGGGAGTAAATTCTTCATACGCAGTTTTTTCTGTAGACAATGAAATTCAGGTAAAAGCTGGAATAGAATCTTTGGCAGAACAATTGGGAGGCATTGATATTCTGATCAACAATGCAGGAATCGGAGACTTCGGAAGTATTGAAGAAATGCCTTCTGAAACATGGGAGCAGGTAATTAAAACCAATCTGTTTGGAGTATATTATGCAGCGAAAGCAGCTCACCCATTTATGAAAGCTAAAGGAGAAGGAGATATCGTCAATGTAGCTTCTACTGCAGGTCTGAAAGGAGGACCAAATATGTCCGCATACGCCGCTTCAAAAGCAGCAGTAGTATCTTTATCACAATCCATGATGGCTGAATGGAGAAAACAAAACATCCGTGTAATTACATTAACTCCAAGTACCATTGCTTCGGATATGAGCATCCAGGGCGGACTTACAGACGGAAATCCTGATAAAGTATTACAGCCGGAAGACTTTGCAGAATGGGTAAGAGATATTCTGAAAATGAACAGAAGAGCATTGATCGCAAATGGTTCAATCTTCTCGACAAACCCATAAGAGGTTTAAAATTTAAAGTTCAAGTTTCAAGGTTTAGAGTTTAAAGCTTTCAGAAAAGAACTCTTGATCTTCCTTGGATAACAAAAATTTAATAGAAGCGGGCTTTAGCCCGCTTTTTCTTTTCGTAAGCTCTATATGGCTTTAGCCAAAACCTGGAATTTTTCACATTTAAAAAAAATAATACGGAAATATCTTTTTATAATAAGTTTTGGCTAAAGCTAATGGTATTGTGTTTGTTTTTAAGACGGGCTAAAGCTCACCCCTATTGAATATAGTATATGCAATCATCTGTTGAAATCCGTGCAATCTGTGGGAAAAAATAGATAATAAAAATATAAGATTCTTCACTGCATTTCATTCAGAATGACAAAAACCAAATAATTTGACGTTTGAGACTACATTTCAAAAAATCTGTGGATAAAAATCAAAAAAATCCCCGGTTTCAGCCAAAAATTACCTCATCATTTTTTTAACAATAATAACATTAGTATTTTTGCAGCAAATTAGTCACATGCAAAATTATTTAGAATTCAATTTCAAAATTTCTCCATTGCAGCCTTGGAATGAAATTTTAATGGCAGAGCTTATAGAAATAGGTTTTGACAGCTTTACAGAAGAAATTGACGGAATTTTAGGATATATCCAGACAGAATTGTTTCAGGAAGATCAGTTGAAGGCCCTTCCTATCTTTGAAAACGAAAACGTAAAAATCGAATACACTTTTGAAGAAATGCCGAATATCAACTGGAATGAAGAATGGGAAAAGAATTTTTCTCCAATCAATATTGATGATAAAGTATTGATCAGAGCAGAGTTCCACGAATCGGTGCCGGGAATGCATGAAATTATCATTCAGCCTAAAATGTCTTTCGGAACAGGACATCACCCTACAACCCACCTGATGATCCAGCAAATGATGGATATTGACTTCAATGGCAAAAAGGTATTGGATATGGGATGCGGAACTTCTGTATTGGCAATCTATGCAAAACAGCAGGGAGCAGGAGATACAAAAGCTATTGATATTGATGAATGGTCAGTAGAAAACTCAAAAGAAAACTCAGTAAGAAACGGTGTAGAATTAGATATTGAGCAGGGAACTGCTGAAAACTTAGGAAAAGAGAATTTTGATATTATTTTAGCTAATATCAACAGGAATATCCTGATTTCAGATATCCCAACTTATGTTTCAGTATTGAATAAAGGCGGTAAATTATTGCTTTCAGGATTGTGCTTCTTTGACGTAGATGATATCCTTGAAGTATGTAAAGAAAGCGGTCTTGAGCTTAAAAAACAACTACAGCGTGAAGAATGGGTAAGTCTTCTGCTTGAAAAATAACACACACAAAAAACAAAATACGAATATGAAAACTTTATTGACAGCTTTATTGATACTGATGCTGCAGTTTTTTACAGCGCAGGAAAATGAAGTATATGCAGATGGGGTCTTTGGTTTTGAAGAAAATAAAGCGCAAAAGATTTTTACAGATTGGACTCGTGTGAGACTAGACCCGGGAGTGAATACTCAGGTTGTAGATTCATTGCAGACCAATCAGCAGGTAATGATTCTTAAAAAAGAAGAAACTGTTCTGAAATTAGGTGAAAGAGCTGCCAATTGGTATAAAATCTCTTATCAGAAAGGAGAAAATACTTTGGAAGGATATATCTGGGGTGGTAATCTTTGTGTAGGGTATCGTAACAAAAATGGGTATGATTTCCTTTTCGGGCTTTCCAAAACGATTGACAGGAAAAATAAAGAATACAACCAGATCGAAAAACAAAATATTGCCGGGATAAAAGTTTTGGAAGGAAATACACTTATTGATGAGGTGTATTTTGATACTGGGAAGGGAGAGGAGCTAAGCTCTGCATCCTTCAATATAGAAAGCAGCCATAAACTACAGAATGTTGAATTTACCCTTAAAGCAATGGTTTCCGGTGAAGCCTGTGGAATAGCAAGCTATGATCAGTATGTTCTTTTTAAAGATAAAAAACTGATTACCCTTCCACAGTTGATGAACGTAGGGGATGCCGGAGCTTTTTATCACAGTGAAGAATATGTTTTCCCTAATGATAAAGGAGGGATTCCCAATGCGTTTATCCTTAAAGTAGAAGATATGGAAGTAGATGAAAAAGACAGAGAGAAGAAAAAGCATTCTTCCAGAACCTATCTTTGGAACGGAAGTTCTTATAAGTTAAAATAATATCTCAAAATAAATTAAACCGTTGTAACCACAGCGGTTTTTTATTGTATAAATGTAAAAAAATAGGATTGGAACAAACCAATCCTACCAAACATGATTAAGTGTATAGTTGAGCCATAAAGGCTACAGGGAATTAAAGTGCACAAAAAGATTTTTATTGATCCTTAATCAATGTTTCCTTAATACTAATTAAACTAACTAAGTGACCTTGCGGCAACATTTACCATGTAAAAGTAACAGGTCTTTTCGTCTATAAAAGTAAAAGATAAGCTGATGCTGCAAAATTAGTTGGTGAAACGGTGTTTTTAACCAGTGAAACGAATAGGATAGCCTCTCTTGTTATTTGCGGATAAGTATTCTGTTTCATTAAGGCAGGAAAAGCCTTATTAATGGCATTGATTTTAATTGTTCCTTATGATTCGTTATAATAATGGGATTAATTGAAATTTGATAAGCTTATTATCGTTTATTTATATTGCCAGGCTTCTGTTTAAAACTATAAAGAAGAGTGAAGAATAATATTTGGAACTTTTTTGTCAATTTATAAAACAAAAAAAGACTCACTATTTCTAGTAAGTCTTTAAGTGAGCGCGAAAGGATTCGAACCTTTGACCGTCTGCTTAGAAGGCAGATGCTCTATCCAGCTGAGCTACGCACCCATTAAGTAATTTTGAGAAAACTACTAAAACAGTCGGGGCGGCAGGATTCGAACCTGCGACCTCCTGGTCCCAAACCAGGCGCGATGACCGGACTACGCTACGCCCCGAGGGTGTCATCAGTAACGATATTTACTTCGTTTTTGCGGTTGCAAAGGTACAATACTTTTTTAAATAAAAAAATAAAATGAAGAATAATTTTTAATTAATTTTTGGTGAATAGAATTTTATTAACTTTACCTGGTTAATAACCATTGACTTATCGTGTTTGAAAAATGATGAAAAAATTTTCATTTTTTTTCTCTTTCTTTCCTTTTTGAAATTTGAAACCGTTTATTCATGGGTTCTGTTCACAATAATGAATTTCTCAGTGATCGTTCTGCTACATGAAAGAAATTATAATTTTTTTTCTCTCTGTTAAAAAATGTTAAAAAAAAACTTGTGGTATCTATTTCTTTTATAAATTTGCAAAAAAAAATTAATACCACGATAATACTATGAAAAAATCAGCCATTTTCATCTCTTTCTACTACCTTATTCTGAATTTTTAAGATAGTTATCTTTTTTTGGTTAATTTTCAAACTAAACTTCAGTTGGCTATTGCTGACTATTTATTTGGCAAAAAACATCTAATATGTATAACCCTTTTTATTCTAGGGCATTCGCGATAATTTGTTTATCGTGTTCTGTGTCTGTTTATTCTCAACTGGTGGGATCTGACGCCCAACTATGGGAAAAAGCCAATCCAACACTTCGCGAAGTAACGAAGTGCAAAGATGAAAATTTACTCAATTTTCATTGTGGTATCAAGGATAAGCTTTTCAAGAAATATATTAAATACAGTAAAAATAAGAGCCATACTCTTACAGCGGTCCACCGATCGAAGGAAGATGAATTGATATGGGAAAATACTGAGAAAAAGATTTCGCTAGGAAATAGCAACTTTAAAACTGGTGGAGAAAAAACTGTTGAAATTAGAAAAAGACCAAGTGTTTTTTCGTTTGTAGCAGTTGCAGATCCGAACCGTGATAAGTCTGATAGCTTGAAAATTAAATTTGAAGATCAGAATCTTTATGAGATGATATTTTTTCCAAGAAAAGCAAAATCTTCAGATCTTGGTAAAATACACTCCTATCTCTCTATTAAATACGGAATTTCACTGGAAAAGGGGAAATATTATAGCAGTGATGGAAAGGTAATCTGGGATCCGGAAAAACATAAAGAATTTAGATATAAACCCACTGGATTAGGAAGAGACAATGGGAATGAACTCTATCAAAAACAGTCTTCCAATCAGGCTGATCTGTTTTTGACAATTGGGAAAAATTCTATTGAAAGAACAAATGTCGAGAATCAGGCTGTTTTTGAGAATAATCAGTTTGTTATTTGGTCTGATGATAATAATGAACTGACTTTAAAAAACGACGGTACCTTTGATGTTTTGCAAAAAAACTGGGAAATCAATTTTATAGGTAATAGAGTTCCTAAAACTGATTATAGTGTAAGAATATTAAAAGAAACGGTGAATCCAAGGTCTTTACCTATTGCTTATTGGATGTTCCTGAAAAAACCTGACGGAAGTATTCAGAAAGTTCAAGGATCTGAAGCTGCAAATTATATCATTTTTAATAAAGTTGATTTCCTTAATGATTTTGATAGTGGTGATACAGCTCATTTCACTTTTGCAGTAAGTCCATTGAAAAGTGCTAAGAATGAACGAGCGAATGAAAATCCAGATTCCAGATTATTAATTAACGGAGAGTTATCACTGAATCTAACTAAAATTAATCTTTATCCGAATCCAGTTAAAAAAGGACAAACTTTTACAGTTACTTTCCCTCCTATGGAAGGACTTGGAATTTCCATTTATGATGGATCAGGAAGATTGGTCAAATTTGATAATATTGACCGAAAATCAAATCATTACACTGGTCAGCTGGAAGTTCAAAGTGCTTACATTATTAATCTTATCCAAGATAAAAAAATCATAAAAACGTTCAAATTAATTGTTGATTAAACTAAACCATGAAAATAAATACGGATCAATTTCCTGTTACGAGGAAGTCTTGTTTACTGATAGGCTTCTTTGCGTTGATGTTTGTCTTTGCGAGCTTTACCAAAGAAGACAGGCAGAAGGTACAGGTATTCAAAAAAGAGCTGATAAGTAAATGGACTGATAAAAAAGTTGATTTACTTGATCAGGATGCAAAAGAAAATCCTTTTAATCAATTTACACAATCTGAAAAATTATCTGAAAAGAATATTTTAGATGAAAATCATTCTGTATTTTTAAATTCAGCAAAGGAAAATTTAGGATTCTCTGAGTTTAAAAATGATGTTGCTGTCGACAATAAGAATTTTTATCCATCAAAGGAAAAAGAAGGAACTATTGGAGCTTTCACGGATCAGGAAGAAGATGAAGTTTCTGATAACTTCTTTACCATTGACATTCCATCTGCGGAAAAAAACACTGTAGCATATCTTGAATACGATCTGTTTGGATTGGCTTCCCATGAGTCAGTATCCAGATCTATTAATCATAATATTGCAATAGGAGGAGGAGTTATTGTTCCAAGCGCAAAATGGAGTCATCAAAAAGAGGAAATCAATTCGGAACTTATAAAAACAGGTTCCAATTCCATATTATTTACTTCACCTTCAGCCGGGGTAAAATACAAAGTAAAAAACTTACGTATTGTTTTTGAAAAAGATAAAAAGTCTGATAATGATCTAATCGTAAGTTCTGTACTGTCAGGAGATCAGTTGTATGTAAAAGGAAAGACAGCATCGTTATCAGATGTGGTAGTTAATAATGAAGTTGTTGCTGTAAAAAATGGTGAGTTTGAAAAAGTTGTCAAACTTTCAGAGAAAAATAAGGCAGAGGGTTCATTCTCTGTTATTGCAGGAGGCATAACTAATGCTTACAAAATTCCAGCTTCAACAAAAGCCTTTAAAGTAATTGACCATTACTATGCAAAACCAAAAGGTGTTGAAATTTCAAAAGATAAAGAATTCAGTATAAGCTATGAAAATATGAATGTTTCTATAGAAAAAGGAACATCAGAATTGGCTTACATTGAAGTTCTGAAATTAAGAGAAAAAGATATTCCTGCGGTATCTCAGGGACTTAAAAATGTAACCTTGAATAATGCCGCTTACAGATTTTCTGTAATTTCCGGGAAGCTGGAGAAAAAAGCAAAGATCACCATTCCTTACGATACGAAAAGGCTGGGATTGTTTTCTCCTAAAGACATTAAAATTTTCCATTTTGATTATGCCAAGAAACAATGGGTAGCAGATAAGTCAGTTGTTGATGAGAAAAATAAAACGGTAATGGTAGAAGGAGATGGAGATCATGATTATATCAACGGAATTATTTCCGCTCCGGAATCTCCCCAAACAACAGCCTTTTCGCCTACGAGTATCAGCGGATTGAAAGCAGCTGATCCAATGGCTGGCATGCAACTGATGAATGCACCTACAGCAAATCAGAAAGGTGATGCCAATATGAATTACCCTATTAAAGTTCCTGCAGGATTGGGAGGATTACAGCCGTCTTTAGCAATAGGATACAATAGTGGCGCCGGTAACGGATGGATGGGTGAAGGATGGGATCTTCAGGGATTATCTGCGATTACAGTAGATACCAGATGGGGAACGCCTATGTTTGGTAGCCAGGAAACAGAACTATATACCTTGGATGGCGAAATGCTTGTTTATCCTGGGGGCTACCTGCCTCACAGACATAATAATGTAAGTGAAACATCTACGGATATTACAACTGCAAGGCAATCAAGAAATGCAACAGGAAAAAAACAGTTTTATCTTAGAAAGAATCATGATTTTACACTTATAGAAAGGGAGGGAAATAGCATAAGCACTTATTCATGGACAGTTACCTCTACCAATGGTACTAAAAGCTATTATGGCGGAAGTGATAACTCTGTTATAAAAAATAGTGAAGGCCAGATTGTTCATTGGGGATTGAGAATGATAGAAGATGCCCATGGCAACAAAATGCTTTTCACTTATCAGAATAATACATTAGATCTTGGAATAAACAATAATATAACTGGAGGAGTTTATTTTCATATTCAAAAAATAACCTATGGAAAGAATCAGGATTATAGTGTTAATTTTATTGCTGAAACCGGGATTAGCAGAAAAGATATCAGTATCAATGCTAAACAGGGGGTAAAAAGGGTGGAACCGTATCTTTTAAGATCAATTGATATAAAACATAAAACAGAAAGAATACGAACATATGGTGTAGAATACGAAGATGGACAATTTAATAAAACAAGGTTAAAAAGATTATACAGTCAGGTATACAACATTAAGCTTGTTAATCCGCTTCCTATTATCGATGACTATTCTTTTGAATACTATAACCCGGTAGAAAATAATCAGATATTTGGACCTGATACCCAGGTACAGGTACAGAATTCTGAAAATGTCTATAATGGACTGATCGAAAACATCCTAAAACCCTCCAAAATCAATGGAAATATTTCCTCTGAAAATGGATTAAACTTCAGACCGGCTGCTGGGTTGAATTTCTTTTATTCTTCCAATGATGCATATGGGCATCTGATGTTTGGATTCCCTTTTGGATATTCTACTGCTGAAGCAAAAAATGCACAGCAGCTTATTGATTTTAATGGAGATGGTATTCAGGATATGATTTACAGAACTTCTTCTGAACTGAAATTCAGTCAGGGAACACTGGACCAATATGGGAATTTATCATTTTTACCAGCAAAGCCCTTATTGAATTATAATAATAACTTTACTTATACTGAAACCAAAACCAACAATTCAGGATGGGATATGGGAGCAGTTGTATACAGCAAATCCCAGATTAAATCTACATCCAGAGGAACCACATCCACCTATCTGATTGATGCTAACTCTGACGGATTAGTTGATATTGTCAATAATGGGCAGGTATGGTTTAATAAATATAATAAGATATCACAACAGCCTGAAATGACCAAACATTCTGAATTCACAGAAAATATGGTAGTGAAGGATAAACCAATAGCACCTCCGGTTTTACCACCGGTTGATCCTATTGTTACTCCAGATGTTCCGGCAGTACCAATTACTGATGTTGTAAAAGTATGGATAGCCTCACAGGATGGTTATATCACGATTAAAGATAATATATCCGTACCTCCTTATACTGGAGATCCGAATGATTTACCCATAAAAATGTATTATTCGGTGGAAGCCCCTTATATGTCTTCGGGTGCTTCTGTTAATACAAGAGTTTATCTTACGGAACTGAATCCCGGGGGCCTTGCGAAAAATATCTCGATCTCGAAGTATAATGATTATTATACAGAAATGAATACTATTTCCCCGGGATCTAATACGGTATCCAATCAGGTAGGAGCTGCTAATAGTTCCAACAGGATTTTTGTAAAAAGTGGTGAGAAAGTTTATATAAGATTGCATAAAAGCCAGAATAAGAATTTAGAGGTAAACTCTAATCCGGAAGTTATTTATGTTGATCCCTCAACAGGATCCCCTTTGTCAAGCAAGTTTATATTTCAGGATCAGTTTAAGCTGAATAATGGAAATTATGGAAGCAATTTCCTGACCAATAATTTATTATCATCAGTGTATCTGGATGGTACGGGGACAGCAAATATTACAGTGGAAAGTGTTAATTTTAACTCTAGTACTGATAGCTTTACCTTTAAAATAATTGCGGAGAACGCTAATACTGGTGCTGTTACAGTGCTTCATTCTTCAGAATATATTCAGTCGTATGATCCTTTTATTACTGAGGCTTTTACAGGTACTTTGAATGTGAATTCAAGTGAACCAGTGTACTTGAAGTTTATTGTAGAATCTGATTCTCATGCATCATTTTTAAATAGTAACTGGAAGGATAAAATCAAAGTAAATTATAATGCCGTTTCAAATAATAATACTTCAGTCAACGTAGAACTATATCCCGTTGCTCAATATCCTTCATATGCCGTAACACAACTAAGAGGAAGAATAGACCTTAGAAGTACACAGGATAATCCTAATATCGTTAGTGGGAAAAGAGCTTATGGTGTTCAGATAGACAAAGGGGTTACAAACTTTTCTACTCTTTCAACCGGATCGTTTTATTACGTAATCAAAACCGGATCTACAGTTATGGGAAAAAGAAAAGTAACTGTAGCTGCTAACGGAGCTAACTCTGTGATTAAAGAAGAGGATATGATTGGCGCTTTTGATGTTCCAGGAATAAGTCCTATCAATTTTTATAAGGGAGATTTGACAATACCTGAATTTGGTCAACCCCATCTTGTAAATATTCAGGTATACTGTAAAACAGACGGTGATTATGCTTTATTTAATAAATATTCTCAATACTTCCAAGGGAAACCATTCAAAATTTACGGAAGTGGTGAGCTGATTACCTCTGTACCGCCGACTTCGGTAAATACAGCAATGTATAACCCAAAAACTACTGTCTATAATAACTGGGGGCAATTTTTATACAATCCGGGAATTATAGAAGCTTATACCTATGGAAAGCCAATTGAAGCAGAAACTATGACTCCGGGTAATGTAGCTCAAAATACTTATCCACAATGTATTCAGCAGCCTCCTTTAACTGCAGAGGAGTTGGCTAAGTGTATTGATAACTTACCTAATGCAAATCCTAATACAGGAAATAATACACTTTCCCAATTTGTTTCTCCAATGAAACCACATAGTTCACTGGTAAATACAGGGGGTACGAATTACACCGTTAAAAGTATTTGGGTGGGAGCCGGAGACAATCAGTTTGCTTCTGCAAGTTCTTTCAAGGATGATGAAACTGTAAATTATTTCAATAATCCTATACCTAATACACCATCGGTAACACCTACTACTCTGGTAACAGGAGTACTTTCATTGGATACCACAATGAAGGCTATCAGTAGAAAACAGAGCAGCTACACCCGTAATACAACGAATACATTAAGTGTAGCATCAGGGAATATAAGTGGATCTGCAGCCGAATCTGAAACTGTACCTTGGGGGAACGGAAGTATCGAAACTCAGACATTCTCAGACATTAATGGTGATGGTTATCCTGATATGGTTTATCCGGAATCTATTCAAATGACGAACTCAGTCGGAAGTTTAGAGGATATAAGCCTGGTTGCCTCGGGAGGCTTCCCTACTGATTCTAATACTTATCAGAAGATGAATTCTCTGGGATTCTCTTACAATCTTTTCTCGGCTAGTGGAAGAATAAGTGTAAATGGTCTTTTAGGAACAACTTCAAAAGGAGATGCTTCAATGCCTTGGTCAGGATCAGGATCTGTCAGTGCAGGAGTTACTAAGTATTTTAACTCATTTGATTCAGGAAGAAATTTTTGGATGGATATTAATGGAGATGGACTTCCTGACAGAGTGGTAGCTGGAGGCGATCTGAATATGGGGGTAATGCTCAACCTGGGGAAAAAACTGTTAACGCGGAAACCTGTTGAAAATATGCTTACTTACCGATCTCATCCGATAGGAAGTGAAAATATTTCTATTGGCGGAGGTTTAGGGTCTTCAGCAAATATGAGTGCATTAAGCAGCTTTGGATTTGGGATCAGTGCAAGTTTGGGAGGCTCGGCTTCAAAAGGGACCGCTGATGTTGTATATGAAGATATAAACGGAGATGGTCTCATTGATATTCTAGAGGTAAAAAACTGTGATGGCTTAGCAGGATGTGTTAAATCAACCAGTGTTCGTTATAATTTAGGACATAAATTTGATGCTGCAATTCCATTACTTAAAACAGTAGGAAATGTGGATTTCACCGAAGAAAGTGGCTCGTATAATGGTTACTTCTCTTTTGGGGGGCATTTTATGCTGAATATAGGGCCTATCCCGATTATTCCTCCTGCTCCGATCCTGAATCTTTTCATAAAAGTAGGGGCAGGGGCCACTGCCAACCTGGGGATCAATGTTTCTGATACCCAAAAGGCTTTCAGAGATATGAACGGAGATGGATTTGTAGACCTTGTCGTAGATAATAATAATGGATTTATAGTCAATTACTCTCTGATTGGGAAAACCAATAAACTGAAATCTGTTACTCAAAACATAACCAAAGGGAAGTACATTATAGACTATCAGTTTACACAGCCGAACTATGGGGATCCACATGCAAAGCTGGTGGTTAAAGAGGTTAAAATATTAAACCCGGATGTCTTTAGTACAGACTATACGCTTTCCAGTACAGAGAAAGATATTGTAACCCGATATAAATTTGAAAATTCCAGTTATGACAGAAGAGAAAGAGATAATTTTGGTTTTGGAAAAGTAACACGTGAAGAAATAAATATCGATGGAAATCCTTACCGTAAAGCTGAGGAGACGTATTATAACACAAGTTATTTCTTAAATGGATTAATTAAAGAAAGTAAAATCCTTTCGGGAAATGATGAGTTAATTTCCAAAGTGATCTATAACTATCGTTTATATAAATTTAAAGATAATACAACCAAAATAGACCCTAATTACTTAACCGAAAGTTTTGATACCGGGGGAACAGAAGGTAGAAAAATGGCTGCCGTTTTGTTGAATACAAAGATCAATACGAGATTTGAAAATGGCGGGCAAATAGAAACTACGGAAAAAATGGAGTATGATTATAATACCGGATTGATTTCAAATTATATCTATACCAGCCCTACCAATTCGTATAAATCTGTGATCACTTATTGGACCGGACTGAATAAGAATATGATCGCAGTACCAAAAGAGATCAATGTATATGACGGAGCAGGTTCTATTCTTTTAAGGAAGAGAAAAACCCAGGATGTAAATGTTAATACAGGAGATATAGGAAAATACATTGTATTTGATGGTTCTCAGGATATCATAACAGATTATACTTATGAATCTTCCGGTAATGTTAAAACCGTAACTTATCCGCCTGATGAATCACAGAACAGATATTCTATATCCTACGAATATGATGATGAAACTGGTAAGTATGTAATAAGGACAACAGATGCCTTTGGATATATTTCCTTTGGTCAGTACAGTCCTTATTTGGATGTATTAACAAAAAGTACAGATATCACAGGAAATGTAATACAATATGGGTATGATGACTATGGAAGGCCTATATCCATCATTGAACCTTATAGTCCTGCAAATGTTTCTACAATAACTCACTCTTATTATTATGATCATTATGGTATGCCGAGTTCAGATCAGAATATTAAAATATTCCGTGCAAGAACCTCACATTATGATGCAGACCATACGAATAATCTTATCAATACGGATTCCTATTCAGACTTCATGGGAAGAGTGATACAGGTGAAGAAAGATATTGATGTAAGTGGTGTGGAAAAAAGATCTGTTTCAGGAAGATCTGTTTTTGATGTATTCGGAAGAACAATAGAACAGTATCATCCGGTACAGGAAGATCAGATGACAGATAATCTTAACCTGTCAATTGCTCAGAATGTCGTAAGAAATACATACGACCACTCTGATAGGATTACGAATATTAAATATGAAGACAACGTTGAAAAATCAATTGGCTACGAAATAGAAGGGAATCTGTTTAAAAGTATCGAAGAATTGGATGTTACCAGAACAGAGACTTTTACCAATGCGGAAGGACAAGTTGTTGAGAAAATAAATTATCTGAGTAGTGACCCGCTGTCTACAAAATTTGAATACAATACAATAGGTGAACTGCTTAACGTAACTGATCCGCAGGGTATTAAAACGACCTATAAGTATAACCTTGCCGGAAGAAGAACAGAAATGTTACATCCTGATAAAGGGCTTACTACTTATGTATATGATGCTGCAGGACATCTTACCTGGTTTGGAACTCCAAATCTGGCAAATGATCCTACTATACAAACCCATCAGATTCATTATAAATATGATAAGAACAGACTGACAGATATTATACTTCCTGATCTTCCGAGCGGAGTTACTAATCCTAATAACGTTCATTACAATTATATGCCTGCCAATTCAGGAAATAATTCCGGAAGGATTACGACAAAAACAGACGGGACAGGTTATACCAATTACAATTATGGTAAGCTGGGTGAAGTAATATCAGAAACCCGCAGAATATTCGGATACAATATTCAAACGATGGAATTCAAAACGGATTATGTCTATGACAGTTGGAACCGTTTGAAAAAGCTGACCTATCCGGATGGAGAACAGCTTACTTACAGTTATGACCTGGGGGGAAACCTTAAAACGGTAACCAACGGAAGTTATAATTATATTCAGAATATCAAATATGACCTTTATGAGCAGAGAACAGCAGCCAACTATGGAAATGGAACAAGAACAGATTATTCATATATTGCTACCAACAGAAGGTTAAATCACTTTGGATTATGGAGCAATTCCAATGCATTCTTATCCAACAGCTATGAATATGATAAGAGAGGAAATATTATCCGTCTTGCCAATGACGTAGGAGTAACTCCGAATCAGATGGGAGGAACCTATGCTTTCAAATATGGATATGATACTTTAAACAGATTGATTGGTACGGAAAGTGATATGGGTCTTAATGATAAAGGGGGAACTCCTACAACACCCAATACTTCTCCATATGCACAAAGTAACTCACATTTTGAGCTTAGAAAGGTAACATATAACGAAAGTGGAGGAATTGTATTGAAGGAGCAGGTGCATCAGATCGACCAGCAGCCGAACCCATTGAATACTTATTCTAATAACTATAAGTATATTCCGGAAACTCATAAAGTGAAGACAATTATTGATGGTAATATCAGTGGTACGCAGCAACTTTTCGCCTATGATGAAAATGGGAATACCATTGAGCATGTTGATGAATTTGGTTCTAAGAAGATGTTCTGGGATGAGCAGGATCGTTTGAAAGCATTCTATAGTGACGACTCCGGAGTATACCAGTATTATGCGTACGACGACAAAGGAGAAAGAACAATAAAGTACAATCTTCATGGAAGTTCTCAGTTGTATCAGAACGGAGAGTTGGTAGATCCGGGTAGCTTAAGCTTAACTGATTATACTTTGTATCCTAATCCGTATGTAACGGTATCCTTAAACGGACAGTATACCAAACATTATTTTGAGGGAGCAACCCGATTTGCCAGCAGAGTGATGGATGGAAGCAATATTTTTGTGCCATTAAACCTTAGAACATCAGAGCAGGGAACCACAATGAGAGAACCTGATCCTTCTGTTGACTTTAAAACATACCTTGAAAAAGCAGGTGTAGGAGATATTTCCTTATCAGAGTTGAATACTTTAAACGGACCAGCCAGCCAGTTAGGATTATACTATTTACATAATGACCATTTAGGAACAGCAACATTTGTTACCAATTCCAGTGCTCAGAGTACACAGTTTTTCTTAAATTTACCATTCGGTGAGACGATGCTGGAGCAGCAAACAGGTGTATATGATAACCCATATAAGTTTAATGCAAAAGAGCTTGACAGAGAAACAGGGTTGTATTATTACGGAGCAAGATATTATAACCCAAGAGCGAGTATTTGGTATGGGGTGGATCCGTTGGCAGTTTACAACCCAGCAATGGAGAATCAGTTTTATGGTGATGGCGAACATAATGGAGGAGTATTTTATTGGGGTAATCTAAATCCTTATATTTATACATATCAGAATCCGATTAAATATATTGATCCTAATGGTAAGCAGACATTAGCAATTAAAGATGGCTCAATTCTTTTAAATGAAAATTTTAGTACTTTGGCAAAATATATACCTCAACGATCAGGTGAGGAACTAAGACAGAAAACTATTGCTAGAGGATTTATAAGTAATGCAGCTCTTAATCAGAATGCAGAGCCTAATACGACATATCTGTTTTCTCATGGTCACTATTACAAAAATGGAAGTATATCAAGAACATATTTAAGTTTATATGATAAAACTCAGGAAGAAGGAAATAAATATCAACCTGCATATGATACAAAACAGCTTAAAGAAATATTAAGTATTGATAAGATAGATTCATCTTTTTTAGATAAAAAAAATCATAATTTAATTTTGTTAGGCTGCTATGGTGGAGACGGTAAAGGATCTGCGGCACAAGTTCTATCTGTAGAAAATCCAAACTTAACTGTTGTAGGTGCTACCAAGACAGTTATTTATGATCAGAATGGAATTAAAGGAACTTATGATGAAACAACAAAAGAAAAAGGAAGATGGAATGTATATAAGAATGGAAAAGTTATTAAAAGTTTTGAATGGAATTGGAAGCCTAATTCTGCAGATATTAATAAATTAAAAAACAATTAATATGAATATTTTTAAGCTTGTTATACTATTATTTTTTTTTTCCTGTTGTAAAAAGGAATATTTAAGTTCTTATCAATATGATCATGTTGAGGTTTATGAGTATAATAAAAAACCATGGGATGATGCAGCTTCTGGTAATAAAATATATATGAGTAGGTTATCTAAGTATGATAATAGTCTTTATTCAAAAATTCAGAAAATGGATTATTCTTTCAAAGAATCTATGAAGCCAAGTTTGAAAATTGATTCATTAATATTTAAAAATAAGTATGATTATTATTTACCAGAGCCTACTTGTCCTGCTGGATATAACCACGTATTATTGTTTTATGATAATATGAATTTAAAATATATACTAAAATTTAGTGAATATTGTAATGAATGTTTTTTAATTAATCATATGACACGTAAAAGCTATTATTTAAAAATTGGTTATGAGGAATTTATGAATACTTTAAAGAATAGTGTCAAATAGAATTTTAGATTCCGCCCCGCTTCGCAAAGTCTCCGACTTTGAAGCAAAAAAATCAAATAACTTAATTCAATATTAAAAAAACCTCGCAAAATGCGAGGTTTTTTTAATTAAACAAGACCCACTAATTCCTATATTTGCCCCATGAAACGATTAATGCTGCTGTACGTACTTTTCCCTGTATTTCTATTCTCACAGACTACCGGAAAAGTGATTAAAATTTCAGACGGAGATACCATTACTTTACTGTTAAAAGGAAACCAGCAAAAAAAAATCAGGCTGGCTGAAGTCGATTGTCCGGAAAGCGGGCAGGCATTTGGGAAAAATGCCAAACAGTTTACTTCTGCTCAGGTATTTGGAAAAACGGTAAGCTTTGTTGAAACGAACACTGACCGCTATGGGAGATCTATTGCAAAGGTTTATTATGATGATGGGAAATACCTTTCCAAAGAGCTTATCAAAGCAGGAATGGGATGGTGGTATTTTTCTTACTCCAAAGATGCTTCTTTAGGTAAAATTCAGGAAAATGCACAATATAGAAAAGTCGGTCTCTGGCAGGATGTGAATGCTGTTGCACCCTGGGATTACCGTAAAATGAAGCGTGAGCTTAGAAATAATAAGAAAATCGAGGCCGCCAAAACGGGAACAAAAATAAAAACAAAAACAGTAGCGTAAATATTGGGCAAGGAAGCGTGAAGATGGGAGAGGAAAGTTAATTGATATCTATCGATTGACATTGTATGAACTTCTATTATCCAGCTCCCTGCTTCCAGCAATTTTCACCCTCCTTTCTTCTTTACAAAAAGATAAAAACTTATAGCCATAAAGATAAAAATGGCAGCAATGTTACAATAATCCATTCTTTCAAAAACAATATTTTCGTTCATGAAGTTTTCCATTGATTTGTAGCCTCCGGTGTAAATCAGAAAATCAGCAAATGATTTTTGATGGATAATCGTTGCAAAGAGCAGCATGAATACCCCGAACCCGATAGGATAAATGAAGTTTTTAAATAGGAGACTTAAAGTCAATTGTACCATCGCAATCGCAGAAAGCGTAATGAAAAACTTCAAAAAGATATAAAATATCACTTCCCTGAAATCATAGTTCTGGAATCCAAGCTGTGGAAAGGTAATCCCAAGAAGATATCCGCTCAGCAAAAACGTGAGGTAAGAAAAAAGCACAGAAAAGAAAACCGTGATCTGGATAAACAGAGCTTTTGACAGAAATATTTTGGTCTTTGAAACCGGAAGTGTGAAAAGAATTTTATAATTATTGTTCCGGTATTCCACATCACAGCAGGCATGTACAAAAAGCGATACCAGAATAGGGTAGAGAAGATAGAAAAACATAAATACAGTCCTTCCCAATGACATTTTCCAGGGATTTACTGTTCCCTCTGTTTCTTCCACTCCGGAACGGAGCACATCATACACCATATACAGATCAATCGCAAAGATGATTAAAACAGGAAGCAGCAGAATCCCGAAAATCTCTTTGTTTTTCGAGAGTTTATACTGCTCGGATGAAAAAGCTTTTAAGAAAGTATTCGTATTAGTCATGTTTTTTAGAAATTAAATTAATGAAGATCTGCTCAAGATTCGTGCTTTGAGACTCTATGTCATAAATCTCAATTCCGTTTTGGACCAGCGTTGTGAGAAGTCCGTTGAATTCTTTATCATCATTGATTTTTACCGAAATTTTGTTCGTATTGTTCAGTGTTGCGGAAAAAGTATCTTGCAGTAGAGATAATGCTTTTTCAACAGGATTAACTTTTAAAACAACATCTTTTTCCACATTGCTTAAAAGTTCATTCTTTGTCCCCTGAAAAATCATTTGTCCGCCTTCAATAATTCCGATGTGGGTTGCCGTTTTTTCAAGCTCGCTCAAAATATGGCTTGAAAGAAATATCGTTTTTCCCTCTTCATTCAGATGCTGGAAGAGTTTTCTCATTTCAAAAATTCCCTGAGGATCAAGTCCGTTAAGAGGTTCATCCAGAATCAGAAGTTTCGGATCATGAAAAATAGCCATCGCAATTCCCAGACGCTGTTTCATTCCCATCGATAGAGCTGTTGCCTTCTTTTTCTTCTCATTATGCAGATCTACCAGTTCCAGTACCTCATCAATCCTTTTGTTCCCTTTGCCATAGATAATATCAAGGTATTTAAGGTTTTCAAAGACGGTAAGTTTGGTATAAAAACAAGGAGATTCAATCAGATTTCCAGTGCTGGCAAGAATCTCTGTCCGGTTTTGCTGTAAGCTTTTATTTTGAATAAAAATATTGTCTGCCGAGGATTCCAAAAGTCCCAGAAGAAGTTTAATCGTAGTTGATTTTCCCGCGCCGTTTCTTCCCAGATATCCGTAAATACTGCCTTCAGGAATATTGAGGTTGATATTGTTCAGAATAGTTTTAGAACCTATGATATAACTGAGGTTTCTAGTAGTAATGCTTTCCATTATTCGTGAGAGGTTAAAAAAGTATTGTTGTCTATGTAAAATATTCCGTCAAAAAACCGGCTCCAGACCTTTTTCTGATCTGTTCCCTGGTTGATGGTGGATACAAACTCTTTCTTCAGCACAGAGCTTTCCGGAATACTTCTGAGATCGATAAAAAAATAGGGTGTTTTCGTTGCATGAAATGTATTTTCGATGGCAAGCTTTCCAGGCCTATCCATAGGAGTTCCGGCTTTATTATCTTTAGCATAGGACGAAAAATCAACCATATAAGAAGTCTTTCCGTATTTACTTTTGATATATGCGCCCAGAGGTAAATAATCTTTGCTGTAACGGCTTGCGAAAGTATGGAGGTTTGCGCACCACACAATAATCTTTTGGTCATGATACACAGAATCAATCTGATGAATAAGATTTCTGGCCATCAGAGAGTCTCTGAACTGCATACTTTGCATAGATCCCGGTTCATATTTCCATGTTTTATCGAAATTACTTCTCATATCATGTAAATACCGGGTATAGATTCTGTTTTCAGTCGTCTTTTCAAGCTTTGAAACCACCTGTTCCAGTCGGGTGATCTCATTGAGGAAGTCTTTTTTCTGATTTCCGGGTAAAATTCTTCCGGCAAATCCTTTATACATAAAGTTAGAGATCTGATTAAGATTTTTGTTTAAAAGAGGAAATCGCTTAATGTCAATCGAATTTTTACTTAAAAAATCCTTCAAAAGCTTACCACGTCTGTCATACAGCTCTATTCCGGAAAATTGAATGTCAAACCCGCCCAATTCTATCGGATTAGCTGAGGTTTTCGTTTTCTGATAATAGTTGATCAGAGGCTGAGTTTCCCTGTTGTCCCACCAGAAATCGAAAAGCCCCAATCCTCCTATGGAAGCCAAAGGAATTTTCAGACTGTGATTTTTCATTTCCTCATTCATTATCCAGGTATCATATTGTCCGGTTTCATACAATACAACGTTATACCCCAGATTCTCATGGAGATATTTGATGAGTCTGCTTTTGGCCTGCATCGTAGCGCCGTCGCTATGGACGTTTTCTCCCAGCATGACGATCCTGTTGTCTTTAAGCACAGCATCCAGTACTTTCAGGTCACTGTTGTCCGGATATGCCATAGAAATACTTTTTATAGGATGTTTATATTGCTGGACGTCTTTCAGAAGTTCCTGTTTTTCTTTTTCAGGGACATCTTTAAAAACAATTTTATTCAGGATTAAAACCGCAATTACAGAAATTATAAAAGTGTAAAGTATTTTTTTCATCCATCAAAATTATACAGTTGCTAAATGCCTGTTCATTTTCTTATTTGGTTTTAAATTTAATAAAAAATAAAAGCTTTATGTAAAACTGTTTACTGTTTTGTCGAAAATAATGCCGGAAGGAAAATGATGTCAATTCGTCTTATTTTTCCTTATGTCGGGAAATATATAATGGGATGAATCTGAAAAAATAAAACTGTCTCAATTTTTAAGACAGTTTTTTTAGTTTAAAATTAAGAGAGTATAAAATGTTTCCGATGTTAGTAGTCGTATTTGTGCTGTCTGCTTTAGTAGTGTATTATAGATTCATAAACCTAATCTAATGGTAATTCTATTATTGTTATAGGTTCAATTCCTTGGAGGCTTATATTGCCAAAAGCGTCACTTAAAATGTGGCGTTTTTTTATTGATAAAAACAGAGGTTTTTTTTAACGTTGTCTCTTTAGTGAGCGCGAAAGGATTCGAATCTTTGCCGTCCCGATTGAAATCGGGATGCTCTATCCTGTTTTATTCATTAACGTTGTTGGATTGTAAACTAAGATGTGTAACCTTCTAAAAGCAAAAAACCTCACAATAAAATTGTGAGGTTTTTGTGAGCGCGAAAGGATTCGAACCTTTGACCGTCTGCTTAGAAGGCAGATGCTCTATCCAGCTGAGCTACGCACCCATTAAGTAGTTTTGAGAAAACTACTAAAACAGTCGGGGCGGCAGGATTCGAACCTGCGACCTCCTGGTCCCAAACCAGGCGCGATGACCGGACTACGCTACGCCCCGAATATATAAATGAGCGGAGGGTAAGGGATTCGAACCCTTGCGACACTTTCGCGTCGACAGTTTAGCAAACTGCTCCATTAACCACTCTGGCAACCCTCCGTTTTTGTTTATTTTTTAATGATCGTTGTTCCGTTATTGCGAGTGCAAATATAGAACAGATTTCTTTATTTACCAAATAAAATTCAAGAAAATTTTGTGTATTTTTGAAGTAATAAATCATCCAAAAACCAAACTGATGCGTAAGACATTATATATCATCGGATTAAGCACTTTTGTTTTTTCATGTACTTCTCAGCAAAATGTGAAAAAAAATACTTACAAACCGAAAACCCCAATAACACAGGCGAAACCAACGGTTCAGACAACCCCTCAGGTTGCTCCGAAACCAAAAGTAGTATCTGATCGTGGAGTAGATTTTTTTACTACTAATATAGCGGATCCAACAAAAAATGATAATACGGTAAGTTATGGTTCTATTGTATCTGCAAAACCGGCAGGATATAAAATTGTAAAGACTTATTTCCCTGCAGTAGCCCAAAACTTCAGACAACGATACTTAATATTACATTATACAGCTCTTGCAGACGATAAATCGATTACTGTTCTTACCCAGCAGGCAGTGAGTGCTCATTACCTGGTAAATAATACAGGAGATAACGAGATCTATCAGTTGGTTGACGAAAACAAAAGAGCATACCATGCAGGCGTAAGCTCATGGAGAAATGACAAAAATCTTAATGATACCTCAATCGGTATTGAAATTGTAAATTCCGGTTATACTACAGATGCTGCAGGAAAAAGAACTTTTGCTCCTTTTAGTGATGATCAGGTAAAAAAAGTGGCCGCATTGGTTAAAGATATTGTGACAAGATATCAGATTCAGCCGACTTTTGTGCTTGCTCATTCAGATATTGCTCCTACAAGAAAACAGGATCCGGGACCTATGTTCCCATGGAAAAAACTGTATGATGAATACCAGATTGGGATGTGGTATGATGAAGCAGCTAAGCAGACTTATCTTGAGGCAGCACAGGCAGACATCACTGCAAAATATAATGAACCCAGCTTTATTTTCCTTATTCAGACTTCATTACAGAAATTTGGATACGGACTGGATCTTAGCGGAAAATGGGATGATGCAACTAAAAAAACAATTGAAGCATTTCAGTACCACTTCCGTCCACAGAATTATGACGGAATCATGGATGCCGAAACATGGGCAATACTGCAAGCTTTAAATCAAAAATATCCAGTAAAATAATTCAAATTAAAGCGCATCGGTTAGATGCGTTTTTGCTATCTTTAAACGATCAAAAACAGTAAAATATCTGTAATGGAAAATTTCAGGAAAGAAAGTGATCTATTAGGCGAACTGAATGTGCCTTTAGATGCTTATTATGGGGTTCAGACACAAAGAGCTATCAACAATTTTAAAATTTCAGGACAGCTTTTGTCTTCATATCCGGATTTCATAAAAGGATTAGCTTTTGTGAAAAAAGCAGCCGCAAAAACCAATTATGAATTAGGACTTCTGGACGAAAACCTATATTTTAAAATAGCAGAAGCGTGTGATGAAATTGTAGACGGGAAATATCATGAGCAGTTTCCGGTAGATATGATTCAGGGTGGGGCAGGAACTTCCATCAACATGAATGCAAATGAAGTAATTGCCAATATCGTATTGGGGAAATTAGGAAAAAATAAAGGAGAATACGAATTCTGTTCACCAAATGACCATATCAACCTTTCCCAGTCAACCAATGATGCTTATCCTACAGCCATCAAAATGGGATTGCTGCAGATGAATATCGGGCTGGTAGAAAAACTTGAAAAAATTATTGCGGCATTCCGTGCAAAAGGACAGGAGTTTCATGATGTGATCAAAATGGGCCGTACACAGCTTCAGGATGCCGTTCCAATGACTTTGGGACAGGAATTTGAAGCTTATGCTGCTACATTGGAAGAAGATATTTCTAAACTGAATAACAATGCCAGTCTTTTTGTAGAAGTGAACATGGGGGCAACAGCTATCGGTACAGGATTAAATGCTCCTGTAGGATATGCCACACTTTGTGCTAAAAACTTAGCTCAGATTACAGGATACCCGATTGTTTCAGCTCCGGATTTAGTGGAAGCAACACCAGATACCGGATCTTATGTAATCTACTCTTCAGCAACGAAACGCCTTGCGGTGAAATTATCAAAAATCTGTAACGATTTAAGATTACTTTCTTCGGGTCCGAGAGCAGGTCTTTTTGAAATCAACCTTCCGCCAATGCAGCCGGGATCTTCTATCATGCCGGGTAAAGTAAATCCGGTAATTCCGGAAGTGGTAAATCAGGTTTGTTTCAAAGTATTCGGGAATGATCTTACCGTAACTTTTGCAGCAGAAGCAGGGCAATTACAGCTTAATGTAATGGAGCCGGTACTTTCTCATGCGATCATGGAAAACATCAATTTCCTTTGCAACGCATTAGATACCCTTCGTGAGAAATGTGTAGTTGGAATTACTGCCAATAAAGAAATCTGCCTGAACATGGTGAAGCACAGCATCGGTATTGTAACAGCTTTGAACCCTTATATCGGATACAAACAATCTACACAGATTGCCAAAGAAGCATTGGAAACCGGAAAAAGCGTTTACAACCTTGTTCTTGAAAAAGGAATTCTTTCCCAGGAGAAACTGGACGAAATCCTTGATCCGAAAAATATGCTGAAACCGCATAACAAATAAAATCTTTAAACGATGACTAATCAATGATAATTGATGTCTTAAAAAGCTTCTTATCATTGATTATTCATCATTAATCACTTATAATCCCCGTGAGGTTTTTAATCATAATTCCTGCCCATAACGAAGAAGATAACCTCTCCTTTACACTGGATTCTTTACAAAAACAAAGTTGCAAAGATTTCAAAGTAATAGTAGTGAATGACGGTTCTGTAGATAGAACCCCTGAAATCATCAGGAAATATACAAAGACTGATTCCCGTTTTGAAACGATCAATCTTCAGAAATCTGAACATCAGCCCGGATCTAAAGTAGTTCATGCTTTTAAAAATGGTCTCCGGACTCAACAGATGGATGAATTTGATATCATCTGTAAATTTGATGCCGATATCATCCTTCCCGAAAACTATCTGTCAGCAGTAGAAACAGCTTTTGCAAACAACCCGGAATATGGACTCGTAGGAGGTCTTTTATACATAGAAAAGGACGGAAACTGGATCTATGAAGGAAATTCCAATAAACATCATGTAAGAGGCCCTATGAAAGCTTACCGTAAAGAGTGTTTCATTCAGATCGGTGGTTTAAGAGAGACATTGGGATGGGATAATATAGATTCCATACTGCTGGAAAATCTGGGATGGAAGGAAGTTGTTTTTCCTGAACTTCATGTAAAGCTGATTAAAGTAAAAGGAGCTGATTACACAATCCATCCGGCGGATTATTATGGCAGGTACTTTTATTTCTTAGGCCTGAATAGATTTCTGGCTTATATTGCCTCCTCAAAAGAAGCGATGAAAAGCAAGTCTCCATCATTTTTCTTCGATATTATCAATTCCTATGAAAATTGCAGATCAAAAAAAATGGAGCTTAAAATTACAAAAGAAGAGCAAAAAGCTGTTAATTATCAACGTTGGAGAATGCTGAAAAAAAAATGGCTGAAAATGTAAAAAAAAACATAACTTATTATTTGTAAATCAATAGGAACGGGCTTTAGCCCGTTTAATCAAAAAAATAAAATCCATCGGCTTTAGCCGAAACTTAAGAATGTAACTCCCCCTCGTGAAAAAAATAGCTTACATAGAAATAGATACCCACGCAGAAATTGCTCAGGCCTTCATGGATATTATAAAAGGTTCTCAGGATTTTGCCGTAGACTATTATTTTTCAAAAAGGATTAAAGATCAGGTTATTGAAAGCAATGAAGCTGTGTTCCTATCAGACAGTTCTATGATTCTGGACCAGCTAAAGGGAAGAGGATATGATCTGGTTGTAATTGGAACTGTACATCGTTATTTTAATACATTTTTAGCAGTAACAAAAAAGTACAATACAGCAATTATTACCCATAATCTTAATTTTACAAAAGTTTCAAAACTGAACCTGATGAAAAGTATCTTCAAAGGAGACGTTATTTTCAGACTGAAATTGTGGCTTAAAGAAGGATTGTTTTATAACACTAAAGTTTATCAGGCCTCCCAATCACTTTTAGTACTTGATGAAGCTTTGATTTCAGAAAGACATCAGTTTTTGCCACTGTTTTATACCAGAGATTTTGATAAAATTAAAAATGATAATCTGATTGTCGTTATTCCGGGAGGAGTTTCACAGAAGAGAAGGGATTATACTTATATTTTCAAGACAATTCAGGGTCTGAAGTCAGATAAACGCTGTGAGTTTGTATTCCTTGGAAAAGCAAAGGGGCATGAATTAAAAGAGCTTGAACAACTGTCTCGGGGACTGCCTGAAAATATCAATATTACTTATTTCTCCGAAAGAGTTTCCTCTGAAAATTTTGAAAAATGGATGCGGAAAGCAGATGTTTTATGGTGTCCGATTCAGCAGGATACAGAGTTTTTCAGCATGAAAGAAACGTATGGAGTGACTAAAATGACGGGAAACCTAGGTGATGCTGTCGCTTACGGAAAATTGGCTGTTTTTCCGGGAAATTATCCTTCAAAACTAGATTTTATCATTCCTGAAAAAGAAAATGTTCTTGAACAGTTAAGGGCTCTATCAGAGACTCCATTTGACTTTTATAAAACTTATAGCAAAGAAGTGGTGCAGAAAAAACTGGAACAATTCCTAACCAGTCTGATATAAATAAGAAAAAAGGTAAATGCCTTCGCTTTATTCGTTAAAAAACTATTTAATCTTAAATACACTCTTGATAAACTTCATATTCAGATAATCTTCAATCGGGAAAATCTTGGTGAAGTAATTTCCGATATAGATAAGAATCAGAACAACTGCCGGCTTATAAACCAGGTTGATCAGATTGCTGTTGAAGTTGGGAAGAACAATAGCCACGGTAATCGCCAACGTACAGATAATGGAAACAAAGATCATTTCAATACTCAACGGTGAAACTTTAAATACAAAATAGTTGAAAATAATCTTCACTACATTGTAGATGGAAAGAGAAATAGCTGTAGATAGAGCAATTCCAATCAGTTTAAGGTCTGTATTTTTAATGAAATAATAGTTAAGCCCAATAGTCAGCCCGGCCAGTAAAAGCATTACCAGAATATTGAATCTGTAATATTTTGAAAGTGAAATAATATTTCCGTTGAAACCAGTTGCGAGATCTATCAATACGGCAGAACCCCAGATCCATACTACAGGTTCGTATTCTCTGAGCATTGTTCCGTTCTTAGGCATAAATTGTGTCAGATACGGGAATCCCACCATAATACATGAGAATAAGACAGCACCAAGGAAATATAACGTTAAAGATGTTTTCTTGTGAAACCTGTCCAGCTCTACCATATCCCCGTCTGCCAGAGTTTTGTTGATGATAGGGGCGGAGATATTAAATAATCCAAGCTGTGGAATAGAGATTAATGAGATCAGCGCATACAAAACAGAATAGATTCCTACCTCTTCCATTCCCATAAATTCTCCGATCATAAAGCTGTTGATGGCCAGGTAATTTCCAAAAGTTCCCAGGAATCCGAAGAAACTGTAATTGAAGAATTCTTTCCAGAAATTATTTTTCTTAAAATAATCCGTATTAAAATCAAGCTTGATTTTTTCCAGTTTGTTGGTGTAGTAAATATACCCCAAAAGCATTAAAAAGAAGATTCCAAAAAAGAATGCAAAAGCAATTTTCTGTGACGTTGCAGCAGTGATATTCTGTGATAAAGCAAAGAAAAAAAGACAGAAAGCTCCCAGATTTGCAATTTTCGGAAACAGATTGTCGAAAATATTGGAAACCACAATTCTTTTATAATTGGAAGTGTATTTATTGAAAATAGCACAAAATGAAAGGATTAAAATAAGTGGTAAGATCATTTCTTTGATCTTCCATGCTTCCGAGTGCCTGAATTTTGGATAAAAATAGGGAAGTATAAAAAATACAACCGTGAAAATTAGAAAGTTGATGAAAACAGTGAGCAACGACAATGAGAGCATGTTTTGTTTTTTGCCGTCTCTTTCTACTGTATGAAAAAACTTCACGTTGGAATAGGAAATTCCCAGGACCACAAAAGGAACCAGCATCTCTGCAGTAGGAAGAATGTAGCGAAGCTTTCCGTAAAATTCAAAATCATTCGGAAATATGAATATTGCGGAAACTGTGCCCAGCAAAAAACCAATATAACCGATAATGGAATATTTGAAGCCTTGTCTCGCTACTACACTCATAAAGTCGTTTTAAATGTTTTTAGGTATGAAAATAATATTGTTGATGTACTGGGTTTTATTTTTTTCGTCGTTTGTATTTTGTGTTATAATATCCTCTGTAAGATTTTCCAGGGTAAAGCTGTTTCTGTTCAGATATTTCGCTTCATATCCCCAGCTCATCACTTCAGATATTTCATTCCATATAGGAGTTTGGTGGTGTCTTTGTTCCATTTCAACCATCAAAGTTGGTTTGAACTGTCTGATAGTTTCTCTCGCTCCGGAAAGAGTTTTTATTTCATTTCCTTCAACGTCTATTTTGATAAAATCAAGTCTGTTGAAATGTTCAAGTGCAGCCCATTCATCCAGTTTGATCACTTTTACTTTCTCAGTATAGCTTTTCTCTTCTCCTTTCTCTTTGTAAGAAGTGTTTAAAGTACCGCGGGAAGCAACCGTTTTTCCGTTAATAATGGGTACTTTGAACTCGGCAATACTGTTTTCATCAGAAAGAGCCAGAGGAAAGACATGCATGGCTGGAAACAGTCTTTTCAATCGTCTGCAAAGCTTTTTATTGGGTTCAAAACCATAAATGTTATCATGGTTCAATGCGTTTTCCAGTTGATATAGGAAAGTTCCTACATTCGCACCAATGTCTAATATAACAGCATTTTTAGGAAGGTATTCTTTGATCCATACCAGTTCCGGTTCTACATTGCGTTCCGAAAAATTATTTTTATTAAGATTATTTAACGTTTTGAAATATCTTTTTTTATAGAAATTCGGACTTATATATTGTAGTTTTTCTGCGATTTTTTGGTATAAAGACATCGTAAGCTTTTTGACGAACAGCAAAGATAAGCAAAAATGTAAAACTTTTCTTAAAAAATGTTAAATATAATAGGTTGATTTTCAATCGTTATCTTTGGTTTCTGTTTTTGTAATCTGTTGCTTTTAATAGATTTTAAATTTGTCACAGAGGTATTTTTATCCCCCGAACTTTTGTAAAATATTCAGAAACAGAAGGCTTAATTATCTTTGAAAATCGGTGCTACCTGCAGGAAAAACGTCTGTTTTCAGGATCAATTAAAGAAAAGGAGTGTTTAGGAAATCATTGAAGGGCTTCATCACCTTGAAAACTTTAGTCATATTTTCCACTGCATTTTTATCCAGTACCTCCTCGTCTTTTAAAGAATATACTACAATGAAGTTTTTAAGTTTAAGATATTCTCCCATAGGATCTTCTTTTTCGAAACCTTGTGGGATTTTTTTCAGTTTGTCGTCCTGGTCTAGTTCCGGAAAGTGCTTTTTAAAATCTTTATTATTGAGAATTTTGAGGAAATCATCACCATATAACGATATTTCTTTGCGTACTTCTTTCAGAACTGAAGATTCAGGCATATAAATCCCTCCGGCTAAAAAGGATTTTCCGGGTTCCATGTGAAGATAATAACCACCTTTCTGATTGCCTTTTCCCATTCCCAGTGAAGCTCCGAAATTAGTTTTATAAGGCGACTTATCCTTTGAAAATCTCGTATCTCTGTAAATTCTGAACAGCGCTTTTTTACTGTCAATTTTAGCAAGTTCTTCATCAAAACCTGACATATCTTTAATCAGTTCATCAAGAAATGACACCACATTTTGCTGAGATTCAGTGTAAAGATTTTTATTTTCATTAAACCACTCGCGGTTATTGTTTTTGTTTAATTTGTTTAAAAAATCAAATGTTTTGGAAGAAATGCTTGCAGACATATTGTGTGAGGTGTTTTTAGTGTTGTTGCTAAGTCAGATTTGGGTAGGCTTTTCAATCTGGAAATTTAGAATTGGAAATTTGTACCACAATTCAAATGTACAAAATCTATTCAGGTTTTAAAACTTTCAGTATGGGTAATACCCGGATATTGGATGATAAAGGAATCAGCAGTGGCGGATTGGTGATTAAAATAGGTTGGTCAGTAAGGCGCTGCCAAGTACCAAATACGTGAAGTTCTCTTTATTCATTTGACGATATTTTTATGTCATTTTAGAGTGGCCTTTTGTGATAGATGTAATGTTTTGCATAATAATATAAAAAGAGAAAAATTTACGTTCTATGGTTTTATTTTTGAAAATTCATAAATTTCACAGAAAAAATCAATCCAATTTAATAAAAAAAAATAATGTTTAACAAGTCCTTAGTTTAAGGCTGTTTTTTTTACATTTAATTTTCAAAAAATCAAAGAAATATTAAAAGATTCTGAATTTAAGATTGTATATTTAAAACTTTATTCAAAAACAAGTCAAATATTTGTTGTATCTTTGCAAAAATTTTAAAATAGTTAATGAATTTATTTACGGAAACCAATTTAAGTCCTGATATCCTTAAGGCAATTGGCGAACTGGGCTACGAAAGCCCAACAGAAATCCAAAAACAGACTATCCCTTTTATTCTTTCAGATATTCGCGACTTGATCGCACTTGCGCAAACAGGGACAGGCAAGACAGCAGCGTTTTCGCTTCCGATTTTGGATATGATTGACGATACGAGTCGCAAAATCCAATTATTGGTGCTTTGTCCGACACGGGAATTATGTCTTCAGATTTCGAAGGACATAAAGAATTACTCTAAGTACATGAAAGACATCAAAACTACTGCAGTTTATGGTGGAAGTAGTATTGTAGACCAGATGAGATCTTTGAAGGATAAACCACAGATTATTGTGGGAACTCCGGGAAGAGTAATTGATCTTATCAACAGAAAAGCACTTGACTTTTCTGCGATTCATTGGTTAGTATTAGACGAAGCCGATGAAATGCTTTCTATGGGATTCAAAGACGAATTGGAAACCATTCTAAGCGAAACTCCGGAAACTAAACAAACTTTTTTATTCTCTGCAACGATGAATAAAGAGGTGGAAAGAATTTCCAAAAATTACCTTACAAAACCACACCGTATTTCAGTAGGTTCTATCAACGAAGTGAAGAAGAACATTACGCACGAATACTATGTAGTAGGGTACCGTCAGAAAAAAGAAGCGTTGAAGAGATTAATCGATGCCAACCCTAATCAGTACTCCATTATCTTCTGTAGAACGAGAATGGAAACTCAGGAGGTTGCAGATTTCCTGATGCAGAACGGGTATGCAGCTGATGCTCTTCATGGTGATCTTTCTCAGGCGCAGAGAGATACAGTAATGAAGAAATTCAGATTGAAAAACATTGATATTCTTGTAGCGACAGACGTTGCAGCAAGAGGATTGGATGTAAACTCTCTTACACACGTTATTCACTTCTCTTTACCAGATGATCCTGAAGTATTCGTTCACAGAAGCGGAAGAACAGGTAGAGCTGGAAAAGATGGTATTTCTATGGCCTTAATAAAGCCTGAAGAAAGCAGAAAACTGAAACAGATCAAATCTGCAACAAAAATTGAAATTAACGAAAAATTCATTCCAACGGGTGATGATATTATCAAAGCTCAGGTAGGAGGTGTATTCGAAAAATTATTAACGGAACACGAGGATCTTTTCGAATTTGATGATAGCCTAATCCCGGATCTAAGCAAATTTACAAAAGAAGAATTGGTGCACCAGTTGCTACAGTTCCAATTGAAGGATCTTGCTTTATATTACAAAGACAAACACGATCTTGTTGAGCAGAAATTGAGCAGCAGAGATGATGACTACTCAAGAAGAGACCGTGGACGTGATAGAGACAGAGACAGAGACCGCGGACGTGACAGAGACAGCAGAGACAGAGATCGCGGAAGAGACAGAGATCGTGGTGGAAAGCCAAGAAGAAGAGATGAGAGTATGGTAAGATTCTTCTTTAATCTTGGGAAAAAAGACCATTTGAAGAAGCTTGATGTTTTAGATATTATCAATAAGGCTACTGGTGATGGAAAATCCAAAAAAAGAGCTGAAATCGGAGATATCGAAATCTTAGAGAAATTCTCTTTCTTCGAAGTTGAAAAATCGTTTAAAGACAATGTCTTGAGCAATATTCAATCCATGAAGTTCAAAGGAAAAGATATGAGAGCTGAAGTAGCAAACTAAATCTCACAAATTACTATATAAAACCGGCTTTAATGCCGGTTTTTTTATTTGATAATCAGGAGTTAAGCGAATGTTAACAAAACTTAATGTCATATAGTTTCACGTACAATCCTTTTTTAAGAAATTTGCACACGAATTATAAATACTAAAAAATGGGAATTGGTAATATTTTCCACGCTTTTCAACCAAAAGATAAAATCTTCTTTGTACTTTTCGAAAAAGTAACTGAAAATCTAGTTGCAATGTCAGAAGATTTCAACACAGGAATCAAAGATTTCGATCTTAATGACGATTCTATGTTGAAGAAAATGAGTGACTTCGAACACAAGAATGATGAACTTACTCACGAAATTTTCGTAGAATTAGGGAAAAACTTCATTACACCTTTTGACCGTGAGGATATCCACACATTGGCAACAGGACTGGATGATATCGCTGATTATATCTACGCTTCCACAAAATATATTTTCCTATACAAATCACCTGAGATGAAGGCTTATTCAGACTTCTCTTTATTGATCCATAAAGCATGTCTTGAAATTCAGAATGCTATGAAAAACCTTAAAGGGTTCAAAAATATGGAGCAGGTGAAAGAAGCTTGTATTAAAGTGAACTCTATTGAGAATATTGCTGATGATTTGCTTTCCAATTCAATGGTAGAATTATTTGAAACTAATGATGCAATTAACATTATTAAAGTTTCATCTGTATTGAACTATCTTGAAATTGTAACGGACAAAGCAGAAGATGTTGCCAATACAATTGAGAACATCATGATTAAATACGCCTAATACATAGCAAAAAATGGAATTTCCGATTTTACTTGTAGTTATTATTGCGTTGGCCCTGATCTTCGATTATATCAATGGTTTTCATGATGCAGCCAACTCAATTGCGACTATTGTTTCTACAAAAGTTTTAACTCCATTCCAGGCTGTACTTTGGGCAGCGCTTTGGAACTTTGCAGCATTCTTCTTAGCTGCCTATGTTATTGGAGAATTTAAAATTGGTAATACAATTGCCAAAACAGTTAATGAGAATTTTATCAATCTAGAAGTTATATTTTCAGGTTTGGTTGCGGCCATTGCCTGGAATCTTTTGACATGGTGGTTTGGAATTCCTTCTTCGTCTTCGCATACGCTGATCGGAGGATTTTTAGGAGCTGCTTTAATGCATGCTTTTATGATGGATTATCATGATGTAGCTGCTGTACAACCTAATCTTGGGATTTGGGAGACCCTTAAAGAAGCTTTCATTCAGGTCACCCACCAAAGTGTCGTAAAGTTTGATAAAGTAATTCCTATTTTCCTGTTTATTTTCTTAGCTCCTTTTATCGGGATGTTAATTTCTATAATCATTACACTCATTATTGTACACCTTTATAAGAGATCAAACCCTCACAAAGCAGATCAGTCATTCAAAAGATTACAGCTGGCATCTTCAGCATTATTTAGTTTGACTCACGGGTTAAATGATGCTCAGAAAGTTATGGGTATTATTGGAGCTGCAATCATTTTCTATCATGTAGATATGATTCATGATCCTTTATATTTGAACATCGCTTCCGGTGAACGTTTTAATTATTTTGCTCAGCATTACTTATGGGTTCCGTTAGTATCCTTTTTAGCAATTGCTTTAGGTACTATGAGCGGAGGATGGAAGATCATCAAGACTATGGGTACAAAAATTACGAAAGTAACACCATTAGAAGGGGTGAGTGCAGAAACTGCAGGAGCTATTACATTATTTATTACAGAACATCTTTCTATTCCTGTGTCTACAACACATACGATTACAGGATCCATCATTGGGGTAGGATTAACAAAAAGAATATCAGCGGTAAGATGGGGAATAACGGTAAGCTTACTTTGGGCTTGGATTTTAACCATTCCAATCTCTGCAATTGTAGCAGGAGTTACTTATCTTGTAGTCTCTTTATTTTCTTAAAAAAATTAAAATATTTATATAAACTTTGTCCGTTTGGGCAAAGTTTTTTGTTTTATAAAGCCTCGAAAAATCGTATTTTTGTTCAAATTAAAAGATTTTATGGAATTTTTAGACAGATACCAGCAGATTGTTGCGGACGCCATCACTAAATATACTTTTAAAGATAAACCTTCGGAGCTGTATGAGCCGATGAACTATATTATTTCCCATGGTGGAAAGCGTCTTCGTCCTATTATGGTGCTGATGGCTTGCGAGATGTTCGGCGGAGATCTTAAGCAGGCAATTAAGCCGGCTTTGGCTATCGAGTTTTTCCATAACTTCACGCTGATCCATGATGATATTATGGATGAAGCTCCTTTAAGAAGAAATAAACCTACCATTCATACCTTACACGGTCTTAATGTAGGAATTCTTTCCGGAGACGGACTGATGCTTAAAGCCTATAAGTTTTTTGAGGACTTGGAACCTGAAATCTTTAAAGCATGTATCAGAATATTTACCCACACCGGGCTTCTGCTTTGTGAAGGACAGCAGTACGATATCAACTTTGAAACTCAGAAAGACGTTACTTTTGATGACTACATCAGAATGATTACTTATAAAACAGGAGTTTTAAGTGCTTCATCATTTGAGATCGGAGCTTTGATTGCAAAAGCAGATTTTAAAGATGCTAAAGCTATTTTCAATTTCGGAAAACATATCGGGATTGCGTTCCAGATTATGGATGATTATCTTGATGTATTCGGTGATCAGGCACAGTTCGGTAAAAAGCATGCAGGAGATATTTATGAAAATAAGAAAACCGTTCTGTATTTGTTAGCAAGAGAACATGCTACCGATGAAGAAAGAAAAGAACTGGATTACTGGTATTCTAAAAAGACGGAAAACGTTGATAAAGTATACGGAGTAGAAAAGATATTCAGAAGAACAAAAGTAGATGAAAAAGCATTACGTCTGATCGAAAAACATAACGAAATCGGACAAAGCTATCTTCAGAAAATAGATGTTCCTGAGGAAAAGAAAAAACCTTTTATCGAGCTGGCAAATTATTTGTTGAGAAGAGAAAGTTAATAGAGGTAGTAGATGGTAGGTAGCAGGTAACAGCAATTTACCTGCTACCTATTTCCTGCCACCTAATACCTATACGATGAAATTCAGAACAGAAGTTGATATTCCTGCATCAGATAACAAGATTGAGATTGAAGATAAGATATTTTCAATAGGTTCATGTTTTGCCTCTGAAATGACTGATTTACTTAAGGATGGACAACTTCAAACCCTTAATAACCCCTTTGGGACGATATTTAATCCTTTTTCAATCAATAACGCGCTCAATAGATTACATGATTCTGCGTTTTACGAAGAAGAGGAGCTGATTACCTATAATGAAGAATATATTTCTCTGGATCATCACACCAGTTTTGATACCCGGTATATTCATCAGACCTTAGATAAAATAAACGGGGCTATTGAAGCCGGAAATGCCTTTCTTCAGGAAGCTGACTGGATTATAATTACCTACGGATCCTCATTTATTTACGAGTTTCTTCCCAAGAAAAAGCTGGTGGCCAACTGTCACAAAATTCCTCAAAAGTTTTTTGAGAAAAGACTGCTTTCCCATCAGGAGCTTACGAGTTCTATCTACCAGACAATTCTCGATCTTAAAGATATTTGTAAAGAAGGAGTGCAGATCCTGTTTACCGTTTCACCTGTAAGACATACCAAAGATGGAATGGTTGAAAATCAGTTAAGTAAATCCAAATTAATTACCGCTATCCACGAGTCCATTTCTCTCTTTGAAGACTGTCATTATCTGCCGGTCTATGAGATTTTGATGGATGATCTTCGGGACTATCGTTTTTATAAAGAAGATATGATTCACCCAAGCACACAGGCGGTTAATTATATTTTTGAGAAATTTGGAAATGCCTATTTTTCAGGAGAGACACAGAATTTTATCAAAGAAAATTTTAAGATTATCAAGGCACTGGAGCATAAGACGAGTGATAAGAAAGACCCTAAGTTTATAGAATTCAGGGAGAAATTAGATCAAAGAATTGAAATTCAACGTAAAAAGGTAAAACATAAAATATTTTAAATGCTTGATTTTACAAGAATTGACTATCTGAAAGATGGAAATGACAGACAAAAAAGAGCTTATGAAATTCTTACAAAGTATCGTGTCTTTGAGAAACTGAAAGATTATTCACCAATTTTAGCAGGAACTGTTCCTCTGGAGATTGATGTCAAAGGAAGCGATTTGGATCTTATTTTTGAGGTGGATTTAAAATTTGAACAAGACTTTCTGGATGATTTACTATTTAGTCAGCTTATGCCTCAAGACGTAGAAGTTGAATATCCCAATATAAATGGTGAAAAATGTATTACACTAAATTTTATGCTGGAAGGGTTTCCCATCGAAGTTTTTGGACAGAATAAGCCTACGACAGAGCAGAATGCCTATCTTCATATGGTTTCCGAATACAAAATATTACAGGAAAAAGGAGAAAAATTTAAACAAAAAATAATAGAACTAAAAAAACAGGGAATAAAAACCGAGCCGGCTTTTGGAATGTTGCTGGGGCTTAAAAACCCTTATGAAGATCTGTTAAAATACTAAAAAAATGATTGATACACATACACACCTATACGCAGAAGAATTTGATGAAGACAGAAAAGAAGCTATTCAGAGAGCTTTAAGCAAAGGAATTACAGAATTTTATCTTCCTGCAATTGATTCCGAATCCCATGAGAAGATGCTGCAGCTGGAAACAGAATATCCGGAACAGATTTTTTCAATGATGGGATTACACCCTTGTTATGTAAAACCTGAATCCTGGGAAAAAGAACTTGAAATCGTAAAAAACTATCTGGATCAGAGACATTTTCCTGCAATTGGAGAGATTGGGATTGATCTGTATTGGGATAAAACAACGCTGGATATTCAGGTGAAAGCTTTTGAACAGCAGATTGACTGGGCCATAGAAAAAGATCTTCCGATTGTAATTCATACAAGAGAAAGCTTCGACGAAACCTTTGAAGTGCTGGAAAGAAAAAAACACCCGAAGCTGCGAGGAATCTTCCACTGCTTTTCAGGAAATCTTGAACAGGCACACCACGCTGTTGATCTTAATTTCATTTTAGGAATCGGTGGAGTAGTAACGTTCAAAAATGGGAAAATAGATCAATTTCTGGGTGAAATTCCATTGAATAAAATTGTTCTGGAAACAGATTCTCCTTATCTGGCGCCAGTTCCCCACAGAGGAAAAAGAAATGAAAGCTCTTATCTTGATCTGGTTGCTGGAAAACTGGTAGATATTTATGGGAAAGATTTCTCTGAGATAGACCGCATTACTACAGAAAATGCTAAAAATATTTTTAAAATAGCATAATTAATGAATGCCCTGTTAAATTTTACAAGGAACAATCGGTTGAATGGTATATTGCTGTTTGCTGTTTATTTCATAATCAATCTTTTATTTCTGACAAAATATGGAATCAGGCAGTCTTTTGTTCCTCTTAATATTTTAATTATTCTTTTTTCAGGAGGCAATTTATTATTATTTTCTTTAGGAAAATGGTCTTGGCTGAAAAAGATATGGACTGAGAAATCAGTATATCTCCTTATCGCTGCTATAACTGTTGTTTACATTGCCATGTGCCATGTGATGACGGATCCTTATAAAATGAATATCGATAGATGGGCAACTTTAGAATTTTCTGTGAAGCATTGGACAAAAGGAGAATACATCTATGATACTCCAAATTTCATGGGAAATTTATCATCTTATCTTCCCGGACAATTGCTTTTATCAAGTGTTTTTTATTTTTTAGGGAATGTCGGATATCTTCAGGTTTCAGCTTTTTTATTGTTTTCCTATGTCATTTTTCTAGAATTTAAGGGCAATTTTCATAGATTTCTCGCGATAGTAATGCTTGGGATTTCCCTGGCCTATATTTATGAAGTGGTTTGTAAAAGCGATTTTATCTCTTCCTTTATTGCCGTTGCAGCCTTCATTCTTTTTTGGAGCAGAAAGTTTAAAGACAATTATTTTAAAAGACCTGTTCTGTTGGGAATATGTATAGGAATTTTATGTCTTACAAGAAGTGCAGTGACTATTCCTTTGATTATTTTTTTATTAAATCCTTTTTTTAAAACCAGCTGGAAAAATAAAATACAATTTGGAATAAGCTTTTTATTGACAGCAGCATTACTAATGGCATCCGTTCTGCTGCCTGGTAAAAGTATTGAGCATGTGCTGCAATACAATCCTCTTAATCTTCAGGGACAAAGCAATAAATTTGTTATGCTGTTCTTTATTATACTGTCGATCATACTTTCCTTTTATGTGAAAAAAATAGAAACAGTATTTTACTGTTCAGCGTATCTTCTTTTTTTCGTGATGTTGAGTTTTGTAAGTGAGCAGTATATGACCTTAGGATTTTCTTATCAGAATAATTTCTTTTCTACAACCTATCTGGCCGCTTGTTTACCTTTTTGTACTATCGGGTATTGCTATACAAAACAAAAAACAGAATAATGATAAACTATCAATAAAAAAGTCCTTTTCAAAAAAGGACTTTTATTTTATTTTTTTCTGGTGAAATTCTTATTCTTAGGCTTTTTAAATCCTACCGAAGCTCCTGTAGAAGGCTTTTTACGGTTGTTATTTGGCCTTGAATTATTACTGTTGCCTGTTCTTGGTTTGTCACCACCTGCATGAACTGGTTTGTTGTTAGAATCCCTTTTTTGTGCAACCAAATTATCAGTATGGAACGGATGGTCTTTGATTACAGGAATTTTCTTCCCAATCAACTTTTCAGTATTCTTTAAATTCAAAAGATCAAGCCCGTCTACAAAAGAAATAGATGTTCCTTCAGCTCCGGCTCTTCCTGTTCTTCCAATTCGGTGTACGTATGTTTCAGAAACATCGGAAAGCTCAAAATTGATTACGAATTTCAATTCATCAATATCAATTCCTCTTGCTGCAATATCAGTTGCTACAAGAACTCTAGTTTTTCCGGATTTAAAGTTATTTAATGCATTCTGTCTTGCATTCTGAGACTTGTTACCATGAATGGCTTCTGCAGAAATATTATCTTTCTGAAGTTTTCTGGCAATCTTATCTGCTCCGTGTTTCGTTCTTGCAAATACCAATACAGAATCTGAAATGTCATTTTGCAGAATGTGAGAAAGCAAATCCAGCTTGTTATCTTTTTCTACAAAATATACAGATTGTTTAATGGTGTCTGCTGTAGAAGAAACCGGAGTTACCTCTACTTTTACCGGATTATTCAGGATAGAGTTAGCCAGTTTCTGAATTTCAGTCGGCATTGTTGCAGAAAAGAATAAAGTCTGTCTTCTCTGAGGTAGAAGTTTGATGATTCTTTTTACATCATGTACAAATCCCATATCCAGCATTCTGTCTGCTTCATCAAGAACAAAGATCTCAAGATTTTTCAAACTGATAATGCCCTGAGCAATAAAGTCAAGAAGTCTTCCTGGGGTAGCTACCAGAATATCAACTCCTTTCCTCAAAGCAGCCTCCTGATTTCCTTGTTTTACCCCTCCAAAAATAACAAGTTGTTTTAATGGAAGATATTTACCGTAAGCATTAATATTTTCCTCAATCTGAATGGCCAGTTCTCTGGTTGGAGTAAGGATTAACGCTTTTATATGTTTATTGGGAATTTTATTTTTAGATAAATTCTGTAGAATAGGAATAGAAAAAGCAGCTGTTTTACCAGTTCCTGTCTGCGCGCAGCCTAAAAAGTCTCTGCCGTCTAATATATCAGGAATAGATCTTTCCTGGATAGGAGTAGGAGTCGTGTATCCCTGCTCCTGAATTGCTTTTGCAATAGGTTCTATTAAGTTTAAGTCTGTAAAATTCAAATGAATTATTTTAAAATTTAAATAAAAATTCCTTCAGTCTGAAAGAATTACATTCTGCAAAGGTAGTCTAAATATTTTTAAGTATCTTATTCCACTTTTTTAGACTTATTGCCTATTGAAAAACAGAAATGGCCACCCGAATGTGAGCCGCCATTTTTTTCTGTTAAATATCTGAAGTTTATTTAAATCTATATCCTACACCAGCCTGCAGAAATCCTATTTTAACAGGAACTGCATTGCTTTTATTCATTTCTATAAAATTGAAATTATATCTGGCATCAACAAAAAACTTTTGATTAATCTTATATTCTGCCCCTACAAATGGAAATAAATTCAGGGTTTTTAAAGATTCGTAATTGTGGGTTTCAGCCTCATCAAAAACAGTATTCATTTTTACTTTGGATGATATGTTAAATCCTAAGTTCATCCCTACAGAAGCAGAAAGCTCTGGAACAATATAATATTTTACTGAAATGGGAACCTGTATCTGGTTGAATTTGTAATTAAAGTTCATGTTACCCATGCTTACCACCTCATTGCCTACCAACTGATACCAGGGATAAGCATCTTTACCACCCAATTGAGTATACAGTAATTCAGCCTGTAAGCCAAATTTAGAAGATAAAGGCTGCTCTGCTGCGATACCTAAGTAAAAATAGGATTTTGAATCCAGCCCGGTTCCGAAAAACTTCATATTGGATAAGGAATATCCTCCCTTTACCCCAAAGCTCACAGAGGCCGGATCTTTTGTGGTTTCTTGTGCATTAAATATTGCTGAGAAAGCAAATGCTGCAATGAAAAAAATGTTCTTCTTCATGTTTATTTTAAATGGTTAATAGTTTTACAAAAAAAAAATTCCTCCAAATGAAGGAATTACTGTTACAAAGATAAATTAAATATTTTTTAGTGAAACTATTTCACTTTATTCCATTGTTGATTCTTTCTTAAGTTTTCAAAAAATTGATAGACTTCTGAAAGTTTTTCACTTCCATGTTTTCCGTAATCTTCCACATTTTTAGAAGTGCCGTCAGCGAATTTGATTCTTAAATAAGAGGTTGGAAGATCGGTGATATTTTTCTCACCATACTTATCGTTTAAGCTTTTTACATTGAGCCCATCCAGTAAGCTGATTAATTTATTGTAATCCTCTTCCTTGATTGTTCCTTTAAAAGTTCCTTCACGAGGCTTTGAAAATTCATCCTTTGAAGGCTTATCATTAAAATTAAAATGTTCTGCTTCAAAAACGGCTGTTCTGTCCGGACTGATCGTCATTTTAAAAACTGGACAGAATCCGAAACACGGGGTAGCCTCATATTCAATAGTAGAATATTTGGAGTTTACTTTCTGAGACGTACAGGAAAATAAAAATACAAATGCACAAAGGGTCAATAAATATTTCATAGTTTAAAATTTCAGATGGTCTCCCAATAATTGTTCCAAAAACTTCATTTTGCTGTGTTTGTATGTTAAATATAAAATAATAAATCTACTTAATCTTTTATTTAAACCATTAAGATAGGATGAAGATGTTAAGGACATTAAGATAAGCTTCGCTTTAAGCTTAAGAATCAGAATGATTTATCTTAACTATACTTTATCTCTTAAATTCTTCTTAATGGTTTAAATATTATATAGAAAAATAAGTGAATTGTAAACATAAAAAACAGCCTCAGATTTTTATGAGGCTGTTTTTATGATGCAGTTCTATTTAAAATAAAACTAATAAATCAATGTATTTCTATCCGTGCAGTTGTTTCCAGATGGCATCTTTAAGCTCCATAAGACCTTCTCCGGTAACTCCTGAAAAGAATAAAGGCTGCTTGTTTTCAGGAAACTCTGCTGCAATTTCTTTTTTCAGTTCATCATCCAAAAGGTCAGATTTTGAAACGGAAATAATAAAATCCTTATCCAAAAGTTCGGGATTGTACTCCTTCAGCTCATTTTCAAGAATTTTAAATTCCTGGAAGTGATCTTCAGAATCCGAAGGAATTAAAAACAATAGGATAGAGTTTCTTTCAATATGTCTCAGGAATCTGTGTCCTAATCCTTTTCCTTCCGCTGCTCCTTCAATAATTCCGGGAATATCAGCCATTACAAAAGATTTGTAATTTCTGTAGTCCACAATTCCAAGGTTAGGAGTCAGGGTTGTAAAGGCGTAATTGGCAATTTTTGGTTTTGCCGCAGAAACAGATGCTAAAAGTGTAGATTTTCCGGCATTTGGAAACCCAACAAGTCCTACATCAGCCAAAATTTTAAGCTCGAAGACCACATAGCCTTCTTCGCCATCCATTCCGGGTTGAGCATATCTTGGGGTCTGATTGGTAGAAGATTTGAAATGTTCGTTTCCTTTTCCACCTTTTCCTCCCTGCATCAAAATGATTTCCTGCTTGTCATCAAGGATTTCTCCGATAATTTCACCTTCTTCATTTTTAGCGATCGTTCCAATGGGAACATCAATATAAATATCAGAACCGTCAGCTCCTGTAAGCTGGTTTTTCGCTCCGTTTTCACCGCGTTCTGCTTTTATGTGACGGGTGTATCGAAGTGGAAGCAAAGTCCATTCATTAGCATTTCCTCTCATGATGACGTGTCCGCCACGACCTCCGTCGCCACCGTCAGGACCACCTTTAGGAATATACTTTTCACGGCGAAGGTGGGCAGAACCAGCACCTCCGTGTCCGCTTTTACAATGGATCTTTACGTAATCTACAAAGTTAGACATATAGTTTGTGTTGCGAGTTGTGAGCTACGGGAGGAAATTTCTTATCCCGTACCCGTATCCCGATTATTTAATTTTCTCTACTTCAGCGAAAAGTTTTTGGGAAATCTCGTCAATTTCTCCAACACCGTTTACCTCTACATATTTACCCTGCTGCTTATAAAGCTCGGCAACTTCTGCTGTTTTAGTATAATATTCTTTAATTCTGTTTTCGATGATCTCTACATTGCTGTCGTCTGATCTTCCGCTGGTTTCTCCTCTTTTCAGAAGTCTTTCAACCAAAATTTTGTCCTCTACTACCAATGAAAGACAGATATCAATATCGTCGTTCAGTACTTCCTTAACGATGGTTTCCAGAGCTTCTGTCTGTGCAGTTGTTCTTGGATATCCGTCAAAAATAAAACCGTTGGTATCAGTAGGTTTTTTGATCTCATCGATCAGCATATCTGTTGTTACCTGATCCGGAACCAATTCTCCCTTATCGATGTATGACTTAGCCAGTTTCCCAAGTTCAGTGTCATTTTTCATATTGTATCTGAAAAGATCACCTGTTGAAACCTGTTTTAAATTGAATTTCTCGATTAGATTCTGAGCTTGTGTTCCTTTTCCACTTCCTGGAGGGCCGAACAGAACAATGTTTATCATAATGTTGATACGCTTCCAGCCGTTAGTAATACAATACACTGTTGGCTTTTAGCTTTTTTAAGTTAATATTTTACTTTTATTTCGATTAAGTTTTAAAGCTAACAGCCAATAGCCGGTAGCTAATGACAATAATTAATGGTTGATTTGTCCGTCTTCCAATTGATATAAATTAGGTAGGTTTCTTCCCAATTCATCATAATCAAGTCCGTATCCAAGTACAAATTTGTTTGGAATTTCCATTCCGATATAATCCAGTTTGAAATCCTTCTTGTAAATCTCAGGTTTCAGTAAGAAACTCGCCAGTTTTACAGATTTAGGACGTTGTGTTTCCTTGAAATATTTGAAAAGACTCTCAACAGTGTTTCCTGTATCTACGATATCTTCTACAAGAATGATGTGACGGTCTCTTACATCTTTGGTAAGTTCCATTTTCTGATAAACAATCCCTGTAGATTCAGTTCCTACGTAAGAACTCATTTGAATGAAGGCAATTTCACATTCCCCCGGGTAATATTTTAAAAGATCTGAGAAGAACATCACCACCCCATTTAAAACGCCAATGAATACAGGTACTTCATCTTTGTAATCTTCATAAATTCTTAACGCTGTCTCTTTTACAATTTCCTGAATTTCGGCATCCTTTAAATAAGGAACGAAAGTTTTGTCGTGAACTTTAATGCTTTCCATAAAATTTTTAGTAGGAGGCAAAGTTACGGATTTTTGATTAAAATACTTTCCTGTTTTTATTAGTTTGAAAGTTTGACGGTTTCGGGATAATAAAGTGGGGGATTATGATGAAAGTTGTTTAAATCGGAATAAGTATAAGTTATTGAGTGACATAGAAAGGTATAGCCTTAGAAAAATGAATTCTTCGGAAGAGAATAAATACATGGTGTTTAAGAGTGGAAGAAAAAAGAGATGATAAATATCTTAATAATTTATGGGAAAATGAATATTGTAAAAAATGACTACCTTTGTTCTTTCAACCCAAAATACGGACATGTAGGATATCATTTCTTTCAGATTCAATTAAAACAGTAACTAAGATGTTACTGGTGTTCAACTATTTTTTAAGAAAGAAATCATGATTTTACTACAATATATATCCTTTGGGTTTCCGGGAGGAGATCTTCTATTTAATTATACCAATTTAACAATACCATCTCATACCAAATCTGCTTTGGTGGGAAGCAACGGCATGGGAAAATCAACCCTGCTGAAAATTATTGCGGGGGAAATACAGCCTTTAAACGGGAATATTACTATTTCGGATTCTGTTTTTTATGTTCCTCAGATGTTTGGAAATTTTAATCATCTTACCATTGCTGAATGTCTGAAAATAAATCAGAAACTGAATGCACTCCAAAAAATCACCAATGGAGAGGTGGATGAAATTTATTTTGAAATTCTTAATGACGACTGGGACATTGAAGAGCGTTGCCAGCAGGCATTGGAACATTGGGGACTTGACGATTTTGATCTAAATCAAACACTGGAAGAGTTAAGTGGCGGCCAGAAAACCAAGGTCTTTCTTGCGGGAATTCAGATCAGTCAGCCGGAGATCATTATATTGGATGAACCTACCAATCATCTGGATCTAGAGGGAAGAAAATTACTGTATGAACTTATTGATAAAACAGATGCTACAGTAGTTATCGTAAGCCACGACCGGACTTTACTGAATCTGGTTGATACCATCTTTGAATTAAGTAATCAGGGAATTGCCAGGTATGGAGGAAACTATGCTTTTTATGCGGAGCAAAAGGAAGTGGAGGAGGAAGCCTTACACAATGATATCCATGCAAAAGAACGGGCGCTGAAAAAAGCCAAAGAAAAAGAAAGGGAAACGTTGGAACGCAAGCAAAAACTTGATGCGAAGGGAAAACAAAAACAGGAAAAATCGGGCGTTGCACGAATTATGATGAACACTCTTCGGAATAATGCTGAAAAAAACAGTTCAAAGCTGAAAAGTGTGCATGCAGAGAAAATCAGTGGGATTTCAGATGGTTTGAGAGATCTTCGCTCCTCCCTAAAGAACTCTGAGCAGATGAAAGTGAACTTTAATGATTCCAATCTGCATTCAGGGAAGATTTTAATTACTGCTGAAGATATTAACTTCAATTATGGAAAAGGAAATCTATGGAAAGAAAATCTCAATCTTGAGATCCGAAGTGGAGAAAGAATTTCAATCAAAGGCTCGAATGGCTCTGGAAAAACGAGTCTGATACAACTTCTGCTGGGAGATACTGAATCTTCTGAAGGAAAAATAGACAGGGCAGACTTTAACAGCATTTATATTGATCAGGAATATTCACTGATTGATCATGACTCTACTCTTTATGATTTTGTCCAGACTTTTAATGATAATGCGTTACAGGAATCTGAGGTTAAAACATTACTGTCCAGATTTTTATTCGGTAAAGATACCTGGGACAAGAAATGTGGTATGTTGAGTGGTGGTGAACGTTTACGATTACTTCTTTGCGGGCTTTCCATCAGCAATAAAGCTCCGGATATGATCATTCTTGATGAACCCACGAATAACCTCGATCTTCAGAATGTGGAAATTCTCACCAATTCCATTAAAGATTATCATGGAACATTGCTGGTGATTTCCCACGACGAAGTTTTTCTGAAAGAGATTGGAATTGATCGGGAATTGATGCTTGGCTAAGTGTTTTTTGTATAACGTGGAAAATATTCAATAGAGGCGGGCTTTAGCCCGTCTTTTAAAACCAATAAAATTCCATTGGCTTTAGCCAAAACTTATCATAATAAAACCTGGAAATTGATTTTCAGGTTTTTATTTTCTATAAACTTTAAAAACTATTTATTTATTGTATTCAGAATAATCTCCATCTTTTTAGGCAGGTCATAATCTCCTGAAAGTTCAATCAAAGGAGTATTCATCCCAGACAGCCATTCCAAATGGGCTTTCAACGTTCTATTGGCAATACCCGTATGGTGATCATAATCTTTAGCCCAATCCATAAACTCCTGAAATTTTTTTGCTCTTTCCGGATTGGTGGTAATTTCTTCGCCATATCTTTCATACTCTCTTTTTCGCAGCCTTTCCAGTCGTACTTCAGGAGGAAGATAGAGGAAAATAATGAGGTCAAATGCAGGAAATACATTTTCACCCCAATGAATGATTGAACCTCCAAAAATCCAGTTCTCAGAAGTATGAAGTTTGTCTGAAACAATTGAATTTCTCATTTCGGGGTTTTGTCTTTCTGTAAAGGGGATTGGTGTTGGAAGCCAGAAAAAATCATCACTGTCAAAGTATTCAAGATTGAGTTCTTCAGACAATGCTTTTCCTAAAGTGGTAACCCCGGAACCTGAAGCTCCGAAAATATGTATTCTCATGACTTTATTCGTTTATGAATCCGCAAAATCAGCGAAGGTATTTTAATTTTTTACAATCCAATGGTAGATTTCATTCAGTACCTCTTCCCGTATTTTTTCGTTAAGAATTTCGTGGCGCATCTCCGGATAAATCTTCACATCTACATGCTGGAAACCGTCAGCTTTTAAATGGTCAACGGTATGCATAACTCCTTTTCCAAAATCCCCGATCGGATCATTCTGTCCGCTTACAAACAGGAAAGGAAATGACTTAGAAATAGTTGCAGCCCAGTTTCTCGCTGTAGCTTTTTTATAAATGGTAAATAAAGTATAAAAGGCATTATGCGTAAATGGAATTCCACAAAGTTCATCCTGCTCAAAAGCTTTTCTGTTGTTAGGATTTACACTGAGCCAGCTGGTATCACTGAAATCTTTATCTTTTTTAAAATGTTTGTTATTAACGCTCGTAAAAACAGAATTCAAAAAAGTACGATAACGAGGTGCAATAGCGGTAGCTAATGACAAGTAACCTCTTAACAAGTCAATTCCCGGTAAAGGTCCACCGGTTCCTGTAATGACAGCTCCTGCAAACTTACTGCTTGTCTTTTGAAGAAGACATCGTGTAATAAAAGATCCCATAGAATGCCCCAAAATAAAATGTGGAACATCCGGATATTGCTCTGCAAGATAATCAGCCATCATTTCTGCATCTGCAACAAGCCTTTCATCCGGTTTTTCAAGCTGAAAGAAACCAATCTCTTTTTTGTCTTTTACAGATTTTCCATGTCCCAAATGATCATAAGTCAATACAGCAATTCCATGAGAAGCAAAATATTCTGCAATCTCTGCATATCTTCCGCTGTGTTCCTGCATACCGTGAACAATGAGAAGGGTGGCTTTTGGTATTTCCGGAGAGAACAGAGTGTAGAAAAGTTGGGTGTTACTGTTTGTAATTGATGGTAAATATGCTGATTTTTTGGATACTTGCATAATAGCTTATTTAGAAGTTTATCAAAGATAGGGATAAGTAAGAAAATTATCTTTGTTATACTTCTTTGGGAAATGTAAATTTAAAATATGAGTAATTTAAATTTTGAAATTATCATTAAGAATATCTTCTACATTAATGTAGATTGTTTTTATATTTTTTTCTTTAGCTATTTCCACTTCGATCTTTACCCATTTGGAATTTTTAATATTTTCCGAATTTATTACAATGAGAAGTTGAGATTCAGTTAATTTATTAATTACGTTTTTTTGTGGTTCTAGATTGTTGTCATTATGTAATAAATCTATATATATATCACCGAATTTTTGTATTTTTTTTTCTATTTCTAATAGTAAATCTATATTTATTTCTTTATCTATTGTTGTGTAAGAAATGAATATTTTTCGTTTAGAATGCTCCTGCATAATGAAAGATTATTAATATTGTGTCAAACCCAATAATTATTGGATAAAACATTGAAGAAGCATTAAAGAATGAACGATAAAGTCTGCTTTTTGGCGTTCTATTGTTTTCTAGCGTATATTCTTCGTTGTTCTCAGGAATAGTTGAGCTTCTTTTTTTTAATTCTTTAAAATGATCTTTCATTCTAGCTCTTAAGTCTTCTTGAAAATAATACGTTATTATGTCTAAGATCCAGAAAAAAATAGAAAGACAGAGGGGGGTAATGAGTAAAGATATATCAAATTTGTTATTTGCCAACTTAAAGATTATAGGAGTAAGTATTCCAAGTAATACAAAGTAAATTTTTTTAAATTCTAGGCTTGAGGATGAGAAATTATTAGTTGCATTGTGTAATTGATCTATCATTTTCCAATCTATTTCATCTTCAAGAGTTTTTTTATATTCTTCCATTTTATTTCCATGTTATAGTTTGTACTAAGATATAAAAAAATAGTTATCAAAAATGTTACTCTATATAATTTTCCTCCCTCAAAAAAATAAAATCCACCACAAATTTGCTCACCCAATTTTTTAAAAGTAATTTTGCACGAATCTAAAAACAAAAGTAAAATATGTCAACTTATGTAGTTGTAGGTCTTCAGTACGGAGATGAAGGCAAAGGAAAAATCACGGATGTTTTATCAGCAAAATCGGACTATGTAGTACGTTTCCAGGGTGGAGACAACGCTGGTCACACGGTTTATGTAGGTGAAGAAAAATTCGTTTTGCACCTTCTTCCTTCAGGAGTTCTTCAATGCAAAGGGAAATGTATCATTGCGAACGGAGTAGTGGTAAACCCTAAGTCTTTCATTAGAGAAGTTGGTCAGATCGAGAGCAAAGGCTTGAGAACAGATCATATCTTTATCAGCAGAAGAGCGCATGTCATCATGCCTTACCACATCCTTTTGGATACTTACCGTGAAGAGGAACACGGAGGAACTCAGATCGGAACTACCAAAAAAGGAATCGGACCTTGTTATGAAGATAAAATTGCAAGAGTCGGGATCAGAATGGTAGACCTTTTAAATCCTGAAATTTTAAGAGATAAAATTGAGAAAAACTTAAAAGTTAAAAATTCTCTTTTTGAAAAATATTACGGAAAGCCAACTTTAGACGTTGAAGAAATCTACAACGAATATTTAGAGATCGGAAAACAGCTTCAGGACAGAATCGTTGATACTGAATTAGAACTGAACGAAGCGATCAGAGACGGTAAAAACGTATTGTTTGAAGGAGCACAGGCATTAATGCTTGATATCGACTTCGGAACATATCCATATGTAACTTCATCTTCTCCATCTACAGGAGGTGTTTGTTCAGGAGCAGGAGTTCCGCCAACATCACTTCAGAACTTAATCGGTGTGGCAAAAGCATACTGTACAAGAGTTGGAAATGGTCCTTTCCCTTCTGAATTAGACAATGAATTGGGAGAAAGTATCAGACAGATCGGTGGTGAATTTGGAGCGACTACAGGTAGACCAAGAAGAACAGGTTGGTTAGACCTTGTTTCTTTAAAGCATGCTTGTATGATCAATGGGATCAATAATCTGGTAATTACAAAATTAGATGTTCTTACAGGAATTGAAAACCTAAAAGTCGTAACACATTACAAAACTGAAGACGGAAAAATCATTGATTATTTCACTTCTTCAACAGAAAAATTGTACAACTACGAGCCAATCTACCAGGATTTACCAGGTTGGGCAGAAGATATTACAAAAGCAAGAAGCTATGATGAACTTCCTGACAATGCTCAGAAATACATCGAGTTTATTGAGAAATATTTAGGAATCAATGTATACTTGGTTTCTGTAGGTCCTGAAAGAAGTCAGAACATCATCAGAAAAGAATTATTCTAATATTCTTAAACATAAAAATAACAAAGAGACTGTCATTGGATGGTCTCTTTTTTTGTTTAAAAATTTACTTTTTAGCTTGTCAATCAATCCTTGTCAAGGTTTTAAACCTTGACAAGGATGCTTTATTCCAGTTTTGAAATTTTGTATACATTTGTTTCAAGGCAAAAGTATAAACAGGAAAATCAATCACATGGAAGAAAATAAAATACCCCAGCGTCTTCTGGATAATATTATAATCAGTCTATACTTTACAATAGCTTATGCGGTTTTGCTGATCGTTTATTTAGGGCTGCCTATAGGAGTCAGTTCAGATTTTTTGCTGATCCTGTTTATAGTCTGCAGTTTAGTTTTTAGTATAGGCGCGATTTATTTTGCGGCTAAAAGTTATAAAAAAACGAAGATCAGTTCAATTATTCTGATAGTAATCAATTCTCTGGGATTATTGATACCTCTTACTCTTCTTCTCCTGCTTTTATAATCTTCTCTGCTAAGCTGTCACTCCGTTATTTGTAGTTTGTTGTCCTTATTTATTTTTATAGGAAATAGTTCTGTTTTCCTGTGTGACTTTCCTACTTAAAAATGTTAAAATTTAAACATTGTCATAAAATTTTCTAATATTATGTTGTTTTGCTAAAAAATTGGCAGATGTTTTGATATTACAACATTGCTTATCGATAAGAGCTAACAAAACTAATAATCAAAATTTTTAACAGTTTAAAAAGTAGTAGTGATGAAACAACATAATCAAAATCAGGAATTTCGTTTTAACGAAGTTCTCTTTGAGCACCGCAATAAAGAATATGGTGCCTATGCATTAAGAAATGAATCAGATAGAATATTAACCAAAGCGCTTTTTATCGGAGCAAGTTTAATGGCAGCAGTATCTATTACGCCGTTTGTGATTTCAGCATTTAAACCAGCAGAAGTACCTACAGGAACTATATATAGTCTTCCACGTGTAATTGAGATTCAAGATGTAGAAAAGCCTAAAGATCCTCCTGTACAAATTGTAAAGCCCACTCCGCCGGCTCCCGCAGTAAAAACATATGATGATAGATTGCCAGAGCCTAAAGCAATTGTTACCAATGAAAAACAAGTGGAGGATAAAACAAATGCAGTAGCAAGTACACAAACATCGGAAGGTAAAGAAATACCAAATACAACCTATATTCCGATTGTTCCGCGTGTTATTGGAGGCGATGGTCCACCTGCGGTAAAAGCTGATCCGGTAGTTGAAAAAGCGGATCCTAAAAAGATTGAAACGGAATTAAGTGTAGAAGCTAATTTCACAGGAGGAATAGACTCCTTCAGAAATAAAGTAATGAACAACTTTGACGGTTCAGGATTTGAATCAGAAGATGTTGTAAAAACGACAGTTACCTTTATTGTAGAAATGGACGGAACCATCTCAGGGGTAAAAGCTAATGGAACCAACGCCGACTTTAACAGTGAAGCCATGAGAACAATTAAAAACATCTCAAGCAAAGGAAAATGGATTCCAGCCAAAAACAAAAAAGGAGAATTCGTAAGAAGTTATTTCAAATTTCCTATCTCAATGAAGTTTGATAATTAATACGGAAAAACACATTTCAAATAGTTATCCACAAAGATTTTTTTTTGTGGATAATTTTTTTTATCGTTAAATTGCTTATTAACAATATTTTAACTCAAATTTGATTTTCCCCACTCACCGAGAGCAAAGAAAAAAGTGTATTTTTGAAACTTAAAGTTCTAATAATGGCAAAAATCATAGGTATTGCTAATCAAAAAGGAGGCGTTGGTAAAACTACCACTGCTGTAAACTTGGCGGCAGCATTAGGAGTATTGGAAAAAAGAATATTAATCATTGATGCTGATCCTCAGGCGAATGCTACATCCGGTCTAGGTGTTGAAGATGTTCAGTATTCTACATATAATCTACTGGAGCACAGCGCAGAGACAAGAGTCTGTATCAAAAGAACAGCCACTCCGAATCTGGATATTATCCCGTCACATATTGACCTGGTAGCTGCAGAAATTGAATTGGTAGACAAGGAAGACCGTGAGTATATGCTGAAAAAAGCATTAGCCAGTGTAAGAGATGATTATGACTATATCATCATTGACTGTGCACCAAGTTTAGGGCTTATTACAGTCAATGCACTTACAGCTGCAGACTCTGTAATTATTCCGATCCAATGTGAATATTTTGCATTAGAAGGGCTTGGTAAACTTTTGAATACTGTTAAAAACGTTCAGAAGATCCACAATAAAGATCTTGGAATTGAAGGTCTTCTTCTTACGATGTATGACAGCCGATTGAGACTATCCAATCAGGTAGTGGAAGAAGTAAACCTGCACTTCCCGGAAATGGTTTTTGAGACCATTATCAGCAGAAACGTAAGGCTAAGTGAAGCACCAAGTTTCGGGGAAAGTATCCTGAATTATGATGCAGAAAGTAAAGGAGCTGTTCAGTACATTCAGTTGGCTGAAGAAGTTCTTTTGAAGAATGAAAACTTAATAAAGAATTAAATTAATAATAAATGGCCAATAGGTGGATGCTAGCCACCACTTATCAAACATCATTTATCAATTATATCTATGAAGGACAAAAAAAGAGCTATGGGACGCGGCTTGGGCGCCATTTTAAGCGCAGAATCTAAAGCAACTATCAATTCCGCTACTGATGAAGGGGCAGATAAGTTTGTAGGAAATATTGTAGAAGTTTCGCTTGAAGATATCTATCCGAACCCGACGCAGCCGAGAACTTATTTTGATGAAAAAGCATTAAACGAACTTGCACAGTCGATCAAAAACTTAGGCGTAATTCAACCAATTACCCTGAGAAAAGACGGTGAGAAGTTTGAAATCATTTCCGGGGAAAGACGTTACAGAGCAACTAAAATTGCCGGATTAACGACTATTCCTGCCTATATCCGTTTAGTGAATGATCAGGAACTTCTTGAGATGGCTCTTGTTGAAAACATCCAGAGAGAAGATCTTGATGCCATCGAAATTGCACTTACTTATCATAGGCTTTTAGAAGAAATAGGTCTTACGCAGGAAAACCTGAGTCAGAGAATAGGAAAAGATAGAAGTACCATTACCAATTCTATCAGGCTGTTAAGACTAAATCCGGATATTCAGAATGCTATCAGAAGCGGTGAAATTTCTGCAGGACACGGCCGGGCAATCATCAGTCTTGAAAGTGAAGAAGATCAGCAGGTTTTGTTTGAGCTTATCATCAAAGAAAAACTAAACGTTCGTCAGGCAGAGCAGGCAGCTGCTGCATTGAAGAATCCAAAATCTCCCGCTGCCAAAAAAGCAAAAGTGGAGCTTTCCAATAACTATAAAAAGGCCCAGAAGACAATATCTGATATCTTAGATGTAAAAGTAGAAATCAAATCTTCTGGAAATGGTAAAAAAGGTAAAATTGTCCTGGACTTCAAAAATGAAGAAGAGCTGGAATATATTTTATCCCATATTAAATAATGAAGAAAATATTTTTCACATTTTTCTTGTGTATCGCTGCACTGGCTTACTCACAAGTAAACCCTATTGATACCGTTCGGATGCAGACACCTCCGAAAGAGGAACCCCGTGTGGTGAAACCAGGTAAAACAGAAGCAAAGATCATTGAAGATCTTGAAAAAGCTAATGGTCCTACAATAAAAACCATAAAACTGAATCCCACCAGAGCAGGATTGTATTCTGCTGTTTTACCGGGATTGGGACAGTTTTATAACAAAAAATACTGGAAGATTCCCATTGTCTGGGGAGCGGTAGGAGCTGGAGTTGGTATTGCTGTATGGAATGATAACCAGTACAAAAAATATCGTGAATACTACATGGCGAAACTTAATGGTACTCCTAATGAATTTGTGGACAGCCATCCGTTTTTAGATAAAAGAGCATTGGGGAACGCGCAGGACAGAGCGAAGAGACAGAGAGATTATGCCATTGCAATTACAGGACTTATTTATATTCTGAATATTGTAGATGCCGTAGTAGATGCGCACCTTTACGAAAGCCGTCATGACCCGGATTTGGTTTTTAAACCATCTGTTATTCAGGATCAGTATGGGTACAGTGCTCCAAAAACAGGATTCAGTTTAAGTTATAGATTTTAGAAGACAACATATTTGCAGAAGACTTTAGTGGGAAGCAATATTTAAAAATAAAAAAGATTATATGAAAATAGCATTAGTTGGTTACGGTAAAATGGGTAAGATCATTGATGAGATCGCGCAGAAAAGAGGTCATGAAGTAGTTGCCCGTCTTAAGGAAACCCCAACTGCTGAGAATCTTAATAATCCGGATGTTGTGATTGAATTCTCATTGCCTGAAGTGGCATTTGAAAACATCAAAGCTTGTCTTGAAAATAAAATTCCGGTAATCTGTGGAACTACAGGCTGGCTGGATCAGAAAGAAGAAATAGAAAAACTGGCTGTAGAAAACGGTACAGCATTCCTATACGGTTCCAACTTTAGTTTAGGAGTCAATTTATTTTTTGCTTTAAACGAGAAGCTTGCAGATCTGATGAAAAACGTAGATGAATACTCTTGCCAGCTGGAAGAGATTCACCACATCCATAAAAAAGATGCTCCAAGCGGAACTGCTATTTCCATTGCAGAAGGAATCATTCAGAACAATCCTAAATTCGATGCCTGGAAGCTGGAAGAGACAGAAGGTAAACAATTAGGAATTTTTGCGGTACGTGAAGATGAAGTTCCGGGAACTCATAGCGTATATTACAGAAGTGAAGTAGACGAAATCGAGATCAAGCATACTGCTTTCAACAGAAACGGTTTTGCGCTGGGAGCTGTGGTAGCTGCCGAATGGATTAAAGATAAAAAAGGAAACTTCGCAATGAAAGACGTTTTGGGACTTTAATTTGTAACAAATTCTGTAAATTGCAGACCAATAAACAGAAAATGATGAATAGTGAATTGTAAACAGCGGACTGCTTTTATCATTTATTACTCATCATTTTATCATAAGAATAGGCACAAAAATTTATGAATTATTTTTTAACTTATACAGTATATGTCCTCATACTATCCGTATTGATGGGCATTTCATCTTGGAAACTGTTCAAGAAAATGGGCTATAGCCCTTTATTTGCTTTTATCCCTTTCTATAACTATTTCATTATTCTGAAAGAAACAAAGCATCCGAAATGGTGGGCAATCCTGTCTTATCTTCCGATTGTAGGGCCAATCATGATGTCTGTTTTCCACCTTTATCTCGTGAAAAAGTTTGGGAAGACCCTTTTCAAGGATCAGATTCTTGCCGTGATCCTGCCATTTATTTATCTGGCGGTGATCAACTATTCTAAAGATGTAGAGTTAGAAGATGAAAACGCAAACGATCTGTTTCTTACAGACGAAGAGAAAAACGAGAAAAAGAAAGATACATTCGTTGGGTCTATTACCTTTGCGGTAGTTTTCGCTACTATTATCCACGTTTTCGTAACACAGCCTTTCGGGATTCCTACAGGATCCATGGAAAGAACATTACTGGTAGGAGATTTCCTTTTTGTAAACAAATGGAGCTACGGTTACAGACTTCCGATGCGTCCGGTAGCAATACCTTTCCTTCAGGGAACAATTATGGATACAGGACAGAAAGGTAACCCGAAAGATGATCCAAAATCTTACGTAGACGGAGTAAAACTTCCCTACACAAGAATTTTACAATTCAACAAGCCTCAGAAAAATGACGTAGTTGTTTTCAACTATCCTCAGGATTCTGTACATACAGCGATCGATAGAAAAGATCCTTACGTAAAACGTTGCGTTGCTACAGCAGGTGATACTTTTGAAATGAGAGCCGGAAGACTTTTCGTAAACGGAAAGCCGGAAACTGTTTTAGGAGATCAGGAAGTACAGCACAGATATATTGTAACAACCGATGCTCAATTAGATATCCCAACCTTATATAAAGCTTATGGATTTTTACCGGTTCAGGAGTTTCAACAGGATAACGGAGGATTTATTTATGGTTTTCAAGGTCTAACGGATAAGACTGCTAAAGAAATTAAAGAACTTCCTCATGTTCTTGATATGAAAGAAGAAGTTTCAGCAAAAGGTGAAGCTGCAGTATATTACAGAGACGAAGCCAAAACTAAAATTGATACTACACAGTCTATTTTCCCGATCAACAAACCTTGGAATCAGGATTGGTACGGCCCGCTTAGAATTCCTAAAAAAGGAGATGTTGTGGCAATCAATCAGGAAACACTTCCAACTTATCAGTGGATCATTTCTGAATATGAGCACAACAGCTTAGAGAAAAAGAACGGGAAAATCTTTATCAACGGAAAAGAAGCAACCCAGTATACTATTCAGCAGGATTATTATATGATGGTGGGAGACAACAGAGATGCTTCGTTAGATGCAAGATTCTTTGGTTTCGTTCCGGAAGAAAATATTGTAGGAAAGCCGATGTTTACATGGATGAGCCTTCAGGGTGCTTTTGCAGACAGCAGTTCTACTTATCAGGCACCATTCAAAATCCGTTGGGAAAGAATGTTCAAAGCAACCAATACAGGAGAAGCCAATAAAACCTCTTACTGGTGGATTGCAGCAATGATCTTAATCTTATTCTTCGGATGGGAGTATTTCGTGAAATTATTCAGAAAGAAAAAAACTGAAGAATAGTGTTTAAAAGTAAAATATTTAATAGAGTCCTTTTAATAGGCAGCTTTATTGTAACTCTTTTTATTATTGCAAAACTCTCCGGGGTTTTGCAATATGCTTTTGTACCAACGGCAGGCAATGAACCTACCATCAAAAAAAAGTCATTTATTGTGATGACTAACATCCTTCCTTATGCCAAGTTTAAAATGATTGCTTACAATCAGAATAATTTAGATTATCCTCAAGGTGTCTATGTGCAAAGATTAATAGGAACGGAAAATGATGAGATTTTAATTAAGGATGGAAAATTATACGTTAATAATACATTGATAGATAAGTTTAATGTGAAGCATTCTTATAAAATAGACAGAGGCTATGCAAATGATCTCCTATTTAAAGGTACTAAAGAAAGTGAAGTCTTTCAGATTGATGATAATTACTTCATTACTCAGTTAAGTGATAAAGAACTTAATGATAATTTCTTCCATGAAAGGTTTATAAATCCAAATACAGATCAGGATATTCGCAAAATTTATCATAAAGATTGGAATGCAGATAACTTTGGACCAATAAAAGTTCCAAGTGGAAAATTATTCTTTTTAGGAGATAATCGTAATGCAAGTTTAGATTCCCGTTATTTAGGCTTTATTGATGAGAAAGATGCCGTAGGACGGGTAATTTACCCTAGAAACTAGATTATATTATTATGCAAAATATTTTATTACCGGCATTTTATTTGCCCCCAATTTCATGGTTTTCAGTATTGTTAAATCCTGAGAATGAAATTACATTGGAACAGTTTGAGAGTTTCCCCAAGCAGACTTACAGAAACAGAGCAAACATTTATGGAGCCAACGGAAAATTGTCTTTAATAATTCCTATCCATCATAACGGGAAAAGAGAATTTAAAGATGTTGAAATCTCTTACCGCGAAGATTGGAGATCCCTTCATTGGAAATCAATCAAGACGGCATATCAGAGTTCTCCTTATTTTGAATACTATGAAGATAAGTTCAGAAAAATATTTGAGCTTCAGGAAAAATACCTTCTTGATTTTAACCTTAAAGGGATAGAAATCATCCAACAGATATTGAAAACAGAAAAGGCACACTCTTTGAATGAAGAATATATCAAAAATCCTGAAAGTATTAATTTCAGAGAAAAGTTTTCGGCAAAACTTCCGTCAGAGTTTCAAATGGAAGAATATTACCAGACATTTTCTGATAAATTAGGCTTTTTGGAAGACCTTTCGGTTCTTGACCTTATTTGTAATAAAGGCCCTGAATCGCTGGTGTATATAAAAAATATAAAACAATCATATTAGCATACAATCGCTATTAGTGAAATTTCAGTATAGAACAGAAGAAGTTGGTGATTGGTGTATCTTTTAAAAAAAATAAATTTCAACATATGAAAAAGGTATTATTAGCTGCAGTTTTTTTAGCAGGTTTTAGTTTCTCTTTTGCACAGGAATCTAAAGCTAAAAGTATTGATCCAAACGAAGATAAAGATCTGATGACATGGTATCATAAAGATTTTGCAACTTCAAAAGTTTATGGGGTAAATACAGCAAATGCTTATAAATACTTGGAATCTAAAGGGCTAAAGCCTAAAACCGTTGTGGTAGGAGTTTTGGATAGTGGAGTACAGGTAGACCATCCCGGATTGGTAAATAACCTTTGGTCAAACCCTAATGAAATTCCCGGAAATGGTAAAGATGACGACGGAAACGGATACATTGATGATGTACACGGTTGGAACTTCATAGGAGGTAAAAACGGTGATGTTGATATCGATAATATGGAAGTCACAAGAGTCGTTGCCAAATACAAACCTGTTTTTGAAGGAACTGATTCCACTAAAAATAAAGCAAATCAGGCTCAAATGAAAGATGAGTTTGATATGTATATGAAGGCCAAAGATATGTTCAATAAGAAAAGTATCGAGGCTCAACAGAATTTCAGAACCTATTCTATGCTGAACGAGCTGATTCCTAATATGGTAAAATTATTAGGAGGTAAGCCTGTAACCGCTGAGACACTCTCAGCAATTAAAGCCCCTACAGATCAAAAAGATGCAATCGCACTGGAATTCCTGGGTCAGATTTCTCAAAGCCCTGAATTCAAAGGAAAATCTTCCGCTGAATTTGAAAAGAAGATGAAAGAAGAAATGAAGGAGGCAATAGATCACTTTGCTCCGGCAGCAAAACAATATGACCTTTCCTATGATACCAGAAAAGAAATTGTAGGTGATAACTATGATGACTATTCTGAAAAAAGTTATGGTAACAACCATTACGAAGGACCGGATGCAGAGCATGGGACTCACGTAGCAGGAATTATCGCTGGATTGCCGCAAGGAAAAGAAATTCAGCACGGTGTAGCTTCAAAAGTTGCTAAGATTATGTCTGTAAGAACAGTTCCAAACGGTGATGAAAGAGATAAAGATGTAGCTAACGCTATCAGATATGCAGTAGATAACGGAGCAAAAGTTTTAAATATGAGCTTCGGGAAACCTGTTTCTCCAGGTAAAAATGTAGTTTGGGATGCTTTTAAATATGCTGAAGATAAAGGTGTGCTTTTAGTAAAAGCTGCCGGTAACGAAAATGAAGATGTTGCAGAACATTTGGCATATCCTACCAACTTTAAAAATGTTACTGATGAAAAACCATTTGTAAGCAACGTTCTTGTAGTAGGAGCAAGCACCAATAAAAACAGTGCTTTGAGAGCCGATTTCTCTAACTATAATAAAAAAATGGTGAATGTTTTCGCCCCGGGTGAAGAAATTTATTCTACCGTTCCTAAAAACGAATACAAATACCTTCAGGGAACTTCTATGGCTTCCCCTGTGGTAGCTGGAGGAGCTGCAGTTTTATTAGCATATATGCCGGATCTGAAACCTTATCAGATCATTGAAGCGCTTGTGAAAAGCAGCAATGCAAGTACTGCAAACGGATTCACAGATCAATCGCAGGCAGGAGGTGTTATCGACCTGAAAAAAGCTGCAGAATATGCTTATACCAATTTCTACAAAGGAAAGCCGTCAAGCACTGCTAAGCCTTCGAAATCTGTAAAAAAGGCTGTTAAAAAATAATTTATCTCCCTGTTTTTAAGGAGAAACCATAAAAAGTCCGAATTTTTTCGGACTTTTTATTTTTTATTTTAAATTTTGGCACGGTTTTTTGTAACTTTATAGTAACAAAATAATAAACAACAAAATGAAAAAGTTACTACTTGCAGGGATGTTGGGAACATCACTTTTTGCAGTTTCGTGTTCCTCTGTTAACAAAGCAGCTACATCTCAAAATCAAAGAGCCGACTTCCTGAAAATGAAAGGAGACTGGCAGATTGTAAGCATAGATTATGATAAAGGTTATAAAATTAAACCTTTTGACGAAGGTGCAGACGCACAGTGTTTCGTGGGAAGCCACTGGAGACTGATTCCTAATAACTGGACAGGAGCGTATACTTTAAACGGTGGTGGAGATTGCCCGGCAATTACACAACCTATCAAATTTGAAGTAAAAGGTGGTAATACGTTTATGTTTAAAAAAATTGCTTCAGGTACTAAAGCAAAACAAAATACTGCAGGGTATACAATGACGTTAATCAACCAGGCTACAGATCAGTTTTCACTTGAGCAAGATGTTCCTTTTGAAGGAGGTAATGTAAAAGTAGTTTACAACTTCCAGAGAACAGGGATGAAATAATTTATCAACATAAAAGATCAAAAAAATGAATTTTAATAAAACATACGTAGGAGCCCTTTTCTTGTCATCAGCATTATTATTGACAAGCTGTGAGGCAGTTCAGAATTCAAATCACCAACAAAGAGGTACAGCAGTAGGTGTTGCTTCAGGAGCAGTACTTGGAGGTATCCTGGGTAACAATGTAGGAAAAGGAGGAAACGGAGCTATTGGTGCTGTATTAGGTGGTATTATCGGTGGTGTAGCTGGTAATGTTATCGGTAACAAAATGGATAAGCAGGCCAGAGATATTAAAGAAACTTTACCAGGTGCTCAGGTAGAAAGAGTAGGAGATGGTATTAAAGTAACAATGAATGAAAGCATCGTTAACTTTGCATTTGACTCTTCAAACCTTACTTCTGTTGCACAGACTAACCTTGATAAGCTGGCTGAAGTATTAGTAAACAACCCTGATACCAATATCAATATCTACGGACACACAGACAGCGTAGGTAAAGACGCTTACAACATGGCACTTTCTCAAAGAAGAGCTGATGCTGTAAAAACTTATTTAGTAGGAAAAGGAATTGCATCAAGCAGAATGTTCACAAAAGGTGAAGGTAAAAATATGCCGGTTGCAAGCAATGATACTGATGAAGGAAGAGCTAAAAACAGAAGAGTTGAGTTTGCGATCACTGCAAATGAAAAAATGATTAATGATGCCAAGCAAGGGCAGTAATTAATTTTACATATAAATATTTTCGTAAAAGACCGCCCCGGCGGTTTTTTTTGTATTTTTATGCTAGAAATTTTGAATTTATTATTTTTGTACTTGAAACAACATAAATGAAGAAATATTTAAAGCTGCTCCGTGTAGAGCAATGGGTGAAAAACCTTTTTGTATTTGTCCCTCTTTTCTTTTCAGGTAATATTACCAACATTGATCTGCTTACCAAAAGCATTTTCGCATTTGTTATATTTTCGCTTGCGGCAAGTGTTGTGTATATCCTGAATGACTACAATGATATCGAAGCAGACAGAAAACATCCTGAAAAAAGGAGAAGACCCTTAGCTAGTGGAGCTATTTCAAAAGCAACAGCTATAGGAATTCTTATCGGTCTGGTCATTACAGACATTATTCTTGTATTTTTCACACAGCTCTACTTCCATGAGTTGCTTTGGAAGTTTGCCATCATCATAGGTTTCTATGTGGTGATGAATCTGGCATATACATTTAGACTGAAACATGTTCCTATCATTGATATTTTTATTATCGCTATAGGATTTGTACTGCGTGTATTGGCTGGAGGTTATATTACAGGAATCAGTATTTCACAATGGGCTATTCTTTTAACGTTTGTATTGGCACTTGTACTGGCAATTGGAAAAAGAAGAGGAGAATTGATCAACGCACAGGTTTCAGGAAAAACAAGAAAAGCATTGGATGGGTATAATGTTCAGTTTGCAGACATTGCATTATCCATTTCTATTACACTGGCTATTGTGTGCTACTTAATGTTTACCCTGTCACCGGAAGTTCAGGAAAGATTCCATGAAAGAGTTTTTTATACGGTAATCTTTGTGGTTTTTGCCTTATTAAGATACCTTCAGCAGACCTTGGTTTACAACAGAACGGAATCTCCTACAAAAATTGTGTACCGGGATCGCTATATACAAGTTACCCTGGTACTCTGGGTAGCTGCATTTTTAATTCAAATTTATTTTAAGAAATGAAGCCGAATTTCACACAGAAAGTTACAAACTGGGGGAATTTCCCGGTAGTGGAGAAAGAAATGAGATCAGAGGACAGTTTCAAAAAAATAAAAGAATTTGTACTCAATCACAACGAGATTATTGCCAGAGGAAACGGAAGATGCTATGGAGATGCTTCGTTGGGAGAATCTATATTTTCAACAAAAAAATTAAATAAGTTTATCAATTTTGACCGTTTAAACGGAGTGATAGAATGTGAATCCGGAGTGCTGCTTTCAGATGTTCTGGAAATTGCTGTCCCACAGGGATATTTTCTGTATGTTACCCCGGGGACAAAATTTGTATCAGTAGGAGGTGCTATAGCTTCCGATGTTCATGGAAAAAACCACCATGCAGAAGGATGTTTCTCAGAATATGTGATTGAATTTAAACTCATGACTGAGAGCGGGGAAATTATTACCTGTTCCAGAGAAGAAAATTCAGAGAAGTTCTGGGCTACCATTGGTGGAATGGGACTTACAGGGATTATTCTTACGGCAAAATTTAAGCTTAAAAATATAGAATCCGCATACATTCGTCAGGAAAGTATCAAAGCAGATAATCTGGATGAAATCTTTAAACTGTTTGATGAAAGTGAAAACTGGACTTACACCGTTGCATGGATCGATTGCCTTCAGAAAGGAAAAAATATTGGAAGAAGTATTCTGATGAGAGGTGAGCATGCCTTTCAACATGAGCTTCCCCAGAAGTTTTCGAAAACTCCTTTAAGATTAAAGAAAAAATTACAGCCTACAGTTCCTTTTTATTTTCCGGGATTTGTGCTGAATGCCCTTACGGTAAAAATTTTCAACTGGCTATACTATAAAAAACAGTCTAAGAAAGAAGTTAAAAACTTTATTGATTACGAAACATTTTTCTATCCTTTGGATGCTATTAATGACTGGAACAAAATCTACGGAAAATCCGGTTTTATACAATATCAGATGGTGATTCCTAAAGAAGCGGGAAAAGAAGGGATGAAAAGAATCCTTGAGACGATTGCGAAGAGCGGAAACGGATCATTCCTGGCAGTTTTAAAACTTTTTGGAAAACATAATCCGGAGGCTTACAACTCATTTCCGGTGGAAGGGTATACACTGGCTTTGGATTTTAAAGTCAATTCAAAACTGAAAAAATTGGTAGACCAGCTTGATGCAATTGTTCAGGAGTTCGGAGGAAGAATTTATCTTACCAAAGACAGTATGAGCAGATCATCACTTACCAATTATCTGAAAAATATTCAAAATCCTAAATTTGTGTCTTTACAGCACAAAAGAATCATAAACAACAACTCATAATGATAGTTTTGGGAAGCACATCTGAAGTGGCACAGGCTTTTGTGGAAAAAGCACTTCAGGAAGGAGAAAAGTTTGAAAAAATCTATCTTTTTACCTCAAATAAAGAAACTACAGAACGGTTCGCAAGGCATATTGATGTGAAATTTCTGCAGCAGGCGGAAGTCATTGAACTGGATCTGACCAAAGAAATTGATTACAACAGATTTGATAATATCAATTCAAATGTATTATTTTGTGCCGTAGGATATTTGGGAGAAGGAACGGAAGAAGGACTGTATGATAACAGAAATACGGAACGTATCATAGATATTAATTATTCAAAACTGGTTCCTGTAATGAACTATTTTGCTCATAAATTTGAAAGCAGAAGATCCGGAACGATCATTGGGCTTTCATCAGTAGCAGGAGACAGGGGAAGACAGAGTAATTTTATCTATGGAAGTGCAAAAGCAGCATTTACAGCCTATCTGAGTGGTTTGAGAAATTATCTTTTTGATAAAAAAGTACACGTTCTTACGATAAAACCTGGGTTTATGGCAACTAAAATGACTGAAGGTCTGCCCTTAAATCCGAAACTGACAGCAACACCGAAACAAGCGGCTGCCTGTATTTATAAAGCCTTTAAAAAGGAGAAAAACGTGGCATATGTTTTGCCGGTTTGGAGTATTATTATGATGATTATCAGAAATATACCTGAATTTATATTCAAAAAATTAAAGCTTTAAAGAGAAAATGAAAAAATTGTATTGTTTTGATTTTGACGGAACTTTGACCTATAAGGATACTATGTTTATGTATCTTAAATTCTACGATTCTACAAGATACCGGATACAATTTTTAAGACATGTACCCCTCTTTATCCTGTTGAAATTAAAGCTTGCCGAAACGGAAAAAGTGAAAAAAAGTTTTATCGGATCTATTTTAAAAGGACAGACTCAGGAAAAGATTGAAATGAAGTCTAAACAGTTTTTTGAACTTCACTATCCTAAAATTGTGAGGGAAAATGCATTAGACTTTATAAAAAATATCGATAGGAATAATACACAAAGTTTATTGGTAACCGCTTCCTTAGATATTTGGGTAAAGCCTTTCGCTGAGGAACTTAAAATGGAGCTTGTTTCTACGCGGGCAGAGTTTAAGAACGGAATTTTTACAGGAAATTTTGTAGGAAAAAACTGCAATGGGAAAGAAAAACTGGTAAGAATTAAAGAAGAAATAAACAATTCTAAGTACGATAAAATTATTGCATTTGGGGATACCTCAGGAGATCGGCCAATGTTGAAATGGGCAAATGAGGGACATTACCAATTTTTTCACTAATTTTGGGAGATAAAATTGTAAAAAATGAAAAGCCTGTTAATTGCATGTGCAGTAATCTTTATGAGCTGTGCAAGCACTTCATCTCAGAAGTCTTCTGCTGTGCAGGGAAATACTGAACTCCTTGTTTCTGAATCTCAGGGAGGAACTGATAAACCTGGTTTTAAGATAATCAATGACGAAAAAGAGTTTCGTAATATTATTCAGGGAAGTTTTGGTATCGCAGATCTGGGAAAAGAATCTTATATCAAATATCCTCAGTTTCCGAAAAATAAGAAAGTCGTTTTATACAATTTGGGAACCTTCAGATCAGGAAGCCACAAAATTGAAGAAGTCAAAGGAGTAACTGTGAAAAATCAGATTCTCTATGTAGAAGTTCCGGCCGGAGAACCTTCTGGTGGAATGGAAATTCAGGTGATCTCCAACCCATGGTTTATTTTCACTGTTCCCACAGATTACAAGTTTACCTCCGTAGAATTAAAATATTCAAAATAATAATGGATAAAGTATATTTAGATAATGCCGCAACCACTCCGCTTGCAGAAGAAGTTATAGATGCAATGGTGGGCACTATGAAGATGAATTTCGGAAACCCGTCTTCAACGCACAGCTTTGGACAGGAAGCAAAAATCCTTATTGAAAATGTAAGAAGACAGGTTGCAGACTATCTTCATGTAACTCCTGCTGAAATCATTTTTACTTCTTGTGGAACCGAATCCAACAATATGATCATCAAATCCTCGGTAGAACACCTTGGAGTAGAAAGAATCATCAGCTCTCCCCTGGAACATAAATGTGTTTCTGAAAGTATTTTGGACATGAAAAGCAGAAAAGGAGTAGAAGTAAACTACATTCGTCCGAATGAAAAAGGAGATATTGACCTTACGAAATTAGAAGAGCTGTTAAAAGCTTCAGATAAAAAAACGTTGGTAAGCTTAATGCACGCCAACAACGAAATCGGAAATATCATCAATCTTAAACAAGTTGCCCAGCTATGTAAAGAGCATAATGCACTTTTCCACTCGGATACTGTACAGACTATGGCTCATATGAATCTTGATTTTTCTGAGATTCCTGTAGACTTTGCTTCCTGCAGTGCCCATAAGTTTCACGGGCCAAAAGGAGCGGGATTTGCATTTATCAGAAAAGCAACAGGTTTAAAAGGAATCATTACCGGAGGGCCTCAGGAAAGAAGCCTTAGAGCCGGAACCGAAAATGTGAGTGGTATCGTAGGATTGGGTAAAGCACTAGAGCTTTCTCTGAACCATATGGATGAATATACCAACCATATGCAGGATATTAAAAATTACGCAATCGAAAGACTTTCTGCCGAAATCGAAGGAATTAAATTCAATGGAAGAAGTGCTGAAAAAGAAAACAGTCTTTATACAGTTTTAAGTGCGTTATTGCCATACAAAAATCCATTGATAGGACTTCAGCTTGATATGAAAGGAATTGCGATTTCTCAGGGAAGTGCATGCTCATCAGGAGCTTCAAAACCTTCAATGGTGATGATGATGGTGCTTTCTGAAGACGAAATGGATCATTGTACGCCATTGAGAATTTCTTTCAGTCATATGACGACTAAAGCGGATATTGATACATTAGTGAATGCTTTGAAAGAAATTTCAAGTGACTATACTATAGAAAAAACTAATGTTGAGCATAGATAGTCTTGTGCGCTAAATATCGTAATTTTGAACATCCGATAAAGGATTAAAAGAAAATAATATTAATTAAAATAAAAGAAACAAAAATGGCTTTAGAAATTACAGACAGCTCATTTCAGGATACGGTTTTAAAATCAGACAAACCGGTATTAGTAGACTTCTGGGCAGTATGGTGCGGACCTTGCAGAACTTTAGGACCAATCATCGAAGAAGTTGCATCAGATTTTGAAGGAAAAGCAATCGTTGGGAAAGTAGATGTTGATAACAATCAGGAGATTTCTATGCAGTATGGTATCAGAAATATCCCTACAGTTCTTATTTTTAAGAACGGAGAAGTAGTAGATAAATTAGTAGGTGTAGCTCCAAAAGAGGTAATCGCTGAAAAATTAAGCGCTCACTTATAAAAAAATAAGTTTGATAATGAATGCCTTCCAGTATTGGAAGGCATTTTTTCTAAAATAATTTGCAGATAACAAAAAAAGGTGTAATTTTGCAACCACGAAAAAGAAACGACGTTCTTTAAAAAAATGATCCGGTAGTTCAGCTGGTTAGAATGCCGCCCTGTCACGGCGGAGGTCGCGGGTTCGAGTCCCGTCCGGATCGCATAAGTTTTTCTCAATTTACTTTAAAAAAATTGATCCGGTAGTTCAGCTGGTTAGAATGCCGCCCTGTCACGGCGGAGGTCGCGGGTTCGAGTCCCGTCCGGATCGCATAAGTTTTTCTCAATTTACTTTAAAAAAATTGATCCGGTAGTTCAGCTGGTTAGAATGCCGCCCTGTCACGGCGGAGGTCGCGGGTTCGAGTCCCGTCCGGATCGCATAAGTTTTTCTCAATTTACTTTAAAAAAATTGATCCGGTAGTTCAGCTGGTTAGAATGCCGCCCTGTCACGGCGGAGGTCGCGGGTTCGAGTCCCGTCCGGATCGCAACTACCATATGAAAGTAGTATAAAATACTGTAAAACGTATGTTTTACAGTATTTTTTTTGTTTTTATATGGGGCTCAAAAAAGTGGGAAATTGATCAGGTACAAAACGTTGGAAGGGAAATAGTATCCGTATATCGCGGTTGGTTTGCAAACCTTTTTAATGTTTTTATTTTTGGAAATTTGTTTCAAAATGTTAATTTATATTTTAAATAAAAATTAACTTGTAGTACTAAAAATATTAATAATAATTGTTACCTTCGCCCAATAATAAAAGCCACTGAGTGTTGAATTAATGAAAATGGTATTTTAGGTTTATTTGTATATGGGGGACATTTTTAAAATCAGGGAGTTAAGGTATATACCCAGATGGTCGGTTTTTTTTATCGACATCTCAGTCATTTTCTTTTCTGTTTTAATTTCATATTTGTTCTTAAAAAGTCTGAAGGTAAAACTTAACTTTATTGAGTATCAAAATGAAAAAATATTTTCAGTAATTATTGTTAATATTCTGTTTATACTCCTGTTCAAAACATACGCGGGAATTATAAGGCACTCTACTTTTTTTGATTTTTGTAAAATTTTATGGTCTTCGGGTTGTGCTCTTATTACATTACTGGGACTTAATTTTATATCCGGACTGGCATTGGGTAAGCCTGTTTTTTTATATCCGGTTCTGTTTTTATTTTTCTTGATTTCTATTTTTCTGATGTTCTTTTTCAGAATGATAACTAAACAGATTTTTTCAATATTTATTCCTAAAGATGTTTCGTCCAAAGAAAGGGTTGCTGTTGTAGGGATAGGAGGTGCTTCTGTTTCATTAGCGAATGCTATTATTCATAATCCCGATCATCCATACCAGCTGGCAGGATTTATTAGTGCGAGGTCAGATTCTAAGAAAGCAATGCTGCTAGGTCATAAGATTTATAATAAAAAGCAGTTTCTTAAAAGCGATAATCTGAGAGAACAGTTTGATGCGGTTTTGATCAAAGATATGATGACAAAGCGGGAAATGGAAGAATGGACAGCCCTAGCATTGGATAATGGGTTGAAAGTGTTAAAAGCGCCTGTAGCCAGTATAATAAAGGAAGATGATGTTGTAAGAGGTATTCGCCCGCTTAAGATTGAAGATTTACTCAATCGTCCGGCCATTAAAATAGAAGGGGAAGAGGTAAGAAGTTTCCATGTTAATAAAACTATTTTAGTAACCGGAGGAGCCGGGTCTATAGGAAGCGAAATTGTAAGGCAGGTTTCTCAATTGAATTCTTCGCTTATTGTGGTAGTTGATCAGGCGGAATCTCCTTTATATGAATTGCAGCTTGAATTGTTGGAGAGATTCCCGAACCAAAAATTCAAATTTGTACTGGCGGATATTTCAAACTATTCCAGAATCGAAAAACTATTTGATGATCATCAGTTTTCAATAGTTTATCATGCTGCAGCATACAAACACGTACCTTTAATAGAAGATAATCCTCATGAAGCTATTTTTGTGAACATTGGAGGAACTAAAAACTTAGCTCTTTTATCAAAAAGATATAACGTTAATCGTTTTGTAATGGTATCTACAGATAAAGCGGTAAACCCAACTAACGTAATGGGAGCTTCTAAAAGGGCTGCTGAACTTTTTGTACAGTCATTGCAAAATTCTCCTGAGAACACAACAAAATTTATTACCACACGTTTTGGAAATGTACTAGGGTCTAATGGTTCTGTAATACCACATTTCAAAAAACAAATTGAAAAAGGAGGTCCGGTTACGATTACTCATCCTGATATTATTCGTTATTTTATGACTATTCCGGAAGCCTGCGAACTGGTACTTCAGGCAGGCACAATGGGAGAAGGCGGTGAGATTTATGTTTTTGATATGGGTAAACCTGTTAAAATCCTGGATTTGGCAGAAAGAATGATCAAATTATCAGGGTATACCCCGGGTGTTGATATTAAAATTGATTTTATAGGCTTAAGACCTGGTGAAAAGTTATACGAAGAGCTTTTAACTGATAATTCCACAACTATTCCTACCCATCATGAGAAAATTATGATATCCAGGGATCCATTAATGGAATTTGAAGATATAGATACTTTGTGTCAGCAGATTATTCTGTCAGCAATGAATAAAGACAGTTTACAAATCGTTAAAATATTAAAAATCATTGTACCGGAATTTATAAGCAATAATTCGGAATTTGAAGTTCTGGATAAAATATCTGAGCGTGAGATATATGAGTAAAGTATATGAATGAAATTAATGAAAAAAATAGTGAAAAATAATAATTTTCGTTATTTTTTTTTCAAACGGAATGAAAATTGCTAGAAAAAGAATTGATCTAAATATAGGTGTTAAAATACACTTCACATCAATAAAAACTAATATCATAGAATCTTAAATAAAATTGAAGTTAACTCAAGTAGACTTAGAACAAAAACATATGAATAAAACTATTATTGCATATATATTACTGTTGTCGGTTACTTTACTATCATGTAGACCGAAGCAAAATATGGTATATATATCGAAACATAATATGGAAGAGGAAGTTGCAAAAGCAAAGTTCCAGGGCTTACATATTCAGGAAGGGGATGTACTTTTAATTCTTGTTTCTGCACTGGATGAAATTGCTGTGAAACCTTTTAACCTTAATACTGCAAACAAGGTAGGAGGGGATAATAGTAGGGGAATTAACCAATATGTAGAACCAAGTCAATATATTGTAAATGAAGAAGGTTATATCTCTTTTCCGGTTTTAGGAAATGTATATACTAAAGGAATGACGCAGGTGCAGTTGAAAGAAGACCTGGAGGCTCGACTTAAGAGGTATCTTACAGATCCTATGGTGAGCATTACTTTGAAAAATTTCAATGTGAGTATCTTAGGTGAAGTAAAAGATCCGGGGCAGAAAGAAAGTGTTTCTCAAAAGATTAACATCTTTCAGGCACTAGGTCTTGCAGGTGATATGACAGATTTTGGAGACCGTACCAATGTAAAGCTTATCCGTACAGGAGACGATGGTACTGATCAGATTGTTAATGTTGACCTTACCAGATCTGATATTGTAAGCTCTCCGTACTATTATATGAAACAAAATGACATATTATATGTACAGCCGGACAAAAACAAACAGGTTCAGGCCAACTCGAATCCAAACAGAGCGCTGACATTCCAGATCATTGGTGCATTATTAACGGCGGGTACGCTTATTATTGCTTTAACACGAAGATAAAATATGCAGAAGATAGAATTTCAGGAAAGTGAAGAGTCTTTGAATTTAAGAAAGATCATTGGAAAGTATTTAGGCAAATGGCCTTGGTTTATAGCATCTGTCTTATTATTTATTATTGCAACTTTGGTATATCTTCGGTACGCTATACCTCAGTATCAGTCTACTACAACTCTAAAATTTGATAAAAAACAATCGGATTTAACCGGGGCTTTGATTGATCTTGACAACCTTGGGCTTGGTTTGGGAAATGCAGATGAGCTTAAAAGTGAGGTTGCTGTAGTAAGTTCCAGGCCTATCCTGATGAATGTTGTTGAAAACCTTAATCTCAACGTACAGTATTATAATTCTGGTGAAATCAGGGATTCTGAATTATTCACAAAAGTACCTATTGAAGCTAAAATTATATCTTATAAAACTGATGTCAAGAAATTTGTTTCATCAGAATATCTTGTGAAAGAAGTCAATGGAAATGATTTTGTTTTAGAGGATAAAGATAAGAAAACAGTAAAAGGTAGTTTCAATAAAAATCTGGTTCTTAATTTCGGAACTGTAGTTCTTCAAAAAGTTCCGGGACATATTTTTAAAGATAAGTATAAAATTGTCTTCTGGAATCCTATAGAAAAGGTAAAATCTTTGGAAAAAAAGATACTGGTTGAACTTCCTGACCAGAAAGCAATGCTGATGGATATTAGTATTGTAGGTACCGTACCTGAAAAATCAGAAGCAATTCTTAACGAAATAACGAAACAGTATAATCTGGACGGGCTTAAAGATAAAAATTTACAGGCACAGAACACTCAGGAGTTTATTGATAAAAGATTGGAGGTGATCTCGCGTGATCTTTCAGGAGTTGAAAATCAAAAAGAGGATTTCCAAAACCGTAATCGTATTGTAGACATAGAAGCGCAGGCACAAATGGCTCTTCAAAATACGAATGAGAACACTAAAGCATTGCTTCAGCAACAGACACAGCTGGATCTTCTTAACTCTCTTCAATCTGAAGCTTCAAAGGGAGCTAATCAGCTGATGCCTTCTAATTTAGGCCTAAATCCTTCTTTGGAACAAGCTATCTCACAATATAATACTCTTGTTATCACTAGAAACAAGACTTTAAAGCAGGCAACCAATGAAAACCCTGCGGTAATAGAAATGAATAAGGAAATTTCTTCATTGAAAGAAATTGTAAGAGATAATATAAACCAGCAAAAGGCAACCATTCAGGCATCTATTGCTCAGTTAAACAGCCAGATTTCTGCTAATACAGGAATGATAGAAAAAGTTCCGGGACAGTCGAAGGTTTATAGAGGCATTGAACGTCAGCAGAATCTTAAAGAACAGCTTTTCCTTTTCTTATTACAAAAAAGAGAAGAAAACGCAATCAATCTTTCAGTCAATGTACCAAAAGCTAAGATTGTAAACCCTGCTTATACGATTGATGCACCTGTGTCTCCTAAGAAGAATATTATTCTTTTGGCTGCGGTTTTATTAGGATTGCTTGTACCTGCGGGAATATTTTATCTTTTCTTTATGTGGGACGATAAAATCTATAACCGTACCGATATTTCTGAAAGTTCATCACTTGGGGTATTGGCAGATATTCCTGCTCTTAAAGATGCTGAGAATCATCTTGTACAGAGAAACGATTTCTCAGAATTAGCCGAAGCATTCAGAATATTGGTTTCTAATCTGAAATTTATACTTCCTAAAAAAGATTCAGCGAAAGTTATATTGGTAACTTCTTCAATTAAAGGGGAAGGTAAAACCCTTGTTTCAGTGAATCTTGCTTTGACGTTAGGAAATAAAAACGGAAGATCATTGCTTATTGGTTCCGATGTCAGAAATCCACAGATACAAAGATATGATGATGAGCATGTTAAGAATGCTGGTCTTACGGAATATTTATATGATGAAACGACTAATATAGCAGATCTTATACATACATCAGATACCAATCCGGAATGTGATGTAATTTATGCAGGATCTATCCCTCCAAATCCTCAGGAGCTTCTTTCCAACGGTCGTTATCAGAAACTTATCAGTGAGATGTCGTCACGTTATGCATATATTGTGATCGATTCGGCTCCTCTGATGCTGGTTTCAGATACATTGAGTATCTCCGATACAGCTGATGCTTCTTTATATGTAGTAAGATCGGGAGTATCAAGAAAGATATTAATAGAATTTGCAAATAAACTGGTTAAAGAATCAAAAATATCAAACGTTTCTTTCGTGATCAATGATGTTGCTAAAAATGTCGGAGGTTATGGCTACAACTATGGCTACGGTTATGGATATACCGTGGATAAAAAGAAAAGTTGGTGGCAGAAACTTTTGAAAAAATAAATACCAAAAATTAATAAACATAAAAGTAAGCAGATCATAGAATATGAGTATACAGAATAAAATCGGGATAATAGGATTGGGATATGTAGGGCTGCCTTTAGCTCGTCTATTTGCTACCAAATATGCTGTAGTGGGATTTGATATTAATCAGAGCAGAATCGCAGAATTAAAAGAAGGAAAAGATTCTACACTTGAAGTTGAAGATGATGTCCTTCAAACGGTTTTGGTAACAGAAAATCCTTTTACGGGATCTTCAAAAGGATTGTTTTGTTCTTCAGATCTTGAGGATATTAAAGATGCTAATATATACATCGTTACAGTTCCTACACCGGTAGACAAACATAGCCGTCCAGATTTAACGCCATTATATAAAGCTTCGGAAACTGTTGGAAAGGTTTTGAAAAAAAATGATATTGTCATTTATGAATCTACGGTATATCCGGGAGTGACGGAGGAAGAATGTATCCCTGTGTTGGAAAAAGTTTCAGGATTGAAATTTAACGAAGATTTTTTTGCAGGATATTCTCCTGAAAGAATCAACCCAGGTGATAAAGAACGTACCGTAGAGAAGATTTTAAAGGTAACTTCAGGTTCTACACCGGAAATCGGGAAAAGAGTAGACGAATTATATAAATCTGTTATTTCAGCAGGAACACATTTGGCACCTACCATCAAAGTCGCTGAAGCATCAAAAGTAATCGAAAATTCACAACGTGATATTAATATTGCTTTTGTAAATGAGCTTGCAAAGATATTTAATCTTTTGGATATCGATACACATGCAGTTTTAGAAGCAGCAGGAACCAAATGGAATTTCCTGAAATTCAAGCCCGGATTGGTGGGAGGACATTGCATAGGGGTGGATCCTTTCTATCTTGCACAGAAAGCGCAGGATGTAGGATATTATTCTGAGCTGATCCTTACAGCAAGAAGACTGAATGATTCTATGGGGCAGTTTGTAGCTTCCGAGGTTGTAAAAACGATGATTAAGAAAAGAATCAATATTACGGATGCTAAAGTCCTGAATCTTGGGATTACCTTTAAGGAAAACTGTCCGGATGTAAGAAATACGAAAGCAGCAGATGTTATCACTGCACTGGAAGATTATTCTATCGGGGTGACAACGTACGATCCATGGGCAAACCCAGAAGAAGTGAAACATGAGTATGGTATAAAATCTACAAATTCTCTGGAAGATGTGAAAGAGAAATTTGATGCAGTTGTTCTCACAGTTTCTCATGATGAATTCCTTAATATCGATCTTTCCCGTTATCTGAAAGAAGATGGAGTTATATATGATGTTAAAGGAATTTTAGAGAAATACGATAATCGTTTATAAAAAATTAGAAAATGAAAATAGCAGTAGTAGGAACAGGATATGTAGGTTTGTCTAATGCCGTATTATTGGCCCAAAATAATGAAGTTGTAGCTTTAGATATTGTTCAGGAAAGAGTAAAATTACTTAATTCTAAAAAATCTCCTATTGAGGATGAAGAGATCAGCGCTTTTCTAAGTACGAAACCGCTTAATTTCAAAGCTACTTTAGATAAAAAAGAGGCTTATGATAAAGCTGAATATATTATTGTTGCCACTCCAACAGATTATGACCCTACTACTAACTATTTCGACACAAGCAGTGTTGAAAATGTAATAAAGGAAATTGCAGAATATAATTCTGAAGCTGTAATTATTATTAAATCTACAGTTCCTGTGGGATATACTGCAGAGTTAAAAAGCAGACTGAATGTAAATAACATTGTGTTTTCTCCTGAATTTTTGAGAGAAGGCAAAGCTTTATATGATAATTTATATCCTTCCCGAATTATTGTAGGGGAACAGAGTGAGCGAGCAAAAATTTTTGCAGAATTACTGAAAGAAGGTGCCATAAAAAAGGATATTCCAGTTTTATTTACAAATCCTACCGAAGCAGAGGCAATTAAATTGTTTTCAAATACCTACCTAGCATTGCGTGTCGCTTATTTCAACGAATTAGACAGTTATGCGCAGATTCATGAGCTGGATACCCGCCAGATTGTAGAAGGTGTTGGTCTTGATCCAAGAATTGGTTCACATTATAATAATCCGTCTTTTGGATACGGAGGATATTGTTTGCCTAAAGACACCAAACAGCTCTTGGCAAATTATAACGCTGTTCCCAATAATATTATTCAGGCAATTGTAGATGCAAACAGGACCCGTAAAGATTTTATAGCAGACTCTGTATTAGCCAAAAAACCCAAAAAGGTAGGTGTTTACCGTCTGATCATGAAAGCAGGCTCCGACAATTTCCGAGCATCTGCCATACAGGGAGTAATGAAAAGGATTAAAGCTAAGGGAGTGGAAGTGGAAGTATTTGAACCGGCACTTAATGACGAGTCCTTTTTCGGTTCCAAAGTGGTAAAAGATTTAGAACTTTTCAAGAAAGAATGCGATGTAATTATTTCTAATCGTAAAGCATCGGAACTTGCTGATGTACTGGAAAAAGTATACACAAGGGATCTATTTGGTAATGATTAAAAATATAACTGCATTAAAACTAATTTAATGATTAAGACAAAACATCTAATTATATTTGGAACTCGTCCAGAAGCTATAAAGATGGCTCCCTTAGTAAAGGAATTTTTAAAATGTGACGATTTTGAAACAAAAGTCTGTGTGACTGCTCAACATAGAGAAATGTTGGATCAAGTACTTGATTTTTTTGAAATAAAGCCTGATTATGATTTAAACTTAATGAAGCCTAATCAAAATCTATACACTCTTACAGCCGATATTATCACAGGACTTCGTCCTATTCTGGAGGAGTTTAAACCTGATTTTGTGTATGTTCACGGAGATACAACAACTACAATGGCTGCAAGTATAGCGTCTTTTTATGCTGGAGCTAAAGTTTGCCATGTAGAAGCAGGATTAAGAACACATAATAAAAGATCACCATTTCCGGAAGAAATAAATCGTCAGGTTGCCGGACGTATATCAGACTATCATTTCGCACCAACTGAACAATCGAAACAAAATTTATTAAATGAGAATATAAAAAATGAAAATATTCTCGTAACAGGTAATACAGTTATCGATGCTTTATTAGATAGTACTGAAAGAGTCAATACAATATCCAATAATGAAATCGATTATTTGAAAAATATCGTTGATCCCTCAAAGAGACTCATATTGGTAACTGGTCATCGACGTGAAAATCACGGAGAAGGATTTATAAATATTTGTGAAGCACTTAAGGAAATCGCAATTGAGAATTCAGATGTACAAGTGATATATCCTGTTCATTTAAATCCAAATGTAAAAGAGCCTGTTTATAAAATTTTATCAGGGATTGATAATATTCATTTAATATCTCCTCTTGCTTATCCTGCATTTGTCTGGCTTATGAATAAGTCTTATATGATCATTACGGACTCAGGAGGGGTTCAAGAGGAAGCTCCAAGTTTGGGTAAACCCGTTTTAGTAATGAGGGATACAACTGAGCGTCCGGAAGCGGTAGATGCCGGAACAGTTATTTTGGTAGGAACTGATAAAAATAAAATTGTTTCAGAAACACAAAGTTTACTCGATAATGTTGAACGCTATCAATCAATGAGTGAGCTTCATAACCCATATGGAGATGGGAAGGCGTGCAAAAGAATCGTAGACTTTATATCATCCAAATAAATTAAAAGGTGAATATAAAATCATTATATAAGAAAGCTTTAGGAACGGGAAACCAACAAAAGATAATAAAGGGAGTATTTTGGTCTTTTTTAGGAACTCTTATATCTAAAGGATTTGTTTTTATAGCGCTTTTTTTAGTTGCAAGAATATTAACAGTAGACGAATATGGGAAGTTGGGATTATTGCAATCGTACATTAATACATTTACTACATTCAGTCTTGCAAGTTTTGGTGTAACTGCTACAAAATATCTTGCTTTGTATGCAGAGAGCGATAAGAAAAAGGCCAGTGAAATTTATTCTTTAACAAGATTGTCGGTATTCTTTTTAGCAGTAACGATACTAGTTCTTTCATTGGTGTTTAATAAACAGGTAGGTGAGTATATAGTGGGAAATCAAAATATGTCTAAGGAAGTATTACTTTGTGCCTTTGCTATTTTTTTCTCATCTCTTAACGGATTGCAAACTGGTGCTCTTGCTGGTCTTGAAAATTTTAAAAGCATATCATTTGTTAATATGGTAAATGGTATTCTTTCTTTACCACTGATATTATTTTCTGCTTATAAATTTGGAATTTATGGTGTGGTTGTTTCACTTGTAATAATTAATTTTTCTATTTGGCTATGTTCAGCAGTATTATTACAAAGAGAATTAAACTTAAAAAAAATAAAGTTCACAATCAAAGGGCAGAAGAAACATTTAGAAACAGTATATAATTTCACTTTACCATCTTTTATAAGCAGTATGATGCTAAGCCCGGTGGTACTGATTTGTAATTCTATGTTGATAAAAAATCATGTACATGGATACTATCAACTAGGAATTTATAATGCTACTTTTAATTTTTCTCAGGTAGGTACTCTATTACTTGGAGTAATTGGACAAGTTACTTACCCACTTACAATGAAGAATTTTGGTAAAAATAACAAAAGGTTTGACTTCTTTAATATTAACCAATCCTATGTAATTGGAGTTGTACTTTTTCTGCCAATTTTAGTTTTGCCAGATTTGTTTTCTCAATTGTATGGAGGTAAATATCAGAATAGTGATATGTATTTAACATTACTATTTGTTTCTTTATCAACGATCATTATAGCACAAAGACAGGGTATTGCCAGAAACTTTGCAGCAGGAAATTTTATGTGGTTCAGCGTTTTTTCTAATATGACCTGGGCTGTAACTACAATAATCGTATGTAATTTTTTAATAAGTTATGGAGCAATAGGAAGAGCTGTAGGATTTTTAATAGGGTACTTTGTCAATACAGTTATTTTTATTCCTTTTTACTTGAAAAAAGAGCTTATCAGTAAAAAGCTAATTCTTTCTAAGGAACATTTTGTTTTGATAATTATTATTTCATTAGGTTGTTTATCTTTTATCTGTGTAGATAATATTGTTTTAAGAATTATAATCACTGTTCTTTTATTAACAGCAAGTCTCTTTACTTTTTATAAATGGTATAAAGTATATATAAAATGATAGGTAAAATTTTATTTCATATAAAGAATTTTATAGATGGAAAAATACACACTTATAGAATTCAACAAGTGCTAAGCAGCAGTAATATAAGTAAAAAATGTAAAATTTCCACGGGTTTTAAATTTACGAATATTAAAAATGTACATATAGAAGATTATGTATATATGGGGCGTGATTCATTTTTATCAAGTTTTGGAAAAATTACAATAAAAAGGGGTACTATCATAGGCCCTAGAGTAGTAATTTATACAGCAAATCATAATTATATTAATGATATTAAGGCTATACCTTACGATAAAGAATTACTTATAAAGGATGTTATGATTGAAGAAAATGTATGGATCGGTGATAGCGTGATTATTGTGCCTGGAGTTACTATTGGAGAAGGTTCAGTTATTGCTGCAGGAAGTGTGGTTGTTAAAGATGTTCCAAAGTTTTCTATTATGGGAGGAAATCCCGCAAAACTAATAAAAGAGAGATCTAATATAAGCGATTATTTAAAGAATAAGGAATTAGATAATATTTATTTAAAACAAAAAAATGGAAACTAATATAGTTATAAGAGGTGGTTATGGTTTTGGCAATTTTGGTGATGATGCCTTAATGTATACTATTGTAAAGGAATTAAATGAGGTTTCCAATGATATTGTAATGCTTTGCCAGTCTGCTTCTTATATTAATAATGTCTTGCCTGGTATTAAAGTTGTGGACTATCATAAACTTAAAGAACCTGTAAATACAAAGCTATTAGTGTATGGAGGGGGAACACAATTTTATCATTTTAAAAAAAATACTTTCAGCAAAGGATTAAAAGATAAGATATTTAATATTAACCATATCAAAAACTATATTAATAAAAGAATATTAAAAAGAAGCTTTATTGAAAACAAATTCCAAATCAGCAATTATGCTTCACATATTGCATTGGTTGGTGTAGGTGTAGGACCATTTGATATAGAAAATTCAACCATAGAGAGAAAAACCGGTGAATTATTTGCTAAAGCAGAATTTGTAGGAGTAAGAGATGAATTTGCATTAAAAAAATCAAGAGATTGGGGGGTTAAAAAACCAATTCTTTCACCTGATATTTGTTATTCTTTTAAGAGTCATTTTTTAGATTCATATACAAACGAAGCTAAGGGAATAAAGAAGATAGGAGTTATTGTAAGAGACTGGGATTATGCAAATGGAGGAGGAGAATACTATGAGAAATTACAGCAAGCCACAGAAACGCTCATAAAAGACGGATACGAGATAAAGTACATACTTTTTGATGCGAAATCTGATTCATATTGGTATAGCAAAAAAGATAAATTGGATATGATCATTTGGAACCCTGAAAAGGATAAATTTGATTCTTTTTTGGAAGAAATTTCAGAATGTGATTTATTTATTACGGCTCGTTTTCACGGAGCTATCTTTGCTTCATTATTACATACTCCATTTATAACAATTGAAGTTGAACAGAAATTAAAGTTTATTTCAGAAACCTATAATGAAAGTTCATATTGTTGGGGAAATCCATTCGATGTAGAAGATTTGTATTCCAAGATTTCTTTACTCAATGAAAACTATGAACAACGAAAAACATATTTAACGCAGAAGATGCTTACATTTAAAACATTATCTGATCAAATGTTTTTAAAATTAAAAGAATATTATAATCAATTACAATAATATCAGATGAAAATACATATTTTTTATTTAGCAGTAATGGATCGTTTGGGTAAGCAGATTACGGTTGGAGGTATTCAGAATTATTTAATAGGTCTAGGTACAGCTTTAAAAAATGCAGGATATGAGGTGGTAATCTACCAGGGGGCAGATGAAAACTTTGTGTCAAAATATAAAGGGATAAATATTATAGGTAAGAAAAATAATCCGAAGGAATCATTAAAAAAACAAACGAAAGATGTTTTTAGCCAGGTTAAAGATAATATTTCGGTTAATGATATAATTGTTTTTGGTACAGATAAGATCGCGTTTAAGTTAAAAGGATATTCAAAAACAATTTCTATTCAACATGGGATTTCATTTGATTATATTTCATATAATGCCTTTCCTACATTCTTTAAAAAGAATATAGTAGGTATCTTCTATAAACTCTTACAATGTTACAAAAATGCAAAAGACTTTCTTATATGTAAAAACGTTGTATGTGTAGATTATAATTTTACAAACTGGATAAGAACAATTTTGCCTCGAAATTATTCAGAAAATACGGTAGTAATACCTAATTATGCCACCACTTCTCAGGAAATCAGCATCAATCAGATTTCTGGTGATAAAATTAAAATTCTTTTTGCAAGAAGGTTTGAGATGATGAGAGGTGTACATATTTTGATAGATATAGTAAAAAGTATCACGGCAAAATATGATAATGTAGAATTTACAATATGTGGAGAAGGACCATTAAAAAATGAATTAATAAAAGAAATCGGTTCTTTCTCAAATGTCACAATTACTAAATATGGTATTGGGGAATCTGAGCGGTTCAATCTGCAACACCATATTACTTTAGTGCCAACTTATGGCAGTGAAGGAACTTCCTTTTCATTATTAGAAGGAATGGCTGCGGGGGCTGTACCTATTGTTTCAAATGTTGGGGGAATGACCAATATTATTCTAGATGATTATAATGGATATATTATGAATCCTGATAGCAAAGATTTTATTGAGAAAATAAGTTTTTTGATTGAAAATCCTGATATTTTGAAAAGAATTTCAGAAAAAGCAAAAGAAACAGTAGAGTATTCTTTCAATGAACAAAAATGGGAAATAAGTTGGATCAATTTTATTAATAAAGTCCATAATGCAAATTAAAAAAAAGTTTTATAATTTTTATGTAATCTTTTGTTTAGCTGGTTTTTTAATATCTAGCTTCTTACCTTCTATTTTGAAAATACAGGGGCAGGGTATTAATATAATCTATCGTGTACTTGTCCTGTCTTTTAGCCTTATAATTATCATTAGCAATATATTTTCCAAAAAATTTAATTTTAAAACTTTTAGCTTTTACAAACTGTTTATAATCTTTTGGGTAATTTACTCTTTATTCCTATTAAAAGATATTTATATTGAGCCCATAAGACTTACTTCTAATAAGTCTTACTCAGAATATGTTCAGTTTGCATTTGGAGTTGTGTTAATACCTTGTTTCGCTTTTATGGTATTAGACTTTAAGAAATTAAACTTTAAGAGAATACTCAACATAATTTATTATACTATATATGCTTTACTCTTTACATCATTATTATCAAGAAATAACAGTAATATTACTGGAAGAGACGTTGGAGATCTTGAAATAGGAGTCCTTGTATATGGACAATATGGTACTATGTTAGCATTATTGTCGATTTATAAGCTAGCAAATGAGAAAAAGGGTGTTTTCTCTATTCTTTATATAGCTGGTATAATTTTAGGGGCGCTAATTATTTTCGTATCGGCAAGTAGAAGTCCATTTATAGCTTTGATTTTGTCAACAATTTTTTTCTTTGTTATTAAAAAAGGAACGAAAGGAGTTTTTTATTTAAGTATACCTGCTGTTTTGATTTCTGTTTTCTTTTTTCAAATTATGGAATTGTTTGGAAGTCTGTTTAAAAGTAATTTTTTAGATAGATTGGTTTCAACTTTTGAAAAGGATAATGAGCGTGAAAAATTATTTAAGGTCGCTTTAAGAGAGTTTATGGATAATCCTTTTTTTGGAAAGAATTTTTTAATACAAACAAAACCATACATAGGCTCTTATCCACATAACCTTTTTGTCGAAGCTTTTATGGCAACAGGTTTTTTTATCGGAATGATACTTGTAATACTATTTATCAAAACTCTTTTTATAAAGGGTAAGTATGTTATACAAAATGATCATTCAACAGGTTGGATTCCGATGATTTTTTGTCAGTTTTTTATTTTCAGTATGTTTTCAAATAATATTTATTCCAACAATTTGCTGTGGTATTTATTGATTTTAACAATTATTACTTTTAGATATGAAAAATATTTTAATGCTCATCGTGCTTCTATGCTTAGCGCCTAGTTGGTTTAATGGACAAGATTTTTATGTATATACGCAAAATAAAAGGTATAATGTACAATGTAAAAATTGTATAAAAAACTATTATTTTTTTGGACAACATTACATTGATAATAATAAAAAAAATATCATTGATCTTAATACCTTAACTCAGGGTATCAATAATATTATACCTAATAAACAAAGTACCGATTTAATCGTACTGGATATTGAAAATAAGATTTACCAGGATGTCAAACAGAAAAGCAGATTTGATGTTAATTACCCTTCAAATATAAAGAAGCTGGTAGATATGGTAAATCTTGTTAAAAAAATCAGACCTAATGCAAAAGTTGTATTATATGGCGTTCCGTTTAACTTCAACTATGATTTTCAAAAGAAATTTAATGATTTTGAAAAACTAAAGCCGTTACTAAACAGTGTAGACTATCTTGCTCCTTCATTATATCTAATGTATTCTAATTTTGAAAGGGGTGATAATTATTTTAAAGACTATATCACAAATAATTTAGATCTGAACTTTCAAATGGCAGAAAAAGTTCAAAAGCCTGTGTTACCATTTATCTGGTATAAAATTCACCCTTATAATAAAATTTCAGGCGGTAGTGTAGTTAGCGAGAATTTATATGATACTTATTTAAAACTGATAAAAGATTATAGCTATAAAGGAAAGAAAGTAAGTGGTATTATTTATTGGGAACCCTCGAAAGAAACAATTAATATCAGTGAGAAACTAAATAGTACATTAAAAATTTTAGATAAATGATACTTCACATTACAAACGATTATTCAGGATCCGCAGTTTATAAAAATTTAGTGAGGGAACTGGATAATAACGGGGTAGAGCAAATTGTATATAATCCGTTTCGGGAAGCTTCCAGACTAGGAAAAAATAAAATAAATTTTAAAAGTAGCCGTTCTCAAATTATCTACAGTCATATTTTATCAAAATATGCAGATCGGGTTTTGTACCAGAAAAAAATAAAAAAAATAGTACAAGACATTGAAGCAAAAATAGATCTCAAGTCCGTGAGTTTTATCCATGCTCACACGTGGTATAGCGATGGCGGGGTGGCCTATGAACTTCATAAAAAATATAATATCCCATACATAGTGGCAGTGCGCAATACGGATCTTAATGTATTTTTGAAATATTTTCTGCACGAAAGAGGCTACGGTAAAAAAATACTTCAGAATGCAGATAAGATCATAACGATTTCGGCAGTCTATAAAAAAAGAATACTGGAAGATCCGCGTCTCTCTAATATCATGAATAATGTACAGCAAAAAGTAATGGTGATCCCCAACGGTGTAGACCCTTACTGGATAGAATCAAGGATTGTAAAGAGGAAAATTGTTGAGAGTGAAAAAAGCATTCAGTTGCTTTATATAGGGAAATTTAATAAGGGAAAAAATGTTTTTAACCTTATTAATGCTGTTAAAAATCATAATCACAAAATTCCGGATGGGATAAAATTAACACTGATTGGAGGAGGAGGAAATGATGAGAAAAGAATCCTGGATTCTATTAAAAACGATCATTCCTTTGAGTTTGTAGGAAAAGTAGACAGTCTGCCTGTTTTAAAATCCTACTACGAGCGAAGCGACTTCTTTACAATGCCTTCCAAAGCTGAAACCTTTGGCTTGGTTTATATAGAAGCGCTTCTGCAGGGCTTACCAGTGATGTACACGCAAAATGAAGGGATCGACGGGTTTTATGATGATTCTATCGGGGAAAAAGTAGAAGACACTTCTGTTTCTGCGATCGAACGAGGGCTTGAACGTTTAATCCAAAAACGAGATCATTATAGTTTTGATATTGAACAATTGTTAGAAAATCATGACTGGAAGAAAATAGCTGAAGTATATCAACAATTATATACAGAAAAAAAATAATGAATATATTATACATCCACCAATATTTCGTAACTCCCCAGGAACCAGGAGGAACCAGGTCGTATTGGCTGGCACAAGAACTTATTAAAAACGGGCATAAAGTTACCATGCTCACCTCATCATCCAAATTTTCAGAGGATATTAAAGTTGTGAAAATTGATGGTATTGAAGTCGTTTATATAAAAGAAGACTACGACCAGAATATGAGTGTTTCCAGAAGGTTAAAGGCTTTCCTGAAATTTATGTACAAATCGTCTGTGGTAGGATTGAAACAAAAAGATATCGATTTGGTGATTGCTACATCTACTCCTCTTACAATAGGTATTCCGGCACTTATATTAAAGTGGTTTAAAAATAAACCTTTTGTTTTTGAAGTAAGGGATCTCTGGCCGGAAGTGCCAATACAGATGGGAGCGATAAAAAACAGTTGGACAATAAAAACGATTCGTCTGCTGGAAAAAACGATTTATAAAAACGCTTCCCGTGTCATTGCACTTTCTCCTGGTATGCAGGATGGAGTCGTAAAATATATTCCAAAAGAAAAAACATCAATGATTCCTAATATGGCTAAAATGGACGAATTCTGGCCTAGGGGAAAAAATGATCAACTGATGGAAAAGCTCGGTTTAAAAAAAGATTCCTTTAAAATTATTCATTTTGGGTCTCTGGGGTTAGCAAATGGAGCTCAGACAATTATTGAATCCGCCAAATTATTAAGCAACAGAGAAGATATAGAATTTTTGTTTGTAGGAGGAGGTTCTACTGAAAAAGCTTTGATAGACGAAGTGGAAAAAAACAATCTTAACAATGTGAAATTTCTCGGAAAGTTTCCTATGACTGACGTATCTGAGATTGTCAATTTTTCGGATGTTTCTATGATTTCCTTTTTAGATATCCCGATTTTATATACCAACTCTCCAAACAAACTTTTTGATTCTTTGTCCGCAGGAAAACCGATTATTGTAAACTCTGCCGGATGGACGAAAGATATAGCCGAAAAATACCAATGCGGATATTATGTAAACCCAAATCGTCCGGAAGAACTTGTACAAAAAGTACTCTATCTGAAAGACAATCCTGAATTGGTAAAGGAAATGGGACAAAATGCAAGAAAATTAGCTGAAACAGTTTATGACAAATCCATTTTGTCTAAAAAATTTGTTGAAGTTATTGAGCAAAATTTATGATCAGGAGAAAGAGTAGATCCTATATACAGAAAATATCTCTGAAATAAGTATTTAAAAATAATAAGAATGTTGATTTGTGTGTGTTTATAATCGACTTTCTTAAATGTTCTAAGTAAAATCTTTAAAAAAAGATATTCAGAGCAGTTATATCTGAAATTTTTATATTTGAAAACGTGTATTTTACAAACAGCTTTAAAAGAAAAGGAATAGGTTCCTTTGGAAAAATTAAAAAAAGCTATATATTTGCACCAGTTAAAAACAAGCACTCTTAGATTGTTTATGAAAGTGATTTATTTGATTACTTACTAAATAAGAGAGTATCTTAAAGCAGATGGATAGGACTTTCCTGAAAGTCAGAAGTTCAGTCCGGATTGTAAAAGTTTTGTCAATTTATCTTAAAAAAATTGATCCGGTAGTTCAGCTGGTTAGAATGCCGCCCTGTCACGGCGGAGGTCGCGGGTTCGAGTCCCGTCCGGATCGCAAAAAGTCTTCTAGAAATAGGAGACTTTTTTATTTATAAAAGATGGGATTATCGTAGAGATTGGTCGTCAGACAGAAACCTTTGCACATAGAATATAATCTTACTAAAAAAGGAAAGGCTGTGATTTCCTTTTTCAACAATTGGAAAGTTTGATATAAAACTTAATAATTATTTTATCTTCGGATAAAATAATTATTAAATTAAAAAGCCGATTCTGAACAGAACCGGCTTGCTATTTATTTGCATGAAGAATTCAAAGGGTTATTAAGATAATCCTTCCCCTGCGGAGGTTGCACAAAATAAGGTGTTCCATAAGTATTTCCCGAGCGGAAAAAATCGGTGGAGATTACCTGAGCACCACTGCTGAAAGCTGCCTTAGATCGCGTAAGATCATTGGTCTTGGCTTCATAGGTTTCAATATCTGATCTGGTTCTGACCATAAAACCCTGCTTTACCAGATCCTGTATCTCTTTCTGTCTTACGATGGCGTTATCCCGTAGTATAAACCCTGCAAAAGAATCATCAGGCTCACTGTTCAGGAACATAACTCTTTCTTTTAATGAACCATCTATGAGATAAGGATTATTTTTTGAAGATAAAGTTCCTGCACTTCCGGGAAGCAGCATAAAAATGAATTTTCCTTTGCTGTCGTTCAGTTTAGGCCAGTTATTATTGGTTACAGCCTCTTTGAGTGTATGGTATTTACCCTGAACTTCTTTTGGAGTAATAATCTTGTCTCTTCCGAGGTATTTTACAATTTCTCCATCCAGATCATCATAAGCTTTTTTATCGAAAGAAAGGACTTTTGTACTGTTTTCAAGAATCGGGAAACCGGAATCTTTGGCTTCAATCATCATGAAGACCGGAGTGTGATCAGGATGTTGATCAGACCATGTTTTAAGAGCTGTAAGTGCATCTTTTAAAGTAGGATAATGAGTTCTGAAATCAATATCTGCCATATGCAGTACTTTGAAACCAGGCTGATCCAGCCCTTTTGTATTGAAAGGGGCCAGGTCTGTTACTCCCTTTGCTTCTAATATCTCGTATGTGGCAGGATGACTGAATCTGCCACCTTCAGGATCATAATAGACATCTATTTCCAGACCTCTCAGATTGGCGTTGAGCTGTTCTGTGAAATCAGGGTGATTATAATTCAGTCCTTCCTTCAGATCCATTCCGTAAGGGTGATACTCTTTAAATTTGGCTTTTTGTTCTTCAGACATCATACTGCTGTATTTCTGCATCATTCCGTTGATGATAGGAGTTACCAGATCCAGTACTTTAGGGTCTGCCGGCTTAGCGTATGAATTGTGAGTTCCTAGAATCTGCAGTTGATTGATTCTTACATTCTGGCATTTATCCTGTGCCTGCAGCAGGGCTGTCATACAAAATGCAGCTCCATAAATATACTTTTTCATATGAATAAAAAACTTTTGATTAAAAATTGAAGTTGAATCCCAGTTGTCCGCGCACTCCTGAATAAGAAATATTTTCCACACGGTCTTTCGTTCCCATATAAAAGCGGTTGGGTTCATTAAGAATATTGTTAAGCTCTATAAACAGACGGATTTTCTTTGTAAGACTGTAAGAAGTAGAAAGATCTACTGTAAAGTTTTTATCAAAATACTGATAATGATCTGCACCCGCAGCCGCTCTGATTTCGCTTACATAATTTCCTTTGTAGTTTCCGGCAATACGCACCATCAGCTTGCTGGTTTCATAGAACAGGATGGTATTGAAAATATGTTTGGCCTGATTGGGGATCGTAGTTGACATCGTTCCGGTCTGTTTGCCATTTTCGTACACCGGCATATTCATTTTGGAAGAGATATAAGTATAGTTTCCTTCAAAACCGAGGTTTTTCAAAAAGCCGGGAAGACTTTCAAAACGTTTGGAGATACCGAATTCAAAACCGAACAGTTTGGCTGCTTCAAGGTTTTTAGGAGCTGTAAAAGTATACGTTCTTCCTGCGAGATCTACTACAGACTGGTCTTTGTAGATAAGATTGGTGATATCTTTATAGAATACTCCGGCTGTTATCAGATCCAGTTTTCCAAAGTAGTTTTCAAACATAAGATCAAAATTATTTGAAAACGTAGGATCCAGCTTGGTATTTCCCTGAGTAATGGTGTTGGTAATATCATTGACGATGGTTCCTGGATTCAGATCATTGAAGTCCGGCCTTGCAAAAGAGCGGGTGTAGGCAAGTCTCAGGATTCTGTCACTGCTGATATTCCACTTCATATTCACCATAGGAAGCACTACATTATAGGTTTTATTATCTTTAATGTCTTCCGTTTTACTGTCTTTATCAGAGGTAACTTTTTTGCCCCAGAAGGTAACGTCATTATATTCATTTCTGAAACCTCCCAGTATCTGAATCTGGTCTGAAATTTTCCAGGTTGCCATCAGGTAAGCCGCCCATACATTTTCAGTACCTCTGTAGGAACTTGTAATATTTGAGTTGCTGTCTTTACCGCTTACCTGCATCAATCCTAAGCTGTTTTGTGTGGCTGGGTTGTACATCTGATCAATCTGTGCGTTGATAATCTGATCGATGATCACCGCATTGTAAGGATTCCCCAATGGATTCATGAAACCTCCTTTATACTGAAAAGCTTCACGCTCAAGCTGATTCAGGTAAGTTACCGGAGTTCCGGGAATTCCCAATGATGATTTGGGCATCCAGACAAGCAGAGAGCTGTTGACGATTTTGTTTTTATTATTGTATTTGGTCCCAAATTTAAGTTCAAAATTATCAGCTGCTTTATATTTAATATCAATTTGCCCTCTGAGATCAGTTTCGCTATTGCGGTTCTGGCTTAAAATAATCTGATTCAATTTAAGTTTATCCGCTGCGATGGTCTGCTGGTTATAAGGTAGAGTATATCTTCCGGTATCACCAGTGCCGTCCGGAGCATCCATTGCCATATATTTTCTTCCGTCAGCAGAAAGATTTCCATAAGTCATTGGCTGCATAAAGTTGACCATAGGATAACCTCTTTCATGAGGATCAAGGTTGTCAGGAGAATTGAATTTAAACTCAGAACGTGCCTTGGATACGGACCAATTGACTTCCATACGCTGTCCCATCTGATGATTACCCCCCAGCTGCATAGAATACAGATCCGTAAGATAATCCGCATGGCGAGCCTGAAGAAGTACATTTTTACTGTCAAAATTAAAATAAGTTTCCCTTACAGACTGGCCGTCTTTATACTGGCTGTATAATGCTTTTGCATATAATTTATTCCTGCTGTCTATCTCATAATCCAATCCTAAATTGAATCCCAAAGTTCGTCGGTTCGCAAGGTAATCGCGAAGCTGAAGCTGATTGATGGAGTAGGAGGCTGTTTTATCTTTCAGTCCATAGTTGTAAATATTCCTCATTTGGTCAATGGCGGTAGAACGTTCCCAGATCACTGCTGAGGTAATGAATTTCAGCTTATCGGTAATTTTATTTCCATAGACAATGGATGTGTTATAAGTAGGGGATTTGGACATATTGACATAGCCCGTAGCCATACTTATAGCCAGAGTTTCTTTATTGGGTGAAGTTTTCGTGATAAAATCCACATTTCCGCCAATGGCATCTCCGTCAAGATCAGGGGTTAAAGCTTTAGACAAACGTACATTCTGAATAAGTTCCGAAGGGAAAATATCCATCTGAATTCCACGGTTGGCATTGTCACCGCTGGCGCTCGGCATTCTGTTACCATTCAAAGTGGAAGCAGTCCATTGTATAGGCGTTCCTCTTACCGCTACAAAACGTCCTTCACCCATATCTCTTTCAATGGAAACACCCTGCATACGCTGTACGGCATCTGCAGCATTACGATCCGGCAGTTTTCCGATAGCATCGGCAGACAATACTTCAGTAATCGTATTGGAATTTTTCTTCATGGTAATTGCTCTGGCCTGTGATGCTTTATACACACTGGTAACGACTACTTCCTGAAGGTTGTTTTCTTTAAACTTGGCTCCGAATTTAATTAATCCAAGATCTAATTCCCTTTTATCCTTAATGGTGAAAGGAATATAAACATTATCATATCCCTTATATTCTACAACAAGCTTATAACTGCCGTCATAAATAGTACTGAGAACAAAGGAACCATCGGTATTGGAAGTTACCTTCTGTCCGCTGTTTTCAATGTAAACCAGGGCATCTGGGAGGTTTCCCTGACTGTCTACTACGGTTCCGTGTATGGTGGTTTGTGCAAAGGCCAATGGCCCAAGAAGAAAAAATACTGCTTTTGTTAAAAAAAGTCTTTCTCGTGACATCCTTATAAAGTTTGGTGCAAAGATGTCAGCTCCTTCAAAAGTTTTGGTTCATTTAAATTTTATGCAACTCCTTCTATTGAGTTCGAGGCGAACCGTGTTGTAAATCAACAAATTACTAATATTAAATAATTGTAACTAATGAACAAGCTGAGAAGGAAGACAGTCAAATTCCTTTTTAAAATATTTATAAAAAGTAGATTTGGATTTAAAACCACATTGAAAAGCCAGATCTGTAACACTGGCTGAAGGATCTTCCGACAGAATCTGTTTAAAGTGCTGGATACGGCTTCTATTAGTATATTCGTGGAAATTGGAATGAAGATGTTTATTAAAAGTGATGCTTAAATCAGCTTTGCTTATTTTCAGATGATGTGAGAGCTGGTCTAAGGTAAATTCCTCATCCAGATATACGTGACTCTCCTGATAGAAAGAAATAATGGCACTTTGCACAGAATTGAAATCTATTTTTGAAAGATCTTTATACTGATAGGTTTCTTTAGGAGCAGAAAATTGTGCTGTATTCTGCTGTTCCTGCAGTTTGTGCTGGTACGTTAAAATATAAACGTACAAAATCCACCCGAACTGAAAGAGAAACAGAAGGCTGTAGATCTTCTGATAGATCAGAGTATCCCAACCTAATTGATAGACCATCCAGAAAATTAATACTCCTAATAATACATAACCAACCAGATAACGGAAATTACCGGCTACAGGATGTGTAATGTTTTTGCGGTATCTTATCAGTAAATAAATACACAAAACAAGACAGACGATCCAGTAATAACTGTAATAAACAAAATAGGATTTGTAAGATGTGATCGCCAGATCCGCCCAGGAAAGATCAAGCATTTTGGCAGAAGTTGCAATCGCATGATGAATAACCACCAAAGTCAGCGGAATGATAAGATATTTAAGCTTGTCTCTCCATTTTGCATGGATTAAATGCGTAGTGATATATAAGAAAATAAGACCTTTAAAAACACGAAGGCTTCCCGGAATTTCATACAAAACAGATTCATAGCCAAATCTTTGGATGATAAAATATTCATAGCCCATATCCAGTGCGACCACTCCAATGTACAATAGTAACATATTCAGTACAGATTCCCTGTTTTTAATGAGGGACATAAGCAGCGTAAGGGTGATAAGTGCCTGTAGTACAACTACCATAATGATATATAACATGATAACTGATATTTTGCCAAAATTATAGATAATATGGGCATGGTATCTTTAACAAATTATTAAATATGAGTCTAGAAATATGCAGGGGATTAAAATGTAAATTCTGATCAGCTTTTCAGGGATTTCCCGGTTTTGTATATTGAGTGGTTATTCCTATTTTAGCTCATAAGCATACAACGCATGTCCAAAAGAAAATTTATTGTATTCTCAATCCTTAAGACCTGGCTGATTTCCACACTGATTTCCTTTGTGCTTCTGATCTTGTTTTTAAATACTACCAGAGAAGTAAAAGAAGTGCCCAGAAATTGTGATATGAGCGGACTGGTTTATGGGTTTACCATTTTCTGGATATTATTTCTGAGTATATTATCTGTAAGCAGCCTGCTTTCTCTTTTAAAACCATTTCATGGGAAAATACAAACGATAGTCTGTTGGTTTCTGCTGCCTGTTACAGCTTCTGCATTTTCATTTTTTACCATTACAGATGGAAAGATTGGTGGTGAAGAAGTCGTTGTTTTTTTGATTATGAATCTGCCATGGCTGGCTTTTTGGATGTTTTATTATTACAGATTCAATATCCATTTCAATATATCCAACCACTGATACCATATTATTTATGAAAAAACAATTTCAAAACTGGACTCTCTTTTTTATTGCAGGAATTTTTGCAATCATTACAATGTTGATTACGTCTATTATTCTGATGACAGGACCGTCAGCTCCGGATGCACTGTTCGGAATGTATTTACTATTCAGTCTGGTTCCTGTATTAATAGTGATTATCATTGATAGAATCCTGGTATGGAAGTTCGGAAATAAAAACGTCAATAAAGTTCAGTTTTCAATACTTCTGTTGATTGTCTTATTATGGATGGTAAGATTTGTGGTTAATTTGGTTATATAAATTATTCCTATGAGAAAATTGTTGCTATTCTGTATTATGATGATCTCCGCTGTATACTCCGCACAGCCTTTTACCCTGAAATCCACAGGAGAAGCAAAAGAGTTCAGGCTTACTCTTTATTACGGCGCTCAGGGAAAAGGAGCTTTTGTGCAATATTCCGGAAAGAAAGAAATCATTCCTTTACAGGTAAAAAGCTTTAGAGTTGATACGGATGGGAGAAGTGACGGACAACCGGATATTGAGTATTATATCTGGAATGAAATGATAGGAGGGAAGATCAATGGAGTATACGAGTTTGAAATCATGCAGCATCAGGCTTCAAACATTACTTATACAAGAGCAAAAGACAACAGAAAGTTTAGGCTGGAAATAGTAGAGGATGAAAAATACGACGGAAGTGGAAAATATTTCCTGCATGGGGCTTTACTTGCTTTTAATCATTTTTATAATAATGATTTTAACATTACTTATCCTGACGGAAAAAAGACGGCAATCGAACTTCCGGCACCTGATAAACCTTCTTTTGCCAGACAGAGCATTATAGATGATTATAATTTCGACGGTTATGATGATATCGCATTCTCTGTTCCTGATGAAGGAATGGGTGTTTACAGAATGTTTGATATTTATTTGTACAATCCGGGAAGCAAACGTTTTGAAAAACTTAAAGAACCGGATTATTCCCGCTCAAGCTGTTCATGTCTTTGTGATGTGACTGTAGAAAAAAGTAAGAAACTTTTAAAAACAGGATGCAGAGGTGGTGCAAGATGGCATCAGGATATCTACCGTTTTGGGAAAAATGGAACTTTAGAGTGGGTTACAACGAAGGAACAGTCTGAAGAATAATCTTCTTTTAAATATGTGAAAATTCCTTTAAAATCAATAAACTTAAGAAATTTTTCAGTCATAACTCCTCATTTACAGTGATAAAACCTCCGTTTTTTTACGGTATTTTTAATAATGTCTTTTAGGATTCAATTTTAGGTCTGATATTTGTACTGGGTAGCCAAACTAAATGGCCGATTTATTTATGAAAAACATATCTGTGAAAAAATCCTTTCTTTATGCTTGTTTATGCGCCGTTTTTCTTGTTTCCTGTAAAAAAGAAATAGATAAAATAAGCGATACCTTTAAAGATACCGTTTCTTCTTCTGAAGTACAGGAGGCAGAAAAGGATTCTATAAAGAAGGACTCTGTTCCTGTAGTAAAAAAAGAATCTATTCCACCTGCCATGCAGGAGAATGGGTTTTATAATGCTTTTGTTCTTCCAAAGGATAAAAAGATGCGTGATTCTATCTATGCTGAATACAGCAAGAAATACAATGTAGAAGAACGTACCGCTATTTTAGCTCTGAACAGGCTGGATTCTAAAAGTAAATGGAATGCCGATACACTGGTAGTTCCGGCGAAAATAGATACAACATTGATGGCATATTCACCATTCCCAATGCAGTTAGATGTATTAAGCGGAGTGAAAAAGTTTGTCATATTCTCATATCCGATACAAGCTTTTGCGGTATATTCCAATGGGAGCCTTGTGAAATGGGGACCTACAAGTATGGGTAAAAAGGCAGCCCAAACAACAAGAGGACTTACTTTTGCCAACTGGAAAAAGAAACTGGCTATTTCCACAGTAAGCACTGAATGGAAACTTCCGTATAATTTCAATATTCACAATATTGGAGGGATCGGATGGCATGAATACACGCTTCCTGGATATCCTGCCTCACACTCATGTCTTCGATTGCTAAGGAAAGACGCGCAATGGCTGTATTCCTATGCAGATACCTGGATACTGAATCCTGGTGGTGCTACAACGAAGGCCAAAGGTACGGCGGTAATGGTATTCGGGGATTATAAGTGGGGTGGAAGAAAACCATGGAGAAAGCTTTTAGATGATCCTAATGCCAACAATATATCTGTTGAAGAACTTACCAAGCTTCTTGAGCCTGAAGTTCCGAAAATGCTGAAAGAACAAAGCAACAGAGAAAAAGTAGCAGATTCTATCAAAACAGCAAAAGCAATGGCTACACCTATTCAGAATGAAAAGCCTGTAGAATCTCCGTCTAATTAATTTTCTTTTCAAACTGTAAAGTAGATTCTTCAGCAAACTTTCTCAGCTTAAGCATTTCATTTTTACCTTTATGCTGCCCGAATCTTGCAGCAATATAAGTAAGAAGAATAAAAAATAACATGATAAAAGAAGCGCTCAGTGCCCAAGGGTATTCAGCGCTTTTTATTTGCTTTTCTACGTAATACATTGTGAAGAAAGTCATCCAGAGAATAGAAAAAGAAAAATACAGGAACATGAAGAACGTCCATACCGCAGAACTCGGACCAAATACCCCGCGTATTGCTGTATGCTCATCTTCCATTTCTATCCGTAAGGCAAGGCAGGGTTTCCAGTAGCTATCGTATTCTGTTTTTATCCAGATAGTAGCAACTTCTTTATTGATATTGCCTGAAAATTCATCTTTATGCTCCTCCATATATTTTTTCAGATTTTCAGCGTACTCTTCTTTCGTGAGATGAGTAAACATTTTAAATCTTGGCCGGGTTCTTATTCTGTCTAAGGTGCTTTCTTCAGTATTCATATTTTTATTCTTGATAGGGAATGGGGTCTTCAAGCATGAAGCGCAATATTATTTCTTTATTTTTTCTTTGAACAATCATGGTAATATTTCTTCCTTCATTGGATTTCATGAGTTCTACAATTTTTTCCAGAGTCATATCTGATGTTCGCTCTCCATTGATGCTTATAATTTTGTCATCTTTTTTCAGACCTGCTTCATAAGCGGGAGAATCTTTTCTTACTCCTGCAATGGAAAATATGGGTTTCAAACTGAACTTATACTGGAAAGCGTCTTTATAAACTTCAGTTGTTGCCATGTTGGATTTTTGGGTCTCAATTTTTAATTTGTCTTCCTGCCATTCCAGGCCATCTTGTTTGAAATCGAGACCACTCATATTAAAATGAAAAGGGTCGTCAAAATATCTGTTTTTCCTCAAATACAGTTTTTGGTTGGGATAATCAAAAACTACGGTAAACCTTCGCATAATTTCGCTTCCCACAGAACCTTTTCTGCTTTCTACCAATTTTACATGCTGGATAGAAAATTCATCTGGCATAGCCGTAAGAGGTTTTTCAAACTTAAAATTTCCAAGATAGAAATTATGGATACGGCTTCTTTTACCATAAATATCTCCATTGAAACCACGCCCGAGAAAATCATCAATATTGGGCCTGTTGTAGACAAAGTTTTTAATAAGAGTAGGGAAGAGCCATATAGCATCACTGTTTCCAAGGTCAATCAGTAGTTTTGAATCTTTCTTCTCATTGGTCATTTCTACACCAGCATACAGATAAGGTTTGTCTTTTTCAATCGTGATTGGGAATTCTTCAAATCTTTTAGTTTTCTTTTTTAGAAGATCAGCATTTTCATAAACCGTTATTTTCTTTGAGGCATAATCAATATAAATAGGATGATCTTTAAAAAAATGATATCCGATTACTCCATTTACAGGAATTCCTACGTGGGGCGAAATATTAAATTCTTCATCAATAATAATATAGAGAGACATGGATGTGTTAACAATTTCATTTCCTATTTTGCCCAAATTGCGTTCAGATTTTAAGCCGTCAATACTTAAACTTCCCCCAAGACCTGAAAATTTAACTTTTTCAACATTACTTAGTTTCAGTTCTTTATTTTCCAGACTGAAAAGAATCGTCTCCGAAACTCCCGTATCCAGCAAAAAGGTAAGTTCTGCGCCATTGACATTGATAGGAATAAAGATAAGATTGTTGATAAACTGAAAAGGAATCACCGCTTTTTTCGTATTGATCAACTCAAAAGAATTCTGGGCACTTATAAAAATGCTTAGAAATAATCCCAGTAAAAGCAATTTAAATTTCATTTACTGAATTTACTGAAATTATCAATATGTTAACAAAAAAACATTCCAAAAGCTGAAATGTTTATATAAACTACAATGAAGTGAGGATTTTTGTTGAATTTATTTCAAATCGGGTTGTGGTTATTTGGAAAAGAATTCCATCAGATCCATATAATTCTTCTGATTGACACCATGTCCGCTCATATATTCTCTGAACGTGAAGTAACAGCTGAGATCATACAGAAGGTCAGCTGCTTTTCTTCCCCATTCAAGTGGAATCACAGCATCATCCGAACCATGTGAAATGAAGAAACGAAGTCCTTCCAGTTTCTTTTTATCTTTTACAATACCGTCCAGAATTTTATCTTCAGGATAACTGCTTAGACAGGCAACATAATTGAAAAGGTCAGGATGTTTTAAAGCCAAAGCATAACATAGAATTCCTCCCTGGCTGAAACCGCACAGATGAGCTTTACTTTCTGTAAGTCCATAATGGTTGATGATCTTGAGCATACTTTCCAATACAGCATTTAAAGACTCCTTTGCCTGAGGAACATCAATAAAATTTTCGGGATCGTTGAAATTAATATCATACCAGGAATATCCTTCAAATTGAGTATCGCGCGGAGCTCTGAAACTTACAATAATCCAGTCATTGGGAAGTGTTTCCCTAAAGCTGAAAAGATCCTGTTCGTTACTGCCGTAGCCATGAAGCATAAAAAGAATAGGGGTATTGGAAGTAATGTTTTCCGGTTCCCTTACTAGATAATCTAAATTCATACAGCAAAGATAATTAAATTACATTCAGAATCTTAACTTTTATTATTCATACAATGAACTTTGGCCGGATGATGCTTTATGTGTAAGGATTGGTTCTTTGAAGTGTATTTTTGGACTTTAGAGGTAGGTTTTTATTTTTGTTGATTTGATATTATTTGGAAATCTTTGTTGGAAAATTTTCATAAAAGTTATTTTTATATTAATAAAAAACTTATATTTGAAACATTAAAAAATCTATTTGGAGAAATGAAGCAATTTTACAATTCAAAAAGTTTACTTAGACTTTCTTTTTTATTCGTTTTATTATTTTCTGTAATTACCGTTGTTAATTCTTGTAAAAAAGATGACGATGAAGAATTTAAGGATCATGTGGTTCAATTTGAAGTGAAGACCACTACAGGAGGAAACATTATAAGTGTTGTAACACAGGTGGGCACAGCTCAGAACACTATATACAATACTCCGCAGTCACCGGTAACTTCACCATGGACAAGTGGGGAATTCTTTGTGAACTCCAGCCAGGCACAGTTGAATCTTGATGCTAATGCGTCAATGCCGGATGATAATTCTGAGTTAACGATCAATCTTTACATAGATGGAGAAGTTGCAAGAACTGTTAAGAAAAAAGGAAAAGGAGTATTAGTTGCTTCTATCGATTACAGTTTCTTAGAACCATAAAATATTGCAATATTTATATACAAAAAACCGCTCTAAGAGTGGTTTTTTTATTTTTCAATCAATTGTTGCTGTACTGCGAGATTAATCAATTCTGTTGAATTCTTTGCATGGAATTTCTGAAGCAGATTCTTGCGATGGGTGTCTACAGTAAGTGGACTTAGGAACAGTTCTTCGGCAATCACATTACTTGTTTTTCCCTGCGCTACCATCTGCAGGATCTGTTTTTCCCTTTTGGTAAGCCGTGGCATTGGAAGATCGTGCTGAGAAGGACGGCTGATGATCTGTTTTGTCTCATTACAGAAAACAATATCTCCGGAAAGAGCCCCTTTGATGCATATTACAAGTTCATCAATAGAAGTATTCTTGAGAAGATAACCACTTGCACCGTTTTGTATAGACTGCATGATGATGCTTCGCTCAGAGCGGTTACTGAACATAATTACAGAGGTATTCGGAGAAATTTTCTTTATTTCTTTGCAGAGTTCCGTTCCATTGGCATCGGGCAGAGTAATGTCAAGGAGGATGATATCTACCATTTCGGATTGAATAAAACTGATCGTTTCTGCACCGGAAGTAAAACTTCCCGCTATATTAAAAAAAGGCTGGCTGTTCAGCATCATTTTAAGACCTTCAATGACAATAGGGTGGTCGTCTACGATGATGATATTTATTTTCTCATTCTCCATGGATGTTGAGTTCTATATTAATCGCTGTTCCTTGATTATCAGAATGTATTTCCATTGTTCCTTTCAGGTAATTAACCCTGTTTTTCAGGTTACGAAGTCCCATACTTTTGGTGGTATTTTCTATATTTTTATCAAAACCTTTTCCGTTGTCTTCAATCGTGATCATAAAATTTTCGCCAGATTGTGAGCATTGAAGCAAGATGCTGCTGGCTTCTGCATGTTTTATGGCATTGGCCAATAACTCCTGGACAATTCTGTAAATATTAAGCTGAATATTTAGAGGTAATGTTTTACTAATATCAATCGCTTGAAAATCAATGTCGAGGTTTTTCCTGATGTAAAATTCGCACAAATCATGTAAAGCAGTTTCCAAACCAAAATTAAGCAATGATTCAGGCATAAGATTTCTGGCTACATGCCGGAGTTCACTCACAGAGTTGTCCAGCTGGCCCAAGATTTTATAAAATTCCTGATCCTTTTCAGGGTGGAGATGATTGGACGACCATGTAGAAAAATTGATTTTAACTCCCGCCAGCATTCCACCCAGACCATCATGAAGGTCTCTTGCAATACGCTCTCTTTCTCTTTCTTCACCATCAAGAATGGCTTTGGTAAGTGATAATTCTTCCTTTTGTTTGATATCTTCTATCTTCTGCTCGCTTATTTTTTTATTTTTTCTGAAAATGATGAAAAGAAAGCCCAGAAGGCTTAGGGCCAGCAATAAAACAAGACCCATTCCCCATAAGTAAGAGTTCTTCTTATTTACCTCCAGATTTTTTTGATTTTTTTCAGCATTTAAAGTCGCTATTTTTCTTTCCTTTTCAGCTGTATTGAACTTAGATTCAAGTTTGTTGATTTCCAGCTTCACATTTTCTGTATTCAGACTATCGTTGAGTTTAGAATATTTCTGCTCCCATAAGAGTGCCTCTTTGGTATTTCCTGTTTCTTCATTAAGTAAAGAAAGCTGCTTATAAAAAGTTTTTCTGTTGTTAAGATCAATGGCCAAGGACTTTTCTGCTAAAACATCTTCTAAAGTAGTCTTGGCTTCGTTATACCTTTTAAGTTTCTTTAAAATATCATACTTATTGAAATAAAACATCTGAGCCAGAAGATTCTGATTGAATTTTTTTGCATAAAAAATCCCTTTTTCTATCACCGGGAGTGCTTCTGCATTTTTTTGGCGGGTAATATACAAAAGGGTTTTACTGTAATAATAGAATGCATTGGAGGAAGATTCCGGATAGGGACTGATGAGTTTTTCTGCTTTATATAAAAACTTTTCAGCTTTATCTCCATTGGCCTGATAGCAGAAATTGTTGGCAGAATTGAGGTAAGTGAAAAATAATTCGGCTGACTCCGGATATTGTTTTTCAAGAATTTTCAATGCTTTGTTATTATAATCTTCTGCCTTTTTAAACTGTGCATTATAAGTAAGAATCACTGCAAGCTGTGTATATAAGAAACCTAAATTTCTACTGTTTTCATATTTTTCAACCAGGGGAATACTTTTTTCAAGCATGATTTTGACTAAAGGAATATATCCCTCTTTGTCTTTTTGGGTAACTCCATAGCTATACCAGGCCAGTGCCTGAAAAAAATCGGATTCTTCGTTTTTAAATTTAGATAAAGATTTGATAGCCTGCTGATAAGAAATACCCGCTTTCCTTTTGTTTCTGTCCAGGTTGTATTGTCCCTCGTAATAATAATATTTTGCTGAAAAGAAAGGATTGTTTCGGGCCTGTATCTTCCCATTTTCAAGGTATTTTTTACTCAAAACAGAATCACTGTTTCTATAATAATTAGATAAAAGAAAAAAAGCCGTTGCTTTTGAAGTATCCGGAAGATTTCCCTTTATAATGCTTTGTAAGCTGTCTATATAAGATTTCTCATTAAGCGGAATGATTTGCTGGGATTGCAATTTAAAAAATAAGAATAGGCTTAGTAGGGCAAGTAATCTCTTCATTATAAATCAAATCTGAAAAATATTTTTTTAAACGCTCAATTTAATTAAAAATTTTAGCATAAAAAATACCTGAATTTAGGTAGAAAAAATTACTGATTTTTCAGGATTGATAGACATAAGTGATGCTCATAGCTTTGCAGACATCAAATCATTAATCATAGAATATTCAATATAGTAACTAAAATTTAAACAAAAAGATTATGAAAAAAATGAGAATGAATCAACTGTTAAGAGGAGCATTCGTTGCAGTAATAGCAGTAATGCTTATTGGATTTACAGCATCATGCAGTAAAGATGGTGATGACAATGTGAATGGAGCAGGAAAAAGTCATAAAGTAGTTTTTAAGGCAATCGCTTCATCAGGCAGTAATATTGATGTAGCGGTGTACGGAATTGACGGTAACCCCACTACAGCATCAAGTCTTAGCGGATCAACGTGGAGCAGCCCTGAGGTGACATCAGAATCGGGAGCATACAGTGCCAATGTTGCAGTAAATGCTATCGGACCGGATGCTTCTGCTACTTTGAAGGTTCAGATCTGGGTAGATGGAGAGCTTAAGAAAGAAGGAACTTCCAGCGGACAGTATTTATCAGCTTCTACAAGCTATACATTTTAATATCAAATTTTTAGGACATAAAACAGGCGCTGGGATTGATCTCAGCGCCTGTTTTTATATTTACTATGGTATTAAGATTAATCTACCTTAACAATAAAGTAGCTTTTCTTACCTTTTTGCAGCAATAAGAATTTACCGTCAATAAGATCAGTTTCATTAGCCGTAAAAGTATCATTTACTTTTTGCTTATTGACAGAGATTGCATTTCCTTTAATTTCTCTTTGGGCTTCACTCTTAGATTTTAAGAATCCTGATTTTTCAGAAAGAAGATCTACAATATTCACTCCTAAAACATCAGACTTTGCAATTTCTTTCTGAGGAACTCCGTCAAAAACTTCAAGGAATATTTCTTCATCAAGGCTTACCAGATCTTCAGCAGTAGAACGTCCGAAAAGAATTTCAGAAGCTTTCAGTGCCTTTTCATATTCTTCTCTTCCATGCACCCAAACTGTTACCTCTTCGGCAAGTTTCTTTTGCAGCTTTCTTTCGTGTGCCGCTGTTTTATGCTCTTCGATCAAAGTTTCAATTTCGTCTTTTCCAAGGAAAGTGTAGAACTTGATAAATCTTTCAGCATCATCATCAGTAGCATTCAGCCAGAACTGATAGAATTTATAAGGAGATGTTTTCTTTTTATCCAGCCAATAGTTTTCTCCGCTTTCAGACTTTCCGAATTTGGAACCATCCGCTTTTGTAATCAAAGGAACCGTTAATGCAAAGGCCTCACCTTGAGCTTTTCTACGGATCAGTTCCGTTCCTGTAGTGATATTTCCCCACTGGTCAGAACCTCCCATTTGTAGTTTTACATTGTTATTTTGGTAAAGGTGAAGGAAATCATATCCCTGAATTAGCTGATAGGTGAATTCTGTAAAACTCATTCCGTCAACACCCGCGTCTCCGGAAAGTCTTTTCTTCACAGAATCTTTTGCCATCATATAGTTGACGGTGATATTCTTTCCGACATTCTTAGCAAAATCAAGGAAAGAAATGTTCTTCATCCAGTCATAGTTGTTCACCAATTCAGCCTTATTGGGCTCGTTTCCATCAAAATTTAAGAATTTTGAAAGCTGATTTTTTAAACAGTCAACGTAGTGTAAAAGAGTTTCCTCATCCAGAAGATTTCTCTCAGCTGATTTCCCGGAAGGGTCACCGATCATTCCTGTAGCTCCTCCTACCAAAGCAATTGGTTTGTGGCCATGCTGCTGGAAGTGAGCTAAAATTTTTATCTGGATAAGACTTCCGATATGTAAAGAATCGGCAGTAGGATCAAAACCAATATATGCAGTAGTTACCTCTTTATTCAATTGTTCATCGGTTCCAGGCATCATATCGGCAAACAGACCACGCCATTTCAGTTCTTCTATAAAGGAATTCATTGATTGTTAACTTTAAAATTTTAAGAAGCAAAGATAGTAAATTCAGAAGGAAGAGAAAAAGGAGAAACCGCAAATAAGTAAATTCATAAAAACCTAAAATACTTTGATGATAACTTTGCCGACATTGAGCAGATTTGATGTTTTTCCCTTTTGCAATTGTGCCCCAAATAAGCTATATTTGTTATTAATGAATGACGAACAGCTATTCCTGCTCATACAGAAGGCCAAGGATAAAGATCAGAAGGCCCAGACTAAACTCATCAATGTTTTTTGGGTGGATGTTTTCTCTTTTGTCATGAAAAAGGTGAGGGATGAAAACGATGCCGATGAAATCACCGTAAATGTTTTTTCAAAAGTATTGTCGAAACTGGATATGTTTGATCCTCATTTTCAGTTTAAAACCTGGATATTGACCATTGCACAGAATACTGTTATTGATTTCTGGAGAAAAAAGAACCGTGAAAACGAAGATGCCGTTGAAAATCTTGATGAAGTCAAAAATCAATATGCCAAATCTCCGGAAGAACTTCTGATTTCTGAAGAAGAACAGAAGAAAATCATCAAAACCATAGAATCTTTGGATGCCAACTATCAGGATATTATCAAGCTGAGGTTTTTTGAGGAAAAAAGCATCAAAGAAATTGCCGAAGAACTGGGGATTTCCGTTGCCAATACAAAAGTACGGGTAATGCGTGCTAAAAAAGTCTTAGCCGAACTGCTGAAGAATAATGAATTTGATGATCATTAAACCTATAAATCAATACAGGATATTCAATAGAAACGGGCTTTCAAATGTCATTCTGAATGAAATGCAATGTAGTGAAGAATCTCATAAACTTATTCATTAATAAGATTCTTCCTTCGTCAGAATGACAAGATTCAAAATTGGCTTTAGCCAAAACTTATTACCTAGAAATAAACTTCTTCTTTTGTCTTCGGAAGAATAATTTTTCTTTGCTTTTCCTGATTTCTGTTTTGAAGATTAATCTTTATACCTTTATGAATATAGGTTTCCTTTGAAGATTTACCATATTCAGCTGTATTTTCTACCTCGTTTGTATAGTTTAGCTGCCCTGTTGATAGGTTGAAATCTACATCTTTCCAGTAATCTCCGGGTCTTCCATACGTGGAGGAAGTTCCTATGAGTTCAAAATGTCCGTTTTGAAATCTGTATTTGTCTGTAACATCCCATTTCCAGCTGCTTCCGCCCATTTGAGAAATGATGAGAATTCCTTTCTCAATTTTAGTTTCTCCGTAAGGATCACCCATCATACCGCCTCCACCACTTTCAAGAATGGCATTTCTTGATTTTTCAAGAAGAGTCCATTTTCCGCCTGCATTTTTCAGAATTTGAATCTCACGGATTTTTCCCAGTTCACCATCATCTTTTGTGGTGTAAATGAGTACTTTTTCAGGAATTTTATCACCATCAAGATCTCCGTCTACCGTTTCCAGAAGGGTAGAACCCGCTGGCTGAAATTGTTTTTGGGCAAGACAGAATGCTCCGCATACCGCGAACAAAAGGAAGAATGTTTTTCTCATAAAAATATTTTGAAGATCAAATATACAAATGAAATTTTGAATGATAAGTTTCATCAATATCTCCGGTTGATGGTTTCCATTAAAAATTCCTTAACTTTGAACTTCAATTTTAGAAATGGAAAATTCAGTTCAAGACACTACCGTTCAAAAACCAAAATGGATCCGCGTAAAACTTCCTACCGGAAAGAATTACAGAGAGCTGAGAACTTTGGTTGATAAATATAAATTAAATACAATCTGCCAGAGCGGAAGCTGCCCGAACATGGGAGAATGTTGGGGTGAAGGTACAGCAACTTTCATGATTTTAGGAAATATCTGTACTAGAAGCTGTGGATTCTGTGGCGTAAAAACAGGAAAACCCCTCGATGTAAATTGGGATGAACCTGAAAAAGTAGCAAGATCAATCAAATTAATGAAGATCAAACATGCCGTTCTTACTTCTGTAGACCGTGATGATCTGAAAGATATGGGATCTATTCTTTGGGGTGAAACAGTGAATGCTGTAAGAAGAATCTCTCCGGGAACCACTATGGAAACTTTGATTCCGGATTTCCAGGGGCTTACAAAGCATCTTGACAGATTAGTAGATGTAGCTCCGGAAGTGATTTCTCATAATATGGAAACGGTAAAACGTCTTACCAGAGAAGTGAGAATCCAGGCAAAATATGAAAGAAGCCTAGAAGTATTAAGATACCTGAAAGAAGCCGGACAAAGAAGAACCAAAACCGGGGTAATGCTTGGATTAGGTGAAACTAAAGATGAGGTTTTCCAAACGATTGAAGATATCAGAAACGCTAATGTGGATGTTATCACTCTTGGACAATATCTGCAGCCGACTAAAAAACATCTTCCTGTAAAAAAATTCATCACTCCTGAAGAATTTGATGAGTTTGGGGATTTTGCAAGAAGCTTAGGTTTCAGACACGTTGAAAGTTCTCCTCTTGTAAGAAGTTCTTACCACGCAGAAAAACATATTCATTAAAATATAAACCGTTCAATAATGAGCGGTTTTTGTTTAGGGTAGGCTGCAGATGTTAGGAGGTAGGTAGTAGATGTTAGGCTGCAGGGATTAAGGAGTTGAAAAAACTCCATTTACAATAACGGCTGCCATAATTCCCCTCCTCCGGAGGGGTGGCAAAAATTCAAAGAATTTTTGACGGGGTGGTTTAGTTGTTCCATCAATAGCTTACATTACATCATGTACATCCTACTTATTACAAGCCGTTTCCTTTGTAATCACTCCAATCCGGCCATTGATTTCAATCGGTTTAAAATGTTTCTTCTTAAATTCGGAAGGCGTCTCTCCCGTATGTTGTTTGAATAGCTTATTAAAGTAAGAAAGACTTTCAAATCCTACCTGAAAACAAACTTCGGTCACAGAATAATCCTTCAGCAGAAATATTTTAGCCTGATTGATTCTGTAATTATTAACAAAATCTGTAAAGGTCATATTGGTCTGCTTTTTAAAATAACGGCAGAAAGCAGGAGTGCTCAGACTTACAATTTTGGCAATTTCATTGACATTGGGTTTCTTGTCATAATTTTCGTGGATATAGTCGTAGATGGTTCCCATTCTGATTTTATCATTCAAAAACCACTTGATTCTGGTATCTTCCTTGTTAAGTTCCTTTACTTCCGTTGAATCAGCGAGAATCTGCAGAATTTCAATTAATCCTACCAGGGATTCAAAGGAGTTTTTATCTTTAATGATCTGTAGTTTTTTAACCACTGTATTTTTTGTTTCTCCGGAAAATGACAGTCCAAGATATGACCGTTCTAAAAGAATTTTGATGTTCTCAAATTCAGGAACAGGAAGAATAATATCCTGAAGGAAGCTTTCCCGCATCTGCAGCACAAGCTGTTGACACTCAGTCTGAATACCATAATCAAAATTAAGGTGGGGAACATTAGATCCAATCAATAAAAGATCACTGTCTGTAAAGGCAGAAATATCTTTCCCTACATGCCGGATTCCGTTCACCGCTTCTACATAGACCAGTTCAATTTCCGGATGATAATGCCAGAAAAAACAGTTTTTCAGGGAAGGGGCAAATAGTTTGAATGATTTCCCTTTTTCAAATTCAATAATTTCTTTCTGGATTTTCATCTTGTTCTCATTTGATTGTTTCTGAATATAAAATTAAATAAAAAGGTTAATATGGAGCAAATTTTTATCATTCAAAGAGGAGTGAAATTCAAACTTTCTTGCGACTTTTGCACTTTCAAAATGAAGAAACTCAGGTATTTTTAATTTGAGAGAAATTAATTCAGAAAAAAGATTTAGATATAATGAAGATTGATAAAAGAATAATACCACTGGCTATCGGTGGTTTGGGAATAGGAACTACGGAGTTTACCGTAATGGGACTGTTACCGGATATTGCAAAAACATTACAGATTACAATCCCGCAGGCCGGACATTTAATTTCTGCGTATGCTATGGGAGTAGTTATCGGAGCTCCGATTCTGATCGGGTACTCGGTGAAGTTCCCTCCTAAAAAAGTTTTGATAGCTTTTATGATCCTTTTTACCCTATTTAATGGTCTTTCTGCAATTGCTCCCGGATATAACAGTATGTTGGTTATCCGTTTTCTGTCCGGACTTCCTCACGGAGCATTCTTCGGTGTAGGAACAGTAGTTGCCTCAAGAATGGCAGGAAAAGGGAAAGAAGCATTTTATATATCGATGATGTTTACAGGGCTTACGGTCGCCAACCTGGCCATGGTTCCTCTGGTCACCTATATCGGGCATACATTCCACTGGAGACTGTATTTTGCTATTGTAGCGGCTATTGGTCTTTTTGCCATATTATTTTTGAAACTGTGGCTTCCCGCCATGGAATCCAACCAAAATACCCACTTCATGGAAGAGTTGAAATTCCTTAAGAATAAACAATCGTGGATGGTACTTGCCATTACAGCAATTGGATTTGGAGGTCTTTTTACATGGTTAAGTTATATTACCCCTTTGATGACTGTTGTTGCCGGAATCAAAAGTAGCCAAATGGCTTATGTGATGGTTCTTGCAGGGGCCGGAATGGTAGTTGGAAACCTGGTAGGTGGGATTGTTTCAGATAAATTAGGACCTGAAAAAACATGTGCCCTTCTGATCTTTTTAATGATGCTGTCTCTTGGAGGTGTTTTCTTCCTTGCAGAACATAAGAATATTGCTTTGGTATTGACGTTTATGTGTGGCGCTTTATCGATGTCTATTGCATCACCTATCAATATTATGATGATGAAAGCTGCTCCAAAAAGCGAAATGATGGCCGCTGCTTTTATGCAGGCTGGTTTTAATATTGCTAATGCAATGGGAGCTTTCTTTGGAGGAATTCCTTTGGAATACGGGTATTCATTCAACTATCCATCGCTGGTGGGAGTGGGAATGACTTTTATAGGAGTGGTTATAAGTGTAAGGTATATGTATCTGTACGGTTCAAGAACTCAAAATGAAGAGGAAGTCGCTGCAGAATGTGTATCTTGTGATAAGTAATAAGATAATTCTTACTATTGAAATAAAAAAAGAGCCTGTTTTTGATTGAAACAGGCTCTTTTGTATAAAAATAAGTTTTTATGCCTCTACTTCATCTCCATTTTTACACCAATAGAGGGCATTGTATAAATTTTCTTTGGGGAAAGATTTAAACTCTCCCGGCATCAGAACACTGAAAATGCTGGTAAAATTACGTATACCTTCTTTGTCAGTAACAATGGCTGACCGATTCCAGTTGGTAAGATTTTTCAATCCTAACAACAAATCCTCAAGCCATGCTCCCATGGTAAAATTATCCAGATCGGTATCCAAATACAATAAGTAATTCAGCTCACCGAATTGCTCTACCTTCTCTTTTACGCGCGGAATTACCAGTCTTTCAAAATCCTCTTTCGTTACTTCTCCCGTTGCATTGAATGCTGCAACATTTTCCGGGGCTTCTGGAATAATTGTTATCATAATAAATATTTTATGGTGGTTTGAGTTTTAAATAATAACAATAATTGCACCATAATTTGATGAAAAATTGTTAAAAAAGGTATAAATATTGTTACTTTCAGTGTAAAATATTAATATGGATCTTAAATCAAATGAACCTTTTTGGCTTTTAAAAAACGGACTGTTAGCTTCTTATCCTTCTTTAAAATCGAATGAAAAATGTGATGTTCTCATTGTGGGAGGTGGCATTACCGGAAGTCTGATTGCTCATCAAATGATAGAAGATGGATATAATACCATTCTTATTGATAAAAGAGAACTTTGTAATGGAAGCACTTCTGCTACCACTTCAATGCTGCAGTACGAAATAGATGTTCCTCTTTATGAGCTGATAGAAAAAATAGGCAAAAAAGGAGCTGTTTTAAGTTATAAAGCCTGTAGTGATGCCATTGATACACTGGAGAAACTTTCAAAAATGGTTAAATCAAATGCCGGATTTAAAAAAAAGAAATCCTTGTATTTTGCTTCAAAAAAGAAGGATGCAGAATGGCTGAAGAAAGAATATCAAGCAAGAAAAGAAAACGGATTTGAAGTGCAGTGGCTGGAAGAGGAACAGATTCTGAAGAAATTTGAATTTGAGAACACATACGGCGGAATATTATCCAGGCAGGGAGCCAGTATTGATGCTTTTCAGTTTGCCCATGAACTTTTTATGTACAATATAAAAAAAGGACTGAAGATCTTTGATAAGACAGAAATGGTAGCAGTGGAGGAGCATAAAGGTTTTAATCTGGTTACCGTAGACAGTGGATATCAGATCAAAGCAAAAAAGATCATTTACTGCATTGGTTATGAAAGTAAAAACTTGCTGAAAGAAAATTTTGTGAATCTGAAAAGTACTTATGCCATTGTTTCTGAAATAGATAAAGACAAGTTTAAAAATATCAGCAGTACGTTGGTCTGGAATACCGATGATCCTTATCTCTACATGCGGACTACCGATGACGGGAGAATGCTGATCGGAGGAGGAGATGAAGACTTTTATGATGCTGGAAAACGGGATGCTCTGCTCAATAAAAAAGAAAAAGAAATCCTTAAAAATCTGAAGAAAATAAAACCTGATTATCATTTTTACCCTGATTTTGTGTGGGCAGGAACTTTTGGTGAGACTAAAGATGGTCTGCCTTACATCGGAGAACATAAAAAAATGAGAAACTCCTACTTTGTATTAGGTTTTGGAGGAAACGGAATTACTTTTTCAGTAACAGGAATGGAGATGGCTTCTCTATTTATGAAGAACAAAAAACATCCGCTATCAAGGTATTTTAAATTCGGGAGATAATCCTGTTTTTTTAACCGCAAAAGTCACAAAAGTTTTTAAACACTTAAGTTATTTAAGAGATTACTCAATGTTTAAGAAGTACACTTAAGTTTTTGAAAACCTTCGATTTTTAATCTATACATGCAAACTGCTTAGGTTCCTACAGAATGACAAAGTACCTGAATAAACCGCTATTCCAATTGTGTCATTCCGTAGGAATCCTGCTTAAATTATTTTAAAAAATGTAGTAAAAAGATACTTTGCCAAATAGTTCAATAGAAAGGGCTCAATTCCCCTCCTCCGGAGGGGTGGCAAAAATTCAAAGAATTTTTGACGGGGTGGTAAAAAAATAGGCAGTCTTTTTTAAGACTGCCTGTTCAACTACAAACTATACCCATTCTTTTTAGCCAGTTCAACAATAGAACTCTCAATTGCTTTTCCCAGATCGTCAGAATCATCAGTACCCCGCTTCTTCATTTCTCCGTCAATATAGGTCTGGCGCTTTTTGGAAAGCTCTTCAATTTCTTTCTGAATTTTATCACGTGCGGCAGACTTTGCCGTGATCGTTTTTTGAATTTCTTCCTTGCTTTTTCCTTTCAGCTCGGCAGGAAGTTCGCTTTCTTTTACATTGGCAATAAATCCGGCATCCTTTTCAGCTTTATCTACCAGATCCCAGTGGTCATTTTTGTAGGCATTCTTTTTAGATTTGGCAACGGCTCTTTCCACTAAGTTGGATGCTGATTGTGACTCAGCGTTTTTATCCTGAGTGATCTGTTTTAGTCTGTATTCCGAACCGTGGTTTCCATAGTAGATATAAGTATCATTCAGCTTTGCATTGCATTCGGAAATTTTGCTGTCGTAGGGCGTTTCAATATAGAGTACTTTTCTGTCACTGTCGATATTGAAATATTTTCCACCTCCCAAAGACGCTCCGTTTTGCCAGAACGTCTGGATTCCTTCTTCCCGGCTTCCGCAGAAAATAGTGTTGGTATAAATATTTTTATCCTTTGCTTTTGAAATAACGTCCTTATAATTTATTTTTCCCTGATTGAAAGCTTCATTTCCTGCAATATAAATCAGTTTCATACTTTTATCATTGCTGTCCCAGTTCAGGTTGGCAGAAGCATCACGAATAACAGCACCGCAATATTCACTGCCACCATTGGTTCTCAAAGCGAATAGCTTTTCGGAAATAAGATCAAGATCCTGAGTGAGAGGAGTAACCTGGCGGATGTAATTTTCATCACGAATTCCGTCATTTCCATATTCATACAGGGCAATTTCAATCTGGGGAGCCTTTCCGTTATACTTGAGAGTGGTCAATGTATTCACAATATTCCACAGTCTGGATTTTGCCTGATCAATCAGCCCGTCCATACTATTGGAGGTATCCAGTAAAAGAGCGACCTGAATTTTATTGTCCTTTATGGTTGAGTTCGCCGGAATCAATGTTACTTTTTGTGTCGGTAAATGGCTTTCAACATTACTTTTTGTAGAGTGGTTTTTCGGAATATTACCGGAGCTTAAAAAAGCTGTTCCCGCTGCAAGTGCTAAGATTTTTAGAGTTGTCATATTGTTATTTTTTATAAGAGTTGTTTATTGTAATTGGCTAACGTTTCATCTTAAATTCCTAGAGTAAAATTATCCCTATTTAAGGTTGAAAATCAGGCAACTTGGTGAATTGGCCTTTTGACTTGGTGAGTTTTGCTGGAGGTAAAAAATAAAAAACAGCTCCCAAAGGAACTGTCTTTTACATCTGTTATTTTAAAGGATTTCGTATCTTGTTTTGATGCTGTATTTCAGTTTGATATTTTCAATATTATCGAAAGAATAATCTACCGGAGCATCAGCCATTTCCAACTGGATATTGCTTGCTTTTCCTCTGTAAGCAACTGGCATAATTGTATCACTGGTGTAATCTTCTATCTCCACAATTTCAAGAGCATTTCCGGTCTTTTTGCCCATACTTTCCAATAAATAATCTGCTTTTTCTTTAGCCGCTTTTAAAGCGTTGATCTTAACTGCTTTTCTGAAATCTGCAATTTTGGTATTCTTTACCTCTGCGATGTTCAGGCTGCTTACCCATTTTTGGTTCAGGTCTTCAAAAATTTTACTCAGACTTGATTTTGTACTGGCTTTAAACTGATAACTTTTAGTAAACTTGGCTGTTTTAGAATAGATATTCTGGTACATTGATTTGAACTTAATGTCTTCGTTTTTTACTCCTGCATTTTTTAAGGTTTCAAATAACTTCTTCTCATTATCTGCCAGGTCGTTTTTGTTATCTGCTTTTATTCCGATGCTGAAGATGATTTCATCCGGTTCTACTTCCATTTCCGCAACACCAGTTACTTCAATTGCATTTTTCTTTACTTCTTGTGTCTGAGCATTTACAAAGCTTCCAAGAGTTAAAATTCCGATTAATAAAAAATGTTTCAATTTCATAATTTCCTGTTTTTAAATTTTTAATTACTGATGTAAAATTACGCCGATTAGAAGCCCGAAACCGGGAGACTTGGTGAAACGGAGCTTTCACTTGGTGAGTTCCGAAAAATGATTAGTTTCCTTTATTCTTTTTCAGATCATATTTTACGTTGAGGTTCATGATATATTGTATACCCACTTCCGGATCAGCATTATTGATTACTTTATCAAAGCCGGTATAATCTGTCCCATCATAATAAAAGGTTTTAGATTTTCTTTCTTCCTTTCTGACATATTTGGAATCATATCCATACGTAACATTGGCACTTTCAAAAGCCGTATAATTCTGATATTGGCTTTTGGGGAAAACATAAGTAAAACCTGAAGAAGCGGTAGGATTTCCAATAATTTCTTTTTTAAACAGTTTAAAATAATTTTCCTTTTTTTTGTCGAAAACTGAATAAGCCTCTTTGAGAAGTTCTTCCTGGATTTTATCAATATCACTGCTGATATAATCTACTTTAATAACATCATAGATCTGGAAGTCTGAAGCTTCAGAGATCAGTTTTTCGATCATTGAGTGTTTGTTTACCGTAATAATGATGTTTTTCTTGGTTTCAAATCCATCCATTTTCTGGACAGCAGTCTGTGAATCTTTATTAACGTTGTAGTCATAGATTTTGGTCTGAGAGATAAAGTCTACAAAAATATCATTGTCTTTGATGCCCATTGAGGATATTCTTTTCATAAAACCGCTGATTCTCCTGTTGATATTTTCAATGGCAATTTTTGGAGTGGCTGCTTCTTCATTCAAACCCAGTGTAAGTTTATATTGATCTGCCGTTTTGTTCATCAATACTTTTACGGTGATAATTAAGGTTGAATCGGTAGCAAAATAGGTATTGGTGTTGATGAATTCAGGTAAATTTCTGAGAGTGGAATAGTCGTTGTTATTTCTGTCTCTGTAGATCTGGTTTCCTCCGACCTGTGCTTTTGAAAGACTCAAAAAAGATATCGTAATGAGTAAAAAAGTAAGAGTTAATTTTTTCATGATTTTTAAATTTGAATTATTTTGCTCCAAACTTAGCCTTACGCTCACATTATCAAAGACTAAACTTGGTGAAAGGGGATTTTCGCTTGGTGAATAGTTTTTGAATACACTATATATATGTATATCTTTGTTTTATGAAAATGTTTACACTTCTTTCAATCTTTTTACTGATGCTTTGGGGAAACACAATGTCTTCCCAAACCACTAATACTACCTCTGCTGCGGTGGAAGATGTACAGGTGGAGACAAAGAAGCTGAAAAAAGCAATGGACACAAAAAATGAACCTGTCCAGGCAGATTCTTATTATAATATTGGTGAAACTTTCTTTAACAGCGGGAACTTTCCGAAGAGTGAAGAATATTATACCAAAGCGAAAAACCTGTATGAAAAACTCAATGACAAGCCAAATATTGAAAAAGCAACCCGCAGATTGGCCCAGTCACAGGAAAAGCAAAATAAAATAACCCCTGCCATCAGCAACTATAGCAGAGTGGCACAAATGGGTTACAGTGAAAAGAGTAAGGCCGTTAATTCTAATGATGTTACAAGGCTTTCTTCTCCTACACCAGAGCTTAGGGCAGAAGCTATCCAGAGTAATATTAACTTAAGTAAAAAAGAAAACGAACAAGGTGATCTTGCAGAAAGCTACAGTCAGCTGGCTGATGTTAATCTGAAGCAGAAAGATGTTTCCAGTGCTGAAGAAAATCTGAATACAGCCTATAAAATTTCTAAAAAAGAAGCCCCGCAGCAAGCGTTGGCTATTAATCAGAAACTGGCAGATCTTTACGTTGAAAACAAAAACTTTGAAAAAGCTATTGAAGCTAAAAAGAAGGTGCTGAAAGAAGATTTTGTAAAAGAAAATTCGCAGGAAAAAGTCAATCAGATTCAGGAACTGGCGGATATTTATATTAAAAAAAATGATCCGAAAGAAGCAGTAGACCTGTTAAAAAATGCCTACGGAATTGCTTTGGACAAAGGTCATACGCTGGAAGCTCAGAGAAGTGTAAAAAAACTGGACAGTCTTTATGCCATCTCAGGAAATATAGATGCTTCCGTTCAGTTGTACAGAGATTTTCTAGGGAAACTTCCCAATCTTGTTTCCAAGGACAGAAGTCTGGTAGACAATAAAATCCTGGAAGATACTGAACAGAGAATTTCACAGCTGGAAAAAGAAAGAGAATTAAAAGATGAGCTTATACGCAAGAAAAATGTATTCAACTATAGTTTGATCGGAGCTTTGGTTCTGCTTACCGGATTGATTGTTTTTATTTTCAGAACATTGAAAAAGGTTCAGATAAAGAATAAAAAAATTGCACTTCAGTCTTTGCGCAGAGAGATGAATCCGCATTTTATCTTTAACAGCCTGAATAGTGTTAACCACTTTATTGCGACCAATAATGAGCTGGAAGCCAATCAGTATCTTACAAAGTTCTCCAAACTGATGCGTGGCGTGATGGAAAATTCTACTGAAGATTTTATTCCTTTCCAGCAGGAACTTGACCTTCTCCAAAATTATCTTGCCCTTGAAAAAACGCGTTTTGCTGATAAATTCGATTACGAAATCGATGTAGATGAAAGTCTGAATATGCAAAACCTGCAGATTCCGGGAATGCTCATACAGCCGTTTCTGGAAAATGCAATATGGCACGGACTCCGTTACAGAACAGAAAAAGGTTTTTTAAAACTAAACTTTGAGAAAAGTGAATTGTACCTTAAAATCCTTATTGAAGACAACGGAATAGGCATTGAAGAAAGCAAAAAACAGAAAACCCAGCATCAAAAAACAAGAGAGGGTAGAGGAATGAAAAATACGCTGGAAAGAATTCAGCTTCTGAATGATCTATACAAAAAAGATATTAGCTGCTCTGTAAAAGATAAGGTAAGTAATAACGGAGTTCTTGTCACTATAAAAATAAAAATGCCATAAACCCCTGAAAATAGTCTTTTACCTATTGTCTTTTACTCCCCGTTAAAAAATTCTGTAACCATTTTGATTAAGTTATTGTCTTAACAGATAAAAACATAACCCAAAATGAATACAACAACTAAAACAGCCAGACTCGCGGGATTTTTTTATCTCATTGTTATCGTAACCGGATTTTTCAGTTTAATGTATGTTCCGTCAAAGCTGATCATTTGGGAAAATCCAGCATTGACTTTTCAACATATTTCTTCTGCAGTACAGTTATTCAGATTAAGTATAGTAAGCAGCATTATTTGTTATATTGCTTTTACTTTACTCCCATTGGTTCTGTATAAATTATTGAAAGATGTGGATGATCATTATGCAAAACTGATGGTTATTCTTGCTCTTATCAGTATCCCTATTTCTTTTATCAATCTTCAAAACAAATTTTCTGTTCTTACGATTATTGAAGGAGCCGATTACCTGAAAATATTCGGTCTGAAACAGCTGCAGGCACAGATAATGTTCCTGCTGAGCAATTATAATAAGGGACTCCTTATTGCGCAGATCTTTTGGGGATTGTGGCTTTTTCCTTTTGGATATCTGGTGTATAAGTCCGGATTCTTACCCAAAGTTTTGGGCATCTTCTTAATGTTGGGGTGTTTTGGATATCTGATCAACGTTTTTGGAAGAACTGCTGTTCCTCATTTTTCAGACTATCTGATATCAGGTTATATTACATTACCGGCAACAATAGGAGAAATAGGTATCTGTTTTTGGCTGCTGTTGGTTGGAATACGAAATAAAAAAGTTAATTAAAAAATCATAACCATGAACAATTCTACAAAATTTGAAGATGTACAGATCAATGTGAAAATCATATTGGCAGGTCTTTGGGCTTCAGTTACTCTGTGCTATCTGTACGGTGATTATTTCGAGCTTTATACTCCGGGGAAAGCACGTGGTCTGGTGGAAGGAACCAATTTATTAGATTCCCCGCCGAAATTATTTCTTGCCTCCGTTGTTCTGGCAATTCCAGCGGTGATGGTATTTCTTTCCCTGATACTAAAACCGGCACTGAACAGGATGCTTAACCTCATCTTTGGTATTTTTTTTACTTTGGTCATGCTGTTTATTGGTGTTATTTCTTTTTCGGATTGGTATTTGTTTTATGTTTTCCTTGCCATGGTAGAGTGCATAATTACAATATTAATCATAAAGTATGCATGGTACTGGAAGAAAGTATAATCTTTATTCACCATGGGCTGGGTAAGATTGTAAAGTTGATGAAATATTCCTAATTTGCACCTGCAACCTATTACCTGCCACCTAATATCTGATATAATGAAAATAAAAGCCGTAATTGTAGACGATGAACTCATCGCAAGAGAAGTTTTACGAAGCTATCTTACCAAATACTGTCCACAGGTGGAAATTCTTGGTGAGGCTGAAAATATTAAAGAAGCAGTGCCATTGATTGCTGAAAAGCAGCCTCAGCTGGTGTTCCTGGATGTAGAAATGCCCTTCGGAAATGCCTTTGACGTATTGGAAGCTACCAAAGCATTTTCCTATGAAACCATTTTCATTACTGCGTTTTCACAATATTCATTACAGGCTTTAAACAAATCGGCAAGTTATTATATTTTAAAACCTATTGATATTCAGGAGCTGATTCTTGCAGTGAATAAAGTAGTAGAAAGTCTTGAGAAAAAAGAAGAACTCAACCGAAATAAGATTCTTCTTGAAAACCTGAAATTAAAGCCTGAAAAACAGCAGTTGATTCTTCCAACCCTGCAGGGATTTGATGTTGTAAAGACTGAAGATATTGTCAGATTACAAGCCGATGGAAACTTTACACAGGTTTATCTTACCGATGGTTCAAAGAAAATGGTGTGCCGCTTTTTAAAACACTTTGATGACCTGTTGGAAAGCCCTTTTGTGAGAGTTCACCGTTCCCATATCATCAATACAGGATTTGTGAAATCTTACCATAAAAGCGGAACCGTAATGTTGTCTGATGATACGGAAATTGAAGTTTCAGGAAGCTTTAAAGATAATTTCCTGAAAGTCTTTTCATAGAATTTATGGGTCCTTAACAGACCAAAGGCATTATTTTTGACGTTTTATGATAACCACCAAAATATTTCTGTCATGAAAACCATTCATAAAATTATACTTCCCGTTTCATTGGGAGCTTTAGGGCTTATCGTTTTCAATTCATATTCTGTAAGAATTCCCAGAGGTGCTTCTGCGGTAAAGAATTTTGATCTTAAAAAATACCTTGGCAGATGGTATGAGATCGCCCGTTTTGATTACAGGTTCGAGAAAAATATGGATAATGTTACTGCAGAATATACAGAGAATCCGGATGGAACAGTTCAGGTCAGAAATAAAGGGTACGACTACATTAAAAGAGTATGGAATGAATCGATCGGGGAAGCAAAGTTTGTAAAAGACCCGAAAGAAGCCCGTCTGAAAGTTTCATTTTTTAAACCAATATGGTCTGGTTATAACGTTATAGATATTGATGAAGACTATCAATATGCTCTGGTGGCAGGAAGCAGTTTAAAATATTTATGGATTCTTTCCCGTACCACTAATATTCCTGAAAGTATCCGCCAGCGTTTCCTTCAGAAAGCAAGAAAAATCGGTTATAATACCGATGAATTGATTTGGATAAAACATAATCAATAGATAAGGTAAAAGGGTAAATTTGCGAAAAACTAATGATTTTCAGTGATTTGCAAATTTACCCTTTCGCTTTTTAGTCTTTAATATACTCTTTCCATTCCTCAAAACGGTGGTCAATAACCTGTTTCATCAGATCATAGTTTTCGTAGGTATCCTCAATGTGGTAGAAGGTTTCATATTCATAATCACTTTCCTCAGCTTTTGCATCGAAAATATTAACGTAATCATCAGCAAATGAGCTGTATCTGTTTCCGAAATCGGTATCATCCGCATAATAATCCTTTGCAAAAAGATTTCCAAGCTCGTTCAGGTCATATTCAGAAAATTTTCCGTCGCAGGAATCCATAATGAATTCTGCACCAGTGATTTCTCTGCGCTTTAATTTTTCAATTTCCTCTTCACCATCTTCTTTCAATTCATCAGAAATCAGATCATTCTGAATGCACCAGTTCAGGAACATTCCTGTATGCGTTGCTCCGTTCTTCTGAGGAAGTCCCTCAGGAAAATCACCACCATAATGCCATGAAGCATCATCATATTTAGACATAATTTGTATTGTAGTTTTAAATAAATTTCGTCAAAAATAGAAAAAATCAATTTATATTGCTGCAGCCACAGAATTTTCCGTCATTTGCATAGAATTTTTTTCAACAAAAAAGCATATGGAAAAAGCTGTTCTGATTACCATTGGTGATGAAATCCTTTCCGGAAACACGGTAGATACCAATTCTAATTTTATTGCTGCTGAACTTAAAAACATAGGAATAAAAGTTACTCAGATTCTTACAATCTCAGACGAAATTGAAACCATTAAAGAAGCATTGAATGCTGCTTTTGAAGCAGGTGACTTAGTCATTACAACGGGGGGACTTGGGCCAACCAGAGATGACAAAACCAAAAAGGCACTGGCAGAGTATTTCAATGATGAAATTGCTTTGGATGAGGTGACATTCAATCATCTTAAAGGATATATGGAGAGAAGAGGAAGAGCAGATATTCTCGAAAGAAACAAAGAGCAGGCTTTTGTACCTACCAAATCCATTGTTTTTCAGAATCATTACGGGACGGCTCCGTGCATGATGATGGAGTTGAACGGTAAACTGTCTTACAGTCTTCCGGGAGTTCCTTATGAGGTAAAACCGCTTATCAAAGACCAGATTATTCCTTATTTACAGGAAAGATTCAAACTTCATTATATCCATACCAGGATTGTTTCCGTGGTGGGAATTCCTGAAAGTATCCTTGCAGACAAAATTGAAGACTGGGAACTGGCGCTTCCGGAAAATATTGCACTGTCTTATCTTCCGGTAGGAACCCGTGTGAAACTTCGTCTGACGGCTTCCGGTGATAATGAAGAACAGTTGAAGCAAATCACAGAAGAAGAAATTCAGAAATTACTTCCTTTAGTAGAAGGTCACGTAATTGCTGTATCTGAGGATAAAATCGAGAATATTCTGGCAGAAATGCTTACCGAAAGAAATCTGACTATTTCCACAGCAGAAAGCTGTACCGGAGGTGAACTGGCAAAAATGATCACTTCAGTTTCCGGCAGTTCAAAATATTTCCATGGCGGAATAGTACCTTATGCCACCGAAAAGAAGATTAAAATTTTAAATGTTTCTAAAGAAACCGTAGATCAGTTTACGGTGGTAAGTGAAGAGGTTGCTCAGGAAATGGCAAAAGGCTGTCAGGAGTTATTTGAAACCCATATCTCTCTTTCTACAACCGGTGTGGCCGGCCCTGGAAAAGGAGAAGATGGGAAAGATATCGGAACGGTGTATTATACGATAAGGATTAATGACAAAGCAGAAACATTTAAATTATATATGCCGCATCTGGAAAGAGTAGATTTTATGAATTTCGTTTCACAAAAGGTGATTCAGGATCTTGTAAGTCTCCTTATAAACAGTTAGATACATTTCTGTTTTTTTAATTTTTTTTTAATTAATTTTAATAGAGTTTTTCACACTTTTTGAGAGCCATTCAATAAATTTCAAAAATCGTGGAAAATTCCAAACAGATCTTTCAGACCAACAGCAAAAAACGCTGGAAAAGTGTACAGTGGGGAAGCCGTATTTTTATATTTGTAGGAATATTGCTTTTGCTTGCTTTGGGGCTGATGATGACCCTGGACAGAAGTCCTAAAATTCCTTTTCAAGAAGATTATAAAGCCGTAATTACCGCCAATAAGCCCTATCTTCAGGAGAATAAAATTTCCAAAGAGTATAAAGGTTTCAGAAGCTTTATTTCGGAAAAAACAATTCATACCAATCTCGACAAAATTCAGAAGGCGAGGGAAGAAAGATATAAAAATCAGAACAGAAACTGGGCTCAGTTTCCAGGTGGAATCCGGTCTGCATTCTATGTAGCATGGGATCCTCAGTCTCTCATGTCCCTGAAACGAAATATAAGACACGTTAATCTGGTTTTCCCGGAATGGTTTTTCCTTGATCCGAAAACAGGAGATCTGAAAACCAATGTAGATCCGGAAGGATACAAAGTGATTAAAAGAACAGGAGTTGCCGCAATGCCAATGTTGAGTAACAACTCTGATCAGGAATTCCATTCAGAGGGATTGGTAAAAGTTCTTAATGATCCTCAGAAAAGAACCCATCTGATCCAAAAAATTACTCAACAGTGTAAAAAATACCATTTCAAAGGAATCAATATTGACTTTGAGGATATGAACCTGAATTCTGATGAAAACCTGATTGCCTTTATGAAAGAGCTTTCAGAAACTTTCAAAAAGAATCAGCTGCTGGTGACGATGGATATCATGACGGATAATGATGATTACAACATACCAAGATTAAATCCTTATGTAGATTACTTTGTTTTGATGGCTTACGATGAATATTCTGCCGGAAGTGATGCCGGGCCGGTTTCTTCTCAAAAATGGATCGAAGAACAGACCGGAAAAATCGTAAAACAAACTTCTCCGCAAAAAATTATTTTGGGTCTTGGTGCTTATGGCTACGACTGGAGCTCCAATAAAGATGATAATACGTCTGTAACTTATATGCAGGCGATTACCAAAGCCAGCGCCAGTAAAGCGGTCATTGATTTTAATGACAATACGTTTAATTTAAATTATTCTTATACAGATTCTAAAAATCTCACCCACACCGTATTTTTCAATGATGCGGCTTCTATTTTCAATACAATGCGTTTCTCCTCAGAATATCCATTGGCAGGAACAGCACTTTGGAGACTGGGAAGTGAAGACAGCAGAGTCTGGAATTTCTATGATAAAGACCTTACGTTTGCCGGCCTTTCCAAACTGAATCTGAAAACCCTGGAAAATGTAAAAGGGCAGACCATGGTAGATTATATCGGAGATGGAGAAGTGCTGGATGTTCTGAATACTCCTCATGACGGAAAAATTGCACTGGAAACTGATCCGAAAGAAAAAATAATTACAGACGAAAACTACATCACTTATCCAAGTTCTTACGAAGTGAAAAAATATGGAGGCGCTCCCCAAAAAGAACTGGTGCTGACTTTTGATGATGGTCCGGACGAAACATACACTCCGCAGATATTGGATGTGCTTTCTAAGTATCACGTTCCGGCAGCATTCTTTTTGGTAGGCTTAAATGCAGAAAAGAATCTTCCGCTTGTTAAAAGGATTTACCGTGAAGGGCATGAGATCGGAAACCACACTTTCACTCATGAAAATGTAGCAAAAGTAAGCCCTGAAAGAGCTTTACTGGAACTGAAACTTACAAGATTACTGATAGAATGTGTAACAGGACACAGTACAATTCTGTTCAGAGCTCCGTATAATGCCGATTCTGAGCCTACCACTTCAGAAGAGATCATTCCGGTAGCACTGGCAAGACAACAAAATTATCTTGATATCGGAGAAAATATTGACCCTGAAGACTGGCAGCCGGGAATAAAAGCAGATGAAATTGTAAAACGTGTAATGGCCGGGCTTAAACAAGAGAGAGGAAATATCATTCTTCTTCACGATGCAGGTGGAGATACCAGAGAAGAAACGGTGAAAGCTTTAAAAATTCTGATCCCTACACTTCAGAAACAAGGCTATCACTTTACAAATCTGACCAGTATTCTGCATAAAACCAGAAGCGAACTGATGCCTGAAGTTCCGAAAACAAAGTCATATTACATCATGCAACTTAACCTTGTGCTGGCCACTGTAATTTACGGAATAAGCCATTTTCTGGTGGCATTATTTACCATTTTCATTGTATTAGGATTAGTCAGACTATTGCTGATGGCATATTGGGCTTTTAAAGAAAGAAAAAAAGAGAAAAAACTTGGCGGATTTCCAGTCTTGGAATCTTATCCTAAAGTTTCCATTATTGTACCCGCTTATAATGAAGAAGTGAATATTGTTTCTTCGCTTCAGAATCTGTTGAAGCAGACCTATCCGAATTTCAACATTATTATGGTAGATGACGGAAGTAAGGATTCCACTTATGAAAAAGTATTAGAAGCATTCCCTGATCATCCGAAACTGAAAATATTCACCAAAACAAATGGTGGAAAAGCAACGGCTTTAAACTTCGGAATAGCACAGACGGATGCAGAATATGTAGTGTGTATTGATGCAGATACCAAACTGCAGCAGGATGCCGTAAAATATCTGGTTGCTAGATTTTTAAATTCAGATCCGGAAGAAAAGATTGCTGCCGTAGCAGGAAATGTGAAAGTTGGAAACAGAGTCAACTGGCTTACCAGATGGCAGGCTATAGAATATACAACGAGTCAGAATTTTGACAGGCTGGCGTATGCGAATATCAATGCGATTACCGTAATTCCGGGTGCTATTGGTGCATTCAAAAGAGCTGTAATTATTGAGGCTGGAGGCTATTCATCAGATACCTTAGCTGAAGATTGTGATATTACCGTGAAAATTTTAAAAGCAGGATATACAGTCGCCAATGAAAACAGAGCGGTTGCCGTTACTGAAGCTCCAGAAACGGCGAATCAGTTCTTAAAACAGCGCTTCCGCTGGACCTACGGAATCATGCAGATGTTCTGGAAACAGAGACAGACTTTCCTTAACCCCAAATATAAAGGATTGGGACTTTGGGCAATGCCGAATATTTTATTATTCCAATATATTATTCCATTTTTCTCACCGCTGGCAGATGTGATTATGTTTTTTGGAATTCTGTCTGGAAACGGAGATAAAATATTCACCTATTATCTGATTTTTCTTTTGGTGGATGCCTCTTTAGCTTTAGTAGCATTTATTATGCAGCGCGAAAAATTAATCAATCTGCTGTATATTATTCCACAGAGATTCGGGTACAGATGGCTGATGTATATTGTTTTGTTTAAAAGTTTAAGAAAGGCATTGAAAGGCGAAATGCAGTCCTGGGGGTTCCTGAAAAGGACTGGGAATGTAAAAGAGATAGCAACTTCTTAATATTTGTTTAAATTTGTTTCCTTGAAAAGTAACAAATTTCAAATAAATCATACATATTCTAAAAATTGTTATCATAATGAAAAAAATAACGCTTTCTTTGTTTTTAATAGCAGGGATCTGCACTCAGACTACTATGAGCGCACAAGCTAAAGCTGCTAAAGTAGCAGTGAACAACACAGATAAAGGTTTAGACCTTAGCTTGATGGACACTTCGGTGCGCCCTCAGGATGATTTTTACAACTACGTGAGTGGAACCTGGATGAAAACTGCCAAAATTCCATCTGATAAACCAACTTGGGGAAGCTTCAATAAACTGGCTGAGGATACGGATAACAATTCCATGACAATCCTGAACTCTCTTCTGAAAGATAAATTTGCTGACGGAAGTGAAGGGAAAAAAATCCAGGATCTGTATGCTACTTACATGAATATGGAGAAGAGAAATGCAGACGGAATCAAGCCTATCCAGGAAAATCTGAATAAGATTGATGCTATTAAAAACATGGCTGATCTTCAGAACTACCTTACTTCTGTAACAAAAGAAGGGGAGAATGTTTTCTACGGATGGGGCGTAGATGCAGACCTTAAAGATTCTAAAATGAATGCCGTTTACTTAGGAAATCCTTCTTTAGGTTTAGGAAGAGATTATTATCAGAAAGTAAACGAGAAAAATACAGAAGCTATTGCTGAATATCAGAAATATGTAGCTTCGATGCTAAAAGAATTAGGGTACAAAAATGCTGATGAAGCAGCAAAAGGTATCGTAAATTATGAAAAAAGCATCGCACAGACTTATCTGACAAACGAGCAGAGCCGTGATAACACGCTTCAGTACAACCCTAAAACGATGGCAGAACTTTCTGCTTTGGTAAAAGGAGTTGACCTTCCAGCGTATCTTAAAAAAGTAGGAGTAAATACAGATAAAGTAATTATCAGTGAACTAGGATTCTATAAAGATTTCGATAAATTAGTGAATGCTCAGAATCTTTCTGTAATTAAAGATTATCTGAAATTCCACATGATCCACGGAAGCGCTTCTTACTTAAGTGAAAACTTAGGAAATATGAAGTTTGCTTTCTACGGTAAATACCTTAGAGGACAGCAGGAACAAAGAGCTCTTAACAAGAGAGGTTTTGAATTGATTAACGGTTCTTTGGGAGAAGCTTTCGGAAAATTATATGTTGAGAAATATTTCCCTGCTGAAGCAAAAGCTCAGATGGTAGAATTGATCGACTATTTAAAGAAAAGCTTTGCAGTTCATATCAATAACTTAGCTTGGATGTCTTCAACAACTAAGGAAAAAGCAATGCAGAAACTGAACAAATTTACAGTAAAAGTTGCTTATCCTGACAAATGGAAAGACTATTCAAAATTAAATATCGTTTCTGAAGCAAAAGGTGGAAATCTATATAAAAACCTTCAGAACATCGGAGAATGGCAGTACAATAAAGATTTAGCTAAAATCGGTAAGCCAGTGGATAAAACAGAATGGGGAATGACTCCACAGACTGTAAACGCATATTACAACCCGGTAAACAACGAGATTGTATTCCCTGCTGCAATCCTTCAGCCGCCATTCTTTAACCCTAAAGCTGATGCTGCTGTAAACTTCGGAGGTATCGGTGCTGTTATCGGTCACGAAATGAGCCACGGATTTGATGATTCAGGTGCACAGTTTGATGCTGATGGTAACTTAGTAGACTGGTGGACTCCGGAAGATAAAGCTAACTTCGAAAAAGCAACAAAAGCTCTTGCTTCTCAATATGACAAATACGAGCCTGTAAAAGGAACTTTTGTAAACGGTACTTTCACAAACGGTGAAAATATCGCAGACTTAGGAGGAGTAAATATTGCTTATGACGCTCTTCAGATGTACTTAAAAGATAAAGGAAATCCAGGGAAAATCAGTGGATTCTCTCAGGATCAGAGATTCTTCCTAAGCTGGGCAACGGTTTGGAGAACATTATCCAGTGAGAAATATATGGTAAATCAGGTGAAAACTGACCCACACTCTCCGGGATATTTCAGAAGTTTTGGTCCGCTTATCAACGTTGACGCTTTCTACAAAGCATTCGATGTGAAAAAAGGAGACAAATTATACAAAACTCCAGAAGAAAGAATTAAAATCTGGTAAAAATAACAACCGCTCAGTAATGGGCGGTTTTGTTTTTTTAGGTAGCAGGTGATAGGAGTTAGGGATTAGGGATTAGGAGATAGGAAGACTTCTATTCGTAATAACGGCTTTCATCATTCCCCTCCCTCGGAGGGGTGTCAAAAATTCAAAAAATTTTTGACGGGGTGGTTCTAAACTAACATTAAACATTAAACATTAAACCTTGAACAATGAACATTAAACATTAAACCCTGAATTATCAATTACCATTCATCACATATCATTAAAGTTTGTATATTTGATAAGTTTGTGTAAAATCAAAAATTATCTTTAATGAAAAAGCTAAATATTGGAATACTTGCCCTTTCAGGTATTGTATTTCTTAATTCGTGTGGTGCAGCAAAGACTGCAGGGACAGAGAATAAAACAGAAGCTACGGCAAAAGTGGCTGAACCGGTAAAAGAAGAAGCAAAGGAAGAGGGAATCAATTTATCGTATATGGATACCAGTGTCCGCCCGCAGGATGATTTTTTTAGCTACGTGAACGGAAATTGGGTGAAAACTACTCAGATTCCTTCCGACAAAGCAAACTGGGGTTCTTTCAATGCTTTGAGAGAAAATGTGGATGATGCTTCATTAGATATATTAAACAAAATCCTTACAGAATCATATCCTGCCGGATCAGAAGGACAGAAAATCCAGAATTTGTACGCCTCTTTTATGGATACCAATAAGAGAAATGCAGAAGGGCTGGCTCCTATCAAGGCTGATCTTGCTAAAGTAGATGCTATTAAAAGCCTTAACGATCTTCAGAAATACCTTTTGGACGCAACAAAATTAGGTGATAACTCTTTCTACGGATGGAGAGTGGGTGCTGATATGAAGAATTCTAATATGAATGCGGTGTATCTGGGTGGCCCGGATCTGGGATTGGGAAGAGATTATTACCAGAAAATAAACGAAGCAAACACCAAAACACTGGCGGAATATCAGACCTATGTTGGAAAACTATTCGGAGTGTTAGGTTATAAAAATTCTACTCAGGCTGCACAGAATGTAGTAGACTTTGAAAAGCAGCTTGCCAACTACTTATTGACGCTTGAGCAGAACAGAGATGCCAACTTAAGATACAACCCTAAAAATGTATCTGAGTTATCTGGCCTTGTGAAAAATGTTGACCTTGCAAAATATCTGAAAGATGCTGGTGTAAATACAGACAGAGTGATTATTGGTGAACTGAAGTATTATCAGAATATGGATCAGTTTGTAACACAGAAAAATCTTCCTTTATTGAAAGACTACCTGAAATACCATATCATCAACGGAAACGCAAGCAATCTGAATGACAGCTTAGAACAGATCAGATTTGATTTCTATGCGAAATATTTACAGGGACAGAAAGAACAGCGTCCAATGAACAAAAGAGGGCTTACCCTTGTAAATGGTGTTCTTGGAGAAGCTTTCGGGAAATTGTATGTAGACAAATACTTTACTCCTGAAGCTAAAAAGCAGATGGAAACCTATATTGATTACCTTTTAAAATCATTCAAATCCCATATCGCAAACATAGACTGGATGTCACCTGAAACCAAAGTAAAAGCTCAGGAAAAACTATCCAAGTTTACCGTAAAAATTGCTTACCCTGATAAATGGAAAGATTATACACAGTTAAAAGTAGAATCACCAAAAGAGGGTGCAACGCTTTATTCTAATCTTCAGAATGTAGCAGCATGGCAGTATCAGAGAAGCTTAGATAAAGTAGGAAAGCCCGTTGACAAAACAGAATGGGGAATGTCTCCACAAACTGTAAATGCATACTACAGCGGATCAAACAACGAAATTGTATTCCCTGCAGCAATCCTTCAGCCGCCTTTCTACAATCCTAAAGCTGATGCAGCAGTGAACTTCGGAGGAATCGGAGCCGTTATCGGTCACGAAATTTCTCACGGATTTGATGACAGCGGTTCACGTTTCGATGGTGATGGTAACCTTAACAACTGGTGGACAGATGCGGATCGTAAAAACTTTGATGCAAAAGTAGGTCAGCTGGCAGCTCAGTACAGTGCTTATGAACCTGTAAAAGGAAGTTTTGTAAATGGTAAATTTACAAGTGGAGAAAATATTGGTGACTTAGGTGGAGTAGCTGTTGCTTACGATGCCCTTCAGATGTATTTAAAAGATAAAGGAAACCCGGGAAAGATCAGCGGATTTACTCAGGATCAGAGATTCTTTATGAGTTGGGCAACCGTTTGGAGAACCAAAGCAACTGATCAGTATATGATCAATCAGGTGAAAACAGACCCGCACTCTCCGGGAATGTTCAGAGCTTTTGGTCCATTGGTCAATCAGGATTCATTTATTAAAGCATTTGATATCAAACAAGGGGACAAACTATATAAAGCTCCTCAGGACAGAATAAAAATCTGGTAATTTTACCTTAGAAATTGTTAGAAAAGAAAGAATCCGTCTGCATAAGACGGATTCTCTTTTTTTTAATATTCTTTCTTATAATTCCGGATAACAAACTTTATTCCGGTTTCTATAATGTCTCCCATGCTTTTACAGTACTTGAAATTGACATCGTAGGTGAGTTTTTGTAAAGCAGTTTTTAGTTCTGTAACATTGGCTTCCGGTGCAATATTGTCTTTTTTCATAATAGAAATAAGTTCATCAAATCTGGTTTTGCTGCTGGTCACTCTTTTTACGATCTGCGAACGTACTTCTTTACGGTATTGCTCTATAGAACTTGGCTTCAGTTTTTCCAGTACCATATTTACCATTTGACTGTTTTCCTTGAAGTACTGCGGAAGGTAAACTTTCAGATTCCCCTCATAAGTTTGCTGATCAAAATCGATGGGACGAATTCTGTAAATGACCTGGTCAAAATCATGTATTGGAATTACAACATAATTATAAGATCTCATATCGCCAAGAAGCCCGATGAGACAACGTTCATTGAATTTTACAAATTCCTTGGAAATCTGTGCCTTTTCCAGTTCCGTACAGTTGTGCAGGTGTTTCTTAATAAAAACATCACCGGGAATTCCTAAAATATGCTCTTCAATCAAAGTGTTTTTGTAAACCAGAAAGTTGATCCGGTTGGGAGAAAGCAAATCCTCAAGTTCCAGTCCGAATATTCGGGAAGCATCCGCCTGTTTAATATAAAAATTAGTATAGTTATCGTTAAGTATATTTCTTACCCGAACCCGAAACGGTTTAGAATTTCCGAAGGTACAAAAGTCAATCGTATCCACTTTCAGATAAGGCAGAGTAGCAGTATCCCCATCAGAATGGAGAAGAGTGTAAATCTTATTTAAATTAGCCTCTATTTCTTTAAACTCATATTCAGGATACAATACTCCAAGCCACAAAGTATCTTTACCGTCTTTATCCAGAATGCTCACACTATCGCTAAACCTTAAGAGGTCTTCATACAGAAACCTGATCTGCGTTGTTCTGTTATATTTTTCCAGATATTTCTGTAATGCTTCTGAAACTGGAAATATGGGTTTTCTGAACGCTATTTTTACATCTTTCATGACACAGTTCACTTTGATTAAATATAAAGATTTTTTTGTAATCATTGAGGAATCCTTATTTTAACATTCATTGGATACTTTTGTATAAGAACAGAGCGGACAAAATTTTATTTATTTTTTCTTGAATTTTTTTATTTATTTTTTCATAGCTTAGTGATATCGTAATATGGTGATTTTATGTTGAATAAATGTAGATAAATTTAGATGATCCAAGAAAAATCTTAGTAAAATTTTTTATGTTACAGTTTTTTTTTAAATTTAAACACTGGATTGGTAATTTATTTGATTCATCTGTAAATTACTCAAAGACAGATCCAAACCAGAATAAGAAATCTCAAAATAACAATAATATGGCAATGTTTAATTATGGTGTTGGCGGAAACGAAGTAAAAGTAGACGCTAATGAAGCTATTCAGGAAATACAGGAAAATAAATCACTGATAGTAAGCCAGCTTACAACAGAAGAGTCTTATACTCCTGAAATCGTAACAGGATTAAAAACAGTGGAAGACGTTTTCAAACATTTTCAGCCTTCAATATCGGTACAACACGAAACAGAAGACGGAGGAATGGTAGAAGAAGAATTCCGTTTTCAAAACCTTGGAGACTTTACCCCTAAAAGCCTTACTCAGAAGTCAGATTATCTGCAGCAGCTGAGCATGGAGCAGGAGCAGTACAATAAAATAGTACGTCAGCTGAAAACAAACAAAATTCTACGCAATATGCTGGAGAACGATCAGACAAGAGCAGCGTTCGTAGAGGTATTGAAAGAAGTGGCACAAGAACTTGAAAAATAATTAAAGACTTACATTAAATCATGGATAGCAAATTACAGGCACAAGAAAGCCAGCAGCAGGGTCAGCAGCAGCACTCGGGACAACCGAAAGGCAACCCGCTTGCAGAGCTCAATAAAATGGGAGGATTTGGCTTTGTTGAATCCGTTGTAGACGGTATTGCCAATATGAACCCAACAAGAAAGGCAAGAAAAGAAATCTTCCTGAATGACAGCAATAAAGCAGACGAAAGAAAAGAACTTCTTCAGAAGATCAATCTTTGGGTAAACCTTTTAGAAGGAAGCGAATCTGCAGATAAAATGGCCGATACATGCAAAAGTAAAGCACAACAGGCCGATCAAAACCTAAAAACAAACTTAAAAAATACACTGGATGCCGTTCGTCTGTTGGAAACCAACTATAGAACAGTAGCTCAATTCTACAAAAATACAGAATTGGATAAAGTGGATAACGTAAGTATCGTAAATGCAAGCCTTGATCAGGTTTCTGATCTGGATAATCCTTTGTTCATTGATGCAATCTCAGAAGAATTCAAAAATTATTACGACCGTCTTGACCTTAGAGATAACTATTCAATCCTTGCAATACCAGGATATTTAGGATCCAATAAGGTCATCGAGAAATGGGCAAAAATCTGTAACGAAAACAAAGTAATGATGGTTACAGACTTCGCCAACCTTGATAAGCCGGATGACGTAGTAGACTTATTCCACTCTGCCAATCTTACAGGAGGAGAACTTCACAGAAGTAACGTTATTATGACGTGTAACTGGCTGGTAGGACGTGGTAAAGCTGAAGAAGTAGGGGAAGAAGAAAACGTAGAACTTCCACCTTCTACTTCACTAGCAGGAAAAATCCATAAAACCCTGATGTCTCAGGTAGCAGCAGGTAAAAAACACGGGAATATCAACGAAGTAGACGCTGTAAAATTTGAATTGAAGAAAAGTGAAATTTCTCAGTTGGAAAAAATGGGTCTTGTACCAATGGTAAATGAGTACGGAAAAATTATGGCTTTCTCAGCAAAGACCTTATTTACAGGAGACAATATCGGTCTTCAGACGTATTCCGTAGTTCGTGTATTCGATTACGTAACCAAAGTACTTCTGGACTTCCTGAACAGAAGAGCTTTTGAAAACTGGAATGCTAAAAACGAAGACGATTTGAGAAGACAGATCGTAACTTTCCTTGATAATATCAAAGGACCAGACAAATTGATTGAAAAATTCAAAATTGTTCGTTTCGAGCAGGATAGAGTAAACAAAGACAGAGTATGGCTGGATATCCGTATGACGCCTTATTTCCCTACAAAAAGTTTCGTTATTAAACTTGACGGACACAAGGGAGATGACGGTAACGAATGGGATGCAGAATATACTCAGGAGTAACATCAACGTACTTCATATAACAAAAACCGATGCAATTTTACATCGGTTTTTTTTCAACCAACACCTATGAAATTTAATATGAATAAGAAACTTATCATTGGCTTACCCGCTATATTGATGGTACTTTTGATAAGCTGTGAGAAAAAATACCAAAGTCCCGGCCAATACGAAAATGATCTTTTTGCAGATGAACGCCAGGAAGGAAAGGCATACATCATGAATAAAGATGAATGCTTTGATGGCAGTGAACTGGTCATTGCAAGTTCAGACGTAAAACTGGCAGACAGTTCAAAAGGCCGTGGTAAATCATTCTACCTTTACAAAGTAAGATCTGGAAAAGTATTAAAAACAGTAAGAGATTCCACCGTAGAAATGCCTATGTTGTTTTTATCCCAATATAAATTAAAGATAAAAAACACAGATTCCATGTACGTTTACCTGAAGAATCTGGAAGGATACCGTTTTTTAAAGAAAGACAGAAACCTTAATTATCAGTGGCTAAAAGCTGCTCCGGTATACTCTGTGAAAGCTGATAAATAAATTTTATCTTTGCCAATTGAAAATACTTCGTAATCTAAGTTCATGAGGTATCACATAAAAAGCAAAACAAAAATTTTTGAAGAAGGATAGCAGAAATTCAGATTTTCTACACATTGGCAGCAAAATTCTGGGATGGTACAGCAATAATGCAAGAGATTTGCCTTTCAGACAGACAAAAGATCCCTACAAAATCTGGATCTGTGAAATTGTGTTTCAACAGACGAGAATCAATCAGGGATTGAATCATTATAATAATTTCATTAAAAGGTTTCCAGACGTAAAAACGTTGGCAGAAGCTGAAGAAAATGAAGTGCTGTTATATTGGAAAGGATTAGGCTATTATTCCAGAGCGATCAATATCCATAAAGCAGCCCGGCAGATCATGAATGATTATCAGGGTATTTTTCCTGAACAATACGAAGAAATTTTAAAACTTAAAGGAGTCGGGAAATATACAGCAGCCGCCGTTTCAAGCATATGTTTTGGTGGGAAAATGCCTGCTGTTGACGGGAATTTTTATCGTGTTCTGAGCCGTCTTTTTGCCGATAATTTTGATATTTCTAATTCAAGAGCTTTCACCTATTTTTCTGAGCTGGCTGCTTTGGTGATGCCGGAAAATGTAGGTGATTTTAACCAGGCGATGATGGATATAGGCTCAGAAATCTGTAAACCTAAAAATCCACTTTGCACAGAATGTCCCATCAATGAAGACTGTCTGGCATTTGCTATGCAGAAAATTTCAGATTATCCGGTAAAAACAAAAAAAGTAAAAGCAGAAGATCTTGCTTTGACCTATTATTTTGTTCACAGAAACGGAAAGTTTCTGATCCGTCAGAGAGCAGATGATTTTATATGGAAGAAGTTATTTGAGTTTCCTGCAGCCATTTCTTCGGATATGGAATCATTCATTACGGGTTCAAAGACGGTTGCTCATAAACTTACCCATAAGAATTTAAGCATTGAAATATTGAATGTTGAGGTTACTTCACAAAAGATATGGAATGATTTTATCGCTGAAAATCAATACCTGATTACAGATGTTGAAGGCTCTCACGAAAAATCGTTTCCGAAGCCTTTGGAAAATTACATTCAAAACTCTCTGAAAGACTGAAATTTGTCTTCTGAAATCTGAAATCTAATTTGTACTTTTGCAAAATGATTAAAAAAGTCATTTTTATTTTTGTATCACTGCTTTTAATTTCATGTGGAAAAGACCCTTCACCAAAACCTTATGGAGAACTGCGTCTTGAATATCCTGCACCGAAATACCAAAAGTTTGAAAACGATTGTGCCTATACCTTTGAGTACTCGGACTTTGCTTCTATTGCCCCTGCTAAAAAACCTTGTTGGTTCTATGTGAATTATCCTAAAATGAAGGCAAAGCTTTTCGTTACCTATTACCCTATACAAAATGACTTTGCAGACCATATCAAAGAAGCTGAAAAAATGGTATATGAACATACCATCAAAGCCAGTTCTATAGATACAAAATCCTTTGAATACCCTGAAAAGAAAGTATACGGGAATTTCTATGAACTGAAAGGGCAGAGTGCTTCTAATCTTCAGTTTTACATTACGGACAGTACGAAACACTTCGTTACTGCTTACTTATACTTTAATACGAGACCGAAACCGGATTCTCTTGCGCCTGCTGTGAACTATATCAAAAATGATATGAAACACATGCTGGACACTTTTGAATGGAAAAAATAATTACTTTTAATATACATTGAAAAATATATGAAACTTTTAGTTGTAGGAAGTGTTGCATTTGATGCAATTGAAACACCATTTGGTAAAACGGACAAAATTTTAGGAGGTGCAGCCACTTATATCGGAATCACTTCATCAATTTTAGGCGTTAAATCCGGAATTGTTTCTGTAGTAGGAGGAGACTTTCCACAAGAACATCTGGATATGTTCACAGACAGACATGTAAATATCGAAGGAATTGAAATCGTAAAAGAAGGAAAAACTTTCTTCTGGTCTGGAAAATACCACAATGACCTGAACACAAGAGATACTCTGGCTACAGAAGTAAATGTACTTGAGAATTTTGATCCGAAAATCCCGGATTCTATGCAGGATGCCGAAATTTTGTTACTTGGAAACCTACACCCTGGAGTTCAGTTATCCGTACTTGAAAAAATGAACAACCGTCCAAAACTGGTTATCCTTGATACCATGAACTTCTGGATGGATTCTGCATGGGATATCTTAATGGATATGATTGCGAAAACAGACGTCATTACGATCAATGACGAAGAAGCAAGACAGCTTTCAGGAGAATATTCTTTAGTAAAAGCAGCAAAAAAGATCCACACAATGGGACCTGAGTATGTAATCATCAAAAAAGGAGAGCACGGAGCTTTGCTTTTCCATGACAATAAAGTATTTGCTATCCCGGCACTTCCACTGGAAGATGTTTTCGATCCAACAGGAGCTGGAGATACTTTTGCAGGAGGTTTTGCGGCTTATCTTGCTAAAAAAGAGAAAATAGATTTCGATACAATGAAATCCGCTCTTATCGTAGGATCTGCTATGGCTTCATTCACTGTAGAGAAGTTCGGAACAGAAAGAATAGAGGAGGTAAGCGAAGCAGATATGTTCAGCAGATTGAGACAATTCAAAGAATTAACGACTTTTGATGTTGAACTGCAGTAAATAAGTCTTTTTAAGAAATATTTATAATAAAAAATTGAGTGAAATTCGTTAAGAATTCTAAATTTGCAACTTGTTAAAATAGTAAAATGACAAATAAACTAAAAATCACTTTTCTTCTTGGGATTTTCATCATGATATTCTCTTCAAATATGATGAATGCCCAGCTAAAACAAGGAGATTTGGTGGATGGTATTGCAGCTGTTATCGGGGATGAGATTGTTTTGGAATCTGATGTACTTGAGCAAATGAATTATGGGAAACAGCAGGGGGCTGCCAACACAGATAAATGTGAGTTCCTGGAAAACCTTATCAGCAACAAGCTTCTTGTATATGAAGCAAAAAAAGATACCTTAATTGAAAACCGTTCTGCAGCAATCAAAGAACAGGCTAATGCAAAATACCGTCAGTTGCTTTCTCAATTTCCGGATGAAAAAACATTGCTTGCCGCGTATAAGTTCAGAAATGCTTATGAAATGAAAAATGCTATCGAAAAGATAGATACTGACCAGTATTACGGACAGGCAAAATATCAGAGAGTTACTGAGAAAGCAGACGTAACTCCAAATGAGGTTACTGACTTCTATAACATGTATAAATCACAGTTGCCACAGGTAAAAGATGAAGTTACTTTAGCTCAGATTATGATCTATCCTACTTTAACGGAAGCACACAAACAAGAGCTTATCAACAGATTGAAAAAGATCAAGCAGGATATTCTTGGAGGGGAAACTTTTGAGAGCCAGGCAAGAATCTATTCTGAAGATGAAGGGTCAGCTGCTAACGGAGGATTATATAAAAATATAAACAAAGGGCAGATGGTAAAGCCATTCGAGGCTGCTGCACTGAACCTTCAGGAAAATGAAATTTCAGATCCTATTGAATCAGAATTCGGATTCCATATTATTCAGTTGCTGAAAAGATCAGGTAAAGTGTACGATGCAAGACATATCTTGTTAAAAGGAGTACCTACTGATGATGAGCTTAAAACTGCAAAAGCAAAACTAGACAGTATCAGAGGTCTTATCGTGGATGGTAAAATGACTTTTAAAGATGCTGCTTTTAGATTCTCAGATGATAAAAGAACAAAATTCAATGCAGGGGTAATTCCTGGAGCAGATGGTTCTGATAAAATTGAAAGAGAAAGTATTCCGGGAACAATCAGCTACGAATTAGCAGGATTGAACAAAGGAGACATCACTACAGCTTTTGAAGATGAAGAAAATAAGAGAAAGGAGATCAAGATCATTAAAATTGAAGATGTGATTCCTTCTCACCAGATTACACTGGAAACTGACTTCAGCAGAATCAAGCAGATGGCATTGAATAAAAAGAAAAGTGAAATGGTTGAAAAGTTTGTCAACTCTAAGTTACCAACAACTTTTATCTCTATTGACGGACGTTACGACAGTTGTAGCTTTAAGTCTAACTGGAAGAAACAATCCATGGCAAAATAAAATAAAAACCTTCAGAAATTCTGAAGGTTTTTTTATGCCTTTTATCTAAGATGATTGCTTTAAGCTGCATTCAAATTCTTAATGAAAATATTACCGTATATTCTCTTGAAAACCGTTGTTTTTAGTATTTTTACACATGAGCAATTTTATAGATTTTAACGCTGCAAAAAAACTTCATGATATGGTGGCTACCCAAAATAGAATTTCAACCCTTTTTAATATTAAATATCCCATTATTCAGGCAGGTATGATCTGGCATTCCGGATGGAGACTGGCTTCTGCGGTTTCCAATTGCGGTGGATTGGGTTTAATTGGAGCAGGAAGTATGTATCCTGATATCCTGAGAGAAAATATCCAGAAATGCAAACAGGCTACAGATAAACCTTTCGGTGTAAATGTACCGATGTTATACCCTAATATTGAAGAAATCATTCAGATCATTCTTGAAGAAGGAGTAAAGATTGTATTTACATCAGCAGGTAACCCGAAAACTTATACAGAAACCCTTCAGAAAGAAGGAATAAAAGTAGCTCACGTAGTTTCCTCTACCAAATTTGCTGTAAAATGTGAAGATGCCGGAGTAGATGCTATTGTTGCAGAAGGTTTTGAAGCAGGTGGACATAACGGAAGAGATGAAACAACAACATTCTGTCTGATTCCAAATGTAAAAAAACATATTTCTAAGCCGTTAATTGCTGCAGGAGGAATTGCTTTAGGTTCACAAATTAAGGCTGCTATGATTCTTGGGGCAGACGGTGTACAAATCGGTTCCCGTTTTGCTGCCACTACAGAAGCCAGTGCCCATGAAAACTGGAAAAAGAAAATCACAGAACTGCAGGAAGGTGACACTCATCTTACTTTGAAGGAGCTGGCACCTGTAAGAATGGTTAAAAATAAATTTTTCAGTGAACTGGAAGACATCTATCAGATCGGAAGAAATAAAGAGGCTTTGGTTGCCTCATTGGGAAGAGCCAGAGCTAAACGCGGAATGTTTGAAGGAGATATGGAAGATGGCGAGCTGGAAATTGGCCAGGTTTCTGCCCTGATTGATGAAGTTCTTCCGGTGGAAACTGTTTTCAATCATTTGTTGAAAGAATTTGAAGAAGTAAAAATGCCAACTTTTTAAATATAATTTTATTCAATGGAGGGAAGAATAATTGATGTAAAGGGTAAAAAATTATATATAGAACACAGTAATCCGTTTGAAGGCAGACCTACCATTGTTTTTCTGCATGATTCATTAGGTTCAGTGCAGCTTTGGAGAGACTTTCCAGCCAAATTATCCGAAACGACACAATGCAACACTCTGACATATGACCGCCTGGGCTATGGAAAATCAAATCCGATGCTTACTCATGAAAGACCGGTAAATTATATGGAACAGGAAGCTGATCTGTTGAATCACTTATTGATTGAATTAAATATTGATAACGCTATTCTTTTCGGACACAGCGATGGAGGAACAATAGCCTTAATTACCGCTGCCAAATATCCCGAAAGAGTAAAAGCTATTATCTGTGAAGCAGGACATATATTTGTTGAAGACGTTACTTTAAAAGGAGTGTATGATGCCTGGGACGCTTACAAAACAACCAATCTTCCGGAACGCTTACAGAAATACCATGGGGATAAAGTAGAAACACTTTTCAGAGCATGGACGGAAACCTGGACACGTGAAGACTACAGAACCTGGAATATTGAATATCTGTTGAAAAATATCGTAGCTCCATTATTATTTATACAGGGAGAAGCCGATGAATACGGAACATTGGATCAGGTTGAAAAAACTGTATCTCAGGTAAGTGGTTATGCTGAAAAATATATTATTCCCGGTATCGGGCATACACCGCATAAAGAAGTTCCTGAACTTGCATTGAAGAAAGCAGCAGAATTTATCAGTAAATTTTTTTAATAGAGAATTAGCTGTAACAATATTGATAAGACATCTTGTAATCAGGATGTCTTTTTCAATGGGAAAGCTTAAAGATATACTATTGAATTAAAGTAACTGAAGTTCCTCAGCAATATTTTCCTTTGCCTGGGCTTCATATTTCTCCTTAAAATGATCTGTTTTAAAGATGCTTTCGAGTTCCAGAAAATGCTTGAGTACCTTTTTTCGTCCCGGTTTATAAAGAAAATCAGGATAAATAGAATACTCCTTCCTTATATTCTTAGTGTACTCCAAATAGGTTTTAAAATCTTTTCCCAACACAGAAAGGTCAGCATCTAAAAGATAATTGGTGTCCTCACGATCAGACTTCTGGTGCGATTTTGTGGCAAGAATCTGTTCCGAAATAATTGAAATGTTATTCTTATCTAAATGAAGTTCGGCAAGCCTTTTTTCTGCTTTGTCCGCACTTTTCTCTTCGTTAATTTTGGAAGTTGCATCGTAGATAACGTCATGGTAAAAGACTGAAAAAGAAATAGCCGTAAAATCTGAGATATTACTTTTCACCGCTTCAAGTTCACTGAACATGTTTTCAAGATGAAGAAGATTGTGATAATGTCTTCCTTTTTCAGAATATTTAGTTTCAATCTCCTTCCAAAGATTGTTAATCAATTGCTCATCTTCTGTAAACAAACAACAAAGCTTGTCAAATTGATTTTTCAGATTCATAGAAATAAGGGATAAAAAAAGGAACTTTTAAAAAGTTCCCTGATTTGCTTCCAGAACAGCCTTCAGCTCAGCCCAGCCTCCGCCGTTATAACCGTCCTTTAATCCTTGAGCATTAAGATAATCCAATGCCTTTCCGCTTCTGTTTCCACTTCTGCAGAATAAGATCACAGGCTTTTCAACAGATAGAATCTCATCCTGTCTATCTTCTACTTCACCAAGAGGAATATTCTTAGCACCATCTATATTACCGTCCATTTCAAGCTCCATTGGCTCACGAACGTCTATTAATTCATAGTTTCCGGATTGTATTACTTCTATTAAAGACATAGTTGTTGGGTTTAAACATTAAATTAGAAACGAAATTACGCAATTTTTTTTTGAAAAAAATCCTAATTAAAACATAATTTTTCAGAAAAGAAGCAGGATAGAAACAGGAGTTCGGACGAAGCTCCACAGAAATCTGAAGATTGATAAAATAATCTTAATTTTGCAGTGTGAAATTATGAATGCAGGCGCTGAAAAATATTCCCAACTGATAAAGTCCAAAGCAAAAAGTTTTGGATTCCAGAGTTGTGGCATTTCTAAAGCTGATTTCTTGGAAGAAGATGCTCCTCATCTTGAAAAGTGGCTGAAGAACAATTATAACGGCGAAATGAAGTACATGGAAAATCATTTCGATAAAAGACTTGATCCCCGACTTTTGGTTGAGGGCTCCAAATCTGTTATTTCACTTTCATACAACTACTTTCCCGAGGAAAAAATTTCAATATTAGAAAATTATAAGATCTCAAAATATGCGTATGCAGAAGATTATCATGAAGTAATCAAAGAGATTCTCCGGGAAATGGTTGCAGAGCTGCAGGAAGAAATAGGGGAGTTCGGGTTCCGTGTTTTTGTAGATTCTGCACCCATTATGGAAAGAAGTTGGGCGAGAAAATCCGGAATTGGCTGGGTAGGAAAAAATGCAAACCTCATTACCAAACAAAATGGTTCTTTTTATTTTCTGGCTGAAATTATATGTGATTTAGAACTGATTGCCGATCATACCACTACAGACCATTGCGGAAGCTGCAGAAAATGTATTGATGCATGCCCCACAGATGCTATAGTTTCTGAGAAAATTATTGACGGAAGCCGTTGTATTTCTTATGCAACCATCGAACTCAAAAATGAAATTCCTGATTACTTTAAAGATAAAATGGAAGACTGGATGTTCGGCTGTGATATCTGCCAGGATGTCTGCCCATGGAACCGTTTTTCAGCACCTAACAAACAAAGCCGTTTCCAGCCCAATGAAGCTTTGAAAAACTTCAAAAAAGGAGAATGGAAAGAAATTACCCAGGAAATTTTCTCGGAAATCTTCAGAAAGTCCCCCGTAAAAAGGACCAAATTTGCAGGTTTGAAGAGAAATATTGAGTTTTTAAAGAGATCTTCTGATTGATTTTTCCCGGAACTTTCGGTGACAATCCCTCCTTTGGAATTTTTTGTAGTTCCAAACCAGAGCTGATAATCGACCATTCCTTAAATTTTTGGTTCTAAGGAGGTAAAGATTTATACCAATAAGTTACTTGAAAAACCTTTCCTATAAAGAAAAATTGATTTTCAGGAGATCAGAATCTCACCGAAAATCAACGTTTTTTTTGTATTCTTTTAGGAGCTGTTTTTACTCTTACTTTAAACCTTTTTTGGGATTTGATAGTTTTACGCATATTTGTGAATATTTCGTAACTAAATATAGCTAATTTTTCGATTAAAACAAATACTTTTACTAAAAAATAAAGATTAAATTTTATTAAAACATGACTGTGAAAACTATATTAATGTATCTCCTGAAAGTGGTAGGAATTATTTTAGGAATTGTAGTGATTTATGTAATTCTTGGATTGCTGATTCCCTATATTCCGGTTTCGGCTAAAGATGATGGACAGAAGAAAGAAATTCCGATTTATATCTATACCAACGGAGTGCATACAGATATAGTAATGCCTGTGAAAAATGATCTGCAGGACTGGAGCCTGAAAATTCCTTTTGCCAATACAAAATCAAAAAAAACAGATTATCAGTACATCGGAATAGGCTGGGGCGACAAAGGATTCTATCTTGATACACCTACCTGGGCAGATCTGAAATTTTCAACCGCTGTGAAAGCTGCATTCTGGCTAAGTGATTCTGCAATGCACTGTACTTATTATAATACCATGAAAGAAGGAGATGACTGTAAAATGATTATGATCAGCAGAAGCCAGTATGAGAACCTGGTAAAATTTGTAGAAGATAAATTTGACAGAGATCAGAATGGTAACTTCATGTTGATTCCTACAAACGCAGTATACAGTGATAATGATGCCTTTTATGATGCAAAAGGTACTTATAGCTTTCTTTATACTTGCAATACGTGGTCAAATAATGCTTTAAAAGCTGCAGGACAGAAAGCTGCGCTTTGGACTCCATCAGATTTCGGAATTTTTCAGCACTATAAATAATTCATGAAAGGGATTTATCTGTTTTTCATTGCGCTTTGGCTGTGTTCATGTTCTCATGAGAAAAAAAACAGTATCATGCATACTGCTGAAATACCTGCTGTGGCCGAAAGGAAACCTGATGCTGACCTTTCCAGAACTAAAATGAAAGCTGAAGAAGCATTGAGGTTCTGTAATTCAAAGGATCTTAATAATGATTTCTGTATCCTTATCGATATGAGTCTCCATTCCGGGGTGAATCGCTTTTTTGTCTGGGATTTTAAAAATAATAAAATCTCAAAAAAATACCTGGTAGGTCATGGCTGTGGTTCCAATTCATGGAGTAAAGATGACTCTAAAGCAAATCCTGGATTCAGTAATGAGGATGGAAGCCACCTTTCATCCTTAGGAAAATATAAGCTTGAAGGAAGAGGGTACAGCGACTGGGGAATCAACATAAAATATCTGATGCACGGCTTTGAAGAAACAAACAGTAATGCTTTAAAAAGGTTTATTGTCTTTCATTCCTGGGATATGATGAGTGATGATGAAGTTTTTCCAAAAGGATCTCCCGAAGGATGGGGCTGTCCTACCGTTTCCAACAATGCTATGAAAGAAATTGATCCGATGATTCAGTACTCAAAGAAACCTGTACTGATGTGGATATATAATTAAACCTTTGTTATACCTTTGTTTTCATAACAATCATGTTAACTGATTCCTCCTTATGAAACATACCCTTTTCCGCGAACAACAGCTCAATTGTGATATAGAAACCGCCTGGAAATTCTTTTCTTCAGCCAATAATCTTTCAGAGATTACCCCGAAAGACATGGGCTTTATTGTATTGACGGAAATGGAAGATGATGAAATCTATGAAGGAATGCTCATCGACTATTATGTTTCCCCTTTGTTCGGTATTAAAATGAAATGGCAGACGGAGATCACCCACGTTGATTTTCAAAAAAGCTTTATTGATTTTCAGAAAAAAGGTCCGTACAAACTATGGAACCACCATCATGAATTTATTTCTAATGAAGAAGGCGTTCTGATGAGAGATACCATAGATTATGAACTTCCGATGGGGTTTTTAGGAGAAATTGCACATCGTCTTTTCGTTAAAAAGAAACTGGAACATATCTTTGATTATCGTTTCAGGGTTCTTAGTAAATTATTCTAGTCATACATAATCATTCAATAGGAACGGGCTTTAGCCCGTTCAGATAAATAAACCCTTCAACGGCTTTAGCCAAAATCTTTAATGACTTATTTTAGATTCCTACGGAATGACAAATACACGCATAAATTTAGCAGTCTCTTGTCATTCCATAGGAATCCAAATTCCAAATAATGGAATTATTCATCCATTGTTTAAGTTTTTTTAACAGTTCAATGGCCGTATTTCCCAATAGAAATCCCTATTTTTGCAGCGTTATCGTTTTTACTAAAAAACTAATGTGTTCTGGTTGACATGGCAGGTCTGAGGTCATTTTTCTTATTTTATATCATGCTGGTTTTTACCCTTTTCAATTCGAATTGGGCAGAAAAATCATTGCGGAATATTCCTCATGTTCCTCCTGTTACTAACATTCATGTTCTGGATGTTTACGAAGAGGCAGATATGAACACGCATGCATTGCCTGCTGCTGCTAAAATTGTAAAACATTCCGTCAAAAAAAGCGATTCTGCAATTGCAGATTTTTCAGGAATTTTAAAAGTTATTCCGAAAATCACCCTTCCGGAGATTGCTGTATCTACTATTTGTGGAGTCAAATCCTTTCTCCATCTCCTCCAATTGTACTAGATTTAAGTTATTGAAAATCAAATTACTTTAACGAAATTTTATAACTTAAACATTTAAAAATGTATTTTAAAACTGTAATAATTTGCCTTTTGGCAACATTATTCGCTGTGTCATGCAGTAAAGACAAGGAGAAAAATAATAAAAAAGACAAAGAAGTTCCCGTACTGGAAATCAAAGAAAAAGATACATTGGTGAGCAACCAGTTTGTCACTGATATCCAGGCTAAAAAGAATGTTGAGATGCGTTCCAGAATCGGAGGTATTATACAGCATATCTATGTAAATGAGGGACAATTTGTACATCAGGGGCAGGCTTTATTTAAAATCAATGATGCCGAGCTGCAGATGGAACTTCTGAAAGCCAATGCGGCATTAAAGCAGACTGAAGCTGATGTTCGTATTGCAGAAGTAGAACTGAAACAGATTCAGAGTCTTCATGCTAAAAAATTTGTGGCCAACAACGAGCTGGAAATGGTGAAGGCAAAGCTGTCTTCTGCTAAAGCAAAACATGCTTTCGCCGATGCGGAAAAGAGAACAGTTCTTCAGAAAATAAGCTTTACAAGAATCACGGCGCCTTTTGATGGGGTAATTGATGTGATTCCTCATAAAGACGGAAGTTTGGTAGAAAACGGTACGTTGCTGACTACGCTGTCTCAGCTGAATGAAGTATATGCGTATTTCTCAATCCCTGAAAATCTATATTTTGAGCTTTTGGCTAACGATAAGATCGGAAGTCACCAAAAGATAGAACTGACACTGCCGAACGGGGTCAATTACCAGTTCAACGGGGCTTTGAAAACCGCTGAAGGGGAAATCGACAGAGCTACAGGTTCCATCCGTTATAAAGTACTGTTCCCGAATCCGGACCGTCTGATCAAACATGGTACTTCCGGAAAGCTTATTATTTCTGAGCAACAGAATAACGCAATTCTTATCCCACAGAAATCAACCTTTTCCATTCAGGATAAGACTTATGTTTTTGTAGTGGATAAACAGAATAAAGTGAAAATGACCAGCATTAAGATCGGAACTACCTTAAGGGATTCTTATATGGTAGAAAACGGTCTTAAAAAAGGAGATTTAATCATTTATGAAGGTACTCAGTCTTTAAAAGACGGTGATATTATCAAAATCAAAAAGAAGTATTAACCTTTCATAATCTTTAAATCTATTTATTATGGTAGAAATGTTTATAAGACGAAAGGTTCTTTCGTTGGTTATTTCCATATTATTTGTACTGCTGGGAATAATGGCTTTATTAAAGATGCCTATTACCCAGTTTCCAGACATCGTACCACCTTCAGTAACCGTTACGGCAAAATATACAGGAGCGAATGCCGAAGTATCTGCCAATGCGGTAGCTCTTCCTCTCGAAAGGGCAATCAATGGAGTTCCGGGAATGACGTATATGTCTACGGTTACTTCCAATGACGGTCTTACTCTTATTCAGGTGTTCTTTGAAGTAGGAACAGACCCTGACGTAGCAGCAGTAAATGTTCAGAACAGGGTGACAACTATTCTTGATGAGCTTCCTGAAGAGGTGATTAGAGCCGGAGTTACCACTGAAAAAGAGGTGAACAGTATGCTGATGTACCTCAATATCACGAGTACAGATCCAAGCCAGGATGAGCAGTTCATCTATAACTTTACGGATATTAACGTCCTTCAGGAGCTGAAACGGATTGATGGAGTGGGGCGTGCCGAGATCATGGGGCAGAAAGAATATTCGATGAGAGTATGGCTGGACCCACAGAAAATGGCCGCTTACAATATCTCTGCGGATGAAGTGATTACTTCACTACAAAAACAGAATATTTCCGCAGCACCCGGAAAAGTAGGAGAAACGTCAGGGAAAACTTCCAGCCAGCTTCAGTATGTGATCAAATATAAAGGGAAATTTTTTGAGCCTAAACAATATGAAGAAGTTCCCATCAGATCTGATGTTGACGGAACTATTTTAAAGCTTAAGGATATTGCTAAAGTTGAATTCGGAGCGATGAACTACGGAATGGTTTCCAAAACAGACGGAAGACCCTCTGCATCTATTATGATGAAACAACGTCCGGGCTCTAATGCTTCCGAGGTTATTGAAAGTGTAAAGGCAAAGATGGAAGAATTAAAAGTAACATCTTTCCCTCCCGGAATGGAGTATAATATGGCTTATGATGTTTCCAGGTTTTTGGATGCTTCCATCAGTGCGGTATTGACAACCCTTATTGAAGCTTTTATTCTGGTAGGAATTGTGGTATTTATCTTCCTTCAGGACTGGCGTTCCACATTGATTCCTGTGTTAGCAGTTCCGGTAGCGCTTGTAGGAACTTTTGCTTTCATGAATATGCTTGATTTCTCTGTCAACCTTTTAACATTGTTTGCATTGGTTCTGGCCATTGGAATTGTGGTTGATAATGCTATTGTCGTCGTTGAAGCCGTTCACGTGAAAATGGAAGAAGGAATGAATGCTATGGATGCAACCATCAGCGCAACAAAAGAAATTGCAGGAGCAGTAATCGCCATTACCATCGTAATGTCAGCCGTATTTATTCCTGTGGCCTTCCTTGATGGTCCGGTTGGTGTATTTTACCGTCAGTTTTCATTGACACTGGCAATCAGTATTGTGATTTCCGGAGTGAATGCATTGACGCTTACCCCGGCGCTTTGTGCTATTATTTTAAAACCTCATGACCACAATAAGAAGAAAACAATTATTGACAGGGCTTTCCAGAGTTTCAATACAGGTTTTGAAAGACTGACCAATGGTTATGTAGGTATTTTATCAAAATTTGCGACAAGAACTACGGTTACTTTCGGACTGTTGTTTTTATTTGTTGGATTGACTTTTGTGACCAGTAAATTCCTGCCAACCGGATTTATTCCCATGGAAGATCAGGGAATGGTATATGTAAGTGTGACCACTCCACAGGGAGCAACGGTAGAAAGAACTGAAAAAGTACTGGATGAAGTCACTGTTATTGCCAAGAAGATTAAAGGAGTTGAAAATGTAACCACACTTGCAGGCTACAGTATTGTAACGGAAATCGCAGGCTCATCATACGGAATGGCGATGATCAACCTTAAAGACTGGAAAGAAAGAAATATTTCTGTGAACGATCTGATCACAGAGCTTTCTGACAAAACAAAAAGCATAGCTGATGCCCAGATTGAGATCTTTGCACCGCCCACAGTTCCCGGATTCGGTAATACCAGCGGCTTTGAATTGCGTTTGCTCGATAGAACCGGAGGAACCATTGAGAATACAGATAAGATCACGAAGGATTTCGTTAAAAAACTGAATGAAGCTCCTGAATTACAGAACAGTTTTACCAGTTTTGATGCTACATTTCCACAATATATGATCAATGTGGATTATGATATGGCAGCGAAGAAAGGAGTTTCAGTAGACAATGCGATGTCTACATTACAGACAATGCTGGGATCCTATTATGCCACGAATTTTATCCGTTTCAGCCAGATGTATAAAGTGATGGTACAGGCGAGTCCGGAGCATAGAGATACCCCTGAAAGCATTCTGAATTTATATTTAAAAAATGATAAAGGCGAAATGGTTCCCTTCTCTACCTTCATCACTATTGAAAAAGTGTACGGCCCCGAAGTACTGACGAGGTACAATATGTATATGTCTGCGATGATTAATGGAGAGCCTGCAGACGGTTACAGCTCGGGAGATGCCATTGCTGCCGTAGAGCGTGTTGCCAAAGAAACACTGCCGAGAGGATTTGATGTTGAATGGTCAGGGATGACGAGAGAAGAAATCTTATCTGGAAACCAGACTATTTACATTTTCGCGATCTGCCTTTTATTCGTCTATCTTTTACTGGCTGCACAATACGAAAGTTTCCTTCTTCCTATGCCTGTATTATTAAGCCTTCCAACGGGGATCTTCGGTTCCTATATCGCATTGGTGCTGGCGGGATTGGATAATAATATTTATGCACAGGTAGCATTGGTCATGTTGATCGGGCTTTTGGCTAAAAATGCCATTCTGATTGTAGAATTTGCAGTAGCAAGAAATAAACAGGGATACGATATCATTCCGGCAGCAATTGAAGGAGCAAGACAACGTCTGAGACCTATCCTGATGACCTCTTTTGCATTCGTGGCAGGACTTATTCCATTATGTATTGCATCAGGAGCGGGTGCAATAGGTAACCGTTCCATTGGTACAGCCGCGGCGGGAGGAATGTTGATAGGAACTATCTTCGGATTGGTAGTGATTCCGGGACTGTATATATTCTTTGCAAAACTTGAAAATAAGAAGAAAGATGAAAAGATTAAATCATAGAAATATAATATACGGAATTGCCTCACTGAGTCTGGTTTCATGTGCTGTTCCCAAAGTAACTGAGTTGAAAAAAGCGCAGGAGCTACCCAATGAAATCATCAAAACGGATAAAAATAAAACTTCGGATGAATTTCAGCAGATCAATCTGAAGGCTTACTTTACAGATCCGCAGCTGCTTGAGCTTTTTGACAAAGTAGTACAGGCAAATCCGGATTTCCAGATTGCACAGCAAAGAGTGGAAATTGCCAACAGTTTCCTTCAAAGATCAAAAATGGATTTACTGCCTTCTCTTGAAGTGGGAGTACAGGCTTCCGGCGACCGATATGGAAAATATACAATGGAAGGAGTAGGAAACTATGATACCAACCTTTCTCCTAATATTACAGAAAACCAGAAAATTAACAGGGATTTTACCCCTAATTACTGGCTGGGTGCAAGAAGCAGCTGGGAAATTGATGCATGGGGCAAGTTGAAAAATAAAAAGATTGCCGCTCAGAAGAAATATCTGGCTTCCACAGAAGGATTGAGATTATTACAGGTAGAACTTTTCACGGATATTGCCAATCTATATTACCAGCTGGTGGCTTTAGATAACCGTCTTGCCATTTACCAGAAGAACTACAACCTTCAGCAAAGAGCATTTGAAATTGTTCTGGCACAACGTGAGGTTGGAAAAGCTACAGAATTGGCGGTACAGCAGTTCAAAGCACAGAATAACAACTGGCTGGCAGAGATTGAACATATCAGAGTAGAAATCGTTACAGTAGAACAGGCTATTACTACGTTGACAGGAAGCTATGGCGGAGAGGTAAAACGCGGAAAAATATTGATGCCTACCAATATGGAAGTTTTAAATAAAACAATTAATGTAGAAGGAGTTATCCATTCCAGACCTGATGTAGCGGCGAATTATTATGTTTTAGAGGCTTCCCAGGCTGATGCAAAGGCTGCGAGAGCTGCTTTTTATCCTAAAATTGATCTTGGAGCCGGTTTTGGACTCAATTCTTTTTCTGTAGAAACATTCTTTAAACCAAGTTCATTGGCTGGGCAATTGTTGGGTGGATTGATGGTACCTGTTTTTAATAAAGGACAATTGAAGTATGAATTCAAAGTAGCGAGTAAAGAGCAGGAAATTGCTTTTTTAAACTACCAGAAAAGTATTACGACTGCTTTTAATGAACTTCAGTCGATTCTTAAACAGACTAAGATCTATGAACGGGTTTTGAAGCTGAAATCAGAAGAAGTAGGTTTTCTGGACCGCGGCGTAGAGGTTTCCAACGATCTCTATCTGACAGGATATGCCAATTATTTTGAGCTGATCAACTCTCAGAAAAGCAAACTGACTGCTGAACTGGATTTATTACAATTCCAGCACCAGAATACCAGAAATAACGTCCTGCTGTTTAAAGCACTGGGCGGGAAACTGGATTAATTTTTACTTTTTTTTACGAAAGGAAGCTGTCTTTTAGGCAGCTTCTTTTATATTTTAATGCTGTTCTACGGGTTCCCGTAATGGTAATTGAGATAATTAAGGGATATTGCGTTAGATTCTAACTTTATATAAGTTGAGTTAACTTTTTTTTATATGTTCCAAAAAAAGAGACTGTCCCAATAGGGCAGTCTCTTTGTATATGGTTTAAAACGAATCTGCTTGTACCGCAGAAACATTTTATAAGTACATATTATTTAACAATCTGAATTTCAACAGCAGAGAATCCTTTAGGAGACTTCTCTTTTTCGAAAGATACTTTGTTTCCTTTTTTTACCGGCTCTACACAGTTGTTGTTGTGGAAGAAGATATTCTCTTTAGAATTGTCTTCAGTGATGAAACCGTATCCTTTTTCACTAAGGAAAGTAACAATTCCTGTTTTTCTTGGATCTTCCTCAATAATAGGAGCAGCACCCAGTTGAATATCATCAAGGTTTACTTCCTGTCTTTGTTCAGGTGGAGTAGAAGTTAATCTTCCGAATTCGTCTACATACATGAAGACATCCTCCGCTCCTTTGTTGTTGTTCGTTTTACGTTCTTCGCGTCTTAGCGCCTTTTCTTTTTGCTTTTGAATTTTTTTCTTGAAATTTTCCTTTTTAGAAAAAGAATCTGCCATAAATTATTTTTAGTATTTAGTTTCTATAAATTAATTGGTTCAATCTGGTCTGTTTTAGACCCCTATAAAGCCTGGCTATGTTTTCTGTTTTAGATTTTCCCAATCATACAGAGCTTTAAAATTCCGACAAGTATTGTTCTTAGTAGAAGAATAAAAGTTTAAAATATGGCTGCTCAAAAAGCAAAGACTGAATAAAAAATATTCGGGTCGTTACAGAAAACAAAGTATAGACTTGGTTATTTAATGTACAAATATACAACAATAAAATGAATTATCCGGTTTTAAATGATTGATTATCAGAAATGGTTTTACGGCTGATATGTCAGGATACCTTTATAGTCTGAGTGTAAGAGGATAATGAGAGTCAGAATAAGTGTATAAAAAAATCCTCAGAATACTGAGGATTATAAAAAAATATATTATAAAAATGAAGTGGTGTATAATACGGCTGTGAAAGTATCAAATGTTATGCCTAAAATTGATGCGTAATAGTGAATTATATAGCTTTGTTTAATATAATAGGGGTGTTTCAGGTCATATCTGGCTGGTAAATAGCATTCTATTAAAAAACATTGTTTATATAAAAAAAATATAAATGTTTTTGTCTTCATTTAAAATTAGAATCAGAATAATACTTTTTTTAAATAAAACTCCCGAAAACTTCACCATGTTGAGACTGTTTTTATTATCCATCTTTGCCTCATTAACATTTAAAAATAAAATCGATGTCAACACAAAATGTAAAAGGAAAAGTTGTTTTAATTGCCGGAGGAGGTAAAAACCTGGGAGGGCTTTTAAGTAGAGATTTTGCAGCAAAAGGGGCAAAACTGGCAATACATTACAACAGTGAAAGCTCAAGAGCAGATAGCGAGAAAACCCTTGCTGAGGTACAGGCATTAGGAGCGGAAGCATTTTTGTTCCAGGGAGACCTTACCCAAGTAGATAATATTACAAAATTCTTTGATGAAGCGATTTCCCGCTTTGGAGGGATTGATATTGCGATCAATACGGTGGGAATGGTACTGAAAAAACCATTTTCAGAGACTACAGAAGCAGAATACGATACCATGTTCAATGTCAATTCAAAATCGGCTTACTTCTTTTTACAGGAAGCTGGTAAAAAACTGAACGATAAGGGGAAAATCTGTACTATTGTCACGTCATTACTGGCTGCTTACACCGGATTGTATTCTACTTATGCAGGAGCAAAAGCACCCGTAGAGCATTTTACAAGAGCTGCTTCTAAAGAATTCGGAGCAAGAGGGATTTCTGTAACTGCTGTAGCACCTGGCCCAATGGATACTCCTTTCTTCTATGGACAGGAAACGGATGATGCGGTTGCTTATCATAAATCAGCATCAGCATTGGGAGGACTTACAGATATTAAAGATATCGCCCCGCTGGTAGAATTTCTGGTAACAGAAGGCTGGTGGATTACCGGGCAGACCATCTTTGCTAACGGAGGATATACAACAAGATAATTTATTGGAGCATCCATTAAAAAAGAAACTCACTGAAAACAGCTTTCAGTGAGTTTTTATTTTAGAAGGAATCAGGAATTAAGTGGTTTTTACCTTTCCTTTTTCCATTATACTTTTGATGATAAAGAATAAACCGAGAAGAACAAAAGGAATGCTTAACAGCTGGCCCATATTCAGACTCATTCCATGCTCGAATTCTACCTGGTCTACCTTGATAAACTCAATCAGAATTCTCATAATGAAGATCAACAGAATACTGATTCCGAAATAAAACCCTCTTCCGATTTTAAATATGTTTTTCCTGTAAATAAAATAGACAGAAAGGAAGATAATAAAATAAGATATCGCTTCGTAAAGCTGGGCAGGATGTCTTGGAAGATTATCTACCTGACGGAATATAAAGGCCCATGGAACATCCGTAGGAACTCCTATGATTTCAGAATTCATCAGATTGGCAAGTCTTATAAAAGTACCACCCAAAGGAAGTACAATCGCTATTGCATCTAAAACCGTCATGAACGGGATAGAAAATTTTCTCGCATAGATAAGAAGCATAATCACCAATCCGATACCACCACCATGACTGGCAAGTCCTGCAAATCCTGTAAAATGATAACTTCCGTCCACTCCCTTTTGAATAGGTAATAAGATTTCAAGTGGATGCTGGGAATAATAATCAAAATCATAAAAAAGACAGTGTCCAAGTCTGGCACCTAATAAAATTCCTATAAGAGCATAAGAAAATAAAGCTTCGTGAGCCTGTGAACTAAGGCCTTCTTTTTTGTAAATACGTTTTAAAATATTTAAACATAAAACCAGCCCTGCAAGAAATAGCAGTCCGTAATATTTTAAAGGAAATCCAAGAATATTGACGATTTCGGGATTCACATCCCAATTGATATATAATAAATTCATTCCTGCAAAGATAAGAAAATAGGAATTTCCGGACCGAATGAAAGTATTTCGGTGTTTTTTAATTTGATTTTCAGAATGCTATGAGTTGATTTTATACATCAGATAGAATTTTGTTTCCGATCATAAGAGGTCTTTATCTGAGGTAAGAATGAACATAATTTAAAATGATTCTTGATGAAACATTTGGTAACTTTAGCATACCACCAAAACAACAAGCTATGCATCATCAGTTGGAGAAACATTATGTAAACAGAGTAGGCTGGCTTCGGGCAGCTGTATTGGGTGCGAATGACGGGTTATTGTCCACTACAAGTATTGTCATCGGGGTTGCAGCCGCAGAACCAGACCGGCATATCATTATTCTTGCGGCACTGGCAGGTATGATTGCAGGTGCCATGTCTATGGCTGCTGGGGAATATGTTTCCGTGAGTTCACAGGAAGATACAGAGAAAGCAGATTTACTTCGTGAAAAACGTGAACTTGAAGAAATGCCGGAAATAGAACTTAGAGAACTGGCCAAAGTATATGAAAAACGTGGCTGTACCAAAGAAACAGCGATGCAGGTTGCCATTGAACTTACAGAGCATGATGCATTGGGAGCCCACGCCCGTGATGAATTAGGAATTAATGAAATAACACAGGCAAAACCTTTACAGGCAGCAATGGCTTCTTTCGGTTCATTTGCGGTGGGTGCTTTATTGCCGTTTAGCGTTTCTCTTTTGGCACCCCTTAAAGAAATGGTATATTTTCAGTACGGATTTTCAATTATATTTTTAATGCTTTTGGGTGCAATCTCTGCGAGAGCGGGAGGTTCCAGTATTAAAGTAGCGGTATTAAGGATCTGTTTCTGGGGAACTGTTGCAATGGGCATTACAGCATTGGTAGGGCATGTTTTTGGGGTCAATATAACGTAAAGACTGTGACGTTTATGTTTGAGCCAGAGGGGGAAAAGTTATAAAATTATTTACATCTTATTTGTCTTAAAAAGTGTATTTTACATCACAAATTTAAATAAATGAAGAATATTTTTATTTTGTTTTTTGTGATTGCAATACATATAGCAGTTCATGCTCAAAAAGAGAATTATCTCTATTATATGAAGACCTGGAATTTCTTAAAATATTACCATCCAGATATTGCCGGCGGGAAAAAAGATGCAGACAGTTTGTTTTTGGAGACTATTGGGAAAGTAAATGAGAAATCCGATGAAAATGCAATCATTACCCTTTTATCACAAAATCTGAATCATAAATTTTCCGGTACTCCTATTATTGATGCCCCGAAAGATGTTCTTTCTGCCAATCAAAACTTCAGATGGTATCAGAAAAATAAAAAAGTCACTTCAGAAAACAAAATATTGCTGAATGATATCTATAGTCATAGATTCATTGCTGAAGCTGATCAGAAAGAAAAAATATCTGATTTTAAAACAAACGAATTTAAAAAAGATGAAAACCTGCCGTTAGCCAACCGCTTACTGGCATTGGCTAAATTGCAGGGAACAATTGATTATTTGTATCCGCATAAATACCTGATGGAGAAAAATGCCGAAGCTCATTTCTCAGATTTAGTAGACCAAACTATTCGCTGCACCTCAAGAAAAGACTTTGAGATTATTCTGGCAAAAGTAGTTTCTACAATGGAAGATACCCATTCTTTCAGATTTTATGATCAGTTGAATTATAAAAATGAAATTTTCCACAGATCGTATTATCCACCCTTTGATTATGTAATATTGAATGACCATCTTCTGGTAACTCAGCTTCTTTTGCCTGATATCTGTTCCAAAGCTAATATACATGTCGGAGATAGAATAATGGAGGTCAATGGTAAGAGCATTCTTCAGATTATTAAAGAAAAGAAAAGTTTGCTTTCTGTATCCAATCCTGAAACACTTTTGTATCTGATGTCAGATTACCAGAGAAACCTTATTTGGCCAGATGACCAGCCTCGTAAAGATTTAAAAATAAATTCAAAAGATAACAAAACCTACAATGTAAATACTGAGTTTGTCAATTTTGCAGACAAACAGCAACGGGATCTTGTGACAGAATACATACAAAGGAAAAATCTACTGAAGCAACAGTATAAAATTGTTCATAAGGATATTGCCTATTTTAAGATCAATGATGTTTTTGGCCTTACAGAAAATATTCCGGATGACCAGCTGGATGCTCATATGGATGCTGTTTTTAAAGAAGCTTCATCAAAAAAAGCCATCGTCTTTGATATGCGCGGATATCCGGATTGGGGAGGATTTGTATTTCATTATGTCTATAAATACTTCTCACCCGTAGAGAATCATTTTGGAAAATATTATAAGCCCAATGTGAAAAATATCGGAACTTATATTCCAATCAGTTATGAAGATTTTGGGACTTATTATTCTGATATTAAAAATAAAAACGTTCATCCCTACAAAGGGAAAGTTTTTATGATCGTTAATCCTGAAACTCTTAGTATGAGCGAGTGGAACACCATGAATCTTCAGAATGTTTTTCCTCAATCAAAAACCATTGGCCAAAGAACAGCTGGTGCGGATGGCGATATCAGAACAATAAAACTTCCTGGTGGCTACAATCTTGAATTCACAGGGAATGGTATTTTCTATTATGATGGTTTTCAAACCCAAAAGGTAGGAGTGAGGATTAATGAATTTATTGAATATTCTGATGATGATATTATTCAGAAACGTGATCTGGAGCTTGAAAGAATTTTAAAGAATCTGTAAAAAATAAAAACCTCTGAAAAATTTTCAGAGGTTTTTTGTACCCAGGACCGGGATCGAACCGGTACTCCTAAGAACTGGTGTTTGAGACCAGCGCGTCTACCAATTCCGCCACCTGGGCTTGATGTTTACTTCAAACATAATGTTTGTTTCAAATTGGTGTGCAAATATAGGAACTTTTTTCAATGTTCAAAAGCTTTTTGAAGAAAAATTTTTAAAAGCTCAGTTCCAAACCATCGTAAGCAAGGTGTATTCCGGGTGGAAGCTGCTTATCTTCAATATTATGCAATCCTAAATGATGACTGATATGTGTTAAAAATAATTTCTTCGGTTTTAACTCTTCAAACAGTTTGATGACGTCCGGAAGAATAAAATGGGCAGGATGGGGATCAAATTTCCTGATACAGTTTAAGATCAGAACATCCAGATTCTTCAGTTTCTCCTTTTCCGTTTCAGAAATGAATCCGGCATCTGTGATGTAGGCAAGGTTTTTAAATTTGTATCCGAAGACAGTAATTTTATAGTGAATCACTTCTACTGGGGTGATTTCCGTATCCAGTACATGAAAAGGTTTATTTTCAATTTCATGAAGTTCAAAAGCAGGTGCTCCGGGATATCTTACATCAGCAAAAGCATAAGGAAATCTGTTTTTTATTTCATGAGCAACCCTTGAATAGCAATACAGGGGAACATCTTTTCCGCTCTTAAAAATCAGTGGACGCATATCATCCAGCCCGATTACGTGGTCATTATGCTCATGAGTTATCAACGCAATATCTACGGTATGTTCGTGGTTGGTAAGCATTTGCTGCCTGAAATCCGGACCGCAGTCGATCAGTATTTTTTTATTTTCTTCCGTAGTCACCATCACGGAAGAACGCAAACGATTGTCTTTGGGATTTTCAGAAGTACACACTTCACATGTACAGCCAATAACGGGTACACCTTGAGAAGTACCGGTTCCTAAAAATTTCAACTTCATTTTGTTTTGAGGTTGGTTTAATTTTGGTAAATTTACAAAAAATTTCATGTCCTAATGTATCAGAAACTAACTCCTAAACAAAAAGCATTAACAATTAATCTAGATCCTACTATTTATGGTACTTTCGCAGAAATTGGAGCAGGGCAGGAGACTGTTCGCCACTTTTTTAGAGCAGGGGGAGCTTCCGGTACGATTGCTAAGGCGATGTCTGCTTATGACAAAGATTTTAGTGATGCCATCTACGGAAAGGAAGTAAAAAACAGGTATGTTACCCAAAACAGGCTTCGCAAAATGCTTCGGTATGAAGTAGCGTTGATTGAAGAGAGAATTTCAAGAGATAATAATCCTGATAGAAAATTCTTTTCTTATGCCAATACGGTAACAACCATCAATTTTGATAAGACTGTAAAAGGCCACGGCTGGGTAGGAATTCGTTTTCAGACCAAAGAAAATGAAGATTACAATGAAATCGTGATTCACGTAAAATTCAAAGAAAATGATGCTACCCTTCAGCAGGAAACTTTAGGAAACCTGGGAGTAAATCTTATTTTCGGAGCTTTTAATTATTTTGACAACCCAAGAACTTTAGTAGAATCTTTGTATGATGATGTTGCGAAAGACAACCTGGAAATTGATATGATTGATTTTAGCGGGCCTGCTTTTGCGTATGTTGACAACAGACTGATGTCACTTCAGCTGGTGAAAAATGGGATGACCGATGCGGTTATTTTCAATTCTCAGGGTAGTAATATGCTTCCGGCAGATGTATTGTACAAGAAAAATATTTTCGCGGTAAGGGGAAGTTTCAGACCGGTAACGAAAGTAAACATTGATATGCTTAAAAATGGGATGGATATGTTTTTCAAAGACGCTATCTGTACCCATGAAGAAACAGAAGTCCTTATCGAGATCACTATTTCCAATCTGAGAGCAGACGGAGATATTGACGAAAGAGATTTCCTTGACAGGGTTGATATTCTGGCTAAACTGGGATACACCGTTATTATTTCCAATTTCTCTGAATATTACAGACTGATCGATTATTTTGCATCTTATACAACCGGTGATATCGGAGTAGCGATGGGAGTAAATAACCTGTTGATGGTATTTGATGAGAAATATTACAAAAATATGTCCGGTGGAATCCTTGAAGCATTCGGGAAGTTTTTCAGAAACGGGATGAGAGTATATCTGTATCCTTATAAAGATCCCGAAACACATCAGTTGCTGGATTCTTCAAACCTGAAAGTAGAGGAAAACCTGAAAGAATTATATAAATATTTCAAACATAACAATCGTATTGTAGATATTACGAACTATAATCCGGAGTTTTTGGAAATCTACTCGAGAGAAATTTTGAGAAAAATTGCATGTTGTGTTAAAGGCTGGGAAACTCAGGTTCCGGAAGGCGTAGCAGAAATGATTAAAGAGCGTGGAATGTTCGGATATAAAGAAGAACTTTCCCTAAAACAATTCTCTTAAAAAAATATATACAATGTCAGAATTAAAGAAAAGACTTTCCTCAATTCTTGAAAGTCCTAAACATAATACAGAAGAAAAACTTGAAAAAGTTTGCCACTTGTTGGATCAGGAAATTTCTTATTTCAACTGGACAGGTTTCTATTTCAAAAACGGAGATAAGGAAGAATTGATTTTAGGCCCTTATGTAGGAGCACCAACAGATCATACCATTATTCCTTACGGTAAAGGAATTTGCGGACAGGTTGCGGTCTCCAATGAAACATTTGTAGTTCCTGATGTGAACGAAGAAAGCAATTATCTAAGCTGCTCCATTGATACAAAAGCCGAAATTGTAGTTCCTATCTTTAAAGATGGAAAAAACATCGGTCAGATTGATATTGATTCCCATACGGTAGATCCTTTTACCAATGAAGACCGTGAATTATTAGAATGGCTTTGTAACGAAGTTTCTAAGGTTTTATAATAGAACTCCAATGCAATTACAATATAGACTCCGGCTTTTATAGTCGGAGTTTTTTATAAATATTGAAATGAAATATAATCCGGAGATTCCCATCTTTACTTTTTATGGATTATAAGTGGTAATGACAAACATGATTAAAGGTTCATCTCCTGTATTTTCGATAGAATGATACCCTATAGAACTGATCGCTGTAATATCTCCTTTCTTGAGAATTTTCTTTCGTATAGGACCTTCAACGCCGGTTCTTTCACGATATTCTCCGGTTCCATGCACTACTACGTACAGTTCCTGCTCATTTCTTTGATTGTGTGTATGAAATCCGGACTCATCTCCTTTATTCAATAAAACCATATACGCCGCCAGACGATTATTGGCTAATTCTTTCTGATCAAACATCTGTAACATATATACAGTTCCGTTTCCACCATACATATTTTCACGTTTATCCATTTGCGTGATAGCCCTTTCATTCTTTTCAAAAGCCATTACATAAAGATTGATGTATTTTGAAACTTCCTGAATAACGTGATCAAATTCTGCTCCTTCAGATAATATAACTGTATCAGACATGTAAGTTTAGTTTAATGTTTAGAGTTTAAAGTTGGTCAAAAAATCAGCTTTGCTGCATCAGATGAATCTCAGCCAGCAATTCTTTAAAATAATTCTCACATTTCGCAATATGAGTTCCATACCAGGAAAATGCTTCGCCATCTACAATCATAATCTTTTTATCAGGGTAAAAAGCCTGCAGTTCCTCAATATGTTTTTCTTTAAACGGAAACGGCTCAGAGGACAGCATGATAACGTCCGCATCCGCAAGATCTTCAGCAGTAATCTGAGGATAGCGTGTTTTATCTTTGAAGATATTCTCAAAACCAATTTCTGATAAAATTCTATGGATAAATGTATCTGATCCAATCGTCATATAAGGATTGTTCCAAATGAGATAAGCTGCTTTCACAGGAGTTTCCAGCTTGGCCTGATTCAGGATTTCATATATTTTAAGATTGAAAAGTTGGGCTCTTTCTTCCTTTCCCAAAAGTTTCCCGAGATTTTTAAGCAGATAATAATTGTCTTCAATCGTTTCAACATTGGTTACGGTTACTTTAAAATCACCCATCAGGGCTTCTACCTGATCTTTTACATTCTCTTCCTTATTGGCAAGAATAAGATCCGGCTGTAGCGCTTTTATTTTATCAATATTGATATTTTTGGTCCCACCGATTACTGCTACATTTTTTATTTTATCCTGAGGATGAATGCAGAATTTTGTTCTCCCGATAACTTCATTTTCGGTGAGTCCAAGGTCAAATAAAGCCTCGGTAATAGAGGGTACAAGTGAAACGATTTTCATATTGGCATGTTAGATGATGCCTAAAATTACAAAAGTTTTCCGGTTAAGAAAGCCCCGGCTACGCTAAAATAGATAATAAGCCCCGTCACATCCACCAATGTTGCTACAAACGGAGCAGAAGAAGTGGCAGGGTCAAGGTTTAATTTCTTTAAAACAAATGGAATCATAGATCCGGATAATGTTCCCCACAACACAATGGCAATCAGGGAAACGGAAACACTCAGCCCAACATAAACCCAATATTGGCCATAATCAAAAAGCCCAATCTGCTGCCAAAGCATGATTCTTATAAATCCAATAACTCCCAGAATAGCGCCAAGACATAATCCGGAGATAATTTCCTTTTTCATGACATACCACCAGTCTTTCAGGCTGATTTCCTGCAGTGCCATCGCACGGATAATCAACGTAGCAGCCTGCGATCCGGAATTTCCTCCACTGGAAATAATCAGCGGAACAAACAAGGCAAGAACAACCGCTTTTTCAATTTCTTTATCAAAATACCCCATTGCAGAAGCAGTCAGCATTTCCGAAACGAATAAAATAATCAGCCAGGTTGCCCTTTTTTTGATCATTTCAGTCCATGAAGTTTGGATGTAGGGAAGGTCTAACGCTTCCAATCCCCCAAATTTCTGGATATCTTCCGTGTTTTGCTGTTCAATTTGATCCAGGATGTCATCTATCGTTACAATACCAACCAAAACACCAGCTTCCGTAATAATTGGAAGAGCGCCACGGTCATATTTTTCGAAATACGTTACCGCATCCTCTTTGGAAGTCGTGGTGGTAATCGCTACAAAGTGATTATCTGTGATATCAGAAACCAAAGTATCTTCCTCTTCCAACAGTAAAGTTCCGATAGCAAGGTCATCAATCAGACGGTTTCTTTCATCCACCACATACAGGTAGTTCATGGTTTCCACTCTTTTTCCTACCTTTTTGATCTGTTGAAGACATCTCTTTACCGTCCATTCCTTACGGATCTGAATATAATAAGGAGTCATCAGACGGGCAATAGAGTCTGAGTTGTACCCAAGAAGTTTTAAAGCAATTCTTCTTTCCTGAGGATTAAGATGATTAATAGAATATTTAATAAGCTCATCCGGGAAATCCTCGAAAAGAGCAGTCCTGTCATCCGGAGTCATGGCATTCAGAATTTCAGAAACTTCATCGCTTCCGATACTTCTGATTGTATCTTCCTGGAAATCAGGATCAAGATGTGAAAAAACCTCTGCTTTGTATTCTTTCGGAACCTTCAGAAACGCGAGCAGCCTCTCATCAGCAGGAAGTTCGCTGAGAGTTTCGGCAATATCGGCAGGGTTGAAGATAAGTTCGTCTCTAGAATTCAAAACGTGAAATTTTTTGGATATGCAAAAATAATTCAAATTTTTAAGACTGAGCAATAAAGTGGCAAAATTAAGGATTAATTAAAGTTTATCACTTCAGTATAAGGGCAAAAAAAACACCCGCCGAAGCAGATGTTCAAAAATTAAATTTAAATTCCAATATTCTTTAAATTGGTTCACATTCCGAGGTAGGGATGTACGTACAAACAGCATTTGTACAGCACTGGTATGGTCCACAATCTGAGTTGTCCCCACACTTTTTTATTCCGCTTCCTTTAATATTTTTCTGCTCCAGCCTGTTCAGCTTCTTAAGATTTGAATTTTTCATGGTGATCAATATTTAAGATTAAGGCTCTATCATACAGTCATGATCAAGACATTCTCCATTGCAGCAATATCCCACAGAACATGGTCTTGTTATACTGCATCTGAACGGCCCTATACCGCCATTAATTTGTTTCGCAGCCTCTCTGCTAAGTTTTTTTAGATTTTTCATATAGTTATAGTTTAGATTTAATGTTAGACTAAAATAATAAATATTTTCATATTATTCATTTGGTGGTGAAAATATTTTATTATAAATCAATATTTTATTTAAGTTTTAAATAAAAAACACCTACAATTGCAGGTGTCCGTAATGATCATATATTATTCCAGGGGACATGGATCCACAACACAGATGTTATGACAACATGATCCGCCCGGACATTCATAATGTTCTGTACATCTTTTGAAAGGTCCGCCGCCTTTGATTTCCTTTTGAACTTGTCTGCTGAGTTTTTTTAGATTTTTCATGAGATTTGATTTTATGTGAGTTAGTTTATTTTTTATTCGATACAAATGAAGGGTGAACAGATTCCGAAGCAGCACCATCCAACACTACAAGGATTGGTTTCGCTGCATCGTTCCATGGATCCTCCATTAACTTGTTTTGCTTTTTCTCTGCTGAGTTTCTTTAGATTTTTCATGATATTTTGGTTTTAATGTCAGACTAAAATAGTAAAAAATATTTAATAAATCCTTATTTGGTGAAAATATTTAATTGTTAATCAGTTATTTATGATGTATTTAAACTGAAAGTACCTATCCCAGAAGTGCGAATAAGTGCTTTATTTAACAAGAAAATACTTTGTAAAAATTATGAATTATGAATTATGAATTATGAATGATGAATGATGAATTTTTCTGGTATAGCTAATTGAACAGCGGAATAAAAATTCACGATTGACTTGCGAAGCAAAATTGACCATTGATGTCAAAGGTCTTATATTCTAACTTTAAACTTTAAACTTTAAACTCAAAGCTCTGCTTCCGTTGGCTTCAGCTTTCTCAGTTTTTTGATGATTCCCTTTATCGCTCCTTCGGTTCCAATTTTAATGGAATTGACTGTTGAACCCAGCAGACGCATATTTTTTCGGTAGGTATCATAGTCCGTTTCCGTGACAAGATTTCCGTCAGAACCAAAAAGTTTCATGCTCACAACCACCTGATTGGAGAAAACATATTTTCCAAACCCAACTTTGAAATATCTCACTTTGGAAACAATCGCAAAATCTGCATCATTATTGAGACAGTAATCTACGATAGTCTGCTTATCTATGCTGTCAAACGGAACCTGAACTTCTGCACGAAGCATTTTATTTTTTCTGTTGCTGAAATTATCGGAAACAGCGTCAAAGAACGCATTGTTGGTGGGATCTTTTATCTCATCAACATCAGGCTCTACTTCAGGATTGAAGTACAGAACTTTTTTTATTTTGTCATCAGCAGTTTTCTGGGCTTTTACCGAAGTAAAGCTGATGAATAAAAAAGTAGTAATTGCTGTAAAGAATATAATTTTTTTCATTTGTAATTCGAATGCAAAATTACTGCCTTTTCGTTGGATTGCATAAAATTTATTAAGAAATTTTTAACATTTTTTTCTATCAAATTTGATTTATGAAATCAATAATGTTTGCAGAATCAAAAAATAGTCGTAATTTTGCACCCGTTACATAATAATCATTAAACAATATTGGAATGTACTTAACAACAGACAAAAAGCAGGAAATTTTCGCACAACATGGAAAATCTGCACAGGACACAGGAAGCGCAGAAGGACAAATCGCTCTTTTCACTTTCAGAATCAACCACTTATCTCAACACCTGAAGGCTAACCGTCACGATTTCAACACAGAGAGATCTCTAGTGAAATTGGTAGGTAAGAGAAAAAGTTTATTAGATTACCTTAAAAAGAAAGATATCGCAAGATACAGAGCTATTATTGCTGCATTAGGTTTAAGAAAATAATCTATAAAGATTTTCAAAATAAAAAGCAACTTCGAAAGAGGTTGCTTTTTTGTTTTTACATAACAAGGGATTTTTAACCGCAAAAGCCACAAAAGTTTTTTAAGAAATTACTAAATGGTTGAGAAGAATACTTAAGTTCCTTAAAGTCTTTGATTTTCATGTTATAATAAAAGGATATTTAGATTCCTACGGAATGACAAACTGCATGGATAGACCATCATCACAATTGTGTCATTCCATAGGAATTCAGACACATTAATCCAACAAGAAAAGCATCAACAGAAATTCAATCCTGACAAAAATATCAACCGAAGGAGTGAAAATTCCCCTCCCTTTGAGGGGTGGCAAAAATTCTTTGAATTTTTGACGGGGTGGTTTACAACATACCTATTCAGCCTTCTTTCCAATCTTACCCAAATGCGTATTCTGAAAACTATCCGGATATTTCAATCCATAGCCCAGAATTCTGTCAAAAGCTGAGTGAGAAAATAAAATTGCTCCTATCATCTGCAAATAGGGCAGAGATAAAGCTGTTCCGGCAAAATAAACAATCACAGCTACTCCAAAGTGATGGAATAGATTATAGAAAAATGCTCCAACCTTTGTATTCACCGTATACCCCAGCATTGAAATGTCCGGCGCAAGGAATAGTCCGGCAAACCACCACCATGAATATCCCGTTTGGGCAAAAGCATAGATCCCTAACAACAGAAATGCTGCGTATTCAAGCTTTAATTGTATTTTCATAATAATTTGGTGTTAATTATTAGATAAGTTCTTTTTTATGGTAGAAAGTTACATTTTAAGATCGAAAAAAAGCGGAACACCTTTGAGATATTCCGCTTATACATTTTGATATGATTGATTTTTAATGCCCTGATTTGGCTTCAGTGGTTTCCACATGGCCAAGATATTTGGTACAGTAAGCGCCGAAGATCAGAATAACCAGATAACAGAATACAGGAATAATGAATGAATGCTGTACTCCAAACTGATCTGCAAGATATCCCTGGAAAATAGGAACAATAGCACCTCCTAAAATAGCCATTACCACTAAGGAAGACCCCTGACTGGTATATTTACCCAATCCTGAAATAGCCAGTGTATAAATATTAGAGAACATGATAGAGTTGAAAATTCCGATTCCTAAAATGCTGTACATAGCCAGTTCTCCATGATTGACCATGGCTGAAATCAATAATACGACATTGATCGCTGCAAAGATTGATAACGTTCTTGCCGGAGCCGCTTTACCAATGAAAAAGGCAATAAAATTCAGAACGATAAATACAAGGAAAAAGCTGATCTGAGCGAACGTAAGATTTACAATGCTGAAGATGACAAGAAAAACAGCTCCTGCTGCCCCAAGCATATAAACGGCCTTTTTACTCTGGCTTAAAGATTGGTTCAAAGAGATAGCTCCAAGAAAACGGCCGATCATGGCACCGCCCCAATACAAGGAAAGGTAATTTTTACTGATGATTTCATTGAAACCCATAATTTGAGGCTGTTCCAGGAAACTGATGATGAAACTTCCCACTGCTACTTCTCCACCCACATAGCAGAACATAGCAAATACCCCGAATTTAAGATGGCTGAACTCAAGCGCTCCCCAGCCTTTTACTACTTCTTCTTCACCCATCTGGAATGATGGAAGTTTAACTCTGGAAATTAATAGAGCTACCAACAGGAGAATACCCGCGAAAATAAGATACGGAATTCTCGTTGCTACCGCACTGAATGATCCATCCGGAGATGAGAAAAATTCAAAAATAAGGTGACCTCCAAGCACAGGAGCAATCGTAGTTCCGAATGCATTGAACGCCTGTGTCATATTCAGTCGGCTGGAAGCAGATTCTTCACTTCCCAGTAACGAAACGTATGCATTGGCAGTAATCTGCAATACCGTAAAGCCTAATCCTAAAATAAATAAGGCTCCTAAAAACAACGGATAATACGAAAACGTAGCTGCGGGATAAAACAGGACACAGCCAAAAGCTGCGAGAAAAATTCCGAACAGGATTCCTTTTTTATAGCCTAATTTATTGATAGGATCTCCTTTTGTAATAGAGACAAGGAAATAAATCAGCGATCCGATGAAGTAAGCCCCGAAGAAGCAGAACTGTACCAGCATGGATTCAAAAAAGGTAAGATTGAAAAGTTGCTTTAGATAGGGGATCAGGATATCATTCATACAGGTGATGAATCCCCACATAAAAAACAGCAGGGTGATGGTAATCAACGGAACCGTATAATTCCTGCTTTGCGATTGTACTTCTTTATTAATCATAAACATTTATTTATCTGTATAAGGATAAGTCCTTAACTTTTTTTGCCCACAGCATTGCATTTTGTGAAGTAAGGCAAATATAGGGATCAACCTATGTTTTTGCAATAATTTTAATGGTTTTTATAATGAAATGTATACTTCTTTTCAATTCAGAATGTTATTTTCATTTTTTGAGACAATAATACAAAAACACCAGCATTTTTCAATGCATTATCTTCAGAAAAACGCATTTTTGTTTTCACAAATAACGAATAAGTTGAGATTACAGCTATAAATTTTTGAATCTTTCATCAACTGATAGCCAATTTTTTGTATTTTGACAGCCTATTTATGCAAGTGAAAAATTTAATATTTCATTATTATATAGTACCTTTGCACACGAAATTTAAAGAGTTTAAATATTAATTCATACTCAATACGGAGTATTAAGAAGACAAATTTATGAGTATACCTCAAGCGTTTACAGAAATGATTACTCTTGCTGATGGCAGAGAAATCACTATCGAAACAGGGAAATTGGCCAAGCAGGCTGACGGGTCTGTGGTAGTAAAAATGGGTGGAACAATGCTTTTAGCAACTGTTGTAGCCAATAAAGAAGCAAATCCTGGTGTAGATTTTTTACCATTAACAGTTGATTACAGAGAAAAATTCTATGCAGGTGGAAGAATTCCTGGAAACTTCTTCCGTAGAGAAGCAAGACCTTCTGATCAGGAAATTTTAACAATGCGTTTGGTGGACAGAGTTTTACGTCCGCTTTTTCCTGAAGATTTCCATGCTGAAGTTCAGGTGATGATTTCATTAATTTCTTATGACGGAAAAACAATTCCTGATGATTTAGCAGGTTTGGCGGCTTCTGCAGCTATTGCTATTACTGATATCCCTTTCAACGGACCAATGTCTGAAGTAAGAGTTGTAAGATTTGACGGAGTACTTTCTATCAACCCAAGCTATGAAGAATTGAAAAATTCTGAGCTAGACATCATGGTTGGAGCTACTAAAGATTCCATCGTAATGGTAGAAGGTGAAATGAAAGAAATTTCTGAGCAGGAAATGTTAGAAGCTATTAATTTTGGTCATGCTGAAATTAAAAAGCAAATTGAAGCTCAGGAGAGATTAGCAGAAAAAGTAGGAAAAGCTTTCCCTAAGAGAGAATATTCTCATGAAACTCATGACGAAGAAATTCGTGAAAAAGTGTGGAAAGAAACTTACGATAAAGTATATGAAGTAGCAAGAACTCCATCTGGAAAAGAGGAGAGAGGAGAGAAATTCAAAGCAGTTCGTGAAGAATTCCTTGCTCAATATGCTGATAATGAAGAAGAATTGGAAAGAGTAACACCTTTCGTAAAAGTATATTATCATGATGTAGAAAAAGAAGCAATGCGTCAGATGATTCTTGAAGACAATATCCGTCTTGATGGTCGTGATCCTCAAACGATCCGTCCAATCTGGTCAGAAATTGATTACCTTCCGGGAGCTCACGGTTCTGCAGTGTTTACAAGAGGTGAAACTCAGTCTTTAACAGCAGTAACTTTAGGTTCTGTGAAAGATGCCAACATGGTAGACAGCGTAATCACGCAGCACGACGAAAAATTCTTCTTACATTATAACTTCCCTCCTTTCTCTACAGGTGAAGCAAGACCTTTAAGAGGGACTTCAAGAAGAGAAGTAGGACACGGTAACCTTGCTCAGAGAGCATTGCAGGCTGTAATTCCTGAAGAAAATCCATATACGATCAGAATTGTTTCTGATATCCTGGAATCCAACGGTTCATCTTCAATGGCAACAGTTTGTGCAGGAACATTGGCACTAATGGATGCCGGGGTACAGATTACAAAACCTGTTTCCGGTATTGCAATGGGATTGATCACAGATGCAAAATCAGGTAAATTCACGGTACTTTCTGATATCTTAGGAGATGAAGATCACCTTGGAGATATGGACTTTAAAGTAACAGGTACTGCAGACGGTATCACTGCTTGTCAGATGGATATCAAAATCCAGGGACTTTCTATGGATATCATGGAAAAAGCTTTGATGCAGGCCAGAGACGGAAGATTACACATCTTAAATAAAATCACTGAAACAATTTCTGAACCAAGAGCAGACGTGAAGCCTCACGCTCCGAAAATGGTAGTAATGGAAATCGCTAAAGACTTCATTGGAGCTGTAATAGGACCTGGAGGAAAAATCATTCAGCAGATGCAGAAAGATACCGATACTGTTATTGCTATCGAAGAAATCGGAGAAATCGGACGTATCGAGATTGCAGGAACAGACAGAGAGAAAATCAATGCTGCGGTTGCTAAGATCAATGAAATTACTTTCGTACCGGTTGTAGGTGAAGTTTACAAAGGTAAAGTAGTGAAAGTAATGGACTTTGGTGCATTTGTAGCAATTGCTAAAGGTACAGAAGGACTTCTTCACATTTCTGAAATTGAATGGGCTCGTCTGGACAAAGTTCCTTATGCAGAAGGTGATGAAGTAGAAGTGAAGTTCATGGGTTATGATGACCGTAAGAAAATGAAGCTTTCAAGAAAAGTTCTTTTACCAAGACCTCCAAGACCGGAAGGACAAGGTAGACCAGAAGGACAGGGAAGACCGGAAGGGCAAAGAAGACCAGAGGGACAAAGAAGACCTGAAGGACAGAAGCCACAAGCTGAAAAGCCACAAAGCGAAAAGCCAGTAGAAAACCAGACTCCTTCTAACGAAGCTTAATAAGATTCATTCTTAAACATAAAAAATCCCTCAATTTGAGGGATTTTTGCTTTTTATATCTTTATTGTGAACCAAAGGTGAACCAATCTATTCCAATTTTTTACGTTGGGAATCATAGGGTAAAACTCAAATTTTAAATGGTTTTAAATAATCTGTCGATCTGTTTTATGACTGAAGGATCTGATGTTACCTTATAAAACTCATTAATCAGATCCGGTGAAGAGGGTTTCTTAGGATATTGATTACTGTTCAGAAAGCTTTTTAAGGCTGTATTGACATTCTCCTCACCAATTAAATTACTCAATTCTACCATGGCTGCAGCGCCTTTGGAATAAGAAATATGAGGAGCATCACCCGTAGCTCTATAGATGGGAACATTTTCAGACAATCCTTTTTCATTGTCATAGATCTGCTCATGCACTTTGATTCTTTCCATCATTTTTTCTTTGCCGTGCATTTTCTTATAAAGCATCATTTCCGTATACATAGCCAGTGTTTCGGTAAGCATTAAAGCCCCTTCTCTGTCGTCAGGATTGATCTGGCTGTTTCCCCACCAGAGATGTGAAAGTTCATGTCCTGCAAGTTCATTGATGACATCCTGTTTCTTGTCTGCCTGTATATTAGCATGGAAAATCATATCTTCAGGCATAAAGACGGCGGAAGGATAGGCTGTTGCGGCAAAACCTCTGGTAAAAGAAGAAATCTCTGCAAAATTGATGGTTCTAAAAGGATATTTCCCAAAATTCTGCTGACAGTACTCTAAAGTAAACTTCGCATTTTCCAGAAGATGATCTGCATTTTCAAAATGTTTTTGATGATAAAAGATATTGATGGTAATTCCTTTATAATGCTCACTTTTTATTTCATAGTTAGCTGAAGAAACGGCAAAACGAAAGGGGATTTGACCTGCTTTATACTCAAAATAATTACGCCCTGATTTTGTCCATTTCTTTACCAGATCTCCTGTGCCTATGGCTGTTTGGTTCCCTTCAGTAGAAACAGTCATGTTGAGATTAATAAAATCCTTTTTTACCACTTCAGGAGCTTCCGGTTTCTTCAGTTCCGTAAGTTTTCCCAATTTGAACTGGCTGCGTTGCTTTTCATCCTGAATTTCATAATCCTTTTGATATCCAATGGTGGGATAATATCTGCTGATCCTCATAAAAGATCCATCTTCAATAATAGCATTAAAAGACTGATGACGATTCACAGCAAACCATTGATAAGACAGATTGAAATTCAGAAAAGCTGTTTTACCTGGAAGAATAGCCTGTTTTAATACAATTTCTGTAGTGTTTTTATCAATGTTCATTGTTTCGGGGCCTGATGTCAATGCAGCAGATTCAAGCTTTAAATCCTCATTAAAATTGACGAGTATTTTGTTGATGGGCTGATCAGTTTGATTGGTTAGGGTGTATTTTCCTACAATCTGATAGGCATTTTCTGAAGGATACAGCTTAATTTCTGTGGTAACATCAGTAATATCAGGCTGTGGAAGATTTTCATATTTCCTGAGATTTTTTTCATATTCTGCTGAGCTTAAGAGGTTTTGGTCTTCATTGTCAGGAATATATCCTTTCATAAAAAATATTCCGGCAAAGATTCCTGAAATCAGAAGAAGAATACTTAAAATGGAAGAGACAACAGATATTTTTTTACTCCTGATTAAATGATTAAACATCCATAAAGTACAGATGATAGCTGTTCCAAACAGAAGTCTTTGGGCAAATGCTTTTTCATAGATTCCATAGCCGTTAAAATCACTGTAAGTACCTTTAAAATCAGAAAATATTCTGAAAAGAGGGTAGGAGATGATTTTCCCGGAAACAGGACCGGACAATACAAAAACTGCGAGAATGGAAACTCCGAGTGCAATGAATTTATTAGGAATTCTGTCATTAATCAAAAGGATCAATCCGGAAAACAGCATCAGAGGGAAAGTGTTGAAAAGGAAAACACCGAGATACGCCTTCCAGTCGATGTGAAAATACTGATAAGCGGCCTGGAAAACGATTCCCTGGGCAATTAAAATTCCAGTAAAGAAAAACAACAGAAGGCAGATGGAGATAAAATGTCCTGTTAATTTGTTTTTTGAGAAATAAGTACTGTTTTCAATCAGAAAAAATCCGGAAGTTCGGCTTCTCCAGAAAATATCATTCAGAAAATATACTGAAATAAGGAGACCAAGCAGATGAAAATTCTCTGAAATAGTTGTTGCCATAAGTCCCGAGCCCGCATATTTCTGGGGAAGACGAATCCCTTTTTCAATCTCGGCATACATTTCCATGCCGACACAAAATAATAGAAGGATAGAAACTGCAGGAACAGCAATACTTTTGAACAGATAAGTAAGATCAGTTTTCACAAAAGAAAATACAGCCTGAAAAGAAGAGAGCCCACCAAAATTAGCTGAAACAGTTGAATATTCTGATCTGTTCGTTTCCGATAATGGCTGAATAATTCCTGATGCTTTTACTTTCTTTCCTGATAAATTGGAGAATGAAAATAATCTGAGTGAGAGAAAAAGAAATCCAACTGATATTAGGATAAATAAGATTCTGTTGAACAACAGATACCCCGTAAAAGGAACCATCTGAATATTTTTCTGATGAGAACTAAGATCACGGGCCTGCATGAAATAAGCAGACAGTCCAAAAGGATCAATCAAAGCTGAAAACCGCTGTGTTTCCAGAGACTGAGGCAAGCTTCCAGCCATAAAAGGTGAATTGGAAAATAATAAAATAACCATATAAAAGACGTACAAAAGCAACCCGCCCACTACAACTAACAGTTTTTTCCTGACAATAAATGAAATGAGAAACAGAAAACTGCAGATAAATAAACTGTTGATAAGGCCAAAGATCAATAAAGGATAGAGGTAATGGATAATGGTAAAGCTTTCCTGCATTTCACTTCCGGTACGCATGATTTGTCCTATGAGAAATCCGATCATCAGAAAAGAAAAGCTTACAAATGTCTGAAGAAAATAAGCAATGAATTTTCCTTTCAGATAAGTAGATTTTGAAATCGGAAATGAAAACAGGATATGGCCAAATTTTGAATCCTGATCTTTAAACAAGAGCTGTAAAGCATATACAGTAGCGAAAAAAATAACGGCAAGACTCAGCATTCCGGTCATAAAACCGATGGTATAGGGTGAGTTTAAATAAATTCCTTCTCCTACTGAAAGATTGAACTGGCTTCCGCAAAAAATACCGAGAGCTATCAGAAGTAAGGCCACAAGATAGGTGAGCCAGTGCTTGGAAGAGCGTCCGGCTTCAAATAAAAATATAGTGTTCATGATTAAGGTTTTTGAGTGAGCGTATGGAAATAAACGTGTTCCAGTAAAGGAGTTACGGAACTGAAATCTTTTGGCGATTCTTCAGAAAATACAGTAATGTGATGTGCTCTTTCAAGAAGCTGTCTGCTGATGATTTCATAGCTGGAACCATAGGTTTCCAGTTCGGTTTTGTCAATCGGTTTTGACCAGATTTTATTTTCCAGCTCTGCGATTAATTTTCCCGGATTTCCTTTTCTGAGGATCTGTCCGTGATTCATCACTGCCATTTCTGAGCAAAGGTTTCTGACGTCCTCAACGAGATGAGTGGATAGAATGACGATCACATCCTGGCTGATATCATTAAGCAATGTATTAAACCGGTTACGTTCTTCGGGATCCAATCCTGCAGTGGGCTCATCCACAATAATAATTTTCGGATCTCCCAATAATGCCTGAGCTACGCCGAAACGCTGTTTCATTCCTCCGGAAAAGGTGTGTACTTCTTTTTTAGCAAAATCAGAAAGGTTGACTTTTTCAAGAAGACCCAGAATTTGATTTTTACGATTATTTTTGTCGGTAATCCCTTTTAATACGGCTATATGTTCCAATAGATCATAAGCAGATACTTTTGGATACACTCCAAAATCCTGAGGTAGAAACCCAAGATTCTGTTTGATATAATCGGGATTTTTGATAATATCTACCTCATTAAAAAGCAGCGTTCCCGATGTTGGTTTCTGAAGCCCGACAATGGTTTTCATCAGAGAAGACTTTCCGGCTCCGTTGGGGCCAAGCAGTCCGAACATTCCGTTTTTGATATCGAGAGAAATGTTCTTAATAGCTTGAAAACCATTTTTGTAGGTAAGACTAAGGTTGTTGATTGATAATGTGTTCATAACGTTGTGTTTGGGGAATAGAAGGACAGGCGGCCTTTCGGCAGCTAGTTTAGGTTTTAAAGTTTAAAGTTTAAAATTTAGGGTTTGGAGTTATTAGCTGGAGGTTAGAAGTGGGATTTTTACACACCTACCCTCAAACTCTCAAACTCTCCAATACGTAACTCGTATCCCGAATCCCGCAACTCATCTACTCTTTAAATTCAAGAATATCTCCCGGCTGGCATTCCAGGATTTTACAGATGGCTTCAAGAGTATCAAAGCGGACACCTTTGGCTTTTCCGGTTTTAAGGATAGAGAGGTTGACGGGTGTGATACCCAGTTTTTCTGCCAATTCTTTACTCTGCATTTTTCGTTTGGCAAGCATCACATCTAAGTTGACTATAATTGGCATTTTAAATAAATAGGTCTTGTTCGTTTTGCAAATGTAGTCCTTGCTTAAAGATATTCGCAAGAAACAGGCAGAAAATTCCAAGCATAAAGTGAATAAACACCAGTCCCCATATCATACTTTCTACTTCCACAAAGAAACTCGCGATCATCACCAGTGGAAGCGGGATAAAAATATTGTACAGGTAAAATTTCTTAAGCTGAATGATGTTTTCCTGAGTAAACAGTTTCTGCTGGAAAAATACTTTGAAAACCCTGGCAGATAACCAGAAAAAGATTCCATAAGTGATGAGTACAGACAGAAATGAAAAAATCATATAGGAATAATTGTTTTCGATATTCAGAAATGGCTGTTCTGTAAACGGATAATTGATGTGGAGGAACTTTCCCTCTTTATAAGGTGTAACCGCAAATCCGCTGATCAGGCAGAATAAGGAATACACAAAAGTGATTAAATATCCGGCCGACAATACAGAGCAGATATAAAATAAAATTTTTGAAATAATTTTGGTCTGGTTCATGGTACGAAGAGTAATTGATATTGCAAATGTATAATTAATTATCGTAAAACAATAATTAATTTAAATAAAATTTTATTTTGTCTTATGTGGAATCTGAGAATAAAGTGCTGAAAACATTGTGATAATCACTGTTTTTAATTAATTTTAAATAATAAAAAAATAGAAATCATGGCTTACAGTACTGAACTTGCCGACCGGGTACGTGAACGACTTTCAATAGTAGATAATATTGAAGTTGAGGAGAAGAAAATGTTCAGCGGACTGTCTTTTCTGGTGAACGGGAAAATGTGTATCAACATCAGTCACGACAACCTGATGTGCCGTTATGATCCCGAAATGGAAGATGAGGTTTCGGAGAAAAAAGGTTTTCTGCCGATGATTATGAAAGGGAAGCAGTTAAATGGATATTGTTATGTTGAACCCATTGGTTTTCAAAAAGCAGGTGATTTTGAATACTGGATCAGAATTTGTTTGGATTATAATCCGATGGCAAAGGCTTCGAAGAAGTGAGTGGGAGTTGGATGCGGGGTGCGAGTTTCGGGTTACTGAGGCTGAGAGTAAGAGAGTAAGAGAGTAAGAGAGTGGGAGAGTGGGAGTGATGGAGTTCACAATCCCACATTCATCACTCATCATTTATAATTCATCATTATGATAAAGTTTTTCCCTGATCTGAATTAAGATTTTTGTTGTTTTTTCCAGATCCGGCCCGTCAGTAAGACTGGATGTTGAATAATGTTTTTCTATTGACTGTATAAGATTTTCTGCCTTTTGCATTACACTTTCATAAGATTGGTTGCCAGCTTTAATATCTAATAGATCGTCCCGGTTTTCTACTCGGATCGTCAGTGAACTGGTTTTAAAAATCTGCTCACAGGACTGCAGGAGTCTGATAGTGTGCATCATGTTTTTGCTGTCGTAATTTTGCCCGTGAGTCTGATTGACATTATAGCGGTCTTCATTACGCTCAGCCACCCACTTCCAATATTCTCTGTAATCTTTGCAGTAAACAGAATAGGCATCAAGGTTACAGAACAGATAAGCGACCGGCTTTTCATCTTTAGGAATGGACGACACAGAAACCTGATTGGCCTCTTCATTCTGCATAACACCTTTATATCCCAATGTTTCCGATTCATCATAAAATAAAGCATATATTCCTTTTGTATGGTCAATGTTGATTAATCCGCATTTTTCCTGTGAACCACCTCTTCCTTCGGACACTTCTCCAGAGGAAGGGAATTCGAGAAGCCATTTTTTCAACGGTACAGAACCCTGTCCATCAAGGATAAAACAGAAATCCAGGATAGATTTTCTTTCTTTATCAATAGGATTTATAATCTTTTTATTGAGACCTTTAGCCTTTTTGATCTGGGAAACAGCATAGCCTGCAAAAGTATCTTTGCATAGTTTTGACAGGAAATCTTCAGTTTTCAGAAGATCCATCAACGGATGTTTATATTGAATACACTCTTCCGGACTTGCCTGAATTTCAAGAATATTAGGATTGTTTTTCTGCAGCAGTTCTACATACCTCCCGATTTCATAATACGTAATGTCATTGGTCTCGTTGGAAACCTGCGGAATGTAATTCAGACCAAAGAAATCTTCCTTCGGCAGATAATACACCCCACGGATATCCGTATCAGAATTCTCCGTTGCCAGCCCAAAAGCCCGGCTTCCGGAAATAGCTTCGAAGAGGATGAGGTTTTTATTTTTTAGATCTTGGATGGTCATGATTTTTATAGTGTTTTTTGAATAATTGTGGTGTATTAAGTGAAATTCAAAAATTAAAATGTATCAAAAATTTCTTTTAAAAAGACTCTATATTCATCACGAATCATCAATTCTTTTTCAACAAACAGTTCGTTTCTCAAATAAACAACAGGTTCTTTAGTGACAGGATTGAAACTTTGTTTTTTCACTTCTTTATTCCAAATTCCTATACCGCGTTTTTGCCATAGGGGAAGAGTATTGTAATTAATACCATATTGGAAAAGTAATTCGTTTTTATCAGCCATAGATAACGTTTCAATTTTTTCCGTAGCCTGCTTTGCATTAAATCCATTTTTTCTCAACGTCCAGTAACAATAAGCAGAAAGAGAGTTTCTGTGAGAATCTTCCTGTCTCCAGCAAAAATAATCCAGCAGCATTTCGAGATTAGGAATAGTAATTGTCCGGCAGTCAAAAACACAGATTTCCTGAAACTGCAGACTGAAAAAAGCGCTCACTTCCCCTGCCAGTACAGAATTGATTTTTCTTATTTTTCTGCTGAAAGTATTATCATCTTTATGAATCAACAGAGAAATTTCATCACTTTGAGTATAACCGTAGATGACCTTAAATCCAATGTTAAAAAGATGTTTTGTCGCATCTACCATTATCTCGCTGAACTTCTTGTCAAATGGCTTTTCAAGCGATAGTTTCTCTTTGGTGAGTTTTGTAAATCCTCTTCCGTCTAATCTCACAACAATAAAATTCTCCGGGAGAACATACTGTTCCGAAAGACTTTCATTTCTTCGCATTAAAGCTTCAATTTCTTCAAATTTCATAATCGTTGATTTCAAATTTGTGATCCACAATTTTTACCCTGAATATTTTATCAAAACCTTCTTCAAATAAAGGTTTTTCCAGTTCTTTGTATTTTGACTTTATTCCGATTTCGTTAATGGAATCTTTTCTGTTTTTATTTCGTTCCATACAATCCTGAATGTTGCTTTCAAAGTAATATCCAATAACTTCATATTTATTTTGTTGAGCAAATTCAATGTATTTTTTACGGCTTTCTTTAGTTACATTCGTATTATCAATGACTATCTTTGATTGTGTTTCGAAGCAATACTGGAGTAATTTTCTTTCTTTGTTTCGTGTATTCAGTAAATCCATGCTGATTCTGATATGTGAATTGAAAAAAAGCTCCTTGTAAAAGGAACTTTTTCCACTTGCAGGAATCCCAATGAAAATATTCATTTCCATAATCTTAATTTTTGATACAACTATTCACAATTACTTCCAAAGCTTTTTCCGCATCACAAGCATATAATCCGGAACACCATGCAGGGTTAGCTTCAATCAAGGCCCAGCCTTTTCCTTTTATAATACCGAAATCCAGCACAATGGCAGGGGGCAGTGTAGAAGAGTACTTTTGGATAAAAGATTCAAAAAAGCTAAACATATCTTTCTGTTCTTTTTCCGAAAGCATATTGGTGTCAAAAACATTGTTTCTCCAATAGGATGAATGAGTTTTAATTTTATTATTTAAAACAAAACATCTCACTTCAAGTTCCCATTCTACCACTTCAGAAGTGAAAACAGTGATGTTCTGGTCCAAAGAATCAAAGCCTTTAATATCATTTACTTTCTGATAAACACCTGCTTTAAAAGTTTTAAAGTCAGAACATTTAATAAAAATATTTTCTTCTTTGATAAAGTCTTTTAGTTGACCATAGGAAATTTTACGTTGAGTAAATGACTCATCGATGTGATTTAACCAGTCATCAGCAGATTTAAGTAATGTAAGATCGCACTGTTCGGAAACAATTTCTGCGTAAATATCCTCCCCATATACTGATATTACATCCGCTCGAAATTCTTCAGGAACGTTCCATTTTGCATTAAAACGGCTCAGTACATACGATGAGTTGAGCGATGCTTTTTTCAAATTGTTGCTGTCCTCCGTATACATGGGGGAGAGCGCGATTATATTTTTCATCAGTTTTTTTAATTGTTAAACAAAATAAGATTTTTATACTTCTATTTTAATATCTCTCTAAAAACCCTCTCCATCTCAGCCTTATCTATCTTTCCTCCTGACAAGTCTTTTGCTTTTTCCTCATTCTTAGCGATTGTTTTCTCAAGAAAATCAAACAATTCCCAATCGTTCGGGTGGTAATAAGATTCTCCCTTGGTTGCTTTTAAGGCGACAAGATCTTCTATTTTTCGTCTGGTTGTATCATCTGTTAAAACAAGCAGATCACTAAATAACACCGGAGGAACTGTTCCTTTTTCTATGATCCATTTTCCTGTTAATGTCGTTCGTAAGCAATAAAAGTAACTTTTTAATTTTACTTCATCACTTCTGCAGGCTTCCAGATATTTTTTGCTCATGCTTAAATAATGATAAGAAACCGCTATCGGAGAAAAACAAGAATCTGCTAAAGGCCTGAACAGTTCCACAAATTTTTCATCTGCTTTATAGACGATAGAAGAGTAGAACCAGCTCAGTAATGCCGCATTCGACTTTAGCAAAAGATGAAAGGTCTTTCTCAAATCCCAGCCGGAACCGTCCAGATCATCTTCTGTCATAAATTCTATCGTTTCATCCTTATCCCAGGGAGAAAGATACCAGTCTTTTTCATGACGGTATATAAAACGTATGTCATAATCACTGTCAGGAGACGCAAAACCCCAAGCTCTGCTCCCTGATTCTACCGCAAGAAGGACTTTTACGCCCCGTGTTGCTTCAACTTCTTTTATTTTTTCAAGTATTTTTGGTGTCATTGTTTTTTATTTATGTTACAAAGTAAAAAGACTAGTGCGCAATGTTCTTACGTAGGGTTTTGAGTTGGAGAATTTTGAGTTACGGGATTCGAGTTGCGGGGTGAGAGTTTCGGGTTGATGACTTTGTGTGGGAGAGTTTGAGAATGATGTGGGAAATTTCTTCTTCTTACTTCCAGCTCCCAGCTTCCATCTTATAAAAACTATAGACAAACGATACAACATACTTTCTATTTTACTAATATTGCACTTTTCCATTTAACATAACTATCAACATCCATGTTATCATCAGAATTACAGCATAAAATTGATTTTAAGACAAAACCTTTAGGCGCATTAGGACATCTGGAACATCTTGCCCATAAAATAGGAATGGTTCAGAAAACCACTTCACCACAGCTATTGAATCCCCATATGGTAGTTTTTGCAGCTGACCATGGAATTGCTACAGCGGGTGTAAGTGCTTATCCACAGGAGGTAACCTATCAGATGGTGATGAATTTCCTGGGTGGAGGAGCGGCCATCAATGTTTTTTGCAGACAGAATGGAATTAAAATTAAAGTGGTAGATGCCGGAGTGAATTTTGATTTTCCTCCAGACTTGAATCTGATTCACAAGAAAGTCAGAAAGTCCAGCCGTAATATTCTGGAAGAACCGGCAATGACTTCAGAAGAATATTATCAGGCCCTTAAAAATGGGAAGTCTGTGGTGTCTGAAATTGCAGGAAAAGGCTGCAATATTATTGGTTTTGGCGAAATGGGAATCGGGAATACTTCCGCTTCTTCATTGATGATGAGTAAACTGTTTGACATTCCGATTACCAATTGCATCGGACGTGGAACAGGATTGAATGACCATCAATTACAGAATAAGATCGGTATTTTAACAAAAGCGATAGATAAATATCCGTTTGAAATGACTGAAGATGAAATTGCACAAACCTTCGGAGGATTAGAAATCGTACAAATAATTGGTGCCATCGAAGAAGCTTATCATCATAATATGCTGATCATGGTAGACGGATTTATTGCAACGGTAGCGGTAGCCACGGTCTGGAAAAAGAATCCTGAAATTCTGAACAACTGTATTTTCTGTCATGTAAGCAATGAAAATGCCCATCCTCAATTGTTGGGATTAATGAGAGAACAGGCCATTCTCAATCTGAATCTGCGTCTTGGGGAGGGAACAGGCTGTGCATTGGCCTATCCGATTATTCAAAGTGCCGTTAATTTCCTGAATGAAATGTCGAGTTTTGAGGGAGCGCAGGTATCAAATAAAGATTAAATGAAAGCCATAAAAAATGAATTGATTTACTTTGCAACGGCATTAATGTTTTTCACAAGAATTCCGGTTCCGTTTAGCATTCCATATTCCAGTGAGATTATGAACAAATCCCAAAAGTATTTTGCCTGGGTTGGATTAGTGATAGGACTCATCAATGCTGTGGTTCTGTATTTTTCCACAGTGCTTTTTAATTTGGAAATAGGAATTGTTTTAATGATGATCTCCAGTGTTTTGCTGACCGGAGCGTTTCATGAAGATGGTTTCACAGATATGTGTGATAGTTTCGGAGGCGGATATGGAAAGGAAAAAATTCTGACCATTATGAAAGACAGCCGGGTAGGAGCATATGGAACCATTGGAATTATTCTGCTGTTCGCATTGAAATTTTACAGCATTCAGGCTTTGGGAATAATAGCACCGGTAAAAGTTCTCGCCATCATTGTTTTAGCGCATACAGTAAGCCGGTTTATTTCGGGAACTATGATTTATACTCACCAATACGTTACCGATATTGATGTCAGCAAATCAAAACCTTTGGCCAATAAACCTTTGGATGGAATGGCTTTGCTGGTAGGATTTATCAGTGTTTTAATTGCTTTTGCCCTGATTCCGGACTGGCGGTTGATTTTCGCTTTTGCGCTGGCCTATTTAGGTAAAATATATATGGGATGGTATTTTAAAAAGCATATTGGCGGTTACACAGGTGACTGTCTGGGATCTGTACAGCAGGTTTGTGAAGTTTTATTTTACTTAGGAACAATGGTCACATGGAAATTCATTTAATCCGTCATACTGCTGTAGAAAATCCGGAGAACTTGTGTTATGGTTTTGCTGAAATGCCTTTAAGAAAAGATTATCCTGAAGATTTTAATAGATTAGAGATAGATGATGATTATGATATCGTTGTCTCAAGTCCTTCTAAACGATGCTGTCTTCTTGCCGATTATTTTAAATTGGATTATCAAACAGATGAAAGACTCCGCGAAATGAATTTTGGGAACTGGGAAATGAAAAAATGGATTGATATTCCTGAAGAGGAAATCAATCCGTGGTATAAAGATTTTGTCAATATCAAAGCTACTGGCGGAGAAAATCTCGTTGAAATGCAGGCTCGTGTTTTCAGCTTTTGGAATGAACTCATTCAGAAAAACGATGTAGATAAGGTTCTCATCATTACCCATGCTGGAGTCATTCGTTTGATGCTTCAGGCAGTGCTTCAGTTTCCGCTGGAGAATATGTTTATTGTTCAGATTGATTACGGAAAAAAAGTGATTGTTAATTTGGATAAAGGAATCTTTTCTGTTAAAAAAATGAACATATAGAGTCATTTGACATTCTCATTATAATAGAAAAACCGCTAAGAATAGCGGTTTTTCTATTATAAAATATTTTAAAATCTTCTGAAGGGTCTTACCCTTACCATGTTGTAATCTTTATTATATTCCCACATATAACCAGCATATCCATCCAGAATTCTTGCTGTATTACCACCCGGTATTTCGGTAGAGCTCCAATAATACTTTTGAGATACATCATTCCATGGGTTTGATGCAATGTTGTAAACATTCTTAGAGCTTTTATAGAATGCCATTAATTCTTCTTCAGATGGTAAAAACCAGTTACCAACACCATTTACAGTATAATTAGCACATAATCTGGCAGCACAATTGGCATCAGAACATTGAGAAATAATTCTTGTTGTATTGGCAGGCCCTGATCCCATTACAGCCTGAGTCTGATTAATGATATTAAATGAACATCCCCATTTGATTTTATCAGATCCGTTATAAGTAAGGTTAGCAGGTGCAGCTTCCAAATATCTCCAGCCGTCCGTAAACTCTCCCTTATCATAAAAAACATATCCCCCTGAAGCACCAATAGCACCCGCTGTTTTAAATGTTTTTTCGTCCGAATAATATACCTGTGCACCTTCTTTTACATAAGATCTCACGTAATAAGTAGTGTTCGGAAGTAATGCCGTAGCTTCCAGTTCGTATGCTGAATAATTATTAGGATTTGATATTTTGATGATTTGGCCATTCGATATATTTACTCCGGTACTCGTTCTGTAGCAGAATCCTTTTTCATCAGGATAGAAGGCTTCAAGATAATTTACCGAAATATCATCAGTACTTAAAGTAGCTGATGTTGTATATATTGCCTTAGCCATTTTGAAAGTAATATCCATCTTTGCAGGCGTAACGAATGTTACGTTATCTCCATAAATAATATCTCCATTATTAGCTGCTATATATGCCCTTACATAATAGGTTGTCGACTTTTCAAAATCAGTACTGTAAGTTGCTGTAAGCTGATAATCTCCTGTTGTATTAGTATACTCTTCAATCAGTTTTGAATTGCTGATGGTAGGATTGATATTCTTTGCCCAGCAGAATCCGCGTCTTGAATATCCCGATCCGGAAGAGGTTACCGTGCCTGCAAATTTGAATTGTGCATTGCTGAAAGAAGGTTTACCGGTTACTACTTTTGGAGAGGTACTAGCATTGTTGTTTGTGCCATTATCATCATCCCTGCCACCGTCAGATCCACAAGAAGCGGCCACAAGGAATAAGAAGAAAAATAAAAAATTTTTCACGAATAAATTTCTTTTCATAAGTGTTTGTTTTTTTAGATTATTAGTTTTATAAATTTTAAAGTTGGCAAATATATAAAAAATAATATCATTATTTAAAAACGGTAATGTACGGTTAATGAGGCTGTTTTATGAGGTGAGTTAACGGTTAAAACGCCACCCGATACAATCAGATGGCGTAATGGATTTATTTAAAAATCCTGATAAAACTATCTTTTTCCAGGCTTTCCAGTGAAAAATCAAAGTCAGCCTCGGACTTTTCTGTGGTAATCTCTGCTCCAAGCTCTTTTACAAGTTCATTGAAAGACATCGCTTCGTACCATTGCTGATACAATGCGCTTGTAGCCATCATTGAAACCTGACTATTTCCTGAAACATGAGAATGTCCGGCTCCGAAATTCAATAGTACGAAACATTGCTTTTCGTTTTTTGTTACCAGCATTCCCAGAATCATTTGCTTCTGAACAGAATTACATTTCGCTTCAGCAAAGAGATTGTTCGGATTCATCATATAATCGTAAGAAATGTTATCTCCTTTTCCGATCACGATTTTATATCCACAATTGGCATCTCCGCTGAAAACGTTGTTCATGACAAGTGTTGGTGCACAATGTCCTTTATTGGCATAAAGATATTCGACAGCACCGTTGGGAGCAGATGTCATATCTCCGGAATACATCAATTGTCCATCACCGTGATTATAAGCCGCATTCCAGCCTATTTTTCCAGCGATATTTAATCCTGAAAGGTCAAGGTCATTGGCTCCCCATTGATTTTCCCAATAAATACCTACTGCCAGTCTTTCACCATAAAAACGGGTTCCGGTAGGAATATTTCCAACAAACATTTTTTCAGAAGTTGGCAATGCAAATTCTACATTCTCAGGGAAATAGAATTTCTTTCCGGAAAGGTTTTCATATTTCAGTTTCAGAAAATCTAAAATAAAATCATAGTTGAATTGATTCACATAAGTTTCTTTACCTTTTTTAGTCCATGATTTTCCGTTTCTGACTCTATAGACAAAAGTATCCTGACCGTACATTCTTGAGTAACAAGCTGACAATGCTTTAAATAATGCAAACGGTGTCGCATTTTCCAGCCAATGCCAATCGCTGTTTTCCAGCAATGTATTTGTAGCATCATTCAATGGGTTTGAGACCAATGGCTTATGGTTTACTTTAGAAAGCTTTGAAATCTTATTAATGGATTTCGGGGCTCTGTTTTTATAAGCAAGGAATAATGGCTTGAATCTATTGAAAATTTCTGCCATTTTTTCCATTCCAAAGCTTTCAAACAAATAGGTTGGGTTAAAATTACTTTGCTTAATTAAACCAATCAATTCATCGTTTTTGATTAAAAGCGTTGTATGGGTCGTTTTATAAATGACATAACGGAAAAACTCAACAGGATTTTCAGGATAGATGTCGTACAAATCGGCTATTTTGATAATGGCTTCTTTATTTCTGATGTTTTCTTTTCCTGTGAAATCATATTCCAGTTCCGTATGCAGAATATACAGCAAATCATCAATGGTTTCTTCTTTTAAAGCAATACCGGACTTCAGAAGAGAAAGGCATTTTTCCTGCATTTCTTCTACTGTACAAGCTTTAATGACTTTAAAAATCAACTTTGTATCAGGAACATTCAATATTTCTTTAGGAATGTAAATTTCATTTTGAAAATTACTTCCATAGGTTGAAATATAGTGTCTGATCTGTTCAAAAAACAATTCAGTTCTGGAAGTGTTTCTTATTTTCTCCCAGGATTTATGGAAAGTTTTATTCAAATCATTTCCATTCAGTTTTTCTTTTGCGTAATAAGAGATGATCTCATTTTTTGCCCAAACTGCATTAGGTTCAATAACAAAGCCGTCATTAGAAATAAATGGCTCTGCATTTGATTCTTTGGCCAATACCGCATTGAATAATTGTAGTGTTTTCATTGTTTTAGTTTAAAAAATAAGTGAGGAGTAGATTCATTAAAAGTGAAGGGTATAGGAACTCCTTTTACCTATAGTTTATAAAAAGCGGGGAGTAATTTATCCAAAAAAATATAGGAACTCCCTTTGCCTTATAATTTGTAAAAAGGCGGAAAGTAAATCTGGAAATATAGGAACTTTCTTTGCCTGATTTTTTTAACTAATGAAAATGAATAGGTCAATGTAAACATTTTCATTGTATTGAGGAGCAGACAGGACTCGAACCTGTGACCCACAATCCTGGCGATTTATAGGAACTTTAGTTGCCTGCAGCGAAAAGTAATTTTGTTGCTCTACCATCTGAGCTACTGCCCCTGCCGTTATAAAAAGTTTTCATGAACCTTACAGGCTTTTATACCTGCAAGGCTGGTTATTAGTTTTTGAAAACCTGTAAGGTTTATATTAAATTAAAAATTATGCTTTTCTGAATTTCTTCTTTTTCTTCCATGGAGCATTCTTCTGCACGTCTCCCGCCATGATACATCCATACGGCATCACTTCATCCAGAACTTCGCAAAGCCCATATTCTTCAATCTGCGCTCTTACGTTCTTAGCACTTTTATAAGCACTCGGAAGTTCAGAAATATCAATCTCATTAGAGTAGAAACGGATATCTAATCCTTCTGTTTCCTCGTTGAAAATTTCTTCAGTTGTTTTATGAGCTAAAGATCTCTTATGCTGGCTTCTGCTAAAGTTTCTTCCGGCTCCATGTGGTGCAAAACCTATGTTTCTTTCGTTCGTTTTTCCCTGCACAATCAATACAGGTTCTGCCATATTCAATGGAATCAGTCTTGGTCCCGTAATATCAGGCATGAATTTATCATCCAGAGGCGTTGCTCCTTTTGCATGGTAGAACAGATCACCATCCTTGAAAACGAAGTTATGCTCATTCCAATATCTGTTTTCCTTTTCTATTTCCAGCTTATTCAAAACTGCGTCATGAAGGGAAGTATGGTTTTCTTTTGTCCATTGTCTGATCAGCTGAAGCGCTTCCCAGTAAGATTTACCTTCTTCAGTATCATAAGGAATCCATGCATTTTCTCTCAGCGTTTCAGGAGAGATTTCCTGTCTGAAACGGTTGGCTGTTTTCATTCCTTTATCATATAAAGCCGCTCCCGGAGCTCTGGATCCGTGATGTGTTACCATCATCGTATTTCCTGTGTTTTTGGAAATTCCTACGAACAGGAAATGGTTTCCGTCTCCCTGGGTTCCCATATGAGAACGGGCAATGCTGATCAGTTTTTCATCATTTAAGAATTCATTTTCTCTGAAAGCATCCATCAGTTCCTGAGACATGGGCATTTGTTCACCTCTTGGTCTTCCTCCATATCCGAAGTGTGTTACAGAATGTGCAGCATCCAGAACCTCTTTAGGATTGGTTTTTCCAAAATCCGTCAGCATCACAGAACAACAAATATCAGCGCTATGGAATCCTGGGTGAATGGCATTCTTGGCAATGACCACACCTCCTACCGGAATCTGACCTTCAGGACCTGTAGGACAGGCATCAGGCATTATTGCACCACCAATGAGAGTAGGAGTTTTCATCAGCACTTTCATGGTTTTGATTACTTTTTCCACATTATCATTTTCACTTTCGTGTTCTGCACGGATGTTGATCACAAAATCTTTAGCCGTTTCATGAAGAGGAACAAGATCCGGCTGTTTGAACTGTGCCAGATATTCTGCAATCTGATGTTCATTCAGGCTATTCTCATTGATATAGCTAATAGCATCTTTAAACCATTTTGCTGGTCTATATCCTAATTCGATTAAATGATTTCCATTAAATTCCATTTTGTTTCATTTTGATGATGCAAAGTAATATTATTATTGCGCAATAGTTTTGCGTAGATAAAGAAATTTTAATTATTTTTACAAAAGTTTTATCAAGTCGAAAAAAACAGGTTTGTAGATTCGTCAATAATATATAATTAAAAAACAAGGTTTATGGTACTATTAGAACAATTAAAACATTTCCCGGAAACTATTCAGTTTGGTGATGTTATCACTTACATTGATGAACATTATGATTTTACTCCTACAGCTTTTCAAAACGGAGATACTACCAATCAGGCAGGGCAGAACAATGGTTCGTGTAAAGTATTCAGCTTCGCGAGTATTCAGGATTTGACGAAAGAAGAGACGCTTTGGCTTTTTGGAGAATTTTATAGAGATGATGTTTTGAAAAATCCGGAGGGAGATGATCACCAGAATATCCGAAACTTTATCAAATTCGGTTGGGAGGGAATTACTTTTGACGAAAATGCTTTAAAGGAAAAATAACTTTTAGAAAAGAGCAAAAATGAATAAGTGAACAGCTTATTTAACAACACCAATCATTAAACACTAAGGTATGTCATCCAATAAAAACGCTCTGATCCGATATAAAACATTAGATAAGTGTCTTAAAAATAAATACAGGAAATATACGCTGGAAGATCTCATTGACGAATGTTCGGAAGCATTATTTGAATTTGAAGGAAAAGAATCTTATGTAAGTAAACGAACAGTTCAGCTTGATCTTCAGAATATGCGGAGTGAAAAATTCGGGTATGAAGCTCCTATTGAAGTATACGAAAGAAAATATTACCGTTACAGTGATCCGGAATACAGTATTCATAACATCTCTGTGAATGAAAGTGACCTGAAGGCCATGAACAATGCAGTCCAGATTTTAAAACAGTTTAAGGACTTTTCCATGTTCAAAGAGATGAATGGGGTTATCCAGAAACTGGAAGACTCAATTCATGCAACCAATCAGAAATCAATCATTCACCTGGATAAAAATGAACAGCTGAAAGGATTGGAACATATCGATATTCTATACGAAAGTATCGCGAATAAAAAAGTACTGAAGATTCTTTACAAAAGCTTTACAGCAAGAGAATCCAATATATTTACTGTACACCCGCAGCTATTGAAGGAATTCAACAACCGTTGGTTTCTGATCTGTCTTTATAAACAGAAAATGTACAATCTGGCACTGGACAGGATGGAAAGTATTGAAACAGATGAAAGCCTTCCGTATATTGATAAAGATCTGGATGGAGACGAATACTTCAAAGATATTGTAGGAGTTACAGTTTCAGAGTCAATGGACCCAAGGAATGTAATCTTCTGGGTAGATTCAGGAAATGCTCCTTATGTGAAGACCAAACCACTTCACAAAAGCCAGGAGATCATCCGGGAAGATGAGGATGGAACCTTATTTAAAATATGTGTTCAGATCAATTTTGAATTAGAAAGATTGCTGCTTGGGTTTGGGGACAGTCTGATTGTTCATAAACCCCGTAAATTGAGAGTGAAAATGGAAGAAAAGTTCAATGCTGGTCGTAAAAACTATCAAAGTCTTATTGTTCCTGATGAAAATTAAACTTCCTGGTTATTTTTATCTTGGCTTGGAAATTGCATTATTTAAACACACAAAATTAAGTTTATGAAATCAAGAATATTTAAAGCATTAATTGCAATCCTGGCACCCATAGCGATAGAATATATTGTAAAAAAAATATCTGAGAAACTTGATAAAAAAGATGATCAGAATGAAAAGCCAAAGCAGATTACGGCTTAAACGTAAAAGTAGTTAAAATTTAAAATTATTGAAAAGAGACTGTCATAACTAGGTACAGTCTCTTTTTTGTTGATGAGGATGGCTAAGACCACCCCGTCAAAAATTCTTTGAATTTTTGCCACCCCTCCAGAGGAGGGGAATTTTTAGTTCTTCGGTTGAGGTGTGGTTCAGGGTTGTAATTTTGGGTCAAAGTAGGCTGGATTCCTACGGAATGACAAACTGTGTGGATAAGACCGTTATTACAATTGTTTCATTCCGTAGGAATCTAAACATGCTTATAATGCATTGTTTTCTTTAAAAAAACTTTTGTTGCTTTTTAGGTTTCCCTATACAAAATCATAAATCCCATCCTTCCATCCCAAAACTTTGGATGAATCCGCTTTAAGCCAGTTTTTCAGGATTGTAGCATATACTTTTCTGAAATCTTCTTTGTAGATTAAATCGCCTTCATTCAGATTTTGCAGATCAGGAAGTGCATTCAACAGACCTTTCTTTTTAAGGTTTCCGCTGATAAAAAACATTTGATTAGCTGTTCCGTGATCCGTTCCATTGCTGGCATTCTGGGCCACGCGGCGTCCGAATTCTGAGAAGGTCATTAGTAGGATATTATTGAAGAGCCCGTTGCTTTTCATATCAGCAACAAATGATTTTACAGCTTCATTAATGTCATTGAATAATTTTTTCTGTCTGTCATTCTGATTGACATGGGTATCAAAACTTCCGATCGAAAGATAATAAACCTGTGTATTGATATCAGATTTTATTAAAGAAGCTACAGTCTTAAAGTCCTTTCCCAACTGAGAATTAGGATAAACCTGTTCCGTCTTTTTGGCTTTACTTTTTTCAAAGATATAATCTGCATTATTAATCGTAGAGCCTAATGTCTGATAAAGATAAGACACAGTTTCATCATCGTGATGATGGTCGTAGAGAGATTTAAAATACTTTTCCTGACTGGTTTGATAGAGCCTTTTAGGATCTTTAAAAGCAAAAGCTTTATTGTTTTCTCCTTTTAAAGCTAAACTTAGCATATCATCTACTTCCAGAGCCTGAGTCGGGTGGTCGCAACGATAACATTCTTCATCCAGAAAACGTCCCAGCCAGCCTGTTTCCAGAAACTGATCACTTCTGCTTGCCGACTGCCAGATATCCATACTTCTGAAATGAGATTTGTCGGGATTGGGATAGCCTACATTATTCATCACAGAAAGCTCTCCGTTATCAAAAAGTTCCTTAAAATAGGAGAGAGACGGGTTAATTCCCGCTTCATCAGTCAAGGGTATTGAATCCTGAATAGCCAGCGTCTTCCTTTCTCTGAAATAAATATCATTTTTAGCTGGAATAATAGTATTTAAACCATCATTTCCCCCAGTAAACTGAAGAACTACCAGAATGTTCTGATTGGGATTCAGAGCTTCATCCAGCGTCATCGCTTTTAAGAAATTAGGCATAAGCATTGAGGCTGTAGCCAGTGAACTTATTTTGAGGAATTCTCTTCTTTTGATTAGCATAATTTTGTTTTTAGGGTAAGGTGGCAGATGGTAGGTTGCGGATTGGAGGATTAGTCTATATTTTTACTATTATTTGTTTTTATAAAACTTTTATGGAATTAAATAGTAAATAAAAAGTTGTAAAGCGAAACTTCAATTAGCTATTACCTGCAACCTTAAATTTCCTACCTAGCTCAACTGGTATTCCGGGGTAGACATCAGGTTGATGACATTCATTTTGATACTCTTATCAGAAAAATTTCTTACAGAGTTCATATCGAGGCTTTGAGTATTCTGAAGAAGATAATCTTCACAGTTTTTATGGGCGAAGAGTTTTTCAATACGCTCCCAGTCGATGGTGATATTCGGGTTTTTAAAACTCTTGTTAAAAGCTGTTTCCCGGGACTTTATTCCCATATCGATATCATCATCCTGTCGGGGACTGTATTCCAAAGGCCGAAGCCCGGACCAGATTTGTGGGATCTGAAGCCTTACCATCAGAGTGGAACTGTCAATCCATGCCTTTCCATTAGGCCATCCCGCTACATTTGGCGGATAAAGCAGCATTTGTCCCAATAATTTCTGATAAACGATGAGATTTTCAGGGTTCTGAATATGCATGGGAAGTATCCGCATCATACCAGCCATCAGTTCTACAGGAGATTTTATCCGGTTACCGATATTCTTCTGATCATAAAACCAGGTGCTTGAAAATATTTCAGTCATTAGCTTTTTGATGTCATATCCGGAATTGTAGAAGTTTGCACTGAGTGTATTGACAATATCCTGATCTACTTTTTCATTCACGAAGAACTTATAAATTTTCGTTGTAATAAACTGTGCCGTTGCTTTCTGTTCCAAAATGATATTGAGTACATCATTTCCATCAAAATTGCCTGTTTTACCTAAAAAAGTCTTTGAGCCTTCATCGTGGAGATTTTTTCTTTCCCTGAAATTTCCTTCTTTATCATAACTCCATCCCGTAAAGGCTCTGGCGCCTTCTCTTACATCTTTTTCAGTATAATTGCCTCTGCCCATGGTAAACAGTTCCATTACTTCACGGGCGAAATTTTCATTAGGATGATCCTTTTTATTTTGTTGATTATTCAGAAAATTAAGCATGGCTGGTGACTGACTCACTTCAAAAAGAAGATCTTTGAAATTTCCCAGTGCATTTTTTCTGATCGTATTCAAAAGCTGTTTATTGAACCTTGGATTTTGTACTCTTGAAGCAAAATGTCCATGCCAGAAGAACGCCATCTTTTCCCTCATCTGTTCCTTGCTGTTTACGATGGTATTCAGAAAATTGAGATTCAGTTCATTGTTTTGTTCCCTGTTGATCTGCTGCATTTCTTTTTTCTTTTCTGCAGGAGCTGTGCTGTTCATATAATCTGCCACAGAAACCGGATCAGGCGTGTCATATGTTACTTCGTTGAAATTATCCTCTTTTAATAATTCAGCCATTAAGGTTTTAATGTTTTTATTTTTCAAATCATCAATTTGATGAATACCAATACCAAAACCTGCCCGCCAGAGAAGATGCTTGTTTTTTAATAATGAATCAGCTGCCATGAGGAATTTATTTTTTTGATATGCTTTGAAGAAAAAGGTTAAAATAATAACGGGTTAAAGGTTGTTAATATTATTTTTAAGGCTGGAAGCTGGAAGAATGAAGCCGGGAGTTATGGTGTGCATGAAGGAGAAATTCTCCTCAACTTTAATCATAACAAACGTGAGCTGTTATATAGCAGGATATTACTTCCAGCCTTCATCTTCTTACTTCCTTCTTTTTTCCTTAATTCACTTTTTGAGATCAGTTTTTTGATAAATTTTGTTAAACAAATATTTAAATTTTGTTAAAAATAATATATTGATATTCATTGTTTTATGATTTTTTACGGTGTTAAAATCAAAGAAAAACCCTCGCTTGGCATGATTTTTACATCCTCTTGTTTAGTAAAATTTAAAAATTAGAGTTATGAAAATGTTTAAACAAGCAATAGTACTGGCTGGTATTTTAACAGCAGGTATCGCAAGTGCCCAAAGTTCTCAGATGAATAATATGATCAAAGTAGGCGCAAATGTTGGTTTAGCAGTTCCCTCAGACAACCTTTCTGCTGCAGTAGGAGTAGATGTAGCTTACCAAAATCTTATTACACCAGGATTCGGATTAGGTATTGCAACAGGATATACTCACTATTTCGGAAAAGAGAACAACGGATATAAAAATAATGATGTAGGAGTAGTTCCTGTAGCTGCTTTAATCAGAATTTACCCAAAACAAACCGGTTTCTATTTCGGAACAGACTTAGGATATGGTTTCTTAGTAGGTGATAAAACGGTTGCATCCAACACTAATGTGGAAAGAGCAAGCGGAGGTTTCTACCTTAAACCGGAGATCGGTTACCACAACAGAGACTGGAATTTCTTCGTACAATACCAAAAGGTTTTTGTAGGAACAAAAGGAGATTTGCCAGGTCAGGACTATAATGTGGGGAATATCGGTGTAGGATTCGGTTACAATATTCCATTAGGAAAGTAGTTAGATTTAATATATAAACAATTATTAACCAAAACCTTTTCACGAAAGTGGAAAGGTTTTTTTGTTCTGTGCAGGATTTACAAAAACTATTATTATATTTGGTAAAATTTGAGGTTATGATTCTGAATCCAAAATTTCCACTTTATTTACCAGGAGTAGAGAACAGTAATAATGATAATGTTTCTATCATAGGGGCAAGTCTCCGTGAAGATGTAACGATCTTAGGCTATTTCGTTTCCGGGAACGGAGGTCTTGAGATAAAAGTACAAAATAAATATGCAACCAAAGAATACACTTCTTTTTCAGATATTTTAAAGAAGTTTATTCAGGATAATCAATTGCAGAATGTAAAACGTCTTGGAATGGCAGTGCCAGGCCCTGTACTTGACGGAAAAAGCAGTCCTGCAAGATTGGGCTGGAATTTAGATGTTGAGGAATATGCCCGTGATTTCGGGTTTGAAAAAGTAGACATGCTGAATGACCTTGAGGCTTCTGCCTACGGAATGGCTCTTCTTGAAGATAACGACCTTGAAGCTATTTATACAAGCGGACATCTTGAAAAAGGAAATGTAGCGGTTCTTGCTCCCGGAAACGGACTGGGTGAAGCCGGATATTTCTTTGACGGAAAATACCTGAGACCTTTCGCTACAGAAGGAGGGCATTCAGAATTTTCGCCAAGAACCAATGTAGAAGTTGAATTTTATCAGTTCCTAAACAATATTTATGGTATTGTAAGCTGGGAAAATGTACTTTCCAAGTCGGGGTTATTCAATATCTATAGATTCTTAAGAGATGTGAAACGACATCCTGAACCGGAATGGTTGGGAGAGCGCCTTGCACAGGGAAATTTTGTGGAAGAACTTTATAAAGCGGCAATCGAGGAGAATGTATTGATCTGCAGAATCGCTTTAGATACCTTCCTTGAGTTTCTGGCAAGAGAAGCCAACAACTTAACATTAAAACTGAAAGCTACCGGAGGATTACTGATTGCAGGAGATATTCCACAGATGATCGCTGAATATATTGATAAGGCGAAATTCTATGAGAAATTCAAGATCAGTGATAAAATGGAGGAGATGCTTAAAAACACTCCCATCTATCTGGTCAAGCAAAATCATACAGCATTAAATGGTATAGCGCTTTATACAGCTTACTATCAGGTATAAAACAGAGCTCCGAAGAAATTCGGAGTTTTTTTATGGGATGATATTATTCATGAAAATAATAAATTTTATTGATGTACATCAATGAAATCTATTGAATAAGATACTACCTTTGTATCGTTAAATAAGTAAACAACTCTATTCAATGAAAAAAATATTTTTATTAGCAGTTTTAGCTGGTGGTTTAGCATTTGGACAGTCAAAAAAAGTAGTAGCGTCTGATGTACACTGGTGGGGATACAAAGTAGCAAAATCTGAGGCGAGCTCTCACGACGGTACTGTAAAAGTAAAGTCCGGAGACATGATCATGAAAGGAAACCAATTGGTAGGTGGAAGCTTCGTGTTGGATATGACTTCAATCAGCTCAACTGACCTTACAGGAGAATATCAGCAAAAATTAAACGGACACCTTAAGAATGGTGACTTCTTTGAAGTTGAAAAATTCCCTACAGCAAGCTTTAAAATCACTGGAATCAAGAAAAACAGCGATAAAATCTACAGTTCTCTTGTAACTGGAAACCTTACCGTAAAAGGAAAAACAAGCCCAATTACTTTCCCTGCTAAGATTTCTTACAGCAAAGGAGTAGTAAGCTTAGTATCTAACAAATTCTCTTTCGACAGACAGAAATTTGATGTAGCTTACAAGTCTACAATGCAGGATGTTTTTGTGAAAGATGATATTGAAATGCTTGTAAAAGTAACTGCTCAATAAATTAATCAAAAAAAGATTATTAAAAGTGTAGAAGTTCTACACTTTTTTTTATTTTTGTTGAATTGTAAATAAAAAAGAATGAAAAGATTACTATTGTTTGCTATGGTGTGCGCAAGCATGTCATTTGTTTCTGCCCAAAAGAAATTTGATAAGGTTTCAAAAGTGACTTCATCAGAGATCAGATGGTGGGGGTATAAAGTGGTAAAAACCGAAGAAACTTCCCACTCAGGAACAGTAAAACTGAAAAGTGGAAAATTTAACTTTGACCATACGGTCCTGGTAGATGGAGAGTTTATCATAGATATGAGAAGTATGATGGCAGGAGATGTTTCTGATGAAGATCAGATCAAGCTTACCAACGATTTGAAAAGCTCGAACTTCTTTGAAGTGAAAAAATTCCCTATCGCTAAATTCCATTTGACTAAAATTATTCCTTTAGCAAACAGTGAATACAATTCTACAGTATACGGAGACCTTACCCTTAAAGGAGTGAGAAAAACAATTTCTTTCCCTGCAAATGTATACGTTACTCAGTTTACAACGTCTATTGAATCTGCGAAGTTCTCTCTGAACAGAAGAGACTTTAAAGTATTCTATCAGTCTTCATTGAAAGATTATTTCATTAAGAACGAAATGGACATCCAGTTCAAAGTTACCACAGAAATGCTGGATAACGAGAACAGAGTTCCAAAGAAGAAAAAATAAGATTACTATACGATCAATATAAAAATGAGCAGTTCACCGGAGCTGCTCATTTTTTATGCTTTTGTTACATCAAAGATTTGGCTTAATCATTTACTGTTCCCTGTATTTTTTATAAATTCGTAGTATGAAAATTTATATCGTCAGCGGTCTGGGAGCAGACTTTAAGGTCCTTGAAAGAATAGAGTTTCCCAAACACTATGAATTGATTTTTATAGATTGGCTCATCCCTGAAAAAAATGAGCCTTTTGATGTTTATGTTAAAAGAATGGCAGACAAGGTAGATGATTCTGAGCCGTTCTGTCTGTTGGGATATTCTTTCGGAGGAATTATCGTGCAGGAAATTAATTTATTGAAACCTGCGGAGAAAGTAGTCATTCTGGGAAGTATAAAATCTGATAAAGAAAAGTCAAAATTTATCAGGACGGGTGAGGTGACCAAAATTCCGAGAATATTACCTGTAGGTTTATTCAATGACAAGGCAGCCAATGTATATGCTGTTATCCGAAAGCTTTTTGATCCTAAAAACCCTAAACTTCTTCAATATTTTAAAGTAAGAGATCCTTATTACCTGAAATGGTCTGTAGAAAAAGTTTCCGAATGGAAGTTTGAAGAAAATCCTAATGTTATTCAGATCCTAGGTGATAAAGATATTGTTTTTCCAATTCGTTATTCCAAACCGGATTATATAATAAAAGGAGGAACCCATCTTTTTCCAGCTACAAAATCCAAAGAAGTTTCAAAAATATTGAATGAAGTGTTTTGTGAAAAATAAAAATATTATTAATTAAATAGTTTTTTTAGGGGTATTTGTTTTAAAAAGATGATTTTTATATAATTTATATTTAAATTTGATAGGGTTAAATATAAATTATATGAAAGTAGGTTTGAAATGGATCGTTTCATTCTCAGTAATTACACTCGTTGCAATTGGTGGCTTATTCTGGAATCCGACTGCTGATATTCCTGATACCGGAGAATTTTTAAGCGAAGATAAAATTGTAGGTGCGGATGTTGCCTGGATTCTGGCTGCAGCTGGGCTTGTCCTGTTGATGACACCCGGACTGTCTTTCTTTTATGGAGGAATGGTTGGCAGGAAAAATGTGATTTCTACCATGCTACAGAGTTTTATCGCCTTAGGAGTAATCTCTATGGTTTGGGTAGTCGTAGGTTTTTCTTTGTCTTTCGGAGAATCTTTGGGTATTAACATTGCAGGAAAACACTACGGAATTATCGGAAATCCGCTCAGTTACCCTTTTTTTAGCCAAGTAGGGAATCTGCCCCATAAAATGATGGCGCCCACTATTCCTTTTATCCTTTTTGCTTTATTTCAAATGAAATTTGCGGTTATTACCCCTGCAATTATTACAGGATCTTTTGCGGAAAGGGTTCGTTTTATTTCTTATTTACTATTCATTGTCCTTTTCAGTGTCTTTATTTATACACCGCTTTGTCATATGGTATGGCATCCTGATGGGCTTTTAAACAAATATTTTGGGGTAAAAGACTTCGCAGGTGGAACAGTTGTACATATGAGTGCCGGTTTTGCAGCACTTGCCGGAGCTTTGGTAGTAGGAAACCGAAAGAATCCGCATCATGAGCCTTCCAATATTCCGTATGTTCTTCTGGGAACGGGAATGCTATGGTTTGGCTGGTTTGGTTTTAATGCCGGATCTGCATTGAGTGCTTCTGCTTCTGCGGCTACAGCTTTTGGAACGACTACCATAGCTTCAGCTTCAGCAATGATGACCTGGATTTTTTTCGATAGAATTAACGGGAGAAGTGTTTCTGCTTTGGGTGCCTGTATCGGAGCTGTAGTAGGGTTGGTGGCAATTACTCCGGGATGTGGCTTTGTAAGCATTCAGGAAAGCCTTTTTATCGGGTTTATTACTGCAATAGTTTCTAATGTAATGGTTAATTGGAAACCTTTAAAGAAAATAGATGATACGCTGGATGTTTTTGCCTGTCATGGAGTAGGAGGAATTATGGGAATGATTCTGACCGCTATTTTTGCTCATGGTGAAAAAGCAAGTTTACTGCATGGAGGATTAGAGGTTTTTCTTCATCATATGACCGCATTGGTTTTGGTTTCTGTTTTTACGTTTTTCGGTTCATTGATTTTATATAAACTTACAGATTCCATAATTACATTAAGAGTTTCTGAAGAATCTGAAAATAAAGGACTTGATCTTTCTCAGCACGAGGAAAGTTTCAGCTGATAAAAAGGGCATAAGTGTTAACTGATGCCCTGAATTAAATTTATGATTTATTGAATAGAATGAATAGCTTCGAAGATTTTATTTTTAGAATTTTCAAAGATTTCACCGCCAAATTCTTCATTATCTAAGGAATGAATGGTAACATCATTTACGCCCATAATCCCGAAGATATGTTTCAGGTAAGTCGTTTGAAAATTGACGTGTCCGTTCTTTTCATTTTCTCCATATCCGGTATCACCACGGGTTGAGAGAATAAAGAGCTTTTTGTTTTCAAGAAGTCCCACGTAATCACCATCCGGCACTCCGGATCTGAATTTCCAGGTTTCATTAATCCGCATTACCTGGTCAATATAAGCTTTCAATCCGGACGGAATAGACCAGTTATACATAGGAGTTCCGATTACATATACATCATGTTCCCTGAGTTCTTTGACCAGTTCATCACTGAGCTGTAAAGGTTTTTGGTTTTCCTCAGTTTTGTCTGCCGGTTTTTTGAATGCTCCCGCGATCCAGGATTCATCAATATTGGGAATAGTGTCAGTTCCTGCTTCCCTGTAGGTGAAAGTATCAAGAGGATATCTTGTTTTCCAGTTTTCAGCAAAAAGCTGTGTCAGTTTTCTGCTATAAGATCTTTCATTTCTTACACTGGCATTAATAATCAATATTTTCATTTGCTAAGAATTTATAACAGCAAAATTCTTGATTATTTATTCCTGAAAAATTGATCTAGTTCAAGAGGATTTATTTTTTTTCCTGATTCTGCTGATAAATTCTGCGGAAACTCCAAGATAAGAAGCAATCAGATACTGTGGAACTCTGGAGGAAATATCAGGGTAAGTATCCAGAAAATCATGATACTTTTGTTCTGCTTTGTACATATGATTGAATACCACTCTTTTTTCAAGGGTTCCGAGATAACCTTCCAGAATAATTCTGAAGTATTTTTCTAAAGCTGGAATTTCCTTCAGCATTTTTTGAAAAGACTGATGACTGATTTGCAAAAGCTTTGTTTTTTCTACAGTCTGTATATTATAAATGGAAGGTTTTTGTTTTGAAAAACTCGAAATATCTGTTGCCCACCAATGATCAATAGCTAAAAAGAGGATTTCTTCATTTCCATTTTCTTCATTAATACAGAAAGCTTTTAAAACTCCCGAAATGATATAACTGTCATGGCGGCAGATTTCCCCATTTTGCAACAGAAAATCTCCTTTTTCCAATGTTTTTTCTGTCCAGAAGCTTTTACATAAGGCTATTTCTTCCGGAGTTAGCGGGACATGCTGCAGAATACTCTTAATTAATGTTTCCATTTAAAAAAATAGTTAAAAAAAACAATGTAATGATAGATCTGACTGAAATTCATACAATCAACCCATTTTACAAAAATACTTATTTTATGGGCTGTCAAAACCAGATAAATCTAGGATTTTGCTATGCATATATTAGGATTTATCATGTATCTTTGTTTTAGAGGAAAATGACGAATCATTTATGGAATCAATATCGGTTTTTGAAATTATTAAAGTAGGAATAGGCCCGTCCAGTTCACACACGATGGGACCTTGGAACGCAGCAGCAGCATTTATCAGGATTATAAAAAGAGAAAGATCAATAGAAGAAGTTAAAGAGGTTTTTCTTGAATTCTTTGGCTCACTCGCAAAAACAGGGATTGGGCACGGAACTGATATTGCAGGAATGCTTGGGTTGAATGGAGAAGATTTTAAGACCATCAATACTTCAAAAATTGATGAAAAAATAGATTACATTAAAAGTACTCAAACCATTAATCTTGGTGGTGAAAAGGTAATTCCGTTCATCTACGGGCATCATTTGATTTTAAACATGAAAAAGAGCCTTGATTTTCATCCAAACGGAATGATCTTCAGAGCAGTTTTTGAAGACGGAACTGAACTTGTGCAGGATTTTTATTCTGTAGGTGGTGGTTTCATTGCCAGCCAGGAAAAAAACTCAATTCAAAAGCAGTGTGTACGTACATTGTATCCTTGTCATAAAGCTTCTGATATTGCAAAATATTGTGAAAAATTAGGATTTGATAAAATTTCAGATTTGATTTTCATGAATGAAGAGAGTTGGAGAAGTCAGGAAGAAACGAGACAGGAAGCACTTTATATCTGGCAGCAGATTAAAGAATGTATTTACAAAGGAGTCAATAAGGAAGGGATTCTTCCGGGTGGATTGAATGTTTCCCGAAGAGCTGCAGGAATCAACAGAAAACTGTTAGGAGATAAAATCTATAAAAACAAAGACGAGTGGTTTCAACAGGTGGTAGACGCAGAAGAAAACTTTACGAATATCAACAAATGGATTGCTTGTTTTGCGCTGGCTGTGAATGAAGAGAATGCAAGTTTCGGACGAATTATTACGGCACCTACCAATGGAGCGAGTGGAGTAATTCCGGCGGTATTGATGTATGCTCAGGCATTCACTCCGTTTACCAGTGAGGATGATATTGTAAGATTTTTGCTTGTAGCAGGAGAAATCGGGACATTATTCAAGAAAAACGCAACCATTTCTGCCGCAATGGGAGGATGTCAGGCGGAAATCGGAGTTTCTTCTGCAATGGCTGCGGCCGGGCTTACAGAAATTCTGGGTGGAAGTGTTGGACAAGTATTGATGGCCGCAGAAATTGCTATGGAGCATCACCTTGGATTGACTTGTGATCCTATCAAAGGACTGGTACAGATTCCATGTATTGAAAGAAATACAATGGGAGCAATGAAAGCGATTACGGCCGCCAATATTGCATTGGAAAGTGATCCTACCAAAGCAAAAGTAACATTGGATGAGGTGATTCTTACGATGTGGGAAACCGCTCAGTCCATGAGTGACCGTTTTAAAGAAACTTCGGAAGGCGGATTGGCGATTGCTGTCAATGTTCCGGAATGTTAATAGAAATAATAATTTTTTACAATATAAACCCTTAGACATTACTGACTAAGGGTTTCTTAATAAAATAAAAGTAAAAACCGTCGGGCTTTTAGTATCGTATAAGAGAATTTATCTTAAAATTCCTCTGATTCTGTTGGCGTTGGAAATCAGCTCTTCAAGGTATTCATAGTTTTCTTTTTCCAGAGCGGATTTGAATTTTCTGAGCTGGGTAATGTGTTCGTTCAGAACGTCAAGTACATTTTCTTTGTTTTGTTTAAAGATGGGAACCCACATTTCCGGATGCGACTTGGCAAGACGTACGGTACTTGAAAAACCGGAACTGGCAAGCTGGAAAATCGTTTCTTCTTCACGCTCTTTCTCCAATACAGTGTTGGCCAGGGCATAAGATGTAATATGGGAGATATGGGAGATATAAGCGGTGTGGACATCATGATCTTCTGCATCCATATAAATCATGTGCATGTCAAGAGCATTGACTACTTTTTCAACAGTAGCTAAGGCGTCGTCCGCGGATTCCTCTTTGTTGCATATCACACCTGCTTTTCCGGAAAAACTCTCCGCAATAGCGGATTTCGGACCGTTATTTTCTGTTCCCCACATCGGGTGGAAAGCGACAAATCTTGAACGTTTCGGATGGTCTTTTACAGCATTTACAATCCCTGCTTTTGTAGAACCTGCATCCATTACAGTCTGCTGATCAGACACAAGGTCAAGAACAGAAGGCAACAGTTTTCTCGCAGCATCTACAGGGATCGCAAGAATAATCAGATCCGAATTTTTAATTCCATGCTCAAGATCTACTCCGGCATCAATTATTTTAAGATCTAATGCATCACTGATATGCTGTGTATTGTTATCGATTCCGTAGATGAAGCTGGCCAGGTTTTTCTCTCTTAATTTCAAAGCCATCGAACCGCCGATCAATCCTACTCCAATAATACTTATTTTCATCTTTTTAAATTTTTTAAAATAAAAAAACCTCGTCCCTAGGACGAGGTTTTAAATTATATTCATAAGAATCCCTATCCCAGAGCTGAGGTAAAAATTCTATAATAATATGTTCCGTTGTTAAAAATCACAAAGCAAAGGTATAAATATTTTTTAAATGAAACGAAATTTTCTTTTCTAAATTGTGTAGATAGTGTTAATGGGAAGTGATAACAGCCTTTTTTGTTTTGGGTTAGCAGGCTATTCTTTTTTATTGGCGAAAGTTTGCAACTATAAAATAAAAATTTGAGAATTAATATAGTTAAAAATGGTTCCATTAATCTGTTTTTATTATAAGCTTTTTATTCAATTTCATTTCCATGTAATGAAAGTTTATTGAAAAAATCACGGTTTAAATTCTCTATGTATATGTTTTGAAGTTCTGAAGCCCAACCAGATGCTTCATCTTTTTTGCCATCAAAAGATGATGTAGAATAAAACTTGCCTGTAATAAAATTAAATGATTTTGAATAATTTTTTTTAGCTTTTGTATAACTTAAATCATATCCAATAACTTGTATTTTTTTGTTTTTAGTATCAAACCTAAATTTTATTTTTTCAATCAGATTTTTTCTTTCTCCAGAAATATTTGGTTTGGTAATTTGATCGGCATAATCTACTCGAATGGTAATGATCTTATTTTTAATAATAGGATCACTTAAATAATAATCTGCTTCAGTATTGTTATATAGAATACTATTGTTTAATATGGGAATTTCAACCGTTTTGTTCAATGACGATAAGTAGATGGATAATATAAAACTAGATAGTTCTGTATTTTGTTTTGCCCTAATTACAGCTTTATCTTTAATATTATCATTATCAAAGTATGGTGCTTGATATTGTGATTTAATAGTATCAATAGTTCTTGCATGATTCTCTTTACAGCTAAAAGATATGAGAGTTAATAAAGTTAAAATAGGTTTCATCATTTGTTAGTTATATTTATGTGATATAACTGACTTATTTTATAAGATCAATTATTTTATTATTAATCATTTTATTATAATCTCCTTCAAAAAGCCCATTTTTATACTTTCTGTAATATTCTATTTTTGATGTAGAAAACTCATAATATGATTTGTCCTTATCTTCATAATATTTTCCATCCAAATAATTTGGATAATTTTTATAGTCATTATCGTCTTTAATAATGTATTTACTTGGTACTTCAACTAAAACTTTATCTTCAGATTCAAAAACGTTTAGTATGTCAGAGTAACTAATATTAGTTTCTTCATAATCAGGTTTCCAATACATCACTCTTTGTCCTAATGGATATAAGACTTTATTTTTATACAGATACAATTTCCATCCAAAATGATTTTCACCATTTATGGGAAAAAAGATAATATAATTTTTAGATGTATTTGAAAAATATACCATCGGAGAGGAGGTTTCCAAATCTTCATTATTGATTTTTCTAATTATAGCTTTCTCTATGTCATTAAAAACAAAAGTTATAAGCTCATATCTGTTTTGATCACTTCCTTCAATAAGTGTATTTGAGACAGTGAAGTTTTTACAGTTTAAAGAATAATTTGCTGTTTCAATATTTTCTTGATTATAACTGATTTTACTTAATTGAATTAAGTTTTGGATATTCTCTATTTTGCTTGAAGCTTCAGATATTGAGGTTTCTTTTTCCTTTCCTGAACATGCAACAAGCATTAGTAAAAATGGCATTAAACAGTTTTTCATCATTTGTTTAAGTTACTTATTCAGATTTTATCCTGCTTTTATGAACATATCCTTTTTTACCTTCTTTAGAAACTATCAACCACCAATCTCCGTTTTGGTCTAAAACCTCAACTTGTTCACCTGTGTTGATCTTTTGTAGGATTTGAGAAGAAGAGTTTTTCTCCTTTCTTAGGTTGGTAAAACCATCATTATCCTGAATGATAAAATTGGTATTGCTTTCTTTTTGGTAAATATATTTCACATAGTCTTTTAAAGTAGGTAAATCATAAAATTTATTTTTTTCCAGATTTGATATATATATAGGATTTTTATTTAAATAGCTTTCAATATCACCTTGTATTCCAACTCTTAATTCTCTCTCAAATAAATAAGATATTGCTTTTTCAGGTTCAAAATATTCTTTTGGAGATGATGATATTTTACTTATAATATCACCTATTCTTAAATAACCATTACCTTCTTTAGCATAAGAAAAGTCTTCAACTTTACCTTTATAAATAATGGTTTCTATGTCATCAAATATTTGTTTTTTCAACTTTTTATAGCCACCAGAATCTATAAAAATTAACTGCTCCATATCGGAAAGGCTATTAAAATCAAATTTTTTAAACACTGATTCTACAAGTTTTTTATCCTTATTGTATCCATAGTAAACAACTAAATCGTATAAAAGATTTGAATTGTTTGCTTGCAGCCAAACATATGATACGGGAGTATTATAAAATACGTAAGAATTAAAATGATATAACAAGTCAGGATTTATAAACTCTGGTTCGGCAGCACTAGCATCCTGAATGAAAATAAATTTATTTTCTTTAATAGCTACCTCTGGAAACATTGCCGGACGTAAAGCAATTATGGAATTTTTATAATCTTTTAAATTTAAAGAAAATACATCCAAAATTTTTTGATTAAAGGTATTTTCATCAGGAAATTGAAATTTTCTTTGCTCTAATACTTTTTTCGCTTTATTGATATATTCAGGAGACAGGTCATCATAGTTTGATTTTGTGCCGTCTCCTTCATCTGTAATGTTATAAGGTGCTATTTTTAAAGAGTTCATATCTTTTTTTGTTTCTTTAATTTTTTGTGATTTATTTTCTTGCCCATTACATGATATGAAAAGAGACAAGCCTGCTAAGAAGTAAGGTGTAATATTTTTCATTTTCTTTTTTTTAAATTCCTGTCCATTTTTTAGTTCCAAAGCTGGAGTTGGTCCATGTAGATTCTTTCACCTTTCTTTCCTTAACAATAAAACGGACAGGTTTCTTATCATTTAAAGGCAAGTCTGGTAAGTTGTCAATTAATTTCTGAACAGGACTTGTATCCTTTCCTGAATTAAACGTAAAACATCCAACAGAAAAACGTGGAGTATAATGGTGTAGAGCGACTCCTCCTCGTGTACCATCAGGTCCGTCAATACCATTTTCAGCAGCAGCAGATTTGCTTTCAGAATCAATTACATATATTTTATATTTTTGACCGGAGACACCTGGTACAAGGTAGTATTCGCCTGGTGGAATTTCATTATAGGTACCAAACCTCTTATCCGAATGTTTTAAAATTTTTCCTTTACTAGTAGAAGTCTGATGTGTATCTCTACTTAAATAAGTTACATAGTCAGCCTCCGGTAATTTATTGTTTTTTTCTAAATTATAATATGTGCTTAAACTCATATTTTTATAGACGCTTGTTTTATACATTTTCCATGAGAACTCTGTAGGTTTAAAAGCATCATTTTCTATTTTTGTATCTGTACCAGAAACAACAACAACAGTTCCATCTTCCTTACCATTATTTACTTTTCCTTTAGGTTTGCATTTATCTACTTGAAGAATTTCTACAGCTTTTTTAAAGAATCTTTTTCGTTCATCCAAACCCACTAAAGCAGGATTAACAAGTGAGGTGACATTTGTTACGGCCTCATCACTTATTTCTGTGGCTTTACCACTGATGTTACCCCGTTTCCAAAATGCTAGTGCAGATAGCATGGAATCCTCAGAGGAATTCACTAATTTATATGGATTATCATTATCTACCCAGGTAACATTTTTTTCAAATATATTTTTTGCAGTTTTCTGTATATTTAAATAATTATCTCTCCAGGTAATTTGTTTGAATCCTTTTCCGCTATATCGCCAACCATCATCTTTATCAGTATTATTTTTACCATTTGGATGTGTTTTTCCATAAATCGCATTTGCTACAGTTTTCCAATTTTTAGAATCTAAAGATAAATCTGAAAGTCTTTTAGCTTCTGCACGTTGCTTTTCTAAACTACCAAACTGCTTAAAATAAGAAAAAAATAATTTTCTCATTCTTTCAGGGTCTCTGTACCTGAAAGCTTCTTGTAAATCATAAAATTTAGATTCCTGGCATAGTTGAGCGATAAAATGTGCTTTGGTAATACAAGTATTTATGTCAGCTTTTTTTCTATAACTATTTAGAAATGGTAATGCAGCTTTAATAAGTGAGTCATCTTTTATAAGACATGTTTCGCTACCATTTTTATTTTTTTTACTTACACATATTGATTTAATTTGTTCTAAGGTTATATCCTTCTCACAATTTGGACATTTTCCGGTTTCAGGTTTCGGATCTTGTGTATTCTGCACCCCCGCCGCACTCTTCACCTTTTCCACCTGCATCAGACCCTCCGAATTTACCCCAAATTTTTGAGATTCTGCGGAAAGATCTTTTGAGATAATTTCTATAAAATAATTTTGTTTATCGGAATCCGGGTCGCCGATAGGAGAGTCTACTCCTTTTTCAAAAATAGCTTTTGTAATGATAAATCCTGAAGTGTCACATACATCAGCAGGAATTTTAATATTTCCGCTTCTGTAAACTTCATCATTGGAAGTGGAATCATATTCCCAAACTACATACTGGATGTGTTTTCCCACCATATTTTTGGAGTGAATTCTTACTCTTACTTTATCTCCTACAGCTACTTTGGACAGTTCATTTCCTTTATCATCAATGAAAAGAGCTTCTATAATATTACCCTTAGGATCTGGCTGTTTGGGGCCACCTCCTTGTTTTGGAGAAAATTTTGGAGTCTGTGTGCCGGGTTTAGGCTTAGGTTGGGGTTGATTTTGAGGCTGTCCTTTATAATCAGGATTGGCTACATCTACATTTACCTGGCTGGCTCCCTGGATTTTTCCTGAATAAGTGGCTGTAACATAATACTCATGATTGGCGCCTTCATTCCTGTCACCCTTCATTAGAAACTGATTGGCCATCTGACGAAGGATTTTTTCATCAGACATCAGGGGAATTGGCACTTCTGCAATCCCTTTTTCATTGACCCGAGCCTTATAACTTCTTGTGTGACGGTTGTTTTTATTGATATTAACATCATGGCCTTTTCCAGGTGCATCATCTTCCCAAAGATGAAACTCGATCTCTTTATTAAACATCGCAATGCAGTGTGCCTGCGCGATAAGAGTATCACGGTAGCTTGCCTTATTGACGTCTTTTGCTCCTCTGTTGAAAAGAATTACCTTCTCTATTTTTGAAACCTTATCACTGGTCGGAATTAATATACAGCTGCCAGCCAGTTGCTTGGTAGCAGACATGCCGGGTAAAATTCCTTTTTTAATCTCATAGACTTTCATTTGAAATTCTATACCCAGGCCTATTTCTCCGAATCTGTACGTTACCTTTTCACCCTTTTTGGGCTTGTTGGTAATATCTTTCCAGATTCCGTTTTTCTGTTTCTTGTATAGATACCATTCATAGTCACCCTTCAGACCGAATGACAGTCCCGAAGGTTTTATTTCATAGGTATACGTTGTTCCTACCAGAGGATTCTGATTTCCGATTATACTTCCTGTCATGGCTTAGCTGTAATAAAGTTCGTCTGTACCTTTTGTATCTTCCTTAAATTCATCAAAATCTACAACGGGATTGTAAACCTGCTGTTCCTGCGTATTTGCTTTGGCAACCTGGCTTTTACCGACTTCACTCTGCTGTCCATGTTTGAGAATGGTGATTTTTCCTCCTGTACTGCACATTAGTTCCGAGATTTCCGTAAGACAGCTTTTTCCCATCACTTTTACTTTTTCATACGTCTTCTGCCACTTTCCGGCAGGAGCATAAGCACAGGGAAGATAACCTCCTGAAGTTGGCTTAAGTTTACATTGTCCAAATGGTTGTGCTGCAGGATCAAGCTGAAGATCGTCTTCTGTTACAGCCAGATAATCGGCCTGTCCTTCTCCGTCATTCCAGTAATGTTTCTGATGGCTGGTGACTTTAAATTTTGGAAATTTAAATCCCTGATTACACTGTACGGTTCCCTTCTGTACAATGAAATATTTTCCTTCATGGGGACTGGAACCACTGTCTTCTTTTTTATCTTTCTTTTCTTCTTTATTGTTTTGTTGTTCTGCTGTTCCAGATGATTGCTCTTCATTTTTTGAAGTTTCTCCTGTTGAGTTTTCTTCATCAGAAACCACATTTTCTGTAGATTCCTCTTGAGAGGATGCAGAGATATTTTGAGGTTCTGTTTCCTCAGCCATAAGCTGTGGATCTTCCGGAATAAAAATGGTTTTTCCGGGAACAGGTTCCTGCATGACATCTTCCGGCGGGCAGTGGAGGTTATGATAAGTTTTTAAAATGCCCTCATTTTTCAGCTTAAACTGCCGGGCCAGCGAAGTGAAAGTATCGCCATTTTGTGTGACATAATTTTTCATATTTATCCTTGTGTTATATTGATATGGTGTTGGTGAATCAACTCTTCTTCATGACTGAGTAAAACCGAAGCTTTAGCCTGAAGAAGATTCTTATTTTTTGTGTGGGTGGTGTATTCTAATATTATATTTCCTTGCGCAGGTTCAGCTGCAGAATCTTTAAACTTTATGCCGCGCATAATCTCCTGTGGAGTATATCGTTCGGTGATTTTGCCATTTAAAATGGTCAAAACAGAGTTTTCATCATCATTTGACTGTTCAATATTGAGTTCGCATTGTACAGGAAACGAATTCTGTAAAAAATAAAAAGGTTCTGTCCAATTCTTTTTTCTTTGGAACCAATCTATTTTGGGAAACAAAGTCTGAAAAAGGAGTGTACTTAGCAATTGCTGCAAGAAAACCGTTTCATCGCTGATGCCCCTTTCAAACGAATCCATATAATTTTGAGCAACTTCTCCTACATAAAACTCTTCAAGATCTTTACGCTGATGGGTAAATGTGTTTGTGATTTTTTTGTGGTCCGCAAAGCCGATAATTTGACCCTTGTCATTCATAATAAATTCAAGAGGCATGATACTTTTCATGCAGGCAATGGATAAGCTGCTTACCTTATCATCAGGTGTATTCCCATTAGATTTAAAACTATTCTGGCTATAGCTCAAAATATATTGATCTGTATTTTTGCTTTTGTGAAGAGCAAGCTCAATGGTATAATCAATAGTAACGGAAGGTTCAAACGGACTTTCAAAAGTCTCATTCACTGAATATGTTTTGGCAAGAAAAGACTCTGAAAATCCTGAAGGAAAACTGTTTTTTCTTTCTCGTTCTTTCTGGATCTCTGTTTTAAAATTGGTGGGAACATAGATATTTTTGACGTCATTAAGACTTTCAAACCAAATCTTATCCATTTTTTGGCAATGAGAATTGTGAAACAGCTTTAGTTCTTCACCGGTCATGCCCAGCCGGGAAGCGATAGAGGTCAGCGTGTCTCCATTCCGTACCTGATATTGTAAGAAATCAATTTCCATCCAATGTGAATTATAGGATAAAGCTATTAAAAAACTCTATTTGAAATTAATTTTTAGGGTTAAATTTTAAAAAGTGTAGTAGAATTACGACATGAAGATAAATGCAGCATGGAAGCCACCCTGTCAAAAATTCTCTGAATTTTCGCCACCTCTCCAGTGGAGGGGAATTTTTACGTCTTCAGTTGTGATGCTAGTCAGGATTGGAGTTTTTGTTGATGCTTTCTTATTGGTTTAATGTGGATGGATTCCTACGGAATGACATAATTGGAATGATGGTTTATCCATGAGTTTGTCATTCTGTAGGAATCTAAGCTGTTACAAGGGTTTTCAAAGCTTGTGTACTTTTAAAACAGTTAGTAGTAAATTAAAATAAGCCAACAAAAAAACTTTTGTGACTTTTGTGGTTTAATAATGTACAATACAACCAAAAGTTATTACTAATTTTAAAGTTATAAAACAGTAAACATGAAGAATAGATTCTTACACGGAGTTTTCATAATATTGATCAGTTTGAGTTCTGCATATGCTCAGAAGTCCGGCGATCAAGCGTCTGTTTTTTTCACTACAAAAGCAAAGGATACTGTAAGGATCAACGAAACATTCAATGAAAATGATACAACAAATAGCAAGGGCTTAAAAAAGCAGCTGAAACCTATTCAGACCAATTTTAAAAGGATTAATTCCATGACAAAATGGACTTCTGTCAAAAAGAAGGATATTGAAGGAGAATCTGCAGAAGGAGGGGAGGCCACATTTTATTATACGGATAAAGGGTTGGAAAAAGTTATTGCCAGGCATTATGGCGAAATGGGACAGAAACTGATAGAATATTATCTTCTTAACGGGCGGCTTTCTTTTGTTTTCGGGAAAGAGTACAGATATAACCGACCGCTTTTCTATGATGCTAAAGCAATGAAAGAAAATAATGATATGGAAGCATTTGATTTGAAAAAATCAGAAATTACAATAACCCGAAATTATTTTGAAAACGGAAATATTATTTTAATTAATGCTACTACGGGACGCGGATATAATATCAGTGCGGATTATCCGGCTGAGCAGGAGAAAAGTATAACAGAGGATTTTAAAAGACTTCTGAAATTAGCTGATTAAATGGTTGTTATTGTTTATCCGCTTTGATAATATTCAGTCTTTCTTCCACCTCATTGATTCTCTTGAGCCAATAGTTGATTCCTTCCTGATTGGTTACTGTTTCTTTAAAAGCATTACGGTTTACAGCCCATAAATGACTGCTGTGCTTTTGATAATCCAGTTCCCGTTCCTTTTTATTTTCAGGTTCTATGCGATATCTCCAGAATACGAGAGAGTGCATATATTCTGAGCGGATTTTCTCCAGATAGGTAATAATGGCCTTTCTGTCCTGCGGAATATATCCGGGACCGGAGCATCCACATGAATGAAAAGTGATTCCTACCGTATACAAATCACGGATATGAGCCCATTGCTTATCGTCATTTTTAGGAGGGGATTTAAAATCAAGTCCCATATTGGCCATCAGATTTCCACATTCGGGGCACTTGGCTTCCACGGAAGTCTGAGCATCCCGGTCCACATCTTTCAGGTGGCGGCGTTTGAAAGTTTTCTGGCAGTTGAAACAGGCATAATGTCCTTTGTAAACCATCATGGAGTATCGGCACATATTAAAGTCTTGTTCTTTGGTTATAAGTTATTTTTATTTGTTTTTTCCTCTTCATTAAAATTGATTCCCATCACGCTGCTGGCGCTTCTCGGATCGTAGACCGACCATATATCTCCCCAGGGAAATTTGAAGGTGCAGCTTGGGTAAGGTTTTTTCTTTTTTTGGGTTGGAGGCATTTCCAGGATCCGGGCGAGAAAAGTATTGTTTCTGTGAAAAACGTTCATTTCTTTTTCCTCTGTCCATTCATTCCAGTCTTTAGTATCACCATTTTCCCATGTGTTCATATGGATGATGTCCAGCTGATCTCCGAAAAAGCACAGACTGAAAGATACCTGATACCCTTTTATTTCTATATGCTGAAAATAATACCAAAAATACCCGGTTTTTACATCCCACATATTGTGATACTTTTCTTTATAAAAATCAGTCTGCTTCAGCTGATCAAGACTCATTCCCTTATAAAGTGTGGTAGCAAAGGTTTTCAGCTCTATAACTCCATTTTCACTGTTAATCAGCATGTCCCAAAAAATTGAAGCTATAAATATACCCGTTTTTTCTTTACAGACAACGAATAATATTTACAGCTTCTAGTAGAAATAGAAATATCGGTGTGTTATTTTGGCTATGGGTTTGAAATTATTAATGTAGAAGGGATATCAGAAAGCCAAAGACTTTTTGTATCAATCAGATTTTTCCAACTTTTACTGCTGATCAGCATCAGATCCTGAGCGTTCAGAAATTCTTTTTCAATCTTCTTTTCATTATACAGCGTAATATGATTAGGAGCTACCTGTTCAATACTTCTGATAAGTTCCTTTACTTCAATATTATTTCGGATCTGTCCTGCAGCATCCAGAATGATAACCTGTGAATTGTTGTTATTGATAAGCCTTTTAGCATATTCAAGAAGATAAAAATCACTTAGATTAAAGATGGGAACAAATACTTTATCCGCCGCTTTAAAGTCTTTTTCTACCAAAATTCCCACAGGAATATTGGTTTTGTCCAGAATCTGAAGGGTAAAATCGTCAAAAGGAGAATTGTTGAATATATTTCCTTTGCCTTTCACTGTATTCAGGAGCTTTTCGGGATTGATGATTTTGGTGGTAAAGCCTAGCAAACGGCCTAATAAACTTCCCTCATACATAGATTTTCCAAGCATGATAAGCAGGAGATCATAATGTCCTTTATTGGTAATACTGGTAAGATCACTTTCAATATCGGTAGAGGCTTTGAAGAGGGTAGTTACCTCGAGATTAAGATCATGAGAGGTTTCAATGACATTCTGGAATTGTGAATCCTCATATTCATTGATATCATAGGCATGCATTTCATCTACCGGAGCAATATTCATAGCAGTGATGCTTTTATTGCCATTCATTTTATGAGTGAAATTGTGAGCCAGTTTTAAGAGAGTACTTCCGGATTCCGGTTTGTCAAAAGAGAGAAGAACCCGGTATTTAGAATCATTTTCGTGGACAGGCTCATCCTGATTTTTCTTAGATTTAAATATAAAATTAATGAAATCAAGAGCAGGTCCTGTCATGAAAGTGGTAAAGAGTGCCATAATCACAAGCATTGCAAAAATTTCAGGACTTAAAACTCCAAGGTCATATCCGATGTTCAGTACGATAAGTTCCATAAGACCTCTTGTATTCATCAGAGCTCCGATCGTTAAGCTTTCTTTCCAGTTAATGCCTACAAATCTTGCCGTCAGTGCACTTCCTGCAAATTTTCCAAGAACGGCAGTCAGAATAATAAATCCTGCTGTCATCCATAAATGGCTGTCATTCAGAAGTCCTATCTGAGTACGAAGTCCGGTAAATACAAAGAACAACGGAAGAAGAAGCACCAAAGCCACATCTTCTACCTTATCAATAAAAAGCGTGCGGAATTTTGTATTTTCAGGCATAATAGCGCCAGCCATAAAAGCTCCGAATAAAGCGTGAATACCGATTACCTCAGTAGCATATGCAGATAAAATAAGAGTCAAAAAGAAAATAGCGACCATTGGTTTGCTGATTGTATTTTTTCCTGCCTGAAGGTCTCCGATTCTTTTCAGGAATGGTCTGACAATTTTTATCATTAAAAATACATAAGCAATAGCCATAATAATTACATAGATGGAACTTGCGAAAGAGCCAGCCTTTACAATAGCAATTACGGCTGCAAGAATACACCATGCCGTAATATCATCGGCAGCTGCACAGGTAATAACAATGGTTCCCAGTTTGGTTTTCTGGAGGTTTCTCTCCTGTACGATTCTTGCCAATACCGGAAAGGCTGTAATGCTCATAGAAATAGCTATAAATAAGGCAAAAGAAGTAAACTGGATACCTTCCGGTGCAAATTCCTGGTAAACAAAATAAGAAAGTCCTATTCCCAATGCAAAAGGAATAATAATACTTGCATGGCTGATGACTACGGCATCATGAGCTTTTTTTCTTAATACACTCAGATCCAGCTCCATTCCAACAATATACATGAAAAGAATAAGACCTATCTGACTTAGAAACTGAAGGTTACCTAATGATTCTTTGGGGAAAAGAAATGCCGAAAACTCAGGAAAATACATTCCCACAAGTGATGGCCCCAGCACAATACCTGCAATCATTTCTCCGATGACAGTGGGCTGTTTTATTTTCATACAAATCCATCCGAAAAGTCTTGCCGTCATAATGATAGTGACAATTTGCGCCAATAATAACGCAAGCGGATGATGAAGATTGGTTTTAAATGATTCCAGGAAATTTTCCCAGGTAGAACCGCTGCTGGTTTTAGCAACGATATTTTCTTTTACTTCCAGTGTCTGCCCTTCGATAATGAAATAATACATCAGACACGAAAAAACAGCGATGGTAGTAATGTAGAAAATTAAATTTTTGTATTTCCCCAAATTCATGATTCCAATATTTTATGCAAAGTTGATAAGAATATAGTTATGTTAAATACTCTTTTTTTTTAAATGTAATGAATGTTCTAAAAAATGTAATAAAATCTATTTGAATGAATATCCGAATCCAAATCCTATTTTCCAGCTGCCGTTCTGGTCTGCTGTTTTGGTATTATAGTAAGCCGGGATCTGAAGGGCAATTTTTTTATAAACCATGGTAAGACCAGCACCCAGCGTAGGCATAATAGGACTGTTTTTTGTTCCTGATGACCGGTCTTCTTTAATTCTCAGTGAAGGAAGCATTCCCAATACGAATTTTGCGTTGTGGTGGGTAAGACTTACATTGGGGCCCGTAAAGTTAATAAAAGCACCATGATCTACATATCCGGCCACTGCTATTCCGTCAAAAAATGAAACCTTAATTTTTGAGGTTTCCTGGGAAAAACACAAGCCGGATATGAGAAGTCCTGCAGCATAGAAACAATTTTTCATTATAAAATCAATTAATTCTGTGCAAAAATAAATGGATTGTACGTTGAAAAGGGGGAGTTGTAATAAAGCGCAGAAATTCTGTAACGAAACCCTGAAGATTTGAAAAAGGACTTATTTCCCGAATAACTCCATCAGGGAAATTTTGTAGGCATCACCGATCTGAAGTTTCAGAAAGGTATGATCTTCAGTGGCAATTGTTGTAATAATTTCGTTGGTTGAAAATACCTTGATAGAAGAAAGCGCAATAATTTCTTTTTTGTTGACCTGGGCAAAATCTTTGGCAGGAAGCATTTCCAGAAGGTTTTTAAAATTCAGGTTTTTAAGAACGATTGTCGTCCCGTCACTTAAGATGATATCTTTATCCCTGCTGTCAATTTCAGAGGTTTTAATATAAGAAATCTGTTCTGTAAATATGACGGTTTTTCCGATATTGGTATTCCATTCGATAAAAGCTTTTTTAGGGCTGTCTTCCACCAGTTCCTTAGCTTTTTCGAAAGCCTGCATCAGTCTTTCTTTTTTGATAGGTTTTCTTACATAATCTACCACATTCAGGTCGAAAGCTTCGGCTGCATATTCTTTATAAGCTGTTGTAAAGATAATTTTTTTTGAACCTGAAATAATCTCAGCCACCTGAAGGCCTGTCATTCCGGGCATTTCAATATCCAGAATACACAGATTGCAGTCGAGACTGTCTATTTCGTTCAGAAAAATTTTAGGATCATTGAATGCTTTTACCACTTCTACATTGTCGATCTGCTCACATAGAAGTTTTAAATAACTGATTGCCAATAATTCATCATCCAGAATAACGCATTTTATCATAGAATTCTCCTAAATTGATTTTTAATTCCGCCGTAAAGACTCCGTTTTTTGAACTTCTTTCCAGGTGGTAATAAGTGCTGTAGATCATTTTAAGCCTTTGATCAAAAGACTGGCTTCCAAAACCGCTTTTTTCCTTTTCCAGAATATTCTTTAACGAAGCTTTATTACTTACTTTCATCGTGAAAATACCATTTTCAAGCTCCATATAAATGGAAATAAAAGAGTCCTGAGCCAGGAAATCCGTATGTTTAAAGGCATTTTCAATAAGATCCACAGTAATCAGCGGGGCAAATACCTTTTCCTCATACAGCTCATCAGATTTATTAATCTTTGATTTGATTCTGAAATCGAAAAGAGGATTGATCTTTATTTTATTAATTTCAATAAGGCTTAATGCAAAATTGAGTTCCTCTTTCGGGCTTACATACTTATTATTGCTTTCATATAAAATATAATCCAGCACATTCGCCAGCTTATCCAGTGACATATACGTCTGATAGGCGTGAGACTGCACCGAATTAAGAATATTTTTAAACAAATGCGGATTCAGCTTTGTACCGATATGTTCCAGACGGACTTCATTCAGACGCTGTTCAATAAGTTTATTGGTTTCTGATAATTTGGTATTTCTCTTTTTCAGTTTCTCATGCTGGCTGAAAAGGTAAATACTGGTTGTCAGAAACAGGAAAATGGCAAAAACTCCGATGAATATCAGATAGTCATGAATCATGTAGTAATTGCCGCCCATACTATGGTATTAAAACTATTTAAGTTTTTTAAGACTGTTTACCATAACCGTTTCTTCACATTTTTCATAAATGATCTCATAAGACGGATTGTTTTCAGGATAGGTTAAAAGATAGCTTGGACAAGGTTTCTTTTGTGCATGGCTGCGGTCAAAATCTACTTTCCCGTTGGTAATGATACTGTCTTTTATAAATTTCTCATCAATCTTATAAGCTGTCATAGCATTTTTCGCTTCTTCAGAATATTTGAATTCTTTAGAAAGACTTTCAGCAATAACACGGCTGTTGGGTAAATATCCGCTGCAGCTTGCCCCTTTTTTGTTTAAAATAAAAAATACGATCAAAAGCCCCGGAACGAAGCCTATTGCATAAAATTTCAGTTTCTTCATTAGAAAATTAAAAGATTGATATCGTGGTACGTAAGTCCGAAACGGTCGCAGATGATCTTCTTGGTATGTCTTCCTTTATACATATATAAGCTCTGCTTCATTTCATTTTTGCGGATAAGCATATTTTCAAAGCCGCCCTCTTCGTCATAATTTAAAATATAAGAAAGGAAGAAATTCGAGATGGCCTTTGTGGTAGTTCTCGGCATTCTTGAAGTAAGGTTCGGAAGTCCGCAGTGGATGACACCATGTTTGATGACATATGGATCTTCCATGGTAGTGAGTTCTGAGGTTTCAATAACTTTACCGTTATCTATGGTAATATCGATAATGACACTGCCTTTTTTCATTTTCATCACCATATCTTCAGTGACAATAGGGGGCATGTTCAATCTTGGAAGAGCTCCTATCACTACATCAGCACGTCTTAAGCTTTTGCTGAGTTCTTTAGGATCAATAATGGAAGTAGGTACTCGGCTGTCAACAATAGTATGAAGTCTTCTCAGCTTTGATAAAGAGTTATCGAAAACTTTTACGCTGGCTCCTAAACCTATTGCTGCTTTTGTTGCAAATTCACCTACAATTCCGGCTCCAAGAATTACTACTTCTGCTGGTCTTACTCCTGTAATACCTCCAAGCATTAAGCCGTTCGATAAGGCTAATAATTCTGAAGCATATAAAATAGAAACGGTTCCTGCAATTTCCCCGATTAATCTTACCAGTGCCAGCTGTTTGTATTCATCAACGATAAATTCAAAAGCAATGGCGTTTATTTTTTTCTCTGCAAGCTTTAAGAAATATTCCTTGTCTCTCAGGTTGATCTGGAGTGCTGAAACCAGATACGTATTAGGTTTCATGTACTCAATTTCGTCTTCAGTAGGGGGGTTGACTTTCAGAATAAGATCCTGCCCGAAAGCCTCTTTAGGATCATTAGTGATCTTCGCTCCTGATTCGGAATACTGCAAATCTGTAAAAAACGAACCTTCCCCGGACCCGGATTCTATAATAATCTCATGGCCGTGCTCCACCAACACCTGTACGGCGTCAGGAGTGATGCAGGTTCTCCTTTCGTTGAGACAGGTTTCTTTAGGAATTCCAATACTGAACTGTTTTCCCTTTTTAATAACCTCCAATTTTTCCTCTTTCGGCATCAATTCTTCTTCTGTGAAAGGAGTAAAAATATTTGTACTCATCCTTAAATTAAATTATGTCTTACAGATTGTTATTTACACTCAATTTATGAGCAAAGATACATAATATTTAATCGAATGAAACTTCTCTGTTTTCACCCGTGTTCACAATACTCATTGTGTGATAGTTGAGACCGTAAAGCTCCTCTTCATATACTTCCGGCCACTCGATAATGCATAAAAAAGAGTTGTCCAGATATTCTTCAATTCCGATATCATAGACTTCTTCAATGTTTTTTAAGCGGTAAAGATCAAAATGATATACTTTTCCTTTTTCCGTATTGTATTCATTCACAATAGAATAAGTGGGAGAATTGACTTCATCCTTGCTGCCCATATTTTTAAGCAGAAATTGTGTGAAAGTAGTTTTTCCGGCTCCCAGATTTCCCTTTAATAAAAGAATATTATGTTTTAATTCCGGAATGATGCTGTCAACAACTTCCTGCCAGTCTTCGATTGTATTGATATTGAACTGCATATGCTAATTTGTTTTGCAAAAATAATGATTTATGACTTGCTAAGCTAGAAATTTAAGGCTGGAAGATGGAAGTTATAAACAGCATATTCCATATATATTCACAAACTCACCAACTCGCAACCCGAATCCCGTACCGAAATTACCAATCTCTTCCAATTTCTCCATAAATTACTTAATTTTACACCATGATTTCCAAACAGACCATTGATAAGATATTCTCCACGATCCGCGTTGAAGAGATTGTGGGTGAGTACGTGCAGTTGAAGAGAGCAGGGTCTAACTTTAAAGGACTCAGTCCTTTTCATGAAGAAAAATCTCCAAGTTTTGTTGTTTCACCAAGCAAACAGATCTGGAAAGATTTCTCAACCGGAAAAGGAGGGACTGCAATCTCTTTTCTTATGGAAATTGAGAACTTTACCTATCCTGAAGCCCTTCGCCATGCGGCAAAAAAGTACGGAATTGAAATTGAAGAAGATCTGCGTGAAATTTCCGAAGAGGCAAAACATGCACAGACTGAAAAAGATCTTTTATATAAAATTCATGAGGTTGCCAATACTTATTTCCAGGAAATTCTTTGGGATGATCAGGAGGGAAGAAGCATCGGATTGGCTTATTTTAAAGAGAGAGAATTAAAGGACGATATTATCAGAAAATTCCAGTTGGGATATTCTCCTGAGAAGAAGAATGCTTTTACTGCATATGCACTGGAGAAAGGATACAACAAAGAAATTCTTGAGAAGTCCGGATTATCTATTTTCCCGGAAAATACTCCTGCAGGAGTAGACCGTTTTAGAGAAAGAGTTATTTTCCCTATTCACAGTTTTTCAGGAAGGGTACTTGGTTTTGGAGCAAGGATTCTTAAAAATAATGTCAAAACAGCGAAATATCTCAATTCCCCGGAAACGGAGATCTATCATAAATCTAATGTCCTTTATGGATTAAACCAGAGTAAGCAGGCAATTTCAAGAAAGAATGGCTGTCTTTTGGTGGAAGGATATATGGATGTGATCTCGCTTCATATGTCTGGAATTGAAAATGTAGTGGCCAGTTCCGGAACGTCTTTGACAACAGAGCAGATCAAACTGATTAAAAGACTTACAGAAAACGTAACCATTCTTTTTGACGGTGATAATGCCGGTATCAAAGCCAGTTTCCGAAGTATCGATATGCTGTTGACTGAAGGAATGAACATCCGTGTCCTGCTTTTCCCTGATGGAGATGATCCGGATTCATTCGCAAGAAAACATCCGCAGGAATATGTAGAAAAGTATATCGAGAATGAAGCGATGGATTTCATCGACTTCAAAGCGGAAATCCTGTTGAGAGATGTTGGCAATGATCCTATTAAAAAAGCAGAAGCGATAAGGGATATCGTAAAATCTGTTTCTTTTGTACAGAATGCACTGAAAAGGGAAGTTTACCTTAAAGAGGTTTCCAATAAATTCGGACTTTCCGAGCAGAGTCTTTTCAATGAACTGGATGTTCAGAAGCAGATCACACAGAACCAGACACACCATGTTCAGCAGCAGCAAAAGGAGAAGGCAGCTCCTAAGATGGAAATCGTTCCGCTTGAAAAGGAAAAAGAAGATCCTTTCCTGTTTGATGTACTGTTCATGGAGAACAAGCTTGTCGAGCACATGCTGGCATTTGGGGATATTATTCTGAAACGTAGAAATGAACAGGGTGAAGAATATCAGATTACAGTCATTGAGGAAATACTTCATCATTTTGAAGAAGAACAGTATACGTTTTTAGTCAAAGGCAATGAAATCATTATCACTCAGGTGAGAGAGGGAATTCAGAAAGATGAGCTCAGAAGTGGAAACTTTTTTGTATCTTTTATGGATGAAGAGATTACAACAAAGGTGGTGGATGCTTTGATTCCGTTGGATGATCTTGAAAACTGGGCTTCCAGAAATATTTATCCTCCCAATTACGGAGATAAAGTGGCAGATCAGATCCAGGGAGATGTTTTATTGCATAAATACAGATATATTGATTATTTAATCACAGAAACGGATAAAGAGCTGGATCTGTATAGGGATACTGATGAAGTAAAGTACTATGAGCTCATCAAAAAGATTACCTTATTGAAACAGGCTTCCATGCGATTGAGTAATATCATCGAATATTCGCCTATCAAAGGAATCTATGGAGATAGAAAAAGATAGTTTTTTAAGTCAGTTTTTTTAATATTCTGTGACAAAAAGTCCTATAAAATTTTAGGAATAAATATTGTAATTTAAACTTCGAGAATAGTATAAAATAATACATAATAGAAATATGGACATTAAAAAAGATTTCAGAGATTTCTCTGTAAAGCATTTAGGAAACAACGGTTTGGTTACCGATCAGTATATGGGAATGTATGGCCCAACGAATCTTACTCCGTACATCATGGAAGAAAGAAGATTAAACGTTGCTCAGATGGACGTTTTCTCTCGTTTGATGATGGACAGAATTATCTTCCTGGGAACAGGTATTGATGATCAGGTAGCAAATATCGTTACGGCTCAGCTTTTATTCTTAGAAAGTGCAGACCCGTCAAAAGATATTCAGATCTACATCAACTCTCCTGGTGGAAGTGTTTATGCAGGTTTAGGTATTTATGACACCATGCAGATCATTAAGCCGGATGTAGCAACTATCTGTACAGGTATGGCTGCTTCAATGGGAGCTGTATTATTAGTTGCCGGAGAAAAAGGAAAACGTTCTGCGCTTAAGCATTCAAGAGTAATGATTCACCAGCCTTCAGGAGGTGCTCAGGGAGTTGCTTCTGATATGGAGATCAACTTGAGAGAGATGCTGAAACTGAAGCAGGAACTTTATGAAATCATTGGTCACCACTCAGGACAAACTTACGAGTGGGTAGAAAAATCTTCTGACAGAGATTACTGGATGACTTCTGAAGAAGCAAAAGGCTACGGAATGGTAGATGAGGTTCTGCAAAGATCTACTGAGAAAAAATAATTGATTGTAAAATCATTAGAAACCGCACCTATCTGGTGCGGTTTTTTTGTTGGATTATAATTTCATCATTCATTTAAATCAAATTATTGTGTGTTAAGATTCCTACGGAATGACACAATTGAAATGAGAGTTTATTTATACAGTTTGTCATTCCGTAAGAATCCGTCACAATCACTCATGAATAATACATCAGAAAAAATCTACAATCCAGAAGACCATATTCTCAGCTGAAGACGTAAAAATTCCCCTCCACTGGAAGGGTAGCGAAAATTCAAAGAATTTTTGACGGGGTGGTTTTCATGTCCCTCATAAAAAAGAAACTGTCTCAAAAGTCAAATTATTTGAGTTTTGTCATTGACTGCATAGAATCATAATTCATTTTGTAATTCTATTGTTAAAATACAATTATCATTATATTCAAGATCAGTTTATAATCAATCTCTATTTTCGCAGCCATAAAAGTGAATATGAAAAAATTACTATTGTCTGTTGTAGTGCTGGCAGTATTGGCTTCATGTAAAAGTGATGATGATACCACAATAATTAATCAGGATATTAATTATTCCAAACTACCTCAGGAATTTCCATTTACAAAACTGGCTACGATCAACGGAGTAGATGTCATCAATGGCGGATTTGGCTCCGGAGCAGCAGCTCACCCCACAAGAAAAGGTGAATTCTACGTCATAACAGACAGAGGACCCAATACTGATTTTCAGAACGGGAAAAAATTCCTTGCTCCTAACTTTACGCCTACCATCATGCATTTTAAAATCAACGCTGACGGAAATGTAGAGGTAATTAAATATATTAAACTTAAAAATCCATCCGGGCAGCTTATTACAGGATTACCAAACCCTGTAGGAATGGGCAGTACCGGAGAAATAGCCTATGATGCTTCCGGAAATGTTTTAGGGACGGATCAATATGGATTAGACAGTGAAAGTATTGTCGCAGCAGCAGACGGTACATTCTGGGTTTCTGATGAATACGGACCACATATTGTACATTATAGTGCAGACGGAATGGAAATGGAAAGAATAAGCCCGGTGGGTGTAAATACAGGACCAAGAAAATTACCTGCGGTTTTGGCGAAAAGAAGGGCTAACAGAGGAATGGAAGGACTTTGCATTACGCCGGATGGAAGAATGCTGGTAGGAACCATACAGTCGATGATGCTTGTACCTACTAAAGCATTGGCTACCAATACTACTTTAACAAGAATCGTCACATTTGATATTATTACAGGGCAGACCAAACAGTTTTTATACAAACAGGATGGAGGCGCTTCTGATTCAGTTTGTGACATTACAGCCTTAAGTAATAATGAATTCCTGGTGATTGAAAGAGATGGAAATTTCGGATCTCAGGGAGGAATTAAAAAAGTATACAGAATAAATTTAAGCAACGCTTCCGATGTGAATGGAACTGACATTAATGCAGTTGACGGAATGAAAATCAATGGAAAAGCCTTAGAGCAGTGTTCATGGGATGAAATTACCAGTGCGGGGATAAAAGCTGTTTCAAAAACATTAGCGGTGGATCTGGTTGCCAAACTGGGCTATGAACATGATAAGTTTGAGGGAATCGTTTATTTGGGAAATAATAAACTGGCTGTTTTCAATGATGATGACTTTGGAGTTGTGGATGATGGAAATGGAAACCCTAAAGCTAAAATTCTTCCTAAAACAGGGAAGGTAGACAAAGGAACTATGTATATAGTCGATATTCAATAATTAGATTTTTTTAACGGAAAACGGCGACATCGAAGATGTCGCCGTTTTTATATCAATAGGAACAGACTTTGGCCAGAACCTATTATTTTCAATATTAGTTAAAACCTTCAATAATCTTAGAGAAATCCTCTAATTTCAAAGCAGCACCTCCAATCAGACCTCCGTCGATATCCGGCTGAGAGAAGATTTCTTTTGCATTGTCCGGCTTTACAGATCCTCCGTAAAGGATTGAAATTTCATCAGCAACTTCCTGTCCGTATTTTGCAGCGATGATATTTCTGATGTGTGCATGGATTTCCTGTGCCTGCTCCGGGCTTGCAGTTTCTCCTGTTCCAATAGCCCAAACAGGTTCGTAAGCGATCACTACCTTCTTGATTTCTTCAGCAGAAAGTGTGAAAAGAGCTACTTCAGTCTGATTTTTTACCACTTCCAGGTGTTGTCCCGCTTTTCTCTGCTCAAGAGTTTCCCCGTTACAATAGATTGGTGTAAGACCTTTGTCAAGAGCCAATTTGATTTTTCTGTTACAGTGAGAATCTGTTTCTCCGTGATATTGTCTTCTTTCAGAGTGTCCGATCAATGAACCGGTAGCATCGATAGATTCTAACATATCAGCAGAAATTTCTCCAGTATAAGCACCACTTTCATGCTCACTCATATCCTGAGAAAATACCCCGATTTCGTCCTTTTCAAAGATGTCTTTTGCCATCATTAAATATAAAGCAGGCGGAGCGATCCAAACTTCACAGTTGGTAGCATTGTTGTTTTTATAGCTTAGTAACTGAATCATCAATTGTTGTGCATCAATTACATTTTTGTTCATTTTCCAGTTGCCTGCAACTATTTTTCTTCTCATAAGATTTATATATTGATTTATTTACTTTGTTAGTAGTTGTACTATAATCCCCATAGATTTTTCAGCAGAACATAGAACGTATGCTCCTCTTCAGTTACTTTATTATCCGCTTTGATCAATGATTTTGCAAACTGAACAAACTTTACACGCTCGTCTTCAGTAGAATCTTCATGGAAGCATCTTGCATGGAATTCAAAGTGGTCTTTCCACTCTTCAGGCTGTAAAAGAGCCAGAGTTTCCAATTCGTTGTCAAGATTCATTCTGAACGGAAATTCATCCGCCATATATTGCTGTACCAGCATTCCTTCCTCAGGAGCAAACTCTCCGTCTACAGAAGAAAGAATCATTAATAAGTGATATCCGGCAATTGATTTATTTGATTTTTGCATGAGCTGTAGTATGTTTAAGTTTAGTGTTTAGATTTGATAGTTGATAGTTGATAGTTGATAGTTGAGTTAAGATTATTTCTGCTCCTTTTCACTTATCATTTATAATTCATCATTTATAATTAATTAACATAGTCCTTTGCAGGCTGTTTATCTATAATTTTTCCATTCTCAAGAATCAGTACAAACGGGTTGCTTCTTGCTATGGTTTTGATGGCAGTTCCGTCCATCATTGCATTTTTTATCGTTTTAAAAGTATTCGGATAGGTAGAAACTCCATAGATCAGAGCTCCTTTCTGTGTATTTACTTTAGCTTCCACTTTCTGAAGCAGATCAGCAGGAACATCTTTTGGATGATAAGAGAACACCAAAACAGCTTTGGGAGCATTGATAATCTCGTTTGTAACTTCCATTCCTGTAGGATCTTCAATCTTAAATTTCACAATCTCAGATTTGTAACCTTCTTTGATCAGCACAGATTCATTTTTTCCTTCCTCAATTTTCCATGGAGAACCTTCTGCCCAGTATTCCGTTTTTTTGATATAATCATCCTGATTTACCTTGATAACAGCTCCTGTTTTCTGATTTTTCAGAGAGTAAAAAGTCTTGTATTCGGAAGGATTTTTTTCGATTTTTACTTTTTCACCTTTAATGTCTGTTCCTACTTTATAATCACGGAAATCAATGATCGGTTCATGTATAATTCCCTGTGCCATAACGTAAATCATGCCCAGAGAAAATACAGTTAAAAGAATATATTTAAAAGTATTGGAAGACTCTTTTTGGGTAACTCCATACTCATCCTTTTTACGGAATTCTTTTCTGTAAAGAACGAAAAGGATAATTAATCCTACAAGAAGCACAACATCTTTAAGGAAGCTCTGCCAAGGTGTAAACTTGATCGCATCACCAAAACATCCACAATCTGTTACGACATTGAAATACGCTGAATAGAATGTAAGAAATCCAAAGAAAATACAAAGCGCTATTAATATGGATAAGGTAAATTTAAGCTTTAATTTAAGCAGCAGCATAAATCCCAGGAAAAGCTCCAGTACCACCACTATAATGGAAAACAGCAGCGCAAACTTTTCTAAAAATGGCATATTGAATACCGGAGGGGCAAAATATTCTTCCATTTTGAAAGAAAAACCTACCAGATCCACGGCTTTCACAAAGCCTGAAAGGATAAAAATAACAGCAATAATAAAGCGTAATAAACCTTTAAGCATATTAAATATTTTTGGGTTCGAATTGATTTTCTTTTTCCGAGAACTTGATCAGACAGAAGACCGCATAGTTCAGCATATCGAAATAGTTGGCGTCAAGCCCTTCCGAAACGATTGTTTTTCCCTGATTGTCTTCAATCTGTTTAGTTCTTAATACTTTCTGATAAATAAGATCTGTGATGGAAGAGATTCTCATATCTCTCCATGCTTCACCATAATCATGATTTTTTCTTTCCATTAAAGTCTTCGCTTCGTTGGAATATTTGTCATACAGACCTAAAATTTCTTCTTTATTTTCATTGAAATCATTGGAAAGCCCTTTCTCAAGCTGAATAAGTCCAATGATAGAGTAGTTCACAATAGCGATAAATTCATCTTCCTCACTCTCATCCACCATTTTTTTATCGGTCATCTGAAGCGTGCGGATCCTGTTGACTTTGATGTAAATCTGATCTGTAATGGAACTCGGTCTTAGCACTCTCCATGCAGCTCCATAATCCTGTAACTTTTTACCGAAAAGATCACGACACTGACTGATAACTTTCTCGAACTGTACTGATGTTTTTAGCATAAATTTTCTTAATCTTCCAAATATACGAATTCGGTTTTAGATTTTTGAATTTGAGAAGGTGAGTTTGTGATTGAGAAGGTTGGAGAGTTGGAGAGTCGGAGAGTTTGATTAGTTTCGGGATATGGGATACGGGTTTTTGGGGTAAGAGTGGGAGTGTTCGAGAGTAAGGATGTTTGATTGTCTGGCCTAACTTCCAGCTTCCATCTTCCAACTTCCAGCCTCAATTTATCTCTTAAAAGCTATAAATCACTAATTTTGCAGAATACAAAATCATTTATCAATTATCATTTATCAATTATAAACTCCCATGCTCTCCAACTCTCCAACACTCCCACACTCAGACACTCCAACTTACTCAATCAACTGTAACGGTCGTTTAGTACAACTTGATACCCCAAAAATCATGGGAATCCTGAATCTGACCCCGGATTCTTTCTCTGACGGCGGAAAATTCAATACCGAAAAAGCTGCTCTGGAGCATGCCGAAAAACTGTTGAAAAATGGAGCAGAAATATTGGATATCGGACCTCAGTCTACACGTCCTAACGCAGAGTTCTTGAGTGCTGAAGAAGAAATAAGAAGAATTGGAAATATCATTTCTCTGATTAAAAAAGAATTCCCGGAATCCCTGATTTCCCTTGATACTTTTTATGCCGCAACTGTAAAGTTTGGGTTCAATGAAGGTATAGATTTGATCAACGATATTTCCGGAGGTCAGTATGATGCAGAAATGTTTGATACAGCAGCTCAGACAAAACTTCCGTACATTTTGATGCACGTAAATCCTTCTTATGATACTATGCATGATAAGATCAGATTTGGAGATATAACATTGGAGGTTAACAGATATTTTTCACAAAAAACAAAAGAACTTTTAGAAAAAGGAGTGAATGATATTATCCTTGATCCCGGTTTTGGATTCGGGAAAACAGTGGAAGATCAGATGAAAATGATTCATGAGGTTGAATATCTTGGATTCGGAAGGTTTCCTTTGCTGATAGGGATTTCCAGAAAGTCATTTATTTATAAGCCACTGGGAAAATCACCTTTGGATATCAATGAGGAAACACAGAAACTTCACATGAAAGTTTTGGAGCAGGGGGCAAAAATTTTAAGAGTTCATGAAGTCGCTGAAGCAAAAGAAACCCTTACCCATTTTTTACGGAAAAAATAAAAAGTGCGAAAAAAACTTGTGAGTAATTAAAAAGTTTATACATTTGCAGTATGAATTTTACGAATCAGAAAAATATTATTGTCATTTCTATTATTGCTGCTGTCATTAACAGCAGGAAGGAAACGGCATTTTAGATAGATTTTAATTTAAATTATATATAGAACCGTTTCAAATATTGAAGCGGTTTTTTTGTTTTAATTTTTTATAGTAAAAATATGTATCAGTTATTATCAGTAATTATTATCGTCATTATTATTCCCTTGCGTCTGTGAGAAGGAAGATGTATGACTGTACATATATTGAGCCCTCTCACAGCGTGAGAGGGCTTTTTTTATTCCCTTTTGTTAATTTTTTTAAACCTCTATAACATGTATTACAACGACGACACGATTATCTACTTTGATGGAAAATTTATGAAAGCCAAAGATGCCGGAATGGATCTGTACGGACAGTCTCTTCACTATGGTTACTCTGTTTTTGAAGGCATAAAATCCTACAGCACAGATCACGGAACCCAGATTTTCAAGGCAAAAGAACATTACGAAAGACTGAAAAGATCAGCAGAATTGATGCATATTCCCTTCGATTATTCTGCCGAGCAACTTACAGAACTTACCTATGAACTTCTGGAGCGTAACGGTTTCAAAGATGCTTACATCCGTCCGTTGGTCACATGTTCACCCAATATGTCACTTTCAAAAGGTCAAAAATCTTACTTATCACTTCTGGCCTGGGAATGGAGCAAAGGCTATCTCGCAGATAAAATGAAAATCATGACTTCCTCCTTTCAACGTCCAAATCCGAAGGCATTTAAAGTGGAAGCCAAAGTAGGAGGACATTATGTAAACTCAATACTTGCCTGTCAGGATGCCAAAGACAAAGGGTATGATGAAGCGTTGGTTTTAGATGAAAATGGAAACGTTGCAGAAAGTTCAGGAGCGAATGTTTTCTACGAAAAAGACGGTACTTTATTTACTCCGGGGAAAGGAAGTATCCTTCCGGGAATCACAAGACAAACGGTTTTTGAAATCTGTGAAGAGCTTGATATTCCTGTTAAAGAATCCTTTTTCAAACCGGAAGAAATGCGTGGTGCGGATGCAGGTTTTTTCTGTGGTACAGCAGCAGAAATTGTGGCATTGGATTCCCTGGATGATGTCCCATTTACAAAAAGCTGGGAAGATACAGTAAGTGAGAAGGTGCAGCAGGCTTATTTGAAAAGGGTAAGAGTTCTGTCATTGTAAATTTTTAGAATTTAAATATTTGATTATCAAATAAATATATCTGTTTTTTCAATGATTGGATATTGTAGTTTTTAGGAAAGTTAGAAATGAAAGAAATATTACAAGCTGTAGTTTTGGCTGAAAATTAAATAAAAAAAATCGCTTTAAGCAGATGAGAAGAAAAGAAAATGAAGAATAATATGCTAAATAAATATTCAAAAACATTCACACAAAACAGTGAGCAGCCCGCAGCCAAAGCAATGTTGTACGGGATAGGATTTAAAGAAGAAGATATGCACAAAGCCCAGGTTGGAATTGCCAGTATGGGATACGATGGAAATACATGCAATATGCACCTCAACGATCTCGCTAAAATGGTAAAAGAAGGAACTTGGGAGCATGGATTGGCCGGACTGATATTTAATACCATTGGCGTAAGCGACGGAATGAGCAACGGAACAGACGGAATGCGTTATTCCCTGGTGAGCCGTGATGTAATTGCCGACAGTATAGAAGCAATCTGTGGAGCCCAATATTATGACGGATTAATCGCATTACCAGGATGCGACAAAAATATGCCGGGAACCATTATCGCAATGGGAAGATTAGACAGACCATCCATCATGGTGTACGGAGGAACAATTGCTCCAGGCTGTTATAAAGGTGAACAGCTTAATATCGTTTCAGCTTTTGAAGCCTTAGGGAAAAAAATTGCAGGAGAAATTACAGAAGAAGATTTTGATGGTGTTGTGAAAAATTCATGTCCCGGAGCAGGAGCATGTGGAGGAATGTACACTGCCAATACAATGGCTTCTGCGATTGAAGCATTAGGTATGAGTCTTCCGTATTCATCCTCCAATCCTGCTTTAAGCAAAGAAAAAAAGGAAGAATGTCATGAAGCGGGAAAATATCTGAAAATATTACTGGAAAAAGATATCAAACCTTCCGATATCATGACCCGAAAAGCTTTTGAAAATGCACTGCGTATGATTGTTATTTTGGGAGGAAGTACCAATGCGGTTTTACATTTTATAGCCATGGCAAAAAGTGTTGGGGTGTCCCTTACTCAGGATGACTTCCAGAAGATGAGTGATAAAACTCCTGTTCTGGCGGACCTTAAACCAAGCGGAAAATACCTGATGCAGGATTTGTATGAACACGGAGGAATACCATCGGTAATGAAATACCTGTTAAAAGAAGGACTGTTACACGGTGATTGTCTCACTGTAACCGGAAAGACATTAGCCGAGAATTTAGAAAATGTTCCTGATCTGGATTTCAATACACAGAAAATCATAAAACCACTTTCAGAACCTGTAAAAGCTACTGGGCATCTGAGAATATTGTACGGAAACCTTGCTGAAAAAGGAAGTGTTGCCAAAATTACAGGGAAAGAAGGAGAATGTTTCGTAGGAAAAGCCCGCGTATTTGATGGTGAAAAAAATCTGATCAGAGGAATTCAGGACGGAACCGTACAACATGGTGATGTCATCGTCATCCGGAATGAAGGTCCGAAAGGAGCTCCCGGAATGCCGGAAATGCTGAAACCTACAAGTGCGTTGATTGGGGCTGGTCTTGGAAGCAGTGTCGCCCTAATCACAGACGGAAGATTTAGCGGGGGAACCCATGGTTTTGTAGTGGGACACATCACTCCGGAAGCTCACGAAGGGGGTCTGATCGCCTTTGTAAACGATGATGACCTGATTGAAATTGATGCCGTAAACAATACCATACAGCTCAAAGTTTCAGGCGAAGAAATTGAAAGAAGAAAAAAAGGATGGCAAAAACCACCTCTTAAAGTAAAGAAAGGACTGCTTTATAAATATGCATTAACAGTATCATCGGCTGCTGAAGGCTGTGTAACGGACGAAATCACTCAATAAAAGTATATGGAAAACCTGAATTTATCAACAGAAATACAACTTAGCGGAAGCCGGATCATTCTGGAAGCATTTCTTAACGAAGGCGTAAAAACAGTTTTCGGATATCCTGGCGGGGCTATTATTCCTATCTACGATGCCCTTTATGATTATCGGGAAACGCTGAAACATATTCTGGTACGTCATGAGCAGGCAGCGGTACATGCGGCACAAGGTCTGGCAAGAGTATCTGGAGAAGTAGGAGTCGTTTTGGCAACAAGCGGTCCGGGGGCAACTAACCTTGTTACGGGATTAGCGGATGCTTTGTTGGATAATACCCCTTTGGTTTGTATTACAGGACAGGTTTTTGAACATCTTCTGGGAACCGATGCCTTTCAGGAAATAGATGTAATGAATGTTACAAGCCCGGTTACCAAATGGAATTATCAGGTTACCGATGCCAATGAGCTTCCCGAAGTACTGGCAAAAGCATTTTACATCGCAAAATCAGGCCGTCCAGGTCCTGTCTTGATTGATGTTACTAAAAATGCTCAGCTGCAATCTGTTGATTATAAAGGATATTCTCCATGTCATTCATTGAGAAGTTATAGACCAGATCCAGATCCTTGTTTTGAAAGTATTGAAAAAGCAGCACAGCTGATCAATGAAGCAGAAAGACCATTTATTATCGCCGGGCAGGGGATTATGTTGGGGAAAGCTGAAAAAGAGTTTTTAGAATTTGCCGAAAAATCAGGAATTCCGGTGGCATGGACGGTGCTGGGAATGAGTGCTGTTCCTACCGATCATCCACAAGCCGTTGGGATGGTAGGAATGCACGGAAACTATGGACCGAATATTTTAACCAACGAATGTGATGTTTTGATTGCTGTCGGAATGCGCTTCGATGACCGTGTAACAGGAAAATTGGATCAGTATGCGAAGCAGGCAAAAATCATTCATCTGGACATCGATAAGGCAGAGATCAATAAAAATGTAAAAGTAGATGTTCCGGTTCTTGGAAACTGTAAACACACACTTCCGTTTCTTACAAAATGGATTACAAAAAGAGAATACCCGGAATGGCATGAAAGATTTAAAAACTGTCATGAAATTGAAAGTATCAACCTCATCAATACAGAACTTTTTCCTGAAGAAGGAGAAATTACAATGGGAGAAGTTATCCGTTATCTGAACGAGATGACAAAAGGAGAGGCGGTAATTGTAACCGATGTGGGGCAGCATCAGATGGCAACATGCCGTTATTCTAAATTTAAGAATCCCCGTACCAACGTAACGAGTGGCGGGTTGGGAACCATGGGATTTTGTCTTCCTGCCGCAATAGGGGCATCCTATGCACAGACTGGGCGCCCAGTAATTGCTGTCATGGGAGATGGAGGTGCTCAAATGAATATTCAGGAGTTGGGAACCATTATGCAGTATCATCCGGAGGTTAAAATTCTAATCCTTAATAACTGCTATCTGGGAATGGTAAGACAATGGCAGGAATTGTTTCATGAAGAAAGATATTCCTCGGTGGATATTCAGAGTCCTGATTTTGTTCAGGTGGCAAAAGGATATAATATTCCCGGAAACAGAGTCTCTGAGAGGGAAGATTTGAAATGGGCGATTCGGGAAATGCTTGATCACAAAGGATCTTTCCTTCTTGAAGTTATGACCGGAAAAGAGCACAATGTATTTCCGATGATTCCTCAGGGGAAAAGTGTTTCGGAAATTGTACTGAATAATAAATTTTAAAAATAAAAAGATGAAAACAGATCATAAAGAATATACCATTACAGCGTATACAGAAGATTATTTAGGATTGATCGGACGAATCAATGCTATTTTTTCAAGAAGGAGAATTTCTATGGTAACCTTCAATGTAGGTCCTTCAGAAATAGAAAAAGTCAAAAAATTTGTCATTGTGATCAGGGAAACCGAAGATTCTGTTCAGAAAATCAGCAGACAAATGGAAAAGCAGATAGACGTTCTGGAAGTACATTATCACAGAACCCCTTATCTGACTGCAATAGAATACGCAAGCTAGTAAAAAAAGTAAACATCATAAAATAACAAATAAAATCAAAAAAATGGCAAAATTGAATTTTGGAGGAGTAGAAGAGAACGTAGTAACGAGAAATGAATTTCCGTTGGAAAAAGCTCAGGAAGTACTAAAAAATGAAGTCGTAGCAGTAATTGGATACGGAGTGCAGGGACCTGGACAGGCTTTGAACCAGAAAGATAACGGAGTTAATGTCATTGTAGGACAGAGAAAAAACTCCAAATCATGGGATAAAGCAATCGCAGACGGATTTGTTCCGGGAGAAACTTTATTTGAAATCGAAGAAGCTTTAGAAAAAGGAACCATTATCTGCTACCTTCTGAGCGATGCCGCACAGATTGAATACTGGCCAAAAGTAAAACAACATCTTACCCCGGGAAAAGCACTGTATTTTTCTCATGGTTTCGGGATTACTTTCAGCGAACGCACAGGAATTGTTCCTCCAGCTGATGTAGATGTATTTCTGGTAGCACCAAAAGGTTCAGGAACGTCACTGAGAAGAATGTTTTTACAGGACAGAGGTCTGAACAGCAGTTTTGCCGTATATCAGGATGCTACAGGAAAAGCAAGAGAAAGAGTAACTGCATTAGGGATTGCGATAGGAAGCGGATACCTGTTTGAAACTGATTTTAAAAAAGAAGTTTACAGCGACCTTGCCGGAGAGCGAGGAACATTGATGGGAGCTGTACAGGGAATATTTGCCGCTCAGTATGATGTATTGAGAAAAAACGGACACAGTCCTTCCGAAGCCTTTAATGAAACTGTAGAAGAACTTACCCAGTCATTAATGCCATTGGTAGCAGAAAACGGGATGGACTGGATGTATGCCAACTGCAGCACAACCGCTCAGAGAGGAGCTTTGGATTGGTGGAAGCGTTTCAGAGATGCCACTTCGCCTTTATTTGAAGAACTGTATGATAACGTAGCTAAAGGAAATGAAGCGCAGCGCTCGATCGACAGTAACAGCAAGCCTGATTATCGTGAGAAACTGGAAGTGGAACTTACCGAGTTAAGAGAAAGCGAAATGTGGAAGGCTGGCAAGACCGTACGAAGCCTGAGACCCGAAAACAATTAATACTTATACAGGATGATGAAAGAGGAAATAAGTTCCTCCGTTTTAGAGAATGTCTATAAAGCGGAGGAACGATTAAAAAATGTAGTGGTAAAAACACCTTTGGCTGTCAATAACAATTTGTCAGCCATTTATGACGCGAATATCTGTTTCAAAAGAGAAGACCTTCAAAGGGTAAGATCCTATAAAATCAGAGGAGCGTACAATAAGATGGCAACGATGTCAAAGGAAGAACTCTCAAAAGGAGTGGTGTGTGCCAGTGCCGGAAATCATGCACAGGGAGTGGCTTTTGCCTGTCATACCATGAAGGTGAAAGGAACTATTTTCATGCCTTTACCAACGCCTGGACAAAAACTTGAACAGGTGAAAATGTTCGGGGGAGAATACATTGATGTCATTTTGTTCGGAGATACTTTTGATGCCGCTAAAGATGCTGCGTTGAGGTTTTGTAAAGATCATAACAGTGCATTTATTCATCCTTTTGATGATCCTGCGATCATTGAAGGGCAGGCCACAACAGCACTGGAAATTCTGGAGCAGGCTGAAGGTGTTGTTGATTATCTTTTTGTCCCGATTGGAGGCGGTGGACTGGCAGCAGGAATTTGTTCCGTATTTCAGCATCTGTCCCCACAGACAAAAATTATTGGGGTAGAACCTTCGGCGGCAGCAAGTATGAAAAAGGCGCTGGAAAAAGGAAAGCCTGTCCTTCTTGAAAAGATCAGTCGGTTTGTAGATGGAGCAGCTGTGCAGAAGGTGGGAGATCTCACTTTTGAACGCTGTAAAAATATCTTGCACGATATGGCTACAGTAGATGAAGGACTTGTATGCGAAACCATATTGTCATTATATAATAAAGATGCCATTGTTGTAGAACCTGCGGGAGCTCTTTCTGTAGCTGCATTGGAAAAATATGGGAATGAAATAAAAGGTAAAAATGTAGTCTGCATCATCAGTGGAAGCAATAATGATATTACCCGTATGGAAGAAATCAAGGAAAAAGCGTTGCTGCATGCAGGATTAAAACACTATTTTCTGGTTAGATTTCCACAACGTCCGGGAGCATTGAAAACTTTTGTGATGGATGTGCTGGGACCTGATGATGATATTACCTATTTTGAATACACCCAGAAAAATTCAAAAGAAAAAGGGATTGCAGTGGTAGGAATTGCTTTGAAACAAAACAAAGATTTTACTCCTTTGATTGATAAGATGAAACAATATGATTTTTTTGTCAACTATCTGAATAATGATCCATCATTGATGAATTTACTTATTTAAAATTAAAACAGAAATTTTTCTTTTAAAGACATTTGATGACATAAGAAACTGGAGCGTTAAGAAAATGAATTCTGTGAACGTTAAAAAACTCTACTGTCTGAGTGCGGGATAAAATATGATTCTAAAAATACATTGCTACCGCACGAGTTTAGAGTTTTTAGAGAACAGATTTCATTTTTAGCGGAAGGTTCTAAGTCTTGAATTTTTGGTTCTTTTGTTTCAAGACAAAAGAAGTTCTAATAATTAAAAATAATTTTAAACCATTAAGACTGATTAAGTTTTTAAGAATAATGAAGGGAACTTTTGATATTTATTAAGCAGAGTGCTTCGTTCAAATTTATTTGAATCTTAACATTCTTATAATCTAAATTCTTCTTAATGCTTCCAAATCATATTCTATATTAAATTATTTCGTATTAAAACAGATTCTAAAAACACAATGACGAAAAAGCTTCACAATCTGTGAAGCTTTTTATTTTATCTTTCCAGTGAAAAATTTGAAATTACTTTCGGACGTTCTGCTTCATTAGCAACTTTCCAGGATGTTCTGTACATCCATTCAGTCATTTTATACAGCTTTTTGTAGTTGATGTTTTCAGATTCATCCTGTGGCGTATGGTACTGATCATGCAGTACACTCGTGAAGAATATGGCAGGAATACCAATTTTAGCATAAGGAAGATGATCGCTTCTGAAATAAAAATATTCAGCGTGGCTCGGAGAATCCCAATCTTTCAGATATTTGAATTTTGTACTCTCATTATTGGCTTCTTCAGCCATTTTCACAAGTTCTTCAGAATTCTTGTGTGGAGCATTTCCTCCTAATAAAGCAGCTTCATTATTATCATTCCTTCCAATCATATCACCATTAAGCACGGCTACAATTTTCTCTTTTGGAACAACAGGATGAGCTGCATGCCATCTGGAACCCAGCAATCCTCTTTCTTCAGCTCCATGAAAAACGAACAGGATACTTCTTTTCCCCGGCTGTTTTTTGTAAGCTCTAGCCATTGCCAGCATCGCAACACAGGTACTTGCATTATCATCAGCACCATTGTAGATGGTATCATTCTTTACAGGATGTCGTATTCCGTCATGATCCTGATGTCCGCTTAGCAGAACATATTCGTTTTTAAGAACAGGATCGGTACCTTCTATTTTTCCGATGATATTCACTGATGGATATTTGTAGGTTTCAGTGATGAGGTTCAGAGAAGCTTTAGGATTGTTTTTTACCCATCCGGCATTTTCTCTTTTGATCCATAAAACAGGAATGTTATTGGTGATTTTTTCTCTCAAGCCTTCCACACCATAGCTTCCTCTTGTCATTTGAGGAAGTACTTCCACCCAGCTTTGTTCAGAGGTGTCGTCGGTAATGAAAATAATTGCTTTTGCTCCCAGTTCAGAAGCTTTATTGTAATATTTATTTCTTACAAATCCCGGATATCTTCTTACAAAAAGGGTCATGTCCTTAGAGATGTTTTTATCTGAGGCGTTTACAGCAAGAACTTTTCCTTGGATATTTAGTTTAGCAAGATCTTCAGGCTCTGCATTTCCGGCATACACAATGTCTGCATCTATAGAAGCATTTACAGGCTCTGCAACCAGAAAGTCTTTCCATAATCTTAAACTATTGTCTCCAATTTTCAGGCTGCTTTGAGGAATTACCTGATGTCTGTACATATCAAAAAACTGGAAAAATGTTCCGTTATCTCCGGCAGGTTTCATTCCTGCTTCTTTTGCTTTGTCAGCAAGCCACATGGAGACTTTTAATTCATCCAGCGTTCCGGCTTCACGGCCCCAGAACTGATCTGCAGCAAGCTGATACATATCGGTACGAAGATCAGCTTCTTTGATGGCAGAAACCAAAGGCTTTTTATAATTCTGAGCATTTCCCAGGGTAAACAGGAAAAGGCTCAACAGAGAGTAAATGTAATTTTTATTCATAGCAGCATTTAATTAAATTCAGCTAATTTCTCTGAAAACTGTTTTGAAAATTCCTTTCTGTCTTCTTCCAGTTTTTCCTTTGTAGAAGGTAAAATATAATTAAAAAGGATCTTGTCTTCATTGTCTAAAAAGATAATTTCCTTTTCGTTCCCATCGATCATCTGTGAGAAAATTTCCCACATCGGAGTGTCTTTTAATTTTAATAATTCAAAAAACTGTTCTGCTTTGATTTCGATTTTCTGCATGTTCTTTTTTATATATTATCGGTGAATATTTCTGAATTTACATTCAAAAATAAAGATTTTGTCTTTTTCTGACGATTAAAACTCGAGAAACTTCAGTTTAAACTGAATGGCAAAGTTTTCTTTGAAATGAGGAGTTGCGTAATACCCAACTCTGTAGAATAAACCTAAGTTAAAATAACTGGAAAGGAAATTGTTCCATTCCAAACCTACTTCCTGATACAGGTGATCCAGCTTTCTGAACTTAAACTGATGGTATTCCGGATGTTTCATATCTCCGATAGTTCCTCTCAGAACAAAATCAAAACTGGAAACATTGTGCCCGAAACTTTTGAAATACCAAGGCAGCTTGTGAGTGAAGTAATACGCGATAAACCTGTCATTATAATATTTTCCTCCTTCCAGGGTAGCAAATCCAAGGTAAGAAGTAAGGTTAAAATTGAAATCCTTACCGGGAGAAGCAAGCCCGTTCATCGTAAAGTTTTTCCATATTGGCGCTTCACCCAAAACAGCACCTCCGTACAGCCTGAAACCCGTAGTCCCGATCGGTGTCTTAAAATTGTGAACAAAAAGGGCGTCAAAACGGGAATAATTAAAATTCCCCTGCAGCAGTTTGTAGCTCTGCTCATAATTAAAATAGAGCTCAGGATACTTCTGGTCAATCAGAGATTTTCCCTGAGGAGTCATAATATTGGTAGAATTCGGAGAATATTTTAAGGTAAAAAGTGTATTGAAATTTCTGTATGAAGTCCCTCTGTCTCTGAACTGATAATCAAATTCTGCTTCTTCTGTATTCCTTCTAACAGCAAGAGCAAGGGTAAGACCATTGGTTACGTCATTCATATACGATAAAGATGCTCCTTTGAAGTGAAAATATTTATCATTATTCAGGTTATTCCCGAAATTCATCGTTCTCATTTTGAAGTTCCAGAGTTTTCTGTTGAACTCTCCTGATGCCGTAACATCATCATACACCTCAAATCTGAAAATTGAATTTTTTTCCAGCGAGGTTTTCATATCAAGCCCCATTCCGTATTTCCATCTTCTGTCTTTTACTCCGTATGCAAAATAATAGTCCGGTGAAAAATAAGGGTTGAAATTTTCATTCAGTTTTGCTTTTAAACCTAATCTGAAGCCTTCATAAGAGTTATAATTGACAATTTCATCCACCGCGAAATCTACAGAGCCTACTCTGATTTGTCCGTTCAGTAATCCGGATAAGATCTGTGCTTTGCTGTCGATTTTATATTTTTTACCTAAACTATCGATGGTCTTATAGGTATTTTGTTCTCTTTCCGTAAGAGGTTCTGTTCTGTAACGGTCCAGAGAATGGCCGTCAATATTTTTTACGGAGAAAGTATAGCCTTTGAAATCTTTGGGATTCTCTTCGATAGGAGCTTCAAAATCAAAATATTTTGAGGTGAGGAAAGCATAGGTGCCAAAGCTTTTTTTCTCTTTCTTATCGTCAGCATGTTCCTTGTCATCCATTGCCATTTTACCCATTTTAAGCTTTGTTTTTTCATGGGCGAGGAACCATTTGTTATTGTAGAATACCCATGTGCTGGTAATAATTCCGTCGTTTTTATTTTTACTGAAATTTTCAATCTTTTTGATTCCGTAGGTTTCCGTATCTACATAAATGGCGCCGTTATACTTTCTTTTTCTGTCCGGTTTTTTGTAATTGACTTCACGGAAACGGATCACAAAGTTTTTTCTCCCGTCAAGAGTAACGGTATCCGAAAGAAAGAACCTGTACAATCCTCTGTTTTCGGGCTTCACCTGCTCAGGAACAATGTCCCTGTTACTCTGCTGGAGTGCAATCATTTCATAGATAGGCTGCTTCAGACCAGAAATTCTGTTGTCCAGAATATTGATCTTTTCACCATATTTTTTGGAATATAAAAACTCCTGTGCCCTTTCCCAGAGAAAAAGTTTACTTTTTGAAAATACTTTTCTTGCGGAAATATTATTCAACGAGTCTTTTTCCCTTTTTTTCTTGAAAATATTTAAATCATTGAAATATTGATTAAACTGTGTAAGACTGTCCTCATCAATATCCAGAGATATTTTTTCGTAAGATTTATAAGAGTAGGAACCCAAACTTTTTGGAGAGTTTTCGTTAAAAAGTTTGTTCACTTTTTTCAGAATTTCCAAAGCCCGGGGATCGCTTTTATCTTCAATAACTACAGCTTCAATACTGGTGGTTTTTGAAGACTTTTTGAGCAGGGAAATCTCCATACTGCTCTCCACGGATATCGTTTCTTTCTGGTAAGAATCAGCGTCAATATCAATGTTTTTGCATCCTGTTTTAAATTCCAGAACGCCCTGTTCATTAGTGTATCCAATGACGGTGTTGTCACAGGATACTTTTGCATTAAAAACAGGCTTTTGACTGGCGTCATCCACAATCTTAATTTTTGATTGCGAATACCCCAAAAAGCAGATCAGAAAAAATAATAACAGTAAACCCCTTTTCATGTAATATTACTAGGTCAAAATTAATGATATTTATTGTTCTGGAAAAGTTTTTAACATAGTATAACATTGATTTAATCTAATGTTTTCATGTACTTTGTACCTTATAAAATTGAATGATGAGAACACTTAGGTAGTCTTTCTGTATTTCATGGAAATTTCCAATAAAAAAACTCCTGAACCCGGTTCGTTCAAGAGTTTTTGATCACTTGTTATTTTGTTTTTGATAGTTTATTGATCATCCAAGGCTTTCATAAATTCAATAATATCATCTATTTCCTTATCAGTAAGCTGTAAAGGAGTATCAGACAGTGTTTGATTGTCTACTTTAAATCCAAAAGCTTTTCCACCGCCTTTGTTGTAAAAATTCATTACTTCTTTCAATGTTCTGTAACCTCCGTTGTGCATATAAGGAGCTGTTTTATTGATGTTTCTGAGGGTAGGCGTTTTAAAGGAATGCTGCAATGAAGGTACTGTTTCATGAAATTTTCCTCTTCCCGGATCATTGTCAAAGGTTTTATTTTCACCATTGACTGCCGTTCCTAAAACCTCCTGTTCGGTTTTCTTGAAATTGGGAGGAACTGTACCATTGAATAAAGGAACAAAATGACATATAGCACATTGAGCTTTTCCAACAAAAAGATTGAACCCTCGCTTTTGGTTTTCTGTCATTGCTGACTTATTTCCCCTCATATAATCATCAAAAGCAGAATTGAATTTTGACAAAGAACGGATATAACTCGCGAGTACATTCTGAAGCTGCCAAATCTCTGTTTTTTGAGAATGGTAAATCTTTTTAAATGCCGCCTGATAGTTTTTATCCTGATTGATTTTCGCGAGAATGACATTCAGATCTCCATGCATTTCTTCTTTATTGGAGATCACATCCGAACTCTGTCCTTCCAGGTCATCTTTTCTCATATCCCAGAACTGACCGTGTTGATAGCCTGCATAGTTGAGAGAAGGAGCATTTCTTGCAAGCTCCGAATTTTCCAGTGACATAGATCTGGCAAGCCCGTCAGTAAATGCTTTCTCAGGAATATGACAGGTAGCACAGCTTCGGTTATTGTTGTTGGAAAGGATTTTATCATTAAAAAGCTGGTGCCCGAGCGAAGCCTTTTCTTCAGAGAATGCATATTCTTTTCCCGGAGTGAAAGCATTAGGATTGAAAGCATTTTTAGCAAAGAATGTAGCCGCATTTTTGTTTAGAGCTGTTGTTACCTCAACATCCGGAATTTTCTCCTGGTTTTTAAAATCCAGCATCAGGGTGGTGATCTTGTTCAAATGATCAGGGATAAAACTGGCGTAGTCAAAAGTATTTTTGTCTGTGTTTTTTTTCAGAGCTTCAGTGGCTGAATTGATTTCTGTAATGATACTTTTTAAAGCTTTGTCTTTCGAACGTTCAGTGGAAATTTGTTCCAGTGTCTCTTTGATCCCCTTCAGTGAAGAAGGCATTTCCTGTAAAAAAGTTCCGGAAACCGGAGTGTCAAAACCTGCAATTCCCAAACTTGAAATCCTGAAAGCTTCCTGTCTTAACGCATCAAAAACCTGGTCTTTACTAATCGTAATTACCTGAAAGTTGGTTGCTATGGTATTGCTTTTATTGATGAGCTTATTGAGCATTCTGGTCACCTCATCCTTATTCCCTTTATCATAGGGATAAAACATCTCTTCAAGAACCTGCAGTCCTTCGGGTTCAATTTCTGTATGCTCGTCCATTTCTATTTCAGGAAGGGCAGGACCATTGATAAATCTCGCAGAGTGGGGAAGGAAGTATTCTACAGCCCATTCCATTTTTTTGTAGGTTTTTCTGATATCCTGAAATTTTTCCTGAAGAAGTTTTTCGTCAGAATCTTTAGAAACAAGGGCTTTCAGTTCATTGATCTGTTTTTCAAAATCAGTATTGGTTTTGATAATCCTGTTTTTTACAGAACCAAGATCTTCATATACTGGCTGCTGTTTATCATTTTTACAATAATAGAGCGTAAAAAGTGCTGCTGCGCAGTATAAGAAAAGGAGGATCGGGTATTTTGAAAGTTTACTCATAAGTATGAAAAAGTATCAACAGAGATTTTCTATTGATACTTTAATTTGATATGAAGGAATTAAAACTATTTTTCTACGTTTCTGATGATGACGATCTGTCCACCTTCTTTATTGGTGTTGATTCCGGAACCGTCAGGATTTTTGAATTTATCCAGCTGCCATGTATGAGAGTGGATATTCACTGAGAATGTATTTGGAATTCCGATGATGTCAGAAATATCAACCATTGCCCCGAATTCCCATGAACCGAATTTCTGCAGATCTCCGGATTGGTTGTAAGCAGTCTGCCATGCAGTATCATTTCTGTTGTGCTTCATGTTCAACCATGGTTTATACTGTTTTGTAGCGATATTCAGCTGCCAGATGTAAGAATCGTGGTTGGCATTTTTGTAATAAGAATCCCCATCTTCCTGGATGTATACAAAGTTTTCAGTCACACATAAGTTGTCAGGATTGATAAGATTATTTCCTGGATTGGAATCTCCTTCAGCAACCACTTCCAGCTTTCCTGTCAGCATATTGTTGGAGTTCAGAACAAGCTTATAAACTCTTCCCCACATCGTTAATCCAGTTTTCGGATTCACACCATCAGAAGATTCTCCGGTAGCGGTAAAGTAAATCTCTCTTCCTTTTCCTGCTCCTTTTCTGTAATCTACATCTTCCACTCTTGAAAAACGGATCGCATTATTATCAATGTTTTTCTGGTTGATCTGAGCTCCTGTAAGATTTTTGGCGTTAGGAATTTCAACGAATTCTACATCGTAGCTGCTTCCTTTCGTCATATCTGTTTCAGTATAGTTGCTGTTGGTTCTTTTTAAAGAATATAACTTTCCGTTATCAAGATCTCCCTGGGTATCGGCAACATACATGATTAATTGTCCTGCAGACTGGTGAGAAGAAGAATAAGACTGGTCTTCACCAATGATGATATAAGATTTTCCATTGGAAACATCTTTAGGAAGCGGAACTGCATTTTCCATTGAAGCCTTTCCTAAAGCTGGTTTTACTCTTGTCTTATCCGATGCCTGAGATATTGGTGCCAGTGGATTCAAAGCGTGAACCATACTTTCTTCACCAGATTCTCCGGCAGTAAGAAAAGCACTGAAACCGTGAGTTTCAGGAGTTGCCAATGTTGCGGAACATAATCTTGTCATTCCTCCGGTTCCATTTAAAATATATTCTCCTTTTACAGGCTTAAACGTTTTATCTAAATATACTCTTGATACAGATTGTTTGATCTCATGATTGGTGATCATCAGATAACCGTCAGAATTAGGATCTTTCATAATTCCCATACCATCCGGCTGACCTCCGAAAACGAAATCGGGAGAACCTGAAAGAACATCAGAGCTGGAAATAAGGGTAGTAATATTTAAATTTTCAAAACCAGGCATCCCAAAAACGAAAGCTGGTTCTTTAGAAAAATTTTCAATTTTGATTTTGTCATTGACAGGAGTGTCAGAGTTCCCGTTATTGTCATCATTGCAGCCTTGAAATACAAGGGAAGCAAAGAGTAGGGCTCCGATAGTTTTGTTAATTTTCATAAATAGGTTTTTTGAATTTCGATTATGACAAAACTAAAGGTATAGTGTTAACTAAGTTTTAAGAAGACAAAACAAATAGTTTAAGATTAGATGATGATTTGTTAAGATAAGGTCAATAATTAGAATGGATATAAATAAAATGTCTTATTTTCAATGATTTAATCGCTGGTGGATTTGTTTGAATAGTATACAGCTTTCCCAAATTATTTAATCTCTCACTGATTTCACGGATTACACAGATGTTTATGGAAAAGTATGCTTTATCTGATAGAAGCATGATTATTACATAAGCTTCGTCAGAATCAATGAAGTTGATTTCCTTCTTTGCCTCCTGAAATATAAAGTATTATAGAAAATACTTTGGTTTAAAAAAAACTATATTATTTAATAAAAACAGCCCCGGCTGTCTCGATTCCGAGACAGCCGGGGCTAAAATTTATAATAGATATTTCTATTTTAGATATTCAACGCTTTTTGGTAAGCGTTTTCCAACCCTTCAAGGTTTTTACCACCAGCTGTTGCGAAGCCTGGGTTTCCACCACCACCACCTTGGATTTCTTTTGCAAGATCCTTTACGATAGTGCCAGCCTGATAATCTGCAGCCAGATCATCAGAAACACCAACAGTAATCATTGGTTTTCCGTCTGCATCAGAAAGAATGATCGTTACAGAAGCAGGGATTTCTCTCTTCAGCTGGAATACAATGTCTTTTACAGAACCTGCATCCAGAGAAGTTTTCTTTACAAGAAGCTGTTTGTTGCCTTTCTGCTCATAAGCATTTTTCCATTCTCCGATTTCCCCTTTTGCTTTTTCCTTTTTAAGAGCATCTACTTCAGCCTTCAATGATGTATTTTCTTCGATCAGTTTCTCGATAGATCTTACCACATCTTTAGACTTTAATAATTGAGAAAGCTCAATAATCTGTTTTTCAAGATTGCTGAAATACTCTTCAGATTTATCTCCTGAAATCGCTTCAATCCTTCTGATTCCCGCAGCAGCAGAACCTTCAGAAGTGATTTTGAAATGACCGATTTCGCTGGTGTTTTTTACGTGAGTTCCTCCGCAAAGTTCTTTTGAACTTCCAAACTGGATCATTCTTACGCTGTCACCATATTTTTCACCAAATAAAGCCATTGCTCCTTTCTCCAGAGCTTCCTGGATCGGAATATTTCTGAATTCCTGTAAAGCAATACTTTCCTTGATTTTCTTATTTACTTTTTCTTCAATTAATGCCAGTTCTTCCTCTGTCATTTTATTGAAGTGAGAGAAGTCGAAACGTAGATAATCAGGACCTACATAAGACCCCTTCTGCTCTACGTGAGTACCTAAAACGTCTCTTAAAGCCTCGTGCAGAAGGTGAGTTACAGAGTGGTTTGCCTGAGAGTTTTTTCTTTCAGAAGCATTTACTTTAGCATAGAAAACAGCGCCTGCATCTTTCGGAAGACCGCTGATTAATGAAATGATCAATCCGTTTTCTTTTTTCGTTTCCAGTACTTCAAAGCTTTCAACAGCGTTCTCAAGAACACCTTTGTCTCCAACCTGTCCACCTCCTTCAGGATAGAAAGGGGAGCTGCTTAGTACTACCTGGTAAAATTCTCCGTCTTTATTTTCTACCTTTCTGTATCTGGTAATATACGTTTCAGATTCAGTCTGGTCATATCCTACAAAGGTTTCGGGCTTCGATTCAAGATTTACCCAGTCATATACTTTCTGAGCAGAATCAGCTTTTGAACGAAGTTTTTGTTTCTCCATCTCAGCTTTGAAACCTTCTTCATCAATCGTTAACCCTTTTTCTTCAGCAATGATTCTTGTTAAATCATCAGGGAAACCATAAGTATCATACAATTCAAAAACCTCTTCGCTTGGTAATACTTTCTGATTATTTGCAATAGTCTGCTGAATCAGTTTTTCAACTCTGATCAGACCGTTTTCAATTGTCTTTAAGAATGAATCTTCTTCACTTTTGATCACTTCAGCAACCAGTTTTCCTTGTTTTTCAAGTTCAGGGAAGAAAGGTCCCATTTGCTCCTGAAGAACAGCCACCAATTTGTAAAGGAAAGGCTCTTTCATATCCAGGAATCGGTAAGAATAAGAAATTCCTCTTCTTAAAATTCTTCTAATTACATAACCTGCACCTCCATTTGAAGGTAACTGTCCGTCTGCAATCGCAAAAGAAACCGCTCTGATGTGATCTACCACAACACGGATGGCAATATCTTTTTCGTCTTCTAAAATTCCTGTATATTTTTTACCTGAAAGTTCTTCAACTTTAGCAATAAGCGGTGTGAAAACGTCTGTATCATAGTTGGAAGACTTCCCTTGAAGCGCCATACAAAGACGTTCAAAGCCCATTCCCGTATCCACGTGCTGAGCAGGAAGCTTCTCTAACGATTTATCTGCTTTTCTGTTGAATTCCATGAAAACCAGGTTCCATACTTCTACAACCTGTGGGTGGTCATTATTTACCAGTTCAAGCCCTGAAACTTTAGCTTTTTCTTCCGGTGTTCTTAAGTCAACATGGATTTCTGAACACGGTCCGCACGGTCCGCTTTCACCCATTTCCCAGAAGTTATCTTTTTTATTTCCGTTGATAATTCTGTCTTCTGAAATGTGAGATTTCCAGAAATCATAAGCATCCTGATCTCTGTCCAGATTTTCAGAAGCATCACCTTCAAAAATCGTTACGTATAAATTTTCTTTTGGAATTCCGTATACTTCAGTCAGTAATTCCCAGGCAAAAGCAATAGCCTCTTTTTTGAAGTAATCCCCGAAAGACCAGTTTCCTAACATTTCAAACATGGTATGGTGGTAAGTATCTCTACCTACATCATCCAGGTCATTGTGCTTCCCTGAAACTCTAAGACACTTCTGTGTATCGGCAATTCTAGGGGCGGTAGGTGTTTTGTAGCCCAGGAAGAAATCCTTGAACTGCGTCATTCCGGAGTTGGAAAACATAAGGGTAGGGTCGTCTTTCAGCACAATAGGAGCTGAAGGAACGATAAGGTGCCCTTTACTTTTAAAATAGTCTAAAAATTTTTGACGTATTTCTTGTGATGTCATAGTATTGCTTTTGCTTTTTTTAATATCAAATTTTGATAAGATGCAAATTTAAGATTTTTAAGCGATTTGTAATAATTTTATGCTATGTTTTGAATGGGGATAGGTTGGACTAATGGATGTGTCGTAAACCTTATAGGTTTACGGTGTTCATAACAAGATTTAAAAATTTTATTTATCTTTCTGAAAATATTTGAGATAATTGAAAATGAAAGCGCGAATATTGGCTCAATGGGTAATCGGAATTACAATTGCTTATCCTATTTTTATTGTTCTGGTATATTTTTTTCAAGAATCTATTCCTGATGCTGTAACTTCTGTATTGGTGAATTTTTGTATTTATCTTATGATTCCTGTATTCATTATCGATTGGATTTTCTCTGTTTGGAGTTTAAAGTTAGAAAAGAAAAATATTGGATATTGGGCATTATTTCTTACAATAATTTATACACTTCTGTTTAGTATAGCACTATATTTGTTAAGAACCGTAAAGATGTGCTAATCTTGATTTTATTAAATTCGAATAAAAGTAAATGACAAAAGATGAAGAATTGAAAAGCTGGATAGAACAGTATTCCGGGCCGCTTCTGAAAAAAGCGCTTTACCTGCTTTCAAATAAGGAGGATGCTCAGGACGTAGTTCAGGAGGTTTTTCTCGCTGCCTACTCGGGATATGATTCTTTTGAAATGAAAAGCCAGCCTCTTACCTGGCTGATGGCTATTCTGAACAGGAAAACTGCTGATTTTTACCGAAAAAAATATAAATCAGAACCTAATATCAGACTCGATCATTTTTTTGATGAAACAGGATCATGGAAAAATAATGATATTTTAAATGACTGGAATGTATCGGGTGAAGGTAATGAACTTTTAGATAATCAGGATTTTAATAAAACATTAGAGGAATGTATTGAGGAATTGCCCTCCAGATGGAAGATTCTGCTTAAAATGTATTATATCGAAGAAAAAAAAGCACCGGAAGTAAGTCAGGAATTGAATGTTTCTACGACTAATCTTTGGAAGATACTTCAAAGAAGCCGGATACAGCTGAGAGAATGTCTGGAGTTTAACTGGTTTTCAAGATCGTAAATGAAATGATAAGAAAAATACTACATATCCTTTTTTTACCATGCAGTGAAGCAACATTGCTCATGGAAAAACATAATGCCGATACCATTTCTGCCAAAGAAAAAAGAAAACTTAACATCCACCTGATGATCTGTAAATGGTGCAGGATGTACAAACAAAAACTGGAAGTCCTGGATAAAGTTCTCGCCAAGACATTTTCTGAACAGAAAACCGAAATAAATGAATCTGAAATTCAGGATTTTAAAAATAAAATGATCGATAAATTAAATTTCTAAGAAAAATTCTGTCAGGATTGTGAAAAGGCTCCGACTATACTATTGAAAACAATAAAGTATTCAATTAAAATCTTAAAAACATGGTCGGAACAGTACAGGAATCTAAAAATCAATTCACCCGGACCGGGTATTATATCTCCCTTTTCGGAGCAGCTCTTATTTTGCTGTGGATCGGTATTTTCAAATTTACCCCTACAGAAGCAGCCGCAATAAAACCTTTGGTAGAAAACCATTTCTTAACTTTTTTCGTATATAAGATTATGAGCATTCAGGCAGTGTCAAATCTTATCGGAGTGATAGAAATTATCATTGCATTACTCCTGATATTTAGTGCGAAATTTGCTGTACTGAAGAAGTATGCAGGAATAGGAATGATAGTCATTTTTCTGGTAACATTAAGCTATTTGTTTACAACGCCGGGAATATGGAAAGTGGTGGATGGAGTTCCTGTGACAGATTTCTTTATTGTAAAAGACCTGATGCTTTTAGGATTTGGATTGATGCTCGTTCAAAATAATAAGTAATGAATAAAAAGGTAAAAATGAAAAATATATTAATTGTACTCGGAATCATTCTGGGTATAGCAGTCTTTGCTGCGGGATCCGGGCTTTTCAAAAAAAACAAGCCTAATGTAGTGGAAATAAAAAAAGAAAATGAGAAAATTATGGATAACAAAAACGTTAGAGAGATTTATTTTGCAGGCGGATGTTTCTGGGGAACAGAACATTTTTTTCAACAGATTCGTGGAGTTGTAGGAACAGATGTAGGGTATGCCAACGGGAATACTCAAAATCCTACCTATGAAGAAGTAGTAAGCCATACAACAGGTTTTGCTGAAACAGTGAAAGTGAAGTATGATCCCGAGCAGGTAGATCTGAAGCTGTTAATTGACCTTTATTTTAAAACCATTGATCCTACAAGCAAAGATCAACAGGGAAATGACAGAGGAAACCAGTACAGAACAGGAATCTATTTCACTAACAAAACAGATGAAGCCATTGTAAAAGAAGAAGTTCAGAAACTGGCAAAAAACTATAATAAGCCTTTATTGGTAGAAACTATTCCATTGAAAAACTTTTATAGAGCAGAAGATTACCATCAGGATTATCTGGATAAAAATCCGGGAGGATATTGCCACATTGAACCGGGACTTTTTGAAATGGCAAAAAAAGCAAATCCGCTTCCAAAGCCAGCCTACCAAAAACAGGATAAAAAAGTTTTAAAAGAAAAACTGACTGCAGAACAGTATAATGTTACTCAGGAAAACGGCACAGAAAGACCTTTTCAGAATGAATACTGGAATGAAACCCGCGAAGGAATTTATGTAGATATTACCACAGGAGAACCTTTGTTTATCTCTACAGATAAATTTGAATCCGGCTGTGGATGGCCAAGTTTCTCAAAACCTATTACAAAGGCTTTGATTGATGAAAAACTGGATCGTACTCACGGAATGGACAGAGTAGAAGTAAGAAGTAAAACCGGTGATGCCCACTTGGGACACGTTTTCACAGACGGTCCTACAGACAAAGGCGGACTTCGTTACTGTATCAACAGTGCTTCGCTGAAATTTATTCCAAAAGCTGAAATGGAAACAAAAGGATACGGAAAATATCTTCCGTTGTTAGATAAAAAGTAATATGAAAGGAAGGCTGCCAGATGGCAGCCTTTTTATTTTGAATTAATGATATAGTTGAAATCTTTCTTTGATGCTGAGCATGGAGATATTCAGAAATATCAGAAATCCAAATATAAAGAAGTAGATCTCCTTTGGAAGCGTTGTAAGAGCTGTTGTGATTTTTCCATAATAGTTATCAGTTTCTGCTGGTCCCCAATCTATAGTATCATTACAAAGTAAACATTCATATTCAGGATATTGCACCTTGGGATTAATATAGCTGTAAACAGCAAAAATATGTCCTGTTTTCTCCAGATCAACGGCATATTGATCTTGTTTGGCTATTGCTAAATCATTCAAAACAGAGACAAAATCACCATAGGTATTATTTTGATCTAAAATAAACTCAATACCAGATTCTTTCTCATTCCTTTTCTGGAGATTTTTCAGTTCATAAACATATGATTTTGAATTTTCTTTGGCAGTACCGGAAGCTATTTTTATCTTTTTGTAATCCCAGTTTCTGTAAGGTTCGAAACTTGCAAATGTATTTTTATCACCCTCTCTCTCTTTGGCAGGAAGCCCAATGTCAATAACGGAAACATTAATGTCTTCAAACTTTTGATTTCCATAATACCAAAAAAGAACAGGGATCAGTATGGCACTGATTAATCCGGGTATGTAGAATATTTTTTTCATGGTTAGTTTTTAACGAAACCTAATGAAAATTTTAAGCCAAAAAAAGTGATCCGAAACGAACCACTTTACAAATAATCTTTAAATATTTTAAATTATTCAATCTTTAAATTTTAAACATTGAAACCTACCAATCTCTTTTTCTCAGAATCCAGTACGATCCGAATATGAATAGAGCAGACCATACCAGACATGCAATAAGACTTTCTGTAGGGTAGTGGAACTCATATTTTACGCCCATCATTTTAGCCATATTTAATCTCATCATCGGATTAGGAATAAGGCTGGACATACTTTCCAACGGTAAAAGATGCGTGATGAAAAAGTCATTCTGAAGAATTTCATTTCTCTGTGGCCCCTGCATCCCTTTTACTTTTGAGAATACTTCCACAGCTGTTAAAATTCCTTCCCCAATCCAGAAAACAAAAAGAGCAAGAAATACAAACACTGATTTTCTCAGTAAAATGGAAAGAAACATTAAGAAACAGAAGAAAGTAAACAGTTTTACAAAGTAATTTCCAATAAAGAAAATCTCAGCAACAACCTTTGCAGATTCTTTTGTATTTGAATATTGATAACCAAGGAATATAGTAATACCCAATACAATCAATGTTGAAACGATCGTAAAAATACTTATCGTCAGTAGTTTTGAAGTAATGAATTCTTTTCTGCTTAATCCATCAATCGTATTCTGCTTGAACATTCGGTTGCTGAATTCCTGTGAAATAGAGAAAACAATGATCAATCCCAGGAAGATTTTCAATAAAGCCACAATCCATGTGGTGAAATTCCAGATTTCCGGGAAGTTATAAATTCCCTGTTCCTGTAAGTTAATCGTTCCTCCAAAAACATCAAAGTCAACCAATCCAATGAAAAGCAAAGCGATAAGAATGGCGAAATAAAGTATTGTGAAAACCTTAAACGGTTTGTAGTTCAGGTTTTTGTAGTATTCCAGTTTTAATAATTTTATCATGACTAATTGGTGTTTTTTACAAGTTCAAGGAATTGAGATTCAAGAGACAGTTTTTTCTTGGTCAAATGGGAAAGGTAAATCCCTTTTTCTGCCAGTTTCTGATTCATTGCTGAAGCTGAAATAGAAGTATCATCCCGGATCTGGGCCTTAATAAGATCACCTTCCTGATTAATGGAAGAGAACCATTGAAGTTCGTTCAATGCATTTAAAAGCAACGTATTGTTGTCAGCTTTCAGTTCAAAATATCCGTTGTTGGAAGTCATTTCATCCACTCTTCCGCAGTAGATGGAGTTTCCTTCTTTCAATACAATCACATGGCTGCAGATTTTTTCAATTTCATCCAAAAGGTGGCTGGCAATAATGATCGTGATCCCCTGTTTGGCAATATTACTGATGATTTCTCTGATCTGAATAATTCCTTCCGGATCCAGTCCGTTGGTTGGTTCATCTAATATCATCACTTCAGGGTTGTTTAGCATCGCGGAAGCAATTGCAAGACGCTGTTTCATTCCCAGAGAAAAGGTTTTGAACGTATCTTTTTTCCTTTCATACAGATTAACGGTTTTCAAGACTTCATCAATCCTTGAATAAGGAGCATTTTTAATTTCTGCTACAATTTTAAGATTGGTTTCTGCACTTAGATAAGGATAAAAGTTTGGTTGTTCGATAATTGCTCCGATCTTTTTTAAAGTTTCCGGATCTGTTCCTTTTTTTCCAAACCAGAACCAGTCTCCGCTGGTAGGATTAATCGTTGAAAGCAGCATCCCGAAAGTGGTGGATTTTCCACTTCCATTGGGACCCAAAAGCCCATAAACATTTCCTTTTTCGACATCAAAAGAAATATTGTTGACCACAACTCTTTTGAATTTCTTTGTCAAATTTTTTACTGATAAAATCTTTTCCATGTAATTTGTTTTACATAGTAGTAGTCTATATAAATTAGATAATGTTACAGAATTATCATAAATCAATATTAATTTATGGGTAAATACATTAAATTTGATAGAATTAATCAAGACTTATGAAGCTAATTGAACTGGCAGAAGAACTTAATGTTTCTGCAGAAGCCATAAAACAGTTTATACAGGATTTCGATCTGGAATTGGTAGAATGCATCAGTACCAATTTTGAAGTAAAAGACGATTTTGAAAAATTTGCCCGCGAAAATATAGACTTTTTAAGGTTGTACGAAAAAGACCTGGATAAGAATAAAACACTGGAACAGATTGCCAAAGTTATTAATCAGCCTAAAGAAAAGGTTGAAAAGGTGATTAAAGATAACAACCTCAATATTTTTGATAACGGCTTTTTCAAATCCTCGATATCAAGTTATGGAATTGATAACAAATTGGGAGGAAACTACCAGTTTGTCTATGATTATTTCGGGCATAAAACCAGCCTGCAGCAAAGGGATTTCATAGGATACAGAGACCTTTTCTTTTATACATCTACTGTTTTGGAACCTTTCCTGAATCCACAGCAGATCAAAGATTGGGGAATCAATAAACCTGCAGGAATTATCCTGTATGGCCCTCCGGGAAGCGGTAAAATATTCTGGGCCAATAAAATTGCTGAAATCATCGGATATCAGTTTAAAGAAGTCAAAAAACATTATTTAGGAACTTCCTTAATTGACGGGAATGAAATTAATTTCAGTGATTTCCTGCTGAGCATGATGAAGGAAAACAAAATGCTTCTTTTCATGGATGATTTTGATGAAATTATGATGCAGCGAAGAGCGGAAACAGATGTTGCATCCTGTAATCTTGAAGCTCAGGAGCTTATCCTTCATTATATCGGGAAATTTGAAAAAGAAGGTGTTCTGATGGTGGGCTCTGCCAATTCTGTCTCGGAAATTGATGAAGAAATTCTTGCTCCGGGAAGATTTGATGTGATGATCCCGATCTTTCCTCCTAATGCTTCAGAGCGTTCAGAAATCATTTTATATGCTATGACCAGAGGATTGGAAGAAGATTCTTTACTTTACAAAATACTGAAAAACAACAAAGCAGATAAAGTTCCTTTCTGGCATGAAATATCTTCAAAAATGAAAGCATTCAGCAATACGATGCTGATAGATTTTACACAAAGTTTAAAGAAAAGAATTAAAAACCTTTATCAGAGAACCCGAAACGAGAAGCTGAAAATTGATCAGAATCTTTTGAGCGGAGCCTTAAGAGATGCAGGTTCCAAGCTTACTGAAGAATATCTGGATCAGGTAGCCAGATTCTTAGCCGATGCTATTATCAATAATTTTGATGATTTTAAGTTCAGAATTCAGGCATTAAAGAGCGAACTGGAAACTTATAGAGTTGTTGAAGAACCACAAAGAGCCATCGGTTTTCAGCATAATGAGGAGGAGAAAGATAAGGGGTAATAGGGTTTAGAGTTCAAGGTTTAAAGTTTAAAGTTTGAGGTTTCTGGTTTTATGATCTATCTTTTACCAGATATGAATTTGTCATGAATACATTTTACTTTTTTACATGAATACATTTTATAAAAATCACTCATGAACAGCATCTGGGAACTGGAAACTTTCTACAGGAAAAGAGATATCATTATCATTGGTGCCGGGTTTTCCGGGCTTTGGACAGCAATATCTATCAAAGAGAAATATCCTGAAAAGTCGATTTTAATTATTGAGCGGAATGCCATTCCTCTGGGAGCTTCAACGAGGAATGCCGGGTTTGCCTGTTTCGGAAGCCTTACTGAAGTGATTGCTGATTCACAGAAAATGGGTTGGGAGAAAACACTGGAGCTTGTTAAAATGAGATTTGACGGACTTCAGAAAATTCAGCATTATTTTAAAAATGATGAAATTGATTTTGAACTTACTGGCGGCTATGAAATTTTAAATAATGAAGAACCTTTATTCTATCTCGATTCCGTTAATGAAAAGCTGAAAGCAATAACTGGTCTGGATAAAACCTATACTTTGAAACAGGACAAAATAAAGAAATTCGGGTTGGAAAAATCTGCATTTCTGATTGAAAACCCTTGTGAAGGGAGTCTGCATTCAGGAAAACTGTTGCAGAAACTGCTTGAAAAGTGCCATGAGCTGAAAGTAGAATTTTTATTCGGAACAGAAGTTGGAAATATTGAAGAAACAGCTAATGAGATTGAGGTTTGTCTTTCCGGTGATCTTTCTGTAAAAGCAGATAAAGTGATCTATTGTACCAACGCTTTCACTTCCAGGTTTCTGGAAAAAGAAAATATCATTCCTGCCCGTGGACAGATTCTTCTGACAGAACCCATAGAAGGATTGAAGCTGAAAGGAACTTTTCACTATGATGAAGGGTATTATTATTTCAGGAATCTCGGAAACCGGGTGTTATTGGGTGGTGGAAGAAATCAGGATTTTGAAACAGAAGAAACAACGGCTTTTGAAACGACAGAATTTCTACAAAATCATTTGGAAAACTTTTTAAAAGAAGTCATACTTCCTTATAAAGACTTTAAAATAGCACTCCGATGGTCAGGAATTATGGCTATGGGTGATGAAAAATCACCTATTGTAAAACAACTTTCAGAAAGACAGTTTTGCGCGGTAAGACTTTCAGGGATGGGCGTTGCTCTGGCTCCTAAGATGGGTGAAATAATGGCTGATATGATTTAAAATAAAGAGGTATACCAATGAAATACTTACCCTACGAACGCATTACTTACAAAACAAATTTATCTGAACAGGAAGTTTTAACAAGACTTTCAGGCTTTGTAGAACCTAAAAAATTTGGTTTTGGAAAAAATTATATAAAAGAATATGAAGGAACTGTGAATAATAATAGCTTTGAAATAAGCAAAGTTATTCAGTACAGAAACTCGTTTCTTCCTCAGATAAATGGTAGAATTCAAAATGAAAATAATGGAACCCAAATACAGGTGACCATGTCGCTACATGCATTTGTCTTCTTTTTTTTAATAGTCTGGTGTTCATTTGCTCTGATTTTCTTCATAGGAGTTTCCATAAGAACTATAAGAGAAAAGGAAATATCAGTAGAACTTTTTCTTCCTCTAGGTATGCTCTTGTTTGTCTACATTTTAACTATGGTAGGATTCAAATCGGAAAGTAAACAATCAAAAGAATATCTTAGAAGAAGCTTTGATGCTGAAATTATCAATGACTAATTACTCATTATCCCACCAGTTCAATAGTTCAGAGTCTATTTTTTCCAGATTGAATTCAAACCCTGAACTCCACATGCCGGAACCCAAAACCCGCACCCCGCACCTCGAACCCCAAAACTTTAAACCCGAACTTTGAACCCGCACCTCTCCACTCTAAAAGAATTCCTTATTTTTGTAAAAAGAAAAATTCGTGATTAACAACGACCAGATAAAAGAAGTTCAATCCAGGATTGAAGACTTACACAGATACCTTCAGATTGAAAAAAAGAAGCTAGAAATTGCCAATGATGATGAAAAAACAGCAGCACCTGAATTTTGGGATAACCCGAAAACTGCTGAAGCATTCTTAAAACAGCTTCGTTCCAAGAAAAAATGGGTGGAAGGTTATGATGAAATTCAGACACAGTTTGAAGATATACAGGTTTTGGTGGATTTTGCCAAAGAAGATCCGGATTCTGAAAAAGAACTGGATGAGACCTTTCCGCAATTGGTAGAAAAAATTGAGGATCTTGAATTCAAAAATATGCTTTCCAATGAAGGTGATGAGCTTTCTGCTGTACTTCAGATCACCGCTGGGGCTGGAGGTACAGAAAGCTGTGACTGGGCGGCTATGCTGATGAGAATGTACACCATGTGGGCCGAAAAACAAGGATATAAAATCCGTGAGCTGAACTTTCAGGAAGGTGATGTAGCCGGTGTGAAGACGGTTACCCTGGAAATTGAAGGAGAATTTGCTTTTGGATATTTAAGAGGTGAAAATGGAGTGCACCGTTTAGTAAGAATTTCGCCTTTCGACAGTAATGCAAAACGTCATACCAGCTTTGTTTCCGTATATGTTTATCCTTTGGTAGATGATACGATCGAAATTAATATTAACCCTGCCGATATCTCTTTTGAAACGATGAGGTCTTCCGGAGCAGGAGGGCAGAACGTAAACAAGGTAGAAACCGCTGTACGTCTTCGTCACGCACCAACCGGAATTATCATTGAAAACTCAGAATCCCGTTCTCAGCTTCAGAATAAAGAAAAAGCAATGCAGCTTCTTCGTTCAAGACTCTATGAAATGGAACTTGAAGAGCGTATGAAGGCAAGAAATGAGATAGAAGCCAATAAAATGAAGATCGAATGGGGAAGCCAGATCCGAAATTATGTAATGCACCCTTACAAACTAGTAAAAGATGTACGCTCAGGTCATGAAACTTCAGATGTGGATGCTGTAATGAATGGAAATCTTACCCCATTCTTAAAAGCATTTCTAATGGCCGATGGGACGGCGGTTTCGGATGATGACCTTGACCTTTAAAAATCATGTTTGAATTTTAGTTAAAATCTTATAATTAATTTTTGTTTCAGACATTTTAGACTTATTTTTGTTGTTCATCGATATTTATGGAAGATTTCAATAGCTGGAAGGATTTATTAAACCCGGAGTTTTATATTAAAATGGGAGGGTTTTGGCTTATTTTGTTTATCGTATTTGCTGAAACAGGGCTTTTTGTAGGGTTTTTCCTGCCGGGAGATTCACTTTTGTTCGTTTCAGGAATTTATGCCGTTGAAATCATCAAAGAGACTTTTGGCTCTACAGGGAGCGATTTCTTAGATACTACATTATTAGCTTCGGGAGTAGCTCTTGCCGCTATTATTGGAAATGAAGTAGGATACTATTTCGGAAGAAAGGCCGGGCCTGCTTTATATAAAAGACCGGATTCAATGCTTTTCAAGAAAAAATATCTTTACCAGGCTCATGATTTCTTTGAAAAACACGGAGCATTAGCAATTATTATGGCCAGATTCTTACCTGTTGTAAGAACTTTTACACCCATTGTAGCAGGAATTGTGAAGATGGATAAAAAGGAATTTTTAAGAGATAATATTATTGGTGCTGTGCTATGGTCATTCATTTTGATCTTTGCCGGACATTATCTGGATAAACTGTTTATGGAGCAGTTTGGAATCAACCTAAAAGAGAAACTGGAATACATCATTATTGTGATTGTTCTGGTGACAACACTTCCGGTGATCTTCAAATTTGTATTCGGAAAAAAAGAAGACCTTTCTAAAAAATATGAAGACCAGGATTTTGAATAAATAAAAATTCAATCAAAATAGAGCCATCTCAATAGTGAGATGGCTTTTTTATGCATAAGAAATGTTTTTTACCCCGCAAAGTTCGCAAGGTTATTATTATATCTGTTATTTTTCGTTCGCAGAGGCGTTTCACTTAACTAAGTCAAAACGAAGTGTCTTTGCGACCGAGAGATATAAGCATTAAAATTCTTTTGCGACCATAACGTTTTTAAATACATCTACCAGGCAAAAATTGTTTTTTTTATACTGGATATTTAAAAGATTCTTATGAACGAATTAGTTAGGATAGTTGTTTAATTATTTTGAATAGATAATTATTTTTTGATCCATTCCAGAATGTTGGGATAGATGATACTGTCTCTTTTTCTTTTACTGAAGAACCTTGGAGCATGACCTGCACCTTTCATAAAGATAAACTTGTGTGGAATATTCATTTGGGTAAGCGCTGAGTCCATGGAAATTCCCTGATGCTGATTGACAAGAAAATCATTGTTACCCTGAAACAGGAGGGTAGGAACATTGGTAATATTCGCAATAGGGCTGGCTTCTCTGAAGGCTTCAGAAACATTTTTCCGGTCAAATTTACTGCCTACTACCTTTTGAAAAGTGGGAGAAGTATATTTGGAATAAAAAGATTTAAGATACTCAGCGCTGTAAAAATCTGTTGGTCCACTGAGAGAAATAATCTTTTTGATCTGATCAGAATGCTGATATCCGTAGAGTAATGCCAGATGTCCGCCGGCACTTTCTCCCAGAAGAATATAATTGTTGGGCAGAAGTTCTGCTTTTTCCGTTAAAGAATTGAATTTTTCAATCGCCAGGCCAATATCCTCAAGCTGCTGTTTATAAGTGATTTTTTTCTTTGCAGAAACTAACCGATAATTCATACTGATACTCGGAATTCTGTTTTCAAAAAGCATTTTCTGAACCTGTATCATGTGTTCCTTTTTACCTAAAGTCCAGGCGCCGCCATGAACGATAAGAACAACGGGAGAATCTTCAGCATAATCTTTGGGAAGAAAGACATCCATTTTCTGTCTTTTATGCTCACCGTATTTTAAATTGTAAATTTTCTGCTGACCTCCGGGACCTACCCAGACTCTGAACTTCGTATTGCAGGACTGCAGCAGAAAACCGAAACATCCCATTACGAAAAAATGATACCTGAGAATGAGCTTTTTCATTAATTAAATTTACAAAAAAATTGATGTATTGTCAATGATAGATGTCAAATTACTTAAAGTCTTTCGGCTGTTTTTGATGAAAGTCCTTTTTTGATACTGATAACATCTTTTTCTCCTTTCTTGAATATGAAAGAAATTTCGCTGTCATCATCCTGCAGGAAAAATACATCCTCTTTTTCAGCCAGCATTCTCACTTTGGGAATAGTACTGCTCTGAATAAAGAGCTGACCGTTTTCGTAGAGAATATGAATAATACTGTCGTCCGAAAGTTTATAATTACCAGCATATTTTTTAAGTAAATCAGTACTTAAAGTGACTTCTTTCTTAGGTTGTGGAAGAGTATAGGTTTGATCTAAAAGGGCTGCTAGAATGGTGTTCCCTGCTTTTTCCAGTTTTTTACTCGTGATATTATTGAGAAGAATAATGCTGAGATCCTCTTCAGGAAGCATGGCAAAATAACTTGTAGAACCTTCTATATTTCCACCATGGTTGATGAGTTTTTTACCATACAGATCATCAATAAACCATCCGTAACCATAGCCGCTCAAATATGGGGTTGTAGCTTTTTTAAATGTTTCTTTGGATACAATTTTATAGTCTCTTAATCCTTTATAATAATTGTAAAGGTCTTCAGCAGTACTGTAGATCTGTCCTGCAGGGCCCGTTAATGTTGAATTCCAGACTTCTGTTTTTTCCTGTCTTGTATTTGAAATATATGAATAGGGAACTGTTTTATACGGGCTTTTCAGAGTCATGTAATTAAATCCGGTGTGAGCCATATTCAGCGGATTTAAAATATTTTTCCTAATTGCATCTTCATAAGACAACCCTGTTATTTTTTCAATAATAATTCCTAGCAAAATATATCCTGAATTGGTATATGAGAATTGAGTACCCGGCTGAAAAGCCAGAGGCTCGTTTTTAAAATAAGAAAGCTCTTTATCTCTGGTGATACTTTTTCCGGTGTGAAGCAGGCTGAAATACTCCTTGTTTTGCAATACTTCATAGATACCTGAACTGTGGGTAAGCAGATGCTCTATCGTGATTTCATTTCCTCTCGGATAATCGGGAATAAACTTTGAGATGGGATCATGAACAGAAAGTTTTCCCTCCTCACTTAATTTCATAATCATTAGAGCTGTGAAAGATTTGGTCAAAGAAGCAATCTGATAGACACTTTCGTTTTGATTGGGTATCTTTTTTTCTGCATTTTGCCAACCGTAAGATTTTTCAAAAATGATTTTATTCTGATAATGGATTAAAGCTGTTCCATTAAATTTATTGATAGCTGCGTATGCTCTTATGATACTGTCTATTTCCTGCTTTTTCTTTACCTGATCAATAGTGCTGACATTCGTTTCAGTCTGGGCTTTTAAAGGAGAGCAAAATATGCTGAACATAAAAATTGAACATGGTAAGACTAAAATAGAGGATTGACGTCGCATAGTATCAGATTTTAAAAACGGTTAAAAGTAAGCAGATTTTTGTTATGTTGTTAGTACATAATTTATTATCCATAAGAATTTGAATACTCAGCTGCCGAGAGCTTTATAATTTATCCGGAAATTGTGTAGCAAGCTATAAGTTTTCAGCATAGCGGCTCAGGGAATTATTGTATCTGGGCAAATGTTTTGAAATTGCTTTCAAGGTTAATGATAATGCTTCTTTGTATTCTCCCGCTGAAGAAAGGGACAGTGCTAAAAAAGAGTCTACTGCATCATTCAGTTCATCAGAATAATTAGCTTTTTCTTCCCTTAAAATATCAATACTTTCTTCTATCTTTCCATTATTTCTTAAAGTACTTGCCAGCTGGATTCTTGCTCTTCTCCTTCGCAAACCGGTTAGCCCATGATCTAATGCAGATCTGTACAAAGGTTCCGCTTTCTTTTCATATCCCGTTGAATCAAAAGCACAGGCTTTTTCAAAATCAGCAATAGCCTGGGAATCCGTTAGTAATTCTGTATGATTTTTAATTTGGTGAATAAACTCTTCATTGCTTATTGTTCCCAGTTTTAGCCATATACTCTGTAATTGAGTTTCCCAGTTTTCATCCATTGGATAGATTTTAAACAAAGATATAAAATATTGAAAGCTGGGTATTGATTAATCATTCTTATAATTTTCAAAATTATTGTCAGATTATGAATCTAAAAACGGAATTAAATATTTATTTTTGCTGAACTTAACAAAGATTAAAAAATTATTAAAATATGGCATCAGGCTTTTTTGCAATTTTAGATGATATTGCAGCATTGATGGATGATGTAGCAGTTACGAGTAAGGTTGCTACCCAAAAGACAGCTGGTATTTTAGGAGATGACCTTGCTGTAAATGCAGAAAAAGCCACTGGCTTTCTTTCTTCCAGAGAAATTCCGGTTCTGTGGGCTATCACCAAAGGATCATTTATCAATAAACTGATTATTCTTCCTATTGTTTTTTTGCTCAATTGGTTGTATGCTCCGGCTATTAATTATGTATTGATCCTTGGAGGATTCTATCTGGCCTTTGAAGGAGTTGAAAAAATAATAGAATTTCTTTTTCATCGTGACAAAAAGGGGCATGAAGTTATAGAGGAAATTGTAGAAGAAGAAAAAAGTTCTGAAGAAATAGAAAAACAGAAAGTAAAATCGGCAATTACAACGGATTTTATTTTATCAATTGAGATCGTTATTATTGCTTTAGGGACCGTATTGGAAGAAAGTCATCCTTTCATTACACAGATTTTAGTAACGAGCCTGGTTGCATTTATAGCGACTGTCGGAGTTTATGGAATTGTAGCTTTGATCGTAAGAATGGATGATGCAGGGTTTAAATTGATAAAGAAAAGTAATGATAAAGGTTTTTTCGGGAGCCTTGGACATCTATTAGTGAAGGCTTTACCTATTGTTATTAAAATATTAGGAGTCGTTGGAACAATTGCCTTAATAATGGTTGCTGGTGGAATTTTTCTACATAGAATAGAATTTTTTCATGGCGTACTTCCAACCTGGCCGGATGTTTTAAAAGAGCTTACGCTTGGAGTTGCTGGCGGATTGGCAGCGGTTGCTGTATTTACATTAGGAAAAGGAATCTATTCATTGGCGACAAAAAAATAAAAACAGAATTAGAATTAAATAACCAAAAAAATCCTGTATTCGTAAGAATGCAGGATTTTTTATGGTCTGGCTTAAAGATTATTTTGAACCTTTCAACCCTAACTTTTAAACGAAAAAAGAGACTTGTAAAAAGTCTCTTTTTATATTAATTGAATAAATCTTTTACTTTATCAAAAAAAGTTTTTTCCTTTCCGGATGGTTCTGCAACCATTTCTCCGCTGGACATCTGCTTTTCAAAGAAGTCTTTCTGATCTTTAGTAAGCTTTTGTGGCGTCCATACATTAATGTGGATAAACATATCTCCTTTTCCGTAACTGTCGATGCTTGGAAGTCCTTTTCCTGCCAATCTTAAGATCTTTCCGGACTGAGTTCCCGGATCAACGGTAATTTTTACTTTTCCGCCTACAGTAGGAATCTCTTTTTTCGTTCCTAAAGCAGCTTCAGCAAAAGAAACATACAGTTCCTGGTGAAGATTATCGCCTTCTCTCTTAATGATTTGATCTACTTCCTCTTCAATGATGACTAATAAATCCCCTGGAATTCCACCAAATGGAGCATCATTTCCTTTTCCTCTTACATTAAGCTGAATTCCGTCTCTTGCTCCTGCCGGAATGTTGATCGTGATTTCCTCTTCATCTTTGATAAGACCTTGTGCATTGGCTCCTGCAGGAATCTTGTCAGCAACTTTCCCAATTCCCTGACAAGTACTACACGTAGTTTGAGTCTGCATTTGACCAAACATGGTATTCATTACTTTTAACTGAACACCGGAACCGTTACAGGTAGGGCATGTTTTTGAAGTGGCACCTTCTGCCATCTTCATTTTCTTTACTTTAATGGTTTTCTGAGTTCCGTTTACCATTTCCTCAAGATTCAGCTTGATTCTGATTCTTAAATTAGAACCTTTCACCTGCTGACGGCCTCCACCGCCACCGCCAAATCCTCCGAAACCACCACCGAAAATATCTCCAAACTGGCTGAAAATATCCTCCATGTTCATTCCGCCTCCGAAGCCTCCACCTCCGAAACCTCCATTTCCACCCATTCCGGCATGACCGAACTGGTCGTATCTGGCACGTTTCTGATCGTCGCTCAGAACTTCGTAAGCCTCAGCAGCTTCTTTAAATTTTTCTTCAGCCTCCTTATCACCAGGATTTTTATCCGGGTGAAATTTGATGGCCATTTTACGGTATGCTTTTTTTATTTCGTCGGCGGATGCAGATTTGCTGATCTCAAGAACCTCGTAATAATCTCTTTTTGACATGACAATTTTATAATTGATTGTTGATAAATGATAAAAGATATTCTAAAGCTAATAAGTGAAACATTCATCAATTATCACTCATCATTTATCATTTATGAATTTTAATTTCCTGTTACTACTTTTGCAAAACGGATTACTTTATCACCTAAAGTATATCCAGTTTCAATAACGTCTACGATTTTTCCTTTCAAATCTTCCGATGGAGCAGGGATCTGAGTAATCGCTTCATGGAAATCAACATTAAAGCTGTCACCAGCTCTTACTTCCATTGTTTGTAAGCCTTTTTCGGTAAGTTTATTTTTGAATTTCTGATAGATAAGCTCTACACCTTGCAGGTCAGCCGGGTTTCCGTTTTTAGCGATTTCCTTTAATGCTCTTTCAAAATCATCTAAAACCCCTAACATTGAAACCATCATCTCCTGGTTAGCATATTGGAAGAATTCCATCTTCTCCTTGCTTGTTCTTTTTTTATAGTTTTCGAATTCAGCATACAATCTGATGTAACGGTCTTTTTCTTCTGCCAAAAGTTCTTCTGGTGAAGGAGCTGCTGTCACATTGTCCTGAGACGTTGCGTCATTCTGAACGTTGTTTTCTTCCTGATTATTGATGCTTTCTTCGTTAATATCCTGGTTTTCCATAATTCAATATTTATTTACTGTTTGTTTGACAAAGAGCCTGCCAAATCCAAAATCAGGACATTAAGGCAGAAAAATGAGTGAAGGTGAATAGTGAATAAATCAATCCGCTTCGCTTGTGAATTTTATAAGTGTGTAGTTTTAAAAATTGACTTTGCAAAGCAAAAACTGACCATTGACCATTCACTATCAATTGTTAAGATGTCAATCCACTTCGTTTGTGAATTTATAAGCGTGTAATTTTAAAAATTGACTTTGCAAAGCAAAAACTGACTATTGACCATTCACTATCAATTGTGAAGATGTCAATCCACTTCGTTTGTGAATCTATAAGCGTGTAATTTTTAAAATTGACTTTGCGAAGCAAAAACTGACTATTGACCATTCACTATCAATTGTTAAGATGTTAATCCACTTCGCTTGTGAATCTATAAGCGCTTAGTTTTAAAAATTGACTTTGCAAAGCAAAAACTGACTACTGACCATTCACTATCAATTGTGAAGATGTCAATCCACTTCGTTTGTGAATCTATAAGCGTGTAATTTTAAAAACTGACTTTGCAAAGCAAAAATTGACTATTGACCATTCACTAATAATGTCCAATAGTCAATTTAAAAACTATAGTTGTATTTTTTATTCTCCTGTAAACGTTTGATACAAAAGGTATAGGTTTAAAACAATAATAATAATGGAAATTGCCCACACGCAGATTTTAAGGAACGGTTTGTTGACGAATTCTCCCATTTTTGCTTTATCATTGGTAAACATAACCAATGGTACAACAGCAAAACTTAGCTGCATGGATAGAATGACCTGGCTTAAAACCAATAGTTCGGTCGTTCCCTGTTCACCGTAAAGGATAGCAACAATAAGAGCCGGAATTACCGCAATAAGTCTTGTGATGAGCCTTCTCAGCCATGGCTTTAATCTGATATTTAAAAACCCTTCCATTACAATCTGTCCTGCAAGAGTTCCTGTCAATGTAGAGTTTTGTCCGGATGCCAATAACGCAATAGCAAACGCAATACTTGCCATGGAAGCTCCCAGAATAGGGGTAAGCATTTTATAAGCATCATGAATATCTGCTACATGTTCGTTACCTGTTGTATGGAAGGTGGCTGCAGCCAGAATAAGTATCGCGGCATTGATGAAGAAAGCCAGCATCAATGAAACCGTACTGTCCAGGGTAGCAAACTTTATCGCTTCTTTTTTGCCTTGTGTATCCCGGGTATAATCTCTGGTCTGTACAATACTGCTGTGCAGATACAGGTTGTGGGGCATTACGGTGGCTCCTAAGATCCCAATAGCAATATAAAGCATTGCAGGATTCTGAATGATTTCCTTTTGAGGAACCAATCCTCCCAGAATTTCATTGAAAGCAGGCTTAGAAATAACGATTTCATAGACAAAACAGGCAAGGATAATGAATATAAGTCCTCCTACAATACTTTCAATCCATCGGAAACCTTTGGCCTGAAGTAAAAGAATAATTAAAACATCCACTGTGGTAATGACAATTCCCCACGTTAGCGGAATGTGAAATAATAGGTTTAACGCAATTGCAGAACCAATGACCTCGGCGAGATCACATGCAGCAATGGCTATTTCACAAAATACCCAGAGAATAAAATTGGTAGTAGGACTGAAGTGGTCTCTGCAGGCCTGTGCCAGGTCTCTTTCTGCAACAACTCCCAGTTTTACGGATAAATGCTGTAAAACCATCGCGAAAATATTGGAAATAAGAATTACCGATAGCAGGGTATACCCAAACTGAGCACCTCCGGCAATATCTGTAGCCCAGTTCCCCGGATCCATATATCCTACAGCAATCATCAGTCCAGGTCCTGCAAATGCAAGATACTTTCTCCAGAAATTTGCATTTTTAGGGACTTTGATTGATGAATAGACCTCTGATAAGGAATGAGATGTTTTATCTTTTCGCCAGGCGTTTTTTATATTGAAATTCATAAATGTTAGAAATGACTAACAAATTTAATTAAATAAATGTAAACAGAGAAATCATGGCATAAAAAAATCCCGGAAATTACTTCCCGGGATCTAATTTTTATTAAATCTAAAGATTATTTTGCAAATCTTACAGACATTTTTCTGTCAGCAGCTCTTTCTGCATCAGAAGCTTTTGCATCTACAGTAGCAAATTTACTTCCATAACCTTCTGCTTCTAAAACCTGAGCTCCAACTCCGGCTTTTGCTAAAGCAGCTTTGATAAATTCAGCTCTTGCTTTTGATAATTTTACATTAGAAGCTTCATTTCCTGTTTTATCCGTGTAACCACCGATTTTAATTTTTGCATCAGGGAAAGCCTTAAGGATAGCTACCAGGTTGTCCAATTGTCCTTGTGAACCTGCTTCAAGCTCAGTAGAGCTTCCCATTTTGAAATTAACATGGTCAAAATCATACCACTTATCTTTCAGTGCAGAATCATCAGCTGCATTTTTGTAAGCTCCTGATTTTAGGAAAGTAATCATCTGATCTTCCATACCACCTTTGTAACCTTTTAACATTACCCCGTTAAGGTCAATGTTTTCATCGGTTTTAGCAGTAGCCGGAACAGGTGTTGCGGTTCCTGTTGTAGCGGTATCTGCAGTAGAAGTGGCCGTCGCAGAGTCAGACGTAGCAGTAGTTGTGGTAGTGGTTTGTTTTTTCTCGCACTGTTTCCACAAGAAATACCCGGCTGCCAGTAACAGTAAAAGCGGAAGCAACCATTTCCAGATGGAGCCTCCGCCTTGATTATTATTGTTATTATTTTCAAATCGTTCTCTCACTTCTCTAGCTCCTTCTGAAACATTTTCTCTTGCTGTAGCTACACCTTCTGCGATGTTATCTTTAGCAGTAGAAGTTACTGAAGAAACTGTTTCCTTCGCCTGACCAAACCAATTTTCAGCTCCCAATCCAAAGGAAGCCAAAGAAAGACCTGCCGGCAATAAGGAAGAAATAATGCCTTTCTGATCGTTCAGCAAACTGGAAATACCTGAAGCACCCAAATTATTGTCTGCTGCATATTTTCCAACTGTGCCTACTGTAGCTCCAGTCACCAGGTTTAACAAAGAACTAGCAGAGGTATTGCTTACTCCTGAAAAACTAGCAATGGAATTAACTAATCCACTTACTTTATCTCCAAAAATTGAAGACAACAAGTTAGAAATAATAGGGTTGCTGGACGAACCGCCTAGTAAATTTCCTAAAATTCCACTTGAAGAGGCTTGTGTAATAGCATCCACAACGCCAGGCTTATCTGCATTATTGGCTAATCCACCTACCACAGCAGGTAACAATCCGCCAATTGCTTTAGAAATACCGGATTCACTTTCTCCAAACTGCGAGGCAGCCTGTGAAACCAAAGCGGGACCTAATTGTCCTTTAATTAAATCAATGACATTTAAAGACATAATAATAAATTTTTTTGATTAATGTTGAGATAAATTTAAACAAAAATCCGTCCAAATGTCACTTTTTTTTGAATATTTCTTTAAAAATTAACGATTTTTTTTAAAATCATTAAAATTTTTAATAAGCTTTTGCGAATAACACACGTCTCTTAGATGGTTTTCCGGAAACCAATGAAATTCCTTCTTCTACATCATCATCTAAAGGAATACATCTGATGGTAGCCTTCGTTTCATCCTTGATCTGTTCTTCTTCTTCAGCTGTACCATCCCAATGCGCATAGATGAAACCACCTTTTTCTTCCAAGACTTTTTTGAATTCTTCGTAAGTATCCACTTTCGTAAAATTATCTTTTCTGAATTCAAGAGCTTTGTTATAAAGATCCTGCTGAATTGTTTTCAATAAATCTTCGATATAAGAGTCCAGACCTTCGATAGAACGAACTTCTTTTGTCAGATTATCTCTTCTCGCAATTTCCACAGATTTATTTTCAAGATCTCTTGGTCCCATCGCGATTCTTACAGGGACTCCTTTCAATTCGTATTCTGCAAATTTCCAACCTGGTTTGTTCTGAGTATCATTGTCAAATTTCACAGAAATACCTTTTGCTTTCAGTTTAGCCTGAATATCCAACGCTACTTCACTGATTTGCTCTAACTGCTCTTCTCCCTTAAAGATTGGAACAATCACCACCTGAATCGGTGCCAGGGTAGGAGGCAGTACCAATCCGAAATCATCAGAGTGTGTCATAATCAAAGCTCCCATCAAACGGGTTGATGTTCCCCATGATGTAGCCCACGCATGTTCTATTTTCCCTTCTTTATTGGTGAATTTTACGTCAAATGCTTTTGCGAAATTCTGTCCTAAGAAGTGAGATGTTCCCGCCTGTAAAGCTTTTCCATCCTGCATTAATGCTTCAATACAATAGGTTTCATCAGCTCCAGCGAATCTTTCAGAAGGTGTTTTTAACCCCTGAATTACCGGCATTGCCATAAAGTTTTCTGCAAAATCTGCATATACTTTATTCATTTTTTCTGCTTCTTCCACAGCTTCATCTTTTGTTGCGTGAGCGGTGTGGCCCTCCTGCCATAAGAATTCTGCCGTTCTTAAGAAAAGACGTGTTCTCATTTCCCAACGAACAACATTCGCCCATTGGTTGATCAGTATCGGTAAGTCTCTGTAAGACTGAATCCAGTTTTTATATGTATTCCAGATAATAGCTTCTGAAGTAGGACGAACGATAAGCTCTTCTTCCAGTTTCGCATCCGGATCTACAATCAGTTTGGATGGATTGTCCGGATCGGTTTTTAATCTGTAGTGAGTAACAACAGCGCATTCTTTTGCAAAACCTTCTGCATTTTTTTCCTCAGCCTCAAACAAGCTCTTGGGCACAAAAAGCGGGAAGTATGCGTTAACGTGACCTGTTTCTTTGAACTTTTTATCCATTTCATCACGCATTTTTTCCCAGATCGCATAGCCATACGGTTTGATCACCATACATCCACGCACGCCTGAGTTTTCAGCTAAATCAGCTTTTACAACCAGCTCATTATACCATTTGCTGTAATCTTCGCTTCTTGAGGTTAATTTTGCCATTATTTTTTAAAATTTTTTTAACTTTTGTACATTATTGTTATCTAAAAATAAAAATCTATTTTTGATAGATTTTTTTACCAGTATTTTGGTACATTTTTGGTACAGATTGCAAATATAATTTAAATTAAAAATTTTTACGTTATCATGAAAAGAAATATACATAAAAATTTGCTTGGTCTGCTAAGATCCAAAGGGGTGTTGGCAATATCAGGCGGATTATTACTTGTGTCTTGTGGTGCTCAGATGGGAGGGTATAGCGAGACAGATGGGGTGTATTACGACCCCAATAAGGATACGCTACCTGAAGGAGTTATCATTAATGATAGCGGAAACAGAGTAGGAGAATATTATGACTATTATCAGGATTCCAATGTTATTCAAAATGCAGAGGCGAATTCCAGAGAACAGCAAAACAGATATAATGACTGGAGTACCAACACCAATTGGAACTCCAATGCTACCGATTCAGACTGGGGACTTTATGCAGGTTCGCAGACAAACTACTATGACAACTCATGGGGATGGGGATCTCCTTGGGGATGGTATGGTGGTTACAGCCCATATTGGGGCTGGGGCATGAACCGCGGCTGGGGCTGGGGTGCAAGCATATCCTGGGGTTGGGGCGGATCATTCGGATGGGGCTGGGGAGGCTCTTACGGATGGGGAAGTCCATACTGGGGATACGGTGGATATTATGATCCATTCTGGGGCGGTTACGGAAACCCTTATTGGGGATACGGAGGCGGTTACTGGGGTGGCGGATACTACAACAGACCTGTTTACAGAAGAAGCGGTGCCAGTGGAGGAGGATTCCAGAATACGGGTGTAGCTAACGCAGTATACAGAACCAATACAGCCAATTCAGGCTTCCGAAATACTAATGGCGGTTTCAGAAACGGAAATAACGGAGGTTTCAGAGATTCTAATTCAAATGGTGGTTTCAGAAATAGTAATGGCGGATTTAGAAACACAGATAATGGTGGCTTCAGAAATTCCAACTCAAATGGCGGTTTCAGAAACTCCAATTCAAATGGTGGATTCCGTAATACTGCACCACAGACAAGACCTAATTATAATTATCAGCAATCACAGCCTAGAAACAACAATAATGGAGGCTTCAGATCTAATGATTCAGGAGGTTTCAGATCTAGCGGCGGGTTCAACTCCGGTGGAGGCGGCTTCAGAGGCGGTTCTTCTGGTGGTGGCGGAATGAGATCCGGCGGCGGAGGCAGAGGCGGATTCAGATAATTTTCAAACGAATAAACTATTAAAAAATAATGTTAAAAAAATCTTTAGTATTAATGAGTATTTCTGCGGCATTTTATGCGCAGGCTCAGGATGTTTCTGTGATAAGAAATACCGTGGATGTTTACTCAAGTACTCCTATGGTGGGATCAGCTAAGTTCAATGCAATGGCTGGAGCTAATGGTGCACTGGGTGGTGATGCAAACTCTTTGCTTACCAACCCGGCAGGTTTAGGGGTAGCTATTTCAGGAGAGGTTTCAGGAACTTTATCTATTTTAGGCAATAAAAACAGCAGCTCTTTAGCTGGATCTACCATAGACTACAGCAAAACTAAGGGAGACCTTGGAAATGCAGGAGGGATCATTGCTTTCCCGCTGATGACAGAAACGGCTTGGAAGTTTATTAATATTGGTATTAATTTTTCCAATCAGTCTCTTGATAATGTAATTCAGTCACCGGGTAATAACAATGTTGTTTACGCTTTTGATAAAGATGATATAACCAAGGATGCAGCATTGGCAGGACATATCTATGAAAGATATGGTAATTTGTCAAAGATGAGTTTTGGGGTAGGAGCGAATTACAATCATAATTTATACTTAGGAGCAGGTTTCAATTTTTTCAACGCTTCAGTTGATCAATATGATACTTTATTTTACCGAAATCTTGCCAATAATTCTACAGAAGGATTCAGTAAGCAGGATACTCCTTATACAGAAAGATCATCAGGTTTTTCTGCTTCATTAGGGGTTATCGGAAAGCTAAGTCCTAATTTCAGAGTGGGAGCATCTCTTGAAACTCCTACATTCTGGACAATAGACAGAAATTATTATTTCTATAATGATCCTGTTTACGGAGACGATATGGGTGCTGAAAACAGAAAGTTTACTTCACCGCTTAAAGCAACAGTGAGTGCTGCATTTGTAGCAAGTAAAAACTTCTCTTTGAACGTAGATTATACCCTTGGACTTACAAAGCCTGATTATAAAGTATACGGCGGTGCAGAAAGATCACTAAATGATTTCTTTAAAGAGAATTATAAAAACCTTTCTGAAGTGAGAGTAGGGGCTGAGTATAGAGTACAGCAGTTCAGACTGAGAGGAGGTTATGCTTACCAGTCAAGTCCTTTTGATGCCCTTACGATCAGTAGATTTAATGATGCTGGTACTGTAGGAGATCAATCGTACAGCAATATGATGCTAAGTGACAGAAATACACTTTCCTTCGGTATCGGATATGATTTCAAATCATTCTATGTAGATGCATCTTATCAGAATATCTCATCTAAGTACACTAACCCTTTTATGAGAGGATATATGGACGGAAATTCTGATTCATCTTATTATTCTGCCAATAACATCTTTGAAAGTGATGCGTATGCAGCAAGTGAGGTTAAAAATAACAGAAACAATTTCTTCCTTACAGTAGGATGGAAATTCTAAGCTTTAGATAAGCTATATACAATAAAAAAAGCTCTGGAAAATTCCGGAGCTTTTTTTATTTTTTAATGAGAATGAGCAGTGGGATGCTGATGGAAGAGATGCATCATCAATGCAAGTGAGACTCCTAAAACTACCAGTCCGATTTTTACCCAGTCAATATTGTGATTTTTATTACTTTCAAAAATGATCACTGATGAAATATGAAGGAAAATTCCTCCCACGATAGCCAGAAAATAAGGCTGAAGATCAGGATTGAAATAATTTCCTAATAACATTCCCATTGGAGAAGCCAGAGCAAATAAGGCTACAATGAGAATAGAAGGATAAGATGAAGAACTTTTTGATTCTCCTTTTCTGTTGAATAAAAACGCCCCCAGAATAAATGAAATGGGAAGATTGTGAAATACAATTCCCCAAAGATAAGGGGACATCTCATGCTCTTCATTGGCAAGAGGGATTCCTTCAATGAAAGCATGGATAAACAATCCGACCATTAAAGCAGCAGGAAGAATATTGTGTTCATTATGATGATGGAAGTGTCCGTGTTCAAAACCTTTGGTAAGAGCTTCCAGAATCATCTGTAGAAGAACTCCTGCAATTACAAATATTCCAAGACTATTGCTTCCAGCAGAGGTATACACCTGAGGGAAAACTTCATTGAGACAGATTGTAATTAAAAAACCGGCACTTAATATCAGTAGATTTTTGGCCAGTTTTTCTTTTTTACCAAAGTGCTTTCCCAGGAATACTCCTGTTATTACACTTAAAATCAGTAAAAGTACTGTTGTCATTATTTTTTCTTAAATAAATTGATGCAACGCGGGGAATTTTCTTTTTTAAATTCATTCAGCTGATAATCTCCCCAGATTTTTATTCTTTCAAAACCACATTCCGAAGCATAAGCATGAATGGCTTCTAATGTGTGAAGCTTTACTTTTTCAAAGAAATGAAAAGGCTTACCGTCTGCTTCAAAACGGATATCTTTGATGACATGTCTGCCCTCTATCTTTTTAAGAATCCTGAAATCTATATCACCACGGGTAATTGTTGTTTCAGGGACTAAAGTATTTCTTACATACTCTTCATTCAGATAATCCAGCACAAAATATCCTCCGGGTTTCAACGCATTGTAAACCGACTGGAATACTTTTTTGTCATCATTTTCATTGTCAAAATACCCAAAACTTGTAAATAAATTGAATACAGCATCCATCGGATCTGCATCAATTGGGTTTCTCATATCATGAACCTCAAAAAGCAGGGTTTGATTTTCATACTGTTTGTCAGATTCAATGCTTTGTCTTGAAAGGTCGAGTCCCAAAACATCATACCCTAATTTATTAAGGAAAACAGAGTGTCTTCCCTTTCCGCAGGCAAGATCTATGATTTTCGACTGAGGCGGAAGCTGAAGGTCCGCTGTGAGCTTTTTAATGAAGTTTTCAGCTTCAGTATAGTCTCTGTTGCTATAAAGCAAATGATAATAAGGGGTATCAAACCAAGATTCAAACCATTCCATAATGCAAAAATAACTAAATTTGTGCGGTTAAAAGCAAAGTATTTTACGACATTAAGAGATTGAAAAATTCAATTGGACAAGAAGTTGGAGGGCTAATCTTTTAATTATTAAAGCTTTAAATCTTTTAATTCATACTTATGGATACAGAAAATATTAAAATACAGATAAAGACATTCTTCGGATTGGAGCAGATTCTGGCAGAAGAAATCAAAAAATTGGGTGGAAGGAATGTTGAAATTAAAAACAGAGCGGTAAATTGTGAAGGAGATCTGGGTTTTCTTTACAAAATCAATTACTCTGCAAGAACAGCATTGAAAATTCTGGTGCCCATTCATGAGTTCAAGGCTTTCAACCAGCATCAGTTTTATGACAGACTTTTCAAGTTTGAGTGGGAAAACTTTATGGATGTAGACCAGTCTTTCTCTATTGATGCAACAGTAAACTCTGAAACGTTCAAACATTCACAGTTTGTAACTTTAAAAATGAAGGATGCGATCGTGGATTATTTCCAGGAAAAATTCAAAAGACGCCCGAATGTAGAAACAAGAAATCCGGATATCAAATTCCATCTTCATATTGACAGAGAGTTGGTGATGATCTCAATGGATTCTTCAGGAGATCCTTTGTTTAAAAGAGGATACAGAAGAGAACAGGGAGAAGCTCCAATCAATGAAGTGCTGGCGAGCGGAATGCTTCAGCTGGCAGGATGGGATGGAAAAGGTAATTTCCTTGACCCTATGTGTGGTTCCGGAACATTATTGATTGAAGCAGCTATGATTGCTCTGGATCTTCCGGCTCAGATCTTCAGAAAGAGATTCGGATTCCAGAACTGGAATAATTATGATGCAGAACTGTTCTCGAAAATTAAAGAATTCAGAATTAACAGAGTCAGACAGTTTGATGGAAAAATTGTTGGGTATGACATTGATGCAAGAATGCTGAACGCTGCAAGAATGAATGTAGAAGCGGCAGAAATGGAAGATGTTATTGAGATTAAAAAACAAAACTTCTTTGATTCTAAAAAGGAACTTTTCCCTTTATTGATGGTGTTTAACCCTCCATACGATGAGAGAATTTCCATTAATGATGATGATTTCTACAAAAAAATCGGAGATACCTTCAAAACCCATTATCCGAATACATTAGCATGGCTGATCTCTTCTGATCTTGAAGCCGTGAAGAAAATAGGTTTACGTCCTTCAAGAAAAATCAAACTTTTCAACGGAAAGCTGGAAACGAGATTTTTACAGTACGAAATGTATGAAGGAACGAAGAAAGTACATAAATTGGAAGATAAATAAAGATTAACTATGTCCTGGAATTTTTTTGATATTTTCGATGTGATTTTTGATCTATTGGATCTGTTAGGCTCCGGATCAAAATCCTCACGTTCAGAACCTAAAAGAAAAGCTCTGAATCATAATGTAATATCTCAAAAGAAGGTGCCAAAAGATCCAGATGTTTCACAGAAAAAATAAATTCAGTACTTATCTATTGGTTGTATTTTCTTTTTTTATTTCTGTAGTAATATATACTTAAATGAAAAGTATAATAAATATTAAATCAGCTAAAGTCGTTCAAGAATGAACGACTTTGCTTTTATCATTTGTATTAATAGAATCTTACCGGGCGCATTTTTTACTTTACAGTTTTTATAAATGTGAAGTAAATAACTATTGACAATGATGTGTATTATTTTAGTCTTTTAACGTAGATTGCAATTCTTCTAATATCATCGCTGGCATCTGTAGTGTTATTATTATCAATAGCAGAGTAATACTCGGCTTTGTACCAACGTCCATTCACTAATAAATGAGCTGTTTCAATTTCAGTATGGTTATTGTAGGTATCACTTAGACTAACGGGTGTACTGCTAGTAGTCATATTTAATCCATATCCATTATAGATCCCATTATCTAAATTAATAAACTGTCCATTTGCCAACCATATGTTAGATGTTCCAAAGCTATCAATACTGGACATTGCTGAAAAGTTAACTTTTAAATTAGCTCCGGAAACATTGACTAAGCGAGGAACGGCTGAAACAGTACCATTGGATGTAACACTCTCGATAAAATAAACGTCAAACCTCATTCCGTCTATCGTTGGAACATCCGAGGAATAATAACTCAGATAGTTTTGAGCAACCGTAGATGTAGGATTCAGACCTCCGCTCCCTACATTGGCAGGTGCCGTGCCAGACCAATATATTTCCTGACCCAATCCTATTGTATTTACTCCCACAGAAGCATTACATGTTTTACCGCCGGCATTAATTGCAAAGTTAGTTGTTGTTGGGCTGGATACCGTTGGAGTACCTGAAACACTATAAATAAGATTTCCTGCACCTAAAGCCAGATTTCCTGACTGCAGCGTTGCTGTAAGTCCATTTGAAGAGATGACTTGCGAAGGGTAAATTCCACCGTTTCCTCCTGTGTAAGGAATATTCAATGTACCTGAATAAACTACATTTTGGGTATAAGTACTTGGAGAAAGGGTAGCGCCATTACAAAGAAGATTGTCTATTGTACCAATAGTGAGAGAAGAATTGTCAAGACCTCTCCATTGAGAACCGTTCCAAAATACATATCCTGTAAAAGTAAGTCCGGCTGTTCCTGTATTATATACCAATAATCCGGTTGCAGGAGAAGGTATGGTAGTAGCATCTGTTATAGAGGTTAAAGAAATTCTGGGTGCGAGAACTCCTTTATTGGTTGAATTTATATCAAGTATGGCAGATGCATCCGGAGAAGAGGTTCCTATTCCTACCCCTCCTGTTTGGCTGAATAAATAGCTTGAGATTATTGTAAATCCCAAGAACAATAATTTTTTTTTCATGTCTTATGTTAATTTAAAATTTAAATAAATCATTCTATGTATTTTTTCTATTCACGGTTTAAATTTTGCCTATGTCTGTAGGAATGGTATTTTTTTATGGAAGAATTTCCCAAAATATATTTTACACATCTGTATAGGATGATATCGAGTTTGTTAATTTTCTGGAACATAATGTGAATGTTAGTTATATTGTTCAGGTCTATGTTTTTAGTTCCTCACAGACCTTAGAAATCCTGCTTGAATTTTGTATGATAATGATCTTTCTCTGATAAGAACAGGGCAAACATAAAGGAATTGAATGTAAAAATTACATAGTTGATTATGATGGCGTATATTTATTATTTATTTGTTTAACATGTTGTTGGTGAGTCTATTATGGGTTTTGAATTTTACAATATTGTAATCTTTTTTACCTAAAATGAGATGTGTATTTACAGATGTGATTTTGATAATCCTTTTTTGGCTCTAAAAAATATATATCCCTTGTATAAAAATTTTTACGATGAGGATTTTTTGAAAAATGACAGATATGTCTACCATTTTTTTATATGCCTTTATTGGTGATTTTTGCATAAAAAACCTTTCATTAGTTTGAAAGGTCAGATTAACTGAAGGTTGTTGGTTTTTAAACAATATATTTTCTTTTCCATTTTGTAAGGGTATTTCTGCTCATTTTAAAGTCAATAGCGGTCTGGTAATTGGTTATCTTATTTTTTTTCTGATACTCTAATATTTTTATAATGGTTTCTGTATCATAAGATTTGTGTTTTTGATTGGATCTAAAAACGGCACAATCCTGAGCATCAGAAATTATATTGTTCAGCTTTATTATATCTAATGTTGTTAATTTATTTTTTTCCAAGATAATTCTGCATTCTTCTTTTTTGTGCGGATATTTTTTTTGAATCATATCCGTATAAATTCTCTTATAGTTTGGGATGGTATTTTTTACTTTTGATATTTTTGTATCCATTTATGTAGAGTGGCTTTGGGAATTTTATATTCAGTTACTATTTCCTGTTTTGTTTTTTCTCCTTTTTTAATTTCTGTCAGAATAAAATCTATAATTTCTGTTGTATAGATGCTCTTTCTGAAATTAGGCAGAGAACTTTTCACATTATTCAATTTCTTATTTCCTTTGGGTGCATATAATATTAAATGTTGAGAATACAATCTGAAAAAATCATATTCTAATAATTTAGACCACTTAAGAATGATATTGATATCTAATGATGCACTATCATACATCTCATCAATGTCTCTTTCCGGGAGGTTGAAGAAGCGGCATATTCTTGAGATCTCAATCTTTTCTTCTTCGACTTTGTTCTGTAATAATTTTCCTATATGTATTTCTTTGAAATCCATGTTTTTAATATTAACTTTACGTTATGAAATTATAATACTTTCTTTGAAAGATCTGGTTTTGATTTAATAGTATAAAGGCTTCCTGTAGCAATTTTGTTTAAAGAATTAAGAACAATAATTGTGTGAAACAGTGTGGCAAATATGAGATAACTGAACGTAAAGAAATAATATATGATGATGATAGGGTATATTTATTTCTTTTGAATTTAAATTATTGACATTTAAATTGTTATATTTCAATTATTGATGATAATGTTATTTTTTTTACCAATAAATACAATTGACGATTGTGGTTTTTTATTGTTTTTATCTGAAATAATTGTCAAAGAAAAATAATCTATATTTTTGCGCCCTGCAAATTTAAAATATCACAAATGAGCTACAATAAATCAAAAAAGAAAATCACTTTAACTTTTGTGATCATATTGCTTGTTATTTCGATGAGTTTTAGTATTCTCTTTTATACTTGGGGACTTGTTATACCTGCAATTCATCATTTAATTGTTGCCATATTTTCTCTTTACATTTTCATAGTAGTCTGGAATTATAAAACTAATTTTGATTTTATTCATCTTATTCAGATAGCTTTATACCCCTTTATTATTATATTTTTTATCAGTAATATTATCTTTTGGAAGGTTATGCCCATTAATATAATATGGGGCGTTGCTTTTCCTTTAGCCAGCTTATTTCTGCATCATATGAAAAAGACCATCAATGTTTCGGTCTTCATCGTTGTTTCTATTATGGCAGCTCCTTTTATCTCCAATATTTTTGGAATCTCAGATACAATGAGTTTGGCCTTTAAAATATTATCAGAAGAGCAATTGTTTATTCTAAACTATATTGATATTTCATTTTTTATAATCGTAATAGCTATTATTATATATCAATTTTATTTGCATAATGAAGCTTATATAGAGAATAAAATAAGCATGACGGAGGCAATTAATCCATCTGATCCATCTGTTGTTATAGATGATCCGGAGCCAGATACTCAACAGAGTGTGTATGATATAAAGCTAAATAGGATTTACCAAAATATGGTCAAGCATATAGATGCAGATAGATTGTATGAGAATCCTGATTTCAGATTGGAGGATCTGGCAAAAGTTGTAGGAACAAATAGATCCTATGCCTCCGCTGCCTTGAATAAACAAGGAAAGACATTTAATAATTTTATTAATTGGTATAGGATTGAACATGCAAAGAGGGAATTACAGGATAATAAAAAAAGTATGAGAGAAATATATACAGAGGCAGGTTTTCGATACCATTCCACTTTTTTAAAAGTCTTTGAAGAAGTTGTTGGTGTAAAACCTTCGAAATATCAATACGTACAAAAAGAATCTCAGAAATGAGATATGATTAATCCAGTTCCTTGTGGATCTTACTAAATGGCTTTCATATTATTATAAAATAAAATAGGTTGTACTCATGTGGTACAACCTATTTTGTTTTATTGCGTCAGTGAAGGAGCAAAACCATACTGCTTTTTAAAAGCATGTGAAAAATGCGACAGGTCCTCAAAACCTACTTCAAGAAAAACATCAGACGGTTTTTTATTCCTTTCAGATAAATGATAATAGGCCAGTTCAAGACGTTTTTGCGTAAGCCACCGTTGTGGAGTCGTTTGAAAAATCTTTCTGAAATCCCGGTTGAACGTAGATAAACTCCTTCCCGTCAGATATCCATATCGTTCCAAAGGCATATTAAACATATAATTCTTTTCCATGAAGTTAATCAGATCTACTTTCCCCGGCTCATCAAAATCAGCGAGTACAGAATCTATATTCTGATCAATTTCCCTTAAAATACTGATGGCTTCAGTGATCTTCAGGTGAGCAATATTTTCAGGAAATGGTCCTTCAATCTCAAAATAAGGAATAAGTGAAGCAAGACAGCTGTTCAAAAGCGGATGGCTACTGAAACTGTGAATGCTGGATTCCCGTGGACTGTTTTTCTTTTGATAGTCAACAGCACTGTAAAATGCTTTCAACCGTTCTGTGGTAAGATGCATCACTACTGCTTTATGAGGAAGTCCGTCTTTTGGATAATTGATAATTGTGGCAAGATGATTTCTCGGAATCAGAAAAATATCTCCGGCTTTGAAAATATAGGTTTTGTCTGCCTGGATAATTTTCGTTTCTCCTGATATGAACCAGACCAGCATATGATATTCAAAAACCGTTTCTGTTTTGAACAGTTTATCATCATAGCTGGAAAGCTTGATATCCGGTGTGAGGTATTGTATCTGGAAATCCATTGTCAAAAGTTTTTCATTACAAATGTATTTAAAAAACACTTATTTGGTGTCAAAGTTAAATCCCAACATCTCTTCACTCAATTTCCATAATTGCTCAGCATTTTTTTTATCAATAGAATAGGGCTGCACGCCACGGATGGTAGCCGGTTCATCAAATCTGTGCTCAATTTGCCCTCTGTCAATCTCCGCAATATCACAGTTTTCACAATAAACTCCGCCGATTCCGTTAAGCTGTGGGCTTACGGCACACCAGACTGTTGTTGCAGCTCCTTGTTGAATGGTTTTTAAACGTGCTTCAACTTCCGGTTTGATATTTCCGTTTTCATCATGCGTTCCGAGCTGCTTAAAAAGCTCAATAGGCTCTTCTCTGCCCAGATCTGTGCCATAGACTGAACCTGGATGAAGGGAATAGGCTCTGATATTGAACTCTTTTCCTTTTTCATCAAGTTCTACAGCAAACAGATTACATGCTGTTTTAGATTGTCCATATCCGGAAAGCGTGTCATACTCTCTTTTCTCAAAATTCGGGTCTTCAAAATCAAAAGGAGCCATTTGATGGCCATATGAAGAAACACTTATAACCCTCGCTCCGTCTGCTTTTTTCAGAGCCGGCCATAATTTTGCGGTAAGATGAAACTGCCCAAGGTAATTGGTTGCCAATTGAGACTCTATACCTCTGCTGTCCCTGCGGAGAGGAACCCACATGATGCCCGCATTATTAATGAGAATATCCAGACTTCTGCCTGATGATACAAATTTTTCTGCAAAAGAGTCAATAGATGCAGGATCCATCAGATCCATTTTTTCGAGTTCAACATTTTCAATTCCTAAAAGATTTTTCCCTGCTTTTTCAATATCTCTTGCGGGAATAATGACATGTGCTCCGGCGGAGGTAAGGGCTTTTGTGGTTTCAAGGCCGATTCCTGCATACCCGCCGGTAATGATAACTGTTTTTCCGGTAAGATCATTTCCTTTTATGACTTCCTGAGCTGTTGAGAATGCATTGAATCCTGATTGAATAGGTTGTTGCATTGTGCTGATAATAGATTCCATTTTATTGTTGTTTTAAATTTCTAAAGCAAAATTATAATGGATTCCTCAGCTTTATTTTGTTTAAAATGTCAAATGACTTGGCTCAGAATTTCATTTGTAAAATCCATGGCTTGAGAAAGATAAAACTTTACTTCGTTAATTTCTCTGAATAAGCTGTTAAACTGTTTGTAGATTGTTCTGCGAATAAGTAATTTTGAAAAATTTTCAATTTGAAGCCTACTATTTCCATTGTCGTTGCCATTTACAACCGAAAAGATGAACTTTTTGAGTTACTGACCTCTCTTACCCAGCAGACGGATAAGGAATTCGAGATCATTATTGTAGATGACGGCTCTCTGATCGATCTGAAACCTACCATCAAGAACTTTGAACAGGGATTGGATATTAAATATTTCAGAAAGAATAATTCAGGACCGGGACTGACAAGAAATTATGGGGCGGCAAGAGCAGCAAATGAATGGCTCGTATTTGTAGACAGTGATGTCATTGTTGAAAAAGATTATATTGAACATATTAAAAACGATATTCTTACAATTCCTTGTGATGCGTTTGGAGGAGCAGATAAAGCACATAAAGGGTTTAATCTGATGCAGAAAGCTATTTCCTATTCCATGACTTCTGTGTTTACAACCGGAGGAATCAGAGGAAGTAAGAAAGCGGTTTCCAAATTTCAGCCACGAAGTTTTAATATGGGTGTGAAAAAAGAGGTCTTTAGGAAAGTAGGCGGGTTTTCTGAAATGAGAATAGGAGAGGATCCGGACCTATCCATGACCCTTTGGGAAAACGGATTTACCACTGCTTTTTTTGATGATATTGCGGTATATCATAAACGTAGAGTTGATTTTGGTAAATTCTCCAAGCAGGTGTATCAGTTTGGCTGTGCAAGACCGATTCTTAATCAGAGACACCCGAATTATGTGAAGATTTCTTTTGCGTTTCCTACCTTATTTATGTTAGGATATATGATGGGCTTTCTGGAGTATTTCATTATGCATAGAGGGATAATCCTTTCTTTTTATGGATTGTACACGTTTCTGGTGTTGTTTCATGCCTTATTACTAACTAAAAATATCAGTATTGCCGGAATGGCGGTTATTTCCACGTATATTCAGATGTTTTCCTACGGATATGGGTTCCTGAAATCCTGGATTCTGCTGAATGTTTTAAGAATGAAACCGGAGGAGGCTTTTCCACATCATTATTATAAGAAATAATAGGAGCACCCTGTACAGGTTTTGGCTAAAGCCGTTGAAAGATTTATTTTTTTGATAAATGGGCTTCAGCCCATTCCTATTGAATTCTTTTATGGTATAAATTAAAACGGAAAATAATAAAACACAACGGTTGTCATTCCGCAGGAATCGAACTCCTTATTTATCATTAATTTATATCCAAATTAAAAAAAAAGCAACCTAGATTCCTACGGAATGACATACTGTATGGATAATCTACGCGAATAATTCGTATGGAGTCTGGGGAAATAAATGTACATATATACATTCCGCTTTTCATTCCGTAGGAATCTAGACAGGAATCTTGTGATTTAAACTAAAGATAAAAAAGGCTGTTTCAATTGAAACAGCCTTTTTACAATAAATTAGGATATGGAAATGTTTTCATGGTGGTTAAGAACACCTACTTTCAGCATACACTCCTTCATTTTATGGTAAGTTCTTTTGATGTCGTGGTCAAGACCGATGGAGAATCTGATCAATCCGTCAGAAATTCCTATAGATGCACGTTCTTCCTCTGGAATTTCAGATGAAGTAGATTTTCCTGAGCATGAGAATAAGGTTTTATAGAACCCTAAGCTTACTGCAAGGTAGCCAAGGTTTTCTGCCTGCATCAGCTCCATCAGTTCATTTGCTTTTTCTGTTGTGCCTGCATCCAGAGTCAGTAATCCTCCGTAGCCGTATTCTTCATGAATCATGCTTTTCATTAATTCATGGTTTTTGTGCGATGGTAATCCGGGATAAGATACCTTTAAACCATCTGCCTCAAATCTTTCAGCAAGATACATGGCATTGTGGCTGTGCTGCTTTATTCTGATGTGTAATGTTCTCAGGTTCTTTAAGATACTTGAAGATCTTAAGCTGTCCATGGTAGGTCCCAGAAGCATACATGCTCCGGAATTTACATTTTTAGTATCATCAATAAATGCCTGTGTTGCACAATATACACCTCCTACCGTATCACTGCTTCCGTTGATGAACTTCGTTAAACTGTGGATCACAACATCTGCCCCGAATGCTGTCGGAGATATTGAAAGAGGAGAGAAGGTATTATCTACAATCAGTTTCAGATTGTGTTTTTTACAGATTTCGGAAAGTTTTCTAAGGTCTGCCACTTCAAGAAGCGGATTACTTACACTTTCACAGTAAATTATTTTAGTATTGGGAGTAATAGCATTTTCTATAGATTCAAAATTGTTGATATCAACAAAGCTGGTTGCAACATTAAACTGAGGCATGAAATTTTTAAGAAAAGCATATGTTCCTCCGTAAATGGTTCTGCTAGAAATAATATGGTCACCACTTTTGCATACCTGCATCAAAACCGAAGTAATAGCTCCCATTCCGGATGCTGTAACGTTGGCAGATTCTGTGTTTTCCAACTTGGCAAGAGCCTGAGCCAGATAAAGGTTCATAGGTGATGAATGTCTGGAATACAGGTAGCATCCTTCCGCATTTCCTTCAAAAGTATCAAACATAGTCTTTGCAGAAAGGAATGTATAAGTAGAGCTGTCCGAGATAGAAGGATTCACTCCTCCGAATTCACCAAAATACTGAAGATCCTGGATCTCATTGGCTGCGTTAAAGTTTTCCATAAATATTGTTTTTATTTTATTGTTCCAATTTGCATTAATTTGCTAATTATTACAACATAAATTTGAATTTATAGAAAATAAAACTGTAAAATATTGTTTATTTAGAAAAAATATTTAGTATCTTCGATAGTATTAAACTTTTACCAAAAAAATATCTATGGAACTTGACGAAACTGATAAGAAACTGTTACTTTTTTTACAGGCTGACTGTAAACAAACCACCAAAGAGCTCTCCGGCAAGCTTGGATTGTCTGTTACCGCAGTTTATGAGCGTGTAAAAAAGCTTGAAAATGCGGGTGTCATTTCAAAGTATGTGGCTTTGCTGGACAAAAGTAAAGTTAAGAAAAATTTTATCGTTCTGTGCCATGTAAAATTAAGCCAGCATAAAAAAGAATTTGTTCTGCAATTTGAAAAAGAAGTGATGGATTTACAGGAGGTTACCGAATGCTTCCATGTGAGCGGAGATTACGATTATATCCTTAAAATAGGAGTAAAAGATATTGAAGACTACCGTAATTTTATGCTGACAAAGCTTACGACACTTCAGCACATCGCAAGCACACACAGCTCATTTATGATTTCTGAGGTTAAAAATACAACGGCGATTGTATTGTAGATCATTGAAAATTTTCCTGCTTAGCTATTGGTTTTCTTTCGTTATTTTATCGATAAAATAATGAAGTCTTTTGATGTCTGCTCTTCCTTTGTTTTTATCATTTAAAAAGCAGGTCGTTACAATAACCATTTTTAAATCCGGGATGACACAGATGAGCTGACCGCCGTATCCGGTTGCAACAAAAGCCTGATGTCCGTTGGTTTTTCTTCGCCACCAATAATAGCCATATCCGTTGGCATTTGGCATTACATCCCAGGAATCAAGTTTTACCTGCTCTGAGGTAGACTCCTGAACCCACTTCTGAGATACAATCTGTCTGCCTCCAAGTTTTCCGTTGTTGAGAATCATAGAACCGAATTTCAACATATCTTCAGGTTTCATAAACATTTCAGAACCTCCAATATTTCTGTTCATGGAATCTGTATCCCATCGGGGTACATTTATCTTTAGCGGTTTAAAGAGGTTCTCTGTTGCAAATTGTTTCAGGCTGGTCTTTACAATTTTTGCCAATGCTGCGCCGAAAAGATGGGTTTCTCCACTGTTATAGTTGAATACGGTTCCCGGATATTCTTCAAAAGGCAAATCCAGCACAAACTTTACAGGATCACCGGAAAAAAGCATGGCCGTTGAAATTTTTGAATTTTCAGTCCAGTCGAAACCACCCTGCATGGTCAGGAGATTTTTTAAAGTTAAAGTATTTCTTATAGAATCATGAGCAACCTTTCCTTCAATATTGGAAATGTTTTTAAAACTGCTTCTTGAAACATTGTATTCCGGAAGAATTTTCAAAACCGGAGTGTTGAGATTGGGAAGCAGGTTTTTATCCTTTGCTATTCCTGCCAAAACCGAGACGATGCTTTTGGTAACAGATTTTATACTGAAGACTGTTTCTTTATTCGCTCCGTGAAAATACTGCTCATAAATTAACTTATCATTTTCAGAAACAATAAAAGAACCCAGAGACGGAATGCTGTCATTGATTTCTTTGGTAAATTGGTCTGTAAACTCTTTGGGTAATTCTTTGTTGAAAGCTGCCTGTGCTTTCAATTCAGAACAAAATAGGGTAAGACACAGTATTGTCAAAATCTGCAGTATTTGCTTTGATCTCATTGTTTAAAAAAGAAGGGATACATTATTAGTTGATGAAAAAATATACGTTAAAATCTGTCCGAAACAGAACCGTAATTCAATTTTGGACAGATTTTAGCTGATGTTTTCAATTCCTCTAAATTATGAAAAACAATGAAGTTTTAAATATGTTTTAAAGAATATTTTTTAATTTTTTTGAATGATTTTCAGGATGTGAAATAGCCCACTTTAAGAAAGAAATTAAACCAAAACTCCATTTTTAGAAGAAATAGGATCCGGAAGATCGGTTTCTCCGCTCATCTGAAGAAGGTCAATTTCAATGGTTCTGCAGATGGAAAGCATGGGAACGTCAAACATCAATCCCGCAAAAGGGTTTTCAGAATAATCACCTACCAGTTCCATAATAATGTAGATCCATCCGATAATAATACAGAACGGAATAGAAGTCCATATTCCCCAATCACCAAGTTTTGCAAATTCATTTACTAATCCAAGAGGAAGAAGCATGATAAACAGGATGTTGAAAACAAAGGCTGTACTGGCAAACTGTCTTGGGGAAGGGAATTTTTTGATTCTTTCAGCCTGTCCCTGAAAATTATAGAATTCGTTCAGGCTGTTTTGCAGCTGAGTTTGGTTGAATTCTGTAATAGCCCCCATGTTTTTAAGCTCATTGATGTCTTTAGCCTGTTGGGATATCAGGTATGTGGCGAAGTTTTTATAATCATTTTTAAGTTCATATTCTTCCTCCGAAAGATATTTATGGAGGAAAATAGGAGCTCTTCCGTAATCCGGAAATCCAGCTTTGATCAGTCTGTTTCTTCTCAGGTTGATATTCCCGAATTTCTTTTCTGTACTGATATGTTCCCATTCTGTAGGCACCAAAAGCTGTTCACGGAAAGTATACAGCCATGCAATATGTCGAAAGACGATTCTTTTTTTACGGTCTTCAAGGTCAAAAACTCCAATTCCTTCGTTTTTGGTATCAAAAGCATACACCATAGAAGCAAATGAACGGCTAGAGTTCACAATACCACCCCAGATTTTTCTGGCTTCCCAAAGTCTGTCATAAGCCTGGTTATTTTTAAAACCAACAAGGAATGCTTCTGCTGTACCAATCAGTGCAACAGGAACCCAGGGAATTGTCATCCAGTGCCAGTTGAAGAAATAAAAGAAAACAGCAATCAATGTACACCAGATAGAGATTAAGACCAGATGTATACCTGCCAGATTGAGAACCTGTTTATAATTGACGTATTTGGTTGTGATCATAAAGATAGATGTGTTTTTCGTGTAGAGACAAAATAAATACCAAACTGTGATGGGTTTTGTTTTGTAATGCCTGTCAGATAATAGATAATCCGGTTTTCTTGGTTTATAATAGTCTAAAATTGAGATTGATAATCTTAAATAAATGTAATAAAAAAAATGCATAAAAAAACCTCTAAAAATTTTAGAGGTTTTAATTTTATATAAAATTAATATTTCAGCATTTCTTCGATCTTATTGCTGAGTTTTTCAGCATTCGGAAGCATTTCTTTTTCCAGTATCAAATTGATAGGAACAGCTGGAACATCCAGTGATCCCATGGTTTCTACCGGTGCGTCAAGATATTTGAAACAGTTTTTAGAGATACGGTGGGCAAAAGCTTCTGCAAAAGAGTTGTTAAGCTGCTCTTCAGTGAGAACGATACATTTTCCGTGAGCTTTCACTCTTTCAAAAACAAGTTCTTCATCCAGAGGGATTAATGTTCTTAAGTCAATTACTTCAACTCTTCCGTTGAAATTCTTAGCGGCTTCTTTAGCCCAGTAAACTCCCATTCCGTAAGTAACGACTAATAAGGTTCTGCCTTTTTCAGTTTCATTCTTATCAGCTTCGATGATTACTTTACCTTTTCCAAATGGAAGAACATAATCTTCAGCTGGTTCTATCGTTTTAGCATCTTCGGTTCCCGGAACTTTACTCCAGTATAATCCTTTATGTTCAAGCATTACTACCGGGTTCGGATCGTAATAAGCTGCTTTTAATAGACCTTTAAAGTCTGCTGCATTACTTGGATATGCTATTTTGATTCCTTTAATATTGGCTAAAATACTTTCAACACTTCCGCTGTGGTAAGGACCGCCGCCGCCATATGCCCCGATAGGAACACGGATGATATTGCTTACAGGGAATTTTCCGCCACTCAAATAGTTGGATTTTGAAATCTCTGTGATTAACTGGTTGATCCCCGGATAAATATAGTCAGCAAACTGAACTTCAACAATTGGTTTTAAGCCTACAGCACTCATTCCGGCAGTAGATCCTATGATATAAGCTTCCTGAATGGCTGTGTTGAAAACTCTTTTACTTCCGAATTTTTTCCCTAAAGTAACTGTTTCACGGAAAACGCCGCCAATTCTTTCTCCTACATCCTGTCCGTAAAGAAGGGCTTCAGGGTGTTTCCACATCAATTCCTGAATAGCATGGATGGCAGCATCCACCATCACAATTTTTTCTCCGTTGGCTGGTTCACGCGTTCCTGCTTCTTCAGTAATAGGAGTAGGAGCGAAAACGTGCTGCATTACGGTTTCAGGCTTTGGATCATCTGCATTTTTAGCTTTTTCAAAAGCTTCTTCTGCTTCAAGACGTGCCTTTTTAGTGATTTGCTTTAAAAGATCTTCGTCAATTCCTGTTTCCAGTAAATGTTTTCTAAGGATTTCTCCCGGATCTTTAGCTCTATGTTTAGTTAAATCTTCTTCGTCTCTATAGAATTCTCTTCTTACTCCGGAAGTATGGTGTCCGATTAAAACTGTCTTTGCGCAAACGACTAAAGGTTTTCTTTCTGTTCTTACAAAATCTACGGCCTTCTTCATCGCTTCAAAACTTTCTACGAAATCTGTTCCGTCTACTCTCATTCTGCTTAATCCCGTGAATCCGGCAACAAAATCATAGGCATCACAGGTTCTTGCTTCGTCCTTCGTTACGGAAATTCCCCATTCATTATCCTGTACAAGGAAAATGATAGGAAGCTGATGTAAAGCTGCAAACTGTAAAGCTTCGCTCACTTCACCTTCTGTAACAGAATTATCTCCAAGACTGCAGATAACAACAGGATTATTTTCAAATTCCTGCAGATTGAAGTCCTGAATGTATTTGATTCCCTGTGCTACTCCTGTAGTAGGGATGGTTTGCATTCCGGTTGCAGAACTCTGGTGAACAATCTTAGGTTTGTTTTCATCTCTGCTTGAAGGATGGGAATAATAAGATCTTCCTCCGGAAAAAGGGTCATCAGCTTTAGCCAGTAATTGAAGCATTAACTGATAAGGTTCAAAACCAATTCCTAAAAGAATACTTTCGTCTCTATAGTAAGGCGAAACCCAGTCTTCTTTTTTCAACTGATATGCTGTTGCAAGCTGGATGGCTTCGTGACCTCTTGAAGTACTGTGAACGTATTTGCATACGTTTCTGTTTTCTTCATAAATATCTGCCATTGCTTTGGCCAGCATCATATGATTATACGCTTTGAGTAATATATCCTGAGAAACTTTTTCGTGAAGTGCATTTTCCATAGGAAGCAAATATACATAAAAAAACAAAATACTAACAACTGTTAGTATTTTGTAAAAAATCTTTGTCTATATAGGCTATTCCTTGATCACTTTTTTAGAAATAACATCTTTGTCTGTTTTTACTTCAATGATGTAAATTCCTTTCGTGTAAGTTGATAAATCTATTGGCTCTTTCTCATTATTAATGATACCGCTTTGTAATTTCTTACCTGTAAGATCATATACATTGAATGTAGATTTTTTAGGAGCTTTCAGAATGTTTGTAAAATCTTTCGTAACCGTAGGAGCAATGGCAAGGTTGCTTAGAGCATTTACAGCATCTTTAGTTCCTAGTACTTGAGTGAATCCTGTCACGATAATCGAATAATTCTGAGGAGCTGTAACACTGGGGTTTGCATTATTCTTTAATGTTCCTTTATGTGAAATTTCAATTTTATAATTTCTTCCTGCTATAGGAGCATCTACAACTACCTGTTCTACATTGTCTACAGTGTTGTCACCTTTAACTGCTGTATTTGGGCTTGTTGCGTTTAATTTCCATGGTAAGTAAACTGTATTTGTTTCCATGTCGGTAATTCTAAGATCCAGATCATTAACCAATCTAGAGCTTCTGTTGTTGTAAGCATCACTCCAGCTTATTGTGGCCGGTATTTTATATTCCGGATCAATCCATGAAATGGTTACTTTTATTGGAGTGTTTCCAGTTGCCAGAATTGTTTTAGAATTAGCAGCTCCGTTATTTAATGTTTCGTTATTGAAAATAACTGTGTTGTTTGATTTTCCTACTAATAATTCAGCTCCCTTTTTAGCATCAATGAATCCCCATCCGAACAATGGGTCCGGTCCCGGATTTCCTGCTTCGGCTGCTGAATGGATCGTTAAGGCTTTAGCTGCAGCAGCATTTAATTCATTTCCGCTAAATAATTGTTTGTTAATTTGAGTCCACAGGCCGATTACTGCTGTTACTACAGGTGCTGAATAAGAAGTTCCGCTGCCAACTGTTAACCCTTGGCTGCCAACTGTGTCTTCAGCCGTGGATGCACTTCCTACATCAGTTCCTACTGCTGAAATATCTGGTTTGATACCTCCATCATCTCTAGGTCCTGCGCTGCTGTAATCAGAATGAATTACATCAGCGGATGTAGTGTATCTCCCTGAGTTGGCAGTAATTCTGTCGGTAGCTCCTACGACAATAATATTCTTGGCTAATGAACCAGGACCTATACAGTCAAATCCCTGTGCACAGTTGGTGCTAGGCAGTACATCTGTTGCTGCAAATGCTACAGGGTTACCATTGTTGTCAGTGTAGTATGTGGGAAGTGGAGTGGGAGTTGGGTAGTTAGGTCCAAATCCAAAATAATTACCCGAAGATTTTACTATAACGTAGTTAGGATTATTATAAACAATGGCATCATAATTTTGATCATTGCTGAAGTACGTTCCCTGCAAGTCATATGAAGAACCGGGACTGTTGAAAGCACCATTCCAAACCCATGCATTGGCTCCGTTTACTGTATCTAGATTCCATCCTACATTTGATCCATAAGAGTGATTTGATATTTTAGGCTGAGCTGTCAGAATCTTTTGGAATACAGTACTTGTAGATGTGTCTCCAGGTAATACAGAATCACGGAAAGTGTAAGAATCCATGGTTGAGTTTTTTGCTACTCCCTGGAAGTTTATTGTTCTGGAAGTACCATCTGTAAAAGTCACTGATTGTGAATAAGTTTTTGCTCCCATAAAACCAGCGACAGCAGTAGAGTGTGCTGAATAATTCAAAGTACTGGCTTCTTTGTTTGTAATTCGGTTTGCAGTATTATTAAAGAATACATGTCCGCCAAAAACTCTTCCTCCGTCGAATATTGTATATTTAATATTCTCACCATTAAATGCTCCGGTAAGCCCGGTTACTGTTCCATTCTGAAGAAAGTCAGCGTTTGCATTTTTAATTTGGTCCATATCTTCATTACTGTTAAAAAAAGGTTTGCCATTTGGCATAAAGCCTGCTAAACTGGTTCTTTTTTCTTCAAATTCTTTCAGAGTTTCAGAAGCTTTGTTATTACCTGAACGTTTTGCTACATAAGAGTCAAACTTTGCGCTGTTCTCTTTGTTTTGTTTTTCAAACTCTCTTTTTAATTCTTCATTATTTTGCGCACTTGTTAATGTAACAATCAATGTGCTGATTAAAAGTAATTGTTTCTTCATTTTTGAGTAATAAATTATAAAATTATAGTTAATCAAATTTATAGCAAAAAACTGATAACTAGTTAGTTTTGGTAAATAATTCTAATTTTTTTAATAATATTTTAATATTTTATTTCGTGCTTGTTTGAGTTGTTTATATTTTTAATAAAATGAGATAATTTTGTTATCGCGAATTATGGTTTATTCTTGATATTGGGTATAAATTAATTGGAAAAAATGGAGTAACTTTACATTCTCTTTTATAAAAAAGTTAGAACATTATATGTATTTAATTTTTGACACAGAAACAACAGGTTTACCAAAAAATTTCAACGCTCCGCTTTCAGATTCGGAAAACTGGCCAAGAATGGTTCAGATTGCATGGCAGATACATGATGATGATGGGAATTTAGTTGAGAATCAGGATTATATAATAAAACCTGAAGGATATGATATTCCCTTCAACGCAGCCCGTATTCACGGGATTACAACGAAAATCGCCAATGAAGAAGGTCGTGACCTTGAAGAAGTTTTAAAAGAATTTGCTGAAGTTTTAGATAGAGTAAGAGTGGTTTCCGGACACAATGTGGAATTCGATTACAATATTGTAGGAGCGGAATTTTACAGAAAGAACCTTAAAGATAATCTACAGGAAAAACCCAGAGCAGATACCATGATTTTGGGAACCGACTTCTGCCAGCTTGGCGGAGGAAGGGGAGGAAAATATAAATCTCCGAAACTTGAAGAACTTTACGAAAAGCTTTATGGAAGTAAGTTTGATGAAGCGCATAATGCTGCTGCCGACGTAAATGCTACGGCAAGAGCGTTCTTTGAAATGATAAGAATTGGAGTGGTTCCCGCAGAAATATTAAAGATTTCTGAAGATCAGCTGGCGTATTTCAAGAGTCTTTATCCGGATCCGATAAAGCCTTTCAATATTGTTATCAGAAGGCAGGTTGCAGATTTTCATAATAAGAAAAAGCAGCAGGATTTCGGAAGTGTTGATGAGATTGATCTGGGCAAATATTTCAATTTTGACAATCACAGTGTTTTCTCAACATTAATGGCCACCTCAAGCATTAATGATTTAATTAAAAAAGCTACGGATGATAATTTCCCTGCCGTTGGAATGGTGGATTTGGGAAATATGATGGGTGCCTTTAAATTTGTTTCAGCAATTGAAGGGGCAAATGGTGACCGCGTAAAAAAACATAAAGAATATTTAGCTAAAAAGCAGGAAGCAGAGGAGAACGGAGAAGAATTTAATGAGGATGAACCTGTTTCAGAACCTTTAATTCCTGTTGTAGGTTGTGAATTTTATATTTCAGACCGTTACGAACAGAAACAGTTTACTAAGGATGATCCCGACAGAAGAACGCAGGTGGTTTTACTGGCGAAAGATTTTGAAGGATATAAAAACCTGGCCAAACTTTCAAGTATCGGTTTCTTAAAAGGATTTTATTTTGGAGTTCCAAGGATTAGCCGTGAATTGATTGCTGAGTATAAAGAAGGTTTAATTGCCCTTACTTCCGGAATTCTGGGAGATATTCCCGATGCGATCTTAAATACTGGTGAGCAAAAAGGGGAGGAGCTTTTCAAATGGTGGAAGGATACTTTTGAAGATGACTTTTATGTTCAGATTCAGAATCATAAACTGCCTGAAGAAGAGCATTTAAATGATGTTTTACTGCATTTTGCAGATAAATATAATGTTAAAATTTTAGCTCAGAACGAAACTTTTTATACCAATAAAGACGATTCTAATATTCAGGATATTGTAAGCTGTATCAAAGACGGAGAAAAATTGACAACTCCTGTCGGAAAGGGCTTTGGAAAGAGAAGAGGATTAGCTACAGGAGAATATTACATCAAAAATTCTGACGAAATAAAAGAAGCCTTTTTAGCTTATCCTGATGCGTTTGATGCTTATGAGGAATTCACGGCAAAATTTAAACCTTATACCTTAAAAAGAGACGTTTTACTTCCAAAATTTGATATTCCGGAAGAATTCATTCATGCTGAAGATGATATTGATGGAGGGAAACGCGGTGAGATGGCGTATTTAACGCATTTAACATATGAAGGGGCGAAAAAAAGATATGCAGATACCGGCGGAATCACAGACGAAATCAAAGAACGTTTGGATTTTGAACTGGAGGTAGTTGCTAATACAGGATATCCCGGTTATTTCCTGATTGTACAGGATTTTTGTAATGAAGCTAGAAAAATGGGTGTTTGGGTTGGTCCTGGCCGTGGTTCTGCAGCAGGTTCTGCAGTAGCATATTGCACTGGAATTACCAATGTAGATCCTATTAAATATGATTTGCTTTTTGAGCGATTTCTGAATCCGGAAAGGGTTTCCATGCCTGATATTGATATTGACTTTGATGATGAAGGACGTGATAAAATCATCAAATGGGTAGTTGAAAAATACGGTAAAAATCAGGTGGCACAGATTATTACGTACTCTGTTTTAGGAGGAAAATCTGCGATTAAAGATGCGGGAAGAGTATTAGATGTCCCGATTCCTGATACGAATAATATTGCAAAATTAATTCCGCCAAGCCCCGGGATGAACATTGCAAAAGCTTTATCTAAATACGATAAGCTAAAACCGGAGGAACAAATGCTTGTTGATGAAATGAGATATGTTCTGAATAGCCCGGATGATGCCCGCCATGACGTACTTGCGAGTGCGAAAAAAATGGAAGGCTGCATCAGAAATACCGGTATTCATGCCTGTGGGGTGATTATTACTCCGGAAGATGTAAGTAACCTTGTACCAGTGACCATCGCTGCAAAAGATGCTGATATTCTTGTTTCACAGTTTGATAACTCCGTGGCGGAAAGTGCAGGTCTTTTGAAGATGGACTTCCTGGGATTGAGAACTTTGACGATCATTAAGGATGCATTGAAGCTTGTAAAGGCAAGATATAATATAGATATTGATCCGGATCTTATTCCGCTTGATGATGCCAAAACATATCAGTTGTTTAAAGAAGGACGAACAGTAGGGATTTTCCAGTATGAAAGTCCTGGGATGCAAAAATACATGAGGGAGCTTAAGCCAACGGTTTTTGCCGACCTTATTGCCATGAACGCCTTGTATCGTCCGGGGCCTATCAAATATATTCCGAACTTCATTAACAGAAAGCATGGAATTGAAGAGATTGTTTATGACTTACCGGAAACAGAAGAATATTTAAAAGAAACCTACGGGATTACCGTTTATCAGGAGCAGGTAATGCTTTTGTCCCAGAAATTGGCCAATTTTACCAAAGGTGAAGCCGATACTTTGAGAAAAGCGATGGGTAAAAAGCAGATTGATGTCCTTAATAAAATGTACCCGAAATTCATTGAAGGAGGTAGAAAGAACAACCTGAATGAAGAAAGGCTGGAGAAAATCTGGAATGACTGGAAAGCCTTTGCAGAATATGCCTTCAACAAATCTCACTCTACCTGTTATGCATTTATTGCTTACCAGACAGCTTATCTGAAAGCCAATTATCCCGCAGAATATATGGCGAGTGTAATGAGTAATAACATTAACAATACGGATTCAATTACCATGTTTATGGAGGATTGTAAAAGTATGGGAGTAGATGTATTAGGACCGGATGTAAATGAATCTCAATATAAATTCTCGGTAAACGAAAAAGGACAGATCCGCTTCGGGTTGGGAGCAATCAAAGGAATTGGGGAAGGTCCGAGTGAAGGAATTACACGGGAAAGAGCGAATGGAAGATTCAAAAATATTTATGATTTCTTTGAAAGAATTCTGCCTTCGCAAATGAATAAGAGAGTAGCGGAAAGTTTGGTGCTTGCAGGAGCTTTTGATGAATTGGATTCTTTCCACAGAGGTCAGTATTTTGATATTGATATGTCTGGAAGAACAAATCTTGAAAGGTTGATCAGATACGGACAAAGCTTCCAGGAAAGTAAAAATGAGATGGAGCATTCTCTTTTTGCTGATTTTGCAGAAGAAGTTCAGATTGAGCAGCCGAAATTAGCACCTTGCCCGGAATGGCCAAACATGCATAAACTTAATAAAGAAAAAGAAACGATCGGATTTTATCTTTCCGCACATCCTTTGGATGAATTTAAATACCAATATCAGTTTATGCAGGGGCAGCTTTCTAAAAAGTCGGTATTGGAGAAGGATGAAGAAAAAGTGGTTATAGATGAAGCTCCTATTCTGGAAAAAGACTCTGCTGATGAGGTTGCAGATCTTGTAGAAATTGTTTCTGATGACATCGTGGCCGGTGAAGAAGAAGAGGTTATAGAAGAAGTTACGAAAAAAGCTGAACCGAAAGGAGTTTTTCATTTTTTGAATCTTGATGAAGTGGATGCTTATAAAGAGCAGGCTTTTGCCAATAAGCAGGAAGAACTTTTTGAAGAAAAGAAAAAAGACTGGAAAACCTTACAAAAAGAAAGAGAAAACGGTGGTGGTGGAAAAGAATATACTGTTGCTGGTCTGATTACGGAATATGTGGTAAAAGATGGTTTCAGAAGTGGTGAAAAAGTAGCTTTTGTTACCCTGGAAGACTATTCTGGATCGTATTCATTCAGATTAGGAGATAGGGATTATATGAGGCTGAAGGAAAAACTGGAAGTGCAGAGGTTTGTTATTTTCAAGATAAAATTTGCTCAGGTAAAAGATGGGAGAGTCTTCGTAAATGTCAATGATGTGATAGAACTGCAGGAAGCGTTCGAACGTTTTGCGAAGAGTATATCTTTGGTTATGGATGTTATGGATGTCAGAGCTGAGGATCTGGACTTTTTCAGGACAGTGCTTGATAGAAATAAAGGAAATCAAAAGCTGAAATTCTTTATCAAAAACCTTGAAGATGATTCCCATATTGAAGTACAATCTATGAAACATTCGGTAGATTTGAATGGAGATTTGATTAAAGAAATCCAGCTTCTTAATAAATATGAGTTTTATTTAAACTAGAAAAAAGGATATAATAATTATAATAGTATAGAGAGTGGCTAAAAGTCACTCTTTTTTTTGTTTATATATTTTTGATATTGATGAAAATTTTTAAATAGTTTTTTATGTTAAATAGAAAAATTTTCTATAGTCTATTTTATTGGTATTGTATTTTAATTTATTGATTTTTAGTGTGTTATACTTTTTTCAATGAATTGCGAAATAAATATTTAAATTAAATAAACGTTTGATTTTATTTGATTTTATAAGGGGTATTGGCTATTTATTATTAAAATTTTATGATAATTTTTAATATTTGAAATAATATTTATACATTTATCGCCCTAACTTTTATTATTACTATTTATGAAGAAATTATTACTATTAAGTCTATTTTTAATAGCTTCCATTACAAATGCCCAGATAATGCTGGGAAGTGGGAATACCCAGGGCGGGTATGTTCCTATTGATGTTAACTACGGATACAACTACACACAGCAGATTTTTACTAAAAGTGAAATTAATGCCAATGCTGCTGGTAATATTACCGGAATGAAGTTTTATTTACCGAATAATGCTGATATTACAAAATCAGTAGATTGGGTGGTATATGTGGGGCATACTACTAAAACTTCTTTTTCCAGTACTACAGACTGGATTCCTGTATCTGGTTTGTCTCAGGTGTTTTCAGGGACAGTAAGTGCTTCCGGAGGTGAAGTGACTGTAAACTTTACCACACCTTTTGCTTATAACAATACGGATAACCTGGTTGTTGCTGTTGATGAGAATACTGCAGACTACACAGCAACTTCAAATAAATTCTATACGTTTACAGGGGCTTCCAATTCAACTTTGTATTATAGAAGTGATACAACCAATCCGGATCCGGCTTCACCACCTACAGGATCAAGAACAGCAACGAAATCTATTACAAATCTGCTAGGACTTACTCCGGGAGTTCCGGCTTGTCCTGCTGTTGCTACGCCTGCGGCTGCAGCAACAGGTGTTTCGGTATTGCCTACCATTAGCTGGGCTGTTGCAGGCTCTGCTACATCATATAAGATCAGCATCGGAACAACGCCGGGAGCAACCAATGTGATGAACATGCAGGATGTAGGAAATGTAACTTCTTATACTCTAACAAATTCTTTGAGTTTTGATACTCAATATTATTATACAGTATATGCTGCCAATTCTACAGGAGTTTCCCCTGCATGTACAGAAAGATCTTTCACTACAATGGCTACTTTGGGATGTCCGTCTGTGAGTGCGCCTACAGCAGCTCAGGTTGGTTTACCTGTGTTAACTACTTTCTCATGGCCTGCAGTGAGTGGAGCGCTGGGATACAACCTAAGCATCGGGACATCTGCTGGTTCTTCCAATGTTTTGAGTAATTTTAATATGGGTAATGTTACTACTTATACGCTTACTCCTGCACAGCAGCTGAATCCTACAACGCAGTATTATTATACTATTACAGCTTATAACGGCGGTGTTGTATCAACAGGATGTACTGAAAGAAATTTCACAACTACTATAGTGCCTCCGGCAAATGATAATTGTTCTGGTGCTGTAAATTTAACAGTAAATCCTTCTTTGACTTGTACTGTTACAAGTCCTGGTAATACATTGGGAGCCACAGAATCTATGGCTGCAGGTACTTGCAGCGGAGCTCCAAATGATGATGTTTGGTATAAATTTACTGCAACAGCAGCAAGCCATGTTGTAGCGCTTTCTAATGTGACTTCTACGGGAACTACAACAGGGGTTACAGATATGTATTTCCAGGTATTGTCAGGAAGTTGTGGTGGTACTATGACAAGTATGCTATGTTCTGATCCTAATACGAATATCGTTACAGGCCTTACTCCAGGTCAGACTTATTATATCAGAGTATATACTTATGAGTCTACTGTTACTGCCAATGCAAGTTTCAATATCTGTGTAAGTACACCACCGGCACCGCCAGCTAATGATGACTGTGCAAACGCAGTAGCTATTACTATTAATCCTGATATGAGTTGTGCCAGCGTTACAGCAGGGACTACGTTGGGAGGAACAAGTTCAGGAGTTGCTCTTGGTTCTTGTTCAGGAACAACTGACGATGATGTTTGGTATAAATTTACTGCAACGTCAACAGGTCATACTTTCCAGCTGAAAAATATAGTTTCTGTAGGAAATGTTTCTACAACATCTTTGTATGCTCAGGTATTCAGTGGTGCTTGCGGAGCTTTGGTAAGTACTACATGTATCAGCTCAAATACAAACTTTACAAACTTAACAGGTCTTACTGTAGGTCAGACTTATTATGTAAGAGTATATACTTATGATTCTAATTCAGGGGCAAGTTTCTATGCTAACTCTTTTGATATTTGTATGGGGACACTTCCTGCAGCTCCTGCTAATGATGAGTGTTCGGCTGCTGTTTCTTTATCTGTAAGCCCAACACTTACTTGTGCTTCACCGGTATCTGGAACAACTTTAAGTGCTACTAATTCAGGATTGGCAGTAAGTCCATGTACAGGAACTGCTGATGATGATGTTTGGTATAAATTTACAGCTACAGGTACTGACCATGTAGTATTGCTTTCAAACGTTACTGCAGTGGGAACTTCTACGTCTACGAGTGTGTATACTCAGGTTTTCAGTGGAGCTTGTGGTACTTTGACAAGTATTAAATGTGGTACTGCTGTGAATACACCACTTACCGGTCTTACTCCAGGTCAGACTTACTATGTGAGAGTTTATAACTCCAATACAAACGGTAGTACACTATATGCTAATAGCTTCAATATTTGTATTGGTACACCTCCGCCGCCGCCTGCAAATGACGATTGTGCAAACGCTGCATCTCTTTCTGTGAGCAGTACAGATGCTTTCCTGAATGCTGTGAATGGTTCTACTGTGAGTGCTACTCAAAGTTCTGGAGTTACAGCACCTACATGTAGTGCATCCGGTACTAATGATGATGTTTGGTATTCATTTACTGCAACAGGTGCTACACATCTTGTACATGTTTTATATACTGATAATGCAACAAGTACACAGATATATTCTGGAACATGTGGAGCTTTAACAGCTATGACTTGTTTTGATGGTGCTTATGGAAATTCAAGTATATTATTGCAAAACCTTGTAGCAGGACAAACATATTATGTTAGAGTGTATTCATCTACAAGTACTGCAACTACAACATCCAATTTCCAGATTGCTGTAACCACTCCTTCGCCTGTAACTAATGATACTTGTGATACCGCTATTGCTTTGGCTTGTAATGGTACGGCTCAGGGTGTTAATGCTCTTGCAGGAGATGAAACACTTCCTGCTTCAACATGTGGTAGTTCTGGAAGTACGGCATCTTATAAAGGTGTTTGGTATACAGTAAAAGCTACTGAAAATGGTCCTATTACTATTGATGCTTGCGGTACGCAGTATGACGCTTATTTAAGAGTATATACAGGTACTTGTGGTTCACTTACTTGTTTCAGTAACAGTTCAGGTGTAGGATATGCTGACGCCGGTTGTGCAGTTAGCCTTTATAATGCTCCAACATTAACATTTACAGGAGTTGCAGGGACTACTTATTATGTATTGCTTACAGGATATGCTGCAACCAGAGTTGGTAATTATAGCATTTCTGTTACGCAAGGATGTTCAGGGCTTGCAACGGCTGAAGTTGAAAAGAAAAACAATGAAATTAAAGCTTACCCTAATCCATTTGTAGACGTTCTGAATATTTCAGATGCTTCTAAAGTAAAATCTGCTTCTGTAGTTGATGCTGCAGGAAGAGTAGTGAAGACTATTGATAATCCTTCTTCTACGCTTCACTTAGGAGATTTGAAACAAGGAATGTATTTAGTAGTACTGAATATGAAAGATGGATCTAAACAAACGATTAAAGCAATTAAAAGATAAAATGTATTAATTATATAACATGAAACGACAGCTAAAAAGCTGTCGTTTTTTTATTTTTAAATTTTTTAAAAAAGGTGTTTTAAATTTATTGTAAATTCGTAGACGTATTAATAACCAAAAACTTATACATGAAGAAAATCTTATTTGTATGCTTACTGATGATAAGCATCGCATTAAGTGCTCAAATCAAACTGGGTGGAGGCAGCACAGCTACCGGGAATGCTCCCGTCAATAGTGGCTTTAGTTATTCCTATTCTCAGCAGATTTATACAAAACAGGAAATCAATGCTGATGCAGCAGGTAATATTACAGGTCTTAAGTTTTACTTAACACCTTCTGCAAATCCCTCTTATTTATCAAATTGGGTGGTTTATTTGGGACATACCACAAAAAACTCTTTAAATTATCAAGTTGGGTGGATTCCTGTGGGGGAAATGACTCAGGTGTATTCAGGTACAGTTACTAATGTAAACGGAATAGTAGAAGTGACATTTACTACACCATTTTCATATGATAATGTAAGAAACCTGATTGTTGCGGTAGATGAAAATGGATTTAATTCTAATTCAAATAATCCGTTTTTTGTGTATAATACTATGGAGCAGGCTCTTTATACTGAGAGTAATACTGTTAATCCAGACCCTGCAAATCCGCCAAATGGTCATTTTTTACCTTATAAACCTGTAGTCAGTCTTATGGGGTTAGTTCCTAATCCATTCCCGGATTGTCCAATAATCAGTTATCCTGCAAACAATGCTTCGAATGTGCCGGTTCTGCCTAATTTTACATGGGCTGCTGTACAGGGAGCTACAAGTTACAAAGTTTCTGTCGGAACTACTGCGGGAGGAACAGATATTGTTAATCAACAGTCTGTAACGACAACAAACTTTACTCCGTCTTCTCCACTGTTGGCAAGTACAGTTTATTATCTTAAAGTAACAGCAGTGGGATCGGCAGGAGAGTCTTCCGGTTGTGTTAATCAGAAATTTACAACAGTGCCAGGTATACCCTCCAATGATGAGTGTATAAATGCTATAAATCTTACTGTAAATCCAGATGTGAATTGTGTGAGTTTTACCTCTGGGACTACTGTGATGTCAACTGTATCGTCTCCTGCATCATCATGTGATACGAGTACTGGTGACGTATGGTATAAGTTTACAGCTACCTCTTCTAGGCATACAGTTAATCTGAAGGATGTAACCTCTGTACCATTAGGAGGTGGATATGTTTATTTTCAGGTTTTAAAAGGTGATTGTGGTAATTTGACAAGTATATTATGTTCTGGTTATGGATGTGGTTATGTGACAAGTGCATCATGTCCTGTTTCTGTTGTTAATAACCTTACTGTAGGAGAGACCTATTATATAAAAGTATTTAGTGGATCAGGCTATTCATCTCATAAATTTGATATATGTGTAGGAACACTGCCACAACCGCCTGTCAATGATAATTGTATTGATGCCATAAGTATTCCTGTAAATTCTGGGGCGGATTGTACAATTGTTACTTCCGGAACAACTTTATTATCAGATACTTCTCCAACACCGGGTTGTGCCTCTGGGCTTGGATATGATGTATGGTATAAATTTACAGCTACTGGAACTAGGCATAGAATTAAATTGATTAATAAAGTTCCTGTGGGAATACCAAATCCTTCCGGAGGTTTACAGATTAGAATGTTTAAAGGTAATTGTAGTAATTTTGTATGTAATGTATCAGGTGGTTCGTTGGTGCTTGCTAATAATCTTACAGTAGGAGAAACTTATTATATAAGAGTGGTAGATTATAATCAGATACAGGGATCGGGCTTTAACTTTCAGATTTGCGTACAAACAGATTTGACACCAGCTCCTATAAATGATGAATGCGTAAATGCCTTGACTCTGAACGTTAATCCTGATTTGAACTGTACGGCAGTAACTTCTGGGACAACTTTAGGAGCTTCTGCTTCAAATGTACCGGGGTCAGTATGTAATGGAGATCCTGATGATGATGTGTGGTTTAAATTTACTGCGACAGCAGCCGTTCATCAGATAAGTTTGAGAAATGCTGTAGGAGATGGAATAAATGGTTATGGAAATGCATCTGGTCTTTTTGAGGTTTTTAAAGGTAGCTGCGGAAACTTAACAAAAATTATTTGTAGTAATGCTTTTACAGATAATCGTAATATTCATAATGTTTCAGATCTTACAATAGGCGAAACTTATTATGTAAGAGTATTCAGTCTTTTGGACTTTGGTTACGCTCTAAACTTTGATATTTGTGTAGGGACAGTATCTCCTCCTGTGAACGATGATTGTTCGGGTGCTTTACCAGTATCTGTATTTCCTTACAGCTATACACAGGTTGATGCCCAACATACTACTAATAATAGCGGATTTACTACACCTTGTTATAATGTTGGAAAAATGAATAATGGAACATGGTTTACTTTTATAGGAGACGGTAGTAATTATAAAATTAATGTAGTAATACCTGCGGGAAGCCAATTTAGCTTTCCAGGAATTTCATTATACACGGGAAGTTGTGGAAATTTAACTTGTCTGAAGTCTAAAATTTTAGATCCTGCAAATCTTCCGTTGGCAATAGATTTTCCTACTGTTGCAGGAACTGTATATTATGTGAATGTAGGAAGTGGATCGCGTGATACTGATTTTGTAGAAGATGTTTTTACTATTAATATTAAAAATGATGTTGTTCTTAGTACTTACGACGTTTCCCAAACCAAAGAAAGTATAGAATTATATCCAAATCCATTTACAGAAATCCTGAATATTGCTAAACCGCATAAAGTCAAATCAGTTTCCATTCTGGATTCTTCCGGAAGATTGATAAAGACTATTGATAATCCTTCTTCTACGATTCACTTAGGAGATTTGAAACAAGGAATGTATTTAGTAGTACTGAATATGAAAGACGGATCTAAACAGACAATTAAAGCAATTAAGAAATAAATAATTTCTTAAAAAATAGGATACAGAGGCTGCTCAATTTGAGCGGCCTCTCTTTTTATAAGTGAAATTATCTTTTATAAAAGGAAAAGTTTAATTCATTGTGATATAATTAAAAAAATATTTTTTTTATTGTTGATTTTCACTAGATTTGATTAACTAATACTGTTTTTTATATGAGAAATTTTTTACTTGTTGGTTTCTTAATGACCGGCTTTTTATCCTCCGCACAGACTTACTGTACGCCTGCGTTTGCAAGTGGGTGTAGTGGAGGAGATGTGATAGACTCCTTTGCAATTCCGGGTGCCGGATTTGATCACCCTAATACGGGTTGCTCTACTGATGCATATGGAGATTATACTTCAATGACAATCAACCTTAGTGCAGGTTTGAGTTATGATTTTAGCGTTAAACATGATTACAGTGATCAGAATGTAAGGATTTGGATAGATTTTAATAACGACGGAACTTTTGATGATGCTGCTCCGGAACTTGTAGCTTCTGCGAGTAGTACTTTTGTTGGAGGAAACAATATTACCTCTGGGCTTATTGAAATTCCTTCTACGGTTACTCCAGGTACTTACAGAATGCGAGTAGGGGATAGATTCTCCAGTGACCCTATTCCGTGTAATACTGATGGGTATGGAGAAGCCCATGATTATACTGTAGTAATTGGTGCAGTTCCAACTTGTTTTGCACCGTCTGCTTTAACGGTATCTGCAGTGACGGCAAATTCAGCTCAGATTGGATGGACAGCTCCGGCTTCTGCTCCAGGCAGCGGTTATGAATATTATTATTCAACTTCCAGTACTTATCCTACAGCTGCTGCTGTAGCTTCCGGAACTAGTACCGGTTTAACTGCTGGCCTGTCTACATTGGCTCCGGCTACTGTTTATCACGTGTGGGTACGTTCTGTATGCAGTACTTCAAATAAAAGTGCATGGTCTCAAATGGCAACATTTATGACATCCTGCGTTTCTGTAGCAGTGCCATATGCATTGGATTTTGAAAGCATAACTCCACCTGATCTTCCGAGCTGTACCTCAGTAGTAAATGACGGTTCAGGAAATATGTGGGTTACGGGCGATTTGGATGCTCAAGGATTTACGGGAAATGTTCTTCAGTATTCTTACGACTATGCCAATAATGCTGATACATGGTTTTTCACCAATGGAATAAACCTTACTGCGGGAGTTACCTACAGAATTAAATATAAATATGCAAACGCAGAAGGAACTGTATATGCCGAAAAGTTAAAAATTGCCTACGGAACTTCAGCTACAGGTGCAGGAATGACCAATACATTAGCCGATCATTCAAATATTGTTACCAGTACAGCAACCAGTGCTTTTGTGAATTTTACACCAACTGCCACAGGGGTCTATTATTTTGGATTCCAGGCATATTCTGATGCCAATATGAATCAGTTGTATGTAGATGATATTAATATAGATGTAGCACCAGCTTGTAGTGAGCCTAATGCATTAGTGATGTCTAATATTACTGCCGCAGGAGCTACGGTTTCCTGGACAGCTGCCACTCCTGTACCGGCAAGTGGATATGATATTTATTACAGCACAACCAATACAGCACCTACAGCTACAACTACACCTAATTTTACAGGAGTTACAGCAACTACTTATAATATTCCAGGTTTAGCTGCCTCCACTGCTTATCATGTATGGGTGAGATCTGCGTGTAGTGCAACCAGCAAAAGTGTTTGGAGTGATTCTGTTACGTTTATGACATTATGTTCAAGTGCGAATCTTCCTTATGCAATAGATTTTGAAAATGTTACTGTTCCTGAACTTCCAGGATGTACAATGAATGTTAACTCGGGAGCTGGGAATAATTGGGAAACAGTAGATCCGCCTTCTGACAGCCAGGGATTTACTACCAATGTATTAAGATATCATTATAATTCTTCCAGTCCTGCCAATGCATGGTTCTTTACCCAGGGATTGAACCTGACAGCGGGGACACAATATACGATTAGCTATAAGTACGGGAATAACTCATCTACTTATGTTGAAAAACTGAAAGTAGCTTACGGAACTTCACCAGTTGAATCTGCAATGACTAATTCAGTGGCAGATTATCCGTCAATCAATGATGAAATGGCTCATACAGAATCTATAACGTTTACAGTTCCTACGACAGGAGTGTATTACTTTGGATTTAATGCCTATTCAGATCCGGACCAGTTTAATCTGTATGTAGACGATATAAGCATTAATAATGCAAATCTGGCAACATCTGAAGTTTCTGCAGCGAAAAACAGTATCAAAGTATATCCTAATCCATTTACGGATGTATTGAATATTTCTGATGTGAAAAACGTGAAAAATGTATCAGTAACAGATGTTACGGGAAGATTAGTGAAAACTATTGCAAACCCTGAATCTACGATACACTTAAGAGACTTAATGCAGGGTGTTTATTTAGTAACGTTGGAAATGAAAGACGGATCTAAACAGACTATCAAAGCCATTAAAAAATAATTTATCATTTAAATAGAAAGAAAGAGACGGGTCATTAGTGATCCGTCCTTTTTTATGAAGTAAACATTTACTTTAAAAATCTACAGATCAAAAAAAGATGAGCGAAATATTTCACTCATCTTTTTATTTTGTTAATGACTGTTATATAATATAAATCATTATAAATTATTCATTACCTATTGTTTATTACTCATTACTTATTAGGCACCGGCTGAATCTCACCCTTGTTCATAAGGTCAAAAACAGTTGGAAAGAACATTACTAATATAAAGTAGACGATGATCATCAGCACCACCAGTGCAAAAAGAATGATCACTAAGCTATTCGGTTTGTTTTTCTTTTTAGGTTCCATGATTTTGAGGTATTTGGTGAATAAATTTTACTTATACCAAATATTAAGCTAATTTCTTGCCACATTGCTTACAATATCTGGCATCATCATCAATATCTTCGTTTCCACAACGTTCACATACCATTTCCAGATTTTGTCTTTTGTTTCTCATTTCTGCCGTGACAATACCGGTAGGAACAGCAATAATGGAGTAACCGGCAAGCATCAGAACAACCGCAAAAAACTTTCCTAAAGGCGTAATAGGTGATACATCACCATATCCTACGGTAGTTACGGTAACTACTGCCCAATAAATAGACTGTGGTATAGTTTCAAATCCCTGGCGTCCACCTTCTACCATAAACATCAGTGATCCTACAATCACAGAGAATATAATCAGGAATAAAAGGAAAATATAAATCTTTCTCGAACTGTTTTTCAGAGCCCGCACAATAAGATATCCGTCATTCATAAAATCCAGCAAATTGAAAATCCTGAAGATTCTCAACATTCTCAGCATTCTGAAAATCAGAAAATATTTAGTGATAGGAAAGAAAAAGCTGAGGTAAAAAGGTACAAGAGCCAGGAAATCTATAATTCCAAAAAAGCTGAATATATAATTCCGTTTATTCTTCACCACAGCAATACGCATAGAATACTCAATAGTGAAGAAAATGGAGATCACCCATTCCAGAATCAGGAAGGTATAATGAAACCTTTTATCAAGCTTAGGGACACTTTCCATCATAATAATGGCAGTACTTGCAAGAATTAAAGATAATAAGATGATATCGAACAGTTTTCCGAGCTTCGTATCGGAGCGATAAATGATCCGGTAAAGGAATCTTTTCCAAAGTTTGTCTTCAGGAACAAGATTATGTTCTCTTTCCATTTATATAGGTTATTTCACAGCGAAGTTAATAATTTCTATAGAGTATAAGGTAAAGATATGATTGTTAAAAGAATCCTGCAAATGTTAAAGTAATTTTCATCATTAAAAAGTGAATTATTCGCACTTAATTTAATGATTTTCAATACATTATAATAAGTAAAATACGAATAAAAAATGACATATAAAAATTTATTTTTTAACATAATATTAATTCAAGTTTGTAATTTTATCCAACAAAAGCTTTATATCATGAGAAAAATTTTAACCTTGTTTATTCTGTTTTTCATAAGCAGTTTTGTAGATGCTCAGGTTGGGATTAATACTTCAACACCCAATGGTGCTGCAGTACTGGATATAGTCTCCAACCAGAAAGGGATTCTCATTCCCCGTCTTTCAGATACTGACCGGGATACATACCTGGCAGATAATAATGTTTCCACAGTACCACCTGCAGGTGTTGTGAATGCTAACCTTACTGCAGGAACACTTATTTTTAATACGACAACGAATAACTTCCAGTATTGGGATGGTACCCTCTGGAGACAGCTTTTTGTTCCCACATCTTCTCAGGCTGGTAACGACGGTGTCGTTAAAATAAATTCTGGAAACGCAAATGTAAAACCCTCATTCAGTTTAAGTGCAGCAGGAAGCGGGTATGGCCCAAGACAACAGGTGCTTTATGCCACACCGCTGGTCTTTGCAGCAAGTCCTACTACAAGCTGGCCGGAAACCACAGTTCCATTTCCGGGAGTTACCTCCAATATTTATATTGCAGCTACTGGTAAATGGAGAGAAAATGAAATTTACGGACAAGTACATGTCTGGAGAGCCATTGCTACAATTACTCCAGGGTCCAACTCTTCAGGATCAATAAAAGCTACTTTTAAAAATCCTGACTCCGGTTTTGAGATTAACTCTATCCAATTAGTCCCAAGTGGTTCAAGTGGAGCAGGGAACATTCTTACATTCTATTTCTATACTATTGCAGATCCTGCGAGTCTTGATCCGGGAAGAGGCTATCAGCTTTTTATGGAAGCCGATATAAACTGTAATGTGGTAATGGAATCCTTTACAAGAGTATCGCTTTTCAAAGATTAACAGTCTATTTATTTTTTTAATATCAAATTCAAACCGGCCGATGAAAGCCGGTTTTTTATTGCAGCAGAAATATTCTTTGGGTTTTTAGTAAAATTAATATCTTCGCTGTAACCGTAAAATATAAATTAATGAAGCTAAAAACTGTAATTGCAAAGATTGAAGAAGAAATAAGTATCAGACAGGCAGAAGATTTTGATAACGTAGGCCTGTTGTGTGGTGTTTATGATCGTGATGTATCCGGGATTCTGGTTTGTCATGATGCTTTAGAAAATGTAGTAGATGAAGCTGTTGAAAGAAACTGCAATCTTATTGTATGCTTCCATCCCATTATATTTTCCGGACTCAAATCTTTAACAGGGAAAAACTATGTGGAAAGAGCCGTCTTAAAGGCTATAGAAAATAAAGTGGCGATCTATGCCATTCATACAGCATTTGATAATGATTTCTTTGGAGTCAACTATGGAATTTGCAGACAGTTGGGATTAAAGAATATGAAAATTCTTCAGCCGAAAGAAAATAATCTAAAACAGCTGACGGTTTTTGTACCAAAAGAGCATTCCGAAAAAGTAAAAGAAGCAATGTTTTCAGCCGGAGCCGGAAATATCGGTTTCTATGATGAATGCAGTTTTACGGTGAATGGTAAAGGAACCTTCAGACCGGTGGAAGGTTCAAATCCGTTCTCAGGCCAGCAGGACATTCGTGAAAATGCAGATGAAGATATGATTTCTGTGATTTTTGAAAGCTTTAAACAAGGGCAGATTGTGGGCGCAATGAAAGCCGCACATCCTTACGAAGAAGTGGCCCATCAGATATACAGCCTTGATAATAAAAATCAACATGCCGGATTGGGAATGTATGGCGATCTGGAAGAGGAAATGGATGAAAAAGATTTCCTGGGGTTTGTAAAAGAAAAGTTTGGTCTTGAAGTGATAAAGCACTCCTCTTTCAACAATAAAAAAATCAAAAGAGTAGGGGTTCTGGGCGGTTCCGGAGCAAGTGGGATAAGATCTGCAGCTTCCAGAAAATGTGATGCTTATCTTACCGGAGATCTTAAATATCACGACTATTTTTTAGCAGAGTCTAAAATGCTGATTTGTGATATTGGCCATTATGAATCAGAACAATTTGTTACTCAACAATTATTTGAAATTTTGTCACAAAAATTTAGTACATTTGCAATTTCAAAATCTATTGAAAAAACAAACCCAGTAAATTATTTCATTTAAATATGGCAAAAACCAACGATATTTCAGTTGAAGAAAAATTAAGAGCTTTATACGATTTACAGATCATTGATTCAAGATTGGATGAAATCCGAAATACTAGAGGAGAATTGCCAATTGAAGTTGAAGATCTTGAAATCGAGATTGAAGGTCTTGAAAAAAGAGCTGAAAAATTTCATGCTGATATCAAAGATCAGGACGATCAGATCAAAACAAAGCATGAAGTTATTAACCATGCTAAAACTTTAATTGAGAAGTACAAATCTCAGCAGGATAATGTAAGAAACAATAAAGAGTTTGAAGCATTAGGAAAGGAAATGGAATTCCAGGATCTGGAAATTCAGCTTGCTGAAAAAAGAATTAAAGAATTCGGAGTTAAAATTGCTCACAAAAACGAAACTTTAAGTGAACTGAATACGAAGATCGACGATTTGAAAAGCCACTTGAAATTCAAGAAAGAAGAATTAGAAGGTCTTATCTCTGAAACTCAGAAAGAAGAAGAATATCTTTTAGAGCAGTCTAAAGAATTCGCAGGTAAAATCGATGAGAGATTATTAGCTTCTTACAACAGAATCAGAACAAACTCTATCAATGGTCTTGCAGTAGTAGGATTAGAAAGAGGAGCTCCAAAAGGATCTTTCTTTACAATCCCGCCTCAAAAGCAAATGGAAATTGCTCAGAGAAAGAAAATTATTATTGATGAGCATTCAGGGAAAATCCTTGTTGATGACGAATTGGTAATGGAAGAAAACGAAAGAATGAAATCTGTAATTAAGTTCTAATTATTGATTTTAAATCATACAAAAGCTGTTTCAGAAATGAAGCAGCTTTTTTTGTGTATATTCAATAGGAACGGGCTTTAGTTTGTTTAACCTTTTGCGGTGTGTTGTCATTCCGTAGGAATCTCAACTCTACTTTTTGATTATAGTATGGATTCCTGCGGAATGACAAGGTTGTGTTGTAATTGGATTAAAAAATTCAATGGTGGTGAATCAATAGAAACGGGCTTTAGCCCGTTTAGCTAAAAAATAAATACTTCCTATTGGCTTTAGCCAAAACATAAAAAAACCGCCTCAAAATGAAGCGGTTGGTATTATTTATTCCTGATGATCATACATCTTATTATACAAAGCAATAAACTTCTCTTTTACCGCTTTTCTTTTCAGTTTTAATGTTGGAGTAAGCAATCCGCTTTCAATGCTCCATACTTCAGGGGTAAGTTCAATTTTTTTGATTTTCTCCCAGTTTCCAAGATGTTCGTTGATCCCTTCAATCTCTTTTTCAATTCTTTGCTTCAGCTCAGTGCTTTTTGCAATCTCTTCCGGTGTGGAACCGATGTTCAGATTGTTTCTCAAAGCCCAGTTTTTAGCAAATTCAAAATCTGGCTGTACTAAAGCACATGGCATTTTTTCACCATCACCTACCACCATGATCTGCTCAATAAACTTGGAAGCTTTTGCTAAGTTTTCAATCGTCTGAGGAGCAATATATTTTCCACCGGATGTCTTGAACATTTCTTTCTTACGGTCTGTGATCTGTAAAAATCCGTCACTGTCAATATGCCCGATATCTCCGGTTTTGAAAAATCCATCTTCTGTAAAAGCTTCTTTGGTCATTTCTTCGTTTTGAAAATATCCTTTGAAAACTGATGGCCCTTTTACGGTAATTTCACCATCTTCCTGGATCTTTACTTTTAAATTATCCAATGGAATACCTACCGTTCCGACTTTCATTTTCTCAAAACTGTTGACGGAAATCACCGGGGAAGTTTCTGTTAAGCCATAACCTTCCAAAATTGGAATTCCTGCATTTTGGAACATTAAGTTAAGTCTTGTAGATAATGCGGCAGATCCTGATACCAAAGTCACGATTTCACCGCCTAAACCTTCTCTCCATTTAGAAAATACCAGTTTATCAGCAATAATTTCCTGAAGCCCGGATGGTTTTGAGATTACTTTCTTTTTACTGATGAGGTTCAATGCCCAGAAGAATATTTTTGATTTCAGTCCTCCGGCAGAAGATCCTGTATTGTAGATTTTATCATATACCTTTTCAACAAGTCTTGGAACTACGGTCATATAATGAGGCTTCACTTCTTTTACGTTTTCCCCCATTTTCTCGATGCTTTCAGCAAAATAAAGAGAAAAACCGTTGTATTGATAAAGATAGAACAGCATTCTTTCAAAAATATGACAGATAGGAAGGAAGCTTAATGCTCTTGTTTCCTTATAATCGAAACTTCTCTTCTTTGGAATCCTAGGAATAGCCCCCAATACGTTTGAAACAATATTGTTGTGGGTAAGCATTACTCCTTTAGGTCTTCCGGTAGTTCCGGAAGTATAAATAATAGTCGCCAGATCCTCTGTATTGATGGCATTGGAAAGGTCGTCTACTTCAATTTGTGTAGATTCATCTTTACCCAGATCAAGGATTTCTCTCCAGTTGGCAGCACCGCTGATGTTGTCAAAAGTAAATATTCCCTGTAGAGTAGGGATGTTATGTTTCACTTTCATTACTTTAGTCAACAGCTCCTTATCAGAAACAAAGCAGTACTGAATTTCAGCATTGTTGAAGATAAATTCGTAATCTTCAGGTGAAATACTTGGATAAACAGGTACGGAAACAACTCCGATCTGAGAAAGACCAAAGTCCATAATCGCCCATTCAGTGCGGGAATTGGTAGTAATCAAAGCGATCTTATCACCCGGTTTTATGCCCAGCTTTAGTAACCCTCTGGATATCTTATTTCCCTCATTAATAAACTCCTGCGTAGAAGTTTTTTTCCACTCACCCTGATACTTCGTTACAAACATATCCGTTTTAGGATATTTTTCTAAAGCGTAGTGCGGAATATCGAATAATCTCTTGATCGTCATGATTTTTTAAATAAATTATAAAGAAATTTAAATATAAGCATTTTTTTTAATTGAAAACATATGAATGTAATAATTAGGAAATAGTTAAATGCTTACCATAATATATTGAATCAAAAAGGGGACCAGAGGTCTTTAAAAAGTGGTTACAACAGCTCATTCTGGATTTAGCATACTTTAGCAAACCGTTTTTATTTTTCGTCCTGAATAGTGTGGTATTCCCGATTGGTAAACCTGCATGTCATTTATTGCTATTTTAAACTTTAAAACCTCTTTCAACTCCCTTTTTCTGTGCGTTTTTCCTGCTTTTAATTTATTTTTTCAGATTTGCTTAAAAAGTGTAAATTTACGGCTATCTAATTATTTTTTTTATGGACTTTAATTTATCGGAAGAACAGCTGATGATTCAGCAGGCAGCAAGAGATTTTGCACAGAACGAACTATTACCTGGAGTGATTGAAAGAGACCGTGACCAGAAATTCCCTGCAGAACAGGTGAAAAAAATGGGAGAAATGGGCCTTTTGGGAATGATGGTAGATCCACAATACGGAGGAGCAGGTATGGACAGCGTTTCTTACGTGCTGGCAATGGAGGAGATTGCAAAAGTGGATGCTTCTGCAGCTGTTGTAATGTCTGTAAACAATTCATTGGTTTGTGCCGGTCTTGAAAAATTTGCTTCTGAAGAACAGAAAGTAAAATATCTTACTCCACTGGCGAGCGGACAGGTAATCGGAGCTTTTGCATTATCTGAGCCTGAAGCTGGTTCTGATGCAACTTCTCAGAAAACAACTGCTGAAGACAAAGGAGATTACTATCTTTTAAACGGAATCAAAAACTGGATCACCAATGGTGGAACAGCTACTTATTATATTGTAATTGCACAGACTGATCCTGAGAAAAAGCACAAAGGGATCAATGCTTTCATCGTAGAAAGAGGATGGGAAGGATTTGAAATCGGATTAAAAGAAGACAAATTAGGAATCAGAGGAAGTGATACACACTCTTTGATCTTTAATAATGTAAAAGTTCCAAAAGAAAACAGAATTGGTGCTGACGGATTTGGATTCAACTTTGCAATGGCAGTATTGAACGGAGGAAGAATCGGTATCGCTTCTCAGGCTTTAGGTATTGCTTCAGGTGCTTACGAACTGGCATTGAAATATGCTAAAACAAGAAAAGCTTTCAAAACTGAGATCATCAACCACCAGGCAATTGCATTCAAATTAGCTGATATGGCTACGCAGATCACGGCAGCAAGAATGTTATGTTTCAAAGCAGCATGTGAAAAAGATGCAGGAAAAGATATCTCTGAAAGTGGAGCTATGGCAAAATTATACTCTTCTCAGGTAGCAATGGATACTACTATTGAAGCAGTACAGATCCACGGTGGATACGGATATGTGAAAGAATACCACGTAGAAAGATTAATGAGAGATGCGAAAATCACTCAGATCTACGAAGGAACTTCTGAAATTCAGAAAATCGTGATCTCAAGAAGCATCGCGAAATAACATTTTATCAAACACACTACTATGAAAAAATCTTTGTGGATCACCCTCGGTGTTGTACTGTTGTTACTAGGCGTATTTGTCTGGTATAAGTACTATTTTGTTTTCGGAGAAGGCGTGAAATCCGGATACCTGAACTATGCCATGAAAAAAGGTTATATCTTCAAAACTTATGAAGGTAAACTGATTCAGGAAGGCTTCGGGAGAGGTAAAACAGGAACAATTACAAGCTACGAGTTTGAGTTTTCTGTAGATGACCCTGAGATTTTCAAGCAATTGGAAACCAACAGCGGTAAAAGCTTTGATCTGCATTACAAAGAATACAACGGTGCTCTCCCATGGAGAGGAAATACAAAGTTTGTCGTAGACAAAGTAGTGAATATGAAATAAAAACAAATAAGGCTCTCAATATGAGGGCCTTATTTTACACCAAATCACAAAATATTAATATATGAAATAAAAATTTCCGGTTTTGTGGTGAATCCTGTATAATAACAAAGATTCATTGTTTTTATCTACACTTAAAGTTAAGAGTAATTTTCCTAATAAACAAGCTGTTTTTATTAATGTTATAAAATTAAGCATAAGAATTAATCTTACCTTCTAAACCTCATTAAAAAAACATTAAAAAATCCACCACGAGGATGGATTTCAAATTTAATGAGTGTCGTTATCAGGAGTATTTTTATTCTTCTTTTTGTAAAAGTAATATCCAATACCGGCAATAAGAAATAACGGCCACAACGGAAGAATAAACAGGAAAATAGACGTTATCACCTCCCAGCCAGATTCAATGGCTGCCAATGATTTTCCACCGAAAGTTTTAGGTTCTTTTTCTGTTTGAGCCTTATCACTGATACTTACATTGATCGTACAGATGGTATTGTCTGCGTAATTACGCCCTGAAACCTGAATATCTTTAGTATCAATATCTCCAACATTACTGTTGATAGCATCCATTAAACCATCAAAATGCTGGATCGGAACTTTGATATCAAGACTGTATACTTTTTGATTCTCACCATAAGGGCTGGCAGATTCCACATAAGAAAGATTTTCACTTTTGATATAACCGTTATTTTTATTGGCTTCTTCTCTGATGATTTCTTTCACCGTTTCCGCATTGTCTGCTTTTATCGCAAGATATCCTGATTTCACCATTTTATCTTTTGGCATATTCAGTTCGTAACTGTCATTCTTAGGCTTTTCTTTATAAATGATTTTGGTTTCTTTAATAACCTTTGTTGCCGGAGCTTTTACAGCTATTTTTTCAGATTTTTTTTCAACAGAATCTTTTTTCTCTATTTTGGATTCCAGTTTTGTAGCGGCAATTTTCTCGGATATAGAATCTACCATTTTTGAGGTGCTCTCTATTTTTTGCTGGATGTCACTTTTAGTATTTTCAAAATCTTTTATTTTAATACTTGCAGAATCCATTACCTGGCTTGCTGCTTTACTGGCATTGTCAATGGTTTCTGTAGCGACAGTAGTTGCGCTGTCAGCTTTATTGATTACTTCATTAATTTTATCCTGTGTAGCTTCTGCTTTTTTACACATAATGAAAGTGCCTGATACAGCAACGAGTAATATGAACTTTTTCATAACATTAATTTTTTTGATGAAGTAAAATTAGGAGGGAAGTTCTTGTAAAGATTGTAAATAGAATGTATTGTGCTGGTAAAATGATAACTGTTGTGTTTTCAGTGTTTTGTATTTGTTTTACAAAAGATTTACAAATTGTTTTTCTCTTTTTTTGGTATTAAAAAGAGTAGGATATGTTTTCATAGAGGTGTTTAATAACAACATTTTATTATGAATAGATTAGATTCCTACGGAATGACATACAGAACGCTGAATTTTATCCATACACTTTGTCATTCCGTAGGAATCCAGATATATTGAAAAAATAATAAAATTTACATCCTTAAAAATGATTCTATAGTAATAAAAAAATCCGTAGAAATTTTCTACGGATTTTATATGATAAGCAATTTTACCTTTAATTAATGTTCCTGGAATTCACTGATGAAGTGTAATTTCACATTCGGGAATTTTTCCTGTGTCATATGAATCGTGAAAGATGAGTCTGCAAGGAATACCAGTTGATTGTATTTATCTCTTGCCAGGAATCTCTGCTTTAATCTTGCAAATTCCTTGAACTCTTCAGATTTCTCGTCTGCTTCTACCCAGCATGCTTTGTGCATGGATAGTGGCTCATAAGTACATTTTGCACCATATTCATGTTCAAGACGGTATTGGATAACCTCATACTGAAGGGCACCTACTGTTCCAATGATCTTTCTTCCGTTCATTTCCAGGGTAAACAGCTGCGCAACTCCTTCATCCATCAACTGATCAATACCTTTTGCCAATTGCTTGGCTTTTAACGGATCATTGTTGTTGATATAACGGAAATGCTCAGGAGAGAAGCTAGGAATACCTTTGAAGCTCAATTTTTCTCCACCCGTAAGGGTATCTCCGATTCTGAAACTTCCGGTATCATGTAAACCTACAATATCACCAGGGAAGCTTTCTTCCACTACTTCTTTTTTATCAGCAAAGAATGCGTTGGGAGAAGAGAACTTCATTTTTTTACCTTCTCTTACCAATAAGTAATTTTCGTTTCTTTTGAACGTTCCTGAAACAATCTTTACGAAAGCAAGTCTGTCTCTGTGCTTAGGATCCATATTCGCATGGATTTTGAAAACAAATCCTGTGAATGTACTTTCTTCAGGTTTTACAAGACGGGTATCACTTTCTTTTGGCTGTGGCATTGGAGCAATATCAATGAAAGCATCCAATAATTCACGAACACCAAAATTATTTAAAGCCGAACCGAAAAATACAGGCTGAAGATCACCTTTCATATAATCCTCACGGTTAAATTCAGGGTAAACAGATTGAATAAGGTCAAGTTCTTCTCTTAAAGTTTTTGCTGCTTTTTCACCAATTACTTCATCAATAGAAGTATCATTGATGTCATCAAACTTGATAGAATCTCCAACTTTCTGTTTTTTCTCCTCTAAGAATAACTGAATGTTGTCTTCCCAGATATTATAAATTCCCTGGAAGTCACTTCCCATACCGATTGGTAAAGATAGTGGGCAAACAGTTAATCCCAATTTTTGTTCTACTTCATCCAACAGATCGAAGGCATCTTTACCTTCACGGTCAAGCTTATTGATGAAAACCAACATAGGAATGTTTCTCATTCTGCAAACCTTAACCAGTTTCTCCGTCTGTTCCTCAACCCCTTTTGCAACGTCAATTACAACAATTACAGAATCTACAGCAGTTAATGTTCTATAAGTATCTTCAGCAAAGTCTTTGTGACCTGGAGTATCGAGGATGTTGATTTTGTGGTCTCTATATTCAAATGCCAATACAGAAGTCGCTACAGAGATCCCTCTCTGTCTTTCGATTTCCATAAAGTCGGAGGTAGCTCCTTTTTTTATTTTGTTGGATTTTACCGCACCCGCTTCCTGGATAGCACCCCCGAAAAGAAGTAACTTTTCCGTAAGAGTTGTTTTTCCGGCATCCGGGTGGGAAATGATCCCGAAGGTCTTTCTTTTTTGTATTTCTTTGATTAAGTCTGACATATCGTATTTTGAAGTTGCAAAAATCGTGATTTTTTACGAGGTTTTCAAATTTAAATTAGACAATATTAATTACACAGAAGAATAGAAGGATAGTCACGTCTGAGAATGATAAACAGGACTATGAACCTACTAATAGTCTGCTTTACCTGAGCTACTTATCAAATAAACATTTTTATTAGCAGCATAAAAACATAAATCAATCCAACAGCAATCAGTATAAAAACTGCAGACATGATGTATTCAAATACACCAAATTTAGTTTTTTGCGGTTTTGAAGTAAGGTTGTACTGCTCAATAGTCTGTAGACTTATTTTCAGATCAGGGCGGAAATGTTGAATACCTTTAAGGAAATGGCGGTACAGATCATATTGGTTGCGTAGAATTACCAATTCAAAATTAAAGTCTACAGTTGAAAGTACAATGTTCCCGGCTTTATTTTTCAGATAGACCTGTAATGTCGTTTTGCCATATTTTATAGTCTGAGTGTTGCGGACATATACATCATCAGATGGCTTTTTAGCTGGCTGTAGATCGCTATACAGGATCGTTTCAATAATGGTATTTTGAGTGTTATAGAAAGTAACTCCTTTTTCATCTACAATGGCTTTTCGTATCTTTTGTTGTTTTCTGTAAGTTAAAGCCATTATCAAAGCAATAGCACAACATATAAGAAGAAGCAGGGCGATAAGAAGGATGAAAAAAATACCGGGATCATTTTCCAAATATTGTCTGAAATGATAATAAAGATTATCGAAAACGACCCCGATTACCACAATAATCAGAATGATGGTTATCCAGATGATTCCCATTAGAAAATAAGTAACGGGTTTATTGATTTTGGATTCTATGGTCTGGAATTTTTCTGTCATATTAATTCTTGGTTTCAGATAATATAAAAACAAATCCGCATATAAGTGCCGTAATAATAAGAGCCGTCAAAATTACAAGCCAGCCTCCCAAAGAAACTCCTCTGTTATTCACTTTCCATTTTTCAGTATCAATAGAGTAGCTTCGGAAGACCATCGGGTCCACCTTTAAATCAGGACGGAAATTCACAATGCCATGCAGGAAGAATGCATATAAAGTATATTTATTTTTTACCACCTTCAGAGGAAGATTCATATCAATACGTCTTATGGTCTCCTCTTTTTTCTCCGATTGGATGGTTATTTCCAGTAAAGGAGCAATACCAGAACCCACCGGATTTACAATATAAATATCAAAATTTTGTTTTGAAGGCCGAAGATCTTTATAAAGGATCTGATCTGCAATTTCATTCTTTGCATTATAAAATAAAAGCCCGGTTTCGTCCACCACAATTTTACTTTTTAATGTTTTTCTTTTTATATAATAACGGACTGCAGGAATTAAAATAAGTGCCGAAATCCCCCAACAAACCAATGCCGGATAAATCATTGTCTCAAATCCTCTTTTATAAATTCCGTAAACAGGTCCCAGAACGAAAAGTATCATGAAAGGAATAAATATAACGAGGAATAGTGTATTCAGAACAACCGCCATCAATTTGTTTGTTGTAGACTCAATCCTCTGAAACGGAAATTCTGTATTCATTTTGTGATGTTCATGGATAAAGGAACGAAAATAAGAAAATCCTTTTTTAGTTGCCTGTGGCAGTCAAAAAAATTATCTTTGTTTCTATATAAACTTTTTACAGAGAAAAGGATGGAAAATAGCAAATATCCGAAGTTTACGTTCACATGGTTTGGCGGTGTTGTTTTGGTGGTTGGATTATTCGTGGGAACAATGGCTGTTTCTTTATTCAGCACCTTTTGGAAAGTTGTTTTCAGGGAAAATATCGAATTGAAAGACTGGTTTCTGATGGTTGCGAATTCTGTAGGATTTCTTACTGCTATTGCCTTTTTTGATTTTTTCATTGTAAGACGTACCACTCAAAAGAAGCTTAACTTCAATTTATCATCCGTTAACTTCTCTACCTATCTCCTTATTTTTCCAATGATGGCGGGGATGATGTTTATTTCAGAATTTATTGCCGCTCAGATTCCTACTACAGGACCTTTTTTTGGTGACTTTTACGAGTATTTTACCCGGTTGATGAGCCAATTGACCGATAATCCGGTAGTAATGATTATCATGACGGTAATCATGGCTCCGATTTTCGAGGAAATAATATTCAGAGGGATTATCCAGAAAGGATTGATTAATAAAGGAGTAGAACCATGGAAAGCAATTTTATATGCTTCCATTATTTTTGGAGTGGTTCACGGAAATCCATGGCAGTTTATCAGCGCAGTGATGCTGGGCTGTGTACTGGGATTGTTTTATCATAAAACAAAATCTTTACTGATGCCTATACTGCTGCATGCGTTTAATAATTTAACCCTGTCACTGTTGGTGCTTTATGGTAAGGATGAGAGTTTTGCAAAAGTTCTTCATGTTTCAGAATGGCTCGTACTGAGCGTAGGAATTGTACTTTTTTCTTTATTTTATTATCTTTTTATGAAAAAGTATAAAGTGCATTATGCTGAAATGTAAGTAACCAAGTAAAAAAGTAAAATTGAAAATGAATATAGAAATGGAATTATTAGTAGCTACACACAACGAACATAAAAAAGAAGAAATCCAACAAATCCTGGGAAGTGATTGCGTTGTGAAAAGCCTTACCGATTACAATATTCACGAAGAAATTGTGGAAGATGGAGATTCTTTTCATGCCAATGCTCTGATCAAGGCAAAATACTGCTTTGAAAAAACAGGTGTTCCAAGTTTGGGAGATGACAGCGGCCTGGTAGTAGAGTCTTTGGACGGAAGACCTGGCATTTTTTCTGCCCGTTATGCCGGAGATCATGATTTTGCGAAAAATATTGAAAAAGTGCTGGAAGAAATGCAGGGAATAGAAAATAGAAAAGCTTATTTCGTTACCGTTCTATGCTACTATGATGAAAAAGGAGCTCAATATTTTGAAGGTAGAGTTCACGGGAATTTATTGACAGAAAATAAAGGCTTTAAAGGCTTCGGATATGATCCTATTTTTGTTCCTACAGGGCATGAGAGAACCTTTGCAGAGATGAATCCGGAAGACAAAAACAAAATCAGCCACCGCAAGCAGGCCTTAGATTTATTCATGGATTTTTTAAAAGTGACTGATTAAGTTTAAATATCAGGGTGAACCGACCATTTAGATTTTCTGTCGTACATTTGTTATAATAAATTATTGATTTGAGTACTTATTTAACAATATTAGGCTTCAATTCAGCGATTCCAACCATCAACACATCACCCACAGCCCAGCTGCTGGAAATGGAAGAAAGACTTTTTCTTATTGATTGTGGAGAGGGAACACAGGTTCAGCTGAGAAAAGCAAAAGCAAGATTTTCAAAAATCAATCATATTTTTATCTCCCATCTGCATGGGGATCACTGTTTCGGACTTCCGGGACTTATTGCCTCGTTCCGTCTTTTAGGAAGAGATACTCCGCTGCATGTTTATGGTCCGAAAGGAATTAAAAAGATGCTGGAAACCATTTTCCAGATTACGGAAACACACCGTGGTTTTGAAGTGGTCTATCATGAATTGGATAAAGATTATTCTGAAAAAATATATGAGGACAACAGAGTAGAAGTATACACAATTCCACTGGATCATAGAATTTACTGTAACGGTTATCTTTTTAAAGAAAAACCGAAAGACAGACATTTGAATATGAAAGAAATTGCAAAATACAGCGAGATTGAAACCTGCGATTACCATAATATAAAAGCAGGAAAAGATTTTGTGCTGAGCGATGGCTATGTTCTTAAAAACGAAATTCTGACCCTGGAACCTGCTCCACCGGTTTCATATGCATTTTGCAGTGATACCCGCTACCTTGAAAGTGTTATTCCGATTATTAAAAATGTAACGGTTCTTTATCATGAATCAACATTTTTACATGATTTGAAGGAAATGGCTGATTATACAGGACATACCACGGCATTGGAAGCGGCAACTATTGCTCAGAAAGCTCAGGTTGAAAAACTGATTTTAGGACATTTTTCCAACAGATATGGAGATCTGACTGTATTTACCGATGAAGCAAGAAATATTTTTCCCAATACATTTTTACCAAAAGCATTGGAAAGTGTAAAGATTTAAAATGAATATGCTGAAATTTGAAGAACTCAGAGATTTTCTCAACGAAAAAGCAGATCGGTATAATACTCCTGATTTTATTGAAAATGATCCCATACAGATTCCTCATCGTTTTTCTTTAAAACAGGACATTGAAATTGCGGGATTTCTGGCAGCTACAATTTCCTGGGGAAACAGAAAATCGATCATCAGTTCTGCGAATAAGATGCTTGATATTATGGGGAATTCTCCTTATGATTTTGTGATGAATTATTCAGAAAAGGATCTGGAAGATATTCAGGATAAAAGTATTCACAGAACTTTCAATGGGCAGGATTTTTCCTACTTCATCAGACAGTTCAACAGAATTTATAAAGAGAATGAAAGCCTGGAAAGCCTGTTTGAAGTAAAAGAACCGGAGAATAATTTTCTCCATGCCATAGAACGATTCAGGAATGGGTTTCTGGAAACAGAAAAGCACAGAAGCCATAAACACATCAGTTCCCCCTATAAAAACTCTTCTGCTAAAAGGATTATTATGTTTTTGCGGTGGATGGTACGTAAAGATAAGCGGGGAGTGGATTTTGGAATCTGGGAGAATATAGATCAGAAAAACCTTTCCATTCCTTTGGATGTGCATACCGGAAATATTTCCAGAAAACTGGGATTGGTTTCCAGAATACAGAATGACTGGAAAACGGTGGAAGAACTGGATACTGCCATTAGAAAATTTGATGAAGCAGATCCCGCAAAGTATGATTTTGCCTTGTTTGGATTAGGCGTTACCAAAGAACTGTTGTAAAAATATAAAGGATGAAAAAATATAACGAAAAAACAGAAGTTCTTGAAAAAATAGCGGACAGTATTACATCATGGATAGGATCTATCCAGTCTCTGATTGTACATACTCTGCTGTTTCTTACTTCGTTTTTGCTTCCGATGCTGCATATTGTAGACTTTGATAAGATGCTTCTGATTCTTACTACAGTGCTGTCTCTGGAAGCTATTTATCTGGCTATTTTTATCCAGATGTCAGTGAATAAAAGTCACGAGAAAATTGAAGATATCCAGGAGGATATTGAAGAGATCAGTGAAGATATTGAAGACATTCAGGAAGATATTGAAGAAATTAGTGAGGATATTGAAGAGATCAGTGAAGACATTGAAGAGATTAATGAAGATATAGAAGATATCCAGGAAGACATTGAAGAGATCAATGAAGAAGAGGAAGAAGAAGATCACAATGAAAGAGCAAAAAATGTAATATTAAGGAGTAATGTCAACTCTAATAAAAACGAAATAAAGGCTTTAAAAGATATTATTTCTCAGCTGCAAAATGAAATTGAGCAATTGAAAAAAGAAGAATAGCTGCAACTGAAGTATAACAATAAAATATAAACAGATCAATACAAATTGGTCTGTTTTTTTTATAAATTTCTGTTCCAGAATGATTTACGGAAAATGTAATGATAAGAAAAAAATCTTATGAATCTAGGTGTTTATTTGAAAAATAGTAACGTTAAAGGCTGATTTGTTATTATTATTTTTGCTACATTTGAACAAATGAAAACAAAATGTTAATCTATAGACTAAAAAACTATTTTTTCCTTTTTTCTTTTTTATTGATTTCTGTTTCTGCATTTTCTCAAACGAGACCAGTCAGAAAATCAGAAAAGATAAAGCCTTCTGCTGCCAGTCTCAGAGCTGGAGCATTCATAGATGTAAATGTACCTCCTTACACTCCTTCAAATTATACACCCGAGCAATTGGTGAAGAATATTTTGATCAACGGTGGTACCAATTGTACAACAGCCAATGTTACCAATGTTACAGTATCTCCTAATCATGATGTGACTAACAGCAACAGATTTTGGGGATATTTTCATAAAGGAACAACAAGTTTTCCTTTTACTGATGGTATTGTTCTGACTACAGGGTATGCTTCGGAAGCAGGTAATAGCTATGTGTCAGCTGTTGGGCAATCTACAGGAACCGGGAGTGATGCAGACCTTGTAGCAGCTACCGGAGCCAATGTCAGCTTAACGGATGCTGTAGCACTTGAATTTGATTTTGTACCGAATTCCAATCAGGTAAAATTTAACTATATATTTGCTTCTGATGAATATACTTCGGATTATCCATGTCTGGGTTATTCTGATGCTTTTGCATTATTGCTGAAGAAAGTGGGGGATCCTACCTATACTAATCTTGCGGTGCTGCCGGCAAGTGCAGGACCTGTAAGTGCGACCAATATTGTTCCTGCCGGCAATGGATTCAGTTGTGGACCTATCAATGCAGCTTATTTTGGAGGATTGGCAAACCCTCACCTGCTTATTAATTATTTTGGAAGAACAACACCTTTAACAGCTATAGCAGATGTAATTCCGGGGCAGACGTACCATTTTAAAATGGTGCTGGCAGATGCAAAAGATTCTACTCATGACTCAGCTGTATTCCTGGAAGGAGGATCTTTTGATGTCGGAATTAAAATTGTAGATGAAGCCGGAGCAGTTTTACCTGGCAGCATCAACATGTGTGACAATACACCAAAGCAATTGAAAGCACAGGTAGCAGCCATTCCGGGAATGACATATCAGTGGTATAAAGACGGAGTTGCCATTCCGGGAGCAACCAGCGCTATTTATGTTGCTACCCAGCCAGGAGTATATACTGTGAAAGTAATGGTTCCGGGCAATCAGTGTCCTAGTGAAGCAACCGTTACCATTATCGGAGGAACGAGTCCTACAGTACAGAATGCTGTGCTTAAACTCTGTACAACACCTGCACTCAGTACCTTTGATTTAGAAACGGCAAAACCTCTGATCAGTACCACGCAGGGAGCGGTATTCCGTTTTTATGCTAATCAGGCTGATGCACAGGCTCAAAACAATAGTTATATTACCAATCTGACAACCTACAACGGTACAGATGGACAGATATTATATGTACTGGTTTCCAATGGAGCTTTCTGTAGTAAAATTGCAACTTTAACATTAAGAAAAGAAGAAACTCCGACGGCATTGCTTACAGCTCCAAGATTAAAAATCTGTGCAGGGGAATCTGTGTTGTTAACAGCTTCTGGTGGAGTAACATACCAGTGGAGTGATTCCGCAGCCACTACAGGTGGAATAAGAACTGTAAGTCCTACCCAGACAACAACATATACTGTATATGCTATCGGAGCACAGGGATGTAAATCTCTTCAGCCGGCACGTATTACAATAGAAGTAGTACCGGCTATCGTTTCAAACTTAAAAGGAGGACATATCTGCCAGGGAGATAAAATCATTCTGGATGCAGGTTCAGGTCCTGGATATACTTATCAGTGGAGTAATGGAGAAACAGGTCAGAGCATTACTGTTTCTACTCCGGGAGAATATTCGGTAATGATAAGCAATGGGGTGTGTTCAAAAGAGTTTAAAGCACAGGTTATTAAAGCTGTGATTCCTGAAGTAATAAAAGTAGATTATAATGAAAATGGAGTAATGATTGTTACAGCAAGCAATCCAAGCAATGGTATTCTGGAATATTCAGTAGATAACGGAGTTACTTGGCAGTCTTCCAATGTATTTAACAATGTCCCTAAAAATAAAATTATTTCAATCAGGGTGAGAGTTAAGTTTACAAGCTGCGTAGGCTTCCTTGAATTCTTTACATTCGTGATGAAAAATGTAATTACTCCTAATGGGGATAATATTAATGATATTATAGATTTCAGCGGAGTGGTCAACTATAAAGATTTCAGCGGACAGGTCTTTGACCGATACGGAAGAGAAGTCTTCAAAGCTGAAAAGATAAGACCATATTGGGATGGATATTTCCAGGGTAAGAAACTGCCTACTTCCACCTACTGGTATCAGGTAACCTTTGAAGATCCTGCGAGTAAAGAAGTTACGGTGAAAACAGGATGGATATTACTTAAAAATATAGAATAATTAAAACTATAATCGAAAGACTGGCTATTTTGTCAGTCTTTTTTTATTATATTAAAATAAATAGAGTTGATATCCTAACATAAATAAATTTGCGTTAGTAATAATGTAAATTGTGTTAACTTGAATTTCAATCAAAAAAAATAGTATTTTTGTTTAAAATAATATAAAATGTTAAATAGGAGGAGAGGAAATTTATTTTTAGCGTTATTTTTAGTTTTCTTAAGCAACTTTATTTCTGCTCAAAATAGAGGAAGGGTAGAAATTGCGAGAAAACCGAGTGCTGCTTCCTTGAGAGCAGGTGCTTTTATAGATGTGAATGCACCAAGTTACCCGGAATCAGGCTATCCTATAACCCAGCTAATCAATGATGTTCTTATCTCAGGAGGCACTACCTGTACCAGCTCAAGTGTAAGCAATGTAACGGTGTCTCCAAACCTGCCGGCTTCCAATCAGAACCGAAGCTGGGGATATTTTAATAAGTCAAATACCAATTTTCCGTTTAGTAAAGGGATTATACTTTCTACCGGATATGCCAATAAAGCAGGAAATACTCTTCAGGGAACTTTAAGCGATGACCTTGGAACAGGAGGAGATGTAGATCTGGCGAACGCTTTGGGAATCGGTAATAATAACCTAACCAATGCTACTTCAATTGAGTTTGACTTCGTTGCAGCTTCTACTGAAATTACTTTCAGATATTTATTTGCTTCGAAAGAATATCAGCAGAACTTTCCATGTACCATCACCGATGGTTTTGCCTTGCTTCTAAAAAAAACATCTGATCCTACTTATACCAACCTTGCAGTGCTTCCGGCAGGAGCAGGCCCTGTAAGTGTAACGAATATCCACCCGCAGTATCAAAACTGCGGACCTAAAAATGAAGCCTATTACGGAGGTACCAATACTGCTCAGATTGAAACCAATTTTAACGGGCGTACCATTCCTCTTACAGCAAAAGCAACTGTAATCCCGGGAGAAACCTATCATTTTAAAATCGTTCTTGCCGATTATCAGGATCCTAATTTTGATTCTGCAGTATTTTTGGAAGCAGGATCTTTCGATATTGGAGTGAAAATTTTAGACCCGGCAGGAGTACAGCTGCCTGCATCTGTAAATATGTGTGATAATACACCACAGACTTTTACAGCTTCTGTTCAGGGGCCAAATATAACCTATCAATGGTATTTGGGAACCAACCCGATTGCCGGGGCAACCAATGCAAGTTATACAGCAACAGCACCGGGAGTTTATACTGTTAAGGTTTTTATACAGGGAAACAGCTGTCCGGGAGAAGCTACTATTACTGTAGTGGGTGGGACATCTCCAACAGTACAGAATGCTACGCTAACAGCCTGTTATGCTGCTGGAAATGCAACATTTAATTTAACATCAGCACAGGCTTCAATAAGTACCACTCCGGGAGCTGTGTTTTCATATTATCCCACATTAGCGGATGCTAATGCAGGAAATACAAATACAATACCTAACCCAACGGCTCATCAGAGCGCAGGTGGAACGGTATATGTAAGAGTTGCAAACGGTTTCTGTGCAAAAGTAGCGCAGCTTCAATTGGTGAAAGCGCCACAAATGATCCCTACTATTGCCCCTCCTGCAGTACTTACTTGTGCTAACTCTCAGACTACACTGGATGCCTCAGCTTCCGTCTATCCGGCAGGTGCTACATTCAACTGGACAACTACAGGAGGAAATATTGTTTCAGGAGGAACTACCTTAAACCCTGTTATCAATGCTGCTGGAACCTATACTTTAACCATAACAAAAGTTTATCAGCCAGGAAATATTAGTTGTACAGCAGTGGGCAATGTAACGGTAACGGGAAACAGTGCTCCACCGGTGACAGGACTTACTGCAAGCAAAATAAAAATCTGTAAAGGTACATCTACAACACTTACTGCATCAGGAGGTGCTACCTATAACTGGGGCAATGGTCTTACCGGAAACGGAAATACACAGGTGGTTTCACCTACCGTTACAACTACTTATACTGTAACAGCAGTAGGTGCTAATGGCTGTGTGTCTCAAAACCCTGCCACCATAACAATTGAAGTGTCAGAACCTTTTACGCCACAGAATGCAATACTACATAAATGTTATCAGCCAGGATTAACTTATAATCTTACAGAAGCTCAGCCTCAGATCACAACTACTGGTGGAGTTACTTTTACTTATTATGTAAACCAGGCTGATGCCAATGCTGCTAATGGAAACTTTATTGTAACTCCTACAACTTATACGCCGCCGGGAGGAAGCCAGACGATTTATGTATTGGTAAGTAATGGAGGTTGCAGCTATGTAGTATCTCTGCAATTATTAAGCACGGCTCAAACTACTCTTACAATTGCTGCACCACAAATAATTACCTGTACAACTCCTCAGATTACAATCAATGCTTCAGCATCTGTTGTTCCTGCAGGATCTACAATTACATGGACAACAACGGGAGGAACTATCGTCTCAGGAGGGAACACCCTTACCCCTGTTGTAAGCGCTGATGGTACCTATACTTTAACAGTTACTAATGTATCACAGCCAGGTAATTTAAGTTGTACATTTACTTCAACAGTAACTGTACAGGAAGATAAAGTACAACCGGTGGCTGCTGTTGTTTCGTCAGTACCTCGTATTTGTATTGGGGAATCTGTAACATTAACAGCTTCCGGAGGTGTAACTTATAACTGGGGCAATGGTCTTACAGGAAACGGAAGTACTCAGGTTGTTTCACCTACTACAACTACTGTGTATACTGTTTTTGCTGTTGGGGCTAACGGATGTATTTCTGCAACACCGGCATCAGTTACCGTTCAGGTAGGTCCGCCTATAGCAGGACTTACAGCATCCAAATTAAAAATTTGTGAAGGAGAATCTGTGACACTGACTGCTACGGGAGGGATTACTTATAACTGGATAGGACTTACAGGAAATGGAAATACACAGGTCGTTACTCCTACCACAACAACAGAATATTCAGTATTTGCATTGGGAGGAAACGGATGTAGCTCTGTGAATCCGGCTAAAGTAACTATCGAAGTAGTTCCGGCAATTGTTTCTACATTGAAAGACGTATTTGTTTGTGCCGGAGATAAAGGAACTCTTGATGCTGGTCCGGGACCAAATTATACTTATTTATGGAATACTGGAGCAACCACTCAGACGATAACAACTAATGTTGCGGGTGCTTATTCTGTAATAATCAGTAACGGAGTCTGTTCCAAAACGTTCTCTGCCCAGCTGATTAATCCTGATCTGCCACAATTTACCAATGTTGTATATGATAATCACATTCTTACCCTTACGGCAAGTAATCCGACTGGAGGTGTTTTAGAATTTTCAATTGATGGAGGGCTGACGTGGCAGCCATCGAATATATTTACCGGTATCCTGAACAATACAATGTATTCTCTGATGGTAAGAGTAAAAGGTGCTAAATGCGGTACTTCACTGGATTATTTTACATTCGTTATCAGCAATGCTATTACTCCTAATATGGATGGTGTAAATGATACTATCGATTTCACAGGAATCAGTGGATACAAAGATTTTGCAGCTTCTATCTTTGACAGATATGGAGCAGAGGTATTCAAAGCTTCAAAAGGCGATGTTATCTGGACAGGATCTTTAAAAGGAATTAACCTTTCTACAGGGACATATTGGTATAGAGTACAGTGGGAAAACCCAGCCAGTAAGAAAATGGAACAGCGCTCAGGCTGGATTCTCTTAAAAAACAGAAATTAGAATTTATTAAAATAAAAAATAGACAACAAAATCTTTCAGTAATGGAAGATTTTGTTGTTTTATACAAGAAACGTTGTTGTGTTTTGTGAATTATTTTAAATAGAGGATAAATATGTTAAAACAATTTGTAACACGATGCTACCACATTGTTTATGGTTTGTACGAATAGGGATTGATTAACGAAAATTTACTTTAAAACGTTCATATATTGTTTTTTTACAGTAAAAAATATAAATATGTATGTGAGATATTTAAAAAAAAATTAAATTTGTTGAAACAAAAATATTATGAGAAGATATCTACCGCTTTGTTTATTTTTTTTAGTCATCTCGACTTTTTTATTTTCACAAAATCTGCCCCCCAGGAAACATGCAAAGGAAACCCCTTCAGCATTATCCAGAAGGGCTGGAGTTTTTATTGATGTAAATGCTCCGCAGTATGCTGAAACAAGTTACACGATAGAGAAAATGGTAAAAGATGTATTGATCTCATCCGGGACCAATACCTGCCTTACTCCAAATGTAAGTAACGTGAAGATTACTCCTAATCATGCTGCAAGTGATGCAGACAGAGCATGGGGATATTTTCATAAAGCTACAACCAATTTCCCTTTTAAAGACGGGCTTATTCTTTCTACAGGGTATGCAAGAAGAGCTGGTAACAGTTTTGAAGGTGGGCTGAGTGATGTCAATGGTGGAGGATCAGATGCTGACCTTGCACAGATAATCGGAGTAGTGGAAAGCAGATTGAATGATGCCGTTCTTCTGGAATTTGACTTCGTTCCTACGACAAGCCAGATTAAATTTAACTATTTGATTGCATCCGAAGAATACACGGGTTCTTTCCCTTGTACTTTTGCAGATGCATTTGCCATCTTATTGAGACCTACTTCAGGAGGACCTTATGTAAATATGGCTGTACTTCCCGGAGGGGCAGGACCCGTAAGTATTACGAATATCCACCCTGCAATACCAGGAAGTTGTGGTGCGGTAAATGAACAATATTTTGCAGGATACAATACAGGTAACGTTGAGACCAACTTTAATGGAAGAACAATTCCGTTAACCGCTACAGCAACCGTAGTAGCAGGACAGGAATATCACTTCAAAATGGTAATTGCCGATTATAGTGACCACAGTTATGACTCTGCAGTATTTCTGGAAGGAGGATCTTTCAATATCGGGGTTGACCTTTTAGATCCGGCAGGTACAAAATTACCTTCAGATATCAACGTGTGTGATAACGTACCTCAGGTGATCACCGCTTCAGTAAGTGATCCTAACCTTGTGTACCAATGGTATTATAATGGTGCACCGGTACCAAATGCTACTACCAATACAATTACGGCTATACAGCCAGGTACTTATACTATTGAAGTAAGTGTTCCGGGGAATCCTTGTCCGGGTAAAGCTACGATTCAGATTCATGGAGGAACAACTCCGCAGGCTCAGGATGCTACATTACTGCTTTGTACTACACCAGATATTACCACTTTTGATTTAAGCACAATTACCTCTACCATCAGCCCGACACCAGGAGCTATTTTTAAGTTCTACGTAAATCAGGCGGATGCAATTGCACAAAACAATAATTATATTCAGACTCCATTAAACTATAACGGTAACGATGGTCAGATTCTTTATGTTGTAGTTTCCAATGGTGGTTTCTGTAGTAAAATGGTTGAATTGAAATTACTGAAAGAAGTAACCCCAACGGCCAAAGTAAAAGCTTCCAGAATAAAAATCTGTCCGGGAGAATCTGTAACCCTTACTGCTGAAGGAGGAGATACTTACCAATGGAGCAACTTCATGGGAACTGGAAATATGCAGACTGTTACTTTATATCAGACAACAACATTTACAGTATACGCTATTGGAACAAAAGGTTGTAAATCTCTTAATCCGGCAACAATAAGAATCGAAGTTACTCCGGAAATCACTTCCCCATTAAAAGATGTTGAAATGTGTGTGGGTGATAAAGTGACTCTTGATGCAGGTGCGGGACAAGGCTTTAAATACCTTTGGAGTACAGGGGCAACAACACAGAAAATTGATGTAGACCAATGGGGTATCTATTCCGTAGAAGTTGATAACGGAATTTGTAAGAAAGTTTTTGAAGCTAAAGTAATGGGTGCAGCTACACCTTTTGTGACTGGATTAAACTATGAAAGCATCAAGAAAACAGTAACGATCACGGCTGAAAACCCTCCGATGAACAATATGCCAAGTACTTTGGAATATTCTATTGACAACGGAATCAGCTGGCAGGATTCAAACGTGTTTAGCAATCTTTTAGACAATACAAACTATACCGTTTTGGTAAGAAGAGTAGGGACGCACTGTGTAGGATCTCTTGAATTCTTTACCCTGCAGATCAACAACATTATTACTCCGAACGAAGACGGAATCAATGACGTATTGGATCTTAAAGCTCTTGGAGACTTTAAAAACTTTACAGGTTCTGTATATGACAGATATGGAGTGGAAATGTTCAGATTCTCAAAAGAAAATCCTATCTGGGACGGAACAGTTGGAGGTAAGAGACTTCCTACAGCAACATACTGGTATAAATTCAATTTTGAGTATCCAAAATCAAAAGCTCAGATGAACTGGTCAGGATGGATTATGCTGAAAAACAGAAATTAGAATTGATAATGTAATATAAAAGAAAGCCTTTCAGATGTATTTTGAAAGGCTTTCTGCTTTTTAGACATGAAATATTATCGTTGATCCAAGAAAAAAGCTCCTTTATCAGGAGCTTTTACTATTGAAGTTTATTGATTTTCTTTCCAGAGATTGGCGAAGTGTATAAAATCTGCTACACTAAGTTCTTCCGCTCTCTTATCCAAAAACTCATGGCCTTTTAAGGCTTCTGGAATATTTAAGGATTTCAATGCATTAGACAATTTTTTTCTTCTCTGGTTGAATCCTGTTTTTACAATCTGCTTAAAAAGAATTTCATTACCTGCAAGACCTTCCTTTGGATTTCTTGTAAGGCGGATCACTCCGGATTTTACTTTTGGCGGCGGATTGAATACGTTTTCATGTACTGTAAACATATAAGATACATCATAATAAGCCTGTATCAGGACAGAAAGAATACCGTAATCTTTAGTTCTCGGAACGGCAGCTGTTCTCTCAGCCACCTCTTTCTGAAACATTCCTACCATTTCCGGAATCAGTTGATAATGATCTACAATCTGAAACAAGATCTGTGATGAAATATTATAGGGGAAATTCCCAATGATAGCAATCTGATCATCTTTGATAAAACCGAAGTCCTGTTTCAGGAAATCTCCCACAAAAGTCTCTTCAGTAACCTTTGTATAATTCTTTTTCAGGTATTCGATAGACTCTGTATCGATCTCTGCAAGATAAATGTTCTGATCCTTTTCAAGAAGATATTTGGTAAGAACTCCCATTCCGGGACCTACTTCCATGATGTTATTATAGTTCTCAAAACTAAGACCTTCTACGATTTTTCTTGCGATGTTTTCATCTGTCAGGAAGTGCTGTCCAAGATGTTTTTTTGCTTTTACACTCAAGGTTTTTTATGATTTTATTAACAATGATTTTCTTTATTTCGTCCCAAATTTCGGAAGTTTTTTTCTATTTTAGCCAAAAATTTTAATATTAATGGCTAAATCTGTAGATGAATTTAATAAGAAAAGGCTTCGGTCCAGCAATATTACAGTAGTGATAAGTATTGCCTTAGTGTTATTTTTGTTAGGATTAATGGGGCTTATTTTAATTAATGCCCAGAAGTATTCTGACTATATCAAAGAACAGTTGGTGGTGAACGCCTACTTTGATGAAAATTATGATGCTAAAGACTCTGTAAAGATTGCAAAACTGGAGGAAGAAACTTTTAAAAAGGTACAGACACTAGCTCCGGTAAAAAAAGCAACCTATATTTCAAGAGACATGGCTGCAAAAGAAGCCAAGAAAAGTATGGGAATTGACAGTGATGCATTGTTTGAAGAAAATATCTTCCCTTCCTCTATTGAAGTAGCTTTAAAACCTGAATTCGTAGATCCTGCAAAAATTGATGAAGCTATTAAAGAAATCAAATCAGTTCCAGGGATTATCGATGTTAAAAATGACAGTACCTTGATGGTAGATGTTTACAATAACCTGAGCAGAATCTTAAAGTGGATCTTCGGATTTTCAATTCTGTTCCTGGTATTGGCTGTTGTATTGATCAACAACTCTATCCGTCTGAAAATATTCTCAAAGAGATTTATTATTAAAACAATGCAGCTGGTAGGAGCGAAGAGAAGATTTATTCTTAAGCCTTTCATCATAGAAGCTATCATTTTAGGAGCTATTGGCTCTGTAATTGGTCTTATTGCTTTAGGGGGTGTCTGGTATTATTTTACAAGCCAGATTGGTTCTGCTTTCGTACAGGATAACAACCAGTATTTCTGGTTAGTGATCTTAGTATTGGGAGTAGGAGTCTTTATCTCTGTCTTAAGTACAATTTTCGCTACATGGAGGTTCTTAAAATCAAACGTTGACGATTTATATTACTCTTAACAATGAGCAAAAAAACAAATAAATTTTCCGCTTCAGACTTTGGACATGAAGCTGAAGTACCACAGCAAAACGCTTTCTATTTCGGACCGCAGAATTTCAAGTGGATGCTGATAGGACTGGCATTTATTGTCGTAGGATTTCTATTGATGATGGGCCCGGACGCCAATACGGTAGATGGTAAATTTGACCCGAACTCATGGAATGATGATATCTTTTCTATCAGAAGAATCAGGATAGCACCTCTGTTTGTTGTTATAGGATTTGTAATAGAAGTATACGCTATCTTAAAAAGAAAATAAATAAATTTTTATATTTTGAGATTAAGAGATTAAGAAATTGAGAGTGATGCATTCTGAATTTCCGGATCTCTTAATCTTTTAATTTTTTAAAAGAATATGGATTTAATCAAAGCAATTATTATTGCCATTGTAGAAGGGTTAACAGAATATCTTCCGATTTCTTCTACCGCACACATGGGATTTACAGCCAACCTTATGGGGCTTGAAGAAACAGAATTTTTAAAAATGTTTCAGGTATCCATTCAGTTTGGAGCTATTTTATCAGTGGTAGTGGCATACTGGAAAAAGTTTTTTGACTTAAATAATATTCAGTTTTATTTTAAACTCGCTTTTGCTGTAGTTCCGGCTTTGGTTTTAGGATATTTATTCGATGATAAAATTGAAGCTGTACTGGGAAATCAGATCGCTATTTCCTCAGTATTGGTTTTAGGAGGTGTGGTTTTACTGTTTGCTGACAAATGGTTTAAAAATCCTAAAATAGACGATGAAAAAGGAATTACCATAAGAAATGCTGTGACCATTGGTTTCTGGCAGTGTCTTGCCATGATGCCGGGAACGAGCCGTAGTGCTGCTTCTATCATTGGAGGTATGGCACAGGGGCTTACCAGAAAAGCGGCCGCAGAATTTTCCTTTTTCCTTGCAGTACCCACAATGCTGGCGGTAACCGTATACTCGGTTTTTGTGAAAACATGGGGGAAAGAAACACCCAATCCGCAGAAAGGATATGAAATGATTATGGCGTCACAGGATCACATTATGATCTTTGTGGTAGGAAATGTTGTCGCGTTTATCGTGGCACTTATCGCTATCAAAGCATTCATTGGAGTGCTTAATAAATATGGATTTAAACCTTGGGGATGGTACCGTATTTTTGTTGGAGTTGCCCTTTTGATTTATTTTTATTTCTTTAAATAAGAATTACCCATTTATACCCATTCATGACTGCTGAAGAACTGACATCAGGATACGTTTTTTTATTGGATAAGCCTTTGGACTGGACTTCCTTCCATGCTGTCAATAAAATGAAATATAAACTTAAAAGGGAGTTTGATCTTCCTAAAAAATTTAAAATCGGGCACGCAGGAACTTTAGATCCCAGAGCAACGGGACTTCTGATTGTCTGCTGCGGAAAATTCACCAAGAAAATTCCTGAAATCCAGGATGCTCCTAAAGAATACTGGACGGAGATTAAGATCGGAGTACAGACAGAATCCTACGATACTGAGAAACCTGAAATCCTTCATCAGGATATCTCTCATATTACTGAAGAACAGGTAAAAGAAGTACTGGAAAAGTTTGTTGGAGAAATTGAACAGAAACCACCCGTTTATTCAGCCATTAAAATTGATGGTGAAAGAGCTTACAATCTTGCAAGAGCTGGGGAAGAAGTGGAAATGAAGGCCAGAAAAACTACCATTCATTACATTAAAGATGTTAAGATAGATTTTCCTTTAGTAAGTTTCATGGTAGGCTGTTCAAAAGGAACCTATATCAGAAGTCTTGCCCATGATATCGGACAGGAATTGGGAGTAGGAGCCTATCTGACTCAATTAAGACGTACTAAAATCGGTGACTACACTATTGAAAACGCTACAGATCAGTTTTTAAATAACGAGTACAGATTTGAAAATCTATGAAAATAAAATTATCCTTTTTCATATTTGTATTTGCCTTTTTAAAGATATTTTCTCAGGATACAGAATCTGGAAAATCAAAAATGGATTTTTATTTTAATCCTTCCCTTAATATCGGGTTTAATATTAAGAAGAAGGATCAGGCCAACAATTCGCAGTATATTGAAAACAAATCTTCATTAGGAAATCTGACTTATGGTGTTACTGCTATCGTAGGATATAATTTTCTTCCTAACTTTGCATTAGGAACCGGAATCAAATATAGCTTTATACAAGATAATTATCATCTGATGTATTGGGTTATTCAGCCGAAGATCATTTTTTCTCCGGGAGAAAGACCATTTTACATTGATATTAATTATGGAAAGCAGCTTAATCACTCCGTTGTTTCAGATACTGAATTCTGGGGCGGCAGACTGGGAATGCAGGTTTCTTATTCAAAAAGATTGAGTCAGGAAGGAGGAATTGTTTTTGAATCACATAAACTCAAAGATAGAGCTGATGGGTTTTTCATAGGGTTAAGCTATGGAATTACAATTTTCAGCAATAAAAATTATACCGGCTACGGAAAAGACTAATGGAAAAAACGCGTATCAATAAATATTTATCAGAAGTGGGATACTGTTCCAGAAGAGCAGCAGATAAACTTTTGGAAGAAGGCAGGATCAAAATAAACGGAAAAATTCCTGAGATGGGAACAAAAGTTTCCGATGAAGATCTTGTAGAGGTAGATGGTAAACCTATTAGAGAACCCCAGGAAAAACCTGTATATATCGTTTTTAATAAACCGGTAGGAATTGTTTGTACTACGGATACAAAACGTGAAAAAAATAACATTGTAGATTATATCAACCACCCGAAAAGAATTTTTCCTATCGGAAGATTAGACAAACCAAGTGAGGGACTGATCTTACTGACAAGTGATGGTGATATCGTCAATAAAATTCTGAGAGCCCGTAATAATCACGAGAAAGAATATATTGTTCGTGTAGATAAGCCGATCAATCCGAGATTTTTGGAAAAAATGCGAAATGGAGTTCCTATTCTGGATACCGTAACCAAAAAATGTGAGGTAGAAAAGATTGATGATATGAATTTCAGAATTGTTCTTACCCAGGGACTCAACAGACAAATCCGAAGAATGTGCGAATATCTTGGATACGAAGTAAAAAAACTGAAACGAATCCGTATCATGAACATCAAACTAGACCTCCCGATTGGAAAATGGAGAGATCTTACCGAAGATGAACTGAATGCATTGAATGCTCTGCTCACAGATTCCAGTAAAACATTCGACTAAACTTATACAATACTTTAACGATTTTCCTTCTATATTTTCCGGTATAAGTTACCGGAAATAGTATTGTATTATTTTCATTTCATTATTTTTCACATATTGGTGTAATATATTTTATTTTTCATAGAAAATATATTATATTTATAACTATAACACTTATAACCTGAAAATCATGAAATTAAAATTTATTGCAGTTCTTTTATTGGTGACTTTGATAACTTTTACCAGTTGTCTAAATGAACACGATCCAGATCATTCACATGATTCTTCCTTTTACATTGATTACAGAAGTTTAAAAGGATTACCAGACGGAATTGCCGTTATTGAGCTTGACCCTGAAGCCCCGGATTTCGGAAATATCAGCAGTAAGCTTGAATTGGGTATTGGTGTATTACCCCATCATATTTATTACAATCAGAATGCAAAAAAAATGTTCACAACTGCTTTGGGTGGCAGTTATCTCTATGAGATAAAAACGGGAGAAGATCAAAATGGATTGCCAAAATTAATTGATGCAACGGCTATTGATACTGGTGAGAATACGGTAGGAGAAAATTTATTTTTCACAACTGACGGAAGATATTTTATGACCTTTATGGGGGGAGCAGGAGGTCCGAAGGATGGCAGCATAGGTGTTTTTAATGCTAATAATAATCAGCTCATCAAAACAATTAAAGCACCGATTCAGGCTAATCCCAATCAGTTTATAATGTATCCGCATGGTATTTCAATTAATGAAGAAAAAGGATTGATGATGGTCAGTTCAACCATTCACCCGGACCTCACAACGGGAATGGGCAATACCTGTACTTTATTAGATCTGAATACTTATGAAATAAAGGAAACCTATCAGGTAGCAGACTCCCCAACTGATTTATCTGCTCCTGTGGAAGTGTTATTACTACGCGGAAAGTTTCCACAGTATGCACTTGCTACAACAATGCTTGGCGGAGATATCTGGATTGCCCCATACAATACTGCCACTAAAAAATATGATGCTTTTACTAAGATCTTTGACGGAAGCACAAAAGGTTTAGGCTGGGCACTCGAAATGTATATTGATGATTCAAACAAACTGTATGTGAGTTTTGCAGATCCTGGAAAGGTACTGGTCTTTGATTTAAGCAACCTTCCCCAGCTAAAGCTTTTGAAGACTTTTGATGCTGATAAAGGTGCGCATCATATGGCTTTCTTTAAAACCAAGTCAGGAAAAGAGGTTGTAGCAGTACAAAATAATTTATTGGATCTCCCTAATTTGAATTCAGGAACCATTAGTGTAATTGATATCAATACAGGAAAAACCTTAGGTACAGTCGATTTGCGTAACCGCTATGGAATACTGCCGGAATCTATTGAAGGAACCAATGGTCCAAGCAATTATATGCATCATTAAACTTTAGAATATTTCATATAATCAACGATTCCAAAAAATAATATTTTGGAATCGTTTAAGCTATTTTACATATAATCTCATCCTTTCTTCATACTCAGGTTTCAGTTTTAAAAGTTTCCATATTTTTCTGTCATCAGGATTACTGATCCGGTAGAAAATGATTTTGTCTGCAGAATATTTGAAATAGGGATGGTTCTTAAGCCATTCTTCGGGGGCGTCTACTAATGAATATCTGGGTACATCTGAGGAATTTAACGGTGCTATTGAGATCAGCTTTTGAACAAGATCCTGATCAATATTGTATGTACTTAAAATCTGTTGCTTATTGATAAAGCCTCCGAGTTTTTTTCTAAAGCCAATCATAGAGCCAGCGCTTCTTTCATCCAAACCAAATTCTATAAGTTGTCTGAAAGTAATAGTGTTGAGATCTGTTTTTGAAAAATCAGTTTTTTCCTGCTGTTTTTCCTGGAGTTTGATATAAGGTTTCATTTCCTGAAATTTCTCAGCAGAAATCACAAAACATTTCTGCAGATCTTCCGGATTTTTAAAACTTCCCCGTAGATTTCTGTCCCGGTAATTAATGATTGTAATGGCTTGCTTTTCCGAAAATCCAAAGGTTTTCCAGCCCTCTAGATCCAGCTGATTAGGATCAAAAGACCGGTATTGAATTTTTTTGACTGTATTATTCTTTGCCGAATTTTGAAAAGATTCGGGAGTTTTCGCTGGTAAAAGTAAATAAGGCTCAAGTTTGATATAATTTTCCGGAGAGATGATAAAACATTCTTTAAACTTCTCCTTACTGATAAAGCTTCCTCCCAGATAATTTCTGTATTTTAAAATAGCTTCTGCCTGTTTTTCACTGAACCCCATTTTAAGCCAATCATTAGCAGAAAACCGATCAGGATTGAATTTCCCTGAAATAATAATTTCTTTCTTTCCAAACGTATTAAATCCTTTTGAATTTCCTTTTTCTGCTATTTCAGGAAGTAAAATGAATGATTCCAATTCACTGAATTTCTCGTCAGAAATAGCGTAACATTTTTTCAACTGTTCTTTTGACATAAACTTTCCCCCTACAATATCTTTATATTTAAGAATTGTAGCAGTCTGCTTCTCTGAAAAGCCAAGTTTCTGCCATTGCTCTTTGTCCAGTGTATTGGGATCAAAATCGGATAGATTTGCAGAATTTGAAGAACTAGTAATAAACTTTATATCAGGAAAAGGTTCTTTTTCCCGGCTGGTGTATTTCTGATAGGCCAATAAAATAGTCAGCAATGTGACCATAAATGCCAATTTCTGGTAATAGCTTTTTCTCATCATGAAGTAAAAATATCAATAAAAATAAAGTGTGTCAATGGTTGATAATGAAATGATTAAAGATGATATGCAGATTTTGTTTAATACTTAAAAAACAAATGGAAATTTGATATTTTTTATGATATAATTTCGTAGGGATATGGTAACTCTTCGGAATTTAATAATTTAGATATATCTAAATCAGAAGATAAAAAAGTTCATTTAGTTTATTTAAATGAAAATTATTTTAAATAAAATAGTAGTGATTCAAGATAAAGTGTAATAAATACTGATGATTCAGGTAGTTCGAAAACTGTCGGATATAGCAATTATGATTTAGCAGAAACAATTTATCATGAAATAAAGTCTCATATAGAAGATTCCACAGGAGGAGCCAATGGGGATCATATTAAATATGGAGCCGATGCTTTTAAGCTTATAGTACCACGTACATCTGGATTTCCTTCATAAATAATTATGAATCAGCTTATTAAAGTTAGAGAATATGCGAAAAAAGAAAAAAATGACAAGCAGAATTAAAAAAACAACATTTTTATTAATCTTATTCTTACCTTTTACTAGTATTATAAAAGGGCAGATTTTAGAGTTTTATAATCCAATTGTTGTAACTTATAGATCAGGAATGTTAAACAATGAAAAAGTTAATGCAGGAATATTCGATTATTTTAAACAAGATACTTCTAAGATGAAGTATGAATATTTAAAATATGATTCTGACAAAGAAAGTTTGTATAAATATGATGATACTAAGAATTCTTTCCAAAAAATTTTATGCTTAAAATCTGAGAATTTTAAATCACTAAAAAAAATAAAATTAGGAATATTCGATGAATTTAATTTAACTAGAGAAAACTCTAAAAGTTTTATAGCTTCCTCACCATATGGAAAATATCCCCCCCATCATAAGATAGTTACTTCAATAGATATTCTTCAAAAAACAAAAGAAGTTAATTATAAAAATTAACTATCAAGATGAATTTGAATGGAAGTATTTTGGAATATTAATTCTTAACAGATTATAAATATGAAAACTTAGAAGATAATGAATAATAAGATACAAGATCAAGATAAGAGGTTAGCTTTAAAGTTGGCTTTTGTGTATACCACTGCTGGGACAGTTCTTGGAGACGCACCACTCGGAAATTCAATTACAGCAACTGTTAATGCAAAGAATGGAGATATAGATACAATTACGCAGGAAATTGGTCATACTTTTAGTTTAGAACATATCTGGGAGCCAAATTCAGGAGTTGAAGCTACTTCTGCCAATATTAACAATAGGATGAATTCATATGAAAACCCAACTTCTTCAATGAAAGGATTAGGTATGGAATTTAATAAAAATCAGATACAGAAGATGGAAGAAACTGTTAAAGCTAACTCATTTAGATTGCCAAAAAATAAAAAATAATGAAAATAATATTTTTTTTAATAATTGTTTTACTGACCAACAATAGTTGCTTCGCACAAAATAATATTGATTTTTATTATCAAGATAAAACGAAAGCAACAGAAACAGATAGTACGGCATATAAATCTTATTTGGAAAATATTCCAAAAGAATTTCTTAAAAAAGATGACGAAGTTTTATTATTTTTTAATAATGCTGCTTTTATTGACGACGTAATCACTATTAATGGTAAAAAATATAATTTTGATAATTATACCTGTGGGTATAGAGAAATTAAAATTTCTAAAGGAAATAAAAAGATAAAGATTACGTCTAAGAAAAAAGAAAAGATGGAGTTTAATTTAAAAAAAGGAATTGATTATATTATTATTAGCGGAGACTTTGATAATAAATGGAGTGTTACATTTTCAGAATATTTTCCAGCAATGAATTGTTTATAAGTAATCTTTGATAGTATAGATTGTAATCCCGCTGGCCCGAGAGTTTCGCTCGTGTCACGAATAAAACAAAAACCACTGTTTGTGCAGTGATTTTGTTCATTTTCATTAGAGCTTTATATCTTAAGAAGCTCCTCATTTGTCAGGTAATTTTTCATTCATTTAAAAAATATCCATAAAATATTCCTATCATATTTATTAAAGTGTCGGGAACTATTTTATAAACTGTCTTCAGTGGCTTCGGAAGTGTTTTTGGCCATTATAGTAAGTCTTTGCAGTCGCTCATTAATTTGCTATAGCCATTTCGTAAACTGTCCCAGCCATTTAAGAAATGCCTTCAAACACTATTGTAAATATCTCCGGGCGCATTATCAAATAGGTATAACTACTTTACAACCGTCTCAACCGTTTTTATAAGTCACTTTATCCACTTATCAAAGTGGCTGGAGACCGTTAATGAACACCTCTAGCCCTTATATAACAGGGTATACCCCCTTGCCCAAGGGGGTAGAGGGGGGATGAAGAGGGATGAAAAGTAAAACCATTAGCGGTTATGTTTTTTATTAATAGGTTTCCAGCTTATCATAACTATAGAAAAAGGCATTTCCTCCTGGAAGCTTACCCAGATTTGATGGGTAGTAGAGAGTATAAACAAAAAATCCGCTGCATTTACTGCAGCGGATTTTAATATATTGTATAAAACTATTCTTCCTCTCTTTCTCCCAAAGACTCTTTTAATTTAATAAGCTCAGCTTTTACAAATTCAAGCCTGTCGATAAGGGTGATGGTTTCGGAGATTTTACTGTTTGTAGTCAGGGCGATACGGGCTCCGTCCAGAGTGTATCCTTTTTCTTTTACCAGATGGTAGATCATCTGAAGATTTTTGATGTCTTCAGGAGTGAAATATCGGTTGCCTTTTCTGTTTTTTTTAGGTTTGATAATAGGGAATTCCTGTTCCCAGTAGCGTATTAATGAAGTGTTTACATCGAATGCTTTTGCTACTTCTCCTATAGAATAATACAGTTTATCAGCTAAATTTATTTTCATTTTACGACTCCTAAACTTCAAAGATAAAAATTTTTTAAAGTTGTATCCAAATATATTGGAAAAACTACAGCCTGACTTTCATTATACAACAGCAAACTTATCCTGAATTAGCATACATTAGTTTGTAACGGATAAGAAAGATCGGTATTACTGGTCCTTTTTTGTCTACATTTGTGAATCCTTACCACATATATAAATTTACTTAATGAATCCTATTTCTGTTCTTCATATCGACCTTTTCCAGGCAGGTAAAAACACCTCAGATTTTTATTTTAACACCATGAAGAATCATTTGGTGGTAGGACATCGTCATATAGAAAAGCCTCACAGGCATGATTTCTATGCTGCTGTTCTTTTCACCAAAGGAGTAGGGATACATGAAATTGATTTTCAGAAGTATGATGTTTCTGAGGGAAGCCTTTTCTTTCTTTCACCCGGACAGATTCACAGTTGGGAGCTTTCGGAAGATATAGAAGGGTATATTTTCTTTTGTTCTCAGGAATTTTATGAAATGCATTATGTAAATCAGAAACTGAGGAATTTCCCTTTTTTTGGATCTGTGTCTTTTCCCAGAAAACTTCAGCTGGATGCTTTGGAATTGAAGAAGAATATTAGTTTATTTAAGGAACTCGGAGAAGAGCATCAGGCTAAAAATATTATGAAAGAGGGACTTATTTTGTCACTGATGTCTCAGATCTTTATTAATTCCACCCGATTATTTTCAAAAGATTTTGATACACAGGCTTCTGCTGCCGGACTTTCCTATTTTAAACATTATCAGGATTTTGAAAATTTGATTGAACAGCATTTTGCAGAATATAAATCGATTGCCCATTACGCTTCCTTATTAGGTATTTCATCCAAACATCTGAATAGAATTGTACAGACCGTTGTTCAAAAAACAGCTACAGACGTGATTATAGAAAGAGTGGTACTGGAAGCCAAAAGAATGTTGATGTATCTGGATGAAAGCCTGGTTGAAATTGCTTTCAGATTAGGATATGAAGAATATTCCTACTTTGTAAGAGTATTCCGGAAAAGCTCCGGAATGACTCCCACGCAGTTTATGAGGAAATATAAGGCTTAATGAGTTTAAAGTTCAAGGTTCTGAGTTGAAGGTTTATGGCATAAAGTTGAAGGTTTAAGGTTGCTGGTTGTTTTGGTTACGAGTTGCGGGTTTCTTTTGTTTCGAGTTTACGAGTTGCTGGTTACACACAACCTTAAACTTTGAACCTTGAATTCTCCCTAATCCCTGCAACCTACCATCTGCAACCTACAAAGCTAACTTAAACGGTCCTTCAAAAGTTGTTTCAAATGAATCTACCAGTTTTCCTTTTTCATCAAACACTCCGATGATCATATTTTGTTTTGAGAACTTAATCTCATCTTCAGGGAAGGAAATATTGATGTTTCCTTTCAGAATCTGGTCTCCTTTCAATATGATTTTTTCAGAACCGAAATACGTGATTTCTGCATTCGATGGAGTGATAACTTTGATGCTTAAAGTCTTTTTCTCATTAGATTTATTCAGAAGTGTATAAATAAAGGTATTGGTAATCTTACCATTTTTAACGAAAAACGTAGAGCCAGCTGGTTTAATGAATTTCGCTTCCATAGAGCCGCGGTCATACATTAAAAATCCAAGGAATCCGATCAGCAATGCCAGAATAACGGTCGTTGCTTTCATTCTCGGAGTAAATCTGAACTTCTCGCTGTTTTCAATTTCTGATTCTGTAGCATAACGCACTAATCCTTTGGGTAAGCCTACCTTTTCCATGACTTCATCACAAGCATCAATGCAGGCAGTACAATTCACACACTCCAATTGCTGCCCGTTTCTGATGTCAATTCCCGTAGGACAGACAACAACGCATTGGTTACAATCTATACAATCTCCCTTCCCAGCCGCTTTTCTGTCTTCATTATTTCTCCATTTGGAACGGCCTTCCCCTCTTTTAAAATCGTAATATACGTTGATTGTCTGTTTATCAATTAAAACTCCCTGAAGTCTTCCATAAGGACAAACCAGAGTACATACCTGCTCACGAAGCCATGCAAAAACAAAATAGAAAGTCATCGTGAAAAAGATCATCGTAATGAACTTTAAAGGATGTTCTGAAGGTCCTTCCTGCATAATCTGGAAAACCTGTTCATAGCCTACAATATACATAAACATGAAAGTAGAAATGATCAGGGAGATCAAAATAAATACGGACCATTTCGTCACTCTTTTTCGGATCTTCTCAGCATCCCATTCCTGTCTGTCGAGTTTCATTTGCTTATTTCGGTCTCCTTCTATCCAATATTCTATTTTACGGAAAACCATTTCCATAAAAAGGGTTTGAGGGCAAAGCCAGCCACAGAATATCCTTCCGAAAACCACGGTAAATAACATTACAAAAATGACAGAAGTTACGGCACCTAATGCAAGGATAAAAAAGTCCTGCAGATAGAAAGGCTGTCCGAGGATAAAGAATTTCCTGTCGATAACATTGATGAGCAAGAAAGGATTATTGTTGATCTTTACAAAAGGCAGCCCGAAAAATAAAGCAAGAAGAAAATAGCTGGCGTAATTCCTGTAGTTGGTGTATTTTCCTTTTGGTTTTCTGGGGAATATCCACTTCCTTTTTCCGGTTTCATCCATTGTTCCCACCGAATTTCTGAAATCTTCATTTTCAATTTCTAAAGATTTGATATTGTTGGACTCTGCGCTCATTATTGTATGCTATAAAAGTATTTTGGTACTATTTTTAACAGAATTTACCTTCTTTTTTGCATTGATTTTTCCATTGAAAAAAGTGATTGACCCTGTTACTGCAAAGCTCCGGATTATATCTTTTTATTACTAATATGATCTACTTCAAAAATAGGACAATTGGGACATTTTGTATTTATGATTTTTATTGTATCAAAACGGGAAAATATTTTGAAACCTGTAGGTCATATTGTAAATTGCAGGTTTAAAAATGAAGTATGAAGAATATCTTTAAAATAGGCATGATTGGTTTGGTTTTCGCATTGGTAAACTGTCAATCAGTAAATTATAGTAAAATGTTTTATGAAGGAGTAAAACCGGAAAAGGTTTCCGATACGTTCAGTTTCACAGAAGGACCATCAGCAGATAAAGAAGGAAATGTTTACTTTACCGATCAACCCAATGATAAGATCTATTATTGGGACTGGAAAAGCAATACAGTCATAGAGTTCTTAGACAAGACGGGAAGGGCAAACGGAACGCACTTTGACAAAGACGGATATTTGATTACCTGTTCAGATGATCAGGGAGAAATCTGGAAAATTTCCAAAGACAAAAAAGTAGAAGTTCTGCTTAAAGGTTTTGAAGGAAAAAGGTTGAACGGTCCCAATGATGTATGGAATGACGAAGCCGGAGGAATGTACTTTACCGATCCATTGTACGAAAGAGATTACTGGGTCGGTTTTAAACAGGAATTACCACACAAAAGCCTTTATTACAGAGATAAATCAGGGAAAGTAACCAAGCTGGATACATTTACCCAGCCGAATGGAATTGTAGGCAGTGAAAAACTGAAAAAATTATACCTTTCTGATATTGATGCCGGAAAAACATATGTATATGACATATTGGACGAAGGAAAGCTGTCTGAAAAAAGACTTTTCTGTGAAATGGGATCAGACGGAATGGAGTTAGATAAGCATGGCAATCTTTACCTTACAGGAGATGGAGTACATGTTTTTAACCGTTCCGGAAAGAAAATTTACCATATTCCTATCCCTGAAAAGTGGACTTCCAATGTAACTTTTGGTGGAGAAAATAATGATATACTCTTCATTACCGCCTCAAAATCTGTGTATACTTTTCCTACTAAAGTAAGGGGGATAAAGTAGTATATTTCTTATAACAAAAGAGCTCTGAAGTTACCACGAATGGAACATCAGAGCTCTTTTGTTATATTGTTGAAACCACCCCGTCAAAAATTCTCTGAATTTTCGCCACCTCTCCGGAGGAGGGGAATTCTCTCACAGTTAATTACTTTATCTTTGAAAATTGAAGATTTTTACAAGCTTATGTGAACTTTATACACAAATTATCAACTTAAAAACTTTTGTGACTTTTGTGGTTTAATAAGCAACTTCCATTTTTACTTTCTTTCCTTTCAGTTTTTCGTTTTGCAGCTTTCTTAAAACAGCATTGACTTTACTTCTGGAAACAGCAACATAGGAAGTGGTGTCCTTTACTTCAATCAAACCGATATCTTCTTTCTGAAGTTCTCCTTTTTTGATAAGATATCCCACAACATCCACTTTATTAACCTTATCTTTTTTTCCGGCACTAATATAAATAGTCTGGAAAGGTGTTTTTTCCGGAACTTTAGTAAATCCGGCAACACTTTCTTCAGGGGTATTATTTTTAATGAACGGGAAATTTTCGTCCTCTGTCATGATCAGATAGACAAAACCTTTGGCATTCATCCTTGCAGTACGTCCGTTTCTATGAATAAAAGCATCTTCTTTTGGAGGAAGCTGATAATGTACAATAGATTCTACCTCCGGAACATCAAGTCCACGGGCAGCAAGATCCGTAGTGATAAGAATTCTTGCAGAATCATTTCTGAATTTCAGCAATGCACGTTCTCTTTCGTCTTGTTCCATTCCGCCATGGAAGGTTTCTCTGTCGATTCCCATCTGATGAAGAAGTTCAGAAATTCTGTCAACAGCTTCACGGTGGTTACAGAAAATAAGAGTTCTTTTATTTCCTATTTTACAGATTAAATTAAACAAAGTATCCAGTTTTTCCTCAGAAATTGTCATTACTTTTCGCAATTGAATGTCTGGTTTTACTTCACTGAGTTTTAAAAAGTCGATTGTTTTTTCATTTTTAAGACCTGTAAACGATGGAATTTCATCCATTGCAGTGGCTGAAGTTAAAATTCTTTGTGAAAGTCCTTTTAATGAGCCGGCAATAAACTCCATATCTTCATGGAAACCTAATTCCAGCGCTTTATCGAATTCATCAAGAACGAGGGTTTTAATCGTTTTCGGATCGAAATTATTATTTCTCACATGGTAAGCAACTCTTCCCGGAGTTCCTATTAATACTGCAGGAGCTTCAATTAAATTGTTAACCTCAATCTTTTTGTCATGTCCACCGTAACAAACAGATACTTTATAATCTGTTCCCATTGCTTTGAAAACCTGTTCAATCTGTAGAGCCAATTCTCTGGCCGGAACCAATATCAATGCCTGAACCCCCTGAACATTTTTTTTCAGATTCCGAAGAACCGGGAATAAAAAAGCAAGAGTCTTTCCAGATCCTGTAGGAGAGAGTAAAACAATGTCTGTATTGTTTTCAGACGCATTATAAGTAGATTTCTGCATCTGATTCATATCCTGAATCTGCAGCTTCTGGTAGATTGATTGTAGTTCCATGGTGCAAAGGTAGTGAATTTAAGTGGGTGCTGTGTGGGAGAGTTTGAGGGTTTGAGAGTTCTGGAGTGATAGCGTTTTAGGGTTTGAGAGTTTGAGGGTTTAGAGGGATAGGGAAGTGCTGCTCTTCTTTAATTGTTATTGTTTTAATTCTGGGTTACTGTCATTCTGAATGAAGTGTAGCGAAATGAAGAATCTCATTTTATCTACTATTAGTTATAGGTGCTTCGTAAACTACGTTTGTAAACTTTAAGTTTATGCTCAGCATGACAGCGAATATTGCTTCATTCTAAATTTAAAACAGTTAGTATTAGATATGTCATGCTGAGCGAAGCCGAAGCATTATTTTAATCAAAATATTGATTTTTAAATATATAAGTTAAATATTAACGCGCTGAAACCTGTTGTTTATCTCAAATAAAATTCCTATCTTTGCACCCACTTTTGTGGCGAAAAGGTTTGATGGGTAAATTACTTAAAATTAATTACTTCCGTATTTTTTAATCCGCATTTATTCAAACCGTTAAAAAAGAAGGAATACAAATTTTTATTAGAAAATGTCAAAAGAGACAAATTCAGCAGAGGTTTTATTAAACCAAAACGTAGCACCAGAACAATTTGATTGGGATTCTTTCGAATCAGGTCTTGATGCAGATGCGAGAAAAGAAAAAAGCGATTTAGAAGAAATCTATAACGGATCTCTTAACAGCCTGAACGATAATGACGTTTTAGTTGGTAGAGTTGTAAGATTAACTGACAAAGAAGCTATCGTAGACATCAACTTCAAATCTGAAGGTGTTATTTCTCTTAACGAATTCCGTTACAACCAAGGCCTGAAAGTAGGTGACGAGGTAGAAGTAATGGTTGACAAGAGAGAAGACAAAACTGGTCAGTTACAATTATCTCACAGAAAAGCTAGAACGCTTAAAGCTTGGGATAAAGTAAACGAACTTCACGAAACTGGAGAAATCGTTAACGGTTTTGTTAAATCAAGAACTAAAGGTGGTATGATCGTTGACGTTCACGGGATCGAAGCATTCTTACCTGGTTCTCAAATTGACGTTAAGCCAATTAAAGATTACGATCAGTTCGTAGGAAAAACTATGGAGTTCAAAGTTGTGAAAATCAACCCTGAGTTCAAAAACGTAGTTGTATCTCACAAAGCATTGATCGAAGCAGATATCGAAGGTCAGAAAAAAGAAATCATCGCTCAGCTTGAAAAAGGTCAGGTTCTTGAAGGTACTGTTAAGAATATTACTTCTTACGGTGTATTCATTGACCTAGGAGGTGTTGATGGATTGATCCACATTACAGACCTTTCTTGGTCTAGAGTGAACCACCCATCTGAAATCCTAGAAGACGGACAGACTGTAAAAGTTGTAATCCTTGATTTCGATGATGAGAAAACAAGAATCCAATTAGGTATGAAGCAATTAGAAGCTCATCCTTGGGATGCTCTTTCTGCTGACTTGAAAGTAGGTGATAAAGTAAAAGGAAAAGTAGTAGTTCTTGCTGATTATGGTGCATTCGTAGAAATCGCTCCAGGTGTAGAAGGATTAATCCACGTTTCTGAAATGTCTTGGTCTACTCACTTAAGATCTGCTGGAGATTTCGTAAAAGTAGGTGATGAAGTAGAAGCTGAAGTATTAACTTTAGATAGAGAAGAAAGAAAAATTTCTCTTGGTATCAAGCAATTGTCTAAAGATCCATGGGAAAACATCGAAGCTAAGTATCCGGTAGGATCTCAGCATGTAGGAACTGTAAGAAACTTCACTAACTTTGGTGTATTCGTAGAGTTAGAAGAAGGTATCGACGGATTAATCTACATCTCTGATCTTTCTTGGACTAAGAAAATCAAGCACCCATCTGAGTTCTGCGCAGTAGGTGATAAATTAGACGTTGTAGTTCTTGAATTAGATATCCAAGCTAGAAGATTATCTCTAGGTCACAAGCAATTGACTGAAAACCCATGGGATAAATTCGAAACTAAATATGCTGAAGGAACTATCCACGCTGGTAAAGCTGTAGAAGTTCACGATAAAGGAGCTTCTGTTCAATTCGAAGATGCTGAAGTTGAAGCATTCTGCCCTTCAAGATTATTAGAGAAAGAAGATGGATCTAAAATCAAAAAAGGTGAAGATGCTCAGTTCAAAGTAATCGAATTCAACAAAGAATTCAAGAGAGTAGTAGTATCTCACACAGGTATCTTCAGAGACGAAGAAAAGAAAAACGTTAAAGAATCTTCTTCTAGAAACGTATCTTCTTCTTCAAACAACGAAGAAAGATCTACTCTTGGAGACATCGATGCATTAGCAGAGTTGAAAAGAAAAATGGAAGAAGGTAAATAATCTTTGAACCATTGATATATAAGGAGCCGCTCGTTTGAGCGGCTTTTTTTATCTCTATACTATAAAGTAAAAATATGATAAAAGAAAGAGTAGGTAATATAGCCTTTTTAAAAAATAATAATATAAAGTAAAAGGAGATAATCATTAAAAATATTACAGTGATGTGTGACTTATTTGATGAAATAATTACATTGTGAAGATTTAAAAATTCGTTAAATATAATGTGGTAGGCATAAATTTATGACGAGGTTCTCTCTATTGAGATATATGTAAAATGATGTTAGTTTGACAATTTCTAATGTATTTATTAATTTTTTTATTTTTAATAAAAAAAATATTAAAGTTATGTGAATTATTTGTAGATTAGCGGCTTTAATAATGGATATGAAAAATAGAGCTCTACCCCTTTTGTTTGCAGTATTTTCTGCATTTCCGACTGTATTGTTCGGACAGGATAATGAAAAACTGATTAAGGATTATATTTCTCAAAATAAAATAAGAGAATATAAAAAGTCTGATCTTAATAATATCATTGTTGATATTGTAGATCCTTCAAAATCCTTAAATGGTAATGTTGTGAAATTTTTACAGACTTATAATGGTTTGCCAATTTACAGCTCTGTAGGAACAGCATTGATCAAGGACAATAAAATTGTTTATTATACAGACAATTTTGTGAAAGATTATACTGCATCTACATCCGGTACAGCTGCTATTAATAAAAGCACAGCTCTTCAAAAAATTGCTGAAGATCTGAAAAACCCTGATATTGCAAATTTTACAATTCTTGAATATCTTGAAAAGACTCAAAAAAAAGCCACATCAGCCAATCAAAGACTGGTATATACCAATGATGAGAATGGAAACCTGCGTTTAGCCTATGAATATACCTTAACGGAACCAAAGACTCCGAATTACTGGAATATTTTAGTAGATGCCAATAATGGAAATATCCTGTTAAAAAATAACCTGACTTTATCTTGTAATTTCCATCATGATGCTTATAGCTCAGATGCTGAATACAGCCATGCTGATCATTTTGAAAATACTCTAATGGGGCCTCAAAATAATGTAGCACAGAATAATATTCCGTTACTTTTACCGGATAATGCATCCTATAATGTATTTCCATTGCCAATTGAAGCACCTACTTTTGGTTCAAGATCAATCATTACTAATCCCTGGATTCTGAGTGCTTCCCCGGAAGGATGGCATTCTGATGGTACCACTCATTATACTGTTACAAGAGGAAATAATGTTTTTGCCTATGAAGATGCTGCAGGAACAGCTTTAACAGCACCTGATTATCTTACAGGAGCTCCGGCAGATGGTGGGGCAACAAGAAATTTTGATTTCCCTTTTAATATCAATGAAACTCCGTTAAACAACAGAAATGCTGCTATTACGAATTTATTTTATCTGAATAATAGAATTCATGATGTTTTCTACAAATTCGGATTTACAGAATCTGCCAGAAATTTCCAACAGAACAATTTTGGTAATGGACCTGTAGGAGGAGATGATGATTCTGTATATGCAGAGGCGCAGGATGGCAGCGGATTAAATAACGCAAATTTCTCTTCAGGACAGGATGGTTATAATGGTAAAATGCAGATGTACCTTTGGTCTCCGGTAGGAAGAGTATTCTACTATAATGCACCAACGGCTGCTGTTTCCCGTACACCGGGAGCTGGGACTGCTCAGTTCGGTACTCCATTACCTATGAGCGGAATAACAGGAGATGTAGCGCTTTCATCAGTTTTGGATGGTTGTACAGCTTTGCCTGCAAGTTCATTGACTGATAAAATAGGACTGGTTGAAAGAGGAACATGTTCTTTTGCTGTTAAAGTGAAAAACCTTCAGGATGCCGGAGCTAAAGCAGCGATTGTTTATAACAATGCAGTGAACGGAGCTACTATAGGTAATATGGCAGGTAATGATCCAACAATTACAATTCCTTCGGTACTTATTACTAATGCAGAGGGAGAATATATCAAAACTCAGATGGCAGCAAGTACTACTGTAAATGTTACCCTAAAAGGAAATATGACTCCTGATGGAAGTTTTGATAACGGAATCGTAACTCATGAATATGGTCACGGAATATCCAACAGAATGACAGGTACAGGATATAACTGTCTGAATGCAGGAGTGAGTAGAGAACAGATGGGAGAAGGATGGTCTGATTTCTTCGCCTTAATGTTGACTAATAAAGCTGGAGACAATGCTACTGTGGCGAGAGGTACAGGTACTTATGCTATAGGTCAGGCGATAACAGGTGGTGGTATCAGACCTGCAAAATATTCAACAAGTCTTGCTGTTAACGGATTTACATATGGAGATACCAATGGAATGGAATACAATAACGGATCAGCAATCGTTCCGGATGTACACTCTATTGGTTTCGTTTGGGCTACTATGCTATGGGATCTTCACTGGAAATATGTTGAAAAATACGGATATTCTTCAGATGTATTATCCACAACTCCTAATGGAAGTACAAAAGTATTACAGCTGGTAACAGATGCTCTGAAACTTCAGGCATGTAACCCTAGCTTTATTGATGGAAGAAATGCAATATTAGCAGCAGAGCTGGCAACAACTGGAGGTGTTGATAAATGTATGATCTGGGGCGTTTTCGCAAGAAGAGGTTTAGGAGTGAATGCATCTGCGGGAGTGAAGAATAATATTAATGATCAGGTTCAGGACTTTAATGTACCGGAACAATGTTTATTAGCTACCAACGAAGTGAATGGTGATAAGAATAAGAATATTTCTATCTATCCAAACCCTGCTAAAGACGAGTTTTATATCAACTTCCCAAGCAATACTCTTGGAAAAGTAAGCGTAGAACTTTATGACATGTCTGGTAAACTGGTTTCTTCTGAAGATAAAATTTCACCGGATGCTAAGAAAGCAATTTCTACAAGCAATCTGGTAAACGGAACTTATATGGTGAAAATCAAAGGACTTGGTTTTGAAGCCGCTTCAAAAGTAATGGTTAAAAAATAATTTACTTATATTTAATTTCAAAATCGCCACAAGCTTGCTTGTGGCGATTTTGTTTATCTATCATTATAACACTTCGGATTGGTTTAATTTATATGTCGTAACTTTGCAGGCTGTAAAAAAAATTATGAAGAAGAAAAATATACTAAAAGGTGTTTTATTTGTAGGGATTGGAGCTAGTATATACGGTATGTTGGCCACTTTTGTGAAAATGGCTTACCATGATGGTTTCACCACTTCGGAAGTAACTACTTCTCAGTTTGTATTAGGTTTGACCGGACTTTTGGTCCTTAATCTTATTCAGACCCTAACCTCAAAACAGAAATTATCGTTGCCAGATTCTAAAGAAGTAAGAATGCTATTGCTTGCAGGGACTTCTTTAGGAGGAACAAGTTTATTCTATTATATTGCTGTACAATATATCAATGTTTCAATTGCCATTGTGCTGTTGATGCAGTCGGTATGGTTTAGCGTGGTGGTGGAAAGTATCATCACAAGAAAACTGCCCAATGCAAGAAAAGTGGTTTCTGTAGTTATCGTATTGCTGGGAACAGTTTTGGCAACGAATCTTATCAATATGGAAATTGAGCTGGACTGGCATGGAGTCTTCTGGGGACTGATGGCCGCTGCGTCGTATACCTTGACGATGTTTACTTCCAATACGCTGGCAACCCATCTTCCGGTTTTCAGGAAAAGTATTATCATGTTGGCGGGCGGTTCTGTAGTGGTTTTTGCATTTTTATTCTTTGCTCAGATCGGGCCTATGTATTTTGATGGTTTAAAATCATTATACTTGAATTTTACAGATAATACAGAACATATTCACTCATTCAATTATTCAATATTCCTGACATACGGATTTGTACTGGCTCTATTTGGAACCATTATTCCACCAATTTTATTCAATATCGGATTTCCAAATGCAGGGTTGGGTCTGGGAAGTATTGTTTCCTCACTGGAACTTCCGGTTTCTGTGACGATGGCCTTTGTTTTATTAGGTGAGAAAGTATTTCTGATTCAATGGATAGGAATTGCTTTGATTCTTTTTGCGATTGTTTTGATGAATTTACCTTCAAAAAAAGTAAAAGAAGTTTCGGTGGCAGAATTGTCTTAAAAAATATTTAAATAAAAATAACAGTTGAAACCATTCCTTTTGGAGCGGTTTTTTTTAATTTTAATCTTTAAATAAAAGTTCATGAAACATTTCAGAAATATAACGGCTGCTTTTGCGTTGATGGTGTCCGGTTTTATGTTTTCACAGGTAAAACCTCTGGATGCAATGCTTTCCGATTATAAATACCCTTATGAAGTCCATTTTCTTAATTTGAAGTCTCAGGGAGAAGATTTGAAAATGGCTTATATGGATGTAAAGCCACAAAAACCTAATGGAAAAACAATAATGCTTCTCCATGGAAAGAATTTCAACGGAGCGTATTGGGAGAAAACAGCAAAAGATTTGTCTGCGAAAGGATTCAGAGTGGTGATTCCTGATCAGATTGGGTTTGGTAAATCATCTAAGCCTCATGCTTACCAATTTTCTTTTTCACAACTGGCAGAGAATACGAAAGGAATTTTGGATGAACTGAAAATTGATAAAGCGATTGTTCTGGGGCATTCAATGGGTGGAATGGTAGCGACTAGATTTACATTGCTGTATCCGGAAAAAGTACAGAAACTAATTCTAGAAAATCCAATCGGGTTGGAGGATTATAAGACTTTTGCAGCATATCAGACAATCGACCAGGCGTATCAGTCCGAACTGAAAAATACTGCGGAAACCTATAAGAACTATCAGCTCAAATTCTATTATGATAATAAATGGAAAGAAGAATATCAGCCCTGGCTTGATCTGATTGCAGGATGGACACTCCATAAAGATTACCCTCAGGTAGCCTGGGATGCAGCGCTTACCTCGGATATGATCTATAACCAACCAGTATGTTATGAATTTAAAAATATAAAAGTTCCCACACTGCTTATTATTGGAACAAGAGACAGAACGGCAATCGGAAAAGATAGAGCACCCAAGGAACTTCAGCCAAAAATGGGACAGTATCAGGAATTAGGAAAGAAAACCCAGCGTGAAATTGCCGGTTCAAAGCTTGTGGAGATTGAAAACGTAGGGCATCTTCCACACATCGAAGTATACCCTCAGTTCTTTGAAGCTCTGTATAATTTTATACAATAAAATATTTGAAACATTAAGTTTTTGTTGAGTGATTAAAATAGTAAGCTATTTGGCTTTCCTTAAACCTAATGTTTCAAATTTATTACTTTTTACGATCAATAAATAGTAATGCACAAACTCCAATTCCGGAAAACAAGACACAGGAAATCCCTAAATTCTGTATAAAACCAATACTTATCAGACCTAAACCTATCAGAATGTAATAAATCAGTCCCAGCAAAGCTCCTGCACTTCCGGTTTCGTTTTTATAATTGATAAGCGCAGTACTCAGAACATTTGGAATTGTAATGCTGAATGCCATCACAATAAAAAAATAAGGAATTAAAAAGTATATCCCTTTACTTGCCAGAATCCATACGAAAATAGAAGTGATAAATGCCGCAAATGTACCTGCATTAACTAAGTTTTTAGGTTGTATATTCCTCAATAACAGAAATCTGTTAAGTTTTGCTCCTGCAAATGTTCCGCCAGCCAATATAATACTGCTGTATCCGAAAACATAAGAGGAATAATGATATTCTTTAAAGATAAATGGAGCCAGTGAATAGTAAGAAAACAGCAAGACATTAAAGCTCATAATCAATAAACAAGATTTTATAATAGCTTTGTCATGAAGCATTCTCTTTAATAATTCAGTTAAAATACCCATATTGATTTCTTTTACTGAATGCCGGGTTTCTGAAATTTTCTTACAGGAAAGAATATAAAACAGCCCTGCAAGCAGGCATAATGTTACGAAAACACCCTGATGTCCAACGGAAGAAGTCAATACTGATCCGGTAATCATTCCAACTACAGGACTTATGGATAACCCAATTCCGATCCAGGAGAATACTTTGCTGATATTATTTTGATCATAGGTATCTCTTAGAATTGTTTGTGTCACAATAGAGCCCACAGAAATTCCAAATGCAGAAATAATCCTGGCACAAAGGAAAATCATGAAATTGGGAGCAAAAATAGCTGTCAGTGTTCCAATTCCATAGGTGATAAGCCCGAATTCAAGGGATTTTTTCCTTCCGATCCTGTCACATTGTATTCCCCAAAATGCTACTCCCAGCGCAAATGCTATAAAATATAGGCTGATCGTCAGGGCAACAGATTCTTCTTTCACTCCGAACTGTTCCTGAACCATTGGTAAAACCGGGCTGTAAATAGTTTCTACAAACTGAGGAAGCATTACAAGTACGGTCAGGAGCCAGATAGGATTTGTCTTTTTCATTTTTTTCTGCAAAGTTTCCAAAATTTCAATGTATATTTATAATGATATAAAAACAAAAAATATCAAAAATAAGACATGGCTGTATTAAAGCAAAATGAAGAGTTTGATGCGGATTCTATTCGGGGAAAGGTAATTGGGATAGCTTCTGATATGGTGATGCACGATTCCGGCTTTCATTTTCATACAACGAAAGCTCAGTTATTATATGCGCCATCTGGTTGTATGACTGTTACTACTTCTGACAGGCAGCTGGTTCTGCCTCCATTCAGAATGCTCTGGATTCCTGCCAATGAGATTCATCGGGTAAACTTCAGAAATATTGTGGCTTACAGATCAATCTATTTTGACGAATGTTATGCAGAAAAATACATGAATTCAAGTCTTAGAGTTTTGAACGTCAATCCATTATTAAAAGAAATCATCGAAAGGATCTGCTTTTGGGAATGGTCAGAGCTCAGAAATGATCAGGTCAGTCTGCTCAATGTATTTTGGGATGAAATAAGCGGAGCTCCGGAAGAAAAGCTGGAGCTTAAAATACCACAAGACAGGCGTTTTAAAAAATTTTCAGAAGAATGGACTCTGCGCTATGCCATGCCGCCGATGTTGAAAAAACTTGCGGAAAAAACCGGGGCCGTAGAAAAAACAATCAGCCGTATTTTTAAAAAAGAAACAGGGTTGTCTTACCAGGAATGGAGGCAGCAGTGGCGGTTGCAGCGATCAATTGAACTTTTGGTGGAAGGGAATTCAATAGGTGAGGTGTCTCATATTTTGGACTTCTCTTCAGATAGTGCTTTTATTGAGTTTTTCAAAAAACAGACAGGCTCGACTCCTTTGCAATACCTCATAAAGCATGAGTAATATCTTTACAGGTGATAAAAGAGATTGGATAGATGAACCTTGACAGGGTTGAACAATATGGATAATCAGGAAACAGGAAAAGGAACTCCAAATAGAAAATAAAGAAAATTTTAAACAAAAAAAGAGACTGTTTATGGGTAAACAGCCTCTTTTTGTATGTATTGTTGTCTGAATTATTTCTTCTTGTAAGCAGCGTCTTTGATTCTTGCTTTTTTACCTCTAAGGTCTCTGAAGTAGTAAATTCTAGCTCTTCTAACTCTACCTTTTCTATCAAGCTCGATTTTTTGAAGCGCAGGCAGGTTAATAGGGAATACTCTTTCTACACCTACATCACCACTCATTTTTCTGATAGTGAAAGTTTTTGTAGAACCAGTACCTCTTAATTGGATAACTGTTCCTTTGAAGAACTGAGTTCTTGTCTTTTGTCCTTCTTTAATTTCGTAATACACAGTAATTGTATCACCTGCTTTGAATTCAGGGAATTCTTTTTTAGCAATGTACTTGTCTTGTACGTACTTTAATAAATCCATTATTAATAAAATAAAATGTTAAAGCTAAGCAACTTACACGTTCTTCGTCAGAGGTTGAATAACAGGTTGCAAATGTACAAAATAGTTTTTGAATATGCCAAATAATTAATGTACTAAAAACTATAATTTTTTCATTCCGGTTTTGCTAAAAAATTAACGGTTTCTTTAAAATACCATCAGACAGAGTTTATATGGGAATTCTACTTTTGCCCGAAATAAAAAATCTTAACACCGATTTTTAAATTCCTGATTCACAACTTAAAACTATATGTTATTTTAAAACTAAAGCTATTATGAAACATTATTTCTTCTTTTTTTGTTTCGCGGTCCAGATGGCTTTCGGGCAGGTTTTGTTTCCTTATTTACAAAATCCAACCCCGAATTCTATGATCGTCAATTGGAAAACAGCTTCCAATAATGAAACAACCGTGATTTACGGAGATTCTCCAACGAATTTGAACGTGACGGTAACAGGAACTACCAATATCTTTTCAGATACCGGATACAACAACAACTATTATTATCATACGGCAAAGGTTACCAATCTACAGCCGAATACGAAATACTATTATAAAATAAAAACAGGTACCAGCGAGTCTGCTGTCTACAATTTCAGAACACTTCCTTTGCCGGGACAGGCTGTAACGGCAAATGGAAAGATCCGTTTTCTTATTATGGGTGACAACCAGATTAAAGCTGAACCCAGATATGATACACTTACTTTGAATGCCTATAAAAAATTAAAAGAAAAATTCGGAGCCACTTCAGATCCGTCTGATAATATTGCCCTTACTTTTATGGTGGGAGATCAGGTGGATGTAGGAACATTGGATCATTATGAAAATGTTCACTTTAAAAAGAACATCAAATTATCACCGTATCTGCCTATTCAGACAACAGTAGGAAATCATGAAACCTATGGAACGATGGGAATGAATTCTTACTATGCTCATTTTTATATTGATGAAATTAGTTATAAAGGAATAAGCTCAGGAAATGAAAATTATTATGCTCAGCAGGCTGGGAATGTATTATTTGTAAGTTTAAGCTCAGAACATACGGGATCTGCACAGCAGACATGGCTTCAACAGGTCTTAACAGCAGCTAATAATGATACTACAGTAGACTGGATCATTTCTTTAAGCCACAGACCTTATCAGGCTGAACAATATGTAGGAGATATTTCTACATGGGTAAGAGAAAATGCTGTACCGCTTCTGGTAACTTCTGATAAATATTTAATGCACGTGGGAGCCCACCATCATTTATACCACAGAGGACAGCTTAAAAATACACCAAACTATCAGATTATTTCCGGTGGAACGGCTTGGGATCAGTATTGGGGAATGTCTAATGAAAAGGATTTTGATGATGTTCAGAAAACTTTGACAGACTGGACGTACCAGATTGTAGAAGTAGATGTTCCGACAGGAAAAGTGGATATTGAATGTTATTCCATCGGAGGAGTTTACAACAAGAAAAATAATGTACTGGTAGATTCTTTCCACAGGTATAAAAATCAGCCTAAACCGGCAAAACCATCCATTACAAACAATTTCTCGGGGATTATTACTTTACCTTTGACATTGAATGGAAGTGCATTTGCCTCTTCAAATAATGAACTGCTGAACACAACACAGTTTCTGATCAGTAAGACGTCCAGTTTTTCTGTGATTGAAAAAGAATTCTACCGCGATTTTGAAAACTGGTTCGGAAAAGACGGAAACGGAACTCCGGATAAAACCAAAAACCTGAATGATGGCGTAGATATTACAAAAGCAACATTGGCTGCGAACTCTATTCCAAACGGAATCTATTACGTGAAAACGCGTTACAGAGACAGAAACCTGGAATGGAGTGAATGGAGTGATGTAAAGCAGTTTGAAATTACAGGAAGTGTTGTTTCAAATCCTACATTTACTTTAAATAAAACAGAATATGCCCAAAATGAAGCAATTACTGCTACTTTCACCGGAGGTCCGGGGAATCAGCAGGATTGGGTAGGAATTTATAAAAAAGGGCAAACGCCGGCCACTACTACTTCACAGATATATAGTTATACTAACGGACAGGTAGCAGGAACGGTTACTTTTAATAATGGTATGGCTAATAAAGGTCAGTACTTTGCAGGTTTTTTTGCTAATGGTGGTTATACAGAAATCACTCCAAGAAAAGAGTTCTATGTAGGACCGAAAGTTCAGCTGCAGACAACTTCTGATACGTATCCGGTAGGAGGAACGGTTGTTGTTAATTTTACAGATGGTCCCAATTTACAGAAAGACTGGATCGGAATTTATAAAATGGGACAGACTCCGGGAACTACAGCCTCTATCAAATGGAGCTATGTAACTACTGCATCAGGAACGCTTAATTTCACAGGACTTCCGAAAGGATATTATTACGCTCAGTATCTGCTGGAAGACGGATACAACGGAATCGGAGAGAAGGTATTCTTTAAAGTAGGAGATATCGTGACTGATCTTTGGATCAATAAACCGGTATATACTTTAGGTGAAAATATTACCGCTTCATGGACAGATTCTCCAGGGATTATCAAAGACTGGTTGGGAATTTACCCACAAAGTGTTCAGACACCGGATGATAACTTCGTTTCTTATACCTATTTTGACGGAGTGACTCAGGGAACAAAAACAATTCAGGGAACAGCAGTACCAGCTACACCAGGAAATTATTATATGGTTATGTTTACCAATGATTCTTATACGGAAGTTTCAAACAGAGTACAGTTTCAGGTAACTTCACCAACATTAGGAACTGAAGAAACCAGAAGTACAGAGAAAAATGTAGTGCTGTATCCAAATCCGACCAAACCGGGACAGCCTACTTTTATCAAAAGTGATTACCCGATTGAGAAAATCGAATTGGTTTCAGCTTCGGGAGAACTGCTTTATGTATCGAAAAATATCAATAACCAACGTTTCTCTTTGGTGAATGAAAATCTTCCGGCAGGCGTTTATTTTGTAAAAGTACACGGAAGAAAACTATTTACTTTAAAGCTGATTATTCAGTAAGGTAAACTAAAACACAATTATAACGGAGAGGCTGTCAGCAATGATAGCCTCTTTTTATGGATGTAAATGATTATAAAATTATCCATAATTATCTGTGAAAATCTGTGCCCATCTGTGGTTAAATAAAAAAACGATTCCAAAAAATGAAACCGCCTTTGATATATAGTTGTGGTAATTAGTCAAATAGATGGTACAGATCATCCTCGCTAATCAGCGTCTGATTTTCAGCAGAAGCATTTTCCTCCTGAGCGTCGGCCAGCGTTTTAGTTTCCTGAATGAGCTTTCCATCCATATTATAAAGTTTTAACAAGATCCATTTTCCGCTGCGTTCAAGTTCTTTAGCTCCATCCCAGGTTTTTATTCTGATTTTTCCGCTTTGAATAATACCTGCTTTTACAGAAGACTTATTGGCAGGCTTTCCTTTTACATACTGTGTGATTTGTGCTGTGAAGGAATAATCTTCCCCGTCTTCACTGATAGGTTGTGTAAATGCATATAAAATAGTGCCTTTGGGGTCATAAACAGTTGCATCATAGCCTGTTTGTTTAGCGTTCAGCTTTTTTTCAAAACTCAGCTTCGTATTAGCACCTTCAAAAAAGTTTTTGATATTTACAATAATACCTTCCTTATAGACGGTTTCATTAAAGCCTTCATAAGTAGTACCATTATAAGGGATACCATCTTTATATGCTAATGTAGATTTCAGCTTTCCATCCGGTGAATAATATTTAATTTCCTGAATGACATCATCTTTTAAAAATTGCTCGGAGGATAACTTTTTGTCTTCATCAAAGTATTTACTGATTACCTTTGAGCCTTTTTCATAAGTATCAATTGAAGAAACCTGTGAATATTCATAAGCCAGATGATAATCATCCCCGTCCATTGGATTATAAATATCATTTTCCTTATCATATTGGTATACCAGATGACCTATTTTTTTACCCGACTCATCATAAGTGGTTTTATAGCCATCTTTTTTATTCATTTTCTGTTCTTGTAAGATTTTTCCGCTTTTGCTGTAGATAACGCCTTCCTTTACACTGCCGTCTTTTCTGTATTTTTCTATCTTGGAAATCCTCATTGGGCTGGAATAATAATCCACCACCATATTTTCACCCGAACCGGAGGTCGTATTGCTGCCAAGATATTTTCCTTTTTCACCGTAATATTTTGTTTCAGTGTTGCTGTCCTTATCAATGATGGTTTCATTTCTGATCCCTTTAATGTCATTATCATAAACGGTTGTTTTTACAGGTGTTGAGTTTTCATATTCAACCAGAATATTAAAATCCATTCCCTCCTCGGCGTCTTTATAGCTGAACATCTTTCCTGAAAAATTTCCATCAGCTTTATAGATCACATCTTCTGTCAGCCTGCCATTCATATCATAAGTCTGAGCAGGGCCAACCTGCTGTCCGTTGGAATAGGTGGCGAAATTCAAAACCTTTCCTTCAGGAGTGTACCATGTCACTTTTCCATCAAAAACTTCACTGTTTGGAGTTGTGTCAGAAGCCAGACCTTCCATCTGTAGTTTGCCGTCTTTATAGAAATCCTTGATAAGGGTGAGCTTGCCTTTAGGAGTTGTTTCACGGTAATATTCCATGTTGTCCTGCGTGGTACTTTCCCAGTTTTCATCGAAATAAGTTTTTTCCTGTGCATACACATTGATGCTGAGTACCAGGGCAAGTAATGCTGAGGTAAATAATTTTTTCATGTTTTTATTTAAAGTTTGATTTTGATATGATTAATGTGATGGTACATATTGAAATGTTTCTCTGAAGAGATCAGAAAAAGTAAAGGGCGATAATGCTCTGTCGTAAAATAATTTTTATATTAAAGTTGTGTTTAAAATCAATAATACCGAGATAAAATAGACTGTATTTCTGGATTTGAAGCCTCAAATATATATCAATTTGATGAGAAATACCACAAAAAACGAACAGACTTGTTCGTTTTTTGTGGTAAAAGTTTGATTTTTAAAGTTTTAAATGTTGAAAAAAAAGGATTGAAAAAGGATTCAATTCAGGACGATTTCCGGTCGTGGGATATACCGGAAAATTTATTAAATTTAGCCAACAGAAAAATCTAATATTTCATGATAGATAAAAGAGTAAAAAATGCAAAGGAGGCCATAGAAGGAATTCAGGATGGAATGACACTGATGCTTGGCGGATTCGGACTTTGCGGTATCCCTGAAAACTCGATCAATGCTTTGGTAGAAAGTGATGTGAAAGATCTTACCTGTATTTCAAACAATGCAGGAGTAGATGATTTCGGATTAGGATTACTGCTTCACAAAAGACAGATCAAGAAGATGATCTCATCTTATGTAGGAGAAAATGCTGAATTTGAAAGACAGATGCTTTCAGGTGAGCTGGATGTAGAACTTACTCCACAAGGGACGTTAGCTGAAAAATGCAGAGCTGCCCAGGCGGGAATTCCAGCTTTTTATACTCCTGCAGGATACGGAACTGAAGTAGCAGAAGGGAAAGAAGTAAAAGAATTCAAAGGAAAACCTCATATCCTGGAGCATGCTTACGAAGCAGATTATTCTATCGTAAAAGCATGGAAAGGAGATCATGCCGGAAACCTTATCTTCAAAGGATCTGCAAGAAACTTCAACCATCCTATGGCGGGTGCTGCGGAGATCACCATTGCTGAAGTAGAAGAATTGGTAGAACCGGGACAATTGGACCCAAACGAAATTCATATTCCGGGAATCATGATTCAAAGAATTTTCCAGGGAGAAAAATTTGAAAAAAGAATTGAGCAGAGAACAGTAAGAACTAAAGAATAAGCTCAGATAATAAACAAAAAGCGCTGAAAATATTTTCAGCGCTTTTTTTTATGCTTGAGGAACTTGTGTTTTCCTTTCCCCGATTTGTTGTCTCCACATGGCATAGTAAAGTCCTTTTTCGGCAATCAGATTGCTATGGGAACCTGTTTCTACTACCTGCCCGCGTTCAAGAACATAGATCTTATCAGCATGCATAATCGTACTTAAACGGTGTGCAATAAGTACTGTAATCTGCTCTCTTTCTTTTGATATGTCTTTGATAGTCGTAGTAATTTCCTCTTCAGTAATACTGTCCAATGCAGAAGTAGCCTCGTCGAATATTAGCAAATGAGGTTTTCTTAAAAGAGCCCTTGCAATGGCAATTCTTTGTTTTTCACCGCCACTCAGTTTCAGACCGCCTTCACCAATAACCGTTTCAATTCCTTTTTCAGCCCTTTCCAGCAATGCTGTACAGCTCGATTTCTGTAAAGCAACCGCCAGTTCCTCTTCAGTTGCAGCAGGATTTACGAAAAGAAGGTTTTCTTTAATAGTTCCTGCAAATAATTGAGTATCCTGGGTGACAAAACCAATCTGATTTCTCAGTTCATCAAAATCAAATTCCTTCCCATTAATTCCATTATAAAAAATATTACCTTCCTGAGGTCTGTACAATCCAACCAACAGTTTTACCAATGTACTTTTTCCGGAACCACTAGGCCCTACAAAAGCAATAGTTTCTCCATTTTTAAGATCAAAAGAGATATTATTTAAAGCTTTATACTGCGCAGACTGATGTTTGAAAGAAACATGTTTGAATTCCAGTTCTTCAATAGCACCAATTTGTTTCGGATGAAGAGGCTTTTCTTCTACTTCTTTTTTCATTAAGCGGTCAAAATTCTGAAGAGATGCTTCAGCTTCACGATAAGAAATAATAATATTCCCGATTTCCTGCATCGGCCCAAAAATAAAGAAGCCATAAAACATTAAGGATAAATACTGTCCTGGAGTTACAATATTTTTAAAAATCAAATACAATAAAGTCAGCGTAATCATCTGCTGGAGAAAATTCACCATCGTTCCCTGGATAAAACTTAAAGAACGGATGCTTTTCACCTTTCTGAGCTCAAGACCAAGAATTTTATAGGTATTGTTATTCAAACGGATTACTTCCTGGTTGGTTAATCCCAAGCTTTTGACAATTTCAATATTTCTTAAACTTTCTGTAGTACTTCCCGCTAAAGCTGTGGTCTCGGTAACAATATTTTTCTGAATTACTTTTATTCTTTTACTCAATAAATTGGTAACAATGGCAATAAAGAATATTCCACAGATATAAACCGGCATAATAGACCAATGTAATCGGATTGCATACACCGAAACGAAAATAATACTGACTAAAATCCCAAAGAAAATATTAATAAAATTGGTAATGAATTTCACCGTATCTTCTCTTACTTTGGTTAAAATAGACAAGGTTTCACCACTTCTCTGATCTTCAAATTCCTGAAAAGGCAGTGCCATGGAATGTTTTAAACCATCTGTAAATATTTTTGCACCAAACTTCTGGGTGATGACACTTACCACATAATCCTGGAAAGCCTTGGCAATTCTACTCACCATTGCCGTTCCTATAAGCAGTCCCAGAAAATAAAAAGCACCATGATATACAGAACTTCCATATAAATATTCATTAAGATTTCTGGGTAGTAATTTTTCTTTATCAAAAAAATTAGGATGAGTAACCAGCTGGTCAAGGATATTTCCTGTAATAGCAGGAGCAAATAAAGAGAAAACCTGATTGATAGTAGCCAAAAACAACGAAATGAGAATCAGCCACTGATAAGGTTTAAGATATTTAAAAAGTATTTTCATTCTGTTAAAATAATGAAGCAAAATTACAGATATTATTTTAACTAACAGTGTTAATTATTGAATACAACAAAGTCCTTTTGTATTCAAGTGAAAATAATTAAATTGCAGTCTAAGTTTTTATTATGCTTACAAAAGAACAAATTGCCAAAAGAATTTCAAAAGAACTCAAAGATCGTTATTATGTAAACCTGGGAATTGGGATTCCTACTTTGGTTGCCAACTATGTTCCGGAAGGTATTTCCGTAGAATTCCAGAGTGAGAATGGAGTTTTGGGGATGGGACCTTTCCCTTTTGAAGGAGAAGAAGATGCTGATATCATCAATGCCGGAAAACAGACTATTACTATTTTAGAAGGAGGTTCATTCTTCGATTCAGCATTCAGTTTCGGGATGATCCGTGGTCAGAAAGTAGACCTTACCATCCTTGGAGCAATGGAAGTTTCAGAAAACGGAGATATTGCCAACTGGAAAATTCCCGGAAAAATGGTGAAGGGAATGGGAGGAGCAATGGACCTTGTAGCTTCTGCTGAAAATATTATTGTTGCAATGATGCACGTAAATAAAGCGGGAGAAAGTAAAATCCTTAAAAAATGTACACTTCCTTTAACAGGAGTTAACTGCGTGAAAAAAGTGGTTACTGAACTAGCTGTTCTGGATGTAACTCCGGCTGGTTTCAAACTGGTGGAAAGAGCACCGGGAGTTTCAGTAGAAGATATTATTAAAGCTACAGAAGCAGATCTGATTATTGAAGGAGAAATTCCTGAAATGCAGTTCTAATCTGATTACAATATAAAAAATTTCGGCCTCACTTTGTGAGGCCGAAATTTTATAAGATGTGAAATAAAGGCGACATCGGAACTCGCAGCGTAAAAAAAATAATTCCTGTGAACGTTAAGAAAATTCACCTGTCCGAAGCGCGACACGGACTTAGAACTGATTCAGCAATAGTGAATTCGCGCAAGTTTAGAATTTTTAGAGAACAGGAATTATTTTTAGCGAAGAGGTCCAAGTCTTGAATTTTTGTTTCTTTTGTTTTAAGACAAAAGAAATTAAAACCCAACAAAAAAAGCTGCCTCATCATGAAACAGCTTCTATATTTAGTCTAATATTATCTTATTATTTCCCATCCTGCGCCCCAAACACCTTCTGCAAAATGCTTGTCGTTCTCATTGCAGGAGTATTTCTGATTCCGCTTTCTTTATCGGCAACCATTTTGAATACACCGTTGATGGTTTCTGTAGTAACATATTCGTTAAGATCTGTTGTTACAGACTGTCCTGTAAAAGTATTGTATTTTGAAATCAGGTTTTTCCAAAGCGTATCAGCACCTACTTTTCCTAATGATGCCTTTACTTTAGGCTGGAAAGCACTGAACAGCTGGCTCTGGGTTTTCCCCTGAAGATAACTTGTTGCTGCATTATTATTGCCCAATAAAATATTCTTGGCATCTGTAATCGTCATAGAAGTAATAGCGTTGGTAAAAATAGGAGCAGCTTCTGTTACAGCATCTTCAGCAGCTCTGTTTAATAATTTTACGCCTTCATCAGCAAGACTTCCCATACCGATGGAACGTAAAGTGGTGTCGATCTTCCTTAATTTTTCTGGCATTAAAATTTTTACCGCTTCATTTTTGAAAAAACCATCTGTAATTGCCAGTTTTTTGACTCCATCCGTTACTCCCATGCTTAAAGCTTCTTTTAATCCGGAAGAAATCTGGGTAGAGGTAAGGTTTCCAAGATTGGCAGATGATTTATTCGTCTGAGTGGAAGTGGTTGTGGTGGTGGTTTTAGTACCGTTATTTTTTACGGGAACATTCAGATCTACGCCTGTTTTATCTTTAACGGCAGATTTTATGATATCGAAAATTTGTGCCTGTGTTGACATTGAGAATAATAATCCGACTGCCAGAAAAAAGTTTTTTTTCATCCTATTTTTTTACAAATTTAAATCTTTTAATTTTTTTAAGTCGTTTAATTTGATCAAAAAACAAACCATAATGTCCAGAATATAATAGAATAATATCTAAGAAAATAATTTAGCAAACTGTAAATTGTTCATTCACAAATTTAAGATGTCTAAATTTTGTTTTAAAAAGACTTCAGGAGTTTTGAAAAATAATTATCTTAGCTCAAACCTTAATTTCATCCAATGATACGGACTTTTTTAGTATTTTTTGTATTGATTTCAAACGTAATTTTTGCCCAGAATAAATTGAATCTAATCCCTTACCCTCAAAAAGTTGAATTTTCACAGGGAGAATTTTTAATGTCTGAAACATTGTTATTAAGTAGCAGTTTACCAAAAGAAGAAACGGAATATTTCAAAAAAAGGTTAGGTTCTCAATTTAAATTTCAAAATATTCAAAAGGATGGTGGAAGTCATTTGACATACTCTATGATTCCTGCAGCTTTAGCAGATGCCGAGCAGAAAAAAGAATATTATTCAATAGAAATTTCTCCAAAACAAATTCATATAAAATCTTATACTAAACAAGGTTATTTTCTGGCACTGCAAACATTGATTCAGGTTTTTGAGCAATATAAAGAGAGTAAGAAAATTCCGGCTTTAAAAATCGAAGATCAGCCAAAGTTTGCCTGGAGAGGAATGCATCTGGATGTATGCCGTCATTTTTTCACAGTGGATGAAGTGAAACAATATATCGACTATCTGGCGATGTACAAGCTGAATACTTTTCACTGGCATTTAACAGACGATCAGGGATGGAGAATTGAAATTAAAAAATATCCAAAACTTACTCAGATAGGTTCAAAACGTAAAGAATCCATGATCGGGGCTTATGTTGATAATACTTTTGACGGGAAACCTTACGGACCTTATTTTTATACTCAGGAACAAATAAAAGAGGTGGTAAAATATGCTCAAGACAGACACATCACAGTGGTTCCAGAGATAGAAATGCCGGGGCATGCTTTGGCTGCATTATCTGCATATCCTGAACTAGCCTGTATAAAAGGCCCTTTTGAAGCTGCTACGAAATGGGGTGTTTTTGATGATGTTTTCTGCCCGAAAGATGAAACATTTACATTCCTGGAGAACGTTTTGGATGAAGTGATCAAGTTATTCCCATCCCAATACATTCATATTGGCGGTGACGAGTGTCCGAAGACGAGATGGAAAGAATGTGCACACTGCCAGGAATTGATTAAGAAAAATAACTTAAAAGATGAGCATGGCTTACAAAGCTATTTTATTCATAGAATTGAAAAATACGTCAACAGCAAAGGACGAAAAATTATTGGCTGGGACGAAATTTTAGAAGGTGGTTTGGCTCCAAATGCTGCTGTAATGAGCTGGACTGGTGTAAACGGAGGTATTGAAGCCGCAAAATCAAAACACTTTGCCGTAATGACACCGGGTGCATATTGCTATTTCGACCATTATCAGGGCGATCCGCAGTCTGAACCTAATGCTTTTGGAGGGTTTACTCCTTTAGACAAAGTATATTCTTACAATCCTATTCCTTCCGAACTGAATGCAGAGCAAGCTAAATATATCATGGGAGTTCAGGCTAATTTGTGGACGGAATATATTTTAGATTTCAAGCATGTACAATATATGATTTTCCCAAGATTAATGGCGCTTTCTGAAGTAGGTTGGGGAACATCAGACCCTAAAAATTATAAAGAATTTGAAAACAGAGTAATCAATCAGTTTAAAGTTCTGGATAAAATGAAGGTGAACTATGCAAAAAGTATTTATAATATCACCGGAAAAGTAATTCCTTCAGATAACGGAATTGCTTATGAACTGTCTACTTCACAGAATTCAAATGGAATCAGATATACTTTGGATGGAACAGATCCTACCGTCAATTCTAAAACGTATCAGAATGCGGTTCAGATTCCTAATTCTTTAACGATAAAATCAGCTTATTTTGAAGATGGTCAGCTGAAAAGCGCTGTTTCTACCCAGCAGTTTATCATTTCAAAAACTACCGGGAAAAGCATAAGTCTTGAACAGCAGCCAAGTGAAAATTATTCTTTTGGAGGTGCTTTTACTTTGGTAGATGGTATTATCGGAAATGTAAAACAGCTTGGTAAAACATGGCTTGGTTTTCAGGGGAAAGATGTTGTGGCAACGATAGATTTTGGTCAGAAAACAGCTTTTTCAGAAGTTTATTTTAATATCCTAGAAAATAAAGGAAGCTGGATTCACCTTGCAAAATCTGCGAAAATTTTCGTTTCTGATGATAATAAGAATTTTAAAATGATCAAGGAAATTTCCATCACGGAAATTCAGAATGCTAAAGGAAAAATCAGATTGAATGTAGGAACACAGAATGCAAAATACCTGAAAGTAAGTATAGAAAGTGCAGGCATCATTCCGGCAGGAAATCCTGGAGCAGATTCAAAAGCTTGGCTGTTTGTAGATGAAATTGGCGTAAATTAACCTTATTAGTTGCAATATTATCAAAACTCATGTACAAATCAATTTTCTTCATTTTATCATTTTTTTTATGTTCTCATGTAAGCCTGAGAATGTAAAAGCAAAAGAATTTAAAATAGGAAAAATTAGTTTTAATTATCCTTCTGATTGGAAATTAATAGAACCAAAGATGATTGATTCTTATAGTGCATATTTAACTAATAATGAAGATACTATATTTATAAATTATGGAAGATATAATCATAAAATTTACAAAAATAAATTAAGTGAAAATTTAAGGGAACAAATTAAAATAAATGAGAGAGAAGCAGTCATTGAAATTCCAGATTCCAAACAAGGATTTTATAATATTTATGTTCCAAAATTAGATTCATTAGATGGAGTTATTATATCCTCATCTCTATTAAAAGATAGGGAAAAAGTTGCTGCAATATTATCTGGTTTTAAAATAGACAATATTGGCAATTCAAATATTTTAGATAAGAAGAATTTCTCAAACAAAAACAAAGAAACCGGATTAACTAATTATGAATACAATTGCCTAAGCTGTCACTCTGAAAATAATCGAGTTATTGGTAGGTCATTAGATAAAGCTTTTATAAATTCCAAAAGCAGTGAATGGTTGACAAACTATCTATACTCAGATAAAAAAAATTATTATACTGATATTAAATGCTTTCAATTTGATAAAAAAGATTCGATATTAGTAAATCAAATGGTAAATTACCTAAAACATTAATAATACTGCAGTTAACATTGTATTGGTAAAATGCGGAGTTTATAACGGAATTGAAATCCACACCTTTCCAGCCGTCACTATTTTTCCATTCCACATATTTTTGTAATTTAGTTAATAAATATCAGTTATAGTTGATTTAAAATTGAACTGAAGCTCATTTTTCTCCCGTACTTCGTCAATTAGAAATAAAAAAAATGCAGAACGATACCATACTTTCTTCAGAATTTTCATCATCACCGGACCTGGTAGAAAAGCTGTATCAATATGGTACAACCAAAAACTACCAAGAAGGAGATATTATTTTAGATGAAAATGCTTCTATCCGTTCTATTCCTATTGTGATGAAAGGAATGCTGAAGGTCATCAGGACTGAAGAAGACGGACGTGAAATTTTACTCTACTACATCAAAGCGGGAGAGAGCTGTATCATGTCTTTTCTTGGTGGAATGCATAACGAAAAAAGCATCGTAAAAGCCGAAATCGAAGAAGATGCGGAAATTCTTTTTTTACCGGTAGACAAAGTATCTTTATTCATTAAAGAGCACCCGGAATGGTTAGACTATATCTTCAGATTGTATCATAAAAGGTTTGAAGAACTATTGGATATCATCAATGCAATTGCTTTCAAAAAAGTAGATCAAAGACTGTTGAATCTGCTGCAGAAAAAATCAGAACTTACCCACTCTGAAACCATCAATACCACTCATGAACAGCTTGCAAATGAGCTGGGTACCGCAAGGGTAGTCGTTTCCAGACTCCTGAAGCAGCTTGAAGAAGACGGAAAATTAAAGCTGGGCAGAAACAAAATTACCCTCCTGAAACCCCTCAATTCATAAACGATACCTCATTTTAATGAAGGGCACTCACATTCCCATCCTTTGGAGGGGTGGCGAAAATTCAGAGAATTTTTGACGGGGTGGTCAACCTGTCATTGCAAACCAAAGGAGAACTAACCTCAGGTAATTTCCTTGTGTCCTTTGTGAACATATTAGTGTTCATTCGTGTTAAACCTTCCTTATGTAACAAAAGTAGCTGTAGCCTTCCTTTCACTTTCCCATTTTTGTATCAGAATATTTGAATAGTACAATGGAAATTATAGGATATGCAGCAGCAGTTTTAATAGGGGTTTCTCTCGGTTTGATCGGAGGTGGGGGAAGTATTCTCACCGTTCCGGTCCTTGTTTATCTCTTTGGTCTCGATGCTTTTCTGGCAACGGAATATTCCCTTTTTATAGTGGGAATAAGCAGCCTTGTTGGATCTGTTTCGTATTTTAAAAAAGGATTGGTCAATTTTAAGATGGCAATGATATTCGGAATTCCTTCTGTGCTTTCCATCTTTTTAACCAGAATATACCTTCTCCCATTCATTCCGGAAGAGGTATTCAGGATACAGAACTTTACCATTACCAGAGACATTTTTTTATTATTGATTTTCGCAGGCCTGATGATTCTGGCTTCTTATAAAATGATAAAGAGTAAGGTTTCAGAAAAACTGTCAGAAAGAGCTATAGATAAGAATAATACTTTGCTGGCAGCAGGGCAGGGTTCTGTTGTGGGTGTTCTAACAGGATTGGTAGGAGCAGGAGGTGGTTTTATGATTATTCCGGCATTGGTTAACCTTTTGAAAATTCCCATGAAGATTGCGATAGGAACTTCTTTAGTCATTATCTCTTTCAATTCTTTGATAGGCTTTTTTTCTTCTGTAAATCACGTTAAAATAGAATGGGAACTGTTGATTTCTATCGCTGCAATTGCTGTTGCAGGAATTATAATAGGTTCACAACTATCAAAAAAGATAGACGGAAAAAAACTGAAACCGGCATTCGGATGGTTTATCCTGATCATGGGTATTTACATTATTACCAAAGAAATATTCCTTTAAATCTCTTATGTAACAAAAGTAGCTGTAGAGGAAAAAAGAAAGCAGGAGATTTGTATCAGATAACAACATCAAAAAATAGAGACAATGAAAATAGAACAGATTTATACAGGATGCCTGGCACAGGGAGCTTATTATATTACCTCAGCAGGAGAGGCGGCAATTATCGATCCTTTAAGAGAAACACAACCTTATATCAACAGATTGAAAGAAGATGGAGTAGAATTGAAATACATTTTTGAAACCCACTTTCATGCTGATTTTGTCAGCGGACATCTTGATTTAAGCAATAAAACCGGAGCTCCGATTGTGTATGGCCCAACTGCAAAACCAGAGTTTGAGGCTATCATTGCAGAAGATCATCAGATATTTGAAATAGGAGATATTAAAATCAAAGTTCTTCACACACCGGGACACACACTTGAGAGCTCATGTTATCTGTTGATGGATGAAAATGGAGATGAAAAATTGCTATTCAGTGGAGATACTTTATTCCTGGGAGATGTAGGCCGTCCGGATCTTGCACAGAAAGGAGCGAATATGACCCAGGAGGAACTGGCAGGACTTTTATATGAAAGTTTGTACCATAAAATTTTGCCTTTGGATGATGATATTACAGTATATCCTGCTCATGGAGCTGGCTCAGCCTGCGGTAAAAATATGCAGAAAGAAACGCTAGATACACTGGGAAACCAGAAAAAGACAAATTACGCCATGAATCAAAAAGACAGACAGAGTTTTATAAAAGAGGTAACAGATGGGCTTTTGCCTCCTCCTGCTTATTTTGGAATGAATGTTATGATGAATAAAAAAGGATACAGCAGCTTTGATGAAGTCCTTTCGCAGGGAATGCATGCACTGGCTCCGGGGCAGTTTGAGGAAATTGCTGAAGTTTCAGGCGCTTTAATTTTAGATGTGAGAGACAATCATGAATTTGCCAAAGGTTTTATCCCACAGTCGGTCAATATAGGGCTGGATGGCGATTTTGCCCCTTGGGTGGGAGCTTTAATTGCTGATGTGAACCAACCTATTCTTCTGGTAACAGAAAAAGGAACTGAAGAAGAAGCTGTAACAAGATTAAGCAGAGTAGGGTTCGATCATATTTTAGGATTTTTGGATGGAGGATTTGATGTCTGGGAAAAGAGTGGAAAAGAAACAGATTCTGTCAACCGTATTTCTGCAGAGCAGTTTGAAACCGAAATAAAAGAAAAAGAAGCAGAAATCATTGATATAAGAAAAGAAAGTGAATATAATGCAGAACATATTCATGAAGCCTACAGTATGCCTTTAGCGTATATTAATGATTGGATTAATCGCTTACTGCCGGAAGAACACTTTTACATGCATTGCGGAAGCGGATACAGAAGTACAATGGCTGCAAGTATCCTTCAGGCAAGAGGATACAGAAATTTTACAGAAGTTGAAGGAGGTTTTAAAGCTATTTCATTGACAAGTATTCCTAAAAGCGATTTTGTGTGTCAGACTAAAATTTTAAATAAATTAGATTAAAAAAAAGAAATGTTGGAGATTATAAAAGAACCGTGGCCATGGTATATTGCCGGTCCATTGATTGGTCTTACTGTGCCTGCCTTATTGATTATGGGAAATAAATCCTTTGGAATAAGCTCTTCACTTAGGCATATCTGTGCTGCCTGTATACCGGCAAATGTGAACTTTTTCAAATACGACTGGAAAAAAGAAGCCTGGAATTTATTCTTTGTAGCTGGAATTTTCTTCGGAGGAATGATTGCTGCTAATTTTTTGGTTAATCCAAATGAAATAACAGTAAATCCCAGTCTGAAAACAGAATTGGTAGGCTACGGAATTACAGATTACAGCAACCTGGTCCCGGGACAGCTCATGAACTTTGAAAGTTTGTTAACCTTGAGAGGATTTATCACAATGGTTGTTGGAGGTTTTTTAGTAGGTTTCGGAACAAGATATGCAGGAGGATGCACCAGCGGACATGCGATTATGGGACTTTCCAATTTGCAGTGGCCTTCTTTGGTAGCAACAATCTGTTTTATGATCGGAGGTTTTGTAATGGCTAATCTTATTCTGCCTGTCATCCTTTCCCTATAAGTTTAATTTAAAGAGAATTTTGAAATAATGATAAAAGAAAAAGAACAGGATATGCGTCATCAGGATACTGTCTGTGTAAACGAAAGTGCGCTTACTCACCAATGGTATCACAACCTGAAATATCTTGCTGCAGGAATTATATTTGGGATTATATTTGTGAAAGCAGAAGTGATCAGCTGGTTCAGAATACAGGAAATGTTCCGTCTGCAGTCTTTCCATATGTACGGAATCATTGGGAGTGCCGTTTTGGTAGGAATGATTTCTGTGTGGCTGATCAAAAAATTCAATATCAAGACAATATATGGTGAACCTATTACTCTGACTCCTAAAAAGTTCAATAAAGGGCAGATTTATGGAGGATTGATATTCGGTTTTGGCTGGGCCATTACCGGAGCCTGCCCGGGACCTCTTTTTGTTCAGATCGGAACAGGAGCTTTGGCAGTATCTGTTACCCTGTTGAGTGCAATTGCCGGAACATGGGTTTATGGATATTTCAGAGATCAATTACCCCATTAATACCTTAAAAAAGACTGTAGAAAAATAATCTGCAGTCTTTTTTATGTATAAAACTATGAGTAAATGAAGTTCTCCGCTCCTAAGTCCATATAAAGATTAATGCGCTCTATTCTGTACTGAAGTTCCAGACTGATGAGGTTCATTTCATTTTTCAGGAGATCCCTCTGTTTACGGATCAGCACAAAGCTGTTGTTGGTGCCTACCTTTATTTGTTTTTCGGTGAGGGTAATATTATTCTTCAGCTCATTGACGGCCTTAGTTGTATAAGTAATCTGTTTTTCAAGAGAACGCAGATTGGCTAAAGAAGATTCCACTTCGTTCAAAGCATTCAGGACAGCTTTTGAATATTCTTCAACAACCTGTTTCTGCTGAGAATTTTTAATCTCTACATTCTTTTTTAACTTTCCGCTGTTGAATAAAGGTGAAACTAATCCTCCGCCCACTTTTAATAACGGATTGGAAAATAAAGAATTGATAGATTCCACATTACTTCCGGCAGAGCCAAAAGAGGTGCTTATACTTAATGAAGGGAGTCTTGCTGCTTTTGCCTGCTGTACTTCATAAAAAGCCTTTTCAATCTGAAAATGATTAGCTTGTATGTCTGATCTGTTCTCTAAAAGCTCAAGCGGAAAAGATTCGGGAATACCGTTGGTTACTGCATTAAAAAAATTCTGAGTGGCCAGTTTGCCCTCCGGATACTTTCCTGTGAGCAGTTCCAGTGATCTTCTGGATTGTGCATTGGCGTTTTTTACCTTTTCCAGATAACCTTGCAGGGAAATAATCTCTGCTGTTATATTGGAGATATCCAAAGCATTTGCCGTTCCAACTTTCTTTTGAATGATGTACAACTTTTCCAGATCTTTAGACTTTTGAATATAACTTTCAATTTTATATTCCTGAATATTTCCCGCAATATTCAGAAAATAGGCCTTAGCAATCATCCCTGCGATAGATTGATGCAGCAAAGTATTCTGATGTTTTGCAGAAAAATAATTGCTGGTGCTTGCCATCTGTAAAGATTTATTTTTCCCCCAAAGATCAATCTCCCAGTTAGCTTTTAACGCAAGACGCTGAATCTGGGTATTACTTACCAGATTATTGGAAGTATTGGCTACTGCGCTTACACTGGGATAAAGATCACTTCCTGCAATTTCCATCGCCAGTTCTACCTGATTTAGTTTTTCCTTGGCAATAATGAGATCAGCATTATAAAGCATTCCTTCATTAATCAGGGTTTCCAGTTGAGGTGTTTTAAGATCATTGATCCAGTCATAGGAAATTGACCTTGCATTTGCTTTTCTGTCGAAGATCCATTCATCAGGGATTTCTATATGGGAAGCAATTTCACTCTTTTCTTTAAGCTGGTCTATGTTTTCCTTTGTGGGCTCTTTATAACCGATGCATGAACTTAAACTTACGGAAAGTACACCTAATAAAATTAATTTCTTGTACATGTTAATGAAGTTTAGGAATCAGATAATTGATTTTACTGTTGACACGCACCATTACTTTTCGGATGAGATGAAGCGGTTTGATATGGTCAGAATAAATGACAGCTGTTCCTCTTGCTCCAACAGTAAGCTGTTTCTGGCTGTCTTCCAATACAAACTTGGCAATAAGTTTCCCATCTGTTTCCGGCAATTGTCTGGCCGTGTCTGGAAGTCCGGCTGTAGAACCGTTACCTCCCAGCATTCCTCCTGCATTATTCATGATTCCCTGGCTGGTAGCATCTATTACATATTCAAGTCTGGCTTTCACCACTTTTCCAGGTTCCGTTTTAAGAGCCAGCTCTACTTCATCACCATTTTTTACCGTTTCCAGCTCGTTTTGGGCAAAAAAACCAATCACAGACTGCTGCTTCTGAATCAGAACGAATGCCGATTTAAAAGTTGCCATGATTGCTCCTTCATTCAGCTGAACATTGGGAATCACTCCATCAGTAGGAGCAAGAACAACTGTTTGCGAAAGGTTCCATTTTGCCTGGTCCAGCTTTGCCTGAATTTCAGATACTGAAGAATTTTCTCCACCATAAGAAGCATTGGATTTGGTTTCCAAAGATTGCTGCTGTGACTGTGCGGCACTGATTCTGGATTGGAGATCATTTACATTGGTAACAGCCTGCTCAAGATCAAATCTGTTGGCTGCTCCGGCTTCCACCAGTTCCTTATACTGAGCTACTCTTTTATTAGCCAGATCCAGTTGTGACTGTAAACCTGCAATATTTTTTCTGGAAGCTGATATGTCTGTATCGTAAGAACTTACAGTTGCTTTCATATTGCTTAGTTTAGCCTCCAGCGATTTTATTTCCTGTACATAAGGCTCTCTGTCCAGTACAAATAAGGTATCTCCTTTCTTTACTTCCTGGTTGGTAGTGACATATACTTTTTTCACTTTCCCCAAAACCTGAGTGGTAATATCCACACTTCTGTTTCCTACCTTTACATCAGAAGTAATAGGGCAGTAGTAATTTAAACTTAATATCAAAGCAATAGATCCGAAGATAGGTAATGAATATACCACTACCTGCGTAGTAAAGGTCCAGGGGATTAATTTTAATTTTTTAATAAGAAGCCAGCATATTCCGGCATATATTGCGACTAGTAATTCAAGCATGTTTTTTAATTTTCGAGGGTTTTCAATTCTTCTTCCGTGATTTCTGTGTCTTCTTCAGGAGCGTTCTGGTTACCATAATCATAGTTGGCCCAGATTAAAGCAACCGGCCATAAAAGGCCTCCAAAAACAAGGGAAAGGAGGCACATACTTTTTATGGCGTTCAGTTGAGGGTGTTTCTTTTTCTCTGCTACTTTTTCCGGATAAATATGAACTTTCCAGAAAAGATAGATTCCTGCAATGGGTAAAACAAGTAAAATTAACCATGATGCAGCGTTAGCTATATTGTCTTCCAAATTGCCTGTTGATGCCTGAACAAAATTGCATGAAAATAACAGGCAAAGAAGTAAGGATGTTCTTTGCATAAAATAATTGTATAAGGTAATAATGAAATGTAAACAAGGGGGCAACCGGCCGTTAGTATAAATCCGCCTGGTTACTGTAAATCTTTAGAAAGATTAAAGATGATTCAATAATAAGGTGCTTTTTTAGATGATATTTTTCTCATTTTGCTTTTAATTGTTGGTGTAACAGTATTTTCAGTAAGCAAAAATAGGATGAACAAAGTGAGAAAAAGTATTCCTAAGTTATTTTTTTCTTTCGTTCCTTTTTTTATGGATACGGGCTGTCATCCTGGAAAGAGAGTTCGGCGTAATGCCCAGAAAATTGGCAATATACTTTCTGTTGGCATTTTGTGAAGTGAAAGGACGGGTTTCCAGAAACTCTTCATACCGGGAATGCGGAGAAGTGGAGCAAAACTGTTCTGTACGTACTTTTAATATGCTGATGATCTGTTTTAAAGATTTGAGATAGACATTATAAATACCTCTGTTCTGAAAGGCAGCTTCTTCAAATTCATTCTTGTTGAACAGGAAGATCTGACTTTCCAATACAGCTTCTATAGTATATTTTCCTTCATTTTCATTAGCATAAGACTCCGGGCTTTCCATAATGGCAGCTTCCTTTTCAGAGGGAAGAAAAAGATTGCTTTCAACCCCGTCTTCATCATCAAAGAAAAACCTTAATAATCCATGGGAAAGAATAAATAATTGATTGAAAGACTTACCGGGTTCTGCCAGCTTCTCTTTTCTTCGGAGCAGTTTCGGGGTACTGATATTGATCAAAATAGTAATTTCCTCATCAGAGAGTTCCTGAAAGAAAGAGATATTTCTGAAAGTTTTGAATGAGTCCATCACAGCAGTAAAGATAAATAAAAATAATACACAGATATTCATTGAGCAGCCATGAGGATTTCATGGAAGTTTTTTTTAGATTTGTGAGCATTATACAATTTGAGATACCATGAACAATAACCGAAGAAGTTTTATAAAAAAACTGGGAATTGCAACAGCCGCACTTGCCGTAAACCCATTGGATTTAATGGCTGCCGAATTACCCGAACCCACTGCTAAAGCTGTCAATAAACCGATTGTCCTTTCTACCTGGAATTTCGGATTAAAAGCTAATGAAGAAGCATGGACAATCCTAGGAAAAGGAGGAAAAGCTTTGGATGCGGTTGAAAAAGGAGTTCGCCTTGTAGAATTAGATCCTAAAGAAAGAAGTGTAGGATATGGTGGCCGTCCGGACAGAGATGGAAGAGTAACGCTGGATGCCTGTATCATGGATGAAAATTATAATATTGGTTCGGTAGCATGTTTGGAGCATGTGAAAAACCCTATTTCTGTTGCCAGAGCAGTAATGGAAAAAACACCCCACGTGATGCTGGTAGGCGATGGAGCATTGCAATTTGCCCTTTCACAGGGATTTAAAAAAGAAAATCTTCTTACTCCGGAATCTGAAAAAGAATGGAAAGAATGGTTAAAAACCAGTCAGTATAAACCCATTGCCAATATTGAAAACCACGATACCATAGGAATGATCGCATTGGATGCTCAAGGAAACCTCTCCGGTGCATGTACAACCAGCGGAATGGCTTTTAAAATGCACGGCAGAGTAGGAGATTCCCCGATTATCGGAGCAGGCCTGTTTGTAGATAATGAAGTAGGAGCAGCTACAGCAACAGGCCATGGTGAAGAAGTCATAAGAACGGTAGGAACCCATCTTGTGGTGGAACTGATGAGACAAGGCAGAAACCCACAGGAAGCGTGCAAAGAAGCAGTAGAAAGAATTGTGAAAATTAATCAGAGAAGGAACAAAAACCTGAAAGATATTCAGGTAGGTTTTATTGCGATCAATAAACAGGGAGAATATGGATCTTATTGTATTCAGGACGGATTCAATTTTGCCGTGTATGATCAGAAAGGAAACCGCCTTGAAAAACCTGAATTTGCTTTGAAATAATTAAAAAATTCAATAGAAATGGGCTTTAGCCCATTTAAACAAATCAATGAAGACCTATTGGCTTTAGCCAAAATTTAGAATATGAAAAGAACAATTATCACTTCCTTATTTCTTATTATCGCATGTAAGGAAGAAAAGAAGGAGATTAAAACAGATGCCAAACCGCAGCAGACAGAAGAGAAAGTAGTTTTAAATAATGAATCCAGTGAAGCAGAAGATGCTAAAAAATGGTTGGAGAAGAGCATTGTAGATTATTTTAAAGCTGATATCGGAAGTGAAGAAAAGAATATGCAGAAGATCACAACCAAAGACTATTTCGAGTATAAAACAGATGCAACGAATGTAGATATGGACGTAGATGGAAGTCTGACTGAAAAAGAATTTCAGGATAAATGGAAATCGAAATTTGATACCAATAAAGCAGGAATTGGAGTGGGTTTCCTGATTACAGCGCAGGACTGGGATAAAATTGAAGTCGGGAGCTGTGATTTAAAATCTACCTCAAAAGATGAACATATCTTTAATGTAGTGTTGACTGATAATAGTTTTAAAGCTAAATATCCGTCAGTAATAAAAGTAGTAAAACAAAACGGTTCTTTTCTGATCACAGATGTATTGCAGGACGAACCAAAGTAGAATTAAACAGATACATACAATGTCAAAAATAGAAATAGCGTGCTTTAATCCTGAATCAGCAATGATTGCTTTTGAAAACGGAGCTGACAGAATAGAATTATGTGACGGTCTCAGTGAAGGAGGAACCACTCCGGACTTTGAAACGATGAAAAAACTTCGTGAAAAAATTAATATCCCGATTTTTGTAATGATCCGCCCAAGAGGAGGAGATTTTACCTACTCGGAGTTAGAATTTGAACAGATGAAAAAAGATCTGGTTCATCTGAAATCATTACATGCAGACGGTTTTGTATTTGGTATTCTCAACGAAAATGATGAGGTTAATGTTGAACAGAATAAAGCTTTAGTTGAATTAGCTGCTCCGCTTCCATGTACGTTCCATCGTGCTTTTGACCGTGCTGCAAACCTGGAAGAATCGTTAGAAAAAGTAATTGAATGTGGCTTTACAACCATTCTTACTTCCGGCCAGAAACCCAATGTATCAGAAGGAAAAGAAAATCTGAAAAAACTGGTTGAGCTTTCCAATGGAAGAATAGAAATCCTTGTTGGAGGCGGACTTCGTTCATCCAATATTGAAGAAATAAGAGCTGTTACCAATGCAAATTATTTCCACTCTTCTGCCATTACGGATGGTGGTGCTTTTGCAAACCCGGCTGAAGTGGTTGCGTTGAAGAGTAAGTAATCTAGCTATATTTTGAAAGTAATTTAAACGCAAAGTTTAAAAATAAAACTGTAATATAATTTGAGGAAGCAAAGAAATGCGGCAAAGCCGCTGATTAAGCTTATGGATAAAAACAGCAACTTCATACAATCGATTGAAAATCGATTCTGCCTTAGCTCCCTTAAAATATTCGATAACAGAAATAAATACTTTGCGTTTAAAGTAAATAATTAAAATACAAACACACAAATGAATGACCGAAAACGAATTATCCTACAAAATAATAGGAGCTGCTATAGAAGTACATAAAACCTTAGGAGTGGGTTTGTTAGAAAATGCATATGAAACAGCTTTAGCTTATGAACTAAACATGCAGGGACTTAGTGTTAAGCAACAGTTATCCTTACCTTTAAAGTATAAAGAAGTATTTATAGAAAATGCATACAGAATTGACTTGATTGTAGAAGATAAAGTCATTGTAGAAGTGAAATCTGTAGTAGAATTACATCCTATTTTTCACTCACAGGTATTGACCTATCTGAAACAGACTAATATAAAATTGGGATTACTTATTAATTTTAATAATGAACTTATTAAATATGGAATCCATAGAATTGTAAACAAATTTATTGATGAATAGAACGATCCTTTTTGCTTTCCTTTTTATGCAGAATATCCTTTGTGCCCAGTTTTTCCAAAGAAACTTGTCTTCTGAGAACTGGCAGTTTAAAAACTCAAAAGATCAGAACTGGCTTCCTGCGAAAGTACCGGGAACCGTTCATTTGGATTTAATGGATAACAAGGTCATTCCTGATCCTTACAAAGATGAAAATGAAAAGAAAGTACAATGGGTGGAAAATGAAGATTGGGACTATCAGACTCAATTTACGGTTTCATCTCAGGAATTGAAAAACGATAATATTGACTTGGTCTTTAATGGCTTGGATACATTTTCTGAAATTTATCTTAATGGTAAACTGCTGAAGAAAACAGATAATATGTTCAGGAAATGGAATATTCCTGTGAAACAATATCTGAAACCGGGTAATAATGCGTTGCAGATTAAGTTTCAATCTGCTGTTAATACAGGAAAAGAACTGGCTAAAAAAGTTCCGTTTACCATGCCGGAATCGCCAAGAAGTTTTGTGAGAAAAGCGCAATATCAGTTTGGATGGGATTGGGGACCAAGATTGGTTACCGCCGGAATCTGGAAAGATGTTACATTAGAATTCTGGAATAATGCCAAAATTATTACCGTTAAAGATATTCAGAGTAACTCTGAAAAAGCTACTGATTTACATTTTGAAGTAGAAATTTATGCTCAAAATGCAGGAGACTATACATTAGATCTTAATAAAATCCACAAAAAAATAGCTTTAAAAAAAGGGATTAATACCATTACGGTTCCTTATGAAACAAAAGGGATGAAGCTTTGGCAGCCTAACGGACGTGGTGAAGCTAATCTTTATGATTTTAAAATAAAACTTTCAAAAGACCTTAAAAATATTGATGTTGAAGACATCAGGATAGGATTGAGAACCGTAGAATTAATTCAAGAAAAAGACGAAAAAGGGAAATCGTTCTATTTCAAAGTGAATGGAAATCCGTTGTATATCAAAGGAACTAACTGGATTCCGGGAGACAGTTTTTCACCCAGAATGACCAAAGAAAAATATCAGAAACTGATCAAAGATACCAAAGACGCCAATATGAATATGATTCGTATCTGGGGTGGTGGTATTTATGAAGATGATGAATTTTACAAAGCCTGTGATGAAAACGGAATCTTAGTCTGGCAGGATTTTATGTTTGCAGGAAGTTTTTATCCTGCAGATGAAGCATTCTTAAACAATGTAAAAGAAGAAGTAAAAGATCAGGTCAACAGACTTCAGAATCATCCGTCCATTGCATTGTGGTGCGGGAATAATGAAATTGATGAAGCCATTGTCAACTGGGGATATCAGAAACAGTTCAATTATTCAAAAAATGATTCACTGCAGGTTTGGAAAGACTATAAAAAGTTATTCCATGATGTCATTCCCAATGCATTGGCAGAAAACCTAAAGTCAGATAAAAATATATACTGGCCAAGTTCGCCATCTATCGGTTGGGGGCATAAAGAAAGCCTTACAGAAGGAGATTCTCACTATTGGGGTGTTTGGTGGGGAGAGCAGCCATTTGAAATTTACAACGAAAAAATAGGACGTTTCATGTCTGAATATGGTTTTCAGGGAACGCCAAGTCTTGAAACTACAAAATCCATGTTCTCAGGAATTCCGGATTTAAATCTACAAAACTCAACAATCAAAGCACATGAAAAACACGCCAGAGGTTGGGACATTATTAATGAATATCTGAAACGTGATTATAAAATCCCGACAGATTTTGTTCAATACAATTATGTTTCACAGCTGCTGCAGGCGAGAGGTATGCAGATTGCTATTGAGGCTCACCGCCGTGCAAAACCTTACAATATGGGAACACTGTATTGGCAGCTCAATGACTGCTGGCCTGTCGTTTCATGGTCTTCCATTGATTATCTCGGAAACTGGAAAGCCTTCCATTATCAGGCAAAAAGAAGCTTTGAACCCGTTTTGGTATCAATAGCGGAAACCAATACAAGCTATGACGTTTATCTGATAAGCGATCTCATTAAAGAAATGAAAGTGGATACGAAGTTTGAGCTCATTGATTTTAAAGGAAAAACACTTTGGAAAGCCAATCAGTCAGACGTTGTAAATGCTGATGTAAGTAAGAAAATCAGAAGCATAAATAAATCAGAATTGGCACAGTTTAATCTGTCTGAAGCTGTTTTAAAGATCAGCTCCGAAAAAGGGATATCATTTCAAAAGCTGTTCTTTTTTAATAAACCGAAAGACCTGAAACTTTCAAAGCCGGATATTAAAATCAGAAAAATATCACCAGCTGAAATTGAAATATCAACAGATGTTCTGGCAAAAGATGTTTATCTGATCGGAGATACTCATTTCAGCGATAATTTCTTTGATCTCTTACCAGGAACCTCAAAAAGAATTACCCTTTCAAAACCTTTGGGAAATGTAGAGGTGATGAGCCTTTGGGATGTAATGAAAAACTAAAGATAATTTTCAGAATATTAATTCGGAATGATCCATAAAATAAAAAGAGCTGTCCATTATGATAGCTCTTTTTTGATAATATAGTGAAATTTAAACAGTAATTATGTTAGTTTGATTGTTGCTTATTGTATACTTCCCAGTCCAGATACCCTTCCATGGTAAGTCCGTAGTGAAGTTCTCTTTTTGGAGGAGTAAGTTCCCAGTTATTTTCAAGTCTTTCCACAAGATCAGGATTGGAAATAAAAGCTTCCCCGAATGCTGCAATATCAATTAAGCCTTCATTGATCAGTTTTTCAGATTTTTCTTTGTCCATACCTCCTGCAAGAATAATCACTCCATCATACCAGGTTCTGAAACGTTTCATAAAATCTTCCGGTAAGGCAAAACTCCCTCTAGATTTCTGATCCATAATATGAACGTAAACGATATTTCTCTTTGAAAGCTCTTTCGCCAAATACTCATAAGTAGCTTCTATCTCATCGTAATAAGGCATTTCGTACAATCCGCCATAAGGAGTTAAACGGATGGCTACCTTATCAGCGCCAATCGCTGCAATCGCAGAATCTACAATCTCCAGTAAAAAACGGGAGCGATTTTCTATACTTCCGCCATATTCATCATTACGGGTATTCACAAACGGGTTCAGGAACTGTTCAATAAGATATCCGTTGGCTCCATGAAGTTCAATTCCGTCAAAACCAGCTCTTACAGCATTTACCGCTGCTGTAGTAAAGTCCTGAACAATCTGTTTTACTTCATCAGTTGCCAATGCTCGTGGTTTGGAATTAATAACAAAACCTTCTTTTCCGTTTTCATCATATCCCCATGCATGCGTTTCACCTGCCTGAATATCAGAAGAAGAAACAGGAGCTTGTCCGTCCGGTTGGATCGTAACGTGAGAAACACGTCCTACATGCCATAATTGAGTGAAAATTTTGCTTCCCTTCTGATGTACAGCATCAGTCACGAGTTTCCAGCCTTCTACCTGCTCATCAGTATATAACCCCGGAATATGAAGTACTCCTTTTGACGTTGGAGAGATTGCAGTACCTTCTGTAATGATCAATCCTGTACCGGTACGTTGTGTATAATATTCAGCATTGAAATCTTTAGGAATCCCGTCTTTATTTCTGGCTCTGGTCATTGGAGCCATGGCAATTCTGTTTTTAAGGTTTAATGTGCCTATACTTGCTTCTTTAAAAATATTAATATTCATTGTTTAAAATTTTAGTTATTAAAAAAATGAGATGATTAGTCTTATTTATTATTTTACAAATGTGTTTCTAAAAGATATTTTCACTGATTTGTTTCCAGTTAATATCTTATATCTTATCAACAGTACAAATTTCCGTCAGAATTTATTATTATAAAAATTATTTAAAATATAGTTATTTATTATAAAAATAATAGTTTGAAATTTAAAATGAGGTTGATGAGGAGAACAGATTTGTTTGTAGAATTGGTGAAAAAAGAAATCCATTAAGGCTTTGTAATAATCAGGAATAGGATTCTTTGTACCGGAATTGTACTCAAAAAAATATAAATTTTACCCTTCCAACTCAAAAATCAGCCGTAAATTTGCATCATATTTCTTTACAGTTATGGTAAATTTTGTTCTCATTGCAGTGTGCATTATTGCAGGAATGATATTCAAAGCAACAAAATCTATCCACCCCGATGCTCACAAGGGTATCAATACCTGGATTCTTTATCTTGCTCTTCCGGCAGTTTCGTTTAAATATCTGCCTAAAGTAAAATGGACAACAGAAATGCTGTTTCCGATAGCAGCCACATTTTTAATTTCTGTGTTCTGCTTCTTCTTTATGATGTTTTATAGCAAGAGCAGGGGGTATTCAAGGCGTTCCAGAAGTACTTTAGAACTGGCAAGCGGTTACAGCAATACATCATTCATTGGATTTCCCTTAATCAGTGCCTTTTATGGGGAAGGACTCCTGAGTATTGCCATTATTTGTGACCAAACGATGTTCTTTGCCCTTTCTACACTCGGAATTATTGCCGCAGTAAAAGGAGGTAGTAAATCAGGAAAAGTAAGCGCAGTATTTATTTTAAAAAGACTCATTACATTTCCTCCGTTAATCGGTTGTATTTCCGCTCTGATATTGTCGAGGTTTATTGATTTTACCGTTGCAGAACCGTTTTTTGATAAGCTTGCAGCTACGGTAAGTCCATTAGCTTTGTTTTCGGTTGGACTGCAGCTGAAATTTAACGGATGGAAAAAACTGATTCCTCAGATGTCAATGTCAATGCTTTACAAGCTTATTCTGGCACCGGCAATTGTTTTGGGAATGGCTTTATTACTGGGAATAAAAGGAGATGTGGCTAAAATTACCGTATTTGAAGCGGCGATGCCTACACTGGTTACCTCCAGTATCATCGCAGAACAGTTCAGACTTAATACAAAACTGACTAACCTGATCATCGGAGTCAGTATCATTGTAGGATTTTTTACCTCCGCATTTTGGTATGAGATGACCCAATTACTGTTTTAACCATTGATGGATTCTTTCTTATAGACTTTCTGAATTTGTGCAGTTCTTTTATCCGCACACTTTGTCATTCCTTAGGAATACATTTGCTGAGTAAAACGTCCTTGCGAACGAATTGAAAACTATTCATAGCATCTTTGTGAGCATCGCGTTATAATATAAGTTTTGGCTAAAGCCAATTGAAATTTTAATTTTTATCAAACGGACTAAAGTCCGTTCCTATTGAATTATTATTGTTTTTTTGCAAATTTCTGTGGAATGACAGAATGATACCTGAAAATGTAGGGTTTAAATGTCTATTAAACGAAGACGAAAGAATCTCCACAAAGTTGCAGTTCTCTGAAGAAAAATTTAATTTTACACTTTAAATATTTCCCTTGCAATACGCTCAAATTGTTTTACCACTGAACCTCAAAGGATCTTTTACCTATAAAGTTCCCGAAGAAATGATGCCCGAAATTCAAGCCGGAATGCGTGTTCTGGTACCATTTGGCGGAAAGAAAATCTATACGGGAATTGTATTTGAGCTTCACGACAACGCGCCGGAAAATTTTACTGCTAAAGAAATTATCAGCATGTTGGATGATAAACCGATTGTTCCTGAAGAACAGATCCGTTTCTGGAACTGGCTTTCGGAGTATTATCTGTGCAGTCTTGGTGAAATTTACAGGTTTTCATTCCCTTCTTCTTTGAAGCTGGAAAGTGAAACTTATTTAAAATTAAAACCAGGAATAGTAGTTGATTTTGAAAATCTGGATGTCAATGAAATGTACCTGATTCAGGCACTTGAAGTACGACAGCTGATTAACCTGACCGATATTGAGGCATTTATTCCTAAAAAGGATATTATCAAGACCATCAATTCATTGATTGATCTTCAGTATATTGAAATTGATGAGAAAATTGCTGAAAAATATAAAGCTAAAGAAGTTGCTTACGTAAAAATTAAGGATGAGGTTTTGGCCAATCAGAATCTTACGGAAATTCTTTTAAAACTAAACAGAGCCCAAAAGCAAAAAGACCTGTTCCTTCTTATTTTAGAAAAACAGACGGAAAATCCTGATGCCCATATCAAAAAATCTGAGTTGTTTGAGGACGGTTATTTCGGCAGTTCTCATTTCAAACCTTTAGCAGATAAAGGTTTTGTGGAGGAATACTACATGCAGAAAGACAGAATTGAAAGCTATGAAGGAGAAATTGAAGAGCTGGAAGAACTTTCTGAACAGCAGAAAATTGCTAAATCTGAAATTGATCAAGCTTTTGAAGAAGGAAAAAATGTGCTTCTTCATGGGGTAACTTCATCAGGAAAAACACATATTTATTTAGAAAAAATTGAAGAATGTATCAAAGAAGGGAAAAATGTTCTCTTTTTACTCCCTGAAATTTCCCTTACCAAACAAATTACGCAGAGATTAGAAAAAAAATATGGCAGGCAGCTAGGTTTTTATCACCAGAAACTGACAGATTTTGAAAGGGTAGAAGTCTGGAGAAGAGTCAGGCAGAATGACATCCGTATTCTGATCGGAACCCGTAATGCATTGTTTTTACCTTATCAGAACCTGGGACTTATTGTAGTGGATGAAGAGCATGATTCTGCTTACAGACCAAGGGAAGTGACGCCTTATTTCAATGCTAAAGATGCCTCATTGGTTTTAGGTGGATTTTACAATGCGGGAGTAATCCTTGGATCTGCAACACCTTCTGTCGAAAGCTACTACAGAGCTAGAAAAGATAAAATGAGATATATTTTCCTGAATGAAAGATTCGGGAATGTGAATCTGCCGGAATATGAACTGATCAATTTCAAAGAAGCGCTGGATTCTAAAAAAGTTTCCGGAAATTTCTCTTTGAAACTTGTTGAAGAGATTAAAAAGACGGTGGATGAAAAGAAACAGGCGATTGTCCTGCACAACCGCCGTGGCTATTCCAATGTCATAGAATGTGAGAGCTGTGGCTATGTCAATTACTGCTCCAATTGTGATGTGGTGATGACCTATCATAAGGCAGCGAACGAAATGAAATGCCATTACTGCGGACAAAGAGCTTCAAAACCGAAAACCTGCCCGAAATGCAATTCTGAAAAGCTGAACGAAAGAGGAGTGGGTGTAGAGCAGATTCATGAAGAAGTTTCCAAACTGTTTCCGGAAAATGAGGTAGACAGAATGGATGTGGATTCTATGCGTAAGAAATTTGCCTACGAAAAGCTGTATGAAAAGATTGAAGACGGAGAAACAGACATTATCGTAGGAACTCAGATGATTTCAAAAGGACTGGATTTTGATCATATTGAACTCGTTACTATTCCAAAAGCAGATTCCTTATTATATGTACAGGATTTCAGAGCGGAAGAAAGAGCGTATCAGCTGATCACGCAGGTTTCAGGAAGAGCCGGAAGGGTTTCCGGAAAAGGGAAAATCCTCATTCAGACCTTTAATCCTGATCATTCTGTATTCCAGCTGATCAAGATGAATAATCCTGCGAAGATCTATAAATATATCCTTACCGAACGTCAGAAATTCCATTATCCACCTTTTACGAAGCTGATTATGATTGAAATGAAACACAGGAGAGAGGATAAAGTAGACCGTGCGTCTCAGTTTCTGGGATCCATTTTAAGAAAATACCTTCCGGAAGATTGTGTTTTAGGCCCTGAAAGAGCTCAGATTGCAAGGCTGAATAATCTGTATCAGTTCCAGATTATGCTTAAACTTCCCCGCGGGAAAAACTATGAGAAATTCAAAAACCTGGTTTTAATAAGTTTGAAAGAATTTGATGAAATCACTGCATATCAAAGCATTAAAAAAGATGTTTTTGTTGATTTTTAACAATTTTTAACAAACTTTACACTCTTTTATAACGGGTCAGTGGTCCGTTATATGACAATAATTTCTACTTTTGGACGTTGATTAAGTGTTTGGCTCTTTAATTGAATGATTTAACCTGTCATTTTTTATAGCGTCAAAACTATAGAACAAAAAGAAGATAGATGGTAAATTTCAGAAAATATATTTCAAGTGCGGCGGTGTTGGCTTCTGGTCTTTTCCTGGCTCAATCTACCGTTTCTACCGTTCTTTATTCTCAGAATTATGACAGTCAGAAAAGCAGTTTAAACCTGCCTTCACCCGTTAGTACGATGGTGGAGAAAACTGTTTTGTCAGCAAAAGAACTTGTAGATATTAATGTGAACACAATGATGGCGGATCCTGTGCTGAAAAATGCAAGCTGGGGATTCGTAGTGTACGATCCGAAAACGAAGAAAGTAATCTCTTCGTACAATGAAAATACTCCTTTAGTACCTGCTTCCACTACAAAGCTTCTTACAACGGAAACAGCATTAAACCTGCTGGGCGAAAACTACCGTTGGATGACTCAGCTTGAGTATTCAGGAACTATAGATGAAAATGGAGTTTTAAATGGAAATCTTTATGTCATAGGAAGCGGTGACCCTTCTTTGGGAACAAACAAAGCAGGTGCATCATCTTACAGAGACATTATTTCAGATTTCGTGGGTGGAGTTTCAAGAGAGGGAATCAAAAAGGTAAATGGTGATATTATCATTCAGACAGCGCTTTTCAAAGGCAATATTTCAGTGCTTCCGGAAAATGTTGTATGGTTGGAAAACAATAATTATTATCTGCCTGCAGGAAGTACCCGTGATATTAACCCGGCTAACGAAAAACTGATTGTTAAAAAAGGAAGTTTCTCTACGGATAAGAAATTTTTCTATGTTTCTCCTTACAATCATCAGATGGTATATGCTGATAAATATGAAGGAAACGGAGCTTTAACAACCAAACTTCCTGATGCTCCGGCATATCTTGCCAATTCTTTCAGAACAACTTTGGTAAAAAGCGGAATTCCTGTTACCGGAAAAGTAAGTCCGAAAATGACAGATGCAGCTCCGGAAGGCAGAAAAATGCTTTCAGCTTATAAATCTCCAACTTTAAGTGACATTATTTATTATACCAATCAACACAGTGATAATTCATTGGCAGAAGCTTTATTAAGAACCGTTGGTTATCAGAAAATGGGTGACCAGACTTCAGAATCAGGTAGAATTGTGGTGACAAATCACCTGAAGGATGCAGGTTTTGATATGAATGGTCTTACTTATATGGATGGAAGCGGACTTTCAAGAAGCAATAATGTAACGCCTATTTCCCAGGCGAAATTTCTAACCTCTTTGATGGATCAGAAATATTATAGATCCTATCTGACTTCTTTACCAATCGGAGGACAATCCGGAACGTTAAAAAGAATGTTTATTGGCGGAGGTAACGGACAGGTTTTTGCAAAAACAGGAACTTTGAATAAAGTAAAAACTTTAGCAGGTTATCTGAAGACGAATTCCGGGAAGACATTGGTGTTCTCTTTAATGGTGAATAACTATTCCGGGTCGGTAGATATGGTGAAAAAGAGAATGGAGAAAATTCTGGAACCAGCATTAGATCTTTAAAAATTTTTTATTTTATATATTATAACAGCCTTTTAATCATTGATTAAAAGGTTTTTTTTATATTTGATTAAATTTTTCTAAACATGACAAAATTGTACCTTTTGGTGTTGGGATTTTTATTTTCTCAACAGTTCTATGGCCAGAAGCATGAGCAAAACACCGATATGAAAGGATTGATCGAAAAAGAGAAAAAATCCTTTACGCAAAAAATGAATATCGGAAATACGAATCCCAATACGCTGAATTACGATTTACAGTATCAAAGAATGGATGTTACGCTCAATCCGGCTTCCAATAATATCTCCGGATCGGTAACTTCTCATTTTAAGCCAACTCAGAGTATGGGAAGCATTTATTTTGATCTGACCACTTCTTTAACGGTTTCTCAGGTTAAATATCATGGTAACAACCTTGTTTTCCAGCAGCTTCCTTCCAACGAAGTGAAAATTGACTTTCAGACTCCAATAGCTGCCAATACACTGGATTCTCTGACTATTCATTATTCAGGAATGCCATCTAGTGCCAATGGAGCCTTTACAACAGCTACGCAGAGCGGAGTTCCGGTACTTTCTACTTTAAATGAACCTTATGGTGCACAGGACTGGTTTCCGACAAAACAAAGTTTGAATGATAAAATTGATAGATTTGATTTCAAAATTACAACGCCATCCAATTATAGTGTTGCTGCCAATGGAAAACTGATGTCCGAAACTTTTCCTACAGGATCAACGAAGCTTACTTTCTGGAGAACGATGTATCCTACACCGGCGTATCTTATCGCGTTGTCAATTACCAACTTTGTCAAGCTTACTGATACCATTGGAAACCCTCCGTTTCCTTTTGTTAACTATATTTATCCCTCTACCAATTCAAATGCAACCAGTATAGCCAATATTAACTGGACAAAGCAGGTGATGGATACTTTTGAAACTTATTTTGGTTCTTATCCTTTCCGTAATGAAAAATATGGCCACATGGAATTTATGTATGGTGGAGGAATGGAACATCAGACCATGTCTTCTATGGGAGGATGGAGCAAACAGTTGATTGCCCATGAGCTTACTCACCAGTGGTTTGGTGATAAAGTAACCTGCGGTGCATGGAATGATATCTGGCTGAATGAAGGTTTTGCCACTTTTGGGGAACATGTTGCCAATGAAAAGTTACTGATGACCAATACTGAGTTCCTCAATTATCTGCAAGGTCAATCCAATTATATTACAGCAAGCACAACAGGAACTGTATATGTGCCAGACAGCGGACTTTCCAGCATCAATAGAATATTTGACAGCAGACTGTCTTATTCTAAAGGTGGATATGTGCTGAGAATGCTGAAATGGATATTAGGTGATGCTGCATTTTATCAAGCTCTTAAAGATTATCATGCAAGACCGAACCTGGCTTATAGCTATGCGCGTACCGCAGATTTTAATGCTTCTCTGCTTCAGTCTACCGGAACAGATTTTACAGGATTTTTTAATGACTGGGTATATGGGGAAGGATATCCTACGTATACTATAAAATGGATGCAGGGCGGTAATCAGGCTTTATTTAAAGTTTCTCAGACCCAAAGCAGCTCTGCGGTAAGCTTTTTCGAAATGCCTTTACCTATAAAAGTAACCGGAACTTCAGGACAAACGGCTTATCTGGTCCTTAACAATACTTCAAATAACCAAAGTTTTTTAGAATCTGTGACATTCCCTATTGCAAGTGTTCAGTTCAATTATGAGTACCAGATTCTGGAGAAAAATTCTACCGTTACTCAGGATAATACTTTAAGTGTTTCCTCTGTTGAGAAAGAAAGCTTTGGACTCTATCCAAATCCTGCAAAAAATGAAATTAATCTGAAAGGTATCAACAGAGCTGCAGATTTTACGATTCATGCAGTAGATGGGAAACTAGTAGGAAAAGGAACTTATCAGCCAGGCAAAGCAATCGGAATTTCAGAATTGGTTCCGGGAACTTATTTCATTACGATTGATGAAAAAAGCATCAAATTCATCAAACATTAAAATTTAAGATTGTAAAATATCAATACATATTTTACTTATCATTAACGATAAAATAACAGGAAGCTTTCAGATCTGAAAGCTTCTTTGTTTTCTGGCAGCTTTAGTCCCTCTTTTCCGGGCTATTTTTACTTTATATCCAAACCATCTTTCTTTAAACAGTTTGCGCATGAGGTTGTCAAAATGTCTTGTGATAACCAGGTTCTTAAATCCTCTCCATTTTTCAAGAGGACTTGAAGGTAAGGCTCTTACCGAGATGGAATAACCTTCCGTATCATATTGAATATAATGCCACCATCCGGAAGGAATATAAAGGGTTTCACCAGGATGAATCACTGCTTCATAGCCGTTTAAATAGAGTAATGCAGGATATTTTCTGTAGTCTGGATTTTTAATCTGAGCAAGACTGTGGAAGTTATATGGCAGTTTATACATAAAATCAGACTGTTCCCAGGGAAAAAGCCATATTCTTTTGATTCCCTGGAACTGGGTAATGAAAACGTGTGACATATCAATGTCAATATGATTTCTGGTCACGGAACCTTCCCCTCCAAAAAACATAAAAGGAAGCCATTTTATTATTTTACCATCTGTAACATCATTGTAGATAAGATCATTTTTAAGTTCAGGTTTTATTTTTAATAAATTAAATAAAAAAAGGCGGTGTTCAGTAGGGGTGGACTGTATAAGATCGAGATATTCTGAAAATGTACTTTGTGCTATAGGATCACTTGCGACTCTGTCAAGGGAATCAAGCTCACTGCCATAAATATTTACCTTGTGATCTCCTGCAATTTCTTTGAAATATTCATAATTCCATTTTTTGAAGGCAGGGCTTTCCGGATGTATAAAATCTTCAATAATAACTGGAATTCTCGGCTTCATATGGTCCTTAATAAAGGTTTCTGAATGGATGGTCTTTATTTTTTGTACCGGCTTTAATCTCATACTCTCAAATTTTAAACAAATATAAATATTATCCTACTAAATTTATAGACTAATAATGTTAAAACTGAAACCTGAATTGATTTTTTAGAATTAAACATATAAAAGGTTTTATTTTACTGCCTTTTTAGTAAATTAGCACATCTAAAAAATTACTAAAAATGATCTCTGAAAAATACCTTCAACATTTACAGAACGAACTTCAGAATATTGAGAATGACGGACTTTACAAAAGAGAAAGAATCATCACTTCTCAGCAAAGTGCAGAAATAGAAGCTAACGGAAAAAAGCTTTTGAACTTCTGTGCGAATAATTATCTGGGATTATCTAATCATCCGGAAGTAATGAAAGCGTCTCAGGAAATGATTCAATCTCATGGATATGGGATGTCATCGGTACGTTTCATTTGCGGAACACAGGATATTCACAAGGATTTGGAGAAAAAAATCGCTGACTTTTTAGGTCTTGAAGATACCATCCTTTATGCAGCGGCATTTGATGCCAACGGTGGTGTTTTTGAACCATTGTTTACAGAAGAAGATGCTATTATTTCAGATGAATTGAATCACGCTTCTATTATTGACGGTGTTCGTCTTTGTAAAGCAGCGAGATACAGATATAAAAACAATAATATGGCGGATCTGGAAGCTCAACTGATTGCTGCTTCTGAAAAGAACCACCGTTTCAAAATTATCGTAACAGACGGAGTATTCTCAATGGACGGTATTGTTGCAGACCTGAAAGGAGTGTGTGACCTTGCTGATAAATATGATGCTTTGGTAATGGTAGATGATTCTCACGCAACAGGTTTCATTGGGAAAACAGGACGTGGAACTCACGAAGCCAATGAAGTAATGGGTAGAGTAGATATCATCACTTCTACTTTAGGAAAAGCATTAGGAGGTGCTTTAGGAGGTTTTACTTCCGGTAAAAAAGAGATCATCGATATGCTTAGACAGCGTTCAAGACCGTACCTATTCTCTAACTCTTTAGCGCCTGGAATTGTAGGAGCTGCTTTGAAAGTATTGGATATGATTTCTGATAATACTTCTCTTCGTGATCAGGTGATGGAAAATGCAGAATACTTCAGAACAGAAATGAAAGCGAAAGGCTTTGATATTCCGGACGGAGATGCTGCCATTGTTCCGGTAATGCTTTACGATGCGCCTCTTTCTCAGAAAATGGCTGAAAAGCTTATGGATGAAGGAATCTATGTAATCGGATTCTTCTATCCTGTAGTACCGAAAGGAAAAGCCAGAATCAGAGTGCAGTTATCTGCTGCTCATACTAAAGAACATTTGGATAAAGCAATTGCTGCTTTTGAAAAAGTTGGAAAAGAATTAGGAGTTATTTCTTAAGATAAAAAAGTTCTACGTTTGTAGAATAAAAAACAGGATTTCTTATTTAGAGAAATCCTGTTTTTTTATGAAAAGAATATTCAGTGCTCTATTTTTTGTAATTAAATGAATGCTATTGCTGAATAGATGATAATATAATATATTTGGATCACTAATTCTAATGGCCATTTTGTGAAAAAATATTTACTTCTTTTAGCTTTTTTTAGCTTTTTCAATACAATTTATGCTCAATCTAATGATTACAAATCAATACTTACTGTAAGTGCTTTTGCTCCTTTTCGTGATCAACGCTATAATATAGGTTATATGAGGAAAATAAATGAAAGATGGTGGGTGGGAAGCGAATTGGCCTATGGAACTGACAAAATAACTCCTGTAGATACTGGCAATTTTGAAGGGGAAAACAGGGTTTTTGAAATAAGGCCTGAAGTTTTTTACAGTCTGGCACCTCAATCAAGATTAAAGCATTTTGTATCAGCAGAAGTTTTCTATTTAAATCAAACAGGAAAAAATATTTCAGGAAAATATTATGACGAAAATGATGTTTATTATTCCTTTAGTTCAGCAGATTATAAAAGAACCAAATATGGATTAAATATCAACTACAGCATTTTGCTTCATAAAGAGTCTTCCTGGTTTGGCTTTATGCCTAAAATTGGCTTTGGTATCAGACAAAAAAATGTTTCTTATACTAATATGACAGGAAAGGCAGAAGATTATGCTCCTGTAGATGGTCTTCCTTTTGATTATCATTCCAATCGGCAAGGCACCAATTTGGGTTTCAATTTTAATGTTGATATGAAATTCATTTTCAAATTCTAAAAAATATTGAATCTTTATTATTTTAAGCTAAAGATTTTAGATTAAATTCTCTTTTTTTCCGAAATAAACTATCTTTGCAAACAAATTTTTAGGATGCTGTATACCATCATCAAAGCTTTGCATATTATCTTCATGGTAAGCTACTTTGCGGGAATTTTTTACCTCGTAAGGATTTTCGTTTACTATAAGGACACCGATGAATTTCCGGAAGAAAAGAAAGAAATTCTGAGAGAGCAGTACACTTTTATGGCCAGAAGGCTGTGGAATATTATCACAGTTCCTGCCGGAGTAATCATGGCGGTGTGCGGATTGGTCATGATCTTTTTAAATACCGGGCTGATGAAAATGCCGTGGTTTCATCTGAAACTGACCTTCCTGGTCGGACTTGCCATTTACCATTACTGGTGTTGGAAAAAAGTCCTTCATTTAAAAGAATTACATGGGGATACACTGCCCATTGCCAATATCAAACTGAGACAGGCGAATGAAATAGCAACATTCATTCTGTTTCTGGTGGTATTTACAGTTATATTAAAATCGATGGTGATCGAATACTGGTGGCAATTAATCGCAGGATTTTTCGTTCTTGTATTTCTGATCATGATGACCGTGAAACTGGTTAATAAAAAATAAAAAAAATAAATAATTGTGGAGTGGGCGTATGTCTGAGAACATGCATCCTTTTTACATCTTACAAAAAAACTATGATTGCAATTTTAAAGAAAGAACTTTGGAGTTACTTTGGAAACTGGAGTGCATGGGTGATCATTGCCGCTTTCAGTTTGATAGCAACTCTTTTCCTGTTCTTTTTCGACAACGATTCTAATATTTTTGAGATCGGAATGGCCTCTCTTCAGAGTTATTTCGTATTGGTTCCATGGCTGCTGATGTTTATCATTCCGGCCCTTTCTATGAAAACTTTTGCGGAAGAGCAGCAAACAGGAACATTAAACTGGCTTTTTTCACAGCCGTTAAAGGTTTCTGAGCTTGTAACCGGAAAATTCCTTTCTGTATGGATTGTTGGGGTTTTATGCCTTATTCCTTCACTCATTTACCTTTATACAGTGTATGTGCTGGGAGTTCCTGCAGGAAATATCGATCTTGGAATGACTTTTGGGAGCTACTTTGGACTGATCATTTTAATTGCGGCATTTGCTGCAGTGGGAATTCTGGCTTCTTCACTGTCACAGAATCAGATTATGGCTTATCTGTTGGGCGTTTTCATGTGCTTCATTATGTATTTCGGAATCGAGCAATTAGCAAGCTACAAACTTTTGGGAGGAGCAGATTTTATCCTTCAGAATATAGGTTTCTATCAGCATTTCTTAGGCTTTACAAGAGGGCTTATTGATTTTAAAGATGTAGCGTATTTTGTTCTTGTCATTGGTGCTTCATTAGTATTGTCCAATCATTTTATAAACAAAAAGAAGTAGAATTATGAAGAAGATCAATGCTAAATCTCCACTGGGAATTTTCTTAATTGCGATTGTTCCTTTGGTTATTATCCTGACCTATTCGGGAATCAGATTAGATTTAACAAAAGAAAAAAGATATACACTTTCCGATAACACCATCAAAGTATTGGAGTCCGTTAAAAAGCCTCTTACTGTTGAAGTGTACCTGGAAGGAGATTTTCCGGCAAGTTTCAAACAGCTTCAGAGCGAGACGAAATTCATGCTGGAAGAATTCAGAAAAATAAATCCGAAGATCGATTTTAAATTCATCGATCCGATTAAAACAAAAATGTCTCAGGATACTCTGATGGCTATGGGGATGCAGCCGTCTATTCTACCGGATGTAAAAGATGGAAAGATTTCACAGATCACCCTTTTCCCATATGCTGTGATCAAACATGGTAATGACGGAGTTTCTATACCGTTGGTAGTACAGCAGGCGGGAATTGATGCAGATCAGCAGTTAACAAGATCTATTGAAGGACTTGAATATAACCTTGTTTCCAACATTAAAAATATTGCAGTCGCAAAAAGAAAGAAAATCGGAATTCTGGTTAATCATGATGAATTGAACCCGGATGAATTCCAGGGATTTGTACAGCTGGCTATGGAAAACTATGATGCAGGCCCCATTATCCCTAAAAACCAGACTGAGCTTTCATTAGAAGATGTTCCTTTATTAAAGCAAATGAGTGCTTTGGTGATTGCAAAACCAAGAAAAGCATTTACAGATAATGAAAAAGTAATTCTTGACCAATACATCATGAATGGAGGGAAAACCCTTTGGATGATTGATGCCGTAAATGCTGAAATGGATACCTTAACAAGATCCAAAAAAGTAATGCCTTTCCCGGTAGACATTAATATGACAGACTTCTTTTTCAATTATGGATTGAGAATTAATCCGGCTTTGGTAAAAGACGTTAAAAAGTTTGCCTTGTTAAGACTGGTTACAGGAGAAGTAAGCGGAAACCCACAATACACAAGCCTGCCTTGGCCGTATTATCCGCTTGGAATTGCTGAAAATAATAATCCGGTCACAAAGAATATTAACCCGGTAAAATTTGAATTCCCTACTTCTATCGATACTTTAGGAGGAAGAAAGAATATCAAAACAAAAGTTCTTTTCGAATCCAGTGAAAGAACATTACTGAAACAGGTTCCGAACTATGTGGACCTGAAAGAAATTGCAAGCGTAGACAGTCTTGGACAAATGGAAAAACCAAGCACACCAAAGATCTTTGCTGTAGCATTGGAAGGAAAATTTAATTCCGCCTATGCATCCAGAATTGAAAGAAAATCTTACCCTGGATTCAAAACTTCAAGCCCGGAAAATAAAATGATCGTTATTGCAGACGGTGATGTGGGAAGAAATAAGGTCATCAAAGGTAAACCGCTTCCATTAGGAGTAGATTTGCTGACCAATGAGCAATTTGGAAACGAACAGTTCCTTAGAAATGCCTTGGATTATCTGTTGGATGACAGTAACCTGATGGAACTGAGAAACAGAAACATTGAAGAAAGATTGCTTGACAGGCAAAGAATCACTGAAGAGAAATCCACATGGCAGTGGCTGAACTTACTGCTTCCATTGGCCATTATCGGCCTTATCGGAGGACTGTTCTTCTGGCTGAGGAAAAAGAAATTTGGATAAAAAATAAAAAGTCCGGAAGATACTTTCTTCCGGACTTTTTATATCTGGCTTATAGTTTCAATTGATATTTCTCCAGTACATTCCAGATCCCATAGAAAGCCTCATTCCCTTTCTTATCTGAGAAATTGGTATTGAAGATCATAATCCTTCCCAGATTATTTTTAGGGTCAAAAAACAGCATAGACATTACTCCCGGATCGCCTCCGGTATGGCCAATATAACCTGTATGGCCAAAACCCATAAAGATTCCTGTATTATAAGATTCACTGTAAGGATTTTTGTCATTTCTTTCCTCGAAATTAGAAGCGGTAAGTTGTGGCGTAAAATATTCTTTATAGCTTTTCTGAGTCAGAATTGTTCCTTTTCCATTATAGCCTTTGATAAGTTCGGTTAAATACTTGCTCAGGTCGTTGATGCTCGTAATAAATCCTCCATCCGGATACGTTGCAGATTGATAATAGGGAAGAGGAGTATCGGGTTTTTCATACAGTCTGGAAAATTGTGAAAACTTTACTTCATCAAATGACCAGCCTGAATCTTTCATCTGTAAAGGTTTAAGGATATATTCTTTTATAAATTTATTAAACGTTTGTCCGGTAGCTTTTTCAATAATAAAGGCTGCAAGAGCAGTTCCTACATTTGAATATTCATAGATTGATCCCGGTTTATGGGTGGAGAAACTGTTTTTATTCCATTTTCCGTTTTCTGCCAGCACATTTTCTAAAAATACAGACATTGAAATTATTGAATCTGCAGGATTGAATATCTGCTCATCGTCAAAATTGAGTTTTACACCATTCAGATTCTGATCAGGTTTCAGAAAATAATTTTTAGATAAATAAAATTCATTGTCCAGAATAGATGAAGTATGAGTTGCAAGTTGACGAATGGTAATCGGTGTTTGAGGAAAATTAGGATTGGCTACTTTAAAGGGTACATATTTTTGAACAGGATCATCCAGATTCAATTTTCCCAGTTCCTCAGCTTTAAGAAGGGCAATTCCAACAAATGTTTTGGAAACGGATGCAATATTCTGTATCGTATTTTCACTATACAATTTCTTTTCTTTTACATCTGAAAAACCAAATCCCTTTTGATATAAAGTCGACTTTTCATTTACAATTGAAACGGCAAACCCGTTGAATAAGCCTTGCTGGTATATTTTGTTGATATCTGCGTTCAAAGAATCTTTGACGCCATGATTAACATGAGGAATAGCTCTCATTGAGTGGCATGATATCAGTATCCATGAAATTACCATTAATAATAAAATCCTTCCCATATGTTTTTAATAATAAGACACTTGGTAAGGTTATTTTGTTACAAATTGAAGTGTTTTAAAAAGAAGACTGCCCCAATCCTGGAACAGTCTTTATTTTATTTTTTCTGAGATTCAATTTGTAAAGTACTGACAGCAACCTTCAAAATAATTTGTAGGATCTCTAAATTCAGGTTTCAGTTATAAAAAATTGAGTTCACATCTATATTCAATAATATTTGAGATTGGTACTAATACACTATAGATTACTGCTGAAAGGCTCCTTTTGGAAGTAAAGCGGCAGTTCTGTAATAACTGATATCAGTAGGGATCTGTGCCTGAAGATCCTGGAAGGTATCATAATCATAATGAACCCAGTTTTCTTCATGGTCGGGATCAGGAGTTTTGTCTACAGCCAGTTCAAGCTTTCCGTCTTCCTGATAGCTGCATTCTATAGCGGCATATTTTTCGCCACTTTCATCCTGGGTATACCAGCATTTTATCGTTCTTTCGAGCTGTGGTTCATGGGTTTCGTTATCAATAACCTGAGAACAGATGAAATTTTCAGGATCTTCCGTTTTGAAAACGGTTTTTGAAATTAGAGGTAAATCATCTACGGATAAGGAATACAACTTATTGGTAGAAATAATAAAACCGTCGGCGGTTTCTTTTTTTTCAATATCAAAAAAGTCAGATTTTTCCTTAAGATATTCTACTACATTCGCCTCGTCCTCTTCGTCACTTAAAAAATAATTGATGTTGTAAACACTGTCTTCGTTGATGAATTCAATTTCTTTTAGGAAATCGGAACCCTCCTCATAATAATACAGATGATATTCGTTTAGCTTCACAGCTTTACTTTTAGAGATGATTTCTCCAAAAATGTTTTTGTACACTTTTCTCATTTTTAATCACGTTATTTAGTTTCATCTATTAGTTTAAGTGGTATCACAAAGATAAGTTTTCTTTTTTTATCTAAGCCTGAAGTGTAAAATAGTATTTATTTCGTAAGTATTTTATATATCCTTTATAAAATCCTCATATTCATAGTAAAACCTTTCGAAACCGTCCATTTTATCAACAAAAAATTCAAAAATTTCTTGCCAGGTATTTTTATTGAAAATGGAAACACCAGACTTTTCTATCCATATCCTGCTGATAACCTTTCCGTTCTCAAGCGTAAAATATTCTTCTTTATGAAAGTCTCCGGTGTAATCTTTTAAGATGTCTTCCAATGACCAGATCTTTTCGTAGTAGGCGTTTCTGAAAATTTCGTCCTTCATTTCGATATCCAGAGAAACTTCTGCTTTTTTATTGTCCGCAGAAAATTTAAATGCCATATCCTTGATTTTGGTATCATAGAGAATCCATTTTCTGGGAAATGATCTTCCGAAAGCGGTCCAAAATTCCTTTTTTAACTGCTGTGCCTCTTGTTTACTGAACATATGGCAAACATAATGATTTAATAGGAGAAAGGCAAAAATGTGGTACTAAAACCGTGAAATTACGGATAAGCCAGATGAGCAAAAATACCTAAAGGCAGAGCTAAAATTGAATATTTATCTCTCTGCTTACAGCTCTTTTTCAAATGTTAAACAATTTTCTTATTTTTGCTGTAATGCTTTCAAAAAAATCTCAATATGCGTTTAAGGCGCTTTCATATCTTGTAGAAAAAAGAAATGAAGGACCGATTCTTATTTCCGAAATTGCGGAACACAAAAAGATTCCTTTAAAGTTTTTGGAAAATATTCTGCTTGAACTTAAAAAAGCGGAAATTCTTGACAGTAAAAAAGGAAAGGGTGGAGGATATTTTCTGAAGGAAAAACCTGAAAATGTGAAACTGGCCAAAATCATTCGTCTGGTAAATGGTCCTATTGCCATGCTTCCTTGCGTAAGTCTGAATTTTTATGAAAAATGTGACGACTGCAATGAAGATCACTGTGGACTTCATGATGTACTGATAGAAGTCCGGGATGCCTCACTGAATATTCTGGAGAGAAAAACTTTAATGGATCTGGTCGACTGACCTGATCCTTTTTTTTGAATTAATAGTCTACTTTTTTTGTAGGATAAATATTTTATCAGATATTTGCAGTACTTCAAATGAATAAACTATGATTTCAAAAGAAGAGGCAAACCCATTACAAAAGCTTACACTCTCCATGACTGCAGTGCATTCTGATGCTGCATATCGTATATCTGAAAATATTTCCTTGTACAGAAGTGCAGAAAACATGCGATCGTTAAATGTCTTTATTTTCGATGTGACAGATAATCAAGAAGTACTGACTAAAACGGTTTTTTAATATGGTGATTTCAAGAAAAATTCAGGTAAGGCTTAATGTCCTTTTTGTGACGGCTGTCATTATATCTATTGCTGTTTTTTCAATGTATGAACTGGGATATCTGGAAGAACTGCAGACTATTCTGGCAAAAGATAATTATATTTTTTACTGGATGCTTCTGGTAGGAGTTTTTGCAGAGATTGTAGCGGGATCAATGGGAATGGGATATGGAGTAATCTGTACCACCACACTTTTGCTTTTGAATATTCCACCGCATATTGTAAGCGCAAGTATCCATTCAGCAGAAAGTTTTACAACAGCAGCGGGAAGTCTCAGCCATATCAGACTGAAAAATGTAAGTAAAAGTTTAGTGAAGAAACTTGCAGTGCCGGCAGTTATCGGGGCTGTTATTGGTGCGGTAAGCCTTACTTACCTGGGTGAATATTATGCAAAGATCACCAAAACACTGATCGCTTTTTATACTTTATATCTCGGGATTCAGATTTTATCGAATGCCTTCAAAGAAAAACAAAGTAAAGCATTGAAAAGAAAAACCAATCTTACCAGACTTGGGGTGATAGGTGGTTTTATAGACTCTTTTGCCGGTGGAGGATGGGGGCCTCTGGTAACCGGAACCTTAATTAAAAATGCATTTACCCCAAGATTTGCTGTAGGAAGTTCTACTGTCGCCAAATTTATCCTTACCCTAACGGCCGCCGTTACCTTTTTCTTTACCCTGGGGATTCAGCACTGGAATATCATTCTCGGCCTTTTGATCGGCGGAATTATTACCGCTCCTTTTTCAGCTATGCTTACGGCAAAGCTCCCTGTGAAGAAAATGTTTGTGATTATCGGAACATTGGTAATTGTGATGAGTTCTATAACTATTTATAAATCAGTTTTTAATTAAAAATTATGCTTTATATTGAAAAATAAAGGGCTTAAAAAGATATTCGGTTTTGAAAATATTTTACTTTTACATCACTAAATATTAGAACATGAATTTACATATCATTGCACTTTTTAAGTTTAATGAAAATTATCTGATGGATGCGGTAGAGCTGTTTCAGAACCTTGTGAAAGAAACAAGAAAAGAAGAAGGCTGCCTGCAGTATGACCTTATTGAGGATAAAGATAATAAAGGAACTTTCTTCCTGATCGAGCTTTGGGAAAGCGTAGAGCATCACAACAGACATAATGGTCAGGACCACCTTTTGGATTTCCGTAAAGATGCTTCCAAAATCATGGAGAGCTCTGCAGAAGTTTATAAAGGATTTAAAATATATTAATATTGAAGATTTAAAGACTTAATGATTTAAGAATTTAAAGATTTTTTTAGATTTCCTTAAAAAATAAAAGGCGGTTTCAAACTCTTGAAACCGCCTTTTTATTAGAAAAAATAGAAAGTATTAAAATAAAAAGTTTATTTTACGATTAGCTTTTTCGTCTCCGAATGGCCGCCGTAAGTGATTTTTACAAGGTAATTTCCTGATGTAAGCGTAGAAAGGTTCAGATCCTGCTTGTAGAAACCTGCCTGATTGGTAAGTTCAGCAGAGTATACCTTTTTACCGGTAAGATCATAAACCTCCACATTTCCTTTGTTGCTTGCTTTTTCTTTAACATCAAAAAGAACCGTTACTTTTTTATCTGCTGTTGCAGGGTTAGGATAGATACCAAAAGAAGCTTTTTTTCCAACTTCGGTAATTCCTAATGTTTCAGTAATTTTTTTGTATTTGAAATACATATTTCCTGTACTTGCTCCACCATTAGTCGTGAAGTACATTCTGTAGTAGTCGTTTCCTTTTTTCACATAGTATACCACATCACTTTTTACTGTTCCGATGCCTTTCCATGAGTGTCCAACAGTTGTAATAGCTGATGAGAAGCTTGCATTGGCAGGGATTGTATAAGCTGTTGTAGCCTGTGTTTCCGGCTGTGTCATTGCTACTTTGATATTAGGGCTTTGGATGGCTCCGGAAAGCGGATACATCTGCACACCCATATAGAATGTGTAATATTTTGTGAATACGAAATCCCATGCAGTTCTTGACGGCTCAAGACCAGGAACTTTTGCACCGGTATCAAATGAGAAATAATTGAAATAAGAATCATCCGTTCCGTTAGCAAGTGTTCTTGTTTCTGTAGCTCCCCATGAAGTACCATTCCATTTTGAATATTTAAAAGTATATCCTGCAAAGGCATCTTCAATAGCAAATTTGATGTATGTTCCAGAAGGGTATTTTAAAACAAAAATAGCTTTCCCCTGAATATGGTGATTCACCGGATTGTAAACTCCCCATCCTGTTGAAGGGATATTAGGATTTGGAGATGTCACAGGCCCCTGTTCAAAAGCTCCCTGACTCCAGTCAGTGGTCTGGTCCGGATTATAAAGAGGATCTCCCCATGAAGCTTCATTGCTGATACTGATATTATCCCAATCTGCTAAATTGGTTGAAGCAGTGAATACCTCAATGTCCTTTGCATCATTTATTCTTGATCCAAATGCATAGTTTGAATTTCTATAAAAAGCAACATCCCAGGTATTGGCAGGCTGAGAAACCATATTGCCATCTGCAAGGTCTACAAATACTCTGTTTTGATAGCCGCTCCCCATTGTCATATTTACCTGTGAGTACCCCAATGCATCAGTTTGTGCCAAAACAGTCTGCTGAACAGACATAGCCAATACTGAAGCCAATAATAGTTTTGTTTTCATAACTTATTTTTTAAATCCTTATTTAGAATGATTCCACAAAAGTATATAATTATTTTTAATGAGTCTAAATAAAAACATGATTTTTATCGTGTTTTTATATTAATTGTACTTTTATTTACATAAAATATGGACACAGAAAAGCCGGAAGGAATGATCCCGCCGGCTTTAAAAAGGAAAATAATAGTCTAATAAACCTTATTTTTTGATGAATTTTGTCTGAATCGTTTTTCCTTCAGAAGTTTCAATATTCATATAATAAACTCCGGTCTGAAGAGTACTGATATCAAAATTTTGTCCGTTTGGTTTTCCTTCTGTTGCTTTTTGTCCGGCAGCAGAGTAAATACTGATATTTTTAAGATCTTTCTTTGATTTAAATTCCAATGCTGTTTGATCAGAATTTAAGGCAAATCTGATATTTTCTGTCACTTTATTGTTGTCATTTACTCCTAAAGATGCTGTCGTGTTGTACACTACATTATCAACCTGGATCGCAACGTGCGTTGCTGTAGGAGTGAATTTAAATACAATATATGAACCTGTAGATGCCGGAATATTTACACTGATATTCTGAACTGTACCAATAACCGATACACTGATAGGGCTTCCGACAGGAACAAATGTTGACATATCCGCAGGATTGGATGCTACCCCAATTTGGATGCTACCCGGACCGGGTGATGGAGATACTAAAGTTGTATCAAAAGTTAATGTCTTATTTCCTGTTGGAGCTTCAATTTGAGGAGAAATCAGATATGAAGACCCTGTCGCATTATTTCCTGCATAGGATTGAACGAACCTGTTAGAATCACCTGCTACAATCATTCTCGGAGGTACTGGAGGAAACTCTCCGGTAATTGGTGCAACAATGGCAGACCATCCAAACTGAGGAAAGGTTGTATTCCCAGCTGTAAAATTATTGAAATTTTCATTGATGTTAGATACCTGAGCATTCGCTGTTAAGGCTGTAAACATCAGAGTTCCTAAAAGTAATTTTAATTTCATGAGATTATTTTTATTTAGAATTATTCCACAAAAATATATATTTATTTTTAATGAGTCTAAATAAAGTTTTATATTTGTCGAAAATTTGTACCCTTATGAAGAAGAAAGTGCTTTCCGTTCTATCATTATCCGTGGCCTTATGGGTGAATGCACAAGAAAAGGATTCTCTTAATCAAAAGAAAATTGAAGAAGTTGTTATTACAGGACAGTACATGCAGCAGTCCATTAACAAATCGATATATAAGGTTGATGTAATTGATGCAGAACAGATTAAAAATATGGCAGCCACTAATGTTGCCGAGGTTTTAAATCAAAGTCTTAACATACAGATCACTCCGGATACCCGTTCAGGAAATTCCACGGCCAATATTATGGGACTTAATGGTGATTATGTGAAAATCCTTATCGACAATATTCCGGTAGTAGGAGATACAGGATTGGGAAGTAATATTGACCTCACGAAAATTACCTTGAGCAATATCGAAAGAATCGAAATTGTAAAAGGAAGTATGGGCGTTGAATATGGAAATGGTGCTGTTGCCGGAGTAATCAACATTATTACGAAGAAAACCAGTACAAAAAAAGTAAGCGTAAGAGGTTCGGTACAGGAAGAAACGGTAAGAGATAATTATGATCTTAAGAAAAAGGGGAACGGAAGACATATTCAGAACCTGAATATAGATTATAATATCAGCAATGAATGGTTTGCCAGCATCAATTTCAACCATAACCAGTTTATGGGATATGAAGGAGAAAGCAAAGGTTACAAATATTTCGGACAGGACAATCAGAGAGGCTATGAATGGAACCCGAAAGACCAGTACGACGCCTCTGCATTGTTAAGATATACAAAAAACAAAACAACATTTTTCTACAAACTGTCCTATCTTAATGAGAAATTTAACTTTTACAACCCGGAAGTAAGCAGAAATCCGCTTAATGACGGAGTAGGTGGAGTATCTTATGAAAGTAGAGACAGAAAGTACAATACCGACCGCTGGGTGCACCAGTTTAATATTCAAACCAATCTGGGACATATCCGATACATGGGAGATTTCTCCTATCAGAATCAGGATAGAAAATATTACGACTACAATTACGACATCCCGAACAGAGCGATAAAGAGCCGTCAGGACGAAAAATCTTACTATAAAACCGATGTTATTTATTCAAGAGGGATGTTCAGTAATTTCCTTGATAGTAAAGTTTTTGATTTCCAGTTAGGATACGAATTAGACTATACCAATGGATATGCTGCACTGATTGCCGGAGATTTCTTTGGAGAAGCGGTAAAAAGAAAAATATTTACCTATTCCAATTTCCTTTCTGCAGAATGGAATGTTTCAGACAAGTTTTCATTGAGACCGGGAGTAAGACTTTCCCTTAGTGAGAACTTTAATGATCAGTACAACTATTCCTTATCAGCAAGATATAAAACTTCTGAAAATTCAAACCTTAGAGCGATTGTAGGATCTGCAAACCGTTTCCCTAAATATGATGAACTGTACACGTATTTTGTAAACCTTAACCACGATGTACAGGGAAATCCTGATTTAAATCCTGAAAAAGGATTCTCTGCTGGACTTTTCTGGAATCAGAACTTTTCAGTGGATAATGGCTGGAAAATCGCTTACGGAATAGATGCGTTATATCTGGATGTACGTGACAGGATTGAAATGGTTGTGGTAAAACAACCTTCTACCTATAAATACATGAACCTTAATACCTATAGAAATCTATTATTCTCAGCTAATGTAGATTTTAGAAAAGATCAGTTTGCCCTGTCTTTAAGAGGATCTGTAAACGGAACATCCGTATCAATGAACGAATTAACATCCTCTTCTCCTACAGATTTCCAGTATTTGGTACAGGCAGGCTCTTCTGCAACGTACAAACTGAAAAATACCGATACCAATTTTGCCCTTTACTACAAATTTACAGGTCCGGACAGAATTTATGTGTCTGATGGAGCAAGTGGTTTCCGCCTTGGAAAAGTAGACAGTTTTCATACGATGGATTTTATCGTAAGCCAGCCTTTCTGGAATAAGCATTTTGAAATTTCTGCAGGGGTGAAAAATATATTTGATGTAACGAGATTAAACTCTACTGCAGTTGCCGGTTCAGCCCATACAGCAGCGAGTGGTTCTGTTAATTTATACTATGGCAGAAGCTATTTTGCCAGATTAATGTTTCAATTTTAAATAATAAGTTACTGTTATGAAATATTTAAAAATATTTTCTGTTCTTTCCATCATGGTGGCCACACAGTCCTGCCTCTCTGCAGATGAAGATCCGGTTCCGGTTCCTCCCATGACTGGATCAGAAGTCAATGTAAAAGTTGGTGGTCCTACAGAACCTAATCAGGTTTGGATTGATCTGAGTGATTACACCAATCCGGCTGTCAACAGCAGAACAGATTGGGATCTTGGTTTTTATACAGGAGATGAATTTCGTGTGATAATGAACGGCTCTCTTGCTATGACAGTTATTAAAATACCTGATGCTGCAGATATCGGTAAAGTAAAAGATGCTGATGTTGAAAGTTTGAAAGAAATTGCTCAGGTGGGGACATTTGATGCTGCCAACATGAAATATATCGACAATCCTAATGGTAATTTTCTGACTCAGACTTCCGGGATTGATGCCATCAAAGAAAATGATTCTGATAATCCTGTTTATCTGATCAATCTGGGAAGAGAAATACCTTCCGCAGCCAATATCGGGGCAGGTTCCGTTTCATTGTCCGGTGATCCGAGAGGATGGAAAAAAATTCAGATCCTGAGAGCTCAGAATGGATATAAGATCCGCTATGCCGATCTGAATGCAACAGGAACAGATATCAAAGAATATATCATTACAAAAGATACTGAATACAACTTTTCGTTCTTCAACCTGAAAACAGGTACACCTGTAAAAATTCAGCCTAAGAAAAAAAGCTGGGACTTAGCATTCACAACGTTTACCAATGAGGTATTCATGGGACCTACAACCAGTGCGGGAAGCTACTTCTATGCAGATTTTGTAACGACCAATACCTTGAATGGAGTAGGTGCCTATCAGGTAAGTGTTACAGGAAGTCTTGACCAGGCTTATACCGCATTCAAACTGAAAGACGTTGAACCTGCCAAATTTGTTTTTAATGATCATAGAGCCATTGGTGATAAGTGGAGAACAACAACGGGGACGGCAACGAATCCGGTTCCTTTTGTCTACTCAGACCGTTTCTTTGTATTGAAAGATGCTGAAGGTTTCTACTTTAAACTGAGATTCAATAAAATGAAAGACGAAAATGGAAACCGCGGGTACACCAATTTTGAATTTGAACCTTTATAAATAATCAAATAATAGTATATCATGAAAAAATTCATCCTTGCAGCTTCTGTACTTGTAGCAGTATATTCTTGCAAAAAAGCAGAAGCATCAACGAAAGAAAATACAACGGAAGCCACTTCTGAAGCACCAAAAACCAACAATAAAATAGTAACGTTAAACGGTGGAATTACTGAAATCGTAGCTGCTTTAGGCCACGAAAAAGAAATCGTAGGAACAGATGTTACAAGTACTTATCCTGCATCTTTAAAAGCTACGGCTAAAGATTTAGGTCACATGAGATCAATGACCATTGAGCCGATCATGGCGGTGTCTCCAACATTAATTTTAGCTTCTGATAAAGATATCAACCCGGAATTAATGGGGAAAATCAAATCTTCCGGAATTAAAACTGAAGTATTCAAACAGGAATATACAGTAGATGGAACTAAAAAGTTAATTGAATCTGTAGCAAAAGCGATTGGAAATACAGATTACCAGAAATTAAATGACAAGATTGACGCTGATCTTAAACAGGTACAGCCCATTGCTAAAAAACCAAAAGTATTGTTCATCTACGCCAGAGGAAATATGCTGATGGTGAGTGGTAAAAATACACCAATGGCTTCATTGATCACTCTTGCAGGAGGTGAAAATGCTGTAACTGATTTTGAAGATTTCAAACCATTGACACCTGAAGCCGTTGTAAAAGCTAATCCTGATGTTCTGTTCTTCTTTGAAACAGGCTTACAGGGAGCAGGAGGAAATGAAGGCGCTCTTAAAATGCCGGGTGTTTCCCAAACCAATGCAGGAAAGAATAAAAAGATCATCGCAATGGATGGAGGTTTAGTGTCAGGTTTCGGACCGAGACTAGGAGAAGCAGCAGTAGGATTAAACAAACTTTTAATTGAAAACACAAAGTAAACTATACTTTTATCTTATTATAAGTGCAGTACTGCTGGTCATTATAGCAGTGCTGTCACTTAATACAGGAGTTTATGATTTCGGAGAGAATTCTCCGTTCAGGGCACTGTGGCAATTTATAAAAGGTGATCCGTCTTTGTCCTTAAGTGATAAATATGTGATTTGGGACGTAAGAGCAGCCAGAATTGTTATGGCAATTTTAATAGGGGGAATGCTTTCCGTCTCGGGAACCAGCCTTCAGGGACTTTTTAAAAACCCGCTGGCAACAGGTGATTTGATCGGCCTTACATCCGGAGCAACCCTGCTGGCGGCAATTGCGATTGTTTTAGGAGGACATTTCAAAGAATACCTTCCTGAGGTTGTACAGTTTTCATTGGTAGGAATCGCTGCTTTTATAGGATCATTCTTATCTATGATGCTGGTATACAGGATTTCAACAAGCGGAGGAAAAACAAATGTAGTGATGATGCTGCTTACCGGAGTTGCAATAACCGCAATAGGTTTTTCAATAACCGGGTTCCTGATCTATATTTCAAAAGATGAACAGCTTAGGGATTTAACCTTCTGGAATCTGGGAAGTCTGGCAGCCGCTACATGGACAAAGAATATCATTCTGGCCGTTGTAATGACGATAGCTTACATGATTTTATTACCAAAAGGAAAAGCTTTGAATGCTATGATGTTGGGAGAAAAAGATGCACAGCACCTGGGAATCAATGTGGAAAAACTGAAAAAACAGATCATCATCACCGTTGCATTAATGGTGGGAACCTGTGTAGCATTTTCAGGGACAATTGGTTTTGTAGGTCTTATTGTACCTTATATTTTAAGACTTTTATTCAAATCCAATAATACCTTTATCCTGCCTTTATCAGCCATGTGCGGAAGTATTTTGCTGCTGACCGCAGATACGTTCAGCAGAAGTATCGTAGCGCCGTCTGAACTTCCGATCGGGATTCTGACTGCACTGATGGGAGGACCTATCTTTATTGCTATTTTGGTTAAATTTAAAAAATCACTGTAATGATCAAGGCACACCAGATTAATTATAAACATAAAGAATTCCGTATTCTGGATGGAATAGATGTCTCTCTGGAATATGGTGAATTTTTAGCCATTGTAGGTCCGAACGGAGCAGGGAAATCAAGCCTTCTGAGTGTTTTGGCAGATGAAGTGAAATCCGGAAAACAAAAAGTATTATTTAAAGATAAACTTATTTATGAGTGGAACGTGAAGGAGCTTTCCAGACATAAAGCAAAATTTTCGCAGCACAACAGTAATGATATTCCGCTTGAAGTAAAAGATGTAGTCATGATGGGAAGGTATCCTTATTTTGATGCCCAGCCCGGTAAAGAAGATCTGGAAGCCATGAATAATATGATGTATGAAACCGATATTTTTCATCTGAAAGACAGAGATTACAATACCCTGTCCGGAGGAGAAAAACAAAGGGTACATCTGTCAAGAGTAATGGCACAATTACAGAACGACATTACCCATAAACTGGTTTTTCTGGACGAACCTTTGAACAATTTGGATATAAAACATCAGTATAAGGCGTTGGAAATTATCAAAAACTTCACAAAAAAAGCCAACAGTGCCATTGTTGTTTTACATGATCTGAACCTCGCAGCACAATTTGCAGACAAGATATTATTGATGAAATCAGGAAAAGTTTCCGCCTTTGGAACTCCACAGGAAGTTTTCACAGCAGAAAACATCAGCCAAGCCTATAATTTTCCCTGTACCATCTGCGGACACCCTATTACGAATAACCCAATGATCATTTTTGGATAACCATGGAAAAAGAAGAACTTAAAATCCTTGCACAGAATCTTGCCAATCCTCAGGGAGAAAAAGGCATTGAGATTGGTGAAATGATGAATGCCACCAACATCGGGATGACGTTAGAAAGTATCAAAACACTTGTGATAGATGACGATCAGCATATTCTTGAAATAGGACACGGCAATGCCGGACACCTGAAAAGTATCATGAGCCTTGCCAAAAACCTCAGATATACAGGAATCGATATTTCTGAAACCATGCACAATGAAGCCAGGAAACTCAATAAAGAATTTGAAAACCAGGCAGATTTTATTTTGTATGAAGGGAAGAAACTTCCTTTTCAGGACGGGACTTTCAACAAAATATTTACAGTAAATACTGTCTATTTCTGGGAAAATCCGGTAGAATTTTTAAATGAGATCTACAGGGTTTTGAAAGATGACGGAACACTCGTCCTTACTTTCGGGCAAAGAGATTTCATGGAAAAACTGCCGTTTACGGAATATGATTTCACACTCTACAACAACAATGAAATGGAAGAACTGATCTCCAAAAGTCATTTTAAAAGAATGAAAACTTCCGAAAAAGAAGAGCAGATAAAAAGTAAAACAGGAGAAGAAACAATACAAAGAATTTATACAATTTTAACCATAAAAAAATAAAATAATGAGCACATTAGTTAATGATTTAAAGGAAAAATGGGAAGCTCTGAAAGCAGAAAATCCACATATAAGAATAAGAAATGCCGCTGCACAGCTAGGTGTAAGTGAAGCCGAATTATTAGTAACCAGTGTAGGGGAAGGTGTAACTGTTTTAAATACAGATTTTCCGGGAATTCTTACAGAAGCTGAGCAGTTGGGAAAAGTAATGGCTCTTACCCGTAATGATGAATGTGTTCACGAAAGAAAAGGAATCTATCAGAACAGTGATTTCAGCAGTCCGCACGCACAGCTTTTTGTTGGAGAAGACATTGACCTTAGGATTTTCCTTAACCACTGGAAGTTTGCTTTTGCAGTAGTGGAAGGAGATAAGAAAAGTCTTCAGTTTTTCGGAAAAGATGGTCTGGCATTGCACAAGATCTATCTGACAAAAAACAGCAATGAAGAAGCTTTTGATGCTTTGGTTGAAAAGTTCAAAGCTGAAGATCAGAACCAAGCATTTGTATTTGAGGTAGTTGCTCCAAAACAGGCAGAAAAAGCAGATTCAGAAATTGATGTGGAAGGCTTCAAAAAAGCATGGACAGAATTGAAAGATACTCATGATTTCTTCATGATGACCAGAAAATATGGAGTAAGCAGAACGCAGGCATTAAGATTGGCACCGGAAGGATTTGCTAAGAAAATCGACAATGCTAAAGTGGTCAACATCCTTGAAGATGCTTCTGAAAAAAATACTCCGATCATGGTTTTCGTTGGAAACAGAGGGATTATCCAGATCCACACTGGAAATGTGAAGAAAACACTTTGGCACCAGCAATGGTTCAACGTAATGGATCCTGATTTCAACTTACATTTGGATGTAACGAAAATTGCAGAAGCCTGGATCGTTAAAAAACCAACTGAAGACGGAGAAGTAACGGCTATCGAAGTATTCAACAAAGAAGGAGACTTTATCGTTCAGTTCTTTGGAAAAAGGAAACCTGGAATTCCTGAGCTTCAGGAGTGGAAGGACCTTGTAGCAGCTTTAGAAAAGTAATAATTAGATGATTTGAATGAGACCGTTTTGTTTGTAAAATTCAAAGCGGTCTTTTTTTATTCGGATTTTGGCGAAGAATAATCAAAGACTTTAAGGATAGATTTGCAGATAAGTGAATTTGAAATTATAGTACAATGAGTGCCAAAATATTTGTGTAATTTGTGGTTAAATATAAAAAAATGAAAAATATTTTCATAGCGATACTGCTTGCGGGTTTCTGTTCTTTGAAGGCACAGGAGCTTAAAGCTTTCCAGTTTTATGATAAAAATGGAAAAGAAGTAAAGACGGAAAAACTGGTGAAAGAACTGGCGGATTATGATGTGGTCTTTTTTGGTGAAAACCATAACAGTTCTATCAATCACTGGCTTCAGCTTAAAATTACAGAAGCTCTGTTTGCTAAAAAGAACGGACAGCTTATTTTAGGAGCTGAAATGTTTGAAAGAGACAATCAGGCTCAGCTGAACCAATATCTGAATGGGAAATTTGATGCTAAAACATTCAAAGACTCTGCACGTTTATGGAACAACTATGCAACGGATTACAAACCTTTGGTAGATTTTGCTAAAAATAAAAAACTGAATTTTATTGCCACCAATATCCCAAGGAAATATGCCTCTCAAACCGCTAAAGAAGGTTTGGAATCCCTAAATAAATTAACTGAAAAAGAGAAAACATATATTGCTCAGTTGCCGATAAAAGTTACATTAGACACTCCTGGGTATCCGGAAATGAAAGCAATGATGGGAGATCATGCAGAAGGAACAAAAGTGATGAATTTTATTTCAGCCCAGGCAACGAAAGATGCTACAATGGCAGAATCTATCCTGAAAAACTTCCAGGCCGGAAAAACATTTATCCATTACAACGGAAACTATCACAGTAAAGAATTTGGCGGAATCTACTGGTATATCAAACAGAAAAATCCTAACCTGAAAATGGCAGTAATCTCTGTTTTTGAATCAGACGATCCCGAATTGAAAGTTCCTGCTAAAGAATATATTCCAACAGATTTTAATCTGATTATCCCTGCGGATATGACCAAGACTTTTTAATTTTTTACAAAAATGCCATTCTGAAGAAGGAAGAATCTCCCTATTACTTAATTATAAGATTCTCCGCTACATTGCATTCCTTTCAGAATGACAAAAATCAAACTTACATCGAATTCAATAGGGTCGGGCTTTAGCCCGGCCATTTTTATATTAAAGCTTCAACGGCTTTAGCCAAAACATAAAAATCAGCGTTCCATAATCATTTTTATTCTACAATATTTACCTTTGTATAACATTCAAAAAATATGAAGAAATTACCCATCCTGCTGATCTTTTTTATAGGCCTGTTGAACGCACAGAAACTTACTTCCAATGAGATTTCAATTATTAATCAGGGAGATGTAGATACAGCATTACCGATTTATCAGACAACGGATGCCAGTCAGCATAAAACATTGCTGAGTATTTCTTCAGAAGCAGATCCCCTTGATCCGAATACAGCTGTTCTGGTAAAAAGAATGAAAGAATCTCTTCTTTCTACGGATGGTGGAGTAGGAATTGCAGCGCCACAGGTGGGAATCAACAGAAAGATCATCTGGGTACAACGTTTTGACAAAGAAGGAACTCCTCTGGAATATTTTATCAACCCTGTCATTGTATGGCATTCCGATCTGCAGAATCTTGGGCCGGAAGGAGACCTGTCTATTCCGGATTTCAGGGATCAGTTTTACAGAAGTAAAGTGATTCAACTGGAATATGTGGATTTGAAAGGACAGAAATATTCAGAAATTGTAGAAGGTTTCACAGCTGTTATTTTCCAGCATGAAATTGACCATCTTTTCGGCATTCTGATCTCCGATAAAAAAGAAAAAGAGAAAAATGATTCTTATAGAAAAGTAGATGCCTATCAGAAAAGTGATGTGAATAAAGACAGAAGGTGATGGTGAATTATAAATTATAAATGATGAGTTATGAATGATGACGAACTGTTACTAAAAGTATCCTCAATCATCTGTGCCCATTTGCGAGATCCGTGGGAAAATCAAAAATAAAAAAAGGAGCTGTTTCCATGGAAACAGCTCCTTTCGTTATAACTATGCTTAAAAAAATTGGATTAATCGTTGTTGGTTACTGATAGTTTCACCTCCATATTATTTCTGGTTGCATTAGAATAAGGGCAGATTTGGTGTGCCTTTTCTGTCAGAGCCTGTGCTTCCTCAATAGAAACTCCAGGAATGTTGACATCAAGTTCTGCCGCCAGTCCGAAACCTCCATTCTCAATTTGGCCGATGCTTACCTGTGCAGTAACAGTTGTTTCTCCGGTTTTTACTTTAGAAAGACTGATTACTCTGTTTAATGCGCTGTCGAAACATGCAGAATATCCGGCTGCAAAAAGCATTTCAGGATTGGCAAAATCTTCATTGGCTCCTCCTAATGCTTTCGGCATTCTTACATCAAGATCCAATACTCCGTTTTCACTTTTTACATGTCCGTTTCTGCCTCCTTGAGCAGTTACCTGAGTTGTATATAATGTTTTCATTTATTTTCTATTTTGTTTAATATTTTTAGGACTGTGTCTTTAAGATGCAGCAGTTCTTCCGGCTGTATGCCCAGTCTTTCCTGAATTTTTCCCGGAATTTCACATGCTTTTTTCTGAAGCTGTTTTCCTGCTTCGTCTAAAAATACTTCAACCACTCTTTCGTCTTCTTTTTTTCTTTTTCTGATGATAAATCCTTTGGTTTCCAATCTTTTAAGAAGAGGTGTCAAAGTGCCGCTATCGAGAAACAGTTTTTCCCCTATATGGGTTACTGTAAGTCCGTCACCTTCCCATAATACCATCATAACAAGGTACTGCGGATACGTTATGTCCAGCTCATCGAGGAAAGGACGGTAAAGCCCTGTGATCTCTTTGGCTATAACATACAGCGGGAAGCAAATCTGGTTTTCTAGTTTGGGTGTTTTCGGATTTTCCATAAGTTTGAGTACGAAAGATTCGATGAAGGTATTACTTTTTTATGATAAATTCATCCATTGGAATTCTGACTTTTTTCATAGAAGACAGCCAGTCATTGGCTTCGTCACGGTATCCAAGGTATAAAAGGCTTACACTTTTTAATCCTAATTCTTTTAATCCCAATACTTCATCTACCACTTCATTACTGAATCCTTCTGCCGGAGTACTGTCGATTTTAAGTTCTGCAGCCTGAGCCAGGGCAATTCCTAAGGCAATATAAGTCTGGCGGGCCGTGTGTGCAAAATGCTCTTCAGGAGTCTGTGCCCCATACATTTCTTTAATTTTATCGGTATAGCTTCCGAAACGACCTCTTGGAAGGTCTCTTACATCGGTATGATAATCGTAAACTTTGTCAATTTTTTCATTAGAATAGCTGTCCCATGCTGCAAAGACCAAAACGTGAGAAGAATCTCTCATTACTTCAGGGTTTAAAGCACCTGCTACCATTTTTTCTTTCAGTTCCTGATTTTCTACCACGATGATTCGGAATGGTTGTAATCCCGATGAAGTAGGAGCCAGTCTTGCTGATTCTAAAATAGTATTAAGATCTTCCTGTGAAATTTTTTTGTTCGGGTCATAAGCTTTTACAGCGTGTCTCCAGTTTAGGTTTTCTATTAATGACATTTTTTTCTTTGTTTTAAATTAAACTACTTGGTGATTGTTGAACTTCCTGTTTTTTTAATTGAAGTAAAACAACAGTACAAATGTATAAACAATTTAATTGTGTGCAATTTAATTTTGAAAGATTTTATTGATGACGATTATTGATGAATTAAAATAAATAGTAATACAGTTTGCTTTTAACTCATTTTCGCATGATTCGGATTTTTTAAGATTCTCTCGATTGCAATCTTTGCAGAAGAATTTTAAACCAAAAAACAATGCAGAGATTTAAAAACAAAACGGCTTTAATTACCGGAGGAACAAATGGAATGGGTCTGGCTACCGCTCAGAAATTTATTGAAGAAGGAGGAACAGTCATTATTACAGGAAGAAGTGAAGATACTGTGAATAAGGCGCTGGAAAAACTTGGTGAAAAGGCTTTTGGAATTGTATCCGATGCCGGAAATATAAAAGACCTGATGAACCTTCAGCAGGAAGTCAGAAAGTACACCGAACAGATTGATCTGGTCTTTGCCAATGCCGGATACGGAAGATTTGCTCCTGTAGAATATGTGGATGAAAATCAGTTTGATGAACTTTTTAATCTTCTGGTAAAAGGTCCTTTTTTTACAGTGCAGCAAATATTACCATTGATGAATAGCGGAAGCTCCGTTATTTTTAATACTTCTGTGGCGACGGATATTGCAATGCATAATTTTTCCGTGTATTCTGCGGCCAAATCAGCAGTACAGTCTTTCATTAAAACCTTTGCGGTAGAGCTTACAGAACGCGGGATCCGTGTCAGCGGGGTGAGTCCCGGACATATTAAGACCAATATTTTTAATAATACAGGCTTAACCGGGGAGCAGATTGAAAATGCCATTGAGGACATTATTCCTACCATACCTTTTAAAAGACAGGGGGAACCGTCAGAAATAGCCAATGTAGTTCTGTTTCTTGCTTCAGAAGAAGCCTCTTATATCCATGGTGCTGAAGTAAAAGTAGATGCCGGGATTTCTGTGATCAGATAACGGCAGACTATTTCAGAGCAATTAAAGGTTATTTCACCTCTTTAATTTCTTTGATGATATTGGTTTTATTTTCAATACCAATATTATAGGTCTTACTTTTCTTAAGGCTCTGGGTTGCCTTTTCCATCAGAGTTTTGTACTCCGGTGATTTTTTTGAAATATAAAAAACCTGAGCACTGATTCCAATGGCAACACGTACTACTTCATTGGGTTTATCCGGATCTTCGGTGATATCTGAAATAGTAGCATTATTATACCAGGTTAAGTTCTGCGAACTGGAATTACCGGAACAGGATGTAATCATAATAAAAAGTAATAATAAATAGGACCAGGCTTTCATAGCAAAAAGTATTAAGTAAAAAGCTCCTGCAATGTATCAAAATAAATGCAGGAGCTCTATATAAATTAGTTAAAATCCACAGCTTGCTACACTAGGAGCAGGAGAAGGAGAGCATCCTGAAAGGGATGAGAAGATATTCAATACACAATTGGTATTTACATAGTTGTTATCATACAGTAAAGAACCTGCCGGGCTTCTGTAGTACACGTTTCCTGCCGTATTGGCATAAGAAGATACAGATGCAGATCCACAGCTTGTGTTTGTACATGCAGCTCTCCATGCAGCATCAGTTACAGGTCCGCTGGAGAATAATGATGGATCAATGATTCTTTTTTCAACAATTCCGGAAGCATTTTTAAAACTTACCAATATCGCTACGTGATATACCCATGATACGCAGCATGTTCCTGTAGAAGCTCTCAGGTTACCATACACGAATTGCTTTTCACAGTCGTATCCTGCATTCAATAGTATTTGTCTCATTTTATGGGCTCTTGCATAGCATCCGTCAACAGGATATCTGAATGTAATGCACGGAGAAGAAGCTGTAGAAGTTCCGCAAGCCTGATTTTTTATCTGAGCAAACAGACTGTTTAAAGTGGCAAGGTTAGGAATAACGCTTACTGCTTTTCGGCTTTCTTCTTTTATTTCTTTAGTAAGGATAGATTTGAAATAACGAATATCTTCAGCAGTAGCTTTGTCTACTTTTGCGATTTCGCTGGTATTGGCTTTAAGGAAAATCTGAACAGGAGTTTCGTTTTCAACAGCCTGTCTGATCATGGAAATATAGCCTGCATTTTCTTTACTGTCCTTGATGTAGTAGGGCTGAGCAGTAACCATAAATGAGATTTTAAATTTCCCGTCTTCTTTATCAATCCCTACCGGGACAGTTTTACCAAAGTCTTTCATTGCGATTTCGTTTGACTCTTTGGCAACAAGATTAGGATCCTGATTGGCACCTGAATCTGAACAGGAATTAAATGACAGTACCGTCACGAATACCATCATGGATAAAAGAAATTTTTTCATAGTTTTTATATTTTGGTGGTTAATTTTCAGTGAACATTTTAATTTGTAATAGTTCACTATTTTGTGATATTAAAAGTAATAAAATTTAAAATATACGCAAGATTTTTTTTAAATAAAATAAATTATTCTTTCATTTTATTGATTTTATGATATTGAAAATGGCGAAAAACTAATGATTATAGTGGTGGATTTAAATAAAACAAGTTTTTTAAAAAATTATGAGTTTTTTGGTTTTCATGGGTTAGATTCCTACGGAATGGACAAACTGTGGGGTAAAACCTCGATTCCAATTGTGTCATTCCGTAGGAATCTGGCCAATTTCACAAATCAGCACTATTTTTCAACATCTATAAGGTTTTGAAAACCTTTGATTTCCAAATTAAAAATAAAACGGTTTAGATTCAGTAAGATTTAAATGTTCTGATAATTATGATAGTATTTAAACTAAAAACCCAGTTTCGACTATTGAAACTGGGTTTATTATATTTTAAGTCAATTGACTATTTGTAAATGAGTTCTGCCTGAAAAACGTCAGCAAAATGTTTTCTGATCTTTGCTTTCAGTTCTTCCATTTCTTCCGGAGTAAGCTCTCTTTCAAGTTCTCTTTTCAGAGAAGTCACCTGCTTATCTTTGATCCCACATGGAATGATGTATTCAAAATAACGCATATCTGTATTTACATTCAATGCAAAACCATGAAGAGTTACCCATCTTGAAGCTTTCACACCCATCGCACACATTTTTCTTGCGTAAGGTTTCCCTACATCCAGCCAGACTCCGGTTTCTCCTGGAGAACGTTCTCCTTTAATACCATATTCGGCAATGGTTCTGATGATCACTTCTTCCAGATTTCTCATATATAAATGAATGTCTGTAAAAAAGTTCTCAAGATCCAGGATAGGATAGCCTACAACCTGTCCGTAACCATGATAAGTAATATCTCCGCCACGGTTTACCTTTACGAAAGTGGCATCAATTTCTTTCAGTTTATCAATGCCGGCAAGCATATTTTCTTCATGTCCGCTTTTTCCTAAAGTATACACATGAGGATGCTCTACAAAAAGAAGGTGGTTGGGAGTGGTTGTATGCTGTTCTGCAGGAAGATCTCTGTTTTTTATCTTGGTATCAATGATATTTTTCATCAGCTGCTCCTGATAATCCCAGGCTGGCTGATATTCTTTGATCCCTAAATCTTCAAATTCTACTGATTTATTTTGATTTGTATTCATTTCAATTTTTGATATACAAATTTAGTGAATTTTACCCTTTTATGGAATGGATAAAATCTATGGCACTTTTCTTCCAGTCTTTATCCTGAAGCAGAATATTTACAAAGGCTGTTCCTATGATACCGCCATCCGCTTTTTCTGTTACATTTTCAAAATCCTCTTTCGATTTAATTCCGAATCCGATCATCACAGGATTTTTGAGTGGGAGGGAAGCTACCCTGGAAAGGTAGTATTCATTTTTTAAAACTGCATTTTCATTTCCCGTTGTAGAGGAAGAGCTTACTGCATACAGAAAACCTGAACTTAAAGAATCAAGATACATCATTCTTTCATCAGAGGTTTCCGGAGTGACCAGAAAGGTAAAATTAAGATTGTACTGCTTTAAAACAGACTGATAGTTTTTCTCAAATTCAATAGGGGGAAGGTCAGGAAGAATCAACCCTGAAACACCGCTTTCGGAACATGCTGCACAGAATCTCTCAAATCCAAAACTCAAAACAGGATTGATATATCCCATCAGGATAATCGGAATTCTGATTTCGTCTTTGATGGCTTTTAACTGAGATAATAACTTTTCAATCGTCATTCCGTTTTGCAAAGCCAGTTCATGAGCTTTCTGAATCACCGGTCCGTCTGCCACAGGATCAGAATAGGGCATTCCGATCTCGATCATATCTGCTCCGGAATCCTGAATCAGTTTTATAATATCAGCGGTATCTTCCAGTTGTGGAATTCCTGCTGTGAAGTATATATTTAGTTTTTTCATTTCTTTCTTTTTTGTATTGATGTATTTATGTAAAATGTATTTATGATCAGGTTTTATCTGTTAAAGTCATTTTACGTGAATACTTTTTACATTTTACAGATTTTTCAAATACGTTTCCATATCCTTATCCCCACGGCCGCTCAGACAAATAACAACAACATCGTTTTCATTAAATTTCTTTTTGTCAAGAACAGCCAGCGCATGGGAACTTTCCAATGCCGGAATGATTCCTTCCAGTTTGGTCAGCTCGAAAGCACATTTTAAAGCTTCATCATCATTAATGCTAAAAAATTCAGCACGTTTTTCTTTAAATAAATGAGCATGAAAAGGACCAATCCCTGGATAATCCAATCCTGCAGAGATAGAGTGGGGTTCTATAACCTGGCCGTCTTCCGTCTGCATCACAAGACTTTTGCTTCCGTGAAGTACCCCAAGTGTTCCTAAAAATGTAGTTGCTGCAGATTTCCCGGAATCTACTCCCAATCCTCCTGCTTCAGCGGCAATGATTTTCACTGCTTTTTCCTCCACAAAATGATAGAAAGTCCCAGCAGCATTACTTCCACCTCCTACGCAGGCAATCACGTAATCCGGATTTTCTCTTCCGATTTTTTCTTTAAGCTGCTCTTTAATCTCTTTTGAAATAATGCTCTGAAATCTTGCTACAAGATCCGGGAATGGGTGAGGACCCACCACGCTTCCAATCACATAATGAGTTGTCTGAGGATTGTTGATCCAGTCTCTTAACGCTTCATTAACAGCATCTTTAAGTGTTTTTGATCCTGAAGTGGCTGGTACTACTTCCGCCCCCAGCATTTTCATCCTTGCCACATTCGGAGCTTGTCTCTGGATGTCAATTTCTCCCATATAAACGATGCATTCCAAACCAAGCAAAGCACAGGCTGTAGCGGTGGCAACACCATGTTGTCCGGCTCCGGTTTCAGCAATAATTCTGGTTTTTCCAAGGCGTTTTGCCAATAGAACCTGTCCCAGAGCGTTATTGATCTTATGAGCTCCGGTATGGTTGAGGTCCTCACGTTTTAAATAAATCTGAGTCTGGTATTTCTGACTTAGGTTTTTAGCAAAATATAAAGGTGTGGCACGGCCTACATAGTTTTTCAGCAAATCCTGATACTCGGCCTGAAAATCTTCAGACTCTATAATTTCAAGATAGTTTTTTTGCAATTCTTCTACATTAGGATAGAGCATTTCTGGGATAAAAGCACCTCCAAACTCTCCATAATATCCGTTTTCATCGGGGTTTTTATAATTCATTTTTTTATTCTTTAGTAATTAAATAAGCATTATTCTGTGCGCTTAGCTGATTAAGCAGTTCTTTGGTTTCCTTTGATGCATTAAAAATCAAAATATCATCGTCTTCAGAGTTAACCCATTCCGAATTGATACTTTCTTTGATCATTTTAGCTTTGTCATGAAGAATTTCAATCGAACACTTTTCATAAAAAGGACGGAGATCCGAATGACAGAAACCAATAGTATCCAAATTTCTCTGAATGACATTTTCTTTGAAATGACGAACTAAAGCAGCTCCATACCCTTTCTTTTTATGAGCAGAAACAAGTCCTACAGCCTCCGCAAAGGAATAATCAGTGCCGGCTATTTTTAACGTAAAATCAAAATTGACACGCATCAATGCCAGAATATTTTCATCAGTATCCATTATAAAATGAAATTCAGAATCTTTGAAAAAAGTCCGGAAATAAGCAGACCTCATGCTGTTCCAGGCAGAAATATCCCAAAGCTGTAAGATATGTTCTATCTCATTTTCCGTTAAATCCTTCGTTTCCTTTACCTGATATTTCATGAGTTTAAGCTATTAATAAATGTAAGATGATAATCGTATTGTTGTTTGGTAATCAGTTTTTTATAATGTAATAATTCTATTTTATGCATTAAATCAATTAGCGTTGCTTTATCTATTTTGGATTGATACATGGTAATTGCAATTTCCAGATTGTCAATCAGATAATAAGAATCAGAGTCTTCATACAGCAGAAATATTTTAGCATAGATCAATCCTAAGTCATAATTTATAACTGATCTTACATGGCTTTCCAGAAACTTATCTGAAATAATAACAAGATAATAGCTGTTCCACAAACTGATTCTTTCAAAAAAATACTGAATATCGGTTTCCTGAAAATCTTTAATGATTTCAATGAACTCAGACAATAATCCGCCAACTTCCCAATGCTCTATATTGCTGTCATTCTCGGCAACAAAATGATACAAGGCCTGGATTTTTTCATTCCCAAACTTAGGAGGAAATAAGTTTTTATAAAATGTCTTTTTTAGCAAATGTATGTTCATCGTTGTGTTTTTTTAGGGGTTATATCTTTTATTGATATAGGTTTTTAAACTTTTTTATACGGTCAATATCTTTATTTCCAGGTTCGATTTCAAATTTTGAATTGATATCTAAAGCAAAAGGCTGCTGTTGTAAATCTTCGATATCTCCAATATTTTCTTCTGAAATACCACCACTTAAAAAGTAGGGCAGTGGAATCTTAAGATCGTTCAGCAAAGTCCAGTCAAACTGTTTTCCTGTTCCACCGAATGCTTTCCCGTCTGTATCAAACAAATAATAGGTGATAGGTGACAGGTTGCAGGTTTCAGATTGCTGACTGAAAGTTTGCAGTATTTTATTTTTGGTTTCTGAATCATTGTTTCCTATCCTTATCACTTTAATGATCTTGACTTCGGGATCCAGTTTTTGTCTTAATTCAGTAATGAAACGATCACTTTCGTCGCCATGAAGCTGTACAAAATTCAATTCTGCTTTTTGAACAATCTGTAGAATGACCTCTGCTTTTTCGTTTACAAAAACGCCAGTTTTTCCCTGGTGATTTATAGTAGAAATCTCTTCCAGGCTCAGATGATTCAAAACATATCTCGGTGACTTTTCATAAAAGATGAAGCCAAGGAAATCTATGTTCATTGCCATCAGCTCTTGAATCTGGCTTAATTGCGTTAAGCCGCATACTTTGAGTTTGGGAGTGCTGGTAGGTTGCAGGTTCATTTCAGGTATCATTTTATCTATTAAATTTGTACTGAGAAATCTTCAAATGCTTTAGCCGGGTTCGTATTTTTCATAAAATATTCTCCCATCAGGAAGCCGTCAAATCCTTTTTCTTTTAAAAACTGAAAATCTTCAAGGTTATAAATACCGCTTTCCGCTACAGATAAAACTTCTTTTGGAAGCAGGTTTTTCAGCTGAACAGAATGTTGCAGGTCCACTTTGAAGTCTTTAAGGTTTCTGTTGTTGATTCCTACAAGATCAATTTTTGAATTACAATGTTTCAGTTCATCTTCCGTATGAATTTCCAGTAAAACTTCCATGTTCAGTTCATGAGCAAGATCTGTAAATTCTTCTACCTGAGCGGGTGAAAGGCAGGATGCGATCAGTAAAATAACATCAGCTCCAATACTTTTAGCTTCATAGAACTGGTATTCATCAATCATGAAATCTTTTCTCAGAATCGGAATGTTAATATCATTTCTTACACTTACAATATCATTTAAGTTTCCTCCGAAAAAATCATGATCAGTCAGAATAGAAATTCCGCTGGCTCCAAAATTTTCGTATGCTGAAACCACTTCTAATGGCTCCACGCTATTGTTGATGATTCCTTTTGAAGGAGATTGTCTTTTAAATTCAGCGATAATTCCGCTTCTATTTTTGATAGATTCTTTCAGAGAATGGGTTTTTCTTCCAAAAAAGCCTGTGTTTTTTAACCGGTCAAGAGATATACGTGATTTTGCTCCGGCAACTTCCTCTTTTTTTCGTTCAATAATTTTATCCAGTATAGTCATTTCTTGTGTTTATGTTTGGTCAATGGTGAATTTTGCTTCGCAAGTGAATAATGAATTTAATTAATCAGGAGATTAAAACTGTTTAATGCTTTTCCACTTTGAAGACTTTCCTGAGCCAGAAGAAGACAGTCGTCATACGTTCCGAAGCGATGCGTGTTGTAGAGCGCTACTGAAGCATTGGCCAGAATCACAGAATTTTGTTGTTCCGTACCTTTTCCTTCCAGGATATTCATAAATATTTTTGCCGTTTCCTGAACAGAACTTCCAGCCTTAATATCCTCCAGCGTTACCGGGTTGAAACCTAAATCTTCTGCGGAATAAATCTCTTCTCCGTTTTTTGTAATGATTTTGCTGTCGTCAGTAAGACTTATTTCATCATATCCGTCAAGGCCATGTACCAGAATAAACTCACGTTCCTCTTTTTGAAGGAGGTACTGATAAATTCTTGCAATTTCCAGGTTGTACACTCCAATCATTGAATATTTGGGTTTTGCAGGATTAACTAATGGTCCCAAAAGGTTAAAAAATGTTCTTAAACCTAAAGATTTTCTCAATAGTCCAACAGATTGAAGCGCGGGATGAAAATAAGGAGCATGTAAAAAGCAGATATTGGCTCTTTCAAGGTCTTCATTCAATTGCTCCGAACTGTTTTTAAACTGATATCCCAGTTCCTCCAGTACATTGGATGAACCAGTGATAGTGGAAGCTCCATAATTTCCATGTTTGGTTACCTTCTGCCCGGCTCCTGCCACCACAAAGCTTGCTAATGTTGAGATATTAATAGTGTCTTTTCCGTCACCTCCCGTTCCCACAATGTCAATGGCATCACTTGCATCTATATCAGCAGGAACAGCCATCTGTAGCAGAGCCTCTCTGAAGCCTTCCACTTCCTTCAAAGTAATATTTCTCATCAGGAAAACACTGATAAATGCAGTAACTTCTGCGGCATTGAACTTATTCTGTGCAATCTCAATCATGGTAGCCTTAGCTTCTGATTTTGAAAGCGTATTATGGTTGAACAGGTATTGCAGTATTTCTTTCATTTGTGGTGTTTTTATTGTTATTGATGGGATTTCTAGTGTTTTCACGATAAAAGAAAGTTTTTAATGATTACTTCTCCTTCCGGAGTTAAAATACTTTCAGGGTGAAACTGTACTCCGTGTACATCATAAGTTTTATGCTGTAAAGCCATGATCATTCCGTCTTTGTCTACAGCTGTGATTTCCAGTTCCTCCGGGAAACCTTCAGGATTTACTGCCCAGCTGTGGTATCTGCCTACTTCCAGTCCTGAATTCAGATCTTTGAAAAGTTTGGTATTTTCTTTTACCAGTTCAGTAGTGGTTGCAACTCCGTGGAAGATTTCAGTCAGATTGATTAGATTTCCTCCGAAAGCTTCAGCAATGGCCTGCTGTCCAAGGCACACTCCCAGGATACTTTTTGTAGGTGCATATTCTTTAATAAGGTCTAATAAAATGCCTGCTTCCTCAGGAATTCCAGGTCCCGGAGAGAGAATGATCTTATCATACTTTCCGATTTCTTCCAGAGTAATTTCATCATTTCTTACCACATCCACTCTTTGATTCAGAATTCTTTCAATAATCTGGACCAGGTTATAAGTGAAGCTGTCATAGTTGTCAAAAACAAGAACTTTAAGTGGCTGCTGAGTGTTTATATTGTTGTTCATTTCTTTTTTGTTAGGTTGTTTTGCTAGTTGCTAGTTGCTAGTTGCTAGTTGCTAGTTGCTAGTTGCTAGTTGCTAGTTGCTAGTTGCTAGTTGGTTGGGCTTATTTTATTTTTCAACTATTTTTTCTGCTTTTTCCACTGCTTTTTTCAGTGCATTCAGTTTATTGTTGACTTCCTGCAGTTCATTTTCCGGAACTGATTTAGCCACAATACCGGCACCAGCCTGGTAAAAGAGCGTATTGTTTTTACTTAAGAAAGTTCTGATCATAATGGCCTGGTTGCAGGTTCCGTTCAATCCGATCATTCCTATACAGCCGCCATAATATCCGCGGGAATCTTTTTCGTATTGGTTGATTAGTTGAAGCGCTTTATGCTTCGGCGCACCGCTCAGTGTTCCCTGAGGGAAAGTTGCAGATACCATTTCAAGAGGGTTGATATCAGTGGAAACATCGGCTGTTACTTCACTTACCATATGGATTACGTGAGAGAACAACTGAATTTCTTTAAGTTTGGTTACCGTTACATTTTTTCCGAGTTTTCCAAGATCATTTCTTGCCAGGTCAACCAGCATGGTATGTTCTGCATTTTCTTTAGGATCAGCTTTTAATTCTTCAATAGCTTGAAGATCAGTCTCAAAGTTTCCTGTTCTTTTAGATGTTCCGGCGATCGGGTGGATGATTGCTTTATGGTCTTTTATAATTAATTGGCTTTCAGGGCTTGATCCGAATAATTTGTAATTTCCGTAATCAAAATAGAAAAGATACGGAGAAGGGTTGATATTTCTTAAAGCACGGTATACATTGAATTCATCTCCTTTGAATTTCTGTTCAAACCTTCTGCTCAAAACCAGTTGGAAGACATCGCCACGCATGCAGTGTTTTTGGGCTGTTTTTACTAATTCTCTATAGTCTTCATCAGTAATATTAGACGTTTCCTCATCAGTTTTTTCGAAAGGATACACAGGGGTATTCTGATTTTTAATAAGGTTTTCCAACAGATGGAACTCAGATTTTACCCCGTCAATAGAATTTTCAATGATATACATTTCATCGTTGAAATGGTTGATTGCAATTACATATTGATATAATCTGTATCTCAGAACAGGAATTTCAACTTCTTTACTTTGTGCTTTAAGATTGATCTTTTCAAAAAACTGTACCGCTTCAAAACTTGTATATCCAAAAAGGCTCTGAGCAGTTTGTTCTATAGGATCGTTCGTTTCTTCACATTTAAAAATTTTCCTGAATTCCTCGAATATATCTGTGATATTGCGTTCCATCATGAACTGCTTTATAGGAGCAGAAGCAGGAAGCTTGATTTCATATTCGTTGAGGTTTTTTACTTCAATTCCTGCAATGGCATTTACTGCGATGAAAGAAAAGTTGTTATCAATACTTTTTGAATCCGAGCTTTCCAGAAGAATGGTATCACGGAATTTATCTCTGATTTTAAGATAAATATTCATGGGCGTATGAAGATCTCCCAGTGTTTTTTTCGAAACAGTTTTTATTTTAATTGTGTCAGTATGCATTTTGTTTTTTTGTAAGATTAAAGAATAAAAAAAGGCTTCAACGGTATCCGTCAAAGCCTATATATTGTTTTTTGATTATTTCTGCTGTATGATTAGCAACATGACAATACCTTCAGACCCGACGAAGAGTTTGAAAGCCACCACCAAATATTGTTGCTCATTTTAAACATGGGACAAATGTAGAAATTTTTTTAATACAAAAACTAAAAAATAGTAAAAATTAAAAAAACTTAACATAAAAATCTTCTATTTAAGCTGCTTCAGCTCAAGTTGCAATTCTTTGATTTTCTCTTTGTAAGCTGCTTCATCATAATATTTTACATATTCTTCTAATGCTGAAATGTATTCTTCAATGAACTCCTTATTGGTTCTGTCTGCTTCATATTTGATTTTTGCTGAATTGATAGGAGCCAATTTTGAATACTTAAGACTTGCCTGTCCTTCATCAGACTGATTGTAGAGAATCACTATGTTTTTTTCATAGCCCGGAATGTATTTTACAGGAAAAGAAACCTCCGTTTGCGGTATTCTGATTGCATTTTCAATCGGATAGATAGAAGCTGTTGTAGTAGAGAAAAATGTTGAAATATATTTTCCGTCCTGTTTCTTTACAATAGCTTCATAATCATGAATATACATGTCATTCAGAGTAGAGTTGGTTTCTACATCAGACGTAATGATTGCAGTGCTTTCCACTCCGTATTTGTTTAAAAACCATGCGTTTAAAAACTGTCCTCCAAATCCGTTTAATATAGCCAGAGGAATAATGGGGATCAAAAACCATGCTTTTTTGGTCAGGTACGAAAGTCCTCCAAAGAATACCAGTAACAAAATCACAGTATAAAAACCATGATGACTGGTAAAAAAAAGAATTTTTGAAATTAAAACCATGGATTAAATATAACGATAATAATCTTTTATTAAACGCTGAGGTCGCAAAGATGTTATTAAATTACTGTTAAAGTGGTCGCAGAGGCGTTTTACTCAGCAAAGTCCGTTGTCATTAACTAAACGAAGTGCCCTTGCGAACAAAAAAATAGAGTTTATGATAATTACTTTGCGAACATGGCGTTTAAAACAACTATTTTACGGGTTCAGACAAAGGAATATCAGGAGTTCCACTATAGAAAACAATCAGCGTAGCTCCTTTATCTCCGGTTTTACCTCTGTGGCCGGTATTAACCATTTCAGGAAGAACCTGGCCTTTTCTTATCCATTGTGTTTTGCCGTCTTCCTTTCTTTCGATCTGGATTTCTCCTTTTTCTACATACGCTGCATTAATGACTGGGTGTTTATGCCAGTCCAGAGCTTTGTTGGGAGGTACGGCAATTTTCAGAACCGATATTTCAGGCTGTGTTGTGGGATAAGCCGGATACACAGTTCCATCCCAAGACTTTGTAGTTTTTAAAAGCGTTACAGATTCAATTTTATCAGAATATTCTGATTGTGGCTCGTTCGATGAATTATCACAGGAAAAAAGCAGGGAAGAGAGTAGAGCGAAGAAAGCTGTACCCAATAGATTTTTTTTAGTCATAAACTTTTCAATTAATAGATTGATTTGGTTCGGATGATCCGTGATACAAAAATAGTAAGCCTATTTAAATTTCCCTATTATTTGAATTATTTTTTATTGATCTGATGACAATTCAGCCCTTAAAAAATATTTATCAAAGAAAACATTTGTCATAAGTTTAAAACTTTATTTTTTATATTTTTGCTACCAAATTAGAAAAAAATGAAAAAAGTATTAGCAATCGCATTTATCGGAGGTTTATTATTAGCAAGCTGCAAAAAAAAGCCAGATCATTCTTTACAGGATACTAACACGATGCTTGAAGAACCAGAAGCAACTACCGTTGTAGATTCTACAGCTAAAACTGCTGCTCCTGCTGCTGCAACTCCTGCTACAACTGCTCCTGAAGCTGCTAAAACAGATTCTACAGCGAAGAAATAATGAAAAAAATACTTTTGGCAGGAACACTCGGTCTTCTGATCATTTCCTGTTCTAAAAAAGAAAATACAGCAGAAGTGGCTCCTTCTTCTGAAACAGCTGCTGTTTCAGAACCGGCAGCATCTAATCTTTCAGGTGACCAGATCATGGAAACATTGGATTGCTCAGGATGTCATTCTGTGAATGAGAGAATGATAGGACCTTCTTATAAGGAAATTGCAGGGAAGTACTCTGAAAAGGATACAGAATTGCTGGCTTCCAAAATTATAGAAGGCGGAAGTGGAGTATGGGGAAGTGTGCCTATGGCTGCCCATCCACAGGTATCTAAAGAAAATGCCAAAAAAATGGTGGAATATATTTTAAGTCAGAAGAAATAAAATATGTCCGCTGAAAAATCCAGTCTGCACACAAGAAATCTGCATCGTAATCCCTATGATTTTGATGAGCTTATTTCTTGTGTGCCGGAACTGAAACACTATGTTTTCGTTAATGCTTATCAGACGGTAACCATTAATTTCAGCATTCCAAAAGCGGTGAAACTGCTCAATAAAGCCTTACTCTTACATTTTTATCATATTAAGGGATGGGATATTCCCGACACCAATCTTTGTCCACCAATTCCCGGAAGGGCAGATTATGTACATTATATTGCTGATCTTTTAGCTGAACAGCTGGACGAAATTCCGACAGGAAATTCTGTAAAAGGTCTGGATATAGGAACAGGAGCCAATCTTGTGTATCCTTTAATCAGCCACAAAGCTTATGGCTGGAAAATGCTGGGAACAGATATCAATCAGGATTCTTTGACCAACGCTCAAGATATTCTGGATCAAAATGAAGACCTTACTTCTGTTATTCAGTTGAAAAGTCAGCCTGATGCTGATCATATCTTTACCAATATCATTAATCCTGATGACAGATTTACCTTCACCATGTGTAATCCTCCTTTTCATGATTCTGAGGAGTCTGCAATGAAAGGAAATATCAGGAAAACAAAAAATCTTAATAAATCAAAGAAAGCCAAGCCTGTTCTTAACTTTAGCGGTCAGCAGTCTGAGCTTTGGTGTGAAGGAGGCGAACTGGCTTTTATTACAAAGATGATTCATGAAAGTGTATTATTTTCATCACAGGTTCTTTGGTTTACGTGTCTGGTTTCCAAAAAAGACAACCTCAATAAACTCACCAATCTTTTAAAGAAAGTAAACGCTGTAGAAGTGAAAACTATTGATATGGCTCAGGGACAAAAGGTAAGCAGAATGCTGGCCTGGACGTTTATTCCTCAAAAAGACAGAACAACCTGGTTTATTTAAGGTTCAAGGTTTCTGGTTGCTAGTTTTTTTGTTGCTGTTTTTGTTAGGTTGTCATTATCTTGATTTTCCATCAAAACTCACCATTCGCTTGCGAAGCAAAATTCACTATTGACAGCATCCCGAATCCTGTATCTCAATATCCCGTACCCCGAATCTCAACATCATTCCTCTTCACTTTTTAAAATTTCTGAAAAAAGCCATTGATGGTCATGTCAAAAATGCCTAAATTTGTACGCTTTTAGAAAAATAAGAAATGCAATTATCAGAACAAGAAATCATTAGAAGAGAAAAGCTGAATAAGCTTACTGAAATGGGGATTAATGCGTTCCCTGCGGATGAGTATACCATTACAGATACTACAGAATCTATAAAACAGGACTTTTCTGAAAGTAAACAGGTGAAGATCGCTGGTAGATTGATGTCCCGCAGAATTCAGGGGAAGGCTTCTTTCGCAGAATTGCAGGATTCTAAAGGAAAAATCCAGGTTTACTTCAACAGAGATGAGATCTGTCCGGGTGAAGATAAAGAACTATATAATGAAGTATACAAACACCTTTTGGATATTGGTGATATTATCGGTATCGAAGGAGAATTGTTTACTACGCAGGTAGGAGAAATGACGGTTTTAGTAAAGAACTTTACACTTCTTACAAAGGCTTTGCGTCCTCTTCCTCAGGCTAAAACCGACGAAAACGGTGTTGTACATGACGGTTTTACAGATCCTGAATTAAGATACAGACAGCGTTATGTAGATTTAACGGTAAACCCTCAGGTTAAAGAAATTTTCGTAAAAAGAACAAAATTGTTCAATGCCATGAGAACATTCTTCAACGATGCGGGTTATTTTGAAGTAGAAACTCCTATTTTACAGTCAATTCCTGGTGGAGCTGCAGCAAAACCGTTTATCACGCACCACAATGCATTAGATATTCCATTATATTTAAGAATTGCCAACGAATTATACCTGAAAAGATTGATTGTAGGTGGTTTTGACGGAGTATATGAGTTCTCTAAAAACTTCAGAAATGAAGGGATGGACAGAACGCATAACCCTGAGTTTACCGCAATGGAGATCTATGTAGCATATAAAGACTACAACTGGATGATGGATTTCACTGAGAAATTATTGGAATTCTGTGCCACTCAGGTGAATGGAAATTCAGAATCTACTTTCGGTGAACACACGATCAACTGGAAAGCTCCTTACCCAAGAGTTTCCATGACAGAAGCGATCCTGAAATATACAGGATTTGATATTACAGGAAAAACTGAGAAGGAATTATACGATTTTGCCAAGTCTATCGGTATTGAAGTAAACGAGACGATGGGGAAAGGAAAATTAATTGATGAGATTTTCGGTGAGAAATGTGAAGGAAACTTTATTCAACCGACATTCATTACAGATTATCCGATCGAAATGTCTCCACTGACAAAGAAACACAGAAGCAAAGAAGGCTTAACAGAACGTTTTGAATTAATGGTATGTGGTAAAGAAATTGCCAATGCGTATTCAGAGCTTAATGATCCTATCGATCAGAGAGAACGTTTTGAAGCACAGATGACTTTATCTGAAAGAGGAGATGACGAGGCAATGTTCATCGATCAGGACTTCTTAAGAGCATTGGAATATGGAATGCCGCCAACTTCAGGGTTAGGAATCGGTATGGACAGATTAATTATGTTCTTAACGAATAATGCATCCATCCAGGAAGTATTATTCTTCCCTCAGATGAGACCTGAAAAAGCAGTTCCACAGATTGAATTGGGAGAAGATGAAAAGGTTATCCTTGAAATCCTTAACTCTCAGGAAGAAGCAATGTCTTTAGCTGAAGTAAAAGAAAGAAGCCAGTTATCCGGTAAAAAATGGGATAAAGCTTCCAAAACTCTGACAAAGAACAATATTGTGAAAGTAGAGAAAATTGATGAAAATCTTTTGATGACATTGGTTTAGTCGAAATCATTTCTACAATATTATATAAAAGCGAGCATTTTGTTCGCTTTTGTATTTTTTTGTATTTTTTTCATTAATTTGTACCAGATAAAAACACACTTTAATGAGAAAATTAATTACTACAAGTATTGTATTGGTCAGTTCTTTGATCAATGCACAAATTAACTTAATCCCAGATTCTAATTTTGGAAATAATAGTACAGTTGATTTAGGATCAGATGTTACTGCATTTCTTTCTTACCATTTTTTAAATGACAAAATAATGGTTCAAAATTATGATCTTGTAGATCCGGATCTTACTTACTCCAGAATTACAATGCTTAATAATAATGGTAGCTTAGATGGTAGTTTTGGTACAGGTGGTTCTTTTCTTTTCCCGAAAAACTACAATGCTAATGAAGATGCAGATTTTGTGTATCACCTTACTTCATCGCACCTATTCATGTTTTCTGGTAGAAAATATTTGTATAATGGAACTTTAGATCAAACTTATGGAACGAATGGACAATCGTTAAGCTATCATCCGTCAGAAATTTATCGGAAAGTACTTCCTGATGGCAAATTAATTATCAGAACCATAAATAATTTTTATCGATACACACAGTCAGGGAATTTAGATACGACTTTTGGTACCAATGGAAGTCTTGTGAGTAATAATCTTTTAACAAATTATGGTTATCCAATTTTTGATTACCATCAGGAATTCGTTCCATTATTTTCGAACAATTCTGTTTTAGAATACGATGGTAATTATTCTCATTTTAGAAAGATGAATTACACCACGGGTTATTATGATACTAATTTCGGGGTGAACGGAGATGCGCAATTTTCTACAGGAACTTCTGCAACGATTATGAAATTTCGTGTTTTGAATGACAATTCTTTCATCAATTATTTATTTGATAATAATACTAACTTTTTAACAAAAACTTTATCAACGGGAATGTTAGATAATTCTTTTGGAAATAATGGTAGAATTGATTTACCAAGTAACATAAGTGCTACAAATTTATTGTACAACCAGGATTTTGCTGCTGTCAATGATAATAATTATATTATTCCTGTTTTCGATGATAACTATCCGAAAAAGATGTATCTCGCCAATTTCAATAATAATGGATTAAGTACAATAAACAATCAGAATCTTTTAGATACAGGAATTACCACTGCTATGGTAAATCCTGATGACAAAGTATTTATTTCTGTAAAAGATGGTTATCTCTATCTTTTTGTAAATCCTAGATTTATCAAAAGATATTTAATTTCAGAAAATACTTTGAATACGCGTGAAAATATAAATAAGATTGACGAAATTAGTTTTAACAATCCTTTCAAAGATGAATTACATTTTAAAACCACTGAAAAAATAAAATTTACCGAAATTTATGATGAAGCTGGGAAATTGGTCTTGAAAAATTCAGGACAAAAAGACAACAATACTTCTGCGCTTCCAAAAGGGGTTTATATTATTAAAATAACCAAGGAAAATGGGCAGATAATTTCTAAAAAAGCAATAAAGAATTAATAGTATCTATTTGCTGAAAGTAGAGAAGATTGACGAAAATCTTTTGATGAAATTGGCTTAATATTTCTAAGAAGATATAAATATAAAAGGTACAGAGCTATTCTGTACCTTTTTCTTTTTTCCATTTCCGAAGCTGTGTTCTGAAGTTTTTAAACGGAGCCACAGTATTAATATGAATCCATTTCCAGACGGGCCATTGAGCCGGTGTAGTTGCCCATTTTCTTTGTTCCGGAATGAATAATGTATCATCATCAAGGCTTTCTATCCATGCAATAATTTCATTCACCTGATTTTGTAATAATGTTCTTTGTTCTTGTAAGCTATAAGATCCGTATTGGTCATAAAATGACTGATATAATCCCTTCAGGTTATTCCATTTATATTCAGGAGTAGGTGTCTTAACATCAATTCCCTTTTTTTCATCAGATTCCCATTGCAAAAGCAGATGAGTCCAGCCTAACTGATAAGAAATGTTTTGTGATGGAGTTTTGTCAACTCCGGATTGGAGAAGATCTTTTTCGTCTTCTTTAATATCATCAAATTCCTGATCGTAAAGCTGGAATCTTTTCTTCAGTTCTTCAATAAGCTCTGTTTTATCCTTGTAATCCGGCATATTGATTATTTTCTCAGTTTACTGAACGAAGCCATCAGATAAAATAAAAACGGAAGAATAAATAATGAACCCAGCATCAAAGCCCATCCCAATGCGGCAATGGTTTTTTCGGGGGCCATATGTTCCAGTAATGAAAGATGTTGTCCGTTTCCTAATAAAATAATATTCGGATTATGCTGATACGTTGCAGCGACTAAAATCATGACCATTTGAAATCCTGCCAATGCACGTACCGGAAGCAGTTTTTGTCGGTTCAACGCTCTTAGAATAAGCAATAATGCAATGGTAGCAAAAGCGATTGCCATAATTCCCAAAGGTTTTGAAAAGACCCACATCAAAAGAGGAATATCTGAAATATAAGCTGTTAAAAACACCAATATTCCGGTAATGACAACAAAGATCATCGTCTGTTTGGACTTTCTTATCATCAGTAAAAGATCTGCTTTATCACGGGTCTCCCTTAATGAAAAGATAGAAGCAAGATAGGCACACAATGCAACAGTGAATAGTCCCACAGAAACTCCAAACCAGTTCAGCCAGCTAAAAATATATAAATCCACAAAACTTACCGCGTCAGGATTGATGGAGTGGGAAACCGTTGCCGCAGCAATTAACCCTAAAAAGAAAGGTGTTAAAAGACTCGCGTAATAGAAAATCTGGGTATATAAAACCTGCCAGTTGTCTTTCACAGCATCATAGTGTCTGAAAGTAAATGCCGTTCCTCTTGCAATAATTCCTACCAGCATCAATACCAAAGGAATATGAAGATAGGTAGACATGGTGGTATAGATTTCGGGAAACCCTACAAAGAGAATCACAATTGCGATGATCAGCCACATATGATTGGCTTCCCATACAGGAGCAATAGACTCATACATGATTTCCTGAGTCTTATGTCTGGCTTTTTTATTACTGAAAAGCTCTACAATACCAGCTCCGAAATCGGCCCCTCCCAGAATAATATAAAGACAGATGGAAAGCCAGAGAAAACCTATAACAACGTAGATCATGATTTTTTGTTTTTATCGTTAAACTGAGGGTCGGTAGGATCGTAAAGTTTCGGTACCATTTGAATCTGTCTTCTTAAAAGGAAGATAAGAATCATTGATAATGATATGAAAATTGCAGTAAAGAAGTAGAATGAATACTGTATTCCAGGCATTGGGGTAACTGCATCTACTGTTCTCATAATTCCGTAAATAATCCACGGCTGTCTTCCCACTTCCGTCACAGTCCATCCTGCTTCCAGGGCAATATATCCAAAAGGAGTTGCAATTAAAAAGGTCTTTAACAGCCAGTTTTTATTCAGCCATTCCTTTCTGAAGAAAAAAGAATATAAATAAATAACTCCAATAATTATCATCACCACTCCGAAAAAGATCATGATCTGAAAAGCGTAATGAACAACTGCAATCGGAGGCCATTCATCTCTCGGGAAATCCTTAAGACCTTTTACTTCAGCATTAAAATCATTACTCACCAGAAAACTTAAAACTTTTGGGATTTTCACCGCATATTTCACTTCTTCTTTGTCTTCATCAGGAATTCCCCCAACAATAAATGAAGCTCCTTTTTCTGTTTCAAAATGAGCTTCCATGGCAGCCAGTTTTATCGGTTGTCTTTCTGCTACCGATTTTGCAGCAACATCACCGCTTAAAGGTGCTCCGAATGCGCCGATAAGAGCAAAACCTACCGCAATTCTAAACGCTTTGGTATGAAATTCAATATTTCTTTTTCGCATGATCATAAAGGCATGTACTCCGGCTACCGCAAATCCTGTGGCACAAAATGCAGCAACAGTCATGTGAAGTGCCTGTGGAAACCATGCATCGTTGAACATTGCTTTAATAGGATCTATATTAAGATACTGTCCATTAATATAATCAAAACCCGTTGGAGAATTCATCCATGAATTAGCCGCTACTACAAGAATTCCGGAAGCAAGTCCGCTTACTCCTACAAGAAATCCGCAGAACCAGTGAAACCATTTGTTGAATCTTTCCCAGCCATATAAAAAGAACCCGATGGCAATAGCCTCAATAAAAAAGGCTGTTCCCTCCAGTGAAAAAGGCATTCCGAAAATAGGACCTGCATGTTTCATGAAACCGGGCCATAAAAGTCCCAGCTCAAAAGAAAGCATTGTTCCAGAAACAGCTCCGGTAGCAAAAAGGATGGCTACACCTTTGCTCCATGCTTTTGTAAGTCCTTTATATACTTCATTATTGGTTTTAAGGTATTTCCAATGGGCAAAAGCCATCAGAAAAGGCATCACCATACCCACACAGGAGAATATGATATGAAAGCCCAGAGAAAGTGCCATCTGGGCACGGGCAGCAATAAAATCATCCATAATATCAACTTTTCAGTAAATAAATTTAAGCATAAATTATTGATGTTGAGTATGATTTAAAACAGTTGATATTTCAGGAATACAGATTAATTTTGATTCTTTTATGGATTACAATTCCTTATGTTTTCAATAAGAAAACTCTACATTTTTTTGACACTTTTTAACTTTCATACCTCGAAAAAAATCACGATATTTGTAAGTCTTTGCATAGAGCAAGATTTTTAATATTTAATATGAGTCAAAAACAATATACAGCTAGTAGTATTCAGGCATTGGAAGGAATGGAGCACGTTCGTATGCGTCCTTCAATGTACATTGGTGATGTAGGAACAAGAGGTCTTCACCATTTGGTTTATGAAGTAGTAGATAACTCTATTGACGAGGCATTGGCAGGATACTGCGACACGATCTTCGTTAGCATCAAGGAAGGAAACGGAATTGAAGTAAGTGATAACGGTAGAGGTATTCCGGTTGATTTCCACGAAAAAGAGCAGAAATCAGCCCTTGAAGTTGTAATGACAAAAATTGGAGCCGGAGGTAAGTTTGATAAAGATTCTTACAAAGTTTCAGGAGGTCTTCACGGAGTTGGGGTATCGTGTGTGAATGCACTTTCCAATGAAATGGTAACTACTGTTTACAGAGACGGGAATATTTATCAGCAGATTTACTCTAAAGGAAAAGCACAGACTCAGGTTGAAGAGATCGGACATAGTGAGAAAAGAGGTACAAAGCAGTTTTTTCAGCCGGATGATACCATTTTTACTGAACTGATTTACAACTATGATACATTAGCCAGCCGTTTAAGAGAACTTTCTTACCTTAATAAAGGAATTACAATTACGCTTACTGATGAAAGAGAAAAATTGGAAGACGGTTCTTTCCGCTCAGAAATTTTTCATTCTGAAGGAGGGTTGAAAGAATTTGTTGCTTATATCGATGGTAACCGTGAATCTATTATGGAGCACGTGATTTTCATGGAAGGTGAAAGAGACGATATTCCTGTTGAAGTGGCGATGCGTTATAACACGTCATTCAACGAAAATCTTCACTCTTACGTTAATAATATTAATACCCACGAAGGAGGTACTCACCTTGCAGGTTTCAGAAGAGCTTTAACAAGAACTTTAAAGAAGTATGCAGACGAATTGGGACTTCCGGCAAAAGAAAAAGTAGAAATTACCGGTGATGACTTCCGTGAAGGATTAACAGCCGTGATTTCTGTAAAAGTAATGGAACCTCAGTTTGAAGGACAGACCAAAACAAAATTAGGAAACTCTGAAGTTTCCGGTGCTGTTGATAAAATTGTAGGGGAGATGCTTACAAACTTCCTGGAAGAGAACCCTAATGAAGCTAAAGTAATCGTTCAAAAAGTTGTTTTAGCTGCTAAGGCAAGACAGGCTGCGAAAAAAGCGCGTGAAATGGTTCAGAGAAAATCTCCAATGGGAGGTTCTGGTCTTCCCGGGAAACTTTCTGACTGTTCATCCAAAGACCCGGCTGAATCTGAACTATTCCTTGTAGAGGGAGATTCCGCAGGTGGAACGGCTAAACAGGGAAGAGACAGACACTTCCAGGCTATCCTTCCGTTAAGAGGTAAAATTTTGAACGTAGAGAAATCTATGCTTCATAAAGTATATGACAACGAGGAAATCAGAAATATCTATACTGCCCTTGGAGTATCTGTAGGTACTGAAGAAGACAGCAAAGCTTTGAATATGGCGAAGCTTAGATATCATAAAATTGTGATTATGACCGATGCTGATATCGATGGTTCCCACATCTCTACTCTGATTCTTACTTTCTTCTTCAGATATATGAAAGAACTTATTGAGAACGGATATATCTATATTGCTCAACCGCCTTTATACCTATTAAAGAGAGGTAACAAAAAAGTATATGCGTACAATGAAAAAGAACGTGAAGAATTTACTTTAGAAATGTCTCCGGACGGAAAAGGAGTAGAAGTACAACGTTACAAAGGTCTTGGGGAAATGAACCCTGAACAGCTTTGGGAAACAACCCTGAATCCTGAACACAGAATTCTGAAACAGGTAACCATTGATAATGCAGTGGAAGCAGACAGTGTTTTCTCAATGTTGATGGGAGATGAAGTTCCGCCAAGAAGAGAGTTTATCGAGAAAAATGCGAAATATGCAAAAATTGATGCATAAACCTTTTTAAAAATATAATAAAAAAAGCTTCTAATTATTTAGAAGCTTTTTTTATATTTGGATAAACCAAAAAAACAATAATATGTTAACTCTTTTACAAACAGACCCTTACAATGGGGCAGATGCAGTGTCTGGAGCAGCCGCTGCAGGATTAGGGATCGGAACAATGTTCTTCGGCTTACTGTGCTATATCTTTTATGGATACTGCATGTACAAAATCTTTCAGAAAGCAGGAAGACAAGATGCCTGGGCCGCTTTTATCCCGATTTATAATTCAATAGTATTGTTGGAGATCGTGAAAAAGCCAATATGGTGGATTATTCTGTTCTTTATTCCGTTGGTAAACATCTATGCATGTTGGGTTGTATATGACAGACTAGCCAAAGGTTTTGCCAAAGAAACTCCTCTGTACACCATTCTGATTCTTCTTTTTGGGTTTATCTTTATTCCGGTATTGGGGCTTGGCAGTGATCAGTTTGATAGTAAACTGGTTCCAAATGATTAAAAAAAAGTAAATGAAAAACTTAAAGACTTCAGAAATGAGGTCTTTTTTTATGGATTGTAGAATTAATTGTACTCCTGCTTATTATTAATTCTACAGATTTTGAATTATATGAATCATAATTTATTTTAAATTTGAAACGCAGACAATATGAAGTTTTATCCCTTCATGCACAGAATAAATATCTGGAATGAGTATAAATATTCTGTTTTAACTTTTCAGAATCTTAATAATGAAAAGTTGATAATGTGTTCATATCCTTATAGGTACATCCAAAAAGTACCTTTTAAGTATTAGGTTTAAGGCTTCACTGTGTTGAAGCCTTATATTTTTTTTAACAGTTATTAAGATTTTCTTATTTTTGCTTAATTTTAATAACTATGATGAAAATATTGGTTCTTGGGGCTTTCTCTGTTGCCTCATTATATTTTGCACAAAGCTATCCTGCTTCTGCAATTCCTGAGAATTTAAAGAAAAATGCGAATGTTGTTATACGAAAAGATTTTACAACAGCTCAGATCAATAAAATTGATCAAATAAAATATCAGTATAATAAGGTTACCACAGTTTTAAACAAAGATGGTAATGATCAGGCCACAGCCTATATTCCTTATGATAAGCAGAGACGTATTTCAAGTGTAAAAGTTACCATTTACGATGAAGCCGGAAAAAAGATTAAAAGTGTTTCAAAATCTGATTTTCAGGATATAGCAAACAACCCTCAAGGGATTTTTTATTCTGATAACAGAGTCCTGGTGTATTCTTATACACCGGCTCAGTATCCTTATACCGTTGACTTTTCTTATGAAACTGATGATGAAAATACAGTTTTCATCCCTGACTTTGTACCATTTACTTCTATCAAAACATCCCTGGAAGAAGCTCAGTTTAGAATTACTAATGCTTCAGGAATTGAACTTCGTACTAAGATATATCCGTCAAACTACAACTATGCTTCTGTAATAGAAAGTGGCGGAGCAAATGATAAAACCTATTTATACAAAAACGTACCTGCAATTGATGATGCTTTTATGATACCGGAGCCCGTTAAAATCTTGCCAGCAGTAAACTTTGCACTGGCAAAATTCAGCCTGGCAGGAAAGCAGGGAACTTTAAATAGCTGGACCGATTTCGGAACCTGGATTTATAATGATCTTCTGATACCGGTTTCAGCTTCTACTCCTGCGATCAAGGCTGAAGTGGCATCTTTGAAACTGCAGGGATCTGTGGAAGATAAGGTGAAGAAAATTTATCAGTACATGCAGAACAAAAGCCGTTATATTGCTGTTGCTTTAGGAATAGGCGGTTGGCAGCCTATGATGCCGGATGAGGTTCAGAAAAAAGGATACGGAGACTGCAAGGGACTTACCAATTATATGAAAGTTCTTCTGAATGAAGCAGGAATTCCTTCCAATTATTGTATCATTACTTCTGGCCGTTCACAGGTTTCTTTTGATCCTGAATTCCCTTCTATGGGTGGAAACCACGTTATCCTGATGGTACCGACTGAAAAAGGGAATATCTGGCTTGAAAATACTTCTCAGCAAATGGCTTTTAACCATTTAAATTACAGTACAACTGATAGAAATGTACTGGCGGTGACCCCAAAAGGAATTGAACTTATCAATACACCTGTATATAAAGCAGAACAAAATAAGGAAAAACAGGTGTTGAAAATTAACCTTAACGAGGATAACAGTATTGCCGGAACAGGAAACTTTTACTACACAGGGAATCAATATGATTATAACTTAAGGTTCGTAAACCTAAATCCAAAAGAGAAAAATGACGCGGTAAAAGCAAATTTTGACATTTTAAACTTTGAAAAAGTGGAAATGAAAAACTTTACTAATGACAGAGATAATGCTGTTATTACGTACGACCTTGATTTTAAAACCAATAATTTCTCTAAAAAAGCAGGAAACAGCCTTTTATTCAGATCTGTACCCATTTTTTCTGATGTTGTTTATAAGACGGATGAGAACCGTGAACTTCCTTTTGAAGTCAATATGTCCTTTGAAGATGAATATGAAATTGCCTTTGTGCTTCCTTTGGGCTATAAAATTGATGAAACTCCGGATAACTCAAACATCACTTCTGAATTTGGATCATATAAGCTAAGCTTTGTTAAAAATGATAATCAGATAAAAGTGACAAGAAAAATGCAGATTAATAAAGGTCTGTACCCAAAAGAAAAATACAATGATTACATCAGTTTCAGAAAGAAAATTCTGAATATGGATAATTCAAAAATTTTAATAACAAAAATATAACCATGAAAAAACTAATAGTATTGGTCCTTTGCTCTGCCAGTGCAATAATGATGAATGCTCAGAAGAAATACAAATTTCTGAACCCTCCGAAATTCAACGATGCAGATTTATCCAAAACTAAATCTTTATTGGATGAAAATGCTCCTGCTGAAATTTTGTATAAATCTGCTTACTTTATGATAGATGCGAACACAGGGAATCTGCACAAAAAATATTATTTCAGGGTTAAGATTTATGATAAAGACAAAGCTGAAGACTGGTTGAATCTTGAAATTCCTATCTATAATGTTGGGACCAACAGAGAATCACTGGGTAAATTCAAGGCTTTTACCTACAATCTTGAAAACGGAATAACGGTTCCCGTGAAAGTAGAAAAAAGTTCACAATATAAAAGTAAGGAGAATAAATATGTTACTCTGACAAAATTTGCTTTTCCGAGTGTGAAAAATGGGTCTATCTTAGAATATCAGTATGAAATTATATCTCCGTTCCGTTTTATGATTCCAGAGGTATTGATAGAATCTGATACCCCTTCCCTGAACACAGAATATGTTCTTGATACTCCTATCAATATGTCTTATAATGTAAACTATACTGGAGGACTTTCACCTAAACACAGGGAAATGGAGGAAAGAAATCTGTATGGTACACAATATAAAACCTTCAGATTTGCTTTTGAGAACTTGAAAGGCTTTAAAACTGAAAAATTTGTAAGAAATGACAGGAATTTCAGAACGAAAATCAGTGCAGAGTTGAACTCTACTAACTTCGGTGAGCTTAAACTGTATTCATCATCTTGGGATCAGATTGGGAAAAGACTTTACGAAAGCGAAGATTTTGGAGGCGAACTGAAAAGAACAAAACTGGCAAAAGAAAACATGCCGGCAGGAGTTTCAGAAATGAAAACCGATCTTGAAAAAGCGAATGCTATTTTCTCATACGTTCAGAAAACATTTACATGGAACAAAGACAAGGGAATTTATACTGAGGATGGTATTAAAAAACTTCTGGAAACCAAAGTAGGGAATGCAGCGGAAATCAATCTTTTCCTAGTAATGATGCTTCGTGAAGCCGGGCTTAAGGCTGATCCGTTGGTAATTTCTACCGTGGAAAATGGATTGATTAATCTGGTATCTCCCAATATTTCCAACATGAATTTTGTATTGGCTTCTATCAATATTGATAATCAATTGCATATCTATGACGCCACATCAAAACAATCTTCTCTGGATGAAATACCTCTTAAAAGCTGGAATCAATATGGGATTTTGGTCACTAAGGAAAAGACTCTGCAGATTCAAATGACCAATATAAAATCAAGCAACACTTTCCTTACAGTCAATGGCAAGATCAATGATGACGGAAGTATTTCCGGAACCTATTCTGACAGAGATACAGGTGCTTATGCAATGTATGTGAAAGACAGCTATGATGACAATGCTGAAAAATATAAAAAGCAGTATAAGGAAAACTTTTCTATGGACTTTACAGATATCAATTCAAAAGTTTTAGAAAACGGTGATTTTGAAAGCAGCATGAAATTCTCCTCAATGAACCTTATTGATAGAGTAGGAAAGAAAATGATCATCAATCCGATGTTATTTTTAAATAAAAGCTCAAACGAATTTGATCAGACGGAAGTAAGACAGTATCCCATCGATTTTGGATCACCGATCACCAAAGTGAAAAAAATCGTTCTTGAAATCCCTGAAGGATATGTCATTGAAGAAATGCCTAAAGAAAAAAGAATCGTTACTGAAGATAAAGAAATAGCATATACCTATTCTGTAGAACAAAAAGGAAATAAACTGGAAGTGACTACCACCACAAAAGTGAGCAGTTCAGATTATCCAAAAGAATATTATCCTGCTTTTAAACAAATCTGGGGAGTAGCATCTAAGTTTGAAAATCAGGTTATAAGCCTTGTTAAAAAATAATATTTAAAAGAAATTAAGCAAGATTTATAAAAAAAATAAAGTTTTTTCAAAAACCATTCATCTTTTGAATGGTTTTTGTATTTGATACCAAAAATCATAATTATGAAAAATACGATTGCTGTTGTAGCATTATCTTCTTTCTTAGCAGTGACTGCCTGTAAAAAAAATGAAAAGGCAGAGCCAGTAGAAAAAATCGAAAATAAAACCACTGAAGGATTTGCCGTAGACTCTGTGAAAGTGAATGATTCTACAAAGATCACAGATTCTTTAAAAGTGAGCTACACTTCAAAACTGTTGGTTTTTCCTTCATTAAAAGATAAAAAGTTATTAGACAGCATCTATTTCCAGAATGAAAAAATCAAAGACTTTTCCAAAGCAGGTCTCCAGGCTTACCTTGATAGAGAAAAGAATGATTATTTCAGTTCTATAAAAAATGATAATAAAGATTGGGTTTCAGATGTTACCTATGCTCAGAATTGGTATTCGAGTTCACATATGAATTTGATGTCCAATATAAATGATTATATGCATATCCAGTATGTAGGAAGCGGGTATGAAGGGGGAGCTCATGATAATTATGGCTTTTCAGAAAGAGTTTTTGATCTTAAAAACAGTAAAAAATTAGAATTGAAAGATATTACTTCAATGCCTAAAAATAAAATTGAAGCAATTCTGATGAAAAATATCGATAAAATCAACAGTGGAACGATGGATGGTGACGGAGAAGTAAAAAACTCAGAAATGCTGTTAGTTGAGAAAATTCCTGCATCCGATAACTTTTATTTTGATGATAAAAACCTGTATTTCCATTACAGTCCCTACGAAATTGCCGCTTTTGCAGCAGGAGATATCACAATTCCTGTTTCCTGGGAAGACCTGAAAGGCACACTAAATGCAGAATTTAAAGAAAGAATGAAAATTAAGTAAATTAATGCTTCCAGATCAGGAAGCATTTTTTAATTTTGCGTCAATGGAAAAAGTAGCTTTTATTATCAACCCTTTTTCGGCCAAAAAAAACTATCAGCCGTTTTTGAATGAACTTAAAACAAAGGTTAACAACCCGTTGTATTATGTATCAGAATCTATTCCCGGAACCGATGAGTTTATCCAGTCTCATTTTGAAGAAGTGGATGTTTTTGTGGCTATAGGAGGGGATGGTACCATCTCTACCGTAGCCAAAAATCTGATTAATACAGAAAAAATTCTGGCTATTTTCCCGGCCGGTTCAGGAAACGGATTTTCCAATGAAACTCAGTTCAGTAAAAATCTGGATGAACTTCTAGAAAAAATAAAAGTCAAAAACTCCAGAAAGATTGATACTTTTACGGTAAACGACAGGCTTTCTATCAATGTTTCAGGAACAGGATTTGACGGGAAAGTTGTCAAGGAATTTGAAAAAACAAGCCGTGGATTTAAAAACTATATCAAAGTTTCCTTAAAAACTTTCTTCAACTATAAACCTATTAAGGTGAAGTTTTTGGAAGAAGAGTATCAGCAGTACAATGGAAGGTATCTGATGATGAATATTGCCAATACCCGCCAGTTTGGCAACAACGCTTATATAGCTCCGAAAGCCAGCAAAAGTGATGGCCTGGTAGATATGGTTTTGGTGAAAAAGTTTCCTTTAACCTATTCTGCATTGTTTGCTTTCAGAATGTTTACAAAAAGACTGAAAGACGATGACTATGTCACCTATCTTCCAGTCTCTGAAATATCATTTAAAGTCAATACCAAAAACTGGCATCTGGACGGTGAATTCAATAAAATCAAATCGCCGATTCATGTTAAAGTACAGCCGTCAAGCTTAAGTATTTTGGTTTAAGGGTACAGGTTTCGAGTTTACGAGTTGCTGGTTGTTTGGTTACGAGTTAATTTTGTTTTGAGGGTTCGGGTTGCGAGTTCCGTGTTACACACAACATTAAACATTAAACTTTGAACTTTGAATTCCCCTAATCCCTGCAACCTACGATTTGCCACCTGTTTACACTTCCAGCTTTTTCTCAACTTCGGCCGGATGATCCAGGCAGTATTGAAGTTGTTTTTTATCAAGCTGTTTTTCCCAGTTGGCAACCACTACCGTAGCTACAGAATTCCCGATTACATTCGTCAATGCTCTGCATTCACTCATAAATTTATCTATCCCAAGGATTAATGTCATTCCGGCAATTGGAATTTCAGGAACTACTGCCAGGGTTGCTGCGAGTGTTACAAATCCGGCGCCGGTAACTCCAGCTGCTCCTTTTGAACTTAACATGGCTACTAGCAGAAGCATTAGCTGTTTTTCAATAGGAAGATGGATGTTTAATGCCTGTGCAATAAACAGAGAGGCCAGTGTCATGTAAATATTGGTTCCGTCAAGATTGAAGGAATATCCTGTAGGCACTACAAGACCTACAATAGCCCTGGAGCAACCAGCTTTTTCAAGCTTTTCCATAATTCCCGGAAGGGCAGATTCTGATGAGCTGGTTCCCAAAACAAGAAGAAGTTCTTCTTTAAGGTAAAAAAGAAGCTTAAAAATGTTAAATCCGTTATACCATGCCACGGCTCCTAATACCAAAACTACAAATAGTATAGATGTAATATAGAAGGTACCTACCAGAAATATAAGGTTCAGTACAGAATGAAGCCCGTATTTTCCGATAGTAAATGCCATTGCTCCAAAAGCTCCTATAGGCGCCAGTTTCATAAGCATATGAACGATTTTAAATACCGGAGTTGACAGATCCTGTAAAAAATCAGTTACTTTCTGGCTTTTTTCTTTTGTTAAAACCAAGGCAACTCCCATCAAAATAGCCACCAAAAGAACCTGAAGAATATTATCACCCACCAAAGGACTGAATAAAGTCTCCGGAATAATATTCATAATAAATCCTGTAAGCGTTGATTCATGAGCTTTTGCCTGGTATTGCGAAACATCGCCTGAAAGAGTAGCTGGATCAATATTTAAGCCATGACCCGGCTGTAAGATATTTCCTACTATTAATCCGATGATAAGTGCAAGCGTTGAAAATGTGAAAAAATAGATCATTGCTTTTATGGCAATCCGGCCTACTTTTTTCAAATCGGTCATGTGGGCAATTCCCAGCGTAAGGGTAATGAAGATGACCGGGGCGATGATCATTTTTACTAATTTGATGAATCCATCCCCCAGAGGTTTCATTTTTTCTCCCAGTTCAGGATAAAATTTTCCAAGAAGAATACCGGCAACGATGGCAATAATCACCTGGAAATAAAGCTGATTGTATATTTTTTTTGCTTTCAAAGAACAGTCGTTTTGTTTTTTTAAGGGCGAAAATTAAGAAAATTTATCTGAAAACATGACAAAAGTCATTGAAAAGATCTGTATTGAGGACTGATCAATAAAAAACTCCGGCTTCATTCGTAAAAAGGCAAAAGCCTTTTAGAATGAAGCCGGAGCTGTATTTAATTTTTTGAAAGATACTATTATTCCACTGCAACAGAATCATCTCCACGGCCGTCTGCTACTGCATGGATGCTTCCATTCTCATCAAGAACAATCATTTCTGTTTTTCCAATGTATTTTGTTTTTTCAATAACATAGTTTTTGCTTTTCAGATCCGAAATTGTACTTTCGGGGAAATTGTTTTCTACCGTAATCGTTTCCGGAAGCCATTGGTGATGAAATTTTGGTGCATTCACTGACATATTGGCGTTTAGTTTAAAATCCACAACATTTACAATAGACTGGTATACTGAAGTAGGGATGGTAGTTCCTCCGGGAGTTCCCACTACCATATAAGGTTTTCCATTCTTAAGGAGAATAGTTGGGGTCATAGAAGAAAGCATTCTCTTATTCGGCTGGATAGAATTGGCTTCTCCGCCCACTGCACCGAACATGTTGGGTACGCCTGGTTTGATAGAGAAATCGTCCATTTCATTATTTAAGAAGAATCCGGCTCCTGAAACCAATACTTTACTTCCGTAATAACCGTTAAGAGTTGTTGTTACAGAAGCTGCATTTCCATCCTTATCCAAAACGGAAATATGGGTAGTCTGCATAGATTCTTTTGGCTGTTCTATAATTTTACCTACTTCTGCACTTGGTGTAGCTTTATCAAAACTGAAACTCTTCCATCTTCCTTTCAGATAGTCGTCAGAGATCAGATAAGAAGTTTTATCCTGAATAAAATCCGGATCTCCCATATATTCTGCTCTGTCTGCAAAGGCTCTTCTTTCTGCTTCAGTCATGATCTGAACTGCTTTTGTAGAATTTTGCTGATATTTTTCAAGGTTTTCAAAACTTGCCATTCTGAGCATCTGAGCCAGAAGAACTCCACCGCTTGAAGGTAGCGGCATCGTTACTACATTGCTTCCTTTATATTCAAATTCAAGGGCTTTTCTCTCTGCAACTTTATAATTTTTAAGATCTTCCAGAGTGATAATTCCGTTGCCTCTTTTCATTTCATCCACCAAAAGATTGGCTGTTTTCCCTTCATAAAAGCCTTTTGCTCCTAATTTTTGGATCAGTTTCAAGGTTTCAGCCAGGTCTTTTTGAATTAATAAATCTCCGGCTTTCCATGGAGCATCTTTTACAAAAATGATAGAAGATTTGTTGTGTTTCTGAAATTTTTCCCTTTGGTTATTCAGCATTTCTGCTTCCTTATCTGTAATGGCAAATCCTTTCTCTGCAAGATCAATGGCGGGTTGAATAATCTTTTCCATAGGGAGTTTGCAGTATTTAAGGGTAGCAAAAAAACCGGCCACACTTCCGGGAATACCCACTGCCAGTCTTCCGTTTTGAGAAAGATCCGTGTCTGCTTTTCCTTTTTTATCAATGTACATATCACGGGAAGCTTTTTTCGGAGCGGTTTCCCTGTAATCCAATGTGAATTTTTCCCCATTGTTTTTTACGCCTACCAGAAATCCGCCTCCTCCGATATTTCCTGCCTGTGGATAAACAACAGCAAGGGCATATTGCGTTGCGGTAACAGCATCGTAGGCATTTCCGCCCATCTTTAAGATTTTGGCGCCCGCTTCACTGGCTAGTGGATGTGCAGAGACCACTACGCCTTTCTTTTTTACCTGTACTTCCTTGATAATATTGATATCTGTGAACTGAGCCCAGCTGAGTTGAGCAGCCAACAGCATCGAAGCAATTAAAATCTTCTTCATATGATTGTTTTTTCTTGAAACAAAATTATTGAATTTTCACCGAACAGCAACCTGATGATCATTGCATTTGATTTCTTCTTTCATTGAAATTATCTAATTGAAAATACAGAGCGTTATCGTGATACTATTTTAAATACACCTTTTTTATTATGGTTGGCATGTTTTTTTTACTTTTGTACAATTCTAAAAAAATCTGAAAAATGGAATCCTATACGGAAAGAATACTGATTACAGGTGCCTTGGGACAAATTGGTACCGAACTTACGAACAGACTTGTTGAAATCCACGGAGCGGAGAATGTTGTTGCTTCAGGATTAGACAGATGGCAGGAAGGAATTACTTCTGCCGGGCACTATGAAAGAATGGATGTTACCAATACGCAATTGGTAAGACAGGTGATTCATGATTACGAGATTACTACAGTGTATCACTTAGCGTCGCTTTTATCCGGGACTTCGGAAAAGCAGCCTATTTTTGCCTGGAAACTGAATCTTGAGCCACTACTTCATTTTTGTGAAATGGCGAAAGAGGGGCTTCTTAAAAAGATCTTCTGGCCAAGTTCTATCGCTGTATTTGGAAAAGGAATTCCAAAGCATGATGTAGGACAGGATGTAGTGTTGAATCCGACAACCGTTTATGGGATCTCCAAAATGGCAGGGGAGAAGTGGTGTGAATACTATTTCGATAAATATGGTGTAGATGTAAGAAGTATCAGATATCCTGGATTGATCTCATGGAAAACTCCGGCGGGAGGTGGAACTACTGACTATGCGGTTGAGATTTTCTATAAAGCAATTGAAGATGGAAAATATACAAGTTTCATTTCCGAAGATACAGGAATGCCGATGTTGTATATGGATGATGCCATCAATGCAACCTTGAAATTAATGGACGCTCCGAAAGAAAGTTTATCAGTTCGTTCTTCTTATAATTTAGGGGGAATGTCATTTACTCCAAAAGAACTGGCAGCAGAAATTACGAAAGAAATTCCGGATTTTGCTATTGATTATAATCCGGATTTCAGACAGGCAATTGCAGATTCTTGGCCGGCTTCTATTGATGATTCTGTAGCTAAAAAAGACTGGGGTCTGACTTATGATTTCGGAATTTCTGAAATGACGAAGGACATGATCAAGAATCTTAAAGTAAAATTAAGCAAGGATTAATAATGTAAAGTAATACTTTAATTAATAATCTTTTTAACATATGATTTTTAATATTTTATAGAATTTATATAAACTTTAATTTAAATGGTATTATTGACTTTTAACATCACCTGTATTGAAGCTGAAGTAAAAAACGGCTCTCAAATTACTGATGATGAGCGTTTAAAAATTATAGAAAATAATACCAGAGCAATTCTTAGAATTTTAGATATTCACGATATCAAATCAAGTTTTTTCGTAGAGATTTCTCTTGTCGGAAAACTTCAAAATTTAATAAAAGCAATTTCATCCAAAGGGCATGAAATTGCTTTTTATAATAAAGACTCCAATCCTGAAGAAATTGAAAATGCCAAAAAAAATATTCAGGATCTTCTGGAAAAACAGATCAGGGGAATCCGTCAGAAAGATGTAAAGGTTTCACAGGAAATTTTGAAGCTGATGGAATTTAATTATGTTTCCAATATCGACAATGCCAATATTCTTTTTCCATTCAAAAGGCTTAAAAGAGATACGGAAATTACAGAAGAGGACGGACTGAGTATTGTCCCTGAAAGTATCTCTCCTTACAGTCAGCTTCCTTATAATGATTTCGTGTTTCAGATCCTGCCGATGAAGTATTATCAGAATATGGTTCTGGAAACATTGCAGAATGAAGAATTTGTACTGATCTACCTGAACACATGGCAGTTTACAGATTTTAAGAAATACCGTTTTGATATTCCTTTTTACAGAAGCTTATTTTCGGGCAAAAAAATGGAGGACAAATTAGATGCCCTCCTTACTTTTCTCAATGACAGGGAAATGGCTACTTCCCGTATGAAAGATTATATTTTTTAGGTAGCAGGTAGCAGATGTTAGGTAGCAGGTTTTAGGTTAAAGGGATTAGGGAGAGAATCTAAGGTTTAAAGTTTAAAGTTTAAGGTTGTGTGTAACCAGCAACTAGTAAACTCGAAACAAAAAAAACGTAACTCGTAACCCGAACCCTCAAAACAAAACTAACTCGCAACCAAACAACCAGCAACTAATAACTCGCACCCCGCACCCCGCATCTCTAACTCAGCTCAAAAAGCGTAATCTCCGGCAATACTCCAACTCTTCCCGGATATCCCAATACTCCGAATCCTCTGTTTACATACAGTAGCTTTCCTTCGCTTTCATATAAATCTGCCCATTTTGGGTATTTGTATTGTACCGGTGACCATTTTACATTTTTAAGATCAAGTCCAAACTGCATCCCATGCGTGTGTCCTGAAAGGGTGAGGTGGATGTTTGCGGGGTGTTTTTTTACCACATAATCAAAATGGGTAGGGTCATGGCTCATTAATATTTTTGTAGCGGATTCCGGTACATTTTTTAAAGCATCATCAATCTTTCCGAATTGAGGAAACGGTTTTAATCCCCAGTTTTCAACACCCAGAATGTAAAGTTGTTCTCCGTTTCTTTCGATGACTCTGTGTTCGTTTCTCAACATATCAAAGCCAGCCTGCTTTTCATAACCAATCAGTGTATCAAGGTTTTCTTTTTTGGCTGCAGGTGATTCCCAGGATACATAATCTCCGTAATCGTGGTTTCCTAATACTGCAAACTTGCCGTCTTTAGCCTGAATTTTTGAAAACAACGGAATAAAAGGTTTGAACTCGTCTGCAACGTTATTTACCATATCTCCGGTAAACAATACCAAGTCAGGTTTTTGTTCGTTAATCAGATCTATCGCATGTTGTAATTTGTTGGGGTCAGAGAAGCTTCCACTGTGGACATCAGAAATCTGGATGATTTTATATCCTTTGAAGCTTTTTGGGAGGTTATTGAATTTTACCCTTACTCTTCTTACGGTGTGGCGGTATTTACCAAAAGTAATCCCGTCTATGAAAAGGGCGGAAAGAACGCCTCCCATTCCCAAGCCTACGATGCTCAGGAATTTCCTTCTTTCCGGGAAGAAGTTTTCTGAAGACTTGGCAAAGCCGATCAGGTATCCTCCGGTTCTGAAGATATCATCAATTAATAAGAACAGAACTACAAAAATTTTAGGAAGGATGAAAATCAAAAATAACGAGATCATAATCTGAGCCCTTACCGTACTTCTGTCTGATCTTTGGAAGTGGGTGACTTCGTAAGCGAAAATCCCATACACGGCTAATGAAAGTACCCAATATCCAATTCTTATCCATGAATTATCAGTGAGTGTTCTGATAGCCTGATAAATATAAACTTCCAAAAACAGGAAGATTCCAGCGATGATTAAAAAATTCTTTTGCATGTTCTGATAAAAAAAGCACAAAGAATAACTTCCCTGTGCTTTTATATTTTTTTTGTTTATTAAATATTTTAAGGAAATCTGTAAACGAGCGCATTGATGTTCATTCCGGCACCTACCGAAGTCATCACAATGTTCCCTTTTTCTTTAAACGTTTGACCCTCCATTTTTCCTTTAATTATTAAATCATACATGGTAGGAATTGTTGCTACAGAGGTATTTCCAAGATCCTGAATCGTCATAGGAGAGATCGCGTGGTCATATTCTTTGATGTCATAAAGCCTGTGAAGTCTTTCAATCATCGCGTAATCCATTTTAGCGTTTGCCTGGTGAATTAAGATTTTATCTATATCTTCAATAGAAAGACCTGCATCTGTAATGGTCTCTTTAATGGCAACGGGTACGTTTTTAAGAGCGTATTCGTATATTTTTCTTCCCAGCATTCTTACATAAAGACGTTTTTGGTCTACTTCTTTATTGATAGAAGGGGCATTTTCAAGATAATTCAATTCCGGACCATTGTCACAGATTGTATTGTGGGCAATAATTCCTACATTTTCTTCGTCAGTAGCTTTTACCACAACTGCTCCGGCACCGTCAGCAAAAATCATTCTGTTTCTGTCATGCGGATCTGTTACACGGCTCAGTGTTTCACCTCCAATTACAAGAATTGTTTTTGCTACTTTAGCTTTAATAAGGTTATCAGCCAAAATCATTGCTTCTACCCATCCCGGACATCCGAAAAGCATATCATACGTTACGCATTTTCTGTTTTTGATTCCCAGTTTATTCTTCACTCTAGCTGCCATTGTAGGCATAAAATCAGCATATCCGTTTTCGGTAACTTCTCCGAAATTGCTTGCATAGATGATATAATCCAATTCCTCGCCGTCTACTTTTGCATCCTCAAGGGCAATTTTTGCAGCTTCATAACCGATTTGTGAGTTGGAAAGATCATCCTCAATGAATCTCCTGTTTTCGATTTCTGTAATCTCTACAAATTTCGCAATGGTCTCTTCCACAGGCTTTTCAATCTTTACTCCGTCTTCAGTGTAGAACTCGGAATTCATGAAGTAATCTCTACCAATAACTCTGTTCGGAATATAACATCCAGAGCCAATAATGATCGTATTCGGCATTCGTTTATATGATTTTTTTAAAGATGCAAAGTTAATAATTAATATTAATAACGGAGAATTAAAAATATTATTAAATTTGCAAAAATTGTACTTTACAATCTATGAAAAACAACTCGTCCTTAAAAGGCTTACTTATTGCAGCTGTGGCGTTTATCGTTGCCTTTGGGATCTACTTCCTTTTTTTAGCCAAGAAGAATTATTATGTTGTAGATAATCCTACCCCGAATACCTATTACTTTAAGATCAATAACGGATCTGAAGGAATCATCTCTGCCGGGCAGTACGTGCATGTGGATTTGAATAAAGGGAAAAACTCTATTCAGGTTTTTGATCAGAACAAAAAAATGCTGTATGATTCGGCATTTGAAGTGAATAAGCTTCGTGGTCTGATTAATATTACCCATCAGGATTACTATGTAAATGACCAGTATTATGGATACAATCTTAAAAAAGATTCATTACTGGCCAATCTTGATAAAACGGTCATTGACGGAAAGGATTATTACGGAGGAGCCAAACGCTTCAATAAGCTTTACACAGAAGATTTTTATTACAATGTGGATGAAGACTATGACAAAGTGATCAAGAATATCCAGAAAGTGGAATCCCGATCTAAAATCTTCAGAAAGCAGGATTACCTAAATTATTATAAAGAATATTACAAGTTTTAAGTTTTGACAAAAGATATCACCAAAGTTACTCCCTACAATTCAGAGGCTACGAAAAAAAGCCAGGTAGAGGATATGTTCGACAATATTGCACCGAAGTATGACCTTCTGAACCATGTTTTATCCATGAAAATTGATGTTTTGTGGAGAAATAAACTGGTAAGATGGATGAAAAATGATAATCCGCAGGAAGTGCTGGATGTGGCTACAGGAACGGGAGATCTGGCAATTACTATTGAAAAAGGAACCGGTTCTAAAGTAGTTGGATTAGATTTATCACAACAAATGCTGAATGTTGGCGTTATTAAAATAAAAAAACTTAAATTAGACGGCAAAATTTCCATGCAAAAAGGGGATGCGGAAAATTTACCTTTCGAGGACAATAGATTTGATGCTGTTTCCGTTGCATTTGGAGTAAGGAATTTTGAAAACCTTCCCAAAGGTTTAGCAGAGTTAAGAAGAGTAGTTAAAGATAACAAAAGTGTTTATATACTGGAGTTTTCAAAGGTAGAGGGTTTCATGGGGCCATTTTATATGTTTTATTTCAAAAATATATTGCCTGCCATCGGCAGATTGGTTTCTAAGGATAATAGGGCGTATACATACCTTCCGGATTCTGTAAATGCTTTTCCTTTCGGGGAGAAGATGAAGCAAATTCTTTTAGATACGGGATTTAAGAAAGTAGAATATAAAAAATTAAGTTTAGGTATAGCCACAATTTATAAAGCAACAAAGTAACCTATGAATAAATTTCTATTAAAAGCACTGGTTTTAACCTCAGTAAATGTTGCCGTTTTTGCAAACGCGCAATTCAGAACCCGAAACAGAATGGATAAGTTGGAAGATTTCGACGAGCAGAAATTCAGTTGGGGGTTTTATTTGAACGGGAACAGACTGGATTACCGCATTGTTTTGCATCCGAAATATGGGATGAATGATAATGAAAACCTTGTTACCTCCAAGGAAAGTTATAGCTTCGGTGCCGGACTTATTGCAAAATGGAGACTGAATGATTATCTTGATGTAAGGATAGAACCAGGTTTACAGTTTGCACAAAGACAGTTGACTTTTAATACTCAATCCAATGACATTTATGCAGGCGGTTCTTTGACCAATCCTCCTTTTATGCCATTCCCTTTACAGGAAAAGGATAAAGTAAGAGAAATTAAATCTACATTAATTGACGTTCCTGTAATGTTGGAACTTCACGGACAAAGATGGTACAATTCAAGACCTTACATTGCTGCGGGGGTGAACTATGTTGTAAACCTTCAGTCTAACTCAACTTCCACAGATGATAACATGCAGGGAATCTACAGATCAACGACTCACAATTTTGCGTGGTCTGCAGAAATGGGAATCCAGTTTTATTTCAACAAATTTAAACTGACTCCTGCCGTAAGAGGAACATTCTTCATGAACAATGAGAAAGTGGCTGATAACGCTACTACACCTCCTTACTGGGCTTCTGCAATCTCAACATTACAGACAAGAGCCGTAATGTTTGTTCTGAAATTTGAATAAAAAATATTTTATTGAAAATACATAGGAGGTGCATCAGCGCCTCCTTTTTTGTTGGTATATCAAAATATAGAGCGTTTTATTTTTGTTAGTGTTATTATTTTTTTATTTTTGCTTCTAGTTAGAATATACAAACCTGAAATGCTTCAAGATTTAGAAAACAATTTTTCAGAATTAGAGAGAAAAATTTTGACTCTGCAAAAGAATTATAAAAATCTTACTGAAAATCTAAGAGAATTAAATATTGAGCATGAAGAGTTGAAGAAGAAGTATGATGAGGAAAGAAGAAAGAATCAGGTATTAGCAGAAGAACAAAAAAATATAAAACTTTATTCAGCAATATCAGGAAATCCTGAACACAATAGATTAATGAAAAACCATATCAACAGATTGGTGAAAGAAATTGATTTCTGTATTGCTCAGCTTCAAAACAGTGGATTATAATGGAGATAAGGAGAATAACCGTCAACATTGCAGGAAGAGTGTATCCGCTGAACGTACCGGCAGCAGAGGAAGAAACTTTGCGTAAAGTAGGGAAGCAGATCGAGAATATGATTAAAGATTTTGAACAGAACTTCGATGTAAGAGATAAACAGGATGCTTTGGCTATGTGTGCCCTTAAACTGGGAACCAATGCAGAAGTAGTTTCTCTTAACTACGAAAAAAATATTAATTCTACCAACGAAAGGTTAACGCAGATTAATCAGTCGTTGAATGAAATCGGGAAATAGATTTTTTTTCCTGAAAAATTACTGCCTACAATAATTCTAACACATTAAAGGTAAACTCAACGCTAAACAATTACCGAACAAATGTCCATCGAATGGCGTGCCGGATTTCCGGATTACAGACAATGGAAATCAGTTCAAATCGTGTTGATTAGGAGTTTACTCTCAATCTCTGGATTATTGTAGGCTTTTTTATTTGGATATGAAGACAATTAAAACTCAATATATATTATGACAACAGCCATTATAGCCGGCGTTATTTGCTTAGTTATTGGGGCAATCATAGGGATGTTTTTCTCTAAAAGCTCATTGAATACTAAGGCAAAATTTATCATAGATGATGCAACAAAAAATGCCGAAAACCTTATAGAAAAAGCTAACGTACAAGCTGAATCCATAAAGAAAGAAAAAAACCTTCAGGCAAAAGAAAAATTCCTGGAATTGAAATCTCAGCATGACGCAGACATTCAGTCCCGTGAAAAGAAAATGCAGGAAGTTGAAAAGAGAACGAAAGACAAAGAGCATAAGCTGAATGATGAACTTAGCAAGACCGGAAAACTTGAAAAAGATTTAGACAAGCAGATTGCAGACTACGCTAAGAAGAACGAAATTCTTGAAAGAAAACAGCAGGAATTAGATTTAGCTACGGCTAAGAAAGTAGAAATACTTGAAAAAATATCTAATTATACTGCAGAGGAAGCTAAAGCAGAATTGGTAGAAACCATGAGAGCTGAGGCTAAAACAAGAGCACAGGCACACGTTCAGAGCATCATGGAAGAAGCTCAGATGAATGCGAAAAACGAAGCAAGAAAAATCGTTATTCAGACTATTCAGAGAATTGGAACTGAGCAGGCTATTGAAAATTCAGTATCCGTTTTCAACATCGAGTCTGATGAAGTAAAAGGTAGAATTATCGGTAGAGAAGGTAGAAATATCCGTGCTTTGGAAGCTGTAACAGGAGTTGAAATCATCGTTGATGATACCCCGGAAGCGATTCTTCTTTCATGCTTTGATCCGGTAAGAAGAGAAATTGCAAGATTATCCCTTCACAGATTGGTTACCGACGGTAGAATTCACCCGGCAAGAATCGAAGAAGTCGTTGAAAAAACAAGAAAACAAATTGAAGAGGAAATTATTGAAGTAGGTAAAAGAACGATCATTGATTTAGGAATCCACGGATTACACCCTGAATTGATTAAAATTGTAGGTAGAATGAAATACCGTTCTTCTTACGGACAAAACTTACTACAGCACTCAAGAGAAGTTGCTAACATTGCTGCAACTATGGCTGCTGAATTAGGATTAAACGTGAAACTAGCCAAAAGAGCAGGTCTTTTACACGATATCGGTAAAGTTCCTGAGCAGGAATCAGAACTACCACACGCACTTTTAGGAATGCAGTGGGCTGAGAAATATGGTGAAAACCCTGAAGTAGTGAACGCTATCGGAGCTCACCACGACGAAATTGAAATGAAATCATTATTATCTCCGATCATTCAGGTTGCCGATGCAATCTCAGGAGCAAGACCGGGAGCAAGAAGACAGGTATTGGAATCGTATATCCAGAGATTGAAAGACCTTGAATCTGCAGCATTAAGCTTCGATGGAGTATCAAGTGCTTATGCAATCCAGGCTGGTAGAGAACTGAGAGTAATGGTAGAGAGCGGGAAAGTGAACGATGAAGTAGCTTCTCAACTTTCTTACGATATCTCAGAGAAAATTCAGAATGAACTGACTTATCCGGGACAGGTAAAAGTAACAGTAATCAGAGAAACGAGAGCTGTGAATATTGCCAGATAATAATCAGAAAAAGATATTTAATAAAACCCTATCAAGATTTTTTGATAGGGTTTATTTGTTATGAAAGACTTATAATCTGATATAAGCCAAATACGAAGAGTATCAGAATAGACAGTGAGTTTCTTGCTTACTCTTTATAAACATCATATAATATTATTTAATTGGAAACTCAATATCTAGCAACGGCGAAACTATATATCTTTCTTCAAGTTTTTTCATCCAATTTTCCCTTTCCTTTGCATTATTAAAAATAATAACTCCACTATCCGCTGTCTGTATTTTAAATCTAGACTTATTGAAAGCGTTTTTAAGAATATTCTTATAATTTTTTGGATTTGGAAGTTTTAATGTTTTATTTTTCTTTTTGAACTTTTGAAGAGTAAATACAAATTTCTTTTTTTCATCATATAGAGAAACGATAAAACCTGGTAAACCATTAAATTTGTAAGGACCAAAGTCAATTGGTATGTCTTTACTAAACCAAGCATACCAAGTCCTTCCATAAGCATTAGTTTTTGCTAATTGCATAGTTACACTTTCTTCTTTCTTGATTTTGTCTAATATTATCCAACTTAGTTTTTGATTTTCTGAATATGATAGTTTGGCATCCATTACTGTTTCAAAAACTTTAAATGAATTTTTATCAAATAGCACTTTTTCATTAAAATCACTTTCATAATTAGCTAATTGCATTGGATCTTTTATGTCTATTGTGTCTTTTGCATAATTTATTGAACTTTGAAAAAATGATCTTTTATTTTTAGCATCAATATACATAATGAATTGTTCATTTTCTTTTTTTCCATTTATTATATAATCCAATTTATATGTACATACATAATTAGATTTTAAATCCTGAGAGGATAAAAAATTGATCATACAAATAAAGAAAAAGAATAGTATTTTTTGTAGATTCATCTTTTTAGATTTTAAATTACTAGGGTTCGCCAATTTGACGAACCCTAATAAAAAAAGACTATGGTTCAAGGCTGAGATTAACCTTAGCAGGTCTAACGCCACATTGATTATAATTATACTGGCTTACTGCTTGGGCAACTTGGGAGGTCGTGGCATTATCGGCAATTTCGATTTTTCCGACAACTCCGCAAGTAGTTGTTACTGTCCATATTGCTGCAAAAGATAAGGAGCTAATCATTAATAGTCCCGAAAAAAGTAATTTTTTCATCTTGTTTAAAGTTTTTAATTTTTAAATGTGAATCAAAGTTTATAACACATTAGGTTCCTATTGGTGTCTTGCTTGCAAGTCTATTTATCCATTTTCTTTTGTATTACGTACTACAAGTGCCAAATGTTTAAATTAATTTTTATCCCAAGCTAATCAGTTATAGAAACAAAAAAGCGTGGAACTATGTCTACTGTCTCGGAGGCACTGGTATACCTGTGTACAGATAAACAATAGCCCACGCCGAAGCGTGAGCATCGCATATTCTTGTACACTTTTAAATTACCAGTTTACCGAGACAAGAAAAGCTAATGCTTTATATTTTAAATGATATGTCGATATCTATTTCTAATGCAATGTTAGATATTTTTTTTCATAAATAAAAGAGTTTTAAAATGCCTTCAGAAAATAATTTGTAAGCGTTCATCATTCTTTAATATTAACATTCAAAAAAACTAAAAAAATTATTTATGTATTTACATTTTTAATCTTTTAGCATTAATTATTGAAATAACCTATTTAAGATAAATGAAAAGTTAATAGATATATGTAAGAAAAAATTATACTTTGTTTAATTAATTTTTATTTTTAACAAAAATTTAATCCAAAATGCAAGAACTGTCCATGTCTTCAAAACTGAAGTACATTTTTTCAATTCCCGTTATTATTTCCGCCTTAGGCTATTTTGTAGATATTTATGACCTCCTTTTATTCGGGATCGTTAGAATACCAAGTTTAAAAGCTCTGGGACTCAATCCGGATGCTGACGGAACCTTTATTCTGAACTGTCAGATGGTGGGACTTCTTATAGGCGGTGTTTTCTGGGGGATTTTCGGAGATAAAAAAGGAAGACTTTCCGTGCTCTTCGGATCTATTTTAGTGTATTCCTTAGCTAATATTGCCTGCGGGTTTCTTCCTTACTTTCCAAAAGAACATTTGGTGTACCAATATGCCGGTTTGAGGTTTATTGCAGGTATTGGGCTTGCCGGAGAGCTTGGAGCGGGAATTACGCTGGTTTCTGAAAGCCTGCCGAAGAATCTTAGAGCAATTGGAACCTCAGTGGTGGCTGGTTTTGGATTAATGGGAGCTGTAGTAGCTCAGCTTACAGTAGAACTGGCCGGTGGGTGGAACATCTCTTATATTATTGGCGGGATCATGGGAATTATGTTATTGGTACTGAGAATAAGCGTATCCGAATCCGGGATTTATAAGAATATTGAACATAAAAATGTTTCAAAAGGTAATTTTCTATCCTTTTTTACCAATAAAGACAGACTGACAAGGTATTTAAAATGTATTGCTGTAGGATTGCCTACATGGTATTGTATAGGGATTCTTGCCGTTTTAGCCAATCAGTTTGCCCCTGAATTAGGGATAAAGGAGATTAACCCCGGAAAAGCAATTATGTGGGCGTATGTAGGGATTTCTGTCGGAGATCTGTTGAGTGGATTTATTTCCCATGCTTTAAAATCACGTAAAATGGCCATCTTCTATATGCTGATCTTTACCCTGATTGGAGTAGCCATCATGTTATTTGGGAATACCAACACGGAGACAAAATATTATCTGTTTTGTGTATGGTTGGGCTTCGGGACAGGTTATTGGGCTATGTTTGTGACCTTGGCTGCGGAACAGTTTGGAACCAATATCAGAAATACAGCAACAACAACGGTTCCCAATATGGTAAGAGGATTGGTACCGGTTATGATATTTGCTTTTGATTCTCTGAAAGGACATTTTCCTGTTGTAGAAAGTGCTGCCATAGTCGGGGTAGTGGTATTTGGCCTTGCATTTTATTCCTCGCTTACCATTTCTGAAACTCATGACAGAGACCTTGAATTTACAGAATAATCTGAACTGTTTAATAAATAAGCCTGTGCTATTCCTTGTTTTGAATATAATAATTAGTTTAAAATCAATAATTTATTAATTTTGTTCTGATTATTGTTGCGTGTAATTAATATTTGTTTAACTTTGGAAGGTAACTAAAACTATATTGTTTAATCAAACTAAATCTCATGAACATTATGAAAAACGCTAAAAAATTAAGAAAACAAGACCTTAAGAATATCGCAGGAGGAGTAAGCGGAAACCCTGATTTATCTCTTTGCGGATGCAGTTGCTCAGGTTCTGTAACAGGACCATGGTATTGTGTACAATATATCGGATGTCCACAGGTTTATACTTGTGATGATGCCGCAATCTAAAAGAAATTATTTCAGTACGAAATAAACATTTCCACATTTAATATGCAGAACCCTTTTGATATCAAAAGGGTTCTGCTCATTTTAATGAATAATATACAGAAGGCTGCCGACACTTATGGTAATCCACAGAAGTACTGCGGTGAATAAAGGTTTAAATCCTATTGATTTCAAGGTTTGGAGAGAAAGGGTAGAGCCAATGAAAAATAAAGTCAGATTCAATCCGGATTTTGCCAAAACAGTGATTGAAGTACTGAAACGGTCAAGAAACGGAAAATAAGTGTTCAGAAGAATGGCTACAATAAAATAACCGATGAACCACGGAATTTTTATTTTTGAATCTTTACTTTTAAAAATAAACATGGTAATCAATGAAACCGGAATAATCCAAAGGGCACGGGCTAACTTAACAGTCGTTGCTATTTTCAGAGCTTCATCGCCATACTTGCTGGCTGCACCTACAACAGAGCTTGTGTCATGAATTCCCACTGCACACCAAAGCCCAAACTGTTCCTGTGAAAGATTCAGCAGATGTCCTATGGCAGGATAGACAAACAAAGCAATAGAATTTAAGGTAAAAACAATCGCTAAAGCAAGAGAAATCTGTTTGGTGCTAGGTTTAATAATCGGAGATATTGCGGCAATAGCGCTCCCCCCGCAAATAGCTGTTCCTGCAGAAATAAGGTAAGACAGAGGTCTTTCCAGCTTAAATATTTTCCCCAGAAAATACCCTATTACCATTACTGTAACAATACTCACAACCGTTAACATCAAGCCTGTTTTTCCGGCGTGTAAAGCTTCATTTAGTTTCATCCCGAATCCAAGGCCCACAATTGAGATCTGCAAAAGTAAATGAATATAATGATGAAGATGTTTCTCAAAAGGATTTCCGATAAAAACAGCCAGTCCAAAACCTAAAACAAGGGCAATTGGTGAAGATACAAGAGGGGTAAGGCACAGAACTGCCAATACAATAAAAAATACTTTTCGGGTCATTTCATTCTGAATGAAATCTTTCATAATGCGAACTTTTAAAATCTGCATCAAAATTCCGGAAAATAGTATTACGAAATAAATCGTATTTTGTTATATTGGATAACTAAAAGTTATAATTAATAAAAGATAAAAGATAAAAGATAAAAGATGAAAGATGAAAGATGAAAGATGAAAGATGAAAGATCTTGTCGTTAAATTTTACTATTTGCTTAATTATATCAATAGGGTTGGGCTTTAGCCCAGCCAAATAAATTTTAAAAATTCCATTGGCTTTAGCCAAAACTTAAAAGCTTTGTATATTTTTAATAACCATGCTAAAAATAATAGAATTTACATCATAAGGGGGATTATTCTGCAAACCTCAGAAAAAGCTTAATCAGTTCAGATTGTTCTCCTTTAGGCAGAATAAAATGGAAGTCTCTTTCAATACTAAGGTTTTTAATGTCAATCACCGTCAGTACATTGTTTTTAAGTTCATTCAGGATGGTACTTATGGAAAGAAATGCCATACATTCCGAGTGGAGAAGATAGTTCTTGATACTTTCACTGCTTCCCAGCTGCATGACGGTATTCAGTTCATGGATATTGATTTCTTTTTCTTTAAGTCTGTTTTGTATAAACTCAAGAGTTCCGGAACCTTGTTCTCTGAAGATCAGATCCAGATGATAAAGATCTTTTAAGTTTAAGGTTTTATGCGCAAGTGGGTGATCTGATTTCGCTGCCAGAACTATTTCATCAGGTTTAAAAGTCTTATATTCAAAATAAGAAGACTGTGATTCTCCTTCAATGATCCCCAGGTCAATTTTTTCTTCTTTTAAAAGGACAGAGATGGCTTCTGTATTTCCAGTAAGAAGCTCAATCTTAATATCTTTATAGTACGCATTAAATTTCGCTAAAATTTCAGGTAAAATATACTGCGCAACAGTTGTACTGGCCCCGATAATCAGTTTTCCCTTATGCTGCTGATTGATCTGGCTGATCTCAAATTCCATGTCGCGGTAGATATTTCTGATCTTTTCTGCATGTTCGTACAGAATCTTTCCACTTTGAGTCAGCTGAATAGAAGTTCCTTTACGGTCAAACAGCTTGGCGCCTATCTGAGTTTCAATTTCTTTAATGTGTTTTGTAACAGCTGGTTGCGAAATATGAAGCTCTTCTGAAGCCTTAGTGAAACTTAATCGGGAAGCTACCGTATGGAAAACTTTTAATCTGTAATCGAACATGGGGTAAAATTACGAATTATTGTTGGAAGTAGTGGCGGGATGCGGGATGCGAGTTTCGGGGGTTAAAGTAACTAGAAACAAAAACAACTAGAAAACTAGCAACAGAAAGAAACTTATAAAAAATCCGAAATTGAACGATCCTGCTGACTTTCAAATCTTCTGTTTTTTGCTTCTCCGATTTTCTGTTGGGTATAAATACTGTTGTGGCCTGAAAGAAGGTAAGATACCACACAGGCAATGGCTATATATACGCCACATTCTGCTCCAAATAATTCGATTCCCATCAGCATACAGGCTAAAGGAGTATTGGTTGCTCCGGCAAATACTGCTACAAATCCCATTCCTGCCAATAATCCGAACGGCAACGGAATAAAGAGAGATAAAGCACTGCCTAATGTAGCTCCAATAAAGAACAACGGGGTAACTTCTCCACCTTTGAATCCGGCTGAAAGCGTAACAATGGTAAAAATCATTTTTAACACAAAATCATATAAAGGAAGCTGTTTTTCAAAAGATTCTACAATCACAGGAACACCTAATCCGATATATCGGGTGGTGCCCATCGCAAAAACTGCCAGGGCAATAATAATTCCACCTGCTACAGGACGAAGGGGTGGATATTTAATTTTTGATTTGAAAACAGAGCCTGCCCAATGAATGATCTTACTGAAAGCAGCAGCACAGACCCCGAAGGCTATTCCTGCCAGAATACTGTATAAAATAGGCAAAAACTCCAGTTTAGGAATGATGTCAATATGATAATGAGTGTGTTTTACATTCCATAGGTTGGTTGCCCAATCAGCCAGAATAGCTGAAGCAAAAGCAGGGAATATCGCATTATATCGTATTCTTCCGATCAGAAAAACCTCAAGTCCAAAAACTGCTCCGGCCAAAGGAGTCCCGAAAACAGAACCGAATCCGGCAGCAATGGCCGCAATAATCAATATTTTTCTTTCATTTCTGTCAAGTTTAAAAGGTCTGGTAAGCTGATCTGCAATAGCTCCTGCCATCTGAAGAGCTGTTCCTTCACGCCCTGCAGATCCTCCGAAGAAATGAGTTATCATTGTACCCAGATACACAAAAGGAGCCATTTTAAACGGAATAATTCCTTTGGGCTCATGAATAGTGTCAATCAACAAGTTGTTTCCTGCCTCAACATCTTTTCCGAAGTAATAATAGAGAAGTCCAATCAGAAATCCTGCTACAGGAAGCAATGCAATCAGCCAGAGATGATTTTCCCTGAAATCTGTTGCCCATTCCAACGATTGCAGAAATCCTGCAGAAGCAGTTCCTACCAATGCACCGATAATGATACTAATACATAGCCATTTTAAAATATAAGGCAGAGCCGGAAATTTTCTGAAGAAAAAGTGAGTGTAAAAAACTGCTTTTTTACCAAGTGTTCTTTGACTTTTTGACATAATAATCCTGATTAGTTATTTGTTAATAATCTTTTAATCAGGCGTCATCAGCTTTTGTAAAGCGGTTGGGTAAGGAAGAACACCATTTCCTTTTGATTATGCAAATATATGAATAAAGATAAAAGATAAAAGATAAAAGATAAAAGATAAAAGATAAAAGATAAAAGATAAAAGATATTGTCGTTAAATTTTAATATTTGCCAGGCCCTATCAATAGGGGTGGGCTTTAGCCCGCCCACATCAATTTAACACTTTGCACTGGCTTTAGCCCAAACTTAAAGATAAATCAGAGTTTTAATAGATTGGATAATGTATAGCCTTATCGATTTCGAGCGGGTTGTTGTATTTTCTTATCACTTCCTGCATACTTTTGGTTTGGGTATTCAGTTCATCCACATTATGGATTTCTTTTCCGTTGATATTTATTTTCAGGTCATTATTGGATTTGCTGAAATTATTTCTTTCAAAAGCAAAAGGATCATTGTAAAACTCCATGACCAGTTTATGTTTCTGCTTCTCATTGATGGGAATAGCTTTATTGCCGAAATTAGATTCAATAAAGTCATCAGTCAGATATACTTCCGGCAATTCCTGACTTTTAATAAGATGATAAATGAAGTTTTGCTGTGTGTCAGATAGTTCAAATATTAAACCCGGAAGCCCGCGGAGTTTAAAAGGGCCTTCATTAAAAGGAATATCTTTACAGAACCATGCCGTCCAGTTTCTACCTCCGAATTGGGTTGTAGCTTTTTGTAAGGTATAGCTGTCTGCTTTTTTGGTTTCACTCGAAATTGTCCAGTTTACTTTATCTGTAGTTTTAAAAGAATAATATCCGTTTTTGATGTTGATGAAATTTTCGTTCTCAAAAGAATTAATTTTTCGTTTCACCACCTGCCCGGACATATCTGTATGACTGGTATTCATCCCGAATTTTTTATTTAATGAATCTGTCGTCATAAGGTTTCTTCCGTAAAATTTCACCTCTTTTGGTGTGATATCCAATATCATGTTCAACTTATCATAAGTCGTTTCTGTAGAATCCATCTTATATTGCAGTTCATAAATAAACCGATGGGTCTGAGATTGAACCAAAGCTATTGTAAGCAATGCGATTAAGGTGAAAATACCTTTCATATAATGTGGTTAGTTTTGTTATAGTTGCTGGTTATCTAGTTGTTAGTTGCCCACAACCTTAAACTCTAAACCTTAAGCTTTACACCTTCGCAGCTAGTCTCTACAAAAACGGTTTCATCTCATCCTCAATCTGTGTTCTCAGCTCCATCAGGCGTTTAGCATATATTTCCTGCTGTTTTTCTTCCTCTGTTTCCGGTGTCCACTTAGGTACGGGCAGTTTTTTACCATTTTCATCTACAGCAACAAAAACGATAATACAGTGGGTTTTTTTCTCAAAATTCGGCTGCTTCAGGTTTCTTGAAAAAACATTGATAGCGATATGCATACTTGAAGTTCCGGTGTAGATCACCTGGGCGTCTACTTTTACCACTTCACCAATTTTAATAGGGTCATAAAAACGGATTCCGCCTACATATACGGTGACGGAATAATTACCACTCCAGGTTGTCGCACATGCATAACCGGCCTGGTCAATCCATTTCATAACACTTCCTCCATGTACATTTCCTCCGTAATTCACATCTGAAGGCTCCGAAATAAACTGAAAAGTAATAGGCTTGTTCTGCATCTTTATAAAATTTGAATAAAGTTATTTAATAATTTCCAAAGTTTTAGATTAAATCCTACTTTTGAAAGACGAAACTTTCAATGAAAACGAATTTTAACCAATAACAGATTAGAAACCATAATGAAGAAAGTATTTTATCTCAACACATGTGATACCTGCAGAAAAATTTTAGCCCAGTTCAATCTTACAGACTGGGAACTTCGCGAAATCAAAAAGGAGCCGATCACAAAAGAAGAATTGGCCGAAATGCATAAAAAAACAAAATCATACGAAGCATTATTCAGTAAAAAATCTACTCAGATCAAACTAAGAGGCTTAGATGTAAAATCATTGACAGAAAAAGATTTTAAAGAATTGCTGCTGGATCATTATACCTTTTTGAAAAGACCTGTTTTTATTACAGACAAAGAGATCTTTGTTGGAAATGATAAGAAAAATGTTGAAGAATTGCAGAAGTTCTTTGGGGTAAACGAATAAATAAAACTTTAAATAGTTGATCTATCCGGCTCAATAATGAATTCATTATTGAGCCGGATATTTAATTACATGTGTTGTAAGTGTTTGATTTATAATGTTATTTATGACTATATTTATAATCGCCAAAAAATTACAATATGAAACAAACTTTTCAAAAACAAAAAAACTGACCAGATCAGAATTAAAAGAGGTGAGTGGAGGAATTGCTTTCATCCCGCCTTGTAGTATTTTATGTGGACCTGCAGGAGGAGTGATTTCCAATACACCAGGCGTAGGAGATGCCTGTAGCCCGGACAGGAAAGTCTGCTGTATCTGTTATTAAACAAAAAAGAGGCTGTGAACATCACAGCCTCTCTTATTTAAGTATATCTTCAGAACAGATTATACAAAAGGAGCTTTTACCACTTTTGCAGGAATGTTCTTGTTTCTTACCTGAATAAAGATCTCAGATCCTAATTTGAAATGAGGCTTGTCTACATATGCAAGACCCAATCCGATTTTCTTCATTGGAGACTGTGTTCCGGAAGTTACTTTTCCGATTACATTCCCTTCAGCATCTACTACAGGATAATCATGTCTTGGAACTCCTTTGTCTGTAAGCTCAAAACCAACTAATTTTCTTGTAACTCCTTCTTCTTTTTGTTTTGCGAAAACATCTTTAGAAACGAAATCTTTATCAAACTTAGTGATCCATCCTAGACCTGCTTCGATAGGAGAAGTCGTATCATCGATATCATTTCCGTATAAGCAGAATCCTTTTTCTAATCTTAAAGTGTCTCTGGAAGCTAATCCGCAAGGAATAATTCCTTCTTCTTTACCAGCTTCCATTACAGCATCCCAAAGTTTTTCAGCACTTTCGTTATTGAAATAAATCTCAAAACCACCGCTTCCAGTGTATCCTGTGTTTGAAATAATCACATTATTTTCTCCGGCAACAGTTCCTACTGTAAAATGGTAGTAAGGAATTTCTGAAAGATTTACCTCTGTAAGCTTTTGAAGGATTTCAGTAGCTTTAGGCCCCTGAACTGCCAATAATGACATCTCATCAGAAGCATTCGTCATTTTAGCCCCGAAAGTATTGTATTTTGAAATATGATTCCAGTCTTTGTCGATGTTGGAAGCGTTTACAACCACGAAATATTTGTCATCTTCCATTTTGTAAACGATAAGGTCATCTACAATTCCTCCGTTTTCGTTGGGAAGACAAGAATACTGAGCTTTTCCATTTTCCAAAGCATCTACATTATTAGTAGTTACAAACTGTAATAGATCTTTTGAACCCGGCCCTTCGATGAAAAACTGTCCCATGTGGGAAACATCAAATAATCCTGCTTTTTCTCTTACTGCAAAGTGCTCTTCTGTAACCCCTGAATATTGAACAGGCATTTCAAAACCTGCGAAAGGTACGATCTTAGCTCCCAAAGAAACATGTTTGTCGTACAAGGCTGTTTTCTTCATATTTAATTTTTATTTCTTTATTTTAAAACTGTTAAAAGTCTCATTGAATTGGGTCATGTAGTTTCCGTTCCAGAATTTCTGGCCACAGTTGATGGAAACTAAATATAAGTTTTTGTCTTTTTGAAAAACTTTGGTTATCCAGAACAACTTCTCTTTTTCATCAAAGTGTTCATACAGATATTCCGTATATCCTTTCTGGCTTTTTTTATCTTTTATCTTATTCTCTTGATCTTGTGACTGATAAAGTGCCAGGATGAATTTTTTTACTTCTTCTTTCGGAAGTGCCAAATCGTGATATTCCGAAATCGTAATGGCTCCTATCTGACTGGTTGGAAAAATATTGACGATCTCACTGTCATTCGTAGATTTCCAGCCGTCCGGAACATTAATAGAGTAGTTGGGACTTTCATAAACTTTTGCTTTTTGGGCAAAAAACAGACTTCCCGTTAACATTGCAGAAAAAAACAATATTTTCTTCATCATTTAAAAATGGTGTTTATATTCTTCGAGGATGATTTTGAACCATTCTGTAAAGTTTTCAGGATGTTCAGAGATTTCTTTATCCAGATTTTCGGGGGAAATGAATCTTACTTCTTCTACTTCTTCTTTATTCAGATTGAAATCGACTTCATGGTTTCCCACAAATACATGATCCAGCTCGTGCTCCCAAAGGCCGCCACCTACATCTGCTTTATAAATAAAATTGAATTTTTCTGAAAGTTCTGCCTCAATTCCGAGTTCTTCTCTCAGTCTTCGTATTGCTCCTTCCTTGTAGGTTTCCCCATCTCTTGGGTGTGAGCACACGGCATTGGTCCATTGATTGGGAGAATGGTATTTTCCTGAAGCCCTTTTCTGAAGAAGCATTTCTCCTTTACTGTTGAACAGAAATACAGAAAAAGCACGGTGTAACAGGCCATTGATGTGAGCCTGCTGTTTTTCCATCAGCCCTAAAACTTCATCCTTAGGATTTACTAAAACAACAAATTCTTCCATTCCTACAAATGTAAGAGTAATAAATGTATTTTGGAAATTTTTAGATAAACATCATGCTTTTTGTAATATCCGGGGATGCCGGAGAATGTTTACCTGCAAATCTGCAAATTCATTTTTGTCTTTTTTATCTGTTTTTATATATTAATCATAAAAAGAAATATCAAAACGAAAAATTTTAACTATTTGCAATGAAATGGTTGATAAAATATTGATATTATTCTTTAAATACTATTTTTTGTAGTATATTTTTAACTTAAACTAAGATTAATGTGCCTGATAGTTGTAAAAACGCTAACTTTGTTACTTAATATTTAGTAATGGAATTAGAATACATTGAACACATTAGTCCTATTCTAAAGGATGGCGTAAAAAATTACTTAATAGATATCGACGGAACCATTACAGATGACGTTCCAAACGAAGAACCGGAAAGAATGGTTACCTGTGAACCTTATCCTGATGCATTGGAAACTGTCAACAGATGGTATGATGAGGGGCACCAGATCTGCTTTTTTACTTCAAGAACCGAAAATCTGAAACAAATCACTATTGACTGGCTGGATAAGCATGGTTTCAAATACCACAGCGTACTTTGCGGAAAACCTAGAGGAGGAAATTATCACTGGATAGACAATCACCTGGTAAGAGCTACAAGATACAAAGGAAGATTTACGGATTTGGTAGAAAAACAAGTGACCATTGAAGTATTCAAAGAAGACGGCGAATAAAAATATAATTCAAAGATTTAAAGATTAAATGCGAACCCGGTTCCTTTAATTTTTAAATCTTTCATTTTTTAATATACTCGATATTTTATGAAAGTTTTAGCAAACGACGGCCTGGATCAATCTGGAATAGATGCATTGACAGAAAAAGGCTTTGAAGTGATTACTACAAAAGTTCCACAGGAGTTTTTGGTAGATTATATTAACGAGCACAAAATCCGTACTCTATTGGTGAGAAGTGCTACGCAGGTAAGAAAAGATATTATTGACGGATGTCCATCTATCGACATTATTGGCAGAGGTGGAGTAGGTATGGATAATATTGATGTAGACTATGCAAGAGAAAAAGGAATCCACGTGATCAATACTCCTTCAGCTTCTTCGGAATCGGTGGCTGAGCTTGTTTTTGCTCATTTATTTTCCGGAGCAAGATTTCTTCAGGATTCCAACAGAAAAATGCCTTTGGTAGGAGATACTGAATTTTCAGGTCTTAAAAAAGCATATGCTGCCGGTATCGAACTGAGAGGAAAGACAATTGGTATCGTAGGAATGGGAAGAATCGGGCAGGAAGTAGCAAGAATCGCTTTAGGACTTGGGATGAGAGTGGTTGCTGCTGATAATAATGTAGGTAAAGCCAGCATTAAAGTAAAGTTTTATAACAACCAGTTTATCAATGTCGATATCGAAACTGAACCATTGCAGGAGGTTTTAAAGCATTCAGACTTTATTACGCTGCATGTTCCGGCTCAGAAAGACGGCTATATGATCGGTCAGAATGAATTTGAAATCATGAAAGACGGAGTGGCTGTTGTAAACTGTTCCAGAGGAGGAGTTATTGATGAAGCTGCTTTAATTCAGGCTTTAGATTCCGGAAAAGTAAGATTTGCCGGATTGGATGTTTTCATTAACGAACCAACACCTTCTAAGGAAATTCTTAATCACTCTAAAATTTCTCTTACCCCTCACACAGGAGCATCTACTCTTGAAGCACAGGACAGAATTGGGCTTTCTTTGGCAGAGCAGATTTCAAGTATCTTACAGATTCAATAATTGAATGATATTATACAACAAAAGCACCTCAGTTGAGGTGCTTTTTTATTTTGAATTATTGTTATCAGATTAGATATTTTTGCTTTTCAACAAATCTCTGATCTCTGTCAGTAGTTTTTGATCCTCTGTAGGTCCTGTAGGAGCCGGAGCATCTTTTTTGTTGACTTTATTGGCTAGTTTGATGATCCAGAAAAGAACCATGGCAATACAAAGGAAGCTGATTACTGCTGAAAGGAAATTTCCATACGCAACCCCGTTCCATGTAAGTTTTGCAATATTTTCTGCGCCTGCTGCTTTTAATGCCGGATTCAGTATCAGAGGAGTGATTACATCTTCTACCAAAGACGAAACAATTTTACCAAATGCTGCACCAATGATCACACCGACAGCAAGATCGAGAACATTCCCCTTAAAGGCAAACTCTTTAAATTCTTTTACAAATCCCATAATTTATATTTTTTTAATTAGTATATACACAAAAATATAATTAAAAAATGTAAAAAACACTACTTTTTATAGTTTTTTATTCCCAAAACATTGAGTTTTATGATGAATTCATAGAATTGGATTTAATGAATATTTTAGCTTTATACAGATACTTTATTTCATTCATGAGGTCTCCTTATTTTTATTATTGAGGTGATACCATAATGAAAAATCTTTTGTAATTTGCTTAAAAGTTTGTTTTACCTATGAAGATTTTTACCGCAGAACAGATTCGCAGCTGGGATCATTTTACGATTTCCCATGAACCGGTTTCATCCATCCAGTTGATGGAAAGAGCTTCGATGGCTGCAGCCCACTGGATTTCGGAACATTGTAAAAATCATAAAAAGCTGGCCATATTTTGTGGCAATGGAAATAATGGAGGAGATGGATTGGCGGTGGCAAGAATACTCTACCTGAAAGGTTTTGATGTGGATGTATTTGTTGGTGATTCTAAACGGAAATTTTCAGAAGATGCTTTGGTCAATCTGAAAAGGCTTCGTGATTTATCAGGAATTTCGGTCAGAAAATTTGATCAGAATGAACACTATAATTTTGATGATAAAACAATTATTATTGATGCTCTTTTCGGAACAGGTTTATCCAGACCGTTGGAAGGAGAGTTGAAAGGACTTGTTGAGCAGCTGAACTCCAAAAAGAATATTAAGATATCCATTGATGTGCCTTCCGGATTATCTTCAGATGAAATATTTGATAATGATCCTGTTATTCTGAAGTCTGATTACACATTGACTTTTCAAGGCTGGAAAAGAACTTTCCTTCATCCCGAAACCGGAAAATATACCGGGAAAGTAGAAGTGCTGGATATTGATTTAAACAAAACCTATGCTGATACCACAGATTCGGAATATTTTATCATTGATGATCAGCTGATAGAATCTATATTCAAGCCCAGACAGGAGTTTTCCCATAAAGGAAGCTATGGTAAGGTTGCAATCATAGGAGGAAGTTATGGGAAAATAGGAGCTGCCGTTCTGGCTACACAATCTGCCTTAAAAACCGGAGCCGGGCTGACCTTTACGCTGGCACCGGAATGTGGATATGAGATACTGCAGACCTCTTGTCCGGAAGCCATGTTTATAACGGGAGGAAAACAGTTTATAACAAACTTTGAGATAGACAAAGACTTGACCTGCGGTATAGGACCTGGACTGGGAACTCATCCGGATACTGAGAAAAGTTTTCTGAGCTTTCTTAAAAACTATACCAGTCCGATGATTCTGGATGCCGATGCATTGAATATCATTTCTAAAAAGGCAGGAAATCTGAAATTAATTCCAAAAAAATCAATTATTACTCCTCATCCTAAAGAGTTTGAAAGGCTTTTCGGAAGTACAGAAAATTCTTTTAAGAGACTTGAGCTGGCCAGAGAAAAGGCAAAAGAGTATCATATTTATATTGTTTTGAAAGATCATCATACACAAATTATTACCCCGGAGGGAAATGTATTTTACAATATAACGGGAAATGCGGGTCTTGCGAAAGGAGGCAGTGGAGATATCCTTACCGGAATTCTCACCTCACTTTTAGCACAGGGATATTCTGAAGAAGAAACCTGTATTTTAGGGATATGGATTCACGGAAGATCGGCTGATCTTGCTTCGGAAAGGCATTCAAAAGAATCTATGCTTCCTACGGATGTTATTAGTGAATTTGGAAGCGTTTTTGAGGAGCTGAATCGAAAAGTTGCCAGAAGTTTGTAACAGAAAATGAACTGAACGGCTTTTAAAATAAGTTTAAAAGAAAAAGGCAAATCTGTAGGAGTACAAATTTGCCTTTTTTATCTTAAAACCGAAGTTATTCTATTTCCAGTTTGTGCTTATGCCTTTTCAATATACTCAGGTTTTTCATTTTCTTCCGGAGTAATCTTAAATTTCTTAGAAACGATCATGATAACAACACCGGCAATCATAAATGGAATGGAAAGTACCTGACCTGTGTTCAGACCTCCGATCTGGATGAATTCATCACCTTGCGGCTCTTTAAGGAACTCAACAAAGAATCTGATCGCCCAAAGAATAATAAAGAATAAACCGAATAGCCATCCCTGCTGATATTTTTTATCTGTTTTTCTGTAAAGTATCCATAACAAAATGAATAGAAGAACATACCCTACAGCTTCAAATAACTGACTTGGATAACGAGGTACGGTAAGGCCATATTCACTGCTTTGCTGTGGGAAAAGTAATGCAAACGGAGAATTTGGATCAGCTGGTTTACCAACGATTTCAGAATTGAAAAAGTTCCCCATTCTTACAAATGCACCTCCTAACGCAACTACAATACCTAATCTGTCATATACCCAGAAAGGATTTTTTTTGATGATTTTAAATGAGTAATACAGCGTCGTGAAGATCAAAGCGATAGTAGCACCATGGCTTGCCAGTCCTGAAAACCCTGTGAATTTAAAACCATTTTTTGTGCTTATGGGTAAAAATACACTCCAGAAATCCTCTTTAAACAATTCCGGCTGATAGAAAATAACATGTCCTAATCTCGCCCCAAGGATTGTTCCAATTAAAGTCCATGTGAAAAGAGGTTCAAGGTATCTTTGGTTAATATTGTCAATCTTAAAGATTCTCGTCATTAAAACATATCCGAAACCAAATGCAAATACAAACATCAAACTATAAAAGTGAAGAGTAAATGATCCGATATGAATTCCTTTCGATGGATCCCATATTTTGAATGAAGTTTTAAGTTCTACCTTATCAGAATCAGTAATGGGTTTTACAGTTTTTACCGCATATTTAAACGTTGTAACATTTTCCTGAGTCGCAGCGGTATTGATCAGCTTAAAGTTTTTATCAAAAAACTGATAGTTGGAATCTTTGAACCTTGCTAATGCTGAAGCTGCATAATTATAATAAGAAGGTTCAAGGCTGGATCCGTTAAGGATCACAACAAAAGAATGGCTCTTATCTGATTCTCTGTCCGGAAAAGCGGTAAGGTCTCCCATTTCTGTAGTAGAATAGATTTTTACAGGAACATTGCTTCCGTTGACATCTAAAGTTCCGTCAGATAAACCTCCAGGGTATTCCTGTGCAAAAAAAAGCTGCGTGGTGAACGCAAACAGCACAAGATAAATTCTGAAAAAAATAGTATTCATTTTCTATTGATTTAATAGTTTGATTATTGACATTTATGTTTGGGCGGAACGGGATCATAACCGCTGCCTCCCCACGGATGGCATCTCAAAATTCTTTTAAATCCCAGCCAGAATCCTTTAAAGATCCCATGAACCCGAAGAGACTCAATCATATAATGAGAACAGGTGGGTTCGTAACGGCAGTTTTTGGGAAGTAAGGGCGAGATGAACCATTGGTAAAATTTTATCAAAATTACCAGCGGAAATGTAATGATTTTATTGAATGTAAGTTTCAAAACAATGCAAAAATAGGGTAAAAAAATGAAAATTAGTTTAAATTTGTTATAAGTTTCGGTGATCGAAAATCCGGAACATTGATATTAAAAAATAGAATTAGTTTGAATCAAAATATTCCATTAGCTGAAAAATTAAGACCTAAAACCCTGAACGATGTATTGGGGCAGGAGCACCTTACCGGCGACAAAGGAACAATCAGAAAAATGATTGAAAATAACACCCTGAATTCTCTGATTCTATGGGGACCTCCCGGAACCGGGAAGACAACACTCGCTGAAATTATTTCAGAACAATCAGGAAGGAAGTTCTATAAGCTATCTGCTGTTTCTTCAGGGGTGAAAGATGTTCGTGATGTCATTGATGATGCTAAAAAACAGAATTTGTTTTCTGGGAAATCACCCATCTTATTTATTGATGAAATTCACCGTTTCAACAAATCTCAGCAGGATTCATTGCTGCATGCCGTAGAAAAAGGCTGGATTGTTCTGATAGGAGCGACTACTGAAAATCCAAGTTTTGAAGTGGTTTCAGCGTTGCTTTCGAGAAGCCAGGTTTATATTTTAAAGGCTTTGAGTTATGAAAAACTTGAAGAATTGATTGATATTGCTTCTGAAAGATATAATAAAGATGAAGGAACCGATTTTAAAATTCTTGAAAAAGAAGCTTTCATTCAATACTCGGGTGGTGATGCCAGGAAGCTAATCAATTCTGTAGAATTGGTTTTGAATCAATATAAAAACTCCGGTACAACAGAAATCATCAATACGGATGTCCTTGAAGTTCTTCAGGAAACAATGGCGCTGTATGATAAAAATGGTGAGCAGCATTATGATATTATTTCTGCCTTTATCAAGTCAATGCGTGGTGGTGACCCGAACGGAGCTGTTTATTGGCTGGCAAGGATGATTGCCGGAGGAGAAGATATTAAGTTTATTGCCCGTAGAATGCTTATTCTGGCCGCTGAAGATGTAGGGCTGGCTAATCCCAATGCGCTGGTGGTTGCCAACAATTGTTTTCAGGCGATCAATGTGATTGGAAATCCTGAAGCAAGAATCATATTAAGCGAAACTGCGGTCTATCTTGCGGTTTCTCCTAAAAGTAATTCTGCGTATATGGCTATTAATGAAGCATTGGCTTTGGTAAAGAGAACCGGGAATCTACCGGTACCACTTCATTTGAGAAATGCTCCTACAAAACTGATGAAAGATCTGGACTATGGGAAAGAATATAAATATGCACATTCCTATGACGGAAATTTTGTGGAACAGGACTTTCTTCCTGAGGAAATCAGGGATGTGAAATTATATGAGCCCGGTAATAATTCTACCGAGAAGAAGATCTATGAGGAGCTTAAGAAAAAATGGAACAATAAATATTAAAATAAAAAGGATGCTGAAATGGCATCCTTTTTATTTTATTCAAGTTATTCGGTAGTGTAGATAAACAATGTTTTCTTACCGTTGTAATCTTTTGTTTCAGCTCTTTTCTTGATCTCAGGATAGATCATTGTGCTGGTATCCGCAAATTCATAACCTTCAATAAATACTGGATTGTCTGCCGGAATATTATATTGTGCGTTGATGTTGGATAATGACATTCTGTCCAATGTATTTTCTCCATTTTTGAATTTGTATTCAGTTACCCCTTTTGTAAAAACAGAACTGTATTTTTTAAAACTTTGGGGAAGACTTGCCGGAGTATTGTATACTTTAGAAACCTGCAATACGTTCTTTTTCGCATTAAACAATTCTACTGTTCCGATAGCGTTGTCAGCAACTGCAAACTTCACAGCAGGATTTTTTTGCTGTGCAAATAAAGTAGCCGAAGAGAGTATTAAAAAAGAATAGAGTAATTTTTTCATAATCAGAATATGTAACTGTTAAAAACGTGATAAATATAGTTATTTTTTATAAAATGTGAATGAAATCTCAGATTGTTTTACATTTTATTTATAATAAAAACTTTTATTTTGATTATCAGTCTGTGGTTTCCTCGTTTTTATCTTTTTTATCAACCATATTTCTGATGATATTTTTCAATCGCTGAAAAGCGAAAGAACTTAATAATAAGATAATTCCAAGAGCAATAAAGGCGCTTATTCTTGAAATATTATCCATTTGCCATACATCATAACCGTAGAGTTTTAAAACCATGAGCCCTATCAATGCAAATCCAACCTTATTGTATTCCTGAATATTCTTTTTCAAACCCATATAAATAAAAATACTCGCAAGAACAGTCCATACAATAGGAAGATAAAGAATATTGAAGTGGGCGCTTGCTTCAAAAGAATGAGGAAGGTCATTAGAAATCATTAAAACATAAGAATGATGAAGCTCACAGCTTATGGAAATGATAAGTGTCAATGACAGGATCCAGTAAGAAATTCGTGTTTTATGAAATTCTGATGATGGAATGATCCGGGAATATACATATATAAAAGGAATCCACTGAAGCAGATGCAGCAAGTAAAAGCTTAAATGAAGTTTTTTTGTTAATACAGCTGTTACAACTGGTAGTGTGGAAACCGAAGTATTAAGAATAATCAGAAAGAGAAACATATAGATCAGAGCGGTTTGAACATCATTTCTGATACTTAGTGGTCTTCTGAAAAGTAATAATATAAACAGATAATAAATGCTGAATAACAGTCCTATGCCGACAACCGCCGACCAGGGCATCTCTGAAACGTGATAGGTAAGTTCAAGAAGAAGACTTATATAAATAATTCCATAGCTAATCACAGTCACAAGATCTTCAAAAAAAGTGCTGACTTTCTCCTGTGGTTCTTTTCCTGTATTCCTTAATAAATATAAATTGATCATTAGGGAAACGATGGTAAATGAACTGGTAATAAACGGAGGATTGAATATGATAGTAAAATCTGTTGTTCCCAGATACTCTGTCCAGGTTACAATCTGAGCGATCATGACCAATGGAAAAAGGATATAAAAGAAAATCTTGAAAATTTTGTGATCTGTCTTTTTCCAGATGAAAAGCAGAAGAGTAGTTTCTATTGCCCAGATACTGGTGATAAGGTGGGTTTTAAACTGAATAGCTATGGCAATAGTGATAAGGCTGGTAACGAGTCCTGCAAATACAGAATAAGCAACTCCGAAGCTTTTTCGTCCATATTCTCTAAGGAGCAGAAAAGAATTGACTGCAGCAAAGGCAAGTGGAAAAATGATGGGAGGTTCATAGGCTAAAGTATCAAAAATATAAAGCAGTCCCAGAACACTCGAAAAATTAGCAAAAGCAAGTATTAAAATATCAGAAGTTGAAAGTATATTTTTTTTGATGTAGTCATGCAGAGCAAAAAGGTAGAAAATCACATAACTGATCATGTAAAAAGTAATGCTTAAAAGCTCCGTGCTCTCATTCGTCCAATAAAAAAGATAAGCGGTTGTAAAAATATAAGCTGTCCATCCTACGCTTTTCCAGTGTTGAAGAAAAGAGACTACCAGCATTCCAATATTTAAAAGAGTAAGATAAATAAAAAGGAAAGGGTAGTTGCTTTGTCCGGTACTGATCATCAAAGGAGCACTAAAACCTCCAATTAATGAAAAAATAATCAGGACTTCACTTTTATAATAATAGGATAAGATAATAGATGCCGCTGTAATCAGGGCGGTGATAACAAAGGCTGTATTCTGTGTAAAAAGATGATATTCCCGGAAAGCAATGGTGGCAGTGAAATAGAGCATGGCAATCCCGCCTCCGGTTATAATAGAAGCAAATGCTGTATAGTTTTTTCTGAGGAAATGTCCTATAATGATGATTCCTGCTCCGGTACAAAAACCAATACCCGCTCGTGCAGTTTCTCCGATCCAGTTTTTATCAATAGCATACTTTACAAAGTAACCGATTCCCAGAACAAGAGTAAAAATACCAATGATGGTGAGTGCATTTTGTTTTAAAAAATCAAAAACGGGAGTCAGCCAGTCTTTTTGAACAGGTATCGGGATTTCTTCATTTTCTTCCCTGTTTTTTATTTCTTCAGGAACAATTTGATGAGACTGTACTTGCTGAGGGACAATAGTTTCTTCTGTTGAAGCTTTTGTTGGGATTACTTCAGACTGATCCGGGGCCTTATTAATTTTATGATTAAGGTCAGTGATTTCCTTTTCAAGTCTTCTGATCTTGGTGTTCAGATTGTTGAAAATGATGAAGATTACTATAAGTATGACAACAGCAATAAATTCATTCATTTCATTAGTTTTATCAAATATAAAGAAATGTTTGAAAAGCGATTTAAAAAATTAACCCATCACAGTATAAGTGATGGGTTAAATGGTATAGATAACTAACAATATGTTTTACTAGTTGGATACTTTGTAAATGTAGAATGATGAGATACTGGATCCTAATAATGATCCGGAGAAAATACCGGAATCAGTAAGCCCGAAAGATACTTTGTCACCTGCCTGGAACGAGTAAAGAGAATTGATACTTGCATCAGAAAGTGTTAAGTTAATTGCTAACGCAAGATTAACGCCACTGAAAGGGCGACTGTCGATAATTGTGGTTACCCCCGTTCTGGTTCTGGCGATTCCAATTCCTGGAGCTCCTGACAATAATGATGCCTGTAGCCCTGTTCCATATCTGAATGCGAATCCAACGGCATATACTCCTGTAGATGGGACAGTATAAGAACCGTCAGCGTCTGTAAATAAAGCGGCACTTCCTATATTTCGGTCAGCTGCTACAAAGTTAACAGGCAGGAATGATGCTGGGAAAATTCCTATATTCAGAAGGCTTATACCTGTCGCTTTTTTTGCTGCATATACAGAAGTATTGGTTCCTGATGCGGCAATTAATAGCGCAGGATCTACAGTGTAAACCTGAGTACTTCCCTGGTTAATTGCTAAAACCTGATAGCCAGGTAATGCTGTAGCTGCAGGTGTGTCTCTAACTTTCAGTGTTCCATTAACATCTAGAGTTGCAGATGGAGTAGCTGTATTGATACCAACTTGGGAAAATAAAGGTAGGGTTGCGCATGCTAACATTAAGCTGTAAAGTTTAGTTTTCATGATCAAGATTTTTAATTAGTTGCTTAGCAAATATACAATAAAAATTATACCCTTCATTGTGAAATTTATAATTTTAATATTAATATGATGTAATATATTTAAACATATGTTTATATTTTGCGTAATATTACCTCATGATTTAATTACGAGTTATTATATTTATCTTCTAATTAATCGCTTGTTTATAAGGTGTTTAAAGAAAAATATTTCTCCCTGTTGTGTGGGTTATTTTAGTAGTAAATGTATCGTATTGGATCTTGGATATTTTTTTGTAAAAAATATTTTTTTTCAGGTTTTTAATAGGTTTAAAAACAAAAACACTGCACAAATGGCAGTGTTTTTAATGTATTTATTTACTTTTTTCTAGCTTTCTAAGAGGAATTCTCTATAATTTCCAAGAAAATCAACATTAGCATTGATTGATTCAAGTTCTTTGAGGGCGTTTCCATGTAAGACTTCTTCCCAAGGCCCTTCCACATTGATAAAAAAGAAATAATTGCCCAGTCCGGTCTTTAATGTTCTGGATTCAATTTTGCTAAGGTTCATCTTTCGCCATGCAAAAACCGATAAAACCTGATGTAGCCCACCGGGATGATCTTCCGGAAGAGTGATCAGCATTCCTGCTTTTTCTCCCAAAGTTTCCAGATTGTTATTCTGGTAGGTATCCTGTTGTTTAGAGATAATGATAAACCGGGTGTGATTCTGTTCAAAATCCTGAATATTACGGTTGATAATTTTCAGCCCATACAAATTAGCGGCAAATTGGTTGGCAACAGCAGCAATAGCCGTTTCCTTGTTTTCTGAAACAAATTTCGCAGCAGCAGCAGTAGAAGAAAAATCCTGCTTTGGAATCTCTTTATAATGAGTGTCAAGAAAATGGAAGCTCTGTGCCAGTGCTTGTGGATGTGAATATATTCTTTCAATATTCTCAATAGAGTTGTCTGGGTGAATCATCAGGTGATGTGCAATAGGCATTACCGCTTCTGCCTCAATCTTAATAGACGGGGTCTTATACAAATAGTCCAGCGTCATAGAAACTGTTCCCTCAATAGAGTTCTCCAAAGGTACAACGGCCTTTACTGCTTCGCCGCTTTCAACAGCCTTAAAGCAATCCAGAATACTGGCTTGGGGTAATAACTCTTCATCAGGGAAAAGCTGCGCTGCAGCAAGCTGTGTGAAACTGGCATGAGGTCCCAAAAATGCAATCTTCATAATATAATATATAAGGGATGATTAAAATAAAGGTACAAAGGTGCGAATTAATTCATAAATGGAGTTCAATGTTTTATGTTTAAAGTTTAATGCTGCGGGTTACGAGTTACGGGGTTCGGGTTACGTGATGCGGTTGTCCAGAACCTTAAACCTTGGACCTTGAATCTCCTAACATGTTACTTTTCCTTCCAGTTCTTCTCAATCATTTCCATTAGAAAATCCGGACATTTGATAACCTTATTGGTTTTTGCATCCAGAAAAAATAGAGTAGTGGAAGCTTCTGTTATTTTAATATGCTCTTCATTGTAAATTTCATATTCAAATTCGATCCTTACTCCCGGAATTTTTTTAACATAAGTATGAATTTCTAATTTTTGATCATACAAAGCTGGTCGGATATACTTAATTTTATAGTCCGAAACAGGAAGCCAAATTCCTTGGTTTTCAATTTCATCGTATGAAATTCCGATGCTTCTGAAGAGCTCAACTCTCCCCACTTCGAAGTACGTTGCATAGTTACCATAGTATACATATTTCATCGGATCTGTTTCTGCGTAACGTACTCGTATTGAGTGTGTTGTGTGTATCATTTTAGGTATTAAATTATACATACAAATATATTTTTAAATAATCAATACCTGCAATATTTTTTTTTGAAAAGAAAAAATTGGACCTTTGTCTTCCTTCTAAACACAGTACAAACAAAGAATAATCGGGGCATAAAAATGGATGACAATTTAATGATGATATGGCAGAAATGCCTTCAGTTTATGCGTGATAACCTGAACGCAGCTGAAGACAATTCTGACCTGAAAAAACTTGAAAAATCTTTCGATATGTTATTCGATAAGGTTCAGCCGCTTTCATTAGTAGCAAACAACCTTACGCTTATCGTACCGAGCGATTTTTACAAGGAATATATAGAGGACAATTACCTGTCCTTACTTTCTGCTGCCCTGAAGAAAAATATTGGAAAAGGAGTGAAATTATGGTATTCTGTGATGGAAAACAGACCAAAAGGTGAAGAAAAACCGGTTACCATGAACATCAAGGGACAAAGTGTTCCAACTCCAAAAACACAGGAAACAATGCCACAAGGATTCTCTGCTAATATCGTAAATCCTTTTGTAGTTCCTGGAATAAGAAAAGTAAATATAGATTCTAACCTTAAGCCTGACTATTCTTTTGATAGTTATGTAGAAGGAGAAAGCAATAAATTTGCAGCGACTGTAGCCAGATCCATTGCAAAAAGACCTGGAGCAACTGCTTTCAACCCGTTATTCTTATATGGTGGTTACGGAGTTGGAAAAACGCACTTAGGACAAGCGGTAGGGCTTGAAGTAAAGAATCAGTTCCCTGATAAAGTAGTTCTTTATCTGTCTTCTGAAAAGTTTATCCAGCAGTTTATCTCTGCTGCCAAAGCACACAAGCAGACTGAATTTGCGAATTTCTATCAAATGGTAGATGTACTGATTATTGATGATATTCAGTTCTTATCAGGAAAATCAGCTACTCAGGATAGTTTTTTCCATATTTTTGATCACCTGCATCAGAACGGAAAACAGATTATCCTTACTTCAGATAAAGCGCCTGCTGATATTATGGATATTCAGGACAGAATTGTTTCCCGTTTCAAATGGGGACTTTCTGCAGAAATCAAATCTCCGGATCTATCAACAAGAAGACAAATCATTGAAGATAAACTAAGCAGAGATGGAATCGTTCTTCCGGGAGATATGCTTGACTTCCTTGCTGTGGAAACGAAAACCAATGTAAGAGAACTTATCGGAGTAATCAACTCTGTGATCGCTTACTCTACAGTATATAAGAGAGATCTGAGTCTTGAATTGTTAAAAGAAACGATCAACAGAATTGCTGCCAACCAGAAAAAAATCATCAACATTCCTTACATCCAGGAAGTTGTATGTGATTATTTTGGAATCAAAAAAGAACAATTACTGTCAAAAACAAGAAAAAGAGAGATCGCATTACCAAGACAGCTTGCCATGTACTTCTCTAAAGAATTCACCAATTCTACATTTACTAAAATCGGTGAAGAAATGGGAGGGAAAGATCACTCTACAGTAATGTATGCATGTGATACAATCAAAGACGTATCAAAAATTGATAAAGAAATCAAGAAGTACGTAAAAGACCTTACAGAAAGAATCAAACAATAACATTGTTGACCAGAAATAAATTGAAATGAAGGATAGTTTTATTCTTCATTTTTTATTTAGTTTTGTTGTGGCAAAAGACTCTTTTAAATAGATAGTATATGAAAATATTAATGGTTTGTCTGGGAAATATATGCAGAAGTCCTCTGGCAGAAGGAATCATGAAAACAAAGGTGCCGGAGAATTTTATGGTAAACTCAGCCGGAACTATTTCAATGCATGAAGGAGAACATCCCGACAAAAGAGCCATTAAAACTGCTGCCAATCATAATATTGATATCTCAAAACAAAGATCAAGACCCATTACCAGAAAAGATTTTGAAACCTTTGATAAGATCTACTGTATGGATATTGATGTATTTGAAGATGTGGTTTCCAAAACAAGAAACGAAGAAGAACGACAGAAAGTATCTTTGTTTTTAGAACTATTGGGAGATCATGAAAATGCAGAGGTTCCCGACCCTTATTGGGGAGATATGAGCGATTTTGAAAAAGTCTTTCAGCTTTTGGATAGGGGATGTGATGCTATTAAGAATCAAATACCCAAATCATAATCATGAAAAAACTGCTGTTACTGCTCCTGGTAAGCTTTAATTTATCTTTTGCCCAAACCAAAGATGAAATAGAAATCCGTAAAGTAATGGATGACTTTATGGAATGTATTAAAACCAGAGATAAAGCCAGATATCTCTCTTTATTTCAGGAACCTGTACTTTGGACTGGAATTTACAAAGACAGGACGTATGCTAAACGTTTAGAGAAAAATCCTAAGGCAGACTACTACTTTGCTGATGATTATAAAGCTTTTATCAAAAGTTTTAAAGATGATAAATCTGAAGAGAAATTTGACAATATTAAGATTGTGGAAGATGGAGCAATAGCTTCTGCCAATTTCGATTACAGCTTTTGGTACGACGGTAAAATGGAAAACTGGGGAAAGGAGATCTGGACACTGATGAAGATCAACGGAACCTGGAAGATCACTTCCGTTACCTTTTCTATGGACCTTACAAAATATTTTCCGCAACCTTCATTAAACGAAAGAACTAAAAAATAATACGATGCTTTTTTTACTCCCTGCTTACTTATCAGAAAACACTTCTATCAACCACTTTTCGCCTGTTTTGAAAGATTATATCATGCAGACAGACTATTTCTTTGTGGAAAATGAAAAAACAGCAAGAAAGGTTGTTAAATTTTTTGCCCCGGAAAAGAAGCAGGCTGATCTGAAGTTGTTTTTATTGGACAAATACACGGAAAATGCGGACATCAAAGAAGCTCAGGAGTTGATGCTGAAAGGGCAGGACTTCGGATTGTTATCAGAAGCGGGATTGCCTTGTATTGCTGACCCTGGAAACCTGATCGTTAAATGGTGTCATGAGAAAAACATCAGAGTAATCCCTGTTTCAGGACCTTCATCCATTATTCTGGCTTTGATTTCCAGTGGATTTAACGGACAGGAATTCACTTTCAATGGTTATCTTCCTATTGATAAGGGAGAGAAAAAGAAGCACATCATGAATCTTGAAGGACTTGTTCAGAAAACCGGATATTCGCAGATTTTCATGGAAACACCTTATAGAAACAATCAGCTTTTTGAAGATCTGTGCAAGTTTTTATCACCGAATACCAAGCTCTGTATTGCGGCCAATATCAACGACCCGGAACATGAATTTATAAAGACAAAATCTATAAAAGACTGGCAGAAACAGAAGCCGGAACTTCATAAAATTCCTGCGGTATTTGTACTTGGAAAATAGTAGCATATGGCAGAATTGCCGTGATATAGCTATTTCACTTAAAAATATTTAACAGCTCTTAACAAGACTATTGCATTATTCTTGTTTTTTAAACTATACTGGAAACAGTTTAAATGTTGATAATGCAGTGAAAACCCGGGCATCTTCGATGCCCGGGTTTTCATATTAATTTTTATCTTTTTTGCCAGATTTCCATTTCCTCCAAAAGAAAATAATAAACGGAATGATTAAAAAGAAGGGCCAAAGAGAAACTATTCCGAGCATAAAGCTTACAAAACTGTTCCAACCTTCCGTTACCGAATCTACAAAACGGCTTCCAAAACCTATTTTAGAGGTTGCCGAACTTCTCACTTTTTCTTTATATAAATTTAAACTTAAAGTGCTGTAATTCACACGGTCATCAATAAAACGAAGTCTGCCTTCTGCCACATCAATTTCATCTTCAAGCTCGCGGATTTTTTCCTGAATTTCAAGCATATCTTTAGTCGTGGCAGCACTTTTAAGCATGTCCCGATACTTTTCAAGATAGATTTTTTTGTTGGCAAGTTTTATCGATACATCAGTATACTCTTCCGTGACATCATTGGATGAAATGTTTTTGGATAAAACAGAACCGACTCCGTCTGAAAATGAACTGATAAGAGCATCAAAATTTTTATGAGGAACCCTGATGATCAGGTTAAGATTATCATCCATATCCGTATTTTGAAAATCCTCTTTCTGAATATAAGCATTGTTTTTCTTTAAGATATCATTCACCTGACGCTGAGCTTTTTTAATATCGCCCACCTGGATCTTCATGTCACCGTTTTTGATTATTTTTCTGGAAATAGTGTCAGTTTTCTTAGAGGTAGAAGGCTCTTTGTTAGATTTGTTTTCGTCTGGAATCAGTTTTTCAGATAGAGAAGGAGGTGGAGGTACGGGAGAATATGATTTCTCTTCAGTAATAACTTCCATCAGATCTGCCTTCACTTCCTGTTTGGCCACTCCTGATTTATTACAATTGATAAGAATAAGTCCTGATAAAAGGAGAATAATTTTTTTCATGGGATAGTTTTTTATGGATGTGATCAAAAAGTGTGCTTAAAAGTAATCCTATTTCAGATTTATTTGAAATTTTTAAATAAAATATTAAAACACAGGCAGGAAATCAAAAAATTAAATCAAATGATCTCAAAATCGGTCCGGAAAATTGTTGAAAACAGTAAATAATTTCTATTTTTAATTCATGAAAAAAAGTCTTTTAGCATTTGTGTTTTCTCCATTTTTGATGTATGCCCAGGAAGTTCCGAAACTTACAGACGAAATGGCGATGAAATTATCCGACAAACCACTTCACTGTATCAATCAGGAATATCCGAATAAAACAGCGCATATCATCAATAATGCAGGCGAAGTTCCTTTAACTCCAAAAGATCTTCACCCTAGTTTTTATGGGTGTTTTGACTGGCATAGCTCTGTTCATGGACATTGGATGCTCACAAGACTTTTAAAAACAAAACCCAATCTTTCCAATGCCAAAGAGATTGAAAAAATTCTGGATGAATCTTTTCAGAAGGATAAATTGAAAACAGAGGCTGATTATTTTACAAAATATCAACTGACAGGAACTTTCGAAAGAACTTATGGTTGGGCATGGATCTTAAAACTGGACGAAGAGCTTACCAACTGGGATCATCCGAAAGCTAAAATATGGCACGAAAACCTGAAACCGTTAACTGATCAGATTCTGAAGTCCTGGAAAACGTACCTTCCAAAACAAACCTATCCAAACAGAACCGGAGTTCACCCTAATACAGCATTTGCAATGTCTTTTGCCTTAGATTGGGCAAGAGCAAATAAAGATAAAGAATTTGAAAGCCAACTGATCGAAAAGGCTAAGTACTTTTTCTTAAAAGAACAGAAAACACCTGCTTATCTGGAACCGGACGGATCGGATTTCTTTTCGCCAAGTCTTGAAATTGCTGATCTGATGCGCAGAGTTCTTCCTCAAAAAGAATTTGTGCAATGGCTGAATGCTTTCTACGAAAAAAGAAGTCTGGAAAATGTTGAAAAAATTCCTGTGGTAAGTGATCTTAGCGATTATCAGACCGTTCACCTTGTGGGTTTATCATTTTCAAAAGCATGGTGTATGAAAGGAATTTCCAATGCACTTCCTGCCAATCATCCACTGAAAAAAGATTTCAGGAAAACGGCAGATGTATTTCTTGCCAATGGATTACCGTTACTTTTCCAGGGGAATTATGGTGGGGATCACTGGCTGGCAAGTTTTGCAGTGTACGCCCTTGAAGATTAATATCTGATTCCTGTTTTTTTAAGAATAAAACCTAACAGCCAGATTGGACCGATCAGCAGAAATTGAAGATCTTTGAGGAAGGACGGCTTTTGTCCTTCTATTTTATGACCTATCAACTGAAAAATCCAGGTAATAATGAATACAGAAAGATAAACGATCCATGATTGTTTACCGAAACTGATATTGGCCAGATAAATAAAATGCTCCATAATAAGCATAATGACAGCCATCACAATAGCGATCAAAAGAGAAAGCCTGATATAGAATAAAGTAACAAGAAAAATCACAATACAGCTGATGATACTGACACATCCGAAATAGGAAGCACAGAAATGAGGAGCGGGAATGAGGGAGGCAAAACCCAGAATCGTCCAAAAGATTAAAGGAACACAAATCCAGTGAATGAACTTGTTGGTAGCGTTTCTATGGCTTTTACTGTATTCTGCAAATAATAGATCAACCTTTCTCATACTGACAGGAAATTGGATTGATGCTAAAATAATAAAATTTTGTAATCACTGGTAAGATTGCTTACATTTGTCATATGTCTGCCCTAGAAAAATTCGGAGTTGATATTTTTACGGAACGCAATATTTTCGAAAGAATAGCTGTTGATAAACCTTTTCGTCCCGATAATCCTGCTTTTATTTTTATTAAATCAGGAACTATAAAACTTAGGCAGCACTTCAGTGATCTGGAAGTTTCCGCCAATATGTTTATGGTAACAGATCCGCAAACCATCTATGAAGTGGTTTCTGTGACCGATGATTTTCAGTCCCGCATGGTTTCTTATAAAAGAGAATTTATTTCTGCTCTATCATTGAAATTTAACCGCTTGATTACCTATCGTTATTTCAGGCAACAGATGAATAAAGGAGTTCCTTTTCCTGAAGATGAAATGGAAGTAGTCTGGAAAAGTGTCAATTTTCTGAAATATATTCTGGATTCTGAAACGGAAATGCTGTACAAGAAAGAAATGGTAGAGCATCTTTTCTCTGTTTTCTGCTATCAGATGGCCGGGATTATTTCCAAGGAAGACAATAGTTCTATGAATCAGATGTCCAGACAGGAAGAGATTGTATTTGTATTTCTTACCGATCTTGCAGAACATCATCTTACAGAAAGAACCGTTGAGTTTTATGCCGAACGGCAGTCGATTACAACCAGACATCTTTCTTCTGTGGTGAAGACTATCACAGGTAAATCTGCAAGTCAGATCATCGCTTTAATTGTTATTAATGAGGCGAAAGTACTCTTAAACTCTTCCAATAAACCGGTTTCAGAGGTTTCTTCTATTCTAGGATTTAGCGATCAATACTCGTTTTCTCACTTTTTTAAGAAACATCTGGAAGTAAGTCCTACACAGTACAGGCATCTGTTCGAAAGCTAAAATCTTACATTTGAACATCTTTTTCCAAAAATCAAACATTTGATTGATTTTGTTGTTGCCCTAACTTTGCATCTGTAAAACAAGGTAAAATGACAAAGAAAATAAAAACAGCACTATCAGTTTTGATAGCCGCTTTTCCCGCGCTGTTTTTTTCACAACAGATCAAGCAGATGACCGCAGGTGAGGTGGCGGAACTCGCTGTTCAGAACCATCAGCAGCTTAAAGTGTCTGCACAGAACATAGATATTGCAAAGCAAAACACGAATGTTGTTAAACTTCAAAAACTGCCCACTATTACAGCTTCTACAAGCCAGTTCTATTTAGGGGATGCAGTAGCAATTGACAAAGATTTTTCAAATTCTACAAAAGTTCCGATGCCGCATTACGGAAGTTCATATGCTGTACAGGCTACACAACTTATCTTCAAAGGAGGATTGGTGAATAAGTCTGTTGAAATGGCAGGACTTCGTGAGCAGCTTTCTGAACTGGACTTAGAGAAAAATAAACAGGATGTAAAGTTTTTGGTAATTTCCAATTATCTGGATGTCTATAAAACGATCAACCAGGAAGAAGTATTTCAGAATAATAAAAAACTGGCACAAGAACGTTTGAAAAATATCCAGAAGTTCTATCAGCAGGGTATGGTAACCAGAAATGAAGTAATTCGTGGAGAATTGGCCATCAAAAATCTGGATCAGGGAATTCTGACACTTTCCAACAATAAGAAAATCCTTAATTATAATTTAAATATTGCTTTAGGTTTATCCTCGGATACAGAAATTGTTCCTACAGAAAACTTAGAAAATAAAGAATCGGGGATAGGTATGGATTATTATACAGACCTTGCTCATGAGAAAAACCCATTGCTTAAATCTGCTCAAAAAAACATTGATGTTGCAGATAAAAACATTGAGATCATAAAAACCGATAATGCGCCTACCGTGGCCGGATTTGGAGGCTATACCCTGCAAAGACCCATTACCACCAGAAATCCTGTTTTGGATATGTATTCCGGAGGATGGCAGACAGGAGTTTCTTTGAGCTATAATATCGATACACTCTTTAAAACGAAAGAAAAAGTAAAATTAGGTGAATTGCAAAAGAACCAGGCGAATGATGCCATGACTCTGGTACAGCAGAATGTAGATATGGGAGTGAATGCAGCCTATACAAAATATCAGGAAGCCATCCAGCAGGCGGATATTCTGAATGATTCCAAAAGACTGGCAGAAGAAAACTACAAGATTACGGAAGCCAAATATCTGAACCAACTGGCAGTACAGGCAGAAATGATAGATGCCCAAAACCAGAAACTGCAATCAGAGCTAGATTATGCCAACGCTGAAATCAATGTTTTGTATCAGTATTATAACCTTTTGAAATCTACAGGAACACTTTAATTTTTAAAACTGAAAATCAACAATGGAAAACAAGGAACAAAACACTCAAAATACGACACCAACTCCTGCTGCACCAAGCGTAGAGAATAAAAAAAAGAAAAATAAAACCAATAAAATAAGAGCTATTATTTCCAATATTATTGTCTTTCTGGTCCTTGGCTTTGGATTATTCTGGCTGGTACGCAATTATTTCCATATCGGAAGTAAAACCTATACAGAAGCCGCGCAGGTAGAAGAATTTATCAATCCGATTAATACAAGGGTTTCTGCTTATATCAAAGAAATTAAATTCATCGAACATCAGCATGTAAAAAAAGGAGATACACTCGTTATTTTGGATGACCGTGAAATTATTACCCAGTTGGGACAGGCTGAAGCCGCCTACCAGAATGCTATGGCACAAAGAACGGCAACGAGTTCTTCCGTGAATACTGTTTCAAACAATATCAATGTGATGCAGTCTAATATTGCAGGAGCAAAGGCCAGACTATGGAACGCAGAACAGAACTTAAACAGATACAGAAATCTTTTGGCAGCTGAAGCAGTTACAAGACAGCAATACGATCAGGTAAAAACTGAATATGATGCGCAAAAGGCTGCTTATGAAACGTTAGTGAATCAAAAACAGTCAGCAAACCTTTCTACTACTGAAGTGAAAAGTAAACTGGGAATAAACGATGCGGAAATCAAAAGAACGAAATCTGCATTGGATATGGCTAAGATCAACCTTTCTTATACAGTGATTACCGCACCTTATGATGGCGTAATGGGAAGAAGAACCCTTTCTGAAGGTCAGTTAATTCAGCCGGGACAGCAGGTGGCAACCATCGTTCTGAATGGTCAGAAATGGGTAACGGCCAACTTTTTAGAAAGCCAGATGCCCAATATTAAAATTGGTGAGAAAATATCCATGACAGCCGATGCTTTAGGAGGTAAAACATTTGAAGGAGTAGTGACTGCTGTTTCAGCTGCTACCGGATCAAGATACTCAAGTGTACCGACAGATAATTCTACCGGGAACTTCATTAAGGTACAGCAGAGAATTCCTGTAAGAATAGAGTTTACAGCTTCCAACAAAAAAGAAGACCTGGATAAACTTAGCGCAGGAATGAACATGAATGTGAATATTAATAAAGACTAAAGATGGAAGATATCAGATTCCGGACATATGCTGAGGAAAATTAAGGCTGATGTTGAAAGTCTGCCATCTGATATCTGAAATCTATTACTTAAAAAATCATGTACAACAAAGGATTATATAGCGATTGGGTACCGAAACCCGTACAGCTGCTGCTGATTGTATTGCTGCTTGCAGTGGTAATGCCTATCGGTGGGGTTTATACTGGGAATATCAGTTATCTGACAGGAGGTACCGGTGCCATGACAGAATACTTCATGTGGGCCAACTATGCTACAACAATAGGAATGGGGGCCTGTATGCCCATTGTTCTCAGAATGAAAATGAGATTCAAAGTAAGAGATAAGATGGTGGCTTTACTGGTGATTCTCGCATTTCTGAACTTTGTGAATGCGACAACTCTGCAGCCTATGGTTTTTGTATTTACTTCTCTGCTTATCGGGTTTATGAAAATGATGATCACGATAGAACTGTTTCTTCCGCTGATGATGATGATCGGAAACCGAGGAATGTTTTACGGTCTGTTCTATACATTTGTTTTGGTGATGAATCAGGTTGCGACTTATTATGCTGCTGAAGTGGCCGTTTCTTACAACTGGCAGCAGTTTTATATTCTGACATCGGTTTTATGTATGATATTGGCACTTATCCACTGGATTTTTATGCATGATAAATACTTTGCCCTGAAAGTCCCATTACATTATATCGACTGGCTGAGTATTCTGCTTTTTATCTCTACTTTCATGTTTTCAGCGTATGTATTTTCTTTCGGGAAACAGCAGGACTGGCTGAATTCAAAGAATATCGTCAATGCAAGTATTGCTGCTTTTACAAGTTTTGCATTACTTACCATCCGTCAGTTGACGCTGAAGAGACCTTATCTTTCATTTAAAATATTTGCAAAGAACAATGTACAGCACGGTTTGTTTATGTTAATCTGGCTGGGAATGTTTTTAGGAACGGCATCTATTCAGAATACTTTTGCGGTAGGAGTGCTGGGATATGACTCGGTAACAAATGCGAGACTGAGTATGCTAATGATTCCCGGTATTATTCTGGCAGGAGTGATTGCTGTATTTTGGTTTAAAAAAGAGAAGCCGCTGAAAATGTTCATCTTTTCAGGATTTGCAGCGATGATGGGGTATGCAATTATCATGTACTTTTCCATGGTACTGGAATTCAATTATGACAACTGGTATCTGCCGATGTTTCTGAAAGGTTACGGAATGTGTGCATTATTTATCTCGGTGTGGTTTTATACGTTGGATAAACTTGAAATGGATGATATGCTGGCAGCGATCGGGCTTGTTCTGGTTTGGAGAACTTTCCTTGCGGTAGGGCTTTTTTCAGCAATTTATTCATGGTTTCAGTACCATTTCCAGGTGATTGCCATAGGAGATCTTGCCGTTTATATGGATGGGATGACGATTACACCTCAGAATGTTGCTTCCAATATGAAAGCAATTCAGCTGAATGCTATTATTATAGCAGGTAAAAAACTGTTCGGATACATTATTTTGGCCGGTCTTGGCGTATTGATATACGTTCTTTCTCATCATTTTGGAAGAGAACGTTTCCAGTATTTAAGATTTATCAGAGTTCTTGGCGGTAAATCAGTTATCGCAAGAAGAAGACTTCGTGAAAGAAAAAAATTACTAGAAGAAATAAAAGATGCTGCAGGGCCTGCAGTATAAAAGAAACCTTGTTTTTCACTAGTAGAATCCCGGATCTGTAAAGGCCGGGATTCTACGCTTTTTATAACGTGTAAATTCCCGGGAAAACAGAAGTTAAAATAGTAAAATAAGGGAAAATCTCATAGTCTCTTATTTTTATTCTTTCTAAATAAGAATTATCTTTGTGAGATTATAAAACATTGAAGTAGAAAGAATGAAAAAGCAGTATGCGTTCATAGGTCTTTTGGTTTCGGGAGTGATGATTTCCCAGACAGTGAAAGATTCTATTGCCTCTAAAGGTATTGAAGATGTGGTGATTGTAGCCTCCAGAAAACCCACTAAAATTTCTGAAGTTCCGGGAACCGTTTGGGTAGTACAGAAAGAAAAGATTCAGGAACAGGCTAAAAGCGGAGTTCCCATCAAAGAAATGTTATCGATTCTGATTCCCTCTATGGATATTGGTCCACAGGGAAGAACCAACTACGGGCAGAATATGAGAGGCCGTTCTGCACTGGTAATGATCGACGGAGTTTCTCTGAACAGTATCCGCGCAATAAGCCGCCAGCTGGATGCCATCGATCCTTTTAATATTGAAAGAATTGAAGTTCTTTCTGGAGCAAGTTCAATCTATGGGGGAAATGCTACCGGAGGGATTATCAATATCATTACAAAAACACCTTCCAAAAAAGGAATCAGTGGAGAAACAGAACTGGGAGTGCGTACAGGTTTTATGGGTAAAGATGACCATGATTTCCGTGCCGCTCAATCCATTGCTGCCAAGGGTGATAAGTTCTTCGGAAGGTTAGGAGTTGCTTATCAGCAGAACGGAGGTGTGTATGGAGCAGATCAGAAACAGCTTTTTACAGATATTACACAAACCGACCTTCAATACAACCAGTCAATTGACATTTTGGCTACAGGTGGATATCAGTTTAACAATAAACATAAAATAACAGCTTCCCTTCAGTATTACAATTCTAAATTTAATGGCGACAGAAGTTTATTTTTAGGTGAGAATTTAAGTGCTTTCACTACCAAAAATGCTTCATTACTTGAAATGAGAGATGGTTTCTCTTCCGATAAAAACGTAGGTACAGAGCGTTATATGGCAACAGTAGCTTATAATGCAAACGGAATTTTGGGTGGTCAGGACCTTTATGTACAGCTGGCAACCCGTGGTGAAAAATTAGGATTTTATCCATTCCCTGGAAATGTTACGTTACAGACAGGAAGAATACCTTATATGTCCTCATCACAGCAGGATACTTATTATTCCGGGATTAAAGCTTTACTATCCAAATCATGGCGTGGATTAAACGTTACCTACGGAGCAGATTTTGATTTTGAGAAATTTGAAGGAACACAATCTGTTTACGATATTGTCAAAACAATGTCGAGTGGAGGTCTGATCAATGAGACAAAATACAGTCTGGGAAGATATCCTACTAACCACTCACAAAGCTATGCAGGATATGTTCAGGCAAAATATAATATCCTGCCAAAACTACAATTGAATGCAGGAATTCGCTATCAGCATATCAACGTAAAAATGGACGATTTTGTCGGTTCCGAACAGCAGACACAGGTTGCGATGGGATATGGAAGTTCGGCATCTGCAATTCCGGGTGGTGAAAGTTCTTATAATGTAACACTGGCCAATGCCGGATTATTATATAAATTCAATGAACAGCACCAGGTTTGGGGAACTTTTTCTCAGGGAGCAAGTTTAGCCGATCCTGCCAAGTTTTACGGAATCGGGCAATATAAACTTGTGGGGACCAACTGGGATGTTGTATCCAGTATCAATGTAAAAGAGCAGCCGCTGCAGGCGATCAAAACCAATCAGTTTGAAGTAGGATACCGTGTAAACAGAGGTGGTTTAAGAGCCCAGGTTGCCGGATTCCTGAGTACTTCTGATAAAACAGTTGCCGTAGATAAAAAGACCTTCCAGATTCTCGTGAATGATCTTAAATTAAGAAATATGGGAATTGAAGCTGAGGTTTCTTATTCCTTAAGCAATGGCGTTTATTTCGGAGCAAGCGGACTTTTGATCAAATCTGAAGTTGATAATAAAGGAGAATGGCAAAAACAGGAGATTTACAATGCTTCTCCTTCAAAATTGGTAACCTATATCGGGTATAATATTAAAAACTGGTCATTCAGATTCCAGTCGTTACAGAATTTTAAACAGAAAGACGAGCTTAATAATGTGGTGGAAGGCTACAATACTTCAGACCTGATGATGGGATACCGATTTAGTTGGGGTAAATTCAATTTAGGAATCCAGAATTTGTTTAATACAGATTATCAGACCATTTGGAGCAAGCGTTCCCAGGTTTTATATTCTACCTACGGACTTCCGGAATTGTTTAATTATAAAGGAAGAGGCAGAACATTCAATCTTTCTTACACTTTTGAATTTTAAAAGTACAATTAAGGTTTAAATGTCTTGATCTGAAAACATATTATATTTCAAATCCGGTTTCTGAGATTGATCGGAAACCGGATTTGAATTTTTAAAAAATCAGTTATGGCTAAAATTTCAACAGGGCAGATTGTTGCCGAAGTCACCAGAAAAGAATACATTACTGACCATTTTATCAGAGTGTATTTATACTCACCGGAAGTTCAGGTATTCAAAAATACTATGGTGGGAGACAATAATAAGATTGCAGTTCCTCCAGCTGGACTGAACGAGATTCATTTCCCCACACTGGATGAAAACCATCAGTGGGTGTATCCACCAAAAGAAGTGGCTCCAGCCATCAGAACTTATACCCACAGAGGAATTGATCTGGAAAAAAATGAACTGATCATAGATTTTGTAGATCACGGAGACGGCGGTCCGGCCTCCAAATGGGTGAGGGAAGCTGAAGCAGGTTCAAAACTGGGTGTCATGATGCGTTTGGAAGGAAAAGAACTGTATCCTGCAGCAGATTGGTATTTGTTGGTAGGTGATGCTACGGCCATTCCAGTGATCAGTGCTATTTTGGAAACACTTCCTTCAACAGCAAAAGGAATATGCATTATTGAAGTTCATGGAAAGGAAGATGAACAACTGCTTGAAACGAAAGCTCAAATTGATTTTAAATGGTTACACAATGCACAGCCTCAGATCAGCAGTGAAATTTCAAATGCAGTAAAAAGTATTGAGATTCCGGAGACTACAAAGTTTGGTTATGTAGCTTGTGAATTTTCAAGTGTGAAAGAAATCCGTACTTATCTGAGAAAAGAAAAAAACTGGACCTCACAGGAATTATACGCTTATTCTTACTGGAAAGCAGGCGTAGCAGAAAATGAATCTCAGGCAGACAGACATAAGGAGAAGGATTCGATGGAGTAGAAGGCAGGGATTTTGAGTTTGAGAGTGGGAGGGTTTGAGAGTTTAAAGTTCAAGGTTTAAAGTTGTAAGTACACCACACCTCGTACCCCGAAACTCGCAACCCGCAACCCGCAACCCGCAACATTCAACCAAAAACTTTGAACATTGAACATTGAACTACTATCTTTGCACTATGAAAGATTTAATGGGCAGAGCGATCTGGGATTATTACCACAATGAAAATCCGGAGGATCTGCAGACTGAAACATCAATTTCTGAGCTGGATGAACTTCCGGTAGAATATTTATTCAGAGATTTTGAAGACATGAATGATATTGAGCAGAAAGCACTGGAATTATCTGAAGGGAAAGTCCTGGATATCGGAGCTGGAGCAGGTTCTCATTCTTTATATCTTCAGAATGAAAGAAATCTTGAGGTAACCGCATTGGATATTTCACCAAAATCTATTGAAGTCTGCCAGCTGAGAGGCATTAAAAAAGCAGTTTGTGAAAATATGCTTGACTTTTCAGGGGAGACTTTTGACACGGTTTTATTATTGATGAACGGTACCGGTGTTTTTGAAAGCCTTGCGAAAATTGATACCTATCTTCAGAAATTATATACTTTGTTAAATAAAGGAGGACAAGTTCTGATCGACAGCACGGATATCCTGTATATGTTTGACCGTGATAAAGATGGCGGAGTGTATATTCCTGCAGGCGGATATTATGGAGAGCTGGATTACGTAGTTCATTATAAAGGTGAATCTGAAGAACCAATTACCTGGCTATACCTTGATTTCAATACGTTGAAAAATGCAGCTAAAAATAATGGCTTTAAAATAGAAAAAGTCCTGAAAGACGAAGATTCTTACTTAGCAAAACTGACTAAGAAATAATTAACGACTAGTCATTGCGAGCTGAAAGCGAAGCAATCTCAAAATAGTACATAGTCATTCTGTAAACCGGAATGACTTTTTTTGTACTTCTTCCTAGCCCCGATAGTAACGGTTACCCCACAGCATGTAGTTGGCTCTTTGGGTCAGGCGCGAGGAGTAAAAGTGGATAGCGGGAAACAGCTCCTTATTATTGTCTGAAAAGACGGATGGTTCCTGCAAACGGATAAAAAGAAAACCATTCCTGAAAATAAAAATACATCAGAACAGTGGTTCCGGCGCATAAAATCACTGGAAGAATATAAGATTCTGCACGGTAAGGAAGTTTTTTTGGAGTTGCTAAAACACTGATGACAAGTAAACCCAAAGCACCTACTGCAATAACTCCAATTTCGGGACTGTATCTGGAAGTGGTACCAAAGTCAAAATGGGAAAGCAGAACGTATTTTTGAAACATAAAAAACAGAAAACCAAATGCCAGTGCTAAGAAACTTGCAGGATATTTTTTAAGTTTAACTAAATTAAGGAACAGTAAAATAGACCCCGGAATCGGAGAGAAAAAAACGGAGCTGACTAAAATAGTCATTCGAGAATAAAGCTTAACGGCCTGCGGATCTTCTGTGATATGGTCTTTCCAGACTTCTACCTCTTCTGTACGTTTTACTTCCTCTTCTTCTTTTTTATTCTGAATCAATTGCTGAACAGTTTCTTTTTCCTGTTCACTGAAAATACGTCCTCTTTTTTCCAGAATTTCAAAAGCGATCTGAACGGCTTCCGGAACAAAACGGTTACCTTCTTTTAAATATCCCTCTAATTCCTGATTGGAAAGCTTTCTTAAAACATTTTTACTGACCATAATCTGTATATAAAAGAAAGGCTGTTTCATTAGAAACAGCCTGTGATCTTTATAAGGATTTTAATTATCCGATCTCAATACCGTTTTCAACATTGCTGTCGTCCGGTGTTACGAAAGATAATTTTCCGTCTGGTTTTGTTGTTAATAATAACATTCCCTGAGATTCAATTCCTCTGATTTTTCTAGGAGCAAGGTTCAACAGGATCATTACCTGCTTACCGATTACTTCTTCAGGAGTGAAACTCTCTGCAATCCCGGAAACAACAGTTCTTACATCTACTCCTGTATCAACAGTAAGTTTTAATAATTTATCTGCTTTTTCTACTTTTTCAGCTTCTGTAATGGTTGCTGTTCTAAGGTCTATTTTAGTAAAGTCATCAAACGTGATCTCTTCTTTCATAGGGTTTGCGTTAGGGTTTGTTTTTTTATTGTTTTGTTTTGTGTTTTCCAGCTTTTGGATTTGTGTATCAATTACGCTGTCCTCAATTTTAGAATAAATAAGAGGTGCTTTTTCAACTATTTTATGTCCTGCTTCAATTAAAACTTTCGAGTTTTCAACAGTCGTCCAATCTGATTGGCTAACATTGAATATATCGTAAATTTTTTGAGCTGTAAAAGGAAGGAAAGGTTCTGCTAAATTTCCTAATGCAACTGCAATTTGGGCTCCGATAAATAATGTGTTTTTTGTTTTTTCTGCATCATTTTCAAAAGTTTTCCATGGCTCTTCGTTTTGAAGATAACCATTTCCAAATCTTGCTAAATTCATAAAAGCTGTTAAGGCATTTCTAAATTCATAATTGTCTAAGTAATTTCTTATTTCAGTTGCGCTTTTACCAATCTGTTCAAGTTCAGGTGCATTAATATCACCTTCAGGAACTTTGCCTTCAAAGAATTTATTAATTAAAACGGCAACACGATTTATGAAATTTCCGAAAATGTTTACCAATTCAGAATTATTCTTAGTCTGGAAATCCTTCCATGTAAAGTTGTTATCTTTAGTTTCCGGAGCAGATGAAAGAAGAGCGTATCTTAAAACATCCTGCTGTCCAGGGAAGTCTTCCACATATTCATGAGCCCATACCGCCCAGTTTCTTGAAGTTGAGATCTTATCGTTCTCAAGGTTCAGGAATTCAAAAGCAGGAACATTTTTAGGCATAATATAATCTCCGTGAGCTTTCATCATGGCTGGGAAAATAATACAGTGGAATACAATATTATCCTTTCCGATAAAGTGTACCAGGTCACTGTTTTCGCTCTGCCAGTAATCTTTCCAGTCTTTTCCGTTCTTCTCAGCCCATTCTTTGGTGAAAGAGATATAACCGATTGGAGCATCAAACCATACATACAAAACTTTTCCTTCTGCATTCGGAAGTGGAACCGGAACCCCCCAGTTCAGGTCTCTGGTCATGGCACGAGGCTTAAGGCCGTCATTCAACCATGATTTAACCTGTCCGTATACGTTAGGTTTCCAGTCGTCTTTATGGCCTTCAATGATCCATTCGTTTAAAAAGTCTTCGTATTCGTTTAATGGCAGATACCAGTTTTTTGTTTCTTTAAGAATAGGAACATTTCCGCTAAGCATTGATTTCGGATTGATCAGCTCAGAAGGAGAAAGGGTAGAGCCACACTTCTCACACTGGTCACCATAAGCATTTTCGTTACCACAATTAGGACATGTACCTACAATATAGCGGTCAGCAAGGAATTCTCCTGCCTGCTCATCAAAATACTGCTCAGAAATTTCTTCTGTGAATTTTCCTTTTTCGTATAAAACCTTGAAGAAATCCTGGCTGGTTTCATAATGCTTTTTAGACGTTGTTCTTGAATATTCATCAAATGAAATTCCCAGATCAGTAAAAGATTTTTTTATGATCCCGTGATATTTGTCAACGATATCCTGAGGAGTAACTCCTTCTTTTTTAGCTCTTATGGTAATAGGAATTCCGTGCTCATCTGAACCACAGATAAACGCTACATCTTTTCCTAATCTTCTCTGAAATCTTGCGTAAACATCCGCAGGAATATAAACACCTGCCAAATGTCCTATATGAACCGGCCCGTTTGCATAAGGCAAAGCTGCCGTAATCATCTTTCTGTTTGACATTTATAGTAAAGTTTTAACTGCAAAGATAAGGAATATCTGTTGAATACCGCTATTGATGGTGTTATTATGATGTAGAAAGCAGTTTTTTCAGGATTGAATATGAATTTAAGTTAAACAATTGTTTAACTAAATATTAATTTAATCCAAATATTATGCAATGCATAAGACGTCGCAAATTATTGAAATCTAAAAAACTAACTAAAATCGGTTTCGTAATATACATAATTTTAACTAAAATTATATTAAAATTATGATAATTCTATTTTTTTTTTAAATTGCGAGTCTGGCTACAAGCCAAATTAAGACTGAAAAAAACGAAACTATAAAAAAATATGATTGTGAATAATTTTACAACAGTATTGAAAATTGCGCCTGCTTTTTTATTGGCCAGCACAATAATGCATGCGCAGACTAAAGACTCTGTTCCTCAGGAGAAGAAAATTGAGGAAGTTGTATTAATCGGGTATGGAAAGCAGAAAAAATCTGATCTTACCGGTTCTATAACTTCTGTTACGGCAAAAGACTTCAACGGAGGAGCAACTTCTGCCGGACAGCTGATCCAGGGGAAAACACCAGGAGTACAGATTACCAATAACAGTGGAGCCCCGGGTTCCGGAACAAAAATCAGAATTAGGGGTACTTCTTCTTTAAGTGGAGAAAACTCACCTTTGATCGTAATTGATGGAGTTCCTCAGGATTTTGTAGGAATGAATGGTGTTTCTGATCCCTTATCCTTAATTAACCCTAATGATATTGAAACATTTGATATTCTTAAAGATGCTTCTGCTACGGCCATCTATGGTAACAGAGCTTCTAATGGGGTTATTCTTATTACAACTAAGAAGGGAACAGCAGGAAAGTTTAAATTGAATTTCTCAACTGTTACTTCTGTATCTACTAAAATGGGCAAGGTAGATGTATTAAATGCTCAGGAGTTTAGAGATTTTGTTAATACTTATGCCCCTGCAGGCTATAAAACTAAACTTGGAAATGCTGATACCGACTGGCAGGATCAGATTTACCAGGCAGCATGGGGAACAGATAATAACGTTGCCCTTTCAGGAGGTATTAAAGGTTTGCCGTACCGTTTATCATTAGGTTATAACGAGCAGAACGGTATTGTAAAATCAAATTCTTTTCGCAGAACTTCTGTAGGATTGAATTTAAGTCCTAAGTTCTTTGATAACCATTTATCAGTAAATGTAAATGCAAAAGGAACATTTACTGATAATAGATTTGTAGACGGAGGAGTAATTAAAGCCGCTACTTATTTTGATCCTACACAACCGATATATTCAGGAAACTCTAATTATGGTGGCTATTATGAATGGCTGGATTCCGGATCTGCAACAGGATATAATGTAAATGCCAACTCCAATCCACTTGGGATGATCAATGGGGTAAGAGATGTGTCTTCTGTTCTGAGAGGATTGGGAAATATTCAGTTAGATTATAAGTTTCATTTTCTTCCAGACTTGCATTTCAATGTGAACGCCGGATATGATTATACAAAAAGTGATGGGCATAAGTTTAAAGACGCCCGTCTGAGACAAGGTTTTGAAGATAAAGGAAGTTCAAATTTCTATTCTATGGAAAAGAAAAACAAACTTTTGGAAACCTATTTTAATTATGTGAAAAATATCAGTGCTATTAATACTGGTGTGGATATTACTGCAGGGTATTCTTATCAGGATTTCAATATTTATCTTCCAGGAGCTATTACTTATAGAGGGACAGGAATCAATTCACAAGATTTAGACTTCAAAACTCAAAACACGCTGATTTCATTTTATGGAAGAGCTATTTTTACCATAGCTAATAAATATGTTATTTCAGGATCGGTTCGTAAAGATGGGTCTTCAAGATTCTTCAACGGAACCAGAGATAATGTATGGGGAGTTTTCCCTGGAGTTTCTTTGGCATGGAAGCTTAATGAAGAAAACTTTATCAAAAATATATCCTCAATCAGTACATTAAAGCTGAGAGCAGGATGGGGTAAAACAGGTCAGCAGGAGTTGCCGGCTCTTAACGGAAATAAGCCTAACAATTACCCGGCTTTCGCAGCTTATAATCCTAGTTATCAGGGAGCAGGATATCAGTTTGGAAATGAATTTTATTTCATGTTCAGACCTGCGAATTACAACCCGAATCTTACTTGGGAAACGACGACGACTAAAAACTTAGGATTAGATTTTGGTTTTAATAAAAATAGAATTACAGGATCAATAGATGTCTTCAGAAAAGATACCAAAGATCTTCTTGTCTATGCAGACGAACCTGCAGGAGGCTTAAGTAATGCCAGCTGGCAGAACGTAGGTGATATGAAAAATGAAGGAATTGAAGGGAGTATCACAGTAATTCCTGTTAAAAACCAGAATACAACCTGGGAAGTAAGCTTTAATGCTACACATTACAAGCCGGTTGTCACTAAGTTGAAAGACAGAGCTGATGAATCATTTAATATGGAAGTTGGTGGTATTGAGGGTGGTTCTGGAAACAGAATTCAGGCTCATGCAGTAGGATATGCACCTAATTCATTCTGGGTATACCAACAAGTATATGATACTAATGGAAAACCTGTTGATGGGGCATTTGTAGACAGAAACGGTGATGGTGTGATCAGTACAAAAGATATGTATTATTACAAATCCACAACACCTGATGCAATTTTAGGTTTTTCTACCAAAGTATCCCATAAGAACTGGGATTTTGCATTAAGTGCAAGAGCAGTGTTAGGAAACTATGTATATAATAATGCGGCTTCCAATAGTTCTTTACAATCTGCATCTACCAATGAATATCTACAAAATGTGTTCGCAACAGCGCCTCAGTATCAATTCTCAGTTCCTCAATATAAATCAGATATTTATGTTGAGAATGCTTCATTCCTGAGACTGGATAATATTAACGTTGGATACAATTTCGGGGAAATTTTCACTAAAGGAAGTAATCTGAAAGTATATGCGATGGCACAGAATGTTTTTGTAATTACTAAATACTCAGGAGTAGATCCTGAAGTTTTCGGTGGAATAGATAACGGTTACTACCAAATGCCTAAGATTTATTCCTTAGGTTTTAACTTCCAATTTTAAATAAGAATTCAATGAAACTAAATAGAATTAAACTTAAAAATATAGTATTGCCTCTTTCAGCAGTATTTCTATTGACAGCAACTTCTTGTGTGAAAGATCTTGAAAGAGAACCTATCACAGACGTTACTTCAGCCAGTATTTATAAAGATTTTGCCAATTACAAGAACGTGCTGGCAAAGCTTTACGGAGGACTTGCTATGGGTGGCCAGATCAGTGGAGATGGTGATCAGCCGGATAGTGATATTAACGGAATCAATGGAGGTTTTTCCCAATATACAAGATTGATGTATACACTTAATGTGGTTACAACTGATGAAGCTGTAATTGGATGGAATGACGGGAACCTTCATACACTTCACAAAATGACCTGGGATGCTTCAAACGAATTCATTGCGGCAATGTATTATAGAGTATATACAGAGATTGCTTTTTGTAATGAGTTTTTGAGAAATGTAACAGATGAAAAATTAGCTTCCAATAATATTACCGGAGACAATCTTGCTCAGGCTAAATTAATGAGAGCAGAAGCACGTTTTCTTAGAGCACAGTCGTATTATCATGCAATAGATATGTTTGGAAACGTTCCTTTTGTGGATGAATCTTATTTGCCGGGTTCTATCAATCCGCCACAAAGAATAGAAAGAAAAGCATTATTCAACTATATTGAGTCTGAGTTACTTGCCGTAGCAGGAGAATTAAAAGATCCTAAAACCAATGAATACGGAAGAGCGGATAAAGCTGCTGTTTGGTCATTGTTGGCAAAATTATACTTAAATGCTGAGGTATATACAGGAACACAGAGAAATACAGACTGTATTACTTATTGTAACAAAGTGATTGCAGCAGGGTATTCATTAAAACCAAAATACGATGATTTGTTCCTTGCAGATAATAATATCAATAACCCGGAGCAGATTTTAAGCGTAAATTTTGATGGGATCAATACTCAGACCAATGGTGGAACTACTTATCTGGTACATGCTGCAATAGGTGGAGATATGAAAGCTGCTGACTTTGGAGTAAATGGTGGATGGAGTGGTTTAAGAACTACAAAAGCTTTTGTAGGCTTATTCCCTACCAATGGAAGTGATAAAAGAGGGAGATTTTTTACTTCAGGACAAAATTTAGAAATTAATGACTTGGGATCATTTACAGATGGTTATGCTTTTATCAAATTCAAAAATGTCAAAAGCAATGGATCTGTTGGAGCTCATACCAACTGGGTTGAGGCTGATATTCCTTTATACCGTTTAGCTGATATTTATCTGATGTACTCAGAAGCTGTTTTAAGAGGAGGAGCAGGAGGAAATCAGGCAACTGCAATTGGTTATATCAATCAATTGAGAGAGCGTGCTTATGGAAATACAAGTGGAAATGTATCTTCAATCAATCTTAACTTTATTTTGGACGAAAGAGCAAGAGAACTATCTTGGGAAATGACCCGAAGAAGTGATCTTATCCGTTTCAACAAATATACTACAGGAGATTATGTATGGCCATGGAAAGGAAATGTGAAAGATGGGAAAGCGGTGGAAAGTTACAGAAACCTTTTCCCAATACCTGCTAAAGACATTGTTGCAAACCCTAATCTGATTCAGAACCCTGGATATTAATTTAAAAATTTTGAAATGAAAAATTTATTTAAAATATTGGCTGCTGTTTTTATCGGAATTTTAATGATTTCGTGTGAGAAAGATGAAGATAAGGCAGTTCTTGAAGTGACAAAAAAACCTACTTTAACAGGAGATGCAACCACATTGGTTTTGCTTAAAATTAATGAAAATGACAATGCTGTAAAGTTTACTTGGACAAATCCAACATTTAATCTGGCAGTGGTTAATAGTAACGTTCTTGAGTTTGCAAAAGCAGGAACAAGTTTTGCTGGTGCCAAGAGTGCAGATTTAACAGCAAGTGATCTGTCCAAAACTTATACTGTAAAGGATTTAAATAAAATTATTCTTGATGCAGGATTTCTTCCGGGAGTTGCAGCAAATATTGAAGTAAGAATGAAAGCTTCTGTAGGGAATGCTGTATCTTATTCTAATGTAATTCCAATGACTATTACGCCGTACTTAACGGAATACCCTTCTTTCTATATTGTGGGAGAGGCATCTGTTGTTGGATGGAATGCAGGAGTTGCTCAGCTATTATATAAGAACGAAAATATTTCTACAATCTATACCTACCTGGAAAATGGGAAAGCATTCAGATTTTTAGGACAGAAAGACTGGAGTCCTTTGAACTATAGTTTAGATACAGCAGGAATGCAGGATGCTAATAAATATTTCAAAACATGGTCTTCCAATCTGGTAGTTGCGGCACCTGAAAATATGGTGTTTACAGGAGCTTCAGGAATGTACAAAATTACAATTGATTCTGATCTTGCCAAAAAAACAATAGATGTGGTTCCTTCCGCAATCAATAATTGGAATCCTGCTAACCTGTATATGGTAGGTACTATTAACGGATGGAACGCTGCGGGAGCTATTGCTATGACAAATTTAGGAGGTGGTAAATTTGAACATACCATTGTACTTTCTGCAGGTTCTCAATTTAAATTCCTGGGCCAACAGAGTTGGGGAGATCTTGACTGGGGGAATATCTCTGGAGATGGAAACTCCGGTCTTATAGCTCCTAAAGGAAGCAACGGAAATATTAAATTTGATGGAACCGGAGGAAGCTATAAAATTTCTGTAGATCTGAAATTAGGTACTTATAAAATAGAAGCATTATAATAATTAAAGAATAATAAATGGGTAAAGTGCTGCTTTACCGCAGCACTTTTATCTATTTTTAAAGTTAATAAATAGTCATTATGAAGAAAATTACAGTTGGAGCGCTTTTGCTCTCAATGATGTTTACAGGTGTGAAAGCCCAATCTTTAAAATCTCCGGACGGAAAGTTTGAAATGAGCTTTCAGCTGAAAGAAGGAGTACCTTACTATAACCTGAAATATAACGGTGCGGTAGTAGTTGAAGATTCTAAATTGGGATTGCGATTATTTAAAGACACAGCCATAAAATTCGCTTCTGAGATTGCCAAACCAGAAGATGCAAAATACGATCTGAACAACGGTTTTGCAAAGACAGATGAAAAAAGAGACTCCAAAAATGAAACCTGGCAGCCGGTTTTAGGAGAAAAGAAAAATTATATCAATAATTACAACGAACTGGCAGTTACCCTTAATCAGGCTTCTACAGACAGAAGTATTGTGGTAAAGTTCAGATTGTTTAATGATGGATTAGGATTTCGATATGAATTTCCTCAGCAGAAGAATTTGAATTATTTCGTGATCAGAGAAGAAGACTCTGAAATTGATTTCCCTACCGATATGAAGGCATGGTGGATGGTTGCAGATTACGACTCTCAGGAATATCAGTATCAGGAAACAAAAGTTTCTGAAATTCCATCAAAATGGGATAAAGCATACGATGCCAACGCTTCCCAGTCATTGGTGAAAAATGCAGTTCAGTCTCCTTTAATGCTTAAAAAAGAAGGAAAAGAACCATTGTACATCAACGTTGCTGAAGCTGCCGTATTAGATTATCCGGCTTCACATCTGGAAGTAGATGCACAGAACTATAAGTTCAAAACGCATTTGACAGCTGACAGACAAGGAGCGAAAGGGTATATTCAGACTCCTTCGGTAACGCCTTGGAGAACTATTATTGTAGCTCCGAAAGCAGAACAGGTTATGGATTCTAAAATGATTTTCAACCTTAATGAGCCTACAAAATATACCGATACTTCTTACATTCACCCTACAAAATACATGGGAGTTTGGTGGGAAATGATCATCGGAAAATCTCAGTGGGCATATTCTACTGCAGAAAATGTTCATTTAGGTAAAACAGATTTTGCCAAATTGACTCCAAACGGAAAACATGCAGCCAACAATACAAAAGTTAAAGAATATATTGACTTTGCTGCAGAAAACGGTTTCCAGGGATTATTGATTGAAGGTTGGAATATTGGTTGGGAAGACTGGTTCGGACACTCTAAAGAATTCGTTTTTGATTTCATCACACCTTACCCGGATTTTGATATCAAAATGTTGAATGAATATGCCCATTCAAAAGGAATAAAGCTGATCATGCACCATGAAACTTCAGGTTCTGCAACGAACTATGAAAGATGGGCTGATAAAGCATTCCAGACGATGAACAAATATGGCTATGATGCTGTGAAAACCGGATATGTAGGAGATATCATTCCTAGAGGAGAACATCATTACTCTCAATGGACAATTAACCATTATTATAGAATTGCAGAAAAAGCAAACGACTATAAAATTATGGTCAATTCTCATGAATCTGTAAGACCTACAGGAGAAAGTCGTACTTATCCGAACTATATCTCTGCAGAAGCAGCCCGTGGAACAGAATACGAAGCATTTGGAGGAAATAAACCTGATCACCAGACTGTTCTTCCGTTTACAAGATGGATGGGAGGTTCTATGGATTACACTCCGGGAATTTTCCAGACGAAGTTAGACTATTACTTCCCTGGAGATAACCGTTTCGTAAAAACTACGCTGGTAAAACAGTTGGCCCTTTATGTAACAATGTATATGCCGCTTCAGATGGCTGCTGATCTACCTGAAAACTACAAAAAGCATATGGATGCATTCCAGTTTATCAAGGATGTAGCGGCAGATTGGGATGATACAAAGATTTTATCCGCAGAACCGGGAGATTATGTGATCACGGCAAGAAAAGCAAAAGGAACTGAAAATTGGTTTGTAGGTGGTATTACTGATGAAAACAAACGTGAGTACACTGTAGACTTCTCATTCCTGGATAAAGGAAAGAAATATGAAGCAACAATCTATGAAGATGGAAAAACTGCTGATTATATTGATAATCCTCAAAGCTATAATATCTATAAGAAAGAGATTACAGGAAAATCAAAAATTAATTTTAAAATGGCAAGAAGTGGCGGTTTCGCAATTTCTATCAAGCCAGTAAAATAATTTAAAGATACACTAAGGTGCCCCGGTTCATTAATTTTTTAATGTTCCGGGGTATTTTTTTTTAACAGATTATTTATCTCCTGCCTGTTGATTCAGTTGTGGATATTGATATTCAGTATTGGGTGTTTGTTCCTTTAAAGGTGTACTTTCATTTTTTAGCTTTTCCTTATGCTTGTACTCCTTTTGATACTGCTTTACCGTTTTTCCGGTACCGTCATGTCTCCATCCCGGTGAATAGAAAAGATACTTTATGCGGTCTTTGAAAGAAAGTCCCGGCTGTCTGATATCTTTTCCTATTCTTCTCCATTCATAGAATAAAGTAGTTGCCGGATCTTTAGATTCCATCTTAGGATAGATTCCATATTTCACTGGAACCTCAGGATCCTCCTTCTCGAATGTTCCAAAAATTTTATCCCAGATAATCAGCCCCATTCCCATATTACGGTCCAGATATTTGATATTACAAGCATGATGTACTCTATGATGAGAAGGAGTAACCAGAATATATTCTAAAAATCCCATGCTTTTAATAGATTGCGTATGAACAAAAGTGCCGTAAATCTGTATCGCAGAATAGGCTACCAGAATATGCCAGGGATGAAAACCCATAAATGCTAATGGAGAGAAAAACAAATACCTGTACAAAGGTTGGAATACAGGACTTCTGAATCCCGTACTGATGTTGAAATAATCAGAATTGTGATGCGTAATATGTACGGCCCAGAAGACGCGTGAGTGATGATCTACATAATGATGAACATAATAAGCGAAATCCTGAGCGAGAAATACAGCAATCCAATACCAGATTCCCTCTTGCCAGTCGAAGATGCGGTGATGATAAAAAAACATCATGACAAACAAAGAGAAACCTTTCATGATGATGTCTAACCCATAGTTGAGCAAAGCAAAAAGAACATTGGTTGCTACATCTTTAGTCTCATAAATCTTCTCTTTATTGAAGTGGCTGTAGGCCATTTCTGCAAAAATAATTACAGCAAACACAGGAATAGTCCATGTGTAAACAACATCTGGCCCCTCAGCGTGGAACATACTACTGAAATCAAACATTTTTTCTGTAAAACTAAAAATAAAAAGGGGGATAAATTAACTTTTAGCATGAATTTTTTATGAAAAATTTAACTTTTATAAGAAAAAGTTAAAAAATGAATGTTAATTATTGATTTTAGAATGAAAAAAAAGGGTTGTTGTATCATATTTTTAAATGCCTATATGAAAATTAAATGCTAAATTGAACACTAATATGAAGACAATATTTGCCGCATTAGCACTTTCAATAGCTTCTGCAGCCTTTTCCCAAAAAGTGTTGGACAGAATAGAGCCTGCTTTCTGGTGGAAAGGAATGAAAAACCCTGAACTTCAGATTCTTGTGTATGGAAAAGACGTTGCTCACAACGAGATTGTACTTTCGGATGGAATACAGATCAAAGACATCCGGAAAGTTGATAATCCGAATTACGTTTTTATTACCGTAAATACCAATGAAATAAGCGTTTCGAAGTTTACTATTACCATTAAAAAAGGAAACAAAAGCCTGAATTCCTATGCCTATGAATTGAAGCAAAGGAATCCCGGATCAGCCGACCGCGAATCTTTTACCTCAAAAGATGTCATGTATCTGATCATGCCGGACCGCTTTGCCAATGGCAATGAAAAGAATGATTCAACACCGGAACTTACAGAAAAAGCAAATCGAAGTTTGCCTAATGGGAGGCATGGCGGAGATCTCAGCGGTATCATCAATCAACTAGACTATATTCAGAATCTGGGAGCTACGGCAGTCTGGCTGACTCCGGTAAATGAAGACAATGAAAAAGTATATTCTTACCATGGATATGCCCAGACAGATCTGTATAAAATTGATGGGCGATACGGAACAAACGAGGATTATAAAACCTTATCAACAGAGCTGAACAAACGAAATATGATGCTGGTGATGGATTATGTCACCAATCATTGGGGCGGCTCTCACTGGATGATCAAAGACCTTCCTTCAAAAGATTGGATACATTGGTTTGATGAAGGAGAGAAAGGTTTTAAACGTTCCAATTATAAAACGACAACGCAATTCGATACCAATGCTTCCGATATTGATAAAAAATATGCGCTGGACGGATGGTTTGATACCACCATGCCGGATATTAACCAAAAAAATCCACTGGTTCTGAAATATCTGATCCAAAATGCAATCTGGTGGATAGAATATGCAGAATTGGGAGGGTTCCGCGTAGATACTTATCCTTACAATGATAAAGATGCTATGGCAAAATGGGCTAAAGCCATTACCGATGAATATCCGAAATTCAATATCGTAGGAGAAACCTGGCTTTATACGGCAGCACAGATTGCAGCGTGGCAAAAAAACTCCAAAATAGGAGCCATAGAAGGGTACAATTCCCATTTGCCATCAGTGATGGATTTTATGCTGTTTGAAAATATGCCTAAAGCTCTTAAAGAAAAAGAAGGCTGGGATAAAGGTATGATCAGAATTTATGACTCCTTTACCAGCGACTTCCTCTATCCGGATATCAATAATCTTCTGGTTTTCTTTGAAAATCACGATACAGAAAGATGGAATGAAATATTTAATGCAAACCCTGACGCTTACAAAATAGGACTTGCCCTGATCTCAACAGTAAGAGGAATTCCACAGATCTATTACGGATCTGAAATAGGAATGAGAGGAGATAAGACGAAAGGAGGTGATGCCGATATCCGAAGAGATTTTCCCGGAGGCTGGAAGTCTGATGCTCAGAATGCTTTCAATCCATCTGCTCAGACTCAGGAACAGAAAGAATTTTTCCAGTTTACTCAGAAATTATTAAACTGGAGAAAAGGAAAAGATGTGATTCATAATGGAAAAACTAAAAATTTCGTTCCTCAGGACGGTGTTTTTGTCTATTTCCGATACAATGAAAAAGAAAGTGTAATGGTCATCATCAACAATAATGAAAAGGATCAGACGTTAGACTTGAAACGATTTGCCGAATCACTTAATGGATTTACAAAAGGAAAAGAAGTAATTTCCGGAAAAGAAATTTCATTACAAAACAGTATGAATATCCCTGCAAAAACACCATTCATCATTGAACTTGAAAAATAATTAATACATATGAAAAAACTAACGACTGCTTATACCTTAATCCTTTTTGTATTGGGATTTTCTTTATTCACTGCTCAGTCAAAAAATACATTTGAAAAAGAAAAATCGGAAATCAGTACGATGCTGGATGCATTCAATGTAGCCGCTGCAAAGTCAGATTACACAGGCTATTTTAACTTCTTTGCGGATGAATCTACCTTCATCGGAACAGACGCTACTGAAATATGGAATAAAAAAGAATTCATGGTATGGGCTAAACCTCATTTCGACAAAAAGAAAACCTGGAATTTTAAAGCGCTGAAAAGAAATATTTACTTCAGTAAAGATGGAAAACTGGCGTGGTTCGATGAACTATTGGATACGCAGATGAAAATATGCAGAGGTTCCGGGGTGCTAGAAAAAATTAATGGAAGCTGGAAGGTAAAACAATACGTTCTTTCTGTAACAGTTCCCAATGAGGTGGTAGATAAAGTGGTGGTTGAAAAAGCGCCTATCGAAGATGCATTAATTCAAAAACTGAAATCATAATGGCAGAAATGGTGGGGAGATATGATACTGGAGCAGCAGGAAAAAGAAAAAAGCCAAATTTATCCATGCTCCAGATTATTAATATGAGTATGGGATTCCTTGGAATTCAAATGGCGTTTGGATTACAAAATGGAAATGCAAGCCGTATTCTGGGTAATTTAGGAGCCGATGTTCATGAATTATCATGGTTCTGGCTCGTTGCTCCCGTTACAGGGCTCATTGTTCAGCCTATCATCGGGCATATGGGAGATAATACCTGGAGTCCGTTGGGAAGAAGAAAACCTTACTTTTTAATTGGAGCCGTTTTATGTGCTATAGGGCTGGTACTTCTTCCGAATGCTGCATCCGTTACTCAGATGTTTGCAGCTAATGCTTTATTGTTAGCGGTAATATTTCTCGCGATGATGGATGCTTCGGTGAATATCGCAATGGAACCTTTCAGGGCTTTGGTAGGAGATATGCTTCCCAAACATCAGGGGACAATAGGATTTTCAGTACAGACAATTCTGATTGGAATCGGGGCTGTATTAGGCTCTTATCTGCCAGATTGGTTAACGAAAATGGGAATTTCCAACGAAGCCCCGGCCGGATTTGTAGCAGATAACGTAATTTACTCATTTTATATAGGAGCAGTATTGCTTATCATCTCAATTCTGTACACCATAATGACAACCAGAGAATATTCCCCGCAGGAATTCGCTGAGTTTGAAGATGGAAAAGAAGTCGAACAAGAGAAATCTAAATTCTCAGATATTTTCAAAGACTTTGCAGCAATTCCTGCACAGATGAAAAAACTGGGAATTGTTCAGTTTTTCTCTTGGTTTGCTTTATTTACCATGTGGGTTTTTACTACCAGCGCACTGGCAACCCATCATTTTGGACTTTCCCCGGAAGATACTCATTCTAAAGCATTTAATGATGCCGGGGATTTAACAGGGAAGCTTTTCGGAATGTACAATCTGTGGGCAATTCCGTTTGCCTTTCTGTTGACACCCATTGCTAAACTTATTGGTAAAAAACAAACTCACGCATTAGCTTTGCTGTGTGGAGGGTTGGGTCTTGTTTCAATGTATTTTATTAAAGATGTCAACAATTTATGGGTCTCAATGATCGGCTTAGGGTTTGCCTGGGCTAGTATTCTTGCAATGCCTTATGCTATGCTTATTGAGGTAATTCCACAGAGAAAAATGGGGGTCTATATGGGGATTTTCAATTTCTTTATTGTCATTCCGCAGATTATTAATGGATTATTTGGAGGTCCGGTGGTAAGTGGTGTTTTCGGAAAACAGGCTATGGATTATGTTGTTGTTGGAGGTATTTGCATGCTGATAGGAGCTGTAGTAACCATGATTTTTGTTAAATCTGAAGATGAAACTCCTAAGGAGATTGAAGAGGAGATCAAACAGGTACACTTTTAAAAAATAAATAGTTTTATTGACCTATCCCTTTTAATAATAATAGCTTCGACAGGATCAGCCTGACATCGCTTAAAAATTTCGGTTGGTATTCGGGTTGTCACCCTGAGCCTGTCGAAGGGTCATTAATAAGTAAAGGTTTAATTGAAATATCAATAGGGGCGGGCTTTAGCCCGCTTTTTTATGCATTTACCAATTGGCTTTAGCCAAAACATATATTTATAATAAAGAACAGAATTAATCTCCCACAGATTTCATAAATGACACAGATGTTTACATTTATGTATACAATCTCTTTAAATCCTCCCCAATTATAAAGTAAATACTATATACAACTTAAAATTTTATCATAGATAAAATCCTTGCGACTTAAAAACATATAGAATATAAAAAAAAATAGCGCCTTTGCGTTTTCCAACCTATCCGCATCTTTACTTTTCCAACCTCTTTTGACCATAAATTTCCTTTCTTACCCTACATCAACTTTTTTACACAACTCATCCCGTACATTTGTACCATAAATAATCACAGAAATGAAAACAGTATATCATAAAGCAGATTCAAGAGGCCATGCCAACCACGGATGGTTAAATTCTTACCATACATTCAGTTTTGCCAACTATCAAAACAGAGACAGAACCAACTTTGGTGTTCTGAGAGTGTTGAACGATGATACCGTTTCTCAGGGAATGGGCTTCGGAACACACCCACACAGAGATATGGAAATTATTTCTATTCCTCTGGAAGGAGATCTTGAACACAAAGATTCAATGGGAACTACAGCCGTAATCAGAAAAGGAGAAATCCAGGTGATGAGTGCAGGAACAGGTGTGAAGCATAGTGAGTATAACAAAAATAAAGATGAAGAGGTGAAATTCCTTCAGATCTGGGTTTTCCCAAGAGAACTGGATGTTGAACCAAGATACGATCAGAAAAGTATCAAAGAAGGTGAAAAAATCAATGGATTCCAACAGATTTTATCTCCTGATAAAAATGATGACGGAGTTTGGATCCATCAGGATGCATGGTTTAATATTGCCAACTTTACAAAAGGAAACGGCAAAAATTATATGCTCAACAAAAAAGGAAACGGAGTCTATGCATTTGTTTTAAAAGGAAGTGCAAAAATCGGTGACCGTGTTTTGAATGAAAGAGACGGATTGGGAATCTGGGATACCCAGAGCTTTAATATTGAAGCTGTAGAAGACACTGAAATATTATTAATGGAAGTCCCAATGGAACTGCCGTCTTATCTTAAATAAAAAACTAAATTTGTAATCTTAAAAAATAAATCTCACCTATGAAAATTTTAGCAATAGCAGGAAGTAACTCAGACGTTTCTATGAACAAGCAGTTGGTAGCATATGCGTCAACATTATTTGAAAATGCAGAAGTGGAAGTAGTAGATCTGAATCCTTTCGAAATGCCAATCTATAAGCATGAAAGAGAACTAGCAGGTGGTGTTCCTCAGGAAGCTCATGACTTTGCTGCCAAAATTGACGGTGCCAATGTACTATTGGTGGCTCTGGCAGAACACAACGGAACCTATTCTACAGCATTCAAAAATGTGTTCGACTGGGTATCAAGAATCAAAGACAGAACGGTTTGGAACGAAGTACCAATGCTATTGATGTCTACATCTCCGGGAGGTAGAGGTGGAGCAGGTGTTTTAGAAGCTGCATCAAAGCGTTTTCCTTTCCACGGAGGAAATGTGGTGGAAACTTTTTCACTGCCTTTCTTTAATGATAATTTTGATAAAGCAACTCAAAAGATTTCTAATGAAGAGAAAATCAATGAGTTAAAAGAAAAGATCAAGAAGATTGCGGCTATTGAAACCATCCTTGAAAAATAGAATTTGAATATTCATTTAAAATTACTATTTTTGCAAAAAGAAAAGAGATGAAAATTCAGACCTCCTATAAACAATGTTTTTCTCATAAAGGGAAAATTGTGGGCTCTGAAATTCTGAGATAAAATAACGGCCGATAATCTGAAAAGATTGTCGGCTTTTTTGTTTTCTAAATTGAGTATAAAAGTAATTGAAATATTAAAAGATAAGAAGACACAAGACGCCAGATGTAAGACTATTAATCATCTGAAATCTGAATCCGATATCTAAAAATCTAAGCAGACATGAGCAACACTTACAAATCAGCAGGAGTAGACAAAGAAGAAGGATACAAAACGGTTGACAAGATCAAAAAAGCGGTCGGTGAAACCCACAATTCCAATGTACTGAATCATTTGGGAAGTTTTGGAGCTTTCTATGAGATCGGTGGATACAAAAATCCGGTTCTTGTATCAGGAACAGATGGAGTAGGAACAAAGCTGAAAGTAGCTTTAGATACCAAAAAATATGATTCTATTGGTGTTGATTGTTTCGCAATGTGTGCCAATGATATTCTTTGCCACGGAGCAAAACCTTTATTTTTCCTTGATTATCTGGCTTGCGGAAAGCTTGATTCAGAAATCGCAGCAGAAATTGTTTTAGGAATGGTGGCTGCTTGTAAAGATAACAACTGTGCATTGATTGGTGGTGAAACTGCTGAAATGCCGGGGATGTACCAGCCGGGAGATTATGATGTTGCCGGATTCTGCGTAGGAATTGTAGAAAAAGATCAGATCATTGACGGCTCTACAATCAAAGCAGGTAACAAAATTATTGCATTACCAAGCTCAGGATTCCATTCAAACGGATTCTCTTTAGTAAGAAAAGTATTCCCGAACTTTGAAGAAGAGTTTGAAGGAAAACCATTATATGAAACCCTTTTAGTTCCTACAAGATTATACTATAAAGATATTCATAAAGTACTGGAAGAAGTAAAAGTAAGCGGAATTGCCCACATTACCGGAGGTGGACTTTATGAAAACGTTCCAAGAATTATTCCTGAAGGACTTTGTGCTTCTATTGATGAATCAAAAATCAGAATCCCTAGTGTGATGCTTGAGCTTGAAAAAAGAGGTGGAGTGAAACGTGAAGAAATGCATGGAACATTCAATATGGGTGTAGGTATGGTGATTGTTGTAGATGCTGAACATGCTGAAAAAGTATTACACCTTTTAGATGATGCTTACGAAATCGGGGAAATCACTGAAGGAGTAGAGAAAATCAATTTAAAATTTTAAATGACATCAGATTTCAGAGCCTAGACATCAGACCGTAAGTCTGTAATCTTAAATCTGACATCTAACATCTGAATAATGAAGAACATCGTTGTACTCGTATCCGGTTCAGGAACCAATCTGCAGAGAATCATTGATACCATTGAAACTGGGGAAATCCAGAATGCAAAAGTATCTTTGGTAGTGGCAGACAGAGAATGTTTCGGATTGGAAAGAGCAAAGAATCACAATATAGAAAACATACTCATTCCAAGAGGAAAGAATTTCAGCAGTGAACTGGCTAAAGTAATCCCGGAAAATACAGATCTGATCGTATTGGCAGGATTTTTATCCATCTTAAAATCTGAATTCTGTGAAAACTGGAATGGTAAAATAATCAATATTCATCCTGCTTTGCTTCCGAAATTCGGAGGAAAAGGAATGTGGGGAATGAACGTTCATAATGCAGTCATTGAAGCCAAAGAAGTAGAGAGTGGGGCAACTGTACATTTTGTGACACCAGGCATTGATGAGGGAGAAGCTATTCTTCAGAAATCTTTTGAAGTAACCGCTGACGATACTCCTGAAACCCTGGCTCAGAAAGTTCACCAGATTGAATATGAAATATTTCCGATAGCGATCAATAAGGTCCTTGGAAACTAATCCCCTTTCTTTAGAAGGGTGTCAGAAATTAAGAGTTTTTGACAGGATAATTAAAGAAATCTAAGTAAATAAAAGTAAATCCGGAGGTGAAAGACCCGGATACAGTTTGAAATAGCTGTAAAAAGTAAAAAATTGAAAGTAAAATGAGTAAAAAGAGAGTTTTAATCAGTGTTTCTGACAAAAGTGGATTAGTAGAATTCGCACAGTTTTTGGAAGCTCAGAATTATGAGTTGATCTCCACAGGAGGAACGTTCAAACATTTGAAAGACGCTGGTTTAAATCCTATTCAGATTGATGAGGTAACCAATTTCCCTGAAATGCTGGACGGAAGAGTGAAAACTTTACACCCGAAAGTTCACGGAGGATTGCTGGCTGTTCGTAACAACGAAGAGCACATGAAAACCGTTCAGGAGCACGGAATTGGTCTGATTGACATGGTGATCGTAAACCTTTACCCTTTCTTTGAAAATGTGAACAAAGACATTTCTTTACATGAAAAGGTAGAATTTATCGATATCGGTGGTCCGTCAATGCTTCGTTCTGCAGCAAAGAACTTTGATTCTGTAACGGTAATCACTGATGTAGAAGATTATGCAGCAGTGAAAATTGAAATGGAGCAAAACGGAGATACATACATTGAAACCCGTAAAAAGCTTGCAGGAAAAGTATTCAACCTTACCTCTGCTTATGATGCAGCGATTTCAAGAATGCTTTTAGATGAAGAATATCCTACATATTTAAATGCTTCTTACAAAAAAGTTGCTGACCTAAGATACGGAGAAAATCCTCACCAGACGGCTGCTTACTATGTTTCTACTTTCGAGAATGGAGCAATGAAAGACTTTGAACAGCTTGGTGGTAAAGAACTTTCTTTCAACAATCTTCGTGATATGGACCTTTGCTGGAAAGTAGTTACTGAGTTCAAAGAAGAAATGGCTTGTTGTGCCGTAAAACACTCTACCCCTTGTGGAGTTGCTATCGGAACTTCAGCATTGGAGACTTATCAGAAAACATTTGAATGTGACCCGGTTTCTATCTTTGGCGGAATTGTTGCAATGAACTATAAAATTGATGCTGCAACAGCGGAAGAATTAAACAAAACTTTCCTTGAGATCGTGATGGCTCCTGCATTCGACGAAGAAGCTCTTGAAATTTTAAGAAAAAAGAAGAACTTAAGAATCATCAAAATTGTAAATCCTGTTTCTGACAAACAGACCTGGGTGAAGGTAGACGGTGGTATTCTGGTTCAGGACAATGATACTTACTTCTCTGACGATATCAAAGTGGTTACAGAAGTACAGCCTACAGAAGAGCAGAAAAAAGCATTACTTTTCTCTCAGAGAGTGGTAAAATATGTAAAATCAAATGCTATTGTAGTTTCTAACGGAATTCAGGCATTTGGTATCGGTGGCGGACAGGTAAACAGAATCTGGGCGACTCAACAGGCTATTGAAAGAGCAAAAGAAAAATTCTCCGGAGATTTAGTATTGGCTTCAGATGCATTTTTCCCTTTCCGTGATGTGGTAGATTTCTGCGCTCAGGAAGGTATCAAGGCGATTATTCAGCCAGGTGGAAGTGTAAAAGATCAGGATAGTGTAGAGGCTGCAAATGAACACGGTATCCCAATGATGTTTACAGGGGTTAGACACTTTTTCCACTAATTAAAATAGAATTAAAAAATAATTAGGGATTGTATTTTTAGCATTCAAAATTATATATTTGTAAAATAAGACTAGATAATAATATAAAGTATGAGAATATTAATCATAGGTGAAGGCGGTAGAGAATCTGCTTTAGCGGCAAAGCTTCAGAATGACTCAAGAATTTCTAAAATGTTTTTTGCTAACGGGAATGCTACTACCGATGTAATAGGGAAAAATGTTCATTTATCGGAAATCAAAGAACTTAGAGATTTCGCTATTAAAGAAAAGATTGATCTTACGATCGTAGGTCCGGAAGCCCCTCTTGTAGCGGGTATCAAGGACGAATTTAAAAAACACGATCTTAAAGTTTTCGGTCCTACTCAGAAAGTAGCAAGCCTTGAAGGAAGTAAAGCTTTCTCTAAGAAATTTATGCAGACCTATGATATCAAAACAGCTAAGGCGGTAGTATTTGATTCATATAATGATGCTAAAGAATATGTGCAGACACAGCAATATCCTTTGGTGATCAAAGCCAGTGGTTTAGCAGGCGGAAAAGGTGTTGTTATTTGTGACAACCTTGAAGAAGCTGAGGCTACCATTCATGACTTTATGATCAGAAGAATTTATGGAGATGCAGGAATCCGTTTAGTTATTGAAGAATATTTACAAGGTTTTGAAGCGTCTATCATTGCTTTCTCTAACGGGGATAAATTGTTCCCATGTGTAGCAGCAAAAGACTATAAAAAAGCTGGAAACGGAGATACAGGGCCTAATACAGGAGGTATGGGTTCAATAGCACCAAGCCCGGAATTCACTCAGGAGCATTATGCAGATTTTGAGAAGAATATCTTGGAACCAACTGTTAAAGGTCTTAAAGCTGAAGGTTTCGGATTTAAAGGAATCATCTTCTTCGGATTGATGGTAACGAAAAACGGAGCTTACCTTCTTGAATACAACATGAGATTCGGAGATCCTGAAACTCAGGTATTGATGGCGTTGATGGAAAACAATCTTTTGGATGTGATCCAGGACTGTATGGAAGGAAAAGATATTCAGCTTAAGTTTAAAGACGAAAAAGCAATTTGTCTTGTAATGTGTTCAGGAGGTTATCCAAGAAATATCGAAACAGGTTTCGAAATTACGGGAGAAGATAAACTGAAACATAGTAAACTTTTATACGCAGGAGCAATCAGCAAAGGAGACAAGGTCGTATCCAACGGTGGTAGAGTTCTGAACATTGTAGCTACAGGTGCTACTTTCGAGGATGCCCGCAAAAAGGTTTATGAAGACGCAAGTCATGTACATTTCGATTACGGCTTCTACAGAGAAGACATCGGAAAGTTTTAATAAAAATCACGAAAAAAGATTTGGAGCCATTCCAAGTCTTTTTTTGTAAAACAGTTAATAATTAGAAGTTAGAAGCTAGAGGTTAGAAATTAGTCGGCTTGTGTATTGGGAAATAATTTCCAGGCCAAAAGCCATTAGCAAGAAGCCATTAGCTCTATCATTTATCAATCATCATTTATCAATTATCAAAAATGAACAACGGTATTATTATTTTAGATTTCGGATCCCAGTACAACCAGCTTATCGGAAGAAGAATCCGTGAGATGGGCGTATATTCTGAGATCTTGCCTTACAATACACCATTACAAGATATTTTAGCAAAACAGCCAAAAGGAATTATCCTTTCCGGTGGACCAAGCTCTGTGAATGCAGAAAATGCTCACCTGGTTGAAAAAGAATTGTATGAGCAGGGAGTTCCTGTATTGGGAATCTGCTACGGAATGCAGATGACCGCTCACCTTTTAGGAGGGAAAGTAAATAAAGGAGAAAAAGGAGAATACGGAAAAGCAAACTTAGAGATCGTTAAAGAAAGTTCTTTATTAAAAGGAGTTACTCAGAACTCTGTTGTTTGGATGAGCCACTTTGACGAAGTGGGAGAATTGCCTGCAGGTTTTGAATTGAACGCAAAATCAGGAGTAATTGCTTCTATCTCTAACGAAGAAAGTAAAATCTACTGTGTTCAGTTCCACCCGGAAGTATCTCATACAGAAGAAGGAGGGAAAATGCTTGAAAATTTCGTTTTCGGAATCTGTAACTCAGAGAAAAACTGGAAACTGACTAACTATATTGAAAAAACAGTTGAGGAAATCCGTGAGAAAGTAGGAGACAACAAAGTAATCCTTGGACTTTCTGGTGGTGTAGACTCTTCTGTAGCTGCTGTTTTGATCCACAAAGCAATCGGTGATCAGTTAACTTGTATCTTCGTAGATACAGGATTATTGAGAAAAGATGAAGGCAAAAAAGTAATGGATCAGTATGGAGAGCATTTCCATATGAACATTAAAATGGTGGATGCTCAGGATAGATTTCTTACAAAATTAGCTGGTGTTGATGACCCTGAAGCAAAGAGAAAAATCATCGGAAACGAATTTATCCACGTATTTGACGAAGAATCTCACAAAATTGAAGGTGCTAAATTCCTTGCACAAGGTACTATTTACCCTGACGTTATCGAAAGCCAGTCTGTTAACGGACCATCTGCAGTGATCAAGTCTCACCACAACGTTGGAGGACTTCCTGAAGATATGGAATTTGAATTATTAGAGCCATTAAGAGAACTTTTCAAGGACGAAGTAAGAAGAGTAGGAGAAGAGTTGGGAATTCCTCACCACATGGTATACAGACACCCTTTCCCAGGTCCTGGATTAGGAATCAGAGTATTGGGAGCGGTAGATGCTGAGAAAGTAAGAATCCTTCAGGAGGCTGACGATATCTTCATCGAGGAATTATATAAAAATGACCTTTACGAAAAAGTATCTCAGGCATTCGTTGTACTTCTTCCGGTAAAATCTGTAGGAGTAATGGGTGATGAAAGAACTTACGAATACACGGCTGTAGTTCGTTCTGCTAATACGATCGACTTTATGACGGCAACTTGGAGCAGACTTCCTTACGAGTTCCTTGATACTGTTTCCAGCAGAATTATCAACGAAGTAAGAGGAATCAACAGAGTAGCTTACGATATTTCAAGCAAACCGCCTGCAACCATTGAGTGGGAATAATCTTTGACTTGAATTTAAAATATAAATCCTGCCCGTTTTGGGTGGGATTTTTTTTTGTTAAAATTGATGATCTGAGAAAATTGTAGAATAATCTTCACTGTAAAGTATCATATTCCCGAATTTTTTGATAAATCAACTCTTTCATAATCTATGATGTTTTACATTGGGGCTTTAAAATTGTTTCAATGAAGAAATGATAAGTATAATATTTATCATAACTAGTACACAGTAGATTAGCTTGAATAATATATGTTTATGGAAAATAAGATAGTTTAAAAATACTAATCCGGCTAAATATAAATAAACAAGGGTTTTAACTTCCTGAACATTTAGTTCAGATATTGAAAACAAGTTTAAATTGTGTGAAATATTTATTATTGATTCAGGATAAAAAAATCTTAAGATAAAAATAATGATGACACTTATAATTAAGGTTAGTGCATATGGCTTCATTTAAATAAAAATAGTAATAAACTGGTTATTTTTTTAAGCTGTATTTGTCTAATTTTTCCCTAAATTTAAGTAAAATTACATCAAATGCAAATAGAAACAAGAAACCTGACCCTTCAGGATTACAATGAGCTGGCGGAAACGATGAAAAGGGCCTATCCGCAAATGTCGGAATCCATTTGGTCCAAAAAAAGTATTGATAAGCTTACAAAAATGTTTCCTAATGGACAGATTTGTATTACGGTAGACGGCAAGCTGGCTGCTGTAGCGCTTTCCATCATAGTCAATTATGAAGAATTCGGGGATGATCATACCTATAGCGATATTACAGGAAATTATACCTTCAATACCCATACTTCCACAGGAAATGTTCTCTATGGAATTGAAGTTTTTGTAGATCCCGAATTTCGTGAATTACGTTTGGGAAGAAGACTATATGATGCCAGAAAAGAACTTTGTGAATTATTAAATTTAAAATCCATTGTTCTTGGAGGTAGAATCCCCAATTATCACAAATACAGCCACGAGTTTTCTCCAAGAGAATATATCAGAAAAGTAAGAGATAAAGAGATTTATGATCCGGTATTGTCTTTCCAGCTTTCCAATAACTTTCTTCCGATAAGAATCCTGAAAAAATACCTTCCGGAAGATGAAGCATCAAGAGAAAATGCAGTTCTTTTGCAATGGAATAACATCTATTACAGCAGAAAACCGAATACCATGCAAGACAGCATTATCCGTCTTGGACTGGTGCAATGGCAAATGAGGCACTTCAAAGATATTGACGCTTTTTATGAACAGGTGGAATTTTTTGTGAATGTAATGGGAGATTATAAATCAGACTTTGTACTTTTCCCTGAACTCTTTAATACTCCTTTACTGGCTCCCTTCAATAACCTTTCTGAAAGAGACAGTATGATAGAGCTGGCAAAACTTACTGAAGAGATCAAAAATAAAATTTCAGAACTGGCGATCAGCTACAACGTGAATATTATTTCCGGAAGTATGCCTGTTTTTGATAATGACAATAATGATTTGTATAATGTAAGTTATCTTTTACACCGCGACGGCCGCGTGGACGAATACCGAAAAATTCACATTACTCCGAACGAAAAGAGATATTATGGAATGAAAGGAGGAAATGAAATCAAAGTTTTTGATACCGACTGCGGAAAAATAGGTCTTGTGATCTGCTATGACGTAGAATTCCCTGAATTACCAAGGATTTTAGCTGATCAGGGCATGAAAATACTGTTTGTTCCTTATCTGACAGATACCCAAAATGCCTACATGAGAGTACGCCACTGTGCTGCTGCCAGAGCTATAGAAAATGAATGCTATGTAGCGATTGCCGGTTGTGTGGGGAATCTTCCGAAGGTTAACAATATGGATATCCAGTTTGGGCAGGCTGCCGTATTTACCCCTTCAGATTTTGCCTTTCCGTCCAATGCGGTAAAAGGTGAAGCTACTCCCAATACAGAAATGACACTGATTGTGGATGTAGACCTGAATCTGCTAAAAGATCTCCATCATAACGGCTCTGTTCAGGTAATGAAAGACCGCAGGAAAGACCTCTATGAAACCTATCTTAAATAAAGATAATCATCAAAAGGTAATTCAAATAGATTTTATATCAATAGAAGCGGGCTTTAGCCCGCTTATTATGTATTTATCTGTAATAAAGGCTTTAGCCAAAACTTATGATCTGTTGCCGTTTGACATTGTTTAAAGTTGTAGCCATATCCTATAAAAAAAGACTGCCCGGAAAGACAGTCTCTTTTTATTTTACCTAAAATTTTCTTTGAGTGGACAGATTACATGTACTGAGGACATACTACAGCAGGGCAGATCAGTTTTGGACATCTTGGTCTACCGTCTGTAGGGCAGCATTGATTTGAGCATCCGATGATGATTCCGTTTCCTGCAATCCCTTTTAATTGCTCTCTTGAAAGTTTGTTGTTACGTAAATTTTTCATGTTGTAATACTTTTGGTTTGTTTTATTTGTACGCTGTAAATATATTAATTTTTATGATAAATGAATGTTTTTGTAATTATTGATGTATTTAATTCTTTAAAACACTGATTACGTGTTGCTATTTTTAACTTTGTGGATTGATGTTGATGCAATAATTCTTTTCATAAAGGAACAGTTTTTGGAGTAAATTGCACCTACTATTGATATACTATGTTTGATAAGCAGCAAAGAAAACTGAAAAGATCCGCAAGACTGATTTCCGTATTGAGTAAATATGGATTTAAAGATATGCTGGCAAGGATGAATGGAGGAAATAAGCAGGAAGAAACTCCCAGCTCAGACGAAATTATTTCAAAAGGAACCGTTTACGAAAGAATAAGGCTGGCTCTTGAAGAGCTAGGACCTACTTTTGTAAAATTAGGCCAGACATTCAGTAACAGGGAAGACTTATTACCGCCGGAATTGATTCAGGAGCTGCAGAAACTTCAGGACAAAGTGGAAACAGTAGATATGGACGTAGAAGAAGCGCTGGAAAGCGAATTCAATATTTCCGTGAAGGACTATTTCCGTGAAATTCAGAAAGAACCTCTGGCCACAGCTTCCATTGCACAAGTGTATAAAGCGGTTTTGCTGGATGGCAGTCCGGTGATTTTAAAACTGAGAAAACCTGATGTACAGTCGGTTATTGAAGATGATTTATTGTTGATTAAAGACATTGAAAAGCTGATTTCTGCCTATTCTGAAATAGGAGAAAAACTGAATCTGAAACAGGCGATTTCTACCTTTGAAAGATCTTTGCTCGAAGAGGTTTCTCTTACTAATGAAAGAAATAATATCCTGCAGTTCCGTCTGAACTTTAAGAATAATAAAGAAACCTATGTTCCTAAAGTCTACGAAGAATTTTCCAACAACAATATTCTTTGTATGGAATTTATCGATGGGATAAAGGTTACCGATAAATCAGTGCTGCTGGCAAATGATATTGACCCTGTAAAAGTTTCCGAAGCAGGACTAAGGCTTTTTGTATCACAGATCTTAGACTATGGATTCTTCCATGCAGATCCTCATGCCGGTAATATTTTAGTGAAAAAAGACGGTAAAATTGTGTTCATTGATTTTGGAGCGGTAGGAAAAATTCAGCCTAATGATAAAGAAATTCTTGAAAATCTTATTGTAAGTTTTGTCGCTAAAAACTCCCATAAAATAGTCCGGTCACTCAAAAAAATGGCCATAAGCTATGAAATACCGGACGAAAGACGGTTTGAAAATGACGTAGAAGATATTTTGAATTTTGTTCACAGCTCATCACTTCAGGATATTAATGTGCAGGTGATCATCAACAAGATGAAGGATATTTTAAAGGATAACAGGCTTTATATGCCGGATTATTTCTATCTTTTATTCAAAGGAATCAGCCTGATAGAAGGTGTTGGAAGAAGTATTAACCCTGATCTGGATATCGTTAAAAGTCTTCATCCCTACACGAAAAAGATTTTCACCAAAAAAATAAATCCTAAGAATCTTTTAAAAACAGGGATGGATAGAATGATGAATTTTACGGATAATGTAGATGAAATCCCGAAAGAGCTCCGTTCTGTTCTTCAAAAACTGGATGAAAATAAATTCACCGTTTCCAGCGAAATCAAAAATATAGACAAGACCAACCAACTGATCAAATCCAGTGTGGTTAATTTAATTCTGGCTATGGTCTTAGGCGCAAATATCATTGCAACAGCCATCGTTTTTAGTTCAGAATCAGGACCAAGAATAGGAGAGTTGTCGTTAGTAGCAGTCTTAGGTTTTGTATTTTCAATTATTCTGGTATTAATACTTTTACTGAGAGTGACAAGAAAGTGATAAACGAATTAAAAATGAAACAATTCCAATAATTTTTCCGTTCTGCACTATAAACCCGAATCCCGAATCTCGCAATCTGAACCCCCGCAACTAAAAACCAAAAACCCACAATGAAAACACTTATTATAACCGCAATCACCTTATTCAGCTCATATGGTATGGCTCAGGAAACCAATAGAGAGAATATTCAGGGAGATTTTGACGGAAACGGAACCAAAGAATATGCCTATACAAAAGTCAGCGACTGTGGTGACGAATGTGAAGGAAAATGTGAAACAACTATTTATTTCAGTGATAAAAACGTAAAGCCTATCACGATTTCACCAGCCAATCAGGGAAGCCTGTATAATCTGGGAGATCTTAATGGTGACGGGAAAGAGGAGATCGGATTTTACCCGAATTGGTGTACCAGCTGCTGGCATCCTTTTTATGTATATACTTTAAGCAAAACAGGCTGGAAACCATTATTGCCATCTATTTCAACGCATTGCCATCAGTGGGAAGAAGACAAATTTCCGATCAAAAAAGATCCCAAAAAGAAAGGATACGTTATCGTTACCTCCAGCAAATGGGAAGATGATGACATTAAAATTAAGGTCAATAGTGTAAAAGTGAATTAGGAAATTAATTTGTTGCTGGTTGTTTTTTGTTGCTGGTTTAACGTATTGTTATAAATGTTCTTTGGGTTAATTAAATATAATCAGTGAATCACTTTTAATAACGAGTCCCTGCAACCTGTTGCCTAATATCTGCAACCCCTAATTTTTAACTTGTAATTAAATACCTATCTTTGCAAAATGGAAAAACTCACTTTTGCAGATTTTGACCTGCCGGTTAAAATTCTTGATGTTTTAGCGGATTTGGAATTATTTGAACCTACACCCATTCAGGAGAAGAGCTTAAAACCTATTCTTTCAGGAAGAGATGTAATGGGAATTGCACAAACCGGAACCGGAAAAACATTGGCTTACCTTTTACCCGTTCTGAAAACATGGAAATACAGCAAGACAGGAAATCCAACTGTTTTGGTGCTTGTTCCTACAAGAGAATTAGTAGTACAGGTAACTGAAATCCTTGAGAAACTGACAGAAAATATTACTGCAAGAGTAATCGGAATATACGGAGGGAAAAATATCAATACCCAAAAACTATTGTTCAACGATGGTTGTGATATTTTGGTAGGAACACCGGGAAGAGTGATGGACCTTTCCATAGACAACGCTATTTCTCTTAAAGAAGTTCAGAAATTAGTCATTGATGAATTTGATGAGATGCTTAATTTAGGTTTCAGACCGCAGCTTACTCACATTTTTGAAATGATGAAACCAAAGAGACAGAATATTCTTTTCTCTGCAACCATGACGGAAGCGGTAGATGAAATGCTGGATGTGTACTTTGCAAGCCCGATTGAAATTTCATTGGCAAAATCCGGAACGCCGCTTGAAAAAATTGAGCAGACTGCCTATAAAGTAGAAAACTTCAATACCAAGATCAACTTACTTGAGTATTTGCTGAAGAACGAAACAGATATGTCTAAGGTATTGATTTTTAACAATAATAAAAGACATGCTGATCTGCTCTTTACTAAAATTGATGAGCTTTTCCCTGGACAGTTTGATGTGATTCACTCTAACAAGTCTCAGAATTACAGACTTAAGGCGATGAAAAGCTTTGAGAATGAAGAGGTAAGAGGTTTGATTACTACGGATGTAATGGCAAGAGGTCTTGATATTTCAAATGTTACCCATGTTATCAACTTTGAAACACCGGATATTCCTGAGCAGTACATTCACAGAATCGGTAGAACAGGTAGAGCAGACAAAGAAGGAAAGGCGGTTACTTTTGTAACTAAAAAAGAAGAACCTTTGATTCTTGATATTGAGCTATTGATGGATAAAGAATTGAAATTTAATGAATTCCCGGAAGGAGTTAAAATCAATCCTAAAAAGATCGCGGCTGAAGAAGATCAGGTGGTAATGAAAAATCCTGCACAGGTAAAACTGAATGATGGAGGAGGAGCATTCCATGATAAGAAAGCTAAAAATACAAAAGAAAACTGGGGAGGACCTTCCAAAAGAAAGGCACCTAAGAAGTTTGGAGCCAACAGAGCCCAGCAGAAAGCAATATCGAAATCGAAAAGAAAGAAATAAAATAGAAAAACGATTCCATTATCAGGAATCGTTTTTTATTTTTAATCGAATTGAATGTTGTTGTTTTTTAAGATCTCTTTAAACTTATCTGTTTTACCTTCATCTTTCATGCTCTTGTAAATGTATCCTATCATTTTTTCAGCATCAGATCGGTACGGTGATTTTTGTTCAGAATAAATCCTGTATGCTTTACAAATATTATCAAGACCTTTCTCATTATTCTTCAGATGGGTAAAGTAGACTTGCCCCATTCCATAATAAACTTCCGGATCACCTGGATATACTTTGTCGAAATCGTTGTATGCATCAATAGCTTTCTGATATTCCTTTTTATAAACATACGTGATTGCTATATTCTGTAAAGGCATTTTACCTTTCGGATCAGCAGCTAATGATTGTCTATAAGCATTAAGAGCTTTATCATATTCTCCGACTCTTCTATAGGTGATTCCCAGATTATCCCATGCATAAATAAATTTAGGATCAGCTTTTACCGCTTGTTCATAATTTTGAATAGCTTCCTTCCAGTTTTCCGCTTTTCCCGCATCAGCGGCTTTCTCATAGAAGTCAATTGCTATATCATTTTTTGAGAACTTATCGTAACTGGTTTCAGTAGTTTTGGTTGCTTTTTGCACACTCTCGCAATTTTGCATCAGATAACGTTCAAGTTCATTGTAGCTGTCTTTGTACTGCTGTGAATTCTTATTCGTATTAAAAGTCAGGTTAATCTCTTTTTTTTCATTTCCCTTAGATGCTTTTTCTGCTCCTTGCAAAAGAGTAGATATTTGAAGCGCTCCTGTGTATTTGTCAATACATCCGTGAACATCTTTGATGATATCTTCTTTCTTTCTGTTAGACAGGGCAATAGAATCAGCACATTTACACGCGTTTTCAGAAAGTTCCTGAAGAACTTTTTCATTAGGCTTCTCCTGAGAAAATGAAAGAGAATACAATAAAACGGAAAATAAAATGGTTATAGTTTTTTTTATCATGGGTTATAGTTTATTTCAGATAAGGAGTGATCACTTTGGTCCAGATTTTATATCCCTCCGGCTTAAAATGAAGCATATCTTCCACAAAAATATCTTTTCTTACATTTCCATTAGCATCTTCCATGGCTTTAGTCACATCAATGAATTCAGCATTGGGTTCTTTTTTCATAAATGCAGCAATCTTTTTGTTGGCAATTTTCATCTGCGGCCAGATCACTTCTCTGCTTGGCGAGTATTTGATAGAGATATAATCAACTTCAATATTAGGAAATCTTTCACGTATTTTTTTATAAAAGGCTTTATATCTGTCAACAACTACTTTTGCTTTTAACTGATGATTGTCTGCAAAATCATTTTCACCACAGTAAATAATGATCTGTTTAGGCTGATAAGGAGCTAAAAGATCCTCCGAAAAATCATTAAGATCTGTAAGTCTGGATCCTCCGAATCCTCTGTTGATGATTTTTTTATCAGGAAAATAATCTGCGATATCAGTCCATTTTGTGAATGATGAACTTCCCAGAAATAAAATCGCATCCTTTGGCGGCGGGTTTTGCTGATCCTGTTTTTTGAATTCCTGGATGTCCTGCCAGAACATTGGTTTTTTCTCCTGAGAAAAGGCAATAGCAAAATACAGCAATAGAAATGCTGATAGAATCTTCTTCATTATATTCAGTTTTAAATTAGATATAAAAGTAATAAAAAACTCCCGGTTAACGGGAGTTTTATGATTTATCTTTTGTAAGTAACATAAGTAACTTCAGGAATTTTGTCTCCATCCAGATCAAAATTTCCGAACTGCTGGGCAAGTCTAAGTTCTTTACCCGTCAGGACATCTACCCTGTAGTTTGCCGATGCTTCTTCATCGCCAAGCTTAATTCCCAAAACTTTTGAGTCAGCATCATAAGTATACCTTCCCTCGCTTTTTTGATCCATTTGGCAGTCTGCACCTACTCCTGTAAATGCTGTATAACTCACATAATAATCTGTTCTGAAGAAAAGAGTATTTTTAGCTGCACATCCGGTGTTTGGATAAGATTGAAGCACTGTTTTATTATCTTTTCCGGAAATTATTTCCCTTTTAACTTCCTTCCAATCTCCCTTCATGATATCCATTTCGTAAGCTTCAAGATTGTCATCTTTACAAGAAGTAAGCGCCAGGGCAGAAAAGGTAAATAAAAGTAGCTGTTTTTTCATTTTCACAAATTTTAAGAATATGCTAAAATATAAATAAATTTGAAATATTTATAATGAAATAATGATTTTTTAAACGAATGTTTGTAAATTGAATAATTTCGATAGCGTAATCAGTATTTTCAAGCGTATAAAACCGTTAAACATAAAAAATTGATTTAAAGAGTTTACAACATATTTGTTGATACCATTTAAAATCAAAAGAAGCGGGCTAAAACCCGCTTCCTATAAATAAATTGCTACTTTAGCTTCAGTCAAAACTTAGAAGATTCAGCAAACTTTACACCTTAAATTTTGAACTTTGAATTTTTAGTAGCTCATCTCTACAATCTTATAAGCATCCTGCGGAGTTAGTTTTTTATATTCTCCAAGACCTAGCCATTTTCTGTCTGTAAAGGCTTTTTCAACTTTTTCAGCGGTTCCTTTAAAGTCTTCTGTGTACTCAGAAAGTTTGGTTTTGATATGAAGGCTGTGGAAGAACTCTTCCATTTTTCTGATACCCAGTTCTGCTTTTTCTTCTACACTTCCGTCTTTTATTCCCCAGACTCTCTCTGCATATTGTGCCAGTTTTCCTTTCTTGTCATCAAAATTATAACGGTAGTGGGACGGAGCGATAATTGCCAGCGTTCTTGCGTGATCAATACCGAAATAAGCCGTCAGTTCATGACCCATAGCATGTACTGCCCAGTCTGTAATCACTCCTTTCTGGATCAGTCCGTTCAGAGCCATTGTACAGCACCACATAAAGTTTCCGGCAGCATCATAGTTGAAATCATCAGCCAATACTTTAGGAGCGGTTTCCTGAAGACTGATCAGGATGCTTTCAGCAATTCTTTCCTGAAGGTCAGCAGAAGAAGGTGCAGTCATGTATTGTTCCAACACGTGAGTGTAGGCATCTGTAATTCCGTTCACAATCTGGTTTTTTGGAATTGATCTGACTACTTCCGGATCCAAAACAGAAAACTGTGGGAAAAGTCCGGGTCCTCCTGAAGATAATTTTTCATTGGTTTCCCTTCTTGAAATAACATACCCTGAATTCATTTCAGAACCGGTTGCAGGAAGCGTTAAAATACTTCCGAACGGCATTCCTTGTCCTTCAAAAGTTCTTACCGAATTTCTAAGGATATCCCATGGCTCACCATCATAATTAGCTGCTACAGAGATAAATTTTGTTCCGTCAATTACAGATCCGCCACCAACAGCAAGAAGATAGGTAATGTTTTTTTCTTTAATAAAACTTAAAGCATTGATTAAGACTTCATATTCAGGATTGGCTGGAACTCCGCCAAATTCATATACTTCATGATCTTTTAAAGCCTCTTTTACCTGATCGTAAACACCATTATTTTTGATGCTTCCGCCTCCGTAAATCATTAATATTTTGGCATCTTTAGGAATTTCTTTGGAAATTTTAGCAATTTCACCTTTCCCGAAAAGTATTTTTGTTGGATTTTTAAACTCGAAATTAAGCATTGTTCTAAATTTATTTTACCCAAATTTACGGAATGGAAAAGGAAAATTGAGTTAACGAAATTTTAAAATTGCTATTATTATATTTTATGAAAGCTATGGCTCTATGAAGCATGCTAAACTTCAGATGAAAGATAGGCTTTAGCTCTTCTGATAAAATCTTCCTTATCCTTTTTAATCTCTTCCAGTAGTTTTTTCCGGTCATCGGGAATCGTGAGGTATTGGTCTCCCCAAAGATTGATTTCAACGATTACCGGAATAAGATCAATACCCTTCTGAGTCAGAAAATAAAGAATTTTTAACTTGCTGTCCGGATGGTCTTTTTTATCAATAATCCCATTATCCAGAAGATTCTGAAGTCTGGAAGCCAGAATATTGGTGGCAATTTTTTCATCTGCTTTCAGGAAGTCTCCATAAGTACATTCCTTTTTCAGCATAAGATCTCTTATGATTAGCAGGGACCATTTATCACCCCACATTTCCAGCGAGCAACTGATAGGACAATCTGATCTTTTTTTACTCATATTGTTAATTTTGAAATAATACTTGCAGAATGAAAGTATTTATTTTATTTTTACTTTTATTTTGCAAGTAAATTTAATCATAAAAAATTAATAAATCAAATGGATCATTATGACATTGCCGTAATCGGCTCAGGACCCGGAGGATATGTGGCTGCTATAAGAAGTGCACAGCTGGGATATAAAACTGTAATTATAGAAAAGTATGATACACTGGGAGGAACATGTACCAATGTAGGATGTATTCCAACTAAAGCTTTACTGGACAGTACCCATCATTATGCAGAGGCACACCATCAATTCAGTGAACACGGAATAAAACTGGACAAGATTGAACTTGATTTCCAGCAAATGTACAGGAGAAAAGCGGAGGTTGTCTCCAAAAATACTGGAGGTCTTGATTTTTTAATGAATAAAAATAAAATTACCCGCCTGAAAGGAACGGCAGGTTTTATTAATAATTCTACGGTGAAAATTATAAACGGATCTGAAACAAAAGAAATTACAGCGCAGTATTATATCATAGCGACAGGATCAAAACCATCAAGTATTTCGGGAGTGGAAATTGATAAAAAAAGAATCATTACTTCTACAGAAGCATTGTCTTTACAGGAAAAGCCGGAATCCATGGTGATTATTGGCGGTGGAGTCATTGGAGTAGAAATGGCTTCTATTTTTAACCGTATCGGAACGAAAGTCACCATCCTGGAATATGCAGATCATCTGATTGCCGCGATGGATCATGAACTGGGAAAAAATCTTCAGAAAATCCTGAAAAAAGAAGGAATTGATATCCGTCTTAATCAAGCTGTTTATAGAACTGAGAATGCGGGTTCTAAAGCTAAAGTATTTTTTAAAGATAAAAATGGAGCAGAAGGAGAGTTGGAGGCGGACTATATTTTGGTTGCGGTAGGCAGAAGTCCTTACGTAAAAAGTCTTGGTCTTGAAAATACGGATGTAAAGCTTGACGAGAGAGGATTTATTAAAGTGGATGAAAACAACCGGACATCAGCTTCCAATATCTACGCGATTGGCGATGTTATCGGTGGGGCAATGCTGGCTCATAAAGCGGAAGAAGAAGGTGTCTTTGTAGCAGAAACTATTAACGGACAAAAGCACCACATTCATTACAACAGAATTCCTTCTGTGGTGTATACGTGGCCTGAAGTAGCTTCAGTAGGATATACCGAAGAATATCTGAAAAAAAATAACATCGCTTACAACGTTGGAAAATTTCCGTTTTCTGCCAGCGCAAGGGCCCGGGCTTCAATGGATATGGAAGGTTTTGCAAAAGTACTGGTAGATCCGAAATACGGAGAAGTGCTGGGAGTTCACATCATTGGGGCCAGGGCTGCAGATTTGATCGCTCAAGGTGTTATTGCTCAGGAATATGAAGTAACAGCAGAAGACATGTTCCGGATTTCCTATGCCCATCCAACCTATTCCGAAACTCTGAAGGAAGCTTACCTCATTGCATCCGGACAGGGAGCTGTTAATATATAAGAAATTAAACCATTAAGATTAATGAAGGCAATAATAGAGTTAAGACCATCTTTGACTGAAAATGAAGCACATCGATAAAAAATAGCTTCAGCTATTTCCCTTAACTACTCTTATCATCTTAAAAAATCTTAATGGTTTAAAAAATTCAAGTCATCAATTTTATCGCAGATAAAATCTTTGCGCCTTAAAACATGAAGTATATAAAACTGTTTTGCGTCTTAGCGTTTTCAAAAAAAATTACAATGAAGTGCAGTTTTCATCCTTTGCATAAATTCCATTGCTTTTCGCTTCCAATTTTCCGGTTTTTCTATTGATTTTAACCAAAAAAGATTCTTTCGCAGCCGGACAGCCTTTAGACTGCATAAGATACATAGAGATATTACGGTCCTCAATTTTATAAGCTCCGGTAAAACGATTACTCGTATCCACTGAATATCCATATGTTTTTGCCAGCAGAATAGCTTCCGGAAGATTGTCCACAGTTCCGATAAAATCTCTTAACTGCTGTTCATTTGAGAAATAAACAGATCTTTCATTTTTGCATGCAAGGATGTATGAAAAGCAGTTGTTGCCCATACATTTCTGGAAAAAACCTCTTTCCGGAACAGGCTCGTTGATCGTCATAAAATCGGGAGCCTGGCTTTCATAGATCACTGCTTTTTCATAATCAGTGTCATTGCTGAACACCCGCCAGTAGGCATAATCTTTATCAGGAACAATGAAAGGATAGAGATAATCTACCGTATCAAGGATATCAGGAATTTTTTTATAATCATCAGGAACCTTGATCTGGCCAAAAAGCAGATTGGAAAAGATCAGGGAAAAAGTGATGATGAGTTTCATAGAGAAAGTGTTTTGCAGTGCAAATTTAAAGAGAATTATTCCAATACAATTTTATAATATCCTTTTTCATCAGTTACATCAATATTGATGCCCGTAAAAGTCAGTTTATTGATTTGATACCCATCACAAGCACCTTTAAATTCCGATGATTGTATTGCAAAATCAAGGTTTTTAATATTAGAATAAAATTTATAATTTTTTGTTCCGTTATAAGCACCTACATTTTCTACAATAACCTTGTTGTCTGATGTTTTGGTTAATTGTACATTAACATTATTTTCATCCTGTACCGAATAGGTGGTCAATGTTCCGTTGGCAATAATATTTTCATTATTGGAGTTTACGAACTCAAAAATGATGGGTAACGGTGGATTGTAACAATCTTTTTCACAAGAGATGAACAGCATTGCTAAGAGTAAAAAAGTAAATATTTTTTTCATGGATTATGGATGTTATATGAGTAAAATTAATGAAAATTATATTAAACAGACTCTTACACATATCTCAAAGAATTAGTCGAGCATATGTTCCACAAACGGAACAATTCTGTTATTCTCAATTTTTCCTTTGATATAGACAGAATCACCATTCTTGAAAATATATTCATTGACAAGAAGATTGTTTAATCCGCCAGGTTCAAAAAAAGACTGAATCCAGGGATGCTGATCTTTTAATAAAGAAATTTTTTGAGTTCCTCTGGGTTTATAATCTTGCAGATAGTACGGTGTTCTATCGCTGGTTGTATAAGTTTCGTAGACAAACGGTATATTTCTTTGGTCTGGATTTTTTATGATGCAGCTATTAAAATCAATAGGATATAGTTGTCCATTGATTAAAAGTTGAGCTCCTTTGGGATAGCCTGCTGCCATAACGTAATCGAATTTTTCGTAAATCCCTTTAGATCGTTTGTTTTGTTTAACGGTACCCACGCGCAGCAGATAGAATGCCGCATCTTTTCCTGATAGAGGAGCTGAGATCGTTTGGTCTGTATAAACGGTGCATTTAAGAACAGGTAATGAGTGAATGACATCTATCTGCTTATTGTACTCATCAACTCTTTTCTGCATTGATTCCATACTGCCAAACACAAAAGAGCTAAAAGCTATTGCTGAAAAAACAAAGACCAGCATAAACACTCCAAATATGATTAAAATAGTTTTCAGTCCCTTTTTGTCAAGCTGGGTTCCGTTGGTTTTAATATTTACATTGGCGTTGAAATTGAATTTAATCATGGTTCGTTTAAATAGCTTTCAAAACTAAGTAATTCCTGAATAAAAATTAATATAATTTTTTGCTTTTCCTCCTTTAATTTTTTGTCATTTGTCAACCCAACTCATTCCAAAATCACTTACATTTGTTATTATGATACACGACCAACGCGCAGAAAAATTCAGGCAGATCGTGGAAAATAAGTTCCAGATCTACAATTCATTATTTATGAGCCTGCCCTATGATAAAATGACGAATATCGGAATGCTGCTTCCGTTTCTTTATGAGGAAAGCAAAACTGGCTATGAAGCAGGAAAAACTCCCGAAAATATCGTCGAAGAATTTTTTAAAAACCATACCGATCTTCAGACCGAGGAGCAGAAACTCGAACTGCTTTTTAAGATCATTCAGTATATAGAAAGACAGGTAGTCTTATTTGACAGTATTGAAGATGCTGCTTTTCCCAATCTTCACTCTGAAAGTGACAGCGGAACCGTAACCAATCTCTTTGAACGTTCTTTTCAGGATCATAAAATTGAAAAAGTACGCGAAAAATTAAAAGATTTTAGCGTAAAGGTTGTATTTACGGCGCATCCCACTCAGTTTTATCCAAGCTCAGTACAAAGGATCATTCAGGATTTAAGAGGAGCTATTACCAGTGATTCCGTTACTCAAATTGATATGCTTCTGCAGCAATTGGGGAAGACTCCTTTTGTCAACAAAGAGAAACCTACTCCTATAGATGAAGCTTTAAGCATCATTTCATACCTTAGATATGTGTATTACGATACCATTGGCGAATTGTTTACGAAGATCAAAAAGACATTCGGAAACGGACATTTTCACCTTCATGAAGATATTATCCAGCTTGGATTCTGGCCTGGAGGAGACAGAGACGGAAATCCGTTTGTAACAGCAGAGGTAACGAAAAGAGTAGCAGAAGAACTTCGTTCAGCCATTCTGAAGTCCTATTACAGCCATTTGAAATTTATCAGAAGAAGATTGAGTTTCAGAGGAGTTTCTGAAGTTTTAACCCAATTAAGTGAAGCGTTGTATGCTGCCATTTTTGATGGAAAAACTATTACAGCTGAAGATATTTTAAAGAAAGCTGCAGAAGCGGAAAAAATATTAGTTAATGAACATAACGCTTTGTTTTTAGACCTTCTGGCCAATTTCAGGGATCGTGTGATGATCTTCGGAACTCACTTTGCCACGTTGGATATCCGCCAGGACAGCAGGATTCATCAGAAAGTGATTGATGACGTTTACGCAAAAGTATACGGAAATGAAGAGACTGATTACGAACAGAAATTCAATAAACTGATTCAGATTTCGGAAAATGTAAATCCTGAAGATTTTGAAGATATTGTGAAAGATACATTGTTAACAGTTTCACAGGTTACAGATATTCAGAATCTGAACGGATTGAGAGGAATGAACCGTTATATTATTTCCAATTCCGATGCGGTGAAAGATGTGATGAATGTCTATGCATTCTTTAAGATTTGCGGGTACAAAGACGAAGATATCAATATGGATATCGTTCCGCTTTTTGAAACGATGGAAGGGCTTGCCAACGCAGAAAATGTGATGAATGAACTGTATCATAATCCTGTCTATAAAAAGCATCTTGAAAAAAGAGGGAACCAGCAGACCATTATGCTTGGATTTTCTGATGGGACCAAAGATGGTGGATATTTAAAAGCCAACTGGGAAATTTATAAAGCAAAAGAAGTATTAACTAAACTTTCCGAGCAGAACAATATCAAAGTCGTATTCTTCGATGGCAGAGGAGGACCGCCAGCCAGAGGAGGTGGAAAAACCCACGATTTCTATGCTTCTCAGGGAAAAACGATTGCCAATAATAAAATTGAACTTACGATTCAGGGCCAGACCATTACCAGTATTTTTGGAAATAAAGAGCAGGCAAAATACAATTTTGAACAGCTTTTGACCGCTGGTGTGGAAAATGATGTATTCAAAAATGCAAAAAAAGAACTTACGGAAAAAGAAAGAGCTTTGATCATTGAATTGGCGGATATCAGCTACGGAAAATATTCAGATTTAAAGGCTCATCCTATGTTTGTTCCTTACCTTCAGGAGATGAGTACCCTTGAATATTACGGAAAAACAAATATCGGAAGCCGTCCTTCAAAAAGAGGAAACGGAAGCGAACTGAAATTTGAAGATCTGAGAGCGATTCCGTTTGTGGGTTCATGGTCACAGCTGAAACAGAATGTTCCCGGGTTCTTCGGTTTTGGATATGCCATGCAAAAGATGAAAGAACAGGGAAGATTTGAAGAAGTAAGAGAACTGTATAAAGGGTCAGATTTCTTTAAAACTTTAGTATTGAACTCTATGATGAGTATGAACAAATCCTATTTCCCTCTGACTTATTATATTAAAAATAACCCTAAGTTTGGTGCATTCTGGAATGTTCTTTTTGATGAATATGAGCTTTCAAGAGATATTATGCTGGAACTGACCGGTTTCAAAATGCTTCAGGAAGAAGATCCTTTGTCAAGAAAATCAGTGAAAATCCGCGAAAAGATTGTACTTCCATTATTGAGCATTCAACAATATGCGTTGATGAAAATACAGAAAGGTGAAGGGAATAAAGAAGCTTATGAAAAGCTGGTAACACGTTCACTATTCGGAAATATTAACGCCAGCAGAAACTCTGCATAAACTATTTTATATCAGTTTTTTGTACAAATTGTACAGCTATATATCAATAGGAATGGGCTTTAGCCCATTCTTTTTTATTGACCCATCCATAGCCATAGGCTTTAGCCAAAACATATTGTATGCTGTGTTAAAAGAATATCTCCCGCAGATTACGCAGATCACACAGATGTTTATGTTGTAATAAATCTGCTCAATCTAGGTAATCTGCGAGAAACAAAAAATTATTCCTTTAAGAATTTCTCATAGTAAACCTTATTATTCATCTGAATTTTCAGATAATAAGTTCCCTTTGCAAAATCCTCTACTTTTATAGATTTCTGATGGCTGCTTTTTCTGATCAGTCTTCCCAGGTTATCATAGATTTCCAAAGACAAAACTTCCTGCTCTGATGCTATATTCAGGATGTTTTTAGCAGGATTCGGGAATATAGAAAACTTTTCCTTTTTTACCATTTCAGAAGTATTCAGAACCAAATTGTACAGACTTCCGAAGTTGAGAATACCATATCCTATCTGATCTGAATGGCCGGGATAAAGCGAAGCTGTTTGTCTTAGCTTTGTTCTCATCTGTTCTCTGTCCATCGTTGGAAATGCCTGGATAAGACATGCCACACCTCCTGCAGCAATAGGAGTCGAAATAGAAGTTCCGTTCACAATTGTAGTGGCATTATCATACACTGTGGTGGTAGCAGTTCCCTGAGTACTTCCGTCAGGTTTTACCACTCCAAGAGAATTAGGTCCGAAAGAAGAAAATCCGGATGCATTTCCTGCAGAATCTACAGAACCGATAGAGAATACTTTAGCATTGTCAGACGGGGTCATCAGATAATGCCATGGCTGCAACCCTGAATTTCCGGCAGCAGCAAGAACAAAAATTCCTTTTTCAGCAGCAATACCCGCTCCACGGGCAATGAAAGAAGTGCTTCCGTTCATATCTGCATACGTATAATTGTAACGGCTTTCATCAAAAACATTGTATCCCAGTGATGAGGTAATGATTTCTACTCCTTTTCTGTCCGCTTCCTCGGCAGCTTCAATCCAGTATAGCTCTTCTTCCGGAACTTCTACATTGGCATTTTCACTCCTGTAGAGATAAAAATCAGCATCAGGAGCAGCGCCGACAAATATGTTTTCCAGATATCCGCCGATAGCTCCTAATACAACAGAACCATGCGGACTGAGCCCGGCATTGTAAATGTTTCCGGTTTTAGTGACAAAATCATAGGCCGCTTTTATATGATTACCATTCCATAATCTGGAAAAAGCAGTTCCCGTATTCACTGTTGGGAATCCGGCATCAATGACTGCTATAGAAATCCCTGTTCCGGTATAACCCGCCAGGTGAAGAGGGCGGATGTTGACCTGATCAATTTGGCCGGCACCAGAACCATAATTAAAGGTGGTTAGTATTTTATTGAGACTGGCATCATCTTTCCATTTTGTGGGCACAGTTTTTACAGTTGTTGAACTGTTTCTGGCAAAACTTTCAACAGATAAAACAAAAGACTGAGCCTGCAGCAGCGTTTTTTGAGCAGGAGTAGCATTCACTGCCGCTCCGTTAAGCCATTTTGAATAATCGGTAACGGTAAATCCTAAATTTTGAAGATTCTGAAGATAAGACTGTTCAATAGGCGCATCCTGATCATTCAGAGGAATTCCCAGCGTCGTACGTCTGTTGAGCGATTTCTGACTGAGTTCGGAAAGAGGATTTGCATAAAATGCCGCTTTGTTGGGCTTATCAGTAAAGAAAACAAAAACAAGTTCTGTTTGGGCAGATACATGAAGATAACCCGTTAGGAAACAAAAGAGTAAAAGTTTTTTCATAACATTATTTTGTATAAAGATAAAAACAAAATCAATAAAATTTTTGATAGGATATTAAATTCCTTATTTTTACAGAAATATTTATTATATGAAAAAAATTCAGATGGTTGACTTGCAAAGTCAGTATTACAAAATAAAGAATGATGTAGACAATGCTGTTTTGAATGTAATGGACTCTGCAGCGTTTATTAACGGACCTGAAGTAAAGTCTTTCCAGAATGAATTGGAGTCTTATTTAGAAGTAAAACATGTGATTCCATGTGCCAATGGTACAGATGCATTACAGATTGCCTTAATGGCCCTGGATCTGAAAGAAGGAGATGAGATCATCACAGCTGATTTTACTTTTGCTGCAACGGTAGAAGTAATTCACCTGCTTAAATTAAAATCTGTACTGGTAGATGTAGATTATGATACATTCACTATTTCTACTGAACAGATTAAAAAAGCTATTACGCCAAAAACAAAAGCGATTATTCCGGTACACATTTTCGGACAGTGTGCCAATATGGAAGAAATTTTGAAAATTGCTGAAGAGCACAATCTATATGTTATTGAAGACAACGCTCAGGCAATTGGTTCAGAATATACATTCTCTGACGGAACTGTAAAACAGGCAGGAACAATGTCTACAGTAGGAACAACTTCTTTCTTTCCTTCAAAAAACCTTGGATGCTACGGAGATGGTGGAGCGATTTTTACCAACAATGATGAATTAGCACACCGTTTAAGAGGAATTGTAAACCACGGAATGTACGAAAGATATTACCATGATGAGGTAGGAGTAAACTCCCGTCTGGACAGTATTCAGGCTGCGGTTTTAAGAAAAAAACTTCCTCACCTTGATTCTTACAACGAAGCAAGAAAAAGGGCTGCCGATTTTTACGATGAAGCATTTGAAGGAAATCCAAATATTCTGACTCCAAAAAGAGCTGAAAATTCTACTCACGTATTCCACCAGTATACTTTAAGAATCCTGAACGGACAACGTAATGAACTTCAGAAGTTTTTAACGGAAAAAGAAATCCCTGCAATGATCTATTATCCTGTAGCACTAAGAAAGCAGAAAGCGTACTTCCAGGAAAGTAATGATGCAGACTTTGTGAATACAGATAAGCTGTTGGATCAGGTAATTTCTTTACCAATGCATACAGAATTAGACGAAGAGCAACTGAAGTATATTACGGATGCTGTTCTTGAGTTTATGAAATAGATATGCTTCACGAAGAAAGAATATTAAAGCATAAGTTCGCTTATTTTTTTACAATTATTTTCGTTCTTGTTTGGATTATTTATTATGGAGCAGTAGTTATTAATATTCTGCTTAAGGGATACAGAGTAAAAGATGAATATACTGGATTTGAAATACCTTATTATTCATTAACATTTATAATATTTACATTATTAATTATGACCTTTATAAGTGTTTTTAAAGAATCAAAAAGAATGTTCTTGTATCTTAATATCTCTATGTTTTTAATAATGATTGCAGGGTTGGTTACTTTTTATGCTAAGTTGGGAGAGAATTCAGCAAAGTCTATTTATTCACTTTTAGTAACAATAGCAGTATTGGTTATCGGACCCGCAATTTTAATTAATTATTTAAAACATAATCCGGCAAAAAGCGAAATAGAAAATATAGGAAAACACGAAGATTAAAAAATAAAAATGGCAATACTTGTTACGGGAGGACTTGGATATATTGGTTCTCATACGGTGGTAGAACTTATCAATAGCGGCTTTGAAGTAGTTATTGTAGATGATTTATCCAATACGGAAAGGTTTATTTTAAAAAATATAGAAGAAATTACAGGTAAAAAGCCGGCTTTTTATCCTTTTGATCTAAGAAGGAAAGAACTTCTTACTCAGGTTTTTGATGCCCATCAGATCGATGGCTGTATTAACTTTGCAGCTTCTAAAGCAGTAGGAGAGAGCCAGATAAAACCTGTGGATTATTATGAGAATAATTTGTTCTCACTGATTAATATTCTTAAGGAATTTAAAGAAAGAGAGATCTCCAACTTTATTTTCAGTTCATCCTGTACAGTATACGGGCAGGCAGATGTAATGCCGATTGATGAAAATACGCCTTTAAAAGTACCTGAAAGTGTGTATGGGAAAACAAAACAAATGGGAGAACAGATCCTGATTGATTTTGCAAATGCCTATCAACGTAAAATTTCGTTATTAAGATATTTTAACCCGATCGGAGCCCATCCTTCTGCAAAACTTGGAGAACTGCCGATAGGAATTCCCAATAACCTGGTCCCTTATGTGATGCAGACCGCTTCAGGAGTACGCGAAAAACTGAATGTTTGGGGAGATGATTATGCTACAGAGGACGGGACTGCCGTTCGTGACTATATTTATGTTGTTGACCTGGCGAAAGCACACGTTGCAGCATTAAAAAAACTGATGGAAGACTCTTCATCTGAAGCTGTGATTGATACCTACAATCTGGGAACAGGAAAAGGTTCATCTGTGCTGGAAGTGGTAAAAGCATTTGAAAAAGCAAATAACGTAGAGGTGCCATATCAGATCTGCGCCAGAAGAGAAGGAGACATCACTATTGCGTATGCCAATCCTGAAAAGGCCAAAAAAGAACTCAACTGGAAGTCTGAAACCTCTCTGGAAGAATCTTTAAGAACGGTCTGGGAATGGCAGAAATATTTGAATACAAGAAATGTATAGTTTCAGTGGTTATGAATTTTACTAACCATATGAAAGAACAATTAAAGAACGAATTATATAAACAAATTACAAAACACCTTCCCTGAATCTTTGTTTTTATCTTTTTAATAGAACATTTAATTCAGTGAAGTTTTTAATTCAAAATTAATATGAAGACACAGAGAATAGGGATTACATTTTCCTCATTTGACTTATTACACGCTGGCCACATCAAAATGCTTGAAGAAGCTAAAACGGTATGTGACTATTTAATCGTTGGACTTCAGATCGATCCTTCCCACGATCGTCCCAACAAAAATAAGCCAAGCCAGACTATCGTTGAAAGGTATATCCAGCTGAAAGCAGTAAATGCTGTGGATGAGATCATTCCTTATTATACGGAAGAAGATCTGCTGGATATTTTAAAATCATTTGTGATTGATGTAAGAATCATTGGGGATGATTATATGGACAGAGACTTTACAGGTAAGGCATACTGTGAAGAAAAAGGAATTGAAATCTTTTACAACAAAAGAGACCATAGGTTTTCCACCAGTGATCTGAGAAGAAGAATCTACGAAGCTGAAAAAGAAAAAGATTCCAAAGCTGAAACTGTAAAATAGAAAAATAAAAAATCCCGAAAATTACTTTTCGGGATTTTTGTTGTATTACATCGGGCCGCCTTGTTGGTCGTCTCCGGCTGCATTGGAATTGATATCCTTTTTCTTTTTAGGCTGATCTACTTTTTCACCCTGTTTAAATCTATAGGTTAAAGAAATAGAAAACTGTCTTGGCTGCCACTGCATATAGTTTCTTCGGGTATAATCCTCATTGAAACTAAGTACTTCTCTGCTCCTTGTATTGAAGATATCCTGAATGTTGAAGGAAATTGTTCCGTCTCCTTTCCAGATCGTTTTAGAAGCACCAAGGTTCAGCGCATACATATCCTCCGTATTTTGGTTGGCAGATTTCTGAGCTCCTCTATAGAATCCCTGCAGTTGTACACTTAAAGTTTTATCAAGCTTGAATGTCGTATTAAGACGTGCTCTCGTAGAGAAACCATCTCCGGTAAAGTCCATATTACGGGTTTGCTTCTGCTTATCCTTATCAAGAGCATCATAATAGGCAATTCCGGTCGTTTTATATCCGAACATGTCTAAGCTACCCATTATTTTTAACCATGCAAAAGGATCGTAGGTAAAGTTCAGATCCAAACCATAACGGTCATCACTTCCCAGGTTGATAGGTTTTGTATAGAATACGCCCAGATTTTCATCAGGTCTGTAAACTAACATTTTAGTATCATCTGTGGCATGTCTGTAGTATAAGGTAGGGTTAACAGTAAACTTTTTTCTTGTAATATTATATCCTACTTCAAATGAATCTACATAAGATGGGTTAAGATCTATATTTCCTTCAAAAATATTCTGGCTGTTGCTGTAATTCGGGAAAGGAACCATGAAGAAAGATCTTGGTCTGTCTATTCTACGGGAATAATTAACCAAAATTTGATTGTTTTTAGAAACATCATAGCTTAAGAACACACTCGGAAATAAATTGTTGTAGTTCTTTGTTTTATTTAATTGCGGATCATTAGGATTTTGATTGATGTAATTGATCTTTACATTGGAAAGTTCATCTCTTAAACCAAGCTGATAAGCAAATTTTTCTCCGATTTTACTTTTAAACTGTAAATAGAAAGCATTGAAGATCTCTCTGTAATCCGTATCGTTATTATAGTTTGGAATATAAGGATTATTGGAAGTACTGCTTACAAAATTATTATAAGTATTATCATTCACATCCAATCTGTATCCTGCTTCAATCTTAGACTGTTCTCCTATTGGTAATTCGTAGTCTGCTTTCCCGATAATCGTTTTGCTTACAGAATGTCTTCTGGTAATATCCTGTGTATCCGGAAGCAGGTCATTGGTTTCAAGAATATCTGCATTATTATTGCTTCTGTTTCTCTGTAAACTTAATGATACTGATAAATTCTGACCGTTATCATCAAATTTGTGATCTACCCCTACATCTCCCTGGAAAGCAAGGTTATTAAATATCGTTTTAGATTCTCTTTGTCCGTAAGGGTTTAATAATTGCCATGTTCCCGCAGTTCCAGTTGGATCTGACGGATCTCTGAAAAATCTGTGGAAACTGTCATACGTCTGCAGAAGTTCATTTCCGTCTCCTTCAAAAGTTCTTACCAATCCTGTTACATTGATCGATGTTTTGTCAGACAGATCATACACAAAACCGGCACTTACATTATAATTTTTATTATAGGTTTTACTGGTAGAATTTTGCAGCTGATGTACAAGAACATCATTTGGCTGCGTATTAGGAAGGATCTTAGGAAAAGTAATATTGTGATATGTCGTTTCCGAATTATTTTTCGTTTTGTTTTCCGTGTAACCGCCGCCGCCGTTTACGAACCATGTCCAGTTATTTTTTCTCCAGCTCAGATTGGTATTAAGTGATGTTCTCGGGAAATATCCTAAAGATCCTACAACACTACCATTAAATCCGATTTTTTTGTTCTTTTTAAGGATGATATTCAGAATACCGGAAGTTCCGCTTGCTTCAAATTTAGAAGAAGGGTTGGTAATAACTTCAATTCTTTCAATCTGGTCAGCCGGGATACTTTGTAAGGCATTCGCTCCATCATCTATTCCCAGAAGGGCAGAAGGCTTTCCGTTGATCAGAAATTTTACATTGGTACTTCCTCTCATAGAAACCGTTCCGTCCGTATCTACAGAAACTGAAGGAACATTGGTCAAAACATCCTGAAGATTTCCTCCTTTACTCACGATATCCTGTGAAGGATCATATGTTTTCTTGTCAAGTTCTACTTTATAAGGTTTCGCTGCTGAAGCGGTGATCACAACACCCTGGATTTCTTTTGTTTTCCCATCAATGGTTGTAGCCGCCTCAGGCTCTAAAGATAATGCTCCGATATTGCCTGCTGCTGCGATATTTTTACTGACTACTTTTTTTTTGTAATCAATTGCCTCTACTGTGATATCATAATCTCCCGGTATAAGCTCAAGTTTATACTGTCCCTTTTCATCTGTCAGTACAGCATCACTTAAAGTTTTGTTGGTCTTGTTGCTGAAAGTTACAGAAGCGTAAGGAACCGGTTGATTTTTTTTGTTGACAATGATTCCTGAAACTCCAGCCTTCTCCTGTGCAAAAGCCATAGCCGCCGCTGAAAGTACTAACGTAAGTCCTAAAGTTTTTCTGGTGAAAATATTGACAATTTCTGTCTTATTCTTCATAGGTTATTTTTTTGTATAAAATCGTGAAAGGATAACCCATACTGTTTTGAATATCCATATCAATTTGATCTTCAAAATAGTATGACTGTTTATTGTTTTTCTAACTGTATAAATTTTTAGGTGCTTTCTAAACTTATTTTATATTTTTTGAGTTGAGCCAGTCCTGGTAAGCCTTTGCATTTACAGCATGTTCTTCAGCACTTGCCGTAAACTTATGGTATCCAAACCTTGCCGGATCAGCACACATAAATATATAATTGTTGTTTTCTGCATTTAAAACAGCATCAATCGAGTTCTTATCCACTACACAGATCGGTCCCGGAGGAATACCTGCGTTTGCATAAGTGTTGTAAGGTGATGGTGTAGACAAATGCTTATATAATACTCTTTTAATAGATTCTTTAAAATTTGTCTGCTTATTGATCGCATAGATTACCGTAGGGTCAGACTGAAGTTTCATCCCTTTTCTGTAACGGTTTAAATATAATCCGGCAATCGTTTTCATTTCATCTTTTTTTCCTCCGGATTCCTTATAAACAATAGAAGCTAGAGCATAAATCTGATCTCTTGTAAGGCCAGACTGCTGTTCTTTGTTTTTTCTTTCACTTGTCCAGAAATCATTGTACTGACTTTCAAACTTGGCGAAAAATTCTCTTGGGCTTACGGTCCAGAAGAAATTATAAGTATCAATGAAGAAATATTTTTTTAAATCTTCAACATTTTTATAACCTTTCTCTTGTGCCACAGCATCCAGATCATTGATAAAATGTAACGAATCAATTTCCGTTTTTTTGGTCACCTTACCGATCATCTGATACATATCTCCAAAATCTCCGATTCTGTAAGAGTTTGCTGTTTGGTTCCCGGCTTTAATCATATTAACAAGGTTCTTATTTCCTGTTCCGCTCTGGATATGATAACGTCCTGCTTTAAAATTAGCATCAAGACCCTTTTCTTTAGCCACAGCTTCAAAAGATTCCCTGTTTTTAATATAAGGAGCAATAGAATCGAGGATCTGTTTAAAACCGGCTCTGTGAGGAATCAGAACATAACCGTCTTTTTCTACGTTATTTCCTAAATATTTATTATAAAATCTCAAACCAAAAAATCCTGCAGCTGCAAAAACCAGCAGAATGATAATGAGAATAGCTTTTTTCATTCTTATAAATGTTGATTAAAAGTTTTTTGTTTTTAAAGAAGATCTGTTTTACCTCTAAAAACTTGCTTTGCAGGACCTTCCAGCCAAATATTCTGGAATGTATCTCCGCTTTTTTCAGCATATACTTTAAGGTTTCCACCTAAAGTTTTAACTTTTACAGAGGTTAGATTATGTTTTTGAAGAAAAGTTAAAGCAGAAGCTGTAACTCCTGTTCCGCAACTGTAAGTTTCGTCCTCAACGCCTCGTTCATAGGTTCTTACAAAAATTTCATCATCAGAAATTTTTTCTACAAAGTTTACATTGATTCCTTTTTCTTTATAATTTTCAGAATTTCTGATCCCGTTTCCTTCATTATACACATTGTAATCCGGAAGATTTTCTACATATTTTACATAATGTGGAGATCCTGTATTCAGAACAAAATCATTTCCGTCTTGTGAAATGGTATCCACATTAATCATTTTCAATTTAATGATCCCGTTATGGATTTCTGCTTCATGCTCTCCGTCTGTTGCAATGAATTTGCATTTATCTTCAAAGATGTCAAGGAAAAAAGCAAAAGCTACAAGACATCTTCCTCCGTTTCCGCACATGGTACTTTCTCCTCCGTCAGAATTGTAGTAAACCATTTTGAAATCATAGTTTGCATCATTTTCCAATAGAATAAGGCCGTCAGCACCTATTCCGAAACGTCTGTCACATAATTTTTCAATACTGTTTTTATCTTTGGTAAATTGCAGATCACGGTTGTCTACCATTACAAAATCATTTCCTGTTCCCTGATATTTATAAAATTCCATATTTTTTTGTCTAAATGAAGAAGCAAAATTAATATATTTAAAATGAAAAACGAACAGTGTTAACTGTTCGTTTTCTTATTTATAATCGTTTTATCTAAAGCCGCCTCCGCCGCTCTGTTGTCTGCCTGAGCTAGTGCTTTGGCCGCTGGAGCTGTTTCTGAATCCACCGCCGGAAGATTCTGATCTGCCACTGCTTTGGCTGCCGCTGTTTTGGTTCCTGAATCCACTGTTATTTTGGTTACCCTGATTATTCTGGTTACCGCTGCTTTGGTTTCTGAATCCGCTATTACTGTTGGAATTTCTGAATCCGCTGTTGTTTTGGTTACCCTGATTGTTCTGAGAACCGCTATTCTGGTTTCTGAATCCACTATTGCTATTGGAGTTTCTATTATTATTGAATCCTCCGTTATTATTGTATGAACCGTTACCATTCGTTGTACGCGTGTTCTGGAATCCGTTTTGAGGTCTTGATGAAGAAGCAGATCTTCTTTCTACATAGACTTTTCTTCTGGAGTTATTATAACTGTCATAGTAATAAGGAATTCCATTATCATAGTAGTAATTAACGTTGTTTCTGTAATAATAGCCGTCATTACCATAATACCCGCCGCTTCCGTAATATCCGGAAGGTGCATAGTAATACCCGTTGTTATAATAAGGATCTCCATATCCATAATTTCCGTTACTTCCGTATCCGTCGGTATATGCTAAACAAGAGGTTAAACTGGCAATAGCAAAAATACTGACTGCTATTTTAAATAAATTTTTCATGACTTTATTGTACTTTTTTTTCTTTAAAACTTTTTTTCCAATTGACGTATCCTAAGATAGCCATTATAGTAAATACCAAATATTGAACCGAAGTGATTCCAAGTCCCTTAAAAATCATCATAGGGATGCAGATAATATCTCCGATAATCCAGAAAATCCAGTTGTCAATGCGCTGTTTGGCCATCAGCCACATTCCTACTAAAAATATTGAAGTGGTAAAAACATCCATCCAATTTGCCCAGTCCAGATGATACAATCCTAAACTGGTTCCTTCCATAGAAAACTGATTGTCAATATAAGGCTTATAATAATAAATAAGAGTAACCAGTGCCAGACTCAGTATAAAAAGCAGGGTAGCGTAGGTCCATTCTTTTCGGGTAGCCCAGGTAACCTCTACATGAACATGATCTTCAGAATTTTTTGCCCACAGAACCCAGCCGTAAATACTCATAACAGTATAATAGACGTTAATCATGCAGTCTCCCAACAGACCGGCATTGAAAAGAAGGTATACATAGATCAGCGTTGAAATAATGCCGGTAGGGTATACCCATATATTTTTCTTAATGGAAAAAAATACGCTCAGTATTCCGAAAATTGCACCTGATGCTTCCAGCGTAATCTGTAAAGAATCATAGCTTTCATAAGGCTTTACAAAAAGATCATATAAATTCATGCAATCAAAAATAAGCAAAAATATGGACTTTTTAAAATGGATTTTATAATGCGTTGTTCAGGTTTTAAATACTTTAATGTAAAATAATTAAGGAAAGTTTAACGATAAACGTGGGAGTTCCTAAATTTTTTATATTTTCGTAAATCCTTAATAAATAAAAAAACATGTCGAAAATTTGGGTTAAAAAGCCACTAAGTGCCTATGAGGCAGATATGAAGAAAAGTGAGCTGAAAAAAGTCCTTGGAAAATGGAGTTTAACAGCAATTGGAGTGGGTGCTATCATCGGAGGTGGAATCTTTGTTCTTACCGGAACAGGAGCCTATTATCACGCAGGACCAGCGCTTGCCATTTCCTTTATCATAGCAGGTATTGCCTGCGTTTTTGCTGCACTGTGCTATGCAGAGTTTGCATCCATTATTCCTGTAGAGGGTTCAGCTTATGCTTATGCATATGGAACGGTAGGAGAAATTTTTGCATGGGCCATGGGGTGGTGCCTTATCCTCGAATATGCCATGGCGAGTATGGCTGTTTCCGTGAGTTGGTCCGGATACTTTAACAAATTTTTGAAAATCTTTAATATTCATTTACCGGCTTATCTTACATCAGATCCAGCCAGTTATACAGGAGATGGTTTTTCAATGAACCTGCCGGCATTTATTCTTGTTCTTTTAATTACTGCATTATTGGTAAAAGGGACTAAAGAAGCAGCAGGGGCTAATAACCTGATTGTTTTGATGAAAACTTCTGCCGTTATCTTTGTAATTATCGCAGGAGTCTATATTATTTTTTCCAATACTGATCTTTACAACGCTGTAGACGGTGTTAAAAACTGGAAACCTTTTATTCCGGATCAGGTACAGATCAAAAATTCTGAAGGAGACCTGGTTTCTGCCTACGGTATTAAAGGAATTATTTCCGGAGCAGCAGCGATTTTCTTTGCTTATATTGGTTTTGATGCCGTTTCTACACAGGCAGGAGAGGCTATTAACCCTAAAAAAGATGTTCCTTTCGCTATTATTGCATCACTATTGGTGTGTACAGCGCTTTACATTTGCGTATCACTTGTTTTAACAGGGATGATGCATTATACAGACTTTAACCCGGAAGGGAAATATCCTGATGCAATCAAAGCACCTGTAGCATATGCATTTGAAATTGCAGGAAAACACTGGGCTAGTAATGTAGTAACGATCGCTGCAACAGTAGGATTGATCTCTGTAGTAATGGTAATGATGATGGGACAGTCAAGAATCTTCATCGGTATGGCAAAAGACGGATTAATTCCTGGATTCTTCGGTCAACTTCACCCAAAAACAAAAACACCTTACAAAGGAATCATTTTGTTGGGCGTTGTAGTGGCATTCATCGCAGCATTTACTCCAATTTCAACATTGGCAGATATGACAAGTTTCGGAACCCTGTTTGCATTTACCCTGGTTTGTATTGCTGTTTGGGTGATGAGAAAAAAAGAACCTAATCTGATCAGACCATTCAAAGTTCCGGCTTATAAAATAGTTGTTGCATTAGGAGTATTTATCAATATTTATTTGATATTTAACTTAAGTGCTCATGCATTGGAACTTTCTGCTGTGTGGTTATTCTTAGGAGGTTTGGTATATTTCCTTTACGGAAAATCAAACAGTAAACTTAACAATCCTGAAAAATATCAGAACCAAGATTAATAATAATATAAACCGCTTCGGCGGTTTTTTTTGTCCCAATACGATTATATGAAAAAGATTTTTTCCATTTTATTTTTATCCGTAGGTCTTACAGCGTTTTCCCAACAGGTGGAAAGTCTTGAAACCATTCTTAATGATAGAATAAGTATCAGAGCGCTGGAATTATATGACAACAAGGTCTGGTATAGTGGTACGGATTCCAAGTTTGGGTTTGTAGATCTTAAAGATTATAAAAATCAGAAACAGATCAAGCTGTCTGAAGATAAGCTTCAATTCAGAACGTTAGCACAGAATAAAACTTCTTTTTACGCTATCAATATTGAAAGCCCCGGACGTTTTTTTTCTATTGATAAAAAAACGCTGAAGTCACAGGTTGTTTTTAAAGATACCGCAAAAACCGCTTTCTATGATGCCCTGCATTTTATCAATGATAAGATAGCCTATACTTTTAGTGATGCAGATAAAGATCAGATGCTGAAGCTGGCTATATACAAAGAGGGTACATGGAGTATGTTTAAGAATAATGTAAAATTAAACGAGGGTGAGGCTGCATTTGCCGCCAGTAATACCAATATTTCATCATCTAAAAAATACCTGTGGATTGCAACCGGAGGGAAAGCTTCGAGAATCTTGAGAATGAACTTGAAAGATGAAAAGTTTGAAATCTTCAATACACCAGTTGTACAGGGAGAATCTTCTCAGGGAATATATTCCATTGATTTTTTTGAAGAACGTTTCGGGATTGCAGCTGGAGGTGATTATACAAAACAGGATGCCAATGTCAATAATATTGCAACAACTTATGATGGTGGGGAAACCTGGCAAATTCAGGCTTCAGGACAGAATGCAGGATATACAACCTGTGTGAAAATTAAGCCCGGATCAAAAGGAAAAGAAGTTATTGCAGTTGGAGATAAACATATCAGCTATTCCTCAGATTTTGGAAAGACCTGGAAGAAAATTTCCGATGAGAAAGGGTTTTTCGTCTGTCAATGGATAGATGATAATCATGTTGTTCTTGCAGGAAATAGCAGAATTGCTGTCATGAAATTAAAATTTTAAATATAAGGTATAGAATTTATCACTATTTGCCAAAAGCCTGATCATACGTATTTAGACTCATTATAAAATAGAACCTAATATAATTCATAGGTTAAAATTCATAACTAATAGTTAATTTTGTAAGATGAATTTTAATGATGTTAAATTTCATGCCCTTATAAAATTTTAAATTTCAAAATGAATTCTTTAATAGATAAGTATAATATTCCCGGACCGCGTTACACTTCTTATCCTACCGTTCCGTATTGGGATGAATCAACCTTTTCACCGGAAAAATGGAAGGAAACCGTAATCAGGTCTTTTCATGAAAGCAATGCAGAGGAGGGGATTTCTATTTATATCCATTTACCTTTCTGTGAGGCTTTGTGTACGTTCTGTGCATGCCATAAACGTATTACCAAGCAGCACAGTGTTGAAGTACCTTATCTGGAAAGTGTTTTGAAAGAGTGGAAACTTTATCTTGACCTTTTCAACGAAAAACCTAAACTAAAAGAATTGCACTTAGGTGGAGGAACTCCTACATTTTTCTCTCCTGAGAACTTAAGAACATTGCTGGAAGGAATTTTTTCAACTGTAGACATTGCGGAACATCCGGAATTCTCTTTTGAAGGACATCCTAACAATACCACGAAAGAGCATCTTCAGACTTTATATGACCTTGGTTTCAGAAGAGTGAGCTTTGGAGTTCAGGATTATGATCCTAAAGTTCAGAAAGCGATCAACAGAATTCAGCCCTTTGAAAATGTGAAAAACGTTACAGAGTGGGCGAAGGAAATAGGGTACAGAGGAATCAGTCACGATCTTGTATTCGGACTGCCGCACCAGAATTGGGAAGCGATGGAACACACGATCAGAAAAACAATGGAGCTGAAGCCGGACAGACTTGCATTTTACTCTTATGCACACGTTCCATGGGTAAAAGGAGTCGGGCAGAGAGGTTTTGATGAAAATGACCTGCCAAGCGGAGAAGAAAAACGTCGTTTGTATGAAGATGGTAAAAGACTGCTTCAGGATTTGGGATATATCGAGGTTGGAATGGATCATTTTTCTCTTGAGCATGACGATCTGTATCAATCTTTGATTCATAAAAAACTTCACAGGAATTTCATGGGGTATACTTCAAGCAAAACCCAACTAATGGTAGGACTTGGTATGTCTGCCATTTCAGATTCATGGTATGCTTTTGCCCAGAATGTAAAAACGGTTGAGGAATATCAGAAAATGGTTGAAGAAGGTGAGATTCCTGTTGTAAAAGGACATGTTCTGAGCGAAGAAGATCTGATTGTAAGAAGACATATTCTGAATCTGATGTGCCAGCTTGAAACAACTTTTGATATCAACAATTCTTTCCCGGAGCTTGAAAATGCTTTGGAAATGTTAAAAGAAATGGAAAATGACGGGTTGGTTGAGATTAATGGAACTGAAGTTAAAATTACAGAAGCCGGAAGAGCTTTCACAAGAAATGTAGCCATGGTTTTTGACCTGAGAATGATGAGAAATAAGCCTGAAACAAGGATTTTCTCAATGACAATATAAATCAAAAGCGGTTCAGATCTGAACCGCTTTTTTATTTGCTTTAAAATTTTAGTTGATTATTTTGGTGGTAGTTGTCATGCTGAACATAAACTGAAAGTTTACGAACATCGTTCACGAAGCATGCTATGTTAAAGAATAATTCTACTTAATAATCAATTTCTGACTGTAAGACTTCAATTCTCCGGATTTCAGGTTAATGTAATAAACCCCGGCGGGTATTCCTGAAATATTGATTCCTTTTCCGTTAGATATTTTATCTGCTTCCAATACTTTTCTACCTTCTGCACTGATAATCTCCAGAGTTGCTTTTTTATCTGTAATACCATCAATGAAAATTTCTTTGGAAGCAGGATTAGGATATACTTTTATGGTGCCTAAAGTATTTTCCTGAGTTCCTAAAGTCCCTGTGGATATTTTAAAAATCTTTCCGTTATTCACGGCTGCTACATACAATCCTTTTTGATAATCCTCTCCGAAAGTAGAAAAATTATTTCCCGAATAAGGACCTGTCCATGTGATGGCATTATTGTTATCAAGAATTCCAATTTGGGTAGAACAGTAGTCTGCGAAAAAATATTTCCCCTGAAGTGACGGATATTGAGTTCCTCTGTAAACATAACCACCCGTGATAGAACATTTTCCACCTGAATGGTCATATACGGCAACAGGGAAGGTCATAGTAGACTGAGCTGCACATCCTGCAGTATTGTAAACATTATTTCCTTCATAGCAGCGCCAACCATAGTTTAACCCTGCTGTCGTAATGGGCATTTTATTGATTTCTTCTATAGCTCCCTGGCCAACGTCTGCAATCATCGCATTTCCTGTAGTCAGGTCAAAAGAAAATTTCCAGGCATTTCTGAGGCCATAAGCCCATATTTCATCCGCACCAGCTACGGTTCCTGCGAAAGGGTTATCCGGTGGAATATTATATGGCCCGGTAGCATCCACGTCTATTCTCAACATTTTTCCAAGCAATACATTTTTATTTTGGGCATTATTGTTCGGATCTCCGCCGCTTCCTCCGTCTCCGGTGATGATCCAGAGTTTTCCGTCAGGAGCAAAATGAATGCTTCCTCCATTGTGATTGTCGAATGGTTTAGGGATGTTGAGCAGGATTTTTTCAGAAGCAGGATCAGCCACATTAGAATCAGTTGAACTGACACTGTATCTCGCAACGATAATATTGCCTGCAGGGTTGTTATAATACACAAAAAAATACCCGTTGGTAGCGTATTGCGGGTGAAATGCAAGTCCCAGAAGACCTCTTTCACCGCCAAAAATAATCTTTGAACTGATATTCAGAAAATTAGTGGTATTAATTGTCCCGTTGGGTTGAATAATTTTAATAATTCCGTTCTGCTGAACAACAAAAAGCCGGCTGTCATTGGCGTTTGTAATCTCTACCGGGCTGGTAAGTCCCGTGGCAAATTCTTCCAAATTAATGCTTTGAGAATTAGCAATTAAGGAAGAAAAAATACTAATGGTAAAAAGTAATTTTTTCATAATATTTTGATAGTTAGTGTGTTGATCAAGTGAATGAAAATTTTGTACCAATCAGATTTTGAAGACTTCATTACGATAGCATGAAAAAATTGTTAAATCTTAAATAGAACTCAGAATACCAATATATCTGAAAATAAACCATTTCTGTTGTTAAAAATTCATAAAATACAAGAAAATCATTATATTTGCCGACTTAATTTAACGTAGTTATAACAAAATGCAAGGAAAAGGACTTATTACAATTGTCGCTATTGTACTAGGGTTGATTTGCTTAAACGAGCTATTACCAACATGGTACGCCAGCAAAATTGAAAAGCAGGCGACTGCTATTGCAGGAGACAATCCAGAGAAGTATCAGAAAGAAATTGCTAGACTTTCTAAGGATACTTTGAATCTAGGATTCACAAAACTTTATTACACTAAAGCCAAAGACAAGGAAATGAAACTTGGTCTTGACTTGAAAGGAGGGATCAACGTTCTTTTGGAGATCAACCAGAGAGACCTTGTGAATGATTTAACAAATTATTCTACAAATCCTGTTCTTATCGAGGCTTTAAACAAAACTGATGAAGCACAGAAGAATTCTACAAAAGCTTACATCGATAACTTTTTCGAGCAATTCGATCTGGTTAACAAAGCTAAAGGAACAAACCTTAAGTTGGCAGATCCGGAAATTTTCGGAAATACAACCCTTACTGAGGTGAAGTATAACACTCCTGATGAGCAGGTGAAAAGCATTGTTAAAAGAAAAATTGATGCATCTGTAGGAACAGCTTTTGAGGTAATCAGAACGAGAATTGATAAAATGGGTGCTGTGCAGCCAAACGTTCAGAGAGTACCTGGAACAGCTAGAATTTCTGTGGAAATGCCTGGTATGAAGGACATCGATAAAGTGAAGAAAATGCTTCAGACTTCTGCAAAACTCCAGTTCTGGGAAGTACAGCAGGTTCCTGAAATTGCACCTTATTTCCAGACTTTGACAACTATGGTTGCTGCAAAAGGAGATTCTATGGGAGTGGCAAAGAATGTGAACTTCATGAACCTTTTACAGCTTGACAAATTAAGAACGAACGGTGTTGCTAACGTAAAATTATCCGATACAGCTGTTGTAAATAAAATTTTAAACAGTAAAGTAGGTCAGTCTTTACGTCCGGCTAACATTAAATATACACAGTTCATGTGGGGGTACAAACCTGAAGCTACAGATGCCGAAAGCTTGGTGTTGTATGCTATCAGAGGTAACATCAACCAAAAAGCTCCGGTAGACGGTGCTGTTGAAACTGCAAACATCAGCTATGATGAACTGAGCAGAGTAGTAGTAGACATGCAGATGGATTCCAAAGGAGCAAAAGATTGGAAAACATTAACTGAGAAAAACGTTGGTAAGCCGGTTGCTGTAACGCTTGACGGTAGAGTTTATACTGCACCAAACGTTGTAAATGCAATTCCAAACGGTAGAACTCAGATCTCCGGTAACTTCTCTCAGGAAGAAGCTAAAGAACTGGTTGACGTTTTAGGAGCAGGTAAATTACCGGCAGGAGCAAAAGTAGTTCAGGCTACAGTTGTAGGGCCTTCATTAGGACAAGAATCTATTGATGCGGGTGTAATGTCATTCGGTATTGCATTCTTATTAATTATTGCTTATATCATTTTCTATTACGGTGGAGCTGGGGTTTATGCAGTAATTGCAATGATTATCAACCTATTCTACATTTTCGGAATTATGGATTCCGTAGATGCTACCCTTACGCTTCCTGGTATCGCAGGTATTGTACTTACAATGGCCATGGCGGTAGATACGAACGTAATTATTTATGAAAGAACTAAAGAAGAACTTTTCGCAGGAAAAAGTATTCTTGAAGCATACAAAGACGGTTTCAAACATGCATTAAATGCTATTGTTGATGGTCACTTAACGACATTATTGACAGCAGGTGTACTATTCCTTTTCGGAACAGGGCCAATCAAAGGTTTTGCATTAACGTTAGGAATCGGTATCTTGATGACATTCTTTACTTCGGTATTGATTTCAAGAGTAATGATCTTCTCCAGATTGAATAAAGGAAAACACCTTTCAGTTTGGACAGGTGCTACAAAAAATCTTTTCAGAAATACATGGATCGATTTTATTGGAAAAAGAAAATATGCATACATCATTTCCGGTGTTTTAACTGTTGTTTGTATCGCATCTATTGCCATCCACGGATTCAAATATGGTATCGACTTTACAGGAGGTAGAAACTATGTGGTGAGATTTGATAAGGCTGTAAATGCTGAAGATGTTGAGGCTAATTTAGTGAAGGTATTCCAGACTGAGGATGGTAAAAACTCTTCTGTAGAAGCTAAAACTTTCGGTAATGACAAGCAGTTGAAAATCTCTACAGATTACCTTATCGAAGATGAATCTTTAAAAGCTGACCAGACTGTTGAGCAGAAATTGTATGACGGATTAAAATCCAGCTTACCTGCAAACATGACGTTAAAAGATTTCAAATCTGCAGATAAAGATCACTCAGGAATTATTTCTTCTGAGAAAGTAGGACCTACGGTTGCTGACGATATCAAGACTCACGGTATTCTTGCTGTAGTCGCAGCATTAGCAGGTATTTTCATCTATATCTTGGTAAGATTCAGAAAATGGCAGTTCTCTCTTGGTGCTGTTGCAGCTTTATTCCACGATGCGGTTATCATTTTGGGAGCTTATTCATTGCTTCATAAGTTTATGCCGTTCAATATGGAGATCAATCAGGATTTCGTTGCTGCAATCCTTACTGTATTAGGTTACTCAATCAATGATACGGTAATTATCTTCGACAGAATTAGAGAATACTTAAGAGAGAAAAAATCTTTAACATTAGCGGGTCTTTTTGATGACTCTATCTCAAGTACATTGGGTAGAACATTCAATACCTCATTTACTACGATTCTGGTTATCCTTGCGATCTTCATTTTCGGTGGTGATAACTTGAGAGGATTCATGTTTGCTATGTTAATTGGTATTGGATTCGGTACGTATTCATCTATCTTTATTGCGTCTGCAATTGCTTATGACTTCCTTAAAACAGGAAAAGAAGAAGAGGTACACGGAAAAACCACTTCTACAAAAGAAGAGCTTGCTTCAAAGTAATACAAACTACAATAAATTAATAAAGACCGTTTCGAAAGAAGCGGTCTTTTTTTTATATATTTTACCGCTTTATGGGTTTATAGTCAGTTTAATAGCAAGTAACAGATGTTTTCAGAGATGTAGATATTCTTTCATAAGTAACAGTTGAATTTTCAAGTAATTATTAATTATTTTATTCATTTTTTATTGGTAACTATTTATTAGTTGTTTTCATTCTGATTTTATTGTTTATTTTTTAATAAATTTCATTTTTTTAAATTGTGTTAAAGTAGAGTTATGTTTAATAACTCAAATTGTAGAGAGTAAAACTTTTTGTATAATTGTCGAATAATAGAGGGTTTTTACGAGTTTTTACTGAAATGGTTATTTTATTTAAAAATTATTAAAAAATAAGAGTTTTATGTAATTAATTATTTTATATTTACTGTAAACAAAACAAAAATGAAAGTCGAAAAATTATTCGTTGCTGCGGCATTATGTGCTGCCAGTTTCCTTTACGCTCAGGTTGGGATTAGTACTTCAAATCCTGATAAAAGTTCTGCATTAGATGTTACAGGCACCAATAAAGGTGTATTGATCCCCAGAATTGCCGATCTCACAACAATAGCTACACCAGCTAATGGTTTATTGGTTTATGATCTTACAAGACAGGCACTGGCTCAGAATATCGGAACACCTTCCAGTCCAAACTGGATCCCGATCAGTGGAAATGTCGTTAAGTTCTTCTATATGCCTTCCATCAGTATTGATACTTCTACGTTAGGTACAGGAAGAACAAAGGACTTATTCCAGCTTTATAAAACTCAGTTTTCCACCCCAAAAGTTTCAAGTACAGGAGCTCCGGGAGCGATTCCTTTTTTTGTAAATGCTACAGATCTGTATTATTATGTGACTGATTTTGACAGTACAGTTTTAAGCAATGTAAGCATTGATGCGAATGGAATTCTTCGCTATGATGTGATAGGATCGGCTACTGCCTGTTCTTTTGTGAATATTGTATTTGTAATCAAATAATTTTAAGAGACATACAGTCATTATGACCATCCTTGTTCAGGGGTGAGTATCCCGTGTATAATTAACTTTAAAAATTGTTGATGATGAAAACAAATTCAATATTACAATATATGCTTATAGCAGTTTGTCTTTTTGTATCAGGCAAAATGACATCTCAGGAGATGGTAACACTTCCCAATGGCGGATGTGGGAGATTATTGGATACCAATACATCAAGCTCAAGTGATGGCGGGTTTCTTTGTTTCAGATTGGGAAAAGAAGCGGCTAATCCTAATAATATGACTGATACGGATGTCAATTCATTTGCCTCTTTAAAGCCGGGTACAGGTGCCGGCCTTTTCTGCAGCATGTATGTAGGGGTTGGAACCAATGGTGCCGATTTTCAGGCTAATAAACCTGTGTATATTGACTTTGCTTCGGATGGTTTCAATTTTAATCCCAGTTTTAACGGGGGAAATTTTGTTTTTTATAATAATGGACAGGAAATCTACCGTACAGGTATCAATGGTCATTTCTTCTTTGATTTTGGTGATAATCAGGGGCGCAGGATCATTAAAGTAATTCCCACTGCAGCATGGGATGAAGTAAGGCTGGACTTTGGAGAAGCTATAGGGGTGGGTTTCTCATTCAGTCAGATGAGGGTGTATAATATTCTTTCTGAATATTATCTGGCTCCTATGACCTATCTGTCCCAGCCTTCGGATAAAACTGTGGCTGCAGGCGGATCAACAACTATGACTGCTGTGATCAATAATACTCCTACAGATGAAACTCCGGATAATATTACTTATCAATGGCAGGTTCTTAACGGAAGTACCTGGACTAACCTGACGAATGGTGCTAACTACAGCAATGTTACTTCGTCCACTCTTACGATCAGCAATGTTCCTGTAGGATTTAATAATAATCAATACCGTGTAGTGGCCAACTCCAGCTTTCATACCTGTTCCTTCCAGGCAATTTCTACTGTGGGAAGACTTTTTGTCAACTCTGTAAATGATCCCGGAGCTATTTCGGCAGACCAGACGGTGTGTATGGATATCAGCAATGATCCGGCTGTGTTTAATCAGACTACAGCAGCACAGGTAAGTGGTTCAGCAGAATATCAATGGCAAAGTTCGGCAGATAATATAACATTTGTGAATATTACCAATGCAACATCTGTTACTTATGATGCCCCACCAGTTACACAGACTACTTATTATCGCAGGGGTGTGAGGTCTGTACTCAGCGGAAATACTACTGGCTATCAATACACCAATGTGGTAAAAGTAACTGTAAAACAAAACTGTCTGATCAAATGTATTATTACAAACCGAATGATATATACAAAGTTGAATTCCAATTAAATAGATTGATTTCTGATTGATTATACAAGCCTGTTTCAAAAGAAAAATTTGGAACAGGCTTTTTTCTTGTTGAATAGCTGATATAAATACTAAAAAGTAAATTAAGGATATTATTCATGTTATACTTCTTTAATACATGGAAATTTAGAACCATTATTTTTAAGATTTGATTAATTTTGCACCATCATGGAAAATTCAAAGAAAAAAGCAGCTATAGGCTTTATATTTATTACTTTACTGATTGATATTACAGGATGGGGAATCATTATTCCTGTTGTTCCCAAATTAATTGAGGAACTTATTCACGCAGATATTAGTGAAGCTGCAAAATATGGTGGCTGGCTTGGATTTGCCTATGCATTTACCCAATTTATATTCTCTCCGCTTGTCGGAAACCTGAGTGATAAATATGGACGCAGGCCTGTGATCCTGATTTCTCTTTTCGGATTTGCCGTGGACTATATTTTCCTTGCTCTGGCACCCACAATCTGGTGGTTGTTTCTCGGAAGAATTATTGCCGGAATAACGGGTGCAAGTGTCACCACTGCCAGTGCCTACATTGCAGATATTTCCACTGATGAAGACAGAGCCAAGAATTTTGGACTGATAGGTGCCGCTTTTGGGCTCGGATTTATTATAGGTCCGGTTCTGGGAGGAGTGCTTGGTCACTATGGAGCCAGAGTTCCTTTCTATGCAGCTGCGGGCCTGTGTCTGCTTAATTTCCTGTATGGATATTTCATCCTTCCTGAAAGTTTGGATAAAGATAAAAGAAGAGAGTTTGACTGGAAACGAGCAAACCCAATTGGTTCATTTAAATTTTTAGGTAAGCACCCTGAAATTTCAGGACTTATTCTTTCCTTAATATTGATTTATATTGCAGGTCATGCTGTACAGAGCAACTGGAGCTTCTTTACGATGTATAAGTTCAGCTGGACAGAAAGAATGGTGGGAATTTCATTAGGAGTAGTAGGTTTATTGGTAGGTCTTGTACAAGGTGGGCTTATCAGATGGACTACACCAAGGCTTGGAGAGCAGAAAAGTATTTATTACGGACTGGCTTTCTACGCAGTTGGAATGTTGCTGTTTGCTTTTGCCTCTGAAGGATGGATGATGTTTGTATTTTTGGTTCCTTATTGCTTAGGAGGAATCTGTGGACCGGCATTACAGTCTGTCATCACAAAAAGTGTTCCTTCCAATGAGCAGGGTGAACTTCAGGGAGCGTTGACGAGCTTAATGAGTGCAACTTCTATTATTGGGCCTCCGATGATGACGAATCTGTTTTACTTTTTCACGCATGATGAAGCGCCGTTCAAGTTTTCCGGTGCTCCTTTCTTTTTAGCATTTATTTTAATGGCGGTTAGCGTTGTGATTACTTATTCTGCATTTCAGAAAAAAGGAAAAGTAAAAATAGAAAAGGAGTTTTAGAAACAATAAATTTGTTCTATTCTGGCCATATATGCCGCTCGGGTCCAATCTATTCAATAATTTTACAGGAGTAGTTTTTCTGCTTTTTTAAACACAAAATAAATTATGAATACATTAAACCTGGAAAAGTATTTCGAACGGATTCATTTCTCCGGAACTCCGGAAATGAGTATGGAGGTATTGAAAACAATACATCAGCTTCATCCTAAACATATTCCTTTTGAGAATATTGATTCTTACACAGGAACAGTTCCTTCTCTGGATCTGGATAATATTTTCAAAAAACTGGTTACAGAATCGAGAGGCGGGTATTGCTATGAACAAAATTTACTTTTAAGAGAAGTGCTTTCAAGCCTGGGATTCCTTGTTGAACTGCAATTGGGAAGGGTCGTATGGCGAAGAGAAGAAGACGGCAGTGCTGCCAGAAGCCATTTGATGCTTATCGCTGATATAGAAGGGCAAAAATATCTGGTAGATTGCGGTTTTGGAACGACTACACTTACTACACCTTTATTATTAAATAACGAAGAACCACAACAGACCCCGAACGGTCTCTTTAAGATTTCACAAAAAGAAGGAATGTATTTCCTGTGGATCTGGAAAGAAAAATGGCTGCCGATTTATCGTTTTGCACTCGAACAAGTTGAACATGCAGATCTGGAAATTTCCAACTGGTACTTATCTACACATCCTGAATCCAACTTCAAGAAAAATCTGGTGCTTTCCAAAGTAGATGAAGAAGCCCGTTACACTTTCAGTCAGAATACTCTGAATATAAGATATGAAAAAGGAGAGAAAGAATCTGTTATGATTCATAATAATGAAGATTTGTTTGCCATGCTGAAAAATACTTTTGGACTGAAAGAAAATGCAGTAGAAGTGCTGAAGTCAAGAACTTGAAATTGATATCTTAAAAAAACCTTGATATAAAATACAAACGGGAAGCTCAGCAAGCTTCCCGTTTTTTGAAATCTGATTTTTATGAAAATTATGGATAAAGGGATTTTGTCCCGTTACTGACAATATTACTGCCCAATCCTGAGAATGACACAGAAAAGTTAGTGGAATTAAAGCTTAAAGAACCTGTAGGTGTGCAAAGTCCTAATGCATAACGGCATTGTCCGTAAGCACCTGTTTTCTTTGTAATCTTACTTTCACTTTTCGCTTTTCCTAAACTGATATATCCCCAATCGCTTACATCCGCATTGGAAACTGTAGAACCGGAATAATAAATCGTAATCTGATATCCGGCTTCACCTCTCTTGGAACCCCACAGCCAGCTTGCTGTCCACCATTGTTTATACCAGGTAGAGACTACTTTTGCCGCCTGATTGTTATCGGAAGCTTCCGAATTCCCACGTGGATCCATCATGATAAGACCTCCGAAAATATTATCCCAGATAATCCCCGAATCTTTGTAAAAACATAGGGTGGTAAATTTTCCGTTTTTTCCGTTCCATGTTATTTCCATAACGTTGGTTCCGGCTTTCACTTCTTCAGTGACAGCTTCTTTCAGCCCCTGCTGAGCTGTCGTCAGATCATCTCCACTGTATAGATCTTCAATTTTTCCAATCTTTACTGAAGAGGGATCCATAATGTTTCCCGATGCGATAAACTGGTCTTTGTCGGTGATCAGATTATTGGAAAGATCAATACCTTTTTGAGTTGAAATTTTTCCCAATACTTTCACTTCTGCAATCTGCAGATCATTTTTCAGATAAGTTTCAAGGTTTTTTCCGGATTCATTCAGTTGAAGCTGTACCGCTTCAGGAACAATTTGAGAGGAAAGAGGAGTGATCTCTTTTTTCAGGTCTGCGACGGTTGTTTTTGCCTGAACTGTTTCCTGCTGATTGATTTCGTTGTTTTCATTCTGGCAGCTATTGAATGCCAATACCGATAATACGGCGAAAACTTTAAAAGTAGTCACTAGTTTTTTCATAATATATTTGTTTGGTTGTGCATTATAAATATACAGAATTGTTGTGTAATTCTCATTGTTTTGAATTAAATATTTGTTAATTTGTAGTTTGTAGGGATTAGATGATAGGTAGCAGGTAGCAGGGAAAATATTCTGTGAAATAGTAATACATGTCTATTGAAAGTCAATTGTGAATTTTGCTTCGCAAGTGAATGGTGAATGTGGGAGAGACAAGATTCATGAGGTAATAGAACCAGCAACAAAAAACCTTGAACCTTGAACGAAGATAATTACAACTGAAATAGAACCATCAACAAAAAGCAACCAACAACCAGCAACAAAAACAACCTTGAACTCAAAACTCTGAAATTTTACAAAATCTTAAAATTTGTTTAAATTTTTAGTTTACCATTCATAAATGCAATAATCTTTCGTAATTTTACCGGATGGAATTAAGCATTGGAGAAATGGCACTCATTGCCATTGCAATCGTTGTATTATTCGGACCGGATAAACTGCCTCAGATTGCGCGTGACTTAGGTGCAGGCGTTAGAAAAATGCGTGGAGCAGTAGAAGATATCAAAACTGAAATCATGAAGGAAACAGATAATCCTGTTTCTGAAATAAAGCGTGAGATTGAAAAGGTAAAAGATGCTGCCAAAGATTTTAACCCGATGAAGGATATTGAAAAAGATATTCTGACAGAACCTGGTACTCTTGCTTCTAACGAACCTCCAAAGCCGAAGCCGGCTGATGATGAGACTTATGAAGGACCTGTAAGCAGATAATCATGGAGGAAATCATTCAGGAAGATAAAAAGGTATTTCTTTACCTTAATAATCTGGGCGATTCATCTTTCGACCAGTTTTGGATGCTGATTTCAAGTACCTGGATCTGGGTACCTCTTTATATTATTTTTCTTTATTTTTTATACAAAAATTATCAACTAAGAACTTTAGTTTTTATTCTCATATTTATAGGGCTGGGGGCTGTTGTTTCTGATCAGCTTGCCAATGTTTTCAAATATGGGGTAGCTAGGTTAAGGCCATGCCATGACCCTACCTTAGAGCATCATATGAGGATTGTGAAATGTGGCGGACAGTTTGGGTTTTATTCGGCTCATGCTTCCAATACCTTCTTTTTGGCAACTTATTTAGGTATTTTACTGAAAAAGAAGATTAAATGGTTTCCTTATGCTATATTTGCATGGGCTCTGGTTGTTTCGTACAGCCGAATCTATTTAGGAGTGCATTTCCCAATTGATATTTTGGTGGGGGCGTTTGTTGGATCTTTATTGGGAGTGATATTTGGTGCACTCGCCAAAAAAGTGATCAATAAACAAACTATAACCTCATGAAAAAAACTTTATTATTAGTAACTTCTCTTTGTTTTTCCCTTAATTTCTATGCCCAGGATAAAAAACTGGCCGCAGACTGTTTTAATAAAGCTGATTATAAATGTGCTGAAGAGCAATACTTAAAACTGGCTGAGAAAGAACAGATTCAAAAATATCAGTCGGAATATTATGATTATCTCGGGACAGCTCAGAGAAGGCTGGGGAAGACCACTCAGGCTTTTAAATCTTATGATTCTGCATTAAAAGCAAACCCTATGTCTGTTTCAGTATATGTCAATCTGTCATCGCTTTACAGCCAGAAAGGAAACAAGATAAAAGCACTGGAATATGTAGAAAAAGGATTAAAAGTGAATCCTGAAACTCCGGATTTATACCTTACCCGTTCCAAAATTTACGACAGCCAGGGAAAAAAGGATCTTGCCATCAAAGATCTCAATCAGATTCTGACTTTTGCGCCCGATAATATTTTTGCAAAAACAGGACTGGCCAATCTGAAAAAAAATAATGGTGACCTGGACGGCGCTTTAAAAGATTACAATACACTTATTTCTGAAAAACCAGAATCATTGCTTTACAATGGCCGCGCTGATGTGTATTTTAAAATGAAAAAATATAAAGAAGCGCTTACCGATGCTAATAAAGCCATTTCCATAGATCCGAAATTTGCTCAATCCTATGTGAGCAAAGCTATGATTCTGATGGATACTTCTAAACTTAAGGAAGCATGTACAAATCTTGATAAAGCGGTTGCTTTGGGTTATGAAAAAGCGGTGCTGACGGATTCTTATGCTAAATGTGGCAAGAAATAAATTGAAATTTATAACCCTGACTATTTAATTAAATCCAAATTAAAATACCAAAATCTGGTTTAACTGTTTTAAAAACGAATAAAGAAAAAGAGAGATGCTGAATATTGTTCTTGTAGAACCTGAAATACCGAATAACACAGGAAATATCGGAAGATTATGTGTAGGAACCGAAAGCAGATTACACCTGGTTCATCCATTTGGATTTGTAATTAATGACAAAAACCTGAAACGCTCCGGACTGGATTATTGGGTACATCTGGATGTTTCTGAATATGAAAATGTTGAAGAATGGATTCAGCAGATCCCTGATAAATCTCGTGTTTTTTTAATGAGTTCACATGCTGAAAAATCATATCTGGAAACCGATTTTCAGGATGGTGACTGGCTGGTTTTCGGAAAAGAGAGTGTAGGCCTGGGTAAAGATGTTCTGGATCGTTTTGAAAATCATCTGACCATTCCTATGTCTAAACTGATCAGGAGTTTTAATATCGCTAATTCCGTTGCTTTTGTAGTGGGGGAGGCGAAAAGGCAGATTGGCCTGAAATAGAAATAAGTTAGCTCAAAAGTCAAATTATTTGGCTTTTGTCATTCTGAACGAAATGAAATGTAGTGAAGAATCTCAGAAATTGTATTGGTGAGATTCTTCCTTCGTCAGAATAACATTCTTGAGAGCCTCTTTTTTAATCGTTATGATAAGGCTTGCCCTGCAGAATCTGATCAGCGCGGTAAAGCTGCTCAACAATGAACAGGCGGATCATCTGGTGGGTAAAAGTCATTTTGGATAAAGAGATTTTTTCATTCGTTCTGCTGTACATTTCTTCAGAAAAGCCATAAGCGCCTCCAATCAGAATATGTACTTTTTTCACAGAAGAATTCATCCAGGTATCAATTTTCTGCGAAAATTCACGGCTGGTAAACTGTTTCCCTTTTTCATCAAGAATCACTACCAGATCGTTTTTGTCGATATGATTTAAAAACAATTTGGCTTCTTCCTTTTTAAGAAGGTCAGGAGATAGATTTTTAGCATTTTTAACATCCGGAATTTCAGTGATTTCAAAATTCCAGTGTTTAGGTAAACGGTTGAGATAGTAATTGATTAAAGACGTAATTTCCTTATCGTCTGTTTTACCGATACAAAGTAAACTGATTCGCATTGTAAGAAGTTTCAGAGTGCAAAGATAGGGCTTCGGGGAGAAAAGTTCAAAGTTTTGGGTTGAATGTTGCAGGTTGCTTTTGTTGCTGGTTCTTTTGTTGCAGGTTGCAGGTTTTTTTTGCTGGTCCTATTTGAGTTGTGATTAGCTTATCTCTTGGTTCCTTGTTTAGGGTTTAAGGTTGTTTTTGTTGCTAGTTCTTTTGTTGATGGTTTCTTTTTGTTGCTGGTTCTATTTCAGCTGTCATTATCTTGAATCTTATCTCTCCACCCACATTCACCATTCACTTGCGAAGCAAAATTCACTATTGACTTCCAATAGACATGTATTACTATTTTACAGAATATTTTCCCTAATCCCTGCTACCTTCAATCTGCCACCTATCACATTCAATCTTTTCCTTATTTAATTTAATTCCCCTACATTTGTATAAAGACAAACAGATCGATGAGTGTAAAGGTTCCCAGATTTATTTTGAAGATTCAAGAGTTTTTTGACAGCATCCATATTCCTGTTTTGGGAATATCGCTTTGGCAGATGTTTCAGATCTATATCTCCGGGATTTTCAAAGGAAAAATTGGTAGAAAAGCGGCGGCTATTTCCTGGAGCTTTACCATAAGTCTTTTTCCGTTTATTCTGTTTCTGCTTTCTGTTTTACCTTATATGCCGCATTATGATAAACTGCAGTTCTATATTTTTGATGTGCTGATGCATAATGTGTTCCCTTCAAATATGGAAGGTGACGTAAGAGGATATATAGAAAGCAATATCATCCCAAATATGAGAGGAATCAGTAATCTGACCATTGTTCTTGCGCTTGTTTTTGCTACAAATGGTACATTTTCTCTGATTAATGGTTTTAATGAAAATACGGATGAAAAACTGAGTGATGTAAAGGAGTTTATTCTTTCATTCTTTATCACAATAGGTTTTATTACCATTGTTTTTTTAGCACTTTTCGGGGTGTATTATGTGGAGGTTGTAATGAAACTGTTTACTCCGGCTTATGATATTACCTGGCTTGTAGATAACCTCTCCAGTATTATCGGATTCGTTTCTTTTCCTCTTTTTTACTTTATCCTTCTGACCTTATTTTATTGGTTAGGAACGGTGAAGATTACAAGATTCCGACAGGCGGTTCCTGGCGCTATTTTAACCACAATACTGTTCGTTGTTACTACTTATATTTTTGCGATTTATGTAAAGGATATTGCGCGGTATAACGTACTTTACGGATCTATCGGAAGTATGATCCTGCTGATGGTTTGGGTGAATGTGAATGTATATCTGCTTTTATTCGGAAATGAGCTGAATATGGCCATCAGAAAGCTCAGAATAGAAAAGCTGCTGTCTGATGAAATCCAGAGAGAAACCATACACTATCACAGCCAGATTACAGAACCTGACTTTGATGGTGACGAAGAACACAAGAGAAAACTGGAAACCCGAAAAAAAGATTAATTCTCTTCCAGTTCGGGATTTTCTTTTGAACTTATACTTAATATGGTAAATCCTGCAATAGCAGCTATAAAGGAAGCAATCAAAATAGCAAATTTCGCTTCATCCTGAATAGGAATTTCTCCTTTAAAAGAAAGCAGTGCAATAAAAATGGACATGGTAAATCCAATTCCGGCCAACAGACCTACACCAATCATTTGAAGCCAGTTGCTGTTTTGAGGCAGAGAACTAAGCTTTAATTTGATAGCAATAAGTGAAAACAGATTGATACCGATCAGTTTACCCAAGACCAAACCGCAAATAATTCCCAATCCTAATGTACTTGTAACACCGGCAACCATTTCACTGGAAAAAGTAATATTGGTATTCGTTAAAGCAAATATAGGCATGATCAGGAAGCTTACCGGAATGTGAAGCTGGTGCTCCAGTTTTTCCAATGGTGATATTTCTACATGGGAAGCGTTGGTTGGTATTGAAAATGCAAGTAAAACACCTGCTATAGTAGCATGAATTCCGGAGTGATGAAGGAAATACCATAAAAACAGCCCGGGAATAATATAAAATATAGTTTTGGTTACTTTTAAGAAATTTAAAATAAACAGCAGGGCAGTCACTCCAAAAGATAACAGGAGATAGCTCCAGTGGATTTGTTCGGTATAGAAAATAGCAATCACAAGAATCGCTCCCAGGTCGTCTACGATAGCCAATGCTGCTAAAAATATCTTGATAGAATTGGGAATCTTTTTACCCAACATCGAAATAATTGCCAATGAAAAAGCAATATCAGTGGCCATAGGAATTCCCCAGCCATTGCTGTATTCGGTTCCGGTATTGAAAATGCTGTAAATCACCGCCGGAACAAGCATTCCGCCTACCGCCGCAAAAATGGGAAGCGAGGCATTTTTAAAGGATGAAAGCTCACCTTCTACAAGTTCCCGTTTTATTTCAAGACCTACCAGAAGGAAGAATACGGCCATCAATCCGTCATTGATCCAGATGCTGACAGGATATTCCAGCCCAAAAATATGAGTGCCCACTTCTTTGTCTAAGAAATGCTGAAAACTCTCTGCAGCAGAGGAATTGGCAATAAGTAATGAAACAAGTACACAGAAAATAAGAATAATTCCTGAAGACTGACTGTTGTTGAAAAATTTTTTAAAATATAGAGATAAATTCATGTTTATGATTGTAGTCGTCTCACTCTTGAAACACCATTAATATTTTTAAGCTTTTTGAAAGTTTCTTCCAGCTGGCCTTTATTTTTAACTTCGAGAATGATATTTCCTGTGAAAACTCCATTGTTGGATTCAATAGAAAGACTTTTCATATCCATTCCCATACTTCCGCTGATGACCGTAGTGATATCATTAATCATACCCATTCTGTCAAGTCCTTCAATTTCAATTTTCACTCTGTTTTTGAAGCTTTCGGCATTCACCCATTTGGCAGGAATGACACGGTAGTCATACTGCGCTCTCAGGTTGATGGCATTCGGGCAGCTATCACTGTGAACTTTAATTCCGTCTGAGATGGTGATAAATCCGAAAATTTTGTCCCCTGGAATTACCGTACAGCATTTTGCATAGCTGTAGTTCAGTTTTTCTTCATCTTTTCCAAAAATAATCATGTCAAGGTTTTCCTCTTTCGGTTCCTCGAAATGCTGATTTTTATTAGGTGATTTTCTGAATCTTGACAGTAAGTTGTTAAATACGTTTTTACTTTCAATGTATTTTCTCAAACTACTGACATCCAATTCATTGCTTTGGAATTTAAGAAATAGCTCCTGAGAAGATTTTAAATTAAAGAACTTTTGAAGTTTATTAATTTCTTCATCATTGAAATTGATTTTTGCGTGACGAAGTTTTCTTTGCAGGATTTCTTTTCCTTCTTCTACCAGTTGGTTTTTCTGAGAGTTAAGATAACTTTTGATCTTTGATTTGGCTTTTGAAGTCACTACGAATTCCAGCCAGTCAGATTTTGGTTTCTGATTCTGTGATGAAAGAATATCCACCTGATCCCCATTTTGGAGGATATAGGAGATTGGAACCAGCTTTCCATTGATTTTAGCTCCCAGACATTTCATCCCTAAGTCAGAATGGACTGAGAAGGCAAAGTCCAGAGCGGTAGCATTGGTGGGCAGAATTTTAATTTCTCCTTTCGGGGTAAATACAAATACCTCTTTGGAGTATAAATTAAGCTTAATATTATCCAAAAGTTCCGATGTAGAAAGGTTTTGCTGCTGTTCCAGAACTTCACGGATTTCGGTTACCCATTTTTCAAAGTTTCTGTCATCAGAACTCTGTTTGTAGCCTTCTTTGTATTTATAGTGAGCGGCAACACCCTTTTCAGCAATTTCATCCATACGTTCAGAGCGGATCTGAACTTCAATCCATTTTCTGTCCGGACCTAAAACCGTTAAGTGTAAACTTTCGTATCCTGTAGAACGAGGCTGTGTAATCCAGTCACGCATTCTTGACGGGTTACTGTGGTATACATCCGTAACGATAGAGTAGATCTTCCAGGCAAGAAATTTTTCATTTTTTGCATCCGATTTGTAAATAATCCTGATGGCATAGTTATCAAAAACTTCCTCAAAGGAAACTCCCTGCTTCAGCATCTTTCTGTAAATAGAGGATATTGCTTTTGCACGGCCTTTGATTTTAAAATTCAAGCCTTCTTCACGAAGTCTTTCAGATACTTCTTTGGTAAATTCTTCTATATATCTTTCACGGCTTTCTTTGGCAAGTTCCAATTTCTCCGTGATCTCGTTGTATACTTCGGGGCTATTATATTTTAAAGAAAGGTCTTCCAGCTCAGATTTGATGTTGTACAATCCAAGACGGTGGGCCATGGGAGCATAGATATAAACCGTTTCTGAAGCGATTTTTTTCTGTTTATCCGGAGCCATACTTTCCAATGTCCTCATATTATGAAGACGGTCTGCAATTTTAATCAGAATAACTCTGAAATCCTCGGATAAAGTCAGTAACAGTTTTCTGTAATTTTCAGACTGTACAGAGATATTCTGGTGGTTCATGATGGAGATTTTAGTCAGCCCATTCACGATACTGGCGATTTTTTCTCCAAAGATTTTTTTCAGATCTTCATAAGTATAATCAGAATCTTCAATCACGTCATGCAACAGTGCACAGGCAATAGAAGTCGCTCCAAGACCAATCTCTGTCGCTACAATTTTAGCAACAGCAATAGGGTGGTAGATGTAAGGTTCTCCGGATTTTCTCCTTTGATCCTTGTGAGCATCCAAAGCAATATCGAATGCTTTTCGGATAAGTTTATTATTTTCCTCATCCAACGTTCTGTATGTGTTAGAAATCAGGTCCTTATATCTTGCGAGGATCTCTTTATTCTCTTGTTCTAAATCGTAACTCATTTGTGCACATGCCTATAATAAGACGAAAATACGAAATTTTTTAGTTTTTTCAAACATAAAAGATCCGCAGAATACACTACGGATCTTCGGCTATTAGATTTTATATCGATTAGAATTTCACTTCAGAATTCATACCGTCACTTGACGTTTTAATCTTAATTTCGGGACTGCTGTGGATTTCAGCTCTGTTTCTTGCATCAATATACCTTTTGATGGTATCGTAATTGGTTTCATTGATCTTCATGTTTTCAAATAAATATGATTTCAATGCTGCATTCTGAACAAATGCATTTCGTGCAAGGTCTATCTGATTGAGATCATTTACGGTAACGCTTGCCAAATATTGGGAATTACCGGAACCATCATTAAGGTATACAATGTAATCTGAAGTTCCGAATCCTAAATTTTCCAGATCACTTTCCAGTTTTTTGTAGTCGCTGTGATGACCAAATACTCCAGCTAATATATGTGACATAGTTAATTGGTTTTAAAGTTCTCATTAAAGTTAGTAATAATTTTCTGATTATTATTGTGTTTAAGGCAATATAATTTGTTAATTAATATTCTGTTTTCAATAGAGTAAAGTAATATTTAAGAATAATTATTGAACGGGTGTTTAATTTTAACAATTGAATAATGTGGGTTTTTGAAAATAAGTCCGTTTATTATTCTCCTGTTTTAGGAAAAATGTACATTAGTTATACAATTAAAACCAATAAAAAAGCCCCGAAAATGACTTCCAGGGCTTTCATTGGTTAAAAAATTGAATACAATTAAATTCTTTCGTTTTTGATTTCTTCTACAATCTCAGGATTTAAAAGTGTACTGATATCTCCAAAATTACTGAAGTCACCCTCTGCAATTTTTCTCAATATTCTACGCATAATTTTTCCTGAACGCGTTTTCGGAAGTCCGGAAACAAACTGTATTTTATCCAGCTTGGCAATTGGACCGATCTGATCTGAAATCAATTGATTAATCTCTTTTTTCAGGTTTTCCTTATCACGTCCTTCACCGGATTCTTTAAGCATCACATAACCATACAATGCGTTTCCTTTAATGTCGTGCGGATAGCCTACAATAGCAGATTCTGCAACGGCAGGATGCTGGTTGATGCTGTCTTCAATAGGTGCAGTTCCAAGGTTGTGTCCGGAAACGATAATCACATCATCTACACGCCCCGTAATTCTGTAATAACCCACTTCATCCCTCAATGCGCCATCTCCGGTGAAATATTTTCCTGGGAAAGCCGTGAAATAAGTCTCTTTATATCTTTGGTGGTCACCCCAGATGGTTCTCGCAATTCCTGGCCATGGGAAACGGATACAAAGATTTCCGGTCACCTGGTTTCCTGTAATTTCATTTCGTTTATCATCCATCAAAACAGGTTGTACACCTGGAAGTGGGAGAGTGGCATAGGTAGGTTTCGTTGGGGTTACAAAAGGAAGCGGTGAAATCATAATTCCTCCTGTTTCCGTCTGCCACCAGGTATCAACGATCGGACATTTTTTCTTGCCAACATGATCATTGAACCAATGCCAGGCCTCATCGTTAATAGGTTCACCCACGGAACCGATTACTTTCAGGGAACTCAGGTCATGTTTATCTACCCATTCCGCACTTTCTTTTGCTAAAGAACGGATCGCTGTAGGAGCAGTATAAAACTGAGTGATTTTATGTTTCTCAATCACTTCCCAGAAGCGGTCCGGTTCAGGATAGGTAGGAACGCCTTCAAAAATTACGGTGGTAGCACCATTTAATAAAGGTCCGTAAAGAATGTAGGAATGTCCTGTAATCCACCCGATATCTGCAGTACACCAATAAATATCATTTTCTTTATAATTGAATACATTTTTGAATGTATAAGCTGTGTACACCATATATCCGGCACAGGTATGAAGCATTCCTTTTGGTTTTCCTGTAGATCCGGAAGTATATAAAATGAAAAGCGGATCTTCAGAATCCATAATTACCGTAACAAAATCAGCAGAAGCTTTCTCATAAAGATCGGCCATCCAGTGATCTCTTCCTTCTTTCATTGTAATTTCGTTATGGGTTCTCTTGACTACAAGAATGTTTTCAACTGTTGGTGTTTTTTCCAAAGCATCATCCACAATACTTTTCAGGTCAAGAACTTTATTTCCTCTGTAACTTCCATCCGATGTGATCACCATTTTGGCTTCACAATCATTTACCCTTGAAGCTACTGCTGAAGCTGAAAATCCTGCAAAGATTACAGAGTGTACTGCTCCCAGCTTTGCACAGGCAAGCATGGTAATAGCCAGTTCAGGAATCATGGGAAGGTAAATACAGACTCTGTCTCCCTTTTCAATCCCCATATCACGTAAAACATTGGCTGTTTTATTAACGCGTGTATAAAGTTCGTTGTAAGAAATATGCTGTGCTTCTTCCTTCGGATCGTTGGGTTCCCAGATGATCGCCGTTTTTTCTCCTCTTATGGTAAGATGTCTGTCTATACAGTTTTTGGTAATATTGAGTTTAGCATTTTTGAACCAGGTGATTTTAGCTTCATTCATATCGTACTTAACAACCTTGCTCCATCTTTGGTACCACACAAAATTTTGATCTGCTACCTTATCCCAGAATTTTTTAGGATTTTTGATAGACTTTTTATAATCTTCAAAATACTGTGGTAAATCTTCTATTAAGTAATTTCTCATATCCCTTTCGTTTTTGAAATTTGAATTTATTTTATTTAAATTTATGTTTAATTTCTGGCTTAAGCCTTGTATTCCCTGATTTTTTCCTGAATTTCATCAATGATTTTCTCATCGTCAATCGTTGAAGGAATCTGAAAACCTTTTCCGTCAAGTAAAGTTCGGATCAGTTTCCTTAAAATCTTTCCGGAGCGTGTTTTAGGTAAGCGTTTGACAACCATAGCGTTTTTCAGAAAAGCCACTGCTCCGATTTTATTGCGGACCATCTGAATGATATCTTTTTCAATGTCTTCTTCAGAAATGGTTGAGCCATTCTTTAAAACCACTGTAGCAAAAGGCACCTGTCCTTTTAAATCATCATCAATACCTACCACAGCACATTCTGCAACATCCGGATGTGAAGAAACAATTTCCTCCATTTCAGAAGTTGAAAGTCTGTGTCCCGCAACGTTGATTACATCATCCACTCTTCCAGTGATGAAAATATAGCCGTCTTCATCTTGTATTGCACCGTCTCCAGAGAAATAATAGCCTTTATACTGAGACAGGTAACTGTTTTCAAAACGTGCATAGTCTTTCCATATTCCAAGCATAGCACCGGGGGGAAGAGGAAGTTTAATCACCAGATAGCCTTCGTGATGGGGATTAAGTTCCAGCCCGTTTTCATCAAAGATTTTAATGTCATATCCTGGAACAGGTTTTCCTGCTGAAGCTCTTTTGATCTGATAACTTTCATCCTGAGTCAGCAATCCGAGCATAGGCCATCCGGATTCTGTCTGCCACCAATGGTCTATAGCCGGAATTCCGATATGTTCTGCAAACCAATCCAGTGTAGCTACATCGCATCTTTCACCCGCCAGAAACTGTTTTTTGAAATGGGTTAAATCGTATTTTTTTACAAGTTCTCCGTTGGGGTCTTCTTTTTTGATTGCCCTGATAGCAGTAGGCGCAGTAAACATCACCGAAACCTTATATTCTGAAATGATTCTCCAAAATGTTCCTGCATCAGGAGTCATGATAGGTTTTCCTTCAAAAATAATAGTTGTATTTCTGTTGATGAGCGGTCCGTACACCGAAAAACTATGACCCACTGCCCATCCGAAATCTGAAGCTGCCCAATAGGTTTCTCCCGGTTCCACTCCGTAAACATACATCATAGAAAATTTTAAGGCAGTCGCATAACCTCCGGTATCACGAACAATGCCTTTGGGTTTGCCTGTAGTTCCCGAAGTATAAAGTAAATAAAGCGGATGGGTAGATTCCACAGAAATACAGTCTGCCGGAGCTGATTTTTCAACCAGTTCTTCATAATCAATCAGTCCATCGAACATTTCATCCTGATTATCTACTAATTTTCTGTTGTATACAACAATATGATCAACTTTATCCTGTGCCAGTTCAATCGCTTTTTCAACCAGCGGGAGGTAAGGAATTCTTTTGGCAATTTCTACTCCTGCAGTTGCTGTGATTAAAACTTTAGGTTTGCAGTCGTCAATTCTTACCACAAGTTCATGGGGAGCAAAACCTCCGAAAACCACATTGTGAATAACCCCGATTCTCGCACATGCCAGCATAGCAAAAAGAGTCTGAGGGATCATTGGCATATAGATAACCGCTGTATCTCCTTTTTTTAATCCTAAAGAAGCCAGCCCTCCTGCGAATTTTGAAACTTCCTCTTTTACCTGATTGAAGGTGTAGGTTTTCTTTTGATTGGTGACAGGTGAATCATAAATGACTGCAATCTGATCTCCAAATCCGTCTTCAATGTGCTTGTCGATACATAAGTAACACATATTGAGCTTTCCGTCGGAAAACCATTGCGGGTAATCATTTTCGTCTTTAGAGAGAATCTGCGTAGGAAAATCAAACCATTGTATTTCTCCGGCCTGTTCTTTCCAGAAATCTTCTTTGTTTTCTATACTTTGTTTAAATAATGTATCAGTATCCATATCATTAGTCTTGTGTTTGGTTTTTTGCGTATCCTTGTCAAGGTTTTAAACTTTGATAAGGATAAGTGCCGTGTCATTGCGAGCCGAAGGTGAAGCAATCTCTTAATTCCTTTATAAATCTTAATGGTTTAATTTTACATGTTAAAACATCTCTTCAATCTGCTGCATCAGTTTTTTGATGGAGTAGGGTTTTGTGACATAAGCATCTGCGCCCATTTCCAGGCCTTTTTCAATATCTCTGGGATTATTTTTGGCACTCAGAAAGATAACTTTGGTGTCTTTCAGTTTTTCGTCCTGTTTGATGAGGTCCAAAGTGCTGTATCCGTCAAGATTCGGCATCATAATGTCTAGAAGGATCACATCCGGGACCATTGTTTTCAAAAAGTCGAGAACTTCCGTACCGTCACGGGCAATATAAACGTCATAGCCATTTTTCTTGAAGCTGTATTCCAGCGACATTAGTATCTTGTGTTCGTCATCCGCAATAATTATCTTTCTCATAAAAAGGTTTTAATGGTGTTCAACTTCATCTGTAATCTCTTTTTTAGTTTTTTCGGGAATGCTTATAGTGAAAGTTACGCCCAGACCGCTGTTTTCTGCTTTTATACTTCCTCCGTGTGCCTGTACTATTTTTTTGGAAATGGCCAGTCCCAGTCCGCTTCCTGTTGGCTTTATAATGTTTTGATTTTTAGACTGATAAAACTTATCAAAAATCATTTCAAGGTCTTCTTCCGGAATGTGTTTGCCGGTATTGAAAATACTGATGGCCAGCTGTTGATCTTTTTCAAATAATTTGGTCTGGATAGTTCCCTGCTCATCTGTAAATTTTAAAGCATTTCCCCATATATTCTGAAACAGCTGAATCATTCTCGCTTCATCGTATTCAAATATAAACTGATTCAGAATATTAACTTCACTTAAATGAATATTTTTTTGTTGTATCAGATGAAGAAGCGGACTTAATGCTTTTTTATAGGTTTCAATAATATTATTTTCCTGAATGTGTAGAGAGATTTCGCCATGCTGTAATTTGTCCAGATATAAAATATCATTGATGATTTCACTTAATCTATCAGATTCTGTAATGATGTTGTTTAAAAATTCCTGTTTGATATCGAAAGGAATATCGTCATCGTCAGCCAATATTTCTCCTGCAGAACGGATAGCGGTGATCGGAGTTCTCAGTTCATGGGCAACAGAATCCAGGAAGTCGTCTTTTTGACGGTCTTTGACAATGAGGTTTTCATTGGCGGTTCGGAGATCGTCAGAAAGTTTTTGAAGTTCTTCGGATTGTTCGGTAAGTTTTTTATTTAAGCTGATGTTTTCCTTAGATTCTTCGAGGATATTTAAAACCTCTTTTAAAGATATTTTATCTTCTTTGGTGACACCTTCAATTAATATTTTTGCAGAAGCTGTTCCTATTCTTCCGGCTAGAAGGTTTTCTGAGAATTTTATAAATCTTGAGTCGGCGGTTTCCGTTTTTGAATCAATATTATATTTTAAATTAAAAATTCGCAGTGCCTGCTCTGTTTTATTTTTGCCTAAAAAACGCTCAAGAATATTCTGAATATCCGAAATATAAGCTGTTCCACGCCAGATAAAAGCATTTTCATGATTCTGAATGTATTTGTCAATGTCTACATACAATTCAGCAAAGTTTCTTTCACGGTAATTTCCTTTAGAACTTACCGAAACAATGGTAAACAGGCTTGTATTGACCAGCATAGACCAGAAGAAAATCTGTGGAATTCTTCCCAGATAAGGAATGGTGAAAAATCCGAAAGCATCATACATGTCTCTCAGTGCCCCTTTGAACTCCTGGTTATATGAAAAATAGTATTGTGGAATAATCAATCCGAAATAACAGATCACTAATCCTGCTATAAGCCCTGTAACAGCGCCTTTATAGCTTCCTCTTCTCCAGAATAAAGCTCCGAAAAACGCAGGGGCCAGCTGTGCGATAATAACAAATGAGATCAATCCTACGGAATCCAAAGATGTTTTCAGAATGAAATACTTATAAAAGACAAAGGCCATGATAATCAGTCCGAAAATGCTGATTTTTCTGATATTGGTGATGATTCTTGTATTTTGTTCCTCATTTTCGGATTTTAATTTTCCAAGCAATCCATAGGGAATGATGAGGTTGTTGGAAAGCATGATGGATAGAGTAATGGCAGAAATAATAATCATGGAAATGCATGAGCTCAATCCTCCCAGAAAAACAAGCACAGTGATCAAAGTATTGTCAAAATGCTGCGGAATCAGAATAGAGTAGAACTCCGGATTTACATTCTGGCCATCAAAAATCAACCTTCCACCCCAGGCAATCGGGAAAATAAATACAGTGAAGATTAAAAGATAAAGAGGAAAAAACCAAATCGCAGTTTTGATATGTTTCTCTTGTCTGTTTTCAACAATAGCGGTGTGGAATTGTCTTGGTAAAATACATATTGCTGTTGCGGAAATCATGCACAAGATCATCCAGTTCATAGCGCCTTCAATGCCATTAAAGGTATTTTTTTCTTTAAAGTCTTTAAACCTGCTGGCTTTCTCGTAAATATCTGAAAACCCATCAAAGGCATAATAGATTACGAAAAGCCCGAGAATGATAATAAAGAATAGTTTTAAAAAGCTTTCCAGAGCAATAGCTGAAATAATCCCAAGTCGTTTTTCCGAAGCATCTACATATCGCGTTCCATAATAAGAAGAAAACAAGGCAATTAAAACCACAACAAAAGTAGCATTGTCGGTCAGGATATTTTTTGACATCGGAGTTTCCGTTACCAAATGGAAGGTTTCAGAAATGGCTTTGATCTGCAGCCCGATGTAAGGTACAATTGCCAGAAGACAGACTACCGTAATAATGGCACTCAGACTTCTGCTGTTCCCATATCTCAATGAAATGAAATCTGCAAGACTGCTTATCTTATTGACTCTTGAAATTCTTACAATCCGGGTATTGATGTAGATCCAGGCCGGAATAATCATGATAGGACCAATGTAAATCGGGAGATAGTTTAATCCGCTTGTAGCTGCAACGCCAATGCTTCCATAATACGTCCAGGCAGTACAGTATACCGCAAGAGACAATGCATAGATGTAAGGATTGTTGATCCACAGCTTACTCTTTTTCTTCTCTGCCAGGTGAGCAACTAAGAAAAGAAGTGCCAGGTAAAACAGGACCACAAAAAATAATGCGAAACTACTCATCATGTCTTTTTACGATTACAAAAGAAATCACAATGGAAATCATCCAGACCACGAACAGGTAGATAAGGATCATAGGATAACCTAAAACTTCCCTTTCACTGTTGAAAAGCAATGAAATAGGAATGCTGAAAGCGATCATTAGCCCTACGCTCAGTATGATAAGTTTTTGCTCGTGTCTCTTTTTCATAAATGATTATTAATAAAAGATAATTGATGGACGTACTATCCATCAATTATCTATTTTGGTTTTTAAATTTTATCGTCAGAATATTCTCCTTTCAGGGCATAATAGCCGAAAATGGCCATTCCTCCCGAAATAATTGGCATCAGTACAAAAAGAATGATGATGCCAAAAACCAGATCTTCCTGCTTTCCGGATGCGATTTTTTGGATTCCCAGTACTGTAATTCCGAAATATCCTACAATCACCGCGATTGCGATCCAGAGAATGCCTAATATTTTTTTTAGTCCGTTCATTTTAGTAGTTTTAAAATTAATAAAAATTTGAGTGATTCAGTACTAATCGTGAAGATTATTGTTCTTATTTTTAAGATAAAACAATCCGATAACCAGACATACTGCGGCGACTCCAATTGGGTACCAGAGTCCTTCAAGATACCATGTTGCATGGCCTGCTTCTTTTCCGGTAGTTACCAGGTAGGTTGCCACTGCCGGAAGAAGTCCTCCGAATACTCCGTTTCCGATGTGATATGGTAACGACATTGAAGTATACCGGATTCTCACAGGGAACATCTCGACAAGGAAAGCGGCAATAGGCCCATATACCATGGTTACAAATATTACCTGTATAAATACTAGGAAGACCAGATACCATTTGGTGTCGTCACTTAGTTTTACAGAGGTAGAGATTTTTGGTTCTTCCGCTTTTCCGTCTTTCATAACAGGTCCTGCGGGCGACCAATGAGTAATGCTGTCTTTTTTGATCAGAGTGCCGTCTGTGTAAAGAGTTTCTTTATGGAAAGTAACCAGACTGTCCGTGGCAATATCACTGTGGATTTTAGCGGTTCTTTTTTCTGTAATTCCATTGGCTGCAATAGTTTTGCTTTCAAGACTCACACTCTTGAACATGCTGTCGTAAATAGGTCTGTAAGCTAAAATAGCGATTAACATTCCTGTCATCATTACTGCTTTTCTTCCAATTTTGTCAGAGAGCCATCCAAAGAATACAAAGAATGGGGTTCCTAAAAACAAAGCAGTAGCCATGAGTGAGTCTACCTGTGCGGATTCTACATTCATTACCTTTTGAAGGAAGCTCATGGCATAAAATTGTCCCGTGTACCAGATAACTCCTTGTCCCATTGCCGCTCCAAATAAAGCCAATAATACAAACTTGAAGTTGTATCTGTTCCCGAAACTCTCTTTCAAAGGGTTTTTAGACGTTTTTCCCTCACTTTTAGCCTTCGCAAAAAGAGGAGATTCTTTCATGTTCTTTCTAATGACATAAGAAACGGCAACCATCAGAATCGAGATCCAGAAAGGAACTCTCCATCCCCAGTTGTCAAACTCTTCTGCCGAAAGGGTTGATTTTGTGATTAAAATAACAATCAGTGAAATAAAAAGTCCGGCTGTTGCAGTCGTCTGAATCCAGGAAGTCCAGTAGCCTCTTCGGTGAGGCTGGGCATATTCTGCAACATAAGTGGCAGCACCTCCGTATTCACCACCAAGGGCAAGTCCCTGAAGTAATCTTAAAATTAAAACTAAAACCGGTGCCATAAATCCAATAGTTTTATAACTTGGAATACAGCCGATCAGGAAAGTGGAAAATCCCATGATCAGTAAGGTGACAAGAAAAGTATATTTTCTTCCGATGATATCACCCAGTCTTCCGAAAAATAAAGCTCCGAAAGGTCTTACCACAAATCCGGCGGCAAAAGTTGCCAGGGTAGATAAAAATGCTGCGGTAGGATTATCTGCAGGGAAAAATTTAGTAGCTAAAACAATGGCTAAACTTCCGAAGATATAGAAGTCGTACCATTCTATCAATGTACCGAGTGAAGAGGCGGTGATCACACTCCATATGGTGCGGTTTTTCTGCCTGTCGGTCATATTTTCGTAGCTTTCGTGATGATTTTCGCTCATATTGATTAGTTTTTGATGTTAATGGAATAGGATATTAATTTGATTTTTTTAAACCCTTAAGGGCTTTAAATGAAACTATTTCAAAAGTGTCATTCTGAATGAAATGAAATGTAATGAAGAATCTCATGTGTGTCTGGCTGTTAGTAAGATTCTTCCTTCTTTAAATTATTTGAATTTTGGGAACGTATCCCTAATTTATCTTACAATCTTTTTTAATAGTTTAAATTTTACAAGTAGATTTGAAACTGTACAATGAATTCCCCTTTAGAAGAAGGGCTTTCCGTAGGACTTGTATAAACTGGTCTTGTTGAATATTGAGTCGTGATTTTTGCATGATGCCCATCTATGAACCAATTGGCTCCTACATCAAACTGAGAGGAAGATTTATCGAAAGCCTCAAAGCTTTTATGAGTATAAGCTGCAAAAGGCTGTATTCTGATTTTTGGTTTTTCTGCCTGACTTGGTAATAGTAAACCAGCCTGTGCGTAGATAATATTACCTGTTCCGATGGTCGGTTGCAGGTTTCCTGGTCCTGCGATGGCTTTATTTCCGATAAAATTAGGATCCGAAGCCGCGATATTCATTGTTCCCAGATTTCTTACGTAGTTTGGACCGAAATTATAATTGTAATATCCTGCATAGGCAGAAACGGCCATTTTGTTTTTCGCTTCTCCCAAAGGAATATCTGCAAAAGCATCTACGGCAAAAAGAGTAATGTCGTGCTTTTCAATGTTGGAATTCACAGATGTTCTCGTCCCGTCTGCCTGATGATAGAAACCTGCTCCTACATTGAAAACTTTCTTCGTTCCAAGGTAAGATCCTACTTTGTATGGAAGCGTATTAGATTCCTCATCAAGGAACTGGTATTCCACATATCCTGCTTTTGAAAAACTGGGATTTCCGTTGTTGTCTACCGCAACAGCTTTTGATGGATCTGTTACATTTACAGGAATAAGATCTGTGGCAAAGGGTTTATTTAAACTGAAACGGTATTCCAGTTTTCCGTATTTACCTTTTGCAAACATTCCCAGCTGCCTTGCGAATTGATCAGAGTTATCAATCAGTGGCCATGAAAAAACGGGAGAATCTAAGGTGAGGAAATTCAGTGTAGAAGCCATCGTCATACGGGAAAGTCCCATATAGTAATGAAGACCTGCCCCTAAAGATAAACTGAATTTTCCGGCTTCTCCAGGTAAAATAACTGCATATTCGTTCCAGGCATCATGAAAAAATAACTGGGTTTTCTTTCCGTTTCCATAACCTCCTGTGCCTGAAGTGCCTGTGGCTCCTCCATTGATGAAGGTCTGGTTGTTGATTCCGAAATGAAGGAGGATCATGTATCTTTTAGAGACCTGTGCATACGCTAAAGCACGTAATCGTCTGTTTCCTATGCTCCAGGAGTTGTCTGTAGGTTCGCCACCTACCATACTTCCGGGATTCATAGAAGTGTTTCTTAGCCAAAGCTGGTCCCATAAAATAAAACGGACGAATTTATCACCGTCCGGGTTGAGGTTTATTTTTAAGCCATTGCCGTAATCAGGAGAACCTTGAGAGTATAGAGAACTGCTGATTAAGGCTACTCCAATAAATGTAAGTAATTTCTTCATAAATTATCAATTTTTGGCGTTGTTTTTTGTGAATACCAAATTGTAATTAATAATTTGTTTATGAAAATTTAATATATATTAATGGTAATAGTATAGTTGCGATTTGTTAGATTATGAGTTTCGAGTTCCGGGGTTCGGGTTTTACAATCCGTGTTGCGAAGCACAAGATTCAAGTCTTATGATTCAAAGAGTGCTGTTTAACAGTTGATATTTAGTACGTTACTCAGTGTTTCATATCCCGAAACTCGCACCCCGTATCCCGGAACTCGTATCTATTTTTTAAACCTTTCCCATTTGATCAGCATATACTTATCAGCAAACTGAGTAATGATAATCCCTGAATTTTTAATGTTTTCTTCCTGTGCAATATAATCAATCAATTCGTTCTGTTTCAATATCTTATAAACAGGGTGGAATTCAGAATGGGGCGGTCTTGTGATGTTATACTTTTTAATCCAGGAACTTATGGTGACATGTGAAACCCCGATAATTCTTTCAATTTCACGATAACTTAAACCTTCCAGGTACAGCTGTAGCGCTTTGGTGACATAATAATCATCAATCTGTTTTCCCAGCTTTTTAACGGTAAAATAATAGTTGCAGTCTTTACAATGGAAACGTTGCTTTTCATTGATGATGCCGCTTTTTACCACTTTGCTGCTGCTGCATTTAGGACAGATATTTTCCATAACTATATTATTTTAGCAAATATATAATAAATTAGCAAATGTATATTTTTCAATAAAGATAATTTTACCTGTCTAAAATTTTAAAACAAAAAAAATATCTTTTTTATTTGGATTTAAAAGAAAATATATTTTAAATTTGCCAAAAAAATTAGATAAATAAATGGAAATAGAAATTTCCTCATGCGAACATCTCATGTATGTGGGTGAAATACAGCAGGAAATGTATGATTCTGCACAGCGCAGAGGAACGGGGATCGCAAAACGTTCCATAGAATATTTGAGTAAGAAGATTTCAGAAGGCAATGCTGTGGTAGCCACTGAAAACGGTGAGTGGGTAGGTTTCTGTTATATAGAAACCTGGTCGCACGGGAAGTTTGTGGCCAATTCGGGATTGATTGTATCACCGAAGTTCAGGAACGGGGGCGTAGCAACTCAAATCAAGCAGAGGGTTTTCCAATTATCTAGAGATAAATATCCGGAAGCGAAAGTATTCGGATTGACAACAGGTTTAGCAGTAATGAAAATCAACAGTGATTTAGGATATAAACCAGTAATTTATTCTGAACTGACTCAGGATGAAGAATTCTGGAACGGCTGCAAGAACTGTGTGAACTATGAAATTTTAATGATGAAGGAACGTAAGAATTGTTTATGTACAGCCATGTTATTTGTTCCTGAAAATATAGAAAAAAAAGAGGTTGCAAATAATCAGCCTGAAAATAAATATAATGGAGTGAGCCAAAATGATTTTGTGTATTCTGCACAAAACTCTGCAAGCGAATTCCATGTGACCATTAATAAAAATAAAAAAAGTCCAGATGAAAAAGAAAGTCATCTTAGCGTTTAGCGGAGGTTTAGATACTTCCTACTGTGCAAAATATCTTAGTGAAACACTTGGATATGATGTGTATGCAGTCACTGTAAATACCGGAGGTTTTTCAAAAGAAGAAGAAAAAGAATTGGAGAGAAAAGCTTTAAATCTTGGGGTAAAAGAATACAGGTGTGTAGACGCTCAGGAAGATTATTATAATTCATGTGTGAAATATCTGATTTTCGGAAATGTCCTGAAAAATAATACGTATCCTCTTTCTGTAAGTGCCGAGCGTACTATTCAGGCGCAGGAAATTGCAAAATATGCCATTGAAGTAAACGCAGATGCCATTGCTCACGGAAGTACAGGAGCTGGAAATGATCAGGTTCGTTTTGATTTGATTTTCCAGGTAATGTGTCCGAATATTGAGATCATCACTCCCATCCGTGATATGGCTTTGTCCCGTGAAGAAGAGATTGAGTTTTTGAAGGAGCACGGATATGAAATGGAATTCCAGAAAGCACAATATTCTGTAAATAAAGGACTTTGGGGAACTTCAGTAGGAGGAAAAGAAACGCTGACATCCAGAAATAATCTTCCGGAAGAAGCTTTTCCGTCTCAGATTAAAGAAACTCAGCCTTCAGAACTGGAAATTGAGTTTAAAAACGGAGAGGTAATAGGAGTGAATGGAGAAAGCTTTGAACATTCTGTATATGTGATTCAAAAAATAGAAGAATTGGCTTCAGCATACGGAATCGGCCGTGATATCCACGTAGGAGATACGATTGTTGGGATTAAAGGACGTGTGGGATTTGAAGCAGCTGCAGCATCAGTGATTATCAAAGCACATCATTTATTAGAGAAACATACACTTTCAAAATATCAGCAAATGATGAAGTCTCAGTTATCCGACTGGTACGGAAACTGGCTTCATGAAGCGCTATTCTTAGACCCTGTCATGAGAAATATTGAATCTTTCCTGACTGATTCTCAGAAAACAGTGACCGGAAAAGTATTTGTAACCCTTCATCCATACAGATTTATTCTTAATGGAATTGAATCTGATCATGACCTGATGTCCGATAAATTCGGAAGTTATGGAGAAGCGAACAGAGCATGGACAGGAGAGGATGTGAAAGGCTATACTAAAATCGTAAGCAATTCTTTAAATATATACCACCAGATTAACCAGAATATCAACTAGTTCCGAAGGGACGATTTAATGAAAGACAGAACAAAATGCTGTCAGAATCAAAATGAAGAAAACAGTAGGAATCATTGGTGCCAACGGTTATACAGGAAGTGAACTGATACGTTTACTGGCTTTTCATCCCCATGTGACATTGAGTTTTTTATATAGTCGTTCGAATTCGGGAACTAGAATTTCGGATCTGTACCCGGATTTAACGACGGTTTGTGAAATGATGTTGACGGACAAACCTGAAGACGTAGATATTCTTTTTCTGTGTCTTCCACATAAAGAAAGTCAAAACTGGTTAACTCAGAATCCGGTCAAGGAAGAAACGCTGGTAATTGATCTAGGAAACGATTTCCGTTTAGAAGGAAACTTTGGAAACAGAGATTTTATCTACGGATTACCTGAAATCAATAAAAAACAACTGATGGGAGCAAAAAGCATCGCCAACCCGGGATGTTTTGCTACGGCTATTCAATTGGCTTTGCTGCCATTGGCAGAAAAAGGAGTGTTAAGTGAGGTTTTTACCACAGGGATTACAGGTTCTACAGGAGCTGGACAATCTCTGCAGGCAACCACCCATTTTACCTGGAGAAATGATAATGTTTCAGCCTATAAAACTCTAACGCATCAGCATGTGGATGAGATTTTACAACAGCTGATTGCATTCAATAATAAAGAAGTAACCCTGAATTTTGTTCCATGGAGAGGAGATTTTGCAAGAGGAATTTTTACAAGTTCCACAATGAAGACGGATTTGGAGCTGGAGGAGATAGAACAATTATATCAGGATTTTTATGCGGAGGAGCCTTTCGTTACGGTAAGTAGGAAGGCGGTGGATTTAAAGCAGGTTGTCAATACCAATCGCTGTGTGATTCAAATCGAAAAGAGTGGAAATGTTGTCGTTATTCACTCAGCGATTGACAATTTGTTAAAAGGTGCTTCAGGACAGGCAGTTCAGAATATGAATCTGGCGATGAACTGGGAAGAAAATGCAGGCCTGAATTTGAAACCGATAGCATTCTAAGGTAAAATGTATTAATGAGGTAGAAGGTTGCAGATGATAGGTTGCAGTAGTATAAAGAATAACTATTTGGACCTGTAAACTTTCAACCATCAACTAACAACTAGCAACAAAAAAATGAATTTATTCAACGTATATCCATTATTCAATATAAATCCGGTTAAAGCTCAGGGATCTTTTCTTTGGGATGATAAAGGCGAACAATATCTTGATTTCTACGGAGGTCATGCTGTAATTTCTATTGGCCATAATCATCCGCATTATCAGAATAAGCTGAAAGGTCAGCTGGAAAAAATATCTTTTTATTCCAATTCCGTTCAGAATGAATTGCAGACTGAATTAGCTGAGAAATTAGGAAAGCTTTCAGGATATGAAGATTATAATCTTTTTTTATGTAATTCGGGGGCTGAAGCTAATGAAAATGCATTGAAACTTGCTTCATTTCATAATGGAAAAAGTAAAGTGCTTTATTTTTCAGGTTCATTCCACGGAAGAACTTCGGCGGCAGTTTCAGTGACAGATAATCCTAAAATTGTTGCTCCTGTTAACTTTTCAGAAAGATTTATCAAATCAGAATGGAATGATGTGAAACAGCTTGAAGAGACTTTTGAGAAGTTTGGAAATGAGATTTCTTCTGTCATCATTGAAGGAATTCAGGGGGTAGGCGGAATTATGATTCCTACACCGGAATTTTTATCTAAAATTAAAGAACTGTGCGAGAAATACAATGCTGTTCTTATTTTAGATGAAGTGCAGTCCGGATATGGAAGAAGCGGATATTTCTTTGCGCATCAGGAATTTGGTGTAGAAGCAGATATCATCACTACAGCAAAAGGAATGGGAAATGGTTTTCCTGTGGGCGGAGTTTTAATCCATCCTAAATTCGAGGCAAGCAATGGTTTGCTGGGAACTACATTCGGAGGAAATCATTTGGCTTGTGCGGCTTCTATTGCTGTGCTGGATGTCATGAAAGATGAAAATCTTATCGAAAATGCTCAAAAAATGGGCGGGTATATTGAAAATGAAATTAAAGATTTACCACATATTAAATCCATCCGAAGGAAAGGATTGATGATCGGAATAGAACTCGATAGAGACTGTTCAGAAATAAGGAAGAGCTTATTATTCGATCATCATATTTTCACAGGAAACTCTAATGATAAAAGTGTCTTAAGGATTCTTCCTGCACTGAATATCAAAAAAGAGGAAACGGATCTTTTCATCAATGCTTTGAAAACAGTACTTGGAAAAATTTAAACCACAAAAGTCACAAAAGAATGTAAATATTTAAGTGATTTTAAGAAAATACTAAACGCTTAGAAGTACACTTAAGTTTTCGAAAATCTTTGATTTTCTTCTTATATGAGCTTATATATTTTCAAAATAATAAACTTTTAAAACTTAAGTGTTCTAAAGTGTTTTAGTAAAAAATTTTGTGCCTTTTGTGGTTAGATCAACAATTAGTATGTAAAAAAAATCTTTAAAATTAATTCAAAATGAAAAAATTCACCTCTGTAAGTGATGTAGAAAACTTACAGGAAATCATAAAAAAAGCTTTAGAAATAAAAGCTGACCCCCTTACCGAAACAGAAAAAGGAAAAGGAAAAACAATCGGACTTGTATTTTTAAATTCAAGTTTAAGAACCCGTCTGAGCAGTCAGATTGCAGCTCAAAATTTAGGTTTAAATGTATTGACATTAAATGCCGCACAGGAAGCCTGGAATCTTGAATTTGCTGACGGAGCTGTAATGAACGGAGATACGGTAGAACACATCAAAGATGCTATTGAAGTCCTGAATCAGTATTGCGACATCATCGCAGTACGTTGCTTTGCAGGAATGAAGAGCAAGGAAGATGATGTGAACGAAAGCATCTTAAGTCAGTTTGAAAAGCATGCAAAAGTTCCTGTGATCTCTCTGGAATCTGCTACCCGTCACCCGTTGCAAAGTTTAGCAGACTGTATCACGATTACAGAAAACTGGAAAAAAGACCATAAACCGAAAGTAGTGTTAACATGGGCTCCACACATCAAACCTATTGCTCATGCTGTTGGAAATTCTTTCGCAGAATGGATGCAGGAAATGGATGTGGAACTGGTAATTGCTAATCCCGAAGGGTATGATTTAGATAAAAACTTCACAAAAGATGTGACAGTGATTCATGATCAGGATGAAGCCTTGAAAGATGCAGATTTTGTCTATGTAAAAAACTGGTCTTCTTTTGATGATTATGCCGCAATGCCTGAAGTGAAAGGAGACTGGATGCTTACCAACGAAAAATTAGCCAATACCAATGAAGCAAAAGTGATGCACTGTCTTCCGGTTCGCCGTAATGTGGAATTGAGCGATGAAGTGATGGATGGAGATCATTCTATCATTTATCAGCAGGCAAAAAATCGGATTTTCTCTGCGCAGGCAGTGTTCAGTGAAATTTTAGATGAATTAAAAGCCTAGTGATCCTTGTCAAGGTTCGAAACCTTGACAAGGATGAAAAAAGTAAGGATCACAAAACGTTTACAATGAAAGAAAAGTTATACATCATAAAAATTGGCGGAGCTTTAATTGATGATGAAGAATTATTAACACAATTCTTAGAACAGTTTTCTGAAATTCAGGAAAAGAAGATCCTTGTTCATGGCGGAGGAAAATTAGCGACTACATTAGCTGATAAACTCGGTATCGAACAGAAAATGATCAACGGAAGGAGGATTACAGATAAAGAGACATTGGACATTGTAACCATGGTGTATGCAGGAGGAATCAATAAAAATATTGTTGAAAAGCTGCAGCAGAAAAAATGCAATGCCATAGGCTTTTCCGGGGCGGACGGAAATTTAATTAAAGCTAAGAAGAGAGAACATCCTGAAATTGACTTTGGATTTGTGGGGGATATCAATAAGAAAAGTGTGAATAAAAAGCTGGTTTCAAAATTAATCAAGCTGGATCTTGTTCCTGTATTTTCTGCGATTACCCACGATAGAAAAGGAAATCTTTTTAATACCAATGCAGATACTATTGCTTCTGTGATTGCACAGGCGTTATCGGAGAAATATGAAGTGGAGCTTTTGTATTGTTTTGATAAAGAAGGTGTTTTGGAAGATGTAAACGATCCTGAATCAGTGATCAAAAGTGTAAATGAAGAAGAGTTTGAGGTATTAAAAGAAGAAGGAAAGCTTCACAAAGGGATTTTACCTAAGCTTGAAAATGCTCTTGGAGCTGTAAAGAATAATGTAGAAAAAGTGTTTCTGATCAAGGAAACAAAACTGAAAAACCATATAGAAAATCATCATGCAGGAACTGAAATCTGTTTATAATAAAGAAGAGCTGTTAAATAACGCGATCGGATTGCTTAAAAATTTGATTGAGATTCCTTCATTCAGCAAAGATGAATTTAATACATCGGTAGAAATTGAGAATTTTTTCAAAAAACATCAGATTCCTACCAAACGTTTTAAAAACAACATCTGGGCAGTGAATAAACATTTTGATGTGTTTAAACCTTCCGTTTTGCTGAATACGCATCATGATACCGTAAAGCCTAACAAAGCATATACGCTTGATCCGTTTGTTCCTGTTGAAAAAGACGGCAAACTGTTCGGATTGGGAAGTAATGATGCCGGAGCTTCTTTGGTTTCTATGGCGCAGGTTTTTTTGCATTTTTATGATAAAGAAGATTTAAAATATAATTTAGTTATTGCTTTGACGGCAGAGGAGGAGATTTCAGGATTTGATGGAATTGAAGCCTTATTTCCGCAGCTACCCAACGTAGAACTCGCTATTGTAGGAGAACCCACGCAGATGAATCTGGCGATTGCAGAAAAAGGACTTCTTGTGATTGATGGAGAAATGAAAGGTACTCCTTCTCATGCCGCTCATCCTAATCATGATAATTCGATTGTAAAATGTATGCAGGATCTGCAGAATATTTTAGCCTTTAAATTTCCAAAAGTTTCAGAATATCTTGGAGAAGTTAAAGTGACTTTATCAGGAATTCATGCAGGAGTACAGCACAATGTTGTTCCGGAATCGTGCAATTTCACGCTGGATGTAAGGGTAACAGACGAATATTCCAACCAGGAAGCATTTGAAATCATCCAGTCTCAGATGGAATCAACACTCACCGCAAGGTCTTTCAGGTTGAATTCTTCAAAGATCGAAATGGATCATCCGTTTGTAAAAGCGGGAATTGAAATCGGAAGGACAACTTACGGTTCACCTACTTCCTCAGATCAGGCGATTATTCCATGTACATCAGTGAAAATGGGTCCTGGAGACAGTAGGCGCTCTCACACTGCAGATGAATTTATCTATATTCAGGAAATAGAAGAAGGTATAGAAATCTACATCAGTATTTTAGAAAAAGTGTTATAAATAATGGAAGAATGAAGTAGGAAGATGGAAGTTATTATAGTTTATAATTTCACTTCCTGCATCAGGCTCTCAGCTCAATATATGTTTTGACTCCGCCCGGCAGGCACGAAGTTTAGTTTTTAATAAGATTTATGCAAAAAGAAAATTAGAAATGAAAGCTTCTCATAAGGAAATGTTTTTTTATAGTTAATAGTAATAAGGATTGCCTTGCCGGGCATGTCAAAGCCAACAAATATTTTAAATCAGATATTATGAATCACTACCAACGAATTTTCTGGTAATCCAACAGATGGAAGTGGTGATTGCATATGATTTAAAAAAAATAAACAATTACATATGAAAAAAATATGGCAGAAGGATAACCTTGCCACCAATATATTAGTCACTCAATTTACCGTTGGGAAAGATCTTGACTTCGACGAGCGTTTGGCAAAATATGATGTCAAAGGTTCTATGGCACATTGCAAAATGTTAGCAGAAACCGGAATTATTTCCCAGGAAGAATCAGAGCAGATGTTATCTGTTTTAAATACTATTTTAAATCAAATTGAAAATGGGACTTTTGAAATTGATAAAGAAGCTGAGGATATCCATTCTCAGGTAGAAGCAATCTTAATTGAAGAATTAGGAGATACAGGAAAGAAAATCCATACCGCAAGATCCAGAAATGATCAGGTTTTATTGGATATTAAGCTGTATTTATTGGATGAGATCCGGGAGATCACAGCTCTTACTGACGAGTTTTTCCAGATTCTGATTCAGTTGGCAGATCAGCATAAAAATGTTCTGCTTCCGGGATATACCCATTTGCAGATTGCGATGCCTTCCTCATTTGGATTGTGGTTCGGAGCTTATGCGGAAGCGCTTTTGGATGATGTGGAAATGTTGTTTTCTGTAAAGAATATAATTAATAAAAATCCATTGGGATCAGCGGCAGGTTATGGTTCGTCTTTTCCGATTAACCGTGAAAGTACAACCTATAACTTAGGATTCCAGTCGATGAATTACAATTCGGTATATGCTCAGATGACCCGTGGAAAGTCAGAAAAACTACTGGCGATGTCTATGGCAACTTTAGCGGGAACACTCGGAAAATTTGCTTATGATGTATGCTTGTACTTGAACCAAAACTTTGATTTTATCAGCTTTCCAAAAGAATTTACTACGGGAAGCAGTATTATGCCTCATAAAAAGAATCCGGATATCTTTGAACTGGTTCGTGCACGATGCAACAGAATTCAGTCACTTCCGAATGAACTTATTTTATTGACCAATAATCTTCCTTCAGGATATCATAGAGATGTGCAACTGACCAAAGAAATTCTTTTCCCGGCTATTGATTCCCTGAAAGAATGTCTGGAAATTCTAAGCTACACTTTACCTAATATTCAGGTAAAAGACGGGATTCTGGAGGATGAGAAATACAAATATCTTTTCAGTGTAGAGAAGATCAATGAAGAAGTAAAAAGCGGTAGTTCTTTCCGTGATGCTTATGTGAAAGTAGGGCAGGAGATTGAAAACAACGCGTTTGAATTTGAACCTGGAAACCTTGAACATACCCATCAGGGAAGTATCGGAAATCTTTGTCTGGATAAAATAGAATATCAGTTCAATAAACTGAAAAATAAATTATTGGGTTAGAATCTAAGCCATTAAGGTCATCAGAACTTAAGCAAAAATCAGTGGAATTTCTAAATTATTTTAGCCTGCTGTCTTTTCGTTGTGGAAGCCTTAATCTTATAAATCTTATCTGCTTAAGTGATCTTAATGGTTAGATTTTACTCCGCTCTTTGAATTTGATGATTGATAAATTGAACCATTAAGGTAGATGAAGACTTTAAGGTTAATTAAGGAAATCTACTGCATAAAATTTTATCGGAGATAAAATCTTTGCGCCCTACATCATGAAGTTTATGAATTTCTTTTGCGTCTTTGCGTTTTCTAACAAAATACGAGTTTATAAAATAAGTTGGTATACGCAAAGGCGCAAAGATAATTATGTGAATTATTTTTAAGTCGCAGGAAAATCAAAGATTTTCAGCAAGAAGTTTAAATCAGTTTTGGTTTAAAAAGAGAAGATTTATTCCAGATCAATTTTAAACTTGGTAGATTTTTTCACCTCGTGAAGCACAATGGAGCTGTGGTATTGCCCGATATTAGGAATGTTTGAGATCACATTCACAGCAAATTCATTATACGAATTGATGTCCTTGGCAATGATCTTCAACATATAGTCATACTCTCCGGAAAGACTGATGATTTCCTGTACTTCATCATATTTACCGATGTGGTTCTCAAAAGTTTCCAATACTTTCTTGGATTGTTCTTTGAGACGGACATTACAGTAGACTACAATATTTAAACCCAGTTTTTCACGGTTTAAAAGGCCCACATATTTCTGAATGATTCCTTGTTTCTCCAGTTGTTTGATTCGCTCATACGTAGGAGTAAAGGTAAGACCAATTTTTTCGGAAATTTCCTTAACCGATAATGTAGAGTCTTCCTGAATAATGCTGAGAATCATTTTGTCTTTTAAATCCATAAAATAATTTGAGTTGTAACAAAAATATTAATTTTAAATGAGAATAAGGAAATACTGAGGTTTTTAATTTATTTTAAACTTTGTTTTTGTAGGTTCGTAAAATTGTTGTATCTTTGCACCTAATGAATAAAAAAGCATTTATATCATTAGATTTACCGGGCGAAAGCGCCCTTTACGATATTTATTGTTATTAGCGAAGATTGTTGTCTTCGCTTTTTTTATGCCCAAAAATAAGAATTATGTTTACGATTACAGAACTAAGCACCGAGAGAATCAACAGTATACTGACAGAAGCGCTGGCTTTTGCAAACGGTAAAACTGCTAAAATTGAAGGAGAAGTTTTTTGCTCAAACCTTTTCTTCGAAGACAGTACAAGAACGAAAACAAGTTTTGATCTTGCAGAAAGAAAACTGGGACTTCAGGTAGTTCCGTTTGATGCATCACACAGTTCGGTAAACAAAGGCGAAAGTCTTTATGATACAGTAAAGACCATTGAAAGTATAGGAGTAAACCTGGTGGTAATCCGCGATAAGAAAGACAGATACTTCGAGGAATTAAAGAATATCAGCATTCCGGTGATTAATGGTGGAGACGGAACAGGAAATCATCCTTCACAATGTATGCTGGATTTACTGACCATTTATCAGGAATTCGGAAAGTTTGAAGGATTGAAAGTAGGAATTGTAGGCGATGTAAAACACAGCCGTGTAGCGAACTCAAATGCGGAGGCTTTAAGGAGATTAGGCGCTAAAGTATACTTCTCAGGACCGGAACAATGGTTTGACGAAGGAGCTTTAATCAACGGAACTTATATGTCAGTAGATGAGTTGATCGGCGAAGTGGATGTTTTAATGTTATTAAGAATCCAACACGAAAGACACGATTCTGCCATGAGTTTTACTGCTTCAGAATACCATAAAAGATATGGTTTGACTAAAGAAAGAGAGCAGTCGATGAAAAAAGAAGCAATCATCATGCACCCGGCTCCCATCAACAGAGGAGTGGAAATAGATTCAGACCTTGTAGAATGCAAGAGATCAAGAATCTTTAAACAAATGCAAAACGGTGTGTTCGCAAGAATGGCCATTTTAAAAGAAGCGTTGGAAAGTAAAGGGTATACCTTTAAGTAAGAGCCAGGGTAAAAGTAAGAAGTTAAAAGTTAATGAGCCCCGTAGGGGCGGCCTGTTAATGACATATAAATAAATAATAAGAGATAAAAGTTTAAAATGAAGAAAAAATTAATACTGGAGTCCGGTGAAGTGTTTCATGGAGAAGGTTTCGGAGCAGAATTGGAAACTGCAGGGGAAGTAGTTTTCAATACCGGAATGACAGGGTATCAGGAATTGATTTCTGACCCGTCGTATTGCGGTCAGATTGTTTGTATGACCTATCCGCTTATCGGAAATTATGGTATTAACCGTGATGATTATGAAAGTATTGAGCCGGCAATCAAAGGGCTTATCGTAAAAGAACTTTGCGATCTTCCTTCCAATTTCCGTACTCAGATTACTTTAGATGAACTATTTAAAAAGAAAAATCTTTCAGGAATTTCAGGAATTGATACAAGAAGACTGACAAGAATTCTTCGTAACTATGGAGTTGTAAAAGGGAAAATTGTAAATGCTGACGCTGATGAAGCTGCTGTAGCTTCTGAATTGAAATCAACAAACTTCCCAACCAATCAGGTAGAAGAGGTTTCAACAAAAACGCCTTATGCTAACCCGAACAGAGGTTTCAAAGTAGTATTGGTAGACTTCGGTGCAAAACTGGGTATTATCAGAGAGCTATCTCAAAGAAACTGTGATATCATCGTAGTTTCTCAGGATACTACAGCAGAAGAAATCCTGTTGATGAACCCAGATGGAATTATGCTTTCAAATGGTCCTGGTGACCCTGAAGATGTACCACATGCTTTAGATATGATCAGAGGATTATTAGGAAAAGTTCCAATCTTCGGAATCTGTTTAGGACACCAATTGATCGGTCTTGCTTGCGGAGCAAAAACTTTCAAGCTGAAATTCGGACACAGAGGAGGAAACCACCCGGTATTGGATTTAGAGAAAAATACAGTAGCCATTACTTCTCAAAACCACGGATATGCGGTAGATCAGGAAAGCTTAAAAGGAACAGACCTTATCGAAACGCACATCGCATTGAACGACAGAACCAACGAAGGATTAAAACACAAAATCTACCCATGTTTCTCAGTTCAGTATCACCCTGAAGCGAGCCCGGGCCCTGAAGATGCAAACTACCTGTTTGATGAGTTTATTCAAATGATGGAAGACTTTAAGAAATAAGAAAGACATCAGATATTAGACATCAGATAACAGACTTTATCATGCATAATTTTGAAAAAATAGTTTTTTGGCAGAAATCGATTGAACTTGCAAAAGAGGTTTACATCATTTGCGCAGAGTTACCTAAAGATGAAAAGTTTGGTTTGGTTTCTCAAATTAAAAGATCTGTAATCTCTATTCCTTCCAACATAGCAGAAGGGGCAGGAAGAAATAATGACAGAGAGTTTTATCATTTTCTTGGAATTGCAAATGCTTCCTCTTTTGAGCTACAGACACAGTTAATTTTAACCAGAGAATTAAATTTGCTCGAAGCAGAAAAAGTTAATAGTTTAATATCAAATCTGAATGAAATTCAAAGAATGATTTATACATTCAAATCTAATTTAAAAAAGTGATAACATCTTGTTGGAGGTCTGAAATCTGACATCTAACATCTTGTATCTAAAAAAAAGAAAAATGGCAAAACGTACAGATATAAAAACAATTTTAGTAATCGGTTCAGGACCTATCATCATTGGTCAGGCAGCTGAATTTGATTACGCAGGAACGCAGGCTTGTCTGTCTTTAAAAGAAGAAGGCTACAAGGTAATTTTGATTAACTCAAACCCTGCAACGATCATGACGGATGTGGAAATCGCAGATAAAGTATATATCGAGCCGATTTCATTACAGTTTGTAAGCCACATCATCAGAAAAGAACGTCCGGATGCTTTATTACCAACATTGGGAGGTCAGACAGGGCTGAACATGGCGGTAGAACTGGAAAAGTCAGGAATTCTTGAAGAATGCAAAGTGGAAGTATTGGGAACTAAACTTTCTGCCATCAACAGAGCAGAAGACAGAGATCTTTTCCGTGAGTTGATGAGAGAATTGAACGAGCCGGTTCCGGAATCTGATATCGTAAATACGGTAGAAGGAGCTCTTGCCTTCGCAGATGAAATCGGATATCCTGTAATTGTTCGTCCTGCATTTACAATGGGAGGAACAGGAGGAGGTATTGCTTCCAATGAGGTAGAATTAAAAGAAATTGCCGAATTGGGATTAAAGCACAGCCCGGTTACACAATGTTTGATTGAAAAATCAATCGCTGGTTTCAAAGAAATAGAATACGAAGTAATGCGTGATGCAAACGACAACGCCATTGTGGTTTGTAACATGGAAAATATTGACCCGGTAGGAGTTCACACAGGTGACTCTATCGTAGTTGCACCTTCTCAGACTCTTTCAGACAGAGAGTATCAGTTATTGAGAAATGCTTCTTTAAAAATCATCAGAGCATTAGGAATTGAAGGAGGATGTAACGTGCAGCTTGCTTTGGATCCACATTCTTTTGAATATTATATCATCGAAGTAAACCCTAGAGTATCCCGTTCATCAGCTTTAGCAAGTAAAGCAACAGGGTACCCGATTGCAAAAATCGCGGCAAAAATTGCTGTAGGATTGACACTTGATGAAATCATGAACCCGGTAACTGGAAAAACATATGCATGTTTTGAGCCGGCTCTTGACTATGTGGTGACAAAATTCCCAAGATTCCCATTCGATAAATTTGAAACGGCAGACAGAAGACTTTCTACTCAGATGAAAGCTACTGGTGAAGTAATGGCCATCGGAAGAAACCTTGAAGAATCTTTACAGAAAGCTATCCGTTCATTAGAAACAGGAATCAAGCATTTAGGATTAAAAACAAAACAGGCTGAGGCACTTACTGCTGAAGAAATCGAAAGAAGAATCAGAGTGTGTGATGATGAGAGACTTTTCATTATCGGAGATGCTTTAAGAAGAGGATACGACTGGGAACAAATTGTAGAATGGAGTAAAATCGACAAGTTCTTCATCTGGAAACTGAAAAAGTTAGTTGACTTCGAAAAAGTAATTGCTGCCAACAAATTCGATAAAGAAACATTAATTGAAGCGAAGAGATTAGGTTTCGCAGATATCAATATCGCAGTTCTTTGGGATGTAAAAGAACGTGAGGTTTTCAACTTCAGAAAAGAAAACGGAGTAATGCCGGTTTACAAAATGGTAGACACTTGTGCTGCTGAGTTTGAAAGTGAAACGCCTTATTTCTACGGAACTTACGAAGAAGAGAACGAAAGTGTTGTTTCAGACAAAGAAAAAATTATCGTACTAGGTTCCGGACCTATCAGAATCGGACAGGGAGTTGAGTTTGACTACGCTACTGTTCACTCAGTATGGGCGATCAAAGAAATGGGGTACGAGGCGATTATCATCAACAACAACCCTGAAACAGTTTCTACAGACTTCTCAATCTCTGATAAACTTTACTTCGAGCCGCTTACAGAAGAAGATGTAATGAACATCATCGAGCTTGAAAAACCTAAAGGAGTAGTGGTACAGTTCGGAGGGCAGACTGCAATTAACCTTGCAGATAAATTAGCCTCTCACGGAGTACAGATCTTGGGAACTTCACTGGAAGACCTTGACAGAGCTGAAAACAGAGATAAATTTGAAAAAGCACTTCAGGAACTTGGAATTCCTCAGCCAAAAGGAAGAACTTCAACTTCTAAAGAAGAAGCTATAAAAATTGCTAACGAAATCGGTTACCCGGTATTGGTGCGTCCGAGCTACGTTCTTGGAGGTAGAGCAATGGAAATTGTATATGCAGAAGCAGAACTGGCTTACTATATGGAACATGCAGTAGAAGCGAGCCCTGAGCACCCAGTTTTGGTTGACAAATACATGGTAGGAAAAGAGATCGAAGTAGATGCCATCTGCGACGGAGAAACAGTAGTGATTCCGGGAATTATGGAGCACATCGAAAGAGCAGGAGTTCACTCCGGAGACTCTATTGCAGTATATCCGCCGCAAAATATCTCTCAGAGCGAAATTGATACTTTGGTAGACTACACACAAAGACTGGCAAAAGGATTAAAGGTTATCGGATTAATGAACATCCAATACGTTCTTTTTGAAGGAAATGTATATGTAATCGAAGTAAACCCTCGTTCTTCAAGAACAGTTCCTTTCTTATCTAAAATCACAGAAGTTCCAATGGCTAACCTTGCAACAAAGGCAATCTTAGGACAAAAGCTGAAAGATTTAGGATACAAAAACGGATTGGTTCCAAATAAAGAAGGCGTATTTGTGAAAGTACCAGTGTTTTCTTTCTCTAAACTAACGAAAGTTGATATCTCTTTAGGCCCTGAAATGAAGTCTACAGGAGAAGTTATGGGGAAAGATACAACTCTTGAAAAAGCACTTTACAAAGGATTGGTAGCAGCAGGAAGAAAAGTTCCTATGCACGGTTCTATCCTGTTCACGGTAGCAGATAAGCACAAAGATGAGGCAGCGGCTCTTGCAGCAAGATTCCATGAAGTAGGATTCAGAATCTGGGCTACGGAAGGTACTGCGAAGTTCTTTGAAGAAAAAGGAATCCCTTGCAAAATCGGATACAAAATCGGTGAAGAAAGTGTAAATCTTATCGACCTGATCCAGAAAGGAAAAGTTCAGTATGTTGTAAATACCACTACAAAAGGTAAGCAGGCAGAAAGAGACGGATTCCAGATCAGAAGAATGAGTGTGGAAAACGGTGTTCCTTGTTTAACTTCAATGGATACAGTAGAAGCAATCCTAAAAGTAATCGAAAGCATGAGCTTCAAAATGGAGACGATGTAATCTCGAACTAGAATAAATATTAAAATCCCACAAGTTTTCTTGTGGGACTTTTTTATCAATTAATCCAGAAAAAATAAAGGATTCTGTTTACTTTTGCAAAAGCCATTTAAACTCCAGTACAATGAGTATAAAATCAATTACGATAGGATTTCTATGTTGTATTTTCGTAGCAGTACTTTCAGGATGTTCCTGGATAACTGATTTCTATATTCAAAACCTGACTGACTCCAAAAAAATAATTAAGATCAATTACAGTTATCCCATCTCAAAAGCAATTGATAATGAAGCCGACAGCTTTGCATTTAATTATGAAAGTGGAATATTGTCACCTCGGTCCTTCTATAAAATCAAAAATCCAAAGTCTCTTGAAAAAATAGAAATAAAAGATTCTTCCATTGTTCTTGAGCTTTATCCAAATTCAACAACAAAAATTTACAAAAGTCATAATGGAAGCTGGAGATATAGGATTAAGAGTGTTGAGATTAATGGAACCATTTTTTATCCTTCAGAATTAATAAATAAAAACAGATATATCAGTAAGGATTATGTTTATAAAATTAATTAAAAGTTTACTATGAATTTTTCCTTGAAAATAAAACAGACTTTTCTAAAAAGCGTAATAGCGTTTATACTTATTATTGGTTTTCATGCCAAAGCTCAAAAATCCGAGTTTAATATTGTCGGAAACTGGGAATCCATTGATTACTGGAAGAGTAAAGGCAAAGCAGGCTTTACAAAAGATGGATATGTATCCATTACAATTAACGGGGAAGAAATTGACGGCAAGAATTTTATCATCCACGGAGGTCCTAATAATGGACAAAAGGGAGAACTGAAATATAAAATTAATATGGATAAAACACCAATTGAGATTGATTTTATTGCAGTAAAAGATAATCAGGAAAAAGGAAGACTGCTAGGAATTATCGTTCCGGTTAACGATTCAAAATTCCTTATGCTGATCAACATGAATGGGAAACGGCCTGAAAATATAGATCATGATGAAACAATGACACTTACAAAGATTGAATAAAATTGATCTGAAAACAATTTAAACCTCATAGATTTCAAAAATCTATGAGGTTTTTTTGCTTTTAAACAGGAGTCTTTCATTATTTTTATTTGATAAATTTGTCCTTATGGAATTAACAACCAATGAAGAATGGATAAAAAAGCAATACAAATTTTACTCAACACCATAAAAACTTCCCAGAACGAAAGTTTAAGGGATTGGTTTTATTGGGAAACCTATATGCAGTATATCTCTGAAGATGATTTTGAGTATGCCAAGAAACAGTCTGTAATGTATGATCAGGAAGAGATAAGTCATGATGAAATTTGCAGAAGAATTAAAAGGGCTGTGGCTGGTATTGAAAAGCAGAAAGTTGTGGATGCTTTCGTGTACAGTTTAAGCACAAGACAATTAGAATACCGGTCATTTTTATCCAGCTATTGCATTGCAAGAAATCTGGAAGAGCATAGCTTTACACCAAGTCCGGAACCTAATGAAGACATCTGTGCGATATGTGGACTTCATACTTATGAGTTTGAAGATCCTATCGAATTCAATACCATCAATTATTTCAAATACAAAGATGGATGTTGTTTTGATAGTTTAATCCAGATTTTATTTGATCTGGAACAATTTCCAAAACTTCCGGTCGTTAAACCCAACGAAAATGACTATAGGATTCTCAATGAACTGAAAGAAATCATTGAAACATCAGAACCCAACGACAAAATTTCTCAACTTAAAAAGAGAATCTCAAAAACAGTAAAATCAAATGATGAAGAAAGACTAGGATTGTTGGAAATATTGGGAGTTATCGGAATTTTGCATGATGATGCCCATTTTGGGTATGCAGATCAATACGTTACCTATCCGGAAAGAGAGCACAGACCTATCAGGAATGATGATGTTGGTTATCCCGCAAGATGGTGGCAGGGAAAATTTGGAATTGATGATAAGAAGTGGAAGTATTGGTTTGAAGTGAAATAACAGGCTGTATGCTATACAGACACGTATTTGAGTGCAAATTTCCAACGCAAAAAGACCCGCAGGAATTAATTCACTGTAGTTTTTATCGGAATAGTTGAAAATTAGATTATGTTTGCCGAATTATTTATAAATTAGAGCGTTAAAATTCAAGCTGTTATTATTATTTAAAAACTAATAAGAATTCCACCAAATCAAAATATAACCATGGCAGAATATTACGCAAAATCAAGCAATTCTTTATCTTTTGAAGTCACAAAAGAAGAAAAATTAATTGGGAAACTTACTTATACAAGCTGGTTTAAATTTAATGCTGTCATTGAAATTGCTGAGGGTCAGACCTATCAGGTGGAGCCAAAAGGTTTTTGGGGAACTACCATTGAGCTGAAAGACCATGAAAGAGTCCTTTTAAAATTCAGGATGAACTGGAATGGTGAAATCGTGGTACAGACCTATTTTGATGGCGTGAAAAACGGTTATCTCTTTAAACACAGAGGTATTTTTAAAGAATCATTTGTCCTTACCGATCAGGAAGGAGTTGAACTTATGATTATCAAGCCGCATTTAAAATGGACCTCCATGAATTATGAATATCAGATTACAACATCGGATGCCTTTGAAATGTTTCCCGATAAAGAGATTGTTTTAATTAATGCCTTGCATTGTGCTAATTATTACATGTCGATGATGGCTGCTGCCGTGATATAGAAAAGATAATTTTAGATCATAAGAGAAATTATATAAAAGAGCTATCTCAAAAGTCGAATTATTCGACTTTTGTCATTCTGACGAAGGAAGAATCTCATTTACTATCAATAATAGTCCTTAACTACTTATCCAAAGCCTTTGAAACAGCCAAACTGTCTTCCAGCAGTCTGTAGCGCGTAATTTTATTATTTTGAATACGCATCTGAATACAGAATAAAGACTCTACAATACGACCTGTTGCAAGCATTCTCGTTACAAATTCTCCCGTGATAACCGCATTTTCATCATCGTTGAAAATATTTTCGATTTTAGCAGAAATGGGTTCTGTATTTTTCCATAAAAGTTCAAAAGAATCGGATACTTCCTGCCTATTATTTCTTATGCCTAGCCAGGGTGCTTTTTCTTCATCCCCAGGGATATACCAGTCTATAGTATCAGAAAATAGATTAGTTAATTCTTTTAGATTTCTTTCCGAGAGAAACTGAAGAAAGAGCTGAATGATTTCTTGGATATTACGATTCATATTTGAAGATTATAATCAATAATTGAATTTATTAGACCTTATTAATATACGAAAATTTAAGTCTCATATAAGATAAATCAGAAGTTATCTGCTTTTTTATTTTCATTAAATCCCTTTGTTGGTGACCGTTTCAGAGAAATTATTTTTATGACATGTATCATATTTTTATTTAGAATTAATAAAAATAAATAATTTTGTAGAACTAACTTAATTATAAACATGAAAAAAACAATTATTTCTGCAGCTTTATTAGCCGTAACGATGCTGAGTGCCCAGGAAACAGATACCATTAAAGTGGCTGAAATCCAATCCGTATCACTCCAGGGAACTCATAATTACAGAACCAAAAAATCGGAATCCATCGCAAGACTTCCTCTTGAAAACCTTGAAAACCCTACTGTTTACAACCTTGTTCCCAAAGAAATCATCAGTGAAATGGGAGCCATGGACTTCAACACAGCAATGGCTTCTGCTCCGGGTGTTGTGGTAAGTAACAGTGTAAACGACAGCGGGAATGATATTTTCATGAGAGGATTCAGTTCCAATGCAAGTTTCAGAAACGGATTGACTCAAAATCCAAGAGTACAGTCCGAAATCGCTAATATTGAAAGAGTAGAAGTAATTAAAGGACCGTCCGGAACCTTATTTGGAGGAACATTGGCCAACTATGGTGGAGTGGTGAATATCGTTACAAAAAAACCACAGGAAAACTTCGGAGGAATTATCAATTATACTACCGGAAGCTGGGGAATGAACAGGATCACGGCAGATGTAAACACCCCTTTGAATAAAGAAAAAACAGCATTGGCAAGATTCAATGTGGCAGCTTATTCTCAGGATTCATTCCAGGATGCCGGTTACAACAAAGGATTGTTCTTCTCTGGAAGTGTTTTATATAAAGTAAGTGACAAAACCACAGTAACACTTGATACCGAGTTTCATGCTCCGGATAAAACATTAAATGCTTATGTAAGAAACTCAGAAAAACTGACCTTGCACTCGATGAAGGACCTGGAAGTAGCTTATAAAAGAGCATTTACAAGCAATGATATCGGTTCCAAAAGAACCAATTTTGTAACGATGGCTGAAGTTACCCATAAATTCAATGACCAATGGACTTCAAGAACGTCTTACCAGAGAGGAGAAGCCAATGAAAATGAATCTATATTTTTAGTACTCAGATATCTGAATAATAATCAGGTTGAAAGAATGATTCGTCCCTTTGACAGCTTTAAAGTGACCACAGACAATATCCAGCAGAATTTTACAGGAGATTTTAAAATAGGAGGCTTAAGAAACCGCCTGGTAGTAGGAATAGATTATTTCCAGCAAAGAACAAAATATCAGTTCCCTTACTATGAAGCCAACGGATACAGCAATGTTTTCATGCCTTACGATAAAGTTAGCCTTGATAGCTCTTCCGCTTGGGATCCTATTTCAAGAAATAAATTCATGAATAAGGAAAGAAAATCTACAGAATCTGATATTACTACATTCAGAACGATCAGCGGTTATATCTCCAATGTTTTGAATATCACAGACAACTTACTGGTAATGGCAAGTTTGAGAGTAGACAGCTATAAAAATGATGATACGGTTGTAAATGGGGTAGAGATTTCTACGAAAAACGGATATCCTGAAAATAAAGTTACGGGATACAGCCAGACCCAGTTTTCTCCAAAATTCGGATTGGTGTATGAAATTGTAAAAGATCAGATTTCATTCTTTGCCAATTACGTAAATGGATTTAAAAACTATGCTCCGTCATTGAATGAAGTCGGTGTATTGACAAAATGGGATCCGGAACAGGGAAATCAGGTTGAAACGGGCTTTAAAGTGGATCTTTTCCATAAAAAATTATTGACAACGGTGAGCTATTATAATATTAGTGTTAAAAACCGTCTTGTAGCAGATCCGGGCGGAATAGGAAGCATTCAGGATGGAAATATCAAAAGCCAGGGACTGGAAATAGGGATTATCGCCAATCCTTTCAAAGGATGGAATATCGTTGCGGGATATGGATATAACGATAATAAATATGATGACCGAAGCAAAGACAGCGGAAAAAGAATCGCCTGGACACCAAAACATGTAGCTAATTTATGGACAAGTTACAAGATTATGGATGGAGCGTATGAAGGACTTGGTTTCGGAGCCGGATTCAATTTTGTGGATCAAACCTATATCAATATTACCAATCATTTCCTCGCTCCTTCTTATACTACAGTGGGGGCTACGGTTTTCTATGACAAGAAAAAATACAGAATCGGTTTGAAAATGAATAATGCTTTGAATGAAAACTACTGGAACTTCTACGGACAGCCACAGAAGCCAAGAGAAATCCTTGCCAATTTTGCATTTAAATTTTAAAACCTGAAAAACAAAAAATAATCTCAACGAAAATATAAGGATGAAAATCGCAAAGGTGTAACGCTTTGATTGATAGTAAACAACTGTTTCTGATGCCCTCAAATATGCTAAAGTAAATGGCAGCAGGAATAACTCTTTTCACTTTTCAAACATGCCATTATTATCACCTTGTTGCGCCTTTGCATTTTCAACTATTACATTTTTGAATGATGAAAACAGATATGGAAAACAAAAAAATTAATCCTAAAAAAAAGCTGGGAAAATCCCTTACCAAAAGGATCACCGGCTGGCTGCATCTGTGGCTCGGCCTGGTTTCCGGAATCATTGTGCTTACCGTTACTCTTTCGGGAACGGTATTTGTCTTTTGTGACGAAATCATTGATCTGTGCGGTGGAAGCGCCAAATATGTTCAGGTTCCGGCTCATGTTAAAAAAATGACACCCGAAGAATTGCTTGTCCAGTTTCACAAACAGGTTCCGGACAGAAAAGCGTTCTATTTTGATACTTATAAAGAATCAGACAGAAGTTTCAGGGTAGCTTCAGCAACGAAGCCTCCTAAAGATAAAAATGCTGATAAAGCAGAAAAACCAAAGAAAAAAGGCCGTGGTCCTCGTGGTGTATTTGCTTATCATTATCTTGATCCTTATACCGGAAAAGTAATCGGTTCTACAAAAAGCTATGAATTTTTCTATGTGGTAGCCCATATTCATGCGCAGTTGCTGGCAGGAAAGTTCGGGAAAACGGTGGTTGGAATTGCTTCCATCATATTTTTTGTTCAGCTCATCGGCGGATTGATTCTCTGGTGGCCAAAAAAATGGAACAAAACAACAAGAACAACAGCTTTTAAAATTAAATCCGGAACAAAATGGCGCAGAAAAAACTACGATTTTCATAATGTCTTTGGTTTTTATTCATTACTTCCGGCAGTGTTTATTACCATTACGGGACTCATTATGGCCTATGAAGTTTTAACCAATCTTACCCAGCAGGCTTTCGGCGGAGCAGTAGATGCCCATACTATTGCAGAAAAATATGAACCTAAATTTGATCCTGAGAAAAAAGCCTTGTCTTATGCTGATTTCGTCGACAAAAAATTCAAAGAATTTCCCAATGCAAAACAGTTCAGGATGAGTCTTCCAAGAAATGATTCAGCAACGGTGTATCATGTAGTTGCAGCTCAGTTTATCGGGCTAAAAAGCCTTGTCAACGGGAAGAGTATGGAAACAAATAAATATACGGGAAAAGAAATTGATTATCCGAAAGAAGTTCAGATGCATGAAGTAATAGAACACATGAATTTTGATCTTCACGTAGGCTATTGGGGAGGAATATTCGGTAAAATATTCACATTCATTATCGGAATTATCTGTACAAGCCTCCCGGTTACCGGATTCCTGATCTGGTGGGGCAGAAGAAACAAATCACCCAAAAAGAATAAAGAAGTTAAAAATATTCATCAACACAGAAAAGATTCACACCATGAACAGCTGGTTTAAAATTATCACACTCTCATTACTTTTAGTATTTGCATCTGGAAAAGCCCAGGAAAAACTGACAATAGGAGAGAAGCAAACTATATTTTCAAAAGTTTTAAATGAAAACAGGGAAATCTGGGTTCACTTGCCTAAAACCTATAATGACAATGCTATAAGTCCCGCCAAATATCCGGTAATCTATCTTTTAGACGGAGAAATCAATTTTGAATATTATACAGGATTAACGGATTTTATTGCCAGAACTCCTTATGCTGATATTCCCGAATGTATTGTTGTAGGAATTAAAAATACCGAAAGGACAAGAGATCTTACTCCCACAAAAGCTCAGAAGAAAAGTCCTGTAAATCCGGATATCATACTTTTTGCCGACAGTGGCGGAGGCGAAAACTTCTTGAAATTTATGCAGGAAGAGCTGAAACCATTCATTAATAAAAACTACAGAACTCAGGATTATTCTGTATTGGTTGGGCATTCTTTCGGGGGATTATTTGCCATCAATACATTCCTTTTACATCCGGAGTATTTCAATGCTTATGTTGCGAACGATCCAAGTTTATGGTGGGATAATAAAGTGACCATCATCAGAACAAAAGAGTATCTGGAAAAGAATAAAAAGTTTCCTGCAAAAAAATCTTTGTACGTTTCTCAGGCAGACAATGAAGAACAGCAGAAAAACTGGAATTCTGATATGACTCAGGCCATTGAAGAGTTTAAAGGAATCATAGAAAAAAACGGATCTCTGAACTATAAACATAGTTTTTTTGAAGGAGAAACCCATGGAACTGTTTCCTATCCGGGAAATTATGAAGCATTAAAATTCATATTTAAAGGTTTCAGAACGGATATAAAACAACTTGCCAAAAATCCCACACTGCTGGAAGAAGATTATAAAAAGTTTTCCGAAAAAATGGGTACAGAGTTTACCCCTTCAGAAGCTTATCTGAATGTAGTCATCAAATTCATGAAAAGCAACAGTTTCAAAGAATCTGAAAACTATTTTACGAACCTGAAAGACCAATATTATCCTAAAAAATAATATACTGAAAAGAAACTGTGCCAAAAATCAAACAATTTGGCTTTTGACACAGTTTCTTTTTTATATATACTAATTTTAAAATTAGGTTTTGGCTAAAGCCAATGGAATTGCTGATGTAATAAAAAACGGGCTAAAGCCCGTTCCTATTGAATATTTTCTCGCAGATTTTGCTGATTGAGCAGATTTATTCTCAAAGATTATCCACCCAGTTTGTCATTCCGTAGGAATTCAGATGCTGTATTTGGCCATTGGGAAAGAATTAAGGCTTTTTTTGGATTGGAATAGAGTTTTATGGATAGAGTGTTGATATTAAGGATATAGATTCCTACGGAATGGACACACTAAGTGTATAATTGATCATTCCGGTAGAATCTAAACATATTCATTTTCAAGAGCTCTTTTTTAATGTCTGTTATCACAATTGATAGGGAAATCTTTCTCCGTTTTATCTAAAAAACTAATGGAAGGACAACCAAAAGACTGTGCTATGAACCCAAAAATCACAGGAGGTTTTCCTTTAAAAAGATGACCTGTATATTGGAAAATATTAGCTTCATCAGCATCTATCCCGTACAAAGGAAGAAATTCTCCGCCATCACTTCCTGCAAGAGAAAATGTTTTCTCAGCAATCTTTTCCTTATCATTATTAATCACTACCAATTTGCGTTCTACAGTATTTCCTTCTTCAAGATAATCCTGCAGATAATAGGTCAGGTTTTCATACTGTGACTGATAGGTTTTTCCCTGAACTAATTTTGAATGAGAAAAATATTTTTTTGAAATATCGGCACCTGCTTTTTGCCATTTCATCGCTTTCATTTTATTTTCTACGAAAGGATTTGTACTTCCAAAATATGCGATGGCATTATTAAATCGGTCGTACTCTGTGGTTTTTTGGTGAGTAGCTACCTGAAAGCCCATCATATAAGAATCCGGATCTAAATCTTCACTATCTGTGTAAGGACTTAGATAAGCTACTGCTTTTAATTGGCTTATCGGCATTTTTTGAAGTTTATTAGAGCCATACTCATAAATATAGAGCGAATCCTTTTCCGTGAGATGAACTCCGTTGAGAAGTTTTTTTCTGCTGGAAGCATCCAATTCAAAATGCTGGCGTTCTTCATAAGTCATCTGCTTATGATTTTTAACAATGTCTGCAGGAATAGGTTGCTCTCCTTTGTAGATATCTGAAACAGAAATAAAAATATCCATATCAGAATCTTTTTCAGCGGATGAAATAACAGATAAACTGAAAATATTAAAATCGGTATAATCTATTTTCTCTTCGGTTTTTGTTGTTTTTATAGAATCATTCGCGGGTTTTATTTCTGTGGTAACTGTTTTCTTTTCTTCTTTCTGACAGCTTATAATAACCAGTGAGGAAAATAAAAGGGCTGCAGCAGTTTTGGCTTTCATGATTTTTCTTAGTTTTAAGGTGTTTATCATATTCTAATTCATTTTGTAGTAAGGCTCTGAAAAGTATTTGCTGGGTTTTATATAAGCCATTTTCCTCTCGGCATCAAAAATCCAGATAAATCTGCGGAGCATATCGGCACCCAGATAGCTTACATTTTGTGTTTTAAGCTCTCCTGAGAAAAATCCTGCCGGGATATCTTTGAAAACACTCTTTCCCAGTTTGAAATAAGGAAGAATGGCCTGTTTGGTGGTTAGAGTTTTTCCTTCAGAATTTTTCAGCGTTTTTTCTCCGGTTACTTTTAGCTTTTTGTCAAGATGCTTTTCTTCAGCAAATTCATTACTGTACAGAATAGCTCCGGAAAATCCTGATTGCAGTACAAAATAGGCTTCCTGCTGTTGATTTCCATCAATAATATTATCTCCGGCAAGATAGAATCCGTCATGATCTAAGATGATATTTAAAGGCTGGTACTCTTTCAGGTCCGGCATTTTATCATACATCACAAATTGGTTGTTATCATAATCAATTTTAAATGCTTTACCATCAAAAATTCCGGTTCCGATTTTTCCGTCCGCTTCATGTCCTGTTAACTGATTATCGAAAAAGCGTACATTTTTCTGGATGATTTTTCCAATTTCTACGGTATTATGATCACTGATTTCTTCTTTATTGAAAATAATATGATCTGCTTTCCGCTTTCGTTCGGGTGAAATTGAATAATCTTTCATCGCAATCTGAAACATCAGATCCAGAGAATCTTTTTTGTTGACAAGGGTTTTCACAATGATATTATTGTGTTTTGTGATCCGGAAAGGAATGGTTTGCTGAGCTTTCATCCCGGAAAATCCAATAGAAAGCAGCATAAAAAGGGCTGTTTTTTTGAGCATTATAAGTGATTAGTGTTTTAAAACATTAAAATTACCTATTATCTTTGGAAAAGCAAATAATAAAATAAAATGGTTGAAAAATTGCTTCAAAGCGGAATCCATTGGAAAAAGAAAGAATTCAAACGGAATGAGTTCCTTAAGATTTCAGGCAGTACAGATACTAATATTTATTTTATTGAAAACGGCAGTGTCCGGATTTTCATGATGGATGAAAATGAAGAGAGAATTATCCGTTTCGGATATATCGGAAATATTATTGTCAGTCTTGACTCTTTTTTATCAGGAAAACCCTCAGATTTATATATTCAGGCTATTAAAAAATCAACTGTGAAAATTGCTTCAAAAATAGATTTTTATGAGTTTGTACAATCCGATGAAGAACATATGAAATTTTGGATGAATATTCTTGAAGATCTTGTATTGCAACAGCTGGAAAGAGAAAAAGATCTGCTGATCAATGCTCCGGGAGAACGTTTTGAGAGAGTTTTAAAACGAAGTCCGAAGCTATTTCAGGAAGTTCCCAATAAATACATTGCCAATTACCTGAGAATGTCACCGGAAACTTTGTCAAGGCTTAAAAAATCTTGAGTTCAGTCAAGATTTAAGAAAAATCTGATGATGATATTTGCATAAAAAACATCATGAAAACTTCAGTTTCAGTATTATTAAGTGAATTACAGCAAAGAACCAGTCAGCATTTAGAATACGCACAGACCCTTTTAGAAAAAACAGAAAGAGAGCTGAATTTCAGAAATTCACAAGATAGTTGGAGTTCACTGGAATGTCTGGAACATCTCAATCGGTATGGAAACTTCTATATTCCCGAAATCACCAACAGAATAGATGGCTCTAAAATTTCTCCGAAAGATACTTTCAAACCAGGAATTCTAGGGAATTATTTTGCTAAAAGCATGCTTCCCAAAGAGAATTTGAATAAAATGAAAACGCTTAAAATAATGAATCCTATCCACAGTCAACTCAATAAAACAGTGATAGAGAAATTTATCAGTCAGCAAAAACAGCTGCTAGGATTATTAGAAAAAGCGCAGAATATTGATCTTGAAAAAACAAAAACGAGCATCAGTATTTCAAAACTGATCAAACTGAAGCTGGGAGACACCTTCCGTTTTGTTATCTATCACAACACGAGACATATTGAGCAGATTCAGAAAATACTCAACTCATAAAGTTGGAGTTTATTTATTAACTTTTCATAGTTTTGTTGCGCTAAAAGCTTTATATGAAAAAATATCTATTAGGAATTCTATTATTCTCGATCGTATCATGTGGAAGTTCTGACGAACTAGACAATCAAACACCAAATACCGATCCGCCATTAGGTAAAATTAAAACACTTACCCTTAAGGATGAAGAGATAGCAAATGGTATAGCTTCTCTTGTTCAGAAACAAGATTTTAAGTTTGAATACAACAATAATCAGTTGATTAAAGTTTGGGATACTAATGGTGATTATACTGAAAATCTTAGCTATACCAATGGTTTACTTACTTCGGTTTCTATTGTGGGAAACACGTATGTAATGGACTTGTCAAACCCTTATCCATTTACTGAAAAGAGACAACTTATCTATGATAATAATCAAAGGCTTATAAAAGTAAAAAGTTTAGATTCAGGTAATTATAAGACTTTTGATTATCCGTCTTCAGATGTAATTATTGTGAAATATTATAATGAGAATTATTCCGGAGCAGCATTTAATACGGAAATGCTTAAAATCTTTTTAAATAATCATAACGTAACAAAAGTTGAAAGATATGAAGAAGGAAATTTATCAAAGTTGAGAGATGTTAAAACTTATGAATATGATCATAATATAAATCCTAATTATTTGATTGATAGAAATAGAATACTAGCACTGCCTGAATATGCTTATAATATTTTTATACTTCAAGATTATTCACAAATTTCCAGAAATAACGTAAGCAAAGAGATAAAGTATTATTTGGGTTCGTTACCTGAAAGTCCAAAGAAAGAATTTGAAATGGTTTATCAATATCAAAATAATAATCTCCCTTCCTCAATTTATTATCAGGAAAAGGTTTCTGATGCTACGCCTGTTGATTATTTGAGAGTATCTGCAGTTTATGGATATTAAATTTATTTTTTATGTATAAATTTAAGCCTTGTAAGAATTCTTATGAGGTTTTTTATTGTTATTAAATGGAAATACACCAAAAAAAGATATCAACTCCATTGGGAGAAATGATTGCCTGTGCTGTAGACCAGGGTATTTGTCTGCTTGAATTTACAGATCGAAAGAATATTGAAAAGCAGCTGAAAGCTCTTTCAAAAGCTTTGAAAGCAGAGATTGCAGAAAAAGAACACCCCCATTTTGTACAGCTGGAAGAAGAACTGAAAGACTATTTTGAAGGAAAAAGAAGCCACTTCGAAGTTCCGCTATTTACCACAGGCACTGAATTTCAGGAAAAAGTCTGGCAGCTTCTCCGCGAAATTCCTATGGGAGAAATCAGAACGTATAAACAGCAATCGGAAATCTTAGGAAATCCCAAAGCGATACGTGCCGTAGGAACAGCTAATGGAATTAATAAGATTGCTATTTTAATCCCTTGTCACCGGGTGATAGGCTCCAATGGTGAACTCGTTGGTTATGCCGGCGGGATATGGAGAAAACAAAAGCTGTTGGAATTGGAAAAAGCTATTTTGTTTTAATTTTTTTTAAAAGTACTTTTACACCTTACTTTTTATCCTATAAAATAAGCTTGCTGTATTTTTTATGAAGTCAAAGACTCCGGTTATTTTAATTTCTTCCAGACTTATTATTGGGTTTATCATCATTTCTTTAAGCCTCATTAAAATAGAAAATCATAAGGAAATTGCTATCGTTCTTTTGTCCATAGGATTATTGACGGATATTTTTGACGGAATTATCGCTAGGTATCTGAATGTTTCCACTCAGAAACTCAGGCGTCTGGATTCTACGGTTGACCAGATTTTCTTTATTTTAGTGGGGATTTCCACTTATATACTATGTCCTGAATTCTTCAAAATAAATGCTTACAAAATAATTATTCTGGTGGGGGCAGAAGTTTTGATTTATCTGGTAAGCTTTTTAAAATTCAGAAAAGAAGTGGCAACGCATTCTATCGGGGCTAAAATATGGACCTTATTTCTTTTTGGAACACTTATTCAGGTTATCTTAGATTGTCAGTCTGTTATTTTATTTAATCTATGTTTTTGGATAGGATTACTCACCCGGGCAGAGATTATTGCCATCCTTTTAATCCTTAAAAAATGGACGAATGATGTGCCTTCTGTTTTTCATTCCATACAGCTGAGAAAAGGGAAAACGATTAAGAAAAGTAAAATGTTTAATAGTTGATAATTTACTTTTTAAAAGAATTTGGTTAAAAAATCCCTTCATAGAAAAATATCGGTAAAACAAAATTTAACGAAGTTTATGAAAGCTATTTTGTTTTGATTTTTGTAATTTTAAACAAAAATTTACACGTGAAAAAGTTATTAGCAGCAGTTTGCATTTCAATTTCAGCATTAAGTTTTGCTCAGGATTATTCTGTGCCGGCAGCAAGTCCGCGTCAGAAGGTTGAGCAGCAGTTTTCTATGTCTAAAATCTCCATCGACTACGGAAGACCGGGAGTGAAAGGACGTAAAATCTTCGGAGAATTGGTTCCTTATGGTCAGGTTTGGAGAGCAGGTGCTAACTCTTCTACAAAAATTACTTTCGGACAGGCCGTTAATTTCGGTGGAAAAACAGTTCCTGCAGGAACTTACGGATTGTTCATCGTTCCTACAGAAAAAGAATGGAAAGTAATACTGAATAAAGATTTCCAACAGTGGGGAGCTTACACTTACGATCCTAAACAGGACGTAGTAGATGTTACCGTACCGGTAAATACCCTTACAGACAAACAAGAGTGGTTTGAAATTACTTTAAATCCTACAGATGAAAACACAGGAAATTTAGTGATCAAATGGGATATGGCTCAGGCAGAAGTTCCTTTGAAACCATCAAAATTAGACACTGTAATCAAGATTTCTGACAAATTGAAGGAAATCAAGAAAATAGAATCAGATTCTACTAAAAAGAGCTAAGTAATGAATTTTTCTGTTCAGCCCGTTTTAGAGAATGAAGAATTTCAATTGATCCCCTTACAGCAAGGGGATTTTGAATCTTTATATGAAGTAGCTTCCGATCCTAAAGTCTGGGAACAGCATCCCAACAAAAACCGTTATCAGAGAGAGGTTTTCGAAAACTTTTTTACAGGAGCTATGGAGAGTGGCGGAGCTTTCAAGATTATTGAGAAAGCTACCGGAGACGTATTGGGAAGCAGCCGTTATTATGACTTTGATGAAGAAGACAGCCATATTTTCATCGGATATACTTTCTATGGAACAAAATCCTGGGGTAAAGGAATCAATCCACAGGTTAAAAAACTGATGCTGGATTATATTTTCCAGTTTGTAGATAAGGTTCATTTTCATATCGGAAAAGAAAATTTCCGTTCACAGACAGCTTTGGAAAGACTTGGAGGACAAAAAATTGCTGAAGAAGAAGTTGCTTATTTTGCAGAGCCTACAAGAACCAATTTCGTATATGAAATCACAAAAGAAGCCTGGATATGAAAAAATATAAAATTCAACATTCACCATTTATAGTTCCTACTAACGATGGGAAACTGATAGAAGAGCATTGGGGAAATTCTACCGGAAATTCTAAAGTTTCTATTGCTCATATGGTGGCACCTCCGGACTGGAGTGAACCTCATCAGACCCCCGAATTTGATGAATTTACTTACATCATTTCAGGAAAAAAACAGTTTGAAATTGATGGAGAGATCGTTACTCTGGAAAAAGGTCAGAGTATTCTAATTGAAAAAGGAGCAAGAATCCGTTACAGTAATCCATTTTCAGAACCTTGCGAATACCTTGCCATCTGTCTGCCTGCATTTTCTATGGAGTTGGTCAACAGAGAAGAGGAAGGAGTAGATTAAGAAAATTTTTAAAATATAAAAAAGCAAATCCTCGGATTTGCTTTTTTGTTTGGGTATTAAATTAGAATTATTTTCTTGAATGCCTATAATTCTATATTTATTTCAAAATTTCTTTCAGAAACATCAGGGTATGATTCCAGGCTCTTTTTGCCATGGTTTCATTATAGTCCGGTGATTTCGGATCTGTGAAAGTATGTTTGGAGTGAGCGTATGTGATAATCTGCCAGTCTGCATTTCCTTCATTCATTTCTTTGATGAGGTTATTGTAATCATCAGGAGTTACACTTTTATCATCAGCGGGATTTTCAACCAGAATTTTAGCAGTTAGGGCTTCATTTTTTCTGCTCTGATCCCTTGCAAGACTTCCATGGATAGAAACCACTCCTGCAACAGGTAAATGACCTCTGGCTGATTCTAACGCTCCGGTACCACCGAAACAATAACCGATAACAGCTGTTTTGTCAGAAATAGCCCCGTTTTTCTTCAGCTGCTCCAAAGCCAGCGAAATTCTTTTCTGGTATTCGTTATAATTCTGTTTGTAATATCCTGAACTTTTAGCAGCAGATTCATTGTCTGCAGGAATTTTTCCTTCGCCATAAATATCAGCGATAAAGGCAATATAACCTTGTTTTTCAAGTTCAAGAGCAGCCGTCTTAGCTTCTTCGTCAATCCCTTTCCAGGCTGGGAGAATCAAAACTCCCGGAAGTTTCTTTCCTGCATTGGAAGTGATAAGACCATTTAGTTTCTGCGCACCGTCCTGATAGGAAACAGATTTAAGTTTCTGACTGAAAAGAGTTCCTGAAGCCATAATCATTGTGGTTAATAAGATAGAACGTATCATAATTAATTATTTGTGAATTAGTGAATTGTAAAACAGATTAAAATTAAGAAAATATTTAAAAGAGTTCAACGTCAATTCCAATTTTCTTCAACTTCTTGGGTAAATTGACATCAGAAAATCTGAACGATAATGAAATTCAGTGAGTGTGTGATAGTCTGCTTGTATTTCTTTACTCTGGTCTGTAAAACTGATACTGCCCGTCTTTATAATAAGCATTGATATGCTGAAGTCCATTGGTCAGAATAATTTCTCTGGCTCCGATAATGGAATTATACCTGGCGGTTTGTTCAAATGTTTTCTCCGTTAATTTGATCTGTGGCGCTTTACATTCGATCAGAATAACAGGCTCTGTTTTCTCGGTAATCAGAAGATCAACACGTTTGGTCAGCCCATTCAGGACGATCTTTTTTTCGGTGATCAGGGCTGATGTAGAATAGGATTTTACAGTAAGGTAATAATGTATCCAGTGCTGTCTTACCCATTCCTCAGGAGTGAGTAGAAGATAAGTTTTACGAACCAAATCATAAATAAAAAACTTATCTTTGTCTTTCTTGAATTTAAAATCAAAAGTTTCCTGAAAATTCAGTTTTGGAAGTTCCATTTATAAGATGAAAGAATTAGATTTAATCCTCAAAAATATTAAAAATAAAGAAGTTTTACCTATTTATTTTTTCCACGGAGAAGAAGCTTACTTTATTGATGTCGCTGTGAAAGCCCTTGAACATAACTTTCTGGAAGAAGATGAAAAAGCTTTCAATCAGACAGTTACTTACGGAAAAGATACTTCTTATCAGGAAGTTCTTTCTCTGGCCAGGCAGTTTCCGATGATGGGAGACAAACAGGTGATTATCGTGAAAGAAGCTCAGGATTTACGATTCAATGAAGAGGAAAACAGAATTTTGGAATCTTATGTAGAAAACCCTATTCCTTCTACAGTATTGGTTTTTGCGCACAAACATAAGAAACTGGATAGCCGGAAAAAGGCAGCCAAAGCTTTAGATAAAGCCAAAGCTCTTTTTCTGAGTGAATCTGTAAAGGAAAGTAATCTTCCTAAATGGATTTCAGATGAATGTGCGAAGCTGAAAATCAATACAGCTCCCAATATTTCCCATCTTCTGGCAGAATATCTTGGGAATGACCTGTCAAGAATTGTTAATGAACTCAACAAATTAAAAATCATTCTTAAAGAAGGAGAAATCCTCGACGGAACCATTGTTGAAAACCATATCGGGATCAGTAAAGAATACAATATTTTTGAGCTTCAAAAGGCTTTGGGGACCAAAAATGCCAATACTGCTTTTAAAATTGCCCATTTTATGGGAAAGAACCCGAAGAATAACCCTTTTGTAATGATGCTGGCAAGCCTTTACAATTACTTTTCAAACGTTATTATCTATCAGACGATGGCCGGGCAGTCTCAACAGACCATTGCATCCCAGATGGGCGTAAATCCTTATTTCATTAAAGATTATGCGGAAAGTGCAAGACTTTACCCTTTAAAACATGCCACGAGAGTCATTTCTATTCTCCGTGAGTTTGATATGAAAGGGAAAGGACTTGGAGCGGTGAATATGGGAGAAGCTGAATTGATCAGGGAGTTGGTGTATAAAATTATCAATGTAGATAAAATTAAGATGAAAGTGTGAGGCGAGGTGAAGAGATACGAGGTGCGGGATATGCTAATTACGGAAATGAAAACACAAGTTTTTTAATTTTTACAACCCAAATCAAATAACTCGAATCGCGAATCACAAACCCCAGAGCAGTTACTATCGAAATTCAACATATCAGATATTGACAAGTATCATTAAAATAACTTTAAGGAGAAATTAAAAATTCCGAAATTAGCAGTCTTAATTCAAATTAAATCTTTTCGAACAAAGTAAATTATGGAGCAAAACATTTTAGATTGTGTGATCGTTGGATCTGGGCCTTCTGGTTTCACCGCTGCTATCTATGCAGCAAGAGCAGACCTTAAACCTGAATTGTATACAGGTTTGGAGCCAGGCGGACAATTAACTACCACCACAGAGGTGGATAACTTTCCAGGGTATCCAGCTGGGATTACAGGTCCTGAAATGATGATGGATCTGCAAAAACAGGCAGAAAGATTTGATACCAAAGTTCATTATGAAATGATCACTAAAGCTGAGTTTTCTAAAGAAGTTGGCGGTGTTCACAAATTATATGCAGGAAACAAAGAGATTCTTGCAAAAACAGTAATTATCTCTACAGGAGCTACTGCAAAGTATTTAGGTCTTGATGATGAAAAAAAATATGCAGGAGGTGGAGTTTCAGCTTGTGCTACATGTGATGGATTCTTCTACAGAGGAAAGGATGTTGTAGTAGTAGGAGCGGGAGATACAGCTGCTGAAGAGGCTACTTACCTTGCCAAATTGTGTAAGAAAGTAACTTTATTGGTAAGAAAAGACGTTTTCAGAGCTTCAAAAGCAATGGTTCACAGAGTGGAAAGTACTCCGAATATCGAAGTTAAATTTCACCATGAATTAATCGGGATTGAAGGTGAAAACAGTCTGGTAGAAAGAGCGGTAATCATCAATAACCAGACTCAGGAGAAATCTACAGTAGATGTAGAAGGAATCTTTATTGCAATCGGTCACAAACCAAATACTGATATCTTCGCAGGACAGGTAGATCTTGATGAAAACGGATATATCTTAACAGAAAAAGGTTCTTCAAGAACCAATCTTCCGGGAGTATTTGCTGCTGGAGATGTTCAGGATCATATCTACAGACAGGCTATTACAGCTGCAGGAAGCGGATGTATGTCTGCAATGGATGCTGAAAAATATTTAGCTGAATTACACTAATAGTATTCAGTTTATACAATACAAAGCGTGCCTCTTGGGTGCGCTTTTTTCGTTTTCCTATATCTGAGTGTTTTTGTTGGATAATCGCAAAGGCGCAATTTTTTAAGCTTTATGCTTTATTTTAAGGCGCAAGAAAATCGAAGGTTTTCAGAAAGGGATGATATTATTTTTCGCAGATTACAAGAGGTTTTTTGTTAGTATTTGGAACATCAGCGTGAGATAAAATAAATTACACAGTATACAATTTTATCAGAGATAAAATCTTTGCGCCTTATAAGCAGTCTTTTTAAGATCAATTGCGTCTTTGCGCTTGCCAACATTCAACATTTCTCCATACCAAATATTGATAAGAAATTCGTTAAATATGTAATGAAAACATTAATATATTTGTTAAACTGCAAAAACGATCCCGAATTGCATTCCATTATATAAACTTAAAAAAACGAATAAAAAAATGAAAAGAGTAACCGCTATCGGAGGTATCTTCTTTAAGTGTAAAGACCCTGAACAGGTAAACGAATGGTATAAAACCCACCTTGGATTACCCACCAGCCCATATGGAGCCAAATTCGACTGGAAAGAGGCCGATTCTGATAAAAAAGGATATACCCTGTGGAGTCCTTTTAAAGAGTCTACCCAGTATTTTGAGCCTTCATCAAAAGAATTCATGATCAATTACCATGTAGAGAATATTGAAGTTTTGGTAGAGGAACTAAAGAAAGAAGGGGTAACTGTTCTGGATGAGGTAGCTACGTATGAATATGGAAAATTTGTACACATTCTTGATCCGGAAGGAAACAAGATAGAATTGTTTGAACCGACAGGAGAATAAAAGACGGAAAAGACTGTAATTGAGAACCTGCTAAAACTATACGTAAAGCTTGTTATTCAGAGCGGAACAAAGTGAAGCGTAGAATCTAAAGTATTTCAATAAATTTAGATTCCTGCGGAATGACACAATAGGAATGATTACCAACGTTTGTCATTCCGTAGGAATCCAGTGTGAATAACTCAGAAGAAATAAGGTCGTAAGAAATGAGAATTCAGGCAAAATTCTGACTGAAGTAGTATTATTGGCCTTTCTTGGAATGATGGTAAAAATTCAAAGAATTTTTGATGGAGAGGCTTTTCCCAGCATACTTTTCCACATTGTCATTGACTGCGTCGAATCTTCGATTTCTGACGAAGGAAGAATCTTATTGAGTTTTAAGGTTCTCCTTTGTCAGAATGACTGTTTTACAACATTTCTGTAATTCTAATCCAAAATATAAATCTTTTTCTCTTTAAGATTGAATCCCAGTTTTTTACCCAGCCAGTTGATACTTGTTTTACCTTCATAAATAAGACCTTCCACAAAAGCGACTTTAGGCTTTTCAACAGTAGCAAAAGGGGTAGAAATAGAGCCAATATCACCTATATAAAACTTAGTTGTCAGATCGGGATTGAATTCACTTTTCTTTTCCATCACCTGCAGGGTTTCCTTTTTGATATCCAATGTATTCATCAGGTGTTCACTCAGCCAAAAAGAATCTTTACCAGAGCCGGAATCCAGAAGAACATTAATCTTATATTTATTGTTTAATAGCACATAAGTAGTAATATCCATGGACTGGTCTGCGTTGGTAGACAGCTGGATATCCATCACTTTCTTACTGCTCAGTTTTTCTTTTGGAAAGATAAGCTCGTTAGTAGTATAATCAATGATAAACTCTGTATCATAAAGCATGGGAAGGGAGATCAAGCCGTCAATTCCTTTGATCTCCATATCATGAGTGGAGTACCAGATATCTTTAAATTTTTTACCATTAAAAATAATCTCTTTCGATTTGAAGAGGGGAATCGTCATCTTTTCACCGGTAGCCCGAAAAGCCGTCAGATAATTATAAGTTTTTTTTGGGCCGAGCTCTTTGGAAAAATTTCCCAGAAAAAGATTAATTCCTCCTCCGGTATCGAAGATAAAATTTCCTTTTTTGCCATCTATTTCAGCTCCTACAATCAGGTGACCGGATGGAAGAACAGACATAGGCATTTTCTGAGCAAAAGCCATTGAGGAAAAAGCTAGAGAGGTAGTAATAAACGTATTTTTAATAAAAGATTGAGTAAACATTTGAAAATAGTGTTATTAGTTTTTAATATTGCGATGAATCCTTACAAATATAATGTAAAATTCAGAACAGAAAATCGGATAGCTCTATTATTGATTATCCGTTAAAATGCTTTTGAGTCATTTCTAAAGGGCTTTCTGTTCCTGGTAATAAATGACTCTTACTTAAAGTAAAATCCCTACATTTAGCAACTAATCAAAAGAATATGGAAACAAAAATCATAAAAATCACGCACGTTACCGGAATTTATATCATTGAGGTTCCCAATGGGGCACTTAATGACATGAAAACCCAGTTGGACAAATGTCTTAATGATGAGCAAGGTGCTATTGTAGTAAAAGGAGAAGATGGAGATCAGTTTGTATATCCGTCAGATCTTTTAAAAAACAGTTTCATTGCTATAGTAGACAGGGAATAGGAATTACATGCAGGAAAAATAATTCCCTTGATTTCTAGTCTATTATTAAGTTTTGTTAAAATTTGTGTGGCAAAAGTTTTGCAGAAATTAAAAATCGTTCTATATTTGCACCACTGAAAACAACGGTATAGCCGGGGTTTAAGGAGAGTTGGCAGAGTGGTCGATTGCGGCAGTCTTGAAAACTGTTGACTGTAACAGGTCCGGGGGTTCGAATCCCTCACTCTCCGCAAAGATGGTCTTCATTACGAAGACCATCTTTTTTGTATATATGCAAATTCTATCTTTCATTTTTAAGTGATTACGTGACGGTATGTCTATCATGGAAGGTGTCTGATAGATTCGATTTAATAATATAGGTTGGCATTACTTATATGTACCTTGAAGAAATTACAAGAATTATTTTTTACGTTAAAAACCTGAAAATGATATAGAACAGTATACATGGGTTTAGGAGTATAACCTAAGCTATTATCTTACATTTTCAAAAAAATAGAGTAGTGTGGTATTAGTCTTTGTCATTAGATGGAATGATCTTGTCAAATATTTCGGTTAATGCTTCTTCCATTATTGAAGCGGTATTATTGCCACTTTGATTTGTGATAATAAAAATACCCAGTTCATATTTTGGGATGATATAAATGTAGCATTGCGAACGTGGTACACCGCCATGATGTAAATAATAGGTTCCTAATTTTTTACTGTCTGTAATAATATTCCAAAAATATCCAATACTAAACTCAGGATCAAACTTTACAATAGGTCGATATGATTCTTGGGTAATCTCGTTTTTTTGTAATAGAAACCGTATGTATTTTACCATATCAGGTAAAGTAGATTTTACATTACCTGATGCACCCCAGGGTAGTATGGGCATTGGGGATGTAATTACAGGATTATCACTATGATAACCAGGGGCAAGTCTCTCCAGTTCCTGATTGGAAAGGCTTATCTTAGTATTTTCTGCCCCCACATTTTCAGATAGATAATCTGTCAGAAGTTTTTCAAAATCAGTTTTGTAAACTTTCTCTAAAATAGAAGCCATAAGTTGAGTGCCAGCACTGGAATAAGAGTATTTATAACCTGAGATTGTGTCTATTCTTACCTGATGTAGATCCGCCAAGAAATTCTTTTTTTTGTAATTCCGATATAATGTATTGAGCTTGGCTGGAGTGTCATGATCTGTAAAATCCTGTAGGATTGTATTTGCTTCAAGGGGAAGCATGCCGGGAATACCACTGGTGTGTGACAGAAGATCCTTTATTTTAATAGGGCGATTCTTAAATTTTAAATTTGGATAATTTTCTGCTAAATACTTTTGTACGTCATCATCAATATCCAGTTTCTTATCTTGTACGGCCTTTGCTGTCAATATTCCCGTAAGTGTTTTGCTTAATGAACCAATCTCATAAATTGTTTCGTTGTTTGGAATATTCTTCTTCCCGGCTTCTAACTCACCATAATGTCCTATATATTCCTTTCCATTGAAAACAATACCAATCGAAGCGGAATGAATCAGTGGTTTTATAATCATTTTATGTAAGGTACCGTCAACTACGTTATTGACATCATCGGTTCCTGTTGTGATAATGTTTTTGGTATCTCTATTGATTGGTTGCTGTGATAGAAGCAGATTGGATAATAGTAGAACAAAAAGGGTAAAGATTTTCATGGTTTTGCGATAAGTAGTGCAAATGTAACTATAATGTTTTTAATGAATCCAATCCTGAATATTGAAACTAAAATTTGGATTTATAAATGGTATTTAAAATTTACAAAGTGATATTAATTGTCTTGAAGGACTTTAAAGTTCTTTCTAAATCAAATTTTTAAATCAAGTTTTAAAAATATCAAAAAAATATTTTAATAATTAGTCTGAAAAATGATAAACAAAAAAACCTAAATTTTACATTTTTAGAATTAAGAGTGTAAAAGTTAGTTATTTCATGAAAATATTAAATTTGTTAAAAAAATATATTTACATTTATTTTGCTGTTTATTTTAGTATTATTCAATTTATTTATAATTTTGACTTGTTATCGATAATAAAAACACTATTAATTTAATTTATTTCAATCATGAAAAAACTTTTATTTATTGCTATGGTTGGCATGGCAGGTTTTGCAAGTGCAAAAGAAAATGTGGAGAAAGTAAACTCTAAAGCAAAAGAAACTAAAACTATTAAAAAAGCTAAGAAAAAGACCCAAATGCAATGTGGAACTTTTCAGGCAAGTTGTACATCTGCGTATACTTGCCAGGATTGGAGTGCTGGCCAATGGATAGAATGGGCAGAAAAAATTCAAGATAATTATTGTCAACTATAAACTTAAGAGTATCATAACTTAATTATTGCTTCAGATTCAACAAGAAAGAAGTTGTGGCTATTATATTAATCAACAAAAAAATCGTTCAAATAATATTTTTTGTTTGAACGATTTGTTATTTTATAAAAAAAACAATAATGAATTTCACAAAAAAACAAATTTTAACAATTTTATTTTTATGTTTTTTCTCTATTTCGTTTTCACAAACAGCTGCCAGTGATTCGTTACGAGGAGAGTTTACTTATTTACTTCAGTACAAACCTAATATTCTAAATCCAGATAATATTTATAAGGAAATTTTTACCATGCAAATAAGTGATAAACGTGCTTTTTTTATTAGTGAAAACAGAATAAAATTTGACTCTCTTTTCATGGAGCAGTATAATAAGAATAGGAGTAATTTCAATATTGATATGAGAGGGTTACCATCATCAAAATTTAAATTTTTAATTATCCAAACAAATGATAATTCACAATATTACGAGTCAGTAGGAACTGCTCTTCTATCATATAATAGCCCTGTAATTCATGATTGGAGGCTAATTGATGAAACAAAAGTAATTAATTCGATTAATTGTAAAAAAGCAGAGGTTCATTATAAGGGAAGAGACTGGATCGCCTGGTACTCAACTGAGATTCCTTTTCCATATGGACCATACAAATTTAGTGGTCTGCCGGGGTTAATTGTTAAAGTAACAGATAAAACTGGTGATTATGATTTTGAATTGGTAAAAGCTGTACCAAGCTCCAGGTTGAAAGGAAAAATAATAACAATAAATAAAAGGCATTATCAGAATTCTAAGTTAGTTACAAAAAAAGAACTGGTCCAGGCAACAGCAAATTTCAGAGAGAATATTAAATATGAATTAGAAAAAATGGGCACTGTATTTTCAGATGGCCAAAACAGGCCAAAAATAAGTGAAACAGAAAAAAAAGGATATAATCCTATTGAATTAGAATAAAGAGAATTAAAATTTTAAACCTAAACATTTAATCTGTAAACGTTTAAAATGATATTAAGTGTTTAATTACATAAGTCCTCAATCTCCGCAAACAGCCTTGAATCACATGATTCAAGGCTGTTTTATTGTGGTATATCTCACAAGATAAATTTTAATATTAAATTGTGCTGATTTTAGAAAAAAAAGTATTATTCCTGTGATACTTTTCTTTCCAGTTTATTGGATTATTCATGGTACCATTTCCTTTTCAATAATAACCCTGCCTTTACCAGAAGTATTAATACCGGAACTTCTACCAATGGTCCAATCACGCCTACAAATGCTTGTGGTGAATGAATTCCAAATACTGAAATCGCCACTGCAATTGCCAGTTCAAAATTGTTTCCGGTAGCTGTAAAGGCTATAGAAGCATTTTTATCATATGGAATTTTTAATGCTTTATTGATCATGAAGCTCACGAAAAACATAAGAATAAAATAGATGATCAGTGGTATTGCTACCTTAACTACATCCATGGGTAATTCCACTATTTGGGAGCCTTTTAAGCTAAACATCAGTACAATTGTGAATAACAAGGCATATAGTGTAACAGGTGATATTTGGGGTACAAATTTTCTGTTGTACCATTCTTTACCTTTAGATTGTATCAGAAAATAACGGCTGAGAAAACCTGCCAGGAAGGGAATTCCCAGATAAATCAGTACACTTTCTGTAATATCTTTCATAGAAACATTTACATTAAAACTGGCCAGCCCCAGTTGATTGGGAAGTACATTGATAAACAGCCAAACCATAAAACTATAAGTAAACACCTGAAAAATACTGTTTAAAGCAACCAGCAGGGCAGCATATTCCCGGTTTCCTTTGGCCAGATCATTCCATACGATGACCATAGCAATACATCTTGCCAGTCCGATAAGAATCAGACCTGCCATATAATCAGGTTCATTCCTTAAAAAGAGAATTGCGAGACCGAACATCAAGAGCGGACCGATGATCCAGTTGAGAAATAAAGAAACACCGATGGCTTTTTTATCTTTAAATACCAATGGTAAAAGAAAGTAATCAACCTTTGCCAATGGAGGATACATCATAAGGATGAGTCCAATTGCCAATGGAATATTAGTAGTCCCTATAGACTGCGAATTGATAAGGGTAGGAATAGCCGGGAAAAAGTGTCCCAAAGCAATACCTATACCCATGGCCAGGAAGATCCATAAAGTAAGATAGCGGTCAAGAAATTTTAATCTGGGCTGCATGATTATCGTTTGATTTTAGAAAAAACATAGAACATTTCTTCTGCAATTTGTAAGCTTCTTTCTCTATATACTGCTGTTTGTTCCGGAGTATTGTCTGAAATTTTAGGATCTTCAAACGTAATCGGAATTCTTTTTTCCGCACCTGGGATAAACGGGCATCCGCCATCTGCCTGCGAACAGGTCATAATTGCTGCAAAACCTGAAACAGGGTTGAACGGACTGTCATATTTTTTGGAAAAGCCCATAACAGGCAGGCCATTATCATTATATTTGATAGCATATACCGGATTTTCTGTTGCTGCAATACGAAAGACTGTAAAACCCTGTTCAGTTAAAGTTTCTGCTATCTTGGGGAATAATGCTGTTGTTTCCGTGCCACCTGAATAGCAATGAACCCCCGGAATCGTAAAGAAGGTAGCGGCTGCCTGTGCCCAAATCTGAGCCAGATGACTGCGGCGTGAATTGTGGGTGCAGATAAAATTCAGATTGATTTCTTCTCCATCATTTACTTTTTGCTGGATGAAACTGATTAATGATGTCAGAACCTCTTTTCTATCGGTATCTATATTTTCCCATTTCAGAGATTGAACTGTATTTAATAATTCTTGATACATGAGATTTTAATAAAATTAATTAGCAGCATCCTGATCCCGGAGTGCAGGCTGATACTGGTTTTACAGATAATTCAGAAAGATTTTTCTTTTGTTTTTCGGAAGGAATTCCACAGGCTTCCTGGGCAAGACAGGTCGTTGTCTTATTTTTCAGGACGAAATTTCTACCGTTAAATTCAAGATCATATTTACCGATGGTCTCTCCCTGATATTCTACTTCAATTTCTGAATCTTCTATTCCAAGTTTCTCTTCAGAAAGTTGAATAATGTGAAGCAGTTTCCCCGGTTTCAGGCGGTGTTCATAATCATCAGCATTCCATAGCTGGAAGTTCACTGCTTTCTCGTGTCGGATTACGCCCCCGCAATCAATGAATTTTTTTACAATCTGTCCCACCTCCGTTACATGGAAATGTTCAGGAACAAAAGTGCCGTTTTCCAATTGAAATTCTACATTTTCCAGTGTCGGAAGAATTTCTTTGATTTCTGTTAGTTTCATTAGATTAAATTTATTTAATGTTATATTGCAATATTACGATGTTTATTTTCAAAAAAAATGCCTTAACAGCATTGTTTTATTGTGACATCCTGATTAAAAAACAGGTTAAACTCGTTTTGAAATTGTTTCCAGGTGCTTTCATTAATACAGTAGCATACAGATTTTCCTTCAATTGAACCTTTGATGATTCCAATATTCTTAAGTTCTTTTAAATGCTGCGAAATGGTAGCCTGAGCCAATCCCAGTTCTTCAACAAGATCATTGCAGATGCATGCTTTTTGATTGATGATATACTGTAAAATGGCTATTCTTGCCGGATGTCCCAAAACTTTAAGAAGTGAAGCCAGTTTATTTTGTTCTTCAGTATAGATTTCGGTTTTAGTAACTCCCATTGTTTATTTTTATATTGCAATATTACGATGTTAAACTGATATAAACATAAAAAATTTAATTAATTTCAATGATTTTATTTTAAATAATTGATTTTTAGATATTTAAATTTATTTAATGATTGGTAATGTCGAAAATAAAAAAGATGAAGCAGAAATACGCTTCATCTTTTGATTTGTTTTTATGGTAAACTGATCTTTTTACCTTGTTCCGGGAAAATATAATTTACTTTCAGAGGATTGTCTTTCAACAGTTCTTTTTTAATCAATTCAGGATTATCACCTGTAGGTTTTCTATGAGTAACTACAATGTTAAGTCCCTCAAGGCTGCTTTGTCCGGTCTTTTCTTTCAGCTTGCTTAGCTCTTCAATCAGAAGATTAGGAGTAAGGTGTCCGAACAGCAGATGTTCAGGCTGGCTGTTTGGAAAAGAAACCTCAATTAATATAGTGTTTAACTGCCTTTTTTTAACAAGTGGAGTTATAGTGTTCCAAAGGTTATCAAGACGGTCAGATTTTTCTATACGGTCAGCACCTGTATCACCCAGATAAAGCAGATAGTGACTATCTCTTCTTACCAATGCGGCGCTGCTTTTATATGGATTTACATGGCTCAGTTCATATCCGGTTATGAAAAATGGTGTTTTGGGTGCCGGGATTTCAGTTCCTTCCTGAAGTTCGTTATAATGGTATTTTCCAAGGATTGGTTTTTGGCCCTGATCGGCAAAATTAATCCAGGTATCCGTGATAAAATAATGATTTTGCAAAATCTGAATTACCGGAGCAATAGCAAAAATATCCTTTTTGGAATCTGCCGGAGAGTTGATGATTAACCCTGATAAATGATCCAAATGCCCATGAGATACAAAATATCCTTTTATCTGATCTTTCAGAACCGTTTCTGCGGATCCGTCAAGGCTTTTCAGTTGAATGGCTTTTCGTATTCCTGCATTTACAGTACCTGCGTCAAGGCAAAGAAATGCATTGTCTTTCGGAGCACCTACCAGATAGGCAGATAAATTGTCTTCCTGCTCTCCACCATAGATCCCTAAGGGAATAACATCAAAATTCTGTGCGTGGCAAACAATATTCAGAAGAAGTGCCAATAAAGAAACTGCGGTTTTTTTCATAATATTTAAACTGGAAACCATCCTTTACGAGATGGACAGGGCAAATTTACGCTATTTTTTTTCGATAGACTTTCAAGAACAGTAACAAATAGGATTGAATCAGATTAAGTATTTAAAAATCTGACTAAACAATACTTTGTATTTTAAATGCATAAAGCCCGCAGAAATAATCGGCAGACTTTATGTGTTGGGAATATCGTTTATTGTGGCTGCTGCTGCGTTACACAGTGTACCATTCCGCCATTGGCAAATAAGTTACGGCAGTCTATTCCAACAACCTGCTTACCGGGATAAAGCTGTTGGATAATATTATTGGCAACGGCATCATTCGGATCATTATAATTAGGTACCAATACACGGTTGTTTGCGATATAATAATTGATGTAAGAAGCCCGGCCTACATTTTTTCCGTAGGTGGTTATTACGTCATTTCTGGTTAACGGAACTTTTACGAATTGGTAAGGAGATCCATTTTTTGTAGTAGCATCATATAATTTATCAATGTCACCGTCTGGAACCTGCCAGTAGTAAAGATCATCAGGATTCATGGTGATAATAGTAGAAGAATTTGCGAATCGGGCAAAACCGTCAATGTGCATATCGGTGATATCAAGGCCTGCTTTTCCATTCAGCCAGATAAATTTTGTTACTCCTAAATTCTTAGTAAATATAGCTTCTGCCTGCTGCTGTGTCATCCCCGGATTTCTGTTGTTATTAAGGATGGAACTTTTACAAGCCATCAATACTCCGTTTCCGTCAATTTCCACACTTCCGCCTTCATTGACCATCACTGAATTGAGATTGATCTTAGGTATATTGGTGTCTGCAGCTATTTTAGAAGGAATTGCATTACATTTGCTGTAATCGGCTTTGTTACCCCAGCCGTTAAATCCCCAATCCTGAATGAATAACTGGCCATTCTGATCCTTTACATAAATAGGGCCGTTATCTCTAACCCAGAAATCATCTGTCTGATAAAGTTTGAAATTGATGTTGGTAAGGGGAACTCCGGCACTGTTTAATTGTAATACGAGCTTTTTCTATACCGTCATAAGCAATGATATGAACTTTTTCGCTCTGTACCAGTTCTCTGGTCATGGCTACCCAGGTTGCATCCAATCGGTTGCGGTAAGTTGTTCCATACTGATACTGATGGGGCCATTGAAGCCAGGTTCCTTCGTGTGGTGCCGATTCTTCCGGCATTTTGTAAACTACAGTTCCGGTATTTGCTGCATCCGGAGTTTCTACCGGATCTGACTGAGAACAGGACAGTAAAAGAGCGGGTAATAACAGGAACATGATTTTCTTTTTTTGCATAATTGATCTATTTTTAACAGGGCAAAATTAGATCGATAAAAATGTGAAAACTTGTCCCAAATTGACAATTTATTTTAAAGGCAATAAAATATAGGTCAGCTGTTCTTCCTGATTATCTTCCTGTTCAATATGTCTTTCGTATTTTTCTATGATAGGAGAGTGTGAAAATTCAAGACCAGAATTAAAGATCCAGCGGGAGTAGATTTTGGTGTAGGTTTCATCTATCGTTTCATAGCTGCCTGTATGGGTAAAGCGGGCATATTTACCACCGAATATTGCTTTTGAAGGCAATTTTTTGTTGATGGACTGTGCAGAAGAACATGCATCATACCGGCAGTTGATTTCTGTTTTAATCAATGGCTCGTCTGCTATAACTCCAAAATATTCTGTTCCGGAATCAGGAAAACCGTTTTGCATGAAGTTTTCCCACAATACTTCAATTTCTTCATTGTTATAATAGGTTTTAATGCTTTGATAATATACCTGCATTGGTTTAAGAAAGACAATTTCTGGTTCCAGCAATACATCAGATGTTACTGGAATAATCTCATCTTCACAAAGAAGCTGTTCCTTACCTAATCTTGCTGCTTTTGGAGAAATTCCGAAATGCTGTTTAAAAGCCTTGGAAAAAGAAGCAATATTTGCAAATCCAACTTCAATAGCAATTGTGGTGAGATTTTCTTGGGTATAAAGAATTCTCTTATAAGCATTTTCTACCTTCAGTCTTTGCTGGAAAGCGCCTATGGTTTCTCCGCAGCTGTACTTAAAAATACGCTGGATATTCCGGTAAGAATAGTTGGAGATTTCTTCCAGTTCCTTTACAGAGACGGGCTGATCATAATTTTTTTCCATGAAATTGATGACTCTGTAAATACAATTCAGGTTGTCTTCCATAAGCTTTATTTTTTTAGAAATATACAGTCTGAAATACATTACAAATAAAAGAAATAAAAAAATATCTCAGCAAAATTGTATTTTAGCTTTCGGTAAAAATAAATTAGAAACCCATAATTTTTACCTTTTTTAAAACAAAAAACAACCCAAAAACTTGAAATAAACCATGGAAAAAGAATTATCACAATTAACCGACAATGAATTATTAGAAAAGAAAAAAGAAATCAAATCCAATAACATTCTCAATGCTGTACTTCTGGGAGTAATGGTAGGTATTTCGATTTATAGCACCATAACTGGCGGTTTCGGATTTCTGACCGTTTTGCCATTATTTTTTGCAGGTTTTATTGCCAGCCGTTGGAATAAAAATAAGAAACAGTTAGAAGAAGAATGGAACTCCAGAAATCTGAAATAAAAATGGAGGACTTTAACAGACAAACGGAAGTAGGAGCAGTAGCCTATTTCCGTCACTGTATAAAAAACGGAGATGCTGCAGGAGCATTAAGCTGTTTTCATCCTGAAGCAGTCTACATTGATAGAGATGGGAGAGAGTTGAGAGGACTTGAACAAATAAACCTGGCAATGAATGAGATCTGCAGATTAAAGCTGGATATTCAAGGAGAAGTTCCCCACGTGACCGTTGTGAATGATCTTGCGATGTGGCTTGATCAGTGGGAAATGACAGGAATTGCTCCGGATGGACATGCTATACACATGACCGGTCATACTTCGTGCATTATGAAAAGGGAATGAAGATGGGGAATGGCTGTGGCTGGTTGACAATCCTTTTGGCGCTGCTATACTTAAAAATGATAATATGGTATAAAATTTACAATAATCTTATTGAGAATCAAATTTATGAGACTTTTTGATTTTTGATTCCTGACCCTTGTCAAGGTTTTAAACCTTGACAAGGGTCAACAAAGTTTATCAGAAACAAAATAAAAAACCTTCAGATCAGTTCTGAAGGTTTTTATATTTAATCTGTCGGATATTGATTTTAATTACGCAGAAACTGCCCAATTCCAGGTGAATCAAAAGTAAAGGCATTTTGATTTTCAGACTTATCAATTTTATTACTGATAGTCAGTGCCCATAATACTAATTCTTTACAGAAATTCTGATCTTCCGGACTCAGTTCAGACGTATTTTCTTCCACTACAGCAACGAGAGGAGCTGTCCCATCGAGTTTAGCATAAAATTCTTCATCTGTATCATTATAATTAAGTTCCAGATGATTTTTATTGAACCATCTGATCAGGTCGGTATAAGGAGTTTTGATGCCTTCTTTTTCAAGTTTTGAGATGCGTGGAAACAGGCTTTCAAATTGAGTCATAACCGCTTTGTCAATCAGTATTTTGGCAACATAATCAGCGCCTTCCTGTTCTCCTTCATATACCAGTTCAATTTTTCCTGTGATGGAAGGAATAATGGACATGAAATCAAGTAAGCGGACAGTAGTCCGTTCAGTTCCGGATTCAATCAAGCGTAATTTGGCTGCTGCAATTAAATTCTCCATAGCACTGATGGTCAAACGGGCACTGACACCGCTTTTTGCATCTACATATTCACTGATACGCGCTGCAAAAGCTACTTCCTCCAAAAGATCTTTCGCCAGGTCAGGAATCTGTATCTGTGCTTTATCTTCAGCAGAAATTAATGCTTCCTGTTCTGTGATCTGTCTGGCAAGAGCAATTGTTTTGGGATAATGGGTGAAAATCTGGGACCCGATTCTGTCTTTCAGTGGAGTTACAATACTACCTCTGTTGGTATAATCTTCCGGATTGGCCGTGAAAACAAACTGAATATCAAGTGGCATTCTCAGCTGGAAACCACGGATCTGAATGTCTCCTTCCTGCAAAATATTAAACAGGGAAACCTGGATGCGGGCCTGTAAATCAGGTAATTCATTTAAAACAAAAATAGAACGGTTCGCACGCGGAATCATTCCGTAATGTAAAACACGCTCATCGGAATAAGGAAGTTTTAAAGTAGCTGCTTTGATGGGGTCTATATCACCAATTAAATCCGCAACATTTACGTCCGGAGTAGCCAGTTTTTCATAGAAACGGTGTGAACGGTGTACCCATGAAATCGGAGTTTCGTCACCCAATTCTTCAATCAGATCTTTGGCATATTTTGAAATTGGCTGGAATGGACTGTCATTGATTTCCGATCCTTTTACGATGGGCATATACTCATCAAGCAGGTTGACCATACTTCTTGCAATTCTTGTTTTTGCCTGACCACGTAAACCCAGTAAATTGATGTGGTGACCGGCAAGAATAGCTTTTTTCAATTGGGGAACCACGGTGTCTTCATAGCCCCAAAGTCCTTCAAATACAGGTTCTTTAGCTTTAATCCTGGCAATTAAATTTGCCTGAATTTCTTCATTAATCGTTTTATGAGTAAAACCGGAGTCTTTTAATTCTTTGAATGTAATATCGTTTTTCATTGTCTTGTAATACTATTTATCTGATCAGATTTTCATCATAAATGGTTTAAAATCTGATTTTTATATTCTTCTTATTCTGTTTTTTTCGTAATCCTCGAAGATCATTTGCCCTAAACCTGACAGCCCTGTCAGAAACGCTTTTCCTTTGTTCTGAGCTGTAAATTCTTCTACGAACTGACGCAGGTAAGGATCTTGGGCAATCATAAAAGTAGTGATCGGAATTTTCAGTTTTCTGGCTTGTGCTGCTCTGTTGAGACATTGGTTCACAATCTTTTCATCCAGACCAAAGCTGTTCATATAAAATTCACCGCTAGGCAGCTGAATACAGCTTGGTTTTCCATCGGTGATCATGAAAATCTGCTTGTTGGTATTTCTTTTTCTGCGAAGAATGTCCATGGCCAGCTCCAGGCCGGCTACAGTATTGGTATGATAAGGCCCTACTTTTAAATAGGGAAGGTCTTTGATTTTGATGGGCCACGCTTCATTTCCAAAAACAATAATATCAATGGAATCTTTTGGGTATTTCCGTTTAATCAGTTCCACAAGTGCCATGGCAACCTTTTTCGCCGGAGTAATACGGTCTTCGCCATATAAAATCATGGAGTGGCTGATGTCGATCATCAGGACGGTACTCATCTGGGCCTTATGTTTGGTTTCTTCTACAATGAGATCATCTTCCGTAAGGCGCAGGTCTGAGATTCCGTTATTGATTTGTGCATTCTTTAAACTTTCAGTCATGTTTACGGCGGCTAAGTCGTCTCCATATTGAAATGAACGGTTTTCGCCATCGCGTTCGTCCCCAATTCCGGTTTTGCTGGTGCGGTGATTTCCCGCTCCGTTTTTCTTCAGTTTTCCGAATATCTGATCTAAAGCATACTCTCGAAGGGCAGCTTCCAGTTTTGGGGTTAATATATTTTTGCCTTTTCCACTTCCGGTATTGCCTTCTTCAGGGTCTTCTTCTTTGATATAGCCACGTTTTTTCAAGTCTTCTTCAAAATCCTGAAGAGTATATTCATCACTGAAAATATCATATTCCTTATCAAGCATATCAAGCCATTCAAAGGCTTCTTCAAGGTCTCCGGAAGTATGGGTGAGCAAATCTTTGAAAACATCAAAGACCCGGTCAAAATGTGATAATTCCTCCGGTACATGCTTACTGAATATAAAGCCTTTTCCGGGATTAAAATTTTTATCTGTCATAAGATGATTAAGCTGTTTTGCTGTTATTTGGTTTGAATATTTCAGAGCATATGATGAATTGTCTGAAGTATTCTTTAACTCGTTTCAATCTGAAAAGTTAGGAAAATATCATCTCAAGATTTCCTTAGAGAAATAGAAAAAACTAATGATTGTGATATGAAATTAGAATATAAGACCTTATCTTTTGCAGGTCTTGAATAGTATATGATATAAAAAAATGCACAATATAAGGGTTGTGCATTTTTAGTATTATAAGAAATTGGCTTTTTTATTCGTGATATTTTAGCCCGTCTAAAGCTTTATCAACCTTTTTATTTTCGCCATATAAAATTATACCCACCAGATCCAGATTGTCTGCAGTATGTTTTGCTATTTCGAGAACATTTTCTTCACCTGATCTGGTATCAAAAAGCTGTCGGGTATAGATTCCTATTGCCAGTTCACGGTCTTTTGCCCTGCGGAATGCTCTCTGAAGCTTTTCTGCATTATCTGCTTTATAGATAAGGGTAGGGTGTTTGATAAAAGCTAAATATTCCTCGTGATCTGCAGTGATGAACTTCTCACCATGAGTTTCGGGAAATTCAATTGCGATACTTCCAGCCAAAAAAGAAACAACATTAAGTTTTTGCCATGGCAAGAGGTCGTCTTTGATAACGATAGCCACTTTTTTATCGTACATATTTTAATTTTTTAGATCTAATTCCATCTGAATATTACAACGCTGATAAGGTGTTGAACGTCCGGATACTTTCTGGAAGCCCAGTTTGTAATACAGATTAATGGCGGGCTTCAGGATGGTATTGCTTTCAAGATATATTTTTGATGCTCCGGATTCTTTTGCTTTGCTGATGATAGCCTGGCCCAGCAGCCAGCCTATATTCTTTCCCTGTGCTTTGGGAGATACAGCCATTTTTGCCAGTTCAAAATCATAATCAGGGTCATCCATTTTGATAAGAGCGCAGACCCCGAGCGGTTCTTCATTGTATAAAGCAACAAGAATCTTTCCTCCTTTATTTAAAATATATTCTTCAGGGTTATCCAATGCTTTATAGTCTGCATCTTCCATTTTAAAATAGGCAGAGATCCATTCTTCATTAAGTGCTTTGAATGCTGATTGGTATTTCGGATCATAATCAACGATCTTTACATTTTTACTTTCGCGGGCCTTTTTCTGTTCTTTTACTCTTGAAAGCAAAGATTTCTGTTCAAAAAGGTGCTCCCATTCTGCAAGTGCTTCCCAGAGATTGTGTGTTGCTTCGTCAATCATTTCATCAATGGCATGATCAATATCTATGCACTGGATTTTTATATTTTCAGAAAGTTCTTTTCCTTTTTCTGTAAGTCCGGCAATATTTCTCCTCTTATCATTTGACTGCTGATTGTCCTTAACCAATCCTGCGGTGGTCATTTCTTTAATGATTTTGGTTACTGATGGTTGAGAATGTCCTATTTCTTCAGCGATTTCGGTAATGGTTTTTGAGCCACCTTCGGAGAGAACGAAGAATACCGGAAACCATTTTGGTGAAAAATCAGCACCATAAAGTTCATAAATCTTTGCTGCTTCTTCTGTAATATTTGAAGCCATAAATCGCAACCTGCTCCCCAATGCAATTTTTCCTGTTTTTTCAAATAAATCCATAAGTATAATTAATTATATAACTAGTTATGCGAATGTAATAAATTAATAAATACTGCAATAAATATTTTGATTAAAAAAGCATGATATTAATTTAATAATTTTAAAATGAGTGTATTATGTTTTTTAAGTTGTGAATTAATGCGAATTAAATACAATAAAGCTCCGAAATAATCCGGAGCTTTATTTATACACATCATCTTACTATTATGTATTTAAGATTACCATCCCAAATAATATTCACGATCCAGCCAGTATGGCCAGTCTAATTTAAAATGGGTCTGGAGCATTTTTTCAGCTTCACAGAAGGCTCCTTCCACCCAACCTTGCTGATCTGAGTAGGCTTCCCCGATAATATGAATATGTTCATCTGGTAAAGGTTTTCTCATATAAGGCATGACATCTTTCACTGAGAAACCTGCCTTCCATGCATGATATCCTGCACCATAAGGATCATCTGTCCAGTCTCTGAAATAAGTTACATAAGGCTGTGGGATATCTATACCGTGTAATTCTTTCAGCTGGTTCATCAATTCATTCACCATAAATTCTGTAGCCTGAACATCATCAAACTTATGCAATTCTTCCAGTGATGCAGATCTGGCAGCTCTTACTTTAAACAAAACTTTGTCATCAGAAAGTGCTTTCCAGAATGTTTCCGTTTCCATATCTCCGTAGCTTCCCAGCAGCATAGAATTTTTAGTTTCTTCATCAGTACCAAAATAATAACATTGTCTCATAGGTAAGTCTGTAATGGAGTGTCCGGAATAAATATCAAGATCTCTCCACCACGGACCTTCAAATCCCATCAGGATTTTAAATGCAGGCTCCATAATGATAGAGCGGATATTTTTATTCAGTTCCTGATGTCTGTTCGCGTCAAAAAAGAAGTTATTCTGATCCAGAAGTTCGAGAGATTTTCTCGGCATACCCAATACTATTGAATTGGCATATACTTTCCATGTCGTGTTACTCTGTATATTCAGGAAAGTAAGTTCGTATTTATGAGTTGCAATTAAATGATGATCTTTGGTAAAGGTAATCAGTTTGTTTTCAGACCAGATGCGGGCTCCCTCGTATTCCATATAAGTGTTGGCTATTGCATAAGCAATGCTGTCATAACCTTCTTCAATGGTTTTATAGGTTGTATTGGCAGAAAAATCTCCTACCATATACGGAAATGCCTCAGCAGAATTCCAGTTGATGGTATTGGAATAATATCCTCCGGCGTTGGCCAGAAACTCATAGCCTTCCTGAGAAACCTGGTCTTTGATTAAATTCCAGAAACCGATATCATTTACCAGACGTTTGTCGTAAGGAGAACCGGGGAAATTGTACATCAGTCTTGGTTTTATAACATCCCAGTCCCGACTGGTCAGTTTGAATGTATAATCATAGCCGTTAGGATCTGCAATGATCAGTTCTTTATAATTTTCAGCTACCCATGCATCTGCCATTAAAACATTGTAAATGATTTTATTGAATAACTGATCAGAACTGAAACCTTCATCTCCTTCATTCAGATAATAACGGGTAATCAGTTTGTTATCATGTTTCTGTTCTTCTGTCCAGGCATTCTGTTTGAAACGTTCTTTTCTGATGTACATCAGAAGTTTTTCAGGTTCTCCCATATGGAATGGGATAGGAGTCATCTTATCTTTCAGAACAGGAGTTCTTTTGCTTAGGTCTTGCTCTTTCAATGGATAACCTTCAATTAAAGTAGTTACAATTTCCTGAGAAGTCAGATAACGCATTCCTCCAAGCTCTCCCCAGAAATTCATTCCGGGCATGACTACGGATTCCAGTCTTCCGCCCAACTTGTCACTCATATCGAAGACCTGTACTTCATGAGCCTTGTACTTATTATCGGTCACCAAACGGAAAGCAGTGTATAATCCGGAAGTTCCGGCACCAATAATGGCTACTTCTACTTTCAGATCGGGCTGCATTCCCGGATACAGCGGTGTTTCTTTATTTACGTTTTTTTGATTCATGGTTTTATAATTTTTTAAAGTGCTAAGAAATATTTATATCCTAATCGGAATGGAGTAATGTCAAAATCAGTATGTCCGTCTAAGGCAAGATCAGACATGATTTTACCTAAGAAAGGGGTGAATTTTGCGGCCCATCCTGTAGCATAGACCACTATATTTTTATGGTTGGGTACATAAGGAGGAGCAAAATCAATCAGTAATTCTTTATTAGGAATTGTGCTCAAAGCAATAAGACAAGTTGAGGTATATTCCGGAACTATGCTAAGACCAGTCATATGATTGTCTATCCACTGAGACGTATAGGCCAGTTCCTGCGGGTTTGGAATCAATGTTCTGTCACTTGGCTCTTCCAAAGGATTGATGACAAAATCCGGTGCCACACGGATGTATTCCGGATGATCCCATTCAACGGAAGGGAAGCCGTAAAACTGATTGCCATTATCTCCCGTTGCATTCTGGAACACAAACCAGGTCGGATACAGTATCGAAGGATCAGTCTTTTTGAAATAAGCGGAAGACATATTCCAGTATGAAGCTTCTATTTTAAAATCCAGTAAGTTGATTACACTGTTGATGTAAGGGCCCGGGATAATGGCCAGTTTTTTGGCAATATAAATTCCATTGGGAGTAGTAAGCTCAAAAAGTTCACCGTTTTGTTTGATTTCAAGTACAGGAGAATCTTCTCTAAGTTCTACGGTTTCTTCTTTCTGGCAAAGGCTTAGAAGCGTTTCAATAGTTGCTTTGAAATTAATGCTGGCTCCATCAGGCTGAAACAGTCCTACGTAATTGTCAGGCAGGTTTTTGAAATGATACTGCTCTTCAATTTCCTTTGAAGTTAAGTTCGTATAGGGAACACCTAGGGCTTCCAGAGCTTTCTCTGCTTCAGCAATATTTCCTTCAGTAGAGTGTACTTCAGGATCTCCAAACCAGAGTGTACCTACTTTATCAAGCAATTGGGTATCTGTCTTTTTTTGAAGTTCATCCCAATAAGGTTGGGAATCCAAAGCCATTTGTACCATATATTCATCCGGATAAGGGATCCGGAACTGGCGGGATACTCCTGCTGAACTGCCAAGCTGATTCACAAAGGTGTATTGTTCCAATACCAAAGTCTTAGCCTGACGCTGACCGAGGTGGTAGGCCGTTGCCAGACCTATTGCTCCTCCGCCAATGACGATTACGTCGTAGTTTTCTGTAATCATAGGTTATTTTGTTTTATTTTTTATAATCGTATTGAAGAGATACAGAAAAGTAAAGACGGCAATCAGTAGAAATGTACGACATTGCTGGTCTTCAATAATCTCCGAATCTCATTCATACGATGGATGATGTGTAGAGACAAATCTGCCGGTACATGTGAATATTATGGTTTCCCATGGAATATTGTCACTATTAATAAGCATTTCAAAGTAACAAAGAAGAGGATATATGTTCTTAGAGTGTAAATTACCAATTGTGGTATTGAGTAGAAATACTTAATGGCCGGAAAGTTTGTCGGGCAGGGGAATAATGATTCTTTAAAATGACTAAATACAGGAGTGTAAGGCTGATTTTTTTATGCTCTGTTGATCAAATATTATTCGGTAGATATAATAAAATAAGCAGATGCAGAATATTTTACAGAGCATCAACTTTTGCAATTGATCTAAAAAAATAGATTTACGTAAATAAAACTAAATGTTTACAAAGCATTTTAATAGTAAAAAAAAATAAATTCTGTGAGTTTAATCAAATATTCATTATTATAAGAAGACAAAAATTACTTTAACTTTGCGAATAAGATGATATACTGCTATTATGAAATTGTTGAAAATAATAGTATATTGTTGAAGGCTAATATCTAATGGACTTATGTAGTCAGGAAATTAATTTAACTGATAAACAAATATGAAATATAAATTCTTAAATTTTAAATTGAGAAAACTTGTTCATTACTCATTGATCCTTTGTATTTTACTGATACAGGTCATTATCGCCATATTTTTTTATAACGAATTTGTCAACGGGAAGAAGCTGAAATTTATTAAAGACCAGCTGGAGGAAAGCCGTGCATTGGGAGGATTGACAGATAATTCCAGGAAGGATTTTCTGGATGCTCAGGAACATCTTCAGAAATATATGGCTACTCAGGATAATAAAGAGCTGCAGCTATATTTTCAGTCGTTGAGAAAACTTAAAATCAATTTTGATAAGATTGGTGAATATGAAAATACAAGCCCAAGGCTGAAAAAGAACCTGGCTGCTCACCGTCAGGATACCCTGAAGACGGCAAAACTGAAAACATTGATTGATTCAGTATATCAGACATCTCTGAATCCGCCAGCAAACATAGAAGAGAAGCAATATGAACCCACAAAGTATAAAAATGACTTTGAAGACCTGAAAATTCAGACCCGTACATATGCCGATACTGTTAAAAAGAAAGGGTTTTTCGGTCGTATAAAAGATGCTGTAACAGGGAAAGTGGATGTTCAGAAGGAAAGTACGGTAATTACGATGACCAACAATAAAACCATAGATCTTTCTCAGGTAAAATCCAAGATGGATAACACGATAAAGTCTATGGATAAGCATTATGCCGCTGAAGTAAAAAAGGTACAGATGCTTGCTGCCCAAAGTCAGAAAAATAACCTGCAGTTTTACAGTAACTTTAGTAAATTGCTTGTTTACAGCAACGGATTGATTGAAGTCTATGAAAATGCCATCAAAGATTTTAAAACAGAACTGGAAAAAGAATATAATGAGCAGAGCTCTAATAATAACAGGATTAGGACGTATCTGGTATTGGGATTGATGATTCTTATGTTTATTGTATCTATTCTGATTATGTATTTTACAAGACTGGCGTTTATTTATGAACAAAAACTGGATGCTGCCAATAAAGAGATTAAAAAGAACCTTAATTTTAAAAACAGAATTCTGGGAATGCTGAGCCACGATCTGAGATCTCCGTTAAAAATTATCAATATTTTTATAGATAAGATCCACAGAACTACAGAGGACGAAACGATAAAGGATTATCTTAAATCCATCAAGTTTACCAACAGTACTCTGCTTCTGCAATCTAACCAGATCCTGGAATACACTAAAAATGAGAATGCTGAAAAAGAACTTATAAAATCGGTTTTCAATCTTAAAGATGAGATCAGTTCTATTGTGAAGGTCATTACCCCTTATCTGGAAACCAGAAACAACAGATTTGTGGTAACAGACAGAATTCCTGAAGAGGTAGAGGTTTATTCGGATAATATAAGAATCAACCAGATTTTTATGAATATTCTTGGGAATGCCAATAAGTTTACAGAAAACGGGCAGATTGATCTCGTTATGGCTATAGAACCTATAGGAGAAAACAAAATTTCACTGATTACAACGGTAGGAGATACCGGAGTCGGGATATCAGAATCTGATCTTGGTAAAATTTTTGATCCATACTATCAGGGAATGGTTTCTGATGAGGTAGATAACCTGGGGGCTGGGCTTGGTCTTAACCTGGTAAAAGAAATTGTAGAGCTTTTCGACGGTGATATATCGGTGGAAAGTAAATTACACAAAGGAACAAAAGTGACATTCAGGATCAATTTAAATCGTAATAATAATGGAAACACCAATTCAAAATAAAGAGATTATTTTCCTGCTGGCAGACGATCACAGCATTGTACGTCAAGGAATGGAAATTGTGATCAGTGATATTGTTCCCAACGCTAAAGTCTATCAGACTTCATCCTTACACCAGGTATTGGAGCTGATAGAATCAAAAGGAGTTGAGATGGCTATCATTGATGCACATTTCCCGGACGGAAACAGTCTGCATATTCTGCCCCAGATGAAAAGTGTAAATCCTGATATTAAAGTCTTGATTTTTACAGGGCTTGAAGAGGATCTGCATGGCCTTAAATTTATCAAAGCAGGGGCTAACGGCTACCTGAGCAAACTGAGTGAAGAGGAAGAGGTAAGAGAAGCAATCACCACTTTTATAGAGAAGGGAGAATATTTTTCTGATCTTTTGAGGAATTTATTGGTGCAGCTGGTCTACAATCCGGACCTGATAAGCCCTCTCAACAGTCTGACCAAACGGGAATTGCAGATTGCAGAACTCTATGCCGAAGGATATGGAAACCTGGAAATTTCAAACAGCTTGAATATCAAACAGAATACGGTAAGCACAATCAAAAAAAATATTTTTGATAAACTAAAGATAGAGAACATGGTTGAACTGGTGGACCTCATTAAAACACACCATAAACTATAGCAGTCTGTAGGATATTTTTCACTTCTTTTTGTCAGATAATTCAATTTTATCGATAAATATCTATAAGCGAATCGAGATGTATCGATGGGGTTTGTAGAGGATTTTATTTTGTAATGTTGTTCCTTTGTACTGTGAAATTTAAGTAATGAAAAAAGTAAATCAAAATACTTATTCAGGTTTTAAATTTCATACACAAAACAACAAATGATTATAACTATACAATTAATAAACAATAGTTATAGAAACACAAATGATGAAATTAATAACACACTGATGAAATTAAACGTGGTGATGAATAACCTTAAACGGGCTTCTTAAAAAGCCAGATGAAAAAAACACAAATATATATAGAGAGGTTCAGTTGACAGGTTACAATTACAAAACAAAAAAGGAGGCAGACAGCCTCCTTTTTGTTTTTTATCATTTGATAAACAGATGCTGTAATCTATATCTTAGTTTTGTACTCAAAAAGATGACAGGAGAAAAAGATTTGGCCGTTCTGCTTCAGAACATGGAACCGGTATTGAATGCCGGGGAATATGTATTTTGTACTGTTGAAAACCTCAGTGAGATACCGGATATAGAAAAGGTTTTGTTTTTCTTTCGGGAAACTGAAGCGGTTACTATTGTTTTAAAAAAAGAGATGGCAGATGAATGGAGTATGACTTACAGTTATATTACTTCATGGATTACTCTGAATATTCATTCTTCTCTGGAAGCTGTAGGGCTCACTGCAGCTTTTGCAAATGCCCTGAAACAGGAAAATATCAGTTGTAATGTAGTTGCCGCTTATTTTCATGATCATATTTTTATTGCAAAAGAAGATGCTGAAAAAGCCATGAAAACCCTCAACGCATTGAAAAAGGCTTAAGAAATTTCAAAAAATCATCTTCATATTTTCCACTTGTAATTTTCACCTTCAAAAATGTCTGATTGAATTCCTAAAATGTCCTGTTGATAAAGCTTTTGCGTGTTCTGCCTGTTTTTGTGTTTTATGTTTGCACCATAATCAAACAAAAATAAACTACAATGAAAACAATCAGAAAAATTTCAGCCGTTAGCCTTTTATGCTTAACTCTTTTTACCGTAGTGACAGTTTCCTGCACTGAAGAAAATGAACCTCCCACGGTACAGGAGGTACAAAACAGAAACCATCAAACCGCCAAAACCCAATTCATAAACGTTAAAGGAAATACTATTGCATACCGCGTTTTAGGAAAAGAAGACGGGATCCCATTGGTGCTTCTGCCGGGATTAGGTGGGTCTATGGATGACTGGGATCCTGCGGTGACAGACGGACTGGCAAAAAAATACAAAGTAATTATCTTTGATAACAAAGGAGTAGCTTCATCAAAAGGAACAACTCCCAATACTGTTCAGGCGATGGCAGATGATGCTGTCGACTTTATCAATGCATTGAATTTGAATAAAGTGAATATTATGGGGTTCTCAATGGGAGGGTTTATTGCTCAGAAAATTGTACTGACGCATCCTTCACTGATTAATAAAGTAATTTTAACCGGAACAGGGCCTCAGGGAGCAATCGGATTATCAAACTTACCTAATATTATTGCAGGAACAGCGGGATTAAGTCCTGAAGCCTCATTTTTGAAATTCGGATTTACAGAATCGGCTCAGAGTATTATGGAAGGAAAAGCATCTTATGCAAGAATCCAGCTTCGTACAACAGACAGAGATCTTCCGTTAAATGACGCTGCTTCAAATTCTCAATTTACGGCTGTATTGACCTGGGCTCAACCTAATGTTGATGCTCTTACAGAAATAAAAAAGATCAAAAACCCGGTATTGATTGTTCATGGTGAAAATGATCTTCCTGTGTCTGTTCAGAATGCCAAAAATATGGCTCAGAATTTAGATCAGGCAGAATTGGTGATTTTTCCGGATTCAGGGCACGCCTCTTTTTATCAATACCATGATACCTTTGTAGCGAAAGCAATTGAGTTTCTTGGGAAATAGATTTTATTTTTAAAATTCATAAAAAAAACAACTCGCTGCACACACAGTGAGTTGTTTTTTTATTGATGAAAGACTTAGCTGAATTTTTTCACAGCTTCCACGCTCACCGGAGTAAAGAAATTAATCATGTTTCCATCCGGATCGCAGAACAGAAGTGATCTGTTTCCCCATGGCATTGTTGTAGGTTCCTGGATAATTTCGGACGCTATACTTTTTATTCTTTCATATTCATCATCTACATTTTTAACCATAAATTCAATAATGGTTGATTTTGCTCCTGCGAACTCTGTAAGACCTTCCGAAAACATCTGCATCGTCCGGGTACTTCCGATGGCAATGGTTATGGAATCTGCTGAGAGTTCTGCAAAATCTTCAGTGTACCATCTGGCAGTTGCTCCCATGATTTGTTCGTAAAATTCTACTGCGGCTTTGATGTCTTTGCTGATGAGCCTTAATGAGGTAAGTTTCATAAGATATTTTTTGTTTAAACTAATTTAAACAAAGGTAACAGGTAGTTATGACAACAGTTTGTCAGTAGAAAATTGAAGCTTTTAGACTAAATTATTTTACTAATAAAAATTAGCAATATGAATTAACCGCTTAAAGTCGATGATCTGTATTTTCCGCCCTTCAGATTTTATGAGTTTTTCCTGTTTAAAATCATTGATGATGCGCGCTAATGTTTCTCTGGCTGTCCCTACCATATTTGCCAGATCTATACGGGAAAGGGAAATGAATACTTCCTCGTCAGGGTCATCATTTGATTTGTACTTATCATGGAGAATAAGCAAACTCAAAGCAGCCCGTTCTCTGACTGTACGATGAGATAAAACAGCAATAAGATTGGCCATGACGCTGAATTCATGACTTAAAGATTTTAGCAGTAAACTTGAAAGTACTGATGACTGGTCAAGGATATCCAGAAAACTATCTTTTGAAATAAATGAGATAACAGAATTTTCCAATGTTGAGGTAGTGTCTCCATAAGATTCATTGCTCAGAATGGCAGAATAACCGAAAAATTCACCTGAGCTATAAATGTAAATAATCTGTTCCCTTCCGTCATTATCAACCTTGTATTTCTTTATTTTTCCTTCATTGAGGTAGTAAACGCCGTTAGGTTTTGTCCCGTCAGTAAATATAGGCTCATTTTTACGGTAGTTCCTGGTTTTCATTGCTTCTGTAAGCAGATTCTTATCATATTCAGGAAGCTCATCAAAAAGATACTGATTATTGAAAATAAATTTTGAGATCATAATTTTTCTATACAGGATATTGAATAAACGCTCGGTTTTTTAACTTAAATCACATTTTAAACTGATGCAGATCACCAAGTTTTTTTCCTAAACGAATTACTTTTACAAAAGTAATAAAATTGATTTTGAATTAAGAAACAGAACATTTCAGAGCGCTGCAGAGAAGCTGTTTTTGTTTTTTGTACGGTCTGTAATTTATTACTGAAAATACACAAAAGGGATATGTAAATCTATAAAGAACACTGGATAAATATTTAAGCGGACATGTTTTTCACAGTTTGACACTGACATTTCTAAATTATTTTTTTTTACTTATTTATCTTATCCAGCTGTTCTTTTTGGCAAAAGTATCCAGATTCTATAGAGATTTAAGATGTTCAGACATAGAGGGAAAAACAGAACTTATTTTCACAATCTTAAGCTGGCATCAGCACTTTCATTCGTTGCCGGAATAGTGAATATTGTAGGTGTTTTGTCTGTTAAAGTGCTTACAACCAATATAACAGGACACTTTGCTTTCTTTTCTGAAGAGATTCTTCTGGATCATTACAGCGAAGCGCTTACTTATTTTCTGTTTATTATCTGTTTTCTCGGTGGAGCCTTTTGTTCCAGCTTCCTGGTTGAATTTTCATCAGGACACAGGACAGTTCGTCCGCATCTCATTCCTTTAATAACCGAAATCTTAATATTAGGATTTGTAGGAATGTCGGGTTATGAGGAATTAAAAATTTCGGTATCTCCTCATGCAATTGCAGGACTTTTGCTGTTTGCAATGGGAGTTCAGAATTCATTGGTGACAAGAGTATCTCAGTCTGTAGTGAGAACTACTCATCTTACGGGATTATTTACTGATCTGGGCATAGAACTTTCAAAGCTGTTTTTTAAAGAAAGAAAAAATGAACAGCGGCAGCTTAAAAAGAATATTACGCTGAAACTGGTGATTATTGCCTGTTTTTTTTCAGGATGTATCATTGGTGGTTTTGGTTACAGCATGATTCAGTTAAAAACACTGATTATGACTGCAGGGTTATTGTTCTGTGTAATCCGGTACGATAAACTGCTGTACAAATATTATTCTTTAAAAAGGAAGTTGAGATAAAACAAAATAAAAAAGGATATTCCGGTGATTGGAATATCCTTTTAAACTTATGGAGTTACAGGCTGGATCACAAAAGTCTCCGTATCTGTTGTATGGGCGGAAAAATAACCCAAAGCTCCATTGTTGATATTACTTGGAGGATTGGCTGGAGTAGCACCACCGCCATTGCCTCCGGAAATCTGAAGCAGCGCACTATAATAAGTGAATATATTGTTATCAATAGACTGCATTTCTACATGGATTTTGTCGCCTACTATCACTTCATGGTCTCTGCCGTCGTTATCATCATTAGGCAGAATCAGTGGCTGTTGGTTAGGCATTCCGTTATTTACATTGTCTGAAAAGGTATTCATGTATTTTTTAGGAAGATCATTGATCGTAAAACTAAAAAGATAACGGTTGCCAAGCGGCATCGGATCGGTAAAGATCGGTAAAAGGGTATAAGTAGTTTTGGTGCCAAATTTGAACGAACTCTGTTCAAGTCCGTCAAAATGAACAATTTCAGGCATGCTGCTCTGAGCGGTATACTGCTTTCCTTCCGCCTGTATCTTCAAAGTATAAGTTCTTCCGGGCTGACCCACAAAAGTGGTTGTCTGATACATACCGTTTCCTGTGTACTGCAGTGTTTCGGTTTGGCCCGTATTATCACTTAAAATAACCTGAGCGCCGGTTACAGCCGGATATTGATTAGGTTCTGAGAAACCTACTGATTTTGTAATTCGTACAGTATAAGGCCCTGGTTCATTGGTTACATTTCCTTCGATGACAATATTTCCGCCCTGATTATTCAGGTCCAGATCGATCTCTTTTTCACAAGAGGTTAATGCGAAGAGAGATAATATGATATAAAAAGTATTTTTCATGATTTAGAATTTGAAGTTATAAGTGATATTGGGTACCCATCGGAACAGAGAAGTCTGCATTGCACGTGTTGTTCCGGGACGATCTGGATTGTCTTCAAAATTGATTGTGTAGGCATTTTCTCTACCATACAGGTTATAAATACCAAAGGTCCATGAACCGCGGAATCGCTTATTGGATGTTGGCTCATAAGTCGCACTCAGATCCATTCTGTGATAAGCAGGCATCCTGTCAGCATTTCTGTTGCTGTACTGGAATATGGTTTGTCCGTTCAGCTCATATTTTCCGGTAGGGAAGGTAACGGCATTTCCTGTGCTGTAAACGAATAATCCTGAAAAGCTCCATTTCGGATTAAGCTGATAAGTGGCAACGATAGACAGGTCGTGGGTTTTATCCATTCTGGCGTTGTACCATTCATTATTATTAATTCCGTTGATCTTTCTTTCCGTTTTAGAAAGAGTATAGGAAATCCATCCTGTAAGTTTTCCGCTTTTCTTTTTGGCAATAAGTTCCAGCCCGTAGGCTCTTCCTTTTCCGAACAACAGTTCGCTTTCTACATCAGATCCGGCATCAAATCCAATCTGAGCCCCATTTTTGAAATCGATCTGATTTTTCATGGATTTATAATAAACTTCAGCATTCAATTCATAATTATTGTTGTTGAAATTTCTGCTGTAGCCCACACTGATTTGGTCTGCAATTTCAGGTTTTACTGTATAACTGCTTCCTATCCACTGGTCAGTAGGATTTCCGCTGTTGCTATTGCTTAAAAGGTGAAGATTCTGCGTGTTTCGGGAATAACCTCCTTTTACACTGCTTACTTCATTGATCCGGTAGTTAGCACTGATTCTCGGTTCAGGATTCACATACGTTTTCCCGAATTTTCCTTTCTCTAAGAATTTACTGTCGGTAAGTACCCCGTTTTCATATGTATTGAAAGTATCTCCTCCCAATACACTGAATATCGCAAGTCTTACTCCGTAATTGATGGTTAATTTTTCTGTTGCTTTAAAATCATCATTGATGTACACTGCGTTTTCCCATGAGTATCTCGGATTTCTTGGGAAACTGCTCACTGTAGTACCGGAAGCGCTACTTGGAGTAAGGGTATGATAAATAGACTGAAGGCCGAAGCGTACAGAATGTTTATTTCCGGCAAACCAGGTGAAATCCTGTTTAAGATTCCAGTCACGTATTTTTGAATTTAAATCAAATACCGTATCATCATTTTTCAGACTGATTTTATAATCATAATTACTGTAGATGAATGAAGTATTGGAGAATAGCTTACTGCTGATAATGCTGTTCCATCTCAAAGTGGCCGTAGTATTTCCCCAGTCTGTATTGAAGGTGTCTCCCAGTCCCAGAACATCTCTTCCGAAATACCCGGAAAGATAAATACGGTTGTTTTCGTTGATCTGGTAATTGGCTTTCAGGTTGAGGTCATAAAAATATAACTTGTTATCCTTATAATCTTTGTTGGTTTTAAGAAACAAATCCGCATACGTTCTTCTTCCCGAAACAATGAATGATGATTTTTCCTTCTGAATAGGCCCTTCCACACTCAGTCTGCTGCTGATAAGACCGATTCCACCATTCAGGTTGTAGTCCTTATTATTTCCGTCTTTCATTTTGACATCCAGTACAGACGAAAGTCGGCCTCCGTACTGTGCAGGACTGTTTCCTTTGATGATGCTGGCATCTTTCAGAGCATCACTGTTGAATGTACTGAAAAACCCAAGAAGGTGAGACGCGTTATAAACAGGTGCTTCATCCAGTAATATCAGATTCTGGTCGGTAGCACCCCCTCTTACACTGAATCCGCTGCTTCCTTCACCGTTACTTTTGATACCCGGCAGAAGCTGTATTGTTTTCATCACATCCTTCTCCCCAAAAAGAACAGGGAGCTTTTCTATACTTTTTATATTTAACGTTTCAGCTCCCATTTGAGCGGATGTTAAATTTTTATCCTTTTTAATAGCGGTTACCACTACTTCGTCAATGGCCTTTGTTGTCTCTTCCTGAGGCAGAAGAGGAAGATCAAGTTTCATATTCTGATCTACTGTGATCTGCTGTTCAAAATCTTTATATCCCGGATTGGAAATAATGACGGTATAAGTACCTGCAGGAAGTGAAAGAGAGTAAAATCCATACTCATTGGCTGTAACGTTGATGCTAGGATCTTCACTTACTTTTACTGATACTCCTATGAGCAGCTCACCGTTTTTTTTGTCTTTCACAGTTCCGCTTACAGAATAGGTTTGCTGGGCTATTGCCAGGGTACTGAAACAGAGCGCTGCGGTGGCAGCGGTAATTTTTAAAAAGGATGTTTGCATTAGTTTATTTTAAAGTAGTAGATCTCTTGTATAGGAATTAATGTTTTGTTGATGTACGATTAGTTAGATGAATAGGGGATTTGTTACACGTAACAAATTAATTATGAAATAAATCCATTGAAAATGGGTGCTGTTGAAAATGGTAAAAGCAAGAATAAGGTGAGACTGTTACATAAAAAATAATATTATGCATTGTATATTGATTTATTAATTGTTTTTTAGTTAATTATGTTAAAAAATAAATTATTAACGGTTGTTGTGTGAACTTTATTGCTGTTTGTTATAAAAATTATACCCCTGAACACTTAAAGGGCTTTTATATCCTGTGACATAAAGACCTTTTTAATTTAAAAGGTTCTTTCGGAGCTTTTGATCAGAATTTTAGTCTTATCTTGGCTAAGAATTAAGAGGAAAGAGTATGGAAAATGTAAAAATATGGATCAGGAAAAATGGTTCAACTGCAATACTGACAATATTATTCATTATTGTATTGGTGAATAAAGATGCAAAAGCATGGCTGATGAGACAGGTTGCTTCCACAGGAATCCTTAATTCCAGTATATCAGAAACAAAAGAGGATCAGAATGCTTCAGCACGAGTTTCCTACGCCGGGTTTATGCTGAAAAATGAAGATGGAACCATCATTAATATTTCTGATTTACAAAATAAAGTAGTTTTCATTAACTTTTGGGCCTCATGGTGCCCTCCCTGCAGGGCAGAGTTTCCCTCAGTTCAAAAGCTGTACGATCATTATAAAAACAATCCGGATATGGTATTTCTTACCGTAAATCTGGATGAAAACACTGCTCTTGGAAAATCATATTTAAAAGAAAAAGGCTTTACAGTTCCTTTTCTGGTACCGGCTGGCAATATTCCCGGAGTACTTTACAGTGGATCATTACCTACAACCATTGTGCTGGATAAAAAAGGCGAAATTCGTCTGCATCATAAAGGATTAGCAGATTATAGTAAAGATACTTTTTACCAGCAGATTAATGAGCTGTTGAAACAAAAGCCTTAATTTTTACAGCTATGATTTCTTTTGTCATATTAACTCTAGTAGAAATAGAATCTGAAATATTGAAAGTGAAAAGTCCTTTGCAGAATTTTTCCAAAACAATACTATTTCCTTTCTCTGAACGGTACAGGAACTGGGTCACTCAAATACCAACAGCCGAAATTTCTTCTGAAACGATCCTGTATAATTCAGTTGAGGCTGTCAATGAGAATAAAGAATTTGAGCTTACTGATTATTGGTGTTTTGCAGGTAACGGGCAGGGTGATCGATGGTTCCTGAATATTAATGATCAGGTTTTTTTCTATAATCATGATTATGATGAAAAGACGGAACCTATGAATATTAATTTTGAAGAATGGTTGCAAATGGCTTTTGTTATCCGGCAGTTGGATGTTTATTTCGATGAATACGACAACATCCCGGAACCTGTTCAACAAGAGTTTTATAAAACCCTGAATAGGCTTCATCCAACATTAAGTGATGTTTATCCGTTTACATTTTAACACTGTTTATATCATCAATTAAATGTCTTGATGAAAAAAGAGTACTTTTATACTACAAGAAATAGAACATGCTGCATTTGCTAAGGTCTCACATTGAAACAATTATTCCTCTTAATGATGATGAATTTGAATTCATATCATCCTGTTTTACCTATAAAAAATACAGGAAACATCAGTTTTTAGTACAGGAGGGAGAAACGGTGCCTTATAATTATTTTGTTCTGAAAGGTCTTCTGAAACTTGTTTATACCGATGAAACCGGAAAAGAACACATTATTGGATTTGCAATGGAAGACTGGTGGGAAACAGACTTTCCGGCATACTATCAGCAAACTCTGGCAACGATGTCCTTGGAATGTCTTGAAGATACAGAAGTATTGTGTCTTCAGTTAGAAGATTACAAAAAGCTGTGTGCCCATCTGCCAAAACTGGAACATTTTTTTCTGGAAAAAGCATATATGGGATTTATTACTGCTCAGCAACGAACCATTTCCATGATGACAACCGGAATAAAAGAACGATATGATCAGCTTTTGAAAAAGTATCCTTCTCTTGTCCAACGTGTCCCAAAATCTCTTTTAGCCGCTTATTTAGGCGTTTCCAGGGAAACTTTAAGCCGTCTGCCATTGTAAAAAAGTGATCGGACTCACCTCATAATCGTGATCCGGATCACAGGGATTTGCCGTATTTGTTCTGCAATTTTGTACCGTAACATATAACAATTCATACAATGGAAAAAAGAACGGTTAACCCATGGAAATGGCAGGATGAGAGAAGCTATTCTCAGGCTGTAGAGGTAAAAAATGTTGAAAGTACTTTATACTGCTCAGGGCAGGCGGCTATTGACCCCGATGGAACATCCAGTGATAAAGATATGAAATCACAGCTGGAACAGGCTATTGCCAACCTGGAAGAAGTGATCCACACAGCAGGATATGAATGCAGCGGTATCGTAAGATTAAATATCTACACAACTTCTACTGAAGAACTCTGGCCTTATTTTCCCATTCTTCAGGAGTGGATTGCCCAACATAAAATACAGCAGGCGGTAACGATGCTTGAAGTAAAAGGGTTGTTTGAAACATTAAAGGTTGAGCTTGAAGCAACGGTAGTGAAATAAGTGATAAATATGAGTTAAAATACAGACCTTCAAAATATAATTTGGAGGTTTTTTCTTACATTTATCTTATACCAATTAACATTGATCGAGACATTATGAATATTCAACTTTTTTCAAAAAATGCTTTAGTGGGAGGGGCAACTCAGGGAATAGGAGCAGGAATTGCTCTGGAATTGGCAAAATGCGGAGCGAATGTTACCGTTATGGCCCGCAATGAAACAAAGCTTAAAGATTTCGTTTCTTCACTGCCGGTCATCAATCCGGAACAGAAACATGAATATCTGGTGGCTGATTTCTCAGACTTTGAAAATTATAAAAAAATTATAACAGGATATTTTAATGACCATTCTGTTGATATTCTGGTTAATAATACAAACGGTCCGGAACCAGGTTTAGCACTCGATAAAACTCCGGATGATTATCAGAAAGCATTTGATCTTCTATTTAAAACGGTTTGCAAAACAACACTATTGGCTCTGCCTTATATGATCCAACAGAAAAACGGCCGTATTATCAACGTTTCTTCTCTGTCTGTTAAAGAACCAATTGGAAGTCTGGCATTGTCAAATTCTATCCGTTCTGCGGTCATTGCGTGGGCAAAAACTCTTTCTAATGAAATTGCACAACATAATATCACCGTAAATAATGTTCTTACAGGATATTTTGATACTGAACGGATTCAAAAACTGGTTGCTCATGAAGCTCAGCAAAGTGGTGATTCGGCGGAAGAAATAAAAAAAGCAAGAGAAAATAAGATTCCCATGAAAAGATTCGGGCAGCCGGAAGAATATGGCCACCTGGTAGCTTTTCTGGCCTCAGAATATTCAAATTATCTTACCGGAACAAGCATTCCTTTGGATGGAGGATTGAATAATACATATTAAAAAATGGTAATTCCATACAATTTTACACTAATCCTGTTATTTTATGCCTCTGTCATTCTGAATGTAACGAAGTGAAGTGAAGAATCTAAGCAGCATATGAGATTCTTCCTTCGTCAGAATGACAATGGTGTAAGGTTATTATCACCTTAAAAACTTATAATTAATAAAGTATATTTAAGTTTTTTTAAATCTTTATTTTCTTCTTATATGAACTTTTTTATACAGGTTCATTGTAAACTAATTGAATTAGAAGAAAGCTTTTGTGGTTAAACATACGATAATTAAATAAATTTTCTTTCATGTAATAAACCCTTCCTCCCGGTTGTCATATACATATTGAAAATATTATATGAAAAACTGGTCTTTTAAAAAATGGAACACCGTACTGGGATGGTTCCTTTTCGCTGTTGCACTTATCACTTATCTTTCAACCATGGAGCATTCCCTGAGTTTTTGGGACTGTGGAGAGTATATTTCTTCTGCAGTAAAACTTGAGGTGACCCATGCTCCGGGAGCTGCTTTATTCCAGATTGTAGGAGCGGTGGCGAGTATTTTTGCCTTGGGAAATGGAGAAAATTATTCCATTGTGATCAATGCCATGTCAGCGCTGTTCAGTGCATTTACCATCCTGTTTCTGTTCTGGACGATTACCCATTTTTTAAGACGGCTTTTGAATAAAGATTTTGAAGGTGTTACCAGATCTCACGAGATTTCAATCCTGTTTGCTGGAGGCATCGGAGCTTTATGCTTTACTTTTTCAGATACCTTCTGGTTTTCAGCAGTAGAAGGAGAGGTCTATGCAATGGCTTCTATGTTTATCGCGCTGTTGGTCTGGCTGATCACCAAATGGGAGAACGAATCTAAAGCAGCTGACAGCGAGAGATGGATCATTCTTATTTTCTTTGCAATAGGACTTTCTGTGGGAGTACATATGATGTGTATGCTGGCTATTCCTGCCATATGTCTGGTATATTACGCCCGAAACTATACTTTTTCCTGGAAGAGCTTTCTGGTAGCTAATCTGGTAACGTTGGGAATTCTTGCTTTTGTATTCAAGATTATTTTCCCTTTGGTGATGACGATATTTGGAAAACTTGAGATTTTCTTTGTAAACGGGCTGGGACTTCCTTTTCATTCAGGGACGATTGTAGCATTTGTTCTTATGATTGCTATGAGTTATTTCCTGATTAAATATGCGAGGAAAACAAAAAGAAAAGTTTATCAGACCATCGTTTTATCACTGGTTTATATGATGATTGGTTTCTCATGCTGGCTGGTGATTCCCATCAGGGCAAATGCCAATCCACCGATGAACCTTAATGATCCGGATACCGCAATAGGAATGAGAGATTATTACAACAGGGTGCAATATGGTGACTGGCCCACAATTTATGGACAGAACTACACGGCATTTCTCGACAGAAACGGCTTGGAAAAAGATGAAGACGGAAGCTACAAAAGAGATGTGACCGGAGATATTTACGAAAAAGATGAAAAAACCGGAACCTACAGAAAAACCGGGGAACGATTCAATTATGTGTTTAATAAATCGCATATCAGTTTCATGCCGAGGATGTTCAATGAGGATAAAGAGGTTACCGCCAATTATATTGCCTTGTATGGCGCTCCTGATTTCACCTTCAATTATGATAATGAAGAAGTAGCAGACAATCCGGAGGCTAAAAGGATTTTTGAAGACCTGAGAGCAAAATATGAAGGAGATTCCATTACCGCAGAAGATTATTTGAAAGTAAAACCTTACGATCTTATTAAGGTAAAACGCCCTTCTTTTGCCCAGAATATGGATTATTTCATCTCATTCCAGAACGGATACTACTTTGTCCGGTATCTGATGTGGAATTTCGTAGGAAGACAGAATGATCTTGAAGGACATATGGAAAATACCAACGGAAACTGGATTTCAGGATTTTCTTTTATTGATAATGCATTGTTGGGTGATCAGGATCATATGCCTGCTAAATTTAAAAATGAAAGTACCGTAAAGTTTTTCTTTCTGCCATTGATTTTAGGACTTATCGGTTTCTTTTTTCAGCTGAACAGGGATTTCGGGAGGTTTTATGCTGTTCTTTCACTGTTTGTTCTTACAAGTATGGGAATTGTCTTCTACACCGGAGTAAAACCATTTGAAGTAAGGGAAAGAGATTATGCGATGGTAGGCTCGTTCTATGCTTTTGCTATCTGGATTGGTCTGGGAGCAGGAGCTGTTCTTTGGCTGATTCAGGCTAAACTTAAATCTAATGCAGCTAATATTATTTTGGGAGTCGTTTTGTTGGGGATTCCTTTTATGATGGGGTTCCAGAATTATACGTCACATGACCGCAGTAAAAAGACTGCAGCCCGCGATTATGCCTATTCATTTTTACGTTCGCTGCCTAAGGATGATATTATTTTCATTTATGGTGATAATGATACCTTTCCGGTGTGGGCAATTCAGGAAACGGAAAGATTCAGGGATGATGTGAAAACGGTCAATTTTACTCTTTTAGCCACACCATGGAATATAGATCAGGTAAAAAGAAAAACATATAATGCTAAGGGAATTCCGGGAGAACTCACTCACGAAGAGTACAGAGACGGTGTCAACGATCAGGTTTATCTGATGAAAAAAGAAGATTGGGAAGGACTTTTCCAAATGTTGAAAGAACAGGGAGCACCGGACACAGCTTTCCAGGAGTTCAGAAAATATCTTACCCAGGATTCTCTGACGGTGAAAGATGCTATCAGGTTCCTTAAACTTAAATCTTCCGAAAAAGATGAATTGCTGAAGATGTATTTCGGGGAAAAACAATATGAAAAATATAATATTCTTCCGGTAAGTAAATTTATTCTTCCGGTAAATAAGGAAAATGCTGTAAAATCGGGGATTATCAATCAGGCTGATCTTTCTAAGGCAGTAGATCAGATTATGATCAATTATGAAGCAAATACCCTTTACAAAAGCAATCTGATGATGCTTGATATGCTAGCTAATTTCGACTGGAAACGTCCTATTAATTTCTCCTCAGGCGGAATGTATGACAGCGAAAATATTTTTTACCTTGACGAATACCTGCAGTTTGACGGTTTCAGCTACAGACTGGTTCCTATTCACACGCCTCAGAGCCCGGATGGAGATAAAGGAAGGGTAGATGCCAATTCTCTTTACCAGGTGGTGAAAAACTTCAGATGGGGGAATTTTAAAGACCTCAGTGTTTATTATAATGAAACGGCAACTTCCAATATTTTAGGTTACAGAATGTCCGTAAGCAGGGCTGTATCTGCACTTGTGGTAAGCGGACAGAAAGCGAAGGCATTAGAACTGCTGGACCTTGCCGCGAAAGAAATTCCGGTTGAAAAATACAATGATCCAAGGTCATTAAGTTCAATGGTAACCGGATACATTGTTGCAGGACAGGAGCAGAAAGGTCTTCAGCTGGCGGAAACCCTTAAGAAAGGAATATTTGAAGAATATGACTACTATCAGAATCTTTCTCCGGCATTTAAAGCGGCTGCCAGAAAACAGATGAGGTCAAAACCAATGGAATATGCATTAGTTGTTTCGGCGGTTACAGAAGCTTACAAAACATTGGGACAGAAAGAAAAAGCATATACCTATCTTTTAAAGTCAATAGAGCCGATTGATAGAAAATTCAGTGTTTTTATAAAAGGATTGCAGCAAATGGGCAAAGAAAAAGCGATTAAAGAATCTGAAAATGTACGGCAGATTGCACCTTTTTACCAATATTTATTCAATGTCATGGAGCCTTTTGATTCTGCATATTCCAGAAAAAAGGAAATTGAAATTACTAATGCCATGATGAAAGCGACACAATAAATTATTAATGGAAAAGAGTCTGTTTCAAAAGTGTCATTCTGAATGAGATGTAATGTGATGAAGAATCTCAAGTATATGATTATCAATAAGATTCTTCCTTCGTCAGAATGACAAAAGTCAACAATTTGACTTTTGAAACAGCCTCTTTTTAATTATAGAAGCTATCTAAACTTACAGTGAAGATTCTTAACCACAAAAGTCACAAAAGTTTTAAATATGCAATTTTTTCTAGAGCCAAACTTTATACATAATAAGTACGCCTAAGTTTTGTGAAAATCTTTGATTTTCATCTTATGTGAACTTTTATCCGACATTATTTTAAACTTATTTGGACTAAAGTTTTTTAAAATAAAAGCTTTTGTGACTTTTGTGGTTTTTTCTGAAGTTTAACTAGCATCAATAAAATAAAGTCAAACTTATTTCCAGAATTCATCTTGATAATCATCCTTTTCTTCTGTATGAATATCATTTAGTTCCTTACCGATTTTCTCCAGAACATGTACTTCCAGTTTTTCTTCAAGATGAGGAAACCATTCGCGCTCTTCAAAACGGATATGCTGTTCCAGAAGGTCTGTAAAATCTGAGAAAAGATCAATGTTTTCTGAGGATGAAATTTGAGAAACAATATTCTGAATCTGTCTGTGCTCTTTCTGTATACGGAGCGTATATTCATCTTCAAGATAAAGAAACAGAATTTCTTCTTCTTCTCTGAAATGCTTTTTCAGATGATGATTCCAGAAATACAGAATATAATCTTTGATCCGGGAAACCTCAATTTCTTTTTTCAGTCCCTGTCTTATTTTCCAACTGCATAGAAGCCCGAAATGGTGATCTTTGGAAAGCGGGATAATATTTTCATTGCGTTTCATGATTTTTTTTGATTAAAGGTAATCAAACCTCACAAGCTGGATAACTCATGAGGCTTGAATAAAGAATGCTAACGTTTTTCTTTCAACGACCAACCCAACTTAAGTCCGATGATGAAAATTACCAAAAGCAGCTCACCTGCAGCCAGTAAAATATCTCCCGGAACACGCATCCATCTCAGGAAGTGCATGATATCCGTCTGCATAAATTCTGCAGAACGTGCATACCAGTAACCTTCTTTTATAGAAGCCACCGACTGCATAATGCCTATAGGAAGAAGACTGATGGTTACCATTACCAGCAATCCGATATTAGTCAGCCAAAAAGCCCAGCCTATTAATTTATCATTCCATTGTCTGTCAGGATAAAGTCCCCGTAATACAAACAACATTAATCCGATTCCTAAAATTCCGTATACTCCGAACAAAGCAGCATGGCCGTGAACAGCGGTAGTATTCAGTCCTTGAATATAATAAAGCGCAATAGGCGGATTGATAGCAAATCCAAAGATTCCGGCACCCAGAAAATTCCAGAAACACATTGCAATGAAACAGTAGATCGGCCATTTATAAGCCTGAATCCACTTGGTTGATTTACTCAGCTGGTAATTTTGGTATGCTTCATAGCCAATCAGGACAAGCGGTACAATTTCCAACGCACTGAAAGTAGCTCCTAACGCCAATACTGCTGTAGGAGTAGCACTGAAATAAAGGTGGTGGAATGTTCCCAGAATCCCTCCGGCAAGAAATATAATCGTAGAAAACAATACTGAATTCGTTGCAGATTTCAATCTCAATAATCCCAGTCTTGTAAATAAAAATGCTGCGACTACTGTTGCGAATACTTCAAAAAAACCTTCTACCCAAAGGTGAACTACCCACCATCTCCAATATTCAGCAATGGCCATATGGGTTTGTCTTCCATACATTAATCCTGCTCCATAAAATAACGCAATGGCTACAGCTGAAAGAGTAAACAGTGTCAATAAATGACGGTCTCCATCTTTACGTCTTAATGCCGGAAGAAGAGCTCTTACCATTAAAATCAACCATAGAATAAGGCCTACCAGCAGCAAAATTTGCCAGACTCTTCCAAGTTCCACATATTCATAACCCTGGTGTCCCCAAAGGAAATTATCAACAAGACCAAGCTTTTGCATTACACCAAGCCACTGTCCGGTAAGAGAACCCAAAACAACGATCAATAGAGCTCCGAATAAAATATTTACTCCCAGCTTCTGGTACTTCGGCTCATGCCCGGAAACGGCCGGGGCAATATAAAGTCCTGTTGCCAGCCATGAGGTAGCAATCCAGAAAATCGCCAGCTGTACATGCCAGCTTCTGGAGACCGACTGAGGTAAAAACTGATCCAGAGGAATACCGTAAAATCCGCTTCCTTCCACACCATAGTGAGCGGTAACGACTCCGGCCAGCATTTGAACCAGAATCAGTAAAGCAACTACCCATATATATTTTAAAGTAGCTTTCATAGAAGGAGTAGGCTTCATATTTCGCAGCGGATCTTCGAGTGGAAGGATTTGGCTGACCTCTTCCTCTTTATTTCTGGCATGGTAAAATACCAGAAGACCTACACATCCCAACAGGAGCAGTACGCTGAAACCAGACCATAAATGCAGTGAAGGCGGAGGAACATTTCCTACCGATTCATCATGCGGCCAGTTATTGGTATATGTCACATCATCTCCGGGTCTTTCCGTAATACAAACCCATGTGCTCCAGGCAAAGAAAGCATTCATCTGGGCCATTCTTCCGGTATCTTTGATGGTATTCTCCGGGATGGCATACTGATCCCGGAGTTTTGCCATAGAAGCATCATTCATAAATAAATTTGAATAATACTTGGCTAATTGTTTCTGTACTTCGGCCCGTTCAGGAGAGAAAATAATTTCATTATTGTTTTCATTAAAGGTGTTCGTACGAAGTTCTTTCTTCAGCAGTACCTGATATTTGGCCTGTTCATCATCCGGAAGGTCTTTATATACTTTACCGTCTTTTTTGGTCAATTCATCAAGCAGCAGCACAGATTCCCTGTGAAGGTAATCCGCAGTCCAGTCCGGAGCAATATAAGCACCATGTCCCCAGATACTTCCTACTGTTTGTCCTCCAATAGACTGCCAGACATTCTGCCCGTCTTTTATATCCTGTTCGGTAGCGATCACAGTTCCATCTGTAGTTACTACTTTCTCAGGAATTGGAGGGATTTTTCTGTAAATTTCAGTTCCATAAAAGATAAGAACAGCAAACGAAGCAACCATTACTACAGCAAGCCATATCCAAAGTTTTTTAGGTGTCATTCTGTATTATTTTTTATGATTCAACGGCAAATTCTTTCTCTAATCGGATAGCTTTTGGGAAAAGGATATTATTTTCAAGATGAATGTGTTTATGTAAGTCATTTTCAAAATCCTGAAGCATAGCAAATGCTACCTTGTACGTATTGCAGGCATCTGTGGGAGGAAGATATTCATCCGTGATTTCAGCAATCTTTCTGAAACGTTCTCCTTCTATCGTATGTTCATGCTGCATCATATTAACAGGGTTTTCTACTGTTCCGAAAGCAGGTTGGAGGAGTACTTCGCCTGATATTCTGGCTTTCACCATATTTCTTACGAAAGGAAACAGGATCAGTTCTTCTTTTTTCATATGAGCTGCCAGATCATGTGCCGATTCATTGAATATTGCATTAATTTCAAACAGCTCCGGATGTCTGTCTCCGTGAACTTTGCATAATTTATCAAGGAAAGCTTGCAGAACAGGTGTCTTTTCTTCTACATAACGGTGATGGGTTTTCTCAATATAATCTGCCAGTAAATCCAAAGGCCAGCTATTGAAATCTATTGCAGATCCTTCATTCTTCGGAAGAGCTTCGAGTTCTTCATAGATTTTTTCCGGAGCCAGTTTTTTATTGCTGCAGGCTTCTTCTATGGTTCTTCCGCCTTTACAGCAGAAATCAATTCCGTGTCTTTTAAAAATTGCTGCCGTTCTGAAATCTTCAGCAACCATATTTCCTATAAAGTCTGTTCTTGTGTTCATAATATAATACTTTTTTATCTTTTATTATTTTAAATTTTTTTACTACTTCTTAAGTGACAGAATATATTTTACCATCAACTTGGCATTATCTTTACTCAATCCTGCGTGAGGAGTCATGGGAATTTCTCCCCAGTTGCCTTTACCGCCGTCAATAATTTTCTGTGCAAGCATATCAAGATCTGCTTCTTTGTATTTTGCTGCAACTTCCTGATATGCGGGACCTACAAGTTTTGAATCGATTTTATGACATGATAAACAATCTGTTCCTTCTACAAGAGATTTTCCTTCCGCAATATCTGCATCAACTCCTGAAAGAGGAGTGGCGGCTGGTGCTGCTTCCTGAGGTTTGGGCTCTTCCAGCATTGTATTGGTTTCCTTCGGTTGAGGAATAGGATCTGTACCTTTTTTATCTGAACATGAAGTTACAGCGAGTGAAAACAGCACAGCTGTTACAAGTAATTTTTTCATAATCTTATCCATTTAAAGTTGTATTTGTTTTTTTATTTCGTTCACAATAGCTTCATAATCGCTATCGAGCCCTTCTTTTTGAAAAGCCAGAGTTCCCTTTTTTGAATACACTGTAATGATGTTGGAGTGGGAGAATTCAATAGGAGAGATCTGTTTATATTTAACAGCCATTATATTAGCCAGTTCCCGGATATCTTCTTCATTACCCCGGATGAAACTCCATTCTTTTTCATCGAATCGGTTAACATACAGGTATCTCTTCATCACTTTTGGAGTATCATTTTCCGGATCAATGGAGATTAATACATATTGAATATCCTTTGGATCTGCCTTTCCTACTTTCTGAGCAATGGTTCGCATTTCTGCGGTCAGTTTTGGACAGGCCGTTTTACAGGAAGTGAAAATCATTGCGGTTACCAGTACTTTTCCTTTCAGATCAGAGAATGTAATATTTTTACCATCCTGTTTTTCCCAGTTTGTCTGTACGTTGTAGATGGATTCTGGGCTTATCTCTTCATTTTTCTTGCCGCAGGATATCATGATCAAAGCCAGTAATATCAGGGTTATATTTTTCATAAGGGTCAATTTTTGTTTTTAGCACATCTGAATCCGAGATTATTAAGACAGTAATCTGCTTTTATACTTCCTCTTAATGCGTACCGGATAAAAGCTGCGTAATTTCTTAAGTCAGAAGAGGTTACTGCTGCTCCGGCACAGAAAAGGTTGTCATTCACGGTATTATCTTTTCTGGATTCACCGCTCATCATCACTGAATTGAAATCATAAGTCCATTCCCAAACCATTCCATACATGTTATAGATTCCGTAATAATTGGGTAGTTCTTGTTTTATTGGTTGTTTGTTTTTATCCTTTTTTTGATACGCTTTAAGAATATAATCCGTAAAAGCGGGATCTTTGGAGGCATCCGGAGATTGTTGATCTGCCAGTGCTGCATATTCCCATTCGTCGATTGCCGGAAGTCTTTTTCCTGTACTTTTTGCATACGCTTCAGCTGCAAACCATGAAATATTGGTAACGGGTGCTTCCGGACTTATTCCTGCCGGGATTTCGTAGTCACTTTTCCAATGTTTCAGATAATTACTGTCTGCATAAAGTTTTAGTATTTTACTTCTTGTCCATTGAGGATTTGCTTTAAGAAATTCAAGATATTCCCGATTCGTAACAGGGCTGTCATCCAGATAAAAAGTCTGTACCCGTACAATCCTTCCCGAATCTTTTCCGATGAATGCCTTATACGTTCCTCCCGGTATTTCAATCATTTTTTTCTGACTTACAACCAGGTTTAAATGATGTTGAGCTGGAATTTTTATCTTCGGACTTTTCGTCTGTTCAGAACAGCATGTCATTAGTGAACATACTGCCAGACCTACTATAACTGCAAAAGCTCTCATTGTTTCTCTTTTGAAATCCCAATGAACCTTAATTCATTACTGATTCTTTTTATATACTGCCGGATTTTCTGGTCCTGTTACTTTAATCTTACCTAAAGCACCTTTGTTGAATGCCCTGAAAATCGCGTGATCTACAATCACATATTCTCCGGGAACTGTTGCTTTAAACTCTACGATAGACGCTCCTCCGGGAGGAACTACCGTTGTCTGTACATTGTCATTTATTTTGCTGCCTCCTTCGATGTATACTTTATCAAAGATTTCACCAATAATATGGAAAGAAGAGGTCAGGTTCGGACCGCCATTCCCAACAAAGAATCTTACTGTTTCCCCTGTTTTTACCTGAAGTTCTTTATCCCCTAAAAGAGATGCTGTATTTCCGTTGAAGACTACATATTCGGGATGTTCGGCAATCGCTTTGTCCATGTCAAACTCCTGCAATCCTTTGTCTCCGAATTTTCCTTTAGTATAAAAGTCTCCCTGCATGATGTAGAATTCTTTGTCTACTTTTGGAAGACCGCCTTCAGGCTCTATAAGGATAAGACCGTACATTCCGTTGGCAATATGCATTCCTACAGGTGCTGTTGCACAATGGTAGACATATAATCCGGGGTTGAGTGCTTTGAAAGTAAAAGTTGCTTCTTTACCGGGAGCTACAAAAGTAGCTTCAGCACCACCGCCAGGTCCGTTTACTGCATGAAGGTCAATATTATGCGGAAAGGTATTATTTTCATGGTTTTTAAGATGAAGTTCAATATCATCTCCAACTCTTGCCCGGATAAAGCTTCCGGGAACCGTTCCGTTGAAAGTCCAGAAATTATACTGTGTTCCATCTGCCAGTTCTCCTGTTTTCTCTATCGTTTCCAGTTTTACAATAATTTTTTTAGCAGCACGGTTTCCCACTGGAGCCGGAACATTGGGTGGAGCTGGCATTTTTAATTCTTCGCTTGTGCCATCCGTTTTGATATTCTCTGTATTGGCACCATTCATTGTATCTGACGAAGTGCTTTGTTTGCAGGCATTCAATATCATCACTGTGCATAATGCTGTGGTGAGTACGATCGTTTTTTTCATAATAAGGGAATTAAGAATTTAAATTTTTCTGCTGGAGTAAGCATTGTATAGAATTGCTTAAGTATTCATTTTTTGTTTGGTAAATTGTAAGCCTATGGCTATACACAGGATGATTGCTTTGGCAGATTCGGCATAGATGAAATAGTTATGCATTTCTGAGGATCGAACAGGTTTTCCGGCTGATAGCAATTGGGCCCGGATATCAAGAACTGGGAGCATCCAGAACTTCTCTAACAGGAGGATTGCTAATAAAAAAGCTATTAATATAAAGTCTGTTTTCGTATACTTTTTTCTGCTTATTAGCATTCCTGCTATAATAAGGATCAGAAAAACACACTGTATTTTAGTGGATATTCCAAACATCATCATTCCCAGTTCAAGCGCTACAGGAAGCGTCATTCCCGGAACCTGAAACTTCATTGGCGTTTCCAGAAAACTGACCGTGATAAAAACACCCGCCATCAGGCAAAGCATCATTAATACAAGAGGATTTTTAGCATTCAGTTTCATCTTTATTTAGATATTAACACCTTTTTGTCTTTTATTAAATAATTTTTTTGAATGAGTTTCTTTAAACTATCAATAAATATTCAGGTTTTTGAATTTTAAAATTTAGATTGATTTACATAGCATAAACAGGGATTTATTCATTCCTGAACTGCAAATGATTCGGGGATCTTAGCGGTTTTTGAAAGGTACTTTCTTCTTCTTTTCTTATTTTCTTATACAAATATAAAATCTATTTTCAATACAAAACAGTAACTTATCCTTTATTTATTCTGACTTTTATCACCTTATTTCTACTATTCTTTTCTGGCGATAATCACTACAGCACACATATTTTTTTCATGTTTTTTAAAGATTTTTTTCATTTGAAAAACTCTCTTTCTGATGGAAGGATTCAGTAATATGTTTTTAGCGATTTTAACGGCCCCGGAAATCCCTTCATCATCAATAACTCTTTGAGGTTCCAGAAGATGCATCGGTGCGGTTTCTACTTTTAAGACTTTAAATCCTTCTTTTTCCAATAATCCAGCCCACTCAAAAACGGTTAACGGGCGTGCATTGACCTTGATAGCCAAAGCCAGTTCCTTCTGAATATGCAGTTTTACATTACTGTCGAGATTATCAGGTTTTAAAGCCAGTTCATGAATTGCATAATATCCCTGAGGCTTCAATATTCTGTAGGCTTCCTGAATAATTTCTGCTTTCCGGTGATCTGCATGCATACTCAGCATAGCTTCACCATATACTTTACTGGCTGATTGTTCCGGTAAAAAACTTTCCGCAGCATTTCCCAGTTTAAATAAGGCTGATGTTCCCCGAAATTTTTTGTTAAGATACTCTACGGCATTTTGTTCAGCATCAATTCCTATGTAAGAGCCAGGCTTTTTCTCCAATGTCATGTGTGCGGTAAAACCAAGACCGGGAGCAAACTCCACCATAGCATCAGTAGAGTTGATGTCCAGCATTGATAGCATCTTTTGGGTAAGTGCAAGACCTCCGGGGCGTAACACTTTTTTACCGATTTTAGCCAGTAACCAGTGTCCGGACATTTTTTCAATATTTTTTGTATGCATTAGATTAATAGGTTTATGAGATGAGTAATTTTTTTGGATTTATTAATATATAAATACCTTTTTATCTTTTATTTGTTTAAATTTTTTTACACCTTCAAATGGGTTAGTTTTAAATCCAGATTGTCAACGAAATTTTGAATTTTTGAGGTTTCAAGCATGATACGGAGATCTTGTCTTATACTTTTAAACTGCTCATGTAAAGGGCAGGGGTGCGTTTCTGAACATTGATCCAAGCCTAGTCCACAACCGGAAAAAAGTTTATCACCATCAATTTCCCTTACAATATCAGCAATGGAAGTATTCAGGTTTTTCTGATCCATATAAAAACCTCCATTCGGGCCTTTGGCAGATTGTACAAATCCTTTTCTGCTGAGGTCCTGCAAAATTTTGGCGATAAAGTGTTCCGGCGAATGAATGCTTTTTGAAATGTCTTTAATCCCGACCCTGCTGTCATTTTTAGACTGCTGGGCAATGTAGATCAAAGCTCTTAAGGCATATTCACAGGTTTTTGAAAACATTTTTATGAGTTTTATGAGACAAAGATAGAAAGAAATTTCTAATAAAAGACAAATTACTCTTTTATTTTTTCTTAAAGCTGACGAACATCATATGTAAAGCTGACTATCCGATGGAATTTTGAGTGCTTTTATTACTCTTTCTAAGGTCTGAAGGTCTGGATTGTGTAAATTCACGAAATGTATCACTAAAAGCGCTGATAGAGCTATAGCCAACATCATCAGCTATTTCATTGATGGGTTTATCCGTATTTAAAAGTAATTCAATGGCTTTTATAATTCTTAGCGTTTTCAGGTATTGAAGAAAAGAAATATCCATGTCTGCTTTGAAAAGACGGGACATGGAGCGTTCACTCAGCCCGAATCTGCTGCTTACATTTGCCAAAGTAAGTTTTTCCCCGATATTCCATTCCAGATAAGATACAATCCTCATCATCTGTTTGTTGTGAGTCGCGGGAAGAATAATAGGTAAAGGCTGCTGGTGGGTTTTTGGCAGTATCTTTTTTAAAGCTATCAGAAATTCAAAGTTTTCGTCTTTTGAGGTAACATGTTTTTCATCCCATATTTCAGTATATTTGATCATCTGGATCAGCAGTTCTGATGCCGGATATATTCCCAGTCTGCTGTAGAAAGGATCTGAGAGATCATCATGGGCATAGAAATAAAGAGAGCGCAGAACAGTGGCGGTGTGCCCGATCTCTAAAATATGTTCCATCCCCTGTGGAATCCAGAAAAAATGCCGGGCCGGAACTACATACGTTCTATTGTTGATCGTAATATAGGCAATACCACCTTCTACATAGCTCAGCTGTCCTTTTGTATGCTTGTGGAAAGGAATTAGTTTTTCCGATTTTTCGTGCATAACAAATACACTTTTATCGTCTTTATCAATATCTGGAAGTGCAGCAATTAATCCCATAAAAAATATAAAATACCAGTAAAAATGCAAATATAATCATTTGGCCGGAATCATGTAAAAGTTGACTATTTTAGATAAATATAATTTCAGGATTGAGGATAAATTTGCAGTGCAATAATTCAAAAATTCAAATGAAAATTTATGTCGCCGGATTGCTGATGCTGGGAATTTCCTGTACAATATCAGCTCAGACAGGTAGTCCAACTAAGGATACTATACGACTTTCCTTAAAAGATGCGTGGCAGAAAGCTGAAGAAAACAGCCGCCATATCAGAATCAATACCATCAATACAGACATTGCGGAAGCTGAAGTAAAAGATGCGAAAAGAGAACGGCTTCCGGAAATAGAAGTTAAAGGCTCTGCAGAAAAAGCATCCAATATTCCCATCTATGAAAACGGAATCTTTTCCAAACCGACCCAGCATGAAGTTATTCATACTCTTTACCGGGCAGGAGCAGATTTTTATCTGAACATTTATAACGGAAATAAGTTGAATCTTAAGATTAAGGAAAATCAGACCCTTCAGAAAATTACGGATATCCAGAAAGACCAGGCTGTTTCTGATATTCATTACAAAACGGCAGCGCTTTATCTTGAGCTTCAAAAAACTTTAATTTTCAGAAACCTTATTCAGCAGGATATTGCCGATCAGAAAACACAGCTTAAAGAAATTCAGGCCCTTTATAAAAACGGGGTTGTTTTAAAAAGTGATGTTTTAAGGATTGAACTTGAACTTTCGAAGCGGAAGATGGCATTGGTGACTATAGAAAATGATATTCTCATTGCTACACAAAAACTGAACATTATCCTGGGTATTCCTGATGAGCAGACTGTCATTCCTGAAGCACCATTTAATCAATGGGATGAAAATACCTCTTACAGCGACTACTTGAAGCTGGCACTGGATCATTCTTTCAGTTATCATGTCTCTGAACAGCAGACAGCGCTGAGTAAACTCAAACTGAAGCAGGTAAAAGCCAACGTAAGACCTAAAATCGGAATGTATGGTGAATTTTATTATGCCAATCCGCAGATTTTTCTCTATCCCTACAATCCTTATTGGTATTCATTGGGAATAGTAGGAATCAAGGCGTCTTTTTCCATTTCTTCCCTTTACCATAATACCCATAAAGTAAAAGCCGCACAGCTGGAATTTGAAAAAGAAGAGGAGGCACACAAGGATACAGAGGATAAAGTAAGACAGCAGGTGAAAGAGGCCTATCTGAGATATCAGGAAGCCCTTGAGCAGATAAAGGTAGCAGAAGCCAATGTCACTCAGGCTAAAGAGAATGCACGTATCATTAAAAATACCTATTTCAGTCAGACTTCTCTTATTACAGAATTGCTGGATGCAGATATACAGCTTCTTCAGACAAAATTTGAACTGGAAGCGGCAAAGATTATGGCACAGAACAATTATTATTTACTACAAAACATTACAGGCGTTTTATAATACCATGAAAAAAAAATATACTCCCACCGACAGGCTGATCACAAAGATCACAGGATGGATTTCAGTTTTAATTGTTGCTGCACTTGCTGTATGGGGCGGTTTTACCCTAAAGAACTATTATGCATATGAACAGACCAATGATGCACAGGTTCAGGAATATGTGAACCCTATTATTTCAAGAGCCGGAGGATTCATTGTGGCCGTGAAATTTGAAGAAAACCAGGAAGTTAAAAAAGGGGATACGCTTCTGATTATAGATAACCGCGAATATATTCTTCAGCAGAAACAGACGCAGGCAGCTCTCCAGAAAGCCCGTGCCCAGCTGAAAGTACTGGAAAGCAATACCGGTACCACAGAAAAAGAAGCTGCCGCAGCAATGGCCCAGATAGATGCCAATAAAGCAAAAGTATGGAAGCAGAAACTTGATTATGACAGATATAAAAAATTATATGATGAAGAATCTGCCACAAAACAAAGGCTTGAAGATGTAAAAGCAATGTTGGACGTCAATGAAAGCGATTACAAATCTTCGCAGGATAATTACGCTGCTTCACGATCAAAAATAGATGATATTCAGGCAGAAAAGACAGTTGTTCTGGCAGAGATTGCAAGACTGGAAGCACTATTGGACCGCCACAAACTGGATGTAAGCTATACGGCAGTTACTGCAGCTTATGACGGAAGAATGGGACGTAGAACCGTGGAAGTAGGGCAGATGATTGATGCCGGAGAAACGCTGGCATTTATTGTCAATAATGAAACAGATAAGTGGGTGGTTGCCAATTATAAAGAAACACAGATCAGGGATATGCATATCGGGGATCATGTGAAAATTGTAGCAGATTCTTATCCTGACAGGGAATTTAAAGGAACGATTATTTCACTTTCTCCGGCAACCGGATCAAGTTTTTCATTGCTGCCTCCGGATAATTCTACCGGGAACTATGTGAAGATTGTTCAGCGTATTCCTGTGAGAATAAAAGTAGATGGAATAAGAAAAGATATTGAGGTCCTGAAAGTAGGAATGAACGTGAATGTATATGCCGACAAAAAACATTCTAATGGCTAAAAGACAAATGCCTTTTTTCAAAAGATGGGCACCGGAATGGCTGATCAAGATCATTCTCTTTTCGATGACTCTTCCGGGGATCATTATATTTTTTCTTCCTTTGGCTAATGTGAATGCTGCAGCGGGATATTATGGATGTGAACCTGCGGATATTCAGTTTTCTGTAGCGCTTTTCTATGCAGGATATGTAGGATTTTACAGTCTGGAAAGAAGGTTTTTCAGCTTTCTGGCAGCAAAGGAATATTTTCTTCTGTTTACCACGCTGCAGATTTTAGCTTGTCTGGCGTGTTATTTTACCAAGGAAATTTACATCCTGTTTCCAGTACGTTTTATGCAGGGAATGTTATTTGCAGGAAACGTGAACCTTTCACTTACTCTTATTTTTACGAGGCTGAGCAGTGAAAGGGGAAGGGAGATCAGTTTTTCGGTATTCTTCGGAATTCTGATCTGTGCGCTGCCGTTTAATAATCTGATCACTGCAGATCTTATTGATTCCTATAACTTTAATATTGTCTATAAAACAGCGATATTCTCTTATCTGCCGGGACTTATTTTTCTCACTCTTGCTATGAGCAATTACAGAACTCATGCGAGATTTCATCTGTATAAGCTCGATTGGCAGAGCTTTGGACTTTTCAGTACTATTCTGGTACTGATGGGGTACATTACCATTTTTGGACAGGAATATTACTGGCTGGAGGATAACCGGATTTTGGGAAGTGTCATAGGAATTGTTGTTTTGGGAGGAATATACATTTTCCGGCAGCAGGCCATCAAAAGACCATATATTGACCTGAGGATTTTTAAATACAGAAACTTTAAAGTAGGATTGCTGATCCTTTTTGTAATGTATATCTGCCGGTTTGCATCAGGGATTGTCAACAATTATTTTGCTGCGGAGCTGCATTTGGATCCGTTTCATATTTCCTACATAAATATCTTCAATCTTGCAGGGTTGGTGGCCGGGGTAATTATTGCCTGTTGCATGGTATTACAAAAGAAAAATATAAGGTATATCTGGGGCTCAGGATTTTTAATGCTGTTGATCTTTCATGGGTTAATGTATTATTCTTTTGACGTTCAGGCCGATGAGTTTAATTATTATATTCCCTTGTTCCTTCAGGGATTGGGAGTAGGTTTGATTATGGTTCCGACGATTATTTTTATCATTTCGTCAGTTCCCGCTGTTATTGGTCCCTCAGCTGCTGCAACAGCTTTGGCAGTCAGATATTTGGGGTTTTGTATCAGTATAGCGCTGATCAATTTTTTTGAATTGTTTGAAAAAAGCCGTCATTATAATGCTTTTCAGGATCATTTAAGTGCTGTGGATCCGGCAGTCAAAAATTTTCTTCATCAGCAGACTGCTAAACTTATTTCCAGAGGAATGCCTGAAGAAAAGGCGGTAAAAGCAGCCAATAAATTGTTGGTGGGAAGAATGAACGTTCAGAATCATGTCCGTTTTGCTATGGATTATTATGAAATGATGGTATGGCTTCTTGCAGCTTCACTGTTATTAATTTTTCTTTTCCCTTATCTGAGCCGTACTGCTCTTTATTTGAAATCCCGAAGACTATCACCAGCTTAGGTGAAATTTTAATATTTAAAAGTATAGCTTGTTAAGCTAATTTTATAGTAGAGTGCTGAGACTGTCTGATAAGGCAGTCTCTTTTGTTATGACAGAAAAGAAATATTTTGGCCGGAACTGTATGTTTTTTGTCATTGCAGACAAGCCGCTTTCTCTCTACATTTGTACTCATACAGAACGACATATGAAGAAAGAAGTACAACATACCGGGAAGAAAAACATCGTGCTTTTGGCACTGCCACAGGTACAGCTGCTTGATATTGCCGGACCGTGGGATGTTTTTACGTCAGCAAACCGTTTTTTGAATAACGAAAGACAGGATTCCGGTTATCATGTTCATCTGATATCCGGAACATCAGAAAAAATAATCTATTCCGGTTCGGGAATGCCGCTATCGTGTAATCATACCATTTATGATATTGATTTTTCTGTAGATACTTTACTCGTGGCTGGTACCGCTTTAAGTGTACTGGATGAAATCAGTCCCGATGTTTATCACTATCTTCAAAATATAACACCACAAGTAAGGCGGATGGGATCGGTATGTGTAGGTGCATTTGTTCTTGCCAAAGCGGGTCTGCTGGATGGCCGGCAAGTGACTACCCACTGGAAATTTGCTGATGAACTGCAGAAATCTTACCCAAAGGTGGAGGTTAATGTTAATCCATTTTTTATTTGTGACAAACCCATCTATACTTCAGGAGGTGTTTCTTCAGGTATGGATCTGGCATTGGCACTTTTGGAAGAGGATTTTGGTAAAGCTTTGGCAGCGGAAGTCGCCTGTCACCTCGTTCTGCATTTAAAAAGACCCGGAATGCAGTCTCAGTTTGGAAACGCATTGCCGGAATATGAAACCATGTCTCCTTTTACAAAACAAGTTCGGGATCTGTTGAAAGACAAGCTGGGAGAGACGGTAACAGTAGAATATATTGCTGAATCTCTGAATATGAGTGCGCGTAACTTTTCGAGGGTATTTGTAAAAGAATCAGGAATAACTCCTGGCAGATTCATTGAAAAGATGAGGTTGGATCAGGCCAGAAATATGCTTGAATATACCAATATGAGTATAGAGATAATAGCTGATAAATGCGGCTTTGGCAGTGTTGTTTCGCTGCGTCGTTTATTCCTTAAAAATATTTCTCTTACCCCGGCGCAATACCGGAAAACATTTAAGCGTACAGAATAATCATTTTTCTTTCTTTACTGTAAAAACTGATGATAATCAATTGTCAGTAAGGAAGAACTATGTCCTTATTTCCAAAATAATCAACTTAAAATAATAGAATTATGAAACACAAACAAAACAGTAAAACAATGAATATAGCATTTTTAGTTTATGATCAGGTGGAAGTACTTGATTTAAATGGTCCTTTGGATGTTTTTGTTAAAGCAAATGTCATACAGCCCGATAGCTACTGTTGCTTTACGGTCGGAAAAACAAAAGAACCTGTATACACGGAAGCAAATACGATGGCTGTTATTCCGACTTATGACTTGCAAACTTGTCCAAAACCGGATATGATTGTCATTCCCGGTGCAAACCCAGACCATATTATGAAATATATTCAGGATAAGGATTTTCAGGGAACTGTTCTGAAATGGATTAAAAATCATTATGATGCCGGAACTTTTGTGTTTACAGTATGTACAGGAAGCATGCTGTTATCCGGGACGGGCATACTTGCTGGTCACGATATCACAACTCATAGTATGCTGCTGGATGCTTTAGAGCAATATAATCCGGAAGCCAATGTTCTCCGGAATGTACGTTATGTTGATCAGGAACAGCTGATTACTACTGCTGGAATTACAGCCGGAATTGATGCTGCTCTCTATCTTATTGGAAAACATCTGGGGCAGGAAACTGTTGGTACAATCGTTAAGATTTTTGAATATCAGAATAATAAAACTGATGTTTCAAATTAAAAATAGTTTGATTTAATAATTTTCGCCAACTGTAAAAGCAGGCGAAAATTATTTTTAGAATTATTGACGGAAGCTGAACAGCTTGATACAAAGAGGAATAAAGCCCATTGAAACGGCAATATAAATAGCTACCCGCACATAATTCAGGGTTTTCCAAAGTGATATCCTGGATATTATTTCTTCTGAAATGGAAGAGGATGTTGCCAGGTTTTGAAACTGTATAATATTAGGTGCAAAAAAGGTTAATGTCCAGATTCTTACCGCTGCATGAATGATGAATAAAGCCAAGAGCCAGTTCCTTACCGGATCAATTTTCCAGCAAAAAATAATAGCAAGTATGAAAGCGATCTCGTGAAGGGAATGAAGGGTGATCCAGAAAAATTTCAGACTTGCTCCTTTTCCATCCTGAAGGAATTTAAATGTTTCGGGTGGGGAAGAAGCCCATTTAGGTACAAATACAAGAGTTTCGAAAATCTGTGCACCATTCATAAGGAAATAAAGCAATGTCGTAATGCAAAGCCATATTTCTGCGCGGGTAATTGAAGTGACGGTTAAACTTTCCATGGTTTTATTATGGTTTATGGGGTGTTTAAATAATCTGCTGTTTCTTTCATAAGAATAGTTGCCTCTCTGAAATAGCGTTCAATGGATTCAATTTCCTTTTGAGAAAAAGTAGCAATAAGTGTAAGCGTTTTTTGCTGCAACTCATCGAAAATAGGACCCAATAGTTTCATGCTGTTCTCAAGATTTGGAATGATGATTACTTTTCTCCGGTCTTCACGGATAAACTGTCTCTTAAGAAGCTCCTTTTTCTCCAACCTGTCTATCAATCCTGTCACAGCACCGGTAGTAAGACCTGTTAACTTTGAAATTTCACCTGCTGTTATAGATTCATACTTCAGAATTAGTCCCAGATACTTATGGTCAGCACTGGAAAGACCTGCTTTTCTGGCAATAGCTTCGTGCATGAAAATAGAAGCATCAGAATATGATCTGCTGGCTTCGCGAAAATCCTGTATACTATTTTTAGTCATCGATTTAATTTAGTTACTAATTATCTTAGTTGCTAAGATATGTTATATTTTTGATTCACCAAAATATTTTTTATGCCCAAAAAACTGGCTCATTTGGCAATTTCCATTATTCCAGTAATTTTTAGCAAAAAAAATAATTAACGTAATTAATTTATAAACAAGTGTTTGACTTTTTAGCTGTAAATTTTATCATAAAAAATCCCGGAAAAGTTTGGAATTTAAGACTGTTTTTCTATCTTTGCAGTCCCTTAAACAAAGGGATTTACTTGAAAAAGTAAGTGGCCGACTCGGTAGCTCAGCTGGTAGAGCAATACACTTTTAATGTATGGGTCCTGGGTTCGAATCCCAGCCGGGTCACTACCTTTAAGATGTGAAAATAAAAATTTTCAAAAAGCATCAAAAAAATATAAAGCCCCTACAAAATCGATAATTTTGTAGGGGCTTTATTTATAGCACAAGTGCTATAGTTTCAAAAACATTCTAAAATTTTGGAAAAGATGAGTTGTAAATTCTGATTAGCTGACCCATTTGAACAGATCATTATAGCCAGATTTTCAAAATTCTATACTTTTGATCTTAAATTTCTTACTTTAGAAATAGTTTTTTGGCTTTACTTGTTCTATTGCAGTTAAAATCAGGAATATTCTTTATTCTTCATTTTTAGGTTTAAAGTTTCTCCCGGCTCCTTGCCGTAGAAATGTTATTTTTCCTTGTACTTTTTTTGCTTGTTCAAGAACTTCCAATGCTTTTGTTCGCTCGTTAATTTTGCCAGCGTGTGTTATATTGTCCTGACGTTCATTTTTTTTCATATATCAATATAGTGAATTTATTTGAGAAAAACAAATTATTGACTGTAAGGTTAATAAAAATTAATAGTTGAGATATTTAATGAAAACCAATATGGCTCAGTTTCTTCAGATCCGGATTACTTTCATAATTTTCTTTGACATAAAATCTTCTAACGGAATTTCTCTGTAATGTCTAAACTATTGCTGAATATATTTAGCATAAAAGCTGACTTTTTTTGAATGTATAATAGAATAATTGTTAGTTTTGGATGTTGGATTTATCTACAGATGGCTAAAAAGAAAATAAAAAGCAAAAGATTGAGAAATGACTAATGTATTTGAAAATTTCCTATCCTCAGCAGGAGGACTGTTAGCTGATGAAATCAACTTTTCTGTGCAGTTCTTCCAACCGATTAACTTAAAAAAAGGTGATTTTTTCATTCGTGAAGATGAAATCTGCCGTCATATTGGATTTATTGTTAGTGGCGCTGTAAAAGCATATGCTACCGATAAAGAAGGAAAAGAAAATATAACCTGTTTTAAGTTTGAAAATGAATTTGTCACTTCATTTCCAGAGTTTGTAACGCAGGAAAAATCCAAAAGGAGTATCAGGGCTGTAGAAGATAGCGTTATCTATAGGATAAACTACCCGGATTATCAGCAGCTGATTGATCGGGTGGCTGCTTTGAACGGAGTTATTAAATCGGTAATGGAGCAGGAGTATAACCAAAAGGAACGCTATATGCTGAGTTACAATAATAAGTCGGCTTTGGATAAATACTGTCATCTCTTATCTAATGAACCTATGCTTGTCCAGCGTATAGCCACACAGGATCTGGCATCGTATCTGGGCATCACGCAACGATCTCTTACACGGGCGAAGGGGCAGATTCTCAGACCCGGAATATTATAGGACAAATGTCCTTATGCAGTACTGACCGGCAATGTAGATTTGCACAAAAAAATTATGTTACGTCAAATTGCTCCCGAGGTATTCCAGATTTCACTAATGCCTCGAAACAGTATCAACTGCTATATTATCGAAGGTGTATTGATAGATTCCGGAATACGAAGTTCATATACAACTATAAAGAAAGCTCTTCGGAAAATCCCTGTTTATCAACATGTACTGACCCATGCCCATGCAGACCATCAGGGGTGTAGCGATCAGATATGTGCAGAGTTTGCGATATCATTACTCTGCCATCCCGATGAAGTTTTCAGGACCGAAACAGGCATGGTAACCAACGATTACCCGGCTCCACAGCATTGGGTAGCAAAGCTTCAACAAAAATACTGGGCTGGTCAGGGGCATAAAGTCGCCCAGACAATCGTTGAAAACGATATGATCGGAAACTTTCGGGTAATAGAAACACCAGGACATTCGGCAGGTCATATTTCTTTGTTCCGTGAGCGGGATGGTGTACTGATTATCGGGGATGCAGCCACAAATATGAATCTGCTTACAACAGCGACCGGGCTGCGGCTTCCGCCAAATATCTTCACCTCCGATCAGGAGCGCAATATCAAATCGCTCCAGAAATTGGCTGAACTGAATCCGGCCATTATCTGCTTTGGCCACGGACCGGTTTTGCAAAATAAAGATCGGAAATTTGAGCAATTTGTTGCTAAATGTAGTGCTGGTGTTTAAAGATAGATCGTATTATAGTTATGATTAAAAATGAAAGTTAATACAATGACTCCGGATTCTGAAAATTTTAACTGTCCTGTATAGATTTGAGGTAGCTGCTTCTTAAAAATTGCCTAGCTTTATTTCCAGTTTTTTGATTCATAGTGTGCTATTGAAAGTTACCAAAACGGCTTCTCATATTCTCATAGATACTTAAGCGCTTAGGTATCAAATATTATTAAAAAACATCATAAATTACAATATGATGTAAATCATAATTGAATTAATAATTTGTTTGTCAGTATTTTATATTCGATAATTTACATAATTTGTTTTGAATAACTTTAAATAAGACAATTTTGTCTTATTTAAAGTTTTGTTGCTGTATCTTTGCTGAAGAATAATATAGTCTATCTCTGATTATTTAAGAGCGACTATTAAAACATAAAAGATGTTCAGCATTTTTACAAATATCAACAGGAAAGCATTCATAAATGCCATTATTGCAACCTTAGTGGTCATCGCTATGACATTAATAGGGTCCGTTAATCTTCAAAACTTTGATGCAGCGTTAATTATTTATTTCTTCGGAACAATCAGTATGACTTTTGGAGTGGTGTATCATCATTCTGTATGGAAGCAGCGTCCGGCAACACAGAAATATTGGAAACGCACATGGGAATTTATTTTCAGTAAAGATTATCCCGTATACATCAAAGAAGTGATCCGTTTATCCGTCCGTAATATTTTATTTCAACGGTTTATTCTTCCAAGAGGAAAGGCGAGATGGTTTGGGCATTTTCTTTTAGCTACAGGATGTCTTATATCTTTTGCAGTAACATTTGGATTAACATTCGGGTGGATGCATTTTACCCTAAAGGAAGGAACTACCGATATGTATGAAACCCATATGATGGGCTTTACAGTGATGACTTTCCCACTCAATACAATAATGGCCCTCATATTATTTCATATTCTGGTCTGGACTGCAATTATGGTGATTATCGGATGTCTGATCATGATGCACAGAAGATTTGTAGATGAAGGACAAATTGCTACCCAATGGTTTGAGAGAGACTGGCTGCCATTGATATTGCTTGTAGCTGTTTCTGTTACAGGGTTGGGAATTTGGTTTGACTATTCATTTCTGGAAGGGAAGATGAGTCAGTTTATGGCAATTACTCATGCCATTACCGTAGCGCTGTTTCTGATGTGGATTCCTTTTGGGAAGTTCTTTCACATTTTCCAAAGACCTGCGCAGGTAGGAGCCAATATTTATAAAATTGAGGGAAAACGCAGAGGAATGCAGATTTGTCCGCACACCGGAGACGAGTACACTACAAAAATGCACATCGAAGACTTAAAAGAAATTACAAAAGAAATGGGATTTGATCTTGAGCGTGGAGACGGTAAAAGCTATTTAGACTATAGCCCGGAAGGGAAAAGAGCAATGCTTGCAAAAGCACACCTTAAAGCAAGACAGGAATCAGGAACTTATTTTGGTTAAAATAAAATACAATGGCAAAATTACCCGTATCAGCCGACGAAATCATCAGTGTATTCGGACCACATCAGAACTATCCGAATAAAGGAACAGTAAGATCTAATCCTCAAAATCCGGATGCCTTAATAAAAACACATTGCTGCTTTTGTGGTCTGCAGTGTGGAATTCAATTAAAAGTAAAAGACAAAAAAGTGGTAGGTTTTGAGCCCTGGAACGATTTCCCATTTAATGAAGGAAGATTATGTCCGAAAGGTGTTCAGAGGTATATGCAGGACAACCATCCGGATCGCTTACTTTCACCCTATAAAAGAGTAGAAGGAAAAGGGTTTGTACCTATAGAATGGGATGAGGCATACGATGCGGTCATTAAAGAAATCAGAAGAATACAGGATCAATATGGTAAAAACGCTTTTGCAATGCTTTCCGGTGTTTCGCTGACCAACGAAAAAAGTTATATGGTCGGGAAATTCGCCCGTGTTGCCTTAAAAACTGCTAATCTTGATTACAACGGCCGTCTTTGTATGGTAAGTGCTGGTGCAGGAAATAAAAAAGCATTCGGGATGGATCGTTCATCTAACAGTTGGGCAGATTTAGCACATGCAGAAGTCATTCTCATTACCGGAGCCAATGTAAGTGAATGTTTTCCGGTTCTTACACACAAAATTTGGGAAGCCCGAGATAATGGTGCGAAATTAATTGTGATTGATCCACGTCAGATTCCTATTGCAAGAACTGCTGATATTCATTTGCCCCTTAGACCGGGAACTGATTCTGCATTAACGAATACGATGCTTAAAGTTCTGATTGATAATAATTGGCTGGATAATGATTTCATTAACAATTATACTTCAGGATTTGAAGAAACCGCCGAGGCAGTAAAAGAATGTACATTAGAATGGGGTGAAGCCGTAACAGGAATTCCAAAAGAATTGATTTTTAAAGCCGCAGAAATGTGGGGGAAAGCAAAAACCAGCTTCCTGATGCATGCCCGTGGAATAGAACACCATTCCAAAGGAGTTCAGAATGTTTCAAGCTGCATCAATTTAGTTCTGGCAACAGGCAGAATCGGTAAACCATATTGCGGTTACGGAACAATTACCGGACAGGGAAACGGACAAGGAGGAAGAGAACATGGTCACAAATGCGATCAGCTTCCCGGAAACAGAGATATTGAAAACCCGGAACACCGAAAATTTGTAGCCGATATATGGGGAATCAAAGAAGAACATATGCCGCGAAAAGGATTGAGTGCTTACGAGATTATCGAAGCCATCAACCGCGGTGAGATCAAAGGACTTTTATCAATTTGTTTTAACCCGCTGGTTTCCTTACCCAATAATAACAATGTTCGTGCAGCATTAGAAAAACTGGAATTTTATGCCGGAATTGATTTCTTTTTATCCGAAACCCTGCGCCATGCCAACATCATTCTTGCAGGCTCATTGCAGGAAGAAGAAGAAGGGACAACCACATCCGCCGAAGGTAGGGTAATAAGAATCCGGGCTGTAGTAGATCCGCCTGGGAAAGCTAAAAAAGATAGTGAAATCCTGATGGAACTGGCAAGAAGATTAGGCGAAGGAGATAAATTCAATTATAAAAATAGCGAGGAAACTTTTAATGAATTAAGAATAGCATCAAAAGGCAGTGCCGCAGATTATTACGGTATTACCTACGAAAGAGTAGAAAAGAATTTAGGCATTTTCTGGCCTTGTCCCACTGAAGATCATCCGGGAACACCAAGACTTTGGGAAGACAGACAGTTTAATACCAACGATAAAAAAGCACATTTCAATCCTACTCCTTACAAAAAACCAACCGAAGAGCCGGATGAAGAGTATCCGATTGTTTTAACTACAGGAAGAGTGGTAAGCCAATATTTAAGTGGTTCACAAACGAGAAGAATTGGAAAATTGGTAGACCTGTATCCGGAACCTTTATTGGAAATTCACCCAAATCTTGCAGCTAAATATGGTATTGAAGAAAATGATCTGATCAAAGTTTCTACCCGAAGAGGAAGTGCTTTGTTCCCTGCAAATGTGGTGGAAACAATCAGACAGGACACGGTATTTATCCCTTACCATTGGGGTGGTGTAAACTCAGCCAATCAATTAACCATTGATGCTTTGGATCCTGTTTCAAAAATTCCCGAGTTTAAGGTCTGTGCCTGCAAAATAGAAAAAACAGGAAGGAAAAAAGGAGAGCATTCAAAAGAATTTGCCAATCAAAGCAGAGACATTCAATATTAAGTAAAGAAATTATGGCAGAGCAATTTGAAAGATTTAATGATATGGAGTTTTTCGTTGACATGCAGCGATGTATAGGCTGTCACTCGTGTGAGATGGCTTGTGCAGAGTGCGAAACCAATGGAGAAACCTCAATGATTCATATTCATTATGTGGACAGAGCAGAAACGATTCAGACTACCGTTCAGGTATGTATGCACTGTGAAGACCCTATATGTGCCAATGTTTGTCCGGCAGATGCCATCACAAAAGATGAATACGGAATCGTTCACACTGCAGATACTTCCAAATGTATCGGTTGTGCCAACTGTGTTATCGGCTGCCCGTTCGGAGTTCCGCAAATTCCGGATCAGAGCGCAATGCTGATGATGAAATGCAACATGTGCTACGACAGAACCAGTACAGGGCTGAAGCCTATGTGTGCGACGGTTTGCCCGAGTGGAGCATTAACCTTTGATACCAGAGAAAACGTAGCTAAAAAAAGACCCAACAGTACACCGGTAAACCGCTTTATTTTCGGAAAAGAAATAGTGAACACAAAAGTAAATATAATGATGCCGAAAGGCAGTGAAGAATTAAAAGTCTTTTAAAACTAATTACAATGTCAGAAGATAATAAAAAAATACCCGCCTGGAAAGCAGATTTTCCGACTAAAAAGCGTGAAGCAGCCTACGTTTCCCGAAAAGAATTCATCAAATTGATTACCTTTTTCTCAGGGACTTTAGCTTTGGCCAATGTTGCAATTCCTGCATTCAATTTTTTTAAAGAAGAAAAGGAAATAGGGCAATATTTCGTTGGATTAACTACAGATCTCAATGTAGGTGGAATGCGGACATTTTATATCAATGAAGACCATAGAACACCTTATATGCTGATTCGTCTGGCAGAAGATAAATGGAAAGTCTTCGAGCAGAAATGCACCCACCTTTCCTGTTCCGTTTTATACAATCATAATGAAAAAGTCATAGAATGTCCTTGCCACCACGGCTTTTTCAATCCAGAGGATGGTTCTGTTATACAAGGACCTCCACCCAGACCACTCCCGCAGCTTACAGTTGTCATCAAAGAAGATAAAATATTCGTAACAGATTTCGTAAAACAAACCGCAGAATCTCACGGATAGATTCACCCCAAAATAAATAAAGATGTCAGTACGAAAGAAACCCATAAAAAAAGTAACCTTCAGAGTCAATGAAATGCTTGTAGCCATTATCAGTATTTATATTTTACTGGTAAGTCTGCAGATGTGGCTTCTGTTTGGAACCATCAATAAAGCTTTAGACAAAGAGCATCTGGACTTTTCAACCTATTCAGCCATTGCTTCAGTCATCATATTTCTATGTACAGTTTTCTTTTTAAGATACGTACCCGATATCCCGACAGGTCAAAATAAAAAACAGGAAGATGAGAATGACCATGCCTACTGATCTGCTTGATTCTTTTGGCAGAAAACATGATTATCTAAGACTTTCGATTACCGATAGCTGTAACTTCAGATGTCTGTACTGTATGCCGGATGAACCTTTTAAAAGTACACCATCCATTGAGTTGATGACAAGTGAGGAGATCTTTGAAATTGCAAAAATTTTTGTTGATGAATTTAACATCAATAAAATCCGGATTACAGGTGGAGAACCGTTGGTAAGAAATGATTTTGAAACAATTATCCGCCAGATTTCAACATTAGGGACAAGTATTGGAATAACAACCAATGGTGTTTTGCTTCACAAATATTTTGAATTATTTCAGGAATGTGGTGTTAAAAACCTCAATATCAGTATTGATTCTTTAGATCGGGATAAGTTCAAATATATTACCAAAAGAGATCTGTTTCAAAAAGTACGGGAGAATATCAAAGAAAGTATCAAAAGAGGATTTAATGTTAAGCTGAATGTGGTCATCATGCGGGGTTTCAATGAAGATGAAATTTCTGAATTCATTGCCTTATCACATCATTACCCGATTGAGCTGAGGTTTATAGAATTTATGCCCTTCAGCGGAAATTCATGGGAAAAGAAAAAAGTTATTCCCATTGCGGAGATGCTCAGTCTGATTTCTCAGCATTTCATGTATGAAAAAATAGAAGATCATAAAAATGATACTTCCAGAAAATATAGAGTCAATAAAGAAAGTAAAGGTGTTTTTGGTTTGATTTCTACCATGAGCAATTCATTTTGTGCAGGGTGTAACCGGATCAGAATAACTTCCGATGGAAAAATGAAAAACTGCCTTTTCGGTGCCGATGAGTTTGATTTACTTAAAGCTTTAAGAAATAAAAAAGAAATAACAGAACTCATGCAACTCAGTATGGTCAAAAAACACAAAGAAAAAGGCGGACAATTTTCTGAAATGGAAAGTGTCAGGAACCAATCAATGATTAACCGGAGTATGATCAAAATAGGTGGATAAAATTTTTTATCAACCGATAGGACAAAAAAGACATAACGAACTGCACTAAACTCAATAATTTATTAACAATGAGAGAATTAATTAAATGCATTGCTGTTGTAATGATAACATTCACAATGACGCAATGTACAAAATCGGAAACGGCTCAGGCTGAAAAACATGCAGAAACTTCACAAGCCACTTCTGAAAAAGAAAACCATAAGCACGATGATAAAGATGACTTGAAATATGTAAGCCGGGAAGTACAGGTAAAAGGAGATGTGGTCAATCCGCTTACCTTAACCGTAGATTCTTTGAAAAAAATGAATGTGAAGGAACTCAATGACTTCAAAATTGTCTGTCAGAGCGGTTTAACCAAAGACAGTATAGAATCTACAAAAGCTGTTCTTCTTACAGATATTTTAGATAAAGCAAAAATTGCACAAAAGGACCATAAAGACCGTAATTTTTACATTGTTGCCCGTGCCTCAGATGATTATAAGGCTACATTTTCATGGACAGAATTATTCAACAATCCGGCAGGGGAAAAAGTATATGTAGTTTTTGAACAAAACGGAGAACCACTCAAGAAAAAAGGGGAAATGATTGTGGTAAGCCTTTCCGATACTAAAACAGGCCCGCGTCACGTAAAATGGCTGAAAAACATAGAAGTGAAGAGAGTAAAATAATCAATTTGAAAAACTAGAAAACAAAAAGATGAACCATTTTATATCCGTTTCCGAAGCCAGAAAAATCATTCAGAATCAAATTTTCACAACAGAGAAAACGGAGCTTTCACTTTTAGAAGCACAAGGGTTTTATGCTGCGGAAGAAATACGGGCAACTTTAGATGTTCCCTCTTTCGATAATTCAGCAATGGATGGATATGGTTTCCGTTTTGAAGATCTGGCAGATTTTATAGAATTGAACGTAACCCAAATCATTCCCGCAGGAATTTCAAAAAATGACTTTGTTTTGGGCAGAGGAGAAGCCGTTCGCATTTTTACAGGCGCTAAAATTCCGGACGGTGTTGATACTGTAGTGATGCAGGAAAAGGTAGAACAGAATGAACATCTTATTCATTTTGATACTAATGAAATTCAAAAGGGTGAAAATATTCGTCTGAAAGCTTCACAGACACAGTCAGGAACTGTGATTGTTGAAAAAAACACATACATCAATCACGCACTGATCGGATTTCTGGCAGGATTTGGGATTGAAAAAGTTACGGTTTATCAGCATCTGAAAATAGGACTTGTTGTTACTGGAAATGAATTGGTTGAACTGGGAAATTCTTTGGCAGAAGGCGAAATTTACAATTCCAACAGATATACTCTGCAGGCGGCTTTAGCAGAAATCAATCATCAGTTTTCGTGTATAAAACATGCTGAAGATACAGAAGATGCGACATTCCATGCGATAAAAGAAGCTTTACATCATAATGATATTGTACTCATAACAGGGGGAATTTCTGTCGGGGATTATGACTATGTGAAACCTGCTCTGGAAAAACTGGACGTTAAAGAATTATTCTACAAGATCAGGCAAAAACCTGGAAAACCGCTGTTCTTCGGAAAACAAAATGAGAAATTTATTTTTGCATTACCCGGAAATCCGGCTTCTGTTTTTTCCTGTTACCATAAGTATGTGAAGCCATTCCTGCTTGGATGCTTCGGTCGTCAAAATTTTGAAGAAGAAATGGATTTTGCTATTTCAGAATCTTACGTAAGAAAAAAAAGCAATGAGCAGACTCAGTTTCTGAAGGCATCATATTCTAAAGGAAATGTTCGTATTCTCAGCGGTCAGGAATCCTATAAAATGAATTCGGCAGCTCAGGCCAATTGTCTGGTAGAGTTTTCTGAAACGGCCACCGAAATAAATATTGGTGAAAAAGTGAAAATATGGAAAATCTGAAAATCAAAGGCAGGATATGGATAGAAACTGGATCCGGTCTGAAGATCGGCATCGGAAGAGCCAGGCTATTAGAACATATTCATCAGTTGGGAAGTATAGCAGAAGCAGCAAAAGCACTGAAAATACCCTATCGGAAAGCCTGGGGAATTGTACGTGATATTAATTCTAATGCCTCCTGTGAAATTGTTACAAAAGAAGTGGGAGGAAAATCCGGAGGGCAAAGCCAGCTCACTGATTACGGAAAACTCATCGTTGAAAAATTCAAAACAGCAGAAGAGTCTTTTTTGAAATTCTCAAAGGAAACCATTTAAAATAATATGAAAGCAATTGTTTTAGCAGGCGGCCAAAGCTCCAGAATGGGTCAGGACAAGACCCTGATGAAGCTTGGTGAAAAAACTGTAATAGAATATGTAATAGATAATCTGTCACAGGTTTTTGATGAGGTCTATATTTCTGGTAATCATTTAAATTATCCTGATTCTAAAGAAATTATTATCTGTCTTATGGCTATCCGAAAGAAGGAAGATCATTCATAACTGCATTAAATTATCACTTTTAAAAATGAAATAATGACACTTAAAATATTTGGAAAACTTACAGACATCTTCAAGAATGTTCAATATGATTTAGACACGGAAAAAATCAATACTGTTTCTGATTTAAAAAAATTGTTGTATGAAAAATTTCCGGCTTTAAAAGAACTTACATTTTTAATTGTCATGAACGGGGTAAAGGCTGAAGACGAGCAATCCATTTCCGGTGATGCAGAAATCGCTTTGCTGCCGCCATATTCAGGAGGTTGATTTTAACAACTTGATAATCAGTAGGAATTAAAACCTTTGAATAAACAGTTGGCTAACCTTATATTGAAAATAAAAACTTCTTTGAGAATGGATTTAAAAAGATACAACCGACAAATGATACTTCCGGACTTCGGGATTACTGCACAGCAAAAACTCGCTGAATCTTCAGTTTTGGTTGTCGGTGCAGGAGGTTTGGGATGTCCAGTTCTTCAGATTCTGGTTTCTTCCGGAGTAGGAGCAATAGGAATCGTTGATTTTGATATTGTAGAGATGGATAATCTCCACAGGCAGTTTCTGTACGATGAACAGGATGTGGGAACACCAAAAGTCATTGCTGCAGTTGAACATTTGAATAAGATGAATACAGATACTGAGATTGCAGCATTTCAGGAAATGCTCACATCAGATAATGTATTTTCCATTATTCATAATTTCGATGTCATTGTAGACTGTACCGATAATTTTACAACCCGGTATTTACTCAATGATGCCTGCGCTCTGTTGAAAAAACCATTGGTCTATGCATCTATTTTCAGACATGAAGGCCAGATTTCTGTTTTCAATGTGGAAAAGGACAGTAAGGTAACCAATTATCGTGATCTTTTTCCGGTACCACCCAATCAGAATGAAGTCCCTGATTGTAACGAAGCAGGAGTTTTACCAGCGCATTCGGCTGTGATAGGTACTTTTCAGGCCAATGAAGTAATCAAGCTGTTAATTGGCTCAAAAGATGTGCTGATTCATAAACTGTTGTCTTTCAATACCAGAAATTACCAATCAATGATTGTTAATTTTAATCCATGCAAAGAAAAATCAGAACCTGAAACAATTGAACAATTTAAAAATTTCAACTACGAAGAATTCTGTAATATCAGGAAAGAAAATGACATTCGGTCAACTGCAGATTTACAGACATTTCTGAATCAGAAAAGCAGTATTCTGATTGATGTCCGGGAAACAGATGAGTTGCCGAGATTAAACTCATTCCAGGCTTTGGAAATTCCGTTAGCTTCTCTCGGACAAAATTTGAAAACATTAGAAAACTACGAGAATCTCTGCTTTATCTGTGCTTCAGGAAAAAGAAGCAGAAAAGCGCTAGAACTTACAAAATCCTATTTTCCGGAAAAAGAAATCAAACATTTTCCAGCCGGAGCAAAATCAATATTATCATGAAAAAAATAAAAAATATATTTATTGAAGGTCCTATCAGTCCCTCATTTGTTGCGGAAAGTATCGCTAAACATACCAATAAAACCAATATTGGCGGACATAGCATTTTTCTGGGACAGATTCGTGAAGACGTGATTAATGATAAAAAAATTCAATCCATGGAATTTACTGCTTATCAGAAAATGGCATTGGAAAAAGCCCATGATATCCGGGAAGAAATCATCTCAAAATATAAGCTGATATGTGCGCATATCTACCATTCATTAGGAAATATCGAGGTTGGAGAGATCTGTTTGTTTGTCTTTACTTCTGCTGAGCATAGAAAAGAAGCCATCAATGCCTGTGACGAAATGGTAGATCGAATTAAGAAAGAAATTCCTTTGTGGGGAAAAGAGATTTTAGAAGATCAATCCCATACCTGGAAAGAAAACAGATAAGCATAAAATAAGGATTCAACAACAAAATTAATTACAGGAATATGGTCAATATCACCCACAAATGCAGTACACTTAGAAAAGCTATCGCTGAAGCAGTAGTTAGCGTAAGTTCACAGGATACGATCGATGCAATTGTAAATCATAAAGTTCCGAAAGGAAATGTATTTGAAATGTCAAAAACTGCAGGATTATTTGCAGCCAAAAAAACAAGCGATGTTATTCCGGACTGCCATCCGCTTCCAATAGAATATACCTCAATTCAGTTTGAAATCAGGAATCTCGATATTCATGTCACCTCGGAAATTCATACCATTTACAAGACCGGAGTAGAAGTGGAGGCCATGCACTCTGCTTCTGTAGTTGCACTCACAATGTATGATATGCTGAAGCCAATTGATAAGAATATTGAAATCAAAAATATTAAACTGCTGGAGAAAAAAGGAGGAAAATCAGATCGTAAAGATTCTGGCGAAGGTATTGATGCATCCGTAATTGTTTGTTCAGATAGCATTTTTGCCGGAAAAAAAGAAGATAAAGCAGGAAAAGCAATTATTGCGGCTCTGGAAAAACATCATGTAGCTATTAATGATTATGTTGTTATTCCTGATGAAATCAAGGAAATTCAGGAAAAAATAAAATCAGATGTAGAGCAGGGAACCAGACTTATCATGATCACGGGAGGAACCGGACTGTCAAAACGGGATGTAACTCCTGAAGCTCTTCGTCCTCTCCTGGAACGGGAAATTCCCGGTGTTTCAGAAGCTATAAGAAGCTACGGACAGCTGCGAACCCCTTATTCAATGCTTTCCAGAAGTCTGGCGGGTATGATTGGTGATACCCTTGTCATTGCGCTTCCGGGCTCTACAAAAGGAGCAGAGGAATCAATGGACTCCATATTTCCCGGAATTCTTCATATCTATAAAATAGTGGCCGGAGCCCAACATTAAAAACGGAGCAAAATCAACACAATAAAATAATCTAAATATTTAAAAAATGAGCATCAATATCCAATCTGCGTTAGGAGAATATCTGTTTTTAGCCATGGGAGAATGTAACGGACATAAAGTCGTTATGGGAATTGGCTACACCTTTGAATATGCTGATAAAAAAGCAAAACAATTTGAGTCATCAAGTGGCGGAACTGTTAAATACATTGATATTTCTGTGATAAAAACCGGTGATAAAGAAAAATGTAAAACATTGGAAAAACTAAAGTAATTTTGTTTTGTAATGCTTTGATTGATCAGAAAACCTTATCTTTTTAATCAGATAATAATTTTACATCTTTCTTTTATGCAGTTAATGTTATGAATAAATGGACTCAGTTAAAATTTGTATTAAGTATATTTTTAATTTCATTTGTAATTTTCAGTTGCAAAAAAAAACAATCAGACAGTAAGAATAATCTTGGGAGTTCTGTAATTTCTGTTGCTGCGGCTGCCAATCTCAGAGATGTTTTAGAAGAATTTAAAGACGCCTATATAAAAGAGAACGCTGGCAGAAAAGTTGAAATTAGCTATGCATCTTCAGGATTGCTCGTTCAACAAATAATAAACGGAGCACCTTTCGATCTGTTTCTTTCAGCAGATTCTTCATTTCCTGAAAAGCTTAAAAGTAACAATAAAACTTTCGGTAATTCTTCAGTCTACACGTATGGAAGAATTGCTTTGTGGAGCTCAAATTTAGACGTTTCGGGAGGTTTGAAATTAGTATTAAATCCGAAGGTTAAAAAAATAGCCATTGCCAACCCAAAATTGGCTCCTTACGGAAAAAATGCTGTTGAAGCTTTAAAAAAATCCGGTTTATATACGATGATTGAACATAAAATTGTCTGGGCTGAAAACATTAATCAGGCAGCACAATTTGCCTCTTCCGGTAATGCTGATATTGCTTTTGTAGCACTTTCTAATGCGGTAGGCAAAGAAATGACGGGAAAAGGAAAATTTTATGAGCTTTCAGAACAGGAATCATCACCAATTCCGCAAAGCGGTATTGTTCTGAAAGGGAAAAAGACAACGGAAGCACAGCTTTTTTTCGATTTTATTAAGAGTGAAAAAGCAATAAAAATTTGGAAAAAATATGGCTATAAACCTGTAATTAAATTCTAATGCTGGACCAGGATTTTGTTTATACCTTACTTCTCACCGGAAAATTGGCACTCGTGACCACTACTATTCTGGTCATCATTGGAATCCCAGTGGCTTACTGGATTACCTATTCACGGTTTAAACTGAAATTTATCGTAGAAGCGCTCATTTGTATGCCTATGGTTTTGCCGCCAACGGTGATGGGGTATTACCTTTTGGTGGCTTTCAGTCCTGATAATGCTTTTGGACAATTTTTAGAGCAGTATTTTGATGTCCGGCTTGCTTTTTCATTTAACGGAATTGTTATTGCAAGTATTATCGCCAACTTACCTTTTATGATTCAGCCCCTTCAGAACGGTTTCTCTTCATTACCCGACGAGTTGAGGCAGGCTTCCTATACGATGGGTAAATCCAAAATCGTTACGCTGATTAAAGTTCTTCTTCCCAACATAAAAACTTCCGTTATTACCGGAATTGCTCTTACGTTTGCACATTGTATCGGCGAATTTGGTATTGTCATTATGGTGGGCGGAAACATTCCTAAAGAAACCAGAATTGCATCCGTTGCAATATATGACCAGGTTCAGTCTCTCAATTTTGAAGCCGCAAACCGATATGCATTTGTACTTTTTATTCTTTCATTTCTTACTTTAGTGCTGATTTATAGTATCAACCGTAAAGTTAATATGACAACATTCCGATGATTGAGATCAATATAAAACATCAGATTTTTACCTCCTCTGGAAATCAGTTTCTTGAGATTAATGAGCAATTTGAAAAAGGAAATATCATCCATGTTTCCGGAGATTCTGGAATTGGAAAAACTACTTTTTTTAAAATTATATCAGGATTAATAACTCCGGATTCCGGACTCATTACAGTAAATAATACGGTTTTAACTAATACAAAAGGCAAAACCTTTCTGCCACCTCAAAAACGCGATATTGCATTGATGTTTCAGCATTATGCTTTGTTTCCCAATATGACTGTAAAGAAAAATATTGAATTTGCGCAGAAAAAGAAGGATGAAGAGATTATTAATCATCTTTTGAAAATATTTAATCTGGAAAATCTGGAAAATACAGTTCCTTCCAAGCTTTCCGGTGGTCAGCAGCAAAGAGTTGCGTTGGCAAGAACATTGGTTCAGAATGCCAGGGTTGTCCTCTTAGACGAACCTTTTTCAGCTGTTGATTCTTCAATGAGGAAGATAATGAAAGAGGAGATTGTGAAAACTTCTATCAATCAGGCGTCAACCTTTTTTATCATCAGTCATAACGAAAATGAGTTTGAAGATTATGCTCATAAAAAAATGGTTATCAGATGATTTTTTTAAACTAATGAGCTTAACCGGGATACTCCATCATTTTCATTACACTTCCGAGATCTTTCAAATCTTTAATTTTATAATCGAAAATTATTTTTACTTTTTCTTTCACTACTACAGCCATATCATGAATAGGGCAGGGATTTTCGCTGCTGCAGGTTTTAAGACCTAAAAGACATGAAGTTAAAACTCCTTTTCTTTCAAGACTTTCGTATATATCCTGAATGGTTAGTCTTTCAAACTGCTCATCATTGAGATAAAATCCGCCCCCTTTTCCTCTTCCGGAAGAAATCAGTTGTTTCTTGGTAAGCTGCTGAAGAATTTTCGAGGTGAAATGAGTAGGCGTACCAATCTGTTCAGAGATATCAATTATTCCTATTTTTTTTCTCTCGGACGCCAGCACGATACAGGCTTTGATGGCGTATTGACATGTATATGAAAATATCAGCATTATTTTATCTAAATTATTTAAGCTAAGAATAATATCTAAAGTACAAAAATACAAAATCCTGCCTGAAATAAAGTAACTATAAAATAAAGTGAGGTTTAAGGTATTCTACTCATTGTAAGCTTTTTTATTGTGTGATTCTCTCATATTCACATTTCACAATACCTTTTTTCTAACAAATGTGAAATATTTTTATTAAAGATCATGATTATGATTTTTGACAGAAATCAGAAAAATAATTTTAAATAGGATGTTTTTGTCTTATTTAAAAAGTAATTTTGAAATTCAAAATATAGATTGATGATAGAAAATTCTTTAGCCTCTGCCCACAAAGTCCTTTTCCTGAATACTCTGGCATTCATAATCTGCTTTGCATGCTGGACAATGAATGGGGTATTGGTAACTTATCTGGTTGATAATGGTATTTTTAACTGGTCGGTAGTAGAAACAGGCTGGCTTCTGGGAATACCCATTCTTACCGGTTCTATCATGAGGCTGCCTTTAGGAATTCTAACGGATAAGTATGGGGGAAAACCTGTATTCGCAACATTACTGTTACTTTGCAGCATCCCTTTATTCTTACTTTATTTTGCGAATTCATACTGGATTTATTTTTTATTAAGTGCTTTATTCGGAATGATAGGTACCGGATTTGCCGTAGGAATCGCCTTTACTTCTGTATGGTACCCGAAAGAATGGCAGGGAAGAGCGTTGGGGATTTTCGGAATGGGAAATGCCGGCGCTGCCTTAACTACATTTTTTGCACCCGCTTTACTGAATTATCTGTCTGCAACTGATCCGGAAAACGGCTGGAGAATGCTTCCTGTCATCTACGGAATTATACTCATCCTGATTGGACTGATCTTTATATTCTTTGTTAAAAATAAAAAAGCTGAAGTACAGGATAAAACAATGTCAGAGCTTCTGGCTCCGCTTTCCAAGCTTAGAGTATGGAGATTCGGACTGTATTATTTTCTTGTTTTCGGATTGTTTGTAGCATTTTCTCAATGGCTGCTTCCTTATTATGTCAATGTTTATAAAACGTCATTGATTCTTGGAGGGCTTTTAAGCTCAGCTTTTAGTTTACCAAGCGGAGTTATAAGAGCTTTTGGAGGTTACTTGTCAGATAAATTCGGAGCAAGAAAAGTAATGAATTGGGTACTTTATTCTTCTCTTATTCTGAGCGGTTTTCTGATGCTTCCTAAAATGGAAATATTGACACCGGGTAAAGGAATCACCGCAAAGAAAACAGGAATAGTTACTGAGGTTTCAACCAATAAAATTGTATTAGAACAGGAAGTTCTGAATATCCAATCCAAACCCGAAATTCCTGAACATACATCAGTACTTCCCGAATCCTTTTCATGGCAGGAAGTTTTAGTGAAGCAAAACCAGCAGGTAAACAAAAAACAATTGTTGGCACAAGGTCACACACTTATCAAATTTGAAGCTCACATCTGGGTGTTTTCTGTTCTGGTTATTCTCCTTGGAATTATGTGGGGGATTGGTAAAGCAGCGGTTTATAAATACATCCCTGAATATTTCCCAAATGAAATAGGCGTCGTTGGCGGTATGGTCGGACTTATAGGAGGACTAGGAGGCTTTATCGGACCTATTCTTTTTGGGTATCTCCTTGATTTTTCGGGATTGTGGACCAGCTCGTGGATCTTTGTATTCATCATTTCAGCCATCTCTCTTTTCTGGATGAATCATGTTATCAAACATATGACGTACAAGGAGGCTCCTCATATCAAAGATAGAATTGAGCATTGATCATAATACAAAAATTTCTAATTTAATATCACTACAGATGAATAACTCAGAATGGTTATCCAACTATGATCCTTCAGACGAAGGGTTCTGGAACTCTACAGGAAAAAAAATTGCCTGGAAGACACTTACAATTACTACTACAGCATTACTTTTTTCTTTTGCTACATGGTTTTTATACAGTGTTATTGTCATTAAACTTCCACAGATTGGTTATCAATTTTCAGATGATCAGCTTTTCTGGCTTGCAGCAATGCCTGGCCTTGCCGGTGGTATATTAAGGATTGTAAATACCTTTCTCATTCCTATTTATGGCACCAAAAAAGTAATTTCCATAACCACTTTTATTAAAATCATACCTCTGCTCATGCTTGGGTTTGCAGTAATGAATCCGGATACTTCTTTCCAGTATTTCATGATTATCGGCTTTTTAATGGGAATTGGCGGTGGAGATTTTTCATCTTATATGCCTTCAACTTCTTTATTCTTTCCCAAAAAAGAAGCAGGAACCGCATTGGGAATTCAGGCTGGGATTGGAAATTTCGGAGTAAGCCTTGTACAGTTGCTCTCTCCACTCATCATGAGTTTGACAATATTCTCGTTCCTTGGAGGAGGTGAAACAATTGTCGCTACTGGTAAGAAAATTTATCTTGAGAATATTGCATTTATTTATGTTGTTCCCTTATTTATAACAGGTATCTGGGCTTGGTGTTCTTTAAAAAGTATTCCGGTGATGGCTACTTTCAGAGAACAGCTGGATATTTTCAAGGATAAACATACCCTGTACTGTACAATGACCTACATTATGACTTTTGGAATCTTTGCAGGTCTATCTGCCTCTTTTCCATTAATGATTAAAAACCTGTATGTTCCTTTAGATAAAGATCTGGATCCTTTGCAATATGCATTTTATGGTCCCCTTATTGGTTCTGCCACCAGAATTATTTTTGGTAAAGTGGCTGATAAAATAGGAGGTGCATTTCTTACACAGCTTACAGGATTATGCTTAATTCTTCTTTTCCTGGCTTTGATTTTTGGTGGATATCTGACACCTACCAGCAAAAATGATTTTAATGGATTTTTAGCAATTATTCTTTGTGTATTCTTTTTTACTGGAATTGGAAATGCCGCAACCTTTAAACAATATCCGGTCATTTTTTCAAATTCTCCCAGAAAAGCAGCTGGTGTGATAGGATGGACAGCTGCTGTGGCTGCTTTTGGTCCGTTTGTTTTCAACGTGCTGATCAGTCAGTCCCGAGCTATTTCCGGTGATGCCCGTTTATTTTTCTGGTTTCTTATCGCAGGCTGCGTGATGGCCACTTTTGTGAATTGGTATTTCTATACAAGAAAAGGCTGTGAAAGACCTTGCTAGATCTGTAGATAATTAAAAAAGCGCAATATAAATTGTTTAAAGATGTTAAAAAAAATAATAGCGGCTGGAGTTTTAGTTCTAGCTTTCAGCCATGCGAATGCACAAATGGATAGTTTAAAATTGAATTTTGATCTGAGAAGTAGAGGAGAACTGGATAATGGGGTAAAAACCTTAATTCCAAGAGGAAAATCTGCTGAAACTACAGTTCTCTCACGAGCCCGTTTCGGAATCGACTATTATTACAAAAGACTGGAAGTTTATATCAGTGCACAAGATGTAAGAACATGGGGAGAAACAACAACTACCGCCGGGAAAAATCAAAATTTTACCCTGAATGAGGCCTGGGCAAAATATCAGTTTTCAGACAAGTTCGCAATGAAACTTGGTAGACAGATTCTTTCTTATGATAACGAACGTTTAGTAGGTGCGCTTGATTGGGCAATGCAGGGAAGAAGCTTTGATGCTTTGAAAGCGGCTTACAAAATCAATTCGAATGCCAGAATTGAAGCTGTTGTAACGTATAATAATGACGATAATGACACCAATGACCTCCCTGAAAAAGAAATCTACAGCATTGCTGAAAGTGGTGAAATCACAAAATCTCTTCAAATTATCCATTACCAATACACGGGAAAAGATCATTTTCAATTTTCCGCTATTGCGATGAATAATGTGCTTCAGAATCCTTCAGGTACCCATTATGACATGATAACTTTTGGGGTGAATGCCAAAAAGTATTTCGAAAGGTTTGGCGTTTTTGGTTCTGCATATTATCAAACCGGGAAAAATACTCAGGCCCAAAGTAAATCTGCATACCAGTTTTCTGTCAATTCCGATTTTATAATTCATCCGAAGTTCAATCTCGTTGCCGGAACAGAATGGCTTTCAGGAGGGGATTATGATACTGAAGCCGGTAATAACAGGTCTTTTAGTCCTTTGTATGGTACCAACCATTTGTATAATGGTTATATGGATTATTTCTACCTTGGAAACAGTCATTTCAACAGCTTTGGATTGAATGATTATTATTTAAAATCAAACTTTAAGATCAGTTCCAATTCCCAGTTGCAAACCAATTTCCATGTATTTACTTCAAACGGAAAATTAGGATTTAATAACGCAGGAGAAAAATATTCATCCTATTTAGGAAGCGAATTAGACATGGTTTTTACCCATACATTCGGAAAAGTGATTACTGCAAATCTTGGACATTCATTTATGTTCGCAGGTGAAAGTATGAAGTTTGTTAAAAATGTTCCTGATCCTAAAAATTTACAGACATGGACCTGGTTAGGGATTAAGATTGCTCCTAATTTCAAATTAAAGTAAAGAATAAAAAGAGAAGAGTAGTGGTTATCATTACTCTTTCTGTTTTTAAGATACATGATTGTTTTGGGAATGGTTATACATTCTGAAGCAGAGTTCTATTTAGTTGTAAGAAAGCTATTATCTGAAGTAATTTTAAAGAAAACTATTTAATTTACTGACAACATTCTCCCAAAGCTTATCTTTCATATTTCTTTTAAAAAAACCAAAGTGGTCAATCTTTTTCAACCCTACTTCTGAAGGAACCAGTTTTGTAAAAGATATTTCTTCCTTACTTTTAATATGCTGCCAATAAGATTCAGTATTTTTCTCGCTTGATATTGTATCATCTACCGTCCAGTATAGATGAATAGGGAATGTATAATTCTTGAAATGACCTACAGGGACAGTCTTGCCATAGAATTTCGGATCGAAAAAGTAATCTTTCTTCTCTAGCCAGTTACGCCATTCAGATACAACATTTTTAGGGAGGTTTTCCATTAATCCAAAGGCTTTAGCTTTTACATATCCGGTCATTAAAACACTGACTGGAGCAAAAATGTAAAAATAAAAGTAAGCTTTCATTCTGTAAGAAAATGGCATATTGTGGTAATAGCCGGCTGATACTGCAAAATTAATCATTCCTTTTACATTATCCAGATTTTTCATAAATCCGATTTGTTGTCCTCCGGCACTGTGTCCCACAATCATAAATGGAAGATCAGGGAATTTTTTGTTCAGAAAATCTTTGATAGCAGGCATATCTTTTACTCCATAGTCTGAAAATGTGAATTCACATGTTTTTAAATTTTCAGAAGAAGAATCTCCACTTCCTCTGTAATCCCAAAGACAGCACAGAAAGCCATTTTCAGCGAGATAGGTGAGGAAAGATAAATAAATTTCTTTTTTTGTTCCGGTGCCGCAATTAAATTGAATGACTGCTTTAGGGGCATCCGGGGTGAAAAGGATTCCTTTAAGTTTTACACCGTCTTCACATATTGTTTCAAAGCTTTCTGTCTTCATATTTTAATTAGACTTTAAAAAATTAATGATACGTTCTATTACAAACGGTTCCTTCAATATCCTGAAGTGACCTGTATTTTCAAGTTCTTCAAGATTGCCGTTGATCCAATTTTCATTTACAATTCTTGCCTGCCGTATAGGAATAATTTTATCTTCTTTATCATGCAGTATCAAAGCTTCTTTTACATGGATTTCTTTTACAAACTTACTGACACAAATTTTAGTGACTTCTGTATGTAATTCTGCTTCTAATTTTCGGATAAGGATCTGTTTTGTTTTTTCATTAATTCCCACTTGAGAAGAAATGGAATTTATGCGCTCCAGAAATGTATCAGGAGTAGTCATCAGAATATATTTATCAATCTCGAAATGAGGAATCCTGCTGAGCGCATAGGTTGTGATCATAGACCCAAACGAGTGGCTGATAATTTTTTTAATGCGGTATTGTTGCAGTATAAAAATAATAAGATCACTGAACTCTAAAAGGTTGGTTTGCTTTTTTGTGCTAAAACCATGTGAAGGTCCGTCGAATGCTAACACATAATAATTCTGCTCAACAAGACTTTCAATAATATCTGCGAAATTACCGGAATGTCCTTCCCATCCGTGTATAAGTAAAATAGGATCATTATTGGGTTCTCCCCATTGATAAAACTGGATATTGAACTTTCTGAATAGTATTTTCTCTTTATATGCTTTATCCAGAATATCTATTTCATGAATATTACTTTTTTTTAGTTTTGGATTTGTTAATGTTTTATAAGCAAAATAAGCCATTGTATTAGGGAATAATCGTGAGCTTATGTTGATGATTTTTTTCATACAATAATTTTTAAAAGTAGTATGAGTAGATGCTTACATGACATATAATTCATTTCTTACTTTCTCTGTTAAATTTAGTGAATACCTGAATTCATTTGTAATATTTAACTATGTAAGACTAGGCTTCTGTGATAGAAACCTGGTCTTGGAAAATGCTTTATTAAAACATTGGGTGTGGATTTGCTGAAGTTTGCGGTACATTTTCATGGACATCCCAATGCTCCATTATTTTTCCGTCATGCATTCTAAAAATATCCATTGTAGATTTCAACGAACCATCCTTGTTTTTATTTTTAATATGAACGAAAACAAAATCTCCTTCTGCTGCAACATGTTGAACGTCAACTTTTACTTTTTCAGCACCTTTGAACCATATTTCTGCCGCTTTTTTAAACGCATCTGCACCGTCAGCTACCCTTGGATTGTGTTGAATATAATTTTTGTCCACATACCGATCAACTGCAGATATATCTTTATCTCCAAACATCTGCTGATAAAAGCTCAATACAATCTCTTTATTTTTTTGTGCTTGTATAATATCAGTACAATCAATTTTTGTTTGGGTATTTTGCGCAAAGCATGGGACTGAAGATAAAATTATTCCACTTAGAATTATTTTATTGATACTTTTTCTCATAAATTTTATAACTAATTTGTTTGAACTGTAATATTATTGATTTGAATGTTATTTTTAAATTGGAATTATATTATTTCTCAATTAAATCTAATTGAGAATCAATTTTTGAAATCAGATATCACTAAGTCTTATTTTTTTAGAAGTTACAGTTTTATTATTATGCCAGTGAGTACCAAATAAAGTGATCCTAAGAATATAAATGAAGGATTATAAAAATGAGTACAAACTTAACAATCATGCCTTTTGTTAGTATTAAAAATCATTGTCATTATTTGTTGAAATTTGTCATTTTCTATCAATAATAGAGTTTTGTTCTATTTTATAAAAATAAGAGAATGATATACTTAAAGATATACCATTCTCACCTTCTAAATAAAAAACAGGATGAATTTGTTAATGATATGAAATTTTATTTTTTCTCTTTAAAATGCGCAATCCCGGATATTTCTACAGAAGCATTTGCGGGTAGATCTGCAACAGCAATACATGTTCTGGTTGGAAACCTGGTTTTAAAATAACTACCATATACTTCATTTAATCTGCTGTAGTTTTTCATGTCTTTTAAATATATGATGGTACTTATAAGATCGTCGAATGTCAGATTGTAAATTTCAAGCTGAATTTTAAGATTTTCCATCACCTGTTTCACTTCCGATTCAAAAGTTGAATCAGAAAGTTGAGATGTAGCAGGATTGATTCCAACCTGTCCGGATATAAAAACCATTTCGCCTACTTTTAACGAGGGTGTATAAGGAACTTTGTTTGCCATATTGTTTTGTGCTTTGATTATTAAATTGCTTGCTATTAATAAGAAAAACGGAATGAATTTTAACATTTTTGTTCAGTTTTTAAATGAAATAAGAGGATTAAACCTTCTCAAGTTGTACCAATTCATTAAATAATTCCTCTGTATAAACCATATTGTATCCTGCCTCTCTGGCAAATAAAATAGGTTTTTCATAGATGTATTGTAATTCCATTGGCCGTCCAAAATCATAATCCAGTTTCATACTTGGCGCATAAGGGATCATTTTTTGTGTAAAAGCAATCATTTCCTGATCAAAATTTTCGGGTAATAAAACATCACAGGCTTTTGCCGCTTCTATAACTTCTTTCATTATTATTTTACACCGCTTCAGGTCTTTAGGATCATCAAGTATCTGATTTGTTGTTTTGTCCAGTACCACTGATAAACCGTTAAAAGTCATATTCCATACAAGCTTTTTCCAACGGAGTTTTTTTAAAGACTGATGAGATGATGGGACACCTGAACTTATTAATTGTCCAGAAAAATTATCCAATAGAGAAGGTTGCTGAAGATTATAACTTCCTAGGTCAAGGTTTCCGTAATCTTGATGAATCACCGTCCCTTTTTGAGTTTTATGGCTGGATATAAGGGCTGCACCACCTGCAAGCTGTAAAGAAGGTAATTGAGCAGACAAGTCTTCCTCCATTCCCAAACCATTTTGCACCAGAATTACAATGCTGTCATTATCCACAATATCAGCGAGTATCTTAGGGAGTACTTCATTGTTCTGAGTAGTTTTTAATGCCACGATTACGACATCAGATTTTGGCATTTCCTTAGTGCTTTTGTAAGCGTTTACAGAGGGAAGAATAATATCTTTATGCGCATTTGAATAAAGCTTCAACCCATTGGATTTCACATATTCGTAATCACTGCGAAGGAGAAAATCAACATGGTGTCCTGCGTTTGCCAGCATAATTCCGTAATAACTTCCTACAGCCCCTGTTCCAATAATGGAGATTTTCATATTTTTATAAGTATTTGTTATCCGATCCGGATAATAGTGTTTTAAATAAAAATTTCACCTTTCAGATATAATGCTGCTCTTCCAGCAATTTCAATTCTCTTGTTCAATAACTTACAATAAAGCTCACCACTACGTTGAGACGGTTGAAAAGCATAAAGTTCATTTTTATTAAGCTGAGCTGCCCAATAAGGTGTTAATGTAGTGTGTGCAGATCCGCATACAGGATCTTCGTTTACCCCTACGGCGGGAGCAAAAAAACGTGAAACAAAATCATATTTCTTGCTTTTTGCTGTTACGATAATTCCCCTTGCATGTAGAGCAGCTATTCCTGGGAGATTGGGTTTCATTGTACTGATATCTTCTTCATTTTCAAATATCAGCATATAATCAGTTTTTCCTTTATATGCAGCAATAGGGGTTTTGTCTGTGGTAGATAAAAGTTCATGAGTTAAGAAAACTTCGGAGAATTCATCTTCCGGGAAATTCAATGTAAAAAGGCCATTTTCTATTCCCACTGATAAGAGTCCGCTTCGGGGAGAATGAAATTCAATCTGATCACGTTGATAATTTTCATAATAATAAAGAACAAATGCTGTTGCAAGAGTTGCATGCCCGCAAAGGTCTACTTCTGTATTGGGAGTAAACCAGCGTATTTCTACATTGTTTTCTTTAATTACATAGAAAGCAGTTTCTGAGAGATTATTTTCTGCAGCAATTTTTAATAATATTTCATCAGTTAACCAACTGGTGAGTGGGCAGACCGCAGCCGGATTTCCTTTAAATACTTCATTTGTAAAAGCGTCTACTTGATATATTTTCATTTTCAAAATTTTTGTATTGCCGGTAAAATTATTAAAGTCTGATTATTCAAAGCAGATACAGGTATTGTGTTTTAACAGGATACAGGTGCTATTGATTTTATTTACCTTAAAATCTTTCTATTTTCCTGTGAGAAAAAAGCCGTTTTTACAAGCTGTAAAAACGACTCCAATTTTTTTTCATTTTTGAGTTTTTAGAATACATATTTGCTCTTTCTAAAAAATTTTAGTCCATGTTGTGTGTTTTTTCCCGGACTATTAAATCATGTGTTTATTAATGAGGGTGACTTTAAACTCCCTGTGCAAATATATTGGGATATTTTTACTTATGTTTAGTTTGTCTGATGTCAATATTTGTTGAAATTTTCTGTTTGTTGACGTTTGAGTTGGGTGTTGATAAAATAACTAATATTCAATAGATACATACTTTTATTTTTTTTTGGAATTTTTTATGAGTTGATTTTTCTTTAGAATTGGGTTTATATGATTTAAAGGTTTAAAATATAGCAATGAAGAGGCTGTATGCAATGAGAAAATGCAGTTTGACAAATTTTGACAAATCTTGGCAAACATCAACAAATGGTTTTTTTTTCAGATAAATGAATTGATAATAATTTTGCTGTCATAAAGATAACAGATATGAAAAAAATTATTATCAGCATTTTAATGTGCTATGGATTCAGCTTAAATGCACAAACCGGAAGGGTAGGGATTAATACTTCAAATCCTGACCCTTCTGCAGTTTTAGAAATAAATTCTTCTAATAAAGGATTATTAATTCCCAGAGTGTCTTTGCAAAGTTTAAGTGATGGGATTACAGTTCCATCCCCGGCAAATGGATTGTTCGTTTATAATACTAATAGTAATTTATCAAGCGGATTAGGTCTCTATGTGAATTCTGGTACTGCAGCAGCTCCTAGCTGGCAGACTTTCCTTCCATATAGTGTCAATTATGTATTGGATAATGCTTATTCGACAACTGCAACAAATACTGTACAATATACTGTTCCCGCTTCTCCTTCTAGTAATACCATTAACAATATAGATCTAGCATTAGGATTAACCGTCACAGTTCCTGCAATGAGTACGGTTCAGATAGTAGTTACTTATTCAACACCAATGGGGTTTTTAAAGCCCAATATTTCTGATACTTTTGGAGGATATATGGGGGTACGTTTCTTAAGAAACGGAACTGAAGCTATGGGTGGGTCCCGAAAATATTCTATAGATCAGATCCCGTCCAATACTAGTTATATAATGACCAGTGTTGGTGCCACGTTTGTTGAAACAGTGACTAACAATACTACCTCAACAGGGTCTGTAACTTACAGTTTAAATGGGTATATAGAAAAAGTCCAAGGGAATAATGCTGAAAACTTTTTATTCAATATGTTCTCTGCAACAGGACTTAATTATAATTGGGGTCGAGGAACTATGTCTGCTCAGGTTTTCAGAAAACCACTTTAATGAATAAATTATAAGAGTAATACGGGGTATTCTATGGATTACTTAAAGAATATACATATAGGAGAGCTAATAGAAATAAAATGGAAATCAACGGGTATTTCCATAGAGAGAACCTGTAATTTTTTTAAAGCTACCGAACCTGAGATACAAAAAGTATTCAAGCAGAATACTATGAATTCTGAATGTTTATTGAAATGGAGCAAACTGCTTGAATATGATTTTTTCAGGCTCTATTCACAGCATTTGATGCTTTACTCCCCGCCAACTTATAGCGGTAGAGATATTAGTAAGACAAAAAAAGGAAATAATTCTGATTTTCCTGTCTTCAGAAAAAATCTGTATACCCAGGAAATTATTTTGTTTATACTTGAGCAGGTGAGGTTAGGAGAAAAGACTAAAAATCAGATTATGGAAGACTATAGAATTCCTAAAACAACATTATATAAATGGCTGGAGAAATACAAGGAGAAGATATAAGCATAAAAGGTCCTGACTACAGACGGATTTTTCAGGATATCATTGATAAAAAATTTCCTGAGAAAAAAGAATGGTATTCAGAAATATTGCAAAAAGAAGACTTATATATGCTTGATGTTTTGAGAATCAATAATTCCATCTTCAATACTCAGGATGAAAAGATGGAGATTTACAATCAGAAACTCCGTTCTTATGATGAACATTCAGTTTTATATATGTTAGATTATCAGAGAAAGAATAATCTGACAAATACTCAGTTAGCTAATCATTTCAGACTAAGCAGAAATACAGTTGCTAAATGGAAAAAACATTTTACATTATGAAATTCATAATGTAAAATGTTCATTTGTTTGCTAATTGCTCTTGTTTTTCATTAGAGTGATTGCTTGAAATAGGTTTTTTTGACATTTTTTGATAAGATAAAATGTCTTTTTTATATTTTTCGTAATTGTTATTATAACGAATTTTGTACCCTTGAATTTACATAAATGATGAAAAAAGAAATAATTCCAGAGAGGGAAGCAAAAAAAAATTGTATTAAAAATAGGCAATTAAAAATGGTAATTAATTTTTGTCGTCTGTAATTTTATGGATGCACATAAATTATGTTCTGTTATAAATATCAGAACTGTTCTATTATTGTTATTTATTCTGTTCAGTACTGCCTTTTATTCACAAGATAAAGCAAGACGAAGAAGTATAGATAGTCTCGGTAATATAATTAAAGACAAGAATGTATATGCAGATAAAGGAAGCAAGGAAATTCTGAGATTATGTACAGAAATTTATTACCAGTCTAAAGAAATCAATTATAATAAAGGCATGCTTCAGGCTATTTTGAAGATGTCTGAAGTATATATGAATGAACGGAATTATGAGCTGTCTTTAAAGAAAATTTCAGAAGGTAAAGTATTATCAGGTAAAGAAAATGATAATGTTGCTTTATCTAGCTTCCTACTTGGTGAAGGAATGATTTATAGTGAAATGGGTTACACAAAAAAATCCCGTTATGCCCTTCAACAGAGTTTAGAACTTGCTGATAAATTGCCGAGCCAGGATTTACATGTAAAGAAGGCGGCTGTTTACAGGAGTATGGCTAGAAATATCAGGCAGGAAGGAAATGTGAACCATTATGATTCTATACTCATATATCTTAATAAGGGGTACTCGGAATCAAAAAAAATGAATTATAATTTCTCTTACAAACCCCTTTATTTATCTTCATTTGCAATGGACATGGCTAAAGAGTATTTTCGGACTGATAAAATTTCAGAATCTGAAAAATACCTTAATGATTTTCAAATTTATATGAAAAATGAAAGAGACAGGTCAGAGTTTATTTATTATTATTTACTTAAAGGCAATATAGAAAATAAAAAGAAAAACTATAACACAGCTCTTGAATACTTTGATCAATCTAGACAGATTGTTAATGAATATAAGATTTATACAAATGCTTTAGAAGATATTTATTCAGGACAGGCGGAAGCTTATCGGATGCTGCAGGATTATAAGAATGAAGCTGTGTATTCAACAAAGGCAAAGAAAATAACGGACAGCATATCTTCTTCTGAGAAAAAAATATTAAATACTATTGTTGCAAACGGAGATACGGTGAAATGTCAGAAAGAGAATTTAAATTATAGTTATTGGTTATTTATTCTACCTTGTTTATTAGGGGTTGGAGGAACAGCATATATTTTTTTTAGAAAAAGTAGGGATGAAGAGGAAAATGAGTATATAAGAAATGCTGAAAATGAATTGCCAGTTGAAGAATATAATATTTCCTTTGAAGAAGCTATCTCTCCCCAAGAAAAAGAAAGGCAGGAACTGGAAATTGAGGATTTAAAAGAACTTATCGAACTTGTTCATAATAATGACAAATCCTTTCATTTGAAATTTCATGAGCATTTCCCATTATTCAATCAACAGCTTTTAACCATAAATTCTCAACTAAGCCATTCCGACCTTGAATATTGTGCACTCATAAAATTGAAATTCGATACCAAGGAAATCGCCAAATATAAGAATGTTTCCACAAGCTCAGTATTCAGTAAAAAATATAGAATCCGGAAGAAACTGGATATCAGTACAAATGCGAATATTTATACCTGGATGTTTAATATTGGGTAGTTCATATACATATTCAAGAAATTAAAAATATGCAATTCTGTTGTTTTATAGTTTAGAAGATATAAAATCATTTATAAGGATTATTTTTATTGATAATGTACTTTTCATTCGCAGTGTAAGCCTGGAATTTCCAGGCTTTTTATCTATATTTACTATTTTCAGATAGATTTTCAGACAACGTCTGACGTAAATAAATCATCAGGAAACAATAATTTTAATAATATTATTGTTGATGTACTAGCTTTGAATTGACTTTAATTTTTACTTTGTTCAATCCGATGAATATTAGGGATTTAGTGTTAAATTTGTTATTAATAAATTAAATGTTCAATGTCTAGAAAATCCAGGGCTGCATCGTCTGATCTTATTTCTTATTTCACTTTTGAAGAGCTGCTTCAGCAAGTGGGGTTTGATTTAAGGGTTAAAGGATTTATTGTTATGAACAGTAGTAAAAACGATCATACTATTAAACTCAATATGCCTTATCGGGCCGATTATTACTGTATGATACTGGTTAGAAAAGGAAGTATTGGATTTACGATGAAGGATCAGCAGTATGAAATTGCTGCCGGAGATATGATCTTTTGTCCGAAAGGAGAAACTTTCTGGATGGATCATCTTTCTGCAGATTATAATGCCAAGTATATATTCTTTTCTTTCGATTTTATTTCTGAATCAGGATTTAATTCAATTGATGTTCTTAAAATATTCACTTCAGATCCGGCAATATTTATTAAGAATGAACCCGATTTATTCAGGAAGGTTGTATTTCATCTTGAACAACTTGAAAATCTGAATAATGCTGAAAAGAATAATTATTATTTCAAGGAAATGATCTGGCATTATTTTTCACTGATTATCTATGAGATTGATAATCACTTAAAAAAAACTGAAAAAATTAAAAGTATTAGCGATAGAGAAGATGAAATTACGACTGATTTTTTTGTTTTAGTTCGCAAGCACTTTAAAGAGCAGCATAATGTACAGTTTTATGCAGATCAGCTGTATATCAGCCGGAAATATCTTACAAGCATTATTAATAAAACCCTACGCAAATCGCCTAAAGAAATTATTGATCAGGTTTTGATATTGGAGGCAAGACTTTTGCTTAAAAATTCAAATTCTAATATTACTGAGGTTGCTTTACAGCTTAAGTTTCCGGATCAGGCTACTTTCAGTAAATTTTTTAAACGACATACCCGAAAATCTCCACAGGAATATAAAAAAGGAGATTTATATTAAAATAAATGTATTTAAAATCTATATTAGAGGAGATTTCTAAAAATGGATTACTCAAATTGAGCAATCCATTTTTTATAATATTTGAAGTTTAAATGATATGCTCCGTAATAGAGCATCAAATTTTTGTATCTGATATTGTAAAGGTTAGCAGGATTTGGTTTATAAAATCGCTGGAAAGTCTTGTAAATAAAGAAAAAGTTTCTATCTTTGCAGTCCTTTAAACAAAGGGATTTACTTGAAAAAGTAAGTGGCCGACTCGGTAGCTCAGCTGGTAGAGCAATACACTTTTAATGTATGGGTCCTGGGTTCGAATCCCAGCCGGGTCACTTAAGGAGACAACTGTTAAAGTTTGTCTCCTTTTTTTTGTTCCTGCATGTTGTTGTATTTCAATGCATTAATTTTGAAATGTTTATAGTTGGATTTTTAAGCTATATTCTTTAAAAGCCTGAACAAAATTTTCTAAAAAAATGCTTTTTGTTTTATCCCGTGAGGTTTTTCAAAAGTTCGATTTCTCACTAAGGTTTTGAAACTTTCTTTACTATGGGTTTCTTGTCATTCTTTGCCCTGGTTTTACAGCGCGCATAGCAATGATAATAGGGATATCTTTTTGTCTTACCTTGAGAGCTTTCGGTTAGTTTTCTACCACAAATTGGACATATTAAAAATCCTCTTAGAAAAAATACTGCTTCCAAATTATCTGATTTGGCTGTAACCTTTCTTTTTGTATTAATGATTTTCTGGACTTTATAAAATAAATCTTCAGGAATCAATGGTTTATATGTTCCCTTTATCACCTGTTCTTCTTCAGGACTACATTTTACTTTTTAAGTCCGCAATAAACAGAATTAGGTATAAGACGGAAAAAATATTAACGTTTAAATAGTACTACTTTATTTGAAATGAGATACTAATCAGGAATCAGCATGGGAAGTGGTGAAAAGATGCTATAAGAGTATACTGCGTATAAGATTGGATCCCAAAATGGATCAAAAGTATTTAAAGCCGAAATCTCTAATACCGATTGGCCTAGTTTTATGAAAACCTACAATGCTACAACGGAGAGTTATCATTGGTGGAATTCTCTATATGGCAGGTCTGTTTCATTGCTATAAACAGAGCGTTATGGTGAGCTTTCTCAAATTACAATATAACTTCGTTGGATATTGTAAAAATTCAGATTAATAACTATTGAGTCGTACAAAACAAAGCTTTGACTAACAATGCAGCAGCATAAAATAATTACAGAGAAGAGAATTTTTTCTAAGAAAATTTTATGGTTTTCCCCTGTAACATGAGTATGAAAGGCTTTAATTTCAAGTGAAATTTAGATTTTTGACAAGAAAAATCTGTTATTTTCGGAAATTCTTACAACTAAATAAAGGAGGTAAATTGTTGTTATTGGCTGTGTTGCTGGTGTATTCTCGTGAGTTTAATGTACGCGGATTAAATGAAAGATACTTCAATTAAAAAATGCCCTATTTTGGATTATATAAATTATCATGTTAAATTATATAAAAGAAAAAAGGCAGCTGGCCACTGATGAGATTGAGTATGAAAAAAGTCTTTACTTTGATATTTATACTCTTGTACTTGTATTGATTCTTGGTTGCAATGTTGTCCTGAATGTTTTCTTTTTAAATCAACCGGTGTATGGTGGAATATTCTTCGGAATGGTTCTTTTTATGTTGTGTACATTGCTTTGGCCAGATAAGATAAGGTTTAACAGGTATCTTTTAATGCTTCTTTTCTGGTTTCTGGGATTGGTGATTTTTTATTGTGATACCATAAGTGGAAACGGGGCAATGAATTATCTGTCATATATCTCTCTTACCATAGCTGTAGCGTTTTTTTTTGACTATGATAAGGATAAGTATATCATTTTTATGCTTGTGATTACCTATGTAGTATTTTTTTTAATCAACATCATCACGGACTATTCTATATTTTCATCTTTTCATCAAAATCTATCCCCTGTAAAACTTTGGTATATAAGAGTTTATAAGGCATTGGAAATTTCCTTCTGTACTTTTGTTGGTATGTATATTATACATAGGAAAGAGAAAATGATCATAAAATATTATATAGAAAAAGAGAAGCTTAATGACTTTATAAAGAAAACAGATAAAATAAGCTCGTCCAATGAATTGTATGAATTAGCCATGAGTAAAAACTCACTTTTTATTACCTATTTTAAATCTGAGTTTCCCGAGTTTTTTGAAAAAATTTTAGAAGTCTGCCCAAATCTCATCTCATCAGAACTGGAAATATGTGCTTTATTGAAACTGAACTTAACTACAAAGGAAATTTCAATTGCAACTAACACAACTATCCGTGCTGTAGAGAACAAAAAGCATAGGATTCGTAAGAAAATTAATCTTCCTACAGAAACTGATTTGAATTTATATATTATAAAAACTTTTTAATTATTTGTTGATATTCAGTTTGTTATTTGTTTTGAGTATAACTAAGTAGGTGTGGAAGTAGATGTGAAAACTGTTTTTTTTAGTGTTAGGGTTCTTTTTATCTAATATTGCAACTGTCTGGAAAATCATACAATTGTATTTCCTGAAACAAAACACAAATGTCTTAATATATAGCTGGGAATATTATTTCCCAGCCCTCTCACTGGGGATAGAATATTACTTCCCCGGATCAATTTAATATAAGGGATAAAGATATTGAATAGTAATTCATTGGGTTTACGATGCCCCTTAGTTATAGAAATAATAAAAATTATTATATAATCCTTAAGTAAAAAACATTATGAAAAAATTTAGTTTCCTGGCAATTTTCTTTTTTGTCAATGCCTATAGCCAAGTAGGAATCAATACTGGAAATCCAACTGAAATATTGGATGTTAATGGTAATGAGAGGGTACGAATACTTCCCAAACATCAGACGGCAAATTCTATTTTTACAAAACCAGACGGTTCGAAATCAGATAATAAAGATCAGTCATTTATAGCAACTAAAACTGTGGTAGCAGATGCAAATGGAGTTTTGGGATATGTTGATGGATTACCCAAATCCAATGGTGGAGGTTTGGATATAGGAGATGCTATTACACGAATTTATTCCGTTCCTGCTGCCACTGCTCAGTCTAGTACATTTAATTTAAAAGATTATATAGTCGCTAATAGTTTGCAATCCTTACCATCTATTGATGGCTTGGAAATGAATTTACAAGGAGTTAATTCAGACTATTATGATCCACGTATATATAATATATCAAATGGAGCTTTACTTGTTAGCTATCAGTCGTTTGCTACAGTTGGTAATGAAAATGAAACTTCATTAAATAACAATCTACAGGCAGGAAGTTATCTTCAGATTGATGCCAATAATATAGTATTTTGGCGTACAAACGCAGCAGAGGTTGAAACCACAAATCTTCAGGTGCAGATTGATAATAGTACATACAGATGGTATGAATTTAAATGGTGGTGTATGGAAGTATCTGGACAAAAGAAAATCTTCATGTCGGTAGTCCGTAAAGCTTAAAACTGAGTGCTTTCAGTGTGAATCATATACTTGTAAACAATTGTAGTAATGTAGTAATCTTTCCGGTTATTAAAGGAAAAGTTCCATTGATATTTAAACCCACTTAAAATACCCTTGATTTGGATTTAAAAAACATAAATATTGGAGAATTAATTAAAGAAACTGTAGCGCAAAATGAGGGAGAAATGTCCCGTATCTGTAGTTTTCACAAATGCTCCGAAGAAGAGGTCATTAGTATGTATAACGAAGAGAATCTGGATACTAATACACTACTGCGTTGGAGTAAATTACTTGAGTATGATTTTTTCCGAATCTATTCTCAGTATTTAATACTCTATAACCCGATTAAAAAAGGACAAAATAAAAATATAGAAACCCAATTACCCCAATTCCGTAAGAATATTTATATGAAGGAAATGAAAGATCATATCCTTGAAAAGATCAATAAAGGTGAAACAACCCTTAGGGAAGCTATAAAAGATTACGGAATTCCTAAAACAACACTATACACATGGATGAAAAAAAACAACAATTAATGCCTGATTATAGAATGATATATTACGATATCCTTTCTGATAAATATCCGGAGAGAATGGATGAATTTAAAAACTTACTTGAAAAACCAACATTATCTGTCTTGGAGATATTACAGATAAATCAAAAAATTTTTGGAAAGGTAGATAAATCAGTAGAAAGATTCAATCAAAGACACAGATCTTACAGCTCCAATGACATCTTTGAAATATTGGAATATCAGAAAAAAAATAATATGAGTAATATGCAGCTTGCCAATCATTTTAAATTAAGTAGAAATACAGTAGCTAAATGGAAAAAACTATTTCTATCTAGATAACATGGGGGAATTTAATAAAACAATTCTTGTTAAGGGAATAACTTTTTATTACATTGAAAGGAGACCTTTTAGTCTCCTTTCTTATGTGAAATTGGTTGTTTTGTTAAGAATTGTTTAAAAAAAATGCTTTATAAAATTACCCTTTCCACTTCTGGAACAGTTTCTTTTTACTTCAGTTCTTTTTATGCATTCACCTAAAACCATATTGCTGTACTGGAAATAGAATGGGGATACATTTTTAGAATTAAAATATATTGAACAAATCAACAAAAACAAATGAGCTAATGATGGATTTAAAACAAATTAATATCGGACAATTACTTAAAAACAGTGTAAAGGAAAATCATATAGAAATAGAAAGTTTGTGTAGTTTTTTTAATTGTGAAGCTCAGCAGATTGAACAGGTGTATAGCTCAGATACTTTGGATACGGATATTTTAATCAAGTGGTCTCAGTTATTACAGTATGATTTTTTCAGATTGTACTCTCAACATTTGGTTTTATATGCTCCTCCGTCTGCGAATGGATATAATCAGGTAGAAATCAAAAAAAGGGAAAAACTCAGAAGTTTCAGTTTCGTAAAAATATTTATACAAAAGAAATTATTGAATTTATCATCAGAAAAATCAATAAAGTAGAAATGACCAGAGAAGAAGTCATTAGTAAATACCGGATTCCAAAAACAACTCTTTACAAATGGCTGAATAAATATAATGAATATATAGAAGATTAAAAACTGTAATGCTCTTAGATTGTTTACGTTTAAATTAACCGCCAGTATAGGAATTAAATATTTCTATTAAAAAGACTTGCTTTTTTAGATCTTGAGGTATGAAATATGTGATAAGTTTCGAAAGAAATATTATAAAGTTATTTAAGAATTTTAAATTTTGTTGCTCGAATAATAAAGTTTAACTATTATGGGCAGCGTTTTTTTCATACCCCGTTGCCCATTTTTAATGAAGTGGTTTAAACTTTATTTAGGATAAAAATTTCCGAGAAAGTTAGCAATTTTGCACTACCCTTTAAGAACTCATAATTAAATATAAAATGGAGTAATGGATTTTGCACCATTTAGTAAAGAACAACTGTTGTTAAGACTGAAGAAGCTGAGAAAATAAAATATTTTATCAGGGAATATATTTCATCCTGATTTCTTCAGAAGAAGTACGGGTAACTTCCTGAAACCCTATTTTCCGATACAGATTATAAGCCTTACTATTTCCGGGAGCAACCTCCAGAATGATTTCAATACCATTAAAGTTCTGGCAGGCTTCAGCAATAACAGCTTCAATCAATCCCTTACCGATATTTTTCCCCTGAAATTCTCTTTTTACATACATCTGGTAAATACTTCCTGTGCTGCTTTCATTTTTAACAAAAGTACAGATGCTCACAAGTTCATCCTGTGCGAAAGCTCCATATACAAACCTTTCTGGTGTTTGTTCTTCAATATCACTTTCCATCCGGAATTTTTCGATACTCAAGGCCTCCTGATAGGTTGCTCCAAAAGCTTCAGGAAATTTTTCCAGACTTTCCAGGCGAATTGCCCTGTAAATTCTACTTTCGTTGGGGAGAAGTTTTCGATAGTTAATACTTGTCATAATTATTTTCATTAATATCCGATACAAAAATGTACATTATTTTGAACTTCTTTTTAATATAAATCCCAATAATTATATTAAAATTTTCAAACTAGCCGATCTATTTGTAACAAATTTCATTTCAGATAGTCTTATTATAAAGAAAAACAGATTTTTTGAGCGGAATAGCTTACAGAAACCGTTGAAAAACTTAAGAAGATGTCTGTTTAAGGGGGAAAATTTTAGTACTTTATTTAAATGTTACATTTTTGCAAAATTAACTGCTTATTTCATAATAAGCATGATAATTTATGTATATTTATAACACTTATTGGGGAATAATAATAGAATAACAGTAGAAATTTATCAACATATTTCAATGTAATATGTATAGGTAGATATAGGGAAAAGTGGAGCTGATGGAAAGAATTAGTTTGATCATTCTTACGAATAAAAAAATACATTCAAAGGATATAAAGAAAATAATAGCCTGTACAATCTGCATAGGGTTATTTTTATGTATGCTTTCGTGCAGCCGTGATTCCCAGAATAAAGAAAGAGAGAATTTTGATACTTCTTTATTAAACCAGACTTCAGACCTCCAACTGTCAGGGGAATACGAAGCGCTTATCCGGCTGAATATAAAATACCTGAAAAAGGCAGCAAAAATGAAATATAAAGCTGGAAAAGGCCTTTGCTACCTGAATATGGCAGGGGTGAATGTCTCAGCAGGAAATTATGATAAAGCCCGTTTTTTTTTCAACAAAGCGGAGAAAGATTTGAAAAACTCTGAGAATAGCTATCATAAAGCAGCATTCTATAATGACTACAGTCTGTATTATTCTCATCTTAAAATAAATGACAAGGCTATTGAATGCAATAACAAAGCATTCTATTATCTAAAACAGGCCGAAAAAACAAGTCTTACTCAAAAATTACTTCCGAGACTGTATGTAAACAAAGGAATTTACTATGCCTGGAAAGGGTGGTTCGGAACTTCTCTAAAATGTTTCACAAAAGCGAATATGCTGGAAAACTCGGCCTATAGCAATTGTATGGTTGCCCAATACTATTTATTTGTTCACAAACCTGATTCTGCCGGAATATATATTGAACGGGCAGATGAGAAGATGCTAAGCCAGAAAACAACCGATGTAGAATCTCTCTGGGTTTACTATACCATGGGATATTACTATAATGAAGTGGATAATAGCGAGGAGGCCGAGAAAGCACTTAGGAAAGCCTTGGATATCAATATTAAAACAAGGCGTACATATTCTTCGCATATCAAAGAGGTTTACAAGGCACTGGCAGAACTGTATAAGAAAAAGAATGACGGAGGAAAGGCTTATTTCTATCTGAAAAAGTATATGGAAGAAGAAGGGAGGTTTGACGCCGCCCGATTTACCACGATGAATAAGGCAACCGAAGATTTTATATCTGAAGTAAAGCAGGAGTCGGACTGGCATAAGAATGATCTTCCGTTATTTATTGCCTTGTCTATCAGTGTTCTTACCTTTTCAGGAGTATATGTCCGGAAAATAATTAACAACTTAAAGCTAAAGAAAAACTCCCTGAAAGAAGAAACGGATGAGCTGAAAAATCATGTGGAAACCAAGCAGCTGGAAGAAGTAATAGAACTTGCCAAGAGGAATGATTCTTCTTTTTTATTAAAATTCAAAGAATTGCATCCTGATTTTATAAAAGCGCTTTTGAAAATCAATCCTGACCTTGAAAATTCAGAGCTGACTTTCTGTGCTATGTTGAAACTACGCTTTTCATCCAAAGAAATTGCAGATTATACCTTTGTGCAGCACAGATCTGTACAACAGAAAAAATACAGGATCAGAAAAAGACTGAATATCCCCGGAGAAACAGATATTTATGACTTTTTTGAAAACATAACGGAATAAATAATTTCATCACAATAAAAGATGCCGGATTCTGTTTTATAAAAGATTTTATTATTGATCTCAGCAGAAACACCAGAGAATTAAAAATAAAGTACAATTGTATTCTGAGAGATTATTTTAAACATAATTTATACAGGAATTTAGCTTAAATAGAGAAACATATGATGCGTATTTTTCTTGTTGTTTTACTTATTATTTTGGTTTCGTGCCATTCTCATTCAAAGAAAGAGGCTGAAAAGAAATTTGATGTTTCCCTGCTGAAACAGAATGAGCAATTCAGAGTGGCCGGAGAATATGATTCTCTGATCAATCTCAACAAAAAGTATTACAAACTGGCTGACAAAATAAATTACGCAGATGGAAAAGCGCTGTGCTATATCAATCTGGCAGAGCTTAATATTTCTTTAGAAAACTTTCAGAAGTCCCAGGTTCTTTTTGACAATGCGAAAGAAATCCTGGATCAATCGGATGATAATCTACATAAAGCCAGATTTTATAATGTTTATGGCCGTTTCAATATAGAACTTCGAAGAGTGGACAAAGCTTTTCAATATAATAATGAAGCGATGAGCCTGATCCAGAAAAGCGGTCAGTCTGAACTTAAAAAGGATCTTCTTTTCAGTATTTATTTCAGGCAGGCCATCTATTTTATCCAGAAAAAGAATTACGAAAAAGCACTTGAATATTTTCACAAAGCAAAAAAGATGGATAATTCAGGCCTTACGGATTGTGCTATAGGTGATTATGTTTATATGCATAAAAACAAAGATTCTGCATATAAATATGTAAGCACTGCTTATAATAAAGCGAATATAAGAGGGAAGGAGGACGGGATAGCCTTGTATGCCAATACTATTATGGGAGAATATTTTCTTACCAACAAACAATACGACAAGGCAGAAGAAACACTTAAAAAAGCTCTGAAGATCAATGAGAAGACTAAGCGCATCTACACCTACTACGGAAAGTATATCTATAACGATCTCAGAGTGTTGTATGAACGTACAGGGGATAAGGAAAAAGCATATCTCTACCTGAAAGCCTATACAGATGCTTATTATAAAACCAATACATCTTTACTGGCCACAATTAACCAGGATATGGAATCTTTTATTACGGGAGCTCAACAGGATGCTGATCATCATAAAAGTAAAATATACTGGATTATCTTTCTGTCACTGGCAGGTCTTTCTCTGCTGGGCTTGTATGCCTGGAGAATTATCAGGGCTTTGGGGAAAAGAAAAGAAGTACTTACCATCGAAGCTGAAAACCTTAAAATCAGGATGAATGATAATAAACAGGAAGAGGTCTTAGAACTTGGTAAGAAGAATGATCCTGAATTTCTGAACCGGTTTAAGGAAGTTTATCCTGAATTTATAGGTCAGCTTTTAACAATTAATCCCAATCTTGAAAGTTCTGAATTGATTTTTTGTGCAATGCTGAAACTGCATTTTACATCTAAAGAGATTGCAAGCTATACTTTGGTTCAGCACAGAAGTGTTCAGCAGAAAAAATACAGAATAAGAAAGAAACTCAATATTCCGGGAGAAACAGATATTTATCATTTCTTTGATACTTTGAAATAATTTAAAAAAAAACTGTCTGATTTATCAGGTCAGACAGTACTCGAAAATATTCTCTTTTCACCACTTGAATTTTTTTGTGGTCTCTGGGTCAAATATGAAAATTTTTAACGAAAACAGAAAAAAACACTCTACTACATGGGTACTACATCGTGTATTTGTGTTTTTAAACTACTGATTCATAGTGAGTTGTTTTTATTGGTTGTTTTGAAGGTTTATTTATGAAAAAAAGAGCCTGCGATTCTAAATTGCTTCATTTTTTTGCCTATATTTTTTATAATCTATCTTTTTGGATGTTACTTAAAGTAGCAGATAAGTATTATTTTCTTCCTGATTTTCAATTTGTTTTTCCGGTTATATTTTGATCAGAATATCCAAGGTATTTTATCAGTTAAAATTCTGCTAATGAATGAGCACAAAAGAAGCGAAATGTAAATTATTGATATCTAGCTATTTACGATAAAAGTGTATCTATGTAGTATCATCTTTTTTTGTTTTTTATTAAAAATATATAAGTTTTGTAGAGAGTTTTATTGTAAATGTTATACGATATGTTTCGTTTTGTTGAATTTATGATAATGGTGGCTTTATCATTAATGATGACTAAAGAATAGAAACTGAAACAGTCTTTGGATAATATTTTCAATAAGCTTTCCAAAATAACTTTAAATAAATCTATGAAAAAAAGAATTTTATTCGTTTGCGCATTAGCGTCTTGTTTTACGGTTTTCAATGCTCAGAGATGGGAATCTGCTTCTCAAAAATCTTCGGGTATAAGAGAAGGAGTAGAAGTGCAGCATTCTTACAGACTTGATTTGAAGTCTCTGAGAGAAATGTTGAAAAATGCTGAAGAGACAGGAAAAAATGCACGTCCTGTTATTATTTCTTTACCAACTGTAGAAGGGAAGATTGAAAAATTTGCAGTGTATAGCAATCCTGTGATGGACAAATCTCTGGTAGAAAAATATCAGTTAGGATCTTATGTGGGAATTGGAGTGGATGATCCTTCCAAGTATTTAAGATTCAGTACATCTCCAATTGATATGCAGTCTATGATCATCAAGGATGGAGTGTTTCAGTTTATAGAACCCATCAGTTCGGATAAGCAGACTTACGGAGTCTTCTATAAAACAAAGAATGATGGAGAACATGGCTTCAAATGTGATACAGGAGAACATGATTTTAAAAATATTAATAAGCTAGTGGAGAATGGTAAAAAAATGCTCTCCGGAGTTGGAATTACCAGCAGACCTACTAATACAAAATATAGGGATTTCAGAATGGCATTGTCCGTTACAGGAGAATACAGCCAGTATCAATTAACAGCTGCGGGAACTCCAGCCAATGCTACAAATGATGTGAAAAAAGGAGTGGTTCTGGCTGCTATGAATAATACAATGACCCGCATAAATGGTGTTTTTGAGCGTGATTTTGGAGCTCATTTAACAGTACAGAATCTTCCGCAGATCATCTATCTTGATCCGGCAACAGATCCTTATACGGGTAATTTAAATCTTCAATTACAGCAAACACTTACTTCAGAAGTAGGAAATGCCAATTATGATATCGGACATGTTCTTAATCAGAATGCTGAGAGAAGCGGAAATGCAGGAGGAATCGGAATTGTCTGTGTAGATCCGGCGACTAATACTGAAATAAAAAAAGGTTCTGCTTATACCCAGGGACCTATTCCTGTAGGCGACGTTTTTGATTTTACAGCAGCGCATGAAATGGGACATCAGTTGGGAGCAAACCATACGTTTTCAAATACTTCTGTTACAGATGCAAACCAAGGCGCAAACGTAGAGCCGGGCGGTGGAACAACGATTATGGGATATGCCGGGATTACCTATGATAATGTTCAGGCTAACGCAGATGGATATTTTCATTATAAATCCATTGATCAGGTACTAACTAATTTGGAAAATAAACTTAATTGCGGAGTTTCTCAAAATATTATCAATAACACAGCTCCGGCCATTAATCCTCTGGTTGCTTATAGCATTCCTAAAGGAACTGCTTATTATCTTGAAGCTGTAGCAACAGATGCTGAAAATGATGCTGTAAACTATACATGGGAACAAAATGATTCCACCGATGAATTTTCTACAATTTCAGGAGATAGCGGATGGGGGTACAATCCTAAAGGAGCCTTAACAAGATCTGTTCCTGGTACACCAAGCGGAAGACGGTATTTTCCTAAGCTCCAGACTGTGATGAACGGGTCTCTTACAGATAAGCAGGGATGGGAAACTGTATCATATATTCCACGAACGTTAAATTATGCAGTAACAGCAAGAGATCAAAACGCTCAACGTCCGATGGTTTCCAGCTCAACAACTACAGTGACGGTAGGAAATGACGGGCCATTCAAATTCAATGGGCTTACTGCATCTTCAGTATTGTACAACAATGCAATGAACACGATTTACTGGGATACAGCAAATACAAATAATGCTCCTTATAATACAGCCAGTGTAAAAATAGATTATACTGCAGATAACGGAGTATCATGGACAAATCTTGTAGCGGCAACCCCTAATACAGGAAGTTATAGCGCTCAGATGCCGGGTAATCTAACTGGAGCTGTAAAATTAAGAATTTCAGCTGTAGGTAATATATTTTATGCCGTATCTCCTGCAATTACCATTGGTAGTGCCCCTACATCTAATACATCAGCTCCTACAGGTGTTTCTGCTATAAATACTGAGATTTTCAAAACAACGGCAAGGGTATCTTGGAACAGTGTTCCCGGGGCTACCTATTCTGTTAATTACAGAAAAACAGGAACGGTAAACTGGTCTAATGTTGTTAGTCAGGCAAATTCTGTAGTTCTGAATAATTTAGAAGACGAAACAAATTATGAAGTACAGGTGGCAGCTGTAGTCAATTCAGTTCCTGGAACCTTCTCTAATAATTATACATTTAAAACAAAAGGATTAAAGACAGGAGTTGATTACTGCTTTTTAAATTCCGGTTCGCCTTATTTAGGAGCCATCTTAAAAATTACAGTTGCAAATATTGATTACAGTGATCTTACAGCAAAATCTTATAAAGATTTAAGCGAAGATCCTACCAAGATTGTTAATTTGACGCAAGGCAGTACATATACGCTTACACCAAGAGTCGGAAACCTGCTGCAAAACGGAATGCCGGTTAATGTATCCGCCTGGATTGATTATAACAGAAACGGTGTGTTTGAAGCCACAGAAAGAGTAGGCCAGACTTCAGCAACAATAAATACAGGGAATGTGGGGTTGAACAGCTTTAACTTTATCGTTCCGGCAAACACTTACTCGGGAGATAAAACATTAATGATGAGGGTAGTGGCTAAATTTGCGACCAGTGCATTAAATAGCGTATGTGGTGAACTGGCAAGCCAGGCGGGAGGTATTATGGATCTTCCTGTGAAGATTACTGCTGGTGCGCTTGCTGTGAGAGAAGCAGCAGATACAAAATCATCCGAAGTATCTATTTATCCTAACCCTGCAGATACATTTGTAGAAGTGAAAAATCTTAAAGGTAAAGCAGATTACAAAATCTACAGTGCAGACGGAAGATTAGTTCAGGAAGGTAAAATTGATGGAAAGATCAACGTTGCTTCTTTGATAAAAGGAATGTATGTGGTCACTATAAAAGATGATAAAAACACTTATAATACTAAGTTAATCAAGAAATAACACAAATGAATCTCCGCATCAGGATCTAAAACGCGGAGAGAAAAAAGATTTATTTAACTGAAAAAGGCTGTCTCTGGTTGAGGCAGCCTTTTGTTTATGATGAAGTAAGATGACCATTAAAAAAGTCCAGCATGGTTGCCAATGAGTTTTCAGAATGCATCCGTTCGCCGTTTTCCAGAGATTCCTGTGTGGCAATGGCTGCTCTCTTCCGCATGTGAAGTTCATAGCTGGAAATTGCTTCCTGTAAAGTGCTGTAAGTATCATTCGTTAAATATTCACTCAGTTCAAGTGCGTCCAGCATAGCCATATTGGCACCTTCTCCTGCAAATGGAGGCATTACGTGGGCTGCATCGCCTATCAGAGTTAGATTGGATTGTGTTTCCCAGGTTTGATCTGCAGGCATAGAGTAGATCAGGCGCGGAATAAATGGAGTGGCCGCATTTTCAAACAATTCATTCCAGACGGGACTCCATTCGGAATATTTTGTTTTGAACCATTGTAGCATCTGCGCATTATCAGAAAAATCAAGACCACTGTCTGCAGACCAGTTTTCATCAGCTTTAAAGCTTGCATAAAATCCCAGATCTCCATTACCTTTCTGGCCAAGCAGAATATTTTTGGCATTCCCGAACGCCATTATTTTTCCTCCTTTAATCATAGCATCGATCTGAGGAGCAGCTTCTTTTGAAACATTTCCTTCCAGCATGATAATTCCGGAATAGACAGGTTTAATATCAGTAAGATAAGGCCGTATTTTAGAATTGGCTCCATCACCTGCAATCACAAGATCTGCATATTCTGAAGTGCCGTTTTTAAAATGCAGAAGCCATCCTTCATTCTGAGTTTCCATCGTAAGAAACTGACTGTCCCAGACTACAGTTTCAGGATGTAATGACTCTAAAAGCATATTCCTTAAAGGTCCGCGGTCTATTTCTGGACGGAAATGCTCATCGCCAAAATCTTCTGCGGGTTTCGTCTCATGATCGTTAAAAAATATTTCTGCCTGCTCATTGACAATCAGTGTTCTGTCTGCTCCGGGGCGGAAGGTCTTTTTAAATTCCTCCAGCAGTTCTGCTTTACGGATGGCTGCTAATCCTGAATCTTCATGCATATCAAGGGGAGAACCCTGTACCCGTGCATTTTTATTGAAATCTCTTTCATATACTTTTACGTTGGCTCCTTTCAGCTGTAAAAGTCTTGCCAGTGTAAGTCCTGCGGGACCGCCACCAACGATTGCTATTGATTTGTGTTCTATCAGCATTTTAAATTTAAATTTTACAATGCAAATTTATTTTCCTTTCAATACGGATAATAGTACAAATCGGTCGTTTTTATTTTTGGATAATTCTTTAGGAGCAACTCCCGAAAACTTCTTCACTTCTTTGATGAAATGGTTTTGATCAGTATAATTAAGCTCGGGAAAGAGTCTTCCCTGCGCGATGTGTTCCAGAGATGTTCTGAAACGTAAAATAGTGGAGTAGGCTTTTAATGATAAGCCAAGTTGTTTGGTAAAATAACGGTTGATCTGCCTGCTGCTCCAGCCTGTTTTTTCAGAAAGTTCCTTTACACTCATTTCTCCTTTTGAAGCATATACCAACTCGAAAAGCCTGTGTTTTCTTTCATCTGCTTTTTGGGGAAGCAGATCTTTAATTTTTTGGGTTGCTTTTAAACAACAAAGATCAAAGTTTTGTAAATCATCAGCTTTAAAATCCCAGAATCCGGGAGAAAGCTCTTTTCCTATATTTAATAAATCAGCGATAGAAGTATTTAAGATATATTCAACAGCAATAGGTTTGAAACTGATCACAAAAGCAGTCATATGCGGAGCGATATATCTTTGCTCCGGATAAGTTTCCAACCCGAGAAGCGTTACATGAAAAGGTTCTGAATCCGACTGTGAGAAGAACAAATCAACTCTTCCGTCAGGAATAATCACAACTTCTTTAGCTTCCCCTGAAAGGTTTTGAAACGTTCCCAGATTTTCAACAAAATCAGCGATCTCTTTGTCGGGTTCGATGAAGTTATAATAGAAATTATTGTCCATAATTATACCTGCAGAATGTTGCTTTTAAAGAAGAAAATTACAAAATTTGGAATAGACTGACAAAATATTCCTCATTGTACAGAATTAAAGCAAACGCTAAGATTTTAAATACTATTTTTGTTTTGGAGAGATTTCAAAAATAAATGTATCATAGTTCTTATTCTCATGAACAAATCATCACTTAACACTTACTTTCATTCCCTTTTCACTATCAAAGCGGAAGTGGTTGAAAAGATCACAGAAAAATTTATCCATTTTGAATTAAAAGGCAATACTATTTTGTTGGATAAGGATGCAATAAGTACTAAAACATACTTTCTGGAAAAAGGGTATGTACGTTCCTATATACTGAATGAAGATAATGAGGAAATTACAACCAATATCTATACGGCACCCTGCTTTGTGAATGATTTTCTGTCTTTCTTCAGGCAGCAGCCCACCAAAGAAATATACCAGACGGTAACCGACTGTATTTTCTGGGAAACAGGATTGGAAAATGTACAGGATAATTTTCACAATATTCCTGAATTCAGGGAGTTCAGCCGGCTTCTTTTTGTGCTTAATTACTACAATATTCATGACAGATTGATAGAAATGGCCAGTCAGAAAGCTTCCACAAGATATTTTAACCTGATGAAGAAAGATCCAGATATTTTTCAGCATGTTCCTTTGAAGATAATTGCTTCTTACCTGGGAATCAAAGACAGTTCCCTGAGCCGGATCAGAAGGGATATTCATAAACTTTAATTTCTTTTCATTTGTCAAGTGATAGTTCAGAGATCAACCCTGATATTTGCTGAAAATAATTTCATGAACAAAAAACATATTGTCGTTGTAGGATTAGGTGGAGTAGGTGGTTACTTTGGTTTTAAAATAAATCAGGCCAATGAAACTTCAGGGAAATATCATATTTCTTTTGTTGCACGTGGGGAAACTTATGAAAAAATAAAACAAAACGGATTGACTCTGTTGTCTCCCGAACATTCCAATACCCAGACATATCCCAATGCTGTTGAAGAGAATATCAGTGATATTCAAAATCCTGATTTCGTGCTGATCTGCGTAAAGGAATATGATCTTGAAAATGTATGTAAACAACTGCTGTCAGTCATCAATAAAGAAACCATTTTGCTTCCGATGATGAACGGAGCAGATATCTATGACAGAATACGTAAAATAATTCCTGAACATACGGTTCTACCGACTTGTATCTATGTAGCTTCTCATATTAAGGAAAGAGGAATTGTGGAACATAAAGGAAAGGCCGGGAAAATGATTGTGGGAAGAGATCCTGAGCATTTCTCCACCTCTCTGGAGTGGATTACCGACCTTTTGAGCGAAAGTAAAATTGATTTTGACTTTAAAGACAATTCATTAACAGATATCTGGACGAAATTTATTTTCATTGCCAGTTTCGGACTGGTAACTGCTAAACATAATTCTTCAATAGGAACTGTCTGTACTGATGAACAGCAGAAGAATGAAGCAACTGAAATTATGAAAGAAATAAAGCAGATTGCAGATAAAAAAGAAATCTATCTTCAGGAAGACATCGTTAATAAAACCTTTGAAAAAGCGTCTACATTTCCTTTTGAAACACCTACTTCTTTACAGCTTGATATCAATTCAGGAAAGAAAGATAATGAGCTGGAATTATTTGCAGGAGCTGTTTTAAAATATGGAGAAGAACTCGGTATTGAAACTCCGTTTACAAAAAAAATCTATACCGAAATTAAAGAAGAATAAGTTTTGGCTGAAGCCGAAGAAGAATCAGAATATAAAATGGCGGGTTAAAACCCGCCTCTATTGAAAATTAAATATAAAAGATAGAAATTTTTAGTTGTTTTCCTGCTTCATAGCATTAATCAGCATTCAACCGAATACTTAGGCACTGTGCATGAACTTTTGCCGATCCAGTAATACTTCATCTGTTTCCCGATGATCAGGATCATCAATACAACAGTCTACGGGGCATACCGCCTTACACTGAGGTTCCTCATGAAAGCCTTTACATTCCGTACATTTTCCGGATACGATATAATAAACCTCGTCTGAAACAGCTTCATTATAAGTATCGGCATCAGCTTCCGCCCCGTCCGGGAATGTTATATGACCTGAAAGTTTTGTTTTGTCTTTCCAGCGCCAGTCGATGGCTCCTTCATAAATGGCGGAGTTGGGACATTCAGGTTCGCAGGCCCCACAGTTGATACAGGCATCCGTTATTTTTATAGCCATATTGGGTATGTTTAGAGGGTTTTAAAAAGGGATTTCTTCAACGTTGAACGGTTCAGAAATCCCTGCTAAACTTAATTACAGCAGTTCAACACTGTTCTTTGAAAATAAGCAGCATAAAGTGTGCTATTTTTTATTTTTAAATCATTAATCTGCAGAAATTTCTGTGAGAAGTCCCTGCATCTGCTTTATAAAAGGTATCACGTGACTAATCTTTTGACTTTATGAATGTTGAAGGATTCAGGCTTTCTATTTTTTTAGTTGTTGCGAGACTGATAAGTTTATCAAACTTGCCGGAATAGAGCTCCGAAATTTCAGTTGATTGTTCAGGATCAAATAATGATGATCTCACAATAGGTACACTGAATGGTAATGACCATGCTCTTAATGACTTGGCAATAGAATCCATGGTGTTGATTCCCTGCATAGCCTGAAGACCATCTGCCCAGCATACGAGTCCGACAGTTTTATCAGTAAGATAAGGCTCGTACCTGTTGGCGGTCACTTCAAGCCAGTCCAGGCAGTTTTTCATCACTCCCGGAATGCTTCCGTGGTAAAGCGGAGCCAGCCAGATGTGCAGCTCAGCATCAGTAAACATCTGGGTCATGCGTTCTACTGCCAGAGGAGTTTTGGTAAGAGTGACATCAAATAGCGGAATACCGGAATCAGCAAGGGTAAAAATATCAGTCTGAATTCCCAGCATTTTCAGACGCTCTGAAAAGTAATTGGAAATCAGTCCGGAAGTAGATTTTGATCTTCTTTCCAGAGATCCGTTGAATATGATTGCTTTCATTTTTTATTGTTTAAAAATTACTTTAGGTAATCCTATCTCGCCATACATCAGTGTTTTAACCAAAGGTTTCAGAAGTCCTGCAGCTAATAAATAGAGGGAAGGATCATGATGAGTACTCGCCCGGACTACTACTTTCTGATTTCTGTACTGTTTCAGGTCTGCATAGATGAGACGGCGTTTCCAGAGATCGAGCAGAACTGTTTCAGCATTGTTTAGATCTACATAAGAAGCATAAGGAGATAGTTTTTCCATGATCAGCATATAGGCCCATGGCGGGATAATCGCATCCGTAGAGCAGATAATTCCTACTGCTTTTTCGTTATAGACAGAAAAATCTACCGCAGCAATTGATTCTTTAAACTCTTTTTCCTTGACAATCATTCCCATGAAGAGATGAGCTTTTATATCCAGTTCCACAATTTCCGTTGTCGGTTTGTAGTCTGAAAGATCAAGAGCAATAATACCTGAAGCTTTTGCTTTATTGATAAAATTTTCCTCAGTCATAGTTTATCTGTAATAAGTGTTAATTATCTTACTTTTGACAAAGCTTCTTCATATTTTCTTTCCACAGAAGACCAATCCAGAACAGACCAGAAAGCATCCAGATAATCTGCTCTTTTATTCTGATAGTTCAGATAATAAGCATGTTCCCACACGTCTATCCCAAGAATCGGGAAGCCTCTGTTCATCGAAAGAACATCCATCATCGGATTATCCTGATTTGGGGTTGAACTGATGGCCAGAGATCCGTTGAATTTTACAAAAAGCCATACCCATCCGGACCCGAATTGTGACAAACCTGTTTTTTTCATTTCTGCTTTAAGATTTTCAAGACTTCCAAAAGTGGCAATGACAGCATCATGAAGCGCACCTTCAGGAGCAAGTTTGGGTTGAGCCGAAAGAATTTCCCAGAATAAAGAGTGGTTGTAGTGTCCTCCGCCGTTATTTCTTACAGCAGGACTGTATTCACTTATTCTTTGCAGTAAAGAATCAAGATCAGGATTGATTTCATTGGTTTGTGCAAGGGCTGTATTTAGATTATCAACATAGGCCTGGTGGTGGCGCTGGTGGTGAATTGTCATTGTTTCTTTATCTATAAAAGGTTCCAAAGCATCATAAGCATAAGGTAACTGAGGTAATGTAAATGGGTTCATCGTATTTATTTTTTTGATTATTGTCTGACAAAGGTAAAAATATATTTGAATAAAACAACTTTTAGGTTGTTTTATAGATTTTGTATTTTTATGATTCAAAAGATTGTTAATGTGTTGTTTGTGTGATTTTTTTGAGGTTATAGAAAATGACTATATTTGTTGTTGAAAAATAAAACAACTTAAATATTGCTAAATGAAGAAGCCGGCTGCTGATCGTATTCTGATGTTTTTAAAGATGAGAGGTGAAGTTACATCACTTCTTATGGCTGAAGAATTGTCAATTACCAAAGAAGGGGCAAGAAAACATTTATTAAATCTTGCTCAGGAAGGATTGATCGAGTCGTTGGTGAAGAGTGAAGGCGTGGGACGTCCCTCTACTTACTATACCCTTACTGAAAAAGGATTGGCCCAGTTTCCAGATACCCATGCAGATGTAACCGTTCAGATTCTGAAATCAGTGAAAAATCTTTTAGGTGAAAATGCCCTGAATTTATTAATCAGTGACCGTGAGAAGAATACTCATGAACGATATGAAAAACTACTTTCTAAGGCAAAATCTCTGGAGCAGCGCCTTGAATCCCTTGCAAAAGTACGCAGTGAAGAGGGATATATGGCAGAATGGAAAAAAGAAGGAACAGATTATTTTCTGATCGAAAACCATTGCCCGATATGTGCTGCAGCAACAGAATGTCAAGGATTCTGCCGCGCTGAGCTCTCCAATTTTCAGTCGCTGATCGGGAAAGAATATACGGTTGAAAGAATAGATCATATTATTTCCGGCGGACAGCGTTGTGTTTATAAAATCAGCCAGTAATTTAATTTATTATTCAAAAGATGGCTTTAAAAGCAGTAATATTTGACATGGATGGCGTCCTGATAGATTCAGAAAAATTCTGGACCCAGGCAGAGCTTGATGTATTTTCATCCTATGGAGTACAGGTAACGGAAGAGTTGGCGGCGCAAACCAAATACATGACCACTCAGGAAGTGACAGAATTCTGGTATGAAAGATTTCCATGGGAAAACCGGGATGCATCTGATCTGGAAAATAAAGTTGTTTCAAAAGTGATCGACCTGATACAAACTCAGGACTGTACCATGTCTGGTGTGCAGGAATTTATCAGACATCTTAAGAATAAAGAATATAAAATAGGATTGGCAACTAATGCACCTTTGAGTGTGGCACACGTTGTTCTTGAAAAACTTCAGGTTCGTGATCTGTTTGATACTGTTCATTCATCTGAATTTGAAACCCATGGCAAACCTCATCCAGCTGTATATCTTACCTCTGCAAAAAACCTTGGTGTCTCTCCTGAATATTGCATTGCTATTGAAGACAGTCACTCAGGATTAAAAGCAGCAAAAGCAGCCGGAATGCAAACCATCGTTTTTACCAATGATGATGAAAGCATTGATTCTGATCTTGCCGACTTTAAAATATTGAACTTTGGAAATGCTTTACTGCCTGTGTTTGGGGAATAAGTTGATAATAGTGAATGGTAAATAGTGAATCCGCTTCGCTGTGAATTTTAATAAGTTCTGTAAAAATTGACGATTGACACAACCCCGAACCCCGAACCTCGAATCACTAACCCCGCTCTCAATACCTCATCAAAATCTCCATCAGCAACAGAATAGAGACTAATTTCTTAGACGACTGATATTCCGGATTCAGCTGTTCACGGATTTCACCCAAAGCTTTGCTTAATTTATTACTTACCGTCTTATTGCTGAGTCCCAATGCCTCTGCGGTTTCATTAACGGACATATTTTTCCGGATTCTCATATCATAGACCTGCTGCTCTGTGGAAGGAAGGCTGGCAACCACTTCATCAATCATTGATAATAAAGAATTGATCTCATTCTCCTCAAGAATTTCAAAATAATCAGTATCTGATATCTCTAATTCATTGGGGATGTCAAACTCGTCAATACTCAGCGTTGGAGGGGCTTTTTTATAACTGTTGTAAAAATCAAGGATACGGTAATGAAGATGGCGGAGAAGATAGCCTTTGGCACTTTCGGAATCGTCAGTTTGTATCGTATCTGTATTCTCAAGAATCTTTACCCATAGGTTCTGAAGAATTTCCTCAGCAATTTCTTTATCCCGGGTCCGTACAAAAACAAAGTTATATAGACTATCCCAGTATCGGTCATACAGCAGCATAAATGCAGGGCGGTCGCCTGATTTTATTTTCTTTAATAATGTATAGTCTGTTGGGCTCATATTGTTGATGCAAAATTACCTAAAGGAAAATTAACTTTTTGTGAACTTTGGGGATGGTAAGATTAAATATTTCTGAAAAACGGGGTCAAAATAGCGGCTTAATGTTGGCTAAATGTGAAAAATGGTGAAAATTATTAACAATTTGCTCATAATATGAATATAACGTTAAGAATGCCCTGGGGAAGTTTTTCATTTTCACTGTCTTATAGATAGAAGTATCTGTGAATACCATGAAAGACTTTATGAAAAATCGTTTAACATATAAAAATATTGAAGCCTTTGTTTTCAGACTGTGGGAAAGGGAAGTTTCTGAAGAACCAATTTCTGAAAAAGAAAAAGAACTTTTAACAAAATGGAGAATCCGGACTGAAAAAGATCTGGATACTGTTTATAGAAAAGAATCCAAAGAAAGGGTATTATCCGGACTGGAACATTATTTTCCTCAAACAGATATTATTTCTATACATTCTGTAAAAAGGTTTAAAACAAACCTGTATAAAATTGCAGCGGTTATTATTCTGCTTTTGTCGCTGGGAAGTATTTTCACTTATACTATGTTCATTAAGCCTGATATTTATCTTGCAACATCGGAAAACCGTATTGTTCATCTCGAAGACGGATCTGTGGTTACACTCTTACCGGGCGCTGAACTTATCGTTGAGAAATCATTTCCTGCTTCTACCAGAGTGGTGGATTTAAAAGGAGATGCCATCTTCTCTGTAGCCAAGTCAAAAGTACATCCTTTTGTAGTCCGTGCTGACGGTTTCAGTACTAAAGTTTTGGGAACGGTATTTAAAATATCCCAATCAGGGAAGAGAAAAGCAGTTGATCTTTATGAAGGGAAGGTGGCTGTATCTTCTCCGGGAGTTCCGGTTTCTTTCCTTAAACCGAATCAGAAATGGACGAATTTCGGGATTGCACATACTACAGCAGTCATTTCAATAAGTCCGGTGAAAAATTCAGCGAAGAAAGTTTCTTCAATCCTGTCTTTAAGCTTTAATGATGTTCCTTTAAAAGAGGTAGTAACGGTTCTGGAGAGCAGCTATAACACTAAAGTATTATATCCTAAAGATGCGGAAGACAATAAAATTACGGCTGACTTTACCGGAGGAACAGTCGGAGAGAATATTGAATCTCTGGCCTTCATCCTCGGATTGGAAGTACAGAAAAAAGAAAACATCTATATCCTGAAAAAATAAAACACTACTCAAAAAAATAAATAATCATAATCAAGAGAACACTTTAAGTATGAAAAGTTTGAAATGTGGGATTACCATAGCAGCCTTATTTTTTACTGTAGCCGCAGAAGCACAGGAGCTGGTTCAGAAAGTAACATTTTCTGTACCTGCCAACAGACCGTTGATTGAAGTTTTGGAGGAATTTGCCGGAAAAACAGGAATGAGACTCGCTTATTCCAAAGTAGATATTAAAGAGCTGAAGGTAAAAGGGGTAAAATGCGAAAATACTTCTGTTAACAATTGCCTGAAGGATATTACCAATGGCCTTCCTGTAGTTTACCGCCTGCATGGTGATCTTATTTCGATAAAATATGAAAATTCTAATATCTCTGTACTGGGAAACGGACGAATTTCCGGTAAAATAGTGGATGAGGTAGGAAATCCCATTACCGGAGCTGAAATTAATATAGCCCAGAAAACCGTAGTCACAGATAATAACGGAGATTTTACAGTAGATCTTCCTTCGGGAACTTATAATCTGACAATAAAAGCACCTAAATATAATACGCTGAGAGTTGAAAAACTATCTGTCACCGATAAAGAAACAAGTTCTGTATCATTTGCTCTGAATAAAGCTTCCGATAAAATCACAGATATTAAAGAAGTCGTGATTACCGCAGCCCGTAAAGCAGATACACAGGCGGGACTCCTTGCTCAACAGAAAAAAGCGGCACAGATGAGTGACGGTATTTCGGCAGAACAGATCTCCAAAACACCGGACAGCGATGTAGGAGGAACTTTGAAAAGAGTAACGGGAATTACCACTATCGATAATAAATATGTCGTTGTACGGTCTATGGGAGAACGATGGAATACCGCAGCCATGGATGGAATTAATCTCCCAAGTACAGAAGCCTATAATCAGAATTTCTCATTTGATATCATTCCTACTGCCATGGTGGAAAGTGTAGTCGTGAGTAAATCTGCAACACCGGATATGAATGCCAGCTTTGCAGGAGGTTATGTAGAAGTGAGAACCAAAGATATTCCCAACGAAAATTTTACAACGGTAACCATGGGAACTTCTTATAATGACCAGTCAGCGTTCAAAGAATTCCTGACCCGTCAGCGCGGAAAGTATGACTATTTCGGATATGATGACGGAACAAGAAATTTTCCCAAAGGGCTTGAGCCGATGAACTGGACAGATCCCAGATTTTTTGAACAGTCCAGACAGTTTACCAATGACAATTTCAGCACCTATAAAACAAGAGGTGATATGGGATCTAATATACAGCTTGCATTAGGACGAACTTACGCCCTTAAGAACAATAATAAATGGGGATTTGCCGGAGCATTTGTCATCAGAAACGAACAAAATAAGCTGGAAATCGATCATACGGGAAGAGGAAACTGGCTGGATACCACCGGACCTTATGTTGCTGACTGGCAGACAAAAGGGGTAGCTCCTATACCATTTTATAATTTTAAAAACCAGGGGGCATCTTATAATTACAACTCTACGATGGCGGGGATGCTTAATTTTGGACTTCAGCTAGGGAAGAACAGAATTTCCTTCCGTAATTCATACACCCATATTTTTGATAATACATTAACAAGAGTTACCGGCTGGAATGAATATACTACCGGAAGTTCGATGGCCTCTAACGCAGAATTAGCCTATAATTATTTTTATAACGGAATCATCCCCAATAATGATCCTGCCCAGATCAAGAACTTAGACAGACCTTATACTGATAATACCAATTATCCGATTTTTCAAACCCTTTTGCAGAATAAACTGGAAGGGAACCATAAAATAGGTAATACAGAAGTCAGCTGGTTTGCGGCAAGAACCGGGATAGCCTCTGATACTAAGGATTATACGCAGTATCTTACTCTTTATGATTTTATTGGAAGTGAAATTCTTACCTATCATAAAATTTATAATACCGGAGGAAATTTTTACAGAGGATATATCGCTAATAAAGAAACCGATTACAATTATGGAGCTTCAGTTAAGTGGGATCTGGATACCGGAAATTTTAAAAATACTGTTAAGACAGGATACGCAGGAACATTAAAGAACAATACCAATCAGCAGCAGAAATTCTTCTTAAGGGTAGACGAGAACCGTGATGTTCCGAATAGTGAAAAAAATTACCTGACAATGTACGGTACTCTTTCGGATTGGTTCAATGGATCTCAATATGTTCCGGGAGGTATTGGGTGGGAAACCAAAGCATTGTATAAAAATGATAAATATGAAGGAGAAGTGAAACAACACGCTCTTTATGTAATGTTTGATAACCGTTGGAAAAATAAATTAAGGCTAGTATGGGGAGTTCGTGCAGAATATTTTAAGTATGATCTTGTTTCCCAGCAACTGGATCCTAGTGATACAAAAAATGTTACCAAAGCACCCATAGAAGATAAACCGTGGCAATGGATGCCTTCTGTGAATTTTACCTATAGTCCTACGAATAAAATCAATCTGAGACTTGCCTATAATAAATCTGTCATTCGACCACAGTTTAATGAAAGAACAGGGCTTCCTTATTTTGATCCGATTGCCAATGGATTGATTTATAATACAGAAATGACCTCTTCTGTCATTAATAATTATGATTTCAAATTTGAATGGTTTCCCGGCTTGGGAGAAATATTTTCTGCAGGGCTTTACTATAAAAATATAGACAGACCCATAGAACGTGAAGGGCATATTTCCAGTGAAGGGAATCTATACCTATATAATGGTAATTCAAAAAATGCAAAACTTGCAGGAGTAGAGGCGGAGGTAAGAAAGAATTTAGGATTTATTGCCGAAGGAACTTTTCTGGAAAAACTTTTCATAAGTGGAAACTTTACCTATAACCATACAAAAGTAATAGCCTTCAAGGATATGTATAAAACAGGGGACAATGATGAAACCTATGAAGTAAAACGTCCGCTGTACGGGCAGACTCCTTATGCCTATAATCTTGGATTGGTCTATGATGGTGACCGTTTGGGGCTTAGCTTTTTATACAATGCAAAGGGTGACCAGTACATTACCGTTGGGTATGCTTACAAAGGGGAAGAAATACAACGCCCTTATGCCGTAGCAGATGCACAGATCTCCTATAAATTTCTCAGGAATAAAAACCTTGAATTAAAATTCAATGCAAGAAACTTATTCAATAGAGTGAAGGAATATTATAATAATTATAATTCCTATGTAATACCACTGGGATTGGGGAGTGCTATCGGAACTGAAAGGGAAGCATGGGGACTTTTACCGGGTGCAACCGACAGGTATGACAAGAATATTGATAAGATCATGTTTAGAGCCTACAGTGGCAGAATGTTTAGCCTGAGTGTGAACTATATGTTTTAAACAAGGTTTAAGATAAGATAAAGAAGACTGAAGAAAGAATGAGAAAATATAATATACTATTAAAACTTGTACAATGAAAAAATTAATTCCAATCGTAATACTATTATTATTCTTTACAGCTTGTCAGCATGATAGATTGGAGGATAAGCAGTCTTCTTTTGAAATAAAGGCTACTTCTTCAGAATACCTTACTGCTTCTTCATTTCCGGTAACCAGTGTAAGTGGTAATATTACAGCCAATACAACCTGGAGTGGAGTCATCGAAATGGACGGAATAATAACAGTAAAAGATGGAGCCACACTGACAATTCTTCCAGGGACATATATTAAAGCAAAACCAAAAGGCACAGCAGTTCCATCAGGAGTTCTGATCATTACAAAAACAGGAAAAATCAATGCCGTAGGAACAGAAAATCAGCCAATTATTTTTACAAGTTATAAGTTGTTGGACGGGAATGAAGACACTATTGGAGAGCCAGGTGACTTTGGAGGATTGATCCTGCTGGGTGATGCTTTAACGAATACACCGTCTACAACAACCATTGAGGGACTGTTCGGACCTGATTATTATTATGGCGGGACTAATCAGAATCACAACGGAGGAATTGTGAAATATGTGCGCATTGAATTCGGAGGAACAGATATATTTCCTTATACAATCCATGAAATTAACGGCCTTACTTTAGCTGGAGTGGGCAGTGGTACTGCTATTGATCATATTCAGGTATCTTACGGTAAAGATGATTCCTTTGAGTTTTATGGAGGAAACGTAAATGCTTCCAATCTTATTTCTTTTGCACCAGACGATGATAATTTCGATTTTAATAATGGATATACAGGAACCGTTACATGTGCACTTGCTTTGGCAGATTATCATTCTACACATAGTCTCAGTGGGGCAGTTAATGATTCTCACGGTATTGAACTCGATAATAATATTGATGGAACATCTACAGCATTGGTTACACATCCGGTAGTAAATAATCTTACAATAATAGGGCCTTGGAAATCCACTATGGGCGCTATGTACGGAAATGGAATTTACGTCAGAAGAAATGGACGATTAACATTGAATAATGCTGTCATTACGGGATATCCTGTAGGAATTAAAGTAGAAGGCACAAACTCAATGCTTGCTTCTGCCTCTAATTATAATACGATTCAGGTCCACGGATTTACAACTTCTGTTACAGGTGCTGGTACGTCAGGAATTCCTGTTACAAACTTATCTGCCGGGCTTTCTGCTTCCGGGTGGGGAATGAATCAACCATTTTTTAATGAAGGAGGATGGAATATATCACCAAGAAATTGCGGCAATTTTCAGGGACTTTGGACCAAATATAATTTCTCCATTTTGGAATAAGGAAATGAACCTTATGAGTATGGAAATAGAAATTTAGATTAAAAGATATCTTAATTATAGCAGCGTACAGGTTTCGGGAACCTGATCAAATGACTGGAAAATACTGATGATGCGCACAGCAGTACAGTTCTGAAAAAACCGGACGTTAATGGCTTTTCCCAGGTATTAACGGTTTCTATGGGAACTCCCGCAATGCAGTTCCTCCTGCAGAGATGGGATGAACACCAAAAAAACAAATCGAAGGAATAGAGAGGAAGATATTCCTGAATAAAAAACTGATCTGGTATATAAAATAACACGACCGGATTTATTAAAAATTATAACAATGAAAAGACTAACTCTAATTGCAGTGGCAGCATTATCTCTTACAGCTTGTCAAAACGATCAACTGGCGGATTCATCTTCTCCATTCGAAATGAAATCTACTTCTGCTGAGTACCTTACAGCTTCGGCTCTTCCGGTAACCAGCGTAAGTGGTGCTATTACTTCAAATACTACATGGAGTGGTGTAGTTGAATTAGATGGAGTTGTAACTGTAAAAAATGGTGCTACATTAACAATCCAGCCTGGTACATTCATTAAGGCTAAGCCAAGCGCAAACAATACAGCTACAGGAGTTTTGGTAATTGCTAAAACAGGAAAAATCAACGCAGCAGGTACAGAAGCTCAACCAATCATTTTCACCAGCTACAAATTGTTAGACGGAAACGAAGATACAACTGCTGCTCCTGGTGATTTCGGAGGTGTTGTTATATTAGGAGATGCTCCTACAAACACTCCATTCACAAAAACGATTGAAGGATTATCTGGTCCTGATTTTTATTACGGAGGTACCAATGCTTCTCATAATGGAGGAACATTGAAATATGTACGTATCGAGTTTGCAGGATATGATCTTTTGGCTCCTAACTCAGGAAACGAAATCAACGGTCTTACTTTAGGAGGAGTAGGAAACGGAACTACTTTGGATCATATTCAGGTATCTTTCGGAAAAGATGATTCTTTTGAATTCTTCGGTGGTACTGTAAACGCTTCAAACCTTGTTTCTTTCGCTGCGGATGATGACAACTTCGATTTTGATAACGGATATACAGGAACTATTACTTGTGCTCTCGCTTTGGCAGATTACAACTCTACACACAGTCTTAGCGGAGCAAGCCCTGATTCTAACGGTATCGAGCTTGATAATAACGCAGAAGGTTCTTCTACAACATTGTTGACTCACCCGGTTATCAACAACCTTACGATCATTGGTTCTAAGAACTCTACTAAAGGTGCTTTGTATGAAAACGGTATCCACATCAGAAGACACGGTAGATTAACATTAAATAACGCTGTGGTTACAGGTTACCCTGTGGGAATCAAAGTAGAAGGTACAGGTTCTGAACTTTCTTCAGCTTCAGCTTACAGCACGATCCAGATCCACGGATTTACTACTTCAGTTACAGGTACAGGAACAGCAGGAATCCCTGCAGCTAACCTAGCGACTGGTACTCCTGCATCTCTATGGGGTATGAGCCAGCCTTTCTTCAACGAAGGTGGTTGGAATGTATCGCCAAGAAACTGTGGAAACTTCCAGGGACTTTGGACAAAATACAATTTCTCAATAGTAGAATAATAAAAACTTTAAAAAAGCAGGGAACAGCATATGCTGATTCCTTGCTTTTACCTCAAAAACCTTAATAATCAGCATTATGAAAAAAATAATTTTATCATCTGTTTTGTTTTTATCTCACCTGGCTGCAGCACAGACTCTGGTATGGGGAAATTCTTTTGATACTCCTGCTGACCTTCAGGGATGGACTTTCCATGATTTGAACAACAATAGCAACGGATGGGTACAGGGACAGAACATTTATCACAACGGAACTGCTCTAACCTATGGAACTACCGGAGTTCTTCGTCATTCTATCAGTTTGGTTCCAACCGGAAATGCTACTGGATTTGCAACAGAAAATGACTGGATTATTTCTCCTCAGATTGATCTTACAAATACTGCAGGAACCGTTACGCTGGCTGCCTATATCGGGAGACAGAGATCTACTCATACTATTGTTGCCAGAGAGCTTTTTATCTATGTAAGCACACCACAAAAGGAAATTCCTGCATTATCAGACTTCCAGGCAATGACAGTAGATGCGGATGGAAATGATGTTCAGAGTATATATAAAATACAGGTAGGTGACTCAGCTAATCCTTTTCCGGCTGATCTTACCCAGTTTGTAGAATCCCTTGTAGATCTTTCCGCTTTTGCAGGGAAGAAAATCTATATCGGAATGTGGTCAAACAGAAAAACAAGCGGAAATAATGTCCAGAATATCAATATTGATGAAATCGGAATTTACGCTACTTCATTTTTGGGAACTAAGGATGTAAAAAGAAACAAAATTGTAACACAAATAGCAGAAAATCCGGTAAAAGAATCTCTGCAGCTGCAGCTTAATCCGGCATTGAAAGAAAATATGACGGTGGTAACCATTTACAGCGCAACAGGACAAAAAGTACTTACCGCTCAGTATTCTAAAGCAATCAATACAGCAGGTCTTACATCTGGAGCTTATATAGCAGAAATTACAGATGGAAAGACTACAGAAAGGTTGAAGTTTATTAAAAAATAACTCTTCTTCCCTTAGAAACTGATTCCAGAAAGACCATGAATTTTTAATATAAGATAATGGATAGTGTTTGATAAAGGCTATCCAGAACATATCCAACTAGTTTTTTTATAATTATATATTGCCCTGCTCCCGGGTAGGGCAATATTTTTTAAGTTTTACAATGAAATAATTGACGAAAGATGAACAGAATCTTTGCATTACTACTATTATTTACTGCACTTTTTTCATGCACAGACAGCAACACCATGGAGCTGTATGATAAAGTACAGAAACCCGGTGAGGTTAATATCAAAGGATTTTCCAAGCCTGATGTCCTTCAGCTGAGGTTCAATGGAGTACCTGTATCCATTGACGGAAAAACATCCTATACCAATAAAATTGAAACCCAGCTTCAGTTTGTCCTGGATCAGGGTGAAACCAATAAGCTGTCTGTATATAATAATGAAACAGGAACCGAAATTGCAAAATACAATATTACCTATGACAATATAAATGATTATAAAAACTTATACTTTTTCAATCTTCCGGGGATTTATCTGCAGACTTATGCTGTAAAACCTCAGGTTAATCTTGGAAAAGTAGGGTTTGAATTTATTTTTCCCAATCTTGGCGAATTTTCCGGAACTACACTGAAAGAAGTGAAAGGAGTTCTTAAAAGAGAAAATGGAGTGGTACTGGCAGAATTTGACAACATAGGAAAAGACAATTTTACCGCAGTGAAAATCTATAGTTTTTTCAGTTCTACAGCTCCGATATATCTGGAACTGTACAAGCCGGGAACTACAGAACCTTATTCAGGATCTAAAATGATTCAGGTGAAACTGAAACAGCATACAGGAGCCAATATGATTGTTCTTCAGGAAAAAATGGAAAATGGAGAATGGGTGGTAAAAGGAGATATTGATGTCGCAGAATATCTGTAATTGCGTATGAAAAACTTTTTAAAACTTCAATGCATTGCGATCGTAGTCTTGTTCATTTCGTGTACGAATAATAATGACGAAAGCGCACCTGTTTTTCCGGAAGGAAGTACAGAATCTGTCAATCTCTGGGTTCAGGACAGTATGAAACGGTATTATTACTGGGCAGATCAGATGCCTGCAAAACCAGATTATCGCCTTCCCGTAAAAGATTTTTTTAAAAGTCTGCTGTCTTCCCAGGATCGGTTTTCTTTCATGGTCAATACTGAAGATTCTTCTACCTATCCACGTTCCATAAGGAATATGTACGGTTTTGATTATACCGTTGCCAAACTTGCCAACAATCAGGTTGTTACAATCGTAAAGCTGGTTCTTCAAAACTCTCCAGCCTTCAATGCAGGACTGGAACGGGGAATGATTATGACCAAAATCAATGGAAAAGTCATCACAGCAGCCAATGCAGAATCAATGGCTTCATCCATTAAAGACCAGACCGTTGTGGACCTTACCGTAGGGAAATGGCAGAACGGAACGGTTACCGATGAAAAAAATATTACCGTTTACTATGGCTTTTCTTTTGAACAGCCCGTTTTATCTAAAGTTTTTGAGAAAAACGGTAAAAAAGCAGGATATCTGTATATCTATGATTTCCCGGATGGAATGACACAAACCCTGAATCAGAAGTTTGCAGAATTTAAGGCTGCCGGAGTACAGGAACTGATTCTTGATCTCCGTTACAACTATGGAGGTTCGGTATCATCTGCTGCAGCTCTTTGCTCATTGATTCCTTCAGGGCTGTCATCTGGTTCGCCATTCATCATTTTTAAAGGAAATAAAAACGGAGGTGAAGTAAAAAGAACATTTGCCCAACAGATTGCTTATGATCCCAAAGCTCTTGATTTTAATACTCTGCGTGCCAATGCACTGGGATTACAGAAAGTATTTATTCTTACTTCCAACAGTACAGCATCTGCAGCGGAAATTGTCATCAACAACCTGAAGCCGTATATGCAGGTTATTCAAATTGGAGATACAACTTTAGGTAAAGATATGGCCGGATTTGTAGTAGAAGACAAACGGAAACCGAGAAAAATTTCCTGGCAGATCCATCCGGTAATTTATAAAGTATTTAATGCTAACGGAGCCGGAGAATACAGCAATGGAATTTCTCCACAGATCATGGTCAATGAATACGTCGGGCTGCCATTATTGCCTTTGGGTGATCCTAACGAAACCCTTATTTCTTCTGCCCTTAATGGAGGTTATTTCAAATCCACAGGTCAGGAAAAGAACGGAAGCGTTACAATTCTCTATCAGAGTGATGTGCCTCCGGTTATGATGGAAAAATAGAATTTGGATAGAGAAAGAAATGGATTAAATATTTTAAACCATTAAGAAGTTTGAAGAAATAAAGTATAGTTAAGGTTAATCATTCTGATCTTAAGTTAAAGCGAAGTTTGATCTTAATAATCTTAACACCTTAATACAATCTTAATGGTTCAAGAAAAAATTAAAAGATTTATTTAATAATAAAAAAAATAATATCGAATAGTAAAAGGATAAAATCTTTTTTGCCCTTTTACCTATTCAGGAACACCATAAAATCACAAAATCATGCAGGGAATAGAACCGAAACTTCACATGAACCTGACCAGCCGTATTGAATATTACCGTCTGTTGATAGAAGCTGCAGAAGATCCTGAAAGCCAGCCTTCGGATGTGGTTACACAGATTTCAGAACTGGGTCATCTGTATGAAGAATATCTACTTAATAAAAAGAATCTGGAGAACAGCATCAAAAACTACCGGCAGTATCATAATGATTTACGGAAAAACCTTACCGTAAGGCTTCGGGAGCTCAGAAGAAAAGCAAGGCAGAAATAATACCTGAAACTACTTTATCAGCTGATTTTGCTGTGAAATTCATACCTTTATAACATCAAGCTGAAGGATGAAAGGTTTATGAATTTTAATCAAGCAGAGTTTTCCGGTTATTTGCATCTGTTCTGGCAGTTTTCCTGGCCGCAATGGATGATATTCAGTCTTGTCATTAACAGTTTTCTGTACCTGTTTTCTATAGGTTTATATGTTTTTATTGAAAAGACCTGCCGTAAAAGTCAGCTGCAGGAAAAAAATCATCCTGTTACAAGATCCGATTTCTACCTCAGCCTTTTTACCATCATCTGTAACAGCTTCGTCATGTTGCTGGGAGCTTTCTTATGGAAAAACGGATGGATTGTGCTTGGAGAAACTCAATCGGTAGTTGGGATAACAGCAGAAATCATTGCTTTGCTTCTTTTGATGGATCTTCTGATGTATTTCTTTCATTACGGAGCCCACTTGCCTTTGATCTACAAAATTCTGCATAGAAAGCACCACGAGCATGTAAGTACCAATTTTCTGAGCCTTTTTGTCCTCCATCCTTTTGAAACAATAGGGTTTGGATTAATGATGCTCGTTTTACTTATCGGTTATGATTTCTCTGTAATTTCTATTTCCGTCTATCTTTTGCTCAACCTTATCTGGGGAACCATTGGACATCTGAACAGGGAATTTTTTCCGGCCTCATTTGACCGTTTATTCGTAGGAACAACAAGATTTCATAATCAGCATCATCTGGACGAAAGCAAAAACTTTGGATTTTATACTTCTATCTGGGACAGGATATTTGGGACCTATAAGTAAGAGAAGGATATTATAATTTTACATGATTCAGCACTTTGCTTAGCAGGTAATTAAAATTTTCCAATTCTTTAGAAGTCAGTATAGAAGCCGTCTGTTTGGTAATGTTTTTGCGGAAAGTTTCTGAATTTTCTATAATAAACCTTCCCTTATCCGTTACTGAAAGATTGTATTTCCTGTGATCTGTTTCCTCCTGTTTCTTAAGGATCAAATCATTGCTGATCAGAAATTTCAGCTGCTTCGAGATGGCTGCCTGGCTGATGTTAAATGCTGCTGATATTTCCCTTCCTGTGGCTGTTTCTTTTCTTAAAATAAATTCAATGATATTATAATGGGCAGCAGTAACTCCATTAATATTTCCCCGGTTCATATGCGCCAGAATAAGGCATTGGAAATTTGTGAATGTGTTAAAAAACTCTTTTTCAATGTGTTTCATGATAAATATACTTAACTTAGTTAATTATTAACAAAGTTAAGCAATTTAAATATGGAAAATATAGAAATTACGAACGCCCGGCAAAATAATCTCAGAAATGTTTCCATAAAAATTCCAAAATACAAGATCGTGGTTTTTACGGGAGTATCAGGATCCGGGAAATCTTCATTGGTTTTTGAAACCATTGGAGCTGAGGCTCAGAGACAGATTAATGAGACCCAGAACAGTTTTATCAGAAACCGTCTGCAGCATTATGGCCTGCCTGATGTGGATAAAATTGAAAATCTGAATGTTCCTATCATCATCAATCAGAAGCGGCTAGGAGGAAATGCCAGATCTACGGTGGGAACGGCAGCTGATGTATCTGCTTCCTTAAGGTTGTTATTTTCGAGAATGGGAGAACCTTTTGTAGGATATTCAAACGTTTTTTCATTTAATCATCCGCAGGGAATGTGCCCGGAATGTGAGGGATTGGGTTTTGTTCAGACCCTGGACGTGAATGCTTTAATTGATCGTGGAAAATCTTTAGATGAAGGAGCCATCCGTTTTCCCACCTTCCAGCCGGGTGGGTGGCGTTTAACAAGATATACTTTGTCCGGCTATTTTGATAATGATAAAAAGCTCAAAGATTTTACCGATAAAGAATGGGAAATGTTGCTGTATGCACCGGAACATAAGCCCAGGCATCCCAATAAAGAATGGGGAAAAACTGTAAAATATGAAGGAATTGTTCCAAGAATAGAAAAAGCGTTCCTGAAAAAAGATTCCAAAGAAAACATTACAAGAAAAGATGCCCTGAAGAATATTGTGATCACAAAAACCTGCCCGTTATGTGAGGGAAAACGGTTGAATGAAAAAATACTGTCCTGTAAGATCGAAGATAAAAGTATTGCAGATTGTATGGCTCTTTCTGTGGATGAACTGCTTGAGTTCATTACTTCGTTGGATTCAAAGCAATATGAAGTCGTTATCAAAGAACTTTCGGCAAAACTACAGAATATTATGACCATCGGATTGCAGTATCTGACTCTTGACAGGAGTACCAACACCCTTTCCGGAGGAGAATCACAGCGTATAAAAATGGTGCGGAGTCTGGGAAACAGTCTGATAGATCTTTTATATATATTTGATGAGCCCAGTATTGGTCTTCATCCAAAAGATTTGCAAAATATTATCACGATCATACAGCAGATCAGGGATAAGGGAAATTCTGTCTTAATTGTAGAGCATGATCCGGACCTGATAAAAATGGCAGATCATATTATTGATATAGGCCCAGGCTCAGGAAGAAACGGGGGAGAAGTGGTCTATGAGGGAACATTTAAAAACTTAAAGACTTCAACCGGCAAAACAGGATCTTATTTTGCAAGGAAACCTTTTATAAAACAAAAATTCAGAAAGCCTGATGGTTATCTGGAAATTAAAAATGCCAACAGGTATAATCTTAAAAATATAACTGTAAATATCCCAACCGGAGTAATGACAGTCGTAACGGGAGTGGCAGGATCTGGCAAAAGTACTCTGATTAATCGTATTCTGCCCGAGCTTTATCCTGATGTGACCATTATTGACCAATCTTTGTTCGCCGCAAGTGCCCGTTCTAACTTGCTTACATATCTGGGAATATCAGATATTGTGCGTAAGCTTTTTGCACAATCTAATCATGTTTCAGATAAGCTGTTCAGCAGAAATAGTGAAGGAGCCTGTAAAAACTGTAAAGGATTGGGAATAGAAAAGATTGATCTTGCTTTTATGGATGATATTGAGCAGCCTTGTGAAGTTTGTGGAGGTTCGGGATTTGATCCTTATGTGCTGCAATACACATACAGTGGAAAAACGATTGTGGAAGTGATGAATATGACCGTTTCCGAAGCAGTCTCTTTCTTTAAAGAAGAACCTGTTCTCAAAAATTTTGACCTGCTGATACAATTAGGGCTTGATTATTTGACTCTTGGACAAAGACTTGATAGCTTTTCAGGAGGTGAAAGACAGCGCCTGAAACTGACAAGAGAGTTGAAAAATACCAATCAGATCATTATTCTTGATGAACCGAGTACAGGTCTGCATCCAAGTGATACCCAAAAACTCCTGACTTTTTTTAATGGTCTTGTAGATCAGAATAATACGCTGATTGTTATAGAACACAATCTGGATATTATTTCACAGGCAGACTGGATTATTGATATGGGGCCAGGTGCCGGAAAATTTGGTGGAAAAGTATTGTTTGAAGGCACTCCGCCGGAGCTGTTGAAAAACAAAATATCATTCACCGCGGAGTTTCTGAAGAAGCATATTCAGTAAAAGGAATGAAAAATGAAGAGTATTAAGTTGAACTCAACCCATGAGATTGCTTCACCTTTGGTTCGCAATGACAGTGTAGCTCAGCTTAATACTCTTAAAACCTTATCAGCTTTAATGGTTGAAAGGTTAATTTTATTTAGCGGATTTCACAGCAGACTTAATGGCTTTCTCAACCATTCTCCAATCGTAAAAGTGAAATACTCTGCCATTACTCATCGCAACGAAAACACCTTTAGGAAATTTTGGACCTAAATTAACATTCGTTACCTCTGAACCGTCACTTTCCAAAGTAGAAACAGGAATTTCGGCAATTCTTCCCTTTGATTGGTCTTCTCTCAGATAAACATTGAAGGTGTCATTCTGCTGATTGGAAACCAGAATATATCCTTTTCCTTTAGCAGTAGGGTAGATGGAAATTCCTTCCACATCAGATTTAAAATCGCCTTTCCCGAAAACGGATAATTCTTCATTTCCTTTCTCCGGATCTGCATAATATTTGTGAACGCCAAACTGTTCATCAGAGTAATAGATATATCCCATTTCATCATCTACAGCGATGCTTTCAATCTCTTTCAGTCCGCTGTACTTCCCGAATTTACGAACAACTTCTCCTGTAATGACGCCATTCTTTTCAATCAGTTTATATTGCCAAAGGTAGCCGTCAGCCGGACCTGATTTTCTTCCCACAATGACAAATATTTCTTCTGTCTGCGGATTTTTATAGAGAGAAACTCCCATTGGGCCACGTTCAGATTCTCCGTCAAATACAGAGATTTCTCCGATTTCTTTCAGGTCAGGAAGCGTATATAACTTTACTTTGTTGGTTTCCCTTTCCGTTACGGCAGCAATATCTGTTTTTTTACCATTCAGCATAAAACCATATTCCAGATCAACGTTGTTGGGACGTTTCAATCCCAAAACCTTATTGATGATTTTTCCGTTAAGGTCAAAAGCATATAATCCTCCGTTGGTATCTTTATCAGTTCCGATGATGATACTTTTTGAGGTATCCTGTGGATTGATCCATATGGCGGGATCATCCGTATCATGAACCACTGTTTCTGTGATAACTGTGGGTTTTAATTTTTCTGCTAACTCTTTCTGCCCTGTACAGTTCATCACAAAAGGAAGAACTGAAAGAGCCAGTATATAATGTATGTTTTTCATATGTATTTAAAAATCAAATTTCACCCCCATTGTAAACCTTGGTCTGTAATATTCAGCCTGGGCGGTTCTGCTCTGGATTCCTTGGTAATATCTTAACGGCTGATTGGTCAGATTATTGGCTTCTGCAAAAACTCTGAGCTGGCTTGTAATTTTGTAGGAAGCATTGGCATCAAGGAAAAACTGTTTGTCATAATAACGGTCGTCAAAGGCTTTTCCTCCCAGTTCATCAATATAATGAGACGCATAGTTCATAGAAACTCTGGCTGAAAAACGTTTGTTTTCCCAGGAAAGAGATCCGTTGAACATATGAGGAGCGGCTCCCGGGAATCCTACATCTGTTCTTTCAATGCCTTCTTCATTGGTGATTCCTTTTGCTTTGGATTTGGTGTAAGTATAGTTTACATACACTCCAAGACCCTTCCAGAAAGCTCCAGGGATGAAGTCAAGCTGTCTTTGTAAAGCTACTTCAAAACCATAAATATCTACATTATCACCATTACGCTGCTGGGTAAATTTCCAGTTGCTTTCCCCTGCAGGAATTGGGTTGGATTGTCCTGCAAAATCATTTGCGAAATCATTTGCCGTATAATTTCTTTGGGAATACGTGTAAATAAAGTTATTCAGGTTTTTATAAAAAATACCTCCGGAAAGTATCCCTACAGACTTAAAGTACTTTTCTGCCATAAAATCAAAATTATACGCATAGGTTGCTTTTAAGTTCGGGTTTCCGGCAGCTACGATCTCATCTTCTGAAATAACATTAAGATAAGGAACCAATGAATAATAATTCGGGCGGGCAAGAGCTGTGGTAAATGCGGCACGAAGCACAAGATCCTGGATCGGAACATATTTGAAGGAAATATTCGGAAGTACGTTCGTATACGTATTCGTATTATTAATTTGTCCTACAAGATTCTTTTCATTCATTACATAGTTTCCGGTGTAATCAATATTGGTAGTTTCAATACGTGCTCCAACGATCATGGATAATTGATCATTGAAATCCTGATCCCAACGGATATAACCTGCATAGATCTGCTCTTTCGCATTGTAATTGCTTGAAAGATATTTCTCAGGCTTTAATTTACCATTAAACAAAGTTGGATTGAATAAATCCAGCCCTCCAAGGAAAGAAGGGTCAACAAATGTTCCCGGAACATAATTTCCCGGCTGGAAGTTCTGACCGTCAAGATTTATCGTTGGCACAGATAAAAGGCTTCCCATAGTGTTCACAGGCGTAAAAGCGTAGAAATCATTTTCTCTTTCTTTTTTCTTCAGACGCATACGGAAACCGGTACGAAGACGCCCTTTCTGGTCATCAATTACAGAAAATGGAAAACGTACATTCACTTTTGCGCCCAATTCTTTTTCCTGTGTAAAGTTATTGGCATCCGAAAGGTCACTCAACTTGTAACTTCCTAAATTATCTGCAGCAAGGAGATTGAACATCGGTTTTTCAGGATTACTAAGGTCAGGAGAGAAATTCATTTTGCTGTTTTCAAACTCAATATAACGCTGATGAGGCTTATCTTCGCTTGCAATGGCATAGTTTACCGACCAGTCCAGATCTACTTTAGAACCTAATAAATGTTCCCCTCTCAAAGCATAGTTCTGAACTTTCTGTTTCTCAAGACGGGTATTGTCATTATCAGAATCACCGCCTTTATTTTGTCTTGTGATGCTTCCTTTCCAGTCTGTAATCTCGGTTTCATCAGCATTGTAGACAGGTTTTATTTTATAACCCAATGCAAATCTGGTTTCTTTATCATTTCTGAAATTATACATGGCTGAAGCATAGATCTTATTTTTGGAATTGAATTCATAATCCATATTAAGATCAAAACTATGTCTGATACGGTGTTCATTATAATAACGAACTCCCATTTTACTTACATAAACGGTCTGTGCAAGATCGTTCGCCTGGCTCCACACCGGCTCTATATTATCAGATCCAAAATTGTTGTTGTTATAAGAGAAACTGAATACAGCCCCTAGTTTTTTATCTAAAAATCGGTTTCCATATACAAATCCTGCGGTATAATTTCCTTTTTCACGGATCGGATTGTATCCTCCGGCAACCGTTGCAGAAATCCTTTGTCCGTTCGGGGAAGCCCTGGTAATAAGGTTTACGGAACCTCCTATCGCATCAGCATCCATATCCGGAGTCAAGGTTTTATTCACCTCAATCGTGGAGATCATATCAGAAGGGATCAGGTCCATCTGGACGTTACGGTTATCTCCTTCAGCAGAAGGAATTCTGTCCCCATTCAGGGTAACAGAATTAAGGTTGGGAGCTAGTCCTCTGATAATAAGATTTCTGGCCTCTCCCTGATCATTCTGTATGGTAACTCCCGGAACACGCTTCAAAGCATCCCCGATATTGGCATCAGGAAAACGCCCGATCTGATCAGAAGAAATGACATTGGTAATATTGGCGTTGTTTTTTTGCTTATTTAAAGCTCTTGCCTGGTTTTTTAAAGTAGCTCCAGAGACTACAATTGCAGCAATAGAGTTTTCTTTTTTGTCGAAAATAATATTCTGACGGGTATTTTTCTCACTTTCAACTGTTACGTTGTATTCATGAACACCATACCCAAGATAATCAATTTTCATAGTATAACTTCCCGGAGGAACATTCAGGAAAACAAAGTTTCCATGCTCATCTGAGGTTGTATAAATATTCCCAGGACTCAAAGAGATTTTAGCTCCCGGCAGGGCAATTTTCGAGTCGTCATTAATGTTTCCGGAAAGAGATCCGGTTTGCGCATAGAAAAAAATAGAGGCACAAAATAAAACAGATGTAAAAATTTTCTTCACTTTTCCTTTTTTAGATAAAAATCACAACAAAATTAAACGACTGTTTGGGGAAAGTGTTGAAGAGAAAATTAAGTGTTTCTTAAGAATTGTTAATATAGGAAGATAAAAGATAAAAGAAAAAGATGTTGTTATTAAAATTCAATAGGGGTGGGCTTTAGCCCGCCATACAAATTGTAAATAATTCTATTGGCTTTAGCCAAAACTTAAAATTATTGTTTAATGTGAAGATTAAGTATCTCCTGCACGATAATTTTAGACTTTTCGATTAATTCATTAGATCTGTAAAGTTGGCTGGTGAGTATCGAGCTTTCAAAAAGAAGGTAAATATGAGCTGCTGCAATATCATTTTGGATATCTTCATTGAAGCATTCTCTCAGCTTACTTTTATGATGCCGGATTACCTTGTGAATCTCTTCTTTATCAGCAGGAATTTCAGATAAAATATTCAGAAAGCTGCATCCTCTGAAGTCTTCCCTTTCATTCATATCAATCAGAAAATCAAATGATTTCAGGGTTTTTTCCTGTACTGTTTTTGCTTCTGATGTAAATTGTTCAAGCTCTGAAGCCCAGTAGTCGTATCTTTTATTAAGAAATTCAATGCAAAGCTCATCTTTGGATCTGAAATGCTGGTAGAAACTTGCTTTTGATACTTTCGCTTCGTCAATAACCTGATTGATGCCCGTATTGTTATAACCTTGTCTATGGAATAAAACCATGGCAGTGCTTAGTATTCTTTCTCGAGGTCGGGGCATAATTAAAGATTTTCACAAATGTAAACAAATATGAACAGACGGGTACGTTTTGCAGGATAGATTTTAGACAAACCCTCTGGCATAATAAAGCTGAATGGCAAAAAAGAGTACGGTGAAAAACCATACAACATAAGGATGATAACTGAAATTGTTTTTCAGGATATAGTGCAGTGCTTTGAAAAGTTTAAAGGTTCCGATAAGGCCAATAATCACAAAAACGAGAAAGACCATAAAAAAGAGATAATCCCGGGTTCCATACTCGTTTACTTTGCCAAGATGATCCAGATAAGACTCTACATTCAGGGTTTGTCCCAAAAACATAGCGGAAATGATTAATATAAAAAAAGGAGTAGAAGTATATACGGTGGTATAAATGAAAGAAAACAGCAGGGTACGGAAAGCAACAGTGTTTACTTTCTCCTTTTTGTACCATAATAAAGCAACACTGAATAGTACTGCCGTAACATTATTCATCAGAAATATAAACAATGCCTTCTCTACCATGCTTAATCCCTTGATCTTTGAAATAATATTGTGTTCACCACCGTAATCCATCAGAAGTACAGAAATGATGACAGACGTATAAACAGATAGTTTGATAGGGGAGAGATGGTCCTGAAAACGTTCGGTTTCTTCCTTTTCCATCTCATGTACAGAAAGATCATAGCATCGGCGGGGATCCTGAAATAATTTGAAAATGGTTACCGGAACCAGCAATATTTCAATAATAATCTGCAGACACAGCTTCTCAAAACTATCGATTAACTTTTCAAACATATACATGGAGATTAGGGAACGTACTATGCAATTTAATTAAATTTTACACGATATCTTAAAAAATTAAAGTCTCTAAACAAAAAAAGAGGATGGTTTATTACAATCATCCTCTTTTATCAGTATAAAATTCTTCCTTTTATTTAGGAAGGCCTCTTTTTAATGCATTATTAGCGATCTCTACAGCTTTTCTTTCTTTCCAGTCCATATACCTTTTTTTGTATCGTCCTTTCATGAAATTATCAAAATTACGCTGAACAGCAAGATTCCAAAGAGAATGTGCTTTTACAGCCCAGCTTTTGTCCCATGCACGCAGGGAAATAGAGAAAGACCCATCCAGATATTTCATCCAGTGCCACCATCCTGTAGGCATGAATAAGGTATCTCCGTGTTCCAGGAAACATTCAATTCCTTCAATACCATCCAATGCCGGAAATTTTTCAAAATCAGGATTGGCAATATCATAATCCTCCAGTGCATAAGTAGCATATGGAAGTTTGTAAAGTCTTGATTTCCATTTGTATTCAAACAAAAGAACATGTTTTCTTCCGTTGAAGTGGGTGTGGAAAATATGAGGCATGTCTATATCATAGTGAAGGAAGGTCACAGAACCTTTACCTCCGAAAAACATACTCGGATATTTATCTAAAAATCCACCCATCAGATTCTTTGGCGGAACATAGTCGTCCAACAGTTTTGGTGCAAATTTTATAGGATCAAAGAAAAAGATTCTCAGATCAGTAGGTTCCCTTTGAATAAGGTCAACATAGTCACGAAAAGGCATTTTCGTAGTCGGAGTATTGATAGGAGCGGCGGGATCTGCTTTGGAACTGTCGTAAAGGGGAACTTCAACGTCGCCAACCACTTCTTTCATATATTCCATTGTCCACTTTTGGTAGGCAGGCCATTTTCTAGCCATATTTCTGATTACCACTGGCTTACATGGCTTTAGATATTTTTCACGGAAATCTTCTTGTGAAATATCATCTACAATATCAATTGGTTTAAGGATTATTCCCATTCGTTCAAATTATTAAGCTAAAGTATTAAATATTTACGACAATAAAATAGAAAGAAATAAAATTATTTGGAATTAATATAAATAAATGATAAAATACATATTCCGGTTTAATTTTTTAGAGTTATTGTGACAGATTTTTAACTTCTATAGCTTTAAAATATCCTGTATTGATGCTGTAAAATGAGAGTTGTGAAATATAATAATTGTATGTATCATTGTGGTATTAAAAACAACCATGAAAACTTTCACTTCGATTATTTTTTCGCTTGTATTTGCAAGTGCTTTTTCACAAAAATCAGCTAAAATTTTTACTTCAGATATTGACAATTTTTGGGTGGCCTATGACAGCATTCAAAAAACAAACGATCATACCCAAAAACTGACTCTGATTAAGAAGCTCTATACAGACAAAGCAACATCAGGCCTGAAAGCCTTTATGAAAACCAGAGATTATAATGATACGCTGTTTGTAAACATCATAGAAAAGTATCCTAAATTCTTGAACTCGATCAGGCCAAATACCCTGTCGATAAAAACTAAAACAAATGAGCTTGAAGCCAGTATTATCAGGCTGAAGGAACTCTATCCGGACCTCAAAGAAGCTGAAATGTATTTTACGATAGGCGGACTTAATTCCGGAGGAACAGTAAGTGGAAATAAGGTATTGGTGGGTGCCGAAATTGCCACCGGGCTTCCGTCTACAGATGTTTCAGAGTTTCAGGATGACTGGATAAAGGAGGTTTTTGCAAATCAGTCTCTGGATAATATCGTCTCTTTAAATGTTCATGAATATATCCATACCCAGCAGATTGGAGACCGCAGAAAGGTTCTAAGTCAATCTATCAAAGAAGGTGTCTGTGATCTGATTGCCGAACTGGTCATGAACAAGCCTTTGGAAAGGAAATATCTTTCCTATGGGAGAGCACATGCTGCTGAGGTGAAGGATTTGTTTAAAAAAGAAATGTTTACCGGTAATTTTGCAAACTGGCTGTATAATGGGAGAAAAAAGGGAGAAAGCGCCGATCTGGGCTATTATATGGGATATGAAATCTCTAAATCCTACTACGAGAATGCAAAAGATAAAAAACAGGCGATAAAAGATATTATAGAGCTGAATTATGACAACGATAAGGCTGTTGAAAATTTTCTTACCAGATCAAAATTTTTCAATGAAAAAATTGATAAACAAAAGCTGATCAAAGAATATGAGAAAAATTTACCCTATGTTGTGAAAACAGAACCAGCAAACGGTTCCGTACAGGTCAATGCTGACACAAAAGAAATAAGAATTATCTTTTCAAAAGAAATGCTTCCCAAAAGCTATTCATTCAATCTTTCCGATAAAGGAAAAGAATATTTTCCCATCACCAAAATAATAGGAATGGAAAATAATGACAGAACATTGGTTCTTTCAGCAGATCTGAAACCGGGTAAGGAGTATGAATTTGTAATTACGAACAAGAGTTTCGCTTCTAAAGACAGCTATCCTCTGAGGGATGAAACGCTTCTTGTGAAATTTAAAACAAGTAATAAATAGTTTGTGAATCCATGAATGATAACCTGCTTTTGTATACGGTTTCAATAGTTTTTTTCTTGATTATTATTTTAACCTTTAGGTACAACTGGAAGTTCGGTAGTATGAATATGATATTGTTCTGCTTATACAATTCAGTATTATATTATCATTTAGTTTATGATGGCAGTGGAGGACAAGGTCTTGTTTGGTGGTTTTTTCTGCTTGTTTTATCAGGATGTCATATGCTGGTGCTTTTGATTTACTTTGTAATAACAACTATTATCAAAGACAATCGTTTACGAAAAAATAAGGATTTGAAATAAGGAGCGATCTCTGAAAAAATATTTATCTTTAAATTAAAACATAAGGATTAAAAGATAACTGTAAAACCTTGAATAAATCATTTAAATTTCTATAAACAAACCTTTCGTTATCCGGAAGGTTTTATTTTTTCTGTATTAAAACTTAGTCTCTGTATATTTTCTTTTGATAAGCAACATGATGAGAGCCAGAATTAAGCCTATAATGCTTGACCATACTATATTTTCAATGCCATAATGAGCAATCCAGAATCCTCCGAAAAGCGTACCTGCTGTTACAGCGAAATTCCCGCAAGAAGTAAAAATACTGTTGATGAACTCCGAAGAATCTGAAGAAGAGGTCACGTTGATATTGCTGATCAGAAACCCTCCGGAATGAACCAGTCCCCAGCATCCAACAATCCAGATCATAGGTGCAAAATGGTTTCCGTAATACCAGATCAACAGATGGATGCCGGATAATAACATCAAAAATAAGAGGGTCGTCTGAAACGGAAATCTGCTCATATATTTTCCCGCAATTTTATTCCCGATAATTCCTACCGTTCCAAATAAGAAAAGCATCAGGCTGACCTGTTTTCCATTCATCTGCGTTATATTCTTTAAAAAATCAGCCATATAACCATATGTGGAATACATGGCAGCAATAGTGAAGAATGCAAGAAAAAGCCCGATCCACAAGTGTTTATTGTAAAAAATGTGACCGGGAAAACCTTTTGAGGTTTCGGTTTTATTCTGAATAGCTGGTAAATAGATCCAAACACCTGCTAAAGCCACTGCATTGATAAAAGCGGTAAGCAAAAAAGAAGACTGCCAGGAAAACAGATCAGACATAAAAGCAGCCAGAGGCACTCCCAACACAGTGGCCAGAGTAAGTCCCGAAAAAATAATGCTTACCGCCCTTGACTTTTCTTTAGGATCTGATGTTTCTCCTGCAGCAGACAAAGCTATCGACCAATAAACCGGATGGAAAAATGCAGGAATCATTCTGACAGCAAGCAGCAGATAAAAATGGGTGATATATGCAGAAAGAACATTTGCTGTCACAAAAATAAGCAACGAAAAAATGAGCAGACTTTTTCTTTTGAAAGAGGATAGTGCCAACAGCATAAAAGGACCGAAAACAGCAACGATCAACGCAAAAGCACTCAGCAGCCATCCCGCTTTTTCAATGGAAACCCGGAACGCTGAAGCGAGTTCAGGCAATACGCCAATAACTCCAAATTCTGTGGTTGTAATTCCGAAAACACCAAGCGCCAGTACATAAAGATTTCTGTTCATTTTCATTATTTTTTTGCAAATTTGCACAATAGACTATCAGAAAATTATATACTTACCCTTTAGTTCTATACTTACCTTTTTGAAAGTGTACATAAAAAAACGACTATTATGCCTCAATTTTTCCACGATAAGAGACTTTATTATACCCCAATTGAATTTGCATTAAGTCATATTGGAGGAACCTGGAAAATGCCTGTTCTATGGAGATTACAGGAAAAACCTCTTCGTTTCAGTGAGCTTAAAAAGGATATTCCTCATATCACAGACAAAATGCTGACCAGCCAGCTGCGTGAACTGGAAGCTAAAGACATGATTCATCGTGAGGTATTTCCCGTAGTACCGCCGAAAGTAGAGTACAGCCTTACAGAGAAGGGGAAAAAAGCCATTCCGGTTATCGAAACCATTATGCAGTTTGGTTACGACCTGATCAAAGATGAAGGGATTGTTTTTCCGCCTAAAGAATAAAAAAGTTATATCGTCTTTTTTCATACCTTCACCTAAAATCTATTCTATAGTATGAAGCTGAAATTAGGGATCTTGGACCAGTCACCTGTAACAATGGGCAGCAATGCAGCCTCAGCATTGGAAAATAGTGTCAATCTTGCCCTACTGGCTGAAGAAACAGGATTTCATAGTATCATGTATTCTGAGCATCATGGAGTAGAAGCTTATGGAAGTTCCAGTCCTGAACTTTTAGCAGCAATTATACTCAGTAAAACCAGCCGTATCAAAATAGGAACCGCCGGAATTATGATGCGAAACTATTCCGCCTATAAAATTGCAGAATGGTCCAAAATGCTATCCACTCTATATCCAGAACGTTTTATTCTCGGATTGGGAAAGGCTCCCGGAGGATTGAAAGATGCTGTTATGGCGCTCAATAATCATAAAGCGGTAGTTTTATCAAATATGGAAACGAAGCTAGAAGAAATCATTCAACTGATCAGGGATGAAGAAGGAATTTATGACGGACTGATTGCGCAGCCTACCCATGTACGGCATATTCCTGAAATCATGTGGCTGGGATCAGGAATGACTTCCGCAAAAGAAGCTGCTAAACATGGGACAGGGTATTCCTTCGCTGCTTTTATGAACAGTGAGAACGGAATGGAAAATACGGAAGCTTATCTCAGAGAATTTGACGCTACCCAATATTTTTCCCAGCCTTCTTTACAGGTGGCCGTTGCCGTATCGGTAGCTGATACTATTGAAGAAGCCAGACGGAATGCTTATGGAATGGCCTACCAGTTTTTACAATCCCGTCAATTAGTCAGCCCTAATGCGGTTCTATCTCCTGAAGCTGTAGAGCAAAAGGTTTTGGGAACTAAAGATGAAGATGAATTTTTTACCTTTTTAGAGAGAATTATCATAGAAACACCACAGTCTGTAAAGCAGAGATTAGAACAGGTTTCAGAAAAGTACAATACGGATAATCTTTTGATATTGTGTAATATGCACCGGGAGGAAGATCGTATTTATACCTATAAAAGTATCATTAAAAATAATAACTAAGCCTGCAGGAAAACAAAAATTTCTGTTTTACATGGGCTGTATTAAAAAAATAATTCAAACTCATGAAGCGGGATATTTCAAAATTATATATTATTACAGGCGGTCCGGGAGCCGGAAAAACAACGCTGTTGGATGAATTAAACCAATATGGATTGACAGCAGTTCCTGAAGAAGGCAGGAGAATTATTAAAGAACAGATAGAGTCGGGAGGAGAAGGACTTCCCTGGCTGAACAAAGAACTTTTTGCTAAACTGATGTTTGAAGAGTCGGTAAAAACCTACCGGAAACTCAATCAATCGATCCATTTGAAACCTGTTTTCTTTGACCGTGGAATATGGGATACGCTGGGGTATATGAGGCTTGAAAATATTCCTGTTCCGGAAGTAATGATAACAAAAGCCCGGGAAATGGTTTATAATAACAATGTTTTTATTCTTCCCCCATGGAAAGAAATTTATGAAAATGACCCGGAAAGAAAACAAAGCATTGAAAAAGCCATCCTTACTTTTGAATGCATGAAAGAAATTTATCAGGAATATGGTTTCAATATCATTGAAGTACCAAAAGTTACTGTAGAAATGAGGGCTGCGTTTATCCTTGACAGAGCTTTGATATAAAACTGAAACAGGCCAAGTTGAGGACTATCCTTTATCAACAATCAATTATCATTTATTATAGTATGGACAATTTCCCATTTGAAAAAGAACTGATCGAACTGGCCGACAAAGATCTGACTGTAAGAGAAGAACTGCTCGCAGCAGGAAAGCTTTCCGGAGGTTACCATCCTGAAATGGAAAAGGTTCATAAAGCGAATGCCCAAAGGCTTAGGGAAATTATAGCTGAAATCGGATTTCCAACCCTCTCAAAAGTCGGTGAAAAAGGAAGCAATGCTGCATGGCTGATTATCCAGCACGCTATTGGAGAGCCAGAGTTTATGAAAAAATGCTGTACCATGATGGAAGAAAACAGCAGTGATATTAATCCGATCCATAAAGCTTATTTACACGACCGGATTCAGTTCTTTCAAAGCAAGCCTCAAAAATATGGAACACAGCTTACCGCTGATGGAAAGATCTATCCCGTAGAAAACAAAGAAAATTTAAACAAAGAACGGGAAAAAGTAAACCTTCCTGCGTTCTCTGAGGCAGAAATCAACAAAATTCCGGAACCTGAAGACATTCCGGAAATAGATGATAAAAATGTTGAATATACGGTTTGGAGGAAAAAAGTAGGCTGGATTTAATTGATCTTTAAAATTTCACGAACCTCAATATTCCCACCTATTTTAAAGATAGGATTTCCTTTAGCCATTTCTACGGCCTCATCAATGGATTCTGCCCGTACAATAATATACCCGCTGATGAATTCCTTGATTTCGGTATAAGGACCATCCGTTACAATATGATCCGGTCTTACCGTTTTTGCAGCTCCCGGTGCGGGCAAGAGAGTATTTCCCTTATCTACAAGTTTGTTTTGTGCAGCAATGCTTCCCAGCCAGTTCAGGCGCTCCTGGATCTGTTCCGGGGAAGGCTTAAAATCAGAAACGTCTTTCAGTCTGAAAATTAACGCAAATTCTTTCATAATCGGATTCTTTATTTAAATAACGATTAAGACATGAGAATAGGGACAGAGTTTTAATTTTATTTTTAATCTCCCTTTAGTTTTTGCTCAAATGTAATATAATCAGATGCAGTATTTCCCGGATTTTCAACATTTTTTATTGATCCAATAAAGGTCTGGGGTCAAACAGTACTTTTAAGGTATGAATCTTTCCATCTTTAATCTGGTACCATCCGGAAGCTTCTGTCGATTTTTCTCCCATATCAATAATATACCAGAAACATACATCTTCACCAGATGTAAAAGATTTCAGAATTTCATACTTAAACTTCATCTGCTTCATATCTTTGATGTAAACAGATGCACCTTCTCTTTTTCCTAATACGCCTATAAATTTAAAATCAGGAGCAAGACAGCTTTCCGCTCTGTCAAAACTTTCCTCATTTAAATATTGAATAAACTGTTCCGCCACATTTTGGGTTGTATTGTCCATAATATTGTTTTTATTGTTGAGTACAAAATTAGCAGTTCGCTGAGTGTTTCACTTGTGACTATAATCACAAAATGACTCCATTTTACACTATTTTAAAACAGGTATCCTTCCTTTTGCATACGCAATCTGGTCTTTTTCCTTTTCCTGATCCGGATGGTTTTTAAGGTACATCTGATAGTAGGTGGCCGCATTCTTAGGCTGTTTCAGATTCAGATCATACAAAAGGCCTAAGCGGTAATAAATAATATTACTGTTCCCAAAAGTTAATCCTCTTTTATAAGCTGTCACCGCATCATTGTACTGGTTTTTAGCTTCATAAATGCCTGCCAATGCGGCATAATATAGTGTGGTGTGATCTGAAATGGCCTCATCAATAGTCTTTTGGGCATAGATCGCAGCGTTATTATAATCTTTCAGTTCACGATAGCTTAAAGCCATGAAATATAATGTCCCTTCATTTTGTACTCCCATATCTTCCAGCATTTTATATATACTGACGCATTTCTGATAATCTTTTACATAAAAATAAGCCTGCCCCATATCATTTATTACATTCACATCAGCATGATTTTTCAGAAGTTTTTCACCAATTTCAATGACTTCCGGATATTTGGCGAGTTGATTGGCAACAGGTAATAACGCCTGTTGCAAAGTGAAATTTTCAGGGTCAGAAGCAATAGCTGATTTCAAAACATCATAGGCAGGCTGATATTGTTTCAGGCCACTGTAGGTCAGAGAAAGATCATAGGCTACATCGGGATCTGTAATGTTAAGAGAGTTGGCTTTTTTGAGGTAGCTCAGTTTGGTTTCAGGAGTATCTGCATAAGTGGCAAGCTGTTTATAAGCATTGAAATTAACACTATCCAGTTGAACAATCTGTTGAAGATAGGTTTTGGCATTAGCAGCATTCCCTCGCCTGGAATTGATACTGGCCAGACTAAATAAAGTGGGAAGATTATTGGGTTGGATGGTGTTGATTTTCAGATAATTTTTTTCTGCTTCCGGTAGCTTTCCGGCCATCATATTACAGTAGGCTATTTGCGAAAGAGCTTTTATGTCCTCTGTATCTCCGGGATATATGCTTTGGAGATATTTTGCAGCATCGGCATAACGCTGTGTTTCATAATATTCAAGAAGCTTTTCAGTGTCAATTTTTGCAGACTGAGCAGTGAGACTGTTAAAGCCCAATAGAATGATGCACAAGCAAATTCCTTTTCTCATCATGGTTATTTTTAACTAAAATATTGGATATTTAGTAAGCTGCCAAATTTTACTATCACTTATTGGGGATTTTTTTAATTTTTATGAATAATTTATAATAAAACCAAAAACTTCTGTCATTAGATTCCTTATATTCATCCTGCAAAAACAGATCAGACAAAACAATAAATATGGAAATAAAAACAGTACAATCATTCATTGATTATTATGAGAAAATAAGGGAAAGAACCAACCGTATTATTGCAGTAGTTCCGCCTGAACATATAGATTTCACCTATAAACCAGGAAAGTTTACCATTGGCGATCAGATAAGACATATTGCCACTATAGAAAGGTATATGTATGGAGAAACCATTATGGGAAAGAAAAGTGCTTATCCGGGATGTGGAAAAGAACTGGCTGACGGCTATGAAAATACCGTGAAATTTTTCAATGAAATGCACAGACAAACGCTGGAAATTATCAATAGCCTTTCCGATGAAGATCTTACCCGTAAATGCCTGACTCCGGCCAACAGTGAAATCTCTGTCTGGAAATGGCTCCGCGCAATGATAGAACACGAGATTCACCACAGGGCAGAATTATACATTTATCTCAATCTTCTGGATGTAAAAACCCCACAGATCTACGGCTTTTCTGCCGAAGAAGTTCAGGAGCTGAGTGTGAAATTATGAGTTGAAAAGAGGTTTTGAAGAGTTTTAACCGTTTAGGTTAATTTGTATATTAGCCCATTCAAAAAATTATAATGGCCAGACCTTTTATCATTCCTCTTTTACTATTTTTAAACAGTGCCTATGCACAGACTCATTCAGATCTCAAACCTGGAGATACCTTAAAATATTCTCCCCAATCCCATAAACCTTCCTGGATCTCGGTACAGTCCGTAGATGCCAATCTTGGAGTTGCCTTGTTTATGGATGGAAAAAAGGTAAAAGAACAGGATGATTCCAGAGGTATAAAGAGTGTTGAACGCTTCTACTTTACGCCGGAAAAAGGAAAAAAATATGAATTTAAAATCTGGGCCAAATCTTATGTTGAAAAAAGTAAAACGGCCAAAGTTTCCATTACAGAATCCAAAAATGTACCTGTCCTGAATGGTCAGTTCACCTCTGATCAATTAATAGAAGACCTTCACACATTCCGCTCTATAAGGGAAAAAGCAAACTCCGGACTGTATGTGTACAGAACAAGAAAGCAAATTGACAGTATTTACCAACAGGCTGAGGAAGAAGCCAGAAACAGTAAGGATATTTTTGATTTTTATAAAATAATTGCAAAGGTTACCGGATTTGAGGGAAGCTGCCATAACTATACAGATCTTCCCAATCATGCTTCTTACTATCTCACACAGAAACCGGAATATTTACCCATTACACTCAAGAATATTGACGGTCGTCTGCTTCAGGATTCAAAAGACAATGTATTGCCTCTCGGTGCTGAAATTCTTTCCATCAACGGAGTTCCTGCAAAAGAGATGATCAGCCGCTTTTCCCGATATTATTTTTCTGATGGATATTCAGCTCCTTACAAAGAAACAACAGGTTTTGAAAGAGGAATGCTGGATAAATTTTACATCGAATTCGGAACCCATAAAAGCTATGTCATCAGCTACAAATGGAACGGAACTGTAAAAGAAGTTTCACTGCCGGGAATATCGCTGGAAAACTTTAAAAAACTTCAGGATTCAAGATATTCGCTTGCTTTTGACAAAAAACTGCTGTCTGAAAAATACAGCTTAAATAAAGAAGCAGATGGCATCTATCGTTTATCTTTAAGAGGATTTGATTTTGCAACCGGAAAAGACGATCCGGCCTATAAAAAATTCAGCGCTTTTCTTGACCAGATGATGGACACCCTTGAACGTGAAAAAATAGAAAACCTGATCATCGATCTCAGAGGAAATACCGGAGGTACAGGAGCTCTTTATGAAAAAGTATTTTCTTATCTTACACAAAGACCTTTCCGTGACAGCCACTATGCTTACACCAACTTTAATGAAGTGCCTATGGAAGAAAAGCTGGTGATTACTTCCCTTTTTCTGTCGAATGGAGTAACAGATAAAACCGGTTTGAATGCTTACCTGAAATCATTATATCCTAAAGCCGTTCAGGGGAAATATTACTGGGCTGATGATAAAAATCCTTCTATAATGCCTAATGACAGAACTTTTAAAGGACAGCTTTATCTGCTTGCCGACCAACGGGTTGCTTCTGCAGCTTCACACTTGGCCTCGCTGATAAAATCTTATACCAGTGCCATTGTGATCGGAAAAGAAACAGTGGGAGGATACTATGAGCATAACGGCCACCTTCCGCTGGTATATGAACTTCCCAATACCGGGATTCAGGCCGGTTTCTCTATTGTGCATGTCATTCAGGATGCCCAGAATCTTCCCGATCAGAAAAAAGGTCAGGGAATTATTCCTCACATTCAGATACAGCAGACCGATCAGGAATTTCTGGATCAGACTGATGTTTATCTGAAAAAAGTATCTGAAGTTAGAAAACAGTAAAACTATTTCATTTTTAATATAAAAACCAGCCGTAAATTCATTATTTACAGCTGGTTTTTTTGTTGCTGAGTTTCAGAGTTATTTTAGTTTATTTCTATTTTAAGTGATAAATTTATTGTTTTTATTTATTAAAAAATGTTAAATATCCATTTGATTAAGAGTTATTTATTTCTATTTTTTTATCATTTGTTTTGGAGTTATTAATGGAAAGTCGTAGAACTACTACAAAATTTCAGATTACTCACCGAAAATTTTTTGAATAGAGATTAGCGTTTTATCTTTGTAATACCACCAATCCAATTACAAAAGAAATAATAATGATTAAAATTTGCCAGTCATCACAATAAATACAGGAGAAATCCTGAAATTCAACAGGGAGTAAAGTAAATACAATAATTGCTTTACCTTTTTACTCATGATTCTATGCCCTGTTCTGATCCCAATATCCGGATTTTATTCTAAGAATAGAACACGGATAACGAAAATGTATCTGGTCTTTTTGCTCAGGTAGATTTTAGCTTAAAAAATCTGACATCCAATCAATCAAAATATTACAACTATGTTTCAGGACGATCATTCACCCAAAAGGCCTGTTTCCAAAGATAAAATTCCTGCAGTAGATAATCTGAAAGAGAGTCTGAAAGATCAGGCTGTAACTAAAACTACCCAGAAAATACAGGAAAAATCAAGTGGAACTATTAAAAAAGCTACAGAAAAAATGGTTCAGGCTCAGGCTTACACCGGAATGGTTCAAAACGGTTCCCAGATGTTTATGAACCAGGTAAAACAGCCTAATCCACCCACATTGGTAGAAGACAAAGTATGGTCAAAACAGCCTACTTCCGGAATCTATAACGCCAATACAATCCCCGGCAATCAGGTAGCAGGAATCAATCGTGTGATAAAGCTTGAAATTGTTATTGACGGAAAAGTAATCAAACATTTCAAACATTTTCAGCTAAAACAAAGTGCAGTAAAGCATCATGAATTTGATCTGATGCTGGCCCATGATACTCTGGGAAGCTCAGAAAACCATAATCTGGAAGAAGCTCAGAACTTTCTGGGGAAAAGAATTACCGTTATTTTCAGATACAAAGACGTTGAAGACGGTCCTGAAAGAAACTTTGTAGGAGTTATCACTGAAGTAGGGTTCAGTCAGGAAAAAGGAAGTCTGGGAAATATTGTTCTTACAGGTTCAAGTCCGACCGTTCTTTTAGATGCAGCTCCTCACATTCAGAGTTTTGGCGGTGCACAGGAGATCAGTCTGAACAGTATTGCAGATCAGGTAATCAAAGAAGGTCTTGGACAAAATTCCTTTGATTTCAGGGTAGATGCTGCACATGGAAATGTTTCGTACAGCTCACAATATGAAGAAACCCATTACAATTATCTGGCAAGAATAGCAGAAGCATATGGAGAACAGTTTTATTATGATGGTGAAGTCCTGCATTTCGGGAAACTTCCCCCTCAGGAAAAGCCTGTGAAACTTACTTACGGAAGCAGTGTGAGTGATGTAAAGATCAAAATGAAAGCCCAGCACGTGAATCCTTCATTTTATGGATATAACAGCAGTAAAAATGAAAAATTAACGACAGGAAATTCAAAGATCAGCCATACTTCAGATATTGCTAAAAGAGCTTATGAAATATCAGAAAAAACCTTTACAACCCCTTCATTGAGAGTAGCTCCGATAAAAGCAGTGTCTTTTATGGATGTGGAAAACTCTCAGAAAGGAACAGCCGGAAGTAAAGCTTCGGAAGTATTTGTTATTTCAGGCGTTACTACAGTGCCATTCCTTTATCCGGGCTGTATTGCTGATATTGAAATGCGGAAAGCAGAAAGCAGTGAAACGACTTATTTCACCAAACTGATGATTATAGATATGTATCATGAAGTGGATGCAAGAGGATATTATACCGGAACTTTTGAAGCAATCGCTTCTGACACAGGATTTATTCCCCGTCCGGAATTTCATACTCCAAAAGCGGATGCACAATTTGCCAAAGTAATTTCCAATACAGACCCTTTAAATCAGGGAAGAGTTAAAGTTCAGTTTGACTGGCAGAATGGCTCTACCACTACAGAATATATCCGGGTGATGACTCCTGATGGTGGTGGAAGTGAAAAAGTAAGTAAAAACCGAGGCTTTATGGCTATTCCGGAAGAAGGAGATCAGGTAGTGGTCAACTTTGCCCATCAGCATCCTGACCGTCCGTTTGTGATGGGAGGAATGTTTCACGGCGGAGTTGGCGGCGGCGGCGGAACCGGAAATAATATTAAAAGCTTAAGCAGTAAAAGCGGACATACTATGAGTCTTGATGATGCCGGAGGAATTACCGTAAAAGATAAAGACCAGAATTCTGTTTTTCTGGATGGTGCCGGAAATATAACCATAGACAGTAAGATTTCAATTACTCTCAACTGTGGAAGCAGCTCTCTTTATATGGACAAAGACGGAAACATTCAGATTAAAGGAAAAGAAATATTTGTACAGGGAATTAATATCGGAGTCGGAGGAACATCTAGTATCGGCGTTGGAGTAGGTCCTGAAGACGGTGATCCTACTTCCGGAATCGGAATCAAGTCAGATACTCTGGATATCGGAACCAAAACCCTTTCTATGAGAGGAGATACAGAAGCCAATCTCAGCAGTGGAGGAAAAATAAATGTAGGGGGCGGAAGTGAAACAAATATTGTAAGTGGAACTGTAAAACTGAATTAAAAGCAGATGAATCCAGTAGATTTGGAGTTGGTAAAATTAAAAAGGCAATGGCAGAAAGTCGTTTCAAAGAACGAAGAAAAACCTATGCTGATCTGTATAGGAGAAAAACATGAAACCGATCTTTTTGATGGATTTATAAAGTCGAGACTTTCAGAAGATGAAGAAGGAGATGATGTCTTTTTACTCCATTATCAGGAATTTAACGGAATGAAATCTTTCGGACAGACTTTGCTGGATGAATGGACCGAATTCTACGAAATGCTGAAAAAAAGTGAAGAAAATATTCCGAAATGGGAGATCAAAGACCCGGAACAGGCTTTTAAAACTGATGCCTACAAAGCATTTTATCCTTTACTGGAATTAAAGAAAAACTTTCCCAATATTAAGGATTCAAAGATTTACCTCTATATAGCTCCGCTCAGGATCAGTGATACAGAAGAGCTGTCTCTTTGGGTAAAAGAATGGTGCAGGATCTGTGAAATGTCAGAAAATAAAGATCTTAAACTGGTTTGGGCAGAACATCATACCCATAGAACACTATCACAGATTCCTTCAGCGCACAGTTTCAGGGTAGAAGTGGATATTCATCAGTTAATGCAGAATACTGCGGCCCATACTAACCGGAAGAAAAACAGCCCGGATACGGATTTTCAGCAGCAGATTCTTATAGCGAGTAATCATTTAAGTAAAGAAAGATTCAAAGAAGCGGAACATGCCTTAAAAACAGCTGTGAAGCTGGCTAAAGAACAAAAAAATAAACAGGGAGAGATTTCTGCCTATTTTATGCTTACCCAGGCGTATACAGCAGACCGGAAAAAAGACAGGGCAGAAGATACTTACCAAATTATATTTGAAGAAGTAGAACCTGACTCACCTTTGGAAGTTCAGATGTATATGAATTACGGAAGTCATCTGTTAGGAAATTCCAAAAAATCCAAGGCAGAAAAAATATTTGAAAAAGCTGCAGAAACAGCACAAAAGATAGGAGAATTTGCGATGGCTATTGAATGTTACAGAATCATCGGAACATTGAATGATACTGTGCTGACAAAAGACAAAATGATAAGGTATTTTGAAAAATGCCTCGACATAGCAAAATTAATGGATCCTTCAGTACGGGAACAGAGCAGCCTGCGGTTTGTAGCCTCAATGCTGATTCTCAAATACGAAGGCGATCATTCTAAAAAAACAATACTGGACAACGAAATGAAGACTTATTTTGGTGATGACTGGAGGGTGAGCGTAGAAAAACCAAAAGCAGGGTAATCTCAAATTAAAAGAATCATGGCAGATCTGAATAAAAAGACAGTAAAACCCATAAAGGTTGCAAAACCGGATATGAACCCGGACCGCTCCCTGAAGGTGAACGCAGACGTTACTTCAGTGAGCTGGGACAAAACCAAGCAGGGTTGGAAGAACGGTATGAAAAATAACGTTGATTCCCTGAATCCTGTATCTATGGCTAAGTCCTTAGCCGGGGGAGATGGTGCTCAACCCGCGAAAAGCAGTGGCGGAGGAGGTGGAGATAGTGCTGTGACTGCCGAAAAAGCAGCTCCGGAAAGTAAAGTGAAACTGATTAAAGTCAATACTCCGGCAATGCCTTCCACTGCTATTCAACATACAAGTAAGCATTTTGATATTGTACTGGCCATTGATATCCACTGGACGTTGATTCCGCCGCCGCCATCATTTATGCTGATTCCACTGCCATTGCCACATCCTTTTATCGGAATTGTTTTTGATATCATGGATTATATTACCATCACCATTCCGATTCCACAGTTCGCAAGAAATCTGATGCCCTCACTGCCGGAAAGTATTCCGATGGGAGGCTCCATATACGTTCACGGAAGACACAAAGCAACTACCACTACCAGTGTGATGGGAGTTGTAATTCCTTTCAGGCATATCACTTCCCTGATTCCGGTTTATATCATTCCTTTTCCTCAGGAAGCTCCTCACGAAGGAGAAGTGTATTATGGTTCGCAGACCGTTTTGGCACAGGGAAGCAAAATGAGCGGAAACCAGCCGCAACAGGTGCTTACCTGTATGGGATTCCCCTTCGGAATGACTATGCTGCCTGCAATGCCGGACAAACCAAAGAAAAATCCTCTGGCATATTTTGCCTTCTATAATAACTTTTCAAGCATGTATATCCAGATCAATACAGGTGGGCCTGTATTGGTAGGAGGAGCTTTTGTTCCTCATGTTTATACGCCCGGAGAAATGCTGATGCGTCTTGCCGGGATGTTTTTAATGAGAAGTCTGACCAAGAAAATAGGAAAACTGGGAGCAAATGGTTTAAAGAAATTCAATAATAGCGTCCTTAAAAAAGCGCCGTTCAGTAAATTCAAATTTGCCAATGCTTTGTCTAAAAAGTTATGCAAATGGGGATTTGAACCGGTTAATCTTGTCACGGGAGCAATGGTTTTTGAATGGGATGATTTTGAAATTCAGGGAAGTACTTCTTTAAAATGGAGAAATGTATGGCACAGTGACAGGCCTTATGACTTCGGACCTTTAGGAAATGGAGTCTTCAATAATCATGACCTGTTTATTCTTCCTGAACAAGACAATAAGTTTGCTGGCTGGATGCATCCTGACGAGAATATTGCCATGTTGATTTCCGCACCTGAAATTGGTGAAGAGATGACCTATTTCAGAGATCAGAAAATATGGCAGTACAGACCAAGCAGCAGCATTTGGGTGATTCGCAAAGGAACTGATATTTATACCTATAAACGCTTTCATCATGTTACAGAAGGAACAATTTATAAGGTGATTCGTATTGAATATGGAGATGGCACGATCAGAGAATATCAATATGAAGACCGGAATATTGTCCTGAAAAGTATAAAAGATGTAAAAAGTGGATTCAGTATTGAAACGGTTATTCATCCCGAGTATAAAAAAGTAACAGAAGTATATTACTGCTATAAAAAACAAAGAGACCTGCAGGTTCGCTACGATTATGATGAGCATGGAAACCTTACCCATGTCTGGGACATTCACAAAAAAGCAATTGTCTTTGAGTATGATGGAAAAAATCAGGTGGTGAAAAGAACCAACCGAAACGGAATGAGTTATCAGTGGGAATATGATGCAGAAGGAAGAGTAACACATACAAAAGGAGTAGATGGCTATATGGAAGGAAAACTTCAGTATCATGATGAAGAAGGTTTTACAGAAGTTATTTATCCGAAACAAAACAACAAAACAGAAGAATATCATTACGATGAAAATTTTCTGATTTATAAATCGGTAGATGGAGAAGGAGGGGAAACCTGGTATGATTACACAGCACATAACGAACTGAAAATGATAGGATCTCCGGAGGGCAGAGTTGAAGGATATACCTACGATGAAATGGGAAATATCAAGATTTTCCATAGTCCGGATGGGGAAGAATATCATTATCAGTACAATGAATTCGGACAGGTGATTGCCCGTCTCTCACCTTCGGGGACTTCTGAAACATGGAGTTATGATGAAGACGGAAAATTACTGAGCTATACTGATCCTACAGAAGAAAGCGTATATTATGAATATGCTGATGGGGAAAGAATTCCTGAAACCAGTAGAAGAGCAGATATTATCACACATTATGAGTACAATTCTAGAGGACAGGTTATTCATTTGGCCAATAGTGCAGGAGCTGAGCAATATCTGAAATATGATGAATACGGAAGAATGCTGGTTTTCAGCCCAAAACCATTAAACAGAACACTTCTGAACAGAGATAGAATGGGTAGGGTAATAGAAGTAAATGAAGAAGGACAATTGCCTTTAAAACTTCGTTATGATGCTTATGATCTTCCGGTATATGCTACTGACGGCCGTGCAGAATGGCTGCTGAGCTATACCCCCTTGGGAAGCCTGAAACGTAAGGTAAGAAGAAATGCAATTACCAATAAAAAAGAAGAGACCTTGATTTTTGGATATGATGCTTATGAAAACTTAGTAAGTATTACCAATGAAAAAGGAGAAATCTATTCTTTTGAAAGAAATAATAACAATGAAATCATTGGAGAAACAGGTTTTGACGGTCAGAAGAAGTTCTTTATTAGAGATAAAGACGGACTTATTACCCAAAAAAGAACTCCTCAGGGAAACAATACATTCTATGAATATGATTTAGGACGAAGAATAACACAGACCCATTACCCTGACGGCACCTGGGAGGCATATCAATATGATACTTCAGGATTACTGGTTAAAGCTGATAATGAAGACAGCAGCATTAGTTTTCAAAGAAATAAATTAGGTCAGATCACTACTGAGAAACAAGGTGAACATTCTATTCAGTATGAATATGACGATGAGGGAAATCTTATAGGTCTGCAAAGCAGTTTGGGTGCAGAAATAGAATATTCTTACAATGATCTGAGACATCTTAAAACTGTTAGAGCAGCTACTCCGGATCTTCAGTTGCCATGGCAGATGAACCTGGATATCAGCCAAAGCGGGCAGTTGCTTTCCCGCGAAATGACGGGTGGTATAGAAAGCACTTTTGAATTTGACCATATCGGAATGCCGGTAAGTCAGAAAGTGACAGTCAATAAAACAGACACTGCTTTCCATAAAGATTATGACTGGGCAGCAGGAAGCCGTTTGCTTCATGTTCTGGACAGGGTGACAGGTGGACGGACAAGATTTGATTATGATGCCTTTGGAAGCCTTGTCGCAGCAGAAAATTCCAGTGGGGAAGTTCAGTATAAAAACCCTGACGCAACTGGCTGCCTGTACGAAAGTGTAAGAAGGACAGATCGTGTATACGATAAAGGCGGAAAGCTGATGCGTGACAAAAACTGGTTCTATCATTATGATGACGAAGGAAATTTACTGTTAAAAAGTAAACGACCGGTTAATAATGTCTTGCCTGAGCATCGGGAAGAAGAAAACAACGTTCATCCTTATTACAAAACTATAGCTTCAGACTGGCTGAATACTCCTAAATTACCGGACAATATAGATTTACCGGATCTAAATTCCATACCTTCAGAAGAAGTACAAAGCCCGGAATGGAACTCTGGTGATTGGGCTTATTTCTGGCATGCCAACGGTATGCTTGCCAAAGTAAAACGTCCGGATGGAAAAGAGGTGAGTTTTGGATATGATGCGTTGGGAAGAAGAATATCTAAAATTGGAGCAAAGAAAATAACTCGTTATATTTGGGATGGCAATGTTCTTTTACATGAATGGAGTTATGATATTGATGAAGAACCTGTAACCACAGTAGATGATGACGGAAACGTCATTGCAGGAAAAGAACCTGTACAAAATGTGGTTACATGGATATATGAGCGAAATTCATATGTGCCATGTGCCAAAATTATCAACGGAGAAAGCTACAGTATTGTTTCTGATTATTTAGGAAGACCTGTTCAGGCTTTTGATAAAGAAGGTAAAGTAATCTGGAGTACAGAATATGATATTTATGGAAACCTTAAAAATGTAAAAGGTGATAGGTATTTTATTCCGTTCAGACAGCTTGGGCAATATGAGGATATAGAAACAGATGGTCTTTATTATAACCGCTTTAGATATTATGATAACGATAGTGGAATTTATATTTCTAAAGACCCGATAGGTTTAGAAGGAAGAAATCCTAATTTATATGCATTTGTATTTGATAGTAATATTTGGGTTGATGTTTTTGGATTAGACGCATTTTATCAATTATTTAGTAATGGTGTAATGGTATATGAAGGAATAACAGAAAGGCCTGTTCAGGAACGTTTTATGGAGCACGCAAGAGACGGGAAAGTCTTTGACGAAGTCAAGTATGTTGATAATTTAAATGGAAGAATTGCCTCCAGAAATATTGAAGGTTCTGCGTTATTTCATCATAAGAGTCAAGCCTTACTAAATAAAAGAAGACTTGATGGTGGTTTCTATCATTCTTATGATCCTGCTAAGTTGAAACAAGGAAGAAAATTCTATACACTTGCTGAAATAGATGATATTATGAGTAAAGCCGAGACCAAATCTGTAGAAAGTAACGGTAAATTTAAAGTTGAATGTAAATAAAAGAAAAATAGATAAATGAGTAACATACCTCAAAAGATCCAGAAAAATATTGATAACATTGAGTCATTAAAAAAACAAATCTCAGGATGGAAAAAGTTAAGTGATGAAGAACTTTTTCAGGCTGTTAAGGAATTTGAAAAAACTCCAAGGCTGGAAGTTTCAATATATTATAATGATCTTTTTAATGATGCAGAATTTACTGGTATCCTGTTAGATATTTATAAAAATAATACTGACAATACCAAGTTAGTTGTTCTTCTCATTTCTGCAATAGGAAATATGCTTCAAAGATATAATCTTCCGGAAACAAAGGAAATCTATGAGGTGATGCTTGAAAATGCTTACAAAAAAAATGTAGGTCCTTATGTGGCTATATTTCTTCCAAGAATGGAACATTTTAAAAATTACAGTAAAAAGTGGCAATACTTTATGGAGGTGAAAAATATGTCTCCGAAGAAGGTAGCAGAAAGCTCTTTTGAAGTAATTATGGATTTATTTGGTAGTGAAATTCCTGAGGAAAATAAAAAAGAGGCCGTTAATTATTTCAACAAAAAAGCAGAAGAATCCAACAATGAATATGGGAAACAATATTATTTAGATTTAGCAAATAAGTTTAAGTAATTTATGGAATACTTTGAAAAAAAAGAAGGTAACATCTTTTTCATACCTTTATTTTTACCTGGAGGGGTAAAGGAAAATATTAAAAATTATAAATCTTTCAAATTTTCTGAAAATGAGGCCTATGCTTATGGAAGATTAATTGAAAAGAATGATTCAACAGGAGATCTTATTGAAATATTCAAATACACAGGTGAAATTCCAAAGGATAAGAATATAATTCTTAATTCGGGAAGATTAACAGAGCCTATCCATACTACGCTGGCTTTTGACAGAGACAGATGGAGATTCATTTTTGAAACAGATAATTATGATAAAAATAAAGATTCCAATTATTCTGAAATAACTTTTATTCTGGGTACGGAAAATAGCTTTGACTTATGGAAAGGTGGAACAAAGCAGAGAATAAGTAATGACGAAGCTAAAAAATATAATCCTGGACAATCTTCAATCCAACAAGAGTTGAAGATGCCATAAAGACTAATAATCTGGCACAGCTCCAGCAATAGAAATAGTAAGATTATGGAAATTAATGAATTAAAAGAAGTCATCAAGCCTTTTTTTTGGGTAGAACATTCAAACAGCTTTTCGGTATGTTTAGATGTGGGAGCATATAAACAGGAAGTATTTGATACCCGTGCTGATGAAGGTTTTGAAGGAAATGGTTACGATTGGGCATCGTTGGCAGACGTTTTTATTAAAGAAAAAAGAGCTGATCTGATTGATGTCATTCATTTTGATCCTGAGGCAGGAATGTTTTGTGCTTACTCTTCCGATTCAGAAAAGCTGAAAGATTTTATTTTAAACTTTAAAAAAGCATGTGAAGATGAAACTTTAATCAAAGATTTATTTTCACGGGCTGAACTTGACTAATCAAAATATTATAACAATTTAAACAGGTTTACATGATAATTAGCAGATAAAACTTAATCCAAATCCAATCCAAATATATATGAAGAAAATATTCTCAGAACTTAAAGGTTTTGTGGTGTTTAGTCCGCAGCTTTTAGCAAACTACCTGCAGGAAAATCATCTTCCGGGTACTAATATTTTAAAATATTTCGTAGAAAATGAGCATGGAGACGAAATCACAAAAGCAGGAATCGCTATTCCAATAATAGGGGTAGAGGAAGATTATTATGCATTCCGGGTATCTGTGAATGACGAAAAAATATTGAATGACGATGAGGTAGAAGTGGAGTCAAGAGGCTGGATATTTCAGACTGCTAATAATGAAATGAAAATTGTTGGTATTGGTTATTTAAAAGATATTGCTGCTATCAGCGAAGAAAATAGTGTCACACTTTCTCTGGAAAACGGATGGTATTCTTTAAAAATACGGGGAGGAAATAAAAATGGTGAAAGATTATTTGAACTAAATATGCAGAAACAGGACATGTATCCGGCCTTTAGCGGAGATGTCACTACCGAATATTATTACGGGTGAAAATTTACATTAAAAAATATTGATGAAGACAAAATATCTTTGTTAAGGGATAAATAACTGAAGTTGAGTTGTTAATAAATTTACTTTAACAGCCTGAAAAAATAGAAATTTCTTCAAAAATATAGAAATGTAAATTTTCTTCAAAAAATATTTTGTCAGTAATAAAAAACGTCCTATATTTGCACCACTGAAAACAACGGTATAACCGGAGTTAAAGGAGAGTTGGCAGAGTGGTCGATTGCGGCAGTCTTGAAAACTGTTGACTGTAACAGGTCCGGGGGTTCGAATCCCTCACTCTCCGCGGGGTAGGAAAAGTGAAATTTTCAAAATGCTCAAAAAACTATTAAAAAGCTGTAATTAATTACAGCTTTTTTTTGTGCTTTGTTAGTATACGTGATTTTTAAGAAAAGTACAGAAGAAATGTTTTTTAGAACTTTTAAATGATAATCTGTAAAAAATGTTTGAGAAAGATAGTTGCTTGTATGTTAAAAAAACAAGCAGATTATTTCAGATGTGGATTAGATATTTTATCAAGTACTTGGTTCCTGCGGTTCAATACTGTGCCTTTTACCTCAATGACTTCTATTTCAAAATCACTAATCCAATCGTGGAGTAAATCATTAACATTACTTCTGAGTTTTGCCAGGTCTGGCTGATAATCCTGCATAAGATCCGGTTCTTCAATAGGTACAAAAACAAAAAGATCAATTTCAGCAATGAGTGTTTGGGCTTTTTCAAAAAAGGATTGAATATTTATATTTGGATCAACAACATGAAGGTAGGCCAGGATATCAACAACAAACCGATCAAATATAACATCATCTCCACTTTCGGAAATCAGATGGACTGAGTAATTAAATTGTTCAATAAAATCTTCAGCAGTGGGATTTTCTGAAAATTCATAACCTGAAAGCTCTAACTGATAGTAAGGTTCTGTTTCAAGGGTGTATCCTGGAAGGTTTTCCAGAAGTTCTTCTGTCAATGTGGTTTTACCAACGTTGTGAGCTCCAAATACCGCAATTCTCATATTTCATTTTTAGAGCTAATTTACTTAAATAGTGGATCTATTCAACTATTTAAATTGTGATTGCTTTCTCTTTATATTCCGACTTCATAATTTGATTTCGGGAATATGATTCATTATTAAGCCAATTTTATTAAATCATATTATTTTCAACCTGTCTTTAGAGACAGGTTTTTGTTTATCCGACTGTCATCTATATCATATAGTAATGTTTAGATATTGTTTAAGATGTAATTAAAATAAAAAAAATAAAATAGTTTATTTATAAACTTATATAAGTATATTTGTGTACTAATTTGTTTAATATGAATTTTGATCTTATAAAATCAGTTGTGGAACTCGTTCAGCAATTTATGGAACAAAATGAGGGTAAAGCTGTATACAGTAATGATCTTCATGGTTTTACAGAATGGATCAATGCTTCCCATCAACCGGACCTTCAAGATCCTGATTGGATAGGGAAAGAATTAGGAAGAAGCTCAGATAGTATAATTAATACTTTATTGATCAGAATGAATAGATATGCAAAATCTTACTCCAGATCAGCAGTCGGCAGTTCGGTTTTTTCTAGTCAGGACGACTTTATTTTTCTTATCAGCCTGAAGAGCATGGGGGCCATGTCAAAAATGGAATTGATAAGGCATAATGTACATGAAAAATCTTCAGGAATGCTTACTGTTAACCGGTTGCTCCGTAATGGTTGGATTGAACAGACGGTTTCTCCAAAAGATAAAAGAATAAAAAATATAAAGATAACGCAGAAAGGGCTTTCTGTATTGGATGATCATATGGATGAAATCCGTAGAGTTTCAAGGGCTGTAACAGGGAATCTTACCCATTCTGAACAGATGCTGCTCATTGCTGTACTTTCTAAATTGGATGAATTTCATAATTCCTTTTACCGTATGAATCTGGAAACTAAGGATCTGGTGAATGCTGTATATAAAAAGTTGAACTGAGTCTGTAATGAAAAGTGTCTCTAAAAAAACTATTAAATAAATGACGATGAGTACTGAAAAACCAAGAAAGAGAATAGCAGTGATCGGTTCCGGATTTTCCGGACTCTCTGCTGCCGCTTATGCAGCAAGGTCTGGACATGAAGTACATGTTTTTGAAAAACACGATCAACCCGGAGGACGTGCAAGGCAATTTAAAACTGAAGAAGGATATCTATTTGATATGGGACCAAGCTGGTACTGGATGCCTGACATTATCGAAGGCTTTTTCAGTGATTTTGATTGTAAAGCAGCTGATTATTTTAAGCTGGTATCCTTAGATCCTCAGTTTGAGATGATTTTTTCAAAAGAAAAGGTTTCAGTTCCTGAGAAAAATGAAGACATCCGTGAGTTATTTGAAAAAACTGAACCAGGAGCGGGTAAAAAGTATGATCAATTTATGCATTCTGCTCGGTTTAAGTATGAAGTAGGGATGAAAGATTTTGTGACAAAACCTTGTTACAGCTGGCTGGAATTTGCTTCTTTAAAAATAGCAGGCAGCGCATTCAAGCTTGATCTTTTAAGTAATTTCAGGAAATATGTATCAGGATATTTTTCTGATCCGAAACTCAGATCCCTGATGGAATTTCCGGTTATATTTCTTGGTGCCTCGCCCCGGAATATTCCCGCGCTTTACAGCCTTATGAATTACGGAGGGTATGTCCTGGGAACAAAATATCCTATGGGAGGATTTTATCAGCTCGTTATGGCGATGAAAGACGTAGCCGAAAAACAGGGAGCCGCTTTTCATTTTAATCATGATGTCCAGAAGCTCAATACAGAAAACGGAAAAGTAGTCTCACTAACAGTAGGTGGTAAAGATTATGAATTTGATGCCGTTATTGCATCATCAGATTACCATCATACAGAAACATTAATTCCCAAATCACTTAGAAATTATAATGATGCTTATTGGAAAACCAAAACCTTTGCTCCTTCATGTCTTATCTATTATCTGGGAATCAAAGGAGAAATTCCTCATTTGAAGCATCATACTTTATTTTTTGAAAATGAACTTGATCATCATATAGACTGTATTTATATCAATAAGAAATGGCCGGCTAAACCGCTTTTTTATGCTTGCTGTCCTTCAAAAACAGATCCGGATGTAGCACCTGAAGGCTGTGAAAATCTCTTTTTACTGCTGCCTCTCGCACCGGGAATACATGATGATGAGGGTGTAAGAGAAAAATACCTGAAGGAAATGCTTGAAAGAATTGAAAAGCATACAGGGGAAACTGATCTTATGTCCAGAATTGAATACAAAAGAAGCTATTGTGTCAGTGATTTTATTTCGGATTATAATGCTTATCAGGGTAATGCCTACGGACTGTCCAATACTTTATCACAGACTGCCGTCCTGAAGCCTAAAATAAGAAACAGGAAGATTAGTAATCTTTTTTACACCGGGCAGCTAACTGTTCCTGGACCTGGTGTTCCGCCGTCAGTTATTTCTGGAAAAATTGTAGCGCAAGAGGTTAATAAACTAAAATAAAATAATATGAAAAAATTGTTTGATGAGTTGTCTTATGAGGTCAGTAAGTACACTACTCAAAAATACAGTACCAGTTTTTCATTAGGAATATTGGCGCTGAAGCCTTCTATCAGACCTGCCATTTATGCTGTTTACGGGTATGTACGTCTTGCCGATGAAATTGTTGACAGTTTTCATGGGTATGATAAAGAGAAGCTTTTGAAAAGATTAAAGGCTGAAACTTACGACGCGCTGCAAGACGGTATATCCCTCAATCCGATTCTACACTCATTTCAGGAAACAGTGCGTCAATATGATATCAATATTCATTTGATCGATCAGTTCCTGCACAGTATGGAAATGGATCTGCAAAAAGTAGACTATAATTCAGAGCTTTATAATGAATATATTTATGGTTCTGCGGAAGTCGTAGGACTTATGTGTTTGCAGATATTTACAGGAGGGGATAAACAGCAATTTGAAAAACTTAAACCATTTGCTATGAAGCTGGGTTCTGCTTTCCAAAAGGTTAATTTTTTACGTGATCTGAAAGAAGATTACCAGGTTTTGGGAAGATCCTATTTCCCGTCTCTGAATATGTCTGTTTTTGATAACACCGTCAAAGCTCAGATTGAAAAAGAAATTGAAGAAGAATTTAAAGAAGCACTGCAGGGAATTAAGAAGCTGCCGGGTTCTTCTGTGTTTGGAGTATATCTGGCGTACAGATACTATCTGTCATTGTTTGAAAAAATAAAGAAAACAAGTTCTCAGCATATTTTACAGCAAAGGATAAGGATTGCCAATTCGCAGAAGTTGTTGGTAGCATTTAAAAGCTATATAAGATACAAATCTGCTTATTTCTAATAGTTTCTTTGCTTAGAAGGCTGTTTTAGAATTTATAAATCAATAAAAAATAAATGATGTACAGATTATATAGAGAACAACATTTGAATTGTGATATTGAAACGGCATGGGAATTCTTTTCCTCTCCTCATAATTTATCCGAAATAACACCTGAAAGCATGAATTTTCTGGTTCTTTCAGATATACAGGATGAATCTATTTTTGAAGGAATGGAAATAGATTATACAGTATCTCCGGTACTGGGAATTCCAATGAAGTGGAAAACTGTTATCAGCCAGGTAGAAGAAGGTAAAAGCTTTACTGACTTTCAGAAAGAAGGCCCTTATAAACATTGGAATCATTTCCATGAGTTCATTCCTGATGAGAATGGTGTATTAATGAAAGATACTGTAGATTATGAACTCCCGTTGGGAATTTTAGGAAGGGTAGCGTACCGGTTATTTGTTAAAGAAAAACTCAGAAGTATTTTCGATTTCAGATACAGTGTGTTGAACGATCTTTTTAACCGCAAACACAATTAATATGAATTTTCTGATCGTTCTGCTTGTTTTTATTTCCATGGAAGGAGCTACATGGCTTATTCACAGATATATTATGCATGGTTTTTTGTGGAGCCTTCACAAGGATCATCATGATCACAGCCACGATGGGAAACTTGAAAAAAATGATCTGTTCTTTTTCATTTTTGCCAGTCCCGCCATCATATTGTTGTATCTAGGAGTAAGGCAGGAATTCAGTTATCTCTTTTTTGTCGGATTGGGAATAAGTCTTTACGGAATGGCCTATTTCTTTGTACACGATATTTTTATTCATCAGAGAGCAAAGATTTTTACAAAAACAAAGAATCCGTATTGGCTTGCCATAAGACGTGCTCATAAGCAGCATCATAAACATCTGGGAAAGGAAGAAGGAGAGTGTTTTGGTTTTTTATGGGTGCCTGTTAAATATTTTAAAATGTATTTCAATAAAAAATGATGCCTTATACTTACATACTGATAAACTTTTTCACGGTCATTATTTGCTTTTTGGCCTCTTTTGACAGGAGAATACAGTTTAATAAACTTTTCGGGAAGTTTCTGCTGTCATCTACCATCGTGGCAATTCCTTTTATTATCTGGGATGTATGGTTTACTTCAAAAGGAGTGTGGTGGTTTGATCTCAATTATACATTAGGCTTTACAATAGCAGGGCTTCCTATTGAAGAATGGCTGTTTTTTTACTGTATTCCGTTTGCATGTGTTTTTACTTATTACTGTCTGGAAAAATTTTTTAGCCTGAGGGGGATTGATGGCTTAAATAATCTTATTGTATTCACAGCTGTTGTTGTTCTCAGCGTAACGGGACTTCTTTATCATGAGAGAATATATACTTTGCTCACTGTGATTGTAACGATATCTACACTTTGTTATCTGCATTTTATTGTTAAAAAAGATTGGATAGCACGAGCAAGCTTTGTATATCTGGTATTGATGCCCGGATTTTTTGCAGTGAATGGAATCCTGACGGGATCTTTAATTCCCTCGCCTGTTGTAAACTATAATCCTGATGATTTTTTAGGGATCAGAATGGAAACTATTCCCGTTGAAGATGCTGTTTACGGGTACAGCCAGTTTTTACTCAATATTTATTTCTTTAAAAAAATAACTAAAAATGAAAAATAGAATCATTCTTACATTGTTACTAAGCTTCGGACTCTTAAACGGTTTGACCTCTTGTTCTTCTATGCCTGAGAAAGCACAGCCTGTCGACGGAAATGTAAATGTAGTCAACAGCGGATATAATTTTAAAAAGAACGAATGGGTTTCTGTAAATGGTACTGCTAAATTCAGAGGAGAAAAAAATATAGCAGCTCTGAAGGTGTGTTTTTTCGGACCTTTTTATGCCGGTTATAACGTAGTTGCGCTGGAAGAATATAAGTATGCGCTTGTTGCAGGAAAAAATTTAGACTATCTCTGGATTCTTTCCCGTGAAAAGACGATCCCTGAAAATATAAGACAGAATTTTATAAGTAAGGCGCAGGCAATCGGTTATGATACTTCCAAATTGATATGGGTGAAGCAGGATAAAAAAAGTCCTTTTGACAAATAGATGATCTGTTAATTGTAATAATTTAATTTTAAGAAAATTTTAACACGATCTTTATTTTTTAGGCATGAACATTGTTTATTTATATACCAAATACTTAAATATTATATTATGAATAATTCAGATTACAACAAAGCGGAAAATGCAGTAGACCAAACGGAGAGCTCTTTAAAAAATGCAGCTGATAATGCAAAATGGAAAATCAGTGAATTAGCAGATAAGGCTAAAGATTACATCAATGAAAAAAGAGATAATGATCAGGAGGCAACTCAGGAAGACTGGTTGGATAGAGTGAAATCAAATGTTTCAGATGCATGGGAAGATATTAAGGATAAAGCTGATGAAGCATGGGAAAAAACAAAAGATGCCGCTGAAGATGTGAAGGCAGAATGGAGAAAAAAAACAAATTAAGGTTAGTTTAAAAAGATGGCCGGAATTAAAAAATTCCGGCCATCTTTTTTGTTTTATAGTTTATTTATACTCTATTTTTGTTTTCTGAAAATCAAATCTTACTTGCATTCTAATATAAAATCCTGCGGCCCTCAAGCTTTATCATTTCATTGTTAACCATTTTTTTTACCGTTCTGATGACTGTTTCAACTCTCAGTCCTGTAAGATCAGCAATTTGCTGGCGGGTAAGCTCTATAGGAAAACAGTGCTGGCAGTCTCCGTCATGATAGCTTTTCAGATAATCCATTACCCCTTTCAGCCGTTGAATAGGATCTGCTAATGCCAGATTACGGACCATTAAGTTGTTATAATACAGTCGTTGTGATAAACACATATTCATTTCCAGAGAAAGTTCCGGATTACGTTTAAGCATTTCCATGAAATTATCTTTGGGCATCTTTACAATTTCTGTAGTCTGTAAACTTATGGCATTCGTAGGATAAAGCTTTTCAATAAAAAGAAGCGGATCTCCAAAACTTTGATTTTTACCTAATATGTTATGGATAAATTCTTTTCCGTTTTCAGTAAAGATGTTCAGTTTTACTTTTCCACTGATAATCTGAAAATAATATTGTGAATGATCACCTTCTTTGAAAATAAACTCGTGAGCCTTATAGATGACATTTTCACCTCCGAACGAGTGAAGGATTTTTTCATCGATATTCATGCAACTTATTGTTTTTTTCATAATTATGATTTTTCTGAAATTATAAAGATTTTTTTTAAGATTATAAATAATTTCAATCCTTATGCCATTGATGTTTTTCTTGAAAAATGTGGTATGAAATCCTTATGCATAAACCTTTAAAAATTACTGTTTTTTCAAATATTGTGAGTATTTTTGATGCTAAAGTATCCGTAACTAATTATTGATTTTAACTTCTATGATTTTAATTGTTGATGACAACCAAAGTAATCTTTATTCACTTCAAAAATTACTTGAATCTAAAGATTTTCAGGTTGAAACGGCCGGCTCCGGCGAAGAGGCTCTTGGCAAAGCATTGAAAAATGATTATGCCTTAATTATTTTAGATGTTCAGATGCCTGATATGGATGGCTTTGAAGTTGCAGAAACGCTTGCAGACTACAGTAAAACGAAAGATGTTCCTATTATATTCTTATCCGCTGTTAATACCGATAAAAAATTCATTACCCAAGGATACGCTTCTGGTGGTAAAGACTATGTAACGAAGCCTGTAGATCCTGAAATTCTTCTGCTTAAGGTGAAAACTTTCTATAACCTTCAGGAGCAGAATATTGCAATGAAAAAAACACAGCAGAATCTGGAACTGGAAGTGAAAGGAAGAAGGGAATCTCAGGTAACCATGAAATCCCAGATCGATCATTTTCATCTCATGCTGGAGTCTCTTCCTCAGATTGCGTTCACTCTTAATGAGGATGGAATTGTTGATTTCGTTAACGGTAAATGGTATCAGTACTCTGACAATGAGCAGGATTTCCCTGAAACACATCCTGATGACCATAGTATAAGCGAAGAACTGGAGAGATGCAGGAAAAAAGGAAAAGCCCTGGAATTAGAAATCAGAATTAAAAATGTTATTTCAGATCATTACCGGTATCATTTGCTTAGGGTAACCCCTGTATATGATGAAGACCGTATTAAAAACTGGGTGGGAACATTTACTGATATTGACGATCAGAAAAAAGTGGAAAAAGAAAAAGATGAATTCTTAAGTATTGCCAGCCATGAATTAAAAACTCCTTTAACCAGTATCAAAGCATATGTTCAGCTATTGGAAAGAAAACTGAAATTAGATAAAGAAAGTCCCGAAGCAGGATTTGTTACAAAAGTTCAGACACAGATTGAAAAGCTGAATACGCTGATAACCGATCTTCTGGATGTATCAAAAATTGAAAATGGAAAACTGAAAATCAATAAAAAGCCCGTTAATCTGGAAAATGTGATCAGTAATGCGATTGAAACCATATTACAGACTCATGAGCAACAGGTAAAAATAGAGCGCCACGGAACAAAACCTGATATTTTAATTCCTTTGGATGAGATCCGTATCGAGCAGGTACTGATTAATTTTCTCACCAATGCTGTCAAATATTCACCTCATAATAATCAGGTGATCGTTACCACTTTTGTGGATCATGAAGCTCAGGAAGTGAGAGTCAATGTTACTGATTTCGGGATTGGAATTCCTGATTTTAAACAGGATGCGGTATTCAAGAAATTCTATCGTGTAGAAGAATCTTCACTGCAGTTCCAGGGGATGGGAATCGGGCTGTTTATATGCTCTGAAATCATCAAACAGCACCACGGAAATGTTGGTGTTTCCAGTATCGTAGATGAAGGTTCTACGTTTTATTTTACCTTACCATTAAATTAATCTTCATGCCGAAAAAAATTATACGAAATCTTCAGTTCGGAATTGGTCTTTCACTTCTGATATTGATAGCCAGCTCTGTGGCTTCATACTGGAGTATTCAAAATCAAATGAATCACCGTGAGAGCCTTTCCAAAAGCAGGCGTTCTGTGACGGCTGTTAAGGATGTTCTGGTAGCTTTGCTGGATGCCGAAACGGGAAACAGAGGCTATCAGCTGACTGGAAGAGAAGATTTTCTCGAACCCTATAAACGCGGATTAAGAGAATATTCCAAAGCTTTGGTGCTTGCAGAATCATTAGGGGTTCAGGATAAAAACCAACAGGAAAGACTTGACGGATTAAAAGTAGCAGTCAGTCAGGTGATGGATAACCTTAAAAATCTGGTGGAAAACAGGCGGAAAGGCGTTGTGATGACTCAACAGCAAATCGTTACCGGCAAAGCTTATATGGATGAATGCCGTAAAATCGTAAGAGATTTTGTGCAGTATGAAGAAAGTCAGGTAGAAATTAAAAATAAGGATTTAACACGCTCATCAGAAACAACAGTTCTTTTTATTGTTTTTTCTGCACTGGCTGCGGTAGTCGTGACTACATTTTTCTATTTTAAAATGCGTGCCGATCTGATCAGAAGGGACGAACTGGAGAAAATGCTCAGAGATAAAGATCAGGAAATGACCCGAAGAGTAAGTGCCATCCAAAAAATAGCAAACAGAGTAGCCAATGGAGATTACAGTGAGAAAGCCGTAGATAACTCGGAAGATGATCTTGGAGATCTTGTAGAATCCCTGAACCACATGACCGAATCCCTGAAAACATCTTTTGATAAAATTAATAAAAGCGACTGGCGCCAGAAAGGACTTGCTCTGCTTAATGAATCCCTTGTCGGAAATAAATCAGTAAAAGAAGTATCCAATAAAGCTTTAAGCCAGCTGATTGAATACGGAAACTGCATCAACGGTTCATTGTATCTTTTTGACGAAGGCATTCTGAAACTTAACAATGCATTCGGGCTGGAAGCAAATATGAAAAAAACGTTTGAGCAAGGGGAAGGAATGGTAGGACAGGCTTTTAAGAATGCTAAAACACAGGTGTACAATAATCTTCACGAAGATGATTTTGTAGTCACTTTTGCCAGCAGTACCATTAAGATCTATGGCATCATCCTGATACCTGTTTTTGCAGACGGCCATGTGATAGGAGTCATAGAATTAGGATCCACCTCTAATTTTGATAAAGACAGAATCAGCTATTTTGAGGAATGTTGCGTGAATATCGGAATAGCCCTGAATGCAGCAAAAGGAAGAGAGAAAGAACAGCAGCTGCTGGAAGAAACTCAGGCACAGTCTGAAGAGCTGCAGGTACAGCACTCAGAGCTTGAAAATCTCAATACTGAACTGGAAGCACAAACGCAGAAACTTCAGGCTTCAGAAGAAGAATTGAAGGTGCAGCAGGAAGAACTGATGCAGGCCAATGCAGAACTGGAAGAACGCTCACGATTACTGGAAGAAAAAAATCATTTGATTGCTGAACGTAATAATGAGATTCAGAAGAAAGTAGAAGAGCTGGCACTCAGTACCAAATATAAATCTGAATTTCTTGCCAACATGTCTCATGAATTGAGAACACCTCTTAACTCAATTCTTCTATTATCACGGTTAATGGCAGAAAATCCGGATGAGAACCTTAATGAAGACCAGGTAGAATCTGCAAGAGTTATTCAAAGCTCAGGAACAAGTTTATTAACATTAATAGATGAAATTCTTGACCTGGCAAAAATAGAATCAGGCAAAATGACCCTGGAATACCAGGAAGTTGTTATTGAAGATATTATAAAAGATCTGAAAAGTCTTTTTAGCCCCGTATTTCAGGAGAAAGCCCTTCCTTTCAACATCGAAATTGAGTCAGACGTACAGAATATTATTGAAAGTGATCGACTTAGGATTGATCAGGTACTAAGAAACCTGCTGTCCAATGCTTTGAAGTTTACCACAAAAGGAAGCATTGATTTACATGTTAAAAAACACTCTGAAAAACCTGATTTTATTATATTTTCAGTGAAAGATACCGGTATCGGAATAGCAGAAGACAAACAGAAAATTATCTTTGAAGCATTCCAGCAGGCTGATGGATCTACCAAAAGAAAATTTGGAGGTACTGGTCTGGGACTTTCAATAAGCCGTGAAATTGCGAGACTTTTAGGAGGCGAGCTGGCTTTGAAAAGCGAAGTAAATAAAGGCAGTGAATTCAGTTTTACGATTCCTGTACATCCCGTAGCTGAGATTGTTCAGCCTGAAACCGATCAGGATCTGGTAGAAATTATCCGGGAAGATGTTGAGGAAATTCAGAATATCCTGGATGAAGGAGAAAATAAGCATGCGAACACTTTGGAAATTCCTGAAGATGTATCTGATGACCGGGATAATATTCAGGAAGGTGATAAAATTATTTTGATTATTGAAGATGATACCAATTTTGCAAAAGCTTTACTGAAGTATGCCCATTTACAGAATTATAAAGGTATTGTTGTAGTAAGAGGAGATTATGCTCTGTCCGCTGCCCGGCAGTATCATCCACATGCTATTTTACTGGATGTTCAGCTTCCTGTAAAAGATGGATGGGAAGTGATGGACGAACTGAAGTCTGATACCACTGTAAAAAATATTCCGGTACATATGATGTCTGCCCTGCATGTGAAAAAAGAAAGTCTTATGAAAGGAGCGGTGGACTTCATCAACAAACCTGTTGCTCTGGATAAAATGACCGATGTATTCAGGAAAATTGAAGAAGCATTACAGAAAGGACCTCAAAAGGTTTTAATTGTTGAAGAAAATGCCAAACATGCCAGCGCATTATCTTATTTCCTGAGTAATTTTAATATTTCATTATCAGTAGAACATAGTGTGGAGGATAGTGTAAAAGCACTCACTTCAGACCTTGTTGACTGTGTAATTCTGGATATTGGAAGCACAAAAGGAAATGATTATCACGTCATAGAATCAATCAAAACCTATGAAGGGCTTGAAAATCTCCCGATCATTATTTTTACTGAACATCATTTGTCTAAAGAAGAAGAACTCAAAATAAAGCAGTATGCGGATTCAATTGTTGTGAAAACAGCACATTCCTATCAGAGAATTTTAGACGAGGTAGGTTTATTCTTACATTTGGTGGAAGAAAAAAACAGTTCGGCTGAAAGTACCACTGGCAGAATGCTCGGTTCTTTAACAGAAGTGCTGAGTGGCAAAAAAGTACTCATTACTGATGATGATGTCCGCAATATTTTTTCCTTAACCAAGGCACTGGAAAAATATAAAGTTGAAGTCATTGTAGCGATGGATGGGAAGCACGCTTTGGAACAAATTAACCACAATCCTGACATAGACGTTATTTTGATGGACATGATGATGCCGGAAATGGATGGCTATGAAACAATAAAGCAGATAAGAAAAATGCCGGCTTATAAAAGACTTCCTATTATAGCCGTAACTGCCAAATCTATGATTGGAGAACGTGAAAAATGTATAACAGCAGGAGCTTCGGATTATATCTCAAAACCAGTAGATATTGATCAGCTATTGTCGCTCCTTCGTGTTTGGTTGTATGAAAGTTAAACAGATAAAATTCTGATGAATAAGAAAGTCTTAATCGTGGATGATGATCCACGCAATATATTTGCACTAAAACTAACCCTTAAGGCCCGTGGGTATGCAGTTGAATCCTGTACAATGGCTCAGGAAGCTTTAGAAATTCTGAAGTCAAATCCTAAGTTTTCTGTTGTTCTTATGGACATGATGATGCCTGGGATAGACGGGTACGAAGCCGTAAAAATGATAAGGAATACACAGGAAATCAAACATGTGCCGGTTATAGCTGTCACTGCACAGGCAATGCCCGAAGACCGCCAGAAATGTATGGAAGCAGGAGCTGATGATTACATATCAAAACCAATTGATGTAGATCTGTTAATAACGGCAATAGAAAAACTTTCATAGATGCTGGAACCAAGTATCATAAAAGATGAAGAAATAGAATATCTCATCAGAGATGTTTATGAGAGGTATGGCTATGACTTTTCCGGTTATAGCAGAGCTTCATTTAAAAGACGAGTGAACCGTATATGTCTTTTAGACAGGTTTACCAGTTTTGCGGAGCTCAGATACACCGTTATGAATGATGCTGAGTACTTAAAACGTTTTGTAGAAGAAGTTACAGTAAACGTTACGGAAATGTTCAGAGATCCTTCTTTTTTCAAAACACTGCGGGACCATATACTGCCTCAGTTAGGTACCTATCCGCTAATCAGGGTATGGATTGCAGGATGTTCAACAGGAGAAGAAGCATATTCTATAGCCATTCTGCTGAAAGAAGCCGGCCTTTACAGTAAATCTCTGATTTATGGGACCGATTTGAATCCCGCTGTTCTTGAAACAGCCAGAGCTGGTATTTTCCCTTTGCAACAGATGAAACTGTACTCGGAAAACTATATGCTTTCAGGCGGATTAAAAGACTTTTCGGATTATTATACCGCCAATTATGATAGTGTAAGATTTGATAAAAGCTTGCAGGAAAAATTGATCTTATCAACACATAACCTTGTGTCAGACAGTTCTTTTAATAGTTTTCAGCTCATTGTGTGCAGGAATGTCTTAATTTATTTTGACAGAGAACTTCAGGAAAGGGTATTCAGGCTTTTTGATGATAGCCTGGAGAATTTAGGTTTTCTCGCATTGGGAGCAAAAGAGACTCTTCGGTTTTCTGCTATTGACAAAAACTACCATCAGGTTGAAGATCAGAAAATCTGGAAAAAAATTGATCACCATTAATAATTACCGGAATGAAATCACAAACCAATACAGAATTAATTGTTATCGGAGGATCAGCAGGAAGTTTACAGGTCATTATAGAAATGATCAAAAACCTGGATCATGCGATCCCTGTTCCCATTGTACTTGTGATCCATCGTAAGGCTCAATCCGGAGATATTCTGCGGACGTTACTGCAGCAGTTTACGAAAATACCGGTCATAGAGGTTGAAGATAAAACTGCAGTTGAAGATAACACAATATATATTGTTCCCGCTGATTATCATTTGTTGTTTGAGAATACTCAATGGATGTCATTAGACAGCTCAGAAAAAATGAACTATTCCCGCCCATCTATAGACGTTACTTTTAAGTCTGCGGCAGAAATTTATGGACAAAATGTAATAGGCGTCCTTTTATCGGGAGCTAATGCTGATGGGGTAGAAGGGTTGAGCTATATTAAGAGGAATAATGGGCAGGTCTGGATTCAGGATCCGGAAACAGCAGAGGTGGAATTTATGCCTAAACATGCCATAGAAGCAATTGAATATGATTTAATTATCACACCCGCAGGTTTAGCGGATTATATAAATCAATTATAATATTTAAGAATAGAATAATCTACATAATATGAGTAAAAAGAGAATTTTAATTTTTGATGATGAAGCGGCTATTTTAGAGGTCATCACCATCATATTTGAAGAAAACGGATATGATGTCAGAATTTCAGAGACTTCACACGATATCCTTGAGAAAGTGGCAGATTATCAGCCGGATGTTATTCTGATGGATAACTGGATTCCCAAAATAGGAGGGGTAGAAGCTACAAAACTTCTCAAAAGCACCGAAGAATTTAAACATATTCCGGTAATTTATGTTACCGCTAATAATGATATTGTTGCTTTAGCATCGGAAGCAAAAGCTGATGATTATGTTTCAAAACCTTTTAATCTCGATGATTTGGAAGCAATGGTAGCGAAACATTTAAAAGAACAGGTATAAAACCTATTTTACATTAAAAAAATGAAGATCTCTCAAATATTTGGGGGATCTTGTTATTTTTTTTCCAGTACTGAATTGATTTGTTCCCTTGTCAAAGGACGGGTATTGGCTTCATGAATTAAAGAAACCAATAAAAGATATAGTTCGGGATTTCCCATGACAACCTCAGAAAATGTTTTAACCAGAATTAATTTTCTGGAAACAATATTTTGTGCAGCAATATATTCATGGCTCACATCGATGTCTATCTTCAATTCTCTTTTTATGGTTAAACTGAAGTACTTATCAATATAATTTTTATCTCTTACCAAATCTATTGGTTCAGTTTCTATATGATCCATATGGTTATTTTACTTCTTCTTATTTTTCAACAATTATTATACCGTATTAGATGTTTAATATACCAGAATGGGTGATCGGAAAACGTGAGTTACCAAAAGATCAGGGTATTGTTTCTTTATAGTCTTGATATATATACCATGATTTAGGTATATTTGTAAACTATTTAACAGAGATGAATTACACGCTTATTAAAGATTTTATAGATCTGCTGGAAGAGTTTGAAACTGAAGCCAGCACCAGTCCAGAATCGTATCCGGTAACTATTCAGGGCTTTAAAGCATGGATTTCTGATCAAGAGAATATTGAAGAAAATCAAACTGAAGAACCTTACTGGGAAGGAAAGGAGAATGGAAGAACACCGGAGAGCGCCATCAGTACATTACTTGTTCACCTTAACCGGTATGCAAAAACTTACTCAAAGTCTGCCATCTCAGATTCTGAATTTTCTACTCAGGAAGACTTTATTTATCTGATTAATCTTAAAGCTTTTGGTGAGATGACAAAAATGGCTCTCATCAAAAAAAATATTCATGATAAGCCCGTAGGTATGCTGATTATTGCCAGACTTTTACGACAGGGACTTGTTGAACAGACAGACTCTGATTTAGACAAACGCAGTAAATTGATCCGTATCACCGGAAGAGGATTGCAGATCCTGGAAAATCAAATGGAAAAAATCCGTCAGGCGACCAATATTGTTGCAGGAAATCTCAACTATTACGAGAAGATGGAACTTATACGAATTCTTAACAAACTGGACCGTTTTCATTATCCTATTTTTTCACGAAATATCAATCCTGATGAGCTTATCAATACGGTGTATGATGAGTATGCATTTAAATCATAGGTTAAACGAGCTATACAAATACTTCTATATCTTTCAATGGCAAAATAATGATAGATGGGATTAATGCTGGTGTATTATCCAGCTCATCCATTGAGTTTTTATATTCTTGACATTGCCCTAAATTCGGTAGGCCTCATATTAGTTAGTTGGTGAAAATTATTGCTGAAAGCTGCAATATTGGAATACCCAACTTCATAAGTAATCTCAGTCATATTCAGGTCGGTATCTTTAATTAATTCCATAGCCCTGATAATCCTAAGCATTTTTATATACTGAATAAAAGTGATATGAAGTTTTGTCTGAAAAAGCCTCGTCAGACTTCTTACACTCATTCCTGATTGTTTTGCGGTATTCTCTAAGGTAAGCTTTTCATTTAACTGACTTCTGAGATGATCTGTAACAGCATTAAGCCGCTGATCATCGGTTGTAGGAAGCTGAATTGAAAACTTTTTGAGATTTTCTTTCGATATCAGGCTTTTTAGTGTTGTAAGAAATTGAAATTCCCAGGAACCTTTATAATAATCTCCCTGCCATTTTTCGCTGAAAGTAAGCATTTCTGATAACAGGTTGCTCACCGGATAAATTCCCAGTTCATTATAAAATCCGTCAGACTTTTCTTCTGGAAAATAGATGTTAATAATATACAGATCCTGAGTATTAAACATCAGATTATGGGGGTATTTTCTTGGTATCCAGATGTAATGGCTTGACGGAATATAAAAATCCTTCTCCGCGGTCTTCAGATAAGCAATTCCACCAAAAACCAATAATAATTGTGCTTTATTATGCTGATGAGGAGGCATCTGCTGTTCAGTTTGCTGTCGTACCACCAGAATAGAATCTGGATTTTGGTCTACACTGTCTAAAAGCTGCTTAAGAATTTCCATATGGCCAAATATAACAAATCTTAGGCTAATTATATTAAAAGATAGTTTTCGTTCATGAATAATTTTGCTACTGTAAATATTAACAGAGTTATGATAAAACACACAATAGCAACCCCCGATCAAGACCCCGAAATTGAAACAAAAGATAAAACTTTCGATCATACAGACTGTTATCCGGTTTACCCTATCGAACAAATTAATTTCTACCGATTTGACTATTCCTATCCTTTTATGCCTATGATTGATCTGGCTTTAATCTTTGATGAATTGGGAAAAATGATAGCAGATTGGCTCTTTACAAAAAGAGAAAATAGAAACACTTACAAAAAAAAATGATCATGAAATCCTATAAATTAATTCCAATATTGGGAATAGTATTGTTGTTACCCGTATCATATCTTCATGCTCAGAATACAACAGCCACTCTGATGAGTCTGGAAGAAATGTGGAAAGCTGCCGAAGTGAATAATCGTCAACTGAAACTGTCAGATTTACACCTTCAGCAAAGTAAGATAAAAGTACTTGAAGCCAAAGATCATTTGTTGCCGGAACTTTCGTTAGGTGGAGATGTAAAGCTCAATTCCAGATTTCTCCTTTATAATGAAGGTTTATTCTCCTCTCCACAGAATGTACCTGTTAAAAGCTATGGTTATGGAGCAGGATATAGCTTAAATTTTAATCTCTTTAATGGTGGAAAAGAAAGAATAAATATTAGAATGAAGAGGGAAGAAGAAGTACGCGGGCAATATGAAGTTCAACTGGAAAAGCACAGTGTGAAATATAATATTGCAGTTGAGTATTTTGATCTCTATAAGTTTTTGTATTTCCGTGATTTTCTCTTTGCAGAAATTGCTGCAGAGAATAAGCAATTATCACTTATCGAGAGTTTGCACCAAAACGGAATTGTACTAAAAAGCGATGTGATCCGAACCTCTGTAAAATTATCCCAGCTGGAACTTAGTCTGTCTGATATAGAAAAGAAAATAGATATCAGAAAACAACGTCTGAATGTGTTGATGGGGCGGGATCAGACGGAGCAGCTGGAAATTGATTATAAAAGAAGTCAAGAGATGGAAAGTATTCAGGGCAGCGATTATACCGGTTATCTGGATATTGCACTCAATCAGTCACCTGAGCTTAAGCTGATGGACAGCGATATTAAATCGAGCGAATTAAATATCAGCCAGGCTAAAGCCGCACGTTTGCCTAAAGTGTCATTGTATTCAACTTATAACTATACCTATCCCCAGATCTCATTCTATCCTTACTCAAATGATGTATGGGGATTCGGGCAAACCGGAATTAAAGTGCAGTTTTCCATAGATAATTTATACAAAAGCAAACATTCCATTGCCCTGGCACGGATTATCAATGGCGAGGCTAAAGAAAAAGCCGATAGTAAAAAAGCCGAAGTTTCCCTTCAGATAAAAGAAGCTTACCTCCAGCATGAACAAGCTTTGGAAAGTGTGAAAACCGCAGATAAAAATATCTTAAAAACTACGGAAACTCTACGGGTTATCAGAAACAGTTATCTCAATCAGGAATCCCTGCTGACTGATCTTCTGGAGGCAGAAAATGCTTTGCTGGAAGCAAAATTTAATCTAATAACTGCACAAACAAACGTAAGGCTTAGCCATATCCGGCTACTGGCAATTGTAGGAATTCTTTAAAAAAATAATTATGAACAAAAATAAAACAGATCAATTGATTGTAAACGTAACTAAGTGGTTGGGAGCCGTATTATTAACAGGGATCTTCATATGGGGGATCTTATATTTCATAAGGCAATATCACTACGAAGAAACCAACGATGCACAGGTAGATGCCTATTTATCTCCTATCAATGCAAAAGTAGGTGGTTACATCAGCAAGATCTATTATAAAGACAATCAACAGGTACAAAAAGGCGATACACTTGTCGTTATTGAGCTTGATGAATATGGTTTAAAAAGAGATGTTGCATCAGCAGAACTGGCCGGTTCATATGCTAAACTCCCTATTTTGGCGGCCAGTGAAGAAACACAACTAAAGAGTATTGAGGTTATAAAAGCACAACTGGCGGGGGCAGATGCAAAGCTGAAGCAGCAAAAAAGAGAATTTGATCGTTACAAAAACCTTCTGGCTGACGAGTCAACCACACCACAAAAATTTGATAATGTAAGCACTGTTTTGTCTATCACACAATCTGATTACGCACAGACAATGGCCACTTTGCGGGTTGCCGAATCAAAGCTTAATGATCTTCATGCACAGCGAAATGCAACAGAAGCTGAAATAAAAATAAAGAAAGCTTTGGTGAAACGTCAGGAGCTCGACATTAAATATACTGTAGTTACTGCGCCTTTTGATGGCCAGATCGGCAAAAAAACCATTCAGGAAGGACAATTGATACAGTCGGGCCAGACGCTGGCATTTCTGGTCAATAAATCAGAAGAAAAGTGGGTGATCGCCAATTTTAAGGAAACGCAGGTGGGCAGCTTTAAAACAGGTCAGGCTGTAACGGTAGAAGTAGATGCTTTTCCGGATGAACAATTCAGAGGAGTTATTGAATCACTTGCGCCAACAACGGGGTCAAGATATTCATTACTGCCACCCGATAATGCTACCGGTAATTTTGTGAAAATCATACAGCGCATTCCTGTACGCATCAGACTGAGAGATACTTCTGAAAAATTGGGAAAACTTTCTGCAGGAATGAATGCCAATGTTTACGTTTTAAAAGATTAATTATGCAGGCACATAAAATTCCGGTTTTTAAACTCTGGGTTTCCGAATGGCTGGCAAGATCTGTAATATTTGCCATTCTGATGACCTGCCTCTTTAGTTTCGCTTACTATAGCAGTCCTGTTTCTGCAATGGGTTTTTATGGCGTACAAGTTACTGACGTTCAATATGCCATGGTCGTTATTTATGGTTCGACCGTAGCCTTTTTAGCGCTGGATTTTCGTATTGTAAAATATTTTGCTCCGAGGAAGTATTTGTTGACAGCATTTTCAGCCAATATTATATGCTCCGTTATCTGTTTTTACTCCAAAGACTGGACACTCTTTGTAATTTGTCAGTTTGTGCAGGGAATTACCTGTGCGTTGACCTCTGGAATCGTCTTACAGCTTATCTTTCCAAGATTGCAGTCCACACGTGCCCGGATAATCACATATAGTCTTTTATATGGAAGTATACAAATCGCTGTCCCGTTCTATTCCATCTATTCCAGTATTGTACTTCATTTTTATGATTTCAACCAGATGTTTTACGGTTTTATTATGATACTTATTTTACTGATATTGGTTGTATTGGCAACAATGAACGGTAAGGCCAGGTTTACCAGAAAAATACCTCTGTATCAGGTAGACTGGGCCGGTTATTTATTTTATGTCTCTTTTATTTTGATTCTGGGATATATCCTCGTATATGGACGGCAATTAGGTTGGTATGATAGTCCGTTAATTGCTCTGCTTAGCCTAAGCAACCTAATTCTTCTTGTACTTTTTGTTGCCAGAGAATTGAAGCTTAAACGTCCATTGATTAATTTACAAATTTTCAGGACGAAAAATTTTGTAATTGGGTTGCTGTTACTTTTTCTGTTTTATATTTTCAAAGGAAGTACAGGGCTTGCTTATGGTTATCTTGAGGCTATTTTAGGTAACGACCCGCTCAGTACCATACCGATTTGGATAACTGTAATTGCAGGAACTACATTAGGGATGTTTGTTACCTCCCGGCTGATACTTATGGGTTTTAATCTGATTAGGATCATTATCGCAGGATTTGGTTTTATGGCCCTGTACTATTTATATATGCTGATTTTTATCTCTGTTCAGGGGAATACAGCAGATTTCATTCTGCCTATGTTTATTTACGGTGCAGCGACAGGTATTTTATTTATTCCTATTGTTTCATTTACTATATCCGCTGCACCACCAAAGATTGCCAGTAATGCATCACTTATAGGAATATTGGCAAGGTTCGTCGGTTTTACTGCCAGCCTGGCTGTCAATAATGAACTTCAACTATTTGCTAAATCGGCTGTGAGGGAAAAAGTCAGGGAAACATTAACAGAAACCAATATCCAATTGCCTGTTACATTAATGGATATTCAAAATCACTATATGAATGCAGGTAATGATATATATACTGCAAAAGCAGCTTCAGCAAACCACTTCAATGTATTGGTCCGGCAACAGATTTTGGCGCGTGCTACCCGGGATTATTATGACTTGATGCTGTTGGGCGTGATGTGTGTTATCATGATGCTCGTTTTGTTTCCACAGATTCAACATGTGATACTTAGACTAAGGAAAGGAAATATACCGTATTAGAATATATGCTCAATTAAATAGTACAAAAGCTGTAAATATTTTACAGCTTTTTTTGTTTCATGCAGGGGAGTGAAAGTGCTAAATAATCATAATCTGTACATTATCTATTGACTACATGGTAAAAACTAACCTGATCATCTTCTTTGCTTGAAAGCATCTGAATAGTAGTAATGCCAAAATCCTTTTTAGCATCTTAAACTCATAAAAATCTATCGGGATATCGAAATCTATCGATAGGTTATGTTTTGCATGATTGTGAAAAATCAACAATTTTGCAAAAAATTATTATTGACCTGATGTTTACATCAATGAAAACAAGATTCTAAAAACACATTTGCTTAACCCCTCGGACACAATTTATTTTATTGGTTGGCTGCTACATTATTAATAAATGTGCATTTTGTTCAAGATATTATTTTCATTTTGAAATCCGGTTTATAAATTATTAAAATGATTTATGAAAGGCTGTTTAACCCTATCATTTAATAGTAAGGATTAAAACAACCTTTATTACCTCAATTTTTTAAGTGAGAATATGAGAAAAAAAATACATAAAACACTGGTTTTGCCTTGTTGCTTCCTTATTAATGCATTGAATGGTCAGGTTGGAATGGGGACAAATAATCCACAAGGAATTTTACATGTAGATGGAGCTAAAGATAATTCAGCTTCAGGAGCACCAACAGCAATACAGGTTTCTAATGATTTTATCGTAAACAAAACAACAGGGTTCATTGGTGCAGGAGTTCTTAATCCTCAGGTTCAGTTCGATATCAGATCCTCAGGAACTGAAAATGCTCTTGGTCTGGGGACAACAACAATGTCGGCAGCAACAGCAGGTGCAGGTGCTACACGATATGATGTAAACAATATACCGGTAGGCGCTAAAATTGAAGTATCTGATGGCGCAGTATGGCACAAAGCATATATTGCTCCCCAAAAAGCTGTGATCGTTGTGCGTAAAATTGTAAGTCAGTCTATACCCTCTGCTTCTGCCACAACCATTATTAATTGGAACGAGGTACGTGATATGAGCAATAGCTTTGATCCCAGCTCTGGTGAATTTACAGCTCCCCGAAATGGAACATATACTTTTTTATTAACATTCAATTTTAACGGAGCAGTTATTAGTGACGGTTCAAGAGTTGAGTCACAATTTTATAATCCCACTACAAGCACAGTTCTTGCCAGTGTATATAAAACTTTCGGCCAGTCTATGACAGGTACAGCTGATGACGCAAATTCAACACGCTCAACACAGGCTGGAGGATCGAGTACCGTTACCCTTACTCTTACTGCGGGGACTAAAGTAAGTGTCAGATTATATCAAAATCTTACTTCAGGTTCTATTCCGCTTAGAGTGACAACTGATTCTTCAAATCCTGCAAATCCAGATGATGGATTTAACAATTTAACCATAATAGAACATTAAGATATAGATTATGAAAAAAAAGATCAATATAACTTATAAACTATTGGCTTGTATTTTAGTTTTTTCTGCAACTGAGACCTTTGCACAAACAGGATTTTTTACTCCTACACCTGCACAGCCTTTGCATATAGACGCTGGAAAAGATAATGGCTCTGCACCTGATGCAACAAAAATATCGAATGATGTTGTTATTACGTCAGATGGCCAGGTGGGCTTTGGACTTTTAAATCCCGTTACTAAAGTTGATCTGAGGTCTTCATCTGACCAGGGAATTATTGGTTTAGGGAATAGTACACAAACGCCTTCTGCAGCAGGAGGAGGAGCAATACGTTACAATAACAGTGGATTTTTAGAATATTCTGACGGTGAACAATGGATCGCATTGCCACTTGCCGCTCCAACAAAAGCACTGGTAAATGCCAGTAAAGGTTCTGCACAAAGTATTCCAAGTGCAACTTCAACGGTTATTACAGGTTGGACAGAAACAGTTGATTTAGGTGCTGGCGTTGGTGGAGATTTTGACCCTTCCACAGGAATTTTTAAAGCTCCCCGTGATGGTTTTTATCTGGTTTCTTTCAACATTACCCTGGCCAATGGAAATATCCCTAAAAATACATTCATGGAAACTGCAATAGAAAGCAGTCAAAGTACAGATAACATTCCTGTGTTTAAAACAATAAATTCTTATCCTGCTTTTCAGGCTGGTGCAGTAAGTAATTATATAAGTGGTAATTGTAATGCTATTTTCAATCTTAAAAAAGATGATACGATAAAATTCAGCATTAGGCATAATATAGGCAGTGCCCGAAATACGTTGAATGACAGTAGATTAAATAACTTAAGTATCAGTGAATTATAAAATACATAATAATGGGACGAAAAAATAAAATAAAAAAATTGATCAGTGCTGTTATTGTTTTGTCACTGAATGTAACCTATATAAATGCTCAAATTGGAATAGGAGTTTCAAACCCGACAAATCCTCTTGAGGTTAAAACAGATGCCGGTAATATTATAATCAATAGCTCCGGAAAAATGGGTACAATGGTTGCCAGTCCTAAGGTAGCTCTGGATCTGCGCGGTGGAACAAATAGTTCTGTAGCTATTGGAAATACTGTAAAAACAGCTGCACAGGCTGGTGCAGGGGCATTACGGTATATTGCAAGTCCGGCAATAGGGGTAAAGGGATATTTAGAATTTTCAGACGGTTCAAATTGGGTTAGTTTTTTTCCTAAAGGGAAACCGCGTATTATAGTAATGGCAAGTAAAACTACTCAGGATACTTATGTGTTTGAAAGCGCAACCCCTTCAGAAATAGGAACAAAATCTGGCATAGTTCAGAGAAGATCCTCTTATTTAACGAACTGGACTGAAAAATTAGACTCTGATTCAGGAGTTCCAACCTCAAATTTCAACCCGGCTACAGGTGAATTTACAGCTCCACGTGATGGCGTTTATTTTGCAACTTTTACTTTTGCATTACAATCCAGCCAGGTAAATACCGGAGCTAATAATCAAACAGAAGCAATTTGGGAAGTCAGAGATTCTGCTGGCACCATTACACAAAGAATAAAAACAAATAACGGATATGCTTCTGATACCGGAGCAAGTCCCAACGCAGTACCGGTGGGTTCAGCCTGTACAGTTAGTGTATACCTGAATAAAGGCAGCAAATTAAGACCTTTTACCTGGATTACAGTAGCCTTTGATGGGACAACCAGTCAGTTTGATGTTTCAGGAAGCGGTGCTTATAATGCGCTTACCATAGTTGAACAATAAAGATATTTCAATAGGTTTCAAACAATCTAATTGTATTTTTTTCAGTCTCCCAATCTGATTTTGGGAGACTTTTTGAACAAAAAAATAAACTTAAAATAAAAACCTGCAACTCATATGAATTGCAGGTTTTATTTTGGAGAATACAGTGTTCTAACTTAATATTTCACATGGTGCAATACAAATCACCCAAGGACATCTCTTGATTCCCGGAGGTGGACAGCAGGCTTCAGAGCAACTCAATGCTCCGCCATTAATATTCTTCAACTGATCTCTTGAAATTTTTTTAGAATTTTTCATAGTCAAGTAATTGAATTAAACTAAAACTTAGGGCTGGTTTCCGCCACCGCATCCGTCATATGGCATACATTGCCATTTTCCGCCAATTAAACAAAGCTGTCCGCCTCTGCAGTCAATTCCACCCTTAATTGTTTTCAATTCCTGTCTTTCGATTTTCTTTAAATTTTTCATAATAATATAGGTTTAGTTCTATTCGAAATTAATCAATTTTTATCAACTGTTGTAGAATTATCATGAAAATATTTATTTTCAATAAGTTTATTATTGGATATTTTCCTTTGAATTTTCTATAATTAAGTAAAATGTAACGCATATAAAGCAGCCTGAATAGGCTTTGATAAAGGAATGTACAAAGAATTGATATCTTTTGAATAAAATCTTGTCTTGTGACAAGTTGGATTTCATAATGACTTGCTAATTTTGGTTACAAGTTGAATCACCAAATCCGATACTATTATGAAAAGTCTATTCAAATTCTCTATCCTATTGAAATCATTACTGATTTTAACTGTTACCATTATCACATCCCAGGTATATGGACAAAAAGTGAAACCTTCTGAAAGTGGCTATGCACCTGTTAATGGCATCAAAGTTTACTACGAGGTCTATGGCAAAGGAAAGCCCATTGTATTGTTACATGGTGCTTTCATGACAATTGATATGAACTGGGGCGAGCTGATCCCGGAACTATCTAAAAACAGAAAAGTAATAGCGCTTGAATTACAGGGACACGGGCATACTCCGTTTTCAGAAAGGAAATTATCTCATGCTATTTTGGCTAGTGATGTTACAAAAGTAATGGACTATGTGAAAATTGATAAGGCAGATGTTGCAGGATATAGCTTTGGAGGAGAAGTAGCTTATCAATTGGCTGTACAAAGCCCGGAAAGATTGAACAAACTGGTGGTTATTTCATCAACATATAAAACCAGCGGCTGGCTGCCTGAAGTAAATAAAGCCCTTGAAGGGATGAAACCCGAACTCTTTACAAACAGCCCTATGCATACTGCCTACAACGCCGTAGCACCTGATAAAACAAAATGGACAAAGTTTCTGGAGCAGATGATTGCTTCTGCCGGACAGCCATTCAATCTGGGTGATGATAATATTGCTAAAATTTCAGCGCCAGTTTTAATTATTGCGGGTGATAATGATGGATTGGATAAAACCGAGTTATCAAAAACCTATAAATTATTGGGAGGTGATGTTTTTGCAGATATGGGGCCAATGCCAAAATCTCAATTGGCCATCGCTCCGGGACAAACCCATGTCAGCCTGATGATGCAGACAGCAATGATTCTGAACTATCTGAACGGCTTTTTAAAATAATGAGATACAATATCATTCATAAAATTAAATATCATGAGAAAAATAACTGTCTTATCAATGATTACAATGGATGGCGTCATACAGGCACCCGGCGGTCCTGAAGAAGATACATCCGGAAACTTTCAATATGGTGGATGGACCGTATCTTATGGTGATGAACTTTTCGGGGAAATCATGCAGGAAGAAATGAAACAGACTGATTATATTCTGGGGAGGAAAACATTCGATATTTTTTCATCGTACTGGCCACAGCATGCTGAATTTTGGCCGGGAATCAATGAAGGAAATAAATACGTTCTTTCTCAAACAATAGAAAACTCAGATTGGAAGAATACCTTTTTCCTCAAAAATCTGGATGACATCCAAAAGCTTAAACAATCCGAAGGTGCTGATATTCAGATTTGGGGCAGCAGTGAACTTGTTCATCTGTTGTTGAAACATGATCTTGTAGATGAACTTCGCCTAAAAGTTTATCCGTTGATCCTTGGCCGAGGAAAAAAACTGTTTGATGATGACTCAGTTCCGTCTGCTTTTGCTCTGACGGAAAGCCATGTAACATCAAAAGGAGTTATTGTAGCCAATTACAGACGTTCCGGTGAGATTGTGACAGGTAATGTTGAAATGTAACAGAGGGTCTTTAATTAATTTTTTTATAACTGTTAAACCTACAATATGAATACGAAATTTGAAGCAGGAATAAATATTGCCATAAAAATTCCAAAAAGTAAATATGAAAAAACAGTAGCCTTTTATAGAGACATCTTAAGGTTAAATGTTGAAGAAAAACCGATTAAAAATCCAACTGTTTCCAGAACTCATGAGGTAAAATTCGGGAATAATATCATCTGGCTGGACTGTGTAGATAATTATACCCATTCCGAAACCTGGCTGCAGCTTACAGTTCCTGATGTAGAAGAAGCTACAGAATACCTGCAATCGAACGGAGTAGAAACCTGTGACGAGATTGAAGAGCTTCCTGAAAATATGCACTGGATTACAGATCCTGCCGGTACCGTATTTAATTTACAGCAAACACAATAGAAAATATTTTCTGAAAAATATATAAGTAAGAAGGAAATTGGAGAGGTAGGAGTAAATAAGGAAGTTGGATATTACTTAATTCCTTTCTGAGCTTTGTTTTTAACATAAAAATAACCTCCCCAAGCGGGAAGGTTACAAAAAACACATACTGCTTTGGATGAACAAGAAATTACTCATTATTCTGATTCAGGCTAAGCTTTTTCCATCTGGCAACAGTATTTCAATTAAGCTTATATATTTTATTGCAATTAATACACCTTATCCGGTATTCAGTTTATTTATAAACCCCGTAAAAGTTCTATATATACATGGATTCTATTTTTCAAACGGTAAAGTCTGGAATGCTTATATTCTAACAAAGTGTAAATATCAGAAGGGGTATTATACTGATCTGGAATTTTTTTGCCATTTATCATTTTCAATTTTCTGCGTTTCATGGTATTGAATATTACTTTTGCAAAGTATTCTCTTGATTTTTCCTTATTAGAGTTTTGAGAAATACCTCCATTGTGCATGCGATAAAAGTAGTTAGCTTCATTGATAAATTTAAATTTCCCTTTTTCATATAATTTCAGATATAAATCCTGATCTTCTGCTATTCTTAAGGTACTGTCAATTTTCACCGTTTCTTCATATGCATCCTTTCTAATGGCCGTAAAGTTTACAATTTGTACCGGGCAGTTAAAAAAATATTGATCATTGTTCCTGATCTGTTTTGTTAATTTGGGAGTATTAATAGGTGTAAGGTTCTCATCACATCTGATAAACTTGGAATAAGTGAGCACTACATCCTGATTTTTGATGAAAGCCTTAACACTTGAATGAATGGCATTAGGTGTTATTGCATCGTCAGGATCTACAAAACCAAAAAACTGCCCATCTGATAACTCTATTAACCTACTTTTAGTTACACCTACCCCATAATTTTTATCATTTTCAAAAATACTGAAGCGATAGTCCTTATCAATAATATTCCTGATTATTTCTACCGAGTCATCTGTGGAACAATCATCTAAAATAATTGCTTCCCAATTTTGATAGGTTTGATTTAGTAAAGATTCATAACAGGATTTGAAAAACTTACCATTATTGTAGTTGGCAATAAGTATCGAAAATTTCATGATTTAATTTATTGAATTGAAGTATGGAAGAATTGGAAATTTTGTCAAAAACAGGGATAATTGTTTGAAGAAGAACCATCACTCTGCTAATGCTATGAAGGGATAAGCCTTATAGAAAAACAAGGATAAAAGATTATAGAATGTTTAAATAGGTAAGGAATATCTTTTAAGGTTATTTTCTCAACACCGAAGAGTAGAAGAATATATCCTATTAAGAAACAGATCTAACTTAATATAAGATGATCTTTTCTATTTAATGAGTAAAAAATAACCTCCCCAATAGGGGAAGGCTATAAAACACATACTGCGGGATGAACAAGAAATTATTCACTATTCTGATTCAGACCAAGCTTTTTCCATTTGGCAACAGTATTTCTACTGAGTTTATATTTTTGAGCAACTTGAGTATTATTGAGATTGTGCTTTTTTTGATACTCCAATATCTGCATTATTGATTGCTTATCATAAAAGTGATGTTTTTGGTTGAATACAACAGTCTCCTGGCTGCGTGACTCAAAAATGAGATTATTAAGGGTAATGACATCTATTCCTGTTAAGCTTTCCTTATTCAAAATACTTTCACAAGCCTTTGCTTTTTGGGGATATTGATATTGAATGATATCTTTAAATATTTTCTTGTAATCCGGATTATTCATTCGTTACTGTTTGTAAACTTCAATTATAATATTCTTTCTAGGCTGATACTGCTGTCTGGTGTTCCTCCGAATGTAAAAGCTGCAATAGACAATCCAGGAGTATTAATATTAACCCTGAAATTCACATCATTATTTACGTCAAGAAACAGAACGGTATCTGCAGAAGCTGAAAAACTATTTGAGCTGATAAAGGCTGCATTTGCTGACATATAAGCTTTTTGTTCTCCGTTTACAGCAATAGCTATATTTACTTTTACGCCTGCAAAACCTATATTAGCTCCATTGAATAGTACATTAAAATTGATTCTATATAATCCCTTCTGGCGTATACGGAAAGTATCTGCTGGCCTGAAAACAGACAGATAATCCGAAAACTGATTACTGTTATTAGGAATAGATAAAGGAAGATTTCCGGATGTACACAAGAAACTTAAGCATGCTACGCTAGATGGTTCTATTCTTGCCCGGGTCCATGTAGTGGCCTTACCTTGCGGAATAAACGCCTGTTTCCATGTAGAACCATCATACACTTTGGAAACGGAGGTATTCTTGTCATACATCAGCATCGCTTCCATAGTGGGATCATCATCATAGCTGTCAGGCTGGGCTGCATTATATTTCGGTAAAGTTGTGCTGTTATTTGCAGCAGGCTGTATCAATACTTTTTGTCCGGTAGTATTCTGTAATTCTAACTGTGTGTATGGGGATGTAACATTGGCTCCTCCCATAATTACCTGGGCATTTAATAAACATCCTCCCAGTATACTGCTTAATAATATGTATTTTTTCATCGTTTGTGTATTAAAAGTTATCTGATTCTCTGTACATTAATAAAAGTATCGGTGTGATCCGTAGAATTGGAATACGTAGAAATAAGAGAGCTTGTAGATACGGCAGCTGCCAATCTGATTCTGCTGTTAGCCGGCAATGTAACGGTGGAAGACACACTGGCGCTTTTATTCCCGGATTGTCCGAGGTCAATAAATATTCCTCCGCTTTGGCTGGTTTCTTTAAAGGCAAGAGTAGACCAACTTGTTCCGTTATCATAGCTCACATCCAGATTTACCCAATAAGATACATCCTGTCCAAATCCCAGTAGGCTGGTTCCGGAAAAACCTACTACGCCTGAAACGTGATAAAGTCCGGCTGCAGGAATAACGATATAATCAGTTCCGACCTGAGTATTTAAATTATTAACGAGTAGCTGTGATCTATTGGTAAGATTTGATAAAGGAATAGTCTGTCTGTTGTTACTTCCAAACAACTGTGTTAAATCACATGTATTAATTCCCAAAAGTGAAACACATGTCCAGTTTTTTGCTCCGTTTGCTTTTGTACGGGCTTCAAAGGGATTGTAAAATCCACCCAGCTGCAATGCAGGGATCCATATAGTTCCGTCATATTTATAATACTGTTTATCTTCTTTATTGTACAGAAGAGCTCCCTCCAAAGAAGGAAGGTCATCAAAGTGATCTTCCACTGCTGCATTATATAGAGGGAAATTACCTATAGTGTTGGTTTTGGTGAGTATAAGTCCTCTGGAAGAATCTTTTATATCAAGCAATGCATTAACATTAGGACTACCTCCGGTTTTAGATATCAGAATCTGTGAAGAGACGGAAGCGCCAAGCAGCACAGAAAAAAGAAAAGTAAATATTTGTGTTTTCATCATGTGTATAATTAAAGGATTACTTTTTCAAAAACAAGTTCCCCGGTTCCGTTTGTACCATTGTTCTGGAAGGTGGCTGATGCTGTAAGACCAGGAAGAGGTATCAGAGGAGAGTACTGCATGTAACCTGACAGAGAAATTTTATCACCTGCATTGAGCTGAATAACAATTGAACCATTAAATACCGGATTATATCCTAGGCGGGCATTGTCGGAAGTAAATGATTGAGAATCAATATCAGCAAAGGTTGTAGGGGTTGCTGCATTTGCTTTTTGTAGTTTCAATCTTACGTCACTAGATGCGGTGGCTAATGCTGCAAACGATCTGTAGGTAATTCTATATAATGCGGCTTCGTTTACCGTGATAATATTAGAGGCAACTGACAGATTGATATTAGTTCCCTGAAAGTCTGAGCTTCCCGAATTACTAATTGGTATTATCACGTTCGATACTGTACAGCCTGTTCCAAGAAAGGGAATAGTACATGACAGTGTAACATTTGAAGGCCTGGAAAAATGGGCAAAATATTGTGGTTTGGTTTCTACCACATAATCGTATGTGCTTTTCCAGCGGGTTCCATCATGTTCGTAAACAGAAGCATTGTTCTTACTGTAGACTAATGCTCCTTTAAATGTATTATCTCCAACAGGATTGGCTGCATTGCTTATTTGAGATACCGAAGGAAGTAATACAGCTTTTGCCGGAACTGTGGATTTTACATCCAGAATAGCGTTAGGGTGCGGCTCATGATCACTAGGGTTGGCAGAAATACTAACCTGAGCATATCCGCTAACGGTCAGCATGCAGAATAGCATGAAATGTGTTTTTTTCATCGTATAATTTTTTACATTCTTGTGTTTTAAATTTAGATTTAGAAAAGAAGGATATAGGAAAATATCCTTCCTCCTAATTCAAAATATAATAACATTTGTGTTAATAGAATCGAAGCCCAATAAATACATAATGACATAGTTTAAAACTGTTCATTGTGACAATAATACTATGCTAATTATTTATTTCAATTGATTATCTGAATTCTATGACAAAGTTATTTTAAAGTTTAATTATTGATACTATAAAGGTATTGTCATAAACTAGCGAAATCTGTCGTTTTAGTAATCGGAATTGTTAAAAGGCTGAAAACGTTGAAAATTATCCAAGATTTAGTATCCATGAATACATATTTTCCTCTGTACTTATGTTCAGCTTTTTTCTGATTCTATACTTTTTACTGATAACGGAATTGAGGGTTGCATTTTTATAATGAGCTATTTCTTTGGTATCAAATTTTAATTTGATCAGCGCACAATATTCCAGATCAGAATGGGAGAGTTGTTGGTTTATTTCCAGCAATTGTTTATTAAATGTAGGAAATGTTTCAGAAAATTTCAGATGGAAAGATTTATCATTGTTTTCAACAAGCTGTATAAGTTCATTCAAATCTTCAGTATTGATATTTTGTTTTATATTTTTATTTGAAAGCACATTATTTTGTAGTGAGTTCTCCTTATTATCAATGAATATTTCAGTCATTTTATTATCATTCTTTCTTTTGATATAAAAGACATATATAACAAAGCCTGTAATCGAAATGAATGAAATAATGATGATAATCAGAAGATTATTGTTACTTGATTTTGTATTTTCTGTATTGGAAATGTTTTCCCTGTCAGGAGGAGAAATAACATTATTCAGGACTTTCTTTTCAACGTTTGAGATGCTGTCTGTTATCTTCTGGGCTTTTGCAGAATAAAAAGCCTGGTTTTTATAGTCTTCAAGCCCTAAATAAGATTCAGCCTTTCCGGAATAGATATCTTTTACCTGTAACGGATATATTTTAGCTTGTTTGGCTGCTTGTGTTGCTTTGTCAAAATTTTCTAAAGCTGCAGAATAATTTTTTCTTTTGTTCTCTACATTTCCTTTTAATGTATAATATCTGATAAACTCAGATTCATCTTTTTCGGTTTTCATATCCCTGGCAAACTGAGCCAGATATTTTTCAGTATTGCTAATATCATTTTTGGAATAATATTCCTCACTTAATTCTATAGCAAATGAAGAAATGTAAAAATTTTTGTATGGAAATGCAGTGCTTATTTTTCTTGATTCATTATAACCATTGTGAAGATAAATTAAGATAGAATCTTTTTTTTCGTTTTCATTCTCTTTTCTGAGATTTCTAGCCATGGTTCTGTATGCCGTTGCTTTTATGATATGAGCTTCCTCATTACTTACGTTATCTGTCTGGTCAAGAGCTTTATTAAGTAATTTTCTGGATCTTTTGGTATAACCTAGCTCAGTATAAATCATGCCTTCTTCCATATATAGCCATGCTAAAGTGTAATAATCATGATATTTCTCGGCTAAAATTTTACCTTTAGGAATTATTTTCATGGCCTCTTCATACCTCTGCTCGTTCATATAAATGGAGGGTATTATTCTCATAGCTTCCGTTATTCCTTTTGGGTATTCAATGCTCTTTGATTGTGAGAATATAGTATGCCACAATCTTAATAATTCTTTACTGCCAATATCATGGTATGCATTTTTATTTTTTACAATTTTTATTAAGCTGTCAATATCTTTTTTACGCTTAGAATAATCTTGCGAGTAACAATGTATAGTATTGAAAATAAGGAGTATGAAGAAAAATATTTTTGTTTTCACAGAAGCAAGTTTAAAAAAGTAAAATATAAATAAGAACACCAAACTTTTTATTATAGATTAATAATTAAGAGAAATTGAATTTGATGAAATCAAATAAAACTATCCGATATTCAACATCCATGTATACATATTTTCATCAGTGCCGATGTTCAGTTTTTTTCTGATCCGGTATTTTTTACTGACCACAGAATTTATAGTAAGATTTTTATGACGGGCAATCTCTTTAGTGTCAAATTTTAATTTGATTAAGGCACAGTACTCCAGGTCTGAATGAGTAAGCTGAGAATTTATACTCAAAAGCCGCTGATTGAATGCCGGAAAAACTTCAGAAAATCTAAGTAGAAAAGATTTATCATCATTTTTAGCCAGTTGAACAAGTTCCCTCAGGGCTTCAACTTCCGTTTCAGACTTTTCATTTTCAGGGACAGTAATTCGTTTAGGGGCTTGCTCCGGAAGTTTTTCTTCTACACGTCCTTTTTTGGAATTTTTACGATGTAAAATATAAAATGTTAATCCTGCCAATGCTATGAGTATACCAGCCGCAAGATAATAGTTGTTATTTTCATTATCTATAAAAAGATCCTCATTTTCATTAGTATCTAACATACTGTTTAGCAATTGCTGGTCAGCTATAGCCATGCTGTCTGTAATTCTTTTTGCCTTTGTACTGTATATTGCCTGGTTTTTGAAATCGTTAAGCATTAAGTAAGACTCTGCTTTCCCTGAATAAATATCTTTTAATGTGAGCGTGTATATTTTATACTTTTGATTAAGTTCTAAGGCTTTATCAAAGTATTCCAGTGCCTGCGTATAGTTTTTCTTTTTATTTTCTATATTTCCTTTAAGGATATAATAACGGATAAAATCGGACTGATCATTTTCCTGAGACATCACCTTCTTAAACTCATCCAGAAACATCTCTGATTTTGAATAATTATTTCTCAGATAATATTCTTCGGCTAGATCCGTTGCGAAAAGACCCAGTAAAAAGTTTTTATAGGGATTTTTACTGCCCATTTTTCTTATTTCCTGATGTCCACGATATAAATAAATCAACGCTGAATCTTTCGTGCTGTTTGTTCTAATTTGAATGTTTTTTGCCTTTGTCCTGTCAACAAGCCCTTTTATTAAATAACTTTCCTTTTCAGGTATTCTATTAAGAAGACCTAAAGAATTGATAAGCGCTTTCTGAGATTTTTTTATATATCCCAGTTCAGAATAAACCACAGCTTCTTGTATGAAAAACATGGATAATAAGTAATACTCATCTTCATTTTTTGCAAGACTTTTGCCTTGCAGAATCTTCTCTAGAGCTGCTTTATAATTTTGTTCATTCAGATAAACTTCCGACATTTTCATGTCAGCCTGAATCATTCCGTTGGAGTAGCCAATCTCTTTAGATTGGTAATATATTTCAGTACAGATTCTTAAAACTTCTTTGCTGCCTTTATTGGCATATATGCCTTTATCCTGGACAACAATAATCATACTATCTATACTTTTTTGTTGTTTAATATTGTCCTGTGAATAACAAAAATTATAAAAGACAACTAAAATTATCAGTAAAAATTTAATTTTCACAAATAAAAATTTTTATATGTTGAATAAAATCCCATTAATAAACACAAATTGATTCATTTGGTTTACTTATTAAAGTTACTTATTTATTTGCTGTAGTTTATTGAATTATCATAATATATAATAATTGAGTTTTATATCTATATTGATATAGACAATTATCTATAGAATTATGAAATTTGATAATACTTTTAAGTGCTGTCTATTTTCATAGAGCGTTCGATAAAATTGTTTTTTACCTTTAATTGAGTGTGGTTATGAGAACTGGAAATTACGAACGTAAATTGTACTAATTAAACCCATTTTTGTATTTACCCATCCATTTGTATAAGGTGGTCTTAGGAATCTTGTATTCATTCATGACTTCCTGCTTACTCTTTTTACCTGAATCAATAAGATCCAGAATGAATGAAATAATTTCCTGGGTATACAGTTTTTTTCTGAACTGGGGGAGTGTAGATTTGATAGTTGTATTACTTGTATTTACATTAGCAGGAGGAGCATAGAGTATAAGATAATGTGAATAAACTCTAAAGAAATCATATTCAAGTAAAATACTAAACCGTAAAATAACATCGCTGTCTATAGATTTTTGGGATAATATTTTTGTTAATTCTTCATCTGTACATTTCAAAAATTTACAGATTCGTATTTGATCTGTTTCAAATTCCTTTATTCTTTGGGTGATGAGGTCGCCCATGTGAATATTCTTGATATCGTGAATCATCCTTTAGTATTAATTTGTGTTTTTTTAAAAAATATTTGAAGCGGACTACACCATTTCAAATCGTATGCAAAATTATTAAGATTGCTTAAATATGGGGGATGTCGCAGCTGTCGAAAACTGTCGAAACTTATCGAATTTTGTTATTTGCTGGTTAATTTTGACTTTTGGGGAAAAGTGGTCTATGAAATATATAAACTTTTGAATCGGATTATTAAACCTGATTTTTACAGAATAAATTAAAAATAATTAGCTTTCATTTGCTATCGGAATCATATATAAAAGTTGACACAATAAAAGATTGCACTTATGAAATATCAAAAGAGAAATGGAAGATTTATTGTAGTTCTGCAAGTAAATTAAGGAAAAGAGGTCATATAATTGTCGTTTTGTAGTAATCGGATAAAGTAAATTTTAATACCTTTAGCAATCATTAACATTTAAATAATCCATGAAGACGAAACCATTAACTTTCATCTTAATTTTCTTTTTTCAACTGGTAAGTATCACGGCATTTTCACAGAAAACAGCAGTTCTAAATTCTTTATTAGATAAAAATTCAGAATTTATTTTTCCGCAGACTCCCGATAAAATATCAAAAGCATTGAACATGAAACCTGTGTTTTATGAAGATGCCAACGAGGAAAAATATGCAAAATGGCCTACAAAAACAGGATTGGAACTGTATTGCGGCCTTGGGAAAAACACTGTGATTGATGAGATGTTTTTTACCATTTCTGATAATAAGCCCGTAGTGATAGAAGGACTTCCATTTGGTCTTATCATGAATAAAACTACACTGCAGGACAGCAAAACCAAGTTCAGTAAATACAATGCTAAAACGCAAAAACTTGGTGCAGACAGTGAATTTCCGGGAGGTTCAAAACTGATTTTTAAGAAAGGGAAACATTATGCAACCTTGTTTTTTGACAATAAAAACCTGCTAAAATCTCTAGGGCTTACCACAGAACTGATTGATCCGGCTGCCAATTAATTTTACAGACTTTCAAATACTATAAAATCCGCCACTTTTTGGCGGATTTTTTCTATCCATTCATTCCAAATAAAAGTACAGAAAAACCCTTCTGATTACAAAGAAATATAGCTGCTTTCAGAAAATGGATTGAAGAATAAAAATTAAAATTGGATGACTAAAAAATGATATAAAAAAGATCATTTAATATCAAAAGATAAATATCCACTATCCCTTAAAAAATTGTTAAAAAAAACACTTCAATTCCAGGGTGGAAAATGACAACAAGGAAGTTGTTTCTTTGAAGTTGTTTCATTTTTTTACTACATATCTTAAGAATTTAGTAACGAAGAACGAGCAGAATAATCTAAATTACAATGTTTGTTGAGTAAAAAAATATTTTTAATAATAACAAAACCAGTGTGTTATGGTTAAATCGTTATTGTTTGCATAAAATATCTTTCGTGTTTTTATAAAATACTTATATTTACCACCAAGGAGTTCTTAACATCTTCTTTATCAACCGAAACTGGTTACACTTAGCTGTGTCTTAAAAGGGAATCGTGTGCAAATCACGAACTGTCGCGCAACTGTAAGTAACATCAAGGTTTTTATCAAAAAAGGTCCACTGTATACCTAGCTATATGGGAAGGACGATAAAAACTGTTACAAGTCAGGAGACCTGCCTATTTCGAATTGACGATGCTTTCGCGGTCTGAAGCTTATAGTCAGGTATGATACGATATGGATAACAGTGGGATCAATATATTTTGTCGGCTCGTGTTATTTTTGTGATACAGATAAGTAGTGGAGTAGTATGCTCTTTTCATTATCATGTATTCATCGTGTTTTCCTTTTCCATATTTTTCTTTCTCACAGGCATTGTGAAGCTTACCAGGAACTTTTTATGAGGATTTAATCAATATAAAAAGTTAGAAAAATGTACCCATTCGATTTCGATTATTTATGCAGGAGCAGCAGACTTGGAGATAAACAGGTGTGTAGGGAATTAATGGTGTATAATTCCGAATTACAAAAAACGAATAACATAGATCAGCTTTCATTTGATTTCATTTTTACCATCACCTTATGGAGTGGCAGTGACCATTATTATGCCTATTCATGGCTTTCTGTGGACAAATTTCAACTAAACAATAAATATTATAATGACTACAAGTGAAAGTTTGAAGTCTCCCGGTTTGAAATTCCGGGAGGCCATGCGAAAAGAAAATCCCCTTCAGATTGTTGGAGCCATTAATGCCAATCATGCGCTGTTGGCACAGCATGCAGGTTTCAATGCAATTTATCTTTCAGGAGGAGGTGTTGCTGCAGGTTCTCTGGGTATTCCGGATTTAGGGATTACCACGCTGGAAGATGTATTGATTGATGTTCAGCGTATTACGAATGTTTGCGATGTACCACTCATGGTAGATGTTGATACCGGATTTGGGCCTTCAGCATTCAATGTTGCAAGAACCGTAAAGTCTCTGATTAAAGCTGGTGCTGCGGCCCTGCATATTGAAGATCAGGTAGGTGCAAAGCGTTGTGGACACCGCCCGGGAAAAGAAGTGGTAACCAAAGAAGAAATGGTAGACAGACTGAAAGCTGCTGCAGATGCCCGTACCGATGATAATTTTGTAATTGGTGCCCGTACTGATGCTTTTGCCAATGAAGGATTGGAAAAAACATTGGAAAGAGCGGTAGCCTATAAAGAAGCAGGAGCAGATTTCATCTTTGCAGAAGCTGTTCCTGACTTAAGTTTTTACCAAAAATTTGTTGAAGTTACAGGGATTCCTGTGCTGGCTAATATTACAGAATTCGGGATGATCAGAATGTATACTGTGGAAGAATTAAAAAATGCAGGTGTGGGATTAATTCTTTATCCGCTATCGGCTTTCCGTGCAGCCAATAAAGCTGCTCGAAATGTATATGAACACCTTCGTAAAGACGGAACACAGGCGAATGTCTTAGATACCATGCAAACCAGAGAAGAACTCTATCAAAGCATTGGATACTACGACTATGAACAAAAATTAGACAACCTTTTTAAACAAAATAATTGATAATGTCAACGAACAGTGAACCCACATTTAAGCCTAAAAAAAGCGTTGCGCTTTCAGGGGTAGCAGCAGGTAATACTGCGCTTTGCAGTGTCGGAAAAAGTGGAAACGATCTCCATTACAGAGGATATGATATTCTGGATCTGGCAGAGAAAGCACAATTTGAAGAAGTAGCCTATCTTTTGATCTATGGGCAGCTGCCTACCGGAGCGCAATTGAAAAATTATAAAGCCAAGCTGAAATCTTTAAGAGGACTGCCTCATTCCGTGAGAAATATTCTTAAGAGTATTCCTGCAGCGGCTCATCCAATGGATGTCATGCGTTCCATGGTTTCCGCTATTGGGAGTATTCAGCCGGAAAAAGACGATCATAATATGGCGGGAGCAAGGGATATTGCAGACAAATTGCTGGCATCTTTCAGCTCAGGTCTACTATACTGGTACCACTATACCCATAATGGAAAAGAAATTGATGTAGAAACCGATGATGACACGATAGGAGGGCATTTTCTTCACCTTTTGCACGGAAAAAAACCTGCAGATTCCTGGGTAAAAGCAATGGAAATCTCGTTAAACCTTTATGCCGAACATGAATTTAATGCTTCAACATTTACCAGCCGTGTCATTGCCGGAACAGGATCTGATATTTATTCAGCCATTACCGGAGCCATTGGTGCCTTAAGAGGACCAAAACATGGAGGAGCTAATGAAGTTGCTTTTGAAATTCAAAGCCGATACAATTCTCCGGATGAAGCAGAAAGCGATATCCGCCAGCGTATTGCGAACAAAGAAGTGATTATTGGATTTGGGCATCCGGTGTATACCATTTCCGATCCGAGAAACGTTGTGATTAAAAAAGTGGCGAAAGAGCTTTCTGAAGAAGCAGGAGATATGCTGCTGTATACTATTGCTGAAAGACTGGAAACGATCATGTGGGAAGAAAAGAAAATGTTCCCGAACCTCGATTGGTTCTCCGCTGTTTCTTATCATCTGATGGGAGTTCCTACCTTGATGTTCACCCCGTTATTTGTTATTTCAAGAGTGACCGGATGGAGTGCTCACATCATAGAACAGAGACAGGATGGAAAGATTATCCGTCCAAGTGCCAACTATACAGGACCAGAAAATAAAGAATTTGTGTCCATTAACGACCGTAAATAATAGAATGTTGGAAATGGGAAAAACAATTCATTTTCAAATTTTTACACTTAACTTTTTAATTAATTAAAATTTTTCAACGATAAAAAAAATGAGTTCACACATCTCAAACGAAAGACCACAACCCGATCAGGTATTAACAGACATTGCAGACTATGTCTTAAACTACGAAATTAAAAATGACTTAGCATGGAAGACGGCCCACTACTGTCTTCTGGATACGATTGGCTGTGGCCTGGAAGCATTGACCTACCCTGCATGTACGAAACTTTTAGGACCTGTGGTAAAAGGAACGGTAGTTCCTAACGGAGCAAAAGTACCGGGTACCCAATTCCAGTTAGATCCGATTCAGGCAGCATTCAATATCGGTGCGATTATCCGTTGGCTGGATTTCAATGATACATGGCTGGCAGCAGAATGGGGACATCCTTCTGATAACCTTGGAGGAATTTTAGCTACTGCAGACTGGTTATCCAGAACAAATATTGCAGAAGGAAAAGCTCCTTTAAAAATGAAGCAGGTCCTGGAAGCAATGATCATGGCTCACGAAATTCAGGGGGTAATGGCATTGGAAAATTCATTCAATAAAGTAGGGCTAGACCACGTTGTATTGGTAAAACTCGCTTCTACAGCTGTAGTAGGCAAGCTGATCGGATTGAATCGTGATGAAATTATCAATGCCGTGTCACTGGCTTTTGTGGACGGACAGTCTTTAAGAACTTACCGCCACGCTCCCAATACAGGTTCCCGTAAATCATGGGCTGCAGGAGATGCTACATCAAGAGCAGTACGTCTTGCCCTGATTGCAAAAACAGGAGAAATGGGCTATCCATCTGTATTGACAGCAAAAACATGGGGATTCTATGATGTCTCTTTCAAAGGAAATGAATTCAAATTCCAGAGAGAATACAGTTCTTACGTAATGGAAAATGTACTTTTCAAAATTTCTTTCCCTGCAGAATTTCACTCGCAGACCGCAGTGGAAGCAGCAATGACATTACACGCAACTTTAAGAGGCCTTGGAAAAACAACAAATGATATCAAAAAAATTACCATCCGTACCCACGAAGCGGCGATTAGAATTATCGATAAAAAAGGACCGTTAAATAATCCTGCCGACCGTGATCACTGCATTCAATATATGGTGGCTGTACCATTGATCTATGGAAGACTGACAGCTGCCGATTATGAAGATAACATAGCTTCAGATCCAGGAATTGATGTACTTCGTGACAAAATTGAATGTGTGGAAGATGTTCAGTTTACAGCAGACTATCACGATCCGGAAAAACGCTCCATTGCAAATGCGATGACGGTAGAACTTAATGACGGAACGGTTTTAGACGAAATAGTGGTAGAATATCCTATTGGCCACAAACGCAGAAGAGATGAAGGTATTCCTGAACTGATCAAGAAATATAAAGTTAATCTTGCCCGTATTTTCCCGGAAAAACAACAAAGAACAATCCTTGAAAATTCATTGGAATATGACACCTTAGTGAATCTTAACGTCAATGAATTTGTAGATCTTTTAGTCATTTCCTGAACTGATCAAGAAATATAAAGTTAATCTTGCCCGTATTTTCCCGGAAAAACAACAAAGAACAATTCTTGAAAATTCATTGGAATATGACACCTTAGTGAATCTTAACGTCAATGAATTTGTAGATCTTTTAGTCATTTAAAATCAATAAGAAAATGGAGAATTGAATATCACAACGTTTTTAATGAATAGTCGATATTTTTTTGAAAATGATCAATTCTCCATTCTCAATTTTTATGATTAAAACTTTCAATGCTCCATTTTTAATTTAAAAACTATGTCACAAAAAATAAAAATATTAATCAATGGAAATTTTACAGAAAGTAAAACGAAAAACTATCTTCCTGTAGAAAATCCTGCTTCACAGGAGATCCTCGCAGAAGTTCCTCTCACAGAATTATCTGAAATAGATGAAGCTATTGAAGCAGCCGCGGAAGCCTTCAAAATATGGAAAGAAGTTGCCACTCCCGAAAGAGCAAGATTATTTCTGAAATACCAGCATCTTTTAAAAGAACATCAAAAAGAAATTGCAGAAATTCTCTCCAGGGAAAACGGAAAAACCTTTGCAGATGCTATGGGAGACGTTTGGCGCGGTATAGAAGTCGTAGAGCATGCCTGTAATATTCCGACTCTGATGATGGGGGAAACGGTAGAGAACGTTGCAAGAGGAGTAGACACTTACAGTTACATTCAGCCTCTTGGGGTCTGTGCAGGAATTACTCCTTTCAACTTTCCGGCCATGATTCCTTTGTGGATGTTTCCTATGGCGATAGCATGCGGTAATACCTTTATTTTAAAACCTTCCGAACAGACTCCTATGACCTCTATGAAAATGGCAGAGCTGTTTTTGGAGGCAGGCTTTCCTAAAGGTGTTTTAAATATTGTTCATGGTACCAAAGATCAGGTAAACCATATTTTGAATCATGCTGATATCAGAGCTATTTCATTTGTAGGCTCTGTACCGGTTGCAGAACATGTTTACCGTACCGGAACCGATAATCTGAAAAGAGTTCAGGCTTTTGGCGGTGCTAAAAATCATATGGTGGTCATGCCGGATGCTAATAAAAGTCAGGTAATTAATAATCTGGTGGGAGCTTCCTGTGGTGCTGCAGGCCAGCGTTGTATGGCGATCAGTGTTGCAGTATTAGTAGGAGAGGCCCAAAACTGGGTAGAAGATATTAAAATGGCTCTAAGTACAATCAAACCAGGAGTTTGGTCTGATGAGTCTGCTGCGTTTGGTCCGTTAATCAATCGACAATCCAAAGATAAAGTGTTAAGATTGATTAAAAGTGCTTACGATCAGGGAGCAGAAGTTCTGTTAGATGGAAGCAACTGTACCGTAGAAGGCTATGAAAACGGTTATTTTGTAGGACCTACCTTATTTAATAATGTTTCTGTGGATATGGACATCTACAAAGAAGAAATTTTCGGGCCGGCATTGCTGTTATTAAAAGCAGAAACCTTAGATGAAGCGATCAGAATCATTAATGAAAACCCATACGGAAACGGAACCTCAATTTTCACCAATTCCGGAGCTGCTGCAAGAAAATTCCAGCATGAAATTGAAGTAGGGCAGATTGGAGTTAACCTTCCGATTCCTGTTCCACTGCCGTTTTTCTCTTTTACAGGATGGAGAAAGTCTTTCTTTGGCGATCTGCATTCTTATGGAAAACAAGGCGTTCGTTTCTATACCGAAACCAAGACCATTACTGCCCGTTGGTTTGAAGAAGATGTGCCGGGAGGAAATGTGAATATGACCATCAGCTTAAAATAAAGGAAAGCAGATCATTGAAAAGGTTTCTACTTCTCAATATTCACTTTTTACGTTCAATTATTCATTCTCAATTCAAATAAATTTTCAATTCAATACTATGGAGTTTAACCTCAATGAAGACCAGCTGGCATTTCAGGATGCCGCGAGAAAGTTTGCTGAAAAAGAGCTGTTTCCATATGCTTCAGAATGGGATGCTGAAAAGAAATTTCCCAAAGAAGCTATTGGTAAAGCCGGAGAATTGGGTTTCTGCGGTGTATACACCAGCGAAGAAGCCGGCGGGCTGGGATTATCACGGCTGGATGCAGCCATTATATTTGAAGAATTAGCCGCCGCTTGTCCTTCCACCACAGCCTATATTACCATACACAATATGGTTTCATGGATGATCGATGAATTTGGAAATGATGAAATCAGAAAAGACTTATGTCCGGATCTGGCATCAGGTAAACTTCTGGGCTCTTATTGTCTTACCGAACCAGGATCAGGCTCAGATGCAGCAGGTTTGAAAACGACAGCTGTAAAAAAAGGAAATAAGTATAGTATTAACGGAACCAAAGCGTTTATCTCCGGAGCAGGTGAAAGTGATATATTAATTGTCATGGCCCGCACGGGGGAATCCGGTACCAAAGGAATCAGTGCATTTGTAGTACATGCCGATACTCCGGGAATCAGTTTTGGAGAAAAAGAAAAAAAACTGGGCTGGAATACGCAGCCGACCCGTTTTGTATTTTTGGATCATGTGGAGGTAGAAGAGAAATATCTTTTAGGTAGATTAGGGGAAGGATTTAAAATAGCTCTGAAAGGATTGGACGGAGGCCGTATCAACATTGGAACCTGTTCTGTAGGAGCAGCACAGGGAGCAATTAATCAGGCTCAGCGCTATATGCATGAGCGGCAGCAGTTCGGGAAATCTTTGGCACAGTTTCAGTCTCTTCAGTTTAAAATTGCTGATATGGTGACAGAACTGGTTGCAGCCCGTCAAATGGTACATCTGGCAGCATTTAAGCTTGATTCCAAAGATACTAATGCAACTACTTACTGTGCAATGGCCAAAAGGCTGGCTACAGATATGAGTTTCAATATATGCAATGATGCTCTTCAGATCTTAGGAGGCTATGGCTGTACTCAGGATTTTCCGGTAGAAAGGCTGATGCGTGATGCCAGAGTACATCAGGTTGTAGAAGGAACTAATGAAATTATGAAACTCGTTATTTCAAGAAAGATCCTTGAAGAAGGAGCTACTTTACAAATAAGATGATAACAGATTTTTCATTACTGTAGAATCTTTGATTTTCATCTTATGTGAGCTTTTCTGCGGCATCATTTTAAACTTACTTAAGGGAATTAAAGTATTTTAAAATAAAAACTTTTGTGACTTTTGTGGTTGTCTAAAGTTTAGATAACTTTTAAATAATAAATTTCAATTTTCAACTCTCAATTTTTAATTAAATATCATGAGTGTAATTATAACAGAAATAAAAAATAAGGTCGGAATTATTACCCTGAATTCAGAGAAAACCCTCAATTCGCTGTCATTGGAAATGATAGAAGAACTGAAAGCCGTTTTGGAAGAATGGAAAACCTCTGATGAAGTAGTCTGTATATTCCTTCAGGGAGCCGGAGAAAAAGCATTATGTGCAGGAGGTGATGTGAGAAAGTTACATGATGCTATTATTGCACAGCGTGCAATAGACGATACAAAAGTTCCACAGGATTGTTTCGACTTCTTTTCAAAAGAATACGAAGTAGACTATGCCATCCATACCTATCCGAAACCTGTTATCGTCTGGGGACACGGAATCGTCATGGGTGGAGGAATTGGTTTAATGGTGGGTGCTTCACACCGAATTGTTACCGAAAAAAGTAAACTGGCAATGCCCGAAATTACAATTGGTCTGTACCCAGATGTAGGAGGAACCTGGTTTTTGAATAAAATGCCTTCTGCTTATGGAGTTTATTTAGGATTAACAGGCGCAAGATTGGATGGTTCAGATTGTAAATTCTTAGGATTGGCAGATTATTACATAGAATCCTCTTCAAAAGAAACTATTCTGAATTCCCTTCAGCAGGCAGATTGGAATGGAACCTCTCATAAAACCGTTTCCCATATCCTGGAAAATATTTCAAAAGAGGTCATTATTCCTCAGTCTCAGGCAGCATTACATAAGCCTTTTATCAAACAGTTTGAAGGCGTAGATTCTCTGGAAGATTTCAAGAAAATATTAATCAGTTATAATGATAAAGATGAATGGATCAATAACGGTGTGAAAAGCTTTGAAGCCGGATCTCCAAGTTCAGCGTACATTATTTTCAGACAACTGAAACAAGGTAAAGATTTAAGCCTTGAGGAGGTTTTTCAATCTGAACTGAATCTATCCTGCCAATGCTGCATTCACCCTGATTTTGCAGAAGGAGTAAGAGCATTATTGGTAGACAAAGATATGTCTCCGAAATGGCATCCCGCAACATGGGAAGATATTACAGAAGAATGGATAGATTCCTATTTTAAAGAACTGAAAATGGAGAATGAAAAATTGAGAATGGAGATTTAAGTATTACGCTTTGAACGCTCAACTTTAAACTTTAAACTAAGAAATTATGTCAAATATAGCATTCATAGGATTAGGAAATATGGGTGGTCCAATGGCCGTTAACCTGATCAAAAAAGGCCATCATGTGATAGGCTTTGATCTTTCAGAAGAAGCTTTGAAAATACTGGTTTCAGAAGGAGGGCAGACTGCCGAATCTGCTGTAGAAGCCTCTAAGGGCGCAGATGTTGTGATTTCGATGCTGCCTTCAGGAAAACACGTAGCTGATCTTTATTCAGAAGAGTTTATAAGCAGTCTGAAACCAAACACATTATTGATTGACAGCAGTACTATTGATGCAGTTACAGCCCGTACAGTTGCTGAACTTGCTGTTTCAAAAGGCTGCAGGATGATAGATGCACCTGTTTCCGGAGGAACTGCCGGAGCTCAGGCAGGGACACTCACCTTTATTGTTGGTGGTAAACAGGAAGACTATGAAAAAGCCCGGCCGATACTCAAGTGTATGGGACAGAATATATTCCATGCGGGAGAATCCGGGGCGGGACAGGTTGCCAAGATATGCAATAATATGCTGCTGGCCATTCATATGATCGGAACTTCAGAAGCCATCAATCTTGGGGTGAAACATGGTCTTAATCCTCAGATTTTAAGTGAGATTATGCAGAAGAGTTCCGGAAAAAACTGGTCTTTAGATGTGTATAATCCTTATCCGGGTGTGATGGAAAATGCTCCGGCTTCCCGTAATTACTCCGGAGGTTTTGCAGTAGACCTGATGACAAAAGATCTGGGCCTTGCTGCAGAAGCGGGATTGGAAACCAAAACATCCACACCTCTCGGCAATACGGCATTGAATTTATACAGAATGTGGAGCGAATCCGGAAACGGAAAAATAGACTTTTCAAGTATTATTCAATTTCTAAACAGAGGTCTTTAAAAATTTGAACAGAATATAAAATACTGTCTGTGAACACTTTTTAATAATTTTCAACTATCAACTATCAACTATCAACTATCAACTATCAACTAAAAATGACTTTTGAAACATTACTATATCAACAAAACGGTCACATCGGAACACTGACGATTAACCGTCCGCAGGCCTTAAATGCTTTGAATGAACAGGTTTTAAAGGAGCTGAAATCATTTGCTAACCAGGTAAAATCAGATAAAAATATCAGAGTATTAATCATTACCGGTTCCGGAGAAAAAGCTTTTGTTGCAGGGGCTGATATTAAAGCGATGCAGCAGATGACTCCCGAAGAAGCAGAGGCGTTTTCAATTGTTGCGCAGACAGCTTTTAACGCTATTGAAGAACTTCCGTTTGCGGTGATAGCCGCTGTAAATGGCTTTGCGTTGGGAGGAGGTTGCGAATTGGCATTATCCTGTGATATTATTCTTGCCAGTGGAAAAGCAAAATTTGGACTCCCTGAAGTGACATTAGGATTATTGCCTTGTTTTGGCGGAACCCAGCGTCTTCCGAGAGCTATTGGATTATACAAAGCAAGGGAAATGGTTTTCTCCGGAGAATTTTATTCCGCGGAGGCCTGTAAAGACTTTGGTTTTGTCAATCATGTTTTCGCTCCCGAAGAGTTGCTGAACGAAGCTCAAAAATTGGCAGAAACAATTGCTGCAAGAGGACCTGTAGCCGTTGCAAAAGCGAAACAGTCGCTAAATACCGGATTTGAACTGCATATCACAGACGGATTGAAGCAGGAAGCCGCTTTATTTGGGGAATTGTTTACAACAGAAGATCATAATGAAGGAATCGGGGCATTCATACAAAAAAGAAGCCCGGACTTTAAAGGAAATTAATGAACTGGAAGGCAGAGAATTGAAATAACATGGTTTAACTTAAGTATCATCTTCTATTTTCAATTCTCTGTTTTTCCATTATTTAAATGGTCAGTCCATGATTGTTTTTTACCTCAGCCATAACAAACGTACTGTGGGTACTCCCGATAGAATCTACAGATCCCAGTTTGTTAAACACAAAATCCTGATAATGTTTCATATCCCGTACCTGAACTTTCAGAAGGAAATCAAAATCTCCGGAAATATTGTAACATTCCGCCACTTCTTCAATTTCTAAAATTTCTTTCACAAAGTCATAGCCTATAGATCTGTCGTGAATTTTCAGCTTGATCTGACAGAAAACCGTAAATCCACGGTTGAGCTTTTCAGCATCAAGAACAGCAGCATATCTTTTCACAAATCCTTCCTGTTCCAATCTTTTTACTCTTTCAAAAACCGGTGAAGTGGAGAGGTTCACTTCCTTTGCAAGCTCTTTAACGGTCAGTTTTGCATTTTTCTGGAGCAGCCTAAGCAGCTGTACATCCTTATCATCAAGTTGTTCCACAGAATAATATTCTTTTAGATTATAAAAACAGTCAAATGTAAAGAATTATATGCTTTTATTGATGATTTTAAAAGATTATTTTGCTTAATTAATTGTATTTGATTGTGTGTTTATTCTGTATTGTTAATTTTACACAAAATTAAAAACTTTTAATGATGGTTATTGTCATCGTTAAAAGTACAGTTCCTTAGAGATACTTCATCAAACAGGAAAGGTTTTACTTAACGTAGATTAATAGGGAATCGTGTGAGAATCACGAGCTGTCGCGCAACTGTAAGTAACATGCCAAAGGTTTCTGTCCTTGCATATCCACTGCCAAAAGCGGGAAGGATGACGGAAACCGTTACAAGTCAGGAGACCTGCCTTTACTGAATTGACAATGCTTTCGCGGTCTGAAGCTTTTGGGTCATACAGATGATATATCGGATGTATACATTTTCTCTGTGAGGGAAGTTGTATTGTTTGTTATATCGTGATCCCTGAAATTTTTATCCGTAAAAACATTCCGAAGCATTTTAAAAGGACTTTACCATTAAGTTTAATTAAAAAGTTTAAAAATGCAAACTCACATTCTGGGCTATCCGCGTATTGGTAGCAAAAGAGAACTCAAAAAAGCCTGCGAGCAATATTGGTCAGGTAAGATCCTTTTGGAAGAACTTCTGAATACAGGCAGAACGATCTGTAACCAAAACTGGAACATTCAGAAAGAAGCAGGAATAGACCTTATTCCATGTAATGATTTTTCATACTATGATCAGGTATTGGATATGAGCCTTGTGGTGGGAGCAATTCCTACACGTTATCATGAAGTAGTGCTTAAAAAAAACAACTCTGAGCTGGATCTTTACTTTGCTATGGCAAGAGGATACCAGAAAGAAGGATTGGATATCACTGCAATGGAAATGACAAAATGGTTTGATACCAATTATCATTATATCGTTCCCGAGTTTTATAAAAATCAGCAGTTTAAACTGAGTTCAGATAAAATTTTCAATGAATTTGCAGGAGCAAAACAAGCGGGAATCAATGCAAAACCGGTAATTATCGGGCTGGTTTCTTATCTTCTGTTAGGAAAAGAAAAAGAAGAAGGATTTGATAAGCTGGATCTGGCTGGAAATCTTCTTTCCGTATATATTGAAATTTTAACCAAACTTCAGGAGCAGGGAGCAGAATGGATTCAGTTTGATGAACCTTTTCTAGCGTTGGATTTAACGGAGAAAGCCAAAGAAACCTATTATTTTGTTTACACCGAAATAAGAAAACGTTTCCCGAAACTGAAATTCATTGTGGCTACTTATTTTGAAGGATTAAATGATAACGAATCACTTGCGGCATCACTACCTGTGAATGTATTGCACCTGGATCTTGTAAGAAACCCGGAACAGTTGGATGAAATCCTGAATGGTATTCCGGAAAGCTTAAGCCTTTCATTAGGAGTAGTTGACGGAAGAAATATCTGGAAAAATGATTTTGAAAAATCTTTGTCTTTCATCAGAAAAGCAGTTGAGAAATTGGGATCTGAAAGAGTTTTAATCGCTCCTTCCTCTTCATTACTTCATTCACCGTGTGATCTGGATTTTGAAATCACTCTTAATCCGGAAATTAAAAACTGGCTGGCTTTTGCAAAACAAAAAGTGGCCGAAGTCGTAACACTTAAAGAACTGGCATCCGGAACAGGAAATGAACAGATTCTTGCCTCTTTTGAAGAAAATAAAAAAGCAATTGCAAGCAGAAGAACATCTGCGCTTATTCATAATGATGAGGTCAAGAAAAGAGCGAATGCTGTTACTGAAAAAGATGCACAAAGGATCAATACCTTCAAAATCCGTAAAGAAGAACAGCAGAAAGTCCTTCAGCTTCCTTTATTTCCAACAACAACCATCGGGTCATTTCCACAGACCACGGAGGTAAGAAGCTGGAGAGCAAAATTCAAGAAAGGAGAGCTTACGGCAGAGCAGTATGATACTTTACTGAAGGAAGAAACCCAGAGAACCATCAACTGGCAGGAAGAAATAGGAATAGATGTATTGGTTCACGGGGAATTTGAGCGTAACGATATGGTGGAATATTTCGGGGAACAACTGGAAGGCTTTGTATTTACGAAAAATGGCTGGGTACAGAGCTATGGAAGCCGTTGTGTAAAACCTCCTGTAATCTTCGGTGATGTTTCCCGCCCAACTCCGATGACGGTATATTGGTCTCAATATGCACAATCCCAGACTGAAAAATGGGTAAAAGGAATGCTTACAGGCCCCGTTACAATTTTACAATGGTCTTTTGTACGTGACGATCAGCCTCGTTCAGAGACATGTAAACAAATTGCTCTGGCCATCCGTGATGAAGTTGTGGATCTTGAAAAAGCTGGAATCAGAATCATTCAGATTGATGAGCCTGCAATAAGAGAAGGACTTCCATTACGGAAAACAGACTGGCAGAATTACCTGAAATGGGCTGTAGAAGCTTTCAGAATTTCAGCAAGCGGAGTGGAAGATGCTACACAGATTCATACCCATATGTGCTATTCGGAATTCAATGATATTATTGAAAATATTGCTGATATGGATGCTGATGTGATTACCATAGAATGTTCCCGTTCTCAGATGGAACTGCTGAATGCTTTTGCAGACTTCAGATATCCGAACGAAATCGGCCCGGGAGTATACGATATCCATTCCCCAAGAGTTCCGTCCAAAGAAGAAATGATTGAATTGTTGAGAAAAGCCCAGAACGTCATTCCGGCCAATCAGCTTTGGGTAAATCCTGACTGCGGGCTGAAAACAAGACACTGGGAAGAAACAGAAAAAGCTTTAATAGCAATGGTGGCAGCCGCTAAGGAAGCCTCCGTAGAATATGCACTTTAAAAAACTTTAAAATAATTAGATTCAATAATTCAGATCGTGTTATGATTTTCATGGCACGATCTGTTATTTTAGTGATCCTCACATTTTTTTAGATGAAGTCTAGGTTATTTTGCCTGTAATGAACTCGGTGGATAGCCAAACTGCTTTTTAAATGCAAATGAGAAATGAGATAAATTTTCAAAGCCCAGATCCAGATAAATATCAGAAACCGATCTTCCTTTTTGGGTAAGCAGAAAATGAGCTTCCTTTAATCGTCTAAGCTGCAGCCATTGTCTTGGAGGTATCCCAAATATCTTTTGAAAATCTCTTTTAAAGGCAGACAGGCTTCTCCCTGTCAAATAAGCAAACCGCTCTACATTGACATTGAAATGAAAGTTTTTGTTCATAAAAGTTTCAATATCTATTTTGTAAGGCTCAGAGAAATCAAATAAAATATCCTTAAGACCCGGATCATCGCTCAGCATCAGAAGTAATGCTTCTTTCTGTTTGAGTCGCAGAAGTTCTGTAGAAGCAGGAAGCTCTTCATACGCAAATAAAGAATACATAAAAGAAGTTAATGCCTTTTGATCCGGTTTTATAAAAGCCGGAGTATTGTCTTTCTTCTCTGCCTGATAACCATATTCACGGCTGAAATCACGTAAGATAGCTTCATCAAAATAGATGGTTACCGTTCTTATTTCCCCGTTTTTAGGTGGGTATTTTGCAAACTTCAGGAGACGGTTTTTTCTGGCAGAATAAAGTTCACCTTCTTTAAATATTGTCTTTGTGATTCCGTCATTCAGTTCCATTTCCCCGGAAAGGACCAGCCCCAGACTATGGATTCTTGCAAACTGTTCTCCTTCCCTGAATTCTGAAAAATGACAGGAGTAATTGATAGGTAAGGGAATATTATTTTCGCTCATGGCTCAGACGGTTTTTTCTTGATGGATTCTTTTTCAAACTTACAAAACTTTTTTAGGATCAATGATGAATTACCTATTGATTAAATCCTCAAAGCCCGCTAATCACAGACTTTGAGGATTTTATTATCAGGCAAGAATGGTTTTAGGTTCCAGATAAGCTTCCAATCCGAATACACCATACTCACGGCCGATACCACTTTGCTTAAACCCGCCGAAAGGAGCATAAGGATCATGTGAAAACCCGTTGATGCAGATTCTTCCGGCATCAATCTGTGCTGCAATACGTTCCGCATGTGCTTTGTCAGAAGAACTGATGTAAGCTGCCAGCCCATAAGTAGTGTCATTCGCAATAGCAACCGCTTCCTCTTCATTAGTATAAGGAATAATAGAAAGCACAGGTCCGAAAATCTCTTCCTGAGCAATACGCATATCATTATGAACATTCGTGAAAATGGTTGCCTTGACAAAATTACCATTTTCAAAGCCTTCCGGTTTGCCTTCGCCGCCTGCAAGCAGAGTAGCTCCTTCTTCCTGTCCCAGACGGATGTAGCTTTGTACTCTTTCAAACTGTTTTGTGCTTACCATAGGCCCTACAAGAGTATCTTCTTCATCAGGATTTCCTACTTTTACCTGTTCTACAGCCTTTTTAGCCAGTTCATTTACTTCATGCAATCTGTTTTCGGGAACAAGCAGGCGGGTAGGAGCGATGCAGGCCTGTCCGTTGTTCATATACGCTCCGAAAACAGCCATAGGAATAGCTTTTTCCAGATCTGCATCTTCAAGAATAATATTTGGAGACTTTCCGCCAAGTTCAAGCGTTACTCTTTTCATAGTATCTACAGCCCCTTTGGCAATCGATTTTCCGGTAAGGGTAGATCCGGTGAAAGATATTTTCGCAATATCAGGATGCTGGGTGATTTCTGCACCCACTACATTTCCTAATCCATTTACAATATTGAATACCCCTGCAGGTAAACCGGCTTCATGGAAGCATTCAGTAAGCAGCTGGGTTTGGGCAGCACTCATTTCACTTGGTTTGATAACGGCTGTACATCCGGCAGCAATAGCGGTAGCCAGTTTGTTGCAGATGAAACTGTTGCTGGCATTCCATGGAGTAATGATTCCTACCACTCCCAAAGATTCAAAACGTACTTTAGAATGTCCAACTGCTCTTTCAAAGTCATAAGATTCCAGCGTAGTAATGGTTGTGATAAAGGCTGAAATTGCATTTTGAACACTCATCCTGCAGAACTGTAATGTTCCTCCATATTCATTCACCATCACAGAAACCAGTTCATCTTCCCGTTTACTCACTGCTTCATGCAGTTTTTGTAGTAAACTGATGCGTTCTTCTTTTGTACTTTTTGAAAAGGTTTTAAAAGCTTTCTTTGCTGCGGCAATGGCCATTCGGGTGTCTTCTTCATTTCCAAGAACAACTTCTCCGGTCTTTTGATTGTTCGTAGGGTTAATAAGGTCAAATGTTTCTGTTCCATTCGGTGTAACAAATTCACCGTTGATGTAAATTTTATTAATCTGTTTCATTTTGATGATTTTAATACGACAAAGTTCGTCAGAAACAGAAAAGACAGCTTTGCTGTATAGTTCAATTTTTATTTGTTGTATGGTTCAGATTTTTGTTGAAATATATGCTGTTTGTTTTCCTTTTGGATTTAATATGAAAAAATGGTGTGTTCTTCCCCGAAAATTGACTACTTTTATCATAACCAAGTAAACAGGCCGTTTTGAGAACAACACTTAAACTTATTACTGCTTAGTATCAGTCTCCGTAACCACAGGCTGATCGTTCTTTCGTTTGGATAATTCTATCCGAACAGGTTTTCATTTCATCATATTATCTATTGCATTGCCTGTAAAAGGCAGCTATATCTGTTGTTTTAGTTTTAATCATTATGATTTTTAAAGACTGAATACAGATCAAATATACCTTAAGAATAATCTTTGGGTAAATCTCAGATGTATCAACCTTCTTGTAATGCGTGAATAATATGGAAAAAATCCAACAAAGAATACAAAGCACGATTATAAGTAATGAGTACAAAACATATTTGGGAGGTAAAAGCAAAAAACACTCCCTTACTAAAAAAGAAATGCAATCATTGTAACAGCGACAGGTTTTACTGCAGCGATAAATTCAGATTGAATGCTCAAAAAAAGAATATTGATATATGGTTGATTTACCGATGTGTAAAATGCAGCAACACCTATAACATGACTGTTTTTTCAAGAATAAGAACAGAATCTGTGAGTAAAGAACTGTTCAATAAATTTTCAGAAAACAATACGGAAATTGCCTGGGAATATGCTTTTTCACAGGAAATAAGAAGGAAAAATAATGTAGAAGCAGATATGGAAAGCGTAGAATATGAAATTCTATACCATACCATTCCTGTTGAAGATCTGATCAGGATGGACGGTGAGACGATTTCGTTTCAAATACAATCTTCATTTGATTTTAATGTCAGAGTTTCAACCGTTATCAGGACATGTTTAGGTCTTTCATCATCTAAATTGAACCTGCTGCTTGATTCAGATACAGTTTATTTTAACGGAAATCCTTTACAAAAGAAATTCAAGATTAAAAACGGTGATACTGTTACCATCAACAAGCAAGCATTGATAGATATCTACCTTATCGGGAAAGAGGATTTATTTTTCAAGACTGTAAATGCTCAATAATAAAAGGGCCTCTCAATAATAGTTTGGGAGGCTCTTTTTTAATCTTACTTTGGATTTTTTAAAAGATTGACCTGTTTCTGTAAAGTCTCTTTTTCCGGCTTTGACTTTGTAAGACGGATTGCTTCTTCAAAATGATAAATCGCTTGATCCGGTTGGGTTTCAGAATATAAATATCCCAGCAATCCATGATAATATCCGTTATCGGTGAGATTAAGCTTTTCCGCTTCAGTAACAGCCATCTCATTTCCATACACTTTGGAAAAAGCAAAAGCTCTGTTTAAGGCAGTAACCGGAGAATATTCAATGATGACAAGCTGATTGTAAAGGTTTAAAATATGCTGCCATTTATCTTTAGCAGATGAAGTATGCCAATACGCAATACCTGCTTCCAGATGATATTTTGAAACGGAAGTACTGTCCACTTTACAGGCTTCTATCAGGTAATAATTGCCTTTTTCGATCAAAGCTTTATTCCATAATGTTATATCCTGTTCATCAAAAAGTATGGCTTTACCTTCATCATTGGTTCTTGCATCAAGCCTCGAGCTCTGAAAACACATCAAAGCCAGCAAGGCATTGGTTTTTGGGGTATTGGTAAACTGATGGTCAGTAAGGATCAGGGTAAGTCTTATGGCTTCCAGGCAAAGATCTTTACGGATTAAAAGGGTATTCGTCCTGGAAAAATAACCTTCATTAAACAATAAATATAAAGTAGTCAGTACCGTTTCCAATCGCTGGTGAATATCCTGTTCACGTAAAGAATCTATTGTAAAATGGTGTGTTCTGAGAGTTTCCCGACCTCTTTGCAAGCGTTTTTTTATTGTCTCTGTTTTTGAAAGAAAAGCATTGGCAATTTCTTCCACACTGAAGCCACAAAGAATCTGAAGAGCCAGACATATTTGAGTTTCCCGGGAATTGACCGGGTTGCAAGTCGCAAAAATCATTTCCAGTTGGCTGTCAGTGATGTTTTTGGTATCAAAATCTATGGTTAGGTGCTCTTTTTCAGTGGCTCTTACTTCTTCTTTGTTCTTTTCAATAATGGAAAGGTGTTTGAAATAATCTTTGGCTTTATTCTTAGCCACCGTGTAAAGCCAGGCTGCAGGATTATCAGGAAGTCCATTTACAGCCCAATATTCCGAAGCTTTCAGAAAGGTTTCGCTGGCAATATCTTCTGCAATTTCGATATGTTTGATATCAAAACTTCTGCAAAGTACTGCAACGATTTTACTGTACTCGGTTCTGAATAAATGCGGTGTTATTTCATTCGGATTGGTCATGGCTGATCAAAAAACTGTATCAAAAGTAATTATTACAATTTACTGATTTCCCTCACCTCTACATTTCCACCAAATAGCAGAATAGGACAGTCTTTAGATAAAGCAGCAGCTTCTTCAATAGATTCCGCATTGATAAGTGTGTATCCCATAATGGATTCTTTAATTTCAGCGTAAGGCCCATCGGAAATTATTCCGTCTGATTTTACAACTTGTCCGGTACTTTCCAGGCGGTTTCCTCTGTCTGTCAGTTTATTTTGTGCAGCAATTCCTGCGATCCAGTTCATCCATTTCTGGGTATTGACCTGCATTTGTTCCGGTGATGTCTTAGGCATAGACTTGTAGTCTGCACGGAAGACCAATAAGAATTCTTTCATTGTATTCAAATTTTTGATTCATCTTAATGACGACTGATTTTCTTCAATGGGGACAATTTTTTTAAATATAAATATCAGAATTATTTCAGATTCATAGTTGTTCTGAAAACACCTACTGCATTTCCGGTAATACGGATGATATCGGGTTGGCTGTCTTTCACGCTGACCTGTACTTTTACTTCACCAACCCTATTGATGGCTTCCCCTTGTTTTCCGATAAATTCAAAAATGCCATCAGCAGTCTCTATGATTTTGTTTTGAATAAGATAACCTCCCAGGGGACCGTTCGCATTTCCTGTAACCGGATCTTCAGAAATACCGATGGCGGGTGCAAACATCCTTCCATTGGTTAATATCTCTTTTTCATCTGTATCGAAAGTAAACACAAAATATCCGTTACAGCCGATTTCTTTACTGAGCTTTGTCAAAGCAGTAAGATCGGGAACCAAACCATTTAAGGTGATATTGCTTTTAATACCGATCATTACTTTTGAATGGCCTGTGGAAGCAATTTGTACAGGACATTTCTCATCAAGATCATTCATTGTCAGTCCCAGGGCCTGTACAATTCTTTGAGTCATTGAAACATCAAAAGCAGGGCTCAGCTCAAACTTTCCCTGTGTCATGGTGATGAGATAATCATTATCTTCTCTTTCAATGTGAATTGGTAATATTCCGATTGGTGTATGTATTGCAACAGTACAGGAATCCAGTTGATCTTCCTGTGCTTTTGCATATAGGGCGGCAATTGTGGCGTGCCCACAGGACGGAACTTCTGTGGTAGGAGTAAAATACCGGACATGATAATCAAAATTTTCTTTTGGATTATCAGGTTTGAAAACAAATGCCGTTTCAGAATTATTAAGTTCTCTGGCAATGAGCTGCATTTCTTCCGATGTCATATTTTCAGCGTTTAACACAACTCCTGCAGGATTTCCTTTGAATTTTTCTTTGGTAAAAGAATCTATTTGATAGATGATAACTTCCTTCATGATGACTGATTAAGTTTACTGTAAAAATAAGGAATCAAATCGGGGATCAGATGCCTGTTTTATTGTCATTTGGTAAAAAATAAACCAGAATCCTGAGATCCTGATTTATCAATTAGTGAATAGAAAATTTCGAAGTATTTTAATCCCACTTATTTTGGGTAGAAACGGCATACTTTCCTGCTCCTGTAAAGAAAAAGCTTAGGCTTATGAGCATATAGATCACCAGTAATTCCAAAGCCCAGCCTCCAAATTCATTAAGTTTGAAAATATTAGCCGTTTGCGCAAGGATAGTGGCAGTAAAGCAGTTAGCAGCAAAAATTAATCCTGCCAGCCTTGCCCTGAATCCTATAATCAACATAACAGGAGCTATAATTTCACCCGCAAAGACACCATAAGCAAAGAATGCTGGTAAACCGTGCATGGTCATCATATCTTTAATAAATCCAACTCCGTGGATCAGTTTGCTGATTCCATAAACCGACATTGGAAAGCCAATAGCTATTCTGCAGATAAGCGTTCCTAAATCAATGTTCTTTTTCATTTCGTATTATTATTTAAAAGTTATATTTTATAAATGCCCCGATATTTTCCAGGGTCTTTTTTCCGTTGTTAAACTGATCAAAATTGGAGGCCAGCCCGTATATCATTTTATCCTGTTTCACACCAAGTCTGATAAACTGCAGCCCTCTGGGATATCCGCTGTCATCAAGATTTCCAATAGCCAGTAGGCTGAAATATCCTTTGAGATCTTTTGTCATATAAGGAGTATATTCAAATGATATGGACTGTTCCAGCGAAAATCCTTTCTGATAAGTAGTTCCTATGGAGTAGGAGAGAGAATAGCTGGGCTGGACGATTTTGTATTGCAGGTAAGCACTGAAAAATGCTCCCGGATTTTTAATTCCAAATGCTGCGTTAGCACTCAGTCTTTTGGTAAAGCTATAAGCCAGGGTATTTCTGATGAAGAATATATTTTCTTGGTCTTTGGTGTATTCTGTATCAAATAAAGTAAGATTATTCAGTTTCAACCGTTCATTCAGTTGATAATTGACATTGTGCATATAGGTATACGACCGATGTCCTAAAACAAGATCCGGAGTATAAGAAAGTTTCTGTGCATTCAGATTCAGGGAAGCTGACGCAAGAGCTGTTATTGTGATGATTTTTGCCTTCATATTTCACTCATTAAATTCTGTGAGCAAAATTATCCGGGCTGGAACGGAATAAACTTAAGAAATCTTAAGAAAGGTCAGACAGGTGCTTTTTTCTAAGATAACTCAGGTATTCTACTGTGATTCCAAGGTAGGAAGCAATCATGTATTGAGGAAACCGCTGTTCAATATTACGGTAGGTGGTGACGAATGTCCTGTATTTGGTGTAAGCATCAACTCTTGAATGTTCAAAGGTTCTTTCCTGTAACGTAACATAAGCAGACTGCATTTTCAGCCGCCAGAATTCTGAAATGGCAGGAACTTCTTTATATAATAATTCCAAATGGTTTTTACTGATTTGTATAATCGTGGTATCCTCATTAGCCTGAATAAACATTCTTGAAGGCAGTTCGCTCAGATAGCTGTACAGATCATTCACCCACCAGTTTTCAATACCTAGCTGAGTTGTATTTTCTTTTCCTTTTTCATCAATATGATAAGCATACAGACTTCCTTTGGCAATGAAGCGCATGTGTCTGGAAACCTGACCTTCACGAAGCAAATGTTCTTTCTTTTTGAGCTGTATGATTTCTAATTTAGAAGTGATATAATCAATATCCTTGTCTTCTAAAGAAACGATTTCCTTAAAGTGTTTTATCAGCTGTAAAAGTATAGTATCCGTATCCATCATGAGGTATTGTGCTTTGCTCCCAACGAACATGTCAGGACGTGCTATAGGCCCAAATTTACGGAAATATTAAAAAATTGTAGTGATAAAGCAGGCTGAATACGGACCAAAGGAATAATAGGTTTTGAAAAATGCAGTCTTCCAGTAGGGTAAAGTACACAACAAGGAAGTATTTATTTGTAGTTTATGTTTTCTAAGGGCCTGTCTTAACGAGGTTGAATTTAAAAAAATAAAATAAAGAAACCTTTTGAAGCCTATTTAAAAGAAGAAGACCACAATTTACAAGTTAAATTGTGGTCTTCTACAGCTTAGAACTATTTAAACTACGATTCTGTTTTCAAATAACCATAATGCAAAGCTGTTTCTTTTCCGAATAAGCTTGAGAAAATGTTCTGAAACTCATGGATGTATTTACACTTTATAGCGTTCCCATATATTTTCAGACCTTCCAGTATTTTTCTGGAACTCAGGTCTATATCGTATTTTATAAAAGGTTCCGGTCTTTCATACCGTATACTTTTATCTGAACTGTACGTTCTTGAGAATCCCAGTTTCTCAAGCCATTCTTCTGTTATTTTGATAGGTTTGATAGAAGCTGCCGGGACTGAGATACTTTGAATATCATTTTCAATTTTTACAAAATAAGCCTGTTCGACATTGTGAAAGATCTCGGAGATCGTATAAATCTGATTATTATACTCCACCAAGTTCTTGATTTTTAAATCTGCTACGTTCATGATATTTTGATTTTTTAGGTGATGATAAAGTCCTGTATAAATAGCAAATACTATGCCCGGCATCACATTGTTGTAGGCTGTTTTAGTGAAGGTTAGGTTAAATTTTCTCTATAAAAAATTAATAATATGTTAAAATAGTACACTCATAGGCGAATTATGGCATATTGCCAAAAAAAAGTGGATGTGGTATGTATGTGGTACTAGTTTTTTGCTCTTCCTTTATGTAATACATTAGCTGTCGTTAAGAGAAGGGCTATAATAACAGCTATGATAAGAATTCCTATGAAGACATTCCAGGAATAAGCATGAAGGAGATAACCGGTACCACTACCCAGAATACTGGAACCAAAATAATAGAATAGCCAGTAAATAGAAGTAGCTGAAGACTTTCCACGTTTGGCATACAATGCAGTCATCTGGCTGGCCATCGTGTGGGCTGCGAAAAAGGAAAGAGTAAAAAGACCAAGTCCGAAAATAAGAATATAGATATTTTCAGATAATAGCAATGCGGCTCCGGTGAGCATAAACAGGATGGAACCTTTCAGGATATCATTCATGGGAAACATTCTGGAAAGACGCCCTGTGATCATCGTACCAAAGACTCCGAAAATGTACATGAGAAAGATAAAAGCAATGATAAAATGGCTTAACGAAAATGGTTTTGCTTCCAGTCTGAACGTCAGATAATTATAAACACTCACAAAAACACCCATCAGTAAAGCAGCTGTGCAATACAATCGAAGCATATAAGGGTTAGTCAGAAAAAACTTCATCTGTTTTACCTTAAGATGATAATCCGTTTTCTGTGGGTTGAAAAATCTTGACTCCGGAAATAATTTCCAGAATACAGCCCCAAGAATGAAGCTTTCTATTCCGATAAAAAGAACAGCATTACGCCATCCGAATTCACCTGCAAGAAGGGTAGCCATAATTCTTCCGCTCATTCCACCGATGGTATTACCGCTAAGGTACATGCTGATGGCTGCGGGTACTGCCAGAGCATTCACTTCCTCTGTGAGATAGGCCAGCGCAACTGCCGAAACTCCGGAAACAACAAAGCCTTTCAGTACTCCGATAGCGATCAGGAGACTTAAACTTGGGATCCAGGTGGAAATAATGGTAAGCAGTGCAGATGAAATCAATGAAAAGACCATCAGACCTTTTCTTGAATAGCTGTCGGCTTTAAAAGCAAAAAATAATAACCCTAATGCCATACCTATTGTGGAGGAAGAGACAAGAAGGGAAGTATCACCTACAGACACCCCGAACTGTTTTGCAGCCATAGGCAGCATGGGCTGGAAAAGATAAAGCTGTGCAAAAACCGAAAGTCCTGAAAAGAAAATACAAAGTTTTATATATCGGAAACGTGAGCTTCCCTGATTGGCTTTTTCAGATGAATTCATGATTTTTTTGCAATTAAAATGCAGTGGTTTGACAGAAAAATTAAGTCTTGTAAATTTCCTGATTATTTTCCGAATTTAAAAATCATTATTTCAATCATATGTATTGGTGAAACAAATCAGTGAATTTGCAAACTGCTGATGTATTCGGAAGGAGTAATGCTTTCCATCTGTTTGAACACCCTGTTGAAAGTAGATTGGTTGGAGAACCCTGCTTCGGTATAAATATACATAAGAGTTACTTTCTCAATATCATTTTCAGTAAGCAGTCTTTTTACACACTCAATTCTGTGCATATTCAGATAATTATTGAAATTGGGATATCCTTTTGTACGGATGGATTTTGAAATATAGCTGCTATTGATATCCATTTCTGCAGAAAGCTTTGAAATATTGAAATTTACATCTTTATACAACTGTTTTTCTCTCATGACAAACTCAATTTTCTCAAACAGTTCATCTGCAAAAGGAGCTTTTTCTGCTATAAAGGTTGGCTGAACTTCCGGATTCAGAGTTTTCTCTTCAATTTCATGGTAAATTTCAACTCTTTTTATTTTATCTTTAAAATAGATCAGAAGGGATATTACAGCCACATTAGAAACCATAAGGATAGTATCCGTAATTCTTACATCATCCTGGCTGTGCAGAGGGAAGTCAAAGCTGAAATTTTTTGAAATAAGATATCCAGCTATAATATTCAATAGAACAAAAAGGCTGTAAATAAAGACATATTTTCTTGAAAAGAAAACATAGGCTGCCAGCGGAATCGGAATAAGCCACACAAAACTTGCTATAGAATTATTCCAGAAAACAAGCATAATGTAGAAATTATAGAGAGTCGCAATAATAACATAAGAATGTACCATTACATTTACTGAGTAAGATTTGCGTACAATCAGATAAGTATATATCAGTAAAAAAAGTCCTCCATAAAGATACCATGCCATTATTTTATCCGGGATGATAAAAGTAAATATCAACCCAAATACAGCAAGAATCACACACATCAGAATAGTATAATAATGAATTAACTGTCTTTTGTACTGTTCTATTTTTATGTCTTTTGCGGTATTCATTTGTGGTAACAGATAATTTTAAATCATTTCAATACGCTTTGTAACAGTCAAATATCAAAAAATGACTGCAATAAAACGTTGATTGTTAGTTATTTGTGTTTTGGTGAGCCGTTTCCGGTTTTTCATTGATTATTAAGGAATTTGATTTATCAGCGAAGATAACTTTGCACCAGCTAGCTCAACAAGGGTTAATTGATAATATGTCAATTGATCCACATGATTTATTCATCCCTAAATAAATTTTAAACAAATATACTAAAATGAAGAAAATAAAATTACCTCTTATTGGCATAATGATGTGTGTTTCAACTATTATGTATTCTCAGGTTGGTATCAATACAGATTCTCCTAAAGTAACATTACACGTAGAAGGTAAGCCGGATGTAACAACTGTTCCTGATGGTGTAATGGCTCCCAGAGTAACGGGCGATCAGCTGAGGGCGAAAGATGATGTCTATTTAGCGGCGCAAACCGGAGCATTGGTGTATGTGACTCAAGCTGTAACTATACCTTCTGCAAAGACGGCAAAGGTAGATAAAGCCGGATATTATATGTTTAACGGAACAACATGGAAGTTTGCTTTTGGAGGTAAAGATGATGATATTACTGTTGGAGATTTAATTTACTATCATGGAAGTATGCCAGCAGGTACTTCTGGAATAAATACTTTAGCGAGTACCTATCTTTCTGATCTTCCTGTATTGGGAGGTTTTTTAAGACTTGATGCCCAATTTGACAGCAGCTCAGCAGGAACAGGAGCAGCCACAACTTTTAACCCAAGACTTTATAATGTGGGAACTTCAGATGTGAAGATCTGGGTTTCTGAAATGTCCACTCATACAGGAGATTCTGACAACGGAAATATTAAATTATCACCAGGAGCTTACAGACAGTTTGATGATGGTGTTTATCTTACCCAGACTCATAATGAGACTGTTACTTTTGATATTACCATACAGGAACCGGAACCAAGATGGTACAGAGTGTATTATGCATTCCGTGTAGATAACAAATCAACTACAGGAAGTAGCAATGCTTCCACTACGGACTCCAATACCTCTGATAATACAAGAGAATTGTTTCTGTCTGTACAAAGGTTATATTAACCGAAACCTTTTCTATGATTCTAAAAATGCATTGATTTTATAAAAAAATCTACTGATCAACTGATGAAAATCTAATGAGATTTGTATTTTTTCTGGGGCCGGAATACTATGAGATTCCGGCCCCTTTTGTTAATGCATCATTTCGTAGGCCTTAATAAGCTCTGCAATGTTGGTGACATCAAGCTTTTGAAAAATTCTTTTTTTGTAAGTACTCACAGTAGACATCTGGATATTAAGTCTGTTGGCAATTTCAAGATTTCCGTTTCCGTCAGCAAGCAGCTTGAAGATTTCATATTCACGGGATGACAACTTTTCTACAGGGTTGTTTCTTTTGTTCTGAATAATAAGACCAATCAGTTCCACGGGATAGAAATATCCTTTTTCGATTACTGTTTTCACAGCATTTTTGATTTCTTCCTCACTGCTTTGCTTATTCAGGTAACCTTCGGCACCCTCTCTGATATATTGGATGGCAACATCTTTATCATATCCTGAGAAAATAAGAATCTTGAGGTCGTGTTGTATATTTTTAAGCTCCGGAATCATTTTTTTATACTGAGTTCCAGGCATATCAATATCTAAAATAAGCAGGTCAAAACGTGAACTGCCAAGCTTTTTCTTCACCTGGTCATAGTTTTCTGCAAAATCTATTTTCAACTCCGGATAAGCAGTTTCAAGAACCAGAGAGGTTCCTGCCCTTACAACATAATGATCATCAGCTATTAAAATTCTTTCATTCATAGAGGTTAGTTTTTATTGAGTATTATTTTTACAACCGTCCCCGAAGGCTTGTTTTGGCTGAAACTGATTTCAGCGTTGATCTTTTTCACCAGATGGATGACCATATGCAGACCAAGACCTTTCCCTTTGAAGCTGGGAGTTTCAAGCTTAGGATTTCTGAACAGGTTCATATAAGTGGCAATCTGTTCTGCAGACATTCCGATACCTGTATCAGCGATTATGATTGTAGATTTTTGTTGGGTTTCTGTAATATTCAGGGTGATGCTTCCTTCAAAAGTATTTTTTACGGCATTATCAAGGATGTTATGAATAATGGCGGTTAAAATACTTTCGTTTACTTTAGAATACACGGTGCGTTCAGTAAGTTGGGTGATTGTTGTTCCCTTTTCCTTGGCAATTTCACAGAATAGCCTGTTTTTGATTTCCAGGATTTTGTTGATTGGATATTCCTTTTCTTCAAAAATATTTTCTGCTTTATAGAGCTCTGTATATTCTTTTAAATTCAGTGTAAACTGGTAAAGCTGCTCCGAAGATTTATAAATACTGTCAAAATATTTCTTCTGAAGCTCCACATCATCAGACTCATGAAGTTTCTGAGAAAGCATGGCGATAAACCGGATAGGAGTGGTGATGTCGTGGCTGATGGTTTCCACCAGTTTTTTCTGATATTCCGTTTCTTTCTGCAGGTTGCTTTTTACCAATTCAAGATGAAGAGACGTTTCTTTCAGTTCAGAGTTTTTATTATGGACAATTTGCTTTAATGCTTTATTTTTTATTCTTAAAAAATTGGTCGTCAGCTGAACAATCACAATGATAATAATCAATATGATAACAGAAGCAGACACTCTGAACAGCAATGTCTGATAAAAAAGTGGCTGAATGTTGAAACGGACTGTTTTAACCTCATACTTTCCGTCCGGAGAGATAAGGATTCTTATGCTAAGTGTATATTCACCCGGAGAAAGATTGCTGATGGTGTATTTTAATTCGTTTCCTGTTGCAATCTGTTCCCATTCAGTATTTTCCTTTCCTGATATTTTTCCTTCGAGATAAAGGTTTTCCGGATTAGAAAAATAAGGAATATCAATAAAAACATCCGCCGTCTTATAGTCATTCTTTAAATCAAGCGTCTGATGAAAATATTGAGGTTCAGCATTTCCGATTTTTACTCTTTCAATATAGATTTTATTCCTTTCCGGATAATAAGTCCGGATATTATTGGGGTTGAAAAACACAAAACCGTCCATTGATGGGAATACAAATTCTCCATTCTCCAAAGCATAGGCATTAGGCTCCGAACTCCCATTGAATTCATTCGTCAGAAAGCCGTCTCTTTTGGTGAAACGGTAATAGAAGACCGGAGTTTTTCTGTTTTCTGCGTACTGAAGCAGTTGTTTTTTAGGAACCTTAAAAAGACCATTATTAGAAGAAATCCAGTAAGCACCCTTTTGATCTTCCAGCATATAATGAGCAGATTGCAGGTAGCCATTCCTGTCATTCGGCATCTTGATGAGTTTGTGGTTTTTGAAAAGATAAAACCCACTTTTATTCGTAGTAATCCAGATCAGATTATCCTTTGTCCTGAAAATACTTTTAACATGAATATTTTTAATGATGGGAGTTATTGCATTGTTTCCCAGTATTATCGAATACAAACCATCACTATTCCCGGTTAAAATTTCCTGATCACTGTATTGGAAAAAAATATTGACAAAACTTTTAAAATTATAAATAAAATCCGGATTGGTGAACAGGTTGCTTTTATGAAGGCGAAGTTGAGTACCTGAAAGATCCGTAAATGTAGTTCCATAAAGATTTCCGCTTTTCATGAAACTTTCAAACCCATTGCTGATAAAAGTAGAATCTTTCTTTTTGTACCCTGAATTTTTGTAGTACCTGATAATACTGTTTCTCTTTCTGATCAGAATGTTTTCAGAATTGTCATACATCATCAGATAATTGTCATTGCACCCGAAAAGGTGTTTATTAACGATACCATTTTTTTCAAATTCTGTTCCGTCCTCCGCAATGATGGTGCTTTTACTGAACGGGAGAGAAGCGTAATACACATTGTTGGAAAAATCTGCTTCTTTTTTTGATATATAAAAATTGGTAAGCTTAAGTACATTAAGCCCGTTATTAAGCGTTCCCAGATAAAGTTTATTGAAGTCTTTATCAAAATACATAGAACAGTAGGAGTGATTGCCTATTTCCTCAAACTTTATAAGAAATTTTAAGCGGAGGTCCTTTTCATTGCCTTCTAAAATATAAATATTATCATGATTGATGATAAAAGTCTGATTGGTAATCTGCTGCCAATAAATCTTGGTGTCCGGATGATTAAAAAGTGTTGGTTCTTCAGAAACAGAAAGCTGCCCTTTATGAATAGAATAGGTTTTTCTTTTCTTCAGGTCATTAATAAATAAAGTTTCATTCAGTACAAAAGTATTGTTCAGATCCTTATTGGTAAAAGGGATTGCTATTTTGGTCTCCTTTTTTCCCTCTTTATAGATAATGGCATTCTTTTCTGTAAAATAATAGGCTGAATTTTTAAACTGTATAAAATAATGAATATCATTATAGAAACTTGAGGTTATAATATTATTGGCAATTCGCTGTACAATAGTATTGCCATTGGAAAAAGCCACTTTATCACTCCCCATAAGATTGGAAAGTTTTGGAAACCTGTTTTTAATGATAATTTTATTCTCCTGAAAATTATTAAGGACCGTAATACTGTCCAGAAGCGGATCACCAATAAATTCCCCGAAATGAAGATTGTTTACTTTGAAATTATTAAACGTAATAAACGAACTCCCGTCATACCGTACAAGACCGTTTTCTGTGGAGATCCATATAAAACCATATCTGTCTTTGACAATGGCCTTTGCACTACTTTGCGGAAGCCCATTGTCTATATTGTACCACGTTGAAGTGTGGCTCTGCCCGTGAATGTTTAAATAGATGCAAGCAAATATAAATGCCCAAACTCTCATATATGTGCAAAACTGATCTATATCTCCTGCACTAATGCAAAAGACGGTTAATAATGTTTGTACAAGTCAATGTTTTTTTAATGGGCAGGAACGATTGAAAATAAATTTTTATCATTGAAGTTTTCAGGTCTTTTGTGTTTTATATTTTTTGATTGTGTAAAAATAGTGAAATTATGGCGATAAATCAGTATCTTAAAATCTGTTTTGTACAAGTTTTATCCCGGTTTGCAGACGATAGGGTACATGAAATTTTCAGAAACATTATGATATTTCAATAATAAGTGATAAATTTATACTGTATTCATTTTGAAAATATTCCTATAAATCTCAGTGCTGTACCGAACTTGTGATTGGTTTTAGGATTTTGCAAATAATAAATATTGATGCTTTTCTGTTTTTTTTAAGATTTCCTGATGAACGGTTTTTAGCTGGATTTAATTGCTTTTTGTAGTAAAAGTTTGACAAAAAACTGAGGTTAATTCTACATGATATCTTTGTTAAGGCTTATGAATATTCATATTTTTGCAAAAATATTTTCACAACGAATAAAGAAGATTTATTGTATAAATAATGATTCTAAGAACACAAACGGCTTTATCTCAAAAACAAAAGAGGCTCCATTAAAAGTGAGGCCTCTTTTTTATTCTCCGATTCAAAAAATCAATTTTTAAACATACAAAAACCTCCCATAAATACAGGAGGTGAATTAAACTGATTGTATATTGAAATGTAATTCAATCGTTATTTATTGTTTTCAAGCCACTTCAGTCTGCGTTCATCCGGAAGATGTTTTACTTTAAAGTTCTCAAAAACCGCATTGAATCCCTGTCCGTCAGGGCAGGCGGCCATTAAACCCACCATTACCGGGGTATTATCCTGAAGAGGCGCGTTCCGCATCATAATATAATTTTTATCATCAAAAGAATAAAATATTTCCACGGCATCCAGCCTTCTTACTGCTTTTATCCATACCGCAGGAGGTGTTTTTTCCAATGTTATAACGCTCCAGTCACTTTTGTTGTGGGTTACCACAGTGCTCAGATTATATTTGCCGTCTACAAATTCCACTCCGGCTTTGATGTAATGATCCTTGTCGGTTCTCAGCATAAGGCCCATCTGGTCAAACCTTGCTTTATAACTACCGGTGATTTTTACTTTTGCTTCAAATTCACCACCATAAATGGCATAATAAAAGGGAGCGTCATCCACAGTAAATCCATAATGTGAAACTCTCCAGTAATCACTCTGCGGTGTTACAAACATCGAAAGGCTGTTGTTTTTGATTTCCCATTTTTCAGGTTCATTGAACCATGTCATTTTTTCCAGGCTCTGTGCAGAAAGCTTTTGAATCAGGAATAGGGTGCAAAAGCCTAAAATCAATTTCTTCATTCTCTTTGGATAAATTCTAAGGGTAAATTATTATTTTAGCAAAAGTATTATTAAACCTCATTCACGTCAATACTGATAAATAACCATTATGGAAATCCGTGAACAGCTCAGTGGTAAATTGCTCGATAACGCTTCCAGAAAATGCATGCTTGATATAGAAGTCTATAAGCAGAGAGCACTTGTGTATTCCCAGATGGAAGGGGCAATCTGTGTATTGAGCGATATGCAGGCGAATAAAAGTTATATCTATAAATCTGCAGCAGCTGGTGAACTGGGACTGACTATGGGCGGAAATCCCACAGAAATTGACTCCATCTGGGAAGAAGAGATGCTGAAAAAAATCCATCCTGATGATCGGCTGAAGAAATATATCCATGAACTCCGTTTTTTTAAATTACTGGAAGCTATGGAAATGGAAGAGCGCACAGAATACAGTGTTATATCAAAAATCAGGATGAAGGATAAAAATGAAGAGTATCGCTGGGTAAAGCACCGGATGTTTTATGTGTATTCTCCTTTCAATGGCAGATTGAGACTGGCTCTCTGTCTTTATAATATTGCCCTGACTTCATCTGCAGTCTCTGATTTTATGATTATTAATACAATAAAAGGGGAAGTTGTTGTAAAAGATAAACTTGATTATAAAAATATTCTGAGTCCAAGAGAACTGGAAGTTTTAAAATTTGTAGGGGAAGGCTACGCCAGCAAAGAAATTGCAGATCTACTTTTCATAAGTGTCAATACCGTAAGCAGACACCGACAGAATATTCTCGAAAAACTGAAAGTAAAAAATTCTACACAAGCCTTCAAAGACAGTTTTTATTGAACATTCAGTCTGAAATATCCGAAAAGTTCACCATGTTATTTTGTATCTTATCATTAAATTTATACCTTGAATACAGATTAGCAAGAACAATAAGTGATGAAAAGAAGTGAAGAAATTACCCATCAATATTTTACCTTTCTGGACAAACATATTCAGGATGTTATTTCCGGGACCGTTCCTGATTTTATGGAACTGAACGAAATTGCCGGAGAACTTGCAGTTTCTCATAAACATCTCACGGATACGGTTAAAAAAGAAACCGGAGAGCATCCCTGTTATTTTTATGATGGAAAAATTATCGAACAGGCCAAACAGATGCTTATCAACTCCGATAAATCAGTTGCAGAAATTGCCCGTATTTTTACTTACGACCCATCCAACTTTTCAAAATTTTTCAAAAAAATGACCGGTTCAACTCCCGGAGAATTCAGGAATTGTAACAGGCTTTAACCTGCTTATTTTATTTCTTTAAAATTGCTGTAGTAGGGAATTTGTGACGATTTGCCTCTCTTGGTAGGGATTTAAACAGGCCGGGTTTTCCATTATTATAGGTGTTTTAGTGAATAATTACGCGAAATCGGGCTTAAAATAAACTTTTATAAATGAGATGGTTGTAAGAAATAATCGCCTTTTTTTATTATTTATATATTAATATTTCTTTATTGTTTACTTTTTTTATTAAATTTAGGTAAGAAAAAACTAATTAATTCAATAGGAAAAAAACATTAAAAGATACAGATATATAAAATAGTTTGGTTACCAGATCATAAGAATAAATTATTGTGTCTTTAATAATATTTAATCTTAATGCAGGCGTTCAAGCCCTCTAAATAGTTATATATTTGTTTCTTTTAAACCACAACAAACAAGATTAAGGATGAGCATCAATTTCACAACAGCAACTATTAAAGACTTTGAGAATATACCAGATAATGATATGGCTCAAAGGGCTGAAATTTTTTATGAATATTTAGACTATGTAAAGTCTAATGGACACATGAATTACAGACTGAAGAACACTTCAGGAACCAATGCGATACTGAATGTAAATATTGCAAACCAAAACAGAGAATTTGTTAGTTTTGTATCAAGTGATTATTTAGGATTTACACAGCACCCCAAAGTAAAACAGGCTGCCATTGAAGGAATCGAAAAATATGGTACAGGAACAGGAGCTACTCCTCTTATCGGTGGATATTTTGACTACCATAATGCCTTAGAAAAAAAAATCTCAAGTTTTTTTAAAAGAACAGAAGATGAAGCCGTAGTATTTACTACTGGTTATACCGCTAATAGTGCTTCTTTACAATGCTTAATGCAGAAAGAAGATCTGGCTATTTTAGACATGGCAGTGCATGCCAGTGTACACGAAGGATGTGCTTTTACCAATAAAAAAACATTTCCACACAATAATTTGGAATCTTTGGAACACATTTTGAAGGTATCTGAAAATCTGTACCGTACGAAACTCGTTATTGTGGACGGAGTGTATTCCCAGGATGGTGATACCTCCCGTATTAATGAGATCTACAATCTTGTAAAAAAGTATAATGCCTTTCTAATGGTAGACGATGTACACGGTGTCGGTATCCTTGGAGAAACAGGAAGAGGTACTTTGGAACAGGCTGGATTGCTGGATAAAGTAGACATCATCACAGGAACATTCAGTAAAACGTTTGGTAACCTTGGAGGATATGTCATTGCTGATAAAAAAATAGCAGCATTTATCAGATTCCAATCCCGTCAGCAGATTTTCTCAGCAACAGCTCCGCCATCATCCGCAGGAATTGTTAAAGCCATTGATTTAATAGACGAAGAACCTATCTGGAGAGAAAAACTCTGGAACAATATCAATTATTTCAAAAAAGGGCTTGATGATTTAGGATTGGACACCGGAGTTACGTGTTCCGCAATTATTCCCGTAAAAATTGGAGATCCTTATGTAACAGGAGAAGCCGGAAAACTACTAATAGAAAAAGGAATCTATACCAACCCGATTCTTTACCCGGCTGTACCAAGAAAAGATGCGCGTATAAGGATGAGTGTGACTGCCAGACACGAAAAAGAACATCTCGACAAAACGCTGAATGCGTTTGATGATATTAATAAAAAATTGCATATTGCAAAAAAATAATAAATTATGCCTAGAAAAGTAGTGCAGGGCCCCATTAGGGACAAAGAAAAAACAAAGCAAAAACTGCTTGCTGCAGTTGGTAAAATTTTAAGAGTAAAAGGGTACTCCGGATTAAAAGTAAGTAAAATTGCTGCGGTGGCCGGATTTGATAAAAAATTGATCTATGAGTACTTTGGAAGTACAGATAAACTGATCGATGAATATATCAAATCTCAGGATTACTGGAGCCAGGTCAATCAGGACGTTGATATGGATTTTTCCGACGGCGGACATGAACTTACCAAAATGGTTGTACTTAATCAATTCGAAAACCTGAAGAAAAATAAAGAACTTCAGAAAATTATCCTTTGGGAACTTTCAGAAAGCAAACCTATTCTTAAAAAACTGGTTGAACAACGTGAAGATGTAGGTGAGGTTTTGTTTGGAAATATCTCAGATCCTTACTTCGGGGAAGGTGTGGCAACAAGACATAGAGCAATTATGGCTCTGATTGTTTCTGGTGCTTACTATCTTAACCTTTATACAGGATATAATGCCAACAAATTCTGTGGTATTGATCTGAAAACTGAAGAAGGAAGAAAAGAGATTGAAGGGGCTATTGTTGAATTGATTGACTTTGCATACAGTAAAAAAAAATAAGGGTTAAAAGTTTTCCGATTTAAGCAGAAATGTTTTTTTGTTGATATTTGAAAACTTTTAATTTTCAAATTAAAACTATATTTCTTATTTTTGACCAATGGAAAATTTTATAGTATCTGCAAGAAAATATCGTCCTCAGGAGTTTGATACGGTTGTAGGACAATCTCATATTACGGATACTTTAGAACATGCAATTGAAGAAAGCCAATTAGCTCAGGCATTGCTTTTTTGTGGACCTCGTGGTGTAGGTAAAACTACTTGCGCCCGAATTCTGGCAAGAAAGATCAATGAGAAAGATGGCTCGGTTTCAGAAGACGGCTTTGCTTATAATATTTATGAGCTGGATGCTGCATCCAATAACTCTGTAGATGATATCAGGGAACTGATAGATCAGGTAAGATTTGCACCTCAGGTCGGTAAATACAAAGTGTATATTATTGACGAGGTTCATATGCTGTCTTCTGCCGCTTTCAATGCTTTCCTTAAAACCCTGGAAGAGCCGCCTGCCCATGCGATCTTTATTCTGGCAACCACGGAGAAACATAAAATTATTCCAACAATTTTATCCCGCTGCCAGATCTATGACTTCAAGAGAATTGTTATTGAAGACATTCAGAATCATCTCAAGAACATCGCCCAGAAGGAAAATATCCAGTACGAAGATGACGCATTGTACCTGATCGCTCAAAAAGCTGATGGTGCATTAAGAGATGCACTTTCTATTTTCGACAGGCTCTCAACCTTCTCTCAGAAAAATATTACGCTGGCAAAAGCAGCCGAAGTATTGAATATTCTGGATTACGATCAATATCTTAATATCGTAGATCTTGCCAAGGAAAACAAAATTCCTGAAGTGCTTTTTGCGTTCAATGAAATTGTAAAGAAAGGATTTGATCCCCACATATTCATTGCCGGATTAGGAAATCATTTCAGAGATCTGATGATGGCGCAGAATACTTCTACTATCGATCTCATAGAAGTGGGAGAGAAGACAAAATCTAAATTTATAGAACAGGGACAGAAGTGGGCCGCCCAGCAGCTGATTGATGGCATTGAAATCTGCAACCATGCAGATATTAATTATAAGAATTCCAAAAATCCAAGACTTACGGTTGAAATTGCATTAATGCAGCTGGCTTCACTGACAGCTAATTTAGGCGATACTAAAAAAAAAAGTTCCTGATTCTAGCTCCGTTTCTTAGTGAGAAACAGGAGATAAAAATGCCGGAAAAAGCTCCGGAGAAAAAAGAAGTTAAGGCAGAACAACAGACTGCAGCTCCTGATAAAGTAGAGGCCACTCCAGTAACAAAAACAACCAAGCCATTATCAAGACCGGGAATTTCTTCCGGTTTCAGCATCAATTCTTTCCTGAATAAAGAAGATAAAGCAGAAACAACAGAAACAATTGTTGTGAAAAATGAAAATCTTCCTCAACACCATTTTACAGATACAGATCTGCAGATGGAATGGAAAATTATGCTTAAACAGCTTCAGGTAAAAAATAACTTTGTTTTTAATGCAGTAAAAACCTTCAAACTTGAAAAAGCTGAGGAAAATAAAATCAAAGTTTTATTCCCTTCAGATTCTGCCAAAGTAGAATTTGATAAAATAAGCGGAGAATTTTTTAATCATTTTAAAAGAAAAATTCAAAACCATATGATTGAGGTGGAATACGTCAGAGACGTTGAAAATCTGAAGATTGAGGTTGTGACCAAGAGGAAAATGTTTGAAAAAATGATCGAAAAAAATCCACTTTTAAAAGATCTTGATGATTTAATGAAGTTTGATTTGACATAATTTTTATATATTTGTCAAATATTTCTGTTGAAAATATGTTTTCGACAAGAACAAATCATAACCAGAAAGGCTAAAACAAACGCATTTCTAGAATAAAATGGAAAAATTGACTAACACATATCTGTCTTTTTTTGCACCCGCTAATTACTTTTTTAGCGGTTATTTTAGTTTTTCTGCTTCTTATTATAGAAATTTCAGAACGTATTACCGATTTTATTGGTACTGTTAACTGAATTTCTTTCCAAAAAATACAGGAGAAGTAGAGCCCTATTATTTTCCTGATTCCTTTAAACAATTTTGAACGGCATTTTTTGAAAAGAATTATAAATTAAATTTTATAATCCAAAGGGCTATTGCTGTCAACGAAAAAATTATATAAAAAAACAATAAAATTTAGAATATGAATTTAAATGATTTGAAAAATGAGTGGATCGATGGGCTTACACAACCTCTAATGATCGCGGGACCATGTAGTGCGGAAAGTGAAGCTCAGATGCTTGAAACTGCAAGGAGAATTAAAGAATCCAATGCCAATGTATCTGTTTTCCGTGCAGGAATCTGGAAGCCTCGTACTAAACCAAACGGGTTTGAAGGAGTAGGAGTAATAGGTTTGAACTGGCTAAAAAAAGTAAAAGAAGAGTATGGTTTCAAAACAGCGACCGAAGTAGCTAACGCACATCACGTATTTGCCGCCCTGGAAGCAGATGTAGATGTTCTTTGGATCGGAGCGCGTTCTACAGTAAACCCATTTACAGTACAGGAAATTGCAATGGCTTTAAGAGGAACAGATAAGCCTGTATTCGTGAAAAACCCCGTTAATCCGGATCTTGCATTATGGATTGGAGCATTGGAAAGACTCTTAGGTCAGGATATTAAAAACCTGGGAGTAATTCACAGAGGATTTTCAACATACCAGAAAACAAAATACAGAAACAACCCGAACTGGCAGATTGCCCTTGACTTCAAGAGCCAGTTTCCAAATATTCCAATGCTGATTGACCCTTCACATATCTGCGGAAACAGAACAGGTCTTGCTGATATCACTCAGGAAGCTCTTAACGTAGGATACCAGGGAGCTATCATTGAATCACACTGCAATCCTGATGAGGCGTGGAGTGATGCTTCTCAGCAGATTACTCCGGAAGTTCTTGCAGACCTTATTGGTAATCTGAAAGTAAGAAGCTCTAACCTTGCAGGTTTTGAAGGAGAAATGGGTAGACACAGAACCTTAATCTCAGATCTTGACTTCCAGTTAATTGAACTTCTTTCTCAAAGAATGAAAATTTCTGAAAAGATCGGTAAACTTAAAAAGGAGAATGATATCGCGATCTTCCAGCCTGAACGTTGGAAAGTAATCACTGAATACGCTACTCAAAAAGCGAAAGAAACAGGAATGTCTCAGGAATTTATTGAAAAAGTCTTTAAAGCAATTCATGAAGAATCTATTGAAGTTCAGAATAGCATTATGATCGATAAGAGATAAATTGCAGGCAATGGTAAAGAGTTTGGGTTTTAAAGTATAATAGTTTTAATTTCTGAAATCCATTACCTGCTTACAGCAAAAAATATTTATTAGGGCTTAGACCTCGGGATGTAGAAAATAGAAACATGTGTTTTTAACCTATTTCCCGAATTCTAAGCCCTAATTCCTTATATTTGCATCAGTATTATCTATGAAAGGAAAAATCATTAAATCTACAGGCAGCTGGTACCAGGTTTTGGAATTGGAAACAAATAAAATTTTCGAGGCCAGAATCAGGGGGAAATTCAAATTAATAAAAACAAGACTTACCAATCCACTTGCTGTAGGAGATTTTGTTGAGTTTCAACTGGAACAGGATGATATTGCCTGGATCACGAAAATTGAGCCACGTTCCAATTACCTGATCAGAAAATCAGTAAACCTTTCAAAAGAAGCCCATATTATTGCTTCCAATATTGATTTGGCCTGCTTTATCTTTACCCTAAAGCATCCTGAAACATCCTTAGGATTCCTAGACAGATTTCTGGCATGTTGTGAGGCCTATAATATTACACCACTGATTCTTTTTAATAAGATTGATGTTCTCCATGGAGAAGAAATAGAAATTGTAAAAGATATTGAATTTCTCTACCAGGAAATTGGATATCAGACACTGGAAATATCATCTTATTCAAGACTGAACCTTGATCAGCTGGAAGAAATCCTTAAAGATAAAACTTCAGTGTTCTTCGGACATTCTGGTTGTGGAAAGTCGACTCTGGTAAATGCTTTACAGCCAGGATTAAATTTAAAAACATCCGAAATTTCAGACACCCACCTGAAAGGAAAACATACAACAACTTTTGCACAGATGCACTTTTGGGATTTTGGTGGAAATGTGATCGATACCCCCGGTGTCCGTGAATTTGCCATGATTGATATTGAAAAAGAAGAAGTACAGCATTATTTCCCTGAGATTTTTAAAAAGAGAGAAGAGTGTAAATTTCATAACTGCCTTCACGTGAATGAGCCGAAGTGTGCCGTTCTTGATGCCCTTGAAACAGGCGAGATACAACATTCCCGCTATGCCACTTACATTAAATTGATGGATGAAGCAGAAGAAGCTTCCCAAAAATAAAATATACAGAGAGACTATCATTAAATAGTCTCTTTTTTTGTTTTAAAGTTTTCTATTACTTAACCTTGACAAGGAGTGTTTTAAATAGGTCTTTATTTAATTACCTCTGTGATTTTAGTAATGTATTCTATAATATTATTTATTTAAAGAATAAATTAAATGCTATAATTGATTGTCAGTTTTTTAATACTTGGTATGTTGAATTTTAATGAAAAAAAATCTGTTTTTTAATAACTCTACTTTTTGATGTGACAAATTTGGCAGATAACTCCACTTTTGGCATATTTTAGTTGACAGGAAAAATGATATTCTGGAAAATCCGATTATTCTATTAATTGAAATAAAAGAAATAATATTAATAAATATCCCTTTTTATAGCTTTTAAAATTATTGAATTGATAAAAAATGACTGTTTTTTTTGAAAATAAAAAACCCAGCCGAAGCTGGGTAAAAACTAATAACCATGAAAACTCAAATTAAACATGAGAATCGCAATAGAATAAACAATTACTGTGCCAAAGATTGCTTCATAATTTCTTAATAAAAGTTATTTTTATGTTAAAAAAAAATTAAAATAAAAATCAAAGATATTTTTTGTAATTTTGCGCCATTAAAAAAATATACATTTATGTCTAACATTACATTCACTATGATTAAGCCTGATGCAGTTGCTGACGGACATATCGGTGCTATATTGGGTAAGATTGCTGAAGGAGGTTTTAAAATCAAAGCTTTAAAATTAACTCAGCTTACAGTTGCTGATGCAAAAAAATTCTATGAAGTACATGCTGAAAGACCATTTTATGGTGAGTTGGTAGAATTCATGAGCTCTGGTCCTATCGTTGCTGCTGTTTTAGAAAAAGATAATGCAGTTGAAGACTTCAGAACATTAATCGGTGCTACTAACCCTGCAGAAGCAGCTGAAGGTACAATCAGAAAGATGTTTGCAAGAAGCATCGGAGAAAATGCAGTTCACGGTTCAGATTCTGACGAGAATGCATTAATCGAAGCTCAGTTCCATTTTTCAGGAAGAGAGATTTTCTAAGAAAATTATCTTACAAAATAAAAGATCCGGAGAATTTTCTCCGGATTTTGTTTTTTAAGACATTCCTATTAAAGATTATTTTCAATGGCACCTACATTTTCTCTGTAGAGCTCAAGAGGTTTGTTGAGTAACACAGCAATGACCGTCATTTGCTTATCCAGCTTTTCCTTGGGAATATCAATGTAAATAATTCCCGGTGTGGCGCTCCAGTAAAGCTTATTGTAAATGGTGTGTGAGAGCATTGTACCTTCTCCCACCACTCTGATTCTTGCAATCTCATTTTTTATTCCCTTAAGGGCAATGGGGCCTGTAGGTGTTCCTTCCACAAAAAGATAGAGTGTCTGTTTATCTTTAGACAATGCACTCATTCCTGAATAATGTCCATCCGGTAATCCTTTCTCAGTTTCATAAAGTGCTTCCGCATGCTTACTTATCCATTGCAGAGTTTCCTGATTGGTGTTGGGTGTTTTCTTGATTTTCATATCAAGGCCATCACTGGTTAGTCCTGAAGAAGTTGGTAGGTTATGACCATTATATAGCGCATTGGCTATAGTATAGACTGCTTCCTGTGTGTTTTTGTTATCCAGAATTTCTGCGAGAGGGCGATCTTCATTCTTAAAATCTTTCAAAAATAAAGGGGGAGTATCGAAAGTAAGCTCTACAACGGTGACATCTTTGTCAAATTTTACATTAGAAAAATTCAATGTCAGTGTTTTTTCTGTATTGTAGTCCATTTTGATAACAGCAGAAGGATCTCCGATAATTTTTGCCGAAGTAGGTTTTGTTCCCAGTCCATAAATCTTTGTAAAGTTTTTAGCTTCCTCGAGATAAAGGAATAACGACTTTTTTGTGGTGGATAAAGAAGACTTTCCTTTATAATTTTCAAAAGGAATTCCACGGGTTGTTTCATAAATGGCATGCTGATTTTTGGAAGTCCAGCGGCCAAGATTTTTCAGAATTTCAATCTGTTCTTCGGGAATGGTGCCATCTGATCTGGGTCCGATATCAAGCAGAAGGTTTCCTCCCATACTGATCACGTCTGCCAGAGTTCTGACAATCATATTAGGTGTTTTATAACTTTTATCGAAAGGCTGATATCCCCAGGAATCATTCATAGTATAACAAAGTTCCCAGTATGGATTTTGTGGCGGAACTACAGGTATTCCCTGTTCAGGAGTATCATAATCCCCATGAGTAGTAAGCCTTGAATTGATGATAATGTCAGAATTGTGTTTTTTAAGCAGTTCCAGTGTTTGAGAAGTTTTCCATTCCTCAGAAGTATGTTCCCAGTCTCCATCGAACCAAAGAAGGTCAGGCGAGTACTGAGAAGAAAGTTCATTAAGCTGGCTTTGATAATAACTGATGAAGTTCTGCCATCGTTTCGGGTCGTCTTTTATTTCGTACCGTTTTTTTGTCCGGGTGTTGATGTCGTAATAAGGATGGCTCCAATCCGGCAATGAGAAATAAAGTCCTGTTTTTAATCCGGAATTTTTCAAAGCGGAAACAAAAGGACTTAAAACATCTTTTTTTGCCAAGGACTGTCCGGGAATAGTAATCGCTTTTTCAGCCTTAGAGTTCCATAATGAAACTCCGTCATGGTGTTTGGTTGTAATAACAGCATATTTTGCTCCGGATTCTTTAATAAAGTTTACCCATTGTTCAGGCTGGTATTTTGAAGCTGAAAAACCATTCAGCTGTTTCATGTAATTTTCGTGATTGATATAATTGTTGAAAAATGACCATGATTCGGAAATTCCATTCACGGAGTAGATTCCCCAATGAATAAAAATACCCAGTTTGGCATTTTTAAACCATTCCATTTTCTTGCTGCTGTCAACCGTTTGAACCTGTGCGTTGATATGATAAGCCGATAAAGTCAACCCCAGGAAAACAGCTTTAATCAGACTGTTTTTCATATATAGTTTTATTTTACCATTAAATATAATTAAAGAAAACATTACCACAACAATTTCTCAATATTTACTCATAATTATTATCAGAGTGTTTCCTTTATTATTGTATTTTTATGATTTAAACTAAAAACCATCTCCATCTAATTTGAACTTAGAATAAAAGTTTGAATAGATTGGATTAGATAAATGGAACGTTTATTGTAAATTTTATCTGAAAAAAAGCAATTATGAAAATTCCAGTAGTATTAATGGCGAGTTTATTAGCGGTAGGAGTTTCTGCACAAAGCACTAAACCTGAAGCTAAAACTAAAAAGCCTGTAAAAAAAGTAAAAAGAGCAACAACGCCCGACACCGTTGAAAAGAAAAAACCGGGAACTCCTAAACCAATTGTAAAAAAAGATACGCTTGTTCTTCGTGGCTATGGCTGTCCGGCTTGTGGAATGGGATAAAAGATGAAAAAACCACTGTTAGGAATATCAATGATGGCAGAAGCTGATTTTGTTTCTGCTGTTTTGCCGTTGCTGCAGAACAAGGCTGTTGATGTTCTGGAATGGTCTTTTGATACCCTTTATCATACCAATGAATCGGATTGGCTTCGTGATCTGCTGAACTTTTATGCAGAAAATAATCGTTTGATAGGACATGGTGTTTATTATTCCCTGTTTGATGCAAGGTGGACAGAAAGGCAGGAACAATGGCTGCAAAAGCTAAAAGAAGAAGTCAGCCTGAGAAGGTATAATCATATCACGGAACATTTTGGTTTCATGAACACTGAAAACTTTCATCAGGGAGTGCCATTGCCGGTATGTCTGCATCCCAAAACTTTACAGATAGGAAAAGACCGATTGTACAGACTTCAGCAGGCTGTGGATATTCCTGTAGGTATAGAAAATCTGGCTTTTTCATTTTCTATAGATGATGTAAAGGAACAAGGAGTATTTCTTGATAAATTAACCGAAGACACCAATGGCTTTCTGATTCTTGATCTTCATAATATTTATTGTCAATCCTGTAATTTTGAAGTAGAAATAGAGGAAATAATTGATCTGTACCCTTTAGATAAGGTAAAAGAGATTCATCTTTCCGGTGGAAGCTGGCAGGAGAGTGTGTACGGAAAAAAGCAGGTGAGAAGGGATACGCATGATGATGTTATTCCTGAAGAGATTTTTTTTATTTTACCCTCTGTTTTAGCAAAATGTCAAAATCTGGAATATATTATTATTGAAAGGCTGGGGCATACGTTGAAAACAGAAGAGGATAAAGAAAATTTCCTAAATGATTTCAATAAAGTTAAAACAATAATCGAAGCTTCAGATTGGAAAGAGAAAGAAAAGAGGAGTTGGAACAAGCGGCAAATACAACTTTTGGAGAAGCCTTTAGAAGATCTGGCTTTATTTGAAGAGCAATCGAGGCTTACCAGGCTTCTTTTTGATGGGGCAGGAGCTGGGGTGATCAAAGATCAGGATTTTCATTATTTTAAAACAGAGAACTGGGATCCCGAAATGATTCTTACAGCCCAGAATATTATTAAAAAATGGAATCCTTATTAATTCTATCCTGATAACCAAAATCAAAATATATGAAAATGACAACACTCGTATTGATCATTACTGCTGTCCTCACTGCTCTGATAGGAGGACTTTTCTATGCTTATTCATGTTCTGTAGTTCTTGGACTGGGAAAACTCTCTGATGTGGAATATCTGAAAGCAATGCAGAACATCAACCGGGAAATTCTGAACCCGGTTTTCTTCATGAGTTTTATGGGAACAGCGATTCTCCTTCCGGTATCTGCCTTTTTGTTTCGGGGATATCAGCCTGCTTTTATTTTTCTCGTGTTGGCTGCGCTGGCTTATCTGATCGGAGTTTTTGGAGTGACGGTTGCTGGAAATGTTCCGATGAATGACGCGCTGGATAAGTTTGATATTTCCAGTTCTACAACAGAAGCGATCCGGCAGATGCGTGATAATTTTGAAAACAGATGGAATTTTCTGAATAATATAAGAACGGTCTTTTCTGTCGTTTCAATCATTTTTGTAGTCTGTGCCTGTATTTGGAACAGGGAGGTGTAAAAAGATTTGGAATAGGTGAAAATACTTAATGATAGATTCAGTATTTCTACGGATGCATACGTATGGTTTTATTCTGATCTTTGTAATGTTAGCAAGACAAAACAGCGTTTTAACATTCAAAATGTTGAAAAAAAATTTATAACCAAGAAGACTTCATTTCAAACAAGAGAAAAGGCAGCCATTGGCTGCCTTTTTTGTTTATGATAAAAATACTTATTAAATCTTTAAAAGCTCAATAGTTCTCTCAGGGCTTTCTGCAGAGAAAACAGCATTTCCTGCCACAAGAACATCAGCTCCTGCTTCAAAAAGCTTAGAAGCGTTGTCAAGATTCACTCCACCATCAATTTCGATAAGTGCCGTAGAGTTGTTGCTTAAGATAAGGTCTTTGGTTTCAGCAATCTTTTTGTAAGTGTTTTCAATGAATTTCTGTCCTCCAAATCCGGGATTTACACTCATTAACAATACCAGGTCCACATCTGCAATAATGTCTTCAAGCATTAATACAGGAGTGGAAGGGTTTAAAACAACACCTGCTTTTACTCCTTTACTCTGAATGTGGTGAATCGTTCTGTGAAGATGCGTACATGCTTCATAATGAACGGAAATAAGGTCCGCACCATGATTGATGAATTCATCAACATATTTCTCAGGTTCCACAATCATCAGGTGAACATCTACAAATTTTTTGGCATGCTGCTGAACAGTTTTCATTACCGGAAAACCAAATGAAATGTTAGGTACAAATCTGCCGTCCATTACATCAATGTGGAACCAGTCGGCCTGAGAGTTGTTCAGCATTTCAATGTCTCTTTGCAGGTTCCCAAAGTCTGCAGATAAAAGGGATGGAGCAATAAGCTTCGTTTTCATTTTTACTTTTTATACTTTTTATTTAGATATAAGATACTAGATCTCAGATTTCAGATTTTTAAAGAGCATAAGTATGCAGTTATTTGAGTCTGGTGTCTGTTATCTTATATCTGAAATCTCATTTAATGATATTTCAGTTTCATTTCCGGTTTGATCTTAAGAACTGTTTCATAGATAAGCTTAATAACATTAGCTACATCTTCCTTAGACACCATTTCTACCGTAGTATGCATATAACGCAAAGGTAAGGAAATTAACGCACTTGGCACCCCGCCGTTGGAATGGGCAAAAGCATCAGTATCAGTTCCTGTAGCTCTGCTTGCCGCAGCTCTTTGGAAAGGAATTTTTTTAGTTTTTGCCGTATCAATAATCAATTCTCTGATCGTGTGGTGAACACTCGGAGCAAAGAATACTACCGGCCCTGCACCACATTTCTGATCTCCTTCTTTTTTCTTTTCAATCATCGGAGTTGTAGTGTCGTGGGTAACATCTGTTACAATGGCAATATTCGGTTTGATGGTGTCAGCAATCATGTCTGCTCCGTATAAACCTACTTCTTCCTGTACAGAATTGGTAATGTAAAGTCCAAATGGGATAGATTTCTTATTTTCTTTTAAAAGTCTGGCAACTTCAGCAATCATGAAGCCTCCGATTCTGTTGTCCAATGCTCTGCAGACAAAATATCTGTCGTTCATTTCGAAGAACTCATCTGGGTAAGTGATCATACATCCTACAAAGATTCCCATTTCTTCCACTTCTTTCTTGGTAGTTGCACCACAGTCGATGAAAATATTTTCGATTTTCGGAGTAGGCTCATTCTGATTTGTTCTTGTGTGAATAGCCGGCCATCCGAATACTCCTTTTACGATTCCGTTTTCTCCGTGAATATGGACAACTTTTGAAGGAGCGATTGTTTGATCGGAACCTCCGTTTCTGATCACATAGATTAATCCGTCATCCGTAATATAATTAACGTACCATGAAATTTCATCAGCATGCGCTTCAATCACTACTTTAAATTCAGCTTCCGGATTGATGATCCCATAACAGGTTCCATAATGGTCTACTTCTATTTTGTCAACATAAGGTCTGATATAGTCCATCCAGACTTCCTGTCCTTTGTGCTCATAGCCTGTTGGTGATGAAGTGTTTAAATATTTCTCTAAAAATTTCAAAGATTTCTTTTCAAATTTCATAAAAAGGAATGATTTTTGCGTTTAATTTTTCTTCTTATAAGTGTAAAAATAATGAATTTTAGTAAGATTATCTGCCTTTTTATTTTCTTTTTTGGAGTCAGTGTTTTTGGCCAAAAGGATGGGGTAGTGGCAAAACCACTCAATCAATATCCGGCTGAATCATTGAAGACAGATGAATTTGGAAATAAATATTATTATGACGAGCAGCAAAAAGTCAAGATTTATGAAATCAATGGCGAGCCTGTAGTCGTATTAGACGAGTTGGTTTTGGTTAATAAACCAAGATTTAATAATCAACTGGATAAAAATTACTACTATTTTCTGAATAAAAAGCTGTACAGAGTATATCCGCTATTTGTTACCGCATTACAGCAATACAGAGATATCCAGAAAGATATGAATGATATGGATAGTAAAGCTAAAAGAAAATTTGTAAGAGAAAGACAGAATATGCTGGCGGATCAGTATGAAAAACAGCTAAGAGACCTTACCACTACCGAGGGGCAGGTTTTTGCAAAGCTCATGAACAGAGCTACCGGAAAAAATGTCTTTGAAATCATCAAGGAGTTGAGAGGTGGATGGAGTGCTTTCTGGTGGAATGTAAAAGGAAAAATGGCTGATATTGATCTTAAAGAACAATATGATCCACACAAAAACAGAACTGATGAATTTGTAGAGTCATTGCTTCAGTCCAATTGGAATTCAGGGTATTTGCAGCCTTACCCGGGAGCAAGCGATTTTAAAGTCAAGAAATAATAAAAATTCCTGTAAGAACACTTACAGGAATTTTTCTTTTAATTTATCAAATACAATCTTATCTATCGGAAGAGGGAAAGGATTGTCTGGTCTGTCTATATCAATCCATTCTGTTTTTTCGATGCAGGGATCCATGATAATAAAATCTTCTTCATTCACTATGTCTACTATATAATATATGGTAAGAAGCTGCTCGTTTTCTTTGAATCGTGAAACAAGAAAGTTTTCCTGAGTGTAAAAATGTTCCAGGACATTGATCTGTACATTCAGTTCTTCATCAAACTCACGATGCAGGCATTCCAGTACTCCTTCACCATATTCCAATCCGCCACCCGGAAATTTCATTAAAGGTTCGCCGGCATATTCTTCAAATAAAGTAAGAACTTGTTTGTCTTTTACTGCACACGCATACACTCTAATGTTGATCTTATCTATCATATATATAATGTATAATATTTGTATAGCTAATGTAAGGAATTTTGTTGAGAAAAAGCTGGAAGTTGGAAGCACGAAGCCGGAAGTTTAATGCTATTTATTTTTAATAATATTGAATAAACGTATCTTGTTAATTATTATTTTAAAATAAAAAATCAATATTAATAAAACACTTGGTTGTAAACATCCAGCTTCCATCCTCCGGCTTCCATTCTATAATTTAATGGCATTGATCATCTCTCTCTTTCCCGGAGGCCCCTGTTTTTTTTCTACCTGGAAATTCAGCTCCTGAAGAATTCTCCTTACACTGCCTTTAGAAGAATAGGTGGTTAATAATCCGTTAATGGCCATTTTGTCAGAAACCAGTTCAAATAATGGCTTTTCCCAAAGATCAGGCTGCACTCTGGCACCGAAACAATCGAAATAAACAAGATTGATTTTAGGCAAATCGATGTCTTTCAGGTCAAAAAAATCACATTCTATCTTTTTAAGGTTGAATCCACTAATGATTTCTACTGACTTTTCCCAATCTGCCAGATGAATTTTCTGATAAATATTTTTAAACTCAGGGTTGTCAAAATGTTCAAAGTATGCCAAATCCTTAACTTCGGATTCATTTATGGGGTATTTTTCAAGCGAAAAATAATTGATGACATGATTTTTGTCAGTTTTTAAATATTCATTAATTGTTACCAAAACATTCAAACCTGTTCCAAAACCGAGTTCTAAAATATTAATTTCGCAATCATTTATCAAATTCAATCCATTTTTAATAAACACATGTTCGGCTTCCTGAAGTGCTCCATGATGCGAATGGTAGTTTTCATTCAACTCATTGATAAACAATGTTTTACTACCATCGTTTGTGGTCTTAATCTCTCTTTTCAAGCTATTTTTTTGTCAAATTTACTCTAAAATTTTTATATTTAGAAAATTATGTTAAATTTGTAGAACATCGTAAAAATTTTAAAAAATGATAATTCAAAAAACTGAAAACTCCAGAATTTCTACATTTGACCCTAACGATTTTTCATTTGGTGGTACTTTCATAGATCATATGATTATATGTGAGTATGAAGATGGGAAATGGGGTGATGTAAAATTAGTTCCTTACGGTCCGATTCCATTTACACCTGCCATGATGGGAGTAAACTATGGACAAGCTTGTTTTGAAGGTATGAAAGCCTATAAAGACAAAGACGGGCAGGTTTTCCTTTTCAGGCCTGAAAAGAATTTTGAACGTATCAATAAGTCAGCAAAGCGTCTTGCTATGCCTGAGGTGACTGAAGAAATGTTTTTAGACGGGTTAAAAGCTTTAGTAGATCTGGACAGAGAGTGGATTCCTCAGGGGGAAGGAATGTCTCTTTATATCAGACCATTGATTTTTGCTACAGAGGAAGCTTTGAAAGCAAGAGTATCTAATAAATATATGTTTGCTATCGTTGCAACACCAGCGAAGAGCTATTATTCAGAGCCGGTATCTGTAAAAATCTCTGATCACTATTCAAGAGCTGCAAACGGAGGAGTAGGTTCTGCAAAAGCTGCAGGTAACTACGCTGCTTCTTTCTATCCTACGCAATTGGCGATCGAAGAAGGATATGAGCAAATCATCTGGACGGATGATGCTACTCACGAATATTTTGAAGAAAGTGGTACAATGAACGTATTTGTAAGAATCAACGATACGATCTTTACACCTCCAACTTCTGAAAAAATTCTTGACGGAGTAACAAGAGACAGTTTCATTCAGCTAGCTAAGAAAAGAGGAATTGAAGTGAAAATAGAACCAATTCCTGTGAAAACAGTTATTGAAGCGTTGAAGAACGGTTCTCTTAAAGAAGTGTGGGGAGTAGGTACAGCTGTTGTTACCACTCAGTTCCAGGCTTTAGGATATGAAGGTGAAAAACTTGAGCTTCCAAGATTATCTGACGAAGAAAGTTTCGCTGCTCTTCTTAAGAAAGATTTGGTAGACCTGCAAAACAACCTTTCTGAAGATCCTTTCGGATGGAGAGTTGTGGTAGATCACGCTTTAGAAACAGTTTAATATTTTTTTAAATAAACTATATAAAAGTCGGGTTTTTCCCGGCTTTTTTTGTATTTATGTAGTCGTATAAAATGTATGAATGACTTTTAATTTGGGGATTCAATCAGTTGCCTTGTTTTATTAATAGATTGATACATTTTTACATTCGCATATTTCTGGGTCAAGTTTTGTAATTGATTCGCGAAATGTGTATTTTCGCAAAAGTTTATGAAAAAAATACTCTTCATATCAGCCATAAGCCTGTTGAGCTGCAACAGAAATACACAGACGGCCCATCCTCCGGTAGGCGGTGTTTTAAGTAAAAAAGATCTGGATGTTTCTAAAAACAGGATGAAAAATCTGAATACCATAGAAAGAGGCCAGATTCAGGATTGGATCAATGGCCAGTCTGTGAAATTCTATCCTACGCAGCTTAATTACTGGGTAACGGCAGAAGGCTATGATCAGAGAGAAAGAAGAAAAGATGAAACTTTGATTTCTTACTCTTATGATCTGTATGATTTTGATCAGACTAAAATCTACGACCAGTCTTTTGAAAGAAGAGATGCGAGATTCGGGCACTTTGATGAACTGAGGGCAGTGGAGAACGCTTTGCGTTTTATACAGGATGGAGAGGAAGTGACGCTTTTGGTGCCGTCTTCTTTGGCTTACGGAACTTTCGGAGACGAAAAGAAAATAGATAACGACATTCCATTAATCATAAAATTAAAAGCTCTATAATACATGAAATTGTTTAACAAGAATATAATTCTGGCAGCGGCAAGTATCTCGCTGATGAGTTGTACCCCAATTTATAAAAAAATGAACGTAGACAAAGAAACTTACGAAGGTCTTAATGACGGGCTTTATGCCAATCTTCAAACTACAAAAGGTAACTTAATTGTAAAATTTGAGGACAAGAAAGCACCAGTAACTGTAGCCAACTTTATTGGTCTTGCAGAAGGGAAAATCGACAACAAAGCTAAGGCTAAGGGAGTTCCTTATTATGACGGAACTATTTTCCACAGAGTAATCAAAGATTTCATGATCCAGGGAGGAGATCCTCAGGGAACTGGAGCAGGTGATCCGGGATATAAATTCGAGGACGAAAGAAACGACCTTAAACATACAGGAAAAGGTATTCTTTCAATGGCGAACTCAGGACCTAATACAAACGGTTCTCAGTTTTTCATTACTGAAGTTGCTACCCCTTGGTTAGATGGAAAACACACAATCTTCGGAAAAGTGGTAAAAGGAAATGACGTAATCGATGCTATTGCTAACGTTGAAAAAGGAGCTCAGGATAAGCCTAAAACAGATATCGTTTTAGAAAAAGTGTCTGTTTTCAGCAAAGGTGATGAGTACAAGCACTATGATGCAGCTAAAACTTTCAGCGAAGGAAAAGCTAAGATTGCAGAAAACAATAAGGCATTTTTAGCTAAAGAAGAGGCTGAAAAGAAGAAAAGAGAAGAAGAATTCAAAGCTAACCAGGAAAAATTAGTTGAAAATTTAAAAGCTGGTATGCAAAAAACTGAATCAGGTCTTTACTATAAAATCACAAAAACAGCTGACGGTAAAGCTCCAAAAGCTGGTGATAATGTATCTGTACACTATGCAGGTAAATTGGTAGACGGAACTGAGTTTGATTCTTCATTCAAAAGAAACGAGCCGATCGAAATTCCAATCGGAATGGGAAGAGTAATCAAAGGATGGGATGAAGGTATCCTGTTGTTGAAAGAAGGTGAAACTGCTACATTATTGATCCCGCCGGCAATGGCTTACGGAGAAAGAGGAGCAGGAGGAGTGATCCCGCCAAACTCCTGGTTAGTTTTCGATGTTGAGCTTGTAAAAGTAAAATAATTGAATCTTTTTAAGATATGAAAACCGTTCCGGAAGGGACGGTTTTTTGTTTGTATAAATACCGTATAAATACGGATTTCGGCAAAGATCAATTACTTCTATCTTTACCCGACACTTATAAGAAACAAAATAAAAATATGTTTGATCTGAATTACGACCTCATAAAAAAAGAAATTGAGTCAGAAATGTGTGAAGAACACGGTCTGCATCCGGAATTGAAAAAAACGGATGAGGGCTTCGGAATAAAAGCCTGTTGTGAACCTTTCAGAGAAAAGATGGTTGAAAAAGCCGGAAACATGATTGAAGAAGAAACCAAAAAGATCCTTGATGAAATGATGAAGGATTTGTTTAAAGAATAAGTTTTTACGATGTTAAGATAACTTTGTTATCACTAGCTGCTCCGGAGGGAGTAGCTTTTTTGTTAGAAAATATATTAGTATTACGGATTCCCGTAAGGTAAGAAGTTTATGTATCTATAAATTTCCGAAAATAAATATAATAATGGCAAAATTTAATTTTTTAAATCTTGATTCGGAAGTCCGAAATTTTATGCTTGATGAAATCAACTTAGATGTAGAAAGAGATGTTTTTTTTTTAAGTGAAAGGCTTAATGAATATGGTAAGTCTGTTTATGAAGATTTTTTGATAAAATCTGTAAAAGAAGGCGATGAGGAAGGCTTTGAAGCCTTATTGGAATTCCCAAAGTTTTTTAATGGAACTGAAATTAAAAATTCGAAACAGTCTAAAGTTCCTAAAAATGCATCGACATTAATATGTCAGAGTGAGTTTAATAGGTATTATATTAGAGGTGTATGTCTTAAAGCTATTAAAGATGGTGTTGAATCAGTTGAAATTTACAGAGGAAGACAATCTAGTTTTGTGAGACCAGAGTCTGAATTACAAATTGGAAAAAAATTAGATCCACGAGAACTTTTGGAGGATTTAAGAAATTCTATTGGAAAACAACCTAAATTATTCCCTGAAATAAACTCGGGATTAACTATAATGATATAATAGGTGAGCAAAAAACTAATTTTTTCGTAACAAAAAACCGCCCCAAACAGGACGGTTTTTTCAGTAAAAATTAATTGAAAGTTATATTTTAATATCTTTTCTTCATACCTGTTCCGGTTAAAGAACTGATGAATACAAGGCCAAAGCCGATATAAGCAGCAAATGCCGTCAGATATATAATTAAGCTGTTTAAGCTTGGTTTTAAGGCGTATACCAATACAGAAAAGGCAGCAAAACTTAACACGAGCAATACGCTCCAGATATTCATTTTTGCAGCATCTTCATTTCTCTTAAAAATCATTTCAAAAAAGTCTCTCATCATTACTTACATTTTAAGGGTTATACATTAATTAATATGATAAAGGCGCACTCATCACGGTAAAAAGAATAAATTCCTTTACTGGGCTAAGGTTCACGATGACTTTGCCATTTATTTATATCGTAGTACCGGGCTAAAAAGTCCGGGATATTTTTGTTTTTTTTGAATCAATAAATGATTCCTGGTTATTGATGATACCAGTGAGATACGGGGTGCAAAATTGCAGTGAAAAATCAACGGGGGTTAATTAATCACGAACCCGTATCTGGTACGGCATCGTAGAAAAAAAGGATTCATATACTAGATATGAATTTGAATCAGTGGAAAAACTGAAAATCCACAGAAAACCTTTTTTCTCATCCTTAGTGTTTTTTAATTTTTTCTCAATATCTTACATGCCAATATTATGCCAAAGTAAAAGTTTCGCGATTAACACTTTGTTTCACGGGATTGATGAAGCTCCTGATGAAGCATGTTTTCATCTGTTATTTCCTTAAACATAGAAAAATTTTCTGTTTTTAAGGGTGAGTTATTGGAAATAAAGAAAATTTTACGGCGCAATTATTTTTTTAGATTTAAAATACTTTAGAACGGTTTAGAAAATGAACCGGGAAAGTTTAAAAGACAGCATAAGTAATCTTAAAACCACAAATACCACAAATATTTCGCACAAATTTCACAAATAGAATCGTAGCAATCAATTTATCAAAACACAGGAACAATCATCTGTGTGAATCTGTGAAATCCGTGGTTATTAAAAAAAATATAATCACTATAAGTTTTGGCTAAAGCCATCGGAAGATAATCATAAAAGATAAACGGGGTTCCATTCATCTAGGCTCAGGATGACAGCCCGTTCCTGTTGAAATAATGAAAAGCTCCATAAAAAAACAAAACCGCCTCTAAAGACGGTTTTTTATATTTGTTACCAGTTTTTATCGATCATGTAGATAATCTGTGTTAAAGCTGTAGCGCCCAATAATAGCTCTCTTCGGTTCACCTTTTCAAAAGTATCTTCTTCTGTATGATGGATATCGAAATATCGCTGAGAATCCGGCATCAATTCAGCGGCAGGAATTCCCATGTCATGAAGCGGGTAGAGGTCTGTTCCGGAAAACCGCTCTTCAAAATTATACACTCCATAGGGAAGGAATAAATTTGACCAGCCTTTGATCTGGTTTCTTTTGGCATCATCCATATCCAGGGCAATTCCTCTCGGAGCAAAACCTCCGGCATCCGTTTCTATTGCAAAAAGATGTTTTTCATTCTTCTCTTTTACCGTTTTACCATATTGGATTCCGCCTTTTACTCCGTTTTCTTCATTGGCAAAGCAAACTACTCTGATGGTATGGTTATTTTGTATTCCCAGCTTTTTAAAAGTTCTCAAAACCTCTATACTCTGAACAATTCCGGCGCCGTCGTCATGAGCGCCTTCACCTACATCCCAGGAATCTAAGTGTCCTCCAACAAGAATAACGCTCTGGTCTTTTTTTCCGGTAATTTCCCCGATGACAGAATGGGAAAGCTTTTCACCTTTCATTCCACAGTTGGAATTAAGTTTAGCGGTAATTTTCTGATTCTTAAGTAAAGCTTCCAGTTCATCTGCTGTTGTGCTTCCGATGGCTACGGCTGGTATTTTGGAGACTTTGTCTTCATAGCGCATGGCTCCGGTGTGAGGAACATCATCAAAAGCTGATGACAGAGATCTTACGATGGCAAATTTACCTCCTTTTTTAGCGGTTAAAGAAGCTGCTGTTGTTCTGTATTTTGCAGCATCACCATAGGCTTTGAAAGTCTCGACAAATGATTGGCTGAAAGGATAATTGAAGAATACAATTTTATCTTTCACCTTTTCAGCCGGAAGTTTGTCATATTCTTCCATAGATTTTACCATGATAATTTCTCCTGAAACATCTTTTCCTCCTGTTCCTTCAGAATTTCCAAGGGAAAGCATTTTAAGACTTTTCCATTTTCCGTTAGATGCCTGGATGTGCAGAGATTCTTTTCCTCTTTCCCATACCGGGATCATGACTTCCTGAAGCCATACTTTATCAGCTCCGGCATCACGAAGTTTCTGTTCTGCCCATTTTACAGACTTTTCATAAGCTTCAGATCCGCTTAAACGATGTCCGATATTTTTTGTAAGCTCTCTCAGCTCTGTATATCCTTTTCCATTGTTCAGGATTTCTGTAGAAATTTTTCTGAACTGGATAGAATCTTCTTTAGACTGGCCAAAAGCAGCCATTCCAAAAAGTAATAATGAAGTTCCTAGTATCTTTTTCATTGTTTTACCAATTTTTATCAATCATATAAATAAGTTGTGTCATTACCGCAGAACCAAGCAGCAGTTCTCTTCGGTTGACTTTTTCAAAAGTATCTTCTTCGGTATGGTGAATATCAAAATAACGCTGTGGATCAGGAACCAGTTCAGCTGTGGGAACTCCCATTTCATGAAGCGGAGCAATATCCGATCCGGAATATTTACCCTCGAAATTATAAACTCCATAAGGTAGAAATAAGTTGACCCAGCTTTTGATCTGATTTCTTTGAGGATCATTCATTTCCAGGGAAATTCCCCGTGGTGAGAAGCCTCCGGCATCTGTTTCTATAGCAAAAAGATGTTTTTCATTGTTTTCTTTGGCAATTTTTCCATATTGTTTTCCGCCTTTTGTACCGTTTTCTTCGTTGGCAAAGCATACAGCTCGGATGGTATGGTTGTTCTGTATCCCTAATTTTTTAAATGTTCTTAAGACCTCTATACTTTGTACAATTCCGGCTCCGTCGTCATGAGCGCCTTCTCCTACATCCCAGGAATCAAGGTGACCGCCGACAACAATAACGCTCTGGTCTTTTTTACCGGTAATTTCCCCAATTACAGAATGGGAAAGCTTTTCGCCTTTCATTCCGCAGTTGGAATTGAGTTTTGCTGTTACTTTCTGTTTTTTCAACAGTATTTCCAGTTCATCAGCAGAAGTATTTCCGATGGTAATAGCCGGTATTTTTGAAATGTTTTCATCATAGCGCATATTGCCTGTGTGAGGAACATCGTCAAGAGCGGAAGAAAGTGATCGGATAATAACGAATTTACCTCCCTTTTTAGCAGTTAATGAAGCGGTGGTTCGTCTGTAAGCACTGGCATCACGGTAAGAAATGAAAGTCTGTACATTTCCCTGATTAAAAGGATAGTTGAAAAATACAATCTTATCTTTCACCTTTTCTGCGGGAAGTTGATCATATTCTTCAAGCGATTTTACCATAATAATTTCACCTGAAATATCCTTTCCGTTTGTACCTTCCGAATTTCCGAGGGAAAGCATTTTAATACTTTTCCATTTTCCGTTTGAAGTCTGGATGTGCAGGGATTCTTTTCCTCTTACCCATACCGGGATCATGACATGCTGAAGCCATACTTTATCGGCTCCGGCATCACGGAGTTTCTGTGCAGCCCATTGTACTGATTTCTCATACGCTTCAGATCCGCTTAAACGGTTGCCTATCGTTTTGGTAAGCTCTCTCAGTTCATTATATCCTTTGCCATTATTCAGAATTTCTGTGGAAATCCTTTTGAATTGGATCGAATCTTCTTTAGTTTGACCAAAAACAGCCATTCCAAAAAGTAATAATGAAGTTCCTGCTATCTTTTTCATATTACCAGTTTTTATCAACCATAAAAATCATCTGTGTGATGGCTACTGCTCCGAGAAGCAATTCTCTTTTATTCACTTTGTCAAAAGTATCCTGTTCGGAATGGTGGTAATCAAAATACCTTTGGGTATCAACTACCAGCTCTGCTAAGGGAATATCAAGTTTTTTTAAAGGAGAAATGTCCTGAATTGCCTCTGTTTGGTCGAAATCATAAACGCCATAAGGAAGAAAATATTCTTTCCATGGATAAATCAATCTTCTTCTCTGAGGTGACATATCCAGAGAAAATCCTCGTGGAGAATAACCTCCGGCATCTGTTCCTAAAGCAAAAACATGTTTTTCATCTCTCTTTTTTACAAAAGCGGCATACATCTCGCGGCCCTGGCCCCCGTTTTCACTATTGGCGTACAGGACTACCCGGATGGTATGGTTATTTTCGTATCCAAGTGCTTTCAGTGTTCTTAAAACTTCGATACACTGTACCACACCAGTTCCGTCATCAATGGCGCCTTCGCCAAAGTCCCAGGAATCCAGCTGAGCACCTAAAACAATCACTTTAGAATCTTTTTTGCCCTGAATTTCAGCAATAATATTTGGATTTGTAGTGTCTCCTTTTGATTCAGCAGTCATGTTGATTTTAGCGGTAACTTTTTGCTTTTTCAATGTTTTTTCCAGCTCATCTGCAGATCTTACTCCAATGGATAAAGCAGGAATTTTAATTTTATCATCTGGTTCATAATAAATCATTTTAGCATGAGGAGTATCATCAGTAGCTGTTGTCAGTGATCTTATAATTAATGCTTTTGCACCCGTTTTAGCAATAATAGAAGCGGATATTAATTTTGATTTTGCAGTCTGTAAATAGGAGTCACTTGTATTGATGATTTTCGGATCCATAGGAACATTCACGAAAACGATCTTGTCTTTTAACTGGCCTATGGACATGGCATTAAGCTCTGAAGTGGTATTAATTAAGACAACTTCACCTGTCAGGTCTTTTCCACCCGTACCTTCAGAGTTTCCAAAAGAAAGCATTTTGATGTTTTTCCAATCTCCATTTCCGGCTTTTATCTGTAAAGATTCTTTTCCTCTGATCCAGATAGGTGCTTTGGCTTCTTGTCTCCAGATCATGTCAATACCTATTTCCCTGAACTTTTTTTCTGCCCATTCTACGGCTTTTGTATAACCGGGAGTTGCACTGAAACGTGATCCGATTCCTTTTGTAAGTTCTCCAAGATTGTCATAAGCCTTACCATTGGTCATGATTTCATCTGAAATTTTTCTGAACTCATCATGATAATTGAATTTGGCAATAGTTGTTTTTTTGGCCGGATTTTTTTGTGGCTTTTTTTGAGAAAATAAAAATCCACTCAAAAAGAGTGGAAGTATAATGAATATTTTTTTCATTTTTTATTTACCTTTCTTTTTCCTTTGATAAAAGTAGGGAAAAAATAGGAATTTATTAAGGTTTCATATCGTACATTACCAGAGCTGTAATCAATTTTGGTTCAATAAATGTACATTTTGGAGGCATGCTTAATCTTAAATCCGAAATTTTAATCATATCGTTAAAACTTACAGGATAAATTCCGAAACCAACTTTGCCTTCGCCGCTGTCTACTTTTTCTTTTAAAATATTAATTCCGTTGATGTTGGAGGTTCCTTTTACATAAGAAATAAGCTCAGAGCTATCCGGATCTTCAATTTTCAGGATATTTTTGAAAATATACTTGTCAATAAGATGGTGATCCAGGTTATCCAGAGACATCTCTTTGGAACGAAGATCATGCTTCACGTGAAGAGAGTAGAACTTCCCATCCATATACATTGAAATGTGGAATTTCTGAGAAGGGTAGTAAGATGTTTCTCCTTTTTCATGAATAAGGAAATATTTTTCAAGTTCCTTCAGGAAATCTTCGGGAGAAATACCATTCAGGTCATGTAAAATTCTGTTATAATCATGAATTTTAATAGACTGATTGGAAACAATAAAACTGTAGACAAAGTTGTAAAGCTCTGTACCATTATGTTTTTTGTTTTTCTCCTTATGATATTTTGCATTTATTGCTGTAGAACCAATTCTATGGTGTCCGTCAGCGATATAAAATGAATCAATCTGATCTATTACTTCTTTAAACTGCTGCAGCTTCAGACGGTTGTCTATTCTCCAGATTTTATGTCTGATACCGATAGTATCTACATGATTGAAGATAGGAACATTTTTCTCCTCATGATTCATCAGCAGCTCAATTTTTGAGTTGGCCGGATAGGTAAGGAGTACGGGTTCTGCCTGCAGGTTTACTTTTTCAAGGTAATGAGCCAGTTTTTCTTTTTTCTGAGGAATGGTACTTTCATGTCTTTTGATTTTTCCATTCCAGAAATCTTCAATACTTGCTAATCCCAGAAGTCCTCGGAACACCTGTTTATTGGGGTAGATCTGCTCATAAAGATAGTAGGCTGAATTGTCCTGGACCAATTTCTTCTCGTCCAGAAGTTCTTCAAATGTAGAACGGATCTTTCGCAGGTTCCGGTCAATATCTTTAGATTTACTTACAACATAGGGTTTAATCATATTGATGTAAGTATTTTCAACTTGAGCCTTCTCTGTGATCTCTTCCTGGGTAAAATTATCCAGTGGATGGGTAGGGAAAGTACTCTCGAAGTCTCTATGAGGTCTTATTCCACGGAAAGGTTTAAAAACAGGCATATTTATCTTATAGTTTCTTTTTGTAGCTTAATAATTTGTTCTGCAAGTTCGATACCGATTTTTTCCTGAGCATCTACGGTATTTCCTCCAACGTGCGGAGAAAGAGACAGTGCAGGGTTCATCAGTAAAGGAAGCTCAGGGCTTGGTTCATTTTCAAAAACATCCAATGCAGCTCCGGCTATTTTTCCTGATTCAATAAAATCGATCAGTGTCACTTCATTGATGACACCTCCTCTTGCAGTATTTACAATATAGACTCCGTCTTTCATTTTTTCAAACTGAGGGGTATCTATAATATATTCATTCGTTTTCGGCGTATTGATACTGATGAAGTCTGCATCTTTCAGGAACGCATCCATATCATTGGTGGACGTGATTTCAAAGTCGACAGACTGTCCGTTGAAGAAGTTCAGGGTAAGAACTTCTGTTTTTGGACTTCTTGTCAGAACGTTTACTTTCATTCCTAAAGCAATTCCTATTTTTATAACTTCCTGGCCAATACTTCCAAAGCCGATTACTCCTAATGTTTTCCCTGAAAGTTCATAAGCATTGCTGAATGACTTTTTCATAGCACTGAAATGAGTATCTCCTTCCAGAGGCATCAGTCTGTTGGATTCGTGAAGGAATCTTGCCAGTGAAATGAAATGCCCGAAAACCAACTCTGCCACTGATTTTGAAGACGCCGTAGGAGTATTGATTACTTTAATACCTTTGCTTCTGGCATATTCTACATCAATGTTGTCCATCCCGATACCGCCTCTTCCAATGATTTTAAGGCCGGGACATGCATCAATCAGTTCCTGTCTCACTTTCGTTACACTTCTTACAAGAAGGACGTCCACATTATTATCGTTGATAAAATTAATAACGTGATCCTGAGCCACTCTATTGTCCAGGATTTCAATTCCGGCTTCTTTTAAAGCGTTTTCTCCTGCTTTTGAGATTCCATCGTTTGCTAAAACTTTCATGAGTTATTTTATTAGATTTTTAGATTGAAGATGTCAGAAGCCAGATTTTGAGGTCTGTTATCCGACATCTGTTGTCTGATATCTTTTATTTTTCGGTCGCCTAATATAAGCTATTTTATTGACTTCATTACATCCACCAAAACCTGTACGCTTTCAATAGGTAAGGCGTTGTATAAACTTGCTCTGTAACCGCCCAGGCTTCTGTGTCCGTTTAATCCACTGATACCTGCTGCTTTCCATGCATTGTCAAATTCTTCTTTCTTGCTTTCGTCTGTGATTTTGAAAGAAACATTCATCAGTGAACGGTCTTCTTTTACGCAGAAAGTTTCAAATAGGGGATTGCTGTCGATTTCATCGTATAAAAGCTTGGCTTTAGCTTCATTTCTTTGTTCTGCAGCTGCAATTCCTCCGTTTTTTTCAAGATACTGAAGGGTAAGTAAAGATGCATACACAGGAAATACCGGCGGTGTATTGTACATTGATTCTTTAGCGATGTGCTGAGAATAATCAAGAATCGAAAACATATTTTCTCTTCCTGTTTTTCCAAGAATTTCTTTTTTGATCACCACTAAGGTAACTCCAGCAGGTCCCATATTTTTCTGAGCACCGGCATAGATCAGATCAAATTTGGAAAAATCCAGCTGTCTTGAGAAAATATCAGAACTCATATCACATACCATCAGTGTGCCCACTTCAGGGAAAGATTTCATCTGAGTTCCATAAATAGTGTTATTCGAGGTACAGTGGAAATAATCGTATTCTGAACCAACAGTATAATCTTTAGGAATAAAAGAATAGTTTTCTTCTTTTGAAGAACCTACTACATCTACTGTTCCTACTTTTTTTGCTTCTTTGATGGCTCCGGCTGCCCATGTTCCTGTATCCAGGTAAGCTGCTTTTCCTCCTACTTTCATCAGGTTGTATGGTACCATGGCAAACTGCAGGCTGGCACCACCCCCTAAATAAAGGACTTCATAATCATCACCAAGATTCATCAGTCTTTTTACAATTGCACGCGCTTCGTCCATTACAGCAACGAAATCCTTACTTCTGTGAGAGATTTCAAGAAGAGACAATCCGATACCGTTAAAGTCCAGGATAGCCTGTGCTGATTTTTCAAATACCTCCTGTGGCAAAATACATGGCCCTGCGCTGAAGTTGTGCTTTTTGTTCATATTTTTTATTTTTTGGTTTGCTTCCGGATTGTATATTCCTTCAGCTTTATTTTTGGTTAAATTGGGTTTTGGACAAAAAAACCGCCTCACAGATCATGAGACGGAATTTTTTTATTCGCCGTGTAAGAATGCTTTTTTATTAAGAAGAGATTCTTCAGATTCTACGTGATCTTCGTCAGGAACACAACAGTCTACAGGGCAAACCGCCGCACACTGAGGTTCTTCGTGGAATCCTTTACATTCTGTACATTTATCTGTTACAATGAAATATACATCATCACTTACAGGTTCCTGTGGTGCATCTGCATCTACAGTAAGTCCGGACGGCATTGTAATTGTACCTTGAAGAGCCGTACCGTCAGAAGCTTTCCAATCTACAGCTCCTTCATATATTGCATTGTTTGGACATTCCGGTTCGCAAGCCCCACAGTTAATGCATTCATCAGTTATTTTAATAGCCATCGCTAATTTTTTTTAAATTTGCACAAAATTACAAAATATTCCCCAATTTTAAAGTAATTATGAATACCGAAAATCAAGTTTTAGGACTTATTAAATTAAGTGATTATATAAAAGCGTTTTTAGCGAAGAACCCGGAAGATCACAATGAAGATGATGCAGATATTGAATTATTATTGAAAAGGTCTGAAATAGAGAATCCATGGTTTACTATTGATAATCAGAAATTTGCTTTACAGCAATGGGCTGATCTTTTGACTGAAGAAAATATCAAAAACTGGCTGGGAAATTATTCAATCTCTAAAATTTCAAAAAGAGTTGGACTTATTTTAGCCGGAAATATTCCTTTAGTGGGCTTTCATGATGTAATGTCTGTTGTGTTGAGCAATCACATTCCTGTTATTAAACTGTCTTCAAAAGATAAATACATGGTTCCGTTTTTATTAAAAAAATGGAATGAATTTTCTGATGGGAATGTCGTATTTGAATTTGTAGAGAAATTAGAAAATTTTGATGCAGTAATTGCTACAGGAAGCAATAATACAGCCAGATATCTGGAATATTATTTTAAGAATCATCTAAGCATTATCCGTAAGAACAGAACTTCTGTTGCTGTGTTGAAAGGTGATGAAACAGATGAAGAACTGCAGCTGCTGGCAAAAGATATTTTCCAGTATTTTGGATTGGGATGCCGAAATGTGACAAGAATTTTCATTCCGCAGGATTTTGTTATTGACAGATTATTTGAAAATTTCTTAGGATTTCAGGATATTATCAATCATAATAAATATGCCAACAATTATGATTATAACAGAGCGGTTTATCTTTTAAATCAGGATAAATTCTGGGATAATAATTTTGTAATGCTGAAAGAAGATGATAAACTTTTCAGTCCGCTTTCTGTAATCAATTTCAGCAGATATGAATCTTTGGATGACGTAAAAACATTTATTGCTGAAAACGAAGAAAATATTCAGTGTGTGGTATCTAAAGAAGAGTTGGTATTGAATGCTATTCCGTTTGGGGAAGCACAAAATCCGGGGCTTGATACTTATGCAGATAATGTAGATACAATGAAATTTTTAGAACTGGTCTGATTTTCGTATCTTCCATCACTTATTTCACCAGATAACAAAAATGAATACTATGAAAAAATTATTGCTGGGAATTGCTCTCGTGGGTGCACAGTTGATATTTGCTCAGAAAGTAGCAGGTGTAAAGGTTGAGGGCAACCAGAAAAAAGAGCAGCCGGCTGCTATAAGTAAAGAGAAAGTAAGTCTGTATAATGATAACTTTCTTAAGTTTGTTGATGCTTTACAGGCTTCAGACCGTAAGACAATTGACGGATTGCTTTCTGAAAAAGTAAAGGAAATTGTAACAGATAACGTTCTTAAAAAGGTCAAAGAAGGCATTGACCCAAATAAAAAGCTTGAAATCTTAAAGGCAGGATATTATAAGACAATGGATGGAACCAATCATCCAAGCATTAAATATAAGTATGCCGGAGAATCATCATCCAAAGAGGCTATTACCGCTGTATTTGAGGATGATGGAAAAATTCTTGGCGTATTGCCTGCGAAATAAGATTATAAATTTATTTTCGATTAATAAAAAAATATTAACTATGATGACAGATGTTTTAGTCGCTCATTCTTCAGATGTTGAGAAGGCGAGTTTTTACAAGAAGACGTATTTGCATGTTGCTTTATCTATTCTTGCATTTATTGGAGTTGAAACGATATTATTGAAAACTGTTCCGAAAGAAATTATTTTCATGATGTTTGCTCAGAAATATATTTGGTTACTAATCATTGGAGTTTTCTGGTTAGCTTCTGTTTTAGCTTCTAAATGGTCACTTTCCCAAAGTAAATCTACTCAGTATTTAGGACTGGGTTTTTATATCCTTTTGGAAGCAATTATATTTATGCCTCTGCTTTTTATTGCAACCAATATGGCAGGTGGTTCAAATGTAATCTTCCAGGCTGCTACTTTAACTATCGCAATGTTTGCAGGTATTTCAGCGGTGGCTTTTACTTCTAAAAGAGATTTTTCTTTCCTGAGAAATATCATTGTAATTGGCGGGTTTATCTCCATCGGACTGATTGCGGGAGGAATGATCTTTGGTTTTAACCTTGGATTGTGGTTCTCAGTTGGAATGGTAATTCTAGCTTCAGCTACCATTTTATATCAGACAAGTAAATTAAAAGACTCGTATGGGACTAACCAATATGTAGGAGCAGCGTTACAGCTTTTTGCTTCTATCATGCTTTTATTCTGGTATATTCTGAGTATTTTGATGAGCAGAAGAAACTAATTGATGAGTTGTCTTATCTTTTAAAATAATAGTCCCGGTGATATTTCATCGGGATTTTTTTATTATTTAAACACAAAACTTAAACACAAAGTTCACAAATGTTTTCACGAAACACGAATTCAATAATATCAATAGGACGGGCTTTAGCCCGTTTATTTTAAATGAATCTTTTCCAAAGGCTTAAGCCGAAACTTATAGAGATTATTTTTGACCCACGGATTTCACAGATTGACACAGATGATTGCGTATATTTTTTGATGAATGAATTTTGTATCCTTCTATTTGTGAAATTTGTATCAAAATATTTGTGATATTTAAGATTAAACACAAATTGTCACTAATGGTTTCACGAATAACACTGATTCAATAGGAACGGGCTTTAGCCCGTTTGTCTTTTGTGATTACCTTCCGATGGCTTTAGCCAAAACTTATAGTGATTGTAATTTTTTTTATAACCACAAATTTCACAGATTCACACAGATGATTGTGAATATTTATTTGTGAAATTTGTGCGAAAATTTGTGTTTTAAACCATAAACCCAAAAAATCCAGATGAAATTTCACCGGATTTTATTGGATATTCTTTAAAAGCTTTCATGCAACTAGCAGCTTCATGAGACTGGTTAAGGTCCTTTGAAGTAAGTTTTACTGTTGATGGAAAAAGATTCTTAAAGAATAGAAAAAGTATAGTAATGAGGAAAACCTCAGGTATTGTATTTTGTGTTTTTTACAATCTTTTAATTAAAAATAATCAAAAGATGTTATTTGTCGATTGATCCTAAAACTTTCTGAGCAAAAGAGTTTAAAGCATCTTTTTCACTCATTCCGTTTTGTACATTGGCGTGAACTTCTAAAGCTCCGCAAATGTTGGTAATCAATTCTCCTGCAACATTTAAGTCTTCTTCGCTTGTTCCTCTGAATTCGCAGAAACTTTCCAGTACTTCTAATGTTTTTTCAAGGTTTTCAGGAGTCTGATTCTGATAAAACTGTCTGATTACGGGTAATTTCATTATGCTAATTCGTTAAAAAGGTTAATTAAACTTTCTGTCTGGTTAGATTGAACCTGGTTTACCAATTCTCCGTTTTTAAAGATCGCGAAAGTAGGTAAGTTGTCCACTTTTGCTAATTTTCTGCTTTCAGGAAGCTTTTCAGCGTCTACATATAAAAATGGAATAGAATCATTTTCAGATGCTAGTTTTTTGAATTTAGGCTTCATGATTCTGCAGTTTCCGCACCATGTTGCGCCATACTGAACAACTACTTTTTCGTTGTCGTTAACTATATTTTGTAATGTATCTTCGGTTAATTCTGTGTACATGATTGTAATTTGAAAATTTATTAATTTGAAAATGTGTCAATGCTTTGTAAAGAAGAAAATGAGATAATTTTTAACTATCCTGAGATTAATTTTTAAATTATCTCATTTTCAAATTAACACATTATATTAGTTCTTAGCTAAGTATTCCGCTGTAGAAGTTCTGTCAGCTTTCATTGCATCTTTTCCTTCTTCCCAGTTTGCAGGACATACTTCACCATGTTTTTGAACGTGTGTGTAAGCGTCAATTAATCTTAAGAATTCTTTTACGTTTCTTCCCAGAGGCATATCGTTTACCGCTTCATGGAAGATTTTTCCAGTTTCGTCGATAAGGTAAGTTGCTCTGTAAGTTACGTTAGAACCTGTGAAAACTTCGTTTCCATCTTCATCATATTCGAAATCCTGGTCAACAATACCCAAAGTGTTTGCCAATTGTCTGTGTGTATCAGCTAAAAGTGGGTAAGTTACTCCTTCAATACCTCCGTTATCTTTTGGTGTGTTCAACCATGCGAAGTGTACTTCGTTAGTATCACAAGATGCACCGATTACTTTAGTGTTTCTTTTTTCGAACTCTCCTAAAGCCTCCTGAAAAGCGTGAAGCTCAGTTGGACATACGAAAGTGAAATCTTTAGGGTACCAGAATAAAAGAACTTTTTGCTGGTTGTTTACTGCTTCATCAAGGATGTTGATTCTTAGATCGTCACCCATTTCCGACATTGCGTCAATTGTTAAATTTGGGAATTTTTTTCCTACTAAAGACATAATTTTCTGTTTTTATATTTAAATTTCTATGGCAAAGATATGAAAGATTCATCTATCGAACAAACAAATATTGATAAATAAAATCTATAATTATTTTTGACGTGTTGTTAAATAAAAAAGCCCTGAGAACAGGGCTTTTTGTTTATTTTAGTAACCAAATACTTCGGTTAAATTAAGTTTTTTTACCTCACCTAATTTCTGCATATCAGCCTCATTTACTTTATCTTGAGAGGCGACAAGACAGTATGTGTAGTTTTTGTTTTTCATTTCCTTATCGTGGAATGTATTGATGTCTGTAAAAGACAGTTTTGGTGCCTGTTCATAGACATTCTTTCTCATATCAAAGTTGTTTCCAAGTCTTTGAGATTTCAGATAAGAGAAGATAATTCCGTCCTGAGTAATTCTTTCAGAAGCAATTGATTTTTTCAATCCGCTTTTGGCTGTTTCGAATAACTGTTCAGATTTTGGAAGGGTAGTTAAAAGCTCATTCATTGCCGTTGTAGACTCATTGAACTTATCTGCCTGTGTTCCTACATAAGCCATAATCATATCCTTGTCTGTTTTCTTGCTGGGAAGTGCAAAATAAGAGTACGTAGAATAAGCCAGTGCTTTAGATTCTCTGATCGTCTGGAAAACAATAGATCCCATTCCACCTCCGAAGTAGTTGTTGAACAGGCTTACAGTAGGAGTCGTTGAAGGATTGTATTGATCTGCGTTTCTTACCCAGAAAACCTCTGCCTGCACCATGTCATAATGAGCAAATAGTACTTTGTTTTTATCCGTTGGGATTTGAGCGAAAGTTTTAGACTTGGGAAGATCTTTTAAGGTTGCAGGAAGTTTGTGAACAGGTTTAAGAGATGCTGCCACCTCGTTTCCTGATTTCGGACCGTAATACAATACTTTATGCTTGAAATTGAACAGGTCGTGAAGTACATTGATAAGGTCTTCTGCCTTTAATGCATCAAGTTCAGCATCGCTCAGTACATTGTTGAATGGATTCTGTGCGCCATATTGTGCGTAACTTCTCAGTCCGGCCATGATGGTTCCTTTATTTTGCTTTGCATTCGCTCTGGCTTTTTTCAATCTTGTTTTGTAAGCGTCAAGAGCTGCCTGATCTGCCTGGCAGTTTTTAATCAGATCTTCAAATAAAGCAATCGTTTTATCGAAGTTTTCATTTAAACCTTCAAGAGAAACATAAGTTTCTTCATTTCCAGCACCTACATTGAAGCTTGAAGCAAGTTTGTAAAACTCTTTACTGATAACTTCAGAAGATTTGTCTTTAGTTCCTAAATACTGAAGATATTCTGCAGCTATAGGAAGGATTTTGTTGTTCCATTTTCCGGAATCAAAGTGATAATACATTCTGAACAAAGCATTGTCTGTATTTTTTACAGAAAGTACGTCTACATCGGCTAATTTATTTTTAGCTATGTCTTTATCATAATTCAACCATACCGGAGCGATAGGGTTTTCAGGCATTTCATCAATCTTCTTAAGGAATGGAGACTGATCTTCTCTGTTTACAGAAACCGGAGTGATCGTTGGCTTGTCAACTTTCACAATGCTCTTATCTTCGCCTTTTCTTTTGTAAACCGCAACGTAGTTGTTATTCTGAAGATATTTGGATACGAAATCCATGATATCTTTTTTCGTTAGTTTTGAAATTTCGTCTACATATTCAAGTGTCGCTTTGTGGTCAACGTCTGAAGTGAATTCATCCATCAGGATGCTTGCTCTTGACGAATATTTTTCATCTTTCTGAATAATACCTTTCTTCTCGTTGTTCACGATAGACTGAATAAGATCATCAGAGAATTCTCCTTTTCTTAATTTATCAATTTCCTGAAGAAGAAGATTTTTTACTTCATCCAGAGATTGTCCTTCAGTGGGTTTACCTTGTAAAAGTAATACTGAATAATCTTTTAAAGCATAAGAACCTGCATAGGCTCCCAGTAACTTTTGTTTTTTTACCAGATCAAGATCAATCAATCCTGCCTGTCCGTTGGTCAGCATGTTTCCAACAAGGTTCAGCATTCTTGCATCTTTCGTGGAAGCGCCAGGAAATCTGAAACCAAGCATTACATTTTCAGGATTAGGTCCTGTAACTTCTTTTACAATTGGTGCTGTGATAGGTTTTTCCTGTCCAACTTTGTATTCAGGAATTGCTTTAGGCTTCATGTATGAGAAAGCCTTGTCTATTTTTGCAATCACTTCATCCGGGTTAAAATCTCCGGACATGATGATTCCCATGTTGTTGGGAACGTAATAATTATTGTAATATTCTCTGATAGCGTGTAGAGAAGGATTTTTCAAATGTTCAATCGTTCCGATAGTTGTCTGCTTTCCGTAATTGTTGTTAGGAAAAAGGTTCGCAAACATCGTATCGAAAACTTTATCTCCATCATCATCAAGAGATCTGTTTTTTTCTTCATATACCGCTTCAAGCTCTGTGTGGAAGAGTCTTAAAACAGGCTCCCTGAATCTTTCAGCCTGTACAGCAAGGAATTTGTCAAGAACATTGGATGGTACATCTTCTGTGTATACCGTTTGCTCAAAGGAAGTGAAGGCATTAGTTCCGTCAGCTCCCATACCGGCCATCATTTTGTCATATTCATTTGCAATTGCATATTTTGCAGCCTCTCCGGAAACCTTGTCAATCTCTTTATAGATTTCTTTTCTTTTAGCTTCATCCTTAGTCTGGTTGTACTTTTCGTAAAGAGCATCAATCTGGTCTAAAAGAGGTTTTTCTTTCGCCCAGTCTTTAGATCCAAACTGATTGGTTCCTTTGAAAAGCATATGCTCCAGATAATGGGCCAGACCCGTGTGATCTGCAGGGTCGGTTTTGCTTCCTGCTTTTGTGGCGATATACGTTTGAATTCTTGGGTCCTTGTTTGTTGGACTCAAAATAACTGTTAATCCGTTTTTTAAGGTATAATACCTTGCGGAAGTAGGGTCGTTGGTAACGTATTTATACTTATAGCCATTAGAATTTCCTTCTTTCCACTGGAAATCCTGGCCAAAAGCATGTCCTGCAAAACTTGCAGCGGCAATACTCGTTGCGATGGTTAGTTTTTTTAACAGATTCATTGCTGTTGTGCTTTATTTTTGGTTATTAATTTTATTAGTTGAATTGTTCCAATAAATTTTTGATTCGCTTCATAGCTTCTCTTAAGTCTTCCTCAGATGCAGCGTAAGAGAATCTGATACATTCCGGGCTTCCGAAAGAGAATCCGCCGACACAGCCTACATGAGCATTTTCCAGAAGGAACATGGCAAAGTCATCAGAGTTCTTAATTTCAGTTCCGTTCAGGGTTTTTCCGATATAGTGCGAAATATCAGGGAAGAAGTAGAATGCTGCTTTAGGAAGCAATACTTTGAATCCTGGGATTTCTTGGATCAGTTCGTATACAAGATCTCTTCTTTCTTTGAAAGCATCAATCATGTATCTGTATTCAGAAGGGTCTGTTTTCAATGCAGTGATAGAGGCTCTCTGTGCCACGGTGTTAGCTCCGCTGGTCATCTGTCCCTGTACTTTTTCACAAGCTTTTGCCAGCCATTCCGGACATGCAGAATATCCGATTCTCCATCCTGTCATGGCAAATGCTTTTGACATTCCGTTGATTACCGCGGTCTGTTCATATACTTCTGGAAACTGTGCAATAGAAGTTGTTTTTGTTTCGTAATTGATATACTCGTAAATCTCGTCAGAAATTATCGTTACCTGAGGATATTTCGCGATAACTTTTGCAATGGATTTTAATTCGTCGTAAGTGTAATAACCCCCTGACGGATTACATGGAGAACTGAAAAGTACCGCTTTGGTTTTATCTGTAATAGCTTCTTCAAGCTGTTCTGCTGTTACTTTAAAGTCTGTTAAATAAGAGGTAGGAAGCATTACAGAATTTCCACCCATCATTTTTACCATTTCATCATAGCTTACCCAATACGGAGCGGGAAGAAGAACTTCATCACCATCATTGATAATAGATGCAAGAACGTTTAAAATAGCTTGTTTGGCACCATTTGAAACACAGATCTGGGTAGGTTTGTATTCCAGATTATTATCTCTTTTTAATTTATAAGCAATAGCCTCACGCAGTTCCAGAAATCCCGGAACAGGAGAGTAGTGGCTGTAGTTTTGGTTGATGGCATCGAAAGCGGCCTGTTTGATATTGTCCGGAACATCGAAATCCGGCTCGCCAAGAGTTAAGCTGATTACATCTATTCCGTTGGCTTTCATTTCTCTGGCTTTGTTTGACATTACGAATGTCTGTGAGTATCCTAATCTTTTTACTCTATCTGAAAGTTTATCCATCTATTTTTTGAATTTTAACAAATATATAATAAAAACGTCTTCTGGGGGTAATAAAAGTAGGGGTACTTAAAAGATTTTTGTCAGGTTTTGAATATATTTTCTCTGTTTGGAATCATTATGTTACTTAGACAGGGATAAACACTTGACTCGTGTTTTTGTTAAATGACAATCAATAATATGAGAATAAGTGAAAATTTAGGTTAAATTAAAAGTACTTCCGAAGTTCAGGGTTTCGTATCTTTAAACAATCAAGATCATTATTCTATGAAATATTCCGTTTTTTTATTGCTGATTTCCTGCACTGTCTTTTCTCAGAAACATTCAAAAGATGATGAAGTGAAGAAATATGTCTCGCAGGTGAGTGAAGATTCATTGAAATCATACATTGGTAAGTTGGTAAGCTTTGAAACCAGACATACCTTAAGCACGATGGATGATCCAAAGCACGGAATTGGGGCCGCAAGGAATTGGGTAATTGAAAAATTCAATGATTATGCTAAAAATTCCGGAGGAAGAATGGAAGTTTATCTGCAGCAAGAAGATCTTCAGCCGGATGGAAAACGAATTGATAAAGCAGTCAGTCTTGCAAATGCAGTTGCCTTTCTGAAAGGCACAGATCCTGATGATAAAAGGATTTTCCTGATCGGCGGACATCTTGACTCAAGAGTAACAGATGTGATGAATCGAACTTCAAAAGCACCGGGAGCCAATGATGACGGCAGTGGAGTAAGCGCTGTTATTGAATCTGCAAGGATATTAAGCAAATCTTCATTTCCTGCCTCCATTATTTTTGTTGCTTTTTCGGGAGAAGAACAATCACTGTTGGGATCTAAACAATTGGCTGAAAAAATTAAGAGAGAAGGGTTACAGTTGGAAGCTGTCCTGAACAATGATATGATTGGCAATCCTAAAGCAGGAGAAACAGGAGAAGTCAATACCCGTATACTCCGTGTATTCAGTGAAGGTCTGCCATATAAAGATCTTGACAAAAAAGCAATGGCGATCAGAAATCTTGGTTTTGAAAATGACAGCGAATCCAGACAGCTGGCAAGATATATCAAAGAAATCACAGAACAATATATCAAAGGACTTGAAATAAAACTGATCTACAGAAATGACAGATTTTTACGTGGAGGAGATCATACCAGTTTTGTCAATAACGGGTTTCCTTCCGTAAGACTGACCGAGTATTATGAAAATTATGACCATCAGCACCAGGATATAAGAGTAGAAAACAATAAGCAATATGGTGACCTTCCGGAATTTATAGATTTTAAATACCTGAAGAAGAATGTGGCTGCCAATATTGCGGTACTTGCCAATCTTGCGAAATCCACGTCAAAACCCGAAAAAGTGGAAATGGACGTTAAAGAACTTACCAATTCTACAACCCTGCATTGGGAAAAACCAAAGTCAGGAACTCCGGCAGGTTATTATGTGCTGGCACGGGAAACAGACAGTCCGGTATGGCAGGAAAAAATATTTACAACAGCACTTTCCATTAAAGTTCCGCTTTCCAAAGACAATTATATTTTTGCCGTACAGACCATCAGTCAGTCCGGAAACCTGAACGTACCTGTAATTCCTGGTATTGCGAAGTAATGATCTCTGTTGAAAACAGGGGATCAGGGTCTGCCGGGAAAAGTAGATTTGAATACAAGAGAAATAAAACTTATTTTTGTGGTTTATAATAATTCACATGTCTGCATCGTTACTATTAAAATATTTCCCGGATCTTACTGAGAAACAGAAAGAACAGTTTTCGCAATTGGAAAATCTGTACAATGAATGGAATGAAAAAATCAATGTAATTTCCAGAAAAGATATGGAGTCGCTGTATGAAAAGCATATTCTCCACTCTTTGGGAATTGCGAAAGTGATGGAATTTGCGCCGGGAACAAAAGTTTTGGATATCGGAACCGGAGGTGGTTTTCCGGGAATTCCTCTGGCCATCCTGTTTCCTGAGATACAATTTACTCTGATTGATTCTATCGGTAAGAAAATCAGTGTAGTACAGGCAGTAGCAGAGGGGGTAGGATTGACGAATGTAACGGCTATCTACGGAAGAGCAGAAAAGCTGAAAGAAAAATTCCATTTTGTGGTCAGCAGAGCAGTAACCCAGATGCCTGAATTTTTAAGATGGCTGAAAGGAAAATTTGAAAAAGAACAGTTTAACACTAAACATAACGGAATTTTATATTTAAAAGGCGGTGATCTTGCAGAAGAACTGGCCGGACTTAAATGTGAAATATTCAATCTTAAACACTATTTTGATGAAGAATTTTTTGATACTAAGAAAGTAGTTTATGTATCAAAAGGTAATTTTAATTCCTGATTTTTATGTAAATAAGGAATAATTTTTGCTAATATTTGTTAATAATCAGAAAAGTAAAGGTTATGAAAAAACTTTTAAATATTGGATTTTCAGTATTACTGTTTGGCGGGCTTCTGGTTTCGTGTAATGATGACGATTACCATACAATCGAATCTATTGATAAGATCAAAATTGACAGCGTGAAAATTGTCAATGATACCATGGATGTTTTCGCAATACAGAGCATAAAAACTTATTCCACCTATCCGTCTCATTGTGAAGGCTTTTATGGCTATGATTATGTTTATAATAATGATCTTGACAGAACGGTTACTTCCTACAAATATATCACAAACGGTCCTTGTACGCAGGGAAGTTACGTAGGAGCCAATCAAATCAACTTCAGTCCGCAGAGAAAAGGAACTTATACTTTTAAATTCTGGAACGGAGGAAATAACTGGATTACGAAAACAATTGTGGTAGAATAATGAGATTGACTTTTGTATTGTGCTTACTGGCAGCTGAGTTGGTGTCCGGACAAAAAATTACCTGGGAGGAAGGCAGAAAGCTGACCTGGGATAATTTTAAAAGCCCGGTCAACAGGAAAAAAAATCCTGATGTAGTAGCGTATACCCATTGCGGCTGGGAATTTTCTTCTATAAAATCTTCCAATCCAAAAGCGCCGGTTACGATTACCATCAAAACCATATTTAACGAAGAAAAATCATGGAAGGACGTGAAAAAGATGGATGATTACATTCTTCTTCATGAGCAGAAGCACTTTGATATTGCAGAATTATTTGTAAGAAAATTCAGAAAGGCAGTCGCTGAAAAAATCAGGACTTCCGGTGATTATAACAAGTATTTCAAAGCCATTTATGACGGAATATCCACTGATTATCAAGACTTCCAGATGGCCTATGACAGAGAAACCCGTCATGGAATCAATAAAGAAAAACAGGCAGAATATAATAATACGATTTCTGAACAACTAGACAACCTAAAAAGCTATCAAGCCCCTTGAAATTCCTCAATAAGATTATTCACGAACTGCTGGCGCAAAACCCGGATCTTTCTGCGTTTAATATCATTCTGCCCGGAAAACGTCCCATTGTGTTTATCAGACAGATTCTGGAGGAAAACAATTACTCAGGGCTTCTTCCCAATTTTTTTACCATAGAAGAACTTATCAATAAAATTTCTGATCAGCAGCCGATTCAGGGAATTCCATTGTGGCTTTTCTCATTCGATGTCTACAGAAGTCTGAATCTTATTCCCAGAGATGATTTTTCGGACTTTTTGAAGTGGTTTCCTACGCTGCAGAAGGACTGGGATGATATTCTCAAGTTCTCAGACAGTGATCAGGCAGTTCTGCAGTATATGTTTGATGAGGAAAGGATCAAAGAATGGGCTCAAAACCTTGGGGATGATGAGGATGTCCCAAGAAAGAAGTTCCTTAATTTCTGGCAGAATATGAACGTTTTTCTCCCTGTTTTAAAAGAGAGACTGCGGGAAAAGAACTGGGCAACTTCCGGAATGATTCATGAGGCGGCTAAAGCTAAGATTGCTGATTTTGCTAAAGATACCAAAGAAGAATTTGTCTTTTGTGGATTCAATGCCTTTACTCCGGTGGAGGAAAAGCTGGTAAGAAATCTTTTGAAATGGAATAAAGCACAATGTTTTTTTCAGGCAGACCGTTATTATTTCAGTGACGAAAGACAGGAAGCCGGAAAGTTTCTGAGAAATCATAAAACCTGGAAAGAATTTGATGATAACAGGACTTTTCAATGGATAGAAGACGATTTTAATCAACCAAAAAAAATTAAAGTATATGAAGTATCCGGAAATGTGACTCAGACGAAAGTACTGCCGGAAATTTTTAAGGAAATCAATAATAAAACCTATTCCAATACAGCCGTGGTATTGCTGGATGAAAACCTTCTTCCCGCAAGTCTGGATGTAATGCATGGTGTGGATAATCTGAATATCACAATGGGATTCCCATTGAAGAACCTGTCTTTCTCCAATGCTGTGAAACGTCTGTTCTATTTGCAGAAACAACTTGAAAAAAATAAATCTTCCTATTACTACAGAGACGTTTTTCCGATTCTGGAAGAACTGCCCAAATCTGATGAAGACGAGCTTCTTATCAACGATTTTAAAGCCAAAGTAGAGGAGCGGAATATTGTTTATATTTCTAATAAGCTTCTGCATGAACTTCTGAGTGGGTTGTCGTATTTTAACCTTCTTCAGAAAGCCCAGGGGACAAATGTTTATCTGGATATGCTTATTACGTTTTGCCAGCAGGTAAAATGGCTTGAAATAGACGATATCCAGTATGAGAATGTTTCACACTTTGAAAATGCATTCAGGATCATCAAAAATCAGCTGACTCCTTACAATATTGAGATCAAAATGGAAACGCTGGAAATTCTGATCAACCAGCATATTAATTCTGAAAGTATCGATTTTCAGGGGGAACCGTTGAGAGGACTGCAGATCATGGGATTGCTGGAAACGCGTCTCCTGAATTTTGAAAACGTTATTCTGCTTTCTGTCAACGAAGGAAAACTTCCTCTTGGAAATTCTCAGAATACCTATATTCCTTTTGATATCCGAAGGTTCTTTGATCTTCATACTTTCCTGGAAAATGACAGCATTTATGCCTATCACTTTTACAGGCTGATTCAGGATGCGAAGAATGTACACTTGTTATATAATGCTCTAAGTTCTGGAGTGAACACAGGGGAGAAGAGCCGTTTCATTACACAGATTGAAATGGAGAGTTCCCATGAGATCGAACATCTGATTATTGAAAATTCTTCTGAGCCTATTACCACCAAACCTATAGAAATTTCCAAGACGCAGATTGTACAGGACCGCCTTCAGAAATGGAAGGGAAAAGTATCTGCATCCCACCTTACAAGTTACCTCTATAATCCGATTGATTTCTACCTTTCCAAGATTTTGAATACCTCGGAAACGGATGAGATTGAAGAAGAACTGTCTGTAAAGAATTACGGAAATCTGGTCCATTATTCACTTCAAGAAGTATATGAGGTGTTGAAGGGTAAGGTTTTAAAAGAAAGTGATTTAAAAGATTCAGTTAAAGCGATAGATCACTATATAAATATTGCCATTGAAAAGCTGAAACACCAGCCGGAATTCTATGAGAAGGGAATGAATTATATTCATAAAGCCATTGCTAAAAAAGTGATTGAAAATGTTCTTACCCATGATCTTGAATTGATAAAACAGGGAAACAAACTGGAGATAGTTGATATTGAAAGAAGGTTTGAAAACATTGATTTTCCTTTGGATGGGAATGATAAAATTTCTTTCTTCGGATTTATTGACCGGATTGATAAACTGAACGGTACTTTAAGAATCATCGATTATAAAACAGCCAAGATCAAAAATCTCAGCGTTAAAATTGATGGAGATAACGTAGATGAATATTTCCACAACAGTGAAAGAAAACAGGCGCTTCAGCTTTGTATTTATCATTATGTGGTGCAGCATCTTCCTGAGTTTTGGGGATACCCGATTGAAACTGGAATCTGGAGCTTTGCAGATGCTAAAAAAGGAATGGTTTCCCTGCAGTTTGACAAAGGAAATATTGATGATGCCATGAAATCAGTCAAAAGCCTGATTCTTGAAATCCTGAATCCTGATGTCAATTTTGTGGAAACAATAAAAGCATATTAAAATTATTTAATATTGAATAGATGATTTTTTAATCTGACAATCAATAAGTTAATTATTTTAAGTGACAGGCTGAAATACATTGATTTACTTCGTAAAAACAGCCATAAAGCAGGTAACTTTTTGTGTATCTTTACTACTTATTAAAAGCTTTCAAAGTTTAAATCAGATACATTAAGCACCATCAATGAAAAAGATCCTGATATTTTTTGCCATCGCTTTCTCTCTTATTATCAAGTCTCAGCAAAAGAATGATTCTCTGAATATTGCCCTTCAGAATGTGACCAAAGACACTAAATTTGGCCTTGCTCTCAGTGGCGGCGGAGCAAAGGGTTTTGCACACATTGGGATTCTGAAGATGATTGATTCATTGGGGATTAAGGTAGATTATATCACAGGAACCAGTATGGGGGGGATTCTGGGCGGTTTGTATGCGATGGGGTACAATGCGGACCAGCTGAAGCATACGATCTATAAAATGGACTGGAACAGGATTCTGAGTAATAAAATTCCTTACAGCAAAGTCAATATCAGTGAAAAAGACGAATATGACAAATACATTCTTGAATTTCCTGTAGTTAAAGGATTTCCCACTCTCCCAAGCTCGTATATTGAAGGGCAGTATATGGGAGAAGTTCTTAATACACTTACTTTCAATGCAAAACATATCAATGATTTCAGCAAATTGAGAATTCCTGTTCAGCTTACTTCTTCCGATATCGAAAACGGAGGCCTGGTGATGCAGAAGCAAGGTTCTTTACCGCTGGCTATTCGTGCTACATTAGCAATTCCTGCAGCTTTTGCACCAGTTTATATTGATGGAAAACTTTTGGTAGATGGCGGATTGGATCGTAATTATCCGGCTAATGAGGTTCGGGAGATGGGAGCAGATTTTGTGATCGGAGGATATACGGGCTTCAGGCTTTTTACCAAAAAAGAAATTGAAAATCCGATGAAGATGATTTATCAGACTCATGCCATCCGTTCGGTAGAGGATTTTAAACATCAGAAGGAGCTGTCTAACGTATTGGTAGACTTTGTAGATCCTTTGGGAGAGATTACAACGAAGGATTTTGCCAAATTCAGGAGGATCATCAAAATTGGAGAGGTTGAAGCCAGAAAACACCTTCCTGAGTTTGTAGCCCTGGCAGAAGCTCAGCGAAAAGCAGGAATCCAATATGAACATCAGATGATTGAAGAGGTAAAACTGCCTACTACAAAATTTACTTTCAATGAAGAAGATGGAACTCCTATTACCGATGCAGCAGAAATTGAGGTGCTGAAGAAGCAAATGGGACTGACGGAAGGGAAGTATTACGATGCAAAAACAGTAAACGAAGCAATAGACAGGGTATTCGGAATGCGTCAGTATGTAAAGGTGTATTATACGTACACCAAGGAAAATGATGGTCTTGTGATGAATGTTTTTGTGAAAAGAGCAAAAAAAGGGGCTTTTAAGCTGGCTCTGCACTACGATACAGAACAGTCGGTTGGGATTATTGTTAATTATACCTACAGGAATATCCTCCTGAACAGGTCGAGATTTTTAGCAACCGTAGATATTTCAGAACGTTTTAAGGCTAAACTGGCTTATCAGCAGTTTCTGGACAGCGGAGAGCGTTTGTGGCTGGATCTGGAAGCCAAGATGATTAATCTTAAAAGTAATGACCTGAACTTCAGGTTGTATGATGTAAATGATGATGGCAGCGACCGTTTTCCAAACCATATGTACCGTAATATAACAGGAAAGATTGCGCTGAATTATAATATTAATCCTAATGCTTATCTGTCATTGGGAACAGAATTCAGTACGGAAAGAATGTATAGTTTACTGGATAAAGTGGATCAGTCAAAAGTGGATAATTACAGTAAAAAACTATATAACCACAGTAATTTTAACACATTCCTGAAGTTTGAACAGAACAGCCTCAACAAAAGATACTTCACAACAAAAGGGAATCATCTTCAGGTGAGTACAAGATTTTATTACGGAGATCAGTATCAGCTTTACGACCTGAATACAGTACAGCCTCTCCTGTATCTGATACTAAACCCTAAAGATTCCTATTATTACGAACCTAAAAACCTTATTTCTTTTACTTTGAATGAGAATTTTTTCTATCCGATTACAAGAAGACTCACAGTTAAAGCGAATGTATTTTTGGGAGCAAGTTTCGGATCAAAGAGAGACAATCAGGTTCCTTATCTATTCCTGAATCAGAAATATAACCTTGGAGGAAGTGAATATAATTATGACCTCTTAAGCCCTGAATTCAATGGTCTTCGTCAGAAAGAACTTCCTATGACTTCTGTTGCCAAAACGGCAATCTCACTTCAGTACAGGATTATGAAAAAGCTCTATCTTACTCCTTCGTTCAGCTATGGAAAAGTGAGTGAAGAGCTTTCTCCGTTTAATGAAAGTTTTGATATGTTCGGGTATGGAGTAAACCTTGGATACGAATCTCTCATCGGCCCTATAAGTATCAATGTTTCCAGAAACAGCCAGCTTGATTTTTCAAGAATCTATTTCAGCGTTGGTTTTAAGTTTTAAGTATCAGCAGAATTTTATACTTGAATTATTGATTTAGATAGTGTTGTTTATTATTCATTATATCAATGATTTTGCTATAAAAAAGCACTTCATTGCTGAAGTGCCAAAAATTAACTTGAAATGAGATATATAAGAGTGATTGATTCTATAGCTTTACTTTTTTATTAATGACTTTACCATTAGGAAGCGTAACCTGTACCAGATAAATTCCCGGTTCTAAGTTTCGGGACTCAAACTGTGGTCTGTTAACTTCCTGCTGAACAATCAGAGCGCCGGAAATACTGTAAATACTTATGTTTTTGATATCATTGCCGGCTTTTGCAATAATTTGCTGTTTTTGAGTGAAAATATCGGCATTGTTCTCAGAAGAAAGTGTACCTCCAATTGCTTTGCTGAACTGAAGATTATAATATGGAGTTACCACTTCAAACGTATAGTTTCTATTTTCGAGATCCTGTACATTGATTCCTCCGGTTTCACGGTATTGCTTCTGAGAAATACTTTTGATCAGTGTTTTATTTTCATCAAAAACGTTTACAGCACTAAGTTCATCCTGATTAACTTTTAATTGCAAAACCGAAGAGCTGGCAGACTGTATGATTTCGTTTTCAGGAACTTCTTTAGGCGTGTTTTTGATGTATGGAATTATTTTATTTTCATTGTTTTCCGATACTTTTAATAAATAAACTCCGTCTTTTAAAGTGGATAAATTTTGTTCACTGGCTGTTCTGCTCTGAGCTTTTTCCTTATTAAAATCTGTTATTTCAACCAACTGCATATTGCCCAGATCCGGTTTTATTTGTGAAGACAGGAGAGAAGGTTTTTCAGATGTTTTTTCTACTGACTGTTTGCCGAAAATAGATCCTGCAATTGCCCATTCATTAAGAAGTCCGCCGCTTCTCAACGTATTGAATTTAGCATTTGATGCCAAAGTGAAAGGAAGAATTCCCCCTACATGCCCAAGTGGTCCCCAGTAAAAGGAGTCCAGCTTGTATTTATTCAGATCCCACCATGCATAATAACCACGTTGAACATCAATAGTTTTAGAAGTATTTTCAGGTGGAATAGCTAAATCAACCGTAGAATGGCCTAATGTCATTGGAGTTTTGTTGTACCAGTCGTACACATCCTTTGGCTTCATGCACTGTCTGAGCTTGTTATTGGGATTGTTGGTAACATCATTCACGAAATTTGTCGTAAAGAGCTTTCTCCATATCACAGGACCCCATAAAAGTCCGCCATTATCCTGAACAACGTGATAATTATATTTATCAAGATATTCTGCGGAAATGACTTCTGAAATGTTGTTATTATATGTTTTGTATCCCGTATTGTTGCAGGTATGAAGGACATTGGCCAGGAATGAGGTAAACGGATAAATATCTTTCTCCAAAACTCCTTTATTTAAAGTCACTCCCGAGAAATCATAAGGTCCGTCGCCCATATATGCATATTTGAATTTGATATTATTGGGATTTGATATGCTTAATCTTTTTAGAGTAGACATTGCGGCATGGGCTCCCTGGGAATATCCGGATAAAAAGTATTCGTCATACCGTTTAATACCCTGTTGTGAGAGGACTTTATTGGCAGCAGTAATAAAATCGATGGTAGCTCCGGCTTCAGTTGCATAGTCTACATAAGGATGAACTCCGTCTCCGGTTCCCATTCCTACATAATCAGGAGCCATTAAAATATAGCCATTGAGTACGTAAGACAATTCAACAACAAATCCTGCTGTTAATGCTCCTTTGAAATTAGACGGAACATTATTCCTGCTGTCTGTTGTTCCGTGGTCAGAAACTACTGTTGAAAGCTTAAACGGTACGTTAGGATACATGAGTAATCCGGTAGCTTTTACAAGAACATTGTTTTCGTTTTTGGTGTAGTAAGTAATCTTGTAGCCTTTCAGACCGACATTAAAGCTATTCAGGTAGCTGGCAAATTCCGGAGCATCCTGATCGCCAAGGTTATTGGAGATAAAATTGATGACTCCCTGTGGCGTTAAATCCAGTTTCTGTTCTGCACTTACGACATCTCCAGCCTGCTGTGCAAAGTAGAATGGAGCGGTAAGACCTAGTAAAAAAGTTGTAATTTTTCTCATATTGATGTATTTTCTATGGTATTAAGGTAATAACTTTAACAAATCCAAGAAAATATTACGACATCAATAATTATTCATTGAATATCAATTCTCTGTAATGTGAGTAAAATAAAAGAGTCTGACCGAGGGCCAGACTCTTTTTATATATTTTGTCTTTTTTAGAAAGCGTTGATTCCTGTAATGTCTAATCCGGTGATCAGCAAGTGAACATCATGTGTTCCTTCGTAAGTGATCACAGATTCCAGGTTAGCAGCGTGTCTCATCATTGGGAATTCACCCATGATTCCCATACCACCAAGGATCTGTCTTGATTCTCTGGCAATTTCAATAGCCATATTAACGTTGTTACGTTTAGCCATAGAAATCTGAGCCGGAGTAGCTTTGTGAGCATTTTTAAGATTTCCTAACTGAAGACATAATAACTGAGCTTTTGTAATTTCAGTTAAGAATTCAGCCAGTTTTTTCTGCTGAAGCTGGTAAGAACCAATTGGTTTTCCAAACTGTTTTCTTTCCTTAGCATACTGAACAGCAGTACAGTGGCAGTCGATAGCTGCACCGATTACTCCCCATGAAATTCCATATCGTGCAGAGTTCAGACAAGATAAAGGTCCTTTCAGTCCCGTTACTCCCGGAAGAAGGTTTTCTTTTGGTACTTTTACATCATTGAATACCAATTCTCCTGTTTTTGAGGCTCTTAAGCTCCATTTATTGTGAGTTTCAGGAGTGGTGAAACCTTCCATTCCTCTTTCAACGATCAATCCCTGTACTTTTCCTTCTTCATTTTTTGCCCATACGACAGCGATATCGCATAGAGGAGAGTTGGTGATCCACATTTTAGCCCCATTCAAAAGATAATGATCTCCCATATCTTTAAAATACGTTTCCATAGAACCCGGGTCTGAACCATGATTAGGCTCTGTCAATCCAAAAGATCCGATCATTTCTCCGGCAGCAAGCTTAGGAAGATATTTCTTTTTCTGTTCCTCAGAACCAAATTCATTGATAGGAAACATCACCAAAGAGCTTTGTACCGAAGCTGCAGAACGTACTGCAGAATCTCCTCTTTCCAACTCCTGCATAATCAAACCATAAGAAATCTGGTCTAATCCTGAACCGCCATACTCAACCGGGATATAAGGTCCCAATGCCCCGATTTTCCCTAATTCTCTCATAAGATTAGGTATATCAGTATGATTTTGAGCGGCCTGATCTATCTGCGGCATTACAAAACTTTCAACCCAGTCTCTTACAGATTGGCGGATTAGTTTGTGTTCTTCAGTAAGTAAAGCATCAATTCCATAATAATCAGGGATGCTTGTAAGAGGATAATATGACATGATTTTTTGATTTGGTTAAAAGTAACATTTTTCGTGGTGTCTTGAAAATTTTTTTGAAAACTTATCTTTCGGTTGGTTTTCAGACAGATAATGCTCTTTTTATTTGTTTATAAGATAAATTCTTTGTTTTAAGCCTCCTCATCATTAGAGATAGGATACTGATTGGTAGAATTGTGGACCTTGCTTTTAAATTTATACAGATAAGGTGCTTTATTAGCCGAGCCATCATATAATTTTTCAAGTCGGTCAAGGATATTTAAACTTAAAATTTTGCGCTGAAAGTTATTTCTTCTGAATTTTTGGCCCAAAATGGTTTCATAAAGAGACTGAAGATCTTTCATCGTAAACTTTTCAGGAAGCAGATTGCTGGCCGCCACTTCTGTATTGATATTCATCCGCAGGTATTCTAACCCTGTTTCTATGATTCTGTCGTGATCAAAAGCCATCTTGGGCAGATTGTTTACCTCAAACCACTCACAACTTTCATTGAAAGCATCAGGGAAAGTGTTGGCCATTGAAAAATCAATAAGGCTGCAATATCCTACTGTAATAAATCTTTGAAAAATCCAGTGATCTTCCGGTACCTCAATTCCCTTATTGTTAAGAAGAATCTGGTGAACATTATTTTCTGTACGGTCTATTCTCCCAAATGTATGAAATTGTTTCAGAAATATATCTTTAAGGTGTGTTCTTTCAAATAAAACCCTTGCTGCAGCTTCTCTTAAATCTTCATCATTGAAAACAAAACCACCCGGAAGTGACCATAAATCCAGATCGTGATACTTCAAAAGAAGAACTTTCAAAATGTTATTATGAAAGCCGAATATAGTACAGTCCACAGAGATATGGGCAACAAAATCTTTGGTATCGATAAGTTCCCGAAGTGTTTCTTTACTTTTTGTGTCTTTGATTTTCATGGCAGTAAAAATAAAACTATTTTCTTTTTGAAACGTTAAAAAATACTAAACTGGTAACAAAAAGAATAATAACGAAAAATAATATATATAATGGGTAAAAGTTTAAAAGTTGTTTTTCAAATAAAACAGCCATAATAATTGAGCTTACAGAGCTGCCCAGAGAAGAAAAAATAACAATAAGAGAGGTGAATAAGTTTACCTTTTCTTTATCCATCTGTGCAATCATTTTTGAATTGATGACAGGGTAGAGCGGCGACAAAAATAACCCTATCACAGGAAATAAGAAGAGAATTACCCTTGAATCTGCTGAATCAAAATACTGTACACCTACAATAATAGCCAATAAAGAAATAATGAAAGCCATACATGAAAGATAGTAGCCTGGCAATGAAAATCTTCGGATAATATTGGCTGTTATTGTTCTTCCTACATAAGAAAATACTGCCAGAAAAGAGGTAGCCTGAAGAGCAAAAAATGAATTGACTTTCAGGTGATTCTTATAAAAAGACGGAAGCCAGGAGTTGAATCCCTGTTCTATAAAAACGATAAAAAATATAACCCCAAGGAATAGCATTATAGAAGGAGTTACAAACCCCGAAAGCTCGGAGAATACACTTTTGTTTTCCAAAGGTTTGGCTTCAGAAATTGTAATTTTTGATAACAGGAATATCGTTAATGCAGATAAGAAAGCGATCAATAAAAAACAAAATTTCCAATATTCGGAGTATTCACTGGATACCACCCATCCAAAGCAGGTATTCACAACAAAGATTCCGATCATAAAAGAAGCTTCTACGCTGTTCATTGTCTTTGCCAGTGATTTTTCATCCGAAATATTATTCCTGATAATCCCGAAAACACAGATCTTACCGATCGCAAAACATGCTCCAATGATGGCAAACCATAATTTGAAGAACCAAAAAACCTCAATAAACGGCAGCAGGCAAGAACAAAAACCAACAATTACCAAAGCTGAAATCAATGCTTTTTTTGTTCCTGTTTTGTTGATAAAGCTTACCGCAAAAAGGGAGATAAAGGCAATAGGTAAGTCTTTAAAAGATTCTAATAAACCTAATTCTCCATAGGTGATTTTCTCTTCAGATAGCTGCAGAATGATCAATCCCATACAGTTCAAAACCATTGAAAAAATAAGAAAGGTAAGTTTTAACGGAAGAGAAATTTTAGAAAGCTTGATGATCATTTTGGGGGACTTCTTTTTTGTTTTTTTGTGAAATTTTATGAAATATTGATGCGAAGATAGGGCTTCTAACCCTGAAAAATAAAAGAAAAATTAAAATATTTATGAATAGAATGTTAATTAATTGAAAAAAAATATATTTTTATTGTCTCAATTTGAGAATTAAACAATAACTGTATATGAATGTAAGAATATCACGAAGCGTAGGAGTGGTTGCCGTCCTCTATTTTACGGCCAACTTCAGTGCCCAGACCACCAAGGCGAAGGACACAATTGCTAAAGAAAACAAAATAGACGAAGTTGTAGTGATTGGTTACGGTACTCAGAAGAAGAGTAATGTGACAGGAGCTATAGCGAGTATTAAAGCCAGCGACATTGAAAATATTCCATCTGGTAAACCGGAACAGGTATTACAGGGAAGGGCTGCTGGTGTTTCTGTTGTAACCAATTCGGGGCAGCCTGGTGCTGCAGCTACAGTACGTGTAAGAGGTATTACCAGTTTCGGGGCAGGAAGTAACAGTCCTTTGTGGGTGGTAGATGGTATTGTAGTAGATAATATCGGATGGCTTAACCAATCGGATATAGAAAGTATAGAAGTCCTTAAAGACGGAGCTTCATCTGCAATCTACGGGGTTTCTGCAGCGAAAGGAGTAATACTTGTGACAACAAAAAAAGGGAAAAGAGGAAAACTGACTCTTTCTTATAATGGATTTTATGGTTTCTCAAATGCTTCTAAAAAACTGGACCTTCTGGATGCTACGCAGTATGCTAAAATTATCAATGAAGGTTTTGTAAACGATGGAGGAGCTCCTAGATTTACCAATCCGGAATCATTTGGAAAAGGAACCAACTGGCAGGATGCTATTTTCGGAACAGGTGAAAAATCATCTCATGAAGTAAGCATTACTGGAGGTAATGAAAAATCAACCTACTATACATCATTCGGATATTTTGATCAGAGTGGTATTGTATTGAGTGATATTTCTTATTATAAAAGAATCAATGCGAGATTCAATTCAACCCATAAAGTTACAGACTACCTGACAATAGGTCAAACCTTTGCTTATACCCATGTAAAATCTCAGGGGGTAAGTGCTAATGAGGAATTCGGAGGACCATTAGCTTCAGCAGTTAACCTGGATCCTACCACTCCGGTTGTAGTGACAGATTGGTCAATGGTTGACCCAAGCGGCTATACCAACCCTTATATCATCCGTGATTCTGAAGGCCGTCCCTATGGAATTTCAAGATATGTAAATCAGGAAATGACCAATCCGCAGGCTTTCCGTCATATACAACAGGGAAATTATAGCTGGTCTGATGATTTCGTAGGAAATGTTTTTGCCGAGCTTAAGTTTCTCGATCACTTTACATTTAAAACCAGTCTGAACGGTAAGAAATCCTATTGGGGAAGCCGTTCTTTTACCCCGAAATATTATTTAAGTCCAAACTATAACAATACCAGCTTCAACAGTCTGAATAAGGTGGATGAAAATAAATTTGAGTGGAGTATGGAAAATACTTTGACCTATCAGAATAAGTTTGGGGATCATAATATCAATATTATGATTGGGCAGGGAGTTTACCGATACAACATTGCTGGCGGGGCTAGTTTAACCTATAGTAACCTACCTATTGATAATTGGCAGGATGCTTCTTTCAACTTTAATATTCCGCAGGATAATATTACTGCAACAGGATGGGATGGAATTCAGACCCGTAAAGCATCTTATTTTGGTAGAATAATTTATGATTATGCGGACAAATATCTATTCACCGGAACAATTCGTAGAGATGGTTCTTCAAAATTTGCGACCAATCAGCATTGGGGAACTTTCCCGTCTATGTCCCTGGGATGGAATGTTCATAAGGAAAACTTCTGGCCGGAGAACAAAGTAATTAATAACTTAAAACTAAGAGGAGGTTACGGAGTATTAGGAAATGATGAAATGGATAACTTCAGATTTGCAAGCTTCATGGTTTCAGGAAGTAACTATACTAACTCTGGAAATAATATCATCATTGGATATGCACCAAGTACATTGGAAAATCCAAACCTGAAATGGGAGCAGACCAGTCAGCTCAATATTGCGGCAGATTTAAAATTATTCAATAATTTCACTCTTACTGCCGACTGGTACAAAAAGAAAACAACAGATATCCTTAGACAGATCAATATTCCTGGCTATGTAGGAGTTCCGAATTTACCTTGGTCAAACGTAGGAGATATGCAGAATACCGGTCTGGAGCTTGAGTTAGGATATAAAAAGAACTGGGAAGATTTCGGAATTTCAGTTAATGGTAACTTCGCTACGATAAAGAATGAAGTTCTTAGATTGGAAGATGATATTAAATATTTTAACCTTGCTTCTTTCCAAACAATGGGAGCTGTTTCCAGAGTAGCAGTAGGACAACCTTACGGATCATTTTACGGACAGACTTATAGCGGTGTATTCCAAAATCAGGCACAAATTGATAACTATGTAAATGCAAATGGAGTAAAATTACTACCTGATGCAAAACCGGGAGACTTTATCTGGCAGGATAACAACGGAGATGGTAAAATTGATGATGAAGATAAAGTAAACTTAGGAAGCTCTATCCCGAAATATACTTTCGGACTTACAGTAAATCTTAATTATAAGAATTTTGATTTAATGATGTTCGCTCAAGGACAGGCTGGTAACAAGATTTTCCAGGGTCTGAGAAGATTGGATATGCTTGATGCCAACTATCAGACAAGAATCCTAGACAGATGGACAGGTGAAGGTTCTACCAACGATAATCCTAGAGTTACGCGTAATGACCCTAACCATAACTATTCATGGATGTCAAATTATTATCTTCAGAAAGGTGATTATGTCCGTTTGAAAATTGTTCAGTTAGGCTATACCATTCCTAAGGACGTTACCGAACGTTTCGGAATGAGCAAAGTAAGACTGTACATCACTGGAGAGAACCTTGTTACTTTCACAAAATATACCGGTTACGACCCGGAAATTGCAGGAAGAAATAATTCCGAACAGGATATTATTGGTGTAGACAGAGCTTATTATCCACAGGCAAGAACATTCCTGATAGGTGCTAATATTCAATTTTAATGATTAACAAAATGAAAAATAAGAATTTTATATATAAAGGACTTGCTGTTGCATTCCTGACAGGTCTGAGTTTTACCAATATGGGTTGTAGTGATTCCTATCTGGATGATGTACAGAATTCAGGATCTTTTAACACTGATTTGTATTTTCAGAATGAGCAGCAGTCTTTCAGTGCTCTGGTTTCAGTATATGATCTTTTGAGAAAATATTCAGGCGGATTCGAGAATTCAGTTACTTTCTTTAATGCAGGGTCCGATGATTTTTATTCAGGAGGAGGAAACTCTAATGATGGAGCAGGAATTCAGGGGCTAAATAACTATATGATTAACCCGAATACAATGCCAGCCAGTTACTGGAGAGACTATTATCAGGGAATTGCACGTGCTAACCTTTTAATAGAAAGGGTTCCGGGTGCTAATATGGGTGATGATATTAAGAAAAGATATATTGCAGAAGCAAAAGTTCTTCGTTCATTATATTATTTCGAACTGTTAAGAATGTTTGGAAATATTCCTTTGATCCTTAAATCCGTAAAGTTTGATGATAATTATTGGAATATTCCACAGGCTAATCCTAGTGATGTTTACACTCAGATAGAAAGCGATATCAATGCTGCTATTCCAGATCTGATGATGGTATCAAGTGGGAATGATAAAGGAAGAATCACACAGGGAACTGCAAGAGCTATTTTAGGTAAAATTTATCTTTATGATAAAAAAATGCCTCAGGCAGCAGCACAGTTCGCTGAGGTAAATGGTACTCCCGGAGGAACCAGCCAATATGGATATAAACTGGTAGCCAATTATGCAGACTTATTTAAAGTAGGTCCTGAATTATCGGATCCATATAAGTTTTCAACAGAATCTATCCTTGAAGTAATGCATACCAATAAAGGAAACTCCGATTGGGGATTCTGGGGACAGGGTAAAGATGAAGGAAACTCTATCAACGTAATGGTAGGACCTCGTTCTTATTCACTAAAAGATATCCCGAATAATAATGCACCTGATATCTATTCAGGCTGGGCATTTAATACTGTAACAGAGAATTTTGTTACTTTCATGCAGGGAGACCCAAGACTGGATGTAACCGTTTTCAATGCAAAAAAACTGGTAGCAGATGGTAAAATTACTTACAGTCCAGCGTTTGCTGATACAGGATATTTCTTAAATAAATACTTACCTACGAATGCTTTAAAAAGTTCACTTCCAGGACCGGCAGAACTGAATTTCCGTCAGAATTATATTGCAATAAGATTAGCAGATACATATCTGATGGAAGCAGAAGCTTTAGGGGGAGCAGGAGCCAGAGCTCAGGCTTTATTAGATGCGGTAAGATCAAGAGTTGGATTAGCATCGGTTCCGGTTTCTTTACAGGCCATAAAAGATGAGAGAAGAAGAGAACTTGCAGGAGAAGGGCACAGATGGTTTGACCTTGTAAGATGGGGAGATGCTCCTTCTAAGCTTGCTTTCAAAGGATTTAAAGCCAATAAAAATGAAATTCTTCCAATTCCGTTCAATGAATTGCCGAATACAGTTTTAAAACAAAATCCTGGATACTAACACATGAAGTTTCACAACTTATATAGTTTCTTTAGAGGTGCCGCACTACTTAGTGGTGTGGCCCTTTTTTCTTTGTCGTGTACATCAGTTGCTTCCAACAAAGGAAATGAAGTTCAGTACTGGCTTACAAAAGGTGATGGAAGTGTAAAATTACAACAGCAAACCTCTGTTAAATTTGCAAATAACACCAACAGCTTTCAGAATATTGAAATTGACGATTCTCAAAAGTTTCAATATATTGATGGCTTTGGATATACATTAACAGGAGGAAGTGTTGAGGTAATCAACAGATTGTCGCCTTCCAAAAGAAAGGCACTGCTTAGTGAGCTTTTTGGAAATGGCAAAAACTCAATTTCTATCAGTTATTTAAGATTAAGTATAGGAGCTTCCGATCTTGATGGTGAAGTATTTTCATACGATGATTTGCTGGAAGGACAGACTGATCCTTCTCTTTCAAAATTCAGTCTGGCAAAAGATAAAAATCTGATTGCTATGTTAAAAGAAATTTTAGCAATCAACCCTTCTGTTAAAATCATTGCAGCACCATGGTCACCACCTGTTTGGATGAAAGACAATGGCCAGTCAAAAGGAGGAAGCTTGAAAACTGAATTCTATGGAACATATGCTCAATATTTTGTAAAATACATTCAGGGAATGAAAAAAGAAGGCATTACCATTGATGCTGTAACCCCTCAGAATGAACCTTTACATCCGGGAAATAATCCTAGTCTATACATGCCTTCTGAACAGCAGGGAAATTTTATCAAAAATCATTTAGGTCCGGTTTTTAAAACAAATGGAATTACCACTAAAATTGTTGTCTATGATCACAATTGTAACAAACCTGAATATGCCATTGATATTCTAAAAGATTCCGAAGCCAATCCGTATATTGATGGATCTGCTTTTCACTTATATGAAGGGGATATTTCAGCACTAAGTACGGTACATGATGCTTTTCCGGATAAGAATTTATACTTTACCGAACAATGGACCGGGTCGAAAGGAACCTTTACCGAAGATTTAAACTGGCATACAAAAAATGTCATCATCGGATCTATGAGAAACTGGAGTAAAATTGCGCTTGAATGGAATCTTGCCAATGATCCGAAATATGCTCCGCATACAGATGGAGGATGCACAGAATGTAAAGGAGCGATTACTGTGTCTGACAGTGAAAATTTCACCAGAAATGTTTCCTATTATATTATTGCACACGCTTCGAAATTTGTTCCGGCTGGTGCTCAGCGTATCGTTTCCACACAGACTGATAAACTTTCCACTGCCGCCTTTATGACTCAATTTGGGAAAATAGTTTTAATTGTGCAGAACGATAACCCTTCAGATGAGAATTTTAATATTAAATTTGCCGGGAAAACCGCTGCTGTAACAATTTCAGGACGTTCTACAGCAACCTATATTTTTTAATTTGATACTATGAAAAGAGTTTATTTCTTACTGGCATTTTCCGCATTGGGATTGAATGCTTACGGACAGAAAACAATTGATCAGAAGGTAGCAGAATTGCTGTCTAAAATGACCCTTGAGGAAAAAGTAGGACAGATGGTCCAGTACAGTGGGTTTGAATATGCTACAGGACCTCAGAAATCTAATTCGGCAGCCGTTTTAGAAGAAATTAAAAAAGGTAAAGTAGGTTCCATGCTGAATGTGGCAGGATCAGAAGAAACCAGATCATTTCAGAAACTGGCGATGCAGTCGAGGCTGAAAATTCCTTTGCTGTTCGGGCAGGACGTTATTCACGGATACCGTACCACATTTCCTGTAAATCTGGGCCAGGCAGCAAGCTGGGATCTTGGGATGATAGAAAAATCGGAAAGAATCGCTGCAACAGAAGCCGCTGCTTATGGTATTCACTGGACGTTTGCGCCAATGGTAGATATCGCCAGAGATCCCAGATGGGGAAGAGTGATGGAAGGTTCCGGGGAAGATACTTACCTGGGAACAAAAATAGGATTGGCAAGGATTAAAGGATTTCAAGGCAGAGGTTTGGGAAGTCTTGATGCGGTGATGGCCTGTGCAAAACATTTCGCGGCATATGGAGCAGCGGTAGGTGGAAGAGATTACAATTCTGTAGATATGAGTCTCAGACAACTCAATGAAACATACCTTCCTCCGTTCAAAGCTGCTGCTGAAGCAGGAGTAGCCACTTTTATGAACTCATTCAATGATATCAACGGAATTCCGGCAACGGCCAACAAATATATTCAGAGAGATCTGTTAAAAGGAAAATGGAACTATAAAGGTTTTGTGGTTTCAGACTGGGGAAGCATCGGGGAAATGGTTCCTCATGGTTATGCCAAAGATGCTAATGAAGCGGCGGAAAGAGCAATACAGGGCGGAAGCGATATGGATATGGAAAGCCGTGTCTACATGGCAGAACTTCCAAAATTGGTCAAGGAAGGAAAGGTAGATCCGAAACTGGTAGATGATGCAGCGGGAAGAATTTTAACCAAGAAATTCGAGATGGGTCTTTTTGATGATCCTTATAGGTTCAGTAACGAAAAAAGACAAAAAGAACAGACTAATAATCAGGAGAACAGAAAATTCGGAAGAGAGTTTGGTTCAAAAAGTATTGTTCTTCTTAAAAACCAGGGAAATATTCTTCCCCTTTCAAAAACTACAAAAACGGTAGCGTTGATAGGTCCTTTCGGTAAAGAAACTGTAGCTAATCACGGCTTCTGGTCTGTTGCGTTTAAAGATGACAATCAAAGAATCGTTTCACAATTTGACGGAATTAAAAATCAACTGGATAAAAATTCTACTTTACTCTATGCAAAAGGCTGTAATGTAGATGATCAGGATAAAACCCAGTTTGCAGAAGCCATAGAAACGGCAAAAAAAGCAGATGTGGTGATTATGACGCTGGGAGAAGGCCATGCGATGAGTGGAGAAGCAAAAAGCCGAAGTGTTATCGGATTTACAGGAGTTCAGGAAGATTTACTGAAAGAAATTGCCAAAACAGGAAAGCCAATCATTCTGATGGTGAATGCAGGAAGACCTTTGATTTTCAACTGGGCATCAGATAATATTCCAACAATTGTATACACATGGTGGTTGGGAACCGAAGCAGGAAACTCTATTGCGGATGTTCTGTTTGGTACCGTGAATCCCGGAGGAAAGCTTCCGATGAGTTTCCCGAGAACAGAGGGCCAGATTCCTGTATATTACAATCACTATAATACAGGAAGACCAGCAAAAAATAATACGGACAGAAACTATGTTTCAGCCTATATAGACCTGGATAATGACCCGAAATATCCGTTTGGATATGGTTTAAGCTATACCGATTTCAAATATTCCGATATGGTATTAAGTTCAACAAGTCTTACAGGAAATCAGAGTCTGAATATCGGTGTTACCGTTTCCAATACAGGAAAATATGATGGAGAAGAGGTCGTTCAGCTTTATATCAGAGATCTTTTCGGAAAAGTAGTAAGACCGGTAAAAGAGTTGAAAGGCTTCCAGAAAATATTCATCAAAAAAGGAGAAAATAAAAAGGTAGAGTTCAAGCTTACCCCGGAAGATCTGAAGTTTTTTGATGATAATCTGAATTTTGACTGGGAAGGAGGAGAATTCGATATTATGATTGGAACCAATTCTCAAAATGTGCAGACCAAAAGAATTAACTGGACGAAATAAAATTCAATTCAATAGGAGCGGGTTTTAACCCGCTCATTGAAACGTCAGAAAAATGGCTTTAGCCAAAACTTAAAACTTAATACACATGAATTTCAAAGCTAAAAATATCATCAAAATATGTGCAGCAGGAGCTTTCTTCTTTTCTATTTTGAATTGCGCTTCCCATAAACCTGATTCTCACAGAACCATGATTTGGAATGATGAATTTAATGGTAAAGGTCTTCCGGATTCATTAAAATGGAATTATGATGTAGGAGGTGGTGGTTTTGGAAATGAGGAAGCTCAGTTTTATACCAAAAACAGGCTTGAGAATGCCAGAATGGAAAAAGGAAATCTGATCATTGAGGCTAGAAAAGAAAATTGGGAAAACAATAAATATACTTCCGCAAGGCTTTTAACCAAAGGGAAATTCGCTTTTCAATATGGAACAGTAGAAGTCAGAGCAAAACTTCCCAAAGGCCGTGGAACCTGGCCGGCAATATGGATGATGAGTGAAAATATGAAGAAATGGCCGGATGACGGTGAACTGGATATTATGGAACATGTTGGTTATAACCAGGGATTTATACATGCTTCCGTTCATACAAAAAAATACAATCACATCCAGGGAACACAGAAAACAGATACACTGTTTGTAAAAGATGCCAGCGAGAAGTTTCATGTGTATAAAGCAGACTGGACACCGGAAAAGATAGAGGTGTATATCGATGATCAAAAATTTTTCACCTATGTGAATAAAGAGAAAAGTAATGAAGCATGGCCCTTTGACAGACCTTACTTTATCATTTTAAACCTCGCTGTAGGTGGAATGTGGGGAGGACAAAAAGGAATTGACGATTCTATTTTTCCACAGAAATATTATATAGACTACGTAAGAGTCTACCAGAATAAATAATGAATAGGGGACACAATTGTCCAAAATAAAAAAATCATGAGAAAACTAATTGTAAGTTGTTTTGTAGTAGGCGTTGTCATCAATGTCAATGCTCAGAATTATTGGAAAAAGAATGCAGGAAAAACAGCTAAGGTGATCCTTACCAATTCGAAAGCGGATGAGAAGATGGCGGATAAAGGAGCCGTTAAATTTGAACAATTTGGTCAGCCCAAAGAAACGGAAGCCTGTATTTTTGTAGCTCCCAACTTTAAATATCAGAAACTGATAGGAATTGGCGGTGCCATCACAGATGCATCAGCAGAAACTTTTTATAAAATGCCAAAGAACAAGCAGAAGGAAATTCTGGATGCTTATTTTGGAAAAAACGGATTGGGTTACACTGTTGTTCGTACCAATATGAACTCCTGTGACTTCTCCAGCGATTCTTACACGTATGTAGAAGATAATGACACTTCCCTGAAAACGTTCAATGTTGCTCATGATGAGAAGTATAAAATTCCGATGATCAAAGAAGCTCAGAAAGCGATCGGGAATAATTTTACCTTCTATTTCTCTCCGTGGAGCCCGCCTGCCTGGATGAAATCAAACAAAAGTTTGTACAAAGGAGGAAGATTGGAAAATGAGTACTATCAGACATGGGCAGATTACTATATCAAATTCATCAAAGAATACGAAAAGAGAGGAATTAATATCTGGGGATTAACCGTTCAAAACGAGCCAATGGCTACCCAAAGCTGGGAATCATGCATCTACACCGCTGAAGAAGAAGGAGAATTCCTGAAGAAGAACCTTGGACCCACCCTTTGGAAAAACGGATATAAAGATAAAAAAGTAATGATCTGGGATCATAACAGAGACCTTATCTATCAAAGAGCAACCACTACATTAAGCGATCCTGAAACTTCAAAATACGCCAGCGGTATCGGGTATCACTGGTATGAAACATGGAACAATAAAACCCAGCTTTTTGACAATTTAGCAGAAACGCATAGAGCTTTTCCGGATAAATTTCTGGCATTTACTGAAGGATGTAAAGAACAGTTCAGTATGGATAAGATCTATGATGTGAGCCTGGGTGAGCTTTACAGCAAAAATATGCTGAACGATTTCAACAAGGGAAATGCATTATGGACCGACTGGAATATTCTATTGGATGAAACCGGAGGACCTAACCATAAAGGAAACTTCTGCTTTGCCCCGATTATTGCAGATACCAAAACAGGAGAGGTGTTCTATACCTATGAATACTATTATATAGGCCACGTTTCAAAATATATCAAGCCAAATGCTCAGAGAATCGGCAGCTCATCCAACAGAGCCGCACTTACATCTTCTGCTTTTATGAATGAAAACGGACAGTTGGTAACTGTTATTATGAACGATTCAGACAATGATATTGAAACGAATCTATGGATAGAAGGAATGGCTGCCAAGCTGAATGCTCCTGCACACTCTATACAGACTGTAATTTTATAGTTTCATATTACATATTAATATTATTTTTGACAGACCCGGCGGCCTCAAAGAGGCCGCCGGGTTTTATTTGTGAATGATGAGTTTCAGGATTATAAAAACAGAAAACCCATGAAGTTTTTCATGGGTTTTATTTATTTTGAACGGAACTTTGTCCGTTATTTTTTTAATGAATGATTATTCAACATCATATTTGCTGATCACTTTCTGAGTAACTCCTGAGCTGCTGAAACCACCATCATGGAAAAGGTTCTGCATCGTTACTTTCTTCGTAAGATCAGAGAAAAGGGTAACGCAATAGTCTGCACATTCAAGAGCGGTAGCATTTCCTAGTGGAGACATATCTTCTGCATATCCAAGGAATCCTCCGAAACCTTTCACACCGCTACCGGCAGTAGTCATTGTTGGAGACTGAGAAACTGTATTTACACGTACTTTTCTTTCACCCCAATAGTTTCCGAAAGTTCTTGCAATGCTTTCAAGATAAGCTTTGTTATCAGACATATCATTATAATCTGGGAATGTTCTTTGAGCAGCAATATAAGTAAGCGCCAGGATGCTTCCCCATTCGTTCATACAGTCTTTTTCCCAAGCTACACGCATTACTTTATGGAAAGAAACAGCGGAGATATCCCAACCTTTTTCCAACCAGTCGTAGTTCATTTCTGTATAATGTTTTCCTTTTCTTACGTTGATAGACATTCCGATAGAGTGAAGGATAAAGTCGATTTTTCCAAATTTTGCAACAGCGGCATCAAAAAGTTTTTCAAGATCTTCTATAGAAGTAGCATCTGCTGCTATTACTTCAGAACCTGTTTTTTCTGCTAATCCATTAAGTTCCCCCATTCTCAAAGCAATAGGAGCATTGGATAAGATAAATTCAGCACCTTCCTCATGGCATCTTTCAGCAACTTTCCATGCGATAGATTGTTCATTAAGGGCTCCAAAAATAATTCCCTTTTTGCCTTTAAGTAAACCGTATGACATAATTTTTTAATGTTTATTATAATACAAATGTAGCAATAATTGTGGTTATGACATAATAAAAAATGGAGCCTTATCAATTTAAGACTCCATTTTATTGAAAATATTTATATGACTGAAATACTAATTGGTTTTCTTATTCCATTCTGCTTTTACATCCTCTGCCGCATCTTTGGTTTTTTCCCATGCCTCATCTGCTTTATCTTTGATATCCTCCCAGGCATCGGATACATTAGCTTTTACCCTGTCGAGCCAGTCTTCCTGGCTGGCTTCCTGATCATTATCTCTTTTCTCATTAATATAATCTTTAGCCTTATCTGCCAATTCATTGATTTTCCATTTGGCTTTGTCCGTTGCATTCTGTAAAGAATTTTCTACATTGTTTACTGCATTTTCCGCTTTGTTGTACTCTGAATTGTTCATAATAGTATAAATTTTAGTTTGGTATCAGTAATTAAACAATAACTATTCCTAAAATAGAACGCCTTTGTTAAACTTTTCATAATCTTTTGTTATATTTTTCCAAATCAGCAGTATCTTTAGTAGATAAAATTTGATAATTATGGAAAAAGTACGGTGTGGATGGTGCGAAAAAGATGATCTCTACAGAAAGTATCATGACGAAGAGTGGGGAAGACCCGTGTATGATGATGAAACAATATTTGAATTCCTTATTCTTGAAAGCTTTCAGGCCGGACTGAGCTGGTATACTATTTTGTCTAAAAGAGAGAATTTCAGGAAAGCTTTTGATCATTTTGATTATAAAAAAGTAGCAACTTATTCGGAGAAGAAGATCGAAGAATTAATGAACAACCCGGGAATTATCAGAAACAGGATTAAAATTCTGGCAGCTGTTACCAATGCTCAGCAATTCATGGAAATTCAGAAAGAATTCGGGAGTTTTTCTGATTATATCTGGAACTTTACAGGCGGAAAACCCATTGATAACAGTCCTCAGACTTTAGCTGATGTTCCTGCCACAACAGAAATTTCAGATCTTATTTCCAAAGAACTTAAAAAAAGAGGATTTAAATTCGTGGGTTCTACAGTAATTTATGCCCATATGCAAGCTACCGGAATGGTAAATGACCACATAAAAGATTGCTTTACCAGAAAATAATTATAGGTATTCAAATTCTAGTAATGTTTTAAATCTTGAAAGGCTTATGAATACTTTGTTTCATAACTTATTGATATTTTTGTATCATTAAAAATGAAAACTTCTGTTGAAATATGAAGAAAATAGGAATTATAGGTTATGGCTGGCTGGGAGAAAAAATTGCATCTTCTTTATCCGGAAAATATACAATATCTGCAACGACAACAACAGATAATAAAGTAAATGATCTTAACAGCAAAGGAATTCATGTAGTACTAGCTTCTTTTCCGGACTATCAGCTGACAGAATCTCTTTCTCAATGGGAGGAAATTAAAAATATTGATGTTTTAATTATTACCATTCCGGTTTCTGAAAAAAGCTGTTGTGTAAGTTCTTTATATAACAGAATTCAAAATTTATCAGCATTTATCGGAGATTTTAAAGGCCAGATATTTCTGATGAGTTCCACAGGAGTTTATCCGGATCTTCCAAAAGATTTTACAGAAGAAGATGTTCCATTGGAGAATGTATCGGGAGAAAGAATGTTGAGAAATAGATATCCTCAGCTCAATATTCTTAGATTAGGAGGCTTGATGGGAGACAACAGGCTTTTGAAAAATTATAATGTCGGCAATCTTGATCATGCCGTGAATCATATTCACTATGCTGATATCAGTGCCATTATCACACAAATGATTGAAAGTAAAACAGAAGCAAAACTTTATAATGTTACGGCCCCGATTCATCCGGCAAAAAGCCAGGTGATTAACGCACAGAAAAATATCCCTGACGAGGAAGTTTTTGAAGTAAAAGGAAAGAAGGTTTTATCTTCAAAGCTGGCTTCAGAACTGGATTATACATTTCAATATCCTGATCCTAGGACTTTTCATTTGTAATTAATTTGATTTGATTGGATTTGATCTTCCACCCATTTATGCATACTCAATTCTTATGATACCCTTTGTCATTCCGTAGGAATCTAAATACAGTTTTTTAAAAATAACATAGAGATTCCTACGGAATGACAAACCGGATGGGTAGTTTTATTCATCGTGTAAGAATCAAAATTCAGCAAAATTCAATGGGAATGGCTTTAGCCTGTTAGAATAATTCAGTATCCTGATCCAGGGATTTTTCATTTGTAATATTGATCATCATTTTTCATCCATTTTTGCTTACGAAATTTCTATTGACAACTCTGTCATTCCGCAGGAATCTCTACGCTGTTTTTTAAAGTCTTGTATTTAGATTCCTGCGGAATGACAGGATAAGTGGTGAGCTTTATTTATCGTGAAAGGATCGAAATTCGGCAAAATTCAATGAGAATGGCTTTAGCCTGTTAAAATAAATTCAGTATCCTGATCCAGGAATTTTTCATTTGTAATTTTTATCATCAGTTTTTAATCCATTTTTCCATACAAAATTCTATTGACACCTTTGTCATTCCGAAGGAATCTCTACGCTGCTTTTTAAAGTCTTGTATTTAGATTCCTACGGAATGACAAAGTGAGTGGTGAGTTCTACTCATCGTGGAAGAATCAAAATTCAGCAAAATTCAATAGGAACGGGTTAATATCCTGAGCGTAGACGAAGGGAGTCCGTTTTTTAACAGATGAAAATTCAATTGGCTTTAGCTAAAAATTATAAAAAAACCTCCGGAAACAACTTCCGGAGGTTTTGTATTATATCAATAAAATAATTATTTAATAATTCTTTCCAATACCCAATCAATAAGGTTTTTCTCAGAAGCATGGTGGTCTGCAGAGAATTCACCGCGTCTTCTGTTGGCAATAACATTGTTTACAGTAATTGCTTTGTGTCCTAATAATTTTGAAAGTGCATAGATTGCAGAGGTTTCCATCTCAAAATTAGTAATTCCAAGGTCGTTCAATGTTTCTAAGAATTTGTCATCTACTGCCTTTAGACGAAGCTGTCTTCCCTGTGGAGCATAGAACCCTGGGAATGTTGCCGTATTCCCGTGGTATTTGGCATCTTTGTAATATTCTCCCATTTCTTCCGCCCAGTCTGAGAAATAAAGCATCGGCTTGATTCTTTCGTAAGGGAATTTTTCTAAGAAGTTTTTGGAAAACTCATTTTCAAAGTCATAATCCTGATAGAAATGCATCAATCCGTCTAATCCTACTACATTTTGGGTAACCAGCATATTATCAACCTGTACATCCGGGTTTACGCTTCCACAAGTTCCCATACGGAATAACTCAAGAGCTTTATGTTCAGTCTTAAACTCTTTATTTTTAAGATCGATGTTCACTAAAGCATCCAGTTCGTTCATTACGATATCGATGTTTTCAGTTCCGATACCCGTAGACATTACAGTAATTCTTTCTCCACGAAGCGTTCCTGTATGCGTGTAAAATTCTCTTTTATTTTTTTTAATTTCTACAGTATCAAAGTATTTTGAAACTTTTGCCACTCTGTCAGGATCACCCACAAGGATGATTTTGTCAGCAATATCTTCAGGTAAAAGATTCAGGTGGTATACACTTCCGTCTTCATTCAGAACAAGTTCTGAGGCAGCAAGTTTGTTTAGCATAATATGTATATTTTTTGTTTTTTTAATTAATCATAATGGCTTCTTTATAAGGAGATGCCATAACTTCATAGATATCATTGTATTCTTCTACAATTCTTTTCTGGCCGTTCATTACCTCATACACAGTAATGACAGTTTTTTCAATATTTTTAGGATCTTTCCTCTGTGACGTGATTTCGTAGAAATGGTCATCTTTTTTAAGAATAGAAATCAACTCTTCCTTTGTGGAATTGTTGGAAGTTATCATTCCCGGGAATTCTGCTACAATATCTTTCAAATCAGAATAATTTTTATAAGGCTTGGTAACACCGTTGGAATATACATAAACATTGGGGATGTTTTTATCCTTTTCAAGGCGCACCAGATAATAATCAGAACCTTTTTTCTCTGCATAGACAGCCATTTCCTGTGGCTTTACGGGCTGGTTTTCCACTTGCTTTTTCTTCTGTGAAAATGCAGTCAGAGAAAGGAAACTTGCTGCAACAGCAAACCATAGTTTTGTTTTCATAATACTATTTTAGTTTTTTTGATGTGTTGAATTCAATTTAAAAAAATCCTCGCCCAATAATCTCCCGCCATTATTTTTACCGGTATTTCGAATAACCGTTTCCTTTAGAATAATGAATTTGATTTCGGGGTTTAAAATTAGTGAAAAATATGATATCAGAAATATAAACATTATTTAATCTGTTATTAAAACTGAGATAACATCAGATCAATACTTTTGCCGCTAAAAATTCATGAGATTTTATCCACTGCTTGTAATCGTCCTTCTGATAGGATTTGCAGTAATGTCTTTTAATCCTGTTTATAAAGGAAAAGAAAGTGAAAATACATTTGTCAATAAAGGGTTGTCCAACTTCAAAACTAAGCTTGAACAGCTGAAATCAGATGTTGATAAGTTCTCAGAAGACCAAATTTCCCTTGAAGAATTACAGAAATCACTGAGCAGTACCAGAAATGCATTCAAAGAAATAGAATTTTATGTGGCGTATCATTATCCTGAATTCACCAAAACCCATCTGAATGCAGCCCCATTGTTTCATATTGAAGCCGCTGGAACATCTGCTTATACACTTCCTCCTGAAGGATTGCAGGTGCTGGATGAATTAATATTTTCAGATGAAGCAGGAAATGAAAAAGAAAAGATCAAAACTATTACTACTTTTTTATACAACAGCTATTCCGGGTTTTATTTAAGTGCTTTGAAAAATGGTTTGAGCAAAGGAAATAATAAGACATTACCTTTGCGTATTGAGCTGATCAGAATCTATTCTCTTGGAGTGACAGGTTTTGATACTCCAGGTTCTTTGAATGTTTCCGAAGAAGCCAGCCATGCTTTTTCAGGGATGCAGAAATATATTAATGATGATCCTTATTTTAAAAATTATAATACGCAGAAAGCCAATCAGACTTTAACAGACGCAATTAATTACCTTTCAAAAAATACTGATTTTGAAACTTTTGACAGAATTGAGTTTTACAAAAAATACATACAGCCTTTATACGAAGAGTTGGGAAAATGGGATGGAAGGCCTGATGATCTTAAAGAATTCTCTGGTTGGAATGTCGGAAATAAGAACTTTTTCAGCAGTGATTTTTTAGATCCGTATTTTTATACCTTATTGAAATCCTCAGAAGATAATTCTGAACTCCGTAATCTTGGAAAATCAATTTTCTATGACCGGAACTTAAGCGGTAACGCAAAGATGAGCTGTGCCACCTGTCATCTTCAGGAAAATGCTTTTACAGACCTTAAGGCAAAATCACAAAGCAATGTAGAAGGAAAAACAGTACTGAGAAATTCTCCATCTTTATATAATGCTGTTTTTGCCAAGAGATTTTTCTATGACCTTCGTGCTTTTTATCTTGAACAGCAGGCAGAACACGTCATTTATAATGAACAAGAATTCAATACAAGCTATGAAAGTATTGTTCAGAAATTAAAAACAAAACCTGAATATAAAAAGGCTTTCCGTGCAGCTTTTAAGGATGGAAAGATCACCAAAGAAAATTTTTCAAAAGCATTAAGTTCTTATGTGGCTTCATTGTATTCCTTTGACAGCGATTTCGATCGTTTTATGAGGAATGAAAAAAATGTTTCTGAAGATGTGAAAAAAGGATTCAACCTGTTTATGGGAAAAGCCAATTGTGCAACCTGTCACTTTACACCCACATTTTCCGGATTGGTACCGCCGTTTTTTAATGAAAATGAATCTGAAGTCCTTGGAATAACTACCAGACCGATCAAACAGCTTCCTGTAGAGCTTGATCAGGATCTTGGAAGAGGAAACAGTCCTGTAAAAAAGGAAAAATCATGGATTTATGATTATTCTTTTAAAACAGTAACCGTTAGAAATATTGCTCTTACCAAACCGTATTTCCATAACGGAGCTTTTAATACATTAGAAGAAGTTCTTGACTTTTATAATGAAGGAGGCGGAGAAGGATTAGGATTAAAAATGAAAAACCAAACCCTTGCACCGGATAAATTAAATCTTACCGAAACAGAAATAAAACAGATTATAGCCTTTCTGAATTCCCTTACAGATGTGAATAAAGCGAAATAGGCGGGGTGCGGGATTCGAGATTCGGGGTTTTGAAATGCGGTTCGGGGTACGAGGTTCGGGTTATAATGTGTTATAATTGAAGATACGCAAGAAAACACATCAGCTGCTCAACTTATTTCATCCCTGAATTTCTGTATTTGCACCCACATCCCGAAATCTCGCATCTCGAATCCCGCACCTCGTAATCCGCATCATTTAACAAAAAATTAATCCCATTAACATTAGGTTTTTGATAAGTTAATATTTGCTGATTTATATTTAAAATCCTATTAACAGAGGAAAAGCTCTAAAAAAATAGTTTTGCAGTGTCTAATAAATCAAATAAAAAATGAAGAAAAAACTACTAACAGTGGGAGCTTTGGCTATACTGGCCAGTTCTGGTATTCAGGCGCAAACTCTGATATTCAATAAGAATGCATCTTGGAGCTACAAAGATAACAATCAGGCTCAGCCTGCCGGATGGAATGCCCAGACTTATGACATTTCAACATGGGCGGTAGGAAACGGTCCGTTAGGATATGGAGATCCTGTAACCACAACCATCAACTCAGGGCTTACTACAGCTTATTTTGCTAAAGATTTTACAGTAGATCTTTCTACGCTTTCCGATAATATGGAATTGGGAATAATGAGAGATGACGGTATTATAGTATACCTTAACGGAGAGGAAGTAGTAAGAGACAACATGCCTGCTGGTGCTGTTACATTCAATACTTTTTCATCTACAACTATAGATGGAGCGGCAGAAAGTGTTTATAACCTTTTCACGATTCCAAAATCAAAATTTGTAAACGGTGTCAACAGACTTTCTATAGAATTGCACAACAGAAGCACAACCAGTTCAGATTTAAGAATTGATGCTTACCTGAAAACTACACCTAACACAACCATTCCTGTTGCTTGTAGCGGAACACACATCAGCTGCTTTACTTCAATTGTTCCTACAGCACAGACTGATAAGTTAATCATTCCTGCTGAACACAAATACCAGCTTATTTTAAAAGAAGGAGACAGTTATACAGAAGGAGGAGGATTAGTGGGAGGCCAGAATGACTTTACAGCTTATGTTCCAAAAACAGGAAGCAGTACGAACGGATATCTTTCTGTAAACCATGAAACGAATCCAGGAGGAGTTACCATGGCAGAAATTAATTATAATGCGACTTCAAAGCTTTGGCAACTGACAAAATCAAGAGCGGTAAGTTTCTCAGATCCAAGTCTGGTACAAACCATCAGAAACTGTTCAGGAGGAATTACACCTTGGGGAACCGTGGTAACCGCTGAAGAGTCTGTGACTTCCAATGACGTGAACAATGACGGATACAAAGATTACGGTTGGCTGGTAGAAATTGATCCTGCAACAGCTCAGGTGATTTCTAAAAATACAGACGGATCTAAAGGAAAACTTTGGCAGATGGGAATCATGAACCACGAAAATGTAGTGGTGAATAATGCAGGAACAACTGCTTATTATGGGGAAGACGGCGGAACGCACATGGTGTATAAATATGTAATGGATACTCCGAATAACCTTTCTTCAGGAAATCTGTATGTTTTAAAATTAGATCAGGGATTATCAACTGCGGGAGATCCGGTAGGAACTACAGCAACATGGGTTCAGGTTCCTAATAAAACCAAAGCAGACCAGAATAATACGGCATCACTTGCACAGTCATTGGGCGGAACAAAATTTAATGGAGTAGAAGATGTTGACATCAGCCCATTGGACGGAAAAATCTATTTTACAGCAAAAGGATTAGACAGAGTATACCGTCTACAGGATAACGGAACTACAGCTTCTCAGGTAGAAACATTCGTAGGAGGAGGTTCTTCTGTATATTCTTTCAATACAGCTCAGGGAATGAAATCTGAAGCTTGGGGAGACGGAAATGATAACCTTACTTTTGATGAACTTGGAAACCTTTGGGTACTTCAGGATGGAGGTAAAAACTACATCTGGGTAATTGCTCCGGATCATACACAGGCTAACCCTAAAGTGAAATTATTTGCTTCTATGCCGGCAGGTTCAGAGCCTACAGGACTTACATTTACGCCTGATCATAAATTTGGTTTCTTCTCTATTCAGCACCCGGACTCAACAATCTCTACAGATGTGGATGCTACAGGAAATACAATCAATTATAAAGGAAAATCAGCAACCATCGTAATTGCTCTTAAAAATAACTTAGGAACTGAAGGAACTTTAGGGACTATCGACAGCAAAACTGCAGAAAATACAGTAACGGTAGCGCCAAACCCTACTTCAGGAATCGTAAAAATCAATTCAGTAAAAGGATTGAAAGATATTTCAGTGACCGCTTACAGCATGGACGGAAAAATCGTATTTACGAAGAAGTTCAACGGGACAAACAAAGTATTGGACCTGGATTTCACACAACAGTTGGAAGGATCTCGTGTTTTAGTTTTAAATATTGAAGCTGAAGGAGGTTTCCAGAAAACAGTTAAACTTGTAAAGAAATAAATTATTTATAATTCTTGTCTGTCAGTGGCTTCTGTCGCTGGCAGACCTTTTTATGTTTATGAAAAAGCTTTTCTTACTTATTTCCATACTATCACTTTCGCAGATCAAAGCACAGATTGATCCTGTGAAATATCCTACTTTTACTAATATTGAAGATGCTTTAAGCAGTAAAAAAGCAGTGTACAGTATGAGTTTCAGAGAAAAAAGATTGTTCAATCTTCCTCCTCAGATCGTGAAGCTTGATTCCTTATTCTTTCTGAATATCATGGCCAATAAGCTTGAGAAAATGGATCAGGAACTCTTTGAGTTGAAAGAACTGGAGATTTTAAATGTGAACGAAAACAGCATTAAATACATCCCGGATGAGGTAAGCAAGCTGAAGAAACTGACTACTTTTTCAATGAATCTGAATAGTCTGACAAGCATTAATCCCAATATTGCAAAGCTCCAGAACTTAAAAGTGGTGCATTTTGATGCCAACAACCTGAATACATTCCCCGAAGCACTTATGGAAATTGCAGCGTTGGAAGAAATCAACCTTCAGGGAAATCAGATCAGCTTTATTGCAGACAGACTGGATCAGATCAAAAATCTTAAATTTCTGAATCTTTCTGATAATCAGATTAATGATCTTGGTAATTTGTCTTTTCCTAAAAACTTAAAATATCTTGAACTGCAGCAGAATGCCATCAACAAGCTTCCGGAAAACCTTTTCAAAGCTCAGCATCTTGAATTTCTGAATGTAAGTGGAAATAATATCTCGGAAATTTCACCTAAAGTAAAAGGGTTGAAAAGTGTAGTCAGTATGAATCTGGCTAACAATAATCTGAAATATATTCCTTTGGAAATCAAGCAGTTGAAAAATCTGAAAACTTTGATTCTTACAGGAAATCCTATAGAAAAATCTACAATTGAAAATTTAAAAACCCTACTGCCGGATACGCAGATCTACTTCTAGATCTATCCGCCAACACGTTTGGTTTTATATCCCATTTCTTTAAGGATATTCATTATTTTATCACGGTTATCTCCTTGAATGATAATCGTTCCATCCTTCTCAGAACCGCCTATACCTAAGGTGGTTTTTATTTTCTTTGAGATTTTTTTCAGGTCTTCCTCACTGCCTTCCCAGCCTTCAACAATAGTTACAGGCTTACCATTTCTCCCTTTTTTCTCAAACTTGCATACCAAAGGTTCTTTCTGCTTGAATTGCTCTTCAGGCATCTCAAAATCCTGTTCTTCATGATCAGGAAAAAGATTCTTCAATTGATCTCGTAAATCCATACCGCAAAATTAAAAAGATTTACGGATTAATGAACCGAAATAATCAATGAAATTTCAATTTTTCAACCCTGTCAAGGTTTTACACCTTGACAGGGTTTGATTATCTGCGATATCACCCTGATGATCAGTAATCAATAAAATTCAAGACTTCAAATTCTTATATTCATAGGAAATTAGGTAAATTTGTCTAACAAAAGTTTTACAAAATGTCAAAAAAAGCAATACTGGCAATTCTTGACGGATGGGGATTGGGAACAAACCCGGACGTTTCTGCAATAGATAAAGCAAATACACCATTCATAGACAGCTGTTACAAAAAATTCCCACATACTACACTTGAAGCAAGTGGACTGGCTGTAGGTCTTCCTGCCGGACAGATGGGTAACTCTGAAGTTGGGCACATGAACCTCGGAGCAGGGAGAGTGGTTTACCAGAACCTGGTGAAACTGAATATGGCGGTTGAAAACGGAACACTGGGTCAGGAAAAAGTGATTCAGGATGCTTTCGAATACGCAAAAAAAGAAAATAAAAAAGTACACTTCATAGGGTTGGTTTCCAACGGAGGAGTACACTCACATATCAATCACTTAAAAGGATTATTGACGGCTGCAAAAGAATTCGGTTTAAATGAGAACGTATTTGTTCACGCGTTTACCGATGGTAGAGACTGTGATCCTCATTCCGGATTCGGGTTTATTGACGAACTTCAGAAGCATATGGATGCTACTACCGGAAAGCTGGCAACAGTGGTAGGAAGATACTATGCGATGGACAGAGACAAAAGATGGGAACGTGTAAAGTTAGCTTATGATGCTCTTGTAGAAGGAGTAGGCGAACCAACAACGGATGCTTTGGCAGCAATCAAGACTTCCTATGATAATAACGTTACAGACGAATTCCTGAAACCCATCATTTTAATGAATACTACTGCAACAGGAAATGTGGTGCCGGTAGCAAAAATTATTGATAATGATGTAGTGATCTGCTTCAACTTCCGTACAGACAGAGGAAGAGAAATTACAGAAGTTCTTTCTCAGAAGGATTTTCCGGAATATTCTATGAAGAAACTGAACCTTTATTATATTACGCTAACGAATTATGATAAAACATTCCAGAATGTACAGGTTGTTTTTGACGAAAACGTTTTGACGGAAACAATGGGTGAAATTCTTGAAAAAAATGGACGATCTCAGATCAGAATCGCAGAAACAGAGAAATATCCACACGTTACTTTCTTCTTTTCAGGAGGAAGAGAAGAAGAATTTGAAGGAGAAAGAAGACTGCTTTGCCCAAGCCCGAAAGATGTTCCTACTTATGATTTGAAGCCTGAAATGTCAGCCTATGATATTACCAATGCAATCGTACCGGAACTGGAACAGGGAAATGCTGACTTTGTTTGTCTGAACTTCGCCAATACAGATATGGTAGGACATACAGGAGTTTTTGAAGCCGCTGTAAAAGCTGCCGAAGTAGTAGACCAGTGTATCGAAAAAGTAGCAACCGCTGCTTATGAAAACGGATATGCTGTTTTTATTCTTGCCGATCACGGAAATTCAGATGTGATGATGAATCCGGATGGAACTCCTAATACACAGCACTCAACCAATCTTGTGCCTTTCATTGTAATGGATAAAGACCATACCTGGAATCTGAAACCAGGAAAACTGGGGGATGTAGCGCCTACAATTCTTAAAGTAATGGGCGTTGAAATACCGGCTGCAATGACCGGAGATGTTTTAGTTGATTAAAATTCAATAATATTGTCAAAAGAATGCCGTTATACCTTGTATGGCGGCATTCTTTTATGATTTATGTCAGATAAAGTATGAGTTGCATACTTTATTATGCGCCAAATAATAAATAAATCATATCTTTGTAAATTAAAACTGAATAGTAAAATGTATCAAAAGCTTGTAAGGAAAGAAGTAATGGGATTATTGGAAAAGGAAGTAGGTTCTTTTCTTGATAAATTTTTAACGCCAATTGAAAAAATATGGCAGCCTTCCGATTATTTACCAGATCCTTCAAGCGAAGAATTTAAACACGACTTAGAGGAAATCCAGACTTTTGCCCGCGAAATGCCTTACGATCTTTTTGTAACATTGATTGGGGACTGTATCACAGAAGAAGCTCTTCCTTCCTATGAGTCTTGGTTAATGGGAGTTGACGGCATCAATCAGGAAGAAAAATTAGGCTGGGCCAATTGGGTAAGAGCATGGACTGCTGAAGAAAACAGACACGGAGATTTATTAAACAAATATCTTTATCTGTGTGGAAGAGTAAACATGAGAGAGGTTGAAATTACCACTCAATACCTGATTAATGATGGTTTCGATTTGGGAACAAGTATGGACCCGTACAGAAACTTTATCTATACTAGTTTCCAGGAGACCGCTACCAATATCTCTCACAGAAGAGTAGGTACATTGGCTAAACAATCCGGAAACGGAAAATTGGCAAAAATGTGTGGTGTAATTGCTGCAGACGAAGCAAGACACGCTAAAGCATACAAGCATTTCGTAGCGAAAATCCTTGAAGTAGACCCTTCAGAAATGATTCTTGCATTCGAAGATATGATGCGTAAAAAAATCGTAATGCCTGCTCACCTTATGAGACAGTCCGGACAAAAAGCCGGAGAACTTTGGGGGCATTTCTCAGATGCTGCACAAAGATGTATGGTATACACAGGTCAGGATTATATCAATATTATGAAAGACCTTTTAGATGAATGGAAAATTGAGCATGTGAAAGGACTTACAGAAAAAGCAGAAAAAGCTCAGGAATACCTGATGAAGCTTCCTGCAAGGCTTCAGAAGATCACAGACAGAGTTTCTACTCCGGATCTTCAGTTCCAGTTTAACTGGGTAAAAAGCTAATGAAATTTACATTATTATTTAAAATATAAAAGTATTGAGTGCCTTTCTTTTGGGCACTCTTTTTATTTCTTATCTTTGCAAAGCTAAAAAAACAACAAAATGTTAAATAATAAAAAGATTGCTGTTGACTTTGACGGGACTATAGTTGATGATGCTTACCCGGCAATCGGAAAACCAAAAACTTTTGCATTCGAAACATTGAAAAGACTTCAGGCTGAAGGATTCAGACTTATACTTTGGACTTACAGACACGGAAAAACATTAGATGAAGCCGTAGAATTCTGTCAAAAAAACGGAATAGAATTTTACGCCGTGAATTCAAGTTTTGAAGGAGAAGTTTTTGATCATGAAACACAATCCAGAAAATTAGATGCAGATTGGTTTATTGACGACAGAAATTTAGGAGGATTCCCGGGATGGGGTGAGATCTACAATATTATTCAGGAAAGAATAGAATTCCGTGTAGAAGGGAAAGAAGTTCTTGCCTATTCAAAACTAAAAAAAGAAAAGAAAAAAGGACTTTTCTGGTAGGATAAAAATGAGAAGCCGGATATTAGAAATTAGTTTTATAATACCAAATCAAAGCTTCTATTTTTGATCAGAGAAAGTCTGTAGATTGTTATAATATAGAAATACACATCATGCTGTAATCTAGCTTTTAACATCTGATATCTAACATCTATACAACAATGATTCAATTAAAAACGATAGACGAATTACGTCTGATGAAGGAGAGTGCCCGACTGGTTTCTAAAACATTGGGAATGTTGGCAAAAGAAATTAAACCAGGCATTACGACCTTATATTTAGATAAACTGGCTCATGATTTTATTAAAGATCATGGTGCTGAGCCTGCATTTTTAGGTTACGGCGGATTCCCGAATTCTCTTTGTATCTCTCCGAATGAGCAGGTAGTTCATGGTTTTCCAAACAAGGATGTAGTAAAAGAAGGAGATGTTCTTTCCGTAGACTGTGGAGTTATTCTTAACGGTTTCGTAGGAGATCATGCCTACACTTTTGAAATCGGGGAAGTGAAGCCTGAGGTTAAAAAATTACTGCAGGTTACCAAAGAATCTCTTTACAAAGGAATTGAGCAGGTTGTCAGAGGAAAAAGAATAGGAGATATCTCCCATGCAATCCAGACACATTGTGAAAAAGAAGGATATGGAGTGGTAAGAGAGCTTGTAGGACACGGTTTAGGAAGAAAAATGCATGAAGATCCACAGGTTCCTAACTATGGAAGACAGGGAAGCGGAAAAGTAATCAAAGACGGTTTGGCGATTGCTATTGAGCCGATGGTTAATATGGGTACTGAAAAAGTAAAGTTTCATAATGACGGCTGGACGGTAACGACTCTTGATAATATGCCATCTGCCCACTTTGAACATGATGTAGCGGTAATCAATGGTAAGCCGGTATTGCTTTCAACATTTGACTATGTCTATGAAGCTCTGGGGATTGTAAGTGACGAAGAAAAGCAGTTCCAACTGGATTTTTAATGAAAAAGGTAACGAAACTTTTACTGAATAAAATTCCACGCCCTATGCTTATTAAAATGAGTATTTGGGCAAGACCGCTTATTTATCAGTTTTTCAAAGGAGATCAGTTTTATGATCCTATTGATGGAAGATCTTACCGAAAATTTCTTCCGTATGGATATGGCAAACAAAGGGAAAATGCTCTTTCTCCCGGAACTTTAAGTCTGGAAAGACACCGTCAGATGTGGCTGTATCTTCAGAATGAAACTGATTTTTTTATTAAGAATTATAAAGTTCTGCATATTGCTCCCGAACAGGAATTTTTAAGAAAATTCAAAAGAATGAGTAACCTGAACTATATTTCGGCAGACTTATATTCTCCGATTGTTGATGTGAAGGCTGATATTCTGGATTTACCGTTCGAAAATGACAGTTTTGATATCATTTTCTGTAACCACGTCCTGGAACATATTGAAGATGATGCAAAAGCTATGAGCGAGCTGTACAGAGTAATGAAGCCCGGCGGATGGGGAATTCTTCAGGTTCCGATGAAAAATTCATTGGAGAAAACCTACGAAGATTTCACGATTAAAGACCCAAAAGAACGTCAGAAACATTTCGGACAATATGATCACGTTCGTTGGTACGGAATGGATTATTTCGACCGTTTAAGAAAAGCAGGCTTCGAAGTAGAGTCCAACTTCTATTCACAGACATTCTCTGAAGAAGAAATTAAAAAATATGGGTTAAGACACAATGAAATCTTGCCTGTAGTTTATAAAAAATAAAAAAACCGTTTTCAGTTATTGAAGACGGTTTTTTTATTGCTCTATTACTCTTTTGTAAAAGGATATGATTTATAATTTTCCAAAACTAAAATATACTGTCCTTTTTGCAAACTACTTGTATCAATTGATATTTTAGTGTCATTTGTTGTGGTTTCAAATACCAGTTTCCCTGATAGATCATAGATCTTAAGCGGAAGTTTTCTCTCAATATTTTCAAGATGTAAAACCTCTTTTACAGGGTTTGGATACGCTTTAAAAGTTTTTGTCGCTGTTTCGGTTTCTTTAGTACTTAACTGTGCACTGTTGTTATAATATATCTTGTTTCCTGAAGGATCCATGATCATAAGTGTTTTAACATTACCGTTGGTTGTGATCTCATAACTGTATATAGATCCGTAAGCACCTAAAACATACGCATCACAGTTTTTCTGATCGTAGGCACGAACAGGACCTGCATTTGTTCCATTATAAAACAAAAGAGTACAAGAGCTTGCTGTTTTGATGAGATTATTACCTCCCGGTATAACCCCGAAACTCATCATAGAGGTGTTATAATATCTGGAGTTAATGACATAGCTTGTTCCTCCCGCAGAATTAAAAGTAGTAGCAGGAACTCCATTGTCTATTGCAGGAGTGTTGGTTGTCTGGCCGCTGCTTGTTACCATCTTGGAAATATACCAGTTGTTGGCAAGAAGTTCAGAAGTTTGCTGGGCAGTCAGTAAACTACCAGCTAAAAGGAATAGTAATTTCTTCATAAGTTAAAAGTTTTCAGTAAAGATATAAAAAGAATTCATTCCTATCGGTCAGTTGATCAGGATAATAAAGATCAAAATTCAGAACAAAAAACCGCCTTCATTACGAAGACGGTTTCATTTTTAATATAGATAGAAGTTTATGCCTCTTAGTGTGATGAAGACACGGCTTTCAGGCCTACTACAGAACCAATAAGCGTTACAATAAAGAAAACTCTCCAGAAGCTTACAGGGTCCTTAAAGAAGATAATTCCCATTAAAGCCGTTCCTACTGCTCCAATTCCCGTCCATACCGCATAAGCAGTACCAATAGGTAAGGTTTGAGTCGCTTTAATTAATAAAACCATACTGATGGTCATGGTTATCAGGAAACCCGCATACCACAGGTACATCTCAGTTCCTGATGTTTCTTTTGCCTTTCCCAGACATGATGCGAAGGCAACTTCAAATAATCCCGCGATAACTAATATTAACCAATTCATTTTTTTAAATTTTTCTACGGCAAAGTTCAGAATTTGACAGGAGAAAAAATTTTACAATTGTTAAAAAATGAAAAGAAGATGGAAGAATGAAGATGGAAGTAAAAGGGTTGTCATATCAATAGGAGCGGACTTTAGTCCGCTTATAATATAAAAAAAATATTCCGTTGGCTTTAGCCAAAACATAAATTAAGAATCACAGAATTTTTAAATCATTTAATCCTTCAATTTTTTAATCTACTTGATTTCGGCCCGTATCCTACTCAAACTTACTTGTGTAATTCCAAGATACGACGCAATATACCCCAGCTGAACTCTTTTTAGCAGTTCAGGTTGATAAGCCATAATATCTTTATAACGTTCCAAAGATGTTTTGAACTGTCTGGAAATAATCAGTTCCTCGGATTTTATCATCTCGGCTTCTGCCAGTTTTCGGCCCCAGTTGGCAATATGAATATCTTCATTGAACAGTTTTCTGAGGCTTTCCGTTTCCATTCTGTAAAGATCGCAGTCTTCCAGCAATTCGATGCTTTCATAGCCGGGTTTGTCCTCCACATAGCTTTTCATAGAAAGGATGCATTGTCCTTCACTACCGAACCAGAAGGTAATATCATTATCGGCAGTTGAAGAATAGGCACGGGCAATCCCTTTACGGATAAAATAAAGATAAGGAATCACTTTATCAGCTTCCATCAGGCAAAATCCTTTAGGATGTGAAATCTCGGTGATATGCTCTTTCAAACTGTTTTTTGATGCTTCAGGAAGAAGGTAAACCTTGTCAAGAATCTGGTCTATATTCATAAAGATGAATTCTAATATTCAAAAATATCAGTTTTAGACAATGCAATACAAAATTATCTTATAATTTTTATCAAAAATCTTGTAGTGAGTGTGATCAGAATTAAAGTTATTTATCATCAAAATTACAATGGAAAGAGCAAAAATTCCCCTCCTTCGGAGGGGTGGCAAAAATTCAAAGAATTTTTGCTGGGGTGGTTAGCCAAGCAATCATCCCTCTGTACATTTCTTTTCCTCATGCTATATTTCAAAGTATAACTCTCTTTTTTCCTTTAAAAATTAAGATTAACCGTAAAGACCAATTTTGTTTTAGTAACTTTGCAGTTCGTAATATTATTTTTATGCACAAAGCTGGATTTGTAAATATAGTTGGAAAGCCCAATGCGGGAAAATCGACCTTGCTTAACCAATTAATGGGAGAGAAGTTGGCGATTGTAACGCAAAAAGCTCAGACAACCCGCCACAGAATTTTTGGTATTTATAATGAAGATGACCTTCAGATTGTATTTTCCGATACTCCCGGAGTATTGGATCCAAAATACGGATTACAGGAAAAAATGATGGATTTTGTAAAGGATTCTTTGCAGGATGCCGATGTTTTCCTGTTTATTGTAGACGTTACCGATAAAGCGGAACCATCAGAATTTTTAATTGATAAACTGAATAAAATTCCTGTACCTGTACTTCTTTTATTAAATAAAGTAGATCAGACCGATCAGGCCGGACTTGAAAAATTAGTAGAAGACTGGCACAACAGAATTCCAAAAGCTGAAATTCTTCCTATTTCTGCTTTAAATGCCTTTAATACAGAAGTCATTTTACCTAAAATAAAATCTCTGCTTCCTGAAAATCCTCCTTACTACGATAAAGACCAATATACGGATAAACCCGAAAGATTCTTTGTAAATGAAGCAATACGTGAGAAAATCCTTTTAAATTATGATAAGGAAATTCCATACTCAGTAGAGGTAGTGACTGAGCAGTTCAAAGAAAAAGAAGGAATTATCTTCATAGACTCAATTATTTATGTAGAAAGAGATACCCAGAAAGGAATTATTATTGGGCACAAAGGAGAAGCTATCAAGAAAGTAGGAACTGAAGCGAGATTAGACCTGGAAAAGTTTTTCACCAAAAAAATTCATTTAAACTTATTTGTAAAAGTGAAAAAAGACTGGAGAAAGAACGACAGAGATCTTAAAAATTTCGGTTACAGATAAACTAAAATAGCCGGAATCCCGTTGTATTAAAAGATTTTTATTACCTTAGTATAAATTTTTTAGTAAATGAACTATAATAATTCAAATTGGAGCTCAATACCTAAAGATGTTATTTTATTAGCAGTGAGAGTGTTTGTTGGTTTTGCAATGCTGTCTCATGGCTTTCCAAAACTTCAGATGCTATTGGAGGGCGGTAAAATCGAGTTTTTCGATTTTATGGGACTTGGCCCTCAGATCTCTCTGATTCTTACGGTTTTTGCTGAATTTGTTTGTTCAATACTACTTATATTAGGGCTTTTTACAAGAGTTTCTTTAGGTTTTCTGATCTTTACCATGATTATCGCTGCTTTTGCAGTACATGGAGCAGATCCTTTTGAAAAAAGAGAAATGGCACTTGTCTATCTTTCCGTTTATCTTTTACTCATGGTAATCGGAGCTGGTAAAGTTTCAGTAGATCATATGATTGAAAGACGAAAAAGAGCATCAGACTGGTAATCTTATAAGAATATAAAATATGAAAGGCACTTCAACATGAAGTGCCTTTCTTGTTTTTAAGATCTGCAATTTGGCAAGCAATCCCAGATAGGAGCACCGCTTGGAGTTTTACCTACTCTGCAAGCCATGTATCCCGGATCACATAATGGTGCACTTCCTCCTTTAATTGTTTTCAGATTGCTCTTTGATAATTTTCTTAAATTTTTCATATTATTTTAATTTGTAAGATAAAAGTAATAAAAAAACAAATATGACACTGAAAAGAGTCTTATTTTTTAATGTTAGAAATATGTTAAAATTCACTACATTCGTAGAAAATGAATTTATATGAAGATAAAACTGACTATTTGCCTATTGGCATTTCTCAATTTTTATGATGCACAGGAAAATATTACTTATCAGAAGCCTTCTGCTGAAATTTTAAAACTTGCAGATTATCAAAGACCTCCAAGTGTTCTGATGAACAGCAAAAAAGACTGGGTAGTTTTTACTTATCGTCCAACATATAAAACACTGGAAGATCTTAGTCAGAGTGAAATGAAGCTTGGCGGACTTAGGATCAATCCGGTTACTAATATTTCGAGCAGCATGACCTACTCAAATAACCTGAAGATCAGAAAGATCAATGATAAAAATGAGATTCAGGTAAAAAACCTGCCTTCCAATCCAAAAATTGCATACGTTTCGTTTTCTCCGGATGAGAAGAAACTTGCTTTTACCAATACAACAAATAAAGGAGTAGAGTTGTGGATCGTAGATATGGAAACTGCTTCTGCAAAAAAAATTACCACTGATAATCTGAATGCCAACTTGGGAATGCCTTATGTTTGGTATAATGATTCTCAAAGCTTCCTGATCAGAACACTTCCACAAAACAGACCTGCTCTTATAGATGCAGCCAAAGATCTTCCGACAGGCCCGATTGTTTCAACAGCAGATGGTAAAGTCTCTCAAAACAGGACGTATCAGGATCTTTTGAAAAATCCTCAGGACGAGAAAAACTTCGAAACGCTTACTGCTTCTGAAATCTATAATGTAGATCTTACAGGAAATCTTAAGAAACTGAAAGATCAGGATATGTATGCCGGCTTGAGTTTTTCTCCGGACGGAAATTATCTTATGGCTACGACGATTAAAAAGCCGTTTTCCTATATCGTTCCGCTCAACAGATTTCCATCTACAACAGTTATATATGATATGAAAGGAAATGCTGTAAAAACAGTAAACGAAGTTCCTTTGAATGAAATCATGCCGAAAGGATTCTCATCGGTAAGAACCGGAAAAAGAGATATGGGATGGAGAAGTGATGCTCCTGCTACGCTTACTTATGCTGAAGCTCTGGATGGAGGAGATCAGTCTAAAACAGCGGATTACAGAGACGAAATATTTACCTGGGAAGCCCCATTTACAGCAGCTCCAAAATCTTTCTTCAAAACAAAGCAGAGATATGATGACGTAGTCTGGACCAATGATCATTATGCTATTGTTTCTGAAGGTTGGTATGACACAAGAAATACAAAATCTTACCTGATAGATACTAATAACGGAGAATCTAAAGTTTTCGATGACAGAAATTATCAGGATGTTTACAGTGACCCGGGGCATTTTAACACAACGAAAAACCAGTACGGAAGATATGTAATCGATATGAAAGGAGGAAAAGCCTATCTGATCGGAGACGGATTTACCAAAGACGGACAGCATCCTTTTATTGATGAAATGGATGTGAAATCACTGAAAAAGAAAAGACTTTATACCTCTACTATAAAAAACGGTAAAGAAGAGATCATTGATATTCTTAATGCTTCAAAGGGTGAAATTCTTACGACTCAACAGTCACCAAGTCTTTATCCTAATTATTTCAAAAAGAATATTAAATCTAATAAAGCAGAAGCTGTAACTAACTTTGCCAATCCTTTTGAAAGTATCAAAGATGTTTACAAAGAAGTGATTACTTACAAGAGAAATGATGGTGTTACTTTAACCGGAACTCTTTATCTTCCTGCTAATTACGACAGAAAAACGAAAAAAGAGAAGCTTCCGTTGCTAATCTGGGCTTATCCTACTGAATATAAAGATAAAAATACAGCAGGACAGAATACCCAAAACCCGAACGATTTTACATTCCCGTATTACGGATCATTTGTATACTGGACAACGAAAGGATATGCAGTTCTGGATGACGCAGCTTTCCCGATTATTGGTGAAGGAAAAACAGAGCCTAATGATACTTTCATTCCTCAGTTGGTAGCAAATGCAGCAGCAGCAATTGATGCAGTAGATCACCTGGGATATATTGACAGAAAGAAAGTGGCTGTAGGAGGACATTCTTACGGTGCTTTTATGACAGCTAACCTTCTGACGCATTCTGATCTTTTTGCATGTGGAATTGCAAGAAGCGGAGCTTATAACAGAACGTTGACACCATTCGGGTTCCAGAGCGAGCAGAGAAATTACTGGGATATCCCGGAGATTTACAACAAGATGTCTCCGTTCATGAACGCAGATAAAATGAAGACACCACTTCTTCTGATTCATGGTGATGCAGATAACAACCCGGGAACTTTCACTCTACAGACAGAAAGATACTTCCAGGCATTAAAAAATCTGGGTGCTCCGGTAAAAATGGTTCTTCTTCCAAAAGAAGCTCATGGATATCAGGCTAAAGAAAACATCTTACACCTTTTATGGGAACAGGATCAGTTCCTTGAAAAGTGTTTGAAGAAATAAATTACAAAAGAGACTGTTTATCACAAACAGTCTCTTTTTTTGTTTAAAAATATAATAAGGAAGTTAAAAGAATTAACGAAAACTTTATAGATATTATCACTTAAAGCGAAGCTCATCTTAATGATCTTATTAGCTTAATAAATCTTAATGGTTTAAAATTTATCGGGTTTTAAAGATGCTTCAGAATTTCATCAACATTCTTAAGCTCCATAAAATTTTGATGCTCCAGGTTTATATCATGCTGTTCATGGCTCCATGTGACATGGTAAGGAATATGAGCGGCAAAACCTCCGATTTCTAATACCGGAAGGATGTCTGATTTTATAGAATTCCCAAGCATCAGGAAGTTTTCTGGTTTGCAGTCCAGATGTTTCAGAAGCTTTTTGTAATCATTTTCTTTTTTATCACTCATGATCTCAATATGATGAAAATAGTCCTGTAATCCTGAATTTTTCAGTTTCCGCTCCTGGTCCAGAAGATCTCCTTTTGTAGCAACAACCAGTCGGTATTTTCCCTTTAAACTTTCAAGTGTTTCTGTAACACCATCCAATAATTCAATTGGTTTCTGAAGAAGGTTCTGACCTAAGTGAATGGCCTTGTTTACCAGTTCCAACGGAGCGGTGTTATTGGAAACCCTGCCAATAGTTTCAATCATGCAAAGCATAAATCCCTTTACTCCGTAACCGTAAAGATGGAGATTCTGCATTTCTGTTTTAAATAATTCCTGTGATACCGAATGTTGCGGAAGATAATCCTCAAGCAGTATACAGAATTCTTTTTCTGCCTCCTGAAAATAAGGTTCATTGATCCAAAGTGTATCATCTGCATCAAAGGCAATCGTAGTAATATGATTATTCATTTTTGTTTTGTAATTTTCTGTTCTCAAAATTCAGTATAAAAACTCAATAAGCAAAGGACATTTGTCCCGGATCCATATGTTACGAACAAATCAGGCATTTTTAAGTTATTTTGAAGAACTTTATCATAAACAGGAGGGTAGAGAAGAAGTCGTTTTAAAGTCTTTTTCCAGGGATGAAAATATTTTGGTTCAGGATCAGCCGCTGTCAAAGGTTATGCTGATCAAAGAAGGTATTGCCAAATGTTATTTCACCGAAGAAAACGGAAAAGAGTATATTGTCGAATTTCTGGGAAACGGCGAAATCCTTGGAGAAGTAGAATTGATTAAAAATATCAGCTGTTTATGCGGGGTAAAAGCAATATCTGAGGTAATCGTTTATGAAACCTCTATTTCTTCTTTTAAATCTTTAATCAAGAATGACCTGGCCCTAAATCATCTATTGCTGGATTCATTTGCAGAACGAATTATCAATACTTCCAGCAGAGCTTCCTATCAACAGCTTTATACAGTAGAGCATACGGTAACACAATTACTGAACATGCAATCTGAACAGGGAATTCAGATTGCAAAAGAAGATATGGCGGCCTATCTGGGAATCACACTCAGAAGTCTCAATAGAATCTTAAAAGATCTGAAATGATTTTATCAGAAAATTATATAAATAAATTATTTATTTGTAATTTTTACGGGGTATGTGTGTTTTAAATATTAAAATCAAATAATTAATTATTAGTTTTTATGGGGTGTTTTTAAAATTTATTACTTTTGTGTAAAATTAAGTCGAATATTCATCAATGGAAAAATTAAAGTTCAGAAATGCTGAATTGGCAGATTTAAATAAAATCGTAGCTATATATAATTCAACAATTGCCTCAAGAATGGTGACTGCAGATATGGAAGAGGTCTCTGTAGAAAGCAAGCTAAAATGGTTTGAAGAACACAATCCTCAGACAAGACCGCTTTGGGTAGTTGAAGATGAGCAAAACGAAATGATCGGATGGGTAAGCTTCAGTTCATTCCATGAAAGAGCGGCATACAACGGAACGGTGGAAGTCAGCATTTATCTGGATGAAACCTGCAGAGGAAAAGGATATGGTAAAACAATTCTTCAGTATTGTATTGATAACGCCGGAAAATTTGGGGTGAAAAACCTGGTAGCTCTTATTTTCCTCCATAATGAGCCAAGTTTGAAACTGTTTAGGTATTTCGGATTTGAAGACTGGGGAAGTCTGCCTAATGTAGCAATTTTGGATGGTGTTGAAAGAAGCCTGAAGATCTTAGGAAAGAGAATAGATTAAGCTGAGTAGAAAATTGTGCCTATTTGTGAATTTAATTTGTGCAATTTGTGTTTAGAAAATATACATAATCATGTAGATCTGAGAAAGGACATAAATCGATGTTCTGCTGTAAATTAACAAATATAAAAAAGGCTGCCTCAATTATTGAAACAGCCTTTTTTTATGAATTCTGCTTAATTTTTTTCGCAGACATATTCAGAAATCGTTTCACCAGGAAAACAGCAGAAACTGTCAATCCTAATCCGAGTGCAATCCACATTCCGAATGCGCCCATTTCCAAAGTAACACAGAAGAAATATCCCAATGGGATGGTAATCACCCAATAGGCGATGAAGGTATAGATAGACGGAATTTTTACATCCTGTAACCCTCTCAGCATTCCTAAAGCCGTTACCTGTATTCCATCAGAAAGCTGGAACAGTGCAGCAATAATCATTAGTTTTGAAGCAAGCATAATCACTTCCACTTCTTCTTTTTTCGTGAAGAAGGTGGGAAGTATATTTCTTCCTAGAATAAATACCAATCCACAGATGCACATAAAAATAAAAGCAATCTTCAGGTTGTTGATTCCTACCTTTCTAAGTTCTACAAAGTTCTGTTCACCAACTTTTCTACCAATCATTACCGTAGAAGCAACACTAAACCCGACACATAAGTTAAAGGTGAAAGAAGCCATACTTAATGCGATCTGGTGAGAAGCAATATCATGAGCAGAAATCAATCCACAGATAAATGCTGCTCCGGCAAAAGCGGTTACTTCAAAGAACATCTGTAAAGCTGTAGGTAATCCCAACTTCACCATTTTATCGAACATTTGCTTTGAGAAATCCTTAATTTTTAAAGAGAAATCTTTGATGTAACGTCTTGTTTTTTCTTCTTTCACCAAAACAAAATAAAGAAAAACAACCATGAAGATTCTGGAAATCAGGGTTGCCAGAGCAGATCCCTGTACTCCCATTGCAGGAATTCCCCAAAGTCCTTTGATAAAAACATAGTTTAAGGCAATATTGATGATATTTGCAATAATGGTTGCCTTTGTAACTCCAATGGTATAAGATAAACCTTCAGAAACTTCGCGAAGGGTTTGAAATGCCATAAATGGAATCATACTGATTACCATTATACTTAAGAACCCTACTGTATCAGGAATAATCTTGGCCGGCTGCCCGGAGTGATAGAGTAGTGGCATCCCCAAAAGTAAAATTACCATCAGAATCACCCCAACAGACATGTTGATGATAAACCCATGGCTGAAAACAGAATTAATCGTCGCATGATCCTCTCTTGAATGTGCTTCAGAAACTAATGGCGGAATGGCAAATGAAAAGCCCAGCGCTAGAACAAATATGGAGAAAAACACGGCATTCCCCAATGAAACGGATGCTAACGCATCAGCACCCAAAAGTTTTCCGACAATAATATTATCGAATAAGTTTACCGAAACCTGCCCCACCTGGGTAAGCATCACAGGCAGAGCCAAAGTCAGGCATTCTTTTGTATAGTTTTTGTTTAAAAATTTCATAATATTTTAAGATTCATATAGTTTATAATTCAAATAGGGCAAAAAAAAATTGCAGTGGTAACACTGCAATTTTTTATAATATCGTAAATAATAGCTTTATTATTTCCTTACAAAACTTGCAACGTCACCTTCGGAAACAGTGTTTCCACCAAGAATAATCAATCTTTCTACAACATTCCTTAGCTCCCTGATATTTCCAGTCCATGAAAGCGCTTTTAAAGCATCAACAGCTTTATCGTCAAACTTTTTCACAGCAGTACCATGCTCATCAGCAATCATACCTGAAAAATGTTCAACCAGCAATTTGATGTCTTCTTTTCTGTCGTCCAATGGCGGAACATAGATTTCAATAACAGAAAGTCTGTGGTAAAGGTCTTCTCTGAATTTCCCTTCTTCAATTTCTTTCTGCATATTCTTATTGGTTGCCGCAATTACTCTTACGTCAACTTTTATTTCTTTATCACTTCCTACAGGAGAAACTTTGCTTTCCTGAAGAGCTCTCAATACCTTAGCCTGAGCAATAAGACTCATATCACCAATCTCATCAAGGAAGATGGTACCACCGTTAGCCTGTTCAAATTTTCCCTGCTTATCTTTAATAGCTCCTGTAAAAGATCCTTTTACGTGTCCGAAAAGTTCAGATTCAATAAGTTCAGACGGAATTGCAGCACAGTTTACCTCTATCATAGGGCCTCTTGCACGTTCACTTTGGTTGTGAATGGCATGGGCTACCAATTCTTTTCCGGCACCGTTAGGTCCTGTAATCAGAACTCTGGCATCAGAAACGGCTACTTTTTCGATCATATCCTGAATCTTTTGAAGAGCAGGAGAATCACCGATCATCTGGTATTTTTTATTTACTTTTCTCTTTAAGGTTTTGTTTTCAGTCTGAAGATTTTTGTTTTCTTTCTTCAGGGTTTCCTTCACCAAAGCGTTTTTCACACTTGTAATCAATCTGTTGATGTCAATTGGCTTGGAGATAAAATCGTATGCGCCCTCTTTCAAACAGGAAACAGCAGAGTCAATATCTGCGTGGCCTGAGATCATGATAAAAGTAGTTTCTGGTTTTAATGCGAGACTTTGCTTCAACAGTTCAGTTCCTGAAAGCTTAGGCATTTTAATGTCAGAAATCACCAGTGCGAAATCTTCTTTCTCTACCTGCTTGTAACCTTCAAGGCCGTCTTCAGCGATAACAAATTCATAATCGGTTAGTTCATCCGAAAGAATACTGTGAAGTACTCCCGAGATTGCTTTTTCGTCTTCTACTATAAGGATTTTTTGCATAGTTGCAAATTTAAATTTTTTGTTTCAATTATTAGCAAAAACTGTACCTAAATATTCTATTTTGAATAGTCTCTTCTTCCGAAAATTGCCGATCCAACTCTCACAGAGTTAGCACCGCACTCAATAGCTATCGGGAAATCATCACTCATTCCCATGGATAATGTATTTAACGTTTTTGATTGATTTAATTCATCGAAAAGTTCCTTCAGGATTGAAAATTCATTTCTGACCTGCTGTTCATCATCTGTGAATGTTGCCATTCCCATTAAACCCGTGATTTCAACATTAGGGAAATGACCTTCAACATACTGCTGAAACAGATCTTTCGCTTCAGCAATTTCCAGCCCGAATTTACTTTCTTCAGCCGCAATTTTTACCTGCAGGAGAACCTTAATGATCCTGTTGCTCTTTCCAGATTCTTTGTTGATTTCTGATAATAATTTTTCAGAATCTACACTTTGTATCGTATCTATAAAAGGAGCAATGTATTTTACTTTATTGGTCTGTAAGTGGCCAATAAGATGCCATTGGATATCCTGAGGAAGGAGAGGGGATTTCTCCATCAGTTCCTGAACCTTGTTTTCTCCAAAAACTTTCTGTCCCAGATCATATACTTCCTGTACTGCAGAAGCGGGATGGGTTTTCGAAACAGCAACCAGCTGAACATTGGATGGCAGCTGGTCTTTTATGGATTTATAATTTTCTTTAATACTCATAGATGCAAATTTCCGAAAATTCCCTGACAGTTGCCAGCGAAGAATACATTTTACATGGTCCTTTTTATGGAAAAATTAATTCAAAACTTCATTGATCTTAGGATATTGAGAAATCTTTCTGAAAACAAACTTGTTGCTTTTCTGCAGTTTTTCAATAAACAGATCCAGCTCATTGATAGAATCTGTATCCCTTAGATATTGATCATGAGTAAGGAAAACCAGATGTCTTGATGTTTTCTCAAGATCGTTAAAGAAAATACTGTCAACTTTCTTGACCATCGCTTCATGGCTTCCTTTTAAAGTCATTTTTTGGGAAGGTCTCCATTCAAGATCCCAGCCAATTACTTTGTAACCTGCTTTTTTAAGACCATCAGCGGCTGCAGTAGAGCTTTTGATATCCGTTACATTTATATTGTTAAGTCTCCAGATATTCCTTCCCGGAGTTCTTGCTATTTTATCAGAAAGCTTTAAGCTGTCTTTGGCGATATCAAAATCATGTACTACAGACTCAGCATTTTTATAAAAATCTGTGTATTTGTTATGGGCATGGCTAAAACTATGGTTGGCTAATTCTACAAGAGGATTTTGCTTCAGAAGGAGTAAATCGTCTTTTTGTTTTTTGCTTCCATAGGCATGTTTTCCTACCAGAAAGGCAGTTGCACAAACATTTCTTTTATCCAGGATTTTTAAAAGATTTTCGGTTCCCTGATTAGGACCATCATCAAAAGTTAGGTAGATCACTCTTTTATCAGGATCTACGCTTTCATCGTCCATTTTAGGGACTATTTCTGCGGAAGGATGTTCCTGTGAACTGACGACGGGGTCATTATTCACTTCATTTTTAAAATTACAGCTATACAGTAAAGCCGAAGTTGCACTCATCAATGCAAACATCCCGAGAAAAGTCTTATTTGTTGACTTTCCCGCAAAAATTTTTCTCATAAAGATAATGGAATTTAATTTGTTAAAAATCGTTAAAAATAACAGTTGAAAGTTAACAAATTACATGCCATGCTGTGCATGTTTTTTTCTTTTTAAGTTTATTTTAATAACTTTATTTTAAGGGATATTTCCTTTGTTTGATGAATTGTGAAGTTATGATTTGGTTTTCTTTAGATTTTAACATTTACAAATGCGAAACCAATAGCTTTTCTCTATTTTTATTAAGGTTTCAGTATTCTTCATGTGATGGGGAATTATTTAATTTTAACAAAATCAGAGTCATACATTGGTTTTATTCCAAGATGCTTTTTAAATACAGAGAATTTGTAATAGCTGATGTACCCCAGGTATTATTAAAGAATATAAAAGCGGTTTGCTGAGAGTTTCTGATTTTCCCTGCAAGTTCATCCAAAAAGGGTTTACTGTATTCAGATTTGTAAAGAACAGGTTTTCCGTGAAGTCTGTAATAGAGGATCTCCGGATGATTAATAATAAAATCTTCAGGAAGATCACCGGGAAAACTTACCCCTGAGAAGATGATATTATGTTGTTTTAAAAAATCGAATATCTCTTTTTGCCACCATGAGATGTGTCGGAATTCAATTACGTTCAGAAATGTCGGATCAATATTTTTGATGATCCGTTCTGTATTTTCTGCTGTATTTTTAAAAGAAGGAGGAAGCTGATAGAGAAATCCTGCAAGCTTATCTTTCAGATTACTTTGAATGTGATCGCAAAAGAGTGCAATTTCTTCTTTTGAATTTTCAAGACGATTGATATGGGTAATGGTTTTTGGAATTTTAATGAAAAATTTAAAATCATCCGGTGTTTCGTCATACCACTTCAACAAGGTCTTAGAAGTCGGCTTTCTATAAAAAGTAGAATTAATTTCTACCGAGTTGAATGTTTTTGAGTATAAAGAAAGAAAATCTTTACTTTGGGCATTTTCAGGATATAAAGACCCTTTCCAGTCGTTATTGTAAAATCCTGAGCATCCTATGTAAAGATTTTCTTTTATCATAATGTTATTTTATATCCAGATCCACGGAGTTCAATCTCAATGAATTCAGAATCACAGACAGGGAACTGAAGCTCATTGCTGCAGCGGCAATCATCGGTGATAACAGAATTCCAAAGAATGGATACAATAATCCTGCCGCAACGGGAACTCCCAGTACATTATAAATGAACGCGAAGAACAGGTTTTCTTTAATGTTTTTGAGAAGCTTTTCACTTAATAATTTCGCTTTTGCAACTCCCAAGATGTCTCCTTTTAACAAAGTAATCTCGGCACTTTCAATAGCTACATCTGTTCCTGTTCCCATGGCAATTCCTACATCAGATTGGGCAAGGGCAGGAGAGTCATTGATTCCGTCTCCGGTCATAGCAACGATCTTGCCTTGCTGTTGCAGTTTTTTTACCTCGTTCAGTTTATCTTCCGGAAGACAGTTGGCTTTGAAATGTTTGATTCCTAACTCATTAGCTACGGCTTTGGCTGTATGCTCATTATCTCCGGTCATCATAATCACATCAATTCCTTCACTCATCAGCTGCTTAACTGCTTTTTTAGAGCTTTCCTTTATCTTATCGGTAAAACTGATGAAACCTAGCACCTGCTGATCCTGTGCTATATAAGAAATAGTATGTGCTTTTGACTGTACTTCCACAGCTTTTTGCTTTAAACTTTGCGGAATGGTGATCTGATGTGAGGTCAACAGACTTTCGTTTCCTAAATAAGCTGTTTTACCGTCGATATTTCCTTTTACTCCTTTTCCTGAAATGTTTTCAAACTGATCCACTTTTTCAGAAGTTATATTTTCTTCTTTTGCTCTTTTTATGACAGCATTGGAAAGCGGATGTTCTGAGTTTTGATTCAAAGAAAAGGCCAGTTTTAAAATCTGATGCTGATCTCCGGTTGTTGTTTCAATATATTCTACAGAAGGTTTTCCTTCCGTTAAAGTTCCTGTTTTATCTGTGATCAGAACATTTACTTTATTCATTTGTTCAAGAGCTTCAGCATTTTTGATCAGGATTCCGTTTTTGGCACCTTTCCCGATTCCTACCATTAAGGACATAGGAGTTGCCAGTCCCAGGGCACATGGACATGCTACAATTAAGACAGCAACGGCATTCACAAATGCAAATAGTGTTCTTTTTCCTTCCGGGCCGAAAAACTGCCACAGGATAAAAGTAAGCATCGCAATAAGAATAACTACAGGAACAAAAACTTTTGAAACCTTGTCAGTAAGCTTCTGGATTGGCGCTTTGCTTCGGCTGGCTTCATTAACCATCTTAATGATTTGTGAAAGCAGGGTTTCGTCACCTACTTTTTCAGCCTTCATTATAAATACCTGATTACCATTTATCGTTCCCGAAGACACTTTATCATCCACATTCTTTTCAACAGGAACAGGTTCACCTGTGATCATACTTTCATCTACAATAGAATTTCCCTCGGTAATCTTTCCGTCCACTGGAATTTTTTCTCCCGGTTTTACTTTTAATAAATCTCCAATTTTCACCTGTGAAAGCAGTACTTTCTTTTCTTCACCATTTACCATAAGGTTGGCTTCGTCCGGTGAAAGATTCATCAGTTCTTTGATAGCGTTACCTGTTTTTTTATGAGCAGCAGCTTCCATTAACTGACCTAAAATAACAAGGGTTAAAATCACACAGACTGCTTCAAAATATAACGGAATTTCATGATTGTGTCCACGAATTTCATGTGGAATAATATCCGGAAATATTAAAGCTACAATACTGAAAATAAATGCGGCAGCAACACCCAGCGCAATAAGGCTGAACATGTTGAGATTCCAGGTTCTGAAAGAAACCCAGCCTCTTTTCAATAGGAACCATCCGGAATAAAACATCACCGGAAGAGTTAAAGCAAGTTCAATAAACCCTTGAATCTGGTGAGAAAAAGGGAAATTGATAAACATACCACCCATTGACAGAATGAAAACCGGAATGGTAAATGCCAATGAAGTAATGAACTTCCTCTTTAATATATTATATGTTTCATCTTCTTCATCCTCACCGCTGTCCGGCATTCTTACGAGATCCATTCCACAGATCGGGCAGTCTCCCGGTTCGTCACGGATGATTTCCGGATGCATAGGACATGTGTATTTTGCGGTTTTCTTTTCAGGATACTTTACCAGGTCCATACCACAGACAGGACATCCAACGTTGGAATCATAGGTTTTATCTCCTTCACAATACATCGGACAGTAATATCTGCCTGCCATTTCATCAGTTACTTTAGGTGCTTGGTGATTATGGCTGTGGTGATCATGATGGTGAGCGTGGGAATGAGAATGGTGCTGGTGTGAACTTCCTTTTTGAACAAGCTCTTCAGTGATCTTCTCTAAATGCATATGGCAGACAGGGCAATCTCCTTTTTCATCATACACTTTATCTCCTTCGCAAAACATTGGACAATAGTGTTTTCCGATATTGTCTTTAAAGTTTATGGGAAGGTTGGTTGGCGAAAAGGTGGGCTTATGATTAGGGTCTTTGGCTAATTTCTCTTCAATAGGTACCAGATACATTTTGCAGACAGGACATCTTTCACCTTGTTTGAAATATACTTTATCCCCTTCACATTCCATTGGACAATAGTATACTGAAGACGGAGATATACGGTCCTGAGGTTTTACAAAGGCTTTCTCAGGGTTATTCGGGTCTTCAAGTCTGTATTTTCCTATTTCTGCCAAAGCATCATTTAAAACTGAAAGTTGTACTCCATGATCGGAAGTAATTGTTGCGGTATTGTTTTCCAGATTGACATCGGCTTGAACACCCTCAACACTGTTCAGTTGATTTGAAATCTTTTTCTGGCAGCCGGAACAGGTCATTCCGAGTATTTTATACTGTTGTTCCATGATTCTTAAATTTATACTACAAATTTCCAAAATGGAAGTCTAAGGTTGTTATAAATTTAAGGATAATAGTTATAAAATTAGGCGAGAATGAGATGAGGGTTTAGTGTTTGAGAGTATGAGGGTGTGAGAGTATGAGAATTTGTAAGAAAGATAGGAATATTTAAATCCTTCAGTCACAAACTCACAAACACTCATACTTTATAGATTATCAAGTGCTTTGCGGTTGTGTTCTTTAAGTTTTTTGAATTCAGTAGGGGTAAATCCGGTTGTATTCCTGAATTGGGAAGAAAGGTGCTGGACACTTTTATAGCCAAGTTTTCCGGCAATTTCAGTAAGATTGAATTCATTATAGAGAAGAAGTTCTTTTACCTTTTCAATTTTCTGAAGAATAAAGAACTGTTCTAAGGTGATATTTTCGTTTTGTGAAAATGTTTTTGAAAGTGAGCTATAGTCCTTATGAAGTTTTGAACTTAAAAATTCTGAAAGCAGAAAGTCCTCAGCAATATCAAGGTCGCTGATCTTTATAATGATCAGGTTTTTGATTTTTTCAACAACCTGATGTGCAGAATCCATGATTCTTTCAAAGCCTGTATCAAGCAGTTCTTTTTCTATGGCCTGCATTTTTTCAGGAGAAACATCAGCCTCAGTTTCTGCTTCACCTAATAAAACGGCACTTGTTTTTACACCTGCATTATGGAAGATGTTTTCTACTGCCGCAATGCACCTGTTGCAGACCATGTTTTTTATAAAAATTTTCATAGACCGTTGTTTAACCTGTCTTTTACGAATTCAATCTGGGTTTTGCCATGAGGAGAAGGGTTGCCTTCTGCATCCAGGTTTACCATTACGATTTTTTCTACCGTAATAATGGTTTGATGAGTCATTTTATTTCTTACATCACATCTTAAAGTAACAGAAGATGATCCGAAATGAGTTGCCTCAATCCCTATTTCTATAATGTCACCCTGCTTGGCAGAACTTACAAAATTAATTTCTGAAATAAATTTGGTCACCACCTTTGTATTTTCCAATTGGATAATAGCATATAATGCCGCTTCTTCATCGATCCATTGAAGGAGTCTTCCTCCGAAAAGTGAGTGATTAGGATTTAAGTCTTCGGGCTTTACCCATTTTCTTGTATGGTAGTTCATATCTTTAATAATTTGCAGCACAAATTTAGTGTTAAAAGCTGATGTTTTCAAAAGAATCATATTTATTGATCTGAAAATACTGATTCATTTTCTCAATCATTTTCTTTTGGAGCGCATCGCTTTTGTTTTTGTAATGGAAGAGTCATTCAATAATGTTTGATATTCTTTACTTTCTACGGGAATCATGGCAACTTTACCTTCTGAATTATGATGGAACCCAAATCCATATTTCTTCGCCAGGGGAGAGCAGCGGAGACATGGCTGGCCTTTGGAAAAGAATTTTTCTCTTTCTTTCTGTTTTTCGTGTTGTGAAATATCATTTTTAATGACATAACACTCAAAAATAATATCATCCGATGAATATTGATAAGGATGCTTTATCAGTTTCTCGTATTGAATACTGGCAATTGTTTTTTCTTTTTTCTCAATGGGAATCTGAGCCCGGGAAACAGGGCAGTCTTCGGCTACTTCAATCAGGGTGTTGACATAATTAGTAGTGTGCTGTTTCATTTTCTGGCTTTTAATTGATGTTTTATTAAATTCATATAGTAGGAAATCCTATAAATCAGATACTATCTTATGGATTATCAAAGTTATAGATGTTAAATATCTTTTTTATTTAGAAAAAATTAACTAATTTTATAATAATGAATTTACAGATGTAACCGACTGTAAATCAGTGTATTTTATTGTATTTAGACTGTTTTTGGTTTTAGAGATTCAACATAATGTGAGAAATATTAAAAAAAAGCTTTGATTTGAAATTTTTAATTGTATCTTGCATACGTTTATATTTGGAATCAATATTTGTTCATTAATTTATGTTGTTTTTCTTTTATATACCAAATTTTTATTAATTTTTTAATTTATTCAAAATGAACATTTTTGTTTCAAACATCAATTACGCAACTAAAGAGTATGAGTTGCACGATCTATTCGCAGAATTTGGTGATGTATCATCAGCTAAAATCGTTACAGACAGAGAAACTGGTCGTTCTAGAGGTTTCGGTTTCGTAGAGATGGGTGATGAAGAAGGACAGCAGGCTATTGAAGCTCTTAATCAAAAAGAATTCAACGGAAAAGCTCTAAACGTATCTGAGGCTAAGCCTAGAGAAGAAAAACCAAGAAGAAGCTTCGACAACAACCGTGGCGGAGGTTATGGTGGTGGTAACAACAACCGTGGCGGAGGCTATGGTGGTGGTAACAACAACCGTGGCGGAGGCGGCGGAAATCGTTGGTAAAAATATGAAGCGGCTTTAAGCCGCTTTTTTTATGCAATTTAATTTCCAGTAAATCATTTGATTAGAGTTTTGTATTGAAATATTGAAGTGTTTTGGCATAATTTTAGAAAATTATTAATCAATCAAAAAGTAATTATAATGAAAAAACATTTATTAGCATTAATGATGGTGTTTGGCGGATTATTAATCAATGCACAAAGCATTTATGCAGGACAGACATTAAGACAGGACAAAAAATACTGGGCAGATAATAATGAGTATTATCTAATCTTTCAGAATGATGGAAACCTGGTTTTTTATAACAGATCCGGTGCACCTGCATGGGAATCAAAAACTACCAACAGAGGTGTAAGAGCAATTTTTCAGGAAGATGGTAATCTGGTAGTATATTCACGTGGAAACGGAGTTGCTTTCAGTTCAAATACTGATGGTAAAGGAGCTAACAAATTATCCGTTCAGGATGATGGAAATCTTGTTATTTATAATGGGTCTAACCCTGTGTGGGCATCTAAAGGTGGCATCAGGAACAATAATGGCTGGGGTAATCGTGACCGTTACGGAAGTAAAGACTATGTATCAACAGGTTACAGATTCCGTAAGGATGCAAAACTGTATTCTTCAGACGGACGCTATTATCTGGTATTTCAGGATGATGGTAATCTTGTTTTGGCTAATAGAAACGGGAATGCTATCTGGGCTACAGCAACTGATAATAGAGGAAGCAAAGCCGAATTTCAAGGTGACGGAAATCTTGTAGTGTATGATTCTTATAACAGAGCCGTTTGGAGTTCAAATACAGAGAACAGAGGAGCTACAAAACTTACAGTACAAAATGATGGAAACCTTGTGATCTACGGAAGAAATTCTCCACTATGGAGCTCCGGAACCAATAGATAAACCGTTTTTTTTATATACAATAAAAAAAGACTGTCCTTGCGGCAGTCTTTTTTTGATCTTTATTTTAATCTTATCAGGATGTAAACATTCTCATAATAAATGCTGGCAAGTTCATTATCAGAATATTTTTCTTTTGTAATTTCACTGAAAATAAGCTTGACATGGTATTTGCCTAAATCAGACTCCATTGCTATATCAGGGACTTTTACGGTGCCGTTTTTATTTTTGTTTTTTTCAAACAGTTGAATGATCTGTGGTCCGAAATCTACTTCTTCTTTAGAATTTAATCTCAATCTCAACGAAGATTTATCAGTCAGCTGATCGATAAGTTCAAACTGATCTTCATTCAGTTTTTGCGGATCTCCGCTGTAACGGTGGAAAGAAAGTAGATATTGATAGTTTTCGATTCCTATAATTTGCTTTTCAGGAACGAGAACAATTCTGTTCAGTTCATAAGGCCTATTTTTAACGGTGATATTTACATCTGAAAATTTATTTTGAATCGTATAGTTAATGCTATAAAATGTACCTTTTTCAATGTTGTCTGATAATTCAGCCTGATCTTTCTGATTCAGGAGATCTGATAAAAACTCACTTTGTTTTCTCTCTGCCAGAAATTCAAATTTATTAGCAATTTCATTACGGACTGTATCTGTAACTTTTTTATTGAAATTAATTTTACCGGCACTGATTAACTGATTTTGATTTAAAATATTCATCAGTGCTGCTTTTTGACTTCTCTTGGCAATACTGAAAGCATTGAGATAAGGAAATATTAAAGCAAAAGTTCCAAATAAAAATAAGCTGACCGGAATAAACTTTATGGTTGCCTTTCTGCTAAAAATAAAGTAAATAACAATGCTGAGCAGCCAAAGAGCGAGAAGGAAAACAAAATACCTCGGTTCTGTATAGCCATATTCCAGAATTCTTGTGAAAATAGCTGTGAAAAGCAGGATGATCAAAGGAACAATGGTATAATAAAATGCTTTTGAAAATACCTTAACCCATGATTTTGCGTTTTCTTCTTTTAATGGATGTACCAAAAGCAACGCCAGGATTCCAACAATGCTGTAGGCCAGAACAAGATAAGAAACCCAGCCTCTTGGAAGCTGCCAGTTGAGCAGGATCTTAAAAGAATAAAAATAAAGAATTGCTACATAAATAAGAAGCAGCGGGATTAAGATAAACTGAGTGAAAAACTTTAAAACAACAGGGTATGTCCCATCTTTTTCAAGATTATTCAAACCTTTGTCATTAAACAAAAGGAAAATAAAACTACTCCCAAAAATAGCCAGAACGAAAAATGTATCTGTATAAATCCTGTGATGGAAATGAAAATCAAAAAGTTTATCAACGGCTAGAATAGCTAATTCAACTCCGCCGGTCAAAACCCCTGTAAATACAAGAGTAAGAAAGAAATTGATAAAAAGATTTTTGTTGTATTGCCAGAATCTGAGTTCTCTGTCTTTTTCAAGAAACGGAACAAAGGAAACCAATAAATGAGAGAGAAGAGCCGTAACAGCAATGATATAAGCATAGACCTCGGTGAAATTATTCTTTTTATCGGGCAGGATACAATAGAACCCAATGAGAAAAGCAACACCACATAATTGTAATAGTAATTCTTTTCCGACTCTCTGTGATGCCATTTTCAGAGCAAACATCAGTGAAATTCCGAGGCAGGCACAAATCGTGAATTTAATATACGCTGTAACTTCTTCAAGCTCTGTTTCTGCAATGCAGATGGCTCCGATTGAAGCTAATAAAGCCACTGTCAGAACTATAGGATAGCGGAAAATGACTTCATTAGCCCGGCTTAATGTTTCCTGGAATTTTGTTTTCATGATTTGGTGTTTTTTTGAGATTAAGATTAATCTTTTTTCTTCTTTTTCTTTTTGTCCTTCTCCTTCTCCTTTTCTTTCTCTTTTCCTTTGGTTTTCTTCTCTTTTTTAGGACTTAAGATTTCTTCAGCAATTTCAAACTTTGGTTCTTCAATTTTTGCTGGTTTTATTTCGATTTTCAGATCAAAATGACCTTTCATGTCTTCCTGAGAAATTAATTTTTCGCTTAATAAAAGCTCCAGAATTTCCTTCCCTGAGTTATTGAAAAAGTTATGCGAAAGTTCTTTCAATAGAAATTTTTTATATCCTTCCAGTGGAACAAGCACGGTGTATTTGAAAATTCTTCCTTCTTTTACGGTGGATAGATAGCCTTTCTCAACCAGTATTTTCAAATAAGTGGAAACCGTATTCTGGTGTGGTTTAGGTTCCGGATGCTGCTCCATAACGTCCTTCAGATAGAAAGATTCCATTTTCCAAAACAGCTTCATAAAGTTTTCTTCTGCGGCAGTAAGATGATTTATTTTCATAGAGTATTCTAATGTTGAAATTGAATATTGCAATAAAGATAGATAAAAGATACCATAAAAGCTATTCCAGCTCCCATAAATACTTCTTTTACGGTATGTCTTTTTAAAATAACACGGGTAATTCCGACCAAAGCAGCAATTCCCAGCCATAGAAGACCCATTTTCCAGTCGAGACTAAAAAATAAGGCTGCTACAAATATATTAAATGCCGTATGCATCGAACTTTTGATGAAAAGATTGCTGATCTGTAAGGCAAAAAGAAGAATTAAAATAAACAGCATGACAAGATCGACTGATCCGTTTCTGATGTAATGGAAAAGAAGATAAGCAATCACACATACAGCAATAAATATGTACAGTGTTTTTCTTTGAACCCGGTTGGAGACATCCATATTGGTATATCTTCCTGTTTTCACATTCCATACCAGCCAAATGACAACCGGAATAATAATCATTGCTAATATGGGAATGAAGTACATCATAGAATCTTTAAGGGTGTATTCCCTGATGCTCATATATATAAAGAAAATGATCAGAGAGACCAGAGGATTGAAAAAATCAGAGATGACTTTTGAAATTTTGTGTAGTAATGAAGATTGCTTTTCTTCCATAATCAAGTTTAAAAACCAAATATACCATTATAACCTCAAAAAACAAACGAAAAGGAGAGGAGGGGAATACGGCGGATTATGTGAAAACAATTCAATATCAGCTGTTTGTGATAAAGCGTTTTTTTAGTTATTTTAAATTAATATTAAATTTTGCCGAAAATATATACCTTTAATTGATCCGTTTTAATCTTAATATCATGTATCATGAAACATTTATTCACATTCCTTTTTATCATTACAGGTTATTTTATCTTTGGACAAAAGCATTCTCGGGAAAATACTTCTGCACTGCCAACTCCTGTACATCAGTTAAGAATTTATGAAATTCCCAAAGAAAACAGGCAGGTCTTTCTGGATCGTTTCAGGGATCATGCGCTTAGAATAATGAAGAAATATGGTTTTACTATTGTATCGATATGGGAATCGGAATTCAGGGAAAAAACAGAATTTGTTTACCTGCTTGAGTGGAAAAACGAAGAAACAATGAAAACAGCGTGGGATGGATTTATGGCAGATAAAGAATGGAAGGAGATTAAAGCCAGAACAGCAAAACAATATGGTGATTTCGTTAATGAAATTGAAGACAGAACCCTGAAACTTACAGATTTTTCTCCGGAAAAGAAGCTATTGAAATAACCAAAAGATATATTAACAATAATTAAAGAGGAAAGAAATAGGATTATAAAAAGTACCGAATTCTGATATCTCCGAATAATGTATTGTTTCAGAAAAACCATATGAATAGGCTGATTCCTGATATATCGAGTTTAGAAAATATAAGATAAAATGTAACTTTATGAGTCTTTCGAAGGGTCGAAAATTAAGAATAATCCATTCGGCCTGCAAATAGATTTTACAGAAAAAACGAAAAGTTATCTATGTATAGAATAAAAACGAAGTTTTTTTCATAATTTTGCTCAACTATTTCATCATAAAAAAGCAAGAGCTAACACATGAAAGAATTTTCTAAAGAGGTATACCTGAAGTGGTATGAAGATATGACAATGTGGAGAAGGTTTGAAGACAAATGCCGTTCTCTTTACCTAAAACAAAAGATCAGAGGATTTTTACATTTGTATAACGGTCAGGAAGCTATCCCTGCAGGATTCACGCACGCGATGGATTTGACGAAGGATAGTATGATTACTGCTTACAGATGCCACATCCATCCAATGGCGATGGGAGTAGATCCTAAAAGAATCATGGCTGAACTTTGCGGTAAAGCTACAGGTACATCCGGAGGTATGGGTGGATCTATGCACATTTTCAGTAAAGAACACCGTTTTTACGGAGGACATGGTATCGTTGGAGGACAAATTCCTTTGGGAGCAGGTATTGCTTTTGCAGATAAATATTTCGACAGAAAAGCAGTGAACATCTGTTTCTTTGGAGACGGAGCTGCAAGACAAGGTTCTTTACATGAGACATTTAACATGGCAATGAACTGGAAACTTCCTGTAGTATTTGTGGTAGAAAACAACCAATATGCGATGGGAACTTCTGTAAAAAGAACTGCCAACCACGAAGATATCTATAAATTAGGATTAGGATACGAAATGCCTTGTCTTGCTGTAGATGCAATGGATCCTGTAAAAGTAGCTGAAGCTGCTTATGAGGCTATTGAAAGAGCAAGAAGAGGAGACGGACCTACATTCATTGAAGCAAGAACATACCGTTACAGAGGACACTCTATGTCTGATGCTGAGCCATACAGATCTAAAGAAGAAGTGGCTATTCATAAAAATGATGACCCAATCGAGCTTGTAAAACACAGGATTTTAGAAAACGGATGGGCTACGGAAGCTGAATTGGAAACTATGGATAATAAATCAAGAGACTTCGTTGAGGAGTGTATTGAATTTATGGAAAATTCTCCATATCCAGAAGCAGAAAAGATCTATGAGTATGTATATGCTCAGGAAAATTATCCATTCCTTGACAAATTAGAAAACTAAAAAATAAAAAATTAATTTGAAATTTGAAGTTTGAAATTTCTGAAATCTCAAATCTCAAATCTCGAATCTCAAATCAATATAGATTATGGCAGAAGTAATTACGATGCCCCGCCTATCCGACACTATGACGGAAGGTAAAGTGGCAAAATGGCATAAAAAAGTAGGAGATAAAGTAAAAGAAGGAGATATTTTAGCGGAAATTGAAACTGACAAAGCCGTTCAGGATTTTGAATCTGAAATAGAAGGTACCCTTTTATACGTTGGCGTAGAAGAAGGAGGTGCTGCTGCTGTAGACTCTGTTTTGGCTATTATCGGGAATGAAGGAGAAGATATTTCAGGATTGACAGGTGGAGCTGCTGCTCCCGCTGCAGGAACTGAAGAAAAAAAATCAGAAGAACAGCCTAAAGCAGAAACTGCTGCACCTGCTGCAACAGAGATTCCGGCTGGAGTAGAAGTTATTACAATGCCAAGACTTTCTGATACAATGACAGAAGGTAAAGTAGCTAAATGGCACAAAAATGTAGGAGATACAGTAAAAGAAGGAGATCTTCTTGCTGAGATCGAAACAGATAAAGCGGTACAGGATTTTGAATCTGAATTCAATGGAGTATTATTGAAGCAAGGTGTAGAAGAAGGTGGTGCTGCTCCAGTAGATTCAGTGTTAGCAATCATTGGCCCTGCAGGAACAGATGTTTCCGCTGTAGGAGCTCCGAAAACTGCAGCTGCATCAACTGAAAAACCAGCTGAACAAAAAGCAGAAGTTAAAACAGAAGAAAAAGTGGCTCCTGCTGCGGATTCTTCATCTTCTGACAGAGTAGCAATCTCTCCTTTGGCTAAGAAAATGGCTCAGGATAAAGGGGTTGATATCAACAGTGTTCAGGGATCTGGTGAAAACGGAAGAATCGTTAAAAAAGATATTGAAAATTATCAGCCGGCTGCGAAACCTGCTGCTTCAGCTCCAACAGCAAGTGCTGCTCCGGTTGCATTAAGCTTCGTACAGGGTGAAGATACAGAGACTCCAAACTCTCAGGTAAGAAATATTATTGCAAAACGTCTTTCTGAAAGTAAATTCTCTGCTCCTCATTACTATCTGATGGTTGAGATCAACATGGATAAAGCAATTGAAGCAAGAAAAGAAATCAATTCTTTACCTGATACCAAGATCTCTTTCAATGATATGATTATTAAAGCGACTGCAATTGCTTTAAGAAAACACCCTCAGGTGAATTCAAGCTGGGCAGGTGATAAGATCATCCACAGAGGAAATATCAATATTGGTGTAGCAGTAGCTATTCCAGACGGATTGGTAGTTCCAGTATTGAAAAATACAGATCAGATGACATATACTCAGATTTCTGCATCTGTAAAAGATATGGCTTCAAGAGCTAAGAGCAAAGGTCTTAAAGCTAACGAAATGGAAGGATCTACATTCTCTATTTCAAACTTAGGAATGTTCGGAATCGAAACCTTTACAAGTATCATCAACCAGCCAAACTCTGCTATCCTTTCAGTAGGAGCAATTATTGAGAAACCAATCGTAAAAGATGGTCAGATCGTAGTTGGAAACACAATGAAACTTTCATTGGCATGTGACCACAGAGTGGTAGACGGCGCTACAGGTGCTCAATTCCTACAAACATTAAGAACATATTTAGAAAGTCCATTAACATTGTTACTGTAATTTTCTGAATTGAAAATATTAAAACCTCCCAAATTGGGAGGTTTTTTCGTTTTGTAATGGCAATGTCCATAGTATGAAAAAAATCTGTGATGTTTCATAAATCTTATAAGTGTAAAATAAATACGAAAGCTACGGGATTGAATTTATACTATCAATGTCCGTTTCTCATAATCATCAGGAACAAATTTTATAAAATCCATTAAAATATAATGGTCTTTCGAAATTATTAGAAGATTTTGATCATGATATCAATTTGAGAATTAAAAATTATCACTGTATTTTTTGATGGAATTTCAAAATCAAATTACTATTTTTGAATCATGATTAAAGCAAGAAATATCCATAAATCTTATGGGAATTTAGAAGTACTGAAAGGAGTTGATATTCACATCAAAATGGGCGAGGTTGTTTCTATTGTAGGAGAATCAGGAGCAGGTAAATCTACATTGCTGCAGATTTTAGGAACGCTGGATCATCCGAGCCAATCAAACAAATATGATACTGAAATTGAGATAGCAGGAGAATCATTTATTAATATGAATGACAAACAACTTTCAAAGTTCAGAAATCAGAATATCGGTTTTGTATTTCAGTTTCATCAGCTTCTTCCAGAGTTTACAGCGCTGGAAAATGTATTGCTTCCAACAAAAATAGCCGGAGCTAATGAAAGAGAAGCGCTTGAAAAAGCATATGCTTTGTTTGAAGATTTGAAGATAGAACAAAGGCTGAATCATAAACCCAACCAGCTTTCAGGAGGAGAAGCGCAAAGGGTAGCTGTAGCAAGGGCTTTAATCAATTCACCCAAAATTATTTTTGCGGATGAGCCTACAGGAAACCTGGATTCCAAGAACGCGGATGATCTTCACAGGCTATTTTTTGATCTGAGAGATAAATACAACCAGACATTTGTAATTGTAACCCATAACCCTAATCTTGCAGAAATTACAGACCGCAAGCTCATCATGAAAGACGGAATGATCATAGAATAAAAGCATACAATGCCAGATGATGAAACACTTTATTTTTCTTTTTATAATTTTAATTTCCTGTTCAAAAGCTGAATCCCAGCAGTTGAATTCACTGAATGTGCCTCAGGCAAAGATTTCAGAGATTAAAGAGTATATCAAAGGAAAAGAGTATAATCAGGAACTGGCTGTTTTTATCAACTTTAAACTCCCTTCCGGGAAATACCGTTACTTCATCTATAACCTGAAAAATAATACAATAGTGCAACAGGCCATTGTATCTCATGGTTCAGGTTCTGTCATTCCAAAGTCAGCTGCTTTAAAATTCAGTAATATTGAAGGGTCTTATCAATCGTCTCTGGGAAAATATGCCATAGGAGAAAGCTATATGGGGAAATTTGGTAAAGCTTACCGTTTAAAAGGTCTTGATTCTACCAACAGCAATGCCATGCAAAGGGCAATTGTCCTTCATTCCTACGGATGTATTCCGGATGTGGAATCCCAGACTCCGGCCTGTTTAAGCTTGGGATGTCCGATGCTTTCGGTGAATGCTTTTAAAGAAACAGCGAAATATGTTGATCAATCGACAAAGCCGGTGATCCTGTACGCATTTTATTAATTCATAATCTCTTTTCAATGGCTATAAAATTTCTTGCAGAAGATGACAGACCCAGAGAAAAGTTTTTGCAGAAAGGCAAAAACTCACTTTCTGATTCTGAACTGTTGGCCATTATCATGGGAAGTGGAAATAAAGATGAAAATGTCATAGAGCTGGCAAGAAAAATCTTAAACTCTGTAGATAATAGCTGGCATCAGCTGAGCTTGCTTTCTGTTAAAGATCTGATGAAATTCAAAGGGATTGGAGTTACAAAAGCTATTTCTATCATTTCAGCTTTAGAAATCGGGAAAAGAAGATCACTGCAGGAAATTCCTGAAAAAACTGTGATAGGTAACAGTAACGATGCTTATCTTATTCTTCAAAACCAGCTTTCTGACTTAAGAACAGAAGAGTTCTGGGCTATTTTCCTTAACAACAGTAATAAAGTGATTCATGTCTCACAGCTTACACAAGGAGGAATCAGTCAGTCTATCGTAGATGTCAGAATTCTGTATAAAACAGCACTGGAGCATTTCTCAACAGGCATTATCATTGCCCACAATCATCCTTCCGGCAGCTTAAAGCCAAGCCGGGAAGATATCAATATTACACAAAAAATAAAAGAAGCAGGAAATACATTAAGTATCCAGCTTCTGGACCATATTATTGTCACGCAGGATACCTATTTTAGTTTCTCGGACGCCGGATTACTATGATTAGAAGATTAAAATACCATGAAATTGATTTTGTAAAATATGCTCAATGTTTAGAAAACTCTGAACAAAGAAAATATTCTGCTACAAAAGATTTTTTAGATACAACTTCGACAATGCCGTGGGAAATTCTGGTTTATAAAGATTATGAGGCTGTGATGCCCGTCCCTTTTGTGAAAAAATATGGGATGAAAATTGTTCACAACCCGAAACTGTGCCAGCAGCTCGGTGTTTTTTCCGCTAAAGACGATGTAAACCTTAATGAGGCTTTTTTAGAATATCTGGAAAAGAATTATATGATCAGAGCCTATCCGTTTAATGATGTAAACCGGCTTCGTACAAAGATCAGAATCAAGAAGAACTTTTTATTATATCCTGCACCTTACGAGAAAGTACGCAATAACTATTCTCCCAAAAGAAAAAGAAAGCTCCGTTTAGATGAAGATGTTTTAAAGGAATCAGAAATCAAAACCATTTCTTTTGACAAAGCAAAAACTTTTATAGAAGCCAATACGATAGGGCTGAGCAAAGACAACGACCTGTATGAATTCATGAGGATTTTTGAAAATCTTCACAAGTTGAATTACCTGAATTTCACTGCTTTTTATTATCAGCATAAAATTGTTAATGTGATTGCAATATATTCAGACAGCAATATGGTGGCACTTTTAGGTAATTTTAATGATAAAGAGTATGTCAAATTATCGGGAGCATCCGTATTGATTGACCATATCATTAAAGAAAATATAGAAACTCATATTTTTGACTTCGAAGGAGGTGAATTGCCCAATATTGAAGAGTTTTTCAGAGGCTTCCGCCCGGAATTGAGACCTTATGGAATTATTGAAAATTCTAAAAAGAACCTTTTTAAAAAATTAGGATATCTCATCATGAGAGGGAAATCATTTTTATGATGAAAAGCATTGTTTAGATTGGTTCTAATTAAGTAATATTCCGTAACTTTATAAAATCCTTAGTAAAACAGTTATGTTACAACAGATTCGTCAGTACAAACTATCATATATGCTTTATAACTTGTTTAAAAAGAATAAGTTAAAACATAATATCCCGCTGTATAAGAAATACGGTATTGATAAGAATTATTTTTCAAGTATTTCGAGCAAAGACTTTGCTCATCTTCCCGCTAAAAATAGAGGGGTAGATTATGCAAAACTGACAGAAACTCCTTTTTTTAAGAAACTGACGGAAGAGAATAAAGAAAGTGCTCTTCAGTATGATGATAATGGTTACATGATTCTGAGAAACTACCTGACTCCGGAAACGGCAGATCAAATCAATACTGAAATTGATAAGCTGATGGAGGATGGTACACTGAAGTTTATTTACGGAGGAAAACTGATGTTTGCTATTCATCATTCGGAAATCATTAAAAATATCGGAAGTGACAAAGAATTGCTAGACTTTTTATCTGTTTTACTGGATGGGAAATCTAAACTTTTCCAAAGTATCAACTTCATCAACGGAAGCCAGCAGAAAACCCATTCTGACAGTATCCACATGACGACTTATCCTTTGGGAGGATTGCTGGGAGTTTGGATTGCCCTGGAAGATGTGGATGAAACCAATGGTGCTCTTCATTACATTCCCAAGAGTCATAAATTGCCTTATTTCCTGAATTCTGATTACGATAATGAAGGTACAGACTGGAAAATCGGTAAGAAAAGCTACAGAGCTTATGAAACATTCCTTGAAGATAAAGTAAAAGAACTGGGATTGAAAAAAGAAATCTTTAAAGCAAAAAAAGGAGATTTATTAATCTGGCATGCCAATATTCTTCATGGAGGAGAGCCTCATACTGATAAAAACAGAACGAGAAAAAGTCTTGTATATCATTTCTTTGACGAAAATAGTGTGTGCTATCATGAAGTAACCCAAAGGCCGGCGCTTTTTGAACTTTAATACAGATTATCCTTTATTATAAAAGCTTTTCATAAGAATATAAGTTTAAATGATAGTTTTTTTACATTTGTATACTTATAATATCAACGTATGAAAAAAAGGGAAAATATTCTTGTTTTTATATTTTCAATCTATGTATGCCTTATGTCATACTACCTATATACCAACCATTATTACAATACAGATATGGAAGCTTATATGGGGTTGATTTATAAAACAGAATATCCCGATATGAAAATTGAGGAAATTCATCAGAAAGTATATGATGAGTTGCGGGAAAAGAATCCTGATTTTGCCGGATTAGGACCTGTAAATCCAATGGTGGAAGAAGTGGCGAAAGGCGAAAGTACTTATTATAAAATATTGTCACAAAATCCTAAAGCTTATGAAGAAGAATTACAGCTTTTTGTGGTGAAACCTTTTTATAACTTCATCAATTGGTCATTTTTTAAATTGGGTTTTAGTGCATCTGCTTCCAACTCTTTAATTTCAGTGATTTCTTACGCTTTAATTCTTATCCTGATTTTTAGTTTTTTGATTAAAATTCTGAAAAATTATCCTCTTGCTTTTATCATTACGATTTTAATTTCACTGTTCAAACCTTTTCCGGAGGCAGCCAGACATGTCTCTGCAGATTCTTTATCATGCCTGTTGCTGCTTTTGAGCTTCTATGTATTTTTATTTAGAAGAAATTTATTTCTTGCAGGTATCTTTGCTATGCTGTGCATTCTGACAAGACCGGAGTATTTTATTTTTTATTCTTTCCTGTATGGCCTTATTTATCTTTATAGAAACAGGCTTCAGGTCAAAACAGCTCCATTATTGATATCGTACGGATATCTGTTTCTTTCCTTCTTTTTAATACAGGCTTTTAACCAGGTTTCATGGTCTGCACTTTTTATGAATCAGTTTATTAAAGTTCAGATTTATCCTGTGTCACAGCCCGATCCGTTTATCTTTTCAGATTATATTCATTTTATTAAAAGTAAAATGATGCTGGAGTTCAACGCGTCCTATTTTCCGGTTCTGTTGATTTTTATAATCATTATTCTGGCAAATAATTTTTCATTTTATAATAAAAAAAAACAGGCTCAGGTCTTATTTTTTGCAATTATTTATGGAACTGTTATGATGAGATTCCTGGTTTTCCCGTCTTTAGCAAACAGGATGATGCTGGGCTTTTACCTTATAATTATATTGGCATTAGTTTATATACAAAATTCTAAAGTGGATATCTTTAAAAACTCTTTAGAAGACGGAAAATAATTAGTAATTTTGCAGTCTAAAATTATGACGAGTCTCTCAGGATATCTACCGTATGCATTTGCATTGATTATTGCAATTCCTTTTCTGGTTTTGCTCAGACAATTTGTACACTCGTACATTACCCTTAAAAACCAGGAAATCAAATTACTCACCGTGAAATCAAATTCAGAGAATAAAGCACATTCTTACGAAAGAATGACTTTGTTTCTGAACAGAATGAAGCCATCAAACCTTATTCAGAGATTTGATAGAGAATTAGCCGTTCATGAGTTTATTTTCCTTACTGAAAAAACAATTAATGAAGAATTTGAATATAACTCTTCACAGCAGTTATACATCACAAAAAATTCATGGAAGAATATCGTAGACTCTAAAAATGCCATCATAGAATTGCTTCACAAAACCTATGACGGATTGAAAGGAGAGGTTCAGCTGGACGAATTCAAAACGATTTTCATCATGAACTACATGGAAGGTAACGACTATATAGTTGAAACAATAGAAGATTTAAGAAAAGAAATTTTAATAATAACTTAAAAAATAACAGATAAATAATGATTCCAAATTTTAAAGCACATCCATGGCACGGAATTTCTGCAGGAGAAGATGCGCCAAATGTTGTAAACGTATTTGTGGAAATTGTTCCTTCAGATACTATTAAATATGAAGTAGATAAAGAAACAGGATATTTAAAGGTAGACAGACCACAGAAATTTTCTAACATTATCCCTGCTTTATATGGTTTTGTTCCAAGAACATACTGTGATAAAGAAGTGATGAGACTTGCTGTAGAGTCAGGAGCTACGGATGTTACAATGGGAGATCATGACCCTCTTGATATTTGTGTTTTAAGTTCTCACAATATCCACGCTGGAGGTTTATTGATGGAAGCTATTCCAATCGGAGGTTTCAAAATGATCGACGGAGGAGAAGCTGATGATAAAATTGTTGCAGTAATGATCAATGACCATGCTTTTGGACACTTCAGAGATATTGCTGAATTACCGGAAGCTGAAGTAAGAAGATTAATGCACTACTTCCTTACGTATAAAAACCTACCGGATGAGCCTGCAAAATGTAGAATTCAGGAGGTTTACGGAGCTGAGCACGCAAGAAAAGTGATTAAAGCTTCTCAGACAGACTACGCAGATAAATTCGGAGGATAAGAATTCCTTCCCAAAACATACAAAAAAGCAGATGAAGATTCATCTGCTTTTTCTTTGTGAATATTTTATTCTGTCTCAAAAGACTTAGTTCCTTTTGTATACGGAATTTCCTTCTTTTATGGTTTCAAGAACTTTGATGTTTCTAAGATTTTCAGGACTTATCGTTAAAGGATTCTGATCCAGAATAACAAAGTCAGCTATTTTATCTGCTTTAATAGAACCTTTTCTATCTTCTTCCTGCAGTTGATAAGCTCCGTTGATGGTAATAGCTTTCAGGGCTTCAAGAGGAGTGATTCTTTCACTGGAGCCTAAAATCATTCCTGAACGTGTTTTTCTATTCACTGCTGCATATATTGCAGTAATAAGATCTGGTGGTGTAACCGGGGCATCATGATGGATGGTAAACGTAATTCCTGCTTTTAATGCTGAGTTGGCCGGACTTATAAAAGCAGCTCTTTCAGGACCAAAAACACTTGAGTAATGCCAATCTCCCCATAAATACGCATGAGTAGAAAAGTAAGAAGGAATTACACCCAATTCTTTGATCTTTTGAATATGATCGGGACGGCTGTTTTGTACATGAATTAATGTTGCCCGCAATTCCGGTTTGTAAATGTTTTCATTTTTTAACCTTTTAATAACGCGTATAGCCTGATCTATTGCAGCATCTCCATTTACATGAAGCTGTGCGGTTATATGATTTTGGAAAAGTGTTTTCAGATCATTATATAACGTTTCATCCGTAAAGATTGGAAATCCTTTGTAGTCCTTAGACTGGCCTTCAGGTGGAACTAAATAAGGCTGAGTTAGCCAGGCTGTTTTTCCTTGTGGAGAACCATCATCAGAAAATTTGAACCCGGCCAGTTTCAAACGATTTTCATATTTCATATACTTTGGTTTGAAGCGGCTGAAATCCTTTTTGAAATATTCATAGTCGGGAAAATAAACGACATCGGCTTTAAAAAGATGTTGAGACGCTGCTTTTTCCAACAGAGCAACGCTTTCTCCCATAGTTCTTCCATCACAAATAGTAGTCTGCCCATAACTGAGCCATTCATCCTGGGCTCTCATCAGATTTTCCATTGCATGAGTCTGGGTGTCTTTACCTTTATTCATTTTTTCCGTTAAAGTCAATAAAGCAGTGAAACTCGCGTTTTCTTCTAATTTCCCATTCAGTTTTCCTGTTTTTTTATCCCTGCCGATATGTCCTCCTTCAGGATCTTTTGATGCTTCTGTTATTCCCAGAAGTTGTAGCATTGCACTGTTTGCTACGCTGGCATGACCTGAGGCATGAATAACAATGATGGGATTGGTTTTACTAATGACATCCAGTTCTGTTTTTGTAGGATGACGATGTTCTCTCATAATTGCATCATCATAACCATTTCCGATAATCGGCTGCTTATCTGTAATTTTATTGTCTTTAATGTAGTTCTTAACCGTAATCTGTAAATCTTTAATTGAATTCACTGTTCCATAAGGTTCCGGAGATAGGTCTACGGCATCCATAGTCCCGGCTCTTGAAGTAAGGTGTCCATGAACATCTATAAACCCGGGAAGAAGAGTTTTTCCATTGAGATTAATCATTTTGGTGGCTGGTTCTGAAAAACGCTCTGCATCCGATTTTGTTCCGGCAAAAAGTATTTTACCATCTTTAACTGCTACAGCTTCAACCTGGGGAGAAGAATCCTCCATTGTTATAATAGGACCTCCAAAATAGAGTATCTCAGCTTTTTCTTGTGGAATCTTATGATGACAGCTGCTTATGCCTGCAGATAAAAAAAGAGTATATAGTATCCTTTTCATAAATAATTAATTCAAATCATGGTGAGAAACAAATTTACAAAATAATAGATTATTATTAGTGAATTTTATTATGTGTTTATAATTTCATTATATTTATAAGACTAATCTCAATTTTTTAATATAAAATAATAAACTATGGATCTATTTATGTTAGTGCCAATTTTTGGTGTCATAGCTTTGCTTTATACATTTCTTCAGAGCAACTGGGTCAATAAACAGAATGCCGGAAATGAAAAAATGAAAATAATCAGCGGTCATATTGCAGACGGTGCAATGGCTTTTCTAAAGGCTGAATATAAAATCTTAATGTACTTCGTGGTGGTGGTCGCTATTTTACTTGCCGTAATGGGATCAAGCAATGCCAATTCACATTGGAGTATCGGTATTGCCTTTGCTGTAGGAGCGGTATTTTCCGCATTAGCAGGTTTTATCGGGATGAAAATTGCCACTAAAGCCAACGTCAGGACGGCAGAAGCCGCAAGAACTTCACTGTCGAAAGCGCTTAAAGTATCTTTTACAGGAGGTTCTGTTATGGGAATGGGAGTTGCCGGACTTGCTGTTTTAGGCTTAGGAGCATTGTTTCTAATCATTAAACAAATTTTTGCACCTGATGCCACAGTAGATTCTCACGAAATGGAAAAGACCATTGAAATTCTTACAGGATTTTCTTTAGGGGCAGAATCTATAGCACTTTTTGCAAGAGTAGGAGGTGGTATTTATACAAAAGCAGCAGATGTAGGTGCTGACCTTGTTGGGAAAGTTGAGGCAGGAATCCCAGAAGATGATCCCCGAAATCCTGCAACGATTGCAGATAATGTAGGTGATAACGTAGGGGATGTAGCAGGAATGGGAGCCGATCTTTTCGGATCGTATGTTGCAACAGTTCTGGCAACCATGGTGTTAGGTAGAGAGACTATTTCTGATGATGCTTTCGGAGGTTTTGCTCCAATCCTTTTGCCGATGCTGATTGCAGGAACAGGAATTATATTTTCAATGATCGGAACTTTATTTGTGAAGATTAATGATAATGAAGGTTCATCTACTTCCAGTGTACAAAATGCGTTAAATCTTGGAAACTGGGGTAGTATTGTGATTACAGCCATTTCATCCTACTTCCTGGTAACCTATATCCTTCCTGAAAAAATGGTTCTAAGAGGCCATGAGTTTACTAAAATGGGTGTGTTCGGAGCCATCATGGTAGGTTTGGTCGTAGGAACTTTAATGAGTATCATCACAGAATATTATACTGCAATGGGTAAAAGACCGGTTTCCAGTATTGTGAGACAGTCTTCTACAGGTCATGCAACTAACATTATCGGAGGTTTATCCGTTGGGATGGAATCTACTTTACTTCCAATTATTGTGCTGGCAGGAGGAATCTACGGATCTTATCTGTGTGCAGGACTTTATGGTGTTGCCATTGCCGCAGCAGGGATGATGGCTACTACAGCGATGCAGCTGGCGATTGATGCCTTTGGACCTATTGCAGATAATGCAGGCGGTATTGCCGAAATGAGTGAACTTCCCAAAGAGGTACGTGAAAAAACAGATATCCTGGATGCTGTGGGAAATACAACTGCCGCTACCGGAAAAGGATTTGCCATTGCTTCAGCGGCTTTAACGGCATTAGCTTTATTTGCAGCTTTTGTTGGAATTGCAGGAATTGACGGAATTGATATTTACAGGGCAGATGTTTTGGCTGGGCTATTTGTTGGCGGAATGATTCCGTTTATCTTTTCATCACTGGCAATCACTGCTGTTGGACAGGCTGCTATGGCCATGGTAGAAGAAGTAAGAAGACAGTTCCGTGAAATTCCCGGAATCTTAGAAGGAAAAGCACAACCTGAATATGAAAAATGTGTTGCTATTTCCACAGATGCCTCCATCAGAAAAATGATGCTGCCAGGGGCTATCGCAATCATCTCACCACTCTTGATCGGATTTATTTTCGGGCCTGAAGTATTGGGAGGATTCCTTGCTGGTGCTACAGTATGTGGTGTTTTGATGGGAATGTTCCAGAATAATGCAGGAGGTGCCTGGGATAATGCTAAAAAATCTTTTGAAAAAGGAGTGGATATCAATGGACAGACCTATTATAAGGGTTCAGAACCCCATAAAGCATCTGTAACAGGAGATACGGTTGGAGATCCATTTAAAGATACTTCCGGACCTTCCATGAATATTCTGATCAAATTAATGTCTATTGTTTCTTTGGTTATTGCACCTACTTTAGCAGTATTGCACAAGGATAAAATTGAAGCCAACAGAAAAGCAAAGATTGAAAGTCTTACAGGGATTACCAGTGCTTCAACAGGTGTAAGTGCTGATACCAAAATAATTGCCGTAGCTCCGGGAGAAATTAAAGGGCATCTTAATGAAAACGGAGATTTTGTATATGAAACAGGAAATGTTCAGAAAGTAAAACTAGAGGGAGGAAAAACAATTGCTATAGGAGATGGAAGTCAGCTTTACCAACTTTATAATGTGGTGAAACAAAAAGATAAATCAGCTTTAGATCCTAATAAATGGTATACCATTGAAAACCTTTATTTTGAAACGGGTTCAAGCGATTTAAAAGCAGGATATGAACTCCAGCTGAATACTTTAGCTGAAATCTTAAATGCTTATCCAGATTTGAAAATAAAATTAGGCGGATACACAGACAACAGCGGTAATGAAGATAGTAATCTTAAATTATCAAATCTGAGAGCACAAACAGCAAAACTTAAATTACTTGAACTTGGTGTTGCTGCAGACAGAGTAGAAGCTGAAGGTTACGGATCACAGCATCCGGTTTGCGAAGCCAATGATACCGATGAGTGTAAAGCAAAAAACAGAAGAATTGATGTAAGAGTTCTGGCTCTTTAAAATCATTACAATACAATAAAAGCACTGCCTTGGCGGTGCTTTTGTTATTATTTGGATAGCATGAAGAAATGGAGATCCACAATCATCCGTGAAAATTCGTATAATTTGCGGGAAAAATAAAGATGTAGAAAAATTAAAGATTCTTTTTCAAATGTTCCAACGCCTGAATAATTAGTTCATCCTTTTTAGCAAAACTGAACCTTATATAATCTGAATTCTGTCTTGAATTGTAAAAAGCCGAAAGCGGAAGACAGGATACTTTTTTCTCAATCGTAAGCCATTTTGAAAATTCTACATCCGTCATTGTTGACGAAATATTCCTGAAATTAACCACCTGAAAAACACTTCCTTCTGCCTGTTGCTCTATCTGCAGAGGAGTTTCCTGAATCAACTGATTAAAAATATCCCTTTTATTCTGCATTATCTCTTTATTGATAGCCGGGTCAAATACATCCAGATACTTTGCGATAGCATATTGTGCCGGGGCACTGGCACTGTAAGAGATATACTGCTGATGGCACTGAAATCTTGCCGTTAAAGCTTCAGAAGCAAGCATGTAGCTCACTTTCCATCCGGAAGTATGAAACATTTTGCCAAAAGAAAAAATACAGAACGTCTTTTCCCTTAGCCCCGGATGAATAAAAGAACTGTAATGCTCAGCTTCATCATAGCAGTACGTATCATATATTTCCTCAGAAATCAAATAAATGTTGCGGTCCTTAATCAGTTCATACAATTGATTCCAGTCTTCTTTTTTCCATACTTTTCCGGTTGGATTTTGGGGAGAATTGACAATGACAGCTTTGGTTTTTTCAGTAATACAGTTTTTAAACAAATCCCAGTTGATGGTAAAATCACCGTCAAGATCATAATAAACAGGAATTCCTCCATTCATTACAACAGCAGGTCCATAGGTGTAATATGACGGCTGAATAATAATCACTTCATCATATTGATTTAAAATGGATTTGAGGGAAGTATATAAAGCAAAGGTTGCACACGGAACAATGGTTATTTCCTTAGTGGTCACAGGTATTTTGTTAGTCCGTTTTGCATTGAAGCGGATGATACTTTCAATCAGGAGAGGATTGCCGGAAAGAGGTTCATAATGATAAGTCTCTTTTTCGGCGGCTTCTTTTAAAAATATTTTAAGTCGTTCATCAATATCAAAATCGGGAAGGCCCAGAGAAAGATCAAAGCTTCCGTGCCTGTTTGCCAGCTCGGACATTTCTGTAAAAAAGGAATAATGAGTAAATCCGTAAATTTTGTCCACCTATTTTTGTATTGTAATCAAATATAATAAAAAATTAATACCGAAATTGACTTTACATTGAATTATTGTTAATTTTAAAATGGATAACATACGATTTTGTGATTTTGATCCCTCATGTTGGGTTTCAATAAAATTTGTTATTTTTAAGAAATTTATTCTTTATGAAAAAAATACTTATTCCGTTATTGGCCATGGCTGTAGTGACCAGTTGTGGAACGGCAAAAATAGCTGATGGAAATTCTTCACATCCTGTTTCTACAAAACATAACAAGGCATTTAATAATGCATACAAGGTAATTAATGCTGAAGATTTAAAGAAAAATCTGTATGTTATTGCAGCAGATGATATGGAAGGGCGTGATACAGGAAGTAAAGGACAGAAGAAAGCGGGAGAGTATATGATTAATTACTATAAAAATCTTGGTATTTCCGGACCGAAAGCACTAGGCTCATACTATCAGAAAGTTCCGTCTGAGTTTATGAAAAAAAGAGGTGGAGGTAATCTCCCTGATTCTGAAAATATTCTGGCTTTTATTGAAGGAAGTGAAAAACCAGACGAGATTGTTGTAGTTTCAGCACATTATGACCACGTAGGAACAAAAAATGGAGTGGTGTACAACGGAGCTGATGATGACGGAAGCGGAACTGTTGCCGTAATGGAAATTGCAAAAGCATTCCAGCAGGCTAAAAAAGCAGGAAAAGGACCCAAAAGATCAATCCTGTTTCTGCATGTTACAGGAGAAGAACACGGATTGTTTGGTTCAGAATATTATTCCGAAAACCCTGTCTTTCCATTGGCCAATACTCTTGTTGATCTTAATATTGATATGATAGGACGTGATGATCCTGCCAACAGAGGAAAGCAATATGTGTATGTTATTGGTTCTGAAATGTTAAGTTCTCAGCTTAAAGTAATCAATGAAGCAGCCAATAAGAGAACCAATAATCTGGAACTTAATTACAAGTATGATGATTTGAATGATCCTGAACAATTATATTACCGTTCAGATCACTATAATTTTGCCAAACATAATATTCCTGTAGCCTTCTTCTTTGATGGTATTCATGAAGATTATCATAAACCAGGCGATGATCCTGAAAAGATTGATTATCAACTATTGGAGAAAAGAACCCAGCTTATCTTTACTACAGCTTGGGATATTGCCAATAGAGAAGAAAGAATTGTGGTTGACAGAAAATAATCAGATATCATCCTTGTCAAGGTTTTAAACCTTGACAAGGATTAAGAGTAAAAAGATTTAGCATTTATCAACAAATCACCATGAATATAGTAATTCGAGAAGCAAGACCGGAAGATATTCCACAGATACAGGTTGTAAGAAATTCGGTGAAAGAAAATACACTATCAGATCCGGGATTGGTTACAGATAAAGACTGTGAGGAATTTCTTTTTCATAGAGGAAAAGGATGGGTAGGGGAGACAGAAGGACAGATTGTTGGTTTTTCCATTGCAGATCTCAAAGAAAACAATATCTGGGCTTTGTTTATACATCCTGATTTTGAAAACCGGGGAATCGGCAGAAAACTTCATGACATCATGCTCGACTGGTATTTTGAACAAAAGAAAGACGATCTATGGCTTGGTACTTCACCCGGAACAAGGGCTGAGACTTTCTACAGAAAATCTGGTTGGAAGGAAACAGGAACCCATGGAAAAGGAGAGATAAAGTTTGAAATGACCTATGAATACTGGAAAAATAAAATAGTATGACACCGAAACTAAAATCCATCAGGCCTTTTATAGGAGCACAGAATTTTGAGATCAGCAGAAACTTTTATAAAGATCTCGGATTTGAAGAAGTTGTTCTTGAGCCCAAACTATCGCTGTTTATACGTGAGGAAATAGGCTTTTACCTTCAGGATTATTATGCAAAAGATTGGGTTGATAATACCATGATCTTCATGGAAGTGGCCAATACAGATGAATTCTGGGAAGAGCTTTTATCTTTAAAGCTTACAGATACCTATGAAAAGGTGAGACTTACCCCTGTAAGAACTATGGTCTGGGGGAAAGAGTGTTTTGTGCATGATCCTTCGGGGATTTTGTGGCATTTCGGTGAGTTTTTTAAGGAATAAAATATGATTTACGCATTTGACACCTATTATTATGAGGATTATGCCAATACCGTGTGTATTGCATTTGAGGACTGGACATCTGAAAAAGAAGTGGAAGTTTTTATAGAACAAACATCTGTAACTTCAGAATATGAAAGCGGAGCATTTTACAAAAGAGAATTACCCTGCATTTTAAGTTTGCTGACAAAAATAGTATTAAAACCGGAAGACATTATCATTGTTGACGGATATGTTACTTTGGATAACAGTGGGAAAATTGGACTGGGTGGCCATCTTTACGAAGAATTAAAAGAGAAGTATCCTATTATTGGGATCGCAAAAAATGAATTTACAACTCCCGATTCCGAAAGGAGAAGCGTATTCCGTGGAGAAAGTAAAACACCGCTTTTTGTTACAGCCAAAGGAATGAATGTAGATGAAGTTCAGTTGAAAGTTGAACAAATGCATGGCATTTACAGAATGCCCACACTGCTTAAAAAACTGGATCAGCTAAGTAGAACATAAAAATTAAAGTCTTACTGTTATAAGTAAGATTTTTTTTTAAACATTTAATATACCAATCGGTATATTTTAATTATCTTTGTAGTATTCTCTTGTGGAATATGGGGGAATTTTTTTTAACCAAAAATATACCGATTGGTATTAAAAAATAATATCTTATGAAAGAAGTATTTATATTAGCTGCAAAACGAACTCCGGTAGGTGGCTTTATGGGAAACCTATCCGGATTTACCGCTCCTCAGTTGGGAGCAGTAGCAATTAAAAATGCCTGTGAAAACATCGGATTGGCTCCGGAATATATAGATAGTGTGTACATGGGAAATGTACTCAGTGCCGGGTTGGGACAATCTCCCGCAAGGCAGGCCGCTATTTTTGGAGGAATTCCTGTAGATAAAGATGCCACAACGATTAATAAAGTCTGTGCTTCGGGAATGAAGTCTGCAATGATCGGTGCTCAGCAGATTCAGCTTGGTCTGGAACATATTGTCATGACCGGCGGTATGGAAAGTATGAGCAATGTTCCCCATTACGTTAAGCTTCGCCAGGGAACAAAACTGGGAGACTCTCATCTTACTGATGGCGTGATCAAAGATGGGTTGTGGGATGTGTATAATGATTTCCATATGGGAAGTGCAGCTGAACTGGGTGTAAAAAAATATGGATTAACGCGTCAGCAGCTTGATGAATATGCTTTATTTTCTTATCACCGGGCTCAGGAAGCGGCAAAAAACAGCAAATTCAGTGATGAGTTGATCCAAATATCGATTGAAGGAAAGAAAGGTGCTATAATCGTAGATAAAGACGAAGATATTGACAAACTTATTCCTGAGAAAATTTCTCTTTTAAAACCCGCATTTGAAGCAGACGGTACATTGACAGCTGCAAACTCAAGTAATCTGAATGATGGAGCTGCAGCAATCCTATTAGGATCTTCAGAAGCTGTTCAGCAGCATAATTTGAAACCCTTAGCAAGAATCATAGCCTATGCAGATGCGGCTCAGTCTCCCGAATGGTTTACCACTTCTCCGTCTGTTGCCATTCAAAAGTTATTGAAACAGACAGGTCTCAGTTTATCCGATATTGATTATTTCGAGATTAATGAAGCCTATTCCTCTGTTATCTTATCCAATCAGCAGATTTTGGGTTACGACCTGAATAAAGTAAATGTATATGGTGGAGCGGTTGCTTTGGGACATCCGATTGGTGCTTCAGGAGCAAGAATTATCACAACATTAGTCAGTGTACTTCGCCAGGAAAAAGGAAGATTGGGGATAGCTGCCATCTGTAACGGAGGGGGAGGAGCGTCTGCTGTTCTCATTGAAAATATAAGTTAGAACAGATAAAATTCCTTAGATCTCATTCTTTTATAAAGAAAAGCCCTTTCTTAAAACAAAATTTGAGAAAGGGCTTTTTTATTTATAACAGATTGGTTATCTATAAGTAAAATGAATTATTTAATAAATACTGATAGTTCATAAAAGCCTTATTTTTATTAAACTGACAAATATCATTACATTGTTATTTTTATTCATTCTAAATAAATATAAATTTGTCCCAGGAAATTTAAACAAAAAATGAAAAAAATAACTACTCTTTCTGGTATTGTACTTTGCTCACTGGCGAACGCCCAATTGCAATATTGCATACCTGCGTTTCAGTATGGAGCCGACAGCAATATGATCAGTAACGTTACCTTCGGGAACATCAACAATTCATCGCCTGTTCAGTCTGGAAATGTACAAATTTATGAGAATTTTACATCAATGTCTACAGATTTGCAGCCCGGAAGTAATTATAATATATCTGTAACGGGTCCTTCCAGTACTTTTCCAAGTGATGTAGTTGTTTTTATAGACTTTAACCAGAATGGTAGTTTTGATGATGCCGGAGAAAGCTTCTACATTGGAAGACTTGAAGCAGCAAATCCCGCCAATGCATTTACGATCAATAATATAATAGTGGTTCCTGCTACTGCAGCGAATGGAAGTACAAGAATGCGTGTTCTCAAAAATACAAATGTCCAGGCTTATTCAGATCCTAATGCTCCCAATTCTATCAGTTCAGCTTGTGATTCTGGTTTAAGAGCAGGGCAGACTGAAGATTATACCGTCAATATTGTAGGGAATACAGTGAATTTTCCGGCTCCTTACTGTGGTGCTGAAAATGTAACCAGTCTTACAGTAAGCGAAATAAGCAAGGTAGAATTTGCCGGAACCGTAAGAAGCAGTGCTATTGATGGTAACTCAGACGTTCTTGAAAATTTTACAGGGACTGTATTTACTGTTAATCGTGGAAATACCTATCCTATAACGGTAACAGGAGGTACACACGGACAGAACACCGTATCAGCGTATGTTTATATTGATTTTAACCATAATAATCAGTTTGATGCGGATGAGAAGTTTAACCTGGGATATCTGGATAATTCCAATCCGGTTACTACTACAGAATCAGGAATTACATCCGGTAGTATTACCATTCCGGCAGGAGCACAGCTTGGAGAAACCCGTTTCAGATTGGTAAAAGCATATGAATCAAATTCATGGATGGGAACTTTGGAGAATCTTCCTTGTCCTTCAGGATGGTTTATCGGGCAGGCAGAAGATTATACGATTAATATTCAGCCGGAAAGTCTTTCAACAATGGAGGTTTCCAAAGATGCTTCAGCCAGTGTTAAAATATATCCGAACCCGACAGCAGATTTGGTAACAATCAGGATGAAAGAAAGGCTGGAGAAATATGAAATTTATAATATGTCAGGGCAGAAGATGCTGGAAGGCAGTTCGATGACAGTTTCTATGAACAATTTTGTTCCGGGAACGTATCTTATTAAAATCCTGACAAAAAATCAAAAAATAGTCACAGAAAAAATTATCAAAAAATAGACACATCATATCTAAATCATATCCATATCAATTTTTGTTTTTAATCGACAGGTCCTTTACCTGTCGGTTTTTTTTATTGGTGTAATTGGTTTATTTTCAGTTTTTTTAGATATTATGATCCGGATTCCAGTAAATCCATAAGATCCTGCTTAAATAGTCCCTGAAATTTTGTTCCGTCAGTGGTAAGCAGATTCTGGGCCAGCTGCTTTTTCTTTTTTTGTAGCGTAAGAATTTTTTCTTCCACAGTATTAGAACAGATCATCCGGACGGCAATTACATTTTTAGTTTGTCCAATGCGGTAGCTTCGGTCAATGGCCTGGTTTTCGGCAGCAGGATTCCACCATGGATCTACCAGATAAATATAATCCGCCTGCGTTAGGTTGAGACCAACGCCGCCAGCCTTTAAGCTGATCAAAAAGACCCGGATGTCATCATTTTTCTGAAAGTTATTTACCTTTTCTCCTCTGTCTTTAGTCTGCCCTGTAAGATATTCAAACTGAATATTGTGGCGTTCCAGTTCAGTCTTTATCAGATCAAGCATTCCGACAAACTGTGAGAAGACCAGAATTTTATGATCTTGTGATTTCCCAAGGATCTGTTCCATCAAAATCTCAATTTTAACAGCATTTGCACCGGAATATCCCTCTTTCATCAACACAGGAGAGTTACAGATTTGTCTGAGTCTTGTAAGACCCGTAAGAACGTGCATGCTGTTCTTATTCAGATCATCATCATCATTAGCTGCAATAAACTCACGAAGCTCTTTTTCATAGGCGTCATAGATTTTGCGTTGTTCTGCATTCATTTCACAGTAGATGACCGTTTCTGTTTTCTCAGGCAGCTCTTTTGCAACCTGTTTCTTGGTTCTTCTGAGAATAAAGGGCTTTATCTTTTGCTGAAGTTCCAACGCCCGTTTACTGTATTCAAATTTATCAATAGGAATGGCATAAATATCTTTAAAATACTGCTTGCTTCCCAAAAGCCCCGGACAAGCGAAAGAAAGCTGGCTGTAAAGGTCAAAAGTACTGTTTTCAACAGGAGTACCAGTCAATACAATCCTGTTTCTCGATTGAAGCAGCCGTGCCGCTTTATATCTTTCTGAATTTGGGTTTTTAATAATCTGTGATTCATCCAGAAACACGTAATTGAAATTAAAATTTTTCAGAAAACGGATATCCGAAAGCATCATTCCGTAAGTGGTAAGAACTACTTCATAGTCTTGCATATGAGCAGTTGTTTTGGGTCTGTCTGCACCATAATGAAGCAGGACTTTTATAGAAGGTGCAAATCTGCTGAGCTCTTCCTGCCAGTTGAAAAGCAGGGAAGTAGGAACTACAATAAGATTCGTGGTGTGCCCTCGTTTTTCCCTCTGTGACAGAATAAAAGCAATGATCTGAATAGTTTTTCCAAGTCCCATATCATCAGCAAGACACCCTCCGAAATTGAATCCATCAAGAAAATTAAGCCAGTTCAGTCCGTCATGCTGATAATCCCTGAGTTCAGCATTCAGTGCTGCCGGAATATTGACTTTGGGAATATTTTTTACTTTTGAGAACTTGGTGGAATAAGTGGTGAGTTCTTCCTGAACTTCTTGGCTCAGGACTTCTTTTTCAAATAAAGAGCTGACTTCCGTGAAGTTGATTTTCGGAATCTTTAAAAGTTCTTCGTCAATTTCTCCTGCATGAAAGTATGCGGCTATCTTTTCCATCCATTCTTCAGGGAGAATTCCCATACTGCCATCATCCAGCTGAACGAATTTACTTTTATTGCGAATTGAGCGGTGAAGCTGTTTTAAAGAGGCTTCTTTAGGGCCAAAACCTACTTTTAATTTAGCATTAAACCAATCTAGTCCACTAGTGATCTGAATATTGATTTTAGCCCGATGGGAATTTAATTTGTTATTTTTTAATTCATTAAAGCCCAGTATGGTTATTCCTTCATTTCTCCAGGTTTCAAAAGCTTCAAGAAACCAGTTGTTATCCAGGAACTTATCCCTGTGAAGATAAAAATACTGATAGCCGTCCATCTGCTCTTCAAAATCGGGGTGCTGCTGCATGACCAGTGAAGTAAAGCGGGCCTCTGCAGGTTCGTTTCTTTCTATTTTAAATGGATTTCCATTTTGGTCCGTATCAAAAAGCTGCTTCCTGGAATACACCGGAACTTCTACATCTCCGTATTTCATAACGGGAGTAATACCAATATAATTTTCCTGCTGACGGAGATAAATTACTCTTTCCGTGTGATAATTCTTATCTTCAAGCTGTACTTTCGTTGCGGCTTGTATGTAATTGTAATTTATATGAATACGTTCTTCCATGATAGAGAGAATCTCTTTCATGAATGCCTCATATTTTGAGGAATGAATCAGTAAAATTTCATTATTAGCCTTAAAAAACCTGATGATTTTGAGCATGTCGGGATGATCTACAAAGCTGAAAATGTTTCGGTTATATACAAAATATTCATTTCTGAGAACAATATTTTTGAAAGGAACAGAAATATCATTAAATAACAATTCTCCTGTTATTTCGTAAAACGGATCTTTCTTAAATACAGACAATTGAACCTCAGCATCTAAAGTATTTAATTCAACCTGAGAAAGTGACTTTGCTGACACTGTTTCTGCAATTTCCCGGTCGTGATAATAGACATCCAATCCCAAAGGATTTTGTACAATAAGTTTTAAAGCTTCCAGTTCTGAAGGGTTGTAATCTTCATTATAATTATTCTGAAAAGAGGTAATGGCTGTATAAAATTTAATTTCTGCCGGTTTCTCAGCTTTCCAGATCAGCTGCATGGAATCTACAGGAGTCACCGGATTTTTGAGCTTGCCTGTCTGCGTTATTTCCGCTTCCATCAGGGAGAAGGTCATATGGTTATAATAGCGGTGCTTACCGATAACCAATATCTGTTTTTTTCCTGTTCCCAGTACTGTAAGTTCATCCAGTTTTGAGGTAAACTGCGGAAGAAGATCTCTCTGAAATAGTACATCCTCTACAGGAAGCATTTCTTTAATCTTAGGATGGATTTCAATTTTGCCATCTCTGTATTCCAGCTGAAAATATTGGTCCAGATCCGGTTCATTTTCAAGGCCGTAGGATTTTGCTTTATGGAGAAAAGCTTTTTTACGGAGAATATCATCAAAAAACAGACGGTAATTTTTATCCTCTATGATACAATGGATGATTTCTGCCTGATGAGAACAAAGCAGGTCTTTCTGGCTATCACATGTGCAAGAGCAGAGTAGTGAACTGCCGACCTTGCTGATGCTGACCATTGGGAAATCGTATAATGAAGATTGCTTTGTAAATATTCCTGTATTGTTTTCAATAGCAGCAGGGTAGATTTCGCGGAAATCTCTGATTCCGATGAATGCACTGTCTGAGGTATGTTTCAGCAGGTCATATACCGAAAGTGTACTGATATTAACGTTGTCAAGAATATATTCTGCCATAAAAATTGATGAAGGCAAACTTACAAAAAACAAATGTATTTGAGAATCCATTTTGGCTACAGCTTACCCCATTTTGGCAACTCCCGGGTTTGTTGTAATACTGAACTTTGTCTTGTAATTTTAAACAAAGAAAAATGAAAACAATTTTTATAACAGGTGCTTCTACAGGATTAGGAAAAGCAACTGCCCAATTATTTCAAAACAACGGATGGAGAGTAATCGCTACAATGAGAAACCCCGAAGCAGCAACTGATCTTGCGGCTCTGGAGAATGTGATTGTACTTCCACTGGATGTTACCAATCCGGAGCAGATAAAGTCAACCGCTAAACACGTTATTGAGCTGGGAGATATTGATGTGGTTTATAACAATGCAGGGTATGGGCTTATAGGCCCTTTGGAAGCTCTTTCGGATGAGCAGATCGTAAAACAGCTTGACACGAATTTATTAGGCGTTCTACGCGTTACCCAGGCATTTATTCCTTACTTCAGAGAACAGAAAAAAGGAATGTTCATTTCTACAACGTCTATAGGTGGACTGGTTGCATTCCCGTTAGGCTCTACTTATCATGCTACCAAGTGGGCACTTGAAGGATGGAGTGAAAGTTTAGCTTTTGAGCTTAATACCTTTGGAATAGATGTTAAAACTGTTTCTCCCGGAGGAATCAAAACAGATTTTGTAAGCCGTTCTCTGGACTCAGCATCCAGTCCGGCGTATGAAGACATGACGAATTCTCTGTTTTCTAAAATGGAAGGAATGATGGAAGCTGCTTCTACTCCTGAGCAGATTGCAGCAGTGGTGTACGAGGCTGCTACAGATGGCAAAAAACAGCTGAGATATGTAGCAGGAGAAGATGCTAAAGCAATCTATGCACAGCGCCTTGAATTAGGTGATGAAGCATTCAGAGAACAGTTTGGCAAACAGTTTATTTAATCAGCTTTTTTGGAAGGCAGTATAAAGTAAATCACATTTATACTGTCTTTTCAATCAAATAATTTATAATTTTATATCATGGAAAAGAAAGATAACATTCCTCTGAAAATCTCATCCATATCAGAACTGCACGACATGCTGCAGCTCCCAAAACCGCTTCATCCGTTGGTAAGCCTTGTGGATAATACGAAAATGAGCATTAAAAAGGATATGCTGAAAAGAAGTTTTATCCTGAATTTTTATAAAATTTCGTATAAATATTCTACCACCGGGAAAATGGGCTATGGGCAGGGATATTATGATTTCAATGAAGGAGGAATGATGTTCACTGCACCCGGACAGGTACTTTCCACTGATGAGAATGCAGAATATTGCGGTTATACGTTACTGGTACACCCGGATTTTATCAGAAGCTATCCTTTAGCAAAGAATATCAAAAACTTCGGTTTCTTTTCTTACGATACGAATGAGGCACTGCATCTGTCTGATCAGGAAAAAACAACGATAACAGGACTGCTGAATACTATTGAAAATGAATTGAATACAACGATTGATGAAGTAAGCCAGGATGTTATCATTTCTTATATGGATGTTCTTCTCAATTACAGTAACCGTTTCTATAAAAGACAGTTTATCACGAGAAAAGCTGTAAACAGTGATCTGTTGACGAAGATGGATGTTGTGCTTGAAAATTATTTTAATCAGCAGGAAACCTTGAATAAAGGACTTCCTACAGTAGAATTTCTGGCTTCCACTCTTAATTTGTCACCACATTACCTGAGTGATATGCTTCGTAACCTTACCGGACTGAATGCCCAGCAGCATATTCATGAAAAACTGATTGAAAAGGCGAAAGAATATCTTACTACCACAGGTTTTTCTGTATCTGAAGTAGCCTATGCGCTAGGATTTGAGCATCCGCAGTCATTCAATAAGCTGTTTAAAAAGAAAACAGATAAAACGCCTCTGAGCTACAGACAATCTTTCAATTAGATATAAAACACCCGGTTCAAAGACCGGGTGTTTTTTTGTTATTGGTTAAAATGGAACATAAAAATGACAAAAATGAACTAGATTTTAATAGGGGAGCGTGTCTACCTTTGCAAAAGGAATTTTTATTACCTGTTATAATGAACGAGAGAGAATCTTTTAATGCAAAAATGCCAACAGCCTGTTTCTTACTTTTCTTTGCCCACGGACTTGTTTTTTCTTCCTGGGCCAGCCGGATTCCTATCATTAAAAATGCACTTTCCATCAATGAGGCAGAACTGGGAACATTATTACTTCTGATGCCGATAGGACAGCTTTCCACGATGGTTTTGGCTGGAAAACTGATTAGTATCTATGGAAGCAGCTGGATTATTAAAAGAGTTTTTTTATTATATCCTTTTTTTCTTTTGTTGATTGGTTTATCACCTTCTTACTGGACGCTGGCAGTTGTTCTGTTCTTCTTTGGGGTTTCCGGAAATATGTGTAATATAGCGATCAATACACAGGCCATTGAAATAGAATCTATTACCAAGAGATCTCTTCTCTCTTCCTATCACGGAGCTTGGTGTTTTGCCGGCCTTACGGGAGCTGTTGTTGGTTTATTGATGATTAACCTTCATGTGGGAACTTTCTATCATTTTGTTACTATTTTTATTCTGGTAGGAATACTTTGGTTCTATAGTAAAAGAAATCTGACTAATATTATTCATAAAGCAGAGCCGCAAACCCGGTCAATTTTTAAATCTGTGAATCCTACACTGTTTGGTTTGGGAATCATAGGATTTCTGAGTATGGCAATTGAAGGAGCCATGTTCGACTGGAGCGGGGTTTATTTTCAAACGATAGTTAAAGCACCTGAAAACCTTGTGATACTGGGATATACAAGTTTTATTTTAATGATGACTTTAGGTAGGTTTATCGGGAACAGAATCATAGAAAAGTATGGCAAAAAGATCGTTTTGCAATGTTGTGGTATTCTGATGAGCGGAGGACTTTTTCTAAGCGTTTTCTTCCCGGAATTATGGATTTGTATCATTGCTTTTATGATTATTGGTCTTGGAAGTTCCCTGAGCGTGCCGTCAGTTTACAGCACTGTGGGAAAGGTAAGTACTGTTGCGCCAAGTATTGCACTATCGTTTGTATCCAGTATTTCATTTTTAGGATTTCTGATGGGGCCGCCTCTTATCGGATACATTGCTGAGAGTTTTGATCTCAGGTATTCATACGGTCTTTTTGCCTGTTTTGGGATTTTACTGGCGGTTATGGCCGGACAGATGAAAGTATTCAGGAAATTATAATTTTTCAGGGAATTTTGACATCCGTTAGGTATTTTTTGACATTTTCAAGTTCATTATTCCTTGTTAATCTTGCATTTCAAAATCTTTCTATCTTTATTAAAAATTTCCTTCCATGAAGCCGGTCTCAAGAATTTTAACCGAATCTGTTATTGATCATTCTTTTTCTGTAAAGTGGCTGGAGGATGAAATTCCTTATTTCGGAAACTTTGTAAGACTCAATTATCATCATATTTTAATGATTGAGAACGGTAGAGGTGTGCTGACAGTGGATGAACATACTTTTGATATTGCAGGCCAAAAAATCTTTTTACTCTCTAAAGGACAGATCTGTAAGTTGGAAAATCATTCTGATATCTGTGGTTATCTTATTTCTTTTGGAGACTGTTTTTGGGAAAGAGTGCCTTCCAGTGCCAGTAACTGTAAAGCGGTTTTGTTTAATAATGCGGCTGCGAATCAAGAGCTGTTACCGGATCAGACTGAAACAGATGAATTTTTAAGTTTGTTTCAAATTTTACTGACAGAATACAAAACAGAGTCTTATACTAATCAGATGGATGTATTGGCAGCCTATTTAAAGATCATTATGATCAAATTAGCTAACATAAAAATCGTAAAGGAAGAAACTTTTGACAGTCAGGATTATATCATTTACCGCAAATTTATGGAGCTGTTGAGCAGTCAGTTTCATAATCTGCATGCAGTAAACGACTATTCAGATATGTTGAATATTACCCCACGAAGATTGAGCGACCTGTGTAAACGATGCAGTAATAAAAGCGCAAAAGAGATCATCAACGGACAGATTGTTGCGGAAGCGAAAAGACTTCTTCAGTTTAGCTCTTATACCGTAAAAGAGATTGCTTATCAGCTTAATTTCGGGACCTCGGAACAATTCAGCCACTTTTTCAAAAAAAACACGGAAATATCTCCGGTGAACTATCGCAGTAATTTCATCCACCTCGGGGTGTAAAACAGTTTGAAATTTTGACATGTCATCAGTATTTATTGATATTCTCAGGTACCTGTAATCAGGATACCTTTGGATAAAATTACATAAAGCTATGTCAGTACATCGTATGAAAGAAGTTGCCGGAATCATCATTCCGGACAGTAAAATCGCAACAGAAGCCACAGAACTGCTATTGGAACACGGAACAGAATTTATTTATAATCATTCTCTGCGTGTTTTTTTATTCTCATCATTGAATGCCAAACGGGAAAACAAGGCTCATGATACAGAGTTATTATACGTCGCATCGGTCTTTCATGATTTGGGACTTGTTTCTCATTACAGCAGTTCTGACCTGAGGTTTGAGGTAGACGGAGCCAATGCTGCAAGAGACTTTTTGAAAGGACATGGGATTGCTCAGGATAAACTCCAGCTGGTTTGGGATACCATTGCGCTTCACACTACCATTGGAATTGCAGAACATAAAGAGAATGAAGTAGCCTTAATGTATTCCGGAGTAGGATTGGATGTGATGGGAGAAGGATATGAAAACCTGAGTACAGAACATCGGGAGGAAATTCTCAGGGCTTTTCCGAGAAATGATTTTAAAAAGAAGATAATTCCTACTTTTTTCGGTGGTTTTGAACATAAAACAGAAACCACTTTTGGAAATATAAAAGCTGATGTTTGTGCCTTCATGATCCCGAATTTCCAAAGGAAAAACTTCTGTGATTGTATCTTACATTCGCCGTGGTCTGAATAAGTAAAAGAAAATCTACAATTAAACAGCCCTGAACATTCTTAGATGATCAGGGCTGTTATATATTTATATCCAGTTTTCAATAAGATGAAACCACAACGCTTTTTCTTCATTTAATAGAAAAACAGCTGACGATTGTCTCCTGTTTGTGGTTTCTCCCGTAATCTGAGTCTCAATATAGGTGGCAAGACCGTGATAATCGGAATAATGTACTTCTATATTTTCAACCTGAATATTTCGTTCCGGGAATTTTCCAAATACGGTGGGAAGCCATTCTCTAAGCATAGATAGCGTAACAGTATCTCCGTTTCCATTAATCAATTTGAAATCCGGTGAGAATCCGGATAATAATTTGTTGTAAAGACTTTCCTGATTATCTGTTTTACCCTGAAACCATTTTTCAATATTCCTGTGAAACTCTTCTATTTCCCAAATAATTTTTTCTGTATTGCTCATATTTAAATGTATAATTTTTTTGTTGTTTAAATGTCTTTTAATCAATGAATTTCTTCAATCTGCTTCCTGCTCCTAATTCCAATAAGTTGAAAAATACCAATCATTCCTACCGCTGCCACAAATGCTTCTTTGAATCCCAGAATAGGGATCAGATTAAAAAATAAAGTCCCGATAACAGCCCCTCCGGTTACACTGCCAATTTGAATTCCAATGCTTACCAGACCGGAAGCCTGACCTGCTTTATCTTTAGAAACCAGAGAAATAGCTGTGCGCATCATAACCGGCATAATGGTTCCGTGCCCAAATCCGGCAATAAAAAGGGTAATATGAGTAATAAAAGATGGTTTTTGCTGAAAATAGAAAGCTGCTGCACTGAGTATAAATCCGATCAACAATAATCCCAATCCTACGTAGATCATTTTGTCAGTGGCCAGTTTTGTCCGTGAAGTGATCAACGGTGCCATAAAAAATGCAAGCCCATAAGGAACGATAGCCAAGCCTGTCTGCATTGAGTTCTGATGAAGAAACTGCTGAAGGTAATAAGGATAGCAAATGAATAAACCAGCGGTGAAATTGTAAAAGAAAATAATAAGAAGGCTTAATGCAAAAGGTTTATATTGCAGCAGTGCCGGATCTATAAGTACCAGACGGCTTTTTTGCAGCTGCTTTTTCTCATATCTCAGAAACACGATTAATAATAAGATTCCGGAAAGAATAACTCCGAAAATCCACCAGGCCCACTCAAATTTTTGTCCGAAAATAAGAGGGCAGATGAGCATAAGTAAAGCCAGAATTAATAATAAAGCTCCTGTAAAGTCAATACCTGTCTGTTCTTTCTTATTGCTGTCACTCATGGTAAAATGGATTCCCAGAATACAGATCACAGTAATGGGTACATTCACAAGAAAAACCATTTCCCAGGAAAAATTTCCCCAATGCATACTTAGAAGAGCTCCGCCAAGCAATTGTCCTGCCACTGAAGCAAGCCCAAATACCGAACTGAAAAGGCTCACAGCCTTAGGCTGCTCCTGACTGCTGAAAAGATCCTTTATAGAAGCCAATACCTGCGGTGCAAGCAATGATGCTCCAACGCCTTGAAACAGTCGGAAAATAATCAGCCATGTAACATCAGGAGAGAAGGCACAGGCCAGAGATGAGAACAGGAAAGTATATAATCCTGATATAAATACTTTTTTACGGCCGTAAATATCACCCAATCTTCCTCCACAAACAACAAGCGCTGCATAGGTAAGTCCATAAATGGCAATGACCATCTGAAGCTGATGATCGCTGGCGCTGAATGCTTTTTTGATAGAAGGCAAAGCCATATTGACAATAAAATAATCCAGCGGAGAGAGAAAAGCACCTGCAATCAGAAAATTGAGTGCCTGCCATCGTTTCGGATATATGTTCATGTTTTTTTATGCAAAATTACCTGCTTTTTATTCTGTTAAAATTGTACTTTTGGAGGAAAATACTGTGTGTCATGAAGGGATTGCCACTTGAAGGGATTGAAGTAAGAGAAATAAAACTGCAAGAAGAAGAGATCATGTTTAAAACAAAAGCTTTTCTTTCATTCGTTTATATTGTCAAAGGAAAAGGTACGCTTGCATATGACGACCGCAGTATTAATTTTTCTCAGGGTAAGCTTTTCATTATTCCTCAACAGGAAGGATACCGCTTTGAGAGTGAAACTGCTCAGCTTATCAGTATTCAGTGTCCGGTTGATTTTATTGATAAAATAAGGCTGGAGGCAGATCGTATTGAAAGCTGTGAGAATTTGTATAAACTCCAGTACATCAGCCATAATTATCATGCGAGGGCCGGCTGTGTCTTCAGGAATAAAAATGATGAACAATTTGCGGAAACCCTAATTCTGCAGATCACGAATGAGTTCAAAAACAAAGCTGAGGATTATCTTATCATTCGCAATTGTATGTCGATCCTTCTCAACCTGATTGCCAGAAATATCATTCAGAGTGAAACTTCAGACCTTCAGGAAAATCGCAAGGCTTTTTCGATAATGAAGATCATCACTTACATTCAGCAGCATATAAAAGACCGTGAGAAGACCGGAATTCAAACTATTGCTGAACATTTCGGGATTTCCGGGAATTATTTCGGAGAGTATTTTAAACAGCAGACAGGCGTTTCCTATCAGGATTATCTGCTGGATTATAGATTGAAGCTGGTGGAAACTTATTTAAAATACAGCAGTGTACGCTTAAGTGAAATCGCTTATGAGCTCCAGTTCAGTGATGAAAGCCATCTTTCTAAGTTGTTTAAAAAATATAGGGGAGTGACGCCCGGTGAATACAGGAAGAATTTCAAATAGATTTTTGCCTGATCTTAATTAATGAAAATTACAAAACCTGAAGCTCCTTAAATACTTCAATAATGGCTTCAATAAGCCCTTTGTCTATATTTTTTTCCGAAGCAGCATCCGGCAGAAGAGCCCTTAAATCACCGTGATCATCACGTTCAATAACAACTTCTGTTCCGTCAACATCTACATACAGTTTATAGCCGTATGAGAAGGTGGCAAGCTTTCCATTGAAAAACAGCTCTTTACCTTTATAGATTACAGGTACTTCAAATTCTTCCATTATTGTAAGTTTCTATTCATGCTAAATTCCAGACAAAGGTCGGAAAATTTTACTTTATATCATCATACAAAATATAATGATAAAGCCGAATAATACGAATTTCTGAAAATATTTATGTGTTAAAATCTGTATATTTATTCCTTCGTTATGAACTCATTTCAAAGCAGGAATGATCAATGAATTTGAATTAAGATATTATGAAAGATACGATTACCCTTTTCTGGTTCAGACGTGATTTGAGGTTGGAAGACAATATCGGGCTTCACCACGCTCTCCAGTCGGATGCTCCGGTAGTGCCTGTTTTTATATTTGATACTGATATTCTCGGGAAACTGGAAGATAAAGAGGACCGCAGGGTAGATTATATCCATCAGGCTTTGACAGATATCAATATTTCACTGAAAAAATATCATTCAAAAGTCAATACTTATTATGGTAAACCCATAGAAATACTCCGGAAATTATCTGAAGAATATCATATTGAAGGCGTTTTCTGTAACCGGGATTATGAACCTCAGGCAATTGAAAGAGATAAGGAAGTCTATTATTTTTTCAAAGAAAAAAATATTCCTTTTAAAGCTTATAAAGATCAGGTCATTTTTGATAAAGATCAGATTGTTAAAAAAGATGGTTCTCCTTATACTGTTTATACTCCTTTTGCAAAGAAATGGCGTGAAGCATTAGCTCCGGAACATTATAAATCTGTAGAATTGAACTTTAAAAATCTCTTTTCACAGGAACATTCTGCTATCCTTACACTACAAGAGATTGGTTTCAGAAAAACAGATTTTGATTTTACAAAACCTGTTCTGGATGCTTCTATTATTGATGATTACGATAAATACCGCGATTATCCGGCCTTACAGCATACTACACAGTTGGGAATTGCTTTACGGTTTGGAACAATCAGTATCAGGAAATGTGTAGCTTTTGCATTGAAACATAATGCAACATGGCTTTCAGAATTGATCTGGCGCGAGTTTTTTATGCAGATTTTATTTCATTTTCCACAGGTGGTTCATCAATCTTTCAAAAAGCAATATGATAATATCAGCTGGCGTAATAATGAAGAAGAATTTAAACACTGGCGTGAAGGAACTACAGGATATCCTATTGTAGATGCGGGAATGAGACAGCTTAATCAGACAGGCTATATACATAACCGTGTAAGAATGATTGTGGCGAGTTTCTTATGTAAACATTTATTGATCGACTGGCGTTGGGGGGAAGCTTATTTTGCCTTAAAGCTGAATGATTATGACCTCTCAGCAAACAATGGAAACTGGCAGTGGGCGGCAGGAAGCGGCTGTGATGCAGCTCCTTATTTCAGGGTTTTTAATCCGACAGCTCAGGTCGAGAAATTTGATAAAGACTTTTCATATATCAAAAAATGGCTTCCCGAATGGAATACACCTGCATATCCGGCACCCATAGTAGAACATGCCTATGCCAGAGAAAGAGCTTTATCCGAATATAAGAAAGCCCTGACATAAACCATCTTAGACAAAAATGCCCAATGACAAAAAAGCCACTGAGCATCAACCAATTGATATTAATATGAAAAGTTACTTATTGAAGTAATCGGATCATTAAATTGTTTTCAGATACAGTTCCTGTAATTCCTGTGCGGTAAATGCTTTGGAAGGTAGGTTCTGTACAAGTTCTCCCTGCTTCATAATACCAATATTAGTGGCTACGCTTACGGCATTGAAAATATCATGAGTAGCCATTAGAACGGTTCTGCCTTCCTTACCCAGCTGGCGCACAATCTCTGTAAATTCCGCTGTAGCTATCGGATCCAGTCCACTGGTGGGCTCATCAAGGAGAAGGACTTTTGCATCCTTGGCCAAGGCAATAGCAATACCTACCTTTTGGCGCATTCCTTTGGAATATCCTCCAAGGGGTTTTTGGTGTGCCGTTTCCTGCAATCCTGTTCGTTTTAATAATGCAGACAGCTCATCTTTCTGATAATCAAATCCTGCGATCTTAGAGAAAAAATCCAGGTTTTCTATTCCGGTGAGATTTGGATATAAAAGAACGGTTTCAGGGATATAAGCAAGGTGTTTTTTTATTTTTTGAGGATGCTCTTTTACAGAAATCTCATTAATGAAAGCATCTCCGGAAGTGGCTTTAATGAGTCCCAGAAGAATATTGATCGTTGTACTTTTTCCAGCTCCGTTTTGTCCTAAAAGAGCGAAAATTTCCCCTTTCTTTACTTCAAGATTAAGAGAATGAAGCGCTGTAAAATCGTTGTATTTTTTATGTAGGTTGATTGTTTTTAACATAGTTTTCTGTATTTGTTTTGTGAAAGGATCATGAATAAAGCAATAAAGATGAGGTAGGGCAGCAATAGCTGAAACCACTTCAAATGTTCGGACAAGCTGAATACCTCTATGGTTTGCTGTGCCCAGTTGACAGATTCGGCATTTTTTCCCGAGAAAATAAGCGGGTAGAAGAACAACCGTTTTTTCTCATGGAATTTTTTAAGCGAAGAAGCATACTGCAGCTGATTACTCATATCAGTTTTCGCCAGATGACTCTCTGTGAGCTGAGTATGGAGATTCGGAAGAAGATAGCCTAAATAAATTGCCGCCTGATTTCGTTTCTGCATTTTTTCAGTGTACAGTTCTGCAGATTTTGCAGACTCCAGATCTCCCATATGCTGCATAGCGTAATACCAGGTCCAGGTAAAAGTATCATTCTCTTCCACCGTAAAATTTCTGTATTGAGGATATGCTTTGTAAAACTTTTCCATAGTCGGGCGTTTGGCTTCATCCCATTTGTTGTGATAGCCCTCTCTCTGTTCCATAACCGCTTTCAGGGATTCATGAACAGGATAGATCTTTTGGATCAGAATATTGCTGCTCATCGGAATGATAAAATTAATGCTTACCCATACAATGAGAAGAATCAATGCATTCTGAGCTGATGATTTCCGAAAAGAAATAATCCATCTGCAAAGCACAAACCAGAACAGAATATAAAGCCATCCACTGATGACAAACGCAATATAATAAAGGTCTGAAGGAATCTTTATCCATAACGAAGCAATAATCATTAATGCCAGATACACCACCGTTACAGCACTCAGTCGTATGAGCATTTTATGATCCAAAAACTTTTGTAAATTACCACTTTGAACTGACAGCAGCTTCCAGGTTCCTCTTTCTTCTTCCTCAGAAATCAGATTATAACAAAAAGCGACAATCACCAATGGGAAAAGGAATACAATCACAAAACTGAAATCAAAGTTTCCGACGGCAGCATTGGCTGGATTATAAAAATCAGAATTATAACGTTGCTCTTCAAGATTCCGGATGGTTACTCCCTGTATCGAAGGATTTAAGTCACGCATTCCGATATTCAGGGCAGCCAGTCTGGGAGTTTCATTCACCAGATTAAATTTAATATAATAAAGAACCAATCCCAGATCATCTTTATGAAACTTAGTGTTCCTTTCTATGCTTTCTTTCTGGAATGCTCCGCTTTTAGAAATAATATCTTCATTCCGGTCCAGAAATTTCTTCCCGGTATAAATAGCCATCATCCCGGCCATGAATAAGAATAACAACGCAATGATATAGGCTTTGTTACGATAAAATTGTATGTATAAATAACGGTTCATCTAGATTAATTTTAATTTTCTTCCACTTATTTCAATTGCGGCAATGCCTATTGCTAACCAAAGAAGCAAAGCAACAGCAGGTATTGACTGCTCTTTTAAGCTGTCCAAAACGTTCGTATACTGATAATTAAAGTCCGGGAATCTCTTCCAGTTATCCTTATCAATCACAGCAGGCGGACCTCCTTTTTCCGGTTTTATATTGCTGATATACTTTATCTGCAGATCATTTAAATGCTGAGCCATCTGATAGCGGTATTCTTCAGCCTGCTTTTGAAACTGGGTATATGAGAAAAAATCTGTACCTGTTGCAATCATTGAAAAATTTTTAACAGCAATAGCAGGATTGATTAAACCCGAAATGTCTGTGAGATTTTGTTGTTTGTGGTAAATGGTCTGCAATTCTTTTTGATGCCTGATATAGATCCGGGAACTTATCTTTTCCCCTTCCTTCATGACAAACCCGCCATAGTTGAAGGGAAGTTCATTGGTTGTTTTTACTTTATAATGCGCAAGTAATGAATCTTTTATTTTCTTAAAATGAGGATCGTCAGGATTGTGGCTGTCTCCCGATTTTAAAATATCCTTTTCCAGATTGGTTTCAAAAGCAATACGGGAAGGAGCCGGATATAAATTTTGTGCTGCAAACTGAACTCCTTTTGGTAAAACAATAATGAACAGAAGCCAGAACCCGATAAGACCGATCAGTGCTGAAGAGGTACTTTTACTATTCGCAGAAACGATAACCGTTAAGACGCTGATGAAAAAATAATAGACCATATAAGCGGGCAGGAGCAATGACAAACGAATCAAAATATCAGCAGAATCTGTAGTTTGTGACATCAATGCAGCCACGAAAGCAACAGGAATTACCGGGATCAGGAAACATAAAGAAAACAGCCAGAGTCCCAGAACTTTTCCCCAGATAATATCTCTTCCCGAAGCCCCTTGTACACTGATGATTTTTAAAGTGGCGTTTTCACGTTCCTGTACGATTAATCCAAACCCTAAAAAAAGAATAATCAGAGGAACAATACTCTGCAGAATAAAAGCACTGCTGAAAGCCCCGAATCTTACCAAAGTACCTGAACTTCCGGCTTCCGAAAGATTGGCTGTATTCTGTTTATGTGCTTCCAGGAATATTACATTTCCAAGATAGTCATCTAATCCGTTGTCAAAAATATTCAGTGGATGCCCGATTCTGAAAACCAGATAGCCATAATGCGCCATACGGTGCGGATGCTTATCAGGTCTGTGTTCCCAGTGTTCCCGGACTTCTTCCCGGTATTCTTTTATTTTTGAAAAAGAATCGGTGTATTTTGTAAACCCAATGCCGATGCTCAACATACAGAAGAGGAGTACAGTGATGGTGATGAGCAGGTTCTGTTTGCCTTTGAACAGGTCCTGCCAGGTCTTTCTCACAATCAGTTGTAAGTTTGAAATAGCCATAATTTAAAATTTATAAGTAGCAGTTAGTAAATAGTTTCTTGGTGTGCCCGGAAATAATCTTAGGTAATTCTGAGCGCCGATCCAGTAGACCTTATTGGTAATATTATTCAGGTTAAAAGCCAGCTGAACAGATTTTGCCGGAGTATAATACAATGCAGTGTCTATGGTAGTATATGGCGGAAGCTCAAAGCTTCTTGTAAACCATGGTACTTTTGAACTTTGATAAAGCATTCCCGCTCCAATTCCAAAGTCTTTTATAAGCTCTATGGTTGAAAAGTTGTAGCGTGTCCAGATATTGAAAGAATTTTTAGAAGTATTTTCTTTCCCTTTCCCCACAAGATCAGGATTCGTATCATCCAGTATTTTAGCATCGATATAGCTGTAACCTCCGTAAATATGCCATTGAGGAAGAATATGCCCCGAAATCTCAGCTTCAAATCCACGACTCCGGTCGGCCCCTCGCTGTACAAGTTCATCAGGTTCCGAAGGATTGTTGGCATTGATTAAAATATTTCTCTGATTGATCTCATACACAGCAAGATTCAATGAGATTTTTCCAAAAAGCTGCGCTTTCATTCCCAGTTCTTTAAGATCTGATGTCAAAGGTTTAAATCTGGCAGCAGATCCTGTAAGGTTGGAGGTATTGGGCATTAATGTCACCGTATTGGATTGTGGCTGGAATCCGGTAAGGTAAGTTCCATAAAAATTAATGTTATCCGTAAGACTATAGGTGATCCCGAATCTGTACAGAAGTTTATTATTCCGGAATGAAGACTCATTGGATTCCTTGAAATTGGTAATGTCCTGAAACCATTCCTGACGTATTCCTGATAAAATTTTGAACTTTTTCCACGTGAAAAAATGCTGGATATAAGCTGCATGTGTGGTTGTAAGAGCAGAAGGCAGAGGAGTCATGATATTCAAAGTATTAAAATCATTACCCTGATAATTTTCTGCACCCGGATTCAGATCAAAAGGAGTAACATTGGGCTTTGGAATGAGTATTCCGTTGTAATTGAAAGTCTGGTAATCAGCCGCATTGGCAGGTTTGTAAGAGGGAGCCACAGAACCGTTCTTTAAAAGAAAACCTCTTGCGGCATTTTGCTGCCCGCCTTTGCGTTTTTCCCAGATCTGACTGTCATAGCCTATCAAAGCCTGATGCTGAACAGCACCGGTTTTGAATTTAAAATTAAAATAAGCATTGATATTATCTGTTGCCCAGTTTTGATTCCTTTGTACAAACTGCATCATTGCAAGACTGGAAACCGGTTTGTTATCCATATCGGGGACAAAAGAATTGGTGGTTCGGTGTTCCTGCAGATTTTCTCTCCAGTATTGCTTCATATAAGAAGCATTAAAGCTGATAAATTGATTAAAGTGATGGGCAACACTTCCCATTAAAATTAATTCCCTGGTTTTAAAAAAATCATCGGGAGCTCCCAGATTCAATGATCTTGGTGTACTGTACAAATCTGTTTTTCCTGCAACAGCACCGAAAATAGGTTGTCCTCTGTCCAGATTTCCATAAAGATCATTGAAAATCATTTCCACATTCACCGATGTTTTTTCATTCGGAACAAAGGTGATGGAAGGAGAAATTAAAATACCGCTGTTTTTAACATGATCCCTGAACGAATGAGCATTTTGGTAAGCTCCGTTAAAGCGATACAGCAGGGTTTTGCTCTTATTTAAAGGACCTGTAAGATCTGTGGTAACACGGTAAGTATCAAAACTGCCTCCCGATGAACTGATCTCGTGACGGGAAGTTGACAACGGTTTTTTGGTAACCATATTAATTGTTCCTCCGGGATCTACACTGGACATGGTAATGCTTGCAGGACCTTTGAAAATTTCCACACGCTCAATATTGGAAGTCATAGGCTGTAGAAAATAATACTGCCTTGTGCGCATTCCATTGATGATCTGTCCTTCTTCATTTTGGCTGATGCCACGGATGTTGTATTGGTTGTAATAACTGGAAGGAGAGACTCCGTTCACGTTTTTCATAACCTCTCCAAGCTGAAAGGCCTGGCGGTCGGTGATCAGCTCCTTGGTAACCGTATTAAGAGTTAAAGGAAGATCTTTGTTTTTCATAGCAATCTTAGTGGCAGCGAAAGAGTAGTCCGATGTATAATCTTTAGACTTTCTTCCGATGATCTCAACCGTTTGTACCACTGTAGATAAAGAATCTTCAGAACGGGACTGAGCATATAGAAATGAAGATGCGGTGAGGAAACTTAGACTTAAAAGTTTCACAGAATTTGGGGAAATACAATGAATTATTCCCGAATAATTAAAATTACTGGTAATCATGAAAAGGGATGTACGGGCAATGAAAATGCCCATTAATAAAAGGATATCCTTAATTGTGTGAAAACACAGGTATCCACGGAATAACAGTACAGACTAAGAAATCTGTATACAAAAAATGAAGGCAGTATAGATTAAGCTGCCGCGAAAAATGAGGATGGGGGAGCCCGGGAGCTGAAGAAGTCGAGAAGGCAACGGTATGAAATGGCTTTCGGTTGAGGCATTTCGTTGTCATTCGTACTATTGATGGCAAAATCCATGTTCAAAGGTTCAGGAAGAAGAACATTGTTCATGTGCATATGAAGCGCACACTGACATTCGTCGTCCTGTGAAAAGGTAGGAATTTTCTCTTCTTTGGACCCCTTTTTATAAATCACTTTACTTTTAGCATGTTTAGCGTGATCAAAACACGTTGTTATGCCACTGACATTAGAAACAAATATCAGAAGTAAAGAGAAAACAAAAAAGACTCTGAGAAATTTTTGCATAATAGAAAAACAAAAGTACAATTTAATTTGATAAAAAAGGGATGATGAAGAAAAAGTAACAGATATTTTTCAAGATGTGATTTCAAACCTAATGATTATAGCTTCTGTTGGGCTCAGGAAATATTTTCCGCAGCAGTATGATCCGGATCATATTTTGTGATATAAACACTTGTTATATTTTTGGCCCATTGAAATTTCATATTTCTGACAAATTACAGTATAACCTTCCGATGATTCGGGAGGTTTTTTTGTTTTTATATTAAGTTACAGTCTCAATACATTCAGAGATTGAACAAATTCAGTAAATGTCCGCTAACACGCCGAAGATAAAAAAACAAGCAAAAATATCCTTAGAGCATAAAAAAGAAAGTCAGGACTTAAAATGAAAATAATAATAACACTTGATAAAAATAGGTGTTTTTCCTCACTGTTTTGGGATTTACAATTTTAATTTTGCTGGGCAATACATAAAACTAAATACATGAAAACTTCACAAAAAGGAATCAACCTGATCGTATCATTTGAAGGCTTCAGCGCTAAGCCTTATCTGGATTCTGCGGGAATTCCGACAATAGGGTATGGCAACACTTACTATCCGGGAGGAATGAAAGTAACCATGAAAGATCCGGCAATCACAAAAGAACAAGGAGTAGAGTTATTCGCTACAGTTTTGCCAATTTATGAAAACATCGTGAACTCAAAAGTGAAAATAGAACTTAATCAGAATCAGTTTGATGCTTTGGTTTCTCATGCTTATAATACCGGAGGATCTGAGACTCTATTTTCTCTTATCAACAAAAGAGCAGCAGATTTAGAAATCAGAAATTGGTTTACAAAACGATATATTACTGCTGGAGGGAAAGTTTTAAACGGGCTTATCCGAAGAAGAAAGGCGGAAGCTGATCTGTTTTTTTCTAAATAACTGAAGTTCTACAAGGCCTTTTTTAAATAGAAATTCCCCATTGTTAGGTGGGGCTATTATTTTACCATGTAAAATACTTTCCAAATTCACTACTCTTGATACTTGCAATAAAATTGTCATAGAGGTTTTTCTCAACTATCGAATCATTATCAATTTCAAGATGGATTTCTTTGTATTTAGGTTCGTAAAAAAAATTATTAACTTTTGAGAAACCACCATTGTATTTCTCTTTTAAAAATTTTCTACATCTTCAGGTGTAAATCTGTCATCTGTGTAAATAGTCATTGCGAGCTTGAATTTTGGAGCATCTATATGTCTGATTTTGTGTACTTCAAAAATACGAATAAAATAGGCTGGTCCATTTTGTCTGAAATTAGGCGGTAAATATCAGCTCCGCATAATATCGATGATAGCCTATTTTGATAATTTGATTAAATTAGGATGTGCAGCAGGAATCTCCACTAAAGCACCTGTTTGTAACATTTTAATTGTCAAAACTACACCTGTTTTCAGGGAAGCAGTACTGCTAATTACTTCACCAACAGCTTCACCATCGAAAGTAACTAGATCTCCTATGTCAAATTTTTGTTCGTTAATAAAATGTTTATTATAAATTTTTTGTCGTGTTTGAAAGGTTTTTAACTGGGTTGAGTCATTATTATGTTGATTATTTTGCTTTCTAACAATATTAAGAACTTCTTCAAGTATATCCCTATCACTTCTTTGAGGTTTTAGTACAGGATTGTTGACAGAATCTAATATTTTCTTTACATTTTCTTCCAGCTTAGGGTAAAATGTATCAAACATTTCAGTTAACAATGGTAGATCTATAGCTTTGTCATCTAATGATTTATTTACAGATTTAATCATTTTAAACATATCAACTTTATTAAAATCTGTAAGTTGAAATCTAGCTAATGGCCCTATTACATCTGATTTTTTTATCCCAAATAATAAAGGACACACTTTTGATTTATCTAATCTATTTGATAGAGCTCCTGCCTCAAATAAAATCCATGGCTTTTCTGTATTATCACTTGTTAAGCAAATTATACCAACTACACATTCTGAAAGTTTCTGATTAATTTCAGCTTCCCACTTTGTTCCTTTTTCAATATCAGATGGAGTATAGTATGGTTTTGCAGACTGTAGTACTTTTGGAATCCAATTCTTGATTTCTTCGGCGATTTTCATACTAGTGTCACCGGACCAGCTTATAAATATATTCATTATTAAAAATTAAGGTTCCAATGTACAAACAATTCAAACTCAATCATTACGGTTTCCCGTATAGATCTGACTACAGTCTCTCCGTATATTTACGGTGTTTGTATAAACTAAAAGTACAAGTCAAAGTTTTTTTAATGTCCTCGGTTTCCCGGGGATTTTTGCGTCAAAAGAAAATGTACCACAAAAAGAACGATTTCATTAAACAGTGAAGTTTATGGCATATGCATTGTTAATGATAAAAAAGAGTTTTTAAGAGAGACTTTATTTAACACCACATCATTATAACTTATATCATTTTGCACTTTTACCTCCCTATTGACACGGGAGGTTTTTTTATGACTCTAATCATAATTCAATTAATAGAGATTTATTAATTTTGAAATGTTAATAAAATTTTTTATTATAAGTTTGTATCCCCGGAGAAATCCAGGGATTTTTCTTTTAAAAGAGCGGTGTTGTCCTGACAATTTTAAGTGTGAATTGTAGCCCCAACGGATGATTTCTCGAATTTTTTTAAAGAAGATTTACTGCGAATAGAAAGTATATATGAATATTTTGATTCGGGAGACAAGCCGTTTTGATTCCAAAATTTATATAAATATTGATTTCTATAAAATATGGCTATATGTAAACTTCCCATTAATCTTATAAAACGACTATAGATGGGGTGCGTTTTTCATTTGTTATAAAATATTTTCCATGATAACCCAGCTAAGGTATTGTAATTGGGAAACGGAATTGCGGCTTATTTGGATCTTGATTCTGATGGTATTTTAGATTTATTCCAATAATCAAGCTTAGGAGATAAACAGCAAAGAATCTCACTTTTATCTTTATAAATTTCTATTTGCCTTCTCTTTTTTTAACTGATTCCAATTATTAATATTCAGAATGAGGATTGGAACCAGAGCGATAGGAATTACACTCATTGCACTAAATCCACGTTTGAATGTTAAGACTATATTACTTAGGAATAATAAGAGGATCGCAATGCCCAGCATGATAGTAATAATCTTAATTTTCTTTTCATTGCTGATGAGTTCTTCATTTGTGTATTCGCTTATTGACTTGTTTTTCATAATGTTTTGTTGATGGCTTTGCAGGTTATAATTTTGTTGTAGAGATTTATAAATAAGGCTATCTCGCTCATAAAGATATAAATTATTAAAATATGCGGGATAAAATTTATAGGCACATTTTTATACCCATTCATGGTATCTTTTTTTTGAAGTTTGTTTGCTGCAAATTTACTGATGCCCTCTATAAAGGAGCCTGAAAATTGCACCTCTCAGCACTTATTGGAATAAATCTATCTTTTTTTATTTGTCTCATTTTTTTCATGGATTCTCGAAATTTTCAAATAAACCGATCGTATATATATTGAATTTTTCATGTTTGCATTATGACATCATATTACTATTTAAGTTGACTGTTTCGTAATTATTTGTAGTTAGAGTGTGAAAAATGGTAACCGAAAATAATGATTTACTTCTTTTTTAATAATAAAAAGTGTGTTTTTTACATTTTTTTTCAGACAAAATGAAAAAAAAATTGATTCTTCTTATCATAATATTTATTCTGAAAATGGAATTTTTTTTTAACGCTGAATAACATTGCAATTAATTGTGAATTCATGTCTTATGAAATAAGTAAGTGTAATATTAATGATAACCTTATCATAATTTTTATACAATTGATATCATAAAAATTCGATATGTAATGTGTTGATAGGCAGTAGATAATGGATGATTTATTTTTTTTATTCAGATGAATTTTTATATTTGTAATGTTACCAAAATGTTAACGAACTAATGAATCAGAACTTTATCCATACCTATGTCTCTGTAGATTGTGTTGTCTTTGGATTTGACCATGAAAACCGGTTGAATATATTACTAGTACAACGCCATGTTGATGATGTACCGTTGGAAAAACAGATCAAACTTCCAGGAAGTTTAATTTTCAGTGATGAAGATGTGGACGATGCTGCGCAAAGAGTGCTTCATGAACTTACAGGGATAAAAAAAATGGTTCTCAAGCAGTTTAAATGCTTTGCCGATCCTATGAGAGCAAGCAATGCGCATGATATCAAATGGATGGACCAGGAATATAAACATCATATAGACAGGATTATTACAGTTGCCTACCTTTCCCTTTGTAAAATAGATCACAAGATCAACAGTACAAAATATGAAACCGTAGACTGGTATCCTGTTGATGAAGTTCCTTTACTGCCTTTTGATCATAACAAGATTATCAATGAATCTTTAATGGAGATCAGAAAATGGATTGAATCTGACTTCTCCATTATTTTTGAGCTGCTGCCAAAAAGATTCACTATAAGACAGCTCTATCAGCTCTATAGCGCTTTAAATGAAAAGAATATTGATATTAAGAATTTTCATAAAAAAATATCTTCATTCCCCTATATTGTTCCCTTGGATGAAATTCAAAAAGATGTATCACACCGTGCAGCAAGATATTACAGGTTTGATGCTAAGATTTACAAGAAAAACAATACAAAACTTATAAAATAATTCCTTTAAAAAATTATGTACTTACTAGGCTATGACATTGGCAGTTCTTCTGTGAAAGTGTGTCTCATAGAGGCATCCAGCGGAAAAGTGATTGCTTCTGAATTTTCTCCAAAAAAAGAAATGAAAATCACTGCTATAAATCCGGGATGGGCAGAACAAAATCCTGTTGACTGGTGGACCAATCTGAAATTGGCTCATGAAGCTGTTATGCATGAATCCGGAGTACATGCTGAAGATATTAAAGGAATCGGAATCACGTGGCAGATGCATGGTTTGATTCTGGTGGATAAGCATCAAAATCTTTTAAGACCATCCATTATCTGGTGTGACAGCCGCGCTGTGCCTTATGGTGAAAGAGCTTTTAAAACAATAGGAGAAGAAAAATGTCTCTCCCATCTGTTGAATTCACCAGGAAATTTTACAGCATCAAAGCTTGCCTGGGTAAAAGAAAACGAACCTGAAATCTTTGAAAAGATAGATAAAATAATGCTCCCCGGAGACTATATTGCCATGAGACTTTCAGGACAGATAGGGATGACTATTGAGGGATTATCAGAAGGAATTTTCTGGGATTTTAAAAATAACTGCATTTCAGAAGATATCCTTAACCACTATGGAATTCCCAAAAGTTTTTTCCCGGAAATTGTACCTACATTTGGTATTCAGGCTACAGTTTCTAGGGCAGCAGCTGAAGAATTAGGTTTGAAAGAAGGTACACCTATTTCATACAGAGCAGGAGATCAGCCCAACAATGCATTGTCTCTGAATGTCTTTAATCCTGGAGAAATTGCCTCTACAGCAGGCACTTCCGGAGTGGTATATGGTGTTTTGGACCAGCTGGAATATGATAAGTTATCAAGAGTAAATACTTTTGCCCATGTCAATTATACTCCGGAACAGATCAGACTGGGTGTTTTACTGTGTATCAATGGAACAGGTATTTTAAATTCCTGGCTGAAGCATAATTTCGCAACCTCTCTTTCTTCTTACGGTGATATGAATGATATGGCTTCACTTTCACCTATTGGTTCAAAAGGATTAAGTATAATTCCTTTCGGAAACGGTGCTGAAAGAGTGCTTGAAAATAAAGATACAAGCTGTTCTATCCATGGAATTAATTTTAATATACATTCTAAAGGAGATATTCTGCGTGCAGCACAGGAAGGTATTGTATTCTCCTACGAATACGGAATGGATATCATGAGAAATATCGGAATGAATATCCAGGTTATCAGAGCAGGAAATGCTAATATGTTTTTAAGTTCAATTTTTCGTCAGTCGCTATCCAGTGTCAGCAATGCGGTTATTGAACTTTATGATACCGATGGAGCAGTAGGAGCAGCAAGAGCAGCCGGGATGGGAATAGGATTTTATTCAGATTCCAGAGAAGCATTTTCTTCACTTGAAAAAATAGCGGTAATAGAGCCGGAACATGAAAAACAAGAACAATATTTAGAAGCCTATGCCAGATGGAAACATCATCTTAAAGAAATAATCTAGAACAATTACAACAGTTTTTTTATCCGCTTACTGACTTTTAAGAATCAGTGAGAAGGGTATCTCTACGCAAAAATTAAAAAACAAATTAAAAATAATCAAATAAATATGAATACTTTAACAGGTACAAAAGAGTTTTTTACAGGTATTGAAAAAATTAAGTTTGAAGGGAAGGAAAGCAGGAACCCGTTGGCATTCCGTTATTATGATGCTGAAAAGATCGTGATGGGAAAACCTATGAAAGACTGGACAAGATTTGCGATGGCATGGTGGCACACCTTATGTGCAAACGGAAGCGATCCATTCGGAGGACCTACAATCCATCACCCATGGGATATCGGAAATGATGCAGTAACAAGAGCAATGCATAAAATGGATGCAGGTTTTGAATTCATGTCCAAAATGGGCTTCAGCTATTACTGTTTCCATGATATCGATCTGGTAGACCCTGCCAGCAACTGGAAAGACTACGAGAAGAATATGCAGACTATTGTAGAGTATGCAAAACAAAAACAGCAGGAAACAGGAATTAAGCTTTTATGGGGAACAGCGAATGTTTTCACCCATGAAAGATACATGAACGGTGCCTCTACCAATCCAAATTTTGATGTTGTGGCATGTGCAGGAACTCAGGTGAAAAATTCAATAGATGCTACAATAGCACTAGGAGGTGAAAATTATGTTTTCTGGGGTGGAAGAGAAGGATATATGAGCCTTTTAAACACTGATATGAAGCGTGAAAAAGATCATCTGGCCCGTTTCCTTTCTATGTCAAGAGACTATGCACGCCAGCAAGGATTTAAAGGTACTTTCCTGATCGAACCAAAACCAATGGAGCCTACCAAGCATCAGTATGATTATGATTCTGAAACGGTAATCGGATTCCTTAGACACTACGGATTAGACAAAGATTTCAAACTGAATATTGAAGTAAATCACGCTACGTTGGCAGGGCACACGTTTGAACATGAGCTTCAGGTTGCAGTTGATGCCGGACTTTTAGGAAGTATTGATGCCAATAGAGGTGATTATCAGAATGGCTGGGATACGGATCAGTTCCCGATCGATTATTACGACATGGTTCAGGCATGGCTTGTACTGCTTCCGGCGGGAGGCTTGGGAACCGGAGGTGTAAACTTCGATGCCAAAATCAGAAGGAATTCTATTGATGCTGAAGATTTATTCATTTCTCACATTTCTGGAATGGATGTTTTTGCCAAAGGACTTCTTGCTGCTGCAGATATTCTTGAAAATTCAGATTACAAAAAGCTGAGAACAGACCGCTACGCTTCTTTTGATAACGGAAACGGAAAAGCATTTGAGGAAGGTACTCTTACATTGGAAGATCTTCAGAGAATTGCACACGAAATCGGCGAACCACAGCCAAAAAGCGGAAAACAGGAATTGTTTGAAGCTATCGTGAATATGCATATATAATAAAAAAATAAAAGGCTCATAAACACTAAGGATTTTATAAACTATAATTATTAAACAGCCTTTTATTCAACAACTAATACTAAAATAATAATTATGAACCGATTTTATTTCAATAAAAGCAATAGAGCAGCATTGTTTTTTGCAATGACTTTATTGCCTTCAGGCATAGCATATTCACAGGTTAAGAAAGATACAGTAGCTAAAGAAAATAAAATAGATGAAGTTGTTGTGATAGGATATGGAACCCAGAGAAAAGAAGCTGTGACAGGTTCTGTAGCCACTGTAAAAGGAGATGCACTGCGTGAAGTACCTTCTGCCAACATTACCCAGGCATTACAGGGAAGAACGGCAGGGGTAGATATCTCGCAAACCTCTACTAAACCGGGTGCTGCCATGCAGATCCGTATCAGGGGAACACGATCTCTGACAGGGGATAATAATCCGCTGATTGTATTGGATGGTATTCCTTTTGTGGGATCACTGGGAGATATAAGCTCAAGTGATATCAAAAGTATTGACATCCTGAAAGATGCTTCTGCCACAGCAATCTATGGATCCAGAGGGGCAAATGGTGTGATTCTCGTTACAACCAACAGAGGGGCAAAAGGGCAGAGACCTAAATTCAGTTACAACACCTTTACGGGAGTTCAGACCTTGTTTTCAAAATACCCGATGATGGATGGTCCTAAATTTGCGCAGTTGCGTGCTTATGCCATTCCAGCAGGAAATACAACACCTTTGTATTCCAACGGGGCAGATGAAAATAGCAGTGTTAATACAGACTGGCAAAGTTTGTATTATAAACCTGCCATGATGACCAGTCATGATATTGGCGTATCAGGAGGAACAGAAGGTGGAAATTATAATGTAGGCTTGTCATACTTCAAGCAAAATGCATTAATCCCTATTCAAAGTTATGAAAGATTTGCTCTTCGTATGGCGATTGATCAGCAGGTGGGATCTATCTTTAAGTTCGGTTTCACTACCAATACAAACTATTCCGTTTCTGAAGGAAATGGGGTAAACCCGGGAGCTGTTTTAGGGTATTCTCCTATTGCCAATCCTTACAATCCAGACGGAACTCCGAAAAGAGTAATGAGTACGGCAGGTGGTATCGATCAGACATGGATTTATACAAGGGGAAGCCTTGGGAATCTGGGAGATAAATATATCGACGAGACCAAGGCCTTTGCATCCTATAACAATCTTTATGGGGAAGCCAGCCTTCCAATCAAAGGATTGAAATACAGATTAAATGTAGGGTTGGATTACCGTACTTCAAACAGTGGGAATTACTCCGGTGTAGGAGTCTTTAATACAAATCCTTTAGGCCCGTCAGCTGCAGGAAGAGGGAATAACCAGACGTATCATTGGGTATTGGAAAACCTTTTAACATATGACCGTACATTTGGTAAGCATAAAGTAAATGCTGTAGCATTATATTCGGCAGAACAGAATAAGTATACAAGCTCATACATGAGTGCAAAGAATGTCCCTGCAGACTTTTTCCAGTATTACAACCTGGGACAGTCGCCTCAGGCTGATATCACCGTAAGACCTGAAGACCAAATTTATTGGAAAACCGGCCTTCTTTCAGCCATGGGAAGAATTATGTATACATATGATAATAAGTATATGCTAACGGCAACACTTCGTGCCGATGGATCTTCCAGACTGGCTCCGGGTAATAAATGGCATACCTATCCCGCATTATCATTAGGATGGAATGTTACCAACGAATCTTTCATGCAGAATATCAAGGTGATTAATCTCCTTAAATTCAGAGCCGGATGGGGACAGACTTCAAATCAGGCAGTAGATCCATATTCTACGATGGGAAGATTTAACGTCGCTCCTTATAACTACGGAAGTGCAGGAAGTACAGGTATCTATGGAAATCAGCCACCTAATCCAAGTCTTGGTTGGGAGTATTCAAAAACACAAAACTATGGAGTAGATTTCGGAATACTGAACAACCGCCTTACCGGAAGCGTGGAATATTACAAGACCCATACCTATGACCTGTTGACCCAGAAAAGTCTTCCGGCGACAAGCGGATGGTCATCCATTGTTTCCAATGTAGCGGAAACAGAAAATAAAGGGCTGGAAGTTTCTTTAAACGGAGTCATTTTTGATAACCCGGATGGGTTTACATGGGAAGCGGGAGTTAATTTCTATACCAATAAAAACAAAATTTTATCGCTTGCATCCGGAACAGAACGTGACGTAAATAACTTATGGTTTGTAGGTCACAATATTAATTCATTGTATGATTATCAATACATCGGTCTTTGGCAGGCTGGAGATCCTTATCAGAACATTCTTGAGCCGGGAACAGCTGCAGATGTTGTAGGATCTATCAAAGTTCTTTATACAGGAGGTTACAATGCTGACGGAACACCGGTAAGAGCAATTGGCCCGGACGACAGACAGATCTTTGATACCGCTCCGAAATTTCAGGGAGGATTCAATATGCGCTTTGCCTACAAGAATTTTGAACTGAGTACGGTAGGAGCTTTCCAGCAAGGAGGAATCCTGGTAAGTACTATTTATGGATCTGCAAGTTATCTTAACAGATTAACGGGAAGAGGGAATAACGTAGACGTAGATTACTGGACAGAAGATAATACCGGTGCTTATTTTCCGCGTCCGGGACGTCATTTGAGTGGTGATAATCCGAAGTATTCTTCTACTTTAGCGATGTTTGATGCTTCTTATCTTAAGCTTCGTACCATTACCCTAGGCTATAATGTCAATAAAGATTTTTTAAAGGATTTAAAAATCACCAGCTTAAGAATTTACTTCACAGTAACAAATCCTGTTGTATTATTTTCTCCTTATCATAAGTTCTCAGGAATGGATCCGGAGCCCAACTCTTTCGGAAATGAAAACCAGGCAGTAAGCGGATATCAAAACCGTCAGCTTGTCATAGGAACCAACAACCCTTCTACAAGAAATTACTTAATGGGACTTAACTTAACCTTTTAAAACTGTACTGTCATGATAAATTTTAACAAAAAACTGCTATTAGGAGCAATCTTTTTATCCTTAACATTTACAGGTTGTAATGAAATTCTTGATGAACAGCCAAGAGCAATATATACAGCTGATTATTTTAATACACCGGATGGAGTTAATCAGGGGTTTACAGCCTTATACAGACAGATGAGGTTACTGTATGGTAATGGCTACTTTATGAGCAATTGCCAGAACGGAACTGACGAGTCTACCTGGGCACAAAGTGCAGATGGTAACTTTAAAGAACTTGATATGTCCGGAAACGGTATTATCAATTCCAATACTTTTCCTACAAGTATGGTTTGGAATTCAGTGTTCCCATATATCAATACGGCCAATGGTATTATTGAAAAAGGACCAGGATTCGGAATTGCCGAATCTATGGTTTCTGAAGCCCGTTTCTTCCGGGGGTTTTATTATTTCATGCTGGTACAGACCTATGGAGGTGTTCCTCTGGATTTAGGTACAGGAGAATTAAAATATAACACTCTTCCGTCTACAACTTCTGCAAGAAATACCGTGCCGGAAGTATATACAAAAACTGTTTTTGCTGATCTTAAAAAAGCAATAGAAAATCTACCTGCCTCACCAAGAGTAACCGGAGGCGTGACCAAAAATGTAGCAAGATTGATGCTTGCCAAAGCTTATCTTACTTATGGATGGTGGCTGCAGAATCCAAACGGAATTCCAACTTATCCTGAAGTGACAAGAACAGATCCTGACGGACACAATGCTCAATGGTATTTTCAGCAGGCTTATGATATCGCGATGGAAGGAATCAATAATCCGGGACCCTATGCGCTTCAGCCTACTTTTTATGATGTCAATGTAGGTTCAAATGACAGAAATACTGAATCTATGCTCTATGCAGACCATACGCAGTCAAGTACATACTATAATGAAAGTGACCCTGTAGGATTTGGATCAGGCTGGGCACCGGATAATTTTGCAGCATGGATGCAGACCTGGAACTACACTGCTATCAAAAGCAGCAAAACAACAGCGTGGGCTGGGGCAGACGTCGTAAGTGGAGTACAGAGAGAAGCGGCACAGCCACTGGGACGTCCGTGGGTTCGTATGTGTCCTACCTTGGGAGTTATTAAAAATACTTTTGCAGATAAAACCAACGATTCCCGTTATGATGGGACTTTTGTAACCACTTACAGAGGAAACTGGAACAAAAACGGAACTGGGCTTACAACGGTTCCTGTACTTTATAACGCAAATAATCTGCCTGTACAGCCTGGAGGCGCTATTTTAAGCTTTCTGAATGATGACAGCCAGACTCCTTCTTATCCTACAGGAGCAGGACAAAGTGGTGTGGGAGCAGGTACTCTGTCAGGAAGAGCAGACTGGGTAATTGCACCAAACGGAATCAGCAGGATTGTGTACCCTGGCTTATGGAAAATAGGAACTTTCCGTACAGATGATCCGAACGGCTTAGGATATCCAAATGCCGGATTAACGCGTCCATTCAGTGTTGCCAAATTTTCAGAATTCTATTTTATCGCAGCAGAAGCAGCCGTAAAAGGAGCTTCAGGAGCTATGACAGCCAGAGACCTTATCAACGTCATTCGTGCCCGTGCCGGAAAATGGAAGTTCAGTAATGCCCAGAATACCGCTTATGTAGCAGATAACAGTGCAGCCATGACTACTGCCACACCATCTGTAATTACCATTGATTATATCCTTGCAGAAAGATCCCGCGAATATTATGGGGAATTCTACAGATGGTATGATCTTGTACGTACGCAGAAGTGGGGAGATTATGCGGCTACCTACCAGATTGGGGGAGCTTCTTATGGAGACCACAATCCGCAAACGGTTACAAGAACGATAAAGCCTTTTCATTATCTGAGACCTATTCCTCAGAACCAGATTGATGCTATGGAAGTATCTGCAGATATTAAGGCAAAATACCAGAATCCCGGATACAATTAATTTCATTCAACATTCATATCAGTAACAGAGTAGGTGTGAAAGCACCTGCTTTGTTTAACTGAATTAAACTAAAAAAAATATGGAAAAAACCTGGCGCTGGTTTGGCAAAAAAGACAAAATAAAACTCAATATGCTCCGTCAGATTGGAGTAGAAGGAATTGTTTCCGCACTGCATGATATCCCAAACGGAGAAATCTGGAATTCAGAGGCCATTATTGATTATAAAAACTATATAGAAAGCCACGCACTTCGCTGGTCTGTTGTGGAAAGCCTTCCCGTAAGTGAAGCGATCAAATACGGAGGTGAAGACCGTGACTCTTTAATAGAAAATTATATCATAAGCCTTGAAAATCTGGGTAAAGCAGGTATTACAACAGTTTGCTACAACTTTATGCCTGTTCTCGACTGGGCAAGAACCGATCTTTTTCACGAATGGGAAGACGGCTCTTCATCACTTTATTTTGACAAAGCCAAGTTTGCATACTTTGAAATTCATATTCTCAAAAGAGAAGGAGCAGAAAATGATTATAACCCACAGATCCTTCAAAAAGTAGAAGAATTAAAAAATACCTTAACGGAAAAAGATAACAATGATCTGATAGACTCAGTCATTGTAAAAACACAGGGATTTGTGAACGGAAATATCAAAGAAGGCGAATTGAATCCTGTGGAAAAGTTCAAAAGTTTATTGGCATTGTATGAGGGAATTGATAAAGATAAGCTTCGCCAGAACATGAAATATTTCCTTGAAAAAATAATGCCTGTCTGTGAAAAATGGAATATACAGATGTGTGTACATCCTGATGATCCCCCGTTTTCATTATTGGGCTTACCAAGAATAGTAACCAATGAAGAGGATATTGACTGGCTTCTGAAAGCTGTTGATAACCCTCACAACGGGTTAACGTTCTGTACAGGTTCTTTAAGTGCCAATCTTCAGAATGATGTTCCAAAACTGGCTGAGAAATTTGCCCACAGAACCAAATTCGTTCACCTGAGAAGTACAAATGTCTTTGAAAATGGTGATTTCATCGAGGCTCATCATCTGGGAGGAAGAGGAAAGCTCATAGAAGTAATCCGTGTATTTGAAAAGGAAAACCCTGATCTGCCTATGAGAATAGACCACGGAAGACTTCTGACAGAAGATGTTGACAAAGGGTATAATCCCGGCTATTCATTTTTAGGAAGAATGCTGGCATTGGGTCAGATAGAAGGAGTAATGGCTGCCGTTCAGTCAGAATTACAGAAAAATTAATCTGCGTTTGTAATAAATAAAAAGTAAAATGAAAGACCTGTTTATTATTAAAAACAAAGTCGCAGTCATCACAGGGGCTTCGGGCGTTTTAGGAGGCAGCCTTGCCAAAAGTTTTATAGAAGCCGGTGCCAAAGTTGTGGCTCTGGGAAGAAACCAGGAAACACTGGATGCCCGTGTAAAAGAGCTTACAGATTTGGGAGGTGATGCACTCGCTGTAGAAGCCAATGTGATGGATATTGAAAGCCTTGAAGCTGCTTCTGTGAAAATAAAAGAAAAGTATGGCAGCATTGATATTCTGCTCAATATAGCCGGTGGAAATATTCCTGCAGCCACTTTATCTCCTGAACAGTCATTTTTTGATATGGATATGAAGGGATGGACTGAGGTTACCGATCTCAATATCAACGGAACAGTTTATCCCAGCTATGTTTTCGGAAAAGCAATGGCTGAGCAGGGGAGCGGAAACATTATTAATATTTCTTCCATGGCTGCCTATTCAGCGATTACGAGAGTAGCCGGATATTCTGCAGCCAAATCGGCAATTACCAATTTTACCCAATGGCTGGCCTCTGATCTCGCATTGAAGTTCGGTGATAAATTACGCGTAAATGCCGTGGCACCAGGATTTTTCATTGGTGATCAGAACCGGGCAATTCTTTTGAATCCGGATGGAAGCTTAACGGAAAGAAGTAAAAAAGTAATGGCCAAAACACCAATGCAGAGATTTGGAGAAGTAGAAGAGCTGAACGGTGTTGTACAGTTTCTATGTTCGGATGCAGCAAGCTTCATTACAGGAGCCCTGATTCCCGTTGACGGAGGTTTCAGTGCATTTAGCGGAGTATAAAAAACTAATTTCTTCATATATAATAATTTGGACAGGACCTTAATGGTTTCATACAAGGTCCTGTTTTTAAAATGCTGGCTTTCATGAAGTCAGAACTAAAAGAGAATTAAAAATCCAGGATTGTAAAAATAAATAATGAGTAATTCCATTAAAAATAAAGAAGTCTTCGGAGAACTGTTTCTGCTTGAATCAGCAAAGGCAGAGAATCTCTATTTCGGATATGCCAAAGATATGCCCGTGATCGATTATCACAATCATCTTGAACCGGATGTTATTGCTGCTAATCAGAATTTCCGTTCTCCAACCGCTATCTGGCTGGATGGGGACCATTACAAATGGAGAGCCATGAGAAATTTTGGTATTGATGAACAGTTTATTTCAGGAAATGCTTCAGACCACGAAAAATTTATGAAATGGGCAGATGTGGTGCCTTATACCCTTCGTAACCCGCTATTTCACTGGACGCATCTGGAGCTCAAAAATCCTTTTGGAATCAGTGAATATTTATCATCCAATAATGCAGATACTTTATATCATCAGATGAATGAAAGTCTGCAGACATCCGGCTTTTTACCACAATCCATCATTCAGAATTTTAAGGTAGAAGCGTTGTGCACTACAGATGATCCTGCTGATGATCTGGTTCATCACAAGGCTTTAAAAAACAGTGGATTTAACACAGCTGTTCTTCCGGCTTTCCGCCCTGATAACTATATTAATATTATTAATTCTGAACAATATCTTTCAGGAATTAAAAAGCTTGAAAAAGTCTGCGGATTTTCAATCACATCAGCTTCCGACTTGTTGAATGCACTTCAGTCCAGAATCAACTATTTTGTGGAAGCAGGAGCAAAAGTGGCTGATCATGGCTTTGAATATTTTCCGGATACCACAAAATGGAATCATAGCCTTGAAAAAGAGTTTTCCGAATTTCTGAAGGGCAATCTCTCAACATTTTCCGATCCGGATGCATTATGCGGCTATTTGCTGAAAGAGCTTTGCAAAATGTATGCAGAAAAAGAATGGGTACAGCAGTTTCATGTGGGGGCAACCCGAAACAACAATTCAGAAATGTTCAGAAAAATAGGTGCCAATGCAGGATATGATGCCATTGGAGAACCCTATTATGCACAGAGACTGAGCGTTTTGCTGGATGCACTGAATTCAGAAGAAAAACTGGCCAAAACAATTATATACAATCTAAATCCGGCATTTAACGAAGTTCTTGCATCCCTTGCCGGAAACTTCAATGAAGGAGGAATCAGATCCAAAGTACAGTTCGGAGCAGCCTGGTGGTTTTTGGATCAGCTCGATGGAATGACGAAACAGATGAATACACTTTCAAATATCGGTCTGATCAGCACTTTTGTCGGGATGCTTACCGATTCACGAAGTCTGCTGTCATTCTCAAGACACGATTATTTCAGAAGGCTTGTATGCAATCTGTTCGGAAGTGAAATGGAAAGAGGTCTGCTGCCTGATGATGAAAAATGGGTAGGAAAGATCATTCAGGATATCTGTTATCACAATACAAAAAATTATTTTGAAATCTAATACTATGCAGGATTCGTCTAAGATACTATGTTTCGGGGAACTGCTTCTCCATTTTGCTCCGGATTCCGAAGGAAACTGGCTCCATGAGCAATCTCTGAAGATTTACCTGGGAGGTGCAGAATACAATGTTGCAGCAGCGCTTTCCCAATGGAAGAATTCTGTGAAACTATTATCAGCTTTACCGGAGAATTTTGTAGGAAACCAGCTGGAAATTCAACTTAAGCATAAAGGAATAGAGATCCTTGCAGAAAAAACTCAAGGGAGAATAGGAACATTTTATCTTTCCTCCGATGGCGATATGCAGAATGCTTCAGTGATTTATGATCGCTTTCCGTCTGTTTTTACCCAATCGGATTTTTACATGTTTACTGATGATGAGATATTTTCAGAGGTAAAATGGCTGCATATCAGTACCATCACACCGGCTTTGAGTGATAACGCATTTCGCAAATGTTTACAGATCATGAAAGAAGCCAGAACAAGAAATATTACGGTTTCTCTTGACCTGAATTACAGGGCGTTACTTTGGCAACACCAGACTCCTCACAAAATTAAAGAGCTGATGCCTTTTGTCAACGTTCTCATGGGAAATATCTGGTCTGTTGAGCAGTTCCTGGATATTCCCGTTGAGTACGAGCTTAACGGAAAATTCGATGATGAAAATCTTCTGAAACAGGCCGAAAAAACAGCTTTGGAAATCCGGAAACAATTCCCGGCTGTGGAAAAAATTGCAAATACCTTCCGCTTTACAAACGGCGAACAGGTCAATTATTTTGCCACCTTATTTACTGATGAGAAACTTTTGATTTCAGAAAAATATAATTCAGATAAAATTGAAGAAAGGGTAGGAAGTGGTGATTCTTTCATGGCGGCCTTAATTCATGGAATTTTAAAAGAAAATCCTGATCAGCAGATCCTTGAGGATGCGACAAAAGTTGCTTTTAAAAAGCTTTTCGTAAAAGGAGATACCATTGATGAAAGCATTAATATCGAAAAATTATGAGTGAAATACTACAAAAAATAAAAGACCAGAAAATCGTTCCGCTGTTTTACAACGAATCGTTTGAAGTCTCAAAAAATATCGTAAAAGCTTTATACGAAGCAGGAATCCGTGTGATAGAATATACCAACCGTGGCCATCAGGCACTGGAAAACTTCACCAAGCTGAAAGAAATTTCCCGTACAGAATTTTCTGATCTTCTGTTAGGAATCGGGACGGTGAAAAATATAAAAGAAATGGATGATTATGCAGGTGTAAAAGCAGATTTTATCATTACACCTGTCATCAGTGAAGCATTGGTAAAACATGCACTTGAAAGAAATATCCTTTTGATTCCGGGCTGTTTTACCCCTTCCGATATCAATATTGCCTATCAGAATGGGCTAATGCTGGTTAAAATATTCCCGGCTGATGCTTTAGGGAAGAACTATATCAAATCGGTACAGCCTGTTTTCCCCGGAATGAATTTCATGCCCACTGGAGGGATCAATGCAGAATTTGAAGATATCAGAGAATGGCTTAATGGTGGCGCTGTAGCGGCAGGATTGGGAAGCTCAATCATCGGAAAAGATGTTAATGGAGAAGAGCTGACTCTGAAGACAAAAAATTTATTACAACAACTTAATCATAACTAAATGCAGGCTCCTCACAACCGCAATATAAGATGGTGGATGCTGTCTCTCGTCTTTCTCGCCACTACGATCAATTATCTTGACCGTCAGGTAATGGGCTTGCTTAAACCTGTACTGGAAAAAGAATTCAGCTGGGACGAAAAAGATTACAGCTATATCGTCATGGCATTTACCACTACGTATGCTATTGGTTACATGGCCATGGGAAGATTTATAGACCGGGTAGGAACCAAAATCGGGTATGCGGTTTCCCTTATTGTATGGAGTCTCGCTTCTATAGGACATGGTTTTGTGAAAAGTACCATCGGATTTATCATTGCGAGAAGCACTTTGGGAATTAGTGAAGCAGGAAACTTTCCTGCTGCGATCAAATCTGTGGCTGAATGGTTTCCTAAAAAAGAAAGGGCGCTGGCAACAGGGATTTTCAATTCGGGAGCAACTGTGGGAGCCATTTTAGCACCGCTGCTTGTTCCATTCATTTTGGGACATTACGGTTGGAGACAGACTTTTGTGTGGATTGGTGCCTTAGGCATGGTTTGGATTATCCTTTGGTGGAAATTCTATGCCATACCCACAAAAACAAAAAATCTCAGCAAAGAAGAACTGCAATACATAAAAAGTGATCAGGATGAAAAAACAGAGGAAAAAAACAAAATTCCTTTATCAGAATTACTCAAATATAAAGTAACATGGTCATTTGCCATTGGTAAAATGTTAACCGATCCTATCTGGTATTTCTTCATGTTCTGGCTGCCTGCATATTTCTCGGATGTGTTCAAAATGGATTTAACAAAACCATCGCTTCCGTTGATTATCATTTACAGTGGAACTACGATCGGAAGTATTGGTGGAGGCTACCTTTCATCTCTTCTGATTAAAAAAGGCTGGGCCATCGGAAGAGCCAGAAGCATTACGATGTTATTGTTTGCCTTGATGGTAGTTCCGGTCATGTTCTCAAAATATGTAGACAATATGTGGGTAATTACCCTTATTATTGCCCTTGCAACAGCTGCACACCAGGGTTGGGGAGCCAACCTTATGACCACGGTCGGAGATCAGTTGCCTAACAATTATGTCAGTTCTGTCATTGGTTTTGGCGGAATGCTCGGCTCAGCGGCAGGAATCATTTTTCCGCTCTTTATCGGAATTGTTCTCGATACTTTTAAAAAATCAGGAAATATCAACGGAGGCTACAACATTATATTTTTCATTGCTGGAATATCCTATGTTACAGCCTGGGGATTGATTAAAATAATCAACCGGAAGAAAACCATTTAAAATATGTAACGATCGGTAAACGATTATAATGATAAAATATGAATTATCCTAGCTGAGTGTAATGCCTTTGCGAACCTCAAAAAGATAGTAGTTAAAAAACTTGCGGACTCAGCGTTAAAAAGAACAATAACACCTTTTCAAAAATATACATTTTAAAAACTATAAAAAAAGAATAATAATGAGACAGAATATAATGAATTTAGCTTTCTTCAGGAATAAAACGAATGTGCTGGCAGCAGCTGCTTTGCTCTCGGTGACTTCTATTTCTGCCCAGACATTCTCAGACTTTACTTACCGTGGAAACGATAAAATATATAATGACAATCCTCTTAAACCGGATGAGTTTTATTCTCCGATTTTACAGGGTTGTTATCCTGATCCCAGTATTACCAGAAAAGGTGAAGATTATTATCTTGTGAATTCTTCATTTTCAATGTTTCCGGGAGTCCCGATTTTTACTTCTAAAGATCTGGTGAACTGGAAACAGGTGGGACATGTTTTGGACAGACCTTCCCAGCTTAAGGTTGAAAAATCAGGCATTTCCCATGGAATTTATGCTCCGGACATCAAATACAATAAGCACAACGATACTTTTTATATGATTACTACCCAGTTTGCGGGTGGTATTGGAAATATGGTCGTAAAAACAAAAGATCCGTCAAAAGGATGGAGCGAAGTTCAAAAACTGAATTTTGAAGGTATTGATCCTGCAATTTTCTTTGATGATGACGGAAAAGCATATATCGTTCATAATGATGCTCCGCCACAAGGTACCGAGCAGTACAATGGTCATCGTGTTATTAAGATGTGGGACTATGACCTCGAAAAAGACCAGGTAGTTGCGGGCTCGGATAAGATTATTGTAAACGGTGGCGTGGATCTTTCCCAAAAACCCATTTGGATCGAAGGTCCCCATATTTACAAAAAGAACGGTAAATATTACCTGATGTGTGCCGAAGGAGGAACCGGAGGAAATCACAGTGAAGTTATTTTTATGTCCGATTCTCCGAAAGGACCTTACGTTCCGGCTGGAAACAACCCGATTTTGACACAGCGTTATTTCCCGAAAGACAGAAAGGAAAAAGTTGACTGGGCCGGTCATGCTGATCTGGTAGAAACACCGGATGGCCAATATTATGGAGTATTTCTGGCGATACGCCCGAATGAGAAGAACAGGGTCAACAAAGGCCGTGAAACATTTATCCTTCCGGTTGACTGGAGCGGAAAATACCCGGTTTTCCAAAACGGACTGGTTCCAATGAAACCAAAATTGAAATTACCAGCTGGAGTTCAGAATCAAAACGGACAAAACGGATTTTTTCCCAACGGAAACTTTACCTATACTGATAAACTGACTGATAAAAACCTTGACTACAGATGGATTGCCATGCGTGGACCTCGTGAAAGCTTTATTACGGTTACAAAAAATGGTGTGAAAGTAAACCCTTTTGAAACTAATATCAAGGCATTGGCTCCAGTTTCGGCACTGTTCCACAGATTGCAGCATGAATCATTTGAAACTTCTGTAACACTGGATTTTAAGCCAAAATCAGAAAAAGAACTGGCAGGAATTACCTGTTATCAAAGTGAAACATTCAATTATGTTTTCGGAATAACGAAAAAAGATAAAGATTTCTACATCGTATTGGAAAGAACAGAAAAAGGACAATCAAAGCTGATCGCCAGCGAGAAGATTTCATTATCCAAAACTGTTAAACTGCAGGTGGTTGCTGATAAAGATGAACATAGCTTTAATTATTCACTGGATGGTAAAAACTATAAAAATCTTGGAGGACCTGTTTCAGGAGATATTCTTTCTACGGACGTTGCAGGAGGCTTTACAGGAAGTTTGATTGGTTTGTACAGCACTTTATCTAATGATATTGTACCGAATTAAGTTAGTATTAGTAATGTCACACTGAGCTTGTGGAAGCGTTCCCTTTTAAAATTGAAAAAGTAAAACCAAACATCAAAGTACATTTTGAAAATCAAAAAATCTTATATAGTTTCTTTATTAGGGTTTATCGGGCTGAATCTTCTTTCAGCCCAGGTAAATCCTTCCGGAAAACAGGGTACGGCATTTACAAACCCCATCATTTGGGCAGATGCGCCGGATTTATCCATTACCAGAAACGGAAATGATTTTTACCTGATCAGTACAACCATGCATCTGATGCCGGGAGCTCCGGTGATGCATTCCAGGGATTTGGTACATTGGGAAATGTCCGGATATGTTTTTGATACCCTGAATGACAATTCAAAATATGATTTATTGAACGGAACCGTTTACGGCAGGGGACAATGGGCTTCTTCAATCCGCTATCACAAAGGGAAATATTACGTTTTATTCTCTCCGAATGATGAACCTTTCAAATCTTATTTCTATGTGACTGATAATCCCGAAAAGGGAAAATGGAAACTGATCACCAGAACACGGCATTTTCATGATGCTTCACTGTTTTTTGATGACGATGACAGAATATATGTTTTCACTTCCAATAAAATTTTTGAACTGAGTTCTGATTTTAAAGAGGTAATCGGAAACCCGGATGGAACTGAGGTGTTTCAGAGGGATGTTTCGGAAACCGGACTTCTGGAAGGGAACCAGATCATTAAAAGAAACGGAAAATATTATATGATGATGATCTCGTGGCCCAGAAATGGAAAACGCCGCCAGGTAGTTTACAGAGCGGATAAAGTGACAGGTCCGTATGAGAAAAAAGTAATCCTGGAAGATAATTTTTTAGGATTTTCCTATGCAGGTCAGGGTGCTTTGATAGATGATGAAAATGGGAACTGGTATTCCCTCATTTTTCAGGATAGAAACGGAGTGGGGCGTGTCCCGTTGTTGCTACCAGTTCAATGGGAAAACGACTGGCCGATACTGGGAGATAAAGGAAAAGTTCCTTTGAAGGGAAAAGTTCCACTTCCGTCATTCAAAGCGAAAAATCATCTGGTGGAAAGTGATGAGTTTTCTGATAAAAAGATGAAAATCCAATGGCAATGGAATCATAATCCGGTGAATGAAGCATGGTCTTTATCCAAAAGAAAAGGATTTCTGAGACTGAAGACCAGCAGAGTAGCAGACAATCTGTACGCAGCGCCTAATACGTTGACTCAGAGAATGGAAGGACCAACTTCTTCAGCAGTTGTTGCAATGGACCTCAAAGGAATGAAAGATGGAGATATTGCAGGCTTCAGTGCTTTCAACGGGGATTCCGGGATCTTGTCTGTAATAAAGGAAGGCAATGAAAAATTTATTGTTTTTTCAACCAATGAAGTAAGTCTGGATAGTAAAACAAAAGCGATTACAGGAGTTAAAAAAGAAGAAAAAAAACGGATTCCTCTCGATTCGGATAAGGTTTTTCTCCGTATCGATGCCGATTTTAACCTCGGAAAAGATCTTACAGATTTTTATTATAGCACCGATCAGAAGAACTGGACAACAATGGCAAAAGACTACAAAATGATCTTTGATTACCGGAGATTTTTTATGGGATCAAAATTCGCAGTTTTCAATTATGCAACAAAAAATACCGGAGGATTTGTAGATGTAGATTTTTTCAGAGTCAATAAAGCCGAGAATGAAAATAACAAAATTAGCAGGGAAAAGTTTGCTGTAAACAGATAAATAAAATAAGTATTCAGATGTTTAAACTTTATTAACCACAAAAGTCACAAAGGATTTCATTCTAAAATACTTGAGCTCACTTAAGTAAGTTTAAAAATGATTGTGTAGAAAAGTTCACATAAGATGAAAATCAAAGATTTTCCCAAAACTTAGGTGTACTTATTACGCATAAGGTTTAGCTCTGAAAAAGCTTAAGTGTTTAAAACTTTTGTGCCTTTTGTGGTTAAAAATAATCAATATAAAACTTTAAATAGCTTGCTATTATTTTTTTATCTAAAATAATAAGTGTTAAAACTACAAATAAAAAATCATGAATAAATCAATTGTATTAGCATTAGGTTTTATGCTGTCAGGAGTTTTTATTTCTGCACAGGCTTTTGAGAAAAAAGCACCACCGGATTTTGATGTCGAGAAAAAAGAAATTCCACACGGAAAAATTGATACCATACAGTATTCGTCATCAACGGTTGGAACTACACGGAAAGCTTTGGTATATACACCTCCCGGATTTAAAAAAAGTAATAAATATCCTGTTTTATATCTGCTTCACGGCATTGGCGGGGATGAAAAAGAGTGGTTTAAAAATGGAACTCCGCAAATTATTCTAGATAATCTGTATGCCAAAGGAAAGCTTATTCCCATGATCGTTGTACTTCCCAACGGGCGGGCGATGAAAGACGACAGGGCTACCGGAGACATCATGGCAAAGGACAAGGTGGAAGCTTTTGCAATCTTTGAAAAAGATCTGCTGAATGATCTGATTCCCTTTGTAGAAAAAAAATATCCAGCTAAAAAAGACAGAAATGACAGAGCTATTGCCGGACTTTCTATGGGAGGTGGACAAACCCTGAATTTCGGACTTGGAAATATCGACAAGTTCTCATGGGTAGGTGCTTTCTCTGCTGCTCCGAATACCAAAGAACCTCAGAAACTTCTTCCGGATCCACCCAAAGCGAAACAATTAAAACTGCTTTGGATATCGTGCGGAGATCAGGACAGACTGATGCCTTTCAGCAAAAGAACAAGTGACTATCTTACAGAAAATAATGTTCCGCATATATTTTATGTAGAACCGGGCGGTCACGACTTCAAGGTCTGGAAAAATGATCTGTACCTGTTTTCACAATTGCTTTTCAAGCCGATAAAGCAAGAAGACATTAATCTTATTCTGAAGTCAGAATAAAATATCAGGCTTAAAAGTTTTAAATCCAAATTTCCAATTCTATGAGTATCTGTAAAATATATGTCAGTTTAATTCTAATGACAGGCTTTTCCCAAGTGGGATTTGCACAGAATCCTATTGTGCAGACCAATTACACTGCAGATCCTGCACCGATGGTCTACAATGATAGGCTGTATGTGTACACAACACACGATGAAGATGATTCTACGTGGTTCACCATGAACGACTGGAAAGTATATTCTACCAATGATATGGTCAACTGGACAGATCACGGAACAATTCTCTCGTATAAAGATTTTGACTGGGCAAAGCGCGATGCCTGGGCCGCACAATGTGTAGAAAGAAACGGAAAATTTTTTATGTATGTTCCGATGTGGTCCAAAACCAATAATAAAGGAGCTATCGGTGTTGCTGTAGGTGACAGTCCGTTGGGACCTTTCCGTGATCCGCTGGGAAAACCTCTGGTTCAGAGCGAATGGGGTGATATTGATCCAACGGTTTTTGTGGATGATGACGGACAGGCTCATATGTATTGGGGAAATCCTAAGCTTAAATACGTAAAGCTTAATGAAGATATGATTTCCTATTCCGGAAATATTGTAGAAGTTCCAATGACCGAAGAATCATTTGGCAAAAGAGACGGAAAACCTAACCCGGAAAGACCTTCAAAATATGAAGAAGGGCCGTGGCTGTACAAAAGGAAAAATCTGTATTATTTGTTCTGGCCGGGTGGTCCGCTTCCGGAATTCATAGGATATTCTACAGGTAAAACAGCACAGGGACCCTGGAAGTATGGTGGAATTATCATGCCAGCGGAAGAAAAGTCATTCACCAATCATCCCGGAGTTATTGATTTCCGGGGGAAAACCTATTTCTTTTATCACAATGGTGCATTGCCGAACGGAAGCGGGTTTACAAGATCGGTAAGTCTGGAAGAGCTTACCTTCAATAAAGACGGCTCCATTTCACCATTTAAAATGACCAGCGGAATTACAAAAGCTATCGCAACAGTTAATCCTTATTCGTTCAATCAGGCGGAAATGATTGCCTGGTCGGAAAATGTAAAATCCTATCAGAATAAAGAGGCTGGTGTTTTCATCAAAGCCAAAAAAAATGGGGCTTATACCAGTGTAAAAAATGTGGATTTCCGAAAAAAAGGAGCCGCAGCTTTCTCCGCAAGAGTAGGAACTACTCACAACAGTGACGTAACGATGGCCATTCATTTAGATGCTGTGAACGGTCCGGTAGCCGCCACAGTAAAGATTCCGATGACTGGTGGTGATGACCGCTGGGAAACGGTAAAAGTGCAGATTTCTGAAAAGATTACCGGTATCCATGATCTGTATTTTGTATTCAGCGGAAAAGCTTCAACAGATATTATGTATTTCGATTACTGGACTTTTCTTGAAAATAATGAATTATGAGAAAAAAAGCATTATATATTGTATTCAGCCTGTTTCTAATAAGCAAAAGTTTTGCGCAGGTAGCAGAAGTTTCAAGTCCTGATGGCCAAATAAAGCTTCATGTCTTTTCAGAAGGAGGGCAGGCTTTGTATGATGTGACTTTTCAAGGAAAAATAATGCTTGAAAAATCTCCGTTAGGCCTGATAACGAATGAATCAGATTTTTCCAAGAATTTGAAATTTACTGACAGCCAAAAAGATGTGATTTCTAAGAAATATACAAACCGGAAAATCAAAATATCTGAGGTTCATTATAATACAAATACTTTAACCGTTAATTTCACCAATGCGGACCAGCACCAGATAAGCATCGAATTCCAGGTGAGTAATAATAATATTGCTTTCCGATATAATATTCTACCCATGAAAGAACGCCTGAGTGTTGTTGTTCAGTCAGAAACTACTGGTTACAGATTCCCGTCACAGACGACTACTTTTCTTTCCCCTATGATGAAGCCAATGACAGGTTTCGCCCGTACAGCACCAAGCTATGAAATTGGTTATAAAGCCGATGCCGAGCTGGGAATATCATCTGATTACGGATATGTTTTCCCTGGTCTGTTCCATATCGGAAATGAGGGTTGGGTATTGCTTTCCGAGACAGGAGTGAACAGTATGTATTGTGCTTCTCATCTTGAAACTACAGCAGAAAAAAGTCTTTATAAAGCAGCTTATCCGAATATTGCTGAAAATAACGGTTTCGGAAGTACCGGAGCAGCCATTTCACTTCCCGGAAAAACGCCGTGGAGAACAATTACTGTGGACAGCTCTTTGAAATCCATCGTGGAAACCACCATTCCTTTTGATGTGGTAGATCCGATGTATGAGCCTTCACAGGAGTATCAGTTCGGAAAATCCACCTGGAGCTGGATTTTATGGCAGGACAAAAGCATGAACTATGATGATCAGGTAAAATTCATAGACCTTGCTGCCGCGCTGAAATATCAGTTTATTCTTATGGATGCGCTTTGGGATAAAAATATTGGAAAAGAACGAATGAAAACTCTTATTCAGTATGCAAAATCGAAAAATGTAGGCGTATTACTTTGGTACAATTCCAATGGAGCAGCCAATGACGCACCGATGGGACCGAGAAACAAAATGAGCTCATCTGTTGAACGTAAAAAAGAAATGAAATGGCTGAAAGATGTCGGGGTAAAAGGGCTCAAAGTGGATTTTTTCGGAGGAGATAAGCAGGAAACCATGCGTCTTTATGAAGATATTTTATCCGATGCCAACGATTATGGATTAACCATTATTTTTCATGGAGCCACGGTACCGAGAGGCTGGGAAGTAATGTACCCGAACTATGCAGGGAGTGAAGCTGTTCTTGCTTCAGAAATGCTTTATTTTTCAGAAGATGTACGTAAGCAGGAAGCTTTTTTTGCTACACTTCATCCTTTCATCAGAAATACAGTGGGAAGTATGGAATTTGGAGGAAGTTTCCTTAATAGATATTTAACAGAATCAAACAGAGATAAAAATAAAAGGCATACCACGGATGGCTTTCAGCTGGCTACAGCAGTGCTGTTTCAGAATCCCGTTCAGATGTTTGCCGTAATGCCGAATAATCTGACCGATGCTCCGGAATTTCAGCTCCGCTTTATGAAAGAAATTCCTACACTTTGGGATGAAACAATCTTCATAGACGGTTATCCCGGGAAATATGTAGTGATTGCAAGAAGACATGCAGATCAATGGTATATAGCTGGCGTGAATGCAGAAAAACAATCCCGGAAACTGAAAATAAAACTTCCGATGTTCGCTGGAAAAACCGTAAAATTTATCAATGATGATGCAAAAGGAAACACCTCAGAGAAAGAAGTAAAAGTAAATGGAAGGGGGGATTTCAGTATTGAGGTGCAGCAACAGGGTGGTTTTGTACTGAGAAATTAAAGAAATAAACCTGTAAGGTTTGAATTGAGTAAGACTACAAAGTTTTTAAAATAAAAAAAACTGATTATGAATCATCTGAAAATATTTGTCTTTGTTGTGTTGTTTGGGTTTGGTCTGCAGGTTCATGCAGCAGAACCGTTCATCAATACTGAAAAGACCCCGGAAAGTATTATTTTAAAAGAAAAAGCAACCAATCTTTCGATCTTTACCAACTTCGGAACAGATAAGGGGGTTATGAGAGCGGTGAAAAATCTGCAGACTGACTTTCAAAAAGTGACAGGAGAACAGCCGGCGATTCTTAACCAAATTTCAGGATTGCAGTCACCTTTAATAATTATCGGAACTATAGGGACAAAATCTGTCATTGATGATTTAATCAGGCAAAAAAAACTTGATGGAAAAGCATTAACCGGGAAAAAAGAAAAGTATATCATTCAGAATGTCAGCAATCCTTTTCCAGGAGTTACCGAAGCCATTGTGATTGCAGGAAGTGATAAAAGAGGAACTATTTATGGAGTTTATGAAATGTCTCAGCAGATAGGTGTTTCACCATGGTATTATTGGGCGGATGTTCCGGTTCCGGTAAAGGAAAATTTATATTTCAAAAAAGGAATGTATACCGATGGTGAGCCTGCTGTAGAATATCGCGGTATTTTCCTTAACGATGAAGAACCTTCGCTTGGAGGTTGGGCAAGGGCAACTTTCGGAGGAATAAACAGTCAGTTTTACGAAAAAGTTTTTGATCTGATCCTGCGCCTGAAAGGAAACTATATCTGGCCGGCAATGTGGGGAAAAGCATTTTATGACGATGATGCTCTGAGCGGTCCGCTGGCTGATGAAATGGGGATTGTGATGGGAACTTCTCACCATGAACCTATTGCTTTGGCACAAACAGACTGGCACAGGTATATCAAAAAAAATAATCTTCCGAATGTCTGGGATTACAGTAAAAATGCAGAAGTGCTACAGAAATTCTGGAAGTCAGGAATAGAAAGAAGCAAAAACTGGGAAAAGCTCGTAACAGTAGGAATGCGGGGTGATGGCGATGAAGCAATGGGGGATGGAACCAATATTTCCCTGCTGGAGAAAATTGTAAAAGACCAGCGTAAAATCATTGCGGATGTTACTGGTAAAAAAGCAGAAAAAACTCCTCAGGTCTGGGCATTGTATAAAGAAGTTCAGGACTATTATGATAAAGGAATGCGGGTTCCGGATGATGTTATTCTACTGTTCTGTGACGATAACTGGGGAAATGTAAGAAAGCTTCCTGATCTTTCAAAACCATTGCATAAAGGAGGATATGGAATGTATTACCACTTCGATTATGTGGGGGGACCGAGAAATTCTAAATGGATCAACATCAGCCCCATCCAGAGAGTATGGGAACAGATGAATCTTTCTTATGAGCACAAGGTGGACAAACTTTGGATAGTGAATGTAGGCGATTTAAAACCCATGGAATTTCCCATCAGCTTTTTTCTGGAAATGGCCTGGAATCCAAAACAGTTTAATGCTAAAAACCTTTTGGAATATACTGAAAAGTGGTCTGCCCAGCAGTTTGGGGAAAAACACGCCAAAGAGATTGCCAGGATGATTAATCTTTATGCCAAATACAACAGAAGAGTAACGCCTGAAACCCTTGACAGCAAAACGTACAGCCTAGAGAATTATCATGAATTTGAAACAGTTCTCAATGATTACAGGGCATTAGCAGTAGAAGCCTTACGTCTAAAAGAACAGATCTCTTCAGAATACCAGGATGCTTATTATCAGTTGGTTTTGTATCCTATTGATGCCTGCAGTAATTTATATGAAATGTATTATGCCGTAGCAAAAAACAGGGAACTGGCAGTAAAAAAAGACACTGAAGCCAATCTTTATGCAGATAAAGTGAAGGCATGTTTTGAAAGAAACACGTATCTGGACCATCAATACAACAATGTAATAGCCGGAGGAAAATGGAAGCATATGATGGATCAGATGAGAATAGGGTACAAAAGCTGGGCGGACGGAAAAGAAAATATAATGCCCGAAGTCACCTATATTTCGGAAACTGAGGCTCCCAAAGAAAAAGTATTTCAGGAAAAAAACGGTTATGTATCTATTGAAGCGGAAAACTTTGCAAGAATACATCAATCAGAAAAAATCCATTGGGAAGTGATTCCTGATTTTGGAAAGACAAAATCAGGAGTGACAACCTTTCCACAGAATGCTTATCCTAAAAACGATGAAAGTATCTGGCTGGAATATGATATAAATTTTGAATCAAAAGGTGAGTTTGATGTCCAATTATTATTAGCTCCGACTTTAAATTTTAATCATAATAAAGGACTTCGCTACGAAATTTCTTTTGACAACGAAACTCCGCAGATTGTGAATTTCAACGGTCATTACAAAGGAGAATTGGGAAAATGGCAGTCAGAGCATATTATTAAATATATTACAAAACACGCAATTTCGCAGGCAGGAAAACACACATTACGTTTCAGAGTGCTCGAACCTGGCATTGTTCTGGAAAAAATATTGATCAATACCGGAGGTCTAAAACCTTCTTACCTGGGGGCTCCGGAAAGTGAAATGCTTCACTGAATACTCCAGTATCCATAACAAACAAACACTTTAGCCATGAAACAGTAATCTTAACTCACATTCAATTTTAAATACAGTTCCAAAACAGAGCGTAAAGAAATAGAACAGCGGATATCTGTAAGTAATTGTATTTAACGGATCGCTGCCTGATAACTCAATGCATTTTCCTGATGGTTTTTTGAAAATTAACTGTCTTGACGGGGTATATATTGCCCTTATTTTAATTGTTTACATCAAAATCACAAATATTTAAACCAAAACATTATGAAAAAATTTTTAAGTCTTGTTGCCATTCATTTTATGGTCTTATTTTTCAGCGGCATGCTGCAAGGTCAGCTTACAACGGTAAAAATTGACAAAAATATTATTTATCAGAAAGTAAGAGGGTTCGGAGGGTTTGTGTGCAGTCCTCAGTTTGCTTATAACCATATGTCAACTTCGGAGATTCAGAATCTTTGGGGAGCTTCCAGTGAAGGTGGATATAACATTATGAGACTATATATTCCTGAAAACAGCAGTAACTGGAGTTCTGTATTGGCTACTGCACAGCTTGCCAAATCAATGGGACTTACCATTTTTGCTACACCGTGGACAATGCCTGCAGCCTGGAAAACCAATAACCATGTAAATGCCGTGTACACGGATACCAACGGAGTACAGCAGATAGGATATCTGAAAACCGAAAATTATCAGGACTATGCCCTTTATCTCAACAGCTTTGTTACTTATCTTCAGAATAACGGAGTAGATCTTGACTATATTTCCATTCAAAATGAACCGGATGAAATGGCTCAGTACCAGGGTTGTATCTGGACACCGGCTCAAATTGCCACATTTGTAAAAAATTATGGACATCTCATCAACTGTAAGGTTATTGCTCCGGAAAGTGTGGGATTTACGGATAATTTTGCCAGTGCTTTGCTGGATCCCACGGCAATGGCTAATTTTGAAGTATATGGAGGACATCAATATGGCCTCATCCAGTCTACCTACAAGCAGTTTCAGAATTACAATAAAGAAATCTGGCAGACAGAATATCTGATCAACTGGAATTCTTCATCCACTCAGCCGGCCCGTGATTTCAGCTGGAATACAGATGCATTTACCTTTGCCAGTAGCGTCAACAATGCTTTATTAGGCAATATCAATGCATGGATCCATTATTCCGCCAAACGTTATTACGGTTTAATGGGGGACGGAACTTATGGAACCACCGCAGGAGTAATGACCAAAAGAGGCTATATCCTTTCACATTATGCCAAATATACAACGGGAAAAACAAGAATAGACGCGAAATGGGATGACAAAACCGGAGTATTACAAGGTTCTTCCTATATTTCCCAGGATGGAAATCAGGTCGTTCTTATGGTCATCAATCCTTCTCAAAATGCGTATAGCTTGAAGGTTGATCTGCCTTTTTACACAACTTCAGGAACAAAAGTCCTTACCAATACACAATCCAATATGGTGAGCACACCTATTTCTTTGAGCACAGCAACATTCCGGCCTACTGCTGATATCAGCCCTTCCAGTGTCATGACATTTGTTTTTAATAAAAGTGGTGACAGGCCTGCTTCTCTGATGACAGGCGGTGATATTCATTATAATAAAATTGAAACACAAACGGCTACCAGTACATCTTTTGGGACAGGATTCAATATCAGCAATACAACAGTGACGTTCTCCAATCCAAGTCCTCTTATCAGCAATAATATGACCGCGGCTAACGGATATCTCCAGCTTAACGACAGGTACAATAAACTGATCCTGCATGTAAACAGCTATACAACGGCAGGACAAAGTTATTCGGACAATACAACTTTATACTATATCAACAGCCAGGGCGTAACGAAATCTTATAACTATGGAAAGATTAATTTTCCTCAGGGAGGAAATTTTGATATGACATTCGATATTTCAAGACAGGTTCTTACAGACGGATGCAAAGGGATTCTGGGACTGAGAAATTCAAACTACAGCTCTGTACTAACCCTTAATCTTGGAGACGTTTATTTTAATGTAGGAAATGAAAATGCTTCAAAATTCGGAGGAACTTATTCCGCAAGTGACAGCAATCTGATGGATGCGCTGGAAAATGGCTACTATACATCAGTCGATTTCAGAAATACTGCAGGCATTACTTCCTCAAACAACTGGCAGCCTATGAGCGCTAACTCTAACAGCATTTATTATGTGAATTCAAACGTAAGTTCATCTGCCAATAATGTGATTTCAGGTGCTGCATGTTCAAATCTTGTTCTCTCCGGCCAGGGTATGGATTTTCAGGTACCGTTCAGTTTTACAGCCAATAACGCTTCTTACAGCCGTACATTTAATGGTTATGATATGCTGATCTTGCCATTCCAGGCTAATATACCTTCCGGAGTTACTGCTTATCTGATATCTCCGGATGCAGGTAATATCAATTGTACCGCAATTTCAAACGGGATCATTCCTGCAAACACTCCGGTAATCATCAATGCTACAGGAAATATTACTTTCAATGGTTCAGGAAATGTTTCCACACCCAAAGCAATCACTGTCAATCAGATGAACGGAGTCTATCAGAGTATCAAAGTTCCCGCCAATGCCTATGTCTTGAAAACAGAAAACGGCATAACAGGTTTCTATAAGGTAACTGCAGGAAATGAGCCTGTAATGGGATCCTTTAAAGCTTATCTTACAGAAGAAAATACATATTCTGCAAACGTTCTTCCTTTAAATTTTGGATCATTAAGCGCCAGGAATATTCTTGCTGGGACGAAAAAAGAACAGGTTAAAATATATCCCAACCCTGTAAAAAAAGATCTTTTCATTGATTCTGATTTTTCAGAAGCTGCGGCTGTTATTTTTGATGGAAGAGGAGGTGTTATTGTGTCCGGATTGAAAATAAATACAGGGAAAAACCATATTGATGTAACAGGTTTTCCGTCTGGTATTTACTTCATTGAAGTTGCTTATAAGAATAACACAGTGATCACACAAAAATTTGTTAAAGAATAAATTGAACTCAAAGCCATCATAAGTCAGTTTATGATGGCTCATTTACTACCATCGATGATGTATTGAAAGATTAAAACAGACAAGATTTAAAATATATACAGTCAATTGTGAAATCCGCAAAATCTGCAGGTAAAATTATTAACAACAAAAATTTCTAGAGTTTTCAGATTTTATTGAAACCATAATCTTTATGAGAAGAATTGTATTAACCTTATGTACAACCCTGGCAGCATCTTTATTTTTTGCCCAGAGCCATTATAAATACCCGTTCAGGAATCCTGATCTTCCTGTTAATGAAAGAATAGAAAACCTTCTTTCCTTATTGACAACAGAAGAAAAGATAGGAATGATGATGGATAATTCACAGGCAGTTCCGCGTCTGGAAATTCCAGCCTATGGATGGTGGAATGAAGCTCTTCACGGGGTGGCAAGAGCAGGAACAGCTACTGTTTTTCCACAGGCTATCGGGATGGCTGCTACATGGGATGTTCCGGAGCATTTTAAAACTTTTGAAATGATTTCTGATGAAGCACGGGCAAAATACAACAGATCTTTTGATGAAGCTATGAAAACAGGACGATACGAAGGACTGACCTTCTGGACACCCAATATCAATATTTTTCGTGACCCAAGATGGGGAAGAGGCCAGGAAACCTATGGTGAAGACCCTTATCTTACCTCCGTTCTGGGCGTTGCTGCAGTAAAAGGTTTGCAGGGAAGCGACCCGAAATTTTTTAAAACCCACGCCTGCGCCAAACATTTTGCGGTACACAGCGGACCGGAATGGAACCGCCATTCCTATAACGCAGAAATATCAAAAAGAGATCTGTATGAGACGTATCTTCCCGCTTTCAAAGCATTGGTTCAGGAAGGAAATGTAAGAGAAGTAATGTGTGCCTACAATGCTTTTGACGGGCAGCCATGTTGTGCAAACAACACTTTACTTACTGAAATTCTCCGTGGAAAATGGAAGTATGACGGAATGGTGGTCTCAGATTGCTGGGCACTGGCCGATTTCTTTCAGAAAAAATACCATGGCACTCATCCTGACGAAAAAACAACCGCAGCAGATGCCTTGAAACATTCCACGGATCTGGAATGCGGAGATACCTATAACAATCTGAATAAATCTCTGGCAAGCGGACTGATTATTGAAAAAGATATTGATGAGTCGATGCGCAGAATCCTGAAAGGGTGGTTTGAGTTGGGAATGCTTGATCCGAAATCTTCCGTTCACTGGAATACCATTCCGTATTCTGTAGTAGATTCTGAAGAACATAAAAAGCAGGCACTGAAAATGGCACAAAAGTCAATTGTGCTGATGAAAAACGAAAAGAATGTTCTGCCTCTCAGCAGAAATATTAAAAAAATTGCCGTTGTAGGCCCGAATGCTGATGACGGATTGATGCAGTTAGGAAACTATAACGGAACTCCTTCTTCCATTGTAACGATTTTAGACGGAATCAAAACCAAATTCCCGAATGCTGAAATTATTTACGAAAAAGGAAGCGAAGTAACAGATCCTTCGTCCAGAACGTCATTATACCAGAATTTTATCAGTCAGAAAAACGGTGCAAAAGGAATGAAAGTAGATTTCTTCAATAATAATGAATTCAAAGGGCAGCCGGCTAATACTTCCGTAAATTCCACTACGATCAGCTACAACAGCTTTGGAGGTACTCAACTTGCACCCAATGTAGGAAGAGAAAATACCTCAGCTATTATTTCAGGCATTTTCAAAAGTACTTATACAGGGGAGGTTGTGTTTTCTGCTTCCACTTCTGATATCTATACACTTTTCGTGGACGGAAAAGAAATCGCAACAAGGAAAGGACCTGACGCAAGACATCCTTCAGAGTTTTCTGTAAAAATGGAAAAAGGAAAAGAATACCAGATAGAACTGCGTCATACACAAAAAGGAAAATATGTAAGCATCAGCTTTGAGGTCTACAGAAAAGACCCTGTTAATTTTGCTTCGGTGAGAGAAAAGGTGAAAAATGCAGATGTCATTCTCTTCGCAGGCGGACTTTCTCCAAGTCTGGAAGGTGAAGAGATGATGGTGAATGCAGAAGGCTTCAAAGGCGGTGACAAAACTTCTATTGCCCTTCCTAAAGTCCAGCGGGACCTGTTAGCGGAGCTTAGAAAAACCGGCAAACCTGTTGTTTTTGTTCTTTGCACCGGAAGCGCTCTGGGATTGGAACAGGATGAGAAAAATTATGATGCCCTGTTGAACGCCTGGTATGGCGGACAGTCCGGAGGAACGGCCGTAGCAGATGTTTTGGCAGGGGAATATAACCCTTCCGGAAAATTACCCATTACCTTTTACAAAAACCTTGAACAGCTGGACAATGCTCTTTCAAAGACAAGCAAGCACGAAGGATTTGAAAATTATGATATGCAGGGAAGAACGTACCGTTATATGAAGGAAAAACCTCTTTATCCGTTCGGGCATGGCTTGAGCTATTCCAAATTTGTTTACGGAGATTCTAAACTGAGCAAAAATACGATCAGTACCAGCGAAAATGTGACGATCACAATTCCCGTAACCAATGTTTCAGAAAGGGATGGAGAAGAAGTCGTTCAGGTTTATATCAAAAGAAATAATGATGCCCAGGCACCGGTAAAAACGTTAAGGGCTTTTGAAAGAACTCTGATTAAATCCAAAGAAACAAAAAATATTCAGCTGACTCTCTCTAAAGACTCATTTGCGTTCTACGATGAAAAAGCAGATGATCTGGTTGCAAAACCCGGCGACTATACCATTTTTTATGGCGGAACTTCTGATGATGCAGGATTGAAAAACATTTCGTTAAAAGTAAAATGAAAATTGATTCAGGATAAATTGAGACATGCTTTAGCTTTCAAAATATACGATCTATGACAACAAAAAATAAAATATTTTCCATCGCGATTTCCCTTAGTGCTGCTTTTTTTTCGGCTCAGAATAATACGGTTCGTACTTTTAACCTGGATCTGAAAGAAACTCCGGCACCTGTTAAAATACAACCTACCATGTACGGGGTTTTCTTTGAAGATATCAATTTTGCAGCAGACGGAGGAATATATGCTGAATTGATTAAAAACCGAAGCTTTGAATTTGATGAACCTTTTACAGGATGGATACAGCCCAATACAAAAACGCTTTCTCCTAATCTTGATTCCGGGTTTCTGACTATTTATTCTGATCCTGCCAAAACCAATAAAAATTATGCACGAATTACTGTTCTGAATGATAAAAATTATATTCTGGAAAATGAAGGTTTCAGGGGAATTGGTCTTCATGAAGGTGAAAAATATGATTTCAGTTTTGATCTGGAAAATGTTTCAGGAAATATTTCGGCAGTAAAGGCTAGTCTTGTTGATGAAAAAGGAAAAGAAATTTCTTCGGTTTCCACGCTCATAAGAGAAAAAGGATGGCAAAAATACAATACTGCTTTACAAGTCTCGAGAACGGTTGAAAAAGCGAGACTCCGGATTACATTTATTGGAAACGGAATTGTGAATATGGATATGATCTCACTTTTTCCTCAGGATACCTGGAAAGGCAGAAAAGGTGGTTTGCGCAAAGATCTGGTACAAAAACTATACGATTTACAACCTGGATTTTTACGGTTTCCGGGTGGATGTATTGTTGAAGGAAGGACACTGGCAGAAAGATATCAGTGGAAAAAAACAGTAGGAAATGTGGCAGACCGTGAATATCTTATCAATAAATGGAGCACTGGATTTCCGCACAGGCTTACACCGGATTACGGACAGTCTTTCGGGTTGGGATTTTTTGAATATTTTCAGCTTTCCGAAGATCTGGGCGCAGAACCCATCCCTATTCTGAGCTGTGGAATGGCATGTCAGTTCAATACGGCAGAGCTGGTGAAAATGGAGGACCTTGATCCTTATGTTCAGGATGCTCTGGACCTCATTGAATTTGCCAACGGAGATCCCGAAATAACAAAATGGGGGAGAATCCGAACTGAAATGGGACATCCAAAGCCTTTTAATTTAAAATTTATTGGAGTTGGGAACGAGCAATGGGGAGCAGATTATATTGAACGTTATAAAGTTTTTGAAAAAGCTATCCACACAAAATACCCTGACATTAAGATTATTTCAGGAAGCGGACCATCACCTGATGGCGAATTCTTTGAATATGGCTGGAAAGAGTTGAAACAGCTTAACGCACAGATTGTTGATGAGCATTATTACAATTCACCCGACTGGTTCATGAAAAATGCCGGAAGATATGACCATTATGACCGTTCCGGACCCAAAGTTTTTGCCGGGGAATATGCCGCTCAGTCTGTAGGTGTAGTGAAGCCGGATAATAAGAATAGCTGGCTGACAGCACTTTCAGAAGCTGCTTTCATGACCGGTCTCGAAAGAAATGCAGATGTTGTCTATATGACTTCTTATGCACCGCTTTTTGCGCATGCCGAAGGGTGGCAGTGGACACCTGATCTTATCTGGTTTAATAATCTGAAATCTTACGCCACTCCTAATTATTACGTGCAAAAATTATTTTCCAACAATAAAGGAACAGATTTACTGAAGATAGAAAATGAAGGAAAAGCTTTATCAGGGCAGGAAAATTTATATGCTACAGCAGTGAAAGATGCAAAAGGGAATGAAATCATTATTAAAATAGTTAATACTGATACTCAGGCTAAAAGAATCACCATCAATCCCGGAAATTTGAAAGTTGATAAAAAACTGACTCAAACATTATTGTCTGCGCCTCAGCTTTCCAGTGAAAATAATTTCGATGCTGAACCAGTGAAACCTAAAGAAGAGATTTCTGAAGCCAAAACTGGCAAAATATTCACTGAAATTCCTGCCAGTTCTTTAGTGGTTTTAAAGTTAAAACTAATTTAATAAACTGTTAATCAAATTATTATGTAAAATAAGTGTGTTTTTTACATTTATTTAAAATAGAATCTTATATTTGCTTTTATCTCATCAGGAGAAATAAAAATCTCAATCATCAAAAACGTTTACCACCATGAAAAAATATGTTATCGGGCTGGACTATGGTACAGATTCCGTGCGGGCCGTCCTTATCGATACTGAAAACGGATCCGAAATAATTTCATCAGTCAGCTATTACCGGAGATGGAAAGAAGGTAGATTTTGTAATCCCTCAGCCAATAGTTTCAGACAGCATCCTTTAGATCATATTGAAGGACTGGAGAAGACCATTGTACAAGTAGTAAATGAAAGTGGAGTACCTCCGGAACAGATCGTCAGCATTTGTATTGATACTACAGGCTCTTCACCGCTTCCGGTAACAAGTGAAGGAAAAGCTTTAGCACTTGTTCCAGGATTTGAAGAGAATCCTAATGCTATGATGGTTTTATGGAAGGACCATACTGCTATTCAGGAAGCCGAAGAAATCAATACCCTTGCAAGAACATGGGGAGGTGAAGATTATACAAAATTTGAAGGCGGTATCTATTCATCAGAATGGTTCTGGGCCAAAATATTACACATCAGCAGAGTGGATGAAGAGGTTAAAAATAGGGCTTATACATGGATGGAACATTGTGATTATATGACCTTCGTTTTATCAGATCATAAAGATTTGTCAACCTTCAAAAGAAGCCGTTGTGCAGCAGGCCACAAAGCAATGTGGCATGAGTCATGGGACGGTCTGCCTTCTGAAGAGTTTCTCAACAGGCTCGATCCTTCTCTGGGAGAGCTCAGAGGAAAATTATATAGGGAAACATATACTTCAAATGAAATTGCAGGATATCTGAATGAAGAATGGGCTGCAAAAACAGGCCTTACAACACAAACGATTATTACAGTAGGTACTTTTGATGCTCATTCAGGAGCGGTGGGAGCAAAGGTTGAAGAAAATGCACTGATCAGAATCATGGGAACATCTACCTGTGATATCATGGTGGCTTCAGGAGAAAACATCGGGGATACAACCGTAAAAGGAATCTGCGGACAGGTTGACGGATCTGTAATTCCCGGATTGATAGGACTTGAGGCAGGGCAGTCAGCCTTTGGAGATGTTCTGGCATGGTATAAAGATATCCTGATGTGGCCTGTTTATCAGGTTTTGATGCATTCCGAAAGTATTTCAGAAGAGCTGAAGAAAAAGCTGGCAGCTGAAATGGAACATGAACTTATCAGAAAATTAACCCTTGAAGCAGAAAAAATTCCTCTTTCAGATAGTGTTCCGATTGCACTGGATTGGGTAAATGGAAGAAGAACACCTGATGCGGATCAGGAGCTAAAAGCAGCCATCAGTCAACTTTCTCTGGGAACAAAAGCTCCCCATATTTTCAAAGCTTTGGTTAATGCCATTTGTTTCGGCGCTAAAAAGATCGTTGACCGTTTTGAAGAAGAAGGTCTGAAAATCAATAAAATAATTGGAATTGGAGGGGTAGCAAGGAAATCTCCATTTATCATGCAAACACTTGCTAATGTTCTGGATATGCCTATTGCAGTAGCTGCTTCAGACCAGACTCCCGCATTGGGAGCTGCTGTTTATGCCGCCGTATCAGCAGGAGTTTACCCTACAGTGCAGGAAGCAAGCATGAAAATGGGATCCGGATTTGAAGCGGAATACCAACCCAAAGCTGAAGAAGTAAAGCACTACAAAGAATTAATGCAGCAATACCAGAAGCTCGCTGATTTTGTAGAATATAATACCAAACTGAAAAACAACAGGAAAGAACTTCAGAACTCCTGATTGTTCATTTTTAACTTTTTGAATGACACTCAAAATGAATACATATAAAGAACTCCAAAGAGAATGTTATGAAGCTAATATGCAGCTCGACGCACTGAAGCTGGTGGTCTATACCTTCGGGAATGTAAGTGCTGTAGACCGTGATAAAGGTGTTTTTGCCATAAAGCCAAGCGGTGTTCCCTATGACATTTTAAAGCCTGAAGACATGGTGATTTTAGACTTTGATGCCAATGTAATTGAAGGAAGTCTCAGACCATCATCAGATACCAGAACACACGCTTATCTCTATAAGTGCTGGGAAAAAATCGGTGGGATTTCCCATACACATGCGATCTATTCCGTAGCATGGGCACAGGCACAAATGGATATTCCTGTTTTCGGAACCACCCATGCAGACCATCTCACGACAGATATTCCCTGTGCACCACCGATGCATGATCATCTCATTGAAGGAAATTATGAATACAATACCGGAATACAGATTTTGGAATGCTTTAAAGAAAAACAGCTATCCCCGGAAGAAGTAGAGATGGTTCTGATTGGCAATCACGGTCCCTTTACCTGGGGGAAAAACGCAGAAAAAGCAGTCTACAACAGCAAAGTACTGGAAACCATTGCTGAAATGGCTTATCTCACCAGACAGATAAATCCTGATGCAGAACGCCTCAAAGACTCACTCATCAAAAAGCACTACGAACGTAAACATGGCAAGAATGCTTATTACGGACAGGAATTTAAACACTAAACACTCAACAAAAACAACTATTAACGATCAATAAAATTATGTTAACACCTCTCAATACCAAAGAAATCTGGTTCATCACAGGAAGTCAGCATTTATACGGGCCCGAAACACTGGCTCAGGTTGCAGAACACAGCCGGAAAATTGTGGAAGAACTTGAAAAATCTTCTTTTATCCCGGTAAAAGTCATTGTAAAACCAACCGTAAAAACTACAGAAGAGATATTTGAAACCATTGCAGCAGCCAATCAGGCAAGAAACTGTATAGGAGTTATTACATGGATGCATACCTTCTCACCCGCTAAAATGTGGATCAGAGGATTAAAAATTTTACAGAAACCTCTTCTGCATCTGCATACCCAGTTCAACAGAGACATCCCATGGTCTACAATGGATATGGATTTTATGAATCTCAATCAGGCTGCTCATGGTGACCGTGAATTTGGCTTTATGGTAAGCAGACTCCGAAAAAACAGAAAAGTAGTGGTAGGGCACTGGTCAGAAGAAAGAGTTCAGAAGCAGATTGGTGACTGGAGCCGGGTTGCTGCAGGCTGGGATGACTGGCAGGGGGCTAAATTTGCCCGTTTCGGAGATAATATGCGGTTTGTAGCCGTTACAGATGGTGATAAAGTGGAAGCTGAAACACAGTTTGGTTTCTCAGTCAATACCTGGGGAATCGGTGATCTTGTAGGAGTTATCAATTCTGTAAGTGAAGGAGAAATAAAAAGCCTTATGGAAGAATATGAATCTTCTTATCATATGGCAGCATCTCTCTTGGAAGGAGGAACAAACAGAAGGTCTCTGCACACCGCCGCCAAAATTGAATCAGGGCTTGAAAAGTTTTTAAAAGATGGTGGATTTAAAGGATTCTCCGATACCTTTGAAGACCTTCACGGGCTGGAACAGCTGCCTGGAATTGCCGTACAGCGCCTGATGCAGAAAGGATATGGATTTGCAGGAGAAGGAGACTGGAAAACAGCAGCGTTGGTACGCGCCATGAAAACAATGGGGCAGGGGCTTGAAGGAGGAAATGCTTTTATGGAAGACTATACCTATCATCTTGATCCTTCCAACCCTTCTATTTTAGGCTCTCATATGCTGGAAGTAGATCCGGTTCTGGCTGCCGGAAAACCATTATGTGAGATCCATCCGCTGGGAATAGGAGGAAAAGCAGATCCCGTTCGTCTCGTATTCAATTCCAGAGGAAATATTGATTCTCTGAACGCTGCATTGATGGACTTTGGAAACCATTTCAGATTGCTGATCAACAAAACAAAAGCATTGGAAATTACAGAAGAGCTGCCCAAACTTCCGGTAGCAAGAGTCTTATGGAAACCTCTTCCAGATTTATATACGGCTGCAGAGGCCTGGATATTGGCAGGAGGTGCACATCATACGTGTTATAGTGAAAATATTTCAGCAGAACAGTTAGAAGATTTTGCTGACATAGCAGGCATGGAATCATTAGTCATTGATGAAGATACCAGAATGCGTGATTTTAAAAATACACTTCGTTGGAATGAAATGTATTATCGTTAACTAATTTTAAAAAATATGTAAATAATTATGAAAAAAACAACATATAACGGCATTTTTATTTTATTATTTTTAATTATTTTCGGCTGCAGAAAAGAAAATAACAAACAGGATATTTCAGGAAAAATGGAGCATGTTCATACTTCAGACTATGGAGTTACGCCCAAGGGCGATTCTATTAAAAAATACACTTTAAGCAATAAAAACGGGATGAAAGTTGAGGTCATCAACTTCGGTGGAATTATTACTTCTTTAACAGCACCTGACAGGAACGGCAAATATGAAGACGTAGTTCTGGGCTTTACAAAACCCGAAGGATATTTTGAGGGTAATCCTTACTATTTCGGCGCGTTGATCGGAAGATATGGTAACAGAATTGCCAACGCAAAATTTACACTGGAAGGCAAAGCATACGAAATTGACAAAAACGATGGTCCTAACAGCCTTCACGGAGGAAAAGAAGGATTTCATACCAGATTCTGGAATATTGAGGCAGTAAAAGATGCAAAATTTCCCACATTAAAATTATCTTATACCAGTGCAGACGGTGAAGAAGGATATCCGGGGAAATTAACAACAACTGTTTTCTACACCCTTACAGACGAAGATGCTTTGGAAATTTCTTATGAAGCAGAGACCGATAAGCCTACAGTGGTAAATCTTACCCAGCATTCATATTTTAACCTGTCAGGAAATTTTACAAAAACGATTACCGATCATGAACTGCAGATTAATGCAGATCATTTTCTTCCGGTCAATGAAACTCTGATTCCGACTGGTGAACAGAAAACGGTAAAAAGGACTCCTTTTGATTTTACAGTTTCAAAACCTATTGGAAAAGATATCAGCGCAGATGACGATCAGCTGAAAAAAGGAAAAGGATATGACCATAACTGGATTCTGAATGGAAAAGGACTCAGAAGTATCGCCAAAGTATATCATCAGGGAACAGGAAGGCTTATGGAAGTTTTCACTGATGAGCCTGGTGTGCAGTTTTATTCCGGAAATTTTCTTGACGGAAAGTTTGATACCAAAACCGGTGGCAAAAATGAATTCAGAACAGGGTTCTGCCTGGAAACACAGCATTTCCCGGATTCACCAAACCAGCCTTCTTTCCCTTCTACAGAACTGAAGCCAGGACAGAAGTACCAGTCTAAAACCATCTATAAATTCTCAGTTAAAAAGTAAACTATGGGGAAATTAGCAACTATTGATATCATTATATTTCTGATCTATTTCGTGGTGGTAGCTTCTTACGGATTATGGATCTACAAAAAGAAAAAATCTGAGTCTACAGGAAGTAAGGATTATTTCCTTGCGGAAGGATCTTTGACCTGGTGGGCGATCGGAGCCAGTTTAATCGCCTCCAATATTTCTGCTGAACAGTTTATCGGAATGAGTGGTGAAGGTTTCTTTGTCGGAATTGCTGTTGCCGCTTACGAATGGATTGCTGCCCTTGCACTGATCATTATTGCGGTCTGGTTTATTCCAATCTATCTTAAAAATAAGATCTATACCATGCCTCAGTTTCTTGAAAGAAGGTATAATAAATCGGTTTCACTGATTATGGCAGTATTCTGGCTGTTTCTGTATGTTATTGTTAATCTTACTTCCATTCTTTACCTTGGAGCTCTTGCCATTGATACTTTATTAGGTGGAGAACATCTTCACGGTATTATGATTGCTCTTTTGCTTATGGCCCTTCTGATCGGCCTTGGAGGAATGAAAGTAATTGGATATACAGACGTTATACAGGTTGCAGTTCTTATTATTGGCGGTTTTGCAACGGTTTATATGGCGTTGCAGATTGTAGACCAGAGAATCAACGGGGCGGCTGTAGGGAATGCTTTAGCGGGATTCAATACTCTGATTAATGAGGCTCCGCAGCATTTTAAACTGATTCTTGACAAGCCAAAAACAACCACCACTACTTTGGATATGCCTCAGAACCTTGATGTACAGAAGTATGTTGTTCTACCGGGTCTGGCGATGTATTTTGCCGGGCAATGGATTGTTAACCTAAACTATTGGGGCTGTAATCAATACATCACCCAGAGAGCTTTGGGGGCAGATCTGAAAACGGCAAGAACCGGAATTTTATTTGCCGGTTTTCTGAAGCTATTCATGCCTGTCATTGTAATGCTTCCGGGAATCGCTGCTTATGTTTTATATTCTAAAGGACACCTTCCTGGATTCAATGGAGTGAAAGATGGAGCATACTCTGCAATATTAGGATTCTTACCAGTAGGATTAAAAGGATTGGCCATTGCAGCGTTGACAGCAGCAATTGTAGCTTCACTGGCTGGAAAAGTAAACAGTATCTCAACCATTTTTACTTTAGATATCTATAAAAAATACCTTAAAACAGATGCTACCGAAATCCAGATGGTGAGAACAGGTCGCTGGGTCATTATTATTGCGATGATGGTCGCATTGGCTTTTACCTGGACAGACGTTTTAGGAATTGGTGGTGAAGGAGGTTTTACATTTATCCAGAAATATACGGGCTTTATCAGTCCGGGAGTTTTTGCCATGTTCCTTCTTGGGATGTTCTGGAAAAGAACAACGGGTACAGCTGCTTTGGTGGGGGTTATCTTAGGCTTTGTGCTGGCGATCTTCTTCAACAGTTTTGCTGTAGAAATTTTCGGAAAAGAAACCTGGATGTACACTGCATTCACTTATGAAAAGCTGGAGAACGGAGTAGTACATACCATTACCGAGATTCCTTTCCTGATCAATATGGGATGGTCATTCTTTATCACGATAATCGCGATGATACTGATCAGCCTTGCAGGCCCGAAAGTAAATCCTAAAGCTTTTGCCATTGATGTGACGATGTTTAAAGTGGACAACAGAACTTTAGTTTTGATTGTGCTGACATTGCTTTTACTTACAGCCTTGTACGTAAGGTTTTGGTAAACGTTGAATATATGGAAAAGTGAAAGGTCAATAGTGAATCCGTTTCACTTGTCAATTTTTAGAAATTCACTATTGACTTACGAAGCAAATTGACTTTTCACATATAATAAAAAAATAGGATGCTTTTTTCAGCATCCTATTTTTTTTATTTGAGAATTAGTTATATGCACTTTATGCATTTCTATGGCACTTAGCTTATCCCAATAAATTTGAACTTGAGCCTTAGTTTAATCGTGTGACGTTGCTTTTACTGACTGCCTTGTAGTAAGGTTTTGGTAAACGTTGATTATATGGAAAAGTGAAAGGTCAATAGTGAATCCGTTTCACTTGTCAATTTTTAGAAATTCACCATTGACTTGCGAAGCAAATTGACTTTTCACACATAATAAAAAATAGGATGCCCAAAAGCATCCTATTTTTTTATTGGGATCAGTTCATTCCAATATATTTGAACTTGAACAATTGACATGAAGTACCGTAATAATCCCAAAGATGTAAATTAGAGTTGCCATCCATGGTACAGCTCGGGATATCCCAGCCACGTGTAGGATCCACCTTGGATAGGATTTTGTAATAACCATTGGAGACAGCGACCACCTGCCAGGCCTGTGCATCATTACTATAGCTTTGCCAAAGCCGGATTGAAGTTCCCAGTGTGTTGCTGTTACTTGCCAGGTCAATGCAGCGATTAGACGCACTCGCTTTGGATACAAAACGCCAGTAGCCATTACCTGCATCAATGGCAACCCACCGCTGTGCAGAAGCGCCATTTCTTGTTCATGGCCTTAATACTGCGCCATTGGCATCTTCTCCTGATTTTAAATCAAGTACTTTATTGGCATCGGTCTGAAACTCGATTTCGTAAATACCATTGTTAACCAGGCTGCTGTTTGTATTGCAGTTTCCAACAGGATAATTAGAGGATGCATATTGCTGGAACCACTGTTTAACTGGTGCGGCGCAGGCTTCCCAATCGTTGTTGTAGGCTGTTCCTGCATTAGGATCACCTTTGTGGAGGAGATTATCCGGGGCAAGAACATTCCAGCTTACATTGCCTGACTGATCCACGATATATTTTAAATTGGCGCCAAATCCGCTTCCGCCTGCCGTACCGGTTGTGCCGACTCCGAAGGTACCATATCCCTGAGGTGCCCAGTCGGTTTCAGTAATGGCGATGGGTGCTATATCTGCAATTGGTTTAACATTGATATTCCATGCGTTCTGAAAGGATTGATAATTGTTGACACCACCCCAATAACCCGGATAGATGTGAACTGCATATCCAATATTACCACCTGTGATAGAATTATTGACATAGCCCTGATAATGAGACTGCCAGCCTGTACCTGGAATCCAGCAAACATTATTGGCTCCGTTGTTACGAATGATATTAACCAATGGCTGAAAGAAATTTTTGAGTGCCGCAAAATGTTCATTTCCTGTACTCCCCCAAGTACCATTTGTTCCCAGGATTTCAACAGGTTCATTAGCTAATTCAAACATCACATTGTCAGCGTTCTTCAGGCTCGGATGTTGTGACAAAAAGGTCCATACCGTTTTAAGATAGCTATGGTACGCATCATTCACTGCAATACGATTTGGGCATACGCCTGGTGGACGTAGGATGACATACATTCCCAGACTGCGGGCATGGTTGATCAGTGGGATAATCACCTGATCCGTATAAGTAACCAAGCGGTTATAATTGAATCTTGAGATATCGTTTTCAGGGATAGCTGGTCCGGGATCATTAGTCCAATATGGATCAATGTGAAGGCGGATGTAATTGAGATACCAGCCATCGGCAGCATTGCTGAGCTTGTTCATGACACCTTTATTATAGTTCAGAGCACCCTGCACATTGTAATTATCCCAGGTACAATAGCCGGAATTAGCACCATATTGACAGCCATTGAACCAGGGGCTGGGAGTTATGGCAACGCCATGTAAGACAACGTTATTGTCACAGGGATCTTTAAGGTATCTGCCTCCAACATGAAGCATTGGTGTTGCAGCCAATGCTCTTGCGTTAGCGCTGGTACTTAAGTTGGTTTCAGATTCTTCGAGTAAATTTTTTTCATCCATCGTAGAACAGCTGGAAAGAATGATTAACAGAAAGGCCAGTAGCCAAATTTTGTTTGTTCTCATAATTTATATATTTAAAGGTTTGGTCTTTTTTCAGCCATCAATATCCCGATAACCTATATAGGAGTATTGGGTAGATAAGTAAAACTTCTTAATTTTATTGAGGTTGGGTTTGAATAAGAATATTGCTATATTTTCTATTAAACTGACTAATATGCTTGTCTCCCGACTTTCTTTACTTAATTCTTCAGTACCTGTTTCGGTAGAACAATGGAACCATTTCTATTCAGTTGCTGATTTGAAATTTTTTCTTCTCTTTTTCTGGTTTCTTACGTATGTAAGTGTGGGGTTTGTGAAATTTAGAGTTATTATTGAGTATGGTTATTAGTTTTGTATAAAAATACATATAATGTTAAATATAAATCAATATTTTATTAAAATTTAACAAAAAAATTACATATCATAAATAAAATTGTAAGTCATATAATTATAATGCTTTTTGTGGTAGGGGAAAAGAAAAAACCTTATCATAAATTTTTATTACGATAATGCTAGAAAAAAGCGAAATAACTGTTTGCCTGTCTTGAAATTTCCTGTAAGAGCACAAAAAAAATCTCACATAGGTGAGATTTTAATAAGGGTATGCGGAGTTTTTGCAACTCTAAATTGTTGATTTTCTAAAAAAGTTTTTTCTAAAATTATACAGATTGTAAGTATTACATCTTAAACATAAATCCCTGTGATATCTTTTTGTTGTATTTTTTTTCGTCAAATCGGTAAAGAAAAGAGCCTTTTCTGGATGAGGTCATATCCTTTTTGTTGGTATTGATAAGGATGTCCATACTGTTGATCTTGCTGGTAAAATTCCGCTTATCGAATTTTTCATCAAAAATAGTTTCATAAAGATTCTGAAGATCCTTCATTGTAAATTTTTCAGGAAGAAGCTCAAACCCTATAGGTCCTGTGGAAGCTCTTCTTCTCAGTCTGGCTACGGCATCTTTTACCATTTCATTGTGATCGAAAATAAGGGTAGGTGCTTTTTGAAGGTCAACCCATTCTGCACTGTACTGCTCATTGATCTGAATGTCTTTTTCAATATTAATCAGCGTATAATAAGAAATTGACATGATTCTGGCTGTAGGCTCACGATTAGCTTCAGTATAGCATTTCAGCTGTTCAAGATAAATATTTTCAAGGCCCGTTAATGTGTACAAAACCCTGTTGGCCGCTTCATCAGAAGTCTCTTCACTGCCAATAAAACCACCCATGAGTGACCATTGGCCCATCTGTGGTTCAAAATTTCTTTTTACGAGAAGGATTTTAAGATTTTCGCCATCAAAACCGAAAATTATACAGTCAACGGCAACAAGGTGTTTGGGATATTGGGAGTAATCCTCAGTCATCTTTTATATTTTATACAAAGGTAAAGCTTTTATGGATATAATTTTATGTAAATGTGATTCATACACTTTTAATAAGTATTCATTTATTTCAGTAAAATTATTCTCTGTGGATATTTTGGGAGGTAAAATAGCTGTCAAAATTGAAGAATATCACTGAAATCTGTTTAATTATTTATGAATTTAATGTTAAAATTATGTTAAAATTAAAGGTAAGAGTAATAATTGATATGTAAATAGGCTTAATGTTAAAAATACGATAAGGTATCAGCAATATTGTTTAAAATTTTACTATAACGTATCCTGAATTCATTTTGATAGGGAATCGTATGATTTTACACTCTCGCTTTCTTGTAAATTGATTATCTTATTTTTTATGATAAGGTGTTACGATTTTGTCTGTTTTTAAGGCTTTGTGAAAGGTTTTAAATAAAAAAATGAATAAATCGGACTCAAAAATTGTTTCGTATATAGATTCTTTCCATTACTTTAGAAATGTTGAATTAACATTTATCCATGACCCCAAAACTTTCAGTTCTTTTATTGTGTTTTTTTTCATTTACCTCAGCACAGGTGAAGAAGAAAATTCACTATTTTCCTTTGGAAACTGTAAAGTTGTCTGAGAGTGTTTTCAACAAAGCCATGATGGCAGACCGGAAATATTTGATGGCGATGGAGCCGGATAGACTGTTGGCTCCCTATCTTAAAGAAGCCGGACTGAACTCCAAAGCAGATAATTATCCCAATTGGGAAAACACAGGTCTGAATGGCCACATTGGAGGACATTATATTTCAGCATTATCATTAATGTATGCTTCTACAGGAGATCCAGAGATCAGGCAGAGGATTGATTATATGATCAGTGAGCTGGAGCGCTGCCAGAGAGCATCTCAGGATGGATATATTTCAGGAGTTCCGGATGGAAATAAAATCTGGAAAGAGATTAAACAAGGAAACATCAGGGCCACAGGTTTTGGTTTGAACGACCGCTGGGTGCCTTTGTATAATATTCATAAACTGTACTCGGGATTATGCGATGCCTATTGGTATGCGAAAAACGAAAAAGCAAAAACAATGCTGATCAGACTCACGGATTGGATGATGAATGAAGTATCAGGCCTTTCTGATGAACAGATACAGGATATGCTGCGCAGTGAACATGGAGGGCTTAATGAAGTTTTTGCAGATGTGTATGAGATCACTCATGACCAGAAATATCTGAAACTGGCTCATCGCTTTTCCCATCAGGCTATCCTTACACCGCTTTTATCAGGAGAAGATAAGCTTACAGGTCTCCATGCCAATACCCAGATTCCTAAAGTGATCGGATATAAGCGTATTGCTGATCTTGAAAACAATAAGTCATGGAGCGATGCTGCTGATTTTTTCTGGCATAACGTAACGGAAAAAAGATCAACTGCTATTGGCGGAAACAGCGTCAGTGAGCATTTTAATCCTGTAAATGATTTCAGCAGCATGATAAAAAGTATTGAAGGTCCGGAAACCTGCAATACTTATAATATGCTCAAGCTGACTAAAGAACTGTTTGCAACATTGCCCGAATCGTATTACATGGATTATTATGAAAAAGCATTATACAATCATATCCTTTCCACAGAAAATCATGATCAGGGAGGCTTCGTATACTTTACACCAATGCGTCCCGGGCATTACCGTGTGTATTCACAGCCTCAGACCAGTTTCTGGTGCTGTGTGGGATCAGGAATGGAAAATCATGCCAAGTATGGGGAAATGATTTATGCCCGGTCGGATAAAGATTTATATGTCAACTTATTTATTCCTTCCACTCTTACATGGAAACAGCAGAAAATAGTGGTCCGCCAGATCAATAACTTTCCTGAACTTCCTGAAACGACACTTATTTTTGATTCTGCAGGGAAGTCGGAATTTAATCTAAAATTGAGATGTCCGCAATGGGCAACAGCTTCGGATGTAAAAATCCTGATCAACGGAAAGCAGGAAAAAGCAGAGTGTGGTTCCGATGGTTATTTTACACTGACTAAAAAATGGAAAAAAGGGGACGTTATTAAAATGACTTTACCCATGCATCTTTTTGCAGAACAATTGCCTGACGACTCCAATTATTATGCATTTAAATACGGACCTGTAGTGCTTGCAGCAAAATACGGGACCGAAAATCAACAGGGACTCCTTGCGGACGATAGCAGAGGAGGCCATATTGCTCATGGTCCGCAGGTCCCTTTAAACGAAATTCCCGTTATCCTTGGAAATCCATCTGAGGTTCTCAGCCATGTAACACCTTTGAACAATAAACCGCTAAACTTTGCTATAAAAGGTCTTTATCCATCTGAAAAATTCGGAGAAGGACTCTGTCTTGTGCCATTTTACAGTATTCAGGCAGAAAGATATATTATGTACTGGCCGCAGGCAGACAAAAACGGGATAGAAAATATGCTGAAGCAGAAAGCGAAAGAAGAAAAAGAAACGAGAAAGCTGGATATGATCACTGCTGATAAAGTTCAGCTGGGCGAACAGCAGCCGGAATCAGATCATTTTATAGAAAGCAAAGACTCCGGTGCAGGATATATGGAAGACCTCCATTTCCGTGATGCTAAAGGCTGGTTCAGTTACCAGATGAAAAATAACGGAAAAAATGCTCCATACCTTTACCTGCTTTATTTTGATGCGAATGCCAACCGCACGCTGAATATTGAGATCAACGGTAAAAAAGTTATTGCTCAAAATCTGGAAGGAAAGTCCGGAACTTCACCTCAATATTTGGTAATTCCGATACCGGATTCAGAAAAGAATAAAGAAAATCTTACCGTAAAATTCCTGGCAGACGAAAAATTGATGACCGCTAAAGTCATTGAATTGCGTTTACTTACAGATGATTACGAAAAGAAATAAAGCTGAACCAAATTTAAAAACAGATTTTTCCCATGAAAAACAGAATTCTATACTTATTATTTTTTCTTGCAGCCATTTGCGGTTTCGATGCAAAAGTAAAGCTGCCTGCTCTGGTTTCAGACGGAATGATCCTTCAGAGAAACCAGGATCTTAAGATCTGGGGATATGCAGATGCAGGAGAAAAAATTACGATTAAGTTTATCAATAAAACCTATAATGCCACCGCTGACCAGAATGGGAACTGGGCTCTTATGCTTCCAAAGTTTAATGCCGGAGGCCCATATACCATGACGATTAATGAGATCACTCTTAAAGATATTCTTATTGGTGATGTATGGGTAGCTTCAGGACAATCCAATATGGAACTTCCGATGCGAAGGCTCACACCTTTGTATGGAGATGAAATTAAAAACGCCAATAATCAGAATATAAGATTCTTCACAGTTCCGCAGAAATACAATTTTAAAGCTCCACAAGATGATCTTGACGGCGGGAAGTGGGAAAGTACAAACCCTCAGACCATTCTTAATTTTTCAGGGGTTGCTTATTTCTTTGCCAAAGAACTGAATGAAAAAAATAACGTTCCTATAGGAATCATTCATACCAGTCTGGGAGGCTCTCCGGCTCAGGCCTGGATGGATGAAAAATCACTGAGAAAATATCCGGAATACCTTGCTGAAGCAGAAAAATGGAAAAATGATGACCTGATACAATCTACAGAATCCCAGGAAAGATCGTTAAGCAAAGCATGGTATGCGGAGTTGGATCAGAGTGACATTGGTTTTAATCAGCATTGGGAAAAAGATAACGGAAATGATTCCGGATGGAAAACCATAATGCTACCTGGATCATGGGAAGATCAGGAAGGTCCGTTTGACGGTTCGGTATGGTTGCGCAAAGAAATTATTCTTCCCAAAGGAGCAGACCAGAAAACAGCATTTTTAAATCTGGGAAGGATAAAAGACGCTGATGTTACTTATATTAACGGAATTAAAGTAGGAAATGTAACCTATGAATATCCGCCACGCTGGTACGACATTCCGAAAGGAGTTTTAAAAGAAGGAAAGAATATCATTACAGTAAGAGTCATCAATGGCAGCGGAAAAGGACAGTTTATTGCTGATAAACCATATTACTTAGAAATTGACGGACAAAAAAAAGACCTTAAAGGCGAGTGGAAATATAAAATAGGGGCAAAAATGGAAAAAATGGCTCCCGGGCAAACATTTATCCGCTGGAAACCGGTAGGGCTTTACAATGCGATGCTTAATCCGCTGATCAATTATAAGGTTAAAGGATTTATCTGGTATCAGGGCGAAAGCAATACAGGAGTTCCAAAAGAATACGCAGATTTATTATCAACGATGATCTCAGACTGGCGTTCAAAATGGAACAAGAATGATCTGCCGTTCCTGATTGTACAGCTGGCCAATTTCATGGAGAAAAAAGATGAACCTCTGGATAGTGGTTGGGCCGAGCTGAGAGAGCAGCAGAGACAGGTTTCGCTTAATGTTCCTTATACGGGACTTGCTGTAGCTATTGATTTGGGAGAATGGAATGACATTCATCCCTTAAATAAAAAAACAGTGGGTGACAGGCTGGCTTTACAGGCCCTGAAAATAGGTGAAGGCAAAAAAATCATTGCTGACGGACCCGTTTATCAGTCGATGAAAACAGAAGGGAATACCATTATTCTCTCCTTTAAACCCGGAACAGATGATCTGGTACAGGGAAGCCTTAAAGGTTTTGCTATACAGCAGAAAGACGGCAGCTACCAATGGGCAAAAGCCAAGACAAAAGGCAATAAAGTCATTGTATGGAATGATCAGATTGCTAATCCTGTTAATGTACGCTACGATTGGGCAGATAACCCGGACGGCAATCTTAAAAATAAAAGCGGTCTTCCGGCTTCACCTTTTACGACAGGAAAAAATTAAATTTAACATAGAAAACCTTATCAAAATCAATGGATAATCAGCCACAAAAAATATCGGTAATAGAAAAAGTAGGGTATAGCCTGGGAGATCTGGCGGCCAACCTTGTTTTTCAGACTTTAGTTACTTATCTGACCTATTTTTATACGGATATTTACGGACTCAAAGCAGAGGATGCCTCTGTCATTACCCTTACCGTAGGTTTAATTGCTGGGTTTGGTTTTAATCCGCTTATCGGAGCACTGGCAGACCGAACAAGCTCACGATGGGGAAAATTCCGTCCATGGATTCTATTTACCGCTGTACCGCTTGGTATTGCAGCCCTGTTGGCCTTTAGCACGCCTCACTTTACCTATCAGGGTAAAATGATCTATGCTGCGGTTACCTATTCATTATTACTGTTATTGTATGCATCCAATAACTTACCGTATGCTGCATTGAGTGGTGTTATTACAGGAGATATGGGAGAACGAAATAGTATTTCTTCGTACCGATTTGTGGCTGTGATGTTTGCACAGTTCTTTGTACAGGTATTTATGCTTCCCATCATTTTATACGTAGGACACGGAGACAAAGCACAGGGAATTGAAACCGTCATGACATGGCTGGCTGTGATCGGATCTGTCATGCTTTTGATCACCTTTTTTACGACCAAAGAAAGAATCATTCCCAAGCCGGAGCAGAAATCAAGTCTGAAAGAGGATTTAAAAGATTTGTTCCAGAACAGACCATGGATTATTATGCTTACAGTTACAGCATTCATATTCATCACGCTGGCCATGAAAGGAGGATCGTATGTATACTTTTTCAACAACTATGTGGATGAAAATGCACTCAAAAGTTTTATTTCACCCATTACAGCATTTTTTAATTCTGCAGGGATGAATTTCTTCGGGGAAGATCCAAAGTCTGCAGGATTCGGATTGTTTAATGCAGGAGGGATTGTGATGATGATTGTAGGTATTACCTTCTCTAAAAAACTGGCAGATCGATTTGGAAAACGGGACACTTTTATTGCGTCATTATTCATTTCTACCTTGTTTATCCTTGCTTTTATATTCTATCCTCCGAAAGCAGTGGAAATCATGTTCCTGTCGCAGATTTTACACGGCTTTTTTTACGGAATCAGCACTCCGCTTTTGTGGGCCATGATTGCTGATGTTGCCGATTATTCGGAATGGAAAAACAACCGCAGGGCTACAGCTATTATCTTTTCTGCCATGATGGTAGGATTGAAAGTTGGTCTCAGCATCGGAAGCTCTCTGGTAGCTTTGATCATAGGAAAATACGGATATATTTCTGTACATGGAAATGAGCAGATTATTCAGCCTGAAACAGTGGCGGCAGGAGCCAAAATGCTTGTGAGTATTTTCCCGTCCATACCGTTTTTCATTGCGTGCGGACTGCTTTTATTTTACAAAATCAACAAAAAAATGGAGGTTCAGATTGAAAAAGATTTGGCTGAAAGAAGAAAATAAAACGATTACTATGAAACGTATTTTAATTGGTTTGGTGGCTCTTACCGCTTCCGGGCTGTCGGCGCAGAAGTCTGACAGTACTTTAAAAAAAGCATTTCAGGATAAATTCTATATCGGGACCGCTATGAGTCTTCCTCAGATTGACGGGACAGATCAGAAAGCAGCAGCGATTATAAAAAAACAATTCAGCTCTATTGTGGCCGAAAATTGCATGAAATCGATGTTTCTGCAGCCTCAGGAAGGGAAGTTCTTTTTTGATGATGCTGATAAATTTGTTGATTTCGGAATAAAAAACAATATGTTCATCATCGGGCATACATTAATCTGGCATTCCCAGCTTCCAAAATGGTTTTTTTCAGACAGTAATGGAAAAGACGTTTCTCCTGAAGTTTTGAAACAGCGCATGAAAAACCATATTACAACGGTGGTTTCCCGTTATAAAGGAAAAGTAAAAGGATGGGATGTGGTGAATGAAGCCATTCTTGAAGACGGATCCTACAGAAAAAGTAAGTTTTACGAAATCCTGGGTGAAGATTTTATTCCTTTGGCATTTCAATATGCTCAGGAAGCCGATCCCAATGCAGAATTATATTACAACGATTATAATGAATGGTATCCGGAAAAGGTAAAAACCGTTATTAAAATGGTTGAAAAACTTAAATCAAGAGGAATCCGTATTGATGGGGTAGGAATGCAGGCCCATGTCGGAATGGATATCCCTTCCATAGATGAATATGAGAAAGCAATTCTGGCGTATTCCAATGCCGGAGTTAAGGTCAATATTACAGAACTTGAAATCAGTGCACTGCCTTCTCCGTGGGGAAGCTCTGCCAATGTTTCAGATACGGTTGCCTATCAGAAAAAAATGAATCCTTACACCAAAGGTCTTCCCAATGAAGTAGAAGCGAAATGGGAAAAGCGTTACCTTGATTTCTTTGGTTTGTTCTTACAACATAAAGATAAAATAAGAAGGGTCACCTTATGGGGTGTTACCGACAAACAATCCTGGAAAAATGATTTTCCGGTAAAAGGGAGAACAGATTACCCATTACTCTTTGACAGAAAAGACCAGGAGAAACCTGTGGTACAAAAAATAATAAAATTGGCAGAGAAAAATTAAACTCAATAGAATTTTTACTTAATGAAAAAATCAAAATATTTATTCCCGGAAGATTATATGGCAGACCCTTCCGTTCACGTTTTTGAAGATAAAATCTATATCTATCCTTCTCACGACCGCGAAAGCGGAATTGAAGAAAACGATAACGGAGATCATTTTGATATGAATGATTACCATGTCTTCTCAATGGATGATGTGGACGGCGGAGAAATTAAAGATCATGGCGTAGTCCTTTCGGTAAAAGATATTCCATGGGTGGGAAGACAGCTGTGGGATTGCGATGTTGCCTTCAAAGACGGCAAATATTATATGTATTTTCCTTTGAAGGATCAGAATGATATTTTCAGAATCGGGGTTGCAGTGAGTGACAAACCTTATGGACCTTTCATTCCTGAGAAACATCCGATGATGGGCAGTTACAGCATTGATCCCTGCATTTTTGAAGATAAAGGAAAATATTATATGTACTTCGGAGGGATCTGGGGCGGACAATTGCAGCGCTATAGAGATAATAAAGCGCTTGAATCCGCTGTAATTCCTGAAAATGATGAACCTGCAATCCATTCAAAGGTAGCTCTGTTGAGCGATGATATGCTTGAATTTGCTGAAGCTCCTAAAGATGTTGTGATCATCGATGAAAACGGAAAACCACTGCTTCATGGCGATAAGCACCGCTTTTTTGAAGCATCATGGATGCATCAGTACAACGGTAAATATTATTTCTCTTACTCAACAGGAGACACCCACCTGATTTGCTATGCAACCGGGGATAACCCTTACGGGCCGTTTACTTTTCAGGGTGAAATTCTTACTCCGGTGGTAGGATGGACAACCCATCACAGCATTGTGGAATTCAAAGGAAAATGGTATCTGTTTTTCCATGATTCTGTTCCGAGTGGCGGTAAAACATGGCTGAGAAGTATGAAGGTTGTTGAACTGGAATACGATCATGAAGGGAAAATCAAGACGATTGATGGTTTGGAAGACCAGTCATAGCCATCTTTAATAATTTAAAATTTATCAATGCAATATCTGAGACTTTACATCCTATTTTTTCTGATGATTCCTTTGCTGATTTTTGCGGAGGACGGAAGCCAGCTTTGGCTTCGGTTTCCTGCAAAAAACGGAATATCGGCAGATCAAATTATTTCCAAAGGCAGCAGTCCAACCCTGAATATTGCCAGAAAAGAACTGAGCAACCACTGGCAGGGACAGGCGGTAGAACTTCGTACCGAAAACAAAGACAAAAATCTGAAAGACGGTTACAGGATTGTTTCCACGCCTCAAAAAATCGTTATTTCTGCAGGCAAAGAAATAGGATTGTTGTACGGAGTCTATCATATCTTACGATTGCAGCAGACAAAGACGGATCTGTCTCATTTAAATACTGTTGAAAAACCATCATATGATGTAAGAGTTCTGGACCATTGGGATAACCTTGATGGAAGTATTGAAAGAGGATACGCCGGAAGATCACTCTGGAAATGGGAAGATTTACCTGGGAAAATTTCTCCGCGCTACGAAGAATATGCAAGAGCCAATGCTTCTGTAGGAATCAATTCCGTTGTTTTGAATAATGTGAACGCATCGCCCAATATGCTTGGGGAAGACTATCTTAAAAAAGTAAAGGTTCTGGCCGATATTTTCAGACCTTATGGTATTAAAGTATATCTTTCCGTGAATTTTGCTTCACCTAAAGTGCTGGGCGGATTACAGAACTCAGATCCATTGAATAAAGACGTACAAAAGTGGTGGAAAGATAAAGCAGCTGAAATTTACAGATTGATTCCTGATTTTGGAGGTTTTTTGGTGAAAGCCAATTCCGAAGGACAACCGGGGCCTCAGGATTACGGAAGAACCCATGCAGACGGAGCCAATATGATGGCTGATGCTCTGAAACCTTACAACGGAATCGTCATGTGGAGAGCTTTTGTATACAGCCCAAGCAAGGATGACAGAGCCAAACAGGCTTATCTCGAATTTGTTCCTCTGGACGGTAAATTCAAGGATAATGTCATTATCCAGATCAAAAATGGTCCTGTTGATTTTCAGCCCCGTGAAGCTTTTAATCCGCTTTTCGGAGCTTTAAGAAAAACTTCCGAAATGGTAGAATTTCAGATCACACAGGAATATCTGGGCTTTTCAAATCATCTTGTTTTTCTGGCTCCTTTATTCAAGGAAACACTGGATAACGACACCTATTCTGACGGCCAGGGCTCTACGATTGCTAAAATAACAGATGGTACTTTAAGACGTGCAAAAATGACAGCTATTTCAGCGGTTGCCAATATCGGGGAAGATACCAACTGGACAGGACATCATTTTGCACAGGCCAACTGGTATGCATTTGGAAGATTAGCATGGAATCATCAGCTGAGTTCAGAGCAGATTGCAGATGAATGGCTTAAAATGACCTTTACCGATGATCAGAACTTTTTGAATCCGGTAAAAGAAATCATGCTTTCTTCTAGGGAAACCGCTGTGGATTATATGATGCCATTAGGGTTACACCATATTTTTGCAGGTGGACATCACTATGGCCCTGAACCGTGGGGCGATTATAAAGGCGGAAGACCGGACTGGTCACCTGTGTATTACCATCAGGCTGATGCTCAGGGATTGGGCTTTAACAGAACAAAAACGGGAAGTAATGCTGTTTCACAGTATTTTCCGCCACTTAATGAAAGGTATGGGAATGTTTCAACCTGCCCGGAAAATCTTATCCTGTGGTTTCACCATGTTCCGTGGGATTATACAATGAAAGACGGAAAAACCCTGTGGGATGAGCTGTGCTATACGTATGATTCCGGGGTGAAAAAAGTAAGAGATTATCAGAAAATCTGGGATAGGATGGAACCTTATATAGACGAACAGAGATTTGCAGATGTTCAGTCAAAACTCAGAATTCAGTCAAAAGATGCGGTATGGTGGAAAGATGCCTGTCTGCTGTATTTCCAGACTTTTTCCAGAAAGCCGATTCCTTATGATATTGAACGTCCTGTTCATGAACTGGAAGATCTGAAAAAGATCAAATTGGACATGGGGCATCACAATTAAAAAATGAGGCAGCTCTTTTTCCTGATCGGAAATGGAGCTGCCTCAAAACAATAAACTGTAAGTAAAATTTTAATCCTAAATAATTTGGAATGATCGATATGTCAATCTATCTGTATATATTCCTGTTTATCGGAGAGAAATTATTTTATTAAAAACATTTCCGTTTTCTTCAATCTGGATGATGTATTGGTCTGCTGTTTTCGGGTCAAGGTCAAAAGTGATATCCACTTTGCCGTCAGCATATTTTTTGTTTGAAGTATAATACATTGTATTGGAAAGATCATATACTGAAATGCTTACAGGTCCTTTCGCATCAGACATGTGAAGCTTTGCCATATGTCCGGAAATAGTATATTCAGGCTTATGTACAGCACTTACAGGTGTTTTTTCCACCTCCATTACATTATCAGCATTGATTTTGATTTTGTATTTCTCTATCTTCATTTCTGATTCTGCTACCAGATAATAGGTTCCTGGCGTAAAGCTCTGAAAATCGTAAGACTTTATCAGATGATCTCCATCTGCAAGATTTTCGAAAAACAGCTCGTCATGTGCAGTGTTATAAACAAAAACAGAAACACTTTTAGCATTTGAAAGTTCAAAGTTTAATGTTTTGTCTTGTACGTTTCCAAAGGAAAGGGAAAAATCTCTGTCCTTACTCATTACATTTGCTGAAACCAATAAGGCTCCTGCAAAAAATACGGCTTTTAATAATGTGCTCATGGGTTAACGCTTTTAGGATTACTATTGCAAAGCTATGGCAGCAATAATTCTCAGGCTATAATTAAATTCTCATATTTGTGTACTATATTAACTTTGTTTGATTTTATTGATGTATTATTTGTTAATTTTGCATATGAAATTATTTGTTTTTGCTTTATGAAACATGTAAATCCTTCTTTTGAGGCGATAAGGCCAACCATAGGAAGCAGTTTTACCAGCCTGAAATTTCTCACCAATGAGAATATAAAATCACATGTCTGGCATTACCATCCTGAGATTGAGCTGATTTTTGTGTGCAAAGGTTCCGGGAAAAGACAGATCGGAAGCAGTATCTCTTATTTTTCAGATGGTGATCTTGTCCTGATAGGAAGTAATCTTCCGCATTGCGGACTGACCAATGAAAGTACGCATAATGAATACGAAATGGTCATTCAGTTTAAGCCTGATTTTTTAGGAGAACCTATCTGGGGCCTACCGGAGATGCAAAGGATTTCAGCACTGCTTGAAAAATCAAAAGCAGGAATCGTGTTCGGGGAAGAGGTGAAGAAAATAATCGGGAAAGAGGTTACTGAGATGCATGAAGCTTCTTCTCTGGACAAGCTGTGCAGATTCCTGAAAATATTAGATGAACTGTCTGCTACTCAGGACTACAGGATCTTAAATGCAGGAAAATATTACCTTCAGACACAGGTTGAAGACAATGAAAGAATCAATCTTATATTTAACTACGTCAAAGATCATTTCAAAGAATCCATTACCCTGGAAGAAGTGGCTGGTCTGGCCAATATGAAAGTACCATCTTTCTGCCGCTATTTTAAGAAAATCACCAATAAGACTTTTACCCGTTTTGTAAATGAGTATAGGATTACGCATGCACTGAAGCTTCTGGCAGAACAGCCTTTGAGTATTACAGAAGTATGCTTTGAATCCGGGTTCAATAATTTCAGTTATTTTAATAAAACTTTCAAAGAGTATATTCAAAAAAGCCCTTCTCAGTACAGAAAAGAATTTAATTATTTCATGGAGTAGTTTTTTTGAAAATCAGCAAAAAATAAATTTACATGAAGTTTTATTAAAATATAAGTGTAAATTTAATACTTATAAAAGCGATAATATCTATGAAATTTTTTATTGATACCGCCAATCTGGCGATGATAGAAGAAGCCAATGCCCTTGGAGTACTGGACGGAGTAACTACTAATCCCTCATTGATGGCGAAAGAAGGGATCTCTGGAAAACAGAATATACATCATCATTACCTTGAAATCTGTAATATTGTGGATGGGGATATCAGTGCTGAAGTATTGGGAATTACTTTTGAAGAAATGATTAAAGAAGGAGAGGAACTTGCTGCATTACATCCAAGGATTGTTGTAAAAGTTCCTATGACTAAGGATGGAATTAAAGCCATCAGGTATTTTTCTGAAAAAGGAATAAAGACCAATTGTACTCTTGTTTTCTCACCGGGCCAGGCCTTGCTGGCTGCCAAAGCCGGAGCCACTTACGTTTCTCCGTTTCTGGGAAGACTGGATGATATTTCAACAGATGGTCTTCAGCTGATATCAGAAATCAGGATGATTTATGACAATTATGGTTTTCAGACGCAGATTCTGGCTGCTTCTGTCCGACACAGCATGCATATTGTTAATTGTGCAAAGATTGGCGCTGATGTTGTGACCTGTCCTCTTGCTCCTATACTTTCTCTTCTTAAGCATCCACTGACGGATTCAGGGTTAGACCAATTTGTTAAGGATTCACAAAAAATGAGATAAGATCAGGCAGAGAAAGTATAAATCTGTTTTGAATTCAGTAGTTTTATACTTTAGATCTCCTAGGATATGTTTTATCATAAAAGATTGATATGGATGAACACTTAATCAACCCAACCATAGAGAAATTTAAAACCGAGTTCAAATCAGAACCCGAACATATTTTCCTTTCTCCCGGAAGAATTAACATTATCGGTGAGCATGTAGACTATAGCGATGGATTTGTACTTCCTGCTGCCATAGACAAATACATCTGTTTTGCTGTCCGTAAACTCCCTCAGACAAATTTTTGTACCATCATAGCCAAAGATCTTGGAGAAAAATATACGTTTGATGTCTCGATGGAAATAAAACCGGTTCAGCAGATGTGGATGAACTATATTCTGGGTGTTTTCAGCCAGCTGCAGAAACCGGAAAATCAGTTTTGCGGGATGGAAGTTGTCTTCAGCAGTACCATTCCGATGGGAGCCGGACTTTCTTCATCAGCAGCCCTTGAATGTGGTTTTGCCTATATCCTCAATGAACTTTTTGATCTTAGGATATCAAAAAAAGAAATTGCCATGATCGGGCAAAAATCAGAACATTCTTTTGCCGGAGTTCAATGCGGAATTATGGATCAGTTTGCCTCTGTATTCGGGAAGGAAGATAAAGTAATTATGCTCGACTGTAATTCCCTGGAGCACCAATATTTTGATGCCGACCTTAAAGGATACAGTCTGCTGCTTTTTGATAGCTGTGTAAAACATGCTCATCTGACTTCGGGGTATAATGAAAGACGTAAAGATGTTGAACACGGAAAAAAAGTTTTAAGAAAAAATTTCCCGGAAATCAAAAAATTCAGAGATGTTACGCTGGAGATGCTTGATCATGTAAAAGAAGAGATGGGAAGTATTTCATATAAAAGATGTCTCTATCTTATTAAAGAAATCCAAAGAGTGGAAATGGCTGCCAAAGCTATTTCAGAAGGAAATATTGAATATCTGGGAACACTCCTCACAGAAACCCATGCCGGGCTTTCAACAGAATTTGAGGTCAGCTGTAATGAACTTGATTTTTTAGTGGAAAATGCAGTACAACAGGAAGGAGTATTGGGAGCAAGAATCATGGGAGGCGGTTTCGGAGGCTGCAGTATTAACCTTATTCATGAAACCAAAGCTGAGGAAGTGATCCGGACTATCAGTGAAAAATATCTGGAAAATTTTAATATTCAGCTGAAAGTTTATGATGTTAAAATTTCTGATGGGATAAAAGAATACACCAATGAATATATCATTTGATCCTAAAAAGCATCCTCACAGAAGATATAATCCTCTTCTGAATGAATGGATACTGGTTTCTCCACAACGTGCTAACCGGCCATGGCAGGGGCAGAGAGAAGAGATAACAGAAGAAAACCGTCCTGAATATGACCCAAGCTGCTATCTCTGTTCCGGAAATATGCGGGCTAACGAAGCCCAAAATCCTTCATATAAAGGAACTTATGTTTTTAATAATGATTTTGGAGCATTGTTGAATGAAGAAGTTGATTTTTCCGAGGAACAGCCAGGATTTTTTACCCTTCTTCCGGAACGTGGAATCAACAGGGTAGTATGCTTTTCTGAAAATCATAGCCTTACTTTGCCGGAAATGTCTGTGGAGCAAATAAAAAATGTGGTGAATGTATGGCAGGAGCAGTTCAATGAGCTGGCCGCTTTGGACTATATCAACTATATTCAGATTTTTGAAAATAAAGGAAGCATCATGGGGTGCAGCAACCCTCATCCGCACGGTCAGATATGGGCGCAGTCGTCAATTCCTGTGATGGTTCAGAAAACTCAGGATCAATTGAAAACTTATTTTGACAGAAATAAAAGAACATTACTGGAAGACTATCTTGATCAGGAGATCAAGGCTGGGGAACGCATTGTTACAGAAAATGAACATTTTGCTGCATTGGTGCCGTTTTGGGCATCATGGCCTTATGAAACGATGATTATCAGTAAGCAGAAAAGAGAAAACATTGCTATATTTTCTGAAGAGGAAAAAGAATCTTTTGCTGTCATTATTAAGAATTTAACCACGATATATGACAATCTTTTTGAAACATCATTTCCTTATTCTGCGGGAATCCACCAGTCACCTACAGACGGCAGAGAACATCAGGAATGGCATTTTCATATGCATTTTTATCCTCCTTTGCTCAGAAGTGCGGAAGTTAAAAAATTTATGGTAGGCTATGAAATGCTGGCTGAGCCTCAGCGGGACATCACCCCGGAGCAAAGTGCAGCTATATTAAGAAGTCTTCCTATCATTCATTATAAGAAAAAACAATAATCTCAATATCTTTGAAAAAGAATATGCAAATTGTAATTTTGATATACGCAGAACATTGCTTTTTCCAATAAAATTATGGAACATCTCTCCATCTTATCCAAATTTTTATTCAAGTAAAAAAAGCCTGATAAATCCTCAGACCGAAATTATTAAATTTTAAGAAAAAAACTTACCAACGCAATGTTTCCGCGAAGAAAGAGCCGTTTTCCATTAAAGAATTAAAGAAAACAGGTTGGGTATCTTTTTTTGTAACATTGGATTAGTTTTTAAGAGTTGAAACTGGTATTGTAAATGCGTAAATCAGCAGTAAAACTGCCTGTAAGAAAACAGCTTGTCATTTTATGGTGGGCCCAATGGGTGATTTCTCGAATTTTTTTAAAGAAGATTTATTGCAAATAGAAAGTATATATGAATATTTTGATCCGGGAGATAAGCTGTTTTAATTCCAAAATTTATATAAATATGATCCGGTGCATTTAAGTATATCGTCATCGGCAAAAGATGCCTGAACAAAGATCAGCAATCATACCGATTCAATTTCTGGAAAATCCTTCATTTGCTTTCTAAACTGCGATTGATAAGATTCCCCGTGGTTAGTAGCCCAAATGGCCATTTCACGAAGCACAGGATATAGTTCTTTTCCTGCAGTTGAGAGCTCATAGGTAACGTGTGGTGGTACTACTGGTCTTGACTTTCTGATCAGGAGCCCATCGCTTTCCAACTGTTTCAATTGCTGGATCAGAACCTTTTCTGTTATGGTATCAATTGACCTTTTAAGCTCACTGTACCTCTTTTCACCAGATAAAAGATTGAACATAATGATCGGTTTCCAATAGCCACCAATTTTTTCCATAACAAAAGTGACAGGACATGATATGTGGGCATTACCCTTATTTTCCTGTATAACGGAAGTCTTTTTTATTGCTGTCATTTTATACCTACTATGGGGTCAGTACTTGTACAAAAGTAAGTATAAAATTAGATTTGTACAATAATTTTAAACCTTTAATAATATGAAAGTTACAGTCACAGGGTCATTAGGAAACATCAGCGGAATTCTGACAGAAAAATTAGTCAATGCTGGTCATGATGTATATGTTATTTCCTCAAGGCAGGAAAGAATAAGGGAAATCAAGGCCCTCGGAGCCACAACCCTTGTTGGCAGGTTGGATGATGAGCACTTTATCAATAATGCATTTAAAAATTCAGATGCTGTATATACAATGGTTCCGCCAAGTTATGGAACAGCGGCAGAAATAAAGAAAGTAGGAGATGTCTATGTAAAGGCAGTTAAGGAAAATAGTGTTCCGTATGTCGTTAACTTAAGTGGTATCGGTTCCCATCTCCCGGATGGACCTGGTCCGGCGGGAGCCAATTACCATAACGAAAAGCAATTTGATTCTATTGACGGAACCAGCGTATTGCATCTAAGGCCAGGACTATTTTATTCCAATTTTTATGGGTCGGCCGATATGATACGTCAGCAACATATCATCGGCAATAATTTCGGTGGAAATATCATCCTGCCCCTTTCTCATCCTCATGATATAGCGCAGGTGGCATTTGAAGCATTACATCATCGTAATTTTAGTAAGAAAGGTAGTTTGTATGTAGTAAGTGATGAAATTACAGGAAAAGAAATTGCAGAAACTTTGGGAAAGGCCATAAATATTCCGGATTTGCGATGGGTTGAATTTCCCGATCAGCAATTGCTTGAAAGTCTTTTAAAGCAGGGAATGAGTCCTGAAATGGCCCATACATATATTATAGATATGGGAGTTGCTTTAAGGGAAGGAGTTTTGCTGAGAGCCTATTTTAAAGAAAGTCAGCGTGTATTGCCCGGGGCTACCGGCTTTAAAAAGTTTGCAGACGAATTCGCTAAAATTTTATTTTAAAAAAAACTAAAAATGAAAAGTATAATGAATACGGATTGGTTAAATCAGGAAGAATATCCTTTCCATTCTAATTTTATTGAATCCAGATATGGAAAAATCCACTACATTGATGAGGGAGAAGGTGAGGTCCTTTTGTTTGTGCATGGTAATCCCAACTGGTCTTTTGGATATCGTGAACTTATTAAACACTTTAGCAAAACACACCGTTGTATCGCAATTGATCATATTGGATTTGGGCTTTCAGATAAGCCATATCAGGTATCTTACCTTCCGCAGTTTCATGCTGAAAATTTAGAATCCGTTATCTCTGCACTTAAGCTGAATGATATCACCCTGATAATTCATGATTGGGGTGGCCCGATAGGAATGGATTATGCACAGAATCATCCTGATAATATAAGAAGGTTTATTGTCTTCAACAGCTGGTTTTGGTCAGTCAAAGATGATAAAACCCTGAGTGGTTTTAGTAAATTTATGGGATCAGCTTTGGGAAGGAATCTCTGCAGATATTTTAACTTCTTTCCGAAGGTATTAATGAAGATGGATCTCGGAGATAAAAAAAACTATTCAAAAGCTATTCATCAGCATTATGTTAAGCCATTCCCTTATGCTAAAACCAGAAAAGGAACCTGGATTTTCCCGAGATCCTTCCTGGCTGAAGATGAATGGTTGAGTAGCTTATGGAATAAAAGAGACCGAATCAAGGAGCTTCCTGTACTATTACTATGGGGAATGAAAGATAAAGCCTTTCCGGAACCTTTCCTTGCCAAATGGGGTAGTGTGTTTCAAAATAACATCAAAGTAAAATTTGATTACAGCGGACACAATTCACCTGAAGAAATTGGTAAGGATGCCATAAAATATGTGCAGGGTTTTCTGAAAGCTTAATCATAGTACAAAAGAAGTGAGTAATAATATTGGCACTATGCTCTATACTTTTTCTCTACTGCACTTTTTTACAATCTAAAAGAATTCAGAGAGTATTGGAAAACTATTCAAAAGGAGAGACGGTTTTGGTAATTATCAGTGCATTCCACAAAAATGATATCAATGAAATAGCCAATGATCCTAAAAATGATCCCACCAATTTCGTTAAAAAATACCGTTCCATATTTGGAGCGGGAAGAGGTGTTTCCTGGCCATTAGAAAAGACATTTAATGACAAAAACAGAATTCCGACAACCTCTGCCAAGCAATGGGCAAAAGATAATATTGACTGGGAATCTTATCAATAATAAATTACTTGTTAACACATTACTTAAAAGTATTTTATAAACTCTGCAAACTATTGTATTGCAAACTTATTGCAATTTAGCCTTACCGGAACAATAACTCTTTATTTGCCAGTGTTTGTCTTGTAAAGAACAAAAAAACGAAATCAAATAACTCAGCTCAATTTAAAATTCATAACAATTTCGCATTTTTGTTAAATGAAAACCTTTAGTGATTTAACAACCTATAATAAATATCTTAATCTTACTGAACCTTTGCATCCAATGATGGATAGTAGAGTATGTAAACAGGCGATCCCGAATTTTCCACAGTCGAGTGACGAGATACAGGTAAATCTCTTCAAAATTTCATTAAAGAAAAATTTTACCGGAGACATCAATTACGGAAATAGTAAATATTATACCGAGAATGGGTTAATGCTTTTTAGTGAACCGGGACAGGTTGTTTCCTGGGACAGCCTGACTTTCTGGGACGGTTATGCGTTTGTCTTTCATCCTGATCTGATCAGACAAAATCCAATTGCAGCCAAGATCCATCAGTACAAATATTTCAGCTATGAGATTAATGATGCTTTATTTATGACAGCGGAGGAAGAAGAGATTATCACCTGGCTTTTTACAAGAATACATATAGAGCTGCTTGAAAATAAAGTTAATGCAAACATCAATATTATTCTTTCACTATTAAATGTTGTTCTTTCATATGCAGATGCTTTTTATGAAAGACAATTTAAAAACAAAGCAACAAAGGCTGTTTCGGTTTCTTCAAAGTTAAAAAGCTTACTGCAAAACCGTTATAAAGATTTATCAAAACCTGTTTCTGGTTTTCCTACTGTTTCATCTGTTGCCGAAGAGCTTAACATGTCTTCTAACTATCTTACAGACCTTATGCGTGCAGAAACCGGGAAAAGTACAATCAGTTTTATTCAGGAGTTTATGATTGAGCAGGCTGAAATTTTATTACTTCAGACAGATATGAATATTAGCGATGTGGCTTATCAATTGGGTTTTACAAACGTTCCATATTTCTCAAGATTTTTTAAAAATATCAAAGGCATCTCACCAACAGAAATCAGAAATCAGAGAAAAATATAAGATATTCCCCGATTTGTGTTAAAAATCCAGTGTTTGTACAATTAATTTTGAACAGACAAAAAAATGTTTTTAAGATTACATCATTTAAAATTATTACTATGATTTTTACTACACAAAAAATAAGTGAGAGCTACTGGAAAGTAACAATAGATAATCCTCCGGTAAATATTTTCGACCCTGAATTTTCTGTCCAATTAAGAGAATTAATGAGTGAATTGGAAGCCAATGAAAATCTGAAGGTTGTGGTGTTCGAAAGTGCAAATCCGGATTTCTATGTGGCACACGCAGAATTGATCAATATTTTTGAATTTCCAAAAGGCACCGGAGAAACTGGACTGTCTATTTCCTGGCCGGATGTTGCCAAGCGTCTTGAGCAGGCTCCGTTTGTAAGTATTGCATCTATCAGAGGACGGGCAAGAGGTCTTGGAAGTGAATTTATTCAGGCTTTTGATATGCGTTTTGCAAGCAAGGAAAAAGCATTCTTTGCACAGCCGGAAATAGGAATTGGTTCGTTCCCCGGAGGTGGTGGATTAGAGCGATTACATCTTCTTACCGGTAAAGCCAGAGCTTTGGAAATTATCCTGAGTGGTGATGATTTTGATGCGGAAACAGCCGCAGATTACGGCTGGATTAACAGGGCTTTTCCAGATAATGAATTGGATGCATTTGTAGAAAATCTGGCAAATAGGATTGCTTCTTTCGATAAGAAAATTATTACAAGCATAAAATCTATTATGAATGAAAGGGTAATTATTCCGAGAAATGAGCACATAATGGAAACCCAAACCAAATTTTTTGCTTCCCTTACAGAGCCGGAAGCCAGAGGCAGAATCAAAAATCTGCTGGATCAGGGATTACAGACGTATGGTGATGTTGAATTAAACTTAGGTAAATATTTATAATGAAAGCAATTATATTGAAAGCAACTGGAGATGTTGACCAATTGGAATACATAGAACTCCCGATTCCTGAGATTAGTTCGGATGAAGTTTTGATAAAAGTAAAAGCCATTAGTATCAATCCTGTAGATACAAAAACAAGAAAAGGAGAAGGGATGTATGGTCTGATGAAAAAAGATGATCCTCTTGTTTTGGGGTGGGATATTTCGGGTATTGTGGAGAAAAGCAGCAGCCCGGATTTTAAAACCGGAGATGAGGTTTTTGCAATGGTCAATTTTCCGGGAAATGGTAATGCATATGCAGAATATGTTGCTGCACCTGCTTCTCAACTAGCTATTAAACCTAAAAATATTTCCTTTGAAGAAACTGCTGTTTCAACTTTAGCGGCACTAACGGCTTGGCAGGCATTAGTCGTTAACGGGAAAGTTCAAAAAAAGCAGAATGTACTCATTCATGCTGCTTCCGGAGGAGTAGGACATTTCGCAGTACAGCTTGCAAAATATTTGGGAGCAACAGTTACCGGAACATCATCTGAAAAAAATAAAGACTTCGTATTGAGTTTAGGAGTAGACCATTATATCGATTATCATACTTATGATTGGTCTAAACAAAAACCTGAATATGATTTTGTTTTGGATACTATTGGAGGGAATAATATTGATCATTCGACTGAGGTCACTAAATCGGGTGGAACTATCATAAGTATTCCCACGGGACTGAATGAAGAAATTATAGAAAAAGTTAAATCAAAAGGTATAAACGGCTATTTCATTTTGGTAAGATCCAACGGTGAACATATGAAAGAAATTGCATCTCTTTTAGAAAGTGGAGCTATTAAACCACATATCTCTAAAATATTTTCTTTTGAAGAAATGAAAGAAGCACATCTTCAATTAGAGTCGGGTAGGACGGTTGGTAAAGTGGTTGTGGTTATTCCTTAAGTAAATTATATCAGATGGGAATCGAACCTGTTAATTATAAATGTGGAAAGTTCTATATTACAGGTCCAACCTGGACAGAGCAAATCATTAAATATTAATTAGTATCATTTTACCCTTGTTGAAAGTTTATAAATTCTGATATTTCAATAGTAACTGAAATATATTATTTCTGTGTCCTGAATAATCTTATTCGGTCAAATATTCGACAGTCATTATCCATGGTTTAGTCTGATTCCATCTCTTCTAATCGCCTGAAAGATTAACTCTTTCGGGCTAAGATTTTTTGCCATATATAATCTGGGATCTTTTTTCATAATTCTTTTACGCTCATATAGAACGCAAATACCCTTTTTCAAACCGCTGCATTTCTGTAAAATGTATACAACAACCGTGGATTTGTATTATCTCCCTCAATACTGTTATGGCCATCTTTGCATCAGTATGTTGAAGCAATGGATATTTTACATTAATCAACCAATTTTTAACCATTAAATTTTATAGCAATGAAAACATTAAAAATCTTATTCGTATTGATGCTGGCTTTTGCCGGTAGAACATTCGCACAGGACAAAGCGGATGCCATATTGGGAAAATGGGAGTCTGACAAAAAAGATGTGAAGATGGAAATCTTTAAACAAGGTGACAAATATTATGGCAGATACCTTTGGGGCAACCAGATTGTTGAGAAAGATGGAGTGACCTCTAAAAAAGACACCAAAAATCCGGATGTAAAACTCCGCTCGAGAGATTTGATAGGAATTATCAGCCTCACAGGACTTATATGGGACGGAGAAGAGTATGTGGACGGTAAGATATACAATGCGCCAAGCGGAGACACTTACAAATGTAAAGCCTGGGTCAAAGATGGGAAGATGAATCTTCGTGGCTTTATGGGAGTGTCATTGCTTGGAAAGACAGCAACATTCCACAGAATTAAGTAAAAATTTTAAGATTAATTCAAATTATGGAATCGTCATTGGTAGAATCCGGAAGTAAGGCTAATGAAGAAAGGCGGTTCCATATATTCATAGAAAATAGATTTACATGAAAATCAAAACACTGATAATCAAATTTTTATCACTTCGTGATTCGGCGGTTTTGGGAATACCCTGAGTTTGAAAATGTAGAGAAATCAATTTTTGTATGATGAGCTCGAGAATATGGCTCAGTTTGCTATTGAAAACAGCTGGTAGTGGGGAATTATTGAAAAGGACGGGCGCTTTGAAGTATTTTTAAAAAATATTTCGTTTTATAATAATAGAACCTTACAGACTTTTTAGTTTGTGAGGTTTTATTATTTAATTTTTGATCAAAATCAAAGGAATTTCTACAAAAGCATAATGGATTTGTATACAACAATAGTGGATTTGTCTTATCAGATGATCTTAATAAATCAGAACTTTGTACCAATAAAAATCAATACTATGAGTAAAGTAGCATTAGTAACAGGAGCTTCTTCCGGAATGGGAGAAATTACAGCCGTTTTATTAAGTCAAAAAGGATATAAGGTGTATGGCGCTGCCAGAAGAACAGATAAAATGAAATCTCTGGAAGCGAAAGGTGTTTCGGTAATTTCACTTGACCTGACCAAAGACGAGAGCATTGTCGACTGTGTCAATACGATACTTCAGAAAGAAGGTAAAATCGATATCCTCATCAATAATGCAGGCTACGGTTCTTACGGAGCTGTGGAGGATGTCTCTATTGAAGAAGCAAAAAGACAGTTCGAGGTCAATATATTTGGCTTGGCACGTCTTACCCAGTTGATTCTTCCTTCTATGAGAAAACAGCATTTTGGTCGCATTGTCAATATTTCATCCATTGGCGGGAAAATCTATACACCTTACGGAGCCTGGTATCACGCCACAAAACATGCTTTGGAAGGCTGGTCAGACTGTCTGAGAATCGAGACCAAACCTTTCGGGATTGATGTGGTAATTGTAGAACCGGGCGGAATCAAGACTGAATGGGGAAGCATTGCGGCAGATAACCTCAAGACAACATCAGGCAGCGGAGCGTATGCGGCAGGAGCTAATAAAACCGCTGATAACATGAAGCAAATGTACACTTCCGGGAAAAACCTTTCCGAGCCCGAATTGCTGGCTAAAGAAATTGTGAAGGCAGCAACAGTAGCAAAACCTAAAACCCGCTATGCCAAAGGATATTTCGCAGGTCCTGTATTGTGGATGCGTAAATATTTCAGTGACAGGATGTTTGATAGCATGATTACAAAAATGGCTTAGGCCGTTTCTTCTTTCCGAGTTGTTTGTATTTTGTTTAAATTTAAAAAGGAGAATTATGAAAGCTATTCTGATAGGAGCTTCCGGAGCCACTGGTAAAGAATTGCTGAACCGGCTTTTAGATAATGATGCTTTTGATGAGGTCGTGGCACTCGTTCGGAAACCATTGCCGGTGAAGAACCAAAAATTGCAAACGATAATCGTAGATTTTGAAGAAAGCTGGCAATGGAAAGATGTCGTTCACGGTGATGTGGCATTTTCCTGTCTGGGAACGACTGTTAGAAATGTGGGAAGCAAGAAGAACCAACACAGGGTGGATTATGATTATCAGTATGAATTTGGCAAAATCGCAAAAGCTAATAAAATACCCTATTTTATATTGGTCTCCTCATCTACAGCGAATTACAAATCGCCGATCTTTTACTCAAGGATGAAGGGTGAGCTGGAGAAAGCTATTACAGAATTGAAATTTAAAAATCTTGTGGTTTTCCGCCCCGGTCCTTTGATCCGCCCAAATACTGATCGAATTGGAGAAAGAATAGGGGTTAATGTCATTTGCTTTTTTAATAAATTAGGACTTTTCAGAAAAATGAAACCGTTGCCGGTGAGTGACCTTGCTGATTTGATGCTGGATTATGCATTAAACCCCGCAGAACGCTTAGATATATTGGAATCAGGTAGAATTTTGAACGAAATACAATTAATAAAAATATAAAAATTATATTATGGAATTGATACAACACACCATCAACTGGATAAAAGGTGAATTGTTTGAAGCCAAACTCATCGTAGCATTCGGCATTATAACAATAATGGCAGTTTTTCTTTTTTGGAAAACAGGTACTACACCTAATGCAAAAGCTTTGTTCATTCCTTTACTCGTTGCGGGGGCAATTTATTCCGCTATTGGTGGTGGCATGCTCTACTCCAACCCAAAACGTATGATGGAACTACCGCAAATCTATCAGAAAGATAAAGTGGAGTTTGCGAAACTGGAAAAAAAACGGGTAGATGATTTCCAGTATGGGTACAAAGTTTCAAAAATTGTAGCAACGGTCTTTTTCCTTGCCACCCTTCTGATATTCTGGAGCACCAGAAACCCAACGTGGATGGGCATTGGTATTGCGCTGACCTATTTCGCATTGGCAGGTCTCGTCGTAGATTATTTTTCGCAGGAAAGGGCAGATATTTATTACAAAGCGATTTTAATTGAGATACGAAAGTGATAGTTTTTTCAAAATTAAGAACTACAAAGGTAGAGAGGATCAATTCTCATATTTAATGAAGGATTCTTTTTCCAAAAACTGTAAGGCTTAAAAATATATTTAAGATTTTTAAAACTTCAAACTTATGGCCAAATACTTTAACCAAAAAATCAATAAAGTGCAACCAATTATTCATTTAAAAAGCATTTCTGAGATCAACAATTTTGTAAAAGGTGTTACGAAACATCCACTGGTTGCTGTAATTGACTTCAGCAATGTGGATGAGCTGATTGAAGAAGATATACGTGTAAGCTGTGATTTCTACTCCATTATGTTCAAAAATTACTGCGCCAATAATCTGCGTTACGGCAGGCAATCTTATGATTTTCAGGACGGAAGCCTGATTTGCATTGGACCAAGGCAGGTGCTCACGATGGACAGTGAAATTGAGAAAAAAGAAGATATGATGGGATGGGGGTTGTTTTTCCATCCGGATTTGGTTAGGGGAACCTCTCTGGGAGCGAAAATGAAAGAATTTACATTCTTCTCGTATGAATCTTCCGAAGCTCTCCATCTCTCTGATAAAGAAAAGACAACATTATTCGACTGCATACAGAAGATACAGAATGAGCTGGAAGAGAATATCGATAACTACAGCCAGAGCCTTATCGTATCCAATATAGAAGTGCTTCTGAACTATTGTACAAGATATTACGGAAGGCAATTCATTACCAGAAAAACTTCCAACCGTGATATTGTCTCGCAGGTCGAGCGTATTTTGCAGGATTATTTCAATTCTGATGCGATCAAAGAGCAAGGGCTTCCTACAGTAAGCTATCTGGCAGAAAAGATCAACCTTTCTCCAAATTATCTGAGCGACCTTCTCAAAAAAGAAACAGGAATGAACGCCAAAGACCAAATCCATTATTTTCTGGTGGAAGAAGCGAAGAATATCTTACTTGGCAGTGACAAAAGCATCAGCGAAATTGCCTATCAGCTGGGCTTTGAATATCCTCAGTACTTTAGCAAACTTTTCAAGCAGAAAACAGGCAATACACCGCAGGAGTACAGGAATTATAATTAGATAGCTGGTAGGTTTATTTTAAAGAGGAAGGTTGTTGTATCCATGGAATGTGCGAATCCGGTGGAAGCGATTTTAGGTAAAATAGCATCAGCAGAAACATTACTTGGTGTTACACTTGCATCGTAATTTGCTGTGGTATCCTCAAGGCGGAACCTCACAAAATTGGTGCCTGGGGTATATGATGATTGAGGAATAAAGCGCATACCAAAAATAATGTTTACAGCCCATTTGCCCGGGGGTAGATCAAGGTATTGTCCCGTATAAAGTACTGCACCTGTTCCTAGTCCGGTTCCTGTATTGGGGGCAACGTGAAGGTACCAGTAAAGGCTTTTATATAAAAAGGAACTGCAATCGGTTGCCATGTTGCCAGACCATTGTCATCAGTAGTTAGGACTAAATTATTTCTTTATGTTCCATCAACAAGCTTGAATCCTGCTATTGGAGCCGTGGGTGTACCTCCCGTCTCAATGTGGAGTTTCGCAGTGGGAGAGATGGTACCTATCCCCATGTTTCCTACTGTCGTAACAGCAATGTCATTTGCCTGTTGGGTGGTATTAAGGATTCCAAAAAATAGGATTTTGAGGTAAAAACATCCATAAAGAACCCAGAAAAGAGCTCTTTATGGATGTTCAATATATTTTTTATAAAATGAATGATGATTGATATGCTATTGAAATATCCTTCGCCATTTGGTCATGGTATTTTTGCTCAATCCGAAGTGTTCGGCTACCTGAAGGTTATTCATCCTATGACTCTTTTGGTAGTCAAGGATGCGAAGGATATCTGATTTATTGTAGGAACGAAGTTTTTGGTTCATCTTTTTGATATTTTGGTCCTTAGTGCCGAAAATTCTGTTGTTAAGCTCCATGATATCCATGGCGGAAAGCATTTTTTTTTCTAATATTTTTTCACATTCTGCCCTCTTATGTGGGAATTTCAGATCAATAATATCTGAATAGATTCGTTTATAATTAGGTTGATTCTGTTGTTCTATGCTGTTATTTTTCATTCTGTATAATGCTATCTTATTGTAACTATTTCTAGCCTCTCAATTTTCTATCGGAGGCAGTCATTTATTATGTTTTGTTATCCATTTGCACAAAGTGGTATAGGGAATTCCATATTCATCTGTAATTTGACGCTTGGTCTTTTCTTCCTTCCCAATCAGTTCCAAAATGAAGTCTATCATTTCCCGGGTATAGATGTTCTTTCTGAAACGGGGAAGTTTTGAACTATCGGACTCCCGGATGGAGGCAGAAGGAGGAGCATAGAGTATCAGGTGTTGGGAATAAAGTCTAAAGAAATCATATTCAAGTAACTTGCTCCATTTCAATAAGGTATTTGTGGATAGGTTTTCCTGTGCATACATTTCGTTGATTTCAGGTTCCGTACATTTCATGAAGTTGCAGATACGAGGGGCATCTATGTTGTTCTCTTTGACTCGTAGATGGATGAATTTTCCAATATGAATGTTTCTGAAATTTGAATCCATAAGTAATATTTCTTTTAAAAGGATAGGGTAAAGGACATTACCATGGTAATGTCTTGTTTGTAGTTGACAAATACCTAATGAAATTCAGTAAATGCGTTAAGCTTTTGTTGAACTGATGCTGAATGTTTGCTGTTTATCATGGTATTGATCTTCATAGCCTAAAGTGTTGTAATTGATTTTTAATTGATAGGCTTAGCCCCGTTCCGTACAATACTTTCCGGAGCTAAGTATCTATCAACTATGGAAATTGTTTCTTTTTAATCAGGACACGCCTGTGTAGTGATACGGTGCCAAGCCATGGATGGATCTCCTTCTTTAAGGGTATAGATCTTCATGCATTTATTGGTGGTATCATAGACCATCATACCTTCTACAGGAGTAGTAATGACAGGAGTTACTCCATCAGCTGCAACAGGTTGATTGGACGCATTGAACTTAACCCTGTTCGGAACAAATCCTTTGGTTTTTGCTTCCAAGGCAAGCCATCCGCCCTTTCTTACCATTGGCCAGTTATCTATGGTTCCTGCTCCAGCCCTGCCAAGAGCGGTAATACCCACTTTGGTATCTAATGCTGTACCGGCTATGATGCCCGGTTTGTAGCAAAAACTTGAGACTACTTTTGCACATATATCAAGAGGAGATATATAAGTATATTTAAGATCATTACCTCCAACAGGAGAAGAGCCATCTCCCTTAGTCCCATACGAATTCCAACCTATAAAGCCATACTTCGTGGAGTTCTCTTTAAAGTTGATGGCATGGTAGCCTCCATCTTCTACAGCAATCACCTTATCACTTAGGCTAAGCTCATTGGCAGCTGTACCATTACCCGGTATATAGGTTGGGTTAAGGCCAGTCGTATTAACAGAGCCCAACTGACCACGTAAACTGTATCCCCATCCCCATTGTTTTCCATCGGTGGTCAATACATTAATAGATGGATAATTGTTCGCATTCTCAGCTGGTGAAATCCAAGCGATATTACCTCCCAGAGATTGAGCGCCATCAGTAGCTGTTACTTCTGTCCAATTAAGTCTTGTGACAGTGTCACCAAGCCCCAGCTGCTTTTGATTATTATACCCCATAGCATAGAGCTTGCCGTTGGTTGCCAAAAGATAATAAGAACTTTCTCCTTCATTTACTCCCTCGGTCATCCCTATCATTTTTGGAGTTACTCCGGCAGGAACACTGATTTCTGTTGCATAATTAGATATAGCCCCAGAAGTATTATCATTATGGAAAGTATTATTACCCCAGGTATAAAGCTTACCATCGGAGGTTAAAACGAATTTAGTACCCAGGATGCCACGCGCTGCAACAACATTGTCCAGTGTTTGGGTAGCAGAGGTCATTACACGATGCCATTTTGAATCATTAGCCGTACTTACAACCATACCATCTCCATAAGTATATGCTGCACCTGATTGACTATAGGTCCATACTGCACCGCTACAGGTTACAATAGTTAATGTTGTTTGATTGGCACTCATCATTTTTACATTGGTAGGGCTCACTCCCGGAGGCAGACCGTCAGCTTTATTATTAACCGTCAGCTTACCAAATGTGTTGCCATTTGGAGTTCTGTATGTGTTAGCCATTCCACTATACATATTGGCACTTCCCCAAATATAAAGCCCGTCAGTAGTCAATAAATAAGAAATACCACCAGAAGTATTACCTCCTTGTAATGCTGCTTTTAAAGGGGTACCTGTATAGTTGAATCCAGCTCCCGTTGATCCTGCAGTTGGGAGTGATGTAGTCGGATCAATTTTCGTTGGTGTAAGAAGGTTTAATACAACATTGGTGTTTGAAGATGATACATTAGGCGATGTATACGGTCCCCATATATAAAACGAACCGTCTTTCTGTTTTATTATTGTACTCATCTCAGATGCTATGATATTATCATATTCTATGGTATTTGGGTCAGATGCATTCAAGTAAGTGTTATCGTTACAACCTGTTGTACAAGCTACCTCATCCACCACCGCATAGGTAATATACCTCTTTGCATTTTCTGAGTCAAAATTATAACTGTGTACCCATTTTCCGGTTGCCGCATCATAGGTTCCGTTAACGTACACTACGTTGGTTGTAAACGCTGCATCATCCGCAATGATCATTTTTACATGATCTCCACTTCCAAAACCTGCCCCGTAAGAGGAAAGGTCTGCCCCGAAGTACATCGTACTGCTAGTATTGGTACGCTGCGTCAGCCATACTCTTGGGATACGTGAACCTCCTGTATAGCCATTTATTGTAATACTGCTTAATGTAGTTGTCGTAATATTGTTATCTCCCAAAAGGAAATAAGTCTTATCATTTGCAAATCCTGTACGTGCTGTATTTTGATTCGGGTTTACAAAATCATTAGTGGTAGCCACCGTAAGTATTGCTCCCGTATTGACAGATTTAGAAACTTTCTGCTCAAAAAGACCAATATCTTCTCTTGCCACCCCGAAGATGTTGTTGTTGAAAGCCGTATTAGTTCCTCCGTTCCATACCTGGTTTCCATTGGCATCAAGATAGTGGTCAGTGTTCACACGTCCCATAGTGATACCGTATTTAATGGCAAGATAAGAATCTACTTTTCTACGTTCGGTATTGGATAAGGTGCCTGCACCATAGATAATGGTTTCCCCTATATTACCTGTAAATCCGCCATCATCTCCTCCCAGAGGGGCTATATTATTGGCTCCAAAAATGTGCCCTCCATTCACCAAACCGATTGCCGTATTGCTACCTGTAGTTCCGTTTGCAGCTCCGTTCAGTCCTTTGCTTACTGTAGTATCAGTAAATGTATTATACATTATACTTGGGGTAGTCGTGCTGTATGCAACAGCCCCCGGATTAGTAAGATATACCAATGCTCCTGTATTAGTTCTGCGTGCAACTGTTCCGTCGGCATAGAAAGCGGGGCTATCCCAGTTAGTACCGTTCATGGTTGTATTGTCTCTTCCTAAATTAAGGAATCGAGCACCTGCCATCCCTTCTTTTGTAAGAGTGAAAATATCATAATTCAAACTAGACAATGAAGAAACAGATATGTTACCAATAGCCTGGGTAGATGCCGTAAAGTTAATTCCCGGGTTGAAGTTGAAGTAATTGGATGTTCCTAATACATATTTTGGTAACGCATTGGTTCCTATCTGTGTAACGGTAGTATCGTTCCACATATCTGTCCATCCGGTTACATCTGTTCCCGTACCTGTATTTAATGCATTTTTATCAGCTCTGTACCAGTATGACAATCCACTAGCAACACCTCCCGGAGCATTTCCGAAACCTGCAAAAGTGAAGAATTGCCCGTCTGTTAATGTTACATTAGCTGTGTTATATATTACACCGTTTACGATAACTTCTGTTGCCATTGGTGTGAAAATATCGGTTCCGTCAAAAACAGTATCAGTAGATTGTACAAGGTATAAATTCTTTACTCCTTTAGGCCATGCTACTGTAACCGTTCCTACATTTCCTGTGTTCTGTGTTTTCCAGGTGGATTCGAAACGGAAATTGGCAATCCCGTTGGAGCCTGCTGTATAAGAAAGCGGTACGCTGAGACCTTGTTTCAAACCATTATCTCCTGTGATAAGGAATTGTCCTTCCGTCAAGGAATTGCTGTTGCCAAGGTTGGTGTTCGCTAATGAGCTTCCTGCACCAATGATTAGCTTCTGACCATCATTCACGCTTTGTGATTGCTTTTGGTATAGAGCAGAAGTGTTATCTCTAGCAATACCAAGGATATTGTTGTAATAATTGCTAGTTGATCCATCCCAAACCACTGTGCCTGTAGAACTCAGATAATTCCTGTTTTGTTCCTTGCTCAAGGTTTGCCCATATTTGATGGCAAGATAAGATTCTACCTTATTTATTTCTTCATCCGTTAGTTTTTCAGCAAAAACTATCATTTCATTTTGTTGTCCAATCAATTGTGCTCCTGCGTCTGCTTTTCCTACCATCAAGGCATTACGATTGACAGCGGTATTTACATTCGAGATATTGGTGGTGAACGTTTGGTGAAAACCGTTCAATGTAATATTGACGGCATTATTTCCCCCTATTCCAGTACTATTTTCCCAAGCTCCCCCCCCGATGTAAGAGCCATTGATGGTATTGGTACTTTGTGCATCAAATTCACCAATTACCGGATAGAATAAAAATTTATTTCCCGTATAATTGTACAAGCCCGGGTCATCCATTGCATTTCCTGATCCTGCAACTCCAAAACCCAATAATGATGAGTTGACACTTGTTGTGTTTCCTGCAGAGAATAATGCTCCTTTACTTCTATCCAATATATATCCTTGTGCATCTAGGGGAGCGTATTGTAACCATTTTTGGGTTCCATCATAAGTTACAGTTGGGTTGAAGTTGGCTAATGTTGCAGTATTGGAGAACTTCGGTCGATAACCTGCTGTTGACTGCTGAAGAGAGAACGGTTTGTTGTTGAACTCATTCCACTGCTGAACAGTTGCGTTATCTGCAGCTATAGTAGCTCCATCATCGGAGAATAGATTAGCATCCGCATCTGCACGGTACCAGGCAGCAGAAAATACACCGCCCGGCGCATAGGCATATCCGGCGAAGGTAAAGTACTGTCCATCTGTTAATATTACAGTAGCCGTGTTGTATACCATGCCATTTACGCTAACCTCTGTAGCCATTGATGTAAAGTTGTCGGTAGCATCAATAGTAGCATCTGAAGATTGAACAAGGTATATATTATTAACCCCTTTAGGCCAGGCAATTGTTACATTTTCTACATTTCCTGTATTCTGTACTTTCCAGATGGATTCGAAACGGGAGTTAACAGCTCCGTTAGTACCTGCTGTATATGTTAACAACGTTTTCAATTCCTGTTTCATACCATTGTCCCCTGCGATTAAGAATTGTCCTTCTGTCAGGCTATTGGTATTGGCTGCATTAGTATTGGCCAGGGAATTTCCAACTCCCATGATCAGTTTTTGACCGGAGTTCTCACTTCGAGACTGTTTCTGATATAAGGTTGAAAGATTGTCTCTGGCAATACCTAAGATATTGTTTTGGTAAGTCGTGGAAGTATTCCATACGATGTTGTTTGAGGAACTTACATAATCCCCCATGAGTGTCGTTCCCCATTTAACGGCCAAATAGGAATCTACGCGGGCTTTTTCCGATGCTGTAAGAGGAGTGGCGAATACGATGGCTTCATTCATTTGTCCATCATGACTTCCCCAGTTGGTATCACGACCTATTCTAAAGGCACGTGCCGTATTTCCGGTATTGACATTATTGAGGGTATTGTTATAAACAGATTCATTTCCATCTAACCATACTTTAGCTAAAGGATTTGCTGTTGTTGCCCCTGCAGCATTTAACCATGAAGAACCTGCTACAAAAGGTTTTTTATCTGCAAATAGATTAGTGGATAGGGTGGTATAACCACTTCCAGCCGTATAGAACAATAATTTGTCTGTCGTAGCATTGTTGGAAATATGTAAACCTGGATAATCCATGCTTTGGTCGAATCCAGCCAATCCGGCAGCACCTAGCGTATTCATTTTACCTGCGATATAGATGCTTCCTTTGGATCGGTCTATGATTTCATTTCCGCTTCCCGGATCTGCAGCCATGAAGCCTCCTTGCCCTGTTCCATGACCTGTTGAATTAAAGGTCACTGTTGGGTTGAAGTTTGCCAAGGTATTCTGGTTTGAATAGGTAGGCTGTAGAGTGTTGGTAGCCTGCACAAGGTTATAACCTGTTCCCATTTGGTCAATCCATTGATTCACTAGAGTATTGTCCAATGAGCTAATGGCGTCAGCCTTGTACCAAACCGCGGCTGCAACACCTCCTGGAGATGGAGCGGAAACATTGACCGTTAAATCACTTGAGCTGGTACAGGTACCGGTGGTAACCGTCCATCTGAATGTATATGTTCCAGAATTGATAAACCCTGTTACATTGGTATTGTATGCAGAAGGGGTTACAATAACAGGGTCCTGAGCTCCGGCTGGTTTTGAAACCAAGGTCCAAGTACCGGTAGATGCTGCACCTGGGTTGTTCCCGTTAAAAGTAGTGGCGGTTCCTACAACATTTTGTACCGATCCAGCGTTGGAACCCACTTGTGCGGATACGAATATGGAGAATGTACCCTCTAAAGAAGTTCCCGAGCAGGAATATTCCTTATCTAAGAATTGGGGGTCTCCACTTGGAACAGCCTTTATTTTGAAAACATATTCCCCTTCCTTATCCAGATTACTTATCGTAGTGGAGGTACTGGTAAGGGTAGGAGTTCCATAAACAGGATTTGCTGCTCCGGAAGGTTTGGAAACCAAAGTAAATTGGTATTTTCCAGTAAAGTCCTGTAGGTAACTGCTATTGATTACCCCCACATACACTGAGGGTAGTGGAATGGTAGCTGTTACCACTCCCGATCCCGGATAACATACTGTGGTATTGGGGACAGTCACATTCGGACGGTTGCCATCCGAAATATGAATATAAAATGGTTGTACAATGGTACAGACACCGCTTCCCACAGTGATGCCGACCTTATAGGTACCTATTTGCCATCCCCCAGCGGGTGGTGTTACCGTTACATTCCTGTTCATGGTTCCTGCCCCATTGAGAACCAATGATGGATTTCCTCCTGGTGGGGTAGTACCTGTATTGTTTGCTGTTGTGGTAATGGTTGCAGGGTCAGCAGGATTTATTTTAAAATAAAAGGTAATAGGAGTTGTTTGCCCTGCCATATTGCAGTATACGGAACCAGCGTCTGTTGATGTTCTATATGTTAGCTGCTCGGGATATGCCGTATCGAGAAAACTAATTCTATTTGGGGGTGCCCCATTATTGGTAAAGGTAATCTGTGGTGTAGTATAGGTTCCATTAGTATTGCTTACCGTTATGGTAAATACATAAGTACCTGATATATCAGCACCGTTAAAATACATTCTTTGGTTTTCTAAGGTTGCAAATGAAATATTCGCACCAGCTGGCTGACTTATGGCATTTATGGTAACCGTAGTCCCATATGCAGGATTTCCAGAGGTGTTTGGATTATTGGTTACAAACCGTGGAGAGCTGCTGCTTAGGTCGATATACGAGAATGATTGCGGAGGGAAGCAACCACTATAAGATGAATTCGTAATGATCTGGGGATTTGGGATAAACCTTACAATGGCTTCATCCTCATACCAACAGTTCGGGTTATTAATGGAGGTTATACGTAACACAGCACGATAAGCAGGGTCAATATTATGGTCTGCTTTTTTAATAAGGCTAAGGGTAGGCGTTGCCGTATTGGTATTAGCCATTGTTGCATTGGTAGTGGCTCCATCAGAAATATTATAATAGGTCCATGATGCTGTATACCCGGTAGGAATGACTCCTGCTAATGTAGTGGTACCTGTAATGGCGCTGACATTCGTAACGTCTGCTCCAGCAGTAAAGGTGGAGACGTCCCCTGGTGCCGTAATGGTTACTTGCGAGGTTGCTGTTCCTGTTGTACAATTCTGTGCAATCTGAAATACATAATTTCCAGAGTAGGTCATCCCAGTGACATTGGTATTGTAACCTGAAGGGGTGGCAATAATAGGGTCTGGCGCTCCTGAAGGCTTGGATACCAGAGTCCATAAAGGATTTCCTGAAGTACTGCCGCCCGGGCTTCCCGATAGATTGGTTGAAGTGCCGCAAATGACGGCATTGGCTCCTGCATTGACGTTGCAGTTCTGTGCCAGGATCATCATATTACCCATTATGAGGAATATGATGAAAAAGAGGGTTTGTTTTTTCATTATTTAATGGTTTTTAGTCGGATTTCCGATGAAGTGAGTGTTGTTATGTGATAACTTCATGGATATAGCTGAGATATCAATGGGTTATGCTTTACGGGTAACAGATAAGAAGATTTTCTTTGTACTGTTTATTTCCATACACCACCATTTGAACTCATACCACCTGTAGGTATTGGCATCTATCTGTACCTGTAGGTTTGTAGTTTCAACTTCAGCAGAAGTTGTACTCCAAAATACAATGTTATTGTTATCTACTTGTACATAGTTACCGGCTGTTACCGTATTGTTGAGCGAAGTCTTGTTCTCATTGACCTGTGTAGCAAACGTCTGATAACTGATGAGTTGTGAAGCTCCTGAAACATTATAGATTCTGGGGTCATAATAGTTTCCATCAACCCCTTGCAGGTTGATTTGTAAACCATCAAGAACAGGGAGTGCGGGTAAGCTGTTGGCAGTAACATAGGTCGCTAGATTGAACGTGTTTGCAATGGCAGTGGCTCTTGGGATGGAATAGACCTGTGAAATGGTCTCACCTACATTGATCGAACCTGATGGTGATGTGCCACCTCCTGTAGACGGTAATCCTGTCACATACCCTAAAACACCGTTGGCATCTGCCACTACAGTTCGCGTTGCTGTAAAGGTTTGGTTTTGGCTTGTGGAGGCCGTTCCACTAGGAGTAGTACTGATGGCGTTTGAACTTCCATTCAAGGGAAGTGCTCGAAGTCTGGTCGTTCCATTGTTATCCAATTTTTCGGTTGGTAGATTGGTACTGATACCAATATTTCCTTCTCCGGTAATGCGCATTTTTTCAGTCCCGGATGCATTGCTTCCTGCACTTGTGGCAAAGGTAATGGGAGCCGATTTTGTAGTGGCATTAGTTGAAAGATGTAAGGCTGTGGCATCATTATCTGCAATGATTTGTCCTGGTTGTTCAGGATAAATTTGGAAAATCAATCTTGAGGTTACAGAATTGCCGTCATTATCAGCAGCTGTAAATGTTGCATTGGCATGTTTTGTTGCCGAAGTGGAAAGTCCTGTCTGAAGCAACCCGCCATTTTGATTGAAGGCCGTAGATTGGTTTGTTCCCAAAATGGTCAGATTGTTTCCTCCTAATGTTACTGTACGGGGATTGGTAAGTGTACCATTGGCGTTGTAGATATTGACATTGTTGCCTTCCGTATGCACCCATTGGGCTCCATTGAAATAATAATATCCGGTTGAATTTACATTTACGGTTTGTCCTGCAGGTGCAGTATCTGCAGCGGTAACATACACCAAGGCTCCTGTTTGATCAGTGGTATAGGCTTTGGCTCGTAGCTGTGCACCTGTGAGTCTCGGAGCAATGATGCCATCCATTACTGTCGTATCAGTAGCCTTTGCCACAATATCCAATGTAGCCTTTGGGGATTCTGTATTAATGCCTACCTGGCTATAAGCGGTTATGCTTATAAAGAATGATGCCAATAAAAGTGTATTTTTTTTCATTTTTTATAGATTTAAGGTTTCCAAAAGCTCCAGACTGTACCATTGTAGACAGCTATCTGCTTCTTTACGGTGTCATATGCCATCATTCCCGGAGCAGGGTTGATGATGTTAAGATGTGGGCTTACCATTTTCGGTAATATCATTGCCTTGGTGGTATCAGATAAAACCAGAACCCCTGGTGTGGTGTCTGTGGCAGCTGCGGATCCGATGACGGTTTTTGCAGTCGTGGATTCAGTCTTGCTGGTCTGGATTGCAATGTTGGCTGTTCCTGTGTTGTCAACACTTAAATCGGTCCATGTGCCGGAATCTTTCAGGTATTTTACTTTGTAATCGGTAGTATCGTAAATGAGGGTACCGTTGTCCGTAATTCCTGTCTTCGTTTCTACATAGGGAAGTATCAATCCCCGATTTTCTGTATCTGCAAATTCCAAGGAAACCGAAGCATTTGTTACTGCCGGTTTTCCTATGGCAACCTGAGACTTTACAGTGCCCGTTACAGCAAGTAGAATTGCGATGGGCAAAAGTTGTTTTTTCATGATTTTTAAATAGGTTTTAAATGAATGGAATGTTTTATTTCCTGATATCGCCTTTTCCAAAAGAGAATGGTTCATTGCCTTATGGATTTACAGTCAACATCAATCCATTGCAGCTCTGTTTTCCTTTTGTTATGTTCACAGAGGTGGCTCCGGAAATGATGAGATTATAGCTGTTTTTATGTAATGATTTGAAGCCCTTTATTAGGTTTTGCTCATACATGATGATACCTGTTCGCTTCGGCTGAACCCGGCGAATATGTGCGAATCATGTTGAACTTTTTGTTAAGTAAAAGGATAGTGGGGACTATCTGATGAATTGAATTAAACCGTAGCTTTTTGGGTAAAGGGTGGTGGGCGATTGAAATTTCGAAGGAGACATGGATTTGAAAACCATTGATCTGTGTGAGGTTTTTTCAGAAAAATGTCCAGCGGATAGCCCAGTGCAAATCCTTTGTTTTTAGATTCAAGCAAAAGGGATTTCATTGTATGCTGATTGGGTCTGATAATTTGCTTATCAGTGTCGGAAGCAGCCAGTAAGGATTTTTCCGAAGTAGTATTCCTGATGAAGATGGATATGCTTGTATTACTGTTCTCAACAGTTTGGGACAGTTTCTGCTCTTTTTTATGTTTTCTTTTGTTGGATAGGGTAGAATTCTTTTTTTTGACCTTCTTCTTTACTTTTGCGGAATGGTGGACATGTACTTTTTCTATTCCCGAAATCAAGGTTCCATCTGCTATGAATAGGGTAGAGACGTCTGATGAAGGTACATCACTATGCTTGCAAACAGCCTGTATCATCTGAAAGTTAACCAACAACAAGACCAACAAGAAAAACCTTCTCCCTTCACTGGAACATAGGGAGAAGAGTTTGTTCATCATGTTATTTTCAGAATCGGTTGTCATTTTGGTGCAATATTATGATTACCATAAAGCCTGCACAAGTCCAATACAGGAATAATTCGGAAAGTTTCATGTCTTGTTTAATCGATTTTACAAATATGTATATCTGTAAATCAGTTATTTATGTTATAGAGACGTATTAATGTAGAATTAAAATAATCTCAAGTAGGTATTTGTATATTTAGGATGTATATTTCATTAAATTTGCACAGATGATAATGATAAATGGTATTTATAATATGGAGAAATTAATATGATTACTCATAAAGTGGCAAAATTGAATCAATGATTTTTATAATCTCTTTAAGAAAAATAAATATGTATAATAATTGATTGACTAATGGCACTTTAGTTCCTTCAATGAATATGTAGAAAGCTCTTCTTCAATAAATCTCTATAACGAATATATTCCAGAATTTAATCCTTATTTCCTAATGAAAAAAATCTATCTATTTTTTATTTTTTTTCTCTTTTATACCACATTTGCCCAAAATGAAAAATCATCAAAAGCAGAAACTTCCCAAATAGAGAGCATTGATGCTGAAATTAAGAAGTATAAAGCTTTTGCAGCATCAGATCCTGTAACAGCTGAAAAAAAATTACTACAGTTAAAAGAAAAGTGTGAAGAAATACATTATATAAATGGGGCTATGACCAGTTCGATGGGGCTTGTTTTGCTTTATTATAATGAAGGCAATTATAAAAAAACCATTGAAGAAAGTCATTTTGTTGAAAAGTATGCTAAAGAATTGCAAGCCTTTGATTATGTTTCTGATATCTACAGGATGAGGTCAAATGCTTACGGCGAAATGGGTCTCTTGGATGAATGTCTGAAGGAGTTGGAAAAATCCTTGATTGATATTGACAAAATCAAATCTCCAAACCGTCGGATTTACAGAAGATCCTTAATCTATGAATCCTATGCAGGAGTCTATGAAAAGAAAGGAGATATAAAAAAGCAAATCATTTATAGGCACAAGAGCATTGCGGCCTCATTCCAGATTCCAGGAACTGAGCCTGAAACGATAAATGCAAAATATCAGAATTTGGCTTATCAATATGCAGGACTGGGTCTGATTTATAGTAATTTAAAAGTTAGAGATTCTGCTGGTTATTATTTTAAGAAAGCCTTTGAGATTCAGGAAAGTGGAAAATATAATATTTATGTAAATGGAAGGGCAACCTTGCTGAGCGATATGGCAAAATTTTATAGTGACAATGGTGAATACCATAAAGCCATCTTATTTGCCAAAAAAGCAGAAGGATTTGAAAAACAAGTTTCTATGCCTTATATCAGGAAAGATATTTACCATACCCTATTTAACTCGTATGTGGAAACCAATAAGCAAGATTCGTCAAAATATTATTCAAAGCTATATATATCTTTGAGTGATAGTTTGTTGAAGTCTGAAAAAGAGGGTTTGATAACACCTGTAAAGCAAATCATATCAGATAAAGAGCATGAAAATCAAGACAATATTAGAAATATACTGATTATATCTGCATTGGTCTTAAGTCTTACAATCTTAATTGGTTGGTTGTATTGGCAAAGGAAAAATAAACTTGTTCATGGAAAATATGAAGATTTGATTGCTAAGATAAATGCAAAACAAAGAGAACAGGAATTGGAGTTACAGAATAATGTTGGAGATAATGTACCGAAATCATCCGTTGTCATTACTGATGAAACAATAAAAGCGCTGCTCATTAAACTTGAAAAATTCGAGAACGCAGAGAAGTATCTGCGTAAGGATTTGAGCCTTACCTGGATGGCTAATAGTCTTAATACCAATACAAAATACCTTTCGGAGGTCATCAAGGTTTATAGAAATCATAACTTTACGAGCTATATCAATGAGCTGCGCATCAACTACATCATCAAGAAACTTTATAACAATCCAATCTATAGGGAATATAAGATAACCTATCTGGCAGAGGAATGTGGTTACGCCACGCCTAGGGTATTCGTGAATGCCTTCAAGAAGGAGACTGGGTTTACGCCATCCTATTTTGTGGAGCAATTGAAAATTTCTACTTCATCTTCAATTCTTATAACTAAACTATAGTGGATAGTGGGTGCTTTCAGTGTTTTCATATTTCTTTTTTTTGAATATCAGGATCCTGAAAGGCACAACCTCAATATAAAATATCATCTTATGGTTAAACAATTACTTTTGCGAATATCCCAGTTTATTTGGGGGAATAGTAATCAGTTTTTTCAAAGACTATACACGACATTTATCTTTTTGTTGTTCTTCTTTGCTTTTTGCATCATAAATGGTGCAGCTATTTCATGTCCTGGAAATAAAAATATAGACCAATTAATAAATCAGGCGACCTCTCTTAATGACAAAGGAAAAACTAAAGAAGCTTTAGAACTGTTTCAAAAAGCAAATGATCTTGCTAAGACTATTGGATGTGAAAAAGCAGAACTAGATGCAATAAAAAATATAATGTTGATCTATTCTCAGGACTATGATTATAAAAAGGCTTTGGAAATATCAAACAGAGTCATAGACTTGGCAGTCAGTCAGAAAGATTATAAAGCATTATCTGTTATATACAATAAAAGAGCAATACTACATGAAAATCTGGGCTTATATGATGTGAGCTTAAAGGAATATGAAACCGCTCTGAAATATGCAAAAGCAATTTCTGAGATAAATCAGAGGCATTATCAGACTTCTTTGGTGTATTATAACATGGCGCCTTACTATCAGGGACGATCGAATGAAAAGGTTTTGTACTCTTTGGAAAAAAGCAGAGAAGAAATTTTAAAAGTAAGCGATAAAAGTACAGATGTTCCTTTAGAGCAAAAAATTGATATGCTGATATCTGTAAATATGAATCTGGGAATTCATTACAGGGACTCTAAAAATAGAGAGCGGAATGTGAAATTATCAGAGTTCTATTTTAAGGAAGCTTTGAAACAACTTGCTGTCATTAAAGGAAAAATAAATCCTGAAACTAAGATAGATTTATATCAGGCACTTCAGGAGTTTTATCAAATGAAAAAAGATTACAGAAAAGCAATAGAATACGGAGAAAATATGCTGGCTTTGGAGAAGTCTAATAGCATGCCCTATAACCGGAGAGTAGGATATATGGTACTGGCAAAATCTTATCTCGGGATAGGAGACAGCCCAACTTCTCAAAAATATCTTGATCTTTTTTCAAAATTGAATGACAGTATAACTTCCATAGAAAAGGAAGCCGTAGAAGTTCCTGTCAAAAAGATCATTTCAGAAACTAAAATTAACGGAGAGAAAAAGATAAATAAAATTGTTGTTATTTCTATTGTTGTCCTTAGTCTTATAACCGGAACAATGCTGATCTATCGGAGAAGAAGCAATAAGATTATTCATAAAAAATATAAAGATCTGATTGAGAAAATAAGTAAGGAAAACGAAGAAAATAAAATACAACCAATAGTAGAGAGAAATATTGGGGTAAAATCTTCTATTACTATTACAGATGAAACGATAAAAAGCTTACTTCTTAAACTTGAAAAATTTGAAGCCTCAGAGAAGTATCTTCGGAAGGATTTGAGTCTTACCTGGATGGCCAATAGTCTTGCGACCAATCCAAAATATCTTTCGGAGGTCATCAAAATTTACAAAAATCATAATTTCACCAGCTATATCAATGAACTTCGTATCAATTATATAATTAAGAAGCTTTACGAACTTCCGGTTTACAGAGAATATAAGATTACTTATCTTGCAGAGGAATGCGGGTATGTTACACCGAGAGTTTTTGTCAATGCTTTTAAACAGCATATGGGTTTTACACCTTCTTATTTTGTAGAACAATTGAAATCGTCTGTATAACGCTGAACCTATTTACGTTTAATTTTGACTACATTAATTCTTTGAGAATTAACGATATAAAAAATATGCTCAAATTTTCCAAAATTTGAGCATATTATCGTTTGTGACCTTTACGAGTACTCTCAAGCACCTTTATTGATGATTTGGTTCACCTGAGTCAAATTAAGCAAAAGTTATAAAGCTCATTTTTGTAAGTATTTTTTATTATTAGATTAATGCAATTATATATCTAAATCTTGTATGCTTCAACCCAATTTTAGAATTTTTGACGAGCATAAAAATCATATCGTTATATCAGGCTTGTATTCGATATTTTTGCCTTGATCAGATCTTTATTCTTAACTCTGATAAGCTGATGGCGGCACCATTTTTTTTCGAATACTTCAATAACCAATATCTGGTCTTTAAGCAGTGACTTTAATATGAAATGTAGCCCCATCAGGGATCGAACCTGAATCTAAAGTTTAGGAAACTTTTATTCTATCCATTGAACTATGAGGCCTGTTTTAAATGAAGCTTTGTCGTATATTCTTTAAATTTTTTTAACACAAAGACAAAATTCAATACATTGTTAATAAAGAAGCTAAGAAAGCGACAATGTCGCTGATGAAGCTATGCATTGGCTTATAAAGAATCAACAAAGTTGATTACATTTAGAATATAAATTTATATATTAAACTTTTGCGTAAAAAGTAAGCAATACAAAATACTTTTTTCAGATTTTGACTGCGTCAAATACTATTCAGAAAGTTTTATTTACAAAGGGTATATGGGTAAAAGAATCTGCCCTTTAGGGGCAGATCCAATAGATAAATACATCTCATTTTTTTAATTAGACAACAATAAAAAGCACAGCCGACAATGCTGTGCTTAAATTTTTATTTCAAATTTAATTGCAATTTCAATAGTAGTAAGAAAAGCAAATAAAGTTTCCACTTCGATGTTTATTACATAGTAAATGTAGTAATTATTTTAATACGAAATATGAATTTAATGTTAAAATTCACAAGTTATCCACAATTTGTTGTGGATAACTTGTGAGGTTCTTTGAAATTAGTTCTCAGAAAGGTATTGTAAAACAAAATCAGTTAAGATTTTTTTCTCTTCATCATTGCCTTTATTGTCCATGTGACTATGATTGATGGAAGTTGTTTGTACTGCCATAGAATACTTTTTTTGTTCTTCCTCATTGGGAAGCACACCTTCATCAGCCGGATAATCGTTAGAACGTAAAGTATAAATTTTAGGAACTGAAGTTCTCGGCAGGAACATTCTCCGGTTGTCCATTGTAATCAGTTTATATACCAGATCAGGATGCTGATTGCCGAATAACGCTGCCATATCACCACCGTTGGAATGGCCTATTAATGTCAGATGTTGGTAATCCAGTTTCGGTTTTGTTTTTTTCAGTTCATTAAGTACAAACAGAATATTATCCGAACCATTTTGCCAGAAAGGTCTTCTTACAAGCTGCAAATTTCCTTCTGTTGGCAGTGCTTTGTCTGTAGTTAGTTCATGTTGAATGCTTACTGTAAAATAGCCTTTTGAAGCCAGCTTTTCCGTTAAATAAGAATATACAAAGTAATCTCCGCCTTTATTGAAACCATAGCCATGATTGAAAATAATAACCTGTTGGTTGGGAATCTTTTTATCAGTTTTTGGATAATAATAAGCAACAGGAATCTTGCGGTTTCTGCTTTGATCAAAAAACGTTAAAGTATCCAGTTTTACTTCATAATCATTACTTTCAGCATGTTTATTTTGTACAGCACAGCTGGTTATAAAAAGAGGAATAGAAAAAAGGACAGCAAAGAAGTTCTTCATGGATGGTTTTTATTTGACAGAATAAAAGAATGATCTTAGTTCATCTGCAAATATATGAGGTAATTCCAGGGCGGCAAAATGACCGCCTTCATTCATCTTTTTAAAGCTGGTCACATTCACGAAACGTTCTGCCCATTCTTTCGGAAACTGAGCCTCACGGGGAAATACGAGCACTCCGGCCGGAACATTACTCTTTTGATGAACATACGTTCCGCTCCATAAGGCTGCTGCATCTTCTTTGTACATTCTCGCAGAAGATCCTATTGTTTGAGTTACCCAGTAAATCATAATATTGGTAAGCATTTCATCCCTTCCTCCAAACGCTGTTTCTATTAATTCCGGTGGCGCTCCGGCGTTGATAAAGCTGATAATCCAGCCTGCAAGCCCTACAGGAGAATCGTTCAGTCCGTAAGCAAGAGACTGAGGCTTTGTAGACTGTACCATTGCATACGCTCCTTCACTGTACCACCAGTGCTGAACAAACTGCGCGAACTGTTTTTCATCTTCACTCATTGTTGCCGGATCTTCCTGCCCGGTTGGATATCCAACATCTGTAAGATGCACCGCTTCCAGGACATCAGGATATTTTGAAATTAAGGCTTTTACGACTCCCATACCTATATCACCTCCGGCAGCACAGAATTTTTGATATCCAAGCACTTCAGTCATCAGCTTTTTCCAAAGATCAGCAACTCTTGCACTACTTACCGCTGTTTTATCAGAAAAACCAAACCCGGGAATAGAAGGGATAATCAGATCAAAACTCTGTTCGCCTTCGGTGAGCAAAGGAATAATTTTATGAAAACGGTAATAGCTGTCCGGCCAGCCATGGGTAAGGATTAAAGGTTTGGGATTGGAACCTTTTCCTCTGATGTATTGAAAGTGAATCAGAATTCCGTCTATGCGGGTTGTGTACTGGGGGTGTTGATTTAACTGCTGCTCATGCATTTTCCAGTTGTAATCATTTACCCAGTAGTTGGTAAGCTCTTTCAGATAAGTTTCATTGGTGCCGTAGTTCCAGCCAGAGCCTTCAGGTTCTTCGGGCCATCGGGTATTTTGGATACGGTTTTGCAGGTCGGCTATCACCGATTCAGGAATGTTAACAGTAAATGGTTCCATATTAATAGATTATATTGGTGTAAAGTGATTATTTTGAAAGCTACTGATAATAAGATTGTTATCAAAGTTATAAACTTTCTCTTTTAATAAGTGTTGTCAAAATCATAAATTTTTTGATTTTTTAATGATGAAAAAATGTAACTTTAATTCATTAAAATCTCGTAATACATATTACTATTATTCAGGTGTATTTTTAGCCTGAAAATCTTAGGTTCAATTTTCTGAACCCAATACATTTATTATATCATATCTAAAAAGCAAAGGCAATACGTCATTTGTAGTATCAACAGTCATCAGCGGTTAATTTGCTGTTGATTATTGATGTTTAATATTAAAAAAAATCATTATGAATACCTATAAAATTGCAGTAATCGGAGGAACAGGAAAATCCGGTCAATATCTGGTTCAAAACCTTTTGAAAAAAGGATATTCCCTTAAACTTTTGTTAAGACATCCTGAAAATTTTACCATTCAAAATTCCTTAATTGAAGTGGTAAAGGGAGATGTAAGAGATGAAGCAGCTGTCCGTTCATTAATTGAAGGGACTGATATTGTAATGAGCACTCTGGGGCAGCCCAAAGGAGAGAAATCTATTTTCAGTGATGCTGCGAAAAATATCATCAGGGCGATGCATCATCATGGGATCAATCGTTATATGATAACCACAGGTTTGAGTGTGAATACAATATCCGATCAAAAAAATGAAAGAGTAAAAATGGCTACCGACTGGATGTATCAGAACTATCCTGAAACAACAGCTGATAAGCAAAAAGAGTATGAACTTCTTATGGAAAGCAGTCTGGACTGGACGTTGGTAAGATTACCATTGATTCATCTTACTGATGAAAGTTTTAAAACCGAAACAAGTCTTACAGATTGTAAAGGAGAAAGCATCAGTGCCACAGATCTGGCTGAGTTTTTGGCTTCTCAGATTGAAAATTCTGAGTATATCAGGAAAAGTCCGTTTTTGTATAATCTGAAAGAGTAACTATTTTATTAATAAACAGAAGCAGTCGTCTCAGAAATGTCATTCTGAACGAAATGAAATGTAGTGAAGAATCTCATATATTGGTTATTAATGAGATTCTTCCTTCGTCAGAAATCGAAGATTCGACGTAGTCAATGACAAAGTTCAAACTATTTGAATTCTGAGACAGCTGTTTCTGTTTTAATATTTTTTATTTTTTACGGCCATACATCAGTATCCGCTTAAAGGCATAGATGGCAGGATATTTTGTAAACCTTTGTGCGATACGTGATTTAAATTCGGTAATGAAATCTTCTTTTTGATTTCCTTCCAGACGTTCCAGATAAGGTAATAACGCTGTTCCTGAAATAAACTCATATAAAGCCTCATGATCATCTGCAATAATAGGATAAACCTTCTGGAAAATTTCTATATCCTGAATTCCGTTATCAAAAAGAATCTGCGCATAATCATCCATTGAAAGCACCGGCGAATCACGGTTGAAATGATTTAGCTGTGATGCATAAGGCTCTTCATCTGCCATTTCCGTAAGGATTTGATTGAGGATATTTTCTTTCTGCACAGGCATCTGAATAGCCAACTGTCCTGCAGGTGCTAGCAGTCCAATGATTTTAGGGAATAAAGTTTCATGATCGTCTGCCCACTGCAGAGCCGCATTACTGAAAACAAGATCCCACTTTTGATCAGACTGTGCTGTTTCTTCAATGCTCTGAAGCTTAAAGTGTAAATTATCATTTTCAAACTTTTTCGATTTTTCAAGCATTTCTGCTGATGAATCAATTCCTAAAAATGTAGAACCTGTCAGTTTTTCGGCTAAAATGGAAGTTTGTTCGCCGGTACCACAGCCTAAGTCAATGGCTTTTATATTGTTTTCAGGTTTGATTAATGCTGCTAAATCGTAAAAGGGTTTGTAGCGTACATCTTTGTACTGATCGTATAATTCGGGATTCCAGGGCATAAAAATAATTTTGAAATGATATATAAAGGTAAAGAATCTATTTTAAAGCAGGTGTGAGAATACGGCCCGTTATTATTTAAATCAGCACAAAAAAAGCGACTGTTATTAAAACGGTCGCTTTTAATTTTATTGTTCAAGTTTTTCCTTGATGTATTTTGCGGTGTAAGACTTTTTATTTTTTGTCAGGTCTTCAGGAGTTCCTGCAAATACAACTTCGCCACCGTGTTTTCCTGCTTCCGGACCGATATCAATGATATAATCGGCACATTTGATGATATCCGGCTGGTGTTCAATAACAATCACGGAATGTCCTAGATCAATCAATGCCTGTAGTGATTTCAACAGCTTCTGAATATCATGGAAGTGCAGTCCTGTGGAAGGTTCATCAAAAATAAACAAGGTTTTGTCCGTTGTTACCCCTTTTACAAGGAATGAAGCCAGTTTTACACGCTGTGCCTCACCACCGGAAAGGGTAGAAGAGCTTTGGCCCAGTTGCAGATACCCTAAACCTACTTCCTGAAGAGGTCTCAGTTTTGTTACGATCTTCTCTTCATTATTATCTTTAAAGAATTCCAATGCTTCATTTACAGTCATGTGAAGGATATCCGAGATGTTTTTCTCATCAAATTTCACTTCAAGGATCTCGTTTTTGAATCGTGTTCCTTTACAAACCTCGCATTCAAGCTCGATGTCTGCCATGAACTGCATAGAAACGTTGATAACGCCTTCTCCTTTACATTCATCACATCTTCCGCCATCTACGTTGAAGGAGAAATGTTTAGGTTTGTAGCCCATCATTTTCGCTACTTTCTGCTTGGCAAAAAGATCACGGATATCGTCATACGCCTTCAAATAGGTTACCGGATTTGAACGGGATGATTTTCCAATAGGATTCTGGTCAATCAATTCAATATTTTTGATCAGTTTTTTCGGGAATTCTACGGAATCATAGTCTCCTTTTTTACCACCCATTCCAAGCTGGATCTGAATGTCATTCGTAAGGATTTCCTTCATCAACGTAGATTTTCCACTTCCTGAAACCCCGGAAATAACAACAAGGCTTTCCAGAGGAACATCTACATCTATATTTTTAAGGTTGTTCTGACGGGCTCCTTTAATGTGAATCCATTCCTTTCCCTTTCTTCGTTTCTTCGGAACTTCAATTTCCAGTCTTCCTGTAAGGTATTCGGAAGTAAGGGTGTTGGCTTTTTTCAGATCTTTATAATCTCCTGCAAATACCAGTTCACCGCCAAGGTAACCCGCTTCCGGACCAATGTCAATAATATAATCCGCGGCTCTCATTACATCTTCATCGTGTTCTACCACAATTACGGTATTTCCAAGGTCACGAAGATTTTTCAATACTTCAATCAGGTTTTCCGTGTCTTTGGAGTGAAGACCGATAGAAGGTTCATCCAGAATATAAATTGAACCCACCAAAGAACTTCCTAAGCTTGTTGCTAAGTTGATTCTCTGACTTTCTCCTCCTGAAAGTGTATTGGACGTTCTGTTTAATGTTAAATAGCCTAATCCCACCTTTAATAAAAATTCCAGACGGGTTGTAATTTCATAGATCAGTCTTTTGGCCACCTCTTTATCATGATCAGAAAGCTTTAGTCCATTGATTACCGGAGCCAGCTCATCCAAAGGAAGTTCTATCATCGACTGGATATTATGTCCGTCAACTTTTACCCAGCTTGTTTCTTCACGCAGTCTCAATCCTTCACACGTAGGACAAAGGGTTTTTCCTCTGTAGCGTGAAAGCATAACTCTGTACTGAATTTTATATAAGTTTTCTTCAAGCATTTTGAAGAAATTATTGATGGATGGGAAACTGCTTTTTCCGTCACCTTTCCAAAGGAAACTTTTCTGTTCTTTTGTTAATTGGTGATAAGGTTTGTGAATAGGGAAGTCACCTGCTTTTTTGATGAAGTCTTTTTTCCATTCACTCATGGTTTCACCTCTCCAGCTGACAACGGCGTCTTCGTAAATGGATAATGTTTTATTGGGAACTACAAGATCTTCGTCTATTCCGATTACTTTTCCGTATCCTTCACATGCAGGACATGCTCCGTATGGATTATTAAAGCTGAAAAAATGAACATTCGGTTCAAGAAATTCAATTCCGTCCAGTTCAAACTTATTGGAAAATTCCTTTACTTTTTCAGTATCTGTATTTTTTAATGAACAATAGCCGCGCCCTTCATAAAATGCCATCTGAATAGAATCCGCAAGTCTCTGCAAAAAGCTTTCGTCTTCTTCATAGGAGAAACGGTCAATGACAAGATTGATCGTCATTCCTTTTTCAGGAGCAAATCCAAAGCTTTCCAGATCCTCAATTCCTGCTAAGTTTCCGTTGATTTCCAGTCTTGTAAAACCTGCCAGTTTTAAAATATTCAGTGTTTCTTTAAAATTGTCAGCATCATATTCCAAAGGAGCTGTCAATAAGAAAGAAGTATCTTTTTTGGATGCTTTGATAAAATCTACCACATCAGAAACCGAGTCTTTTTTTACTTCTTCCCCTGAAACAGGAGAAAACGTTTTCCCGATTCTGGCAAAAAGAAGTTTCATATAATCGTAGATCTCTGTAGAGGTTCCTACTGTAGAGCGCGGATTGGAAGATATTACTTTCTGCTGGATCGCAATAGACGGCGCAAGTCCTTTAATATCATCTACTTTGGGTTTTTCTAATTTCCCCAAAAACTGACGTGCATAAGAACTTAAACTTTCAACATATCTTCTCTGTCCTTCAGCATAAATGGTATCAAAGGCCAGAGATGACTTACCGCTTCCTGAAACTCCTGTAATAACAATCAGTTTATTCTTCGGGATCAGGACATCTATATGTTTCAGATTGTTAAGATGTGCATTCTTAACGAAAATCTGTTTTTTTATGTCTATTTCTGTTGTATTAGCCATATTTTGTTTATTCATAAAAGTGACTGTACAGCATTAAGGCTGCCAGTATATAATGGTGTTTTGCCACAGAATATTCCAAGGCTGTCATCAATTGAATTTTTCCTCTATTCTTGAATCTGTCTGATCTTTTTAGCTTCATTTTTTAAAAGAATGCATTAAAAAAATACAGTTGAAACAGAATAGTTTCATCATAAAATTAAGACCCACAAAATTACGAATTTTTAGTGAAAATTTTATGCATATATTATTGTTAAAAATTATTATTAAAAATTATTATTATAAATGGTAAATCACACGACTTAAATTGGAAAATAATCATCGGAAAATGATAAAATGAAGCTGGTTTTGTGATTTATTCCTGTTTTACTGTTTATTCTACAGCATTCTGTATAGTTTTAGAAATTATGTTAATTTTTTTTATGAAACTATTGTTTTGTATTTCAAAATTATTTAAAATTGTACCCTTAAATATGTAATAAGAAATGAGAAAATTATTCAGAGATCTGGTTACACATTTAATGAAGAAAAGATAGAATTACTCCCTCACACAGATGCAGCATTACGCTGCATCTTTTTTTATGACAACTATCATTTGCCTGTCTTGGTGAACTCCCTTACTTTTGGGATCTGTTATAAAAAACTACGGAAACGATTATGATCAAAAAGATAGGAAGTGCTTTTTTTCTGGGATCTTTACTTTGGGTAAATGCACAGGAGAAGACAACAGATATTGAAAGCATTGAATTTCAGGGAAAATTTATCTCTACACCTTATAAAAGTGCCAACCAGAATATCAGCGTTATCAGCAGAGAAGATATTGTGAATTCTCCGGCTAAAAGTATAGACGAAATTCTTCAGCAGGTACCGGGAATGGATATCAGAAGGAGAGGAGCCAATGGGGTGCAGAGTGATATCGGTTTCAGGGGAAGTTCTTTTGAGCAGGTTCTTCTGCTTCTGAACGGAATCAGAATGAATGACTCCCAGACCGGACACAACAATATGAATATTCCGGTTGATCTGGATGAGGTAGAAAAGATTGAAATCATAAAAGGGCCTGCTGCCAGACGTTTCGGGCAGAATGCTTATGCGGGTGTTATTAATATTATTACCAAAGCTGTTCCGGGAAAAAAAGTGAAGATCAGTGCAGAAGGAGGAGATTTCAGTACGTATGGTCTTGGTTTCAATGCGCAGATAGGAAATGAAAAGTTTACCAATTCCCTTCAGGCCAATTCTGCTTCTTCGGAAGGATATATGTTTAATACTGATTATGAGATCAGAAATGTATTTTATCAGGGAAAACTGAATATCAAAAACGGGGATGTAAGAGTACAGGCTGGTTTTTCAGAAAAGAAATTCGGCGCCAATGGTTTTTATGCTTCCAGTGCTGCAACAAAACAGTATGAGGAAACACAGGCATCTATTGTAAGTGTAGCTCATCAGCAGACTTTTGGAAAGTTGAAACTTAATTCAAATGTATACTGGAGAAGAGGGCAGGATATGTACCTTTATAACAGATGGGATCCTGATTTTTACAGAAATATGCATATTGGAAATAATGTAGGCGGCGAGGTGAATTCCAGCTACCAATGGGGATTGGGTACAACCGGAATTGGAGTAGAGCTTAGAAAAGAATTTTTGGTGAGCAGTAATCTGGGTGATAGAAACCGTTTTGTATCTCAGGTTTTCTTTGAACATCATTTTTCATTACTGGATAAAAAGCTGAACATCAGTCCGGGAATTTCATGGGCCAACTATTCTAAAGAAGGAAATTTCTTTTATCCTGGCTTGGATGTCGGTTATAACTTTAATCCCAATAGTAAAATCTACGGAAATATTGCAAAAGTACACCGTATACCCACTTTTACCGAACTTTATTATGTAAGCGGAACAGAACAGGGAAATCCTAATTTACAGCCTGAAAATGCGCTTTCATCCGAGGTAGGATATCAATATCAGAATAACAGAATTTTAGCTAAAATAAGCGGGTTTCTAAGGAACTCCAGCAATTCTATTGACTGGGTTAAAAATGACCTGAGTGAAAAAGTATGGTTTGCAGAAAATGTAGGAGATATTAAAACCAAAGGAATAGAAGCAGAGTGGAGCCACAGGCCGGTAGACTGGCTGAAATACACGATTGGTTATACTTATATCGACAGTAAATATGAAGAGAAAATCGGATTGGTTTCAAGATATATTCTGGATAATCTGAAGCACCAGCTGGTTTCCAAATTAGAGGTGAAATTCCTGAAAAACTTTACCAACGAGCTTGTTTATCGTTATAATGAAAGAGTGAATCTTGGAACTTATAATCTTGTTGATGAAAAGCTGAGTTTTGCTAAAAAAGACTACTCAGTGTATGTTTTGATTAACAATATTACCAATACAAACTACACGGAAGCATTTGGAGTGGCAATGCCGCAAAGGTGGTTCCACATTGGGTTTTCTTATACAATTAATATTAAGTAGGTGTTAATTTAATATTAATGAAAGTTAATATTAACAAATTGTTAAAAAATATACATTTGCAAAAATTTTTTATGAAACGTCTTATAGGCCTAGGTTTACTACTTGGAATTTCTTTTTTTAAAGCACAGGAACATATTTCCAGCTTCAATGCAGTGACTCTGACCTATAAGTTTCATCCGAAATTTTTCCTTTACGCAGAAGGGCAGATGCGTGGTAATGAAGATTATACCTACCCTGATTATTACGAGATAAAAGGGGGAATAGGGTATAATCTTACCAAAAACCATAAGCCTTTCGTTGGGTTGGGAAGATATGTCAACTATAAAGAGCACAGTTTAAGCAGAGAAGAGTTCAGAGTATGGCTTCAGGATGTCATTGATATTAAAAAAGGCATCGTAAAGTTTGAAAACCGTTTTCGTGTTGAGAAAAGCTGGTTTTATGAGCCAAAAACAGATCTGACTTCCCAAAGAATGCGTTACAGATACCGTTTGAATGTAAGTGTTCCTTTAAATTCCAAAACAATTAAGAAAGGAACGGTCTTCGCTAATGCATATGACGAAATCTTCTTTGTAAGCCCGATGAAGCCTAGTTTTGCCAGAAACAGAGTGTATGGTGGGTTTGGTTATCAGATTGATGATTATTTTGGAATCGTGAGCGGATATCTTTGGCAGCGTGAATTTGAAGCGAAAGGGAACAAAAATTTACATTTCGTTTACCTTGCGTTAAATATCAACATTGATGGAACGGATCATCATACGAAGACTTACGATTTCCCTGGTGCGGATTAATTCTTATTTAAACCTGACTGAAAATTTAATAAATCCAGCTTAGAGTTAAGATAGTGATCGCTGAGTAATGCCCGGTATTTTTCAATCAGCAGGGATACAGCACTTACCTCATGTTCAAGATATTTGTCTTTGTTGAAGTAAATGTATTCGGAATCTACAAATTCCTGGAAAAGGTTTTTGTCTTCATTACTTAAGGCTTCCTTATAAGCTGAGTTTTCAAGAAGTTCTCTGGTTTTTTGTTTAAAAGGTTCTTCTGCTTTTAACAGCTTGGCTCTATGTTTACGGATTTCTTCAAAAGGTAAAGTGACCGCCATAAACTGCAGATATACCGTAAATTCATTAAGACTTTTCTGATAATCGTCAAATTCTCTGTCAATAACGGCCAGTTTCTTATACTTGGCAAGCAGGTCTTTTTTCAGATCCTCATCAGAAATATGGTAATAATGCTGAAAGATAGCTTTGTCATTTTCAAGAAGCTCTTCCTGTACCTTTTTCAGCTCATTTTCAAGACCAGGAATAAGTTTTCTGGCATCTTTTGCTTTGTATAGACTGCCATCAAATCTGAAAGTTTTTATTTCTTTCGGATAGGTCGCCAGATATTGCAGAGTCTGTATGTCACTCTCTATTCCGGATTTTTCGTAGACCAGAGATACTTTTTTGTCACTGAAAAGTTCTGATACATGATGAGGTGAGGAACCTGAAATTACAGCTTCAATATTTTCTACAATAGGATTATGCCTTTCGTAATATCCGTTAAAATCTGAACTGAAAGTTTTATAGGTACTATCGCCCAGATAGAGTTGTATAAAGCTTTCATCATCTATCACTTCTCCTACATTTTTTACATTGCGTAAAGTGAGGAATTTTGACGTCATGATTTCGCAGATAGTATCAAAGCCACTGATGATCTCTTTTGCAAACCTGTGGTCTGCAGCTGTATTCCTGGTTTCGTTTGTTTTAATCCGTTCAATTCTTTTTAAGATATCCGGATGTGAAGTCCATTGGTCTTCAATTTCTATTCTGGATTTATTATATCGGGTAAGATCTTCTGGATCTATTTTAGGAAGCCCGTTTACGTAGTGATGATTGTTTCTTTCGCATAAAATTTTCATTAAAGAAATCTGGTTCTTATAAAGATCTTTTGGAAGATATTTTTGCTGGCTTTCAACATAAAAATTAAAAGAATAATTAAAAGCCGCATCACTTAATTCCAGCCTTAACAGAGATGAAGTCTGCTCTTCAGGATTGGTAATAAAGGTTGAAATAGCATCTGCATGGTATTCCATTTCTCTTTGGAGAGAAGCATGGTTTTTGAAAAGAAAATTTGATATACTTTTAAGAACAGATTGAAATGCATTGATGAAACTGACCGATATCAGACCAAAAATTTTAAAAACAGCATTGCCTCCTGAAAATTCCAATATGAAATTTTCATACTCTTTATTATTGTAAACCGTTTCAAAGATTATTTTTTCAGCCTGATTCACATAGCCTCCCACTTTCATGCTTTTTTGAGAGAAATGTCCAAACTCATGGGCTAAAACGGATCTTAATTCTCCTACACTGGTTGAATTGATAAGTCCGACTCCAATCGTCAGGTTTTTCTTAACCGGCAAAAACATACTCCAGAAAATAGAATTGTAGCTTACGCTGGCATTCACATCGGGTGAAAGAAAAACTTTCTGCGGCGCTTTTACTTTGGTTTCAGCTACAATTTCATCAATAATGGCAAACAGCTCTGGCTGGTGGGATCTGTTGACTTCTATCAGATGACGGGTACTGTAATGTGTTTTTTTGAAAATAAATTTAACAAGAAATATAAATACAAAAACTCCAACACTTAGCAATCCTGCTGCACCAAAAACTGTAAAGTAATTGAGAGAAATACTTAACAGCTTTATTGCCCCATATCCTAATAAGAAGATCATTAGAAGTGAGGCGAGTATAAGTATCAGATAGATCAGGAAAAAAACTGAAATAGATACAATAGCAGAGACCAGCTTGGATTGATAAGCTGATGAAATTTTAGGTAGGTTATTAGTCATGTGTTTTTTTATTAATATTTCTCTATCAGATAACGATACGCTTTCAGATATTTGTTGAATCTTTTAATATCCTTAGGCGTAAGTTCCCTGTTGACTCTTCTAAGATCCATATTGTCACGAAGGTCATTTAGCTTTACCGCAACAGAGAGCAGAGATCTTTCTGTTCTTTTAATGAAATCATCATACTCTTCTTCCGGATCAAATTTGGTAAGACAGCTGATGGCGAAAATGATATATTCTGGAAACCCTTCAGACCTTAAATAATCCAGACTGAATTCTTCCGGATGATCTTCTACTACATCATGCAGTACACCAACTATTTTTTCGTCCAGTGTTTTACCATAATTCATCACACGCATTACGTGGGCTATGTATGGGGCATGGTATTTATCGGTTTGTCCTTTATGGGCTTTGTCGGCAATTTTGATTGCTCTATTCAGTAATTCTTCTTTTGTCATTTCTAATGAAAAATAGAGTACAAAAATAAAAAATGCCTTAAAAAAATAAGACATTTTTATTAAGATTATTTCAATTCATTTTAAAGATCCGCTTCATCCTCTACGTGGGCGTGTGGAGCATTGTTTTTTACAGATTCTATTCCGTTTTCCATGCCGTTGTCAGATTCATACATCTGGCTGGTTCCTATGATTTGTCCGTTTCCAGCCTTTAGATTGAAATAGCATCTGCCGTCATTGGCTGTATTTCTTTCAAATTTTGAATCTTCCTGTGAATAGGTCTTTACAGATCCGATTCCGTTTTCGCAGGATGGCTTTGTGCTGTAGCCCTGGCTGGTTAAAATAACCTGTCCGTTTCCTGCTTTGAGGTTAAACTGAAAGTCTCCGTTTGTTCTCTTAGAGATAATAAATTTTCCCATGTTTATCGTTTTTTGAATTTGTGTTGTGTTATTTGGAGGGTGTGAGTTTCTTTGGACTTACCTGGAACTTATCAGGCGTAATAGCGTTTAAAATTTTGTATTGCGAATAGTCCTTTGCAGGTTCCTTCAAAGCCAGATACATCATAGTATCATCAGGTTTCTTAATCAACATCTTATAAAGTTCTGTCCTGGGCTGATCTGATTTCAACGCAAAGTATCCGGGAAATTTTCCTTTGCTGATTATTTTTACGGTATCTGTTTTGGGAATTGAAAGTAAGTTTTCCTTTTTTTGTGCAGTCAGAGCAGCAGATAAAAGGAGTAAGGGAAATAATGTCTTCATATTATGTTTTCGTGTTTTTATGGTTTTTAGTTATACTAAAATTAGCAAAAATTATTGAAATTTAAAGTTTTTTTAAATTTCAATTCATCATACCAATACTTTTTAAGTTTCATGTTCTGATATACTTAATGTTTAGTTTTATCATTTAAATATATAAAAAACGCCCCAAAATGAGGCGTTTTGAATCAAATTTATGTTGTTAAAGACTAATAAGCCCCTTTCTCGATATAGTGAGCCGCCACTTTTTCAGTTAATGCTACTACATTCGGGTGGTTGGTATATTTCGTGAATCTTCTTAATCCGGAAAGCATCATTCTCTGCTCATCTCCTTCAGCGAAAGAAATGATTCCTTCTTTAGCGGCAGTGATGATTTTCTCAACAGCTTTGTAAAGGTTCAACTGAGCCATAGCTGCTTCTACAGAATCAGGAGAGAAATGTTTCTCTGCTCTTAATACTGCAGATTCTGCCATATAGATCTGGTTAAGGATTTCAGAAGCATTTAATAATAAGTGCTGCTGTTTCTCAATATCCATCATGAATTTCTGAAGTGCAGCTCCGGAAACCATTAGGAATACTTTCTTAAGATTTGCGATAATTGCTTTTTCCTCACTCATGAATTCTGAGTAATCAGGAACTTCAAATGAAGGGATACCCATCAATTCTTTGCTGATTGCCATTGCAGGAGATAAAAGATCCAATTCACCTTTCATTGCTCTCTTAATAAGCATTCCTACCGCTAATAATCTGTTGATTTCGTTTGTGCCTTCGTAGATTCTTGAAATCCTTGAATCTCTCCACGCAGCTTCCATTGGCGTATCTTCAGAGAATCCCATACCTCCGTAAACCTGGATTCCTTCGTCTGCAGTGTGCTGAGCAAGGTCAGAAACAAATACTTTAAGGATTGAACATTCTACCGCGAATTCTTCAACACCTTTCAATTCTGCTTCCTGATGGCTTAATCCACCTGCTACCAATTCGTCTATTTTATCCTGAACGTTTTTAGCCGCTCTGTAAGAACCTGCCTCACTTACGAAAACTCCGGTTGCCATTTCTGCCAGTTTCTTTCTGATCGCTCCGAAAGTAGCAATAGAAACACCAAACTGCTTTCTTTCGTTAGAATACTGGATAGAGTGGTTTAAGATTCTTCTCTGTGCATCAAGACAAGCAGCAGCTAATTTGATACGGCCAACGTTCAATGCATTTAAAGCGATCTTGAAACCGTTGTTTCTTTCCCCTAAAAGATTTTCCACAGGGATTTTCATATCATTGAAGAAAACCTGACGGGTAGATGAAGCACGGATACCTAATTTATGCTCTTCCTCTCCGAAAGTTAAACTCTCAGGATTTTCAAGCTCTGATCTGTTGATTACAAAACCTGTGATATTTTTATCGTCATCAATTTTCGCGAATAATGTAAATGTATCTGCAAATCCTGCATTAGAGATCCACATTTTCTGTCCGTTGATGATATAATGTTTTCCGTCTTCAGAAAGTTTTGCTCTTGTTTTTCCTGAGTTGGCATCAGAACCTGCATCCGGCTCTGTCAGACAGTAAGCTCCGAATTTTGTTCCTGTTGCTAAATCCGGAAGGTATTTTTTCTTCTGCTCTTCAGTTCCGTAAAGAACAATAGGAAGAGTTCCGATCCCCGTATGTGCTCCATAAGCTGTTGCTAATGAACCCGTAGTTCCGGAAATATAATCGCATGCAAGCATTGTTGTTACAAAGCTCATTCCAAGACCACCGTACTCTTCAGGAACAGCGATTCCCAACAATCCCATGTCACCCAATTTACGCATAGTTTCTTCAGTAAATGCATAATCTTTCTTTTCGAAACGCTCTCTCTGAGGAACTACCTCTCTGTCTATGAATTCTTTTGCTGAATCACGAAGCATCTTTTGCTCTTCATTCAGCTCTTCAATACTGAAAATTTCGTTTGCAGGAATTTGTTTAATTAGGAATTCCCCGCCTTTAAGTATATTGCTCATTTGTTATTATTTTAAATTTTAGATTATAAATTTTAAATTAGATTTTGTTGTTATAAATTTTCAGATGATGTTTTAATGATTTTAGTCAAAATATTAATGATCATTTCAATGTCTTTTAAATATGAACTGATCTCAATTTGAACAAGATTTGAAGAATCATAAAGTTTCAGCCAATATCTTGTTTCCCTTGCTTCTTTATTTGCAATAGAAAGCTTTGATATAAAATCTTTTTTAGATTGAGCAGCTATAGCTTCTTCTACATTTGCTCCAATGGAAGTTCCACAACGAAGAATTTGTTTTGATAAAATAAACTCGTTTTGAGATTTACATTCAGTATAAAATTTAATTATTCTTAAGGCAAAATCAAAAGTTTTTATTTGGATCAAATTGTCTTCTTTGAAACCCATTGCATCTAAAATTTATAATTTAAAATCTATAATTAATTAAAGTAGTTCAAAAATAGAAGCCGCTCCCTGTCCTGTTCCTACGCACATAGAAACCATTCCGTACTTGTTGCCGCGTTTTCTCATTTCGTCAAGAAGCTGAACCGTAAGTTTTGTTCCTGTGCATCCAAGTGGGTGGCCAAGAGCGATAGCTCCTCCGTTTACGTTTAAGATATCAGGATTTAAGCCTAATTCTTTCTTGATAGCAACAGATTGAGATGCGAAAGCCTCGTTAAGCTCGATCAAGTCGATGTCTTTTAACTCTAATCCTGCTTGTTTCAAAGCTTTTGGAATAGCATAAATAGGTCCCATACCCATGATTCTTGGCTCCAGTCCGGCAGCAGCATAAGCAACTAATCTTGCTTCAGGCTCCAAACCTAATTCTTTGACCATTTCCTCGCTCATTACCATTACGAAAGCTGCTCCGTCACTCATCTGAGAAGAGTTTCCGGCTGTTACGCTTCCTCCGTTGGCAAATACAGGTCTTAATTTTGCTAAACCAGCTAATGAAGTGTCAGCTCTTGGTCCTTCATCTATTGAAAAATCAAACTTTTTAGTCTGCAGTTTCTGATTTTCGTCCAGGAAATTATATTCTACAGGAATCGGAACAATCTGGTTGGCAAATTTTCCTTCCTGATTTGCTTTTAAAGCCTTCATATGAGATTCAAAAGCAAATTGATCCTGTTCTTCTCTTGTAATGTTATACTGCTTTGCAACTTCTTCTGCTGTATAACCCATTCCCCAGTAATAATCAGGGTTTGTTTTTGCAATATCCGTTTCAGGAACCGGTTTGTAACCTCCCATCGGGATATATGACATAGATTCTGTACCACCAGCGATGATACAATCTGCCATTCCAGCTTGAATTTTTGCAGAAGCAATAGCAATCGCCTCACTTCCGGAAGCACAGTATCTGTTTACGGTAACTCCCGGAACTTTATCTGTATTTAATCCCATTAAAGAGATCAGACGTGCAACGTTCAGCCCTTGTTCAGCTTCAGGCATTGCATTTCCTACGATAAGGTCGTCAATTCTGTTTTTATCTAATTGTGGTAGCTCGGCCATTAATTTTTCAATAACGGTAGCCGCCATGACATCAGGTCTTGTAAATCTTAAACTTCCTTTTGGAGCTTTTCCAACGGCAGTTCTGAAACCTTTTACTATGTATGCTGTTTTCATTTTTTTGTTTAATTAAATTGTTTAAGAATTTTTGCCTCGTAGAGGTAAACTGTTCCTAGCTATTTGTTGATGCTTTTTTTGCGGAGCCTCAGTAGGAGCGACCTGTTAATCATTAATCCATTCAAATAAATATTTTGGATCATATTCTATTTCAAATTTTGACATAAAATCCAGATATTCTTCTCTAAAAGTTTTCTTTTTATGATGTTCTTCCTGATTTAAAATATATTTTACAACAGAATCAACACTGCTTTTAGAATAAGAAAAAGCTCCGTACCCTTCCTGCCAATTGAATTTTTCATTGATCCATCCTTTTTCATTGATGAATTTTGAAGAACCCGCTTTAATATCTCTTACTAAATCTGAAACCGAAAATGTCGGATTCATACTTACAAGAATATGGACGTGGTCCGGCATTGCAAAAACAGCGAATAATTTTTGGTTTCTATTGGAAACAATACCTGTAATAAACTGATGTAATTCTTCTCTGTTTTCTTTTGAAATCAGGTTTTGTCTTCCTTTTACAGCGAAAACAATTTGAATATAAATCTGAGTGTAGGTATTTGCCATACATTAACAGGCCGCCTCTACGAGGCTTTCCAATTTTTAAAATTATTCATGCTATTAACAGTTCGCTCCTACGGAGCTTCCTGTTAGTTTCTTAGCGGTTTTCCATTTTGCAACATGTACTGAATTCTTTCCAGAGTTTTTCTTTCACCACAAAGCTGAAGGAAAGTTTCTCTTTCAAGATTCAATAAATATTGTTCTGTAACAACTGTTGGCTCAGACAGGTTTCCACCTACCATTACGTTGGCAAGTTTATCTGCAATTTTTTTGTCGTGTGCAGAGATAAAGTTTCCGGTTAACATCTGGTCAGTTCCTACGTAGAACATTCCTAATGCATCTTTACCAAGAACTTTTACCTTTTGCTCGATAGGTTGAGTATATCCTTGTTCTGCTAATAGTTTTGCTACTTTTTTAGCTTCGGCAATTTGTCTGTTTTTGCTTACGGAAACGATGTCTTTCCCTTTTTCAAGGATTCCCATATCATAAGCTTCATATGCTGACGTAGCTACTTTACCCATTGCGATGTTCATGAAAGCATCACGAAGTCTGTTATTTTTCACATCATCGTTGTGGAATTCTCTGGAAGTTCTTAAAGTCAGTTCTTTAGTACCACCACCACCAGGGATTACACCAACTCCGGTTTCTACTAGTCCAATGTATGTCTCTGCGGCTGCAACCACTCGGTCTGCATGCATCGTCATTTCGCATCCTCCACCTAGCGTCATTCCATGAGGAGCAACTACAACAGGAATAGAGGAGTAGCGTACTCTCATCATTGATTTCTGGAAATAAGCGATCGCCATATTCAAATCATCCCAATCCTGCTCGATAGCCATCATAAGGATCATGGCAAGGTTGGCTCCTACAGAGAAGTTAGCTCCCTGGTTTCCTACAACTAATCCATCGTATTCTTTTTCTGCTAAATCAATCGCTCTGTTTAATCCATCAAGGACTTCGCCTCCAAGAGAGTTCATTTTTGAACGGATCTCGAAGTTGATAATTCCATCTCCTAAATCTTCAATAGAAGCACCGGAATTGCTCCAAAGCGTTTTATTTTTTCTGATATTGTCTAAGATGATGAATGCATCCTGACCTGGGATTTTGTTGTATTCTCCTGAGTTTTTATCAACATAAATACTTTGTCCTTCATCATTAACTTTATAGAAGGTTTCTACGTTTTTCACCCAGTCTGAAACTTCGTATCCTGCATCTTTCGCAAGCTCTATACCTTTGGCAACACCTACAGCATCCCAGATTTCAAACGGTCCGTTTTCCCATCCGAAACCAGCTCTCATCGCGTCGTCAATTTTGTAAACCTCGTCAGAGATTTCAGGAACTTTGTGCGAAACATAAGCGAATAGTGCTCCTAAAGATTTTCTGTACAATTCACCCGCTTTATCTTTACCTCCGATCAGAACTTTGAATCTGTCAATTGGTTTGTCAATTGCTTTTGTTAATTCTAAAGTAGGGAACGATGATTTTCCTTGAAGTTCATACTCTAAAGTATCAAGATTTAATCCGTGAATTTCAGATTTTCCTTCTGCATTTTTCACTTTTTTATAGAAACCTTGTTCCGTTTTTGAACCAAGCCATTTGTTATCCATCATTTTCTGGATATAACCTGGAAGGGCAAATACATCATTGAAATCGTTGGCTTCAGCGCCGCTCTGGCGAACTCCATTGGCAACCATTACCAAAGTGTCAAGACCTACAACGTCAGCTGTTCTGAATGTAGCAGATTTTGGACGTCCGATCACCGGACCAGTTAATTTATCAACATCAGAAACGGTAAGTCCTAATTTCTGTACATTGTGAAGAAGGTCCATCATAGAGAATACTCCGATTCTGTTGGCAATAAAAGCTGGAGTATCTTTTGCTAAAACGGTTGTTTTACCTAAGAATTTTGCTCCGTAATTCATATAGAAATCAATGATCTCAGGAGCTGTATCGTTAGTAGGGATAATCTCTAAAAGAGGAAGATATCTCACCGGATTGAAGAAGTGTGTCCCTGCGAAGTATTTTTTGAAATCTTCGCTTCTTCCTTCTGTCAGGAAGTGAATAGGAATACCGGAAGTATTAGAAGAAATCAATGTTCCCGGTTTTCTGAACTGTTCAATCTTTTCGTAAACAGACTTTTTGATATCAAGCCTTTCTACTACTACCTCAATGATCCAGTCCGTATTTTTTATTTTCGGCAAATCATCATCAAAGTTTCCGATTTTAATTCTGTCTGCAAACTTTGGTGAATAAAGAAGTGCAGGACTTGCTTTTTTAAGTTTTTCAAAGTTTTCGGAAGCAATTCTGTTTCTTACTACTTTGTCATCTTTGGTCAAACCTTTTTTCTGTTCAGCTTCAGTAAGTTCAAAAGGAACAATATCCAAGAGTGATACTTCAACACCGATGTTGGCGAAGTGAGCAGCGATACCGCTTCCCATAATTCCTGAACCAAGAACCGTTACATGTTTGATTCTTCTTTTCATATGTAAATTTTTATTTTTATAAGATTATATGATCCCCAAAGGTCTCATCATAATTTATTTTCTGTTGTTTAATAATTCGTTTGCTATTTTCATGATTTCGGTCATCACGTCTTTAAAAGCATCCAGCTTTTCGGGAGCAATTTTTTCCATCACCTTCTTGTTGAAGTTGACAACAACTTCTTTTGACATATTTCTGGAGTTTAATCCCTTATCTGTAAGCTTAATGATAACCTCTCTTTTATCAGTGGTCGTCTTTTCCTTATAGATATATCCGTTATCTTCCAGAAGTTTGATGATTCTCGTTAATGAAGTGGGTTCAATAGCCATCTTGGGACCAAGATTGGTACTTCGGGTTCCTTCTTTAGGGTCAATTTTAAGAAGAGTAAGGGCCTGTACCGCTGTGGAATCATGTTCCTGAGCGAGTTCTGTGTACATTTTAGAAACAGCCAACCAGGTCTGCTTTAAAATTAAATCTACGTTTTCTATTTTTTCCTTATTATTATCCATCATTTTTGCGCCAATGGTTTTACCCAAATATAATAAATATTATGCATGCATAGTATTTATTAACGTTAAATTTTGTTAATAACCTGATAATAAATAGATTAAATTGTATGATTAGCATAGTACTATGCATGCATAGTATGTGGATTAATCAAAGAAAACTCAGTATTAATGAATGTTTGGAATCAAATTGATGATTTCTTCAAAAGATTCACATTGGTATCGGGCTGAATCTTTAGTAATTACCCAAAAAGCATTCTGAAAGTCAAAATTAAGGGCTGACAGGTCTTTTGGGAAGTTTTTTTGAAGCAGAGAATACAGCATTTCCTTATGAAACTGCGGTGCCGAGATGAATGGCGGAATAAAAGTTTCATTGATTTGAAATAATGATGCATTGGTGAGTTCATCATGTTGGAGAAGAATATCCTCAACAATTCCTGAATACAGCTGTTTTTCCTTTACATACCATATTTTGTCTGCAAACTCTTTGGCCAATCTCCAGTCATGGGAAGAAAACAGGATAAGTTTATTCTGTTCTTTAGCAAGTTTCCTTAAGGTTTTAAGAATAATAATCTTGTTTTTTTCGTCCAGATGGGTAGTGGGTTCATCCAGAATAATAATGGGAGAATTCTGGGTTATCGCCCGTCCGATAAAAGCTTTCTGAAGGTTTCCGTCCGACAGGTTTTTAAGAAGGGTATATCTGTATTGATTTAAATCCAGTTCTTCAATGATGTGGGCCACTTCCTCACGGTCTTCTTTTTTTAGCTCAAAATAAAAAGGGTAGTAGATGTATTTTCCAAGAGAAATAAGATCTTCAACGGTATAATGCTGCGGAATAATTGATTTTGAAAAAACAATAGCAATATTCTCAGCAATTTCTTTTACAGAAAGACTTTTTACATTTTTTCCATTAATAGAAATTTCCCCATTCAGTAAAGGGAGTTGGTGCAGAATAGATTTGATCAGCGTTGTTTTTCCTACACCATTATTACCAATCAACAAGCATACGTCACCAAGCTTCAAGTCCGCATTGGCATTGGAGATTAATGTTGTTTTGTAACCGATGTTTGCCTGTTTGATCTGTAGGTGCATGTTTTTGTTGGTTATACGCGAAGACGCAAATTGTTTTACAAAAATAATGTTTTAAGGCGCAAGGAATTTGACTTTGCCAAATTTTTATCCTGTTTATTTTATAAGTTGTTTACAATTCTTGTTACTCCATTTTTGAAAATATCAGATTGAAAATTGAGCAATAGCCCCAATTTACAGTTTGTCATTTTTAAATAGGTTAAAAGCTGTGCTTTGTGAGCGGGCGATATATATTCAACAGTTTTTATCTCCAGAATTACTTTGCTTTCAACTATTAGATCAAGTTTAAAAGCATTGTCTATTTTCAAATCTTCATAAATAATAGGAAGTAATTTTTGCTTTTCTACATGAATGCCTGATTTTGTTAGTTCATAGAACATACATTCTTCATATACATGTTCAAATAGCCCCGCTCCAAGCTTTTTATGAATCTTTAATCCTGCTTCAAAAACTACTTTTGATAATTCATTTTCTGTCATTTGTGGTGTTTTATTAAGTTTAAATATATGAATAGTTGTTTAATAATTACAATGACTTTTATTAATGATTTGCGTTTTAGAACGTAGTAAAAAATAATTGTTCTTATAAAGTGTGGCTTGTATGCCTATTGATGCGAAATGTTGGGTAAACGCAAAGGCGCAAAGTTTTTTAATGCATTGGGCGTATTTTAAGACGCAAGAAAATCAAAGATTTTCAGCAAGGGATTTAGGATATTTTTTTAGAATATTTAGAATACGCGGTGTTCAATTTTATCGGAGATAAAATCTTTGCGTCTTAAAAATATAAAGTTTTTAAAAGTTTATTGCGTCTTTGCGTTTCCAACAAAAACCTATACCTTATTCTGTTTCAGAAGCATCATCAGAATCACAGGAATCCCAAACACAGAGCTTATTACATTCAAAGGAATCTGTGTTTTTTCCGCAATAACTGAGAATAGCAGCATAATCAGCATTCCCAGAAACATATTGAGAATCCACTGCTGCCAAAGTTTTGAAGGATTATAAACGAGTCTGCAGAAGTGAGGAACAATAATTCCTATAAAGAGAATTGGTCCCAGAAATGCCGTAATAGAAGCTGAAAGGAGAGAGGAAGCAACTATTATTAAAAGCTTCAGCTGTTTTAGATTTACACCTAAACTTTGTGCATAGGAACTGCCGAGAGAGTTTCCAATAAGCGGTTTTATAGCTCTGAAACAGATAAATGTCCCAATTAACACCAAAACAAACAATACATAGATCTGGTTCCTGGTCACCATATTATTGGCTCCGAAAGACCATAATATGTAGTTTTTTAAGCTTTGATTCTCTGCATAAAACTGAAGCAATGATACGATGGCCCCGGCAAAAGCAGATACAAGAAACCCGAAAATAATAAGATAAGATTTGTCCTGAAATCTGTTAGACATTGACAGCAATATCAGCATTAAGAGCAAACTTCCCCCAATGGCTGACAAACTGAGAAAACTGTTCTGTAAAAACTCTGGAAGTAAAATATCGTGGGAAAAGAAAATATAAAAGGCAACCGATAGACTCGCAACCGAAGTGATTCCCAATATATCAGGTCCTGCCAGCGGGTTTTGAAAATATTCCTGCATCAGAAAACCTGAAGTAGGAATTGAAATTCCGGCTAACATCATTACAAGAACACGATTGATGCGGATTTCAGCGATTTGATTATGATCAGAATTCTGGAAGAAATCCTGGAAATCTAAACTTAAAAATCCTGTATTCAGATTGATGACCGCACTCATAATAATGGCAATCACGAATAGCAAACACAGGATTTTAAATCTTTTTGACATGATTCAGAAAAAGTTCAGTCTATTTTTATTGTAAGAAAGAATCGATTTTTGAATTTAATACATCTTCCGTCATCATTCCCAGATATTCATCGGTTTTATCTCCTTTTCTCATAAAAGTAAAAGGAATAGAACCTCCGTCCCATTGTTTGAAATTGGAAGTGAAGAAATTTTGATCCAGTTTTTGTCCATCCAGTAAGATCACACTTTTTCCCAGCTTATTTTCTGTTGCAAAATTCTTTACAGCATCAGCCCAGTCAGCTTTATCATCAAGGTTGATGAAAGTGAATTTTACGGGTTTACCCTTCAGTTCCTCCATCTTGCTTTTAAAACTTGGAATTTCTCTCATACATGGTCCGCACCAGGTTGCAAAAAAGTTAGTGACATATAAAGTATCATTATTTTTTGCTAAATACTGACTTACATTTTCAGGAGAAAGTTCTTTGGGAACATACGTACTTTCCTCAGCACCCGTAGGTTGGGCTACAGAAACAGAATCTGCAGCTGCTGTATTTTCGGTTTTCTGACCTTCTTTTTTACAGCTGTACAATGCAGTAAGGAGTAACGTTGATAAAATTATCTTCTTCATAAATTATTTTTTATCTATTTTTGAATTGAAGTTATGGAACAACAAATCTATAAAGGGAAACTGATACAGTTTCATCCGTTAAAAATAGCGAAAAAGGAAGAGCTGACCAAAAATACTTTTTCTCTGGAGTTTGATATTCCTGAGAATTTAAAGGAAAATTTCAGGTTTGAAGCCGGGCAGTTCGTCAGTATAAGATTTCAGGCACATGGGAAAGAGGTTATTAATGATTATTCAATGACTTCGGCTCCCTATGAAGGTAAAATATGTCTGGGGATAAAAGTTAATTCCGTTGAAGGGGCTACTTCGCAATTATTTCAAAACTATAAAGCTGGTGACGAACTATGGGTGAGTGAACCCGCAGGAAGATTTACCATCGTATCCAAACCCAGTGAATTCAGGACGATTGTAGCTTTTGCTGCCGGCATTGGAATTACACCGATTCTGAGCCATTTTAAAAATATTCTTCACAACGAACCCAGAACACGGTTATTTTTATTTTTTGGAAATAAAAGCTCTGACGATCTGGTGTACCGTGATCAATTGGATAATCTTGCCAGAACATGTGGAGACAGACTTCAGATTTTTTACTTTTTTTCCCAGGAGAAGACAGGAGATCAGTTTTTTTATGGCAGACTGGATGCCAAGAAATTAAATCTTATCATCAATCAGATACTTCATTTGGATGATACCGACGAAGAATCTACGATCTGGGATGCAGTGGACGAAGTGCTGATCTGCGGGAAAGGAGAAATGATCAAGACATTGGCCAATGCTTGCTATCACCACGGAATTCCGAAAAAGAACATCCATTTTGAACTTTTTGAAGAATTTAATGATGATATTTATCCTGTAGAAAAAGAATTTCCTCTGATTGAAGATATAGAGGTTGAATTTACCATGCTCGGAAAAAAATATACTACTCATCTTCCTGATAACAAGGATAAAATCCTGCAGCAGCTTTTGATTCAAAAGTTTCCGGTTCCTTATTCGTGTAAGTCCGGAATTTGTGGAAGTTGTGAATGTTCTTTGGAGGAAGGTGAAGTGGAACTGCTGGAAAATGAATATCTTACTGAAAAAGAGGAAGAGCAGGGGCACATATTAGCTTGTATGTCTATTGTGAAAAGTAAAAAAATAAAGCTTAACTTTGATCTTAGTTGAGAGTTATTAGGAACATATTTAACCTGGGCTTTATATCATTGGAATTAGGAATTCTGATGATATGCTTCTGTAATGTGTGGGTTTTCGGGCTTACCAACGGGAGAACCTATACTAAAATCTCAAAAATCCCGCCAAGAGAAGTAGCATTGGTTTTGGGAACATCTCCGAAAATGAGATCTGGAAAATCTAATCCGTATTTTACGAAAAGAATGGATGCTGCGGCTCTTCTTTATCATCATGGGAAGATCAAGAAAATTATAGTGAGCGGGGAGAAGAGTACAGGTTACAATGAGCCGAGAGCAATGAAAAATTACCTGGTTTATCTGGAAGGGGTTCCTGAAGATATTATTGTGGAAGACCCGAAAGGTTTCAATACCTATAAAAGTATTCTCCGTTGTAAGGATGTGTATAAAAAGAAGAATGTCATTATTGTATCTCAGGGATATCACAACCTTAGGGCTTTGTTTTTTGCGAGAAATAATGATATGAATGCTTTGGGATTTGATGCTCAGGATGTCACAAAGTCCGAAAGTTTCTACAGAAACCAGACGAGGGAAATCCTCGCCCGTGTGATTGCTGTAGTCTATTTTATTTTAGGCGTTTCTCCGGATTGATTAGAAAGGATATCCGAACGCGATATTAACAGTAGGTTTAAAAGGCTGGATATATTTGAATCTCCATCGGTCTCCATCAGGTTTATTCGGGTCATAGATCTTATAAGCAAGGTCAATTCTGGCCGTTACATAGGCGATATTAACCCTTAATCCGAATCCACTTCCGATACCTACCTGCTTCAGAAACTTATTGAATTTAAACTCGTCCCCATATCCGTCATTATAGTTACGAAGGCTCCATGTATTTCCTATATCGGTAAATAAAGCTCCCTCATAAGTCTTATTGAATGGAATTCGGTATTCAATATTGGTGGTAAGCTTCAAATTATCTGTCATGTAAGTACGTACTCTTTCATCCACCTGAGAATCTGCAGGACCTAACCCTCCAAATGCCACCCAGGCTCTGATATCGTTGGAACCTCCATTAAAATATGATTTGATGATCGGCATATCCTGAGAATTTCCATACGGTATTCCAACCCCGATAAACTGGCGAAGTACCAATGTCTGGTTTCCATTGAATTTAAAATACTTCCTGGCATCAATATCAAATTTTATAAACTGTGCATATGGAAGTCCGAAAATGGTTTTTTGAGGACCGGTAACAACACCTCCGTCGTTATCCTTTTTATTGAATAAGCTTAAAATATTACCTGCAAGCTCAACTTTCCCATTGAAATAAAAGGCATTTGGATATTCTTTTTTCCCGATTTCACTGTATACAAAGTTATAAATCATGGAAGAAATAAGCACATCCTGCGTCTGTCTGTCTTTGTTCACCAAAGTTCCTGTAAATGCTGTTAAAAGATCTCTTCCCTGCTGATCGAGACTTCCACGGTAAGCATCATTCTCAATAATCTTTTTGGAAACCTCATCTACACTGAGTTTTCCATCTTTATAATCTTGTCCGGTTTGCGCAGTTTCCGGGTTAAACATAAAATAATTTCCGAAAACTTCATCTTTTACCCTTCCGTCATTCACAAAGTAATCGTAGTAGGCATCTTTATTTTTTGTCAAACTGATCTGAGTATTGAATAAAGTAAGCTTGTGATACACCTGATCATTAACACTTGCCTGATAGTTCAGCCCCGTATTGAAAATCAACCTTCCCAAACCGATATTGTTCTGTATGGATGCCCCCAACAAAATAGATGAAGTTGGCGTATATCTTTTAGGAATGAATTTATAATAATTAAAAGGAAGCAAAAGCCTCGGGAAATTCAAAGATGCCTGAGCTGATATCTCATAGGCGGCAACTCTTTTATCAATATCCTTGGTACTTCTGATCGATCCAAATGTCCCTGAAAGGCTTGTGGAAAGGTTTTCTGCCCCTCTGAAAACGTTTCGGGTAGTAAGGTCTACGGAAGGAGAGATACCGAGATTTAAGACCTGAGAATAATTGATATCTGTTCCCAGTTTAAATTCGTACTTCGGAAGCGGTTTTAATACATATAATAAATCAACAATACTGTCGTTAGGTGAAGACATTCCTCCTTGTCTCAGGGAATCTCTTGCCTTAACGATGCTGAAATTATTCATGGCCAAAAGGTTTCTCTTGGTTACATCAAGCTTAGTCTGATCAAAAACCTTTTTACTGTCCGGAATAATAGCTCTCCATATAGATGAAAGTTTATATTTGTCATTCATCGTATGGAACCTTATTCTTCTTAAGCTGTCTTTTTTTGTATTTTTAGGGTAATCACCAGGCTCATCTACAATGGCAACATCTATATTTCCGAAAGTTGAAATCTTATAAGGTGTATCCAGAGAGTCTTTATGGATTTCCAGTGTCAAAGGAATCTGCTTTCTGCTTTTAAGAGAATCTGCCACAAAATATACCTCATCATTCGAGGCGTTGAATCTGTAGAAACCAAACTCTCTCATCATATCAGTAATTCGGGTTACCTCTCTCTCAAGAACGGTCTGGTCAAGTATCTGCCCGGATCTCACAAGACTTTTGTTCAGATTATAGTTGTAGTAGCCTTTGATACCCTGATCCGGAATATTGTAAAAATAATCCTTGATCATGGTAGGGTCGTTATGTTTAATAGAATAATTAACGGTTGCTTTTTTTGAAGCAGAGTCCAGGCTATGTTTAAAGGTTACGTCTGCATCCCAATATCCTCTGTAAGTAAGTCTTTTTTTAATAGACTCAGCGCTTTTTTCACTTCTGGTCTGATCAAGAATTACCGGTGGTGTTCCCCAATTATGCAGTAAACGATCGAACAGCAGGCTTTTTCCGACACTACTTTTCATATCGTATTTAAGGAATAAAGAGTCTCTCAGCTTCTGATTTCTCATTTCACCAGGATAAGTCATGTATTCATTAAGTATCGTATCATATTTCGGATCAGCCATATTGTACAGAAGAAGACTTAATGGCATGAAAAGGAATTGCTTTTTATTGGGCTTTTGCTGAATATAATCTTTCAGTTCCTCATCGAAAAATTCTTTCTTATCCTCGAACCCTAATGTGTTCTTGGTAAGCAGGTATTCGCCTTCAGGAACTTTTTTTGTCGTACTACAAGCATAAAGGAGACCAACAAATGTTGCAAATGAGATAATTTTATAATATTTTTGAGGAGAATTCTTATAATGCTTACAGCTCATACAATAAAAGTTTTACAATCTTTAGATAAAAAGAAGTTCAGACAAAAATACAATTTGTTTTTGGTTGAAGGTAATAAAATCATTTGTGAACTTTTTAATTCTAACTTTAAAGTTAAAGAAATATTTTCAACCGATCCACAAAAATTGGACCGTACTGATATTCCCGTTATCCATATCTCTGAAAATGAATTAAAAAAAATCAGTTTTCTTAAAACGCCAAAAGATTCCGTAGCGGTATGCTGTCTTGCCGAGGAAGAAAAATTGACGGATAAGAATATACAGCTGGTTTTGGATGGAATACAGGATCCCGGAAATTTAGGGACCATTATACGACTGGCAGACTGGTTCGGGATAGAACAAATCATCTGCAGTGAAGATACCGTAGATGTCTACAATCCAAAAGTGATTCAGGCAACTATGGGCTCTTTTACAAGGGTTAATGTAGTGTATACTGATCTTGTGGAATATCTTTCTGCAACGGAAAATATAAATATCGGAACGGATATGGAAGGGGAGAACATCTACACGTTTGAGAAACCTGAAAAAATCAATCTGATTTTAGGAAATGAAGGAAACGGAATGAGACCGGAAACTGAAAAGCTTTTACAAAAAAGTATCAGTATTCCAAGATTTGGAAAATCCCAGTCTACAGAAAGCCTGAATGTTTCAATGGCTGCGGGGATTATTTTAGGTCAGTTATTTTCAAAATAAGATTTAGAAATTAGGGCCTAGGAAGTGAAAATGTAAACTATTTTCTAAATCCTAAGCCCTAATTCCTTAAATCAGTTGTTCCATACTGGAAACACTTTTATTTTTCTGATATACTTCCATCTTTTTTCTGACATACTTCAATGCTATAGGCGCAAGGTAGATCAATGCAGCACCAATAAGTTTTTTCTTCCAGTTGGAGCTTTTCATGTTCTTTTTGGCGTAATTTCCTACAATAGCGGTAACTCCTAGTTTAACAAGGCTGTCTGTAATATTACCACCTTTGAAAGCAGAGCTTGCAATTCCTACAGCGGTATTTTTGTTAATCAACAAATCTTTTACTTCTGAGGTAAGCTGCTTGGCAATGATGTCCTTTCTGAGAACTACTTTTTCATCACCGTCTTCATCTATTTTTTCCTGAAGGTACTGATCACTTAATCCGTTGGTAAATGCACTCAGGCTTTCCTTCGTATTTTTGAAGGTAAGAAGATTCTCCAGATCACTTATTTCACCTTGAAGCAGTTTTTTCTTTCTTCTTAATTCTTCTATGCTCTCGTATTTTCTGCCCATAGTTTAATGATTTAAAAATTTAATAACCTGATCTGCAACAGTATTTACGATCTTAGTTTTGAAGGCAACGACGAATGCCATTACCAGTGCATAGAATGCAGCAACAATTAAGAATCCGTAAGAATAATTATCCAGTGCTTTTCCGATAAGGAAAGCGATTCCAAAATTGAAAAGGATAATAAAAAAAGCAAAAGCAACAAGCAGTACTACAAAGTAAGTAATGAGCCCGGCAGAAAGAGACGACTTTTCAGTCGCTTCAATTTTCAGAAGATCTATTCTCTTGGAGGCGTATTCTTTAATAGTTTCTATCATTGTTTTTTTTTAAAGTTACAAAAAAAGGAACTTTTGTGCAAAAGTTCCTTTCTGTAATTTACTTAAAAAGATAAATTACTTATTTTTTTAGATCGTTCAGTTCTGCTTCTACATCTTTTGCCAAATCTGCAGTTTTAGAAACAATCTGATCTTTATATTTGTCATATCCGTCTTTCACAGTATGTGCTACGCTGCTTGCCGTTTCTTTGAAAGTAGAAGAAATATTGCCATATTGGTCTTTTACTTTTTCAGAAACCTCTCCGTATTTATTTTTAGCCTGATCTTTAAGATCATTTGCTTTATCCTTGATTTTTTTTCTGGTTTCTTTACCTTCTTCCGGTGCATAAAGCATTCCTAAGATTACACCTGCCGCAGCACCTGCAAGAAGTCCTGCCAATATACCTGCTGTATTATTTCCTTTTCTAGACATTTTAAGTTTTTTAATAATTAATAATAGATTAGTTTTTACAGTAATAAAACTTACAATTTGTATACCAAAGGAGGCTTTAAGCCTATTAAAAATTGTTAAATCTTTTCGATGTGAGATAAAATAAGCTCTATTGTTTCTTCTTTGGTCAGTTCCGAATTATCAATAACTATGGCGTCCTCAGCCTGCTTTAATGGGGCTATTTCACGCTCGCTGTCAATCTTATCACGTTCTATAAGGTTCTGCTTTACCTGTTCTTTATCTGCTTCAATTCCCAAACCTTGTAGTTCCAGAAACCTTCTTTTGGTCCTTTCATCAATACTGGCAGTAAGAAAGAATTTGTAGTCAGCATTTGGCAGAACTACTGTCCCAATGTCACGTCCATCCATAATAACACCTCCTTTTTCTGCCAAAGTGCGCTGTGACTGCAGCAAAAAGTCTCTTACTTCTTTCTGCTTGGCAACAAGGCTTACATTGTCAGATACTATATTGGTACGAATTTCTTTAGAGATATCCGTATCATTAAGGAAAAGAATAAGTGTTCCGTCGTTATTTTTAAACTCAAGGCTGATCTGGTCTAAAGAAGAGAATAATATATCCAGATCAATTCCTTCATTTTCGTCCAGACAGTGCTGCAATGCATACCAGGTAACTCCTCGGTAGAGAGCTCCTGTGTCCATATGAATAAGTCCCAGTTTATCTGCAATGATTTTAGAGATAGAACTTTTTCCGGTAGACGAGTACCCATCGATAGCAATTACAGGTTTTTTCATACTGCAAATTTCAAGATTTTTTCTTAAAAATCAAGAGGAAGTAAGAAAAATTCAGAATAATTAAGAAAATTTAAGCCGGAAGATTACTCTCCTCTGTGGCTTGAAAGGTCCATAGAAATTCCTATCTGATTGACATTAGAAGAGTTGTGATATCTTACGTGTGCATAATCTATACGAAATCTGGAAACTTTAACTCCAAATCCTGCAGAAAGTCCTGAGAAATTTCTCTGATCTGCAACCGCCAGTTCATTTCCTCTTTTTACATTATAACCCAACCGGATGTTGAAATTCTTTTCCGGAAACAATTCAGCTCCCAATGAAAAGTGGTCTGCAATTTTTCTGCCGGCATTCACTTTCTGTCCGTCCAGATTATATTCTGAAGAAATGTCAAACTTCTGAAGATCATGCGCTGTAATGGTAATCGCAAGAGGGAAGTTTTTGATTATCCTGGTATATCCAAGATCAATTCTGAAGGGAAGATTTTCTCTTGTCCCATTGAATGATTTCAGCTGGAAACCAAAATTTCTCATTACCAAAGAAAGTACTTCTTTGTTTTTTTTATTATGATAGGTAACTCCCGCTGTTCCTGAAATTGCGGAAGAAGTATAGTTGTCAATTTTTGAGGTAACAAAATTAAGTCCTCCACCAATTGTCCAGTCTTCCTCAAACTGGTAGGCATAGCCTGCGCCAATGGCTACATCCGAAGCTTTGAATTCTCCGTTTTCGAAACCGCTTTCATCCGTTCTCGGTGTACTTCCATAGCTCATATACCTGGCATTGATGGTAGCCATATGGCCATTATCAAAGTCTTTGGCATAAGCAATAGTTCCGTATTTTGAATCGGCAAGATAAGCTGTTGCGTTTACAGAAAGCTGTTTGTCAGAATCTTTATTTAATAGGGCAGGGTTTGCAATAGCAAAGGAAACATCATAATCTCTTATCGAAATTGCATCGCCACCCAAAGCAGCCTGTCTTGCAGATACAGGTACATTTAAGAACGGATAAACATTTGTTCCTGTTTGCGCATAAGAAACAATTCCTGATAGAAATAATGAAAAAATGATAATTTTCTTCAACTCAATTTATAATTAATGCAAAAATAATCCTTTTTCGTACTTTTCAAAATATTTCTTACATTATTTCTATTTAATATTTTTCTTTTATCAAAATTTTTAATGATTATATTTGCAAAATCAAATTCCGGGGAAACCCTACTAGTAAAAAGTTATTAAAAATAAAAGATGAAATATAAAAGAATCCTTCTGAAACTGAGCGGTGAGGCCTTAATGGGAAACAGACAATATGGTATTGATACCGAAAGACTACAGGAATATGCTGTTGAAATCAAAAAAGTAGTTGAAAAAGGCTGTGAAGTTGCGATCGTGATTGGAGGAGGAAATATCTTCCGTGGTGTTGCAGGAGCTGCAAAAGGAATGGACAGAGTGCAGGGAGACTATATGGGAATGCTGGCAACAGTCATTAATGGTATGGCATTGCAAGGGGCGTTGGAAGATGCAGGCATCAAGACAAGACTTCAGTCTGCTATCGAAATGGATAAAGTAGCTGAACCTTTCATCAAAAGAAGAGCGGTAAGACACCTTGAAAAAGGAAGAGTTGTCATCTTCGGAGCAGGAACTGGAAACCCTTATTTTACTACAGATACAGCCGCTACTTTGAGAGCAATCGAAATTGGAGCTGATGTAATCTTAAAAGGAACAAGAGTAGACGGTATCTATGACAGCGATCCTGAAAAGAATGTTAATGCTGTAAAATACAATTCATTATCTTTCGATGAAGTATTTGAAAAAAATCTTAAAGTAATGGATATGACTGCCTTTACTTTGAGCCACGAAAACAAATTGCCAATCATTGTATTCGATATGAATAAAGATGGTAACCTTTCAAAAATTGTTGACGGAGAAAATGTAGGTACTTTGGTTGATTTATAATCAATTTATTAGAAAAAATATAAAAAACACCTGCCACGATTATCGTGACAGGTGTTTTGTTTTTATAGCAGTTTTAATGCCTATTTATCTGCTTCAATATTTTGCGTGGCATTTTCCTTTTCAACCAGAGTGTAGTGGGAGAAAACCCATTCAATGATCTGATTTATTATTTTCATGATCATCTCAAACTCGGTGACAGCAGTTACTCCCGGTACCAGCTTCACAACGTCCGGTTTGGGCAATGGCTTTGGTAGAATAAGACCAGTCACCTGAGGATCAGATCCGGTTGCAGGAATACCATTATACATGCCCACATGTTGTACTGATAACTGAAGCATATAATCTTGTAAGGTTGCCGGAGGTGTTTTGATGCTGATCGAGGAACTGCTTGAGTGTTGTAGTTGGCCCGGAAGCGATTGGTTTTGTATTCTTGTATAGTTGGCTCCTGATTTTGAAGAATCATCAATAGCCATCTTTTGTAAAGCTTTTAATATGGAAGCCGTCATATTGGTAGTGGCCTGTCCATATATAGTTGCAATTTTTTCCAGTTCTGATACCGGCCACGCATGAGGGACAACATCCAGATCATTCCAGTGCATGGTATTCCAACTTTGGTAGGTACCTGATTGTTGCTGCCATCCTGGTGGCAACGGTGGGAATTTGCTGTTGAACAGGCTGGCAAATGCTGCCTCACCCGGAGTTGGTCCGGCGGTAGGATATACAAGTTTTACACCGAATGCATTCAGATCTTTATTTTCTTTCAGATAAAGAGCAAGGGTAGGCGATAATGCTCCTGCAAGACTATGTCCGCAAAATATAATAGCTGTACCCGGTTCCGGATTTAAGCCTGCAAGAAACTGCTGCAGTGTAGTTTTAGGTGAAGCTGCAGAATCTGGGCTTTCAAGTCCGAGAAGGATGCTTACACCGGTAGCTGTACCTTTTGAAATATAAGGATCAGTACCATTATAAGGTGATGGAGCAAAATTGGAAGGGTTATAAGTCGTCCAGTTTACCACTTCTGAAACTGAGAAATCTTCTGTTTCCCAATCGTAAAGGGATGATGGATTAGTTGCTGCAATAGCAACAACATAAGCGGGCAATGTAGGACCTCCCGGAAATGCAACAGCGTCACATTTAACTACGTATAATGCATTATCTGCAACTCCTGTAGGAACTCCCTTTTCATTTTTTTCTTCGATCAGGGCAGGACCCCAGACAAGATCCCAGCTTCCTAATTCCGATAGAACTGAAGGATTAGCTGTGGAAGGTGTTTTCTGATCCATTATTTTAACAGGAGGAACATTGTTAAAATAATAGGATAAATCATACTGAAGCTGTTGCTGTAGCTGGATACCAAAACCGTTGTAGCCTCCTGCGCGGTTGGCAAGACCTGCCATACCAAATACTTGTTGATAGGCATCTAAAGATGGATTTGTCATAATGTGATTGGTTTAAATTAGTTTATAAAGTGATTATGAATTCTTTTACATAAAATTCTCTTTTGTGTGATATTATAATCTCTGTTGAGAACTTTACTAAATGATAAAGTAAAATAAGTCATAAAAAATGGCTTGTAAATCAGTAGAAATAACCAAAATATCCTATAGGTATTTGTACCGGAAGACTTCATTTAGGACCATTAAAAGCCATCTTCTTTTTTTTAAGCAGGGACAAGTACACAAAATCCATCTGTGAAATACCTATTATTCAAAAACAATCATTATTTTTGCAGCACTGAATAGAAAAAAATAGTTTAAAACAGTGAAAGAACACTGGTGTTTACAGGGTTTTTAAGTTTTAACTAATTGATATTCAGATTAATTAATAGATGTGTAATTTATCAAACTTTAATATAATAATGGAAGAATTAGATCTTATATTAGAATCTGTAAAACAAGACATGGATGCAGCTGTAAAGCACCTGGATCACGCATTTCAAAGAATTAGAGCAGGACGTGCTTCTACATCAATGGTTCAGGATGTAATGGTAGAATACTATGGAGCAATGACTCCTATCAACCAGGTTGCGAATGTTTCTGTTCCGGATGCAATGACAATCTCTATTCAACCTTGGGACAGAACTGCAATCAATGCGATTGAGAAAGCGATCATCAATTCAAACTTAGGTTTCGCACCTTCTAACAACGGAGAAAACATTATTCTGAATGTTCCGCCTTTAACAGAGGAAAGAAGAAAAGAGCTTGCAAAACAGGCTAAAGTGGAAACTGAAAACACTAAAGTAACAGTAAGAAACGCAAGACAGGACGGTTTGAAAGAACTTAAAAAATTAGACGGTGTTTCTGAAGATGTTGTAAAAGGAGTGGAAGAAGAAATCCAGACTTATACAGACAAATATGTAAAGCTTTGCGATGAGCATCTTAAGACAAAAGAAGCTGAAATTATGAAAGTATAATTTTCAGTTGTTGAAAATAAAAGAGAGGTTTCCGATGGGAAGCCTCTTTTTTTTCTTCCAGATAAGCTTGTTCTATTGCTTTTAAACTATGTATTTGGTGTTTTTGTTTAGAACTTTATCGTAAAGAGGGATCATTCCATAATATATTGATGAGTATTTGCGTTAATTCATTATATTTATAGAATTATTCCTGCAGACTTAACTTAAAACAGGAAATTAAACATTTTAAAAGTGATGACGAAGATTATTGGTGTAGGCAACTACATACCATCTGAAACGATAACCAATCTGTTTTTTGATAAGCATATTTTTCTTAATGAAAAGGGTATATTATTAAAAGAAAATAATACATCTATTACAGATAAATTAAAAAAAATTACGGGTATTGAAGAAAGAAGATACGCTCATAGTACAGAGGTTACTTCAGATCTTGGATTTATTGCAGCAAAGGCTGCCATTGAAAATGCGGGAATAGATCCTGAGACATTAGACTATATTATTTTTGCCCATAATTTTGGAGATGTTCGTTTTGGAACAGTTCAATCCGATGCGGTTCCAAGCCTTGCGGCAAGGGTAAAGCATTTATTAGGAATCAGAAATAACTTCTGTGTGGCGTATGATGTCCTTTTTGGATGTCCCGGCTGGATTGAAGGTGTGATACAGGCTAATGCATTTATTAAAGCTGGTATTGCAAAACGATGTCTGGTGATTGGCGGGGAAACTCTTTCCCGTGTAGTCGATATTCATGACAGGGACAGTATGATCTACGCTGATGGAGCAGGAGCGGCTGTTCTGGAAGTAAATAATGATGATGACTCCGGAATAAAGGCCCACTTGTCAGCTTCCTATACCTTTGAGGAGAAAGATTATCTGTATTTTGGGAAATCTTATAACAATGATAAATGCCCGGATACAAAATACATCAAAATGGATGGGCGAAAAATTTATGAATTTGCCTTAGTAAATGTTCCTGATGCCATGAAAAAATGCCTGGACAGCAGTGGATATTCCATTAGTCAGTTAAATAAAATTATCATTCATCAGGCTAATGAAAAAATGGATGAGGCTATTGTTAACAGATTTTACCAATTGTATAATACACCGGTTCCTGAAAATATAATGCCTATGGTCATTCATAAGCTTGGAAACAGCAGTGTGGCGACCATTCCATCTTTGCTGACGATGATTTTAAAGGATGAGCTTGAACATCATAAAATACAGAAAGATGATGTGGTATTATTTGCTTCTGTAGGGGCAGGAATGAATATCAATGCTTTTGTTTACAAATTTTAAAACATAAAAGAATAAAAGAGGTTGTGTCAATGACAAGTGTTAAATCATTTGACTTTTGAAACAACCTCTTTTGCTTTTACAGGCATTCTATTGATCCTTTTTGGTCTTTGTGTTTTAATAGAGACTGATAGGTCTTGAGTAATTCATCTACATTACACTGCACTTCTTTACCTGGAATGTTATCCGCTGTTTTTTCTTTCTGATCAGATTTTATGCTGTATTTCTTTTCAAGGCATTTCAAGGGTTTGTCATTCTGAAGATAGATACGGGTTTCTGTAATATCATCTTTTGTAACAGGTTTTTCGGGAGTACCGCCATCAAAATTCCATACAGTTTCCTGTCTGAATATAAAGAAAGGCTTTCCATCTTTTATAAAATATTTTTCAGATCCGGAGAAATGACTGTGTTCTGCGTAAAAATGCTCAATCACTTTGATCTCATTTTTGTCCGAATGGAAAGTAACTTCCCCTGAAGGTTCATCATTACAATCATAAGTAAATTTTGATTGACTTAGTTTTTTAGCCTCCAATTGAGCCTGAAGGGCAGCATACCCTTTTTTAATCTGATCAATTGGATCTTCCGCAGTGCTGGTCTGTGCAGAATCCTTTTTGGCAACAGAACTGTCTATTGAAGCAGATTCTTTATGAACTGCTTTATCATTTTTACATGAAATAACAAGAAATAAACTTGCTGTGAGAAATAGAATTTTCATAAGACAAATGGTTTGGTGGTGGATAAAAATAAAAAAATAATGCCATGAAAAAGGCTTTCGATTGAAAGCCTTAGTTTTTATTTGCAATTTTCATTGTAATCATAAATCACTTCATTGATAATTGAAAGTTTATCTACTGTAGCATTGCTGATTTCATCTCTGATAAATTTCCCGAAACCGGATCTCTTCTTTTCTTCATTTTTAAGAGAACCATATTCTCCTTTTGCTATTTTTGCTTTTACATATGGACAGTCTGCAAGGATGACTTTTGCTTTTGCAGGAGTAAGTTCTTCCACTTTTCCGCCTTTTTTAGAAAAGATATAATTCGGATTTTCTCTTAAACGGTCTGTTTCTGCCTGTGTAATTGCCTGCGTGCTGTTGGGAGAAAGAGCTGTAGGATAACCATAGAGTTTATAAACGGTTACTTTACCCTCTGTCACTACTTCTGCGAACTGATCTGTTCTTGAAAGATTATTGATCGCTTTAAAACCTGCTGACAACCCTGTTAAGCTTTCAGAACTGTTTAAAGCTTCTCTCATGTTCGAATATTTTACCGATTTAAAGATTCTTGGAGTATCACCTTCATACACCATATATTCTTTAATATCGCCTGTGTCGTAGGTTTTGAATTTGATCTTGTTTTTTACTTTGTCAATATCAGCAATGGCTGCAAATTTTACTTTTAACTGATTTTGCCACGGACTGGAATATCCTCCGTGCAGATGGACAACGCCTTCAGTCTTTTTTCCGGATTTGTCAATGATGTAGCCGTATTTTTCACCGTTGTAGGTTCCGTTTTCATCCTGATCCTGAGCATAAGCATTCAGGGATACAAGACCGAAAAGGCCAATAAGTAGTAATTTCTTCATGGTATTGTTTTTAAGTTCCAGCAAATATAATTTTTTATATTCAAAATAACTCAACAAAAAAGCTCCGAAAAAAAATCGGAGCTTTTTACTTTTATTATTGATATCAGAATTATTGATATCTCTGATGTTCTTTACTTTTGGTAAACTTTTTAGTTATAGGTTTGAATAGTGCTTTGTATTTTTCAGCATCAAATAATTGTGAATCCGTAAGGGCTTTATACGTCATCCAGACTCCAAAAGGAAGAAGGATCAGGTTAGGAAGCCACGCGGCAAGGTAAGGATTCATTTTTCCGCTCCATGACATGTTTTCTACCCCAACATTCATTACATAGAAAATAATGAAAATCACAATAGCGATGATTACCGGAAGCCCCATTCCTCCTTTTCTGATGATAGAACCTAAACTGGCTCCAATCAGGAAGAAGATAATACAGGTCACCGAATATGCTACAATTCTCTGTTGATAAATAACAACCTTGCTGAAATATTTTACATTGGAACTATATTCATTCTTCTTAGACTCCAGTGTAGACTTCAGGTTATCCAGTCTGGTGTACGAATTATAAAGGATTTCAAGCTTTTTTTCTCCTTTTACCGTATCTAACTTGATCTGTGTTTTTGGAGCTACTTTATGCTTATTGCCTTTATCCATATAAGTCACAACGGAATTGGTCTGGTTAAGAATCTCGGAGCCAATATTATCAAAGAACTGCTTATTATCTTTTTTGTTTTTGCTAATTGTTCCGTCAAGCTGATTGTAAGTCTGAAAACGGTAGTCATCCGTGATCTGCTCTTTTTCGATCGCTTTATTAATGATTTCACTGATGTCAAAGTGAGAAACCAATGTGTCAAATTTAATGGCCTGATCGGGTTGTTTCTGTCTTACATTATCTCCTTTTCCGGCAAAGGCATCTTCAAATACATATCCGTTATATAAAACAAGCTTCAGGAAATTCTTATTAGCTGCAGGAACAAATTTTCCTTTTTCTGCTACAACAGATTGTTGATTTTCGTAAGCATTGGCTTTTTTATGTACAAAAACTCCTTCAATATTTTCTCCGTTTTCTCCGTATATTTTGTCAAACTTTACCATATAACCGGGGATCTGATCAATAAATTGGCCCGGAGTAAAGTTGATTGCCGGTTTTGTCTGGGCAATATTAAAAAGCATATTCTTAGCCTTTTTCTGAAAATCCGGGATAATATTATTGGAGAAGAAAAACAACATAATGGCAAGCGCTGTTGAAATTCCCAGTAGGGGAGTCATTACTCTGGTCAAAGGAATTCCTGCCGCTTTCATTGCTGCGAGCTCATACCGTTCCCCAAATTCTCCAAACGACATAATACTCGCAAGGAGAATAGTAAGCGGTAACACCATGCTGATGACGTTTACCCCAAGATAAAAAAGAAGTTTAAGGATCTGCCAGTAGCTTAATCCTTTTCCCATAAACTGTCCTAACTGAACCCAGATAATGTTTACAATAAAAATAAAAAACAATACGCTGAATATAAAGAAAAACGGTCCAAAGAAGGTTTTTATGATATATCGGTCTAGTATTTTTAACATGCGCCAAAATTAATCAAAAAGCCACAAAGTTTTACTTGTGGCTTTTTATATTTTGTTATTTTTTTAACTTAAAAAGCAAATTTGCTCATTTGCCAATTCACTTTCAGCTTTTTAAAGTTCCGTAATTACGTAATTTTTAAACTTATTCTTGTCAAAAACAAACATATTAGGGTCCAGTTGCTGATTTTCTTTGTATTCTTTAATCGCAATTACGGCCACATCTTTGTTGTTTCCGTGTTGTTCCAGCTTTACCATTTGTTTTTTAGCAGAATCTACAAAAAGATATACGAACTGTATTCCGTTTGCTTTTACCGGTGTCAGTTTAATGAAATCAGCATTCACACCATTTACCATCTTCTTACCGTTATATGTTACATTGTAATCGTTTCTGTAAGTTGTAAGGTAGTTGATAGGGGAGAACATGGTGCCGCTTCCGTTAGGCTTAGCGACTGTTACTTCCATATCATCTGCATTGATATTGTAAATCTTGCTTCCATCAAAGATCTGTTCCGTATCCATGATCTTCAGTTTGTATTTTTCTCCCGCAGCATAATAAATACCTGGTTCAGTTTTCGTCACCTGCCCGTTAAGGCCGCTTCCAAAAGAAAATTTGAAGTAAGAATTCTTTTTAGAATTGTAGTTGGCTGTAATATCATCCAATATCTTTTTAGCCTTAGCATCAATCTTCTGAGCATTGGCTATACCTACTGCACCTACAACAAAACTTCCTAATATAACTTTTGAAATAATATTTTTCATTTTTTTATTTAATAATCTTTAGACATTTTAAATTTTGAAAGGTTAAATCATTCAATTTTTCCCTTAACTACGCAAGTCTTCCAAAAACTGTTCCAAAGAATGAAGATCACTGATCAGGACCTCTCTTGCTTTAGCTCCGTTAAAACCTCCCACGATACCGCTGGCTTCAAGCTGATCCATAATTCTTCCGGCTCTGTTGTATCCCAGTTTCAATTGTCTCTGAAGCATTGAGGTAGAACCTTGTTGGGTAGAAACGATAATTCTTGCTGCTTCTTCAAATAAAGCATCTTTTTCGTTCGGGTCAAAAGCACCTACTGTACTTGTAGAGTCTTCAGAAACATATTCAGGAAGTAAGAATGCAGAAGCATATCCTTTCTGTTCTCCAATAAACTCAGCAAGTCTTTCTACCTCTGGTGTATCTACGAAAGCACATTGAAGTCTTAATATCTCATTTCCATTGAAATAAAGCATATCACCTTTACCAATCAGCTGATCTGCTCCCGGAGAATCGAGAATCGTTCTGGAGTCTACACTGGAGATTACTCTGAAGGCAGCTCTTGCAGGGAAGTTGGCTTTAATCATACCTGTAATTACGTTTACAGACGGTCTTTGTGTTGCTACGATAAGGTGAATTCCTACGGCTCTTGCAAGCTGTGCCAGTCTGGCAATTGGTAATTCTACCTCTTTTCCTGCAGTCATGATCAAATCTGCAAACTCGTCTACTACCAATACAATATAAGGTAAGAAACGGTGTCCGTTTTCAGGGTTTAATTTTCTTTCTGCAAATTTCTTGTTGTATTCTTTCAGGTTTTTACAGAAAGCATTTTTAAGAAGATCATATCGTGTGTCCATCTCAATACAAAGAGAGTTCAGTGTATTGATTACTTTATTGGTATCTGTAATGATTGCTTCTTCTGCATCCGGCAGTTTTGCTAAATAATGTCTTTCAATTTTTGAATATAAAGAAAGTTCCACTTTTTTAGGATCCACCATAACAAACTTCAGTTCACTTGGGTGTTTTTTATAAAGAAGTGAGGTAAGGATTGCATTAATCCCTACAGATTTGCCCTGACCTGTTGCACCCGCCATCAGTAAGTGAGGCATCTTTGAAAGATCGGCCATAAAAATTTCGTTAGAAATCGTTTTTCCGAAAACCACCGGAAGATCCATGTCTGTATTCTGGAATTTCTGAGAAGCAATTACAGAACGCATAGAAACCATGGTAGGGTTTTTTCTTGGTACCTCAATACCAATTGTTCCTTTCCCTGGCATCGGAGCAATAATCCTGATTCCTAAAGCAGAAAGGTTCAATGCAATATCATCCTGAAGTTTTTTAATAGCTGCTACTCTGATTCCCGCTTCCGGTACAATTTCATATAATGTAACAGTAGGACCTATTGTTGCCTTGATCTCTGCGATTCCGACGTTGAAGTTTTTCAGAAGCCCAACGATCTTGTTTTTATTTTCTTCTAATTCTTCTTTATTGATGGAAATTTCTTCACTGCCATAATCTTTCAGTAATTCTACAGGCGGCATTTGGAATTTAGCCAGATCAAGCTTGTGATCATATAAACCATGCTTTTCTATCAATTCCTGAGATTTTTTATCAGAATCATCCAGAATGTCAATTACGGGAGCTACTTCTACATTGAATTTAATGTTTTCCTGTGCCGGTGCAGTGTTTACAGCAGAAGATGGAGCAGATGGTCTGATATCAAATGCTTCTTCCGGAGAAGAAACCGGAACAATAGGTTTTGTAGAAAGATTTAAACTTACCGGCTGGGCAACCTCTCTCGGCTCCGCTTCAAAAGAAGTGTGGTTTGGAGTCGTAATGGTTTCTATATCGGTTGAAACCGGAACTTCCGGAAATCCTTTCGGAACACTTACAGGTTCTGGTTCTTTTACTGTATGGATTGAATTGTTGGAAGTGCTATTGGTAACATCACTTACCGTAACACGCGATGGAGCTGTTTCTTCAATTTCTTCAGCTTCTTCTTTCAATTCCTCATCTGCCTCGAAGTCATCATTAGAATCAGGAATCATAGATTTTACTTTTCCAATAGTATTTTCATTGATCTTATCCAGTTTTGCTTTGATAGAACTTGGACGAAGATTAAACTCAAGAATAAAATATAAAAGGATACTTGCTGCCAATACAGTCCATAGACCTACCGTTCCAATAATAGAATTAAGATAATCCATAATCTGAAACCCGTACACTCCTCCTAAAACACCTTGTCCTTTAGTAAGTGCTCCCATAAAAATCGGAAGCCAGCAGATAAAAAACAAAGAGTGCCCGAAGGTTTTCCATGGTTTGAAGATTTTCTTCTTAAGAATCAGCGTACCCACAACAAGAAATAAAAATGCAATGATGAATGAAGCAATACCGATACTTTCGAAAATGAAAATATTCCCCAGCCAGTCACCTGCCTTGCCAAAGATATTGGAAGATTTTATACTCTTGTCAAGCATTGTTCCGGCCTGGCTTTGATCTGCTTTCCAGTTCATTAAATAAGAAATGAATGAGAATGCAAGAACAGCCGATAAAAGTATAAAAGTAAGCCCCGAAAAAATACGTGGCTTAGATAAAATTTTGCCTGTTTCAGGCGATTCAGTCTGTTTTTTTTGTGTCTTTTTATCCATAATATCAATGTCGCAAATTTAATGTTTTTTCAACACTAAAAGAATCTTTTTTCTCCAAAAAACTTTTTGGAAATCCCCGATTTTTACAACGATTATTTAAAATTTGATTAAAAAATATTGTTTGCAATAATAAATAAAAATAGGGCTATTTTTTTTGTTATTGCAAATCTGATGCTGTTAAATTATATTAACTCATTCATATTTGTTTTTATTTAAAAAAGATAATAAAATTTCTGATTTAAATATAAAGGAATGAAAAAAATAATACTATTAAAAATTATGATTGACATTATTAAGATCAGATGTGTTTTTTGAACTAGTTCAAAGGTCAGGATTTGAAACAGTTATAATTTTGTCTCAGAAAATTTCATGTATGGAAAACAGATTCAAAATTATTCTGACCTTAGGTCTGATATTTATTTCAATGATTACAATCAACGCACAAAAACAAAAAATGGAAAACACCGCATTATTAATTATCGATGTACAAAATGATTATTTCCCCGGAGGAAAAATGATATTGGAAAATGCTGAGCAGGCTGGAGAAAACACCAAAAGGATTTTAGAATATTTTAGGAAAAATAATCTTCCTGTCATTCATATTAAGCATATTTCAACGAATGAGGGAGCTACTTTTTTTCTTCCGGATACGGCTGGAGCCAAGATTAATCAGTTGGTTTTACCTGAAGAAGACGAAAAAGTAATCACGAAGCATTTTCCCAACAGTTTCCGGGAAACGGATCTCCTGAACTATCTTCAGTCGAACAAAGTCAAAAATCTGGTCATTACAGGAATGATGACGGATGTTTGTGTAGAAGCAACTACGAGAGCGGCTTTCGACTTTGGATTTAATAATACAATTATTGGAGATGCTACAGCAACCAGAAACCGGGAATTGAATGGGGAAGTGGTAAAGGCTGCAGAAGTTCAAAGATCTTTTTTAGCAGGAATCTCTGCTCTTGGGAACCTGTATGCTCATGTAATAAATACAAAAGAATTTTTAAGTAAGTAGGTTTTAAAGTGAACCTGTTTTGGTTACGCAAAGGCGCAAAATGATATTAAAAATTGTGCTGTAAGGCGCAAAGATTTTATCTCCGATAAAATTTAAACAGGTTATCTTGCTGAAAACTTCGGTTTCCTTGTGTCTTAAAATAAACAATACGAATGATAAAACCTTGCGTCTTTGCGTTTACCCAACAAAAAAAATGAAGTTCCATTGCTTAAGAACAAAAATAACTTAACATAACTTAATTGAATAAAGGTGTCAATAATTTTGATACCTTTATTTTGCTTAAATAAAACAATGTTCGATTTACTTCTTAAAAATATCAGTCAATATATACATCTTTCCCAAGAGGATTTCAGCCGGTTTATGAAGCCTTTTGAATACAGAAAATTTAAAAAGAAAGAAGTTGTTCTCAAAGAAGGGAACTATTGTAATTTTGAAGGATTTGTTTTGAGTGGCTGTTTCAAAATCTATTACCTGAATGAAAACGGATTTGAACAAATCTTGTATTTTGCAGTAGAAGGATGGTGGATCACGGATATCGACAGTTTAATCAATAATGTTCCGAGTATTCTGAATATTGAAGCTCTTGAAGAAAGCGAAGTATTGATGATTTCCAAAAAAGATAAAGAACATTTGTATGAGACCATGCCTCAGATAGAAAAACTTTTCAGGATCATGAACCAGAAATCTTCAGTAGCATTGCAGAGAAGAATACTTTCATTAACGGGTAAAACGGCAGATAAACGTTATCTTGAATTTCTTGAAAAATATCCCGGATTGGAACAACGACTTACCCAGCAGCAGGTTGCAGCTTATTTGGGAATAACACATGAATTTTTAAGTAAAATCAGAAAGAAAATTCTTTAATAGTATTGACCATTTTTGGAAGTTTCAGAATCAATTGCTGAGATTAAAGATAGAAGCCTTCAATCGTGGATATAGGTATTATGAATCTTTATTTCTGTGGTTTTGGAAATTGAATTTTTCCTAATGCTTTCAGGCTTATTAAGAACGTTTCAAAATAAGCAAAACGGAGGCCAAAGTGACAAAAAACAGCTTTTTTTAAGCTCTTTGTGGTTTATCATGCTTATTTTTGCATGTCAAGTACAATAAATCATGAAGAAGCTCCAAGATATTCTTATCTCAACCAGGACAATGGCTGTATTGTTGCTGGTGTACGCATTTGCAATGGCTTATGCAACGTTCTTAGAAAACGACTACGGAACTCCTACAGCAAAAGCATTAATTTATGAGGCCAAGTGGTTCGAACTGATCATGGTCCTGCTCATTCTTAACTTCATAGGAAATATCGGAAGATACAGACTATGGAAAAGAGAGAAATGGCCGGTTCTTGTTTTTCACCTTGCCTTTATCTTTATTTTTATCGGTGGTGCCATCACAAGATACATCAGTTTTGAAGGGCAAATGCACATCAGAGAAGGTGAAACTTCAAACGAGATCGTAACGGATAAAAATTTCTTTAAAATTCAGATCGAAGAGAAAGGTGATGTGCTGAATTACCAGGATGTTCCTTATCTGATGTCTCCTTTGAACAAAGATTTAAAAGCAACGTATGATTTCCACGGAAAAGAAGTGAAAGTGTTTGCTAAAGAATATATTCAAAGAAAAAAAGACAGTCTTGTCGCTGAGCCAAACGGTGCAGAATATCTTCATCTGGTTTCTACCGGAAACACCGGAAGACAGAACATTTACATCAAACCGGGTGAGACAAAATCGATCAACGGAACTTTGGTGACGTTCAACAGAGCGATTGAAGGAGCAGTTGAATTCAAAAATGAGGGAGGAAAATTATTCATCAAAACTCCTGTAGATGCAAGCTATATGACCATGGCTACTCAGGCAACAGGAAGTACTGTGAAAAATGAGTTTCAGCCTTTGGCACTGAGAAGTTTATATACCATCAACGAATTGAAGCTTGTAGTACCTGAAGGTCTTAAAAAAGGAAGACTGATCGCGATTGAAGGTGACAGAAAGAAAGATGCCAATGTTCCTGATATGCTTCAGATTGAGCTTCAGGGCCCAAAAACAAAACAATTGGTAGACCTTTCTGTTGAAAAAGGAAATCCTAATGCTTACAAGCAGGTGACTATGGATGGTTTAAACATCATGGTTGGATTCGGACCTAAAGTATACAATACTCCTTTCGCCTTGAAGTTGGATGACTTCATTATGGAAACTTATCCTGGGAGTTCATCTCCAAGTGCTTATGAAAGTCATGTAAAAATCATTGATGAGGGTAAAGAAACCCCTTATAAAATCTATATGAATCACGTTCTTAACCATAAAGGATACCGTTTTTTCCAGTCAAGTTTTGATCCGGACAGAATGGGAACAGTTCTTTCTGTAAACCATGATTACTGGGGAACTTTGATTTCTTATATCGGATACGGACTTTTATTCTTAGGAATGTTTGTGATCTTCTTCTGGAAAGGAACTCACTTCTGGAAACTGAATAAAATGCTGACTGATGCCAACAAAAAGAAAACAAAAGCAGCAACAATACTTTTAGTGTTTTTAAGCTTAGGGTTGAACGCACAAAAAATCGAAACTCACGGGACTACGGACGGAAGCAGAGAACACATTCATGTAGAAGGTGATAATCATACCCATGCTCCGGCTCCATCTGCTCAACCGCTTGATGGCGCTGCTCCAAAGCAGAATTCTCTGGCTACACCGATGGGTAAAATGAGATCTATCACTCCGGATGAAATTATTGCCAGAAACAAAATCAGTAAAGAACATGCTGATAAATTCGGATATCTTTTGGTACAAAGTTTTGAAGGAAGAATTGTTCCTATCAATACAGAAGCATTGGATGTTTTAAGAAAATTATACAAAAAAGACGAATTTAAAGGAACAGACGGAAAGTATCTGACTGCCAACCAATGGTTCCTTTCAATCAATACAGACACACCAAGCTGGACTATGGTTCCGATGATCAAAGTGGGAACGAAAGGAGGTGATGAACTGAAAAATAAAACAAAGGCAGATGAAGACGGATATACTTCACTGATGAACCTTTTCCCGGCAGATGCCAATGGTAATCTAACATATATCTTAGAGCATGATTATAATACGGCATTCCGTAAAAAACCAGCTGAACAAACGAACTACGACAAAGAAGTAATTGCTGTAAACGAGAGGGTACAGATCTTCAATGAGTTCTTCAGCGGTCAGTTTATGAGAATTGTTCCTGTGAAAAATGATGCCAACCACACATGGCATTCATGGTTAGATCAAAAATTTGAACCGGACATGGAATCTCAGCAGGTGATGGGACCTTATTTTGCTGAAGCTCTTACCGCACAGAAAACAGGTGATTGGAGTAAAGCGGATGCTGAGTTAGCGAAGCTTTCAGAATACCAGCAGAAATGGGGTAAAGCAGTAGTTCCAGCAAAATCTAAAGTTGATCTTGAGGTTTTCATGAATAAAGCAGATATTAACTTTAAACTCTTGATTTTTTATACTATTATCGGAGGACTCCTTTTAATCTTAGGATTTGTTGAGCTGTTTAAATCCAATAAAGTTTTAAATAAAATCATCAAAGTAATCATCGCGGTTGGTTTAGTAGGATATCTTTGTCATTTCTTAGGACTTGTGGCAAGATGGTATATTTCAGGACATGCACCTTGGAGTAACGGATATGAAGCTATTATCTTCATCTCTTGGGTAGGTATTACGGCAGGTTTATTATTATACAGAAATTCCAATGCATTAATTCCTGCAGCCGGATTTATGGTGGCAGTTATTATGATGGGATTTGCTCACGGAGGTTCAGCTCTTGATCCACAGATCACGCCGCTTGTTCCGGTACTGAAATCTTATTGGTTAATTGTTCACGTAGCCATTATTACATCCAGTTATGGATTCTTCGCCCTGTCGATGATTATTGCTGTGATCTCATTAGTATTCTACATAATATCCAATAAAGAAACTTATAAAATTCACCACGATACTACATTAAAGGAATTGGTAATTGTTTCTGAAATGTCATTAACCATCGGATTGTTTGCATTAACAGTAGGAAACTTCTTAGGGGGAATCTGGGCAAACGAATCATGGGGAAGATACTGGAGCTGGGACCCGAAAGAAACATGGGCGTTCATTTCCATCATGGTATATGCATTTGTACTGCACATGAGATTAGTACCTGGATTGAGAAGCAGATGGGCATTCCACGTAGCAACGATGTTTGCATTCTGCTCAATGGTAATGACTTATTTTGGGGTAAACTACTACTTAAGCGGACTTCACTCCTATGCAGCGGGAGATCCGGTACCAGTACCGGCTTGGGTATACATCGGAATAGGAACAATGATTCTTTTATCAGCTGTTTCTTATTTCAAGTTTAAAACCTTAACGAAGAAATAAAAAATTCAACATATCAATTAAAATCCCGGAATTTATTTTCCGGGATTTTTTTATTCCTGTTGTTTTGGCATTTTGGGGAGCTGTTTTAACGCTAAGTTCGCAATGATGTATAGTATGATGAATATTGCTCGCGAAGGCGTTTTACTCAGCAAAATGAGGAGAGTCTTAGCTAAACGAAGTGCCTTAGAGTACAAAGTAAAGCACTAATAATAAATTAACTTCGTGAACTTTGCGCTTAGTTAAATATCTCGAATCACGAAACCCATATCAAAAAACTCACAATTCATAACTCATAATTCAAAATTTATTACCATCTTTATGATATCAAAATAATATCAAATTAAAATTCAATCATGGAAAAAACATTAAAACCTATGTCGGGTTATCTTACACTGGTCATCTGCCTTGCCTTGTTTGTGGCAGCAGTTTACTTTTTTGTTAGTGGAGTAGATCAAAGTATAGCCTATGTGGTTATCGCCATGCTTTGCTTTCTTCTTTCGTGCTTTTTCTTAAAAGGCTTAATGATTATTCAACCCAACCACTCAAGAGTGCTGAACTTTTTTGGAAAATATGTTGGGAGTGTAAAAGAAAACGGATTATTCTTCATCAATCCTTTGTATTCATCACAGAAAATTTCTTTACGTTCTGAAAATTTACAAGGGCAGACTTTGAAAGTAAACGATAAAATGGGAAATCCAATTGAAATTGCGGTTGTCATCGTCTGGAAAGTGGGAGATACTTATAAAGCAGCTTTTGATGTGGAGCGCTATTCTGATTTCGTGAAAATGCAGAGTGAAGCAGCAGTACGTCATTTGGCAATGAGCTTTCCTTATGATAATTTAGAGGATGATCATGCTCCGATTACGTTGAGAGAAGGTGGAGATAAAATCAATTCTATTTTGGAGCAGGAACTTACAGACCGTCTTTCAAAAGCAGGAATTGTGATTCAGGAGGCCAGGATTTCGCATTTGGCTTATGCGTCGGAAATTGCAGGAGCTATGCTTCAGAGACAGCAGGCAACGGCTATCGTAGCAGCAAGAACCAAGATTGTGGAAGGTGCTGTAGGAATGGTAGACCTTGCATTGAAAAAACTTTCAGAAGAGAATATTGTTGAGCTTGATGATGAAAGAAAAGCAGCAATGGTAAGCAATTTAATGGTGGTTCTTTGCGGAGAAAAAGCTGCAACACCGGTATTAAATGCAGGAACACTTTATAATTAAAAGTGAAAAATTAATAAGTAGATTGTAGTGTGTGTATTTTCTACACTACAATAGTCAGAATAATGTTAGAGAATTTAGAAAATGAAATCAGAAAAAGCTCAGAACTCTTCAGAAAGCAAAAGCAAAAAATCTTTTGTGATAAGGATAGATGAGTCTACTTATAAACTCCTCGAAAAGTGGGCCAATGATGACTTCAGAAGTGTGAACGGACAGATAGAATACCTGTTGCATCAAAGCCTGGTTAATGCAGGGAGGAAGAAGAAAGAGTAGTTTGAAAAAGATGAATTGTGAAGTATACATGCTATTTTCAGGGAATATAGCTGTTAAAAGACGGTACTTCTTCTCTTTTTGAAATTACAGAAAATATAAAAAAGGATTCTTTTTTTAGCTTTTCAATAAATAAATAACAATTCAATTAACCCTATACCAAAAAAGAAAGTAGAGAAAATTTCTCTGCTTTTTTATTTTATACAACTTTGGAGACTATCTGCTCCAACGTAGAATATGACGAGCCAAATCAAGCCTTTAATGGTAAAGAAAGCAAGTCCTGCCCATCCCACACGCTTGAACCACTTCTTAAGCTTTGAGTTATTTTCTTGTGAATTTTCCATTGGTGATTATCAAAATGATTACCCTGCAAAGATAAGCATGTTTATAATTAGTCCAAATAAAAAACACATTAAAAATTAAAGTTTTGAGGTTCACATAATATTTTTATCTTTAGAGAGAACGAAAAGTAAGATTTTATGTCAAAAAAAGTAAAGGATTTCGGAATCGAAAAAACGCTTAAAAATTTAGGTATTAAAGAAGAGAACAAAGGTACCTCAACAGGCGGCAAATATTTCGCTTCAGGAAAGGTGATAGAAAGCATTTCTCCTGTAGACGGAAAGTTGATCGCTAAAGTAAAAACTTCCGGAGAAAGTGATTATGACAAAGTAATTGAAACGGCTCAGAAGGCGTTTCAGGAATTCAGACTGATCCCGGCTCCCAAAAGAGGAGAGATCGTAAGACAGCTGGGCTTAAAATTAAGAGAATATAAAGATGATCTTGGTAAACTTGTTTCTTACGAAATGGGTAAATCATTACAGGAAGGACTTGGAGAAGTTCAGGAAATGATAGACATCTGCGACTTTGCTGTAGGACTTTCAAGACAGCTTCAGGGGTACACCATGCACTCTGAAAGACCTGGACACAGAATGTATGAGCAATACCATCCGCTTGGAGTAGTAGGAATCATTACTGCATTTAACTTCCCGGTAGCCGTTTGGTCCTGGAATACGGCATTGGCTTGGATCTGTGGTAACGTTACCATCTGGAAGCCATCTGAAAAAACACCGCTTTGTGCAATTGCATGCCAGAATATCATGATGGAAGTAATTAAGGAAAACAATCTTCCTGAAGGAGTTTCAAGTGTATTGGTATCAGACCACGAAATCGGACAGAAATTAGTAGATGATAAAAGAGTAGCCCTTGTTTCTTTCACAGGATCTACAAGAGTAGGAAGAATGGTTTCTTCCAAAGTAGCAGAAAGATTCGGGAAATCTATCCTTGAATTGGGTGGAAACAACGCTATTATCATTACAAAAGAAGCTGATATTGATATGTCGATCATTGGAGCTGTTTTCGGAGCTGTAGGAACTGCAGGCCAGAGATGTACTTCAACAAGAAGACTGATTATCCATGAAAGTGTATACAATGAAGTGAAAACAAGATTAACAAAAGCTTACGGACAACTGAAAATCGGAAATCCATTGGATGAAAATAATCACGTAGGTCCTCTGATTGATACTGATGCTGTAAATCAATACGAAGAAGCTATCAAGAAATGTAAAAAAGAAGGTGGAAAATTCGTTGTTGAAGGCGGAGTTTTAACTGGAAAAGAATATGAATCCGGATGTTATGTGAAACCTTGTGTTGCAGAAGTGAAAAACTCTTATGAGATTGTTCAGCATGAAACTTTTGCACCTATCTTATATCTGATCAAATACAAAACACTGGAAGAAGCTATCGCAATTCAGAATGATGTTCCTCAAGGACTATCTTCTGCGATCATGACCCAGAACTTAAGAGAAGCAGAATTATTCCTTTCTCACGCAGGTTCAGATTGTGGTATTGCCAACGTAAATATCGGAACTTCCGGTGCTGAAATTGGTGGAGCTTTCGGTGGTGAAAAAGAAACCGGAGGAGGAAGAGAGTCTGGATCAGACGCTTGGAAATACTATATGAGAAGACAAACCAATACTATAAATTACACCGCACAACTTCCTTTGGCACAAGGGATTAAATTTGATTTATAAAAGCTTTACTTAAAGCACTCAAAAAACATAAAACTTAATAACCTGAATGATTAAATGCTTCATTCTTTGGATCATTTAATCATTCATTTATTAAATCACACAACAATTTATTATGGAACAGACATTAGATATAAAAGCAAATAAAGTAAAAGAAACAGTTGGAAGACATGTGTTGGCAGACGGTTTCGATTTTGTGATGGATATTGAAAAATCACACGGATCATGGCTTTATGATAAACTTACAGACAAGGAGTACCTGGATATGTTCTCTATGTTTGCATCAGCATCTATCGGATACAATCATCCTTATCTTTTAGAAAGATCAGAATGGCTGGGAAGAATGGCTGTAAATAAACCTACTCTGGCTGACGTTTACTCAGAAGAATATGCTCATTTCCTTGAAGTATTCGAAAGAGTGGTTATCCCTGAAGAATTACAATATGCTTTCTTTATCGAAGGCGGATCTCTGGGCGTTGAAAATGCTATGAAAGCATGCTTCGACTGGAAAACGCGCAAAAACTTTGCAAAAGGATTAGACACTGAAGCAGGAATCTGCATTCACTTCAAACAGGCTTTCCATGGAAGAAGCGGTTATACTTTGAGCTTAACCAATACTTCTGACCCAAGAAAGTACCAATATTTCCCAATGTTCAACTGGCCGAGAATTTTAAATCCGAAATTAAAGTTCCCGATTACAGAAGAAAACCTTGAAGAAACCATCAAAAATGAAAACCTTGCTTTACTTCAGATTGAAGAAGCTATTTTGATGCACCCTGATAAAGTGGCTTGTATTATCATAGAACCTATTCAGGCAGAAGGAGGTGACAATCATTTCAGAGACGAATTCCTTTTGGGATTAAGAAGAATCTGTGATGACAACGAAATCTTACTTATTTTTGATGAAGTTCAGACAGGGATTGCCATTACAGGAAAAATGTGGGCATTCCAGCATTTTACAGCAAAACCGGACATTATTTCTTTTGGTAAAAAAGCACAGGTTTGTGGTGTTTTAGCCAATAAAGAAAAATTTGATGAAGTTCCGAACAATGTTTTCAGAGAAAGCTCAAGAATCAATTCTACATTTGGAGGAAACTTTATTGATATGCTTCGTTTCCAGCTGGTAATGGAAGTGATCGAAAAAGAAAACCTTGTGGAGAATGCAAGAGTAGTCGGAGACTTCTTATTGGAAAGTTTGAAAGCTCTTGCCGAAAAATATCCTGAAAAAATTTCAAATGCAAGAGGAAGAGGCCTGATGTGTGCCGTTGATCTGCCATCCGCAGAACAGAGAAATCACCTGATGAACGAGCTTTTCAAGGATGGATTAATCATTCTTCCATGTGGAGATCAGTCTCTTCGTTTCAGACCTCATTTGAATGTTACTAAAGAAGAAATCCAGCTTGCTTTAGATAAAATTGAAAACAATATTAATAAAATTTAAAACCCGGGATTTGTAATTTTAAAAAAAACATCGTATATTTAGATACTCAAACAATTAGAATATGGAAAGAAGTACGAGAGTATCAGTTTATGTAAGTGATAACCCTTCAGAAATTCAGTTGGTTAAGTCTAAATTGGATGACGCGCAAATTGCAAATACCGTTGAAAATAACTATCTTACGTTTACCACAACTCCAACAGCAACTTCGCTGAAAGTAATGGTAGATCTGGAAGAAGAAAAAAAAGCATTTGAAATTATTGATGCTTACCTTCAACAAAGTGAAAATCAATAAACAATTTCATAATTTTAAATTTTACTACTTCAAACCGAAAATTAATCTTAATTAATTTTCGGTTTTTTAATTAATTACAAACCATTAAAAAGATGAATATTTCAGAGGTTGAACGAGCAGCTATTCTGATTTTCAATTCTTAAATCATTCTATCTTTTAATTTTTTAAATCTACCAAACAACATGAACCCGGAGATCAAACTAAGACAATCGCAAATTGAAGACAGAAACAGGATTTGGGAAATTATCCAGCAATCTATTGAAAGAAGAAGACAAGATGGAAGTACACAATGGCAGAACGGATACCCTAATCTGGGAACGGTGGAAAGTGATATTGCCAAAGGTTTCGGACATGTTTTGACAGTAGACGGAGAAATTGCAGTATATGGAGCTTTGATTCTGAATGATGAACCTGCTTACAGTACCATTGAAGGAGCATGGCTGAGTGATGGTGAGTTTGTAGTGGTTCACAGAGTGGCTGTAGATGAAAAATTTGCAGGACAGGGAATGGTAAAGAAATTTTTTGATCACATCGAAGAATTCACTAAATCCCATGACATTCAGAGTATTAAAGTAGACACCAACCATGATAATATTGCCATGTTGAAAATCCTTGAAGGCAGAGGATATTCCTATTGTGGAGAGGTTCTTTTGAGAGACGGCATGAGAAAGGCTTTTGAGAAGATTATAATTTAAGCCAAAAGTTAAATCATCTTTCATTGAATTTTTAAACCGGCCTGTATTTATAAACTCTATCAGGTTTGTTCGTTTGGTTCTGAACTAATTTCTACTTTTGTTCAAATTTTTATATATGCACCAGAGTATAGAAATTGATGAGAAAATTTTTCAGGATGCCGTAAGATTTTATGGCACCGTGTTCAGCTTACCCCCTTTAGCATCAAAAATCTATTCCTACCTTCTTTTTGACTATGAGAAAGTAGGAATTACTTTTGACGAATTTGTTGAGGTGCTCTCCGCGAGTAAAAGCTCCGTTTCTACCAGTATTTCCTTATTGTTAAATGCTCAGCTTATTGTTGATCATAACAAAATGGATGAGCGGAAACGGTATTTTTTCATCAATGATGAATACAAAAAAATACGATTCGAGAAAATTGTCCAGAAAATGAAGGACGAAATGAAACTATTAGATGATTTAAACAATTTTAAAAAAAGTAAAGACGATGGATACAATGAAAGAATAGAAGTTTACAAAGCACTCTTAAACAAAAACATAGAAAATATACAGGAATCTCTTAATAAACTATAAAATGAATAATAAGCTAGTTATACTTTCCATTGCAGCGCTTTCACTGACTGCCTGCAAAAAAGAAGCTCCGAAACAGGATGGTGCCAAGCCGTACCCTGTTGTTTCCGTGGAGTCAAAAAATATAGTGGGTTATCAGACGTTTCCGGCTACTATCCAGGGTAGGGTAAACAATGATGTACGTGCAAAAATACAGGGATATATTACCCAGGTATTGGTAGATGAAGGACAATATGTTACAAAAGGACAGCCTTTGTTCCGTCTGGAAACCAATATACTGAACGAAAATGCAGCCGCTTCCAAAGCAGGAATTGGTGCTGCTGAATCCAGTATTGCTGCTGCTCAGGCTTCTGTAAATGCTGCTCAGGTTGAAGTAAATAAACTAAAACCTTTGGTTCAGAAAAACATCATCAGTAACGTACAGCTGCAGACTGCACAGGCTCAGCTGGCACAGGCACAGGCACAGTTACAACAGGCCAACGCTTCTAAAAGACAGGCACAAGCCAATTATAAGGGAGTAGAAGCCAATATCGAATATTCTATCATTCGTGCACCTATTTCAGGGGTGATCGGAAGACTGCCTTTAAAAGTAGGAAGTTTGGTAGGACCGTCTGATCAGACTCCTCTGACAACGATTTCTGATACGTCTGAGATCTATGCTTACTTTGCAATGAATGAAAAAGAGTATTTTGATTTCCTTGAAAAGTCTCCGGGAGCTTCTATGCCTGAGAAAATCAAAAACTTACCGATGGTTGAGCTTCAACTTGCTAACGGAAGTCTTTATCCTGAAAAAGGGAAAATTGAAGCCATTACCGGACAAATTGATCCTACAACAGGGACTATTCAGTTCAGAGTTGCTTTCTCGAATGCTCAGAAATTATTAAGTAATGGTAACAGCGGAACGATCAGATTCCCTCAGCGATATGATAATGTTCTTGTAGTGCCTGAAAGTGCTACTTACGAGCAACAGGGTATTGTTTACGTTTACAAAGTAGAAAAAGGAGATACTGCGAGAAATGTTGTTGTAAATGTTATTGACAGAATCGACAATTTAGCGCTTATCAAATCTGGAGTTAACAAAGGTGAAACAGTTATTGCAGCTGGTATCGGAGGTTTGAAACCTGGAACAGCAGTAAAACCGAAGCCAATCAAAATGGATAGTCTTGTTCAATCAATAAAACCGAAATTCTAATGATAAAAAACTTTATTAACAGGCCGGTTTTATCTACCGTAATCTCAATCCTGATTGTGATTCTCGGTGTGCTGGGACTGATCTCGTTACCGGTTACACAGTATCCGGATATTGCACCACCTACAGTGAGTGTTTCCGCAAACTATACGGGAGCCAATGCTGAAACGGTGATGAAAAGTGTGGTAGTACCTTTGGAAGAACAGATCAACGGGGTGGAAGGTATGGATTATATCACTTCCAGTGCCGGAAATGACGGTTCTGCTCAGATCCAGGTTTTCTTCAAACAAGGAATAGATCCGGATATTGCAGCGGTAAACGTACAGAACCGTGTGGCCAGAGCAACACCTCTTTTGCCGTCTGAAGTAACGCGTTCGGGGGTTGTAACCCAGAAACAGCAGACCAGTGCCCTTATGTATATGTCTTTCTATTCTGAAAATAAAGATCTGGATGATGTATACCTTCAGAACTTTTTGAACATCAACATTATTCCAAACCTGAAAAGGGTAAATGGTGTAGGGGATGCCAACGTTTTCGGGGGTAAAAACTACTCAATGAGAATCTGGCTGGATCCTGCAAAAATGGCTGCTTACAGCGTAACTCCTACCGATGTTACCAATGCGATCAACGAGCAGAGTAGAGAAGCAGCAGCAGGTTCTATCGGACAAAACAGCGGAAGTTCTTTTGAATATATCATCAAATATGTAGGTAAATTCAACGATAAAGAACAGTACGATAATATTATCATCAAATCTCTTGCAAACGGACAAAACCTGATGCTGAAAGACGTTGCCAAAGTAGAACTGGCAGGACAATCTTATACAGGAATCGGGGAGAACGGAAACAATCCTTCCATCAGTATGGGGATCTTCCAGACTCCGGGATCTAACGCACAGGAGATTATTAAAAATATCAAAGCCTATCTGAAATCAGCTGAAGGTACTTTTCCAAAAGGTGTAAAGTATACTTTCAACTTTGATACCAATGAATTCCTTGAAGCTTCTATTGAAAAGGTAGTACATACCCTGATCGAAGCCTTCATCCTGGTATTTATTGTAGTATATATTTTCCTTCAGGACTTCAGATCTACGCTGATCCCGGCCATTGCGGTTCCGGTATCTATTGTGGGGGCTTTCTTCTTCCTGAATCTCTTCGGATATTCATTAAACCTATTGACCTTATTTGCATTGGTACTTGCCATCGGTATTGTGGTGGATGACGCCATTGTCGTCGTCGAGGCTGTTCATGCCAAGATGGAACATGGTATTTCAGATGCTAAAAAAGCAACGGTGGAAGCGATGGATGAGATTACAGGGGCTATTATCTCTATTACGTTGGTAATGGCAGCGGTATTTATCCCGGTGACGTTTATTACAGGGCCTACAGGGGTATTCTACCAGCAGTTTGGTATCACGCTGATTATAGCCATCATCATTTCTGCGATTAATGCATTAACGCTGAGTCCGGTTTTATGTTCATTATTCTTAAAACCTCACGCAGAGCACCATAAAGAGTATAAAAACTTAAATCTGTTACAGAAGTTTTTCTATAAGTTTAATATTGCTTTTAAAACAACTACTGAACGTTATGGAAGAGGATTTGTATTCCTGTTAAGACATAAATGGGTAACCCTTATTATTTTCGCTGTTACCGGAGGAATTTTATTCTGGGCAAGCAGCAGTATGAAGAAAGGATTTGTACCTACAGAAGACAGAGGGATTATCTTTACAGATGTTCAGCTTCCTCCGGGAGCTTCTATGGAAAGAACTTACAACGCTTTGAAAACGCTTCAGGCTAAGGCGCTGAAAGTTCCGGGTGTACAGAACGTAACGATTTCTACCGGGAGAGGATTTTTATCCGGAAACGGAAGTAACAACGGTCTTGCCTTTGTTAAACTGAAACCATTTGAAGAAAGAAAAAAAGACGGACAGACTTCTGAAGATATCACCAAAAAACTATTTGGAATTGTAGGAGCTGTTCCTGATGCTAAAGTAGTATTCTTCCAACCGCCAAGTGTACCGGGATTTGGTAACAGTGCAGGTTTTGAAATGGTATTACTTGACAAGTCAGGTGGAGAATATGCTGATCTTGATGCGAAAACCAATGAATTCATCGGTAAGCTTATGCAGAGACCGGAAATTCAGTTTGCGCAAACTTCATTCAATACTAAATATCCTCAATATCAGATGGAAATTAATGTTCCGCTGAGCAAGCAGCTTGGAGTTTCTGTCAATGATATTCTGGCTACGATGCAGGGATATATCGGAGGTATTTATACTGCCGACTTTACCAAGTATGGAAAACAGTTCAGGGTAATGGTTCAGGCTCTTCCTGAAAACAGAAAAAACATTGAAAATCTGAATCAGCTCTATGTAAGAACAGGATCAGGTATCATGTCTCCGATCTCACAGTTTGTAACATTGACAAAAGCATACGGACCACAATCTGTAAGCCGTTATAACCTCTTTACTTCAGTAAAAGTGACAGGGGCAAACTCTGACGGATACAGTTCCGGGGACGCGATTGCAGCGGTACAGCAGGTAGCTGATGAAACACTGAATCAAAACTATGCCGTAGAATTTACAGGGTTGACCAGAGAAGAATTAAATTCAGGATCTCAGACCCTTCTGATTTTCGGGTTAAGTTTGATCTTTGTTTACTTTATCCTTTCTGCGCAGTATGAAAGTTATATCCTTCCGCTGATCGTTATTATTTCTCTTCCTCTTGGGGTAATGGGGGCTTATTTCGGACAGAAGATTATGGGACTGGAGAATAATATTTACTTCCAGATTGCCCTGATCATGCTCGTGGGATTACTGGCGAAAAATGCGATCCTTATTGTCGAATTTGCTGTTCAAAGGAGACATCATGGAGAAACCATTGTAATGTCAGCCATCAATGCAGCGAAAGCAAGGGTAAGACCTATTCTAATGACATCATTCGCCTTTATCTTTGGTTTATTACCATTGGTTCTGGCAAGTGGAATCGGAGCAGTAGGTAACAGATCTATCGCTACGGGTGCGGCTATCGGACTATTGATAGGAACTGTTTTGGGATTATTTGTAATTCCGGTTCTGTATGTGATTTTTGAAACACTGCAGGAAAAAATTAAACCTATCAAAAAAGAAGATATCAATTTAGCAGAATAAAATTAATTAGAGAAGCTGGAAGTTAGATCTTAGACAATTATTCTAAAACCATATCTAACTTCCGGTCTCTTACATCTAATTTCTAATTTTTTATAATGAAGAGTTTATTAAACATCATAAAAGGAATCACTTTTTCAGTTTTCATACTCGGAGCCATATCATCCTGTATGGCAAGAAAAGAATATGAAAGACCGAAGAACGTGGTAGACGAAAAGCTGTTTCGTACAGATATGCTTCCTTCAGACAGTACCAGCATTGCAGATATTTCATGGAAAGAAATATTCACAGATCCTATACTGCAGGGACACATTTCAAAAGCTTTGGAAAACAATCTGGATATCAGAATTGCTTTAGAAAGTATTAATTCCGCAGAAGCTTATCTGAAGCAAAGTAAAGCTGCCTATCAGCCGACACTTTCTATCGGACCCAACTATACTTTCCAAACCCAGTCTATCAATACTCAGTTTGGGCAGATCATTGGAGAAAGACGATATGTAAACCAGTTTGACATTACGGCAAGTATTGGATGGGAAGCAGATATCTGGGGGAAATTAAGAGCACAGGAGAAAGCACAGCTTGCCACTTATTTGGGAACTGTTGCAGCCCATAAAGCAGTTAAAAGCAGTCTGGTATCTTCCATCGCTTCTGCGTACTATCAATTGTTAACTTTTGATGCGCAGAAGAGGATTATTACAGAAACCATTGCGGTAAGAGAGAAAAACTTAGAAACAACAAAGGCTTTAAAAATTTCAGGAACAGTTACTGAAGTAGCGGTACAGCAGAGTGAGGCTCTTGTGTTCAATGCAAAATCATTACTGATTGATATTGATACACAGATCCAGCTTCTTGAAAACACCATGAGTCTTTTAATGGGAGAACCCTCTCATTCTATTGAAAGATCTACATTAGAAGGACAGAACCTTCCGATCGATTTAAAATTGGGATATCCTACTCAGCTTCTGGCTAACCGTCCGGACGTAATGAGAGCAGAATACAGCTTGATGAATGCTTTCGAACTGACGAATTCTGCCAAAGCTCAGTTTTACCCTACTTTAAAATTGACAGGGAGTGGTGGTCTTCAATCTGTGGATATTGATCACTTATTCAGTGTAAATTCATTATTTGCGAATGTAGTAGCAGGGCTGGCTCAGCCAATTCTGAACAAAAGACAGATCAAAACAAACTATGATGTAAGTCTTGCCAATCAGGAAACTGCTTATCTGAACTTCAGAAAGACCGTTCTTACTGCTGGTAAAGAAGTTTCAGATGCTATCAGAGTTTTCTCTGTACAGGATTCATTTATTGAATTAAAACAACATGAGCTGGATGCCTACAAAAAATCGGTTGACTATTCTCAGGAACTGGTAAATTATGGTATGGCAAACTATCTTGAAGTGTTGAATGCAAGTGTAAATTCATTGAATGCTGAACTTAACATCTCGAATGCACGATACAGTAAAATGAAAGCTGCCGTAGAGCTTTATCAGGCTTTAGGAGGAGGTTGGAAATAACCGTATTCTTCAATATAAACTATAAAACGTATGTCAATAATGGCATACGTTTTTTTAATTATTGATCATGTTAAAATTATTTAATAGGCAAAATCAATTTGGATATATGTATTTAACTACGTAGTTTTATACTTTAAAATTCAGCCACTATGAAATTACAGATACAACCCATAGGAAATTCTTATTCGGAACAGGTGATTGACCTGATTTTGAATATTCAGCAGAAGGAGTTTAATATTCCGATCACCATTAAAGACCAGCCTGATCTTTTACAGATTGAAAGTTTTTATACAGAAGCAGGCGGTAACTTTTGGGGTGCTTTTGTGGGAGACGAATTGGTAGGTTCTATTGCCTTGGTTAAGTTTGACAAAAGGGCAGGAGCGATCAGAAAAATGTTTGTTAAAAAGGAATTCAGAGGCAAAGAATTGAATATTGCTCAGGAATTATTGGAAGTTTTAATTTCTTTCTGCCGCGAAAACGGAATTGATGATTTATATTTGGGAACCATAACGGTACTGAAAGCTGCACAGCGTTTCTACGAAAGGAATCAGTTTGTGAAGGTTGAAAAAAGAAATCTCCCTGTAAAATTTCCTTTAATGAGTGCCGATGATATTTTTTACCATTTAAATATTTACAGAATATGAATGTGATCAACGAAGCAGGAATTCTTGCCATATCAACCAGATTGCACCGTTTGAGTGAACAATTGAGGAAAGATGGAGCATTGATCTATAAAGCATTCGGAATTGATTTTGAACTGAAATGGTTTCCGGTGATCTTTACCATTTATAAAAAAGAGATAGCAAGCGTTGTCGAAATTGCCAATGAAATAGGGTATACCCATCCATCCACTATCACCCTACTCAAAGAACTCGAAAAGTTGGAGTTAATACAATGGGAAAAAGACAAACAGGATGAACGGAAAAGGCTTTTTAAATTAACTTCTAAAGGACAGGAACTTATTGAAAAAATGAAACCCGTTTGGGAGCTGATGTCACAGATTCTGGGAGAAATTACCGATAACAATAATAATCTGCTGGCAGCTATTGATGAGGCTGAGGAGAAAATTGCAAGCCAGTCTTTTTATCAGAGGGCGCTGCAGGTGAAGAATTCAAAATAAGTAGATTTTAGTTATATAAAAAACAGTTGTACTAATGCTTTAGCTGTTTTTTATTCTATAATAATATCAAGTGATTCTTTGAAAGGATGTATACTTTTCATATATTCTTTGTCTTGTTCTGTTAATTCATTTGTTCCAAGAGAAATATCTTCCCACGCTTTTCCATCCTGGTGTTTAAGAGCAAATTCAATGGATTCAATTTTGATTTTTTTATTAAGTCCAAGTATTCTCAAATCTATTCTTTGCCCTTCCCTGATTTCGCCCTCTATAATTTGTCCTATTAAGAAAAACTGTCTTCCTGTAATCTGAATAATATCGTTAAGTTTAAATTGGGCAACAGTTAAATGATGCCAGCTATATCCACAAAATCTGCATTGCTTTGCATGCGGAGTACGGGCAAGTTTGTTACATTTTGGACAATTATTAAAAAAAACTTTTTCAGGAGTTTCAGTCATTATGCGCGTTACAATGTTTTGTTTAAAGACCTCATAACCATTTTCTAATAGATTTGTGATTTCAGGGTCGGAACTTATCCAGCCTTTATCTATCATTATCTTTCTGAATTGTGGATTTTCATTACTCTTGAAAGAAGACATTTGATGTTTTAGGGCTAACTTTTCATTTTTAGTCATTAAGTTACCGAAATAGTTAATAATATAATCTGTGGTTTCCTGATCCATATCTAATTGAAAAGAGTTAAATGATTTTTAATGTCTAATATATTATTTATTTCTTTAAAATAATCATATAATACAAAAGAACCCACCAAATCGTGGCGGGTTCTTTGAATTCATTATTGAAATGAAATTATATTAGAATCTCAAAGTCGCTGCAACAGACCAGGTTCTTCCAAAACCAAGGAATCCTGTGTTACCATCAGCAATACCCTGATAAACTCTTCCGGTTTCCTGGTAAGTTTTTCCGGCATTTGGACCGCTGGCAATTTTGTCACCTGCAAAAATATTGGAGCTTAATTCAGAAATATAATATTTGTTGAATAAGTTGTACACATTCGCTCTCAATGTTAAAGACTTTTTCGCGTCAAGTGTGAACTTGTAAGAAGCACCTACGTCAAATAAATTATAACTTGGCAATTTTACAATTCCTTTTTCTCTTGCTGCCTCAGTAAGGAAATTGATTGGGTTAAACTGTGCATATAGCTTGTCATAATATTCCCAGTTGGCATCAATACTGAAAGCTTTGGTAATGCTATAATCAACTCCCAGACTTGCTGTAGTTTGTGCAGCATCTCCAACTTTTAGATCTTTGATGTTGATAACTCCTGTAGCTCCGGCCACTTCCTGATTGTTTTGAACATCAAGAATATTGAAATTTGCATTTCCTTTGTACTTCCAGTTTCCTAATGATAACATCCCTCTCAGTCTAAGGTTGGCAAATGGTCTTGCCTTCGCTTCCAATTCAACACCCTGGTGTATCTGTCCAACATTCAGAGCGTTGTAGAAATAAGCATTTCCAAGTTGTAATTGTGAGAAGTTAGCTACATCTGCAGCTCCTGCATTAAAGGTTCTTGAAATAAATCTGTCATCCCACTGCGTTCTGTAAGCATTGATATTTACATCTACATAACGGGATTTGAAACCATATCCTAACTCTACAGAGAAGATTCTTTCATTCTTTGCATCGTTGTAAATATTCTGGTTGGAAGGGAACAGCGCGTTGAATAATGGTTGTCTTGAAATAACTCCAGTATTGAAAAATACATTATGATGCTCATCTATATTGTAGTTGGCACCTCCTTTTACAATATAACCCGTTTTGTGATACCATTTTGTTTCCTGGTTTCCCGGAGTATACAGCATATAATCTCTTCTTTTGTAGTATTGTTCAGAAACTGATCCCTGAACAGATGCACTTAGTTTTTCAGAGCTGTATTCAACCATTCCATATAAACCTGCCCATTTTACCAGACCTTCATTGTGAATAGATACTTTTTGAGCATCCTTAAGTTTAGTAAGAGGTTCCGGTTTTACCGTGTTGTTGATATAATATCCTTTTGGAGCATTTGCCGTACTTGAAACAAATAAGGCATCAGATCCCAGCATATCGGTTACAATATCGTAAAGCGCCCCTTTGTAAGTTTTAAGATCAATACCTCCGTTAAAGGTCCAGTTATTCTTTTTGTAATTAAGATCTGCAATTACACCATACCAGTCATGAGCATTAATACTTTGCTTTCTTACGATACCATTGGTTCCGTTCAGTGTAGCTACATATTGCCCGTTATAATCACCAGGAGAGCCCGCAGGAGCTGTAAAGGTTGATTTCTGGAAAGTGTTTCCGTTATAATCGGTTACCATACCACCTCTGTTATAGCGGTAAATCATATCCCAGTTGATCGTACCGTCTCCGCCTGCACCATAATTCATGAAATTCATAGTCTGGCCGCTGCCGTTTTTGATAGAACCGTTCAGTCCGGTACCACCGCCGCCACGTCCCCAAGAACCATAAAGAACGGTAGATAACTTCAGGTTATCATTCATTGTCCAGTCCCAGTTCAATGATGCAATAGGCTTATGATAGAAGTTAGGAGCCAAATTAAATTGAGAACCATTCAACATTCCTGTCTGAGGATTGTATCTTCTTCCATAAGTATCCAATTGCTGTAGAGTAGCCACATTTGCTCCGGTTGCAGAAGACCTTCTTGTATCATGTACCTGAGGCGCTCCGGTTGCAATTAAATTGAACGCATGCTTTTCATTAGGCTTAAATCCTGTTGAGAAAAACCAGGAATAACCTTCTCCTTTCGTTCCATTGATATAACCGTCACCTTGCCAACGGGAAAGCAATACAGTTGTTCCCCATTTGTTTTTTAGCCCGGAAGAGTACATTGCAGATATTCTGGAGTAGTTATCATTACCTACTTCTCCTTTGATCATTGCTTTCTGCTCAGAATCGGTAGCTTTGGTCACAATATTGATCGTTCCCCCTACAGAAGGAACTACAAATTTGGATGCTCCCAAACCTCTCTGGATCTGAATGTTGCTCGCAATGTCTGCCAACCCGGTCCAGTTAGACCAGTATACAGTACCTCCCTGCATGTCATTCACCGGCTGTCCGTTGATGATCACTGCAATGTTAGCCCCATCAAAACCTCTCATGTTGATTCTGCTGTCTCCAAAACCTCCGCCCACTTTGGTCACATACACGGATGGAGTAGACTTCATAATCTCAGGAAACTCTCTGTTTCCTAATTTTTCCTGAATTTCTGCAGCTTTGATAGTGGAAACTGCAACAGGAGTTTTTCTTTCTTTGGCTGTTTGGGAAAGGTTTCTACCTACCAACATCACCTCATCAATAGATTTTGATTTCTCTAAAGAATCCTTCGTACTCTGCCCGTAATAAAGGGCGGCCGTAGGTAATACAAGCGCTATAAATAGTCGCTTTTTAAAAATAATGCTCATGAAATAAACTAGCGTTTTTGAATTTAAGGCTGCAAAGATGGATATTTATTTTTTAATAAAGTATTAAATCTTCATTACGTGATTTCGTACAGCATGCGAATGATCCATTATTACTCGCTTTTTTTGTGTGTATTAATTAATTCAGTTCTTTAATTTACAATTTGTTATAAAAGTGAATTATCATAAACAGGAAATATTTTTAAATGAATAAAATAATTATGCACTTCTTTATATTTTTCATTGTGATGATTGTTGTTTATTTAAAATATTCTAATTATTCATCATTTTGCTGATATAACGTTTGGTAATTGACTAGAGTCATAAACTTTATACTGTTGTTTTGATACCTTGTATTATCATTTATTTAAAACCGAGATTATTATGAAAAAGAATTTTTTTGAAAGGTTTTCAGTTTGTTTTTCCGGGAAGAAAAGGGGTTTATTCAGATTTTATCTGGAATCATCAATGCTTCAGCGGTATTGATTATGTCATCAAAGAAGGAGGGGAGCTAAAAGGTGTTTTTAAAATCCATAATGAATATGGTGAAGAGTGGACAGATGCTGTAAGCCATCAGTTGGGTAACTATGACTATCTGATGGGTGCTGATATAGAATACCGTAATCCTTATGTAGTAGAAGAAATGAAAAAGTGGATCAAGTGGTATATGGATACCACGAAAGTTGATGGGATTCGGCTGGATGCTTTAAAGCACATCTCTTCAGATTTCCTGAAAGAATGGATCTTTTATATTAAAACAGAATTGAATCCTGATTGCTATATTCTGGGAGAATTCTGGAAAGACGAAGCAGAAAAAATTGAATATTTTTCAGATAAAATGAATGATCTTATCTCTTGTTTTGATGCCCCGCTGCATTATAATTTTTTCACGGCTTCAAAAGAAGGAAAAGACTATAATCTGAGCCAGATTTTAAAAGGAAGCTTTCTGGAAAAGAAACCCGTGTTTTCAGTTTCTTTTGTAGAAAACCATGATACACAACAGCTCCAGGCACTTGAATCTTCAGTGGAAGATTGGTTTAAGCCTATAGCATATACAATTATTCTCCTTTCTGATGAGGCTTATCCCTGCGTATTCTATCCAGATCTTTTTGGAGCAGAATATATCGATGTAAGAGAAGATCAGGAAATACATATTATCATATCAAAAGTGGAGGAGCTTCCCAGCCTTCTTGAAGTGAGAAAACGTTTTGCATACGGTAAACAGATCGATTATTTTGATCATCCCAACTGTGTGGCTTTTGTGCGGAACGGAAATGAAAAGCATCCGGGATGTATTGTGATTATGTCTAATAGTGATGAGGGCTTCAAAGAAATAGAATTGGGAAAAGAGCATGCAGATTCAACCTATATTGATTTCTTAAAGAACCGCCATGAAGAAATTCACACTGATGAAAATGGGAAAGCCATATTTTGTGTCAATCCGGGATCTGTAAGCGTGTGGGTAAAGAAATATAAGCCTTAAAATAACTATACTCTTCAAGAATTTTAGATACCACATCTCAGCATTTAAGGCAAAAATGGTCTTATAGTTGCAGATTTATCACCAATCAAACACTAAATTATTATATTATGGAAACTAAAACAGCAGCCAAAAAATCACCGGCTAAAAAAACAACACCCGCGAAAACATCTGCAAAAACTCCGGCTAAAAAAAATGCAGCCAAAAGTTTGGAAGATCTTTTTGAAGATTCACTGAAAGATATTTATTGGGCTGAAAAGGCACTCTTGAAAGCACTGCCAAGAATGATGAAAAATGCGACCAGCGAAAAACTTAAAACAGCTATTGACAAGCATATTACTGAAACAGAAGGTCACGTTGAAAGACTGGAAGAATGTTTTAAAGCTTTAGGAAAAAAAGCCCAGGCAAAGAAATGCGATGCTATGCAGGGATTATTGGATGAAGGAAAAAGTATCCTGGAAGAGACAGAGCCGGGAGCAGTAAGAGATGCAGGAATCATTGCAGCAGCACAAAAAGTTGAACATTACGAAATCGCCACATACGGTACCCTTGCAGCATTTGCAAAAGTATTGAAAGAGAAGGATTGCCTTAAACATCTTTTAAGCACATTGGAAGAAGAGAAAAAATGTGACGAGCTGTTAACAAAAGTTGCGGATACCAATCTCAACAGCAAAGCAATGTAAAAAAGTATGTATTCATTATAAAAAGGAGACCGGATTTATTTTTGGTCTCCTTTTTATTGTGGAAATCTCAGGAGATTTTAAAAAAGCTGTTTTAGCTTTTGATTGATTTTGTATCAATTTTAATATATTTGCAGTTATTATTTGTATCAATTTGATTTTCTCCTATAGCATACAATTCAAAGAACAATAAAAATTTATCCGGTAAAAAATCTCAGGAAAACCAAAAGTGAGTACCAGCTGTTATGCTTTAAAGAGAAATATAATTCCAGTATTTAAAAAGTTAAAAAAATATGACCCAGCTTAGTTTGTTCGATTCAGAAGACCTGTATGAATTTCCAAAAGATCTTCTTGAATACAGAGAACATTTTCTGGATCAGGAAGAAGCTGACCGGCTTAAAGCTCATCTGCTTGAAACTGCTCCCTGGAAACAAAGAACCCAAAAAATGTATGATAAGATGGTGCTGACACCGCGCTTAACGGCATGGTATGGAGATCAGGAAAATACCTATCCTTCGGGTAATGGTGAGCTGGAGACTAATCCGTGGACTCCCGAACTTCTTTCTTTAAGACAAAGAATAGAAAAAACATTTGGCTATCAGTTCAATTCCGTATTGCTTAATCTTTACCGGGATCATAATGACTCTGTTGCCTGGCATCGGGATAAGGAAAGCAGATATGGAAGCCGCCCGGTGATTGCATCAATAAGTTTAGGTCAGACCAGAAACTTTGATTTCCGGAAAAAAGACCATCATCAGAGTAAATACAGCCTGCCTCTTCCTCATGGTTCATTACTGATTATGAAAGGAAATCTGCAGGAGAACTGGGAACATCGGATTGCTAAATCTGTAACCTCGATGAAGCAGCGTATCAATCTTACATTTCGGTTGGTTCGTCAATTGTAGAATATTCATTTATAATATTTTATGATTGGTGGAGTGTGTTTGCAATATCTCTTTTGGCAGATAAATTGTTGCATTTATAAAAGAAGTTCTTATTGGCTTCATTTATATCACCATTTAAAATTTAATATTATGAAAAATCTTGTAGTAACACTTTTTGCGGTGGCTGCTTTGACGGCCTGCAAAAAAAATGAACCGACATCGTCCAGCCACTCCCCGGAAAGCACAACAATGTCTCCTCCAGCTGAATCCGGCATGACAGTGAGTGATTCCACCAAAATGGCAGAACCAAAAGACCAAACCACCTCTCTCAGTGATCAGGATAAAAAATTTGCAGATGCAGCAGCAAAAGGAGGGCTGATGGAAGTGATGATGGGAGATCTGGCAGCAACCAATGCTGAAAATCCAGCTGTAAAATCTTTAGGAGCGATGATGGTCACAGATCATACCAAAGCGAATGATGAGCTCAAGAAATGGGCTTCGGGAACAGGCTATACCTTACCTGCAGGTCTGGATGCTGAAAAGCAGAAGATGTATGATGATCTGAAAGCTAAGAAAGGAAAAGACTTTGATAAAAAGTATACCGATCTTATGGTCAGTGATCATAAAGAAGACATAGAAGAATTCAAAAAAGAAGCAGCGGAAGGAAAAGAATCTTCTCTGAAATCCTTTGCAGGTAAGACGCTTCCTACATTGGAGCATCATCTGAAAGAATCAGAAAAAGCTAAAAATGCTGTGAAATAATATGACCTGCATCATAAAAAGGACACAGGATATTTGATAATTTTGAAAAGGATTAAATATTATTTTGTTCTTGATTAATAAAGCTCCTCTTTTGTAAGGGGAGTTTTTTGTTGATTATTCTTTCTTTTTATATTCTTCAATTTTCTTAAACTGGTTGTAAGAGCTTTTTAGATTGCGAAGCTGTTCGGCCACAATTTTATTACTCTTTTCACTAAGATTACCATAGCCCAGAGCATTCTCATAAGTTTCTATGGCTGCTTTTTCTCCAAACACTACATTTTCCAATGTAGATTCTACCAGATTTCCCATGGTAAAAGAATTTTTAATGTCAATCCATGTTCTGTGAATAGCTCCTGCGATAGATGGTGAGTCCTCCGGAACGCCCTTTCTTTCAGTGATTAGATTAATGAGTTCATTTTTCATAATTTTCGACTGGGAAATCATATGGTCATATTCATCCTTTACATCAGGATACATTTCCCATACTTTTCCTTCAACTTTTTCAAAACCTTCAATTCTGTCATTGGTAATGTGAAGCAAGTCGTTCAGTAACGATATTTCTTGTCGATTATCCATAATATATACTTTTTAGATTAAACATAATATTGTACTAAATTATCATTTACTCAGCAGCATCTTTATAATCCTGATCATATAGTCTGGCGGATGATTTTCTTATATGAGCTTATTTATTTTTAATAAAAAAAATGGGTTAACAGGATAAATAAAATTCCGATATTCTTTCTTTTTACGGAAAAAAAACAGGACCTTTGCCCCCAACAATGGGGTGCTACTGGTAACAGTGGCTGAGATGATACCCAGGAATGTACTTCCACACCTGATCCGGATAATGCCGGCGTAGGGATTGCTTACTTATCATCTCATCATTTGATTTTTAAATTAATATGATGCAGGAAATTTTAAAACAGATTACCTTGCCTGAATGGTTCGGAGTCTTATTTTCAGTAATTCAGGTCTTACTGGCCCGTAAAAACAATGTCAATAACTATCTTTTCGGAATTGCCGGTATTCTGCTTACATTGTATGTGATGCTTACCTCAAAACTGTATGCTGAATTTACCTTAAACCTTTATTATCTGATCATGAGCATCTACGGATGGCTGTACTGGAAATTCGGGAAACAGAAATCTGAAATGGAGATCTCTGTCACCTCAACTTCTGAAAAGTGGATTGCCGGAGGAATTGTGCTGGGAACTTTTAGCTTATTCTGGTTTTTTCTTACTCATTTTACAGACTCGGATGTTCCCGTTTGGGATTCCTTGGTAAGTGCTTTTGCCTGGGCCGGAATGTGGCTCATGGCAAGAAGAAAAATTGAAAACTGGGTGATTCTCAATATCAGTAATATTATTTCCATACCCTTGCTGCTGCATAAAGAATTGTATCTCTATGCTGTGTTAACATCATTCTTATTTTTAGTAGCAATCTCCGGGTATATGGAATGGCAAAAAATCATTAAAACCAAAGCTAATGCTCAATATTAAAGACATCAGAAAAGAACTTCAGGGAGCTTCTGTAATTTCTGATAAGGTGATACAGCATATTCATGAAAAAGGATTGCTGAAGATCTGGGTACCGAAAAAATATGGAGGTTTAGGATATCGTTTTGAAGAAGGCCTTAAAGCATTATTTGGCTGGGCTGAAACCGATGGAAGCTTTGGCTGGATGCTGACACTCTGTGCCGGAGCCAATTATTTCTCAAGAAACATAAAACCTGAAATTGCTCAATTACTGTTTACCAATTCTGACATTTGTTTTGGAGGAAGCGGAATGGTTGGCGGAACTGCAGAAAAGCAAAATGATAACACCTATATTATTAATGGATTATGGAATTTTGCCACAGGAGCTCCCCATCTGACGCATTTTACACTGAATGCCACAATTACAGAAAAGGGCAAACCTTTATTAGATCACGAAGGCAATGAGATGATTCATTCCTTTATTATTCCGAGAGAGCAGGCTGAAATCATCCCTAACTGGAAATCTATGGGAATGAAAGCCAGCGGTACTTATTCATTTACCATTGAGAATGTTGTGGTCAACGAAGATTACAGCTTTGTGTACGACCATTTCTTCACGGATGATATTCTGGACAGCGTTCCTTTTCGGGTTTTTGCTGATCTGACCCTTTTGGTGAATTACCTTGGAATGGCTTCTCATTTTATTGAAGAGGCAAGGCTTATCCGTCCTCAGATCCATTTCAAAAACTTTGCAGAATCTGTTGAAAAGCATCTGGAAAAGGTGTTAAATATTGCCCGGAATATTGAAAATATTCTTGCTGATAATAAAGAGATTTCAGCAGATCAGCAAAATGAGATTCATACTTATGGAACAGAATTGACAAGTCAATTATCCCACCAGATACTTACTGTTTATACACAGCTTGGAATCCGGGCAACAGCTACTGATTCTGTAATTTATCAGATATTCTGTGATTATTTTACAGCAGCAATGCATTCTAATTTCAGGCCTTCAGCTGATGATTTAGATTTTTCTTTTTGAGGTAATCTAAACCTGTTAAAAGACAGTCACTCTTTAGTCATTATGGTCATGAATTTAAACTTAATATGAATTTAATATGATTGACATCCCTTTTAGATACTTTTGCATCATTGAGTTATAGGTTCAAAGACATTTAAAGGATGGATCATTTTAAAGAAATATATTCCGGTTACAAGCACAGGGTGTATTTTTTTGTAGCAAAATACCTTTCGGAAGAAGAAGATATAGAAGAAATTGTTCAGGATATTTTTATGCATGTCTGGAAGTACTTATCCAAAACCCACTCACCTTCAGAAATTGAAGCACTTATTTTTAAATCTGCCAAACAGGAAATCTCCAACTTCTATCGTAAAAGAAAAATGATCTTCGTTCCACTGGAAAATTCCCCGGAAAATCAGGATGAAGAAAGCTCTGAAATCGAAAAGCAACTGCAGCAGGAAGATCAATTAAAAAAAATAGAAAGTCTTCTGGAACAAGTTCCTGAAAAGAGCCGTGAGTTTTTTATCCAAAACAAAATCCAGAATCTCAGTCTTTTTACCATCGCGCAGGAAAATCATATTTCCAAAACAGCTGTTGAAAAACATGTCAACAAGGTTTTGAAATTTCTAAGGACCAACTTGAATTTTTGGTTTTAACCTTTTTTGTTATATTGATAACAAGCTTCATTTCAAATCTCTTTCCGACGAATGAAGAATCCCATGTAAAGCCTGGATTCTTCATTTCACTGCGTTACATTCAGAATGACAGAGTCATAATAATAGATAGCAGGATTAATTTAAAATCGTATATAATTACCTTAATTAATTTAAATAAAATCAATTTCAACTTTAACGGAATATCAACCCATATGAACAAATCGTTAAATCAAAAAAATAGAGGTTGACGATTCTACACTTCCTGCGTATTCTCTAATAAAGATCAAAAAAGAGTTTATGGATTTCGACAATCAATGGAAATCAGTTAAAGAAGAAAACCGGAAAATGAAAGATTCGGCAGATCAGCGAATCTGGAATGGACTTGAGAGCAAAATCAGATTCAGAAAGAATACAAAACGATTTTTATTGGCTGCGGCTGTTCTTTTGCCTTTATTTACACTGATTACTTTGTTTTCTACAGGAAATGAAATGAAATCTCCTGATCATCAGCAAATAGTTTTCAGAACAGAAAAGGTTCAAAAAGAATTTATACTATCTGACGGAAGTATCATTACACTGGAACCTGAAAGTGAATTGAAGCTGACTGATGGTTTCGGAAAGAAAACCAGGAATGTCTCTTTTAAAGGAAAAGCATTTTTCAGTGTTGCTAAAAATAAAGCGCTGCCGTTTATCATTGATGCCAATGGATTTAAAGTAAAAGTGTTGGGAACCCAATTTTTGCTTGATCAGAGATCTGCAGACAAGAAAGTCTATCTGAAAGAAGGGAAAGTAAAAATTGATTACAAAGGAAATACAACATTTCTTCTGCCCAAAGAAACCTGGCTTGCTGACAAGGACGGAGCCGAGAAACATTTCTACGATCAGGATGTTGTAAAAACATTTGATTTTAATGAAATGAAATTCGGGGAGGCCATTTCTCAATTGGAGAAGACCTACAATGTTTCTATAGCCTATCCTCAGCATTACAAGGAGAATGTAATAAACGGAAACATCACCGGAGATCTGGATAAAGTTATTAAAACAATAGGATTTCCATTTAATCTTACCGCAGGAAAACAATCAGCAAATCATATCATTTTAGAAAAATAATGCACCAGTAATTGGGGTTACCGATGCATTGAAAATAAATCAGTCAATAACAACTAATTTCAGCAAAGCTATGAAAAAAACAACAATTAGCATGATGTTGTTGGGTCTTTTGTGTGCGCCACATTTTACCTATGCAGAGGCTAACAAATGTTTTCAACAGTCCGTTATTCAGCGGAAAACGCCTTTGATTAAAATCTTTGAAAAACTTTCAAAAGAGCATGGCGTAAAATTCTTTTATTCGGTTTCAGACCTGAAAGATATACAGGTGGATGAATCACAAGTCAACTATCAGTCATTATTAGCATCTTTAGACTATCTGAAGAAGAATATCGGTCTTGATTTTAATGTAGATCAAAAAACGGTGACGGTTCGTCTCAATGCAAGAGCGATGGCAAAAATTCAGAGAACCAATGCTCAACAGTCTGCAGAGTATATAAACCCAATTAAAGACACGATAAAATCAAGAGAAAAAAATATTGATGAGGTTGTTTTGGTGGGCTACGGGAAGCAGAGTAAGAAAAACAATTCCGGCTCTATTTCTTCTATTGATGAGAAGCAGATGAAAGGAGTGGCTTCCAGTAATTTTGGAGATATTATTGCAGGAAAAGCAACCGGAGTTCAGATTACCCAGGCCAATGCAAGTCCGGGAAGTTCGCCTTCAATACGGGTGAGAGGTATCGGAACATTGACGGCAGGTTCCAATCCTTTGATCGTTGTAGACGGGCTGCCATTAACTGAAGGTTCTAATCTGAATGCTATTGATCCTAATTCTATTGCCAAAATTGATATCTTAAAAGACGCCGCTTCAGCCGCAATCTATGGTTCCAGAGGAGCAAACGGAGTGATTATCATTGAAACAAAGCAGGGAAAAAAGGGGAGAATGGCTGTTTCTTTCGATTCCTATTACGGAATGCAGATGAGAAGCGATAATGTGAAACTGGTCAACGCTTATGATATGGCCACTTTTCTGAAGGAAGCAAGAGACAACAATTATCTTTCTAAAGGGAGTAACAGAAGTATTTCCGATAATAATGCCACAAGAATAAGCAAAGGAGCTTCTTTAAGAGAATTAATTCCCGATTATTTAGCACCTTACCTCGCAAAGGAGCCGGGACTAACAGATACCGACTGGTTGAATACTGTCATGAAGCCAGCACCCATCAGCCAGACTTCACTGAATATTACCGGAGGAAGTGATAAGAGCAAATATGCTTTTACCATGAGTTATTTTAAACAAAAAGGACTCGTTATCGGGACAGATTACGAAAAATTTTCTACCAGTATCAACCTTTCAACTGAGCTTACAGATAAATGGAAAATAGGGGTAACGATGACGCCGTCTTACGCAACGGGTACAATCAATGCTGCAGAAAATTCAAGAAGTTATAATCCTTTGCAGATGGCTACGGCAATGTATCCTTTTTTTAAACCTTATAATAATGATGGAAGTCTTGCCATTTCTCAGCAGATTCTGGGAAATACAGCAACGGATGGAGCTTTGGTAGAAAATCCTGTGGCCGTTCAGGAAATGACCAACAGAAAATATACATTATTTAAAACATTCGGGAATATCTTCACTGAACTCGAATTGTTAAAAGGTCTGAAATACAGATTGTCCGTAGGTGGAGATTATTCCAATTACGAATACAATTTCTTCGACCCTTCTTCGGTAGGAGCGTACAGAGCAGCAGCTCCGGATGTGACTTTTGCCAACAGAACAGAATATATCCGCAAAAATTATTTAATAGAAAATTTACTTTCATTTGATCAAAAATGGGGTTCTCACCGGGTGGATGCCATTGCCGGGCAGTCTTTCCAGCAGGAAGATAATACACAGCTTTTAACTGAAGCTACCGCATTTCCTGATAACAGTATCCGGAATATTGCAGGCGGAACTTCATTTAAAAATACATTAACGCAATACAAATGGCGGCTGATGTCTTATTTTACCAGAGTTAATTACACGTTTGACAATAAGTATAACCTGATGGCTTCCTATCGTAGAGACGGTTCTTCACGTTTCGGAAAAAACTCTAAGTGGGGAAATTTCTATGCATTTTCTGCAGGCTGGACCGTCAGTAATGAAAATTTCTTTCCTGAAAATAATTTCGTGACAGATTTGAAACTTAGATACAGTCTTGGAAGCAACGGAAATAATCAGATTCCTAATTTCGGGGCACTTTCATTGATGAATCCTGATAATTATAATTTTGGAGGAACTTTAGTGCCGGGATACACAACGGCAACAGCTCCCAATCCGAATATTTCCTGGGAAAAGTCCAGATCAAACAATTTCGGGATCGATTTTTCTTTGTTTAAAAATATCCTGAACATTTCTGCAGATTATTATATCCTGAACAGAGACGGTTTGTTGTTGGATGTTCCCGTTCCGCAACAATCCGGTTTCAGTACCTCACTTCAGAATATCGGTAAGATCAAAAATTCCGGTTTTGAATTACAGATTGCCTCAAAAACGTTTACCATTGCTAAAGATTTTACGTATTCCGGGAGTTTTAATTTCTCAACCAATAAAAATGAAGTGTTAGCGCTTGCAAACGGCCAGAACCAGATTATCACGGGTGAGAATAACTTCTCTGTAACCAAAGTAGGAGGTTCAATTGGTGAAATGTACGGCTACAATATCCTTGGAATCTATAAAACTCAGGAGCAGATCAACAATTCGCCACATATTACCGGAACGATGGTAGGGGATTATATTATGGAAGATCTGAATGGTGACGGAAAAATTGACGTCAATGATAAAAGAAGCTTTGGAAGCGGTGTTCCGAAATACATTCTTGGTTTTAATAATAATTTCAGATACGGGCTTTTTGAGCTGAGCTTCTCCTTATACAGCGAAATTGGTAAGAAAATCTATAATGCGGATGCCGTAACCACTTTAGAATCAGGAGAAGGCTTCGGAATGGCTTCACAGTATTATTTTGACAACCGCTATAACGCAGTTACCAATCCTGATGGCTTTTTCGGGATGCCGAATATGAACTTCTCCAACAACAGGAAAGAGGCCAGAACATCAAATTTATACTTTAAAAATGCAGATTATGTGAGACTGAGATCGCTTCGACTGGCTTTTAATTTCCCTAAATCTATGCTTGAAAATATCGGGATAGAAAACGCACAGATCTATCTGGTAGGAAACAACCTTTTCACGCTGTCAAAATACAAGGGAATGAACATCGATGCTACTTCGGACAATGTTCTTACACAGGGATTTGATCAGGCATATTATCCGGTCGCTAAAATTTATTCTATGGGCTTTAACCTTAAATTCTAAAATCATGAAAAAAATATTCATTACAATATTCAGCCTTTCGGTGATGTGCTCGTGCTCGTCTGATCTTTTGGATGTCAACCCTGAGGCACAGAAAGTTTCATCGCAATTTTATACCAATTCTTCTGAAATTGAGCAGGGTATCATTTCAGTTTACAGCGCTCTTCAGTACACAGGACAATATCAGCTGGCAATGCCGGCTTTGGGTGAATTACCTTCAGATAATACTTATGATGAGGTTCCTGCCAATGATTCTTTTACGTATGGTGAACTTGATTTTTTTACAATTCAGCCTAATAACAGCCTTATTGCAAGTGCCTGGAAAGATCATTATATCGGTATTCAGCAGGCGAATATTATTCTGACGAGGATTGGAAAAATTCCTGATATGACGGATGCCCTGAAGAATACAAGGATTGGCGAAATGAAATTTCTTCGGGCGTTGATGTATTTTAACCTCGTAAGAATTTATGGTGATGTTCCGTTGGTTTTAAAAGAAACTACGAATGTTAACGATTATTTCGGGCAGCTAAGAACTCCTGTTGTTGAGGTGTATTCTGCTATAGAAAAGGATTTGAAAGAAGCTATTGATCTTTTGCCTGCAACAACCTCACAAAAGGGGAGAGTAACTAAAGGAGCTGCGTTGGGAATTATGGGTAAAGTGCTTTTAACACAGAAGAAATTTGCTGAATCATTGACTTATTTAAATCAGATTGAATCGTTAGGTTACCAGCTTTTACCGGATGTCAATAAAATTTTTGATGTTACTAATGAAAATAATGCTGAAATTATTTTTGATGTACAGTTTACTTCCGGATTGAACGGAAATTCGGAGGGTAGTACAGCGTTTCAGATGTTCAGCCCTTCCGGATCGGTTTCCGGGGCCAAAGGACACAATCTTCCGACCAAAGAAGTCTACAATCTTTACTCAGCCGGAGATACCAGACGTTCGGCATATATAGGACTTACTTCAAACGGAATTCCTTTTAGTAAGAAATTGGTGAAAACATCGAATACCATTGCAGATGGAGGAAGCAACTTTGTGGTGCTGAGATTAGCCGATGTGTTCCTGATGATGGCAGAGTGTTTTGCAGAGCAGAATGACATTTCCAATGCGAATTTATATCTGAATAAAATTAAAACCAGAGCAGGAGTTGCTGCTGTAAACCTTTCAACAAAAGATCTTCTGCTGAATGAAATTGACCGCGAAAGAAGACTTGAGTTTGTAGGAGAGGGCCACCGTTGGTTTGACCTTTTGAGAACAGGAAAAGCAATCCCGGTGATGACTGCTCATTTTGCTAATAATCCGGGTTACAGTACCGCACAGATTAAACCTTATCATCTTCTTATGCCTGTTCCGCAGGGGCAGATCAATACAGATCCAGCCATTAAACAAAATCCCGGATATTAATTAAACATTTGAAATTATGCTAAACAATAAATTATTACAAGTATTTCTTCTGAGTTTTTCTTCACTGTTCATTGCGCAACAAAAGAAAATTTTACTTTCTGATTTTCCTGATGATAAAGTAATGGTGGTTGCCCACCGCGGTGATTGGAGAGAGGCTCCGGAAAATTCAGTATGGGCCATAAAAAAGGCTATCGAAAAAGGAGTGGATATGGCTGAAATAGATCTTGCCATGACCAAAGACAGTATTTTGATCCTGATGCACGATAATACGATCGACAGAACGACAACAGGAAAAGGAAAACCGTCTGATTTTACACTGGAAGAAATCAAAAAACTGCATCTGAGAGACGGACTTGGAGTGGAAACGCAAATGAGAGTTCCCACGTTACAGGAAATTCTGGAAATCTCAGACGGAAAAATTCTTCTGAATCTGGATAAAGGTTTTGATTACATCAAACAGGTATATCCCTTGGTGAAAAAAAGAAATATGCTTGATCAGATTTTGTTTAAAGGTCATGAATCCTACATAGAATTCAATCAGAAATATGGCGACATTAAAAATGATATTCATTATATGCCGATTATCCAGTTAGGTAAAAGTGAAGATCTTAAAAAAATATCAGATTATATCAAAAACTATAAAATTTATGGCTTTGAATTTACAGTAGGAACAACGGAAAAGAATCTGATTGATTTTAAACCTTTAAGAGAAAAAAAGATCAAAGTATGGGTCAATTCATTGTGGCCGCATCATAATGCCGGAAATAATGATGATCAGGTCCTGGATAATCCTGATGTTTATGATTGGTATATTAATAAAGGAGTCAACATTATTCAGACCGACCGTCCGAAAGAGCTTATCAATTATCTGAAACGTAAAAACCTTTATTATTGATTAATAAGGTATGGCACAAAAAGATTATAATATGACAAAAACAAAAGGTGGACTGAAATAGTCCACCTTTTTTTATAATAGGTATGTTCTGTTATTAAGACTGGATAAATTCCAAAAGATCTTTATTGATAGTTTCATGCTCTGTAGTCGGCATTCCGTGAGGGAAACCTGGGTAAGTAATCAATTTACCGTTCTTTAATAATTTTGCTGATTTTATAGCAGAATTTTCGATAGGAACAATCTGATCATCTTCTCCATGTAAAACCAAAACCGGAATTTCAACGGCTTTCAAATCTTCTGTAAAATCAGTTTCAGAAAATGCTTTAATACCGTCGTAGTGAGCAACAATTCCACCCATCATTCCTTGTCTCCACCAGTTTCTCTGAATTCCGTCTTTGATGTTGGCTCCTTCTCTGTTGTATCCATAGAAAGGGAAAGTCAGATCAAAATAAAACTGGTTTCTGTTGTTCAGAGTCTGCTCTCTGATTCCATCAAAAACTTCCATTGGAACGCCATCAGGATTGTTTTCACTTTTTACCATTACCGGAGGAACAGCACTGATTAATACCGCTTTTTTTGCTCTGCCATTGGCATATTTATGTACATATCGGATTACTTCACCACCACCTGTAGAGTGTCCAATGTGAACTACATCTTTCAAATCAAGAAATTCTACAAGTTCCGCAGCATCAGATGCATATTGTTCAATAGTGTGGTTATAGATATTCTGGCTTGAACGGCCGTGGCCTCTTCTGTCATGGGAAATTACTCTGTAACCTCTCTGTAAGAAAAAGATCACCTGTGCATCCCAATCGTCAGATGATAATGGCCATCCGTGGTGAAACATTAATACTGGTCCTTGTCCTTGGTCTTTGTAAAAAATCTCAGTTCCGTCTTTTAATGTAAATGTGCTCATAGTTTTAAATTTTTAATGTTAATTGTTGATTTATGTGATAATTTTTTGTTGTCTTATTTCTTTAGCAAATGTAGGACAGTTTGAGTTCATTGAAATTAATCTAGTTTAATTTCGTTCATATTTAATAAAAAATTTTTATTGGGATTTTTGTCTGCATTCTTTTGGAGAACCAAATTTTTACAGAAAAGGCACTAACCAAAGATAGTTAATGCCTTTTTTACTGTCATTCCAATATATATGCTTCTCCAGAACGAGCTGCTTGACTATTCAGTTTAATTGGGATTATATTATTCTATCCATAGATGTCCCATAGAATACGTTTTGGCTTTACCCGCTACAATCACTCTTTCTTTTTTATTTTCACAATAGAGCTGTCCGCCTCTTTCAGACAGCTGACGGGCAAAAAGCGTATCTTTTCCTAATCTTGAAGACCAGAACGGAATGAGCGAGCAGTGTGCAGAACCGGTTACAGGATCTTCGAGAATAGATGACTGCGGCGTAAAGTATCTTGAAACAAAATCACTGTCTGTACCGGCAGCTGTTACCACAAGACCACCAGGATCCAGATTGATAAGGTCAAAAACAGATCTTTCAATGTTGATATTTTTGATGTCGTCCTCAGAATCATACACCAGAATATAATCTCTTGATTTGAAAACTTCTTTGGGCTGAATATTGAGCGATCTGGACAAGATTTCCGGAAGAACAGCAGCTTCAGGCATTCTTGAAGGAAAATCCATATAGTAAACACCATCTTTAACCTCAACTGTTAATTCACCGCTTTTAGTTTCAAAAACGATTCTATTGCTCTCATAGTTTAAGATTGAGATCAGGCAATGCGCTGTGGCCAAGGTGGCATGTCCGCATAAATCCATCTCTATTTCAGGGGTAAACCATCTCAGATGAATCGTACTGCCGTTATTGATAAAGAAAGCTGTTTCTGCTACGGCATTTTCACGGGCAATTTTTAAAAGCAGCTCATCGGGTAACCAGGTTTCTAAAGGAACGACACAGGCTGGATTTCCATGGAAAATTTTTTCAGTAAATGCATCTATTTGATATAATTCTAACTTCATAATTGATAAAAATTTCTGTCTCTAACGAAGATACTTCATTTTTCAGACATTGTTGATAGATTCATCATTCTGTAGTTTTTCTTTTTTCAGATGGCTGATAAAATATGAAGGGCTTACCCCTGTTTCTTTTTTAAAGATAACTGCAAAAACTTCTCTTGAAGAGAAACCGCAAGCCTCTGCCAGATAGCTTATTTTATATTCTCTGAAGATAGGGGTGTCATATAACTTGTTTGTAATGAATTGAATCCGAAGTCCGTTAATGTAATTATTGAAGCTTTTATTTTTATATTGTTTGATAATCTCTGAAAGATATCTTGGGTTGGTAGCCAGTGAATTGGATAAAGAAGTTAGGGTCAGATCTTTTTTCAGAAACTTTTCGGATTTTTCAAATTTTGAAAGCTTATTTAGTAATAAGGCTGTAGTTTCTTCTGAGATGCTTAGATTATTTTCTGCTCCTTTATTCTCTATTTTGATTTCAGTGTCTTGCTTTTCAGAGACTTGAACTTCTTTTTTGAGATTTTCAATAATTGTTTCATATCGTTGATGAAGTTTGTTCTGATTCCGTTTCCAGTACCACCATCCTCCTGTAGCAAGAATCAGGGCAATGACAAAAAAAACGGTTGCAAACAGTAAGATATTATCCTGATGAATTTTATCTTTTTGCTGGCTTATTTTTTTTATAGTTTTATCAGCAGACATTTTATTGGAATGGGCTAAACTATCGCTAAGGTTTGAATAAAGAGCCATATATTTGATGGTAGAATCTTTATTTTTAAGGCTTTCAAAAGAATTTGTCATTGTAGCATACGCAGCCACTCTGCTGGCAGGAGAATGGGTTCTCTTTTCTAATTGTAAAACTTCCCGTGCGTACTCAATGGCTTCCTTATTTTTACCCTGTTCCGAATAGAAATTTCCCAAATAATTTAATATAGGAATTTTATCAACTTTCATCTGGGTAAATTTCCTTTGATTCATGATCTTTAATGATTTCTGCAGGTATTCTTCAGCAATATCCAGTCGTTTGGGCTTCGAAATCATCGCATAATGCATTCCTATATTCATATAAAGATAGGAGATCATGTCATACTTTTCATCAGTCTGCCGTGAATTCTCAACATCGCTTATTTTTTCTGCTTCCTGCAGACTTTTTTTGAAATACAATAAAATAGTGTCCTGATGGGCTTTTTTAGGAATATAATAGCCAGCCGTTAACCCTTGGTAAATATGTGCCCTGTTAAAATGCTTTTTGTTCTCATCGGTAAGTTTATTGACATAATATTCTGCTTTATGGAGTTCTTTGTAATTTTCATCAAAAAGGCCCAATGCAGAAAGGGCATTTCCTCTCTCAATATATGCCATAGCAATAGATTCGTTATCGTCAGTTTCTTTAGCCGCCTTTTCTACTTGATACGAATATTCAATAGATTTTTCATTTTCACCGGTATTATAATAAAGCATCATTAAGTTCTTTCCACTGGTAAGGATAGATTCTCTGTCATTAATGTTTTTAGCATCTTTGAATATCTGTAAATAAAGCTGAATCTTTTTCCTGGGATCCAGAGATGTATTTTTAGCTGATACTAATTTCTTTTCTATGCTCTGTTTTGTGATGCTCCGGTTGTTGATCTGTGCGTGATAAAAACCGAAAATGATACAGGTGAACAAAAGAATAATGTTGTTTTTCATCCTAATTACGTTGTTTTTTCTGTTTGCAATTTTAGCGTTATTTTAAGTATTTATCTGTTATTTAAATGTAATTATTTCGGAAATTATAATGCTGTTTTTTAAGATAAATATTTGATTATTAATTTGATCTGTATTAATAGGCATTTTCATGCATCGTACTTTCTTTTTATTCTATTATGTGTTTTTAACCTTAGATTTTACCTGTTCCGGTCATATACTATTTTTCCTTCAATAGATTTCAGACATCAAAAGATGCAGAATGCAGGAAAAATGAATAGCTTAAAAAGAATGTATTTACTGTTAAAAAAACATCCTCAATCTTAAAAGTTAAAGAGCATCAACTGCTTTATAATATGGATATTTTACAACATCTTTTCCAGTAATATAAACCGAATTTCTTACCATACACTCTCATTTGGTCTATGTCAATCATCTACATTTGTGATTGAAGAATTGCTTTATGCTGTGACAAGGATTTTTAAAAATTATATCAGTTAAATCTAAATAGATATGGAATAAAACAACTTTTGATGTGAACACAAAACTTTAAACACAAAACCTGAATGATGAAAAAAATAACTGTAAAAGCTTTACGCCAATGATCCTTGATCTTAAGAACATTCATATAGGATCTCTGATAAAACTACGTATTGAAGAACGGAATATCAATATACTCCGAATATGTAAATTTCTAAAATGTACAGAAGACGAACTGAATTCTATTTTATCTGAAAAGTCTTTGGATTCTGAAATCATACTGAAACTAAGTACACTGCTGGAATATGATTTTTTCAGACTTTATTCTCAGTATCTGATCCTTTATGCTCCACAAGCGATTTCAAATGATTCTGAAAAGAAAACCTCTCTTCCTCAATACCGGAAAAATATCTATACAAAAGAAATGGTAGACTTTATTCTGGAACAAATTGGAAATGGAAATAAAACACAAATGCAAATTGTACAGGAGTACAGAATTCCGAGATCTACCTTGTACAAATGGGTGAACAAATATGCACAATCAAAAAAGAAAGATTAATTGAATGAAAAACACACCTGATTATAAAAAAATTTTTAATGATATCATCAATATAAAATTCCCTGAAAAAAAAGAAATATGCAGCCATTTATTAGATAAATCAAATTTATCAGTGCTTGATATTATAGACCTTAATGAGCTTCTTTTCAGAAACAGCTCCAAAGAAAACAGTGTTTTTAATCAGAAACACCGCTCTTATAATGAATCTGTAATTTATCAAATATTAGAATATCAAAAGAAGAATAGGCTGAACAATTCCCAACTTGCCGGGCATTTTAAACTAAGCAGGAATACTGTTACTAAATGGAAAAGTCTTTTTCCTATCTAAATAGTTCTCAACCTTTTGAAAGATCTCTTATAGATCATCATTCAATTAAAAATATGCAACAGATGAATAAAAAAATGACCATAGTAATATTGGGTGGAATGTATGGCCTTTTTTCTCCCTTAGACGCCCAAACAGGGATTGGAACATCAAATCCTCAGGGTATTTTACATGTAGATGGCGCAAGAGATAATGCTGCGACCGGAATACCAACAGCTGCTCAGGCTGCAAACGATGTTATTATCAACAAGACTACAGGTTTTTTAGGGTTAGGAGTTCTTGATCCTAAGGTAAAGCTTGACATGAGGTCTTTGGGCCCGGAAAATGCAATGGGTTTAAATACAACTACGATGAGTGCGTCTGTGGCAGGAGCAGGAGCTGTAAGGTATGATGTCATCAATGCACCTGTAGGGCCAAAGATTGAAGTATCAGATGGCTCAGTATGGAGCAAGGCCTATGTTGCTCCCCAGAAGTCGGTTGTTGTTGCACGTAAAATTACAAGCCAGTCAATAACACAGGGCTCAGCAACCAATATCGGTAACTGGAATGTAGTACGTGATATGAGCAATAGTTTTGATGGAACTTTAGGAGTCTTTACAGCTCCCCGTGATGGTACATATACTTTTTTATTAACCTTTAATTTTAATGGGGTCGTTATAAATGACGGTTCCAGAGTTGAATCACAATTTTACAATACAACAACAAACACAGTGCTGGCAAGTGTGTATAAAACTTTCGGACAATCGATGACAGGCACTCCCGATGATGCTAATGCAACACGATCTACCCAGGCCGGAGGATCAAGTACAGTTACCCTTACATTGAATGCAGGTACAAAAGTAGTGACGAGGCTTTGGCATAATCTCATCTCGAGTGGTGCTGTTACGCTCAGGGTCACAAGTAATTCTACAGATCCCACTAATCCGGATGATGGGTTTAATAATTTAACAATTATCGAACATTAAAAAATTCAATATGATGAAAAAGAATAGGAGTATACCATTTACACTGCTTGCATATATTTTATGTTTTTCCTCAGGGAACATTTTTGCGCAGGTAGGTATTTTTACTCATAATCCTGCACAGACTTTACACATAGATGCAGCAAAAGACAACGGTGATACCCCGGATGCTCTGAAAGCAGCTAATGATATTGTGGTAGGTACAACAGGCAACCTTGGAATCGGCTTGCTGAATCCGGTTACCAAACTTGATCTCCGTTCTGCAGACAATAAAGGAATTATCGGGGTGGGACCAAGTGTGCAAACTCCAATTGAGGCTGGTGCCGGTGCTATACGTTATAATACAAGTGGATTTTTAGAATATTCAGATGGTGAACAATGGATTGCGCTTCCCCTTAAAGCTCCAACCAAAGCACTTGTTAATGCCAATAAAACCTCTGCGCAAAGTATTGGAAACAATACAACCACTCCAATATCAGGCTGGAATGAGACCGTTGATCTAGGCACGGCAGTTCCAAATGGAGACTTTGATCCTTCCAACGGTACTTTTACAGCTCCCCGTGACGGATTTTATCTGGTGTCATTTAATATTACGCTAGCTAGTGGCAATATCCCTAAGAATACCTTTATAGAAACGGCAATAGAAAGTAATCAGAGTGCTGAGAATATTCCCATATTTAAAACAGTAAACTCTTATCCTGCATTTCAGGCAGGAGCTGTAAGCAATTTTATAAGCGGAAACTGTAATGCCATCTTCAACCTCAAGACAGGTAACACTATTAAATTCAGTGTTAAACATAATCTGGGTGCTGCAAGGAATACCTTAAATGATGGAAAATTAAATAATCTAAGTATTAGTGAGTTATAAAAAAATATAATGATGATACAGCTATATAAAATCAAAGAAGCACTCTTAATTTTTACTCTTCTGCTTTTAGGAGTTCTCCGTGTTAATGCACAAATAGGATTTGGAGTAGGAAATCCGATAAATCCCGTTGAAATCAGTACTGATGCTGGTAAGGTTGTTATAGACAATATGGGTAGGTTAGGAGTATTAGTTCCCAGCCCTAAGGTTGCTGTAGATTTACGCAGTGGAAATAATGGTTCAATTGCGATAGGCAATACCGATAAAACTGCGAGCCAGGCTGGAGCAGGAGCTTTGCGGTATGTTGCAAGTCCTGCCATTGGAGTAAAAGGTTATTTAGAGTTTTCTGACGGTATAAACTGGGTAAGTTTTTTTCCTAAAGGTAAGCCCCGTATTGTTGTGATGGCTAATAAGATCACTCAGGATACCTATGTGTTTGAAAGTGCAACACCCTCAGAAATAGGAACTAAATCTGGTATTGTACAACGTAGATCCTCTTATTTAACCAATTGGGTTGAAAAACTTGACTCAGATTCTGGAGTGCCTACCAACAATTTTGATCCCGCCACAGGAGAGTTTGTTGCTCCCCGAACAGGCGTATATTTTGCAACCTTTACTTTTGCTCTGCAGTCCAGCCAGGTAAATACCGGAGGAAATAACCAGACAGAAGCCATTTGGGAGGTTAGAAATACCGGAGGTACAATCACTCAAAGGGTAAAAACTAATAACGGATATGCTTCAGACACAGGAGCTAGTCCTAATGCCGTACCTGTGGGTTCTGCATGTACCGTAAGTGTTTATTTGAACAAAGGAGATAAGTTAAGACCCTTTACCTGGATCACAGTAGCATTTGACGGTACAATAAGCCAATTTGATATATCAGGAAGCGGAGCATACAATTCTCTGACCATCGTAGAACAATAATGATATCGATTCATAAGTAGGTTCAGAAAATATAAATTTTAATAATGGGAATACTTCTGTCTTATCATTATTTGATTGACAGCAGCTTATTGATACCCGAAACTTGTACGAGCAATACACAAATGTCTTAATATATGCTGGGAAGCTCCCTTTTTCAGGGAGTTTCTCAGTTTTTTGTCTGCTATTACCGAATTCCTGATTTTTAATAAAATATCTTTCTGTTCTGAACTTTTATTAAATGCGCATTATGCATTTTTTTAATTGTTCTGATCACTGTTTCCACGCGCAGCCCTGTTAAATTAGCTAATTGCTGTCTCGTGAGAGGAATCTGAAATGAGTATTTGTTATTGTCATTATTGCCCTTCAGATAGTCCATTACTGTTTTGAGCTTATTTAAGGGATCCGGTGAGGAAACATTAAATAGCATCACATACTTGTAATATAACCGCTCAGCCAGGCATTTAAACATTTTGGAAGAAACTTCCGGATTTTGATCCAGTAAGCTGAAGAAATCTGTTTTGGATAATTTGAGAACAGTGCAGGGCATTTTAGCGGTAGCATTGGTAGGGTAGACCTTTTCATCAAAAAGAAATGATTCTCCAAAACTCTCCCCGTCATACAAAATGTTTTGAATAAATTCTTTACCGTCTTCGTGATAATTGTTTAGTTCAACAATACCATTAATAATCTGATAATAAAACTTTGGCAAATTTCCTTCATGAAAAATCGTTTGATTCGTTTCAAAGCTTTCATAATTTGCACCATAGGCTAATAATAAATCTTCACTTATTATCATGTCTTTAAATTTTATAAGTTAATAATGAATTATGTTTAAAAATTTATAAAACGCACAACAAAAAATAAACCATATTCAGTAAATTTTATAAAAAAAAGTACCACATTTTTTTGCTTGTTTTTTTACTCCTTTACCAATCATCTGTAAACAAAAATTCCCTGTTATAAGGGATTTATGATATTTTAACATAAATTTTATGATCTTAATCATAATGTCAATGCTTGTATTTCACTATATTTGGAATAATAAAACTAACCATGAAATAAGGATAACATAAAAACTTGTTAAACTAAAGATTATTAAAGATTATCAAAGATTATGAAAGACTTATTTTCATTAAAAGGAAAGAGGAAGGATCATATTGTGAGGTATTTTAAGAAAAAAATGTACCAATTGATCGAAAAGGGAAACTGGATTACCTTTACAATTAAAAGATGGTATAGGACCATGATTATATCCTGTCTGATATGTAATGATTTAGTTACATTAGTTATTGTAAAGACTAAGATTACTCCGTTTTATGAAAAATATACGGTGTTGTAGTGTTGATACGCTATATTATTCATCCATAGTAAGTAAGATGCAAATCTTCTTTTCTTTTGTCATTTACTGAGAAAATGCTTCGTTTGCCAGGTTTGAGTATGTGGTCAAACTTCTGGAATTCATTTCATTTATTGTTGTCTCTTTCGTGCTGAGTTTTTATAAGCTCCAGTTCTGTCTTTCTGTTTCCTGGATATTTTCCAAAAATTAATAAAGCTACTTAAAAAAGATCTGGTAAACCAAAACCAGCCATCCTGTTATACATAGCCAGGTGATCATTCCGATTATTTTTACAGGCCAATCCGAACTTTGAAATAATAGACAATCTTTAATAAATTCTTTCATACTTCTAAGATACTTTTATAGGCTGTATTTTATTTACGGAAACCCGTAACGATTATCTTTTTATGTTAAACCTCTTAATAGGGGATGAACATTATATTTGATACCTGAAGTGATTTTTATTCTTTCTACACTTATTTTCTACTCATGCACACTTACTAATTCTTCCTTGCAGTGGATTTTATCCATCTTTAATTTTACAGCCTAATCAAAAATTTTTATTATGAAAAAATTATCAAGAAATGCCTTAAAAACAATTGGAGGAGGCTTCTCATGTACCTGTGGAACCAGATATATTGGAGAATTTAGCTCAATCGCATCTTGTACTTTTGCTTGTAGTGTTCTTATTAAAGCACCATGGGATAAAGAAGTTCATTAATTTATAAAGGCCGGTTATCGGCCTTTTTTATAGCCCTATAGTTATTGGATTCTTTTGCTTTTTGTCTATAACTTAATATGATCAGAAAGAACTATAGAAGAGTTTCAAATTTTCATGAAATAAAAACCACAAAATAGTTGCATATATTATTTAAATACTTACTTTTGTACCCGCTTCGCGATTAAAGAAAATATGGGGGATTGGCGCAGTTGGCTAGCGCGTTTGACTGGCAGTCAAAAGGTCACGGGTTCGAATCCCGTATTCTCCACTTTATGTATCTGATGAAATCTTCAGAATCTACTAAAAAGATGTATACATCCTGCAAAAATTAAAGTTTGCAGGATTTTTTTTATTCCCTAACCACTTTAGAACATTCTTTTTACAAATTGCAGGGCTAACTTTTTTATCCTAAGCTCAAATACCGCTTTAAAAATCAGTATTATTGTAAGAAAATAATATTCTGCAATATTTACGGAGCATTGAGTTTTTTTAATTATTAAAGAACGATTATTATCCTAAATGTTTTTATATAATATTGTTAATCAGATAAAAGTAAAAATGATACTCAAAATATTAGCATTCGGAATCACGAAAGACATTTTCGGAACCTCGGAAAAAGAAATAGAAATAGAAGAAGGTGCCGATGTTGAAGCACTGAAAACATTGCTGGAAAAAGATTTTCCGGAACTGAAAAAACTGAAATCCTATTTTATTGCCGTTGATGATGAATATGCAGAAGACAGTCAAATTGTAACAGTTTCTAACGAAATAGCAATAATCCCTCCGGTAAGTGGCGGATAACAGATATGATTGATATAAAAATAACAGAGAATCCACTAGATATCCAAGAGTGTTTTACCCTTGCTTCCGATCCGGCATGCGGGGGAATTGCATCATTTGTAGGAACAGTACGAAATCATACCAAAGATAAAACTGTTACCAGACTGGAGTATGAGTGCTATGAATCTATGGCCGTTAAGGAGATGCGGAAAATTGCAGATAAAGCTATTTTTTTATTCTCAGTAAAAAATATTGTAATTCACCATCGTACCGGAACTTTATTTCCGGGTGATACAGCGGTAATAATCGTCGTAAGCGATGGGCATAGAAATACTGTTTTCGATGCGTGCAGCTATATTATTGAGACGATCAAGCAAACGGTTCCTATCTGGAAAAAAGAAGTGCTGGAAAACGGAGAAGAATGGGTTTCTGCACATCCCTGATTTGAGGAATAAAATTTTGTACCTTTACTAGACCAGTTGTTAAATCATGAAAGCCGATCTGTTATCCAATAAATCAGTCAAACAGATAGAAATTGTCAAAATCAATGGGAACAGCAGTTTTCCTTTTACAGATGATATTTCTATAGAAGAACCCTTGGAAATAAGGGTTTCATATCTTGCAGCAGATCAAAAAGAATCTAAAAATATATCTGTAACCATGCGGACTCCCGGAAACGATGCAGAACTGGCAGCAGGCTTTTTATTTACCGAAGGAATTATTTCCAACCGGAATCAGATTAAAACTATACATTACCCTGAATCAGAATGTTCCAGAAACAATGAAAATGTTGTGATCGTTGAGCTTGTCGATAATTTTGTTCCTGAACTCAGGAAAGCCGACCGGAACTTTTACACGACTTCCAGTTGTGGCGTATGCGGAAAAGGCTCCATAGAATCTATACGAACCGTAAGCCCTTTCCTTCATCAGAAAAAAGAAAATACGGTTGTTTCCCTTGAAACCATCTATCAGTTATCCGAAAAACTATGTTCTTTTCAGAATAATTTCAGTGCTACAGGAGGTATACATGCTTCCGGTATCTTTGACTTGGAAGGCAATCTGCTTGCTTTACGGGAAGATGTAGGAAGACATAATGCATTGGATAAACTTATAGGACATGCCATGTCTGCGGACCTTCTTCCTCTTACGGATAAAATTCTGATTTTAAGCGGAAGGGCCAGTTTTGAACTTATTCAGAAAGCGGCAATGGCAGGAATTACTACTGTTGCAGCAATAGGAGCACCTTCCAGCCTGGCAGTAGATCTCGTAAAAGAATTTGATATGACTTTATTGGGCTTTCTACGGGATAATCGCTTTAATATTTACCATAACGGGAGCCATTTTAAAATTGAAAATTTATTATGAAAATAAGAATTAAAGATAATTCAGTAAGATTTCGCCTTACACAGTCTGAAGTTGCAGAACTAGGGAAGAGCGGAGTCATCTCAAGCTTTACAGAATTTATAGACCGTCCGTTTATTTATACTATCGAAAAAACTGACGATTCAGAACTTTCTGCGACTTTTATTGAAAATAAAATTGTTCTGAAAATGCCCGGAACAATGATCACAGAATGGATTTCCACAGACAGAGTCGGCTTTGACGGACAATCCGGGCTGGTGAAAATTTTAATAGAAAAGGATTTTGTATGCATTGATAATACTTTGGAAGATCAAAGCGACAATTATCCTAACCCAAGTTTAAAGTGCTAATTTTTTAAATTAAAAAATCATGGAAAACAGAGATGAATTCAATACAATAAGAGAGGACAAAGGCCAGTTACCTTCAGCAGAACCTCCTTATAAATTGCTGGATTTGAAACTGAAACCACCAAAACTCTGGGCAGCAGGATTTCCGGCTGTTATCCATTCACTGGACCAGCTGGTGCTCAACGCTTCTGTTCTCCGTGGAGGAAGGGCACTTTTCAGTATGAATCAGTTTGACGGTTTCGATTGCCCGAGCTGTGCCTGGCCGGATCCGGATGACGAACGTTCTAAGTTGGGTGAATACTGTGAAAACGGGGCAAAAGCCCTGGCGGAAGAAGCAACCTCGAAAACAATAGGAGCAGATTTTTTCAGAGAAAATTCAGTATATGATTTAGCGAAACTAACAGATTTTGAAATCAGCCAGTTAGGAAGAATTGCAGAACCCATGTATCTTCCAAAAGGAGGAACACATTATCAGCCGATAAGCTGGGATGATGCCTTTGCAAAAATTGCCGGAAAACTGAACACTTTGGATTCTCCTAATGAAGCCATATTCTATACCTCAGGAAGAACCAGTAATGAAGCCACCTGGGTGTACCAGCTGTTTGCCCGTGAATTCGGAACCAATAACTTTCCGGACTGTTCCAATATGTGCCACGAAACCTCTGGTTATGCGCTTTCCAGAAGTATTGGGATTGGAAAAGGAACGGTAAAGCTGGAAGATTTTTATGATACGGATCTCATCATTATTATAGGACAAAACCCAGGAACGAATTCACCGAGAATGCTTTCCGCTTTGACTAAAGGGAAAAAGAACGGAGCAAAAATTATGGCCATCAATCCGCTTCCTGAAGCTGGTTTAAAGGGTTTCAAAAACCCTCAGGAAGTTCGTGCTTTACTTAATAAGCCTTATGAATTGTCAGATTTATACCTTCCCGTCAGGATCAATGGAGATATGGCACTTTTAAAAGCCCTTCAGATTCTGGTATTGGAAGAAGAAGCTAAAAATCCGGGGAAAGTTTTAGATCAGGATTTTATAATTAACAAAACGGCAGGTTTCAAAGAATTGGTTGAAGAATTGAAACGCTATGATCTCAATTTCTTATCAGAAGAATGTGGCATTTCGGTTGAAAATCTAAGAGAGGCCGCACAGATGATTGCTTCAAAAAAACGCATTATTATTTGTTGGGGCATGGGAATTACCCAACAGCATAATGGTGTGGAAATGATTTATAATATTGTGAATCTCCTGTTGATGAAAGGAAGCATAGGAATTCAGGGTGGAGGAGCCTGTCCTGTTCGTGGCCACAGCAATGTGCAGGGAAACAGAACATTACTGATTAACCATCATCCTACAACTGAACAATTAGACAGATTAGAAGAATATTACGGTTTCAAAGTTCCCAGGGAAGGCGGTTACGATGTTGTGAACGCATTGAAAGCAATGCATCAGGAAAAAGTAAAGTTTATGTTCTGTATGGGTGGAAATTTCCTTTCGGCAGCACCGGATACAACCTTTACCGCAGAAGCCATGCGAAAACTGGAAATGTCTGTGATTGTTTCTGTAAAACTTAACAGAGGCCATCTTATCCATGGGAAAGAAGCTTTGATCTTACCGGTAATTTCCCGAAGTGAAAAAGATATGATCAATGGAGAACTTCAACATGTAAGTACAGAAAATTCAATGGGTGTTGTAGAATGGTCAAGAGGTGTTCTCGATCCTATTTCAAAACACCTCATCAACGAAACGCATGTTGCCTGCAGAATGGCAAAAGCTGTTTTGGGTGAACGTTCTGTGGTAGATTGGGATCAATTTATTAATAGCTATGATGCCGTTCGTAATGATATTGAACAATGTATTCCGGGATTTGAAAATTATAATGAAAGAGTAGTGCAGAAAGGAGGTTTTTACCTTCCGAACGGACCAAGAGATGGTATCTTCAACAGTGAATTTTATCCGGGAAAAGCAGCTTTCAATATAACAGCTGTGCCTGACAATTCGCTTGCCGATGATGAATATCTGATGGGAACAACCAGAACACACGACCAGTTCAATACGGTTGTTTATGGCTTGAATGACCGTTACCGTGGGATTTTCAATGAAAGAAGAATTGTCATGATGAATGAAAAAGATATTGAGAAGGCCGGTCTCAAAGAAGGAGACCACGTAGACCTTTTCAATTATGATGATGGAATCGAAAGAATAGCCCCTCTTTTTATTGTTGTAAAATATCCTATCCCGCAGAAAAGTACCATGACCTATTTTCCGGAAACCAATGTTTTGGTATCCATCAATAACGTAGTAAATGGAGCCAATATGCCTGCTTCCAAATATGTCCGTATCAAAATCCGGAAACACAGTCCTGATATTTTTAAAAAGATTGATGATCACGTAATTGCAGCAGCCGGAACAGGTCTTGAACCTTCTTAAATGCAACAGATTATAATCATCAAGAAACTATTTTCTACGATTAAATTTTGGAGCTGATATACCACATAATATTTTAGAGTTTAACAATGATCATAAGAAAAAAGGAACACTGGTTCAGAATGCTTTTTGTATGGCACGGTTCTGTTTTGCCTGCATTGCTTCCCCGTTTGGGATTGCTTTTAATGCTTTCTTTAGTGGTGACTTATTTCCATGGAACGATTCTTTCATTTAAGGTTCCGTTAAATCCTGCACCCCTTACGCTTTTCGGTTTTGTATTGGCCTTATTTCTCGGATTCAGAAACAATGCCAGCTATGACCGGTTCTGGGAAGGACGTAAGTTATGGGGAGCTTTGTTGAACACGGCCCGCGCATTGACCCGCCAGGCACTCACTTTGAAAAACCTAGACCATAATCAGGTTTCAGTTCATCATTTTGTTCAGTTACTTAGTGCTTTTGTCTTTGCACTGAAACATCAGCTGAGAGGAACAGATGCTTATGAAGATTTACAGGTAAGGCTTAATGAAGACGAACTGAAAATTGTAGCAGCATCCAAATATAAACCGGCAGTTATTATGAGATTGCTTGCAGAATGGGTTCAGAAAGCAAAAGAGGAAGGCGGTATGGATTCTATTCAGCAGGCACGCTTTGATGAAAATTTTGATAAGCTTTCTGATATTTTGGGAGGATGTGAAAGAATTATTTCAACGCCAATTCCTTATAGCTACAGGGTTCTGCTGCATCGGACGGTGTATATCTATTGTTTTCTGCTGCCGTTTGGACTGGTAGATTCATTAGGATGGTTTACACCGCTTATTGTGGTATTTGTGGCTTATACCTTTGTTGCGTTTGAAGCGATAGCAGATGAGATCGAGGAGCCTTTTGGAACAGATGCCAATGATTTGGCTCTCAATAGTATGTGTATTATGATTGATGAAACGATTCATGAGATGACAGGAGAACGGATTGCTGATTCTCAAAAAATGACTCAGAATATTATTGATTGACAGGGCTAAAGATAATTATATGAAGGTTTCAGAAAAAAATGTGATTTATACAATCGGACATTCTGTTCATTCATTGGATGATTTCATTGAAATGCTTAATTCGTTTAACGTTAAATTTTTAGCAGATATCCGGAGATTTCCGGGATCAAAAAAGTATCCGTGGTTCAATAAAGAAAATCTGGAAAAGATACTCCCTGAAAATAATATTGAATATGTCCATCTTGAAGAATTGGGAGGCAGGAGAAAGGTACAGCCCGGTTCAGTAAACAGCCGATGGCGGAATGAATCTTTCCGGGGATATGCTGATTATATGCAAACCTCAGAATTTGTAACCGCGGTTGAAAAGCTGGAACACATTGCCAGGGAAAAGACAACAGCTTTTATGTGCTCTGAAGCGGTATGGTGGCGATGCCACAGATCTATGGTTTCTGATTATCTTAAAGCAAGAGGCTGGAAAGTAGAGCATATTATGAATGTCGGAAAAATAGAAGAACATCCTTATACCTCGCCAGCAAGAGTATATGATGGAAAGGTTTTTTATTCCGATGCAAGTTTATTTGATTAAAAGATAAATGTAAAGAATCTGAACTCACGGAAATTGAGTCTGTAATCCTAAGGCTGTATGGTATGAATGCCGCCTTTTAATGAAAACACTTCTTTGTCAGGGAAAACCTTTTTTATCTTTCTTACAGCTTCTGCACTGCGTTTCCCGGATTGACAATACACCAAAAGAGGTTTTGACAAACCGGAAAAGGAATGTACATGGTGTTGTAGTTCTTCCACAGGAATATTGGTTCCGCCGATATTGAAATGTTGATGTTCTTCTACAGAACGTACATCTATAATTTCAAAATGATTTTTCTCCTGCATCAGCTGTTCAAACGTAATAATCTGAACAGTCTGGGGCAAAGATGTAATTTGTGCAGATGTTTTTCTTAATTTAATAACCTGGGTTTTGCCGTTCAGAACATTCATCAGCCATAATTTTCCGGCTAATACATCCTGTGGCTGGGTAAAATATTTTATAACTTCATTGGCCTGCATACATCCAATAATGCCTGCTAACGTAGGAAGTACACCGCCTTCTCTGCAGTTGGGAACCTGAGATTCTTCAGCATCAGGAAAAACATCACGGTAATTGGGGGAGTAGGTGCCATCTTCCTGTAAGACATTCCAGATGCTTACCTGGCCTTCATATTGGTAAATAGCACCATAAACTAAAGGTTTTCCAGCCAGAACGCAGGCGTCATTCAACAGACATTTCGTTTCAAAATTATCTGTTCCTTCCACAATCAGATCGAATTCAGAAATCAAATCCATAACATTTGAGGAAGTTACCTTTAAACGATAAGGAATTATGGAAACGGCTGGGTTTTGCTGTTGTAGTTTTTTTGCCGCAGCATCTACTTTATACGTTCCGATATCCTGGGGAGTATATAGAATCTGACGGTGCAGATTGCTTTCCGAGACGAGATCATCATCCGCAAGAGCAATCGTACCTATTCCTGAAGAAACGAGATATTGTGCCGTAGGACAGCCAAGACCTCCCATGCCCACAATCAGAATTTTAGCATGATGAAGCAATTCCTGGGAAGAAATACCAAATCCAGGTAAAGAGATCTGGCAGTGATAGCGTTCAAAAGGATCGTTCATAGGCATGTTTTTATGATTTCTTTAGAATTTCCTTTGCTTTTGTCATTTCTTCCGGTGTATTTACATTCATCAAAGCATCAGGATTATTGGGTTTCAGGATTAATGTATCACTATTCATCAGAACTTTTCTGGGACAGGTATTTCCTAAGCCTAAAAAATTCAGGAGTAAGGGATAGCTTTTAGGTTCCCAGATGGTGATCAAAGGTTCGGGCAAACCGTCAAAAGGACTTTCGTAGGTTGTAGCAGCTTTTTCAGCATCTCTGGACCGGATCAGAAATTCTAATGAATTTTTATCCAGCAGGGGAAGATCACAAGCTACCACCAGCCATGCTTTATCTCTTTGGGTACGCAAGGCAGAAAGTATTCCACCGAAAGGGCCCATGTTTAAAAAAGTATCGGTAAGGGCGTTATAATCCGTATCGAAATGTTCCAATTGGTCCTGTCTGCAGGAAATAAAAACATTCTCACAAAACGGAGCTAAAAGATCAGCTGCATAATACCGCTGTTCTTTCCCGTGCCAATTGATTTTATCTTTAGGATTTCCCATTCTAAGGCTTTTTCCTCCTGCAAGTACCAGCCCGTTCAATTGAGGGAAATCAGTCTCTTTTGAAATCATTTTTTCCACCTGATTTTTCGATTAGTTTTATCTCTTTGATTACAATATCATGGCTCATTGCTTTGCACATATCATAAATGGTAAGGGCAGCAACAGATGCTCCTGTAAGAGCTTCCATTTCGATACCTGTTTTAGCTTCAATCTCAGCAGTGCAATAGATTTCAATTTCGTTTTCAGTATTGATATCAATCTCTACTTCACAGTTATCCATACCAATCGGATGACAGAGTGGGATTAGTTCGCCTGTTTTTTTAGCGGCCATTATCCCGGCAATAATAGCGGTCTGAAATACTGAGCCTTTTTTTGTTTTGAAATCTTCCTGTTGAAGTGCAGCCAAAATATTTTCAGGAAGTATTACCACCGCTTTAGCTACTGCTTTTCGGTGTGTAATTTTTTTCTGCCCGACATTTACCATGCCCGGTTGTTCCTTTTTATTAAGATGTGAAAAATTTGTCATGTGTAAGATTAAAAATTATATTTCCAGACTTTGTAGACTTCACCCTTCGTGAATTCATTTTTTTCCAGAGGAAGTTCTATAAATGCATCGGTTTCCGCAAGGTGGGAAAAATCTCCGGAACCATTGGTATTGACAGATTCTGCAATGACCTGCCCCGATGAGTTAACACTGAGTCTTACTTGAGCAAAATACTGTAATGGAAAAGGGAAATCAAGATCATTCTGCAAAACCGCATATTGGGCAGTTTCCGGAATCTCTAAAGATCTTTCCAGCCAGGGAATAAAATATCGGTGAAGACACATCAATACGGAAACAGGATTCCCGGGAAAGGCAAAAACCAGTTTTCCATTCTGGCTTTTTCCAAACCAAAAAGGTTTTCCGGGTCTTTGTTTTATTTTGTGAAAAAGTTTTTCTATTCCCGCTTCTTCACAGGCTTTAGGCAGATAATCGAATTTTCCCATAGACACTCCGCCGCTCATCAGCAAAATGTCATATGTTTCGATACATCTCGAAAGCTCGTTCTTTATTAATTGAAAATCGTCATTCAAATGCAGCAGATCTGCACTGATCTTATATTTTTCCAAAACGGATTTTATAGTGATTCCATTAGAACGTCTTAGCTGAAATGGAGTAGGCTGGTCTTCAGGGGATATCATTTCGTCTCCGGTGGAAATAATAGCAACCTTAGGAAGTTTTTTTACGTTTAACAATGTTTTTCCGACTGATGCAGCAATCCCGAGAATGGAGGGGGTGATGACCTGATTGGCTTTTACCAATATTTCTCCTGCTTTTTTGTCCTTTCCCTTCAGATGGATATTCTGTCCTTTTTTTATCGGAATCGTAAAGCCCACCAGATTATTATTAATCGAAATATCTTCATAACGAATCACAGTATCTACAGAAGGATCTAAGGCGGCTCCGGTCATGATTTCAATGCATTCGTCTTCAGTATCAATAAAAACAGGAAGTTCTCCGGCGGCTTGTACAGCTTTTATTTTATAGGTGTGAATTCCATTTTTATATGAATTAAAATATATTGCAATTCCATCTACTGTAGATCTGTCAAAGGGTGGCAAATCGGAATCTGCTGTAATACTTTCAGCTAAAATCCTTCCTAAAGCATTTTCATAGAAAATCTCTTCGGTTCCAAAGTTTTTGATTTGAGAAAGTATAATTTCTTCTGCCTGTTGTACACTGATCATTTCCATAATTATCCTCCGATTGTTGCCATAGACTGATGAATTTGTGACGCGCTAAGACTCTCTTTTTGAGCTTCCCATCCGTCCTTTGGTTTGTTTTGTATGCTGTTGATTATGATATCTTTCAGCTCTTTGTCTGTTTTTCCCATCCGGATCTCATCTTTGAGATTTACACCGGTACCTTCATAAAGGCAGGTTCTGAGAATACCGGAAGGTGTGATTCTTATTCTGTTGCAATCTCCGCAAAATGAACGAGTATATGCCGCAATGATTCCTATATTTCCAGTAAAGCCGGGAATCTTATAATTATATGCCGTTGAATGTTTAGGATCTTGAATCTTTTGTATTTCAGGGAAATATTCTTTTATATAGTTGTAAATATGTGAGAAATTCCATTTCAGAGAAATATCTGTATCACCACCATTGAAAGGCATTTCTTCAATAAAACGCACATCAACGGGAAGATCTTTCGTAAGTTCCACCAAAGGAATAATATCCTCAATATTTTCATTTTCCATCACCACCGTATTGATTTTTACTTTGATATGATGCTGAAGAAGAGCTTCTAACGTTTTCATGACCTTATCAAAGCTGTTTCTTCTGGTAATTTTGAAAAATCGGTCTTTATCAAGGGTATCAAGACTTAGATTAACAGATTTTATCCCGAATTTTTTAAGTTCCGGAATATAGGGCTCGGTAAGAAGGCCATTGGTTGTTAAACTGAGATCAGTCAGGCCCTCTAATTGTGATATTTCCCGGATAAGTTCAATGCTGTTTTTTCGTACAAAGGGTTCTCCGCCGGTGATCCGGATTTTATCTACTCCCATTTTTGTAAATACAGAACAGATTCTGAGCATTTCTTCATCAGTCATTAATTCCTTTTGCTTGATCCAGGTAAGACCATTTTCCGGCATGCAGTATGTACATCGGAGATTACAACGGTCTACAATTGCAAGCCTGAGATAATTAATATTCCTTCCAAATTTATCTGTCAACATTTTAAATACGATGAGTCCTATTACAAATATACTGAATGTTTTTTGTGGTAATGATCAATTTTATACTTATTGCCTAAATAATAATTTACTTTTTCAAATTTGGATATGGGCTGTCGCTAATGACTATTATAATTGTTTTTACCGAATAGGGAACGTAGCAAAAGGAAAATTCAAGGTATTAAAAAGTTAGGGCAAAATAAAATATTAAGAAATATTCATTGTAAGAAAAAATAATAAAATCGGTATCTTTGAAAAAGAATAAACCAATTGTAATTCTGATTCATTCAGAATGTAGCTTTTCCCACTAAAAATTATGGAGCATATTAAATTGATTGTTACGGACATGGACGGGACTTTTCTTAATTCCAGCCATGAAATGAGCCCTGAGTTTTCGGATGTTTATAAAGAACTGAAAAAAAGAAACATTTTATTTGTACCGGCAAGCGGAAGGCAGATGCCCGGGATAACCCATTATTTCGGAGATATAGAGAGCGAGATCGGTTTTATTGCTGAAAACGGAGGTTATATAATCTATAAAGATCAGGAACTTTTTGCTGATACCCTGGAGTATAAACATATTGTTGAGATCATCAAGACAGTTCGTGAAATACCGGGTGCTAAAGCTGTATTATCCGCTAAGAAATATGCTTATTATGAAACCGACGATCAGCAGTTTGTAGATTTTTTCTCAAAGTACTATACCAAAAATATGAAGAAAGATGATCTGACGGAAAAAATTGATGATACCGCCTTTAAAATTGCAGTTTATCATCCGGATGGTTCCGAAAAGCATCTTTATCCTGCCCTTAAAAAATTTGAAGATCAGGGACTTGAAGTTGTTGTTTCTGGAGCGCATTGGCTGGATGTCATGAATAAAGATATCAATAAGGGAAACGCTCTGAAAATACTTCAGAAGTCACTGGGGATTTCTCCTGAAAATACGATGGCTTTCGGGGATTATATGAATGATATAGAAATGCTGAAGAATGCAAAATATTCCTATGCTATGGAAAATGCTCACCCGAATGTGAAGCAGGCAGCTAATTTTGAAGCTTCTACTAATGACAGTTTTGGAGTATTGAAAACGATTAAAGATTACTTACAAAACTGATTTTGTGCTCTGTATATCATTGATATGCTGAAGTTTCGGCATAAAAATATCATGTTTTTCTGAAAATGATAAAAAAGATGAGTCTTATAAAAGACTCATCTTAGTATAAAAGTAAGAGAAGATCAGGTTAAGATCTGATAAACTCCAGGATATCTTTGTTAATTGTTTCGTGCTCTGTGGTAGGCATTCCGTGGGGGAAACCGGGATAGGTAATCAGTTTTCCGTTCTTTAATAATTTAATTGATTTTAATGCTGCATTTGCAATAGGAACAATTTGATCATCCTCACCATGCATCACCAAAACAGGAATGTCAACGGCTTTCAGATCTTCAGTTAAATCTGTTTCAGAAAAAGCTTTTATACCGTCATAATGTGCTACGATACCGCCCATCATTCCTTGTCTCCACCAGTTTCTCTGAATACCTTCCTTGATGTTGGCTCCTTCTCTGTTGTAACCGTAGAAAGGAAATGTCAAATCAATATAAAATTGATTTCTGTTGTTTAAGGTCTGGTCTCTGATATTGTCAAAAACTTCAATCGGAACACCATCAGGATTGCTTTCGCTTTTTACCATTACCGGTGGAATGGCGCTGATCAGAACTGCTTTTTTAGCTCTTCCGTTAGAATATTTGTTTACGTAACGGATCACTTCACCACCACCTGTTGAGTGTCCGATGTGAACGACGTCTTTCAAATCAAGAAATTCTACCAGTTCAGCCGCATCAGAAGCATATTGTTCAATGGTATGATTGTAAATATTCTGGCTTGAACGTCCGTGTCCTCTTCTGTCGTGGGCAATGACTCTGTATCCTTTCTGTAAGAAAAAGATTACCTGTGCATCCCAGTCATCAGATGATAAAGGCCATCCGTGGTGAAACATCAATACTGGTCCTTCTCCCTGATCTTTGTAAAAAATTTCTGTTCCGTCTTTTAATGTTAATGTGCTCATTGTTGTTATGTTTTTAATGTTATGAATTGATTTATTTTAAAAATGATTTTGTTTAATTAATGGTATTTTCACGTACCAGCTGAAAAAGATCTTCAGCGCTGCCATTGAATTTATTTCCGTTAATGAAAAAAGATGGAGTTCCGTTCACTCCGCTGACAATACCGCTTTCAAAGTCGGTATCTATTTTTTCTGCCAATGTCTGCTTTTGAATATCTGCTTTGAATTGAGAGATATTTAAATCCAGTTTTTCCGCCAGCTTTAATAGTAGGTTTTCATTCAGAAATTCCTGATTTTCATAAATAGCATCATGCATTTCCCAGAATTTCCCCTGTAATCCTGCCGCTTCTGCTGCCAACGCTGCCGACCTTGCATAAAGATGCATTTCCGACAGAGGAAAGTTTCTGAAAACAAACCTGATATGATTTCCATATTCTTTCATTAATTCTTTAAGAACCGGATAGGCGGCTCCACAATAAGGACATTGATAATCTCCGTATTCAACAATGACTAAATCGGCATCCAAATTGCCCTGGGTATGGTCAGCATTGCTGACTGATGGTTTTAATGACATATTTATTTTGTATTAAGGTTTTCTAAAGCTTCTAAAATTCCGTCCGCACCTGGGTTGATCGCCGTAGGTGAGAGATAGCTCCATTGGATGATGCCATCTTTATTAATGACAAAAAGAGCTCTGTTGCATTCCCCTTCCTCATCATTATAAACGCCATATTTCTTTGCGGTTTCTCCTTTTGCTTCAAAATCTGCCAGCAATGGAAAGTGCAGGTTTCTGGATTGTGAAAATGCGAGGTGGCACCATTTACTGTCTACAGAAATTCCGAAGATCTCAGCATCATATTTTTTGAAATATTTCAGCATTTCGTTATACAAAGCCATCTGGTCACTACAAACCGGACTCCAGTCTGCGGGATAAAAGGCAAGGATGACGTTTCTGCCTCTGAATTCGGATAAGGTGATTTTCTGATCAGGAGTTGCAAATAATGTAAAATCAGGAGCAACTGTATTTTTTTGTAACATTGGATTAGTTTTTAAGAGTTGAAATTGGTATTGTTAATGCGCAGATCAGCAGTAAAGCTGCCGGAAAAATCAGTGTCCAGTTTCCTGAAAAAGCGAGTAGGAAAGGAGCCGCCGAAGCACCGGAGAGAAAACCCAGCCATAAGAATAATAAGTGAAAGATATTCGCTTTATATTCATTGCGCTGGTCTTTATTATCATTCATTACAAACAGGGCTGCCGCTCTTGCGAGGCTGTTTAAAGTTCCTGTAACAAAATCGGTATTGATCTTTTGGCTGCCGACTGATGTTACAATCGTATTCATAAGGCCCATCGAAAAACCGATCACTGCGATGGATACCACATTCGCAATATGTTCATAATAATCAGCGATACTGTAAAAGATCATGATTCCTGAAACAATGTAGAAGGTAATATTTTTAACCCTGCATCTCTTCCATAAAGATAAACAGGTACCCGTATAAATTCCGGTCAGAAAAAATAAGATAACTGTAACAGAAGTAATGATTATACCGGACTTTTCATTGAAAAAAGCGGCTCCCAGCTGTGTGGTATTTCCACTCATAAAAGAAACATAGGTTTTCCATTGAATCAGTCCTGTGGCATCGGTATATCCTGCGATAAAAGCCAGGAATATTGCAAGTTTCTCCTGTATTCTGACAGATCCGTCAGAAATAAGAGATTGTGTTTCCGGAACCAAAGTATTTATTTTCCAGGTTTAATAAATACTTTCTTTTCAGGAAATTTTTCTATTTCTCCTTCTTTCAGTCCGAAATTAGTTATGACTACATCTTTCGGGTTTCCTGCAAGCCATTCGCTTACATCAATAGATTCATAGGTGCCGTTATTAAATCCGATCAGTACTTTACAGACCGTGTCTCCTGTATTTTTGATGTAATGTCCTGCTCCCATAGGCACATAACCCACATCACCGGCATTGAACTGCTCTGTAACAGAAACACCTTCTGCCAAAAACACCGACATTTCTGCCTGTCCTGAAATGAAATACTGCCACTCGTCAGCATTGGGATGCCAGTGCATTTCTCTTAATGCTCCGGGCTGAAGTTCCAGTACAGATCCGGCCATTGTTGTGCTGATAGGGAATTCTTTACGGGTAACCAGTCTCTGAAGACCTCCGCCGGGAATAATTCTTGGCTGCTGAGAATGCAAAGGATAGCGGTGAAGACTTGTCAGCTCAATATCTGATTCTTCAGGGCGGGCTGCAGCATTAGCGGATAATTCGTCAGGAACAACTCCTGCAGCGAAGTAAACCTCTTTCTGGGGAAGTGCTGCTACTTCTTCTAGACTCAAACCTAGATTTTGTGCAACGATTTCAGGGGGCATACTTGAAACAAAATCTGTAATGCTGAACGTATGGTCTTCCGAAAAATTACCATTATCAAAAATCAGGATAAAATGACATTCTTCTGTTCCTGTAGCCTGAATAGAATGGCCATAACCTTTTGGAAAATACCAGACATCACCGGGCTCAAAATTATCCGTATAACTGTGACCGTCCGGATGAATGATTGTTGTACGTACCGTTCCTGAAATCACATAAGCCCATTCTGCAGCATTGGCATGCCAGTGAAGTTCTCTCATGCTTCCGGGCTGTAGTCTCATGGAAACTCCCGCAATACCTATAGACGCAGGAAATTCTTTTACAGAAGCTCCTCTTGTTGTGCCGCCATCATTGGTACGTGGTTCTTTTTTTTCTAATTCGTATCTGAAACTTAATGATGTTGAGTTCATATTATTATTTTTTAGTGATTAATTTTCTTTGTTTTTGTTATTGTAAAGCTACCCAGAAACCCTATTATTTTTAGGTGTCATTCGGTGAAAAGGCAAAAAGTGTCGTTGAAAAAATATAGAGGTGCCACCAGTGTTAAAAAGGCTGGTTATATTGACCTGTTAATGCTTTATTTTCAATGCTTTTTGCAAAATTTGGAGTTTCTTCATGATTGTGAGTATCAGAAGCAGCTTGTCTTGATGCAGCGGCATCTGTAAGGTTGATGCCATGTTCTTTAAGATATTCAAACATTTCAGGGGTAGCTGTTGCATGAATTTCATTGGTATAAAGGCAGGTGTTTTCATCAATCTTTGTCACTTTCAGTTCCCATAAAACCTGTACTTTTGTACGTCCGTTTTTGGTAATTGAATCAGAGATGGAAAGCATTCGGCAATAATCAGGACGGTGAACATCTGCAACATAATGCTGAACCATTAGTGCATCTCCAATGGTTTCGACATTTAAAGATACTGGCTTACCATCAAAAGTAGTTGAAATTGCAGCCCCGATATGCTGGGTTGAGCAACGTTGATATTCGGCATCAGGCAGATTAAGCAGCCAGTCTGCGATATTCACTTTTTCAATGGGTGCATTAATGATAACGCTTACGCTTGAATGAGATAGTGCATTTTCGGGTGTTTGTACGATTTCCATAGCTATTGGTTTTGATTGTTTATTTTATTGATGATGTAAAGCTACCAACCGACAGTTTTAATTTTTACTGCTGTTCGGTAAACAGGCGAAAAGTATCGTTGAATAAGCCGGGGAAGTTCAAATGGTAACAGGATGAATGGTATTGAAAATAAAAAAATCACTGTGGGTTACAGTGATTGATAATAAGTAATTTTAAAAATGGGTTATTTATACAGCCATTTTTTGATCAGTCTGGTATAATTAGGCATTACTAAGAATATCATCAGAAAAACGATGATCCCTGAATTGACAAATCCGTCGAAATAATGATTGGCAGGAATTGAAAATATTCTTAAAAAGGGAAGGATGACAACAGGAATAAGAATTGATAGCGGATAAATGGCAGACCAGGTAACCAGAAACTGTTTCCAGCGGACAGGAACTTTATTGCCTTCATTTTCTGAATTAAAAAGGAAATCCAGTCCGGATTTTATCTGGTAATTGTCATTTTTTGTGAATAATGGATTGGCTTGTTCAATGAGTTTTTTCCTGTCATCTGATTCCATCCAGTTTCTAAGGTTTTTAATGGTATCAAAACGGATAATAACAGTATATACAAAAGTCAGATCAGGAATAGGACGTACAATCTGCAGATCAATAAATCCTTCTGAATGCTTGGTAACCGGAACAATTGCGTCCAGCCATTTTTCGTATTCCTGCTGTTTTCCATCCTGAATATGATGAGTAATAACAACGGAGGCGCCCTGATTTTCCATAACTGATATTTTTTTCTGTTTGATTTAATACGCTCTTTTATACTGCCATGGAATCTCTGTTTCAACACCTAATGTTTTAGCAGAGTGAATTGCAAAATAAGGATCCCGCAAATGCTCTCTGGCAATAATAACCAGATCTGCATTTCCGTTGGCAATAATATCATTGGCCTGTTCTGCTTCTGTAATCATTCCGACAGCTCCGGTCATAATTCCCGTCTGTTCTTTAATTGATTTTGCAAAAGGAACCTGATATCCGGGAAATACCTTGTCCTTGCTTACATTGGTAAATCCGCCGCCGGATGCAGTAATGAAGTCTGCACCGTTTTCCTTGAGTACTTTTGAAAGTCTGATACTATCTTCCAAGGTCCAGGCTTCATCTGATTCTATATAATCAACTGAAGAAATTCTTACGAACAAAGGCATTTCAGCAGGAATCACTTTCCTGATTTCCTGAACGGTCTCTATCAGAAACCGGGTTCTGTTCTCAAAACTTCCACCATATTGATCCTTTCTTTTATTGATCACGGCGGAATAAAACTGATGAAATAAATAACCATGGGCTGCGTGAAGTTCAATGGTGTCAAAACCTGCTTCAACAGAACGGAGTGCTGCTTTTACGAATTTAGCGGTAAGCCCCCTGATTTCATCTATCGTAAGCTCTTCAGCAAAAACGCCGTTAAATTCTCTTGCAGAAGACGATTTTACAGTCCAGCCTCCTTCTTCCGGTGTGAGAGGTTTCATCCTTTCATTGGGATGCTTCAGACTTCCTTTTCCTCCGGCATGCCACAGCTGAATGCCTATTTTTGCATCCTGTTCGTGAACGAAATTCACAATGTTTTTCCATGCATTTTTCTGTTCTTCATTCCAGATTCCTACATCGTATAATGTGGCCAGCCCTTCTTCTGAAACAGCAGTGCATTCTGTGAGAATCAGTCCGGCTCCGCCTACAGCCCGGCTTCCCAGATGAACGAGGTGCCAGTTGCCCGGAATTCCGTTTTTAGCACTGTATTGCTGCATAGGAGATAATGCAATCCTGTTTTTTAGCGTAAGACTGCGGATGTGTATAGGTAAAAATAAGTTCATTTTTTCTAGTTTTTAAAGTGATTTTGAAAATGATTCAGCTTCGGAAACAGCCTGTAACAGAATTTCCTGTACCTCTGTCAATATTTTTTTCAACTCAGGGTTTTCTTCTGAAGCTGTCTCCAGAATATCCAGTTTTTCTTTTAATAAAGGGTGTAGTCCCATTATGGAAATACTTGATTTCAGGTCATGAGCCCATAATTTCATAGCTGCAAAATCCTGATTTTTATATGCTGTTGCCAGCTGCTGTAAATGATTGGGAATATTCTCAATAAACTGTTGGGTGACCAGCTTTTCAAAGCTTTTGTCGCCACCGCTTACAGTGTGCATATAAGTTAAATTGATGTACTGATAATCAGATGGTGTATCTTCGGTTTTCTTTTCGGATCTGTTGTTTTCTTTCAATCCTAATTTTGAAATCAGCGTAAACAGTTCTTCTTCCTTCACAGGCTTCGGAATATATTCATTCATACCACGGCTCAGGCATTTTTCTCTTTCACCTGGCAGAGCGTGGGCGGTCATTGCGATGATTGGAATATTAAGCTTCAGTTCTTCTCTTATTTTTTGTGTGGCAGCATATCCGTCCATTTGTGGCATCTGTATATCCATTAATATCAGGTCACATTCATTATTTTTAAGATAACCTACTGCTTCAAGACCGTTTGACACCACATGAAAATCAATATTCCACTGGGAAAGTAAATGTTTCATCAGGCTTTGATTGATCACATTATCATCTACCACCAGAACTTTCAGGGGAATATTCGATTTATCTTTAAAATAATGTGGATCAGCTTCCGGAAGTACAGTAAGCTGTTCTTCAGCAATTCCGTAAGGTAGGTAAAAATGAAATGTTGTGCCTTTGCCTTGTTCGCTGGTCACTTCAATGTCTCCATTCTGCAATACAATTAAACTTTTCACGATAGATAATCCTAATCCGGTTCCTCCGTAATTTCGGGTCGTAGAGTCTTCTCCCTGATTGAATCTTTCAAAAATTTCACTGAGCTTTTCTTTGTCAATTCCGATGCCGGTATCTGAAATCCTGAATCCGACTACAGCTTCTTTTTCAGTCTGCTGTTTACTATAAATTTCAATAGTAATATTTCCCTGCTGGGTAAATTTCACAGCATTTCCGATCAGGTTGACCAGAATCTGAGTTAATCTTGTTGCATCTCCTACCAACGTATCAGGAATCGAGGACTCGATAGTACTGGAAATAATAAGGCCTTTTTCTTTTGTCCGTTCTGTAAAGAATGTCTCAACGGAATTGACCAGTCCATTGATGCTGAAAATTCCCGGTGTGATGCGCATCATTCCTGCTTCTATTTTGGATAAATCAAGGATGTCATTGATGATGGTCATCAGGTTTTCTCCGGAACGCTGTATGGAAGAGACAAACTCTGCGGATGTTTCATCCAGTGGACGTTTTTGAAGCAGATTGGTGAATCCCAGAATTCCGCTTAAAGGCGTTCTGATTTCATGGCTCATATTAGCCAGAAAATTTTCCTTGGTTTGTGCGGCAATCAATGCCTTTTTTTCAGCAATATCAAGTTCACTGATCAATAATCTCTGACGGTTAAACTGACGAAGAATATGATATCCTACAATGGATCCGCTTAATATGAGCAAAACCAGCAATGAAATATCATAGAACCTTGCTTTTTGTCCCATTTTTCCACTTTTTTGACTGAGCTCAACCATATTCAGCCTTCTGCTCTCATAGATCTTGGCAGTAATCCTGGTGATTTCATTAGAAATATTTCTTGCGCGTGGATTGGCAATTGAGGTATTGTCATCCATATTTCCCAAAGACCTGTAACGCTGCATTAATTTGTCTTTGGTGGTTTTCTTTTCCATGGCGAGAACGCTTAACCTGTGGATCAGCTTTTCTTCTTCGGCATTTACATTGTCTCTGGAGAGAGAGTCCAGAAAATTTTCAATCTGATTGATTTTTTGATCAATACCTTCCAGATGCGATATGTCATTCGTGGCAATTGAAGCTCTGATCCTGCTTTCCACTCCCAGAATATCACGGTCAATCTCCCGTAAATGGTTGCTTGAACGTAATTCATTCAGAAGGGTATTGTTATTTTGAATAAGAGCTTTGGTATTTCTTGCCGAATTGATCTGAACAATGATCAATAGGAGCGAACCCGCAATAAATGCCAGGATAATGAAATAACTGAATCGTTTACTATTCATTACTGAAGATGTTTTTTTCATAAATAACGATCTGATTAAAGGTGGAAGTATCGGTAAAAGAAGAAGATAACCCTAAGTTTATTGAAGGATTAAGATCAAAAATAGAGTGGTAGGAAGGTCAGCAATCTCCGACTGCTAAAAAACGTTCATTCTTGTATTGAGTGCTTTACGATAGGCATCCGCTACGGGAATGAATTTACCGTTGATCATAATCCCGCCATCCTGAAGCGTATCAATCTTACTTACAGAAACAATATAAGAGCGGTGAACTCTTATGAAATGATCTTTCGGGAGACGTTCTTCAGCGGTTTTCATTTTACCATGAATGGCAAACATTTTCTCTTTTGTATAAAATTTCACATAGTCGCCCATGGCTTCTGCGTAAAAAATATCATCCAGCTTTAAGCGTCTGGTAACATTGGAATCTCTTACGAAAAGGAACTCATCTCTGGTTACTTCCACATTTTCTTTTCTGCTTTCGAGAATGATTTGTGCTTTGCTTACCGCCTGCAGGAATCTTGCCGGCATAATAGGTTTTAAAAGATAATCTGCAATATTGAGCTCAAAAGCTTCGAGTGCATACTCTTTTTTGGAAGTTGTGAAAATGATAATGGTATCTTTACCTGAAAGTGTTTTCGTAAGTTCAATTCCTGTCATTTCAGGCATTTCTATATCCAGAAAAATTAAATCGACCGGATTGGACTGCAGGTAATTATAAGCGCTGATCGCATTGGAAAATTCATCAATAACCGTGAGATTAGGAATCTGTTTTGCCAGATGTGCTAAAGTTGTCCTTGCAATGTCGTTATCATCCACGATTAAAGCTTTCATAGGTATAATTCTTTCTGTTTATACAAATATACTACTTAATTATTTTCGGACATTCGTTCATTATGCTTGATTTTGTAAACTAATAAGATATTGTGTATATCAAATTTTATTCACTTCCTTTGGCGGCATCAATAATAAGTTCAGCAGCTTCTTTAGGATGGGTCATGAAGACACAATGGCTTGCACCTGCAATTTCTATTGTTTTTTTGCTATTGGCCCGCTTTGCATAGAAACGTTCCAAGTCTGGATTTATAATTTTATCTGCTTTAGCAACCATATACCAGACTGGTTTTGATTTCCAGGCCGGATGATGAATAATGGCGTGAAAAACCAAATCCTGCGTAGGCGTTTGTGAGAAAGCCATAAAATCTGCTTTTTCTTTAGCTACACCTCCGGCAAAGTCTGCAGGAAAGTTGACTGGATTTATATAATCAAATCCGTCATTTCCCTTAATTAGAGATTTATATTCTGACGGATATTTTTTTCCGTTGTCTGCCTCAGTTTCGCCTTCATCAGGAGCATGTGCAGCAAGATATACCAGTCCGGCAATTTTTGGATTGTTTCCCGCGGTGGTTATAATGGCACCGCCATAACTGTGACCTACCAGGATGCAGGGACCGTCCTGCTGGTCAATAATTCTGTTTACCTGCTTCACATCATCCTCATAAGAAAGTAAAGTCTGTTGAGTTACAGAAACATGATATCCCTTTTTGACAAGTTCTTTATATACTCCTTCCCAGCCCGAGCCATCTACAAAAGCTCCATGAACCAAAACAATGTTTTTGACAGGTGTTTTTTGTCCATATACAAAATTTCCTAAGACTCCCAGGCTAACAAACAGAATGGCTAGCAGATGTTTAAATCTGGTTTTCATATTAATTTCTTTAAGTTAAAAATATCTTTTTATCTAAAATATGAACGGATCATCCAGGCCATCTCTTCATGGGTTTCCATCAGACCCGTTATAAAGTCACTGCTTCCGTAATCTTTGTATTTTTCAGCAAAAGGAGTGATGTTTCCACGGAGAAACTCGATGATGCTTTCGTGGTCGCTCAAAAGGTCTTTCATAAAGCCGAGTCCGTCATTGGTTCTTTCACTATCTTCAGTTAAATGAGTCAGTTCCAGATAGATTTTCATGGTTGCCGGAGCATAATGTCCTATTTTTCGCATGCGTTCTGCGACGCTGTCCATCAGTTCATCCAGTTGTTTGTACTGTTCTTCAAAGAAAATGTGGTTGGCGTGGAAGTTGTCTCCGGTTACATTCCAGTGTGCATTTCTTGTTTTGATGTAAAGCAGTGTCTCATCAGCTAATAGTTTTGCCAGTTGTTCTGCAACGGCTTCTGTGTTTTTTTCTGTAATTCCGATTTTTGTTTTCATAATAATGGTATTTATAGTTGAGTATTATTGCTCTTTTGCTGATGTAAAGTTCATTCATAATACTGTAAAACAGTCCTGATTTTCGATAAACAGGCATAAACAATCGTTGAAAAGCTCCGTTTCTCAAATGATTATTAATAGCTGTAAATTCAGATCAGATAGGACTACTTATAGTGATGGTGTTATCAGGGAGAACATTAAAATAATTTCAGTCAATGGGCAACCAGCCTTTTTATATTTTGTATAAATTTGCTCAATAGCATACAGTACATTCAGAAATAATAAAAAAATAAAACATGGAGTTTTCACCATTTAATAATGTTATCAAACTTTGCCTTCAGGGGATGAATATGGAAGATAAAGCCATGCCTGAGGAGGCCAAAAGACTGTTTTTACAAGCCTGGGAAGAAGCGGCAGACGATCATGAAAAATTTCTGGCAGCTCATTATGTATCTCGTCATCAAAAAACACCTGCTGATCGGTTGAAGTGGCTTGAAACCTCTCTGGAATTTGCTTTAAAAATAAATGATGATACGGTTAAAAGTGCCTTACCTTCTCTTTATTTGAATATTTCCAAATGCTATGAGGAATTAGGAGATCCTGAAACATCAAAAAAGAACTCCGAACTGGCACTGTTATTACAAAATCATCCTTCTGATAAAGGACCTTTTTACCATGGAACAAAAGCAGATTTACAGGTTGGAGATCTGCTGACGTCTGGCGGAATCTCAAATTATAAGTCAGAATTAAAAATGAATCATATCTATTTCACAGCTTTGATTAACGGCGCAGGGCTTGCCGCTGCTCTAGCAAAAGGCGATGGAGCAGAGCGTGTATACATTGTAGAACCAACAGGTATTTATGAAAATGATCCCAATGTAACAGACAAAAAATTTCCAGGAAATCCCACCCGTTCTTATCGTTCAGAAATGCCTTTGAAAATTATCGGTGAAACTGAAGAATGGACAAAACCTAACCCTGAAGATCTTCAGAAGTTTCGTGAAAAATTAGATGACAGCAAAGGAGAGATCATCAATTAGTCTCCTTATTTGTTTTTAATGGTTTACATTCTAATGACTTGCAATTTTTATCAAAAAGGAAAAAAATACATATAAACCTACTTTTGTTATGAATTAAATATTAAACCAATAGGAAATATTTGACATAAAAACTCAATGAGACATATTTTGGCAAATAATGTGTTTAAATAAATTATCTTTACACTATTGGTAAAAAATGATTGGTTTGTGTAGAAATATTCTTACAGTTGGTTTTCTGTTTGCTTTTCTTTTGATTTACTCTCAGCAATATACTGTGCAGCTTTTCAATACAGATAACGGACTCCCTCAGAATAGTGTAAAAGATATTATAAAAGATAAATATGGTTTTATCTGGCTAACAACAGAAAATGGAATCGTAAGATATGACGGACTCAATTTTTTTGTTCGTAAAAATTTCCCATTAAATAGCCAGCGGTTTACTTATTTTTACGGTGATTCTAAAAAAGACAGCATTTTTACAGCAGGAGATTATGGAAAAACAGTTTTAATACACCAAAAGGTCCCCAAAGTTATTAAAAGTATAAAAAGATTTCCAACAATTATTGTTAAAGATAATATCAATTATCATCTGTGTATTTCAAACTACAGCTACAGCCCATCTCCGGGAGTTTATTTTTTTATGGACTTCAAAAAAGGAAGATATTTTATCACACAGAATTCCTTTGTTTATGAAGATTTTCTTTCGAAATCACAGGTTACACTTGATGTAAAACCGCTTTATAAAAATGATCCAAATGCCTTTACAATAGGAGATATCCTGTTTTATATTGATCGGAATACTAAAAAAGTAAAAAAAATAGAAGAAGGGAAAATTACAGGTTCTTATGATCTACCCCTTGTAGCGGATGTCAGAAGCAAAATTTTCTGGAACAGAACAAATGGGCAGGGATTTATATTGAATAATGATATTCTTTACAGATGTATTTACAAGGATGGAACACTCAAGCTATTAAAATTGGTTCAGCTGGATCATATAAGCGAAAGTAACCTGATGAGCATTTATTATGATGAAAAATATAAAAAGCTTTATATTGGGAGCAGCACAGACGGACTCAAAATAGTGAGCTTAACAGATTTTACCTCTTCGAAAAAGAGTACTCCAAAATCATCAGCTGTCTTTTATGCGATCCAACCTTATAATGATTCATGTGTAATTAACCCCGCAGGAGAAATTTATAACAGGAACGGACTGGTTAAAAGCAAAAACTTCGAAAAAAATATATCCTATTTTTTAAATTTTGACAAGCATAGAAATATTGTAACCCGAAGAGAACAAACTCTTTTTGTATACAATAAAAATTCTGATTTTACAGATTTCCAAAGTATTTCTACGGGAGAAGACACTGTGAAAGATTTCTTCTTTGCCAATGGAAAATACTATGTACTGGCAGCGAAACAAAAAAAAGGAAATACAGAATTCACAGGTACACTAAGCATTTATGAAGATTTACCCTATAAGTCTTTAAAGAAAAAATATCTGTTTGCAAATGAACCTACTAAGATTATTTTAACAGAAAAGGGTGATATTTTGGTTGGTACAATAAAAGGATTGTACAAAATATCAGTCAATCATAATAAAATCTACGATTTAACCGGGAAAAATGAATTGTCAATCCGTGATATTGTACATACTACAGATGGAAATTTATGGGTAACCACTCTGGGAAGAGGTTTTTATCTTATAAAAAACAATCAGCTTATAAAAATGCCCGGTGATCCGGAAGGGAATCTTTTATCTCCCCACACACTGCTGGAAGATCAGGATGGTTATTTCTGGATTCCAACCAACAATGGCTTGTACAAGATAAGAGAAAACATGCTTTTGAAATATGTACAAAACCGGAATTTAAAATTGAACTATTACAGATATTCAAAAGAAGCAGGTTTTAACACCAACGAATTTAATGGCGGAAGTAATGTAAATGGCAACAAATTGAAAAATGGCGATTTTGTTTTACCCTCATTAAATGGGCTTGTATTTTTTAATCCCTTGAAAGTTAAAAGTTATTATCCCACAGACATGTGTATAGAAAGGGCTTTGGTTGATGATAAGGAAAGATTGTTTACAAATACATTAATGCTGAGCCAGGAAAACAGACGGGTTGAATTGTTTATTGATGTCCCTTACTATGCAAACCCTGATAATATTGTCATTGAAACAAAATGGGATGATAATGGAACCGGTAAATGGATGTCTGTAGGAAAGGACCGGAAGTTTTTACTCAATAACCTTGGCTATGGTATCCATGTTCTTACCATTAGAATGCTTGTTTCTGATAAGCAGGAATATGTTTTTAAGAAAATTAAAATTATCATTCCTCCTTTTTTTTATCAAACGCTATGGTTTAAACTGTTTATCACTTTTCTGTTGCTTTTTTTGCTTTATTTATCCGTAAGATGGCGGACGAGCTTTCATAAAAAGAAGAACCGTGAACTGGAAGAAATAATCCGTTTAAGAACCAGAACTCTTTCAGAAACTGTGGAAAACCTGGAAATTACTCAAACAAAACTGGGAAAGGAAATCGAACAGCAGAAAAAGCTCATCGGGACCATTACCCATGATATTACCACACCGTTGAAGTTTATTGCTTTGACCAGCAAAGAAGCTTTAGATTATCAGGAAATGAGTTTGCACCGCACTGAAAGGATTCTGAATTCTATTTATAAATCATCCAACCAGTTATACAATTTCACGAAAACACTCAAAGAATATGCTGATATATACAATGAATACAGGACTGACGAAACAGAATTGTATTCCTTCTATGACCTGGTGGAGGAAAAGAAAATCCTTTTTGATGAGATTGCAGCTAATCATAACACGGCAATTGTTAATAATGTAGATAAAGAACTAATGATACAGATCAGTAAAAATATTCTGGCTGTTATTATTCATAACCTGATGGATAACTCTGTAAAATATACACGAAACGGGAATATTATCATAACCGGATCGGATGAACAGGAAGCTGTTATTCTGGAAATTACAGATACAGGAATCGGCATGGATGAGCACAAGATTGAATATTACACCAAGCTTCAGGAGAATATTGAAAATGAGAAGCTGTTATTACAAAAATACGGGATGGGACTCCATCTGATACTTCAGTTGCTCCAAATGTTAGAAAGTAAAATTATAATCAGAAGAAACGAAACAAAAGGTACTTCTTTCCAATTAATTCTTAAAAAATCTTAAAAATGATTAAAAAGATCCTTATAGCAGATGATCATGATATTGTATTAACAGGAACCGCCATCATTTTAGAATCGCGCATTCCTGATGTACTGATAGATACAGCTTCTGATTATCCTGAAGCTTTCGATAAAATTTCAAGGCAAAAATTTGATCTGCTTATTCTGGATATCAATATGCCTGAAAGCAGAAATAAAAAAATGATCTCAGAAATCAAACTGCTTGATCCTGCCTTGAAAATACTTGTTTTTTCGGCTTATGAAGATGAGATTGCCATACAGTATATCAAGGAAGGGGCAGATGGATATATTAATAAACTAAGTAAGGTAGATATCATTTCTGAAGCCGTGATGAAAATGTTTTCAGAAGGAAATTATTATCCAAACGGTATAGTCAACAGACTTTTACAGCCTTCCACTCTTGATGCTATAAAAAGTTTATCAGAAAGAGAGTATGAAATTTTTATGCTCATGGTAAAAGGAAACGGTAATCTGGAAATTTCAAATGAGATGGATATTCAGATGTCCACAATCAGTACCTATAAAAAAAGAATCCATAAAAAGCTGAAAACAAGTAATCTGGCCGATCTTATTAAACTGTATGAAGCTTATATGTCGTAATACTGATTTTTGTAAATAAAAGCTATTTTTTGAGTGTAGAAAATTTTCTACAATTTGCTTAGTTTTTTTCTACGCATGGTGATGTTTTCTGTAGAATTTATTCTGATACTTTTACATTATGTTAAACAATCGGGTTTATTAATGTAAATAAATTAATGATAAATGGTTAAAATTTCTACAAAACTAATCTTTGCAATGATAGCCCTGAGTCCGGCTATTGCTTTTGCCCAGGCAGGAAATGTTGGGGTCAACACAGTGAATCCCGGTTCTACGATGGATATTAACGGATCATTGGCTGCTAATTATAAAGCGGTCACTACAGCCACTTATAATTTAGCATTATCAGATTTCCACGTTTCATACAATGGAAGTTCAGATGCCGTATTCGGTTTACCACCTTCCATCAGTGGGGTTGGAAACTTCAAAGGGAGGATTTACAGAATTAAAAACAACACAAACTTTAAGATCACCGTGAATGCCGTGGCTCCGGAAACAATTAACGGAAATGCCAGTATTTCAGTACCAGCCAATCAGAGCGTGGAGCTGGTGAGTACGGGACTTACCGGAACGAATTCTACATGGGAACTTCTTTCAACGGGAACATCTGCTACAGGGGATTATATTATTGTGAAGCCAAACGCAGCCCAATCCGTATCTACAGGATCAGATGTGACATTTGGATCTGTCATTGCCTCCAATAATATTACTTACAGCGCAGGTGTTTTCAATCTGAAAGCAGGTAAAACCTATGTGCTCCGTTGTCAGCTGCATGCCACAGATTTTTCGCTGGCAGGAGGATTCTTTGTGTATGAATGGGTAGACGCTTCCAATAACTCTGTTCTTCCTTCCAGTACAACAGGAGTTGTGGATGCCATCAATAATTATCCGGCAACATCTATTGGCGGCCAGCCGGAAGCCTATGCTATTTACAGACCTACAGTTGATACCTCTGTAAAGGTAAGATTGGGAGGAGCCGGAACTGCACAGCTGAATCCGGGAATAGGATTTATGACGGTTACTGAGCTTGCAGGAGGTAATGGAAATGGCGGAACAACAATCATTAATAATAATATCACAGCAAGTAACGGTCTTACTTTATCCGGTACAGATGTAAAATTGGGAGGAACCCTTTCGCAGACAACTGATATTGCAACGGCAGGAAACAATTTAAGCATCAACGGTACAGGAAAAGTTCTGGTAGGAACCAATACAGTACCGGCAGGAGCTGCCAGTGCAAAGATTGTTATTGATAACGGAACTACCAATGGGGCTCTTCAGATCAAAGACGGCACCCAGCAGCTGGGTTATGTACTGACCAGTGATGCAAACGGATTGGCAACATGGTCTTCTACCGTTACTACAGCATTTGCCAATAATTGGACACCGTATACCGGAGCATTGGTAAATCCTTTTACAGGAGGAACGGGTGGTGGTGGATTGAATACGGGAGTTCAGGTTACCATTCCGGCAAAGGGCTGGTATTTTTTCCGATGCGGAATCGCTATCAATTCTGACTGTAATGATTACTTTTTCTATATCAACGGTATAGGTGATGTCTGGAGAAGCTACTGTGGATCAAACACGGCTGCATATATGTTTCCAAGAGATCAGAACAGGGTATTATATTTCGCCACACCAGGAACGTATACTGTCTTGGCAGGGAAAACAAATGGAGTAGTGCCAGCATCCTTCAATGGAGGCAACCCTTCTTTTTATCTGGATTTTGTAAAGTTCCAAAACTAAATTCAGGATAATTATCAGACTAGAAAAAAGATTCTAAAAACATACTATGAAAATCAAAGCTGTAAAGTTTATTCTTTGCAGCTTTTTTATTGAGAGCATATGTTCCTTCATAAAAATGATGTCACAAACTGTTTTTCTCAGAGATTTTTCTATTAAAATAAAAATCTCTGATTATGATTGTACGCATAAATGACAGAATGAATATTTCCTACATTTGGGATAAGTTTTTCATTCATCCAATAGTTTTAGCCTCCCTATGGGGGCTTTTTTATTGTAGTTTTAACAAATTAACTGAGGTGATGACGGATCGATTGATATTGTTCAGAAAATAATTCCGGTGCGGCTTTTGTTTCCAACAATGATAAGATTCTATTGAACTGTCCTTTTAAGTAAAAACCTCTATGAAGTTCCAGTGATTTCTTGCCGTAATGTACAATACAGATTGGGGTCTGATATTTTCCAACAATTTTCATATCTATTCCTGTAATATCAGTCCAAAGAAACTGATGTTGTCTCAAACCTCCTGTAAAGAGGATTTCTGTATTTGAAATGATTAGTCTTAGCCGGGTATACATCAGCATACTAACAGCAATCAGGAAAATGAATGGTACCAAAAAAATAATTTCCCGGGGAAGATCTTTCTGCATAAGAAGCCCAAATCCCGTCAAACCTAAGAGAAGTCCAAAAAAATAGCAGATTATTTTTAACCATTGCGGTGAGGAAAAGGTTTCTTCAATCGGTAACTGTTTCATATTAATAATGTATTTCTATTTTCTTTTAAGCTATAAATAGTAACAATTATAGGGATTTGTTGGAGAGTTAGGATTGAGTTTTTTGATTTTTTCCATTAGTTTTGTAGCGGCAAATGTTCCCATTTTATATCCATCATTGATTTGATATTCATATGTTTCATCCAGATATTTCGGTAAAGTTCCTTCACTTATAGCAATTACTTTCTTATTCGTGTTGTTTAGGTTTCTTTTGATTAATGAGCTATGGAGGCCCATTAAAGTTTCATCACTCATGGCAAAAAATCCATCAAATGAATGGTCATCTAACAAAAGATCCAGTTTTTGTTTTACAATATCAGCAGATTTACAGAATATAATATTCAATCGGATAGAAGGAAATTGTCTGATTTTGTTTTCGAATGACTTGAGCCTGCTTTGTGTGATTTCAAGATTTTCATCGCCAAAAATTGCCAGTATATTTTTGCATCCCTGGTCAACTAATTTTTCTGCACACTGTTCGGCTGTTTTTATATTGTCAAAAATTACAGATTCAAAACTCTGCTGAGGAATCGTTTTATCGAAAATAATAACCGGAATTTCCATTTCCTTCAGTTTTTTCAAATGTTCACCATTTTTGGTCTCATTTGTTAATGAAATCAGGATACCATCTACTCGGGAATTGATGCAGGTTTCTATATGTTCCTTTTCTGTTTCAAAGGAATCATTGGATGATAATATAAAAAAACGGTATCCTTCTTTATTAAGAATGGATGAAATACCATTAATGATTGATGGTAAAAAAAACATGGAAATTTCCGGAACAATAAGACCAATCACCTTAGAAGAGTTTTTCCTGAAACTGATGGCAAAATCATTCGGAATATAATTAAACGTTTCTGCCGCTTCCTTCACTTTGAGCTTAACAGAACTGCTTATATCAGGATGATCCTTTAATGCTCTGGAAACTGTTGAAGTACTAATGTTGAGCATTTTCGCAAGATCTTTTATGGTCGTTCTTTTCATTTTAAGAGTTCATGTCAATTATTGGGAGAAATTAAGAATAATTGTAGTAAAATATTTTGTTAATATTTGTTAAATAAATAGTTTTAATGTGTTAAGAAAAAGTTAATGTAATGAAAACTTATCAACCGCAACCGTTTGCGCAACCGTTTGAAATTAACATAGCGTTAATACCCTGTTCAAAATCCCTTTTTGAGATGCTAAAAAAAATACTTTTGAGACATAACAAAAATTTAGAAATGCTATGGAAGCACAAGTAATAAAGAAATTGCTGATTTTAGGGACTATTAATATAGCCGCTTTTATGTTCTCTCAGGATACTGTTCATGATACCATATCAGCCAGAAATAAGGTCATAGATGAAGTTGTTATTACAGGTAATTCCAATCCTAAATCCTCCATTAAGACAAGTACTTCAATTTCAACTCTAAAACAAGCTGATATCATCAATGCAGCACCCAGGACTACAGCTGAAATTTTTAGGACAATTCCGGGAATCCGCAGTGAGTCTTCAGGAGGTGAAGGAAACTCAAATATTACGGTAAGAGGAGTTCCTGTTTCTGCAGGAGGGTCAAGATATCTTCTGATTCAGGAAGATGGGCTTCCGGTAATGCAGTTTGGAGATATTGCTTTTGGAACGCAGGATCAGTTTACAAGATTTGATTCTTTTGTATCCAGAGTTGAGGCCCTGAGAGGAGGTTCTGCATCCGTTTTTGCATCAAACTCACCCGCAGGTATTATCAATTTCATTACAAAAACAGGAGAAAAGAAAGGAGGTAGCATAACCCAGCAGGTAGGTTTGAATTATAATAACTTCAGAACAGATGTAGACTATGGAACACCTCTTGGGAAAGACTTTTATATTGGAGTAGGTGGTTTTTACAGAGGTGGAGACGGTCCCAGAAAGACAGGATATACCTCTAATAACGGAGGACAGTTTCGTTTATCTTTACTAAAAAAATTCGAAAAAGGAAGTATCCGGATTTATGGTAAATATCTCGATGACAGAACAGCAGCATATATGCCAATGCCTGTCGCAGTTTCAGGTTCAGATTCCAACCCTGATTACAGCTCTCTGGCCCATTACAATATCTTAACAGGAGCTCTTCAGTCTGCTAATTTTAAGAATGATATTACGTTTGGCGGAAATGGACAGATTCTGAAAAGTGATATCCGTGATGGGATGCATTCTGTATCCAAAACTGTAGGGATGGAATTTAATTATGATCTGGGTGCCGGATGGAAATTAGATGCGAAGGCAAGATATGCTGCAAATGACGGACAGTTTTTAGCACCTTTTCCTGCAGCTGTTGGCAGTAAATCTGAAATTTTGGAATCTATTGCCGGGTATGGAAACGCAGTCTATGCAGGAACCAGCAATGCTGTAGATAACGATACAAAGTATATGAAAACAGTGTTATTCAATACCAAACTGAATAATCTGAACAACTTTTTCAGCGATTTGAATATGAGTAAAAAGTGGAATAAGATAAAACTCAATGCCGGAGTGTACAACAGTACTCAAAATATCAACTTATCCTGGAACTGGAATACTTATCTGATGGAAGTTTCCGATAATAATGCAAGATTGGTAGATATCATCAGCAATACGGGAACTAAAATTACAGACAATGGTCTGCTTCACTATGGAGTTCCGGATTGGGGAGGCGTAAATAGAAATTACGATACTAAGTATTCCGTGATTGCACCTCATGCGCAGGTGGAAATTAATCCGATTGCGAACCTAACTCTGGATCTTGGGGCACGATATGATTTTGGAAATGTATCAGGAAGTTTTTCCGGAACAAAAAATACAACACGTATCATTGACGTGAATCAAAACGGAATTATTGAAACTCCTGAACTTTCAGTGGCTGTAGTAGATGGCACTGTTCCTGTTGATTATAAATATGGTATTTTCGGATACTCATTTGGAGCAAACTATACCTTAAATTCTCATCATGCCATTTTTGCCAGAGTAAGCCAGGGGGGAAGTGCGTCAGCTGACAGAATTCTTTTTGCCGGATACAATTATACTAATAATGATGACCCGGCCTTAGATGCTGTAAAAGTGAATAAACTCAATCAGATTGAAGCCGGTTATAAACTAAGAGGAGCCAATTATTTTCTGAATACAACTTTCTTTTACGCAAAAACCATCGAGGCGAATTACGAAGCAACCACCCAGATAAGAACAGAAAACAAGTACCAGTCCTGGGGAATTGAGTTCGATGGGTTCTATAAGATCAATAAAAATTTTGATATCAAAGCAGGTCTTACCTATACTCATGCCGAAATTAAAAATGCAATAGATCCGACAATAATAGGGAATATGCCAAGAAGAACTCCCAAGCTGATGTACTCATTCAATCCTAATGTTAATATAGAAAAGCTGAGCTTTGGATTCTTTGCTGTGGGCTCTACAAAAGCATTTACTCAGGATAGCAATAAGCTGATTATGCCGGGCTATATAATTATAAATCCATACATTTCATACAGACTGTTCAATAATCTGACACTGAATGTGAACGCTAATAATGTGTTTAATGCGCTTGCTATCACCGAAGCAGAAGAAGGATCATTACAGGGAACCAATGGTATTGTAAGAGCGAGAACTCTGCCGGGAAGAACAATTGGTGCAAGTGTGAAATTTGATTTCTAATTTTATTAACAGATATCTCATTGAAAATCATTACGGTGATTTATAAAAACAACTTATTCAATAATATGTTTACACAAAAAGCTTTACAGGTTATAGAACAGTCCATCTCAGAACAGGGAATTCTTGCTTCTTGCGAAAGAAAAGATAACTATGCCAGAGTATGGTCTCGGGACTCAATGATGACAGGGATTACGGGGATTTTAATCAAAAATCAAACAATTGTGGATGGACTGAGGAAATCGGTGAAAACACTGGCAAAACATCAGGCTGAAAATGGTCAGATTCCTTCTAATGTGGATGGTGAAAAAGTTAGTTACGGAACACTTGTAGGGCGAACAGATGCAACAGTCTGGTGGATTATCGGGGCTTGCGAATATATCATGTATGCAAAGGATGAAGACTTTAAAAAAGCTTTAAAAGAAAAAATAGATAAGGCATTTTCCTGTCTGAAAACCTGGGAATTCAATCAGAGAGGTTTGGTGTATAGCCCTTTGGGAGGGAACTGGGCAGATGAATATGTCACCTCAGGTTATGTTCTGTACGATAATGTACTTCGCTATTGGGCGTTCAAAAGTGCAGCGAAAGTATATGAAGATGCAAATCTGCAATCTCTTGCTGAAAAAACAAAAGAGCTGATAGAAAACAATTTCAGGAAAAGCAGTACTGATGCAGACCGATATCATGAAAATGCTTATCAGAAAGCAACCGAAAAACCCTATTTCTGGGCATCATTGAACGCAAATGGATATGATGAAAGATTTGATCTTGCTGGAAATGCATTGGCTGTGTTTTTAGGTCTGGATTTAGATTTAAGTGCTTTTACTCATTTTTTAGAACAGTTAAAAATCGAGTTCGGTCACTGGATGCTGCCAGTATTTTATCCGATTGTATTCCCAGAAGATCCGGATTGGAATTTACTTGAAAATAATTACAGCTATCAGTTTAAAAATCAACCTTATCATTTTCATAATGGCGGATCATGGCCCATATATCTTGGTTGGCTTTGCCTGGGATTGAAAAAAAGAAAGCATGATGAAATACCACTGAAAATTGTAACTGAATACGAAAAACTTCTCACAGAAAAAGGAGCAGATTTCAGCGAATATTATTCTACAGATCAGCTGATCCCTTCAGGAACTGAATTTCTTTGCTTTTCAGCTTGCGGCTACCTTCTGATGAAGATCTGATACAAAGATCAGGATCAGGTTACAATACAATTTATATATTTTTAAAACGGATTAAAAGATGATTGGAGATGTCATACATTTAGAGCAGAAACATTTGGACACGGCTGAAAATATTTACCAGATAATAAGGGAAAGACGGCAGCCGTTTCAAAAATGGGCTATTGGAATTGGAGGAGAAAGTGGCAGTGGAAAATCGGTCACAGCCTTTGCTTTAAGTGAAATTTTGGAGAAAAACGGAATAAAAAGCCTGGTGATACAAATGGATGATTATTTTAAGCTTCCTCCTAAAAGCAACCATGAAAACCGGCAAAAGGATCTTAAACATGTAGGTATTCATGAAGTACATCTGAATAAGATTCAGGACAATATAAAAAAGTTTAAAGAGCAAGAACCTTTTATTACAAAGCCTTTAATCCATTATGCTGAAAACTCTATAACTGAGGAAACCCTGGAGATAGAAGGTGTTCAGGTTATTATTGTTGAAGGTACTTATGTGTTGAGTATTGATGACTTTGATTTAACTATCTTCATAGATCGTACTTATAAAGATACCTTTGAAAACCGGATGAAAAGAAATCGTGACGAACAAAGTGATTTTATTGAAAAAGTGTTAGAGATCGAACATAAGATTATTCATCAGTTCAAAGAAAAAGCAGATCTCTTACTGGATAAGAACTATCAAATCATAAAGCCTGAGCTATGAATAAGAAAATAATACCAAGACTGAGTTTTTGGCAGATCTGGAATATGAATGTTGGCTTTTTCGGCATTCAATACAGCTTTGGGTTGCAGCAGACCGCTGTCAATCCGTTGTATTCTTTTTTAGGGGCTCATACAGATCAGCTTCCTATTCTTAATCTTGCAGGTCCTGTTACGGGATTACTTATTCAGCCGCTGATAGGAGCAATAAGTGATAAAACATGGAGCGTAAAATGGGGACGCCGGAAGCCCTTTTTCTTATTGGGAGCGGTACTATGTAGTCTTGCATTATTTGTTTTTCCGTTCAGCTCTTCGATCTGGATGGCAGTGGGACTTCTCTGGATTCTGGATGCCGCCAATAATACAGCTATGGAACCTTACAGAGCTTTCATTGGAGATAAACTTCCTGAAGAGCAGCAGACTTTTGGCTTTCAGATGCAGAGTCTTTTTGTAGGTGGCGGAATTACACTGGCTAATCTTTCCCTTTTTATTTTTCAGAAATATTTTGGCGGGAATAGTGAAGCAGGGGGAATTCCTGCATGGGTTTATTATTCATTTTTTCTGGGTTCATTCTGTTCTGTTATCTCTGTGCTATGGTCTGTATACAAGACACCGGAAATTCCTCCAACAGATGAAGAGCTTATTCAGTTAAAAGCTGAAAAAGAGAATGATACATTGTTTACACCGTTCATCGATATTTTTAAAGCTATTGTTAATATGCCAAAAATACTTTGGCAGCTGGCATTGGTCTACTTATTTCAATGGTATGCACTTTTCTGTTACTGGCAGTTTGTTACCCCTATGATCAAAAGGACTCTCTATCATGTTTCGGAAGCAGATGAAGAAAAAGCAAACTTACTTATCAGACTATCAAAAAATGGATATGTTGTGTCTCAGAATGATCTGCTGTGGGCAAAAAATGTACTCGGTCTGGTAGAAAAAGCAGTTGGGCAGACAGGCCTGATGAATGGTTTTTATAATTTTATTACTCTGATATCAGCACTTCTTCTGATTCCTTTTGCGCTGAAATATTCTGCCAAAAGTGTTTATGCATTTTGTCTGGTGATTACAGGAATATCATTGCTGGTACTTCCGTTTATCATGGATGAAAATATAATACTGCTGCCTATGGCTCTCTTTGGAATCGGATGGGCTGCCATGATGGGGCTTCCTTACTCCATGGTATCTCCATCAATCCCTGCGAACAAAAGAGGAGTTTATATGGGGGTGATTAATATGATGATTGTGATTCCGATGCTGATACAGACCTTGACTTTTGGAGCATTTTATAAATATATTCTGGAGAGCAATCCCTCTGCAGCGATTATGGCCGCAGGAGTTCTGTTTTTACTGGCATCTTTTTTCGTAATTATTATGAAAGTAAAGAAGTTAACAACAAGTTAGTTTTAAAAGGTATAATTATTTTTTACTTACTCATCGAGCGAGCTGAATGTTAAGTGAGCATACAGGATATTTTCATCATCTTCTCTGGTCCAGGTTCTGCCATTAATCATTCCAAATGCCAGTTTATTGATTGAATATAAATACTTTTCAATTTCCTGCCACTGTATTTCATCTACATAGGATTCTATATTAATCCAGTCACCCACAACGGGTAATATATCAAATTCAACCGCTGGAATGGTAATCTCAATTTCCTTTAAATCATCCGATACAAAAACTACTTTCATATTTTAATATTTAAACCAAATATAGCTAATCTGAATATCATTTAAACTCATTTTCAGAGTGTTTTTAGTAATAAAAATGCAATACTATATGATTGTTCATGTGAATGCGTTCCCAATAAAAATAAATTATTTTACCCTCTGAAAAAAGGATTTTATTTAGTAAAAACAAAAACAGCCACAATTCAATTGTGGCTGTCTCTTTTGAAATCAAATATCGACTATTATAAAGATCTGGAACGGGCGATGTTGATAAGATACACAAGATGTGCAAACATGCTTCGTTTTACAGACTCTACTTTTATATCTCCGGTGGCCTGGTTGATGGTAGTTACCAGATCCGTATTACATTGGCCCGCAAAGTTTCCACTTCCTAAATAGTTCACTGTATTGGTACTTGGGTAAGAGATTCTGGGATAGTCAGGCGCTGTCTGATTAGCAACAGGAGTTGTGTTTGCAAATCCTTTATTATCAACATATCGGGCTGTCCATGTTCCTAGAAACTGTCCATTTCCTGTGTTAATTCCTTGCCCTACTATAATTTGAGTATCTACAGGATTACTGAACCCCGCACAAGAGGAGTAATGGTTGACAGAAACGGTACAGGAAGAAGCATTATCGCCAGGTTGGAAACATTTTCCTTCGTAAATTGTAAGTCTTTGTTCACTGGAAGAGGTAGAAGTGTTCAATAAAGCTTTCGGAGCGAAAATTTCTTCAGGAGAGATAAGAGTTAAAACTCCTTGTGCATCCGCCGCAACAATTTTTTTTTCAGCATTTGAAAGTCCTCTTACTCTTACCAGGCCATTGACATCTAATGTGTGAGAAGGAGTGGATGTGTTAATCCCTACCTGAGCTACCAGACTCCCACCAATAGCAAGTGCTGCCAAAAAGAATGTTTTTGTTTTCATGTTATTTTTGAAAAAGGTTAAATTTTTCACTAAGATATGAAATAACTTTAAAACGGATGTGAAAATTGCCTGAAATCTCATGTAAACTAATTGTAAACGAATATTGAGTAGAGTAATATCAGATTTCATGTATCATTTTTTTAATAACTCAAAAATCATACACCTTGTATTTGTTTGAAAAATATTTGTATTTTAGCCAAAATATGTTGTTTTTTAATAAACATATTGGGTGCTAATTAAAATTCAGATAATTTGAATGAAAAAATTAGTAGATTTGCACGGAACAAAAAAATAATAAATATTAAGCACTATTCTCTGTGACGGAATTTTTAGAAGGGAATTCCATCGAGAATAACAGGATTTTAGGTTATAAAACTACTGAAACTATGAAGAAACTTTTTTTACTTTTATTAACGGCGTTTTTATTTATCGGTTGCAGCTCTGATGATGATACCATCTATGATTATGTAGGAACATGGTCAGGTTCTTATGAAGGAAATGATAAAGGAGTTTGGAACTTCGTGGTAGATGAGAGTGGTAAAGTGGTAGGAACAATGCATTCCGATGTTAATAATGAAAACTATAGTATTTCCGGAAATTTAAGTGAATCGGGAGATCTTAACGCAAGAGTAGGACTTCCTTCACAAGGAGATTTCAAAGGAACGTTAACAACGGAAAAAAAAGGAAACGGAAACTGGTCCAATTCACTTCCAACACCTGCACAGTCAGGAAGCTGGAAAGGAGAGAAGAAATAAAACAAGAAAGTCTGCAAATTCTGCAGACTTTTTTATTTAAACAAATCCCATTCGGGTAATCTCATCGTGATCATTCTTCAGAACTATAAAATAAAGGAGAAGATCATTCTCTGAAAAATACTTTTTAAAAGGCCTTTGCCGCTGATTCCAGCTGATTATTTCTTCAGCATATTCTGTGCTGTAATTTTCAGAATTTAATTTTATCGTTGCAATTACGGCTCTATCAGCGATACAATCATCGTTTTTATATAGGATATGATTCTCAATTCTTATACAATCTAAAATATTAGGAATTGTACCCAGCTGAAATTCTCTCAGAAGCTTTCTTCCTTCTTCAGTCATTAAACCATTTTCAACTGTTCGTTTTCCTCTTTCGGAAATCATATCCAGATCTTTGATCGTTGTCATAACCTTTGCGAACTTCTGGTAGAGGAGGGGATCACCTGCTTCTTTGATGTAGAGGTTCAGAGTATTCCGGATAATCTTCCCAATTTTAGAGCAATGCCCGAATTCCGAGCTGTTCTGCCGCACTTTCTCATACGATGGACTTTTTTTAAAAGCTGTTTTATTAAACCCGCTTTTCTTCCGAACCACATTTTTGCCGTTCAGATTATAAAATACAAGGTCACCTACAGCCCCGGTGATCTTAATGAGACTTTCATATGTTGCCATATCTTCAAAATAGAAATCAAATATACCAATAAATACTTGAAAATAAAATTTTAACATATATTTATCATATAGTTGTAGTATAGTTATATCGTAATTAAAATATAAAATGTATATTTGTTGAAGAATTACTTAACCGAGTAAAAATCAGACGAATATGGGATTGGGATTATTTGAACAAAAAATGAGAATAAAGCAGTGGTCTGTTTTACTGATTGCATCTGCTTTTGTAGTGTCCTGTGGGTCATCGAAAAGTGTTTCCGGCAGTAAGAAATCAAATACAAAGACAGTTGCAAAATCTGAGAACCTCAGAAAACTGGATTCAAAATTTGACGGAAGTGTATCCAGATCAATTAATGATATTTTGAAGGACGCCGAAAAATACATCGGAACACCCTATAAATTCGGGGGAAATACATCATCAGGATTTGACTGTTCCGGATTTACCGTAAAAGTATTTGAAGAAAACGACTTCAACCTCCCAAGAAGATCTTCTGATCAGGCTGAAGCCGGAAAAAATATTGATATCAGAGACGTAAAACCTGGGGATCTTTTGTTTTTTGCCACAGCAGGAGGAAGCAGAGTATCTCATGTAGGAATTGTTCATGATATTGGGCCTGACGGAGAAGTGAAGTTTATCCATGCTTCTACCTCAAAAGGGGTGATTATTTCATCCCTGAACGAAAAATATTGGAATAAGGCCTACCTTCATGCCCAAAGAGTTCTGTAAAAAATCTTTTAAATGATAGAAAACCGGACCTTTGCCTTCATTAAAACAGATAAAAAGCTGGTCAAGCTTTTCTTCAAAGATATTATTATCATCAAGGGGCTCGGAAACTATGTGGAAGTTCATACCGTAGATCATAAAAGATATATTTACTACAAAACACTTAAAGATCTCATTGAAACCCTGCCGGACGAATTTATGCGGGTCCACAATTCATATATTGTCAATCTCACCAATATAGAATCTTTAGAAGACAATCACTTAATCTGCGGTGATTTAAAAATTACAGTCGCCAAAAGCTATAAAGAATGTCTGCAGACAGCTCTTGGTAACATGATGCTTTAAAATATTCTTTACATCAGAAAAGCATTCAACTACATCATATTTCCTGCCTTGTACATAAATAATTTTTGATTCATCTACTCATGTTTTAGTTTTACATAAAATTAAGATAATGAATAAAGAAAAAGCATTAGATTACATTCAAAATCATACGATTATCGGAATAAAAGCCGGACATCAAAGACCTGAATTTCTGGAAATATGGATGGTTGTAGTCCAAAACCGAATATTTGCAAGGTCGTGGGGACTTGCCGAAAAAAGCTGGTACAATACTTTTTTAGAAGATTCCACAGGAGAGATTCAATGTGGCGAAACAGTTTATTCTATAAAAGCTATGATTCCTGAAGATGTAAATGATCTTACTGAAGAAATTAATCAGGCATATCTGACAAAATATAACAGTGATCATAATATTCAATATTCGCGGGGAATTATTCAGGAAAAACATGTAGTAAAAACGATGGAGTTTATTATTTTGAAATAAATACATTTAAAATCTTGCGTAATCTCCTCAATCAGCGAGATCATAATGAGTGAAATATTCAATAGGAGCGGGCTTTAGCCCGTTCAATAAAATGGCAATCAATCAATTGGCTTTAGCCAAAACTTATAGTTATCTCGTTAGTCTTTACAAATCACCCCGTCAAAAATTCTTTGAATTTTCGCCACCCCTCCGGAGGGGGAAATTTTTACGTTTCCGTTTGTCATCTATCTGCCATTTATCATTGCAATAGCATTGCATCACGAAACTTAGCAAATTTGCCTAAAACTATTATCATATGGCAGATTTCATCAGATTTTTTATCCCTTTTTACTTTATTATTTTCTTTTTGGTCTCTTTTGTAGGTATCAGCTACAGAGTGGCTAAGCAAATAGGTAAAAATCCTAATGTTCTTCCCAAAGATGATTCGGCATATGGACTTGTCGGTTTTTATTTTAAGCTGGTTTTATTTGCTTTGTTTATCTATGTGATACTTCTTTTATTTTTTCCGAAAGATATTTTCCCTGCTTTTAAAATCAATGTTTTGGAATATAATCTCATTCAATACACAGGCTTAGTTTTAATGATGATGGCCTTGATTTGGGTTGTTATTGCCCAGTTACAAATGAAAAACTCATGGCGTATCGGGATTGACAGTACAACGAAAACAGATTTGGTAACCCATGGATTATTCAGATTTTCAAGAAACCCCATATTCCTGGGAATGACCATCAGTCTTATCGGATTTTGGCTTGTTTTTCCTACTGTCATTGCGCTTGCTTTTTTTCTGATAGGAAGTATTTTGATCCAGATCCAGATCAGGCTTGAAGAAGAGTATCTCCTAAAAGAACATGGGCAAATTTACCTGACCTACAAAATGAGGGTGAAGCGCATGTTGAGTCTTTATTAAAAGCATGATGTTAAAACCCGTTTTGCTGAACTTTTTTGTATCTTTGGCCGGTATAATTTTAAATAAGAAACATGTCGTTACAACAAACTATTGAAAATATCTGGGACAACAGAGATTTATTGCAGAATGAAGACAGCCAGAAGGCAATTAGAGAGGTTATTTCTTTGGTTGATAAAGGTGAACTTCGTACAGCAGAGCCTACTGAAAACGGATGGCAGGTAAATGAATGGGTGAAAAAAGCAGTAGTAATGTATTTTCCGATCCAGAAAATGGAAACTATTGAAGTAGGTCCGTTTGAATTTCATGACAAAATGCCTTTAAAGAGAAATTATGCTGAAAAAGGGGTGAGAGTTGTACCACATGCAGTGGCAAGAGAAGGAGCTTATATTGCTCCGGGAGTGATTTTGATGCCATCTTATGTAAATATTGGTGCTTATGTAGATTCAGGAACAATGGTAGATACATGGGCAACAGTAGGAAGCTGTGCACAGATCGGTAAAAATGTTCACCTGAGTGGTGGTGTAGGTATCGGTGGAGTATTGGAGCCGTTACAGGCAGCTCCGGTAATCATTGAAGATGACTGCTTCATCGGTTCAAGATGTATTGTTGTAGAAGGAGTTCACGTAGAAAAAGAAGCTGTACTGGGTGCAAACGTAGTATTGACAGCTTCTACAAAAATTATTGATGTAACAGGAGATACACCTATCGAAATCAAAGGAAGAGTTCCTGCACGTTCAGTAGTAATCCCTGGAAGCTATACAAAACAGTATCCTGCTGGAGAATACCAGGTTCCATGTGCTTTGATCATTGGTCAGAGAAAGGAATCTACAGATAAGAAAACATCTCTTAATGATGCATTGAGGGAGAATAATGTAGCTGTTTAAGATTAATACTTTAAACTAAAACTACAATCTTGAAAGAAAAATTTCTTAAAATATTATTAAACCCTAAATATATATTTGGGGTTTATCTTATTATATCCGTTGTTACAGCAATTTCCAAATATCTGAGAGGAGATTATGCGATCAATAACTATCTGATTTTTAAAAATGTATTTTTTAATACTGTCAATCAGAAAAACTTATTTATCCATTATCCCGATCTTTATTTTGATTTAAACCATTATGGCGTATTTTTCAGTGCATTGATTGCTCCGTTTGCCATGATGCCGGATTGGCTGGGAATTTCACTATGGAATATTGCCAATACTTTTATCTTCATTTATGGTATTTACAAACTGCCGTTTTCAGACAGTAAAAAAGCAATTTTCGGACTGCTTTGCCTTCAGGAATACATTACAGCAGCTTTAAGTTTACAGTTTAATGTAGCACTGACAGGTCTTTTACTCTTATCTGCAGTCTATATTTACGAAAGAAAAGAGGTAAAATCTGTAACGGCAATTTTAATAGGAATATTTGTGAAAATCTACGGAATTGTAGGATTGACACAGTTTTTCTTCATTAAAAATAAAGCGAAATTTATTCTTTCAGGAATTGCTGTTGCAGTATTGTTTTTCGTACTTCCAATGGCCTATTCAAGCCCGCAGTTTGTGATTCAGTGTTACTCAGACTGGTTTCAGTCTATTGTAGAAAAAAACAGTGAAAATCAGGTGTTGGGAAATATGCAGGACATCTCATTGATGGGCTTTGTAAGAAGAATTTTAGGAGATGCTTCTATTTCCAATCTTGTATTTTTAGCCGGCGGATTACCGCTTTTTGCTTTACCATATATCAGAATTAAGCAGTATAAGCACTATGCATTCCAATTGATGATTCTGGCTTCAACATTACTGTTTTTGGTATTGTTCAGTTCCAGTTCAGAATCTCCAACCTATATTATTGCAGTTGTAGGAGTGCTGATTTGGTTTTTCCTTCAGAAAGAAAGAACACCGCTTATTATAGGATTGCTTGTTTTCGTTATTATTTTCACATGTTTTTCCACTTCGGACCTATTCCCGAAATTTGTAAAAGAAAACTATATTATCAAATATTCATTAAAAGCTGTACCTTGTATTGTAATCTGGTTGAGAGTAACTTATGAACTTCTGACTAAAGATTTTGAGAAAAATTACAGCCTGAATTAATAAATATGAAGAAAATTTCAATTGTAATTCCTGCCTATAACGAAGAAGGAAATGTCGCAATGATCCATCAGAAAATTAAAGAAGTTTTTGATGGCTTACCTAATTACGACTTTGAAATCATATTTGTAAATGATGGCAGCAGAGACAATACACAACAAAAATTAGAAGAACTTTCCAACCAATACGATGAAGTGAAATTCATTGAGTTTTCGAGGAATTTTGGACATCAGCCCGCTGTGAAAGCAGGAATGGACAGTGCACAGGGAAATGCAGTTATTTCGATGGACGGAGATCTTCAGCATCCGCCGGAAATTATTCCTGAAATGATTCAGAAATGGGAAGAAGGCTATGATGTGGTTTTTACTTTCAGGACTTATCCTAAGGAGATATCCTTCTTTAAAAGAAAAACATCAGATTTGTTTTATAAACTTTTATCAAGCCTGTCAGACGTTAATTTAACGAAAGGAGGCGGCTCAGATTTCAGATTGCTGGATGCCAGAGCAGTTGATGTAATGAGAAACTTTAACGAAGATGACTTATTTCTCAGAGGCCTGACGAGTTGGATGGGGTTTAAACAGATTGGAATTGATTTTACCGCTGCAGAAAGACTTTCAGGAAAAAGCAGTTATAATCTTAAAAAAATGTTCACCTTTGCCTTTACGGGAATTACAGCTTTCAGTGTGAAACCATTATATTTGGCAGCTTATCTGGGCTTTTTATTCTCAGCACTTTCAGTAATCGGATATGGTGCTTATGTGGTTCATTCCTTTATTGCAAAAACGGAGATCTCAGGTTGGGCTTCATTGATTATGACGATTGTTTTCTTCGGAGGACTTCAGTTAATCATCCTCGGAATCATGGGGATTTATTTAGGTAAAATATTTAAACAGGTAAAAGACAGACCTAATTATATTATTAAAAACAAAAATTTTTAGAATGGTTTTATTGAGTTTTGATATTGAAGAATTTGATATGCCATTAGAATATAAGGGTGAAATTCCCTTTGAAAAGCAGATTTCAATTTCACAGACAGGATTAGAGAGAATACTCGATATCCTTAAAAAACATAATGCAAAAGCTACTTTTTTTTCTACCGTAGTTTTTGCAGAAAACAGCAGACATCTTATTGAAAGACTATTGAGCGAAGGTCATGAACTGGCTTCTCACACGTGGTTTCATTCAGAATTTGAAGACAAACACCTGAAAGAATCAAGAGAAAAACTGGAAGAATTATTTTCTACCAGAGTAACCGGATTGAGAATGCCGAGAATGATGCCCGTAGACGAAAAAGAAGTTGAAAGGGCAGGATATTCCTACAATTCATCCATCAATCCTACGTTTTTACCGGGAAGATATAATAATTTAAAAGTTTCCAGAACCTATTTCAAAGAAGGGGGTGTAATTCAGGTTCCAGCCTCGGTATCTCCTAACTTCAGAATTCCTTTGTTTTGGTTAAGTTTCCATAATTTTCCGCTGTTTTTGTATAAAAAACTGGCTTCAGATACCTTGAAAAAGGACAATTATCTTAATATTTATTTCCATCCATGGGAATTTGCAGAGATTAAAGATGAAGCCTTTAAACTTCCTGGATTTACGGTAAAAAACTCAGGAAAAGAAATGGTGGAAAGATTTGATTCGTTCGTAGGCTGGCTGAAAGCGAAAGGATATACATTCGGTACATTTCAGGAATTTCAAAAACAGATACAACGATGAAGATTGCTTTTGATGCAAAACGGTTTTTCCATAACACATCCGGATTGGGAAATTACTCAAGAGATCTGGTAAGAATACTTTCTGAGTATGAACCGGATAACGAGTATCTGCTGCTTAATAAAAATAAATCAGAGCGCGGAAAAGAGATCCTTGAGCGCCCGAATGTTCATTGTATTGAAACCTCAAAAGGAAATTTTTCACGCCAGCTGAAAATGGGTAAAGATGCCCAAAAGCAAGGAGCTGATATTTTCCATGGTTTATCCGGTGAACTTCCTTTAAAATGGGATTCAAAACCTATTAAAAAGGTGGTTACCATTCATGATCTTATCTTTGTAAGATATCCGCAGTATTACTCTTTTTTTGACAGGAGAATACATTTCTGGAAATTTAAAAAAGCAGCTGATATGGCCGACAAAATCATTGCTATTTCAGAACAGACCAAAAGAGATATTATTCAGTATTTAAAAGTTCCTGAGACTAAGATTGAAGTCATTTATCAAGGATGCCATCATGCTTTTAAAGAACAGCAGTCTCCTGAACTGATGCAGGCTGTAAAGGACAAATATAATCTTCCTGAAAGATTTATCCTCAACGTAGGAACCATCGAAGACCGTAAAAATCTTTTAAATGTCGTAAAAGCAATCAAGGGTACAGAAATTCCTCTTGTAGTAGTGGGAAGGAAGACCAAATATTATCAGAAAATAGAGAGTTTCCTTAAAAAAAACAAGATGGAAAAACAGGTGCTGTTTCTGGAGGGAGTTTCTATAGATGAATTGGCTGCGATCTATAAACTGGCAGATATTTTTGTCTATCCGAGTTTCTTTGAAGGCTTCGGAATTCCTGTGATTGAAGCACTTTTCTCCAAAACTGTTGTGGTTACAAGCAATACAAGCTGTCTGCCCGAAGCAGGAGGAAAAGACTCTGTTTATATCAATCCGGATAATGATCTTGATATTCGGGCTAAACTCAAATTTCTCTGGGAAAATGAATCTGAGAGAAAACGCCGTGAGGAAAAGGGTTTCGAGTTTGTTCAGAAATTTAATGACGAACCTATTGCAAAACAGTTGATGAATTTTTATCAAAAAATTATCTGAAAAAACTTTGCATTTTAAAAATAAATCCTACATTTGCATCATAATTCAATACAATGAAACCAACTTTTTTAGCATTACATCATTATCATCATCATCTCTGTTAGGCGGAATTGATTGATATAAGTATGTGCTAAAATCAAAAATAATTAAAACCGTCTGAGTAAATAGGCGGTTTTTTTGTTTCCTGAATTCTCCTCAGAAATTTCAATAGATCAGTTTTTATTTGCTCGGACCCAAAAAAGGCAAAATGAGTAAATTAAAAATTGCAATCCAAAAAAGCGGCCGGCTTTACGAAGAATCTCTACAGCTTCTCAAAGACTGCGGAATCTTCGTCAACAACGGGAAAGACCAGCTCAAAGTTTCAGTAGATAACTTTCCGATGGAAATCATGTACCTTCGGAATTCAGACATCCCGCAATACCTGGAAGATGGAGTGGTGGATGTTGCTATTCTAGGCGAAAATCTCCTGATTGAAAAAGGTAAAAATATAAAAACAATCCAAAAGCTTGGGTTTTCAAAATGCCGCGTTTCATTGGCCGTTCCCAAAGAAGTGGAAACCGATGAACTCTCTTATTTTCAAGGTAAAAAAATTGCCACTTCCTATCCAAATACTCTTAAAAACTTTTTAGAAAAAGAAGGAATCACTTCAGACATTCACGTCATTTCAGGTTCCGTAGAAATAGCTCCTAATATCGGTCTGGCAGACGGGATATGTGATATTGTCAGCTCCGGAAGCACATTGTTCAAAAATGGATTGCGCGAAACGGTTACTTTACTCAAATCCGAGGCAGTATTAGCTCAGACCCCACAATTATCCCTTGAAAAAGAAGCGATTGTGGAAAAATTTGTATTCAGAATTAAAGCTGTTTTAAAAGCAAAAAACTCAAAATATATTCTGATGAATGTTCCCAATGAAAAAATTCAGAAAGTATCAGAAGTTCTTCCTGTATTAAAAAGCCCTACAGTAATTCCGTTGGCAGAAGAAGGCTGGAGCAGCATTCATTCTGTAATTGATGAAGAGCGTTTCTGGGAAGTGATTGATGAACTTAAAGAAAATGGTGCCCAGGACATTTTAATCATTCCAATTGATAAAATGGTTATTTAAAATGTTGGTCAACGCAAAGACGCAAAAGAATAAAAATTAAGACTGTTGTAAGGCGCAAAGATTTTATCTGCGATAAAATTGAATACCATTCAAATACTTACATACTTGCTGAAAATCTTAGATTTTCTTGCGCCTTAAAAAATATCAGGATTAAAAAAACTTTGCGCCTTTGCGTAAAAAAAAATTAAAAGTCAACAGTGTAATAGTTTGTTAAAATTAAAAATAGTACAATGAATATATACAGATTTCCCACAAAAGACAACTGGAAAGACCTGGTAAAGCGCCCTGTTCTTGAGCAGAAAGAAATTTCAGGGCTCATCACAGAAATTTTTGCAGAAGTTGAAAAAAACGGAGATAAAGCTCTAATAGAGTTCAATAAAAAATTCGATAAAGCAGATACTCAAAGCATTTCGGTTTCCAAAGAAGAAATTGAAGATGCACAAAAGCAGGTAAAAGATGAACTGAAACAGGCGATTCAACAGGCAAAGGAGAATATTTCAATATTTCACGCATCACAAAAACAGGAGATTCAAAAAATCGAAACTACGAAAGGTGTTGTTTGCTGGCGCGAGAACCGTGCAGTTGAAAGAGTGGGTATTTATATTCCCGGAGGAACTGCTCCTTTATTTTCTACAGTGCTGATGCTTGCTGTTCCTGCAAACCTTGCAGGTTGTAAAGAAATCATTCTGTGTACACCTCCGGATAAAAATGGAAATGTCAATCCTGCGATCCTGTATGCGGCAGACCTTTGCGGAGTTTCAAAAATCTTTAAAACAGGTGGCGCCCAAGCTGTAGCTGCAATGACTTTAGGAACAGAAAGTATTCCTCAGGTTAATAAAATTTTCGGCCCGGGAAATCAGTTTGTCGTAGCCGCTAAAGAGTATGCTCAGCGTTTTGGGATTGCGATCGATATGCCTGCCGGTCCGAGTGAAGTTCTCGTGATAGCAGATGAACAGGCTGTTCCTGAATTTTGTGCCGCAGACCTCCTTTCACAGGCGGAACATGGTAGTGACAGCCAGGTTGTTTTTATTACGACTGATATTAAAGTTTTTAATGAAACAATCAGTGCTGTTGAGCAGCAAATCAAAGAATTACCAAGGAATGAATTTGCAGCTCAGGCCTTGGAAAACAGTTCTTTTATTTTGGTGAATACTTTGGAAGAAGCTCTTGAATTCAGTAATCTTTATGCTCCTGAGCACCTTATTCTGGCCATTGCCGATTTTGAAAAATATATCCCGGCAATTCAGAATGCAGGTTCAGTTTTCCTTGGAAATTATTCCTGTGAAAGTGCCGGAGATTACGCCAGTGGAACCAATCACACTCTTCCTACCAATGCATATGCAAAAAACTACAGCGGAGTTTCACTGGATAGTTTTGTGAAGAAAATAACCTTCCAGCATCTTTCAAAAGAAGGTCTCCGGAATTTAGGAAAAACAATAGAACTCATGGCAGAAGCAGAAGGCCTGTTTGCCCACAAAAATGCGGTATCCATAAGATTAAAATAATAAATGTTGGAAAACGCAAAGACGCAAAATAATATTGAAAAAAGCAAAAGGATTAAAAAACTTTGCGCCTTTGCGTTTAACAAAAAAGAATTGAACCATTAAGAAAATGAAGTTTTTAAGTAGAGTTAAGATTTTAATAGATTGGAATTCAGCTCACAGCTTAATAAAGATCTGAATATATTTTCTTCAATATCCTTAATAATTCAATTCATCTTAATGGTTTAAAAATAGTTTTAAATAAACAATACAATGAAAAATAACAGTATCAAGACTCTGGTAAGAGAAAATATAGTACAATTACAGCCCTACATCAGTTTCAGGGATCACAATGAATTTAATGCACCCGTTATGCTGGATGCGAATGAAAGTCCTTTTGGGGAATGCAACCGTTACCCGGATTCTACTCAGAAAGAGCTTAAAAACAGGCTTGCGGGTCTTAAAAAACTTTCACCCTCACAGATTGCCATAGGAAACGGAAGTGACGAGCTGATAGACCTTATCATTAAAATTTTCTGTGAGCCTAAAAAAGATGCCATTCTGATGATGAATCCGTCTTTTGCGATGTATGCTTTCTATGCAACTATTAATGAAAATAAAGTTTTGAAACTGGATCTGGATGAAAACTTTGAGATCATCAAAAGTGATTTCTTAAAAATTTCAGCAGATCCATCTCTTAAAATCTTCTTTTTATGTTCGCCTAACAATCCTACGGGAAATAGTGTTGATGATATTGAATTTTACCTTCAGAATTTCAAAGGAATTGTGGTGGTAGATGAAGCCTATATCGAATTCTCAGGAAAAAAATCAAGCCTGGAGCTTTTGGATCAATATTCTAACTTAATCGTACTGCAAACCTTTTCCAAAGCATGGGGAATTGCCGGAGCAAGGGTAGGTATGGCTTATGCATCTGAAGAAATTATCAGCCTTATTAATACGGTAAAAGCGCCTTATAACGTAAATGTATTGAGCCAGGAACTGATTTTAAAAACATTGGATGATGAAAGCAGACTTCAGGAAAACGTAAACCGCATTTTGGAAGAGAGAACATGGCTGAAGCAGCAGTTTGAAGGAATTACATGCATTTCAAAAGTATTTTCCACAGATGCGAACTTCTTTCTGATCAGAATGGAAAACGTGGACAATGTATATGGAAAAATGCTTGAAGAAGAGATTTTAACCAGCAGAAGAGATCCTGCCATTCCAGGATGTATCAGGATCAATGTGGGAAACCGTGAAGAAAATGAAAAATTAATTAATCTTTTAAAAAGTATCTGAAAATGAAAAAAGTACTCTTTATAGACCGTGACGGAACATTGATTATTGAACCGCCTACGGATTTTCAGGTTGATTCTCTGGAAAAGCTTGAGTTTTATCCGGGAGTCTTCCAATACCTTTCAAAAATTGCCAATGAACTGGATTATGAACTGGTAATGGTAACCAATCAGGATGGGCTGGGAACGGAGAGTTTTCCCGAAGAAAATTTTATAAAACCACAGGAGAAAATGCTGCAGGCATTTGAAAATGAAGGGATCATTTTTAGTGATATCTTAATTGATAAAAGTTTTGAACACGAAAATCTCCCGACAAGAAAACCAGGAATCGGAATGCTGGGGAAATACATCTATGGCAACTATGATCTTGAAAATTCTTATGTAATTGGTGATCGAAGTACTGATGTTCAATTAGCTGTAAACTTGGGTTCTAAAGCTATTTGTCTTAACAAAAACTTTAATGAAGAAGCAGAGCTGTCTACGACGAGATGGGCAGAGATTTATCAGTTCTTAAAATCAGGAATGAGGAAGGCAAAGGTATCCCGAAAAACCAATGAGACCGATATAGAAATTGAAGTTAATCTCGATGGAAACGGAAAATCAGATATTACAACAGGGCTTCACTTTTTTGATCACATGCTTGACCAGATCGCAAGACACGGGAATATGGATCTTAAGATTAAAGTTAATGGAGATCTTACTGTAGATGAGCACCACACGATAGAAGATACCGGGATTGTGCTGGGAGAGGCTATTGTAAAAGCTTTAGGAAAGAAAAAAGGGATTGAGAGATATGGATTCCTGCTTCCGATGGACGACTGTCTTTCTCAGGTGGCCATTGATTTTGGAGGAAGACCCTGGTTGGTTTGGGATGCTGAATTTAAAAGAGAAAAAATAGGAGATGTACCAACAGAAATGTTTTTTCACTTCTTTAAATCATTTACAGATTCCTCGAAATCCAATCTGAATATAAAAGCAGAAGGAGATAACGAACACCACAAGATTGAATCCATCTTTAAAGCCTTTGCTAAAGCCATTAAAATGGCAGTAAACCAATCAGATACTAATTACAGTTTGCCTTCTACAAAAGGAAGTTTATAAATATGATTGCCATAATAAAATACAACGGAGGAAACGTCAATTCTGTTCAGAATGCACTCAACAGGTTGAATATTGATTCTGTGATCACAGATGACCCTGAACAGATTTTAAAAGCTGATAAAGTGATCTTTCCCGGCGTTGGAGAGGCTTCTTCAACGATGAAACTGTTAAAGGAAAAAGAACTTGATCTTTTGATTCCTGGCCTTACACAGCCTGTTTTAGGAATATGCTTAGGAATGCAGCTGATGTGTAAAGGAAATGAAGAAGGAGATACCGAAGGAATGGGGATTTTTGATATCAATGTCAGAAAATTTCCGGCAAAGGATATTGTTCCGCATATGGGTTGGAATACGCTTTCAGAACAGACATCGCCATTATTTTCAGGGATAGAAAAGAATAATGATGTGTATTTTGTTCACAGCTATTATTGTGAGCTTTCAGACTTTACAACATCTGTTTGTGATTACATCCTGCCATTCAGTGCTTCTTTGCAGAAAGATAATTTCTATGCAGTGCAGTTTCACCCTGAAAAATCAGGAATAGTGGGAAATCAGATTGTCAGAAACTTTATAAATTTATAATGATGAAAATAATTCCGGCTATAGATATTATCGACGGGAAATGTGTCCGTCTGTCAAAAGGAGATTACAGTACAAAAAAAATATACAATGAAGATCCTGTAGAAGTGGCAAAAGAATTTGAAAGCTTTGGGATTCAATATCTTCATTTAGTGGATCTTGACGGGGCGAAATCGAAACATATTGTCAATCAAAAGGTTTTGGGAAATATCGCTGCTTCAACTTCACTGCATATTGATTTTGGAGGAGGGTTAAAAACTCAGGAAGATATTGAAACGGCTTTTAATTCCGGAGCAAAGCAGATTACTTTGGGCAGTATTGCTGTTCAGGACCCTGAATTCTGTTTCAAAATGCTGGAAAAATACGGTTCCGGGAAAATTATTCTGGGGGCAGACTGTGAAAACAGGAAGATTAAAACTTCCGGCTGGCTGGAAGAAAGCAATCATGATATTGTTGATTTTATTCTTCAGTATCAGGAAAAAGGAATGCAGACAGCAATATGTACCGATATTTCAAAGGATGGGATGCTGGAAGGCCCGTCCACAGGACTGTATATTGAGATTTTATATAAAACATCTGTTCAGCTCGTAGCAAGCGGAGGCATTTCAGGCATCGCTGATGTCTATAAAATGAAAGATATCGGCTGTGCCGGGACAATTATCGGAAAAGCAATTTATGAGGGTAAAATAAGCCTGCAACAACTTCAAAACTTTATTGAAAATGCTTAAGAAAAGAATCATTCCATGTCTGGATATTAAAGATGGATCTACAGTAAAGGGAGTCAATTTTGAAGACCTTAAAAATGCAGGCGATCCGGTTGAATTGGCCAAAAAGTATGAACAGGAAGGTGCTGATGAGCTTGTTTTTTTGGATATTACGGCAACTATTGAAGATAGAAAAACATTTGTAGAGCTGGTAAAAGATATTGCCAAAGAGCTTAGTATTCCTTTTACAGTAGGAGGTGGGATATCATCTGTAGAAGATGTCGGGAAGCTTTTGGAAGCGGGTGCAGACAAGATCAGCATCAACTCTTCGGCTGTAAAAAATCCGGCACTTATTTCTGATCTGGCTAAAGAATTCGGAAGCCAATGTGTTGTGGTAGCTATTGATACAAAGCAGGTTGGTGATCTTGATCTTGTGCATATCAAAGGAGGAAGAGAAGCCACTGAGCTTACTACTATAGAATGGGCACAGGAAGCAGCGCGTTTGGGAGCAGGAGAAATTCTGCTGACTTCGATGGATGGTGATGGCACTAAAAATGGGTTTGATCTCAGGGTCACAAAGCTGGTTTCTGAAGCGGTCAGTATTCCGGTGATTGCCTCAGGAGGAGCTGGTGCTGTAAATGATTTTGTTAAAGTATTTAATGAAACAAAGGCTACAGGAGCATTGGCAGCCAGTATATTCCATTTTAATGAAATAGGGATTCAGGATTTAAAACAACAGTTAAAAACTCAAAAAATTGAAGTACGATGAAAATAGATTTTAATAAAGATAACGGCCTTGTTCCGGTGGTCATTCAGGACAGCAGAACATTGCAGGTGCTGATGCTGGGCTACATGAATGAAGAAGCCTTTGAAAAAACAAAAAAAGAAGGCATTGTTACCTTTTTCAGCCGTTCCAAAAACAGATTGTGGACCAAAGGGGAAGAGTCAGGTAATTTTTTAACGGTAAAAAGTATTAATATAGACTGCGATCAGGATACCATTTTAATTAAAGCTGTTCCAAAAAATGTAGTTTGTCACACGGGAAGCTTCAGTTGTTTCGGTGAAAAAAATGCAAAAGGGTTTCTGTATGAGCTGGAAGAGAAAATATCTCAAAGAATAGATATGAAGACTGAAGACTCATATACTTACTCATTATATCAGAGAGGAATCAATAAAATGGCTCAAAAAGTAGGTGAGGAGGCCGTAGAGCTGGTAATAGAAGCGAAGGACAATAATGAAGACCTTTTTAAAAATGAAGCCGCAGATTTGCTGTATCACTTCTTGATTTTATTAAAAGCGAAAGGGTTTTCAATGGAAGAGATAGAGGAGATTCTTCAAAACAGAAATAAATAAAACCTTTGAATATTTGATAGGAAAAAGAAATTTGTACTTCTTCAAAATGAAAAAATGTTTTTAATTTTAAAAAATAGACTAATCTTTTAACTCATGACTCCCCTACAAAAAGCTAAAAATTTGATGGATGGAGGACAGTACATCCCAGCACTTACTATTTTAGAGACATTAAATGTTTTATCCTTAAAGTCTGAGAACTACAGGTTGTTATTCATGTCAAATTGTTGGTTTAATTTAGAAGAGTATGATTGGGCAATCGAAATTGCTGATAGATTACTGCAAAAAAATCCTAAAAATGAATTAGCTTCTCAAATTAAATATCTATCTTATTGTAAATTAAAAGACTATGACAGTGCTTTTGATGAAATAATAGGTTTTTTATCATATAATAAAGCAGATCATTATAAAATAACATTAGAAGAATTACTAACAGATATCAGAGCTGGATTTATTAATGATGAAGATATAATTTCTAAAATTAAAGAATTAGCATTACAAAATGACTGTTTAAAGTAAAATGAGGTACCTTGGAAATACAAAACAGCAGGAGAGTCCCCTGCTGTTTTCTTTATTCTGAATATGAAGATGTTTTATCTTTCAATCATGATATTTTTAACAAGAATCTGATCTCCTACTTTTAAAACTCCAATATACACTCCGTTTTGAAGGCTGGAAACATCAATCTTTCTTTCATTAGTTGTTTTCAGTATTGATCTTCCCATAGAATTACTGAGTTCAAAACTGAAGTTTGTTTCTTTAGAATCCGGGATTTCAATGTTGAGAACATTGCTGGCGGGATTGGGATAGATTTTTGCTGTTTCTAGAGCGTTTTTAGATGCTGGTTTGCTCAGTGTAGTGGAAGCTGTTGCAAAGTGCTGTAAAGCTCCCACAGTAGCCTTTCCAATATTATAAACATAGACAGGGTCCATATTGGTGAAAGTATCTTTGGAGCTGTGAGGATAAGTGCTTCTGATTCTTTCAAAAAATCCCGTAATCACTTCACCTTTCTGTTCAAAAGGAATATAATCTGTGTCTTCAGCCGGATCTACGGCAGTCTGAAGAGGAGAGTAGAGTGCTGTACAGTTTCTCAGCTGTTGAGTTACTGCTGCAGAAGCTGCATTATTGCTGGAAAGACCTCCCTGATCTTCATCACAATACACTGTATTATTGTTGTTTCCTTTTACTCCGCCTACCTGGTCAAGATTAAAGACCAGCTTTATATCTAATTTTCGTACACCTCCCTGATACACCACATTATTTACATAGTGACTGCTTCCTTTTAATCCTTGTTCTTCACCGGAAAAATGGATAAATTTGATGGAATACTCAGTCGGAACATTTCTTAGAATTCTTGCCGCTTCAAGGATAATAGAAGTTCCGCTTCCGTTATCATTCACTCCAGGGCCATAAATGGTGTCAAAATGCCCGCAGATAATAACATATTTGTTGGGATAGAGTGTTCCTGTTTTAGTTATAATCAGGTTTTTAGAACTGGTGCTTCCGAAAGTAAACGGACTTTCTACAATCTGGCTGGCAGTATAACCATAAGAAAGATACTTGTTTTTAATCCAGTTCAATGTATTGGTGTTGGCTACTGAACCTGTAGTTTTCACTCCTAAATTACTGAATTCCTGAAGATTTGTAGTAATGTTGGCCTGGGTAACCATATCCGCTCTGTCTTTATAAGCCTGGATAAAACTTTGCGCCCCTATACTCTGCATCATCAGTGCAGTGCATAAAACTGTTGTAAATTTTTTCATATATGATATTATTTTGGTAACACGAATGTAGTAAATAAATCACAAAGAAGTGTTTAATGTTTTAAAATAAAATGAAATTTTTACTATGTTATCAATAGATTTCGCATTGAAAGACGTTGATGTGTTGCAGATACTTAATATGTGCAGTTATCTGAAAAGTAAAAACCTTTGAACAGCTTCAAAGGTTTTATAATTTATGATATGCAATGCAAATTATCTTTCAATCATCACTTTTCTTACCACAGTCTGATCTCCAGCTTTTAAAATTCCAAGATAAGCGCCATTTTCCAATCCCGAAGCATTGATTTTTGTTTCATTTGTTTTCTTGAAAATAGATCTTCCCTGGAAATCGGTCACTTCAAAAGTAAAATTCTTAATTCCGGAATCAGGAAGTTCAATATTGATGATATCCTTTACCGGATTTGGATAAATTTTTACAGTTTCCAATGTATTTTTTACCACAGCTTCATGCGTACCCAATGTACCCGTAGCAACAGCAAAATGCTGAAGTGCCCCCACAGATGCTTTTCCTATATTATAAATGTACACGGGATCCGTATTGGCAAAAGTATCATTTACTGTATGCGGATATGTACTTCTGATTCTTTCAAAAAATCCTGTGATCACTTCGCCTTTCTGCTCAAAAGGAATATAATCTGTATCTTCAGCCGGATCTACAGCAGTCAGAAGAGGTGAATAAAGTGCTGTGCAGTTTCTTAATTCCTGAGTCACAACAGCAGAAGCGGCATTATTGGAGGTAAGCCCACCGAGATCCTGATCACAGTAAACTGTATTGTTGTTATTTCCCATCACACCGCCCACCTGATCCAGATTAAAGACAAGTTTGATATCCAAAACACGGTTACTTCCCTGATATGCTACCGTATTGGCATAATGAGTACTTCCCAGAAGTCCCTGTTCTTCTCCGGAAAAATGTATAAATTTTATAGAATATTCCGTTGGTACATCTTTCAGGATTCTGGCTGCTTCAAGAATAATAGAAGTTCCGCTTCCGTTATCATTGACTCCCGAACCGGTAATACTGTCGAAATGGCCGCAGATAATAACATATTTATTAGGATACACAGTTCCTGTCTTCGTAATCACCAGGTTTTTAGAATTATAACTTCCTGCAGTAAAAGGATCTTCTGCCATCTGGCTGGCAGTATACCCATAGGAAAGGTATTTGGTCTTAAGCCATTCAAGAGCGTTATTGTTTGCTGCTGTACCCGTTTTTTTTACTCCTAAATTGGCAAACTCCTGAAGGTAAGTTGTTATATTGGTCTGGGTTACCATATTCGCTCTGTCCTGATAAGCCTGAATGAAATTTTGAGCTCCAAGACTTTGCATGACGATGGAAGCCAGTAAAAAAGTAGCGATTTTCTTCATTTTATGATTGTAATACTGAAGTACAGATAAATCTAACATTCATCTGTATCTCAAGTCTGACATTATTTATTAATGATTATTTTCTTTGTTGTATTTCCTTTATCCGTTTTGATAGTAACCATATAAACTCCGTTTGTAAGACCGGATGTGTTTATTTTTTTTTCGTTTTCAGCATTTAAAACTATATTTCCTACCATGTCATTAATCTCAACTTTGAATGATGTTACTTCTTGCTGAAATTCTACCGTTATAAGATCTTTTGCAGGATTGGGATAAATTCTGATTTCTTCTGCTGGCTTCTGTGCTGTGGTCTCATGGGTGCTCAAAAGATTACTTGATGTTGTGGCAACGGCAAAATGCTGTAATGCTCCCACAGCCGCTTTTCCTACATTGAAAACATATACAGGGTCGATATTGGCATAGGTATCACTTACAGTGTGCTCATTATTACTTTTGATATACTCATAAAACCCTGTAATTGTATATCCTTTAGCTTCAAAAGGCATATAATCTGAGCTGTAAGCATAAGAAAGATTGGTTTGCAGAGGAGAGTAGAGGGTTGTACATGTCATCAATTCCTGAGTCATAGTATTAGATGCTGCGTTATTGGAAGACATTCCTCCTGTATCTCTTTCGCAGGTGATGGTATTGTTATTATTTCCTATAAGACCTCCAACTTGGTCAATATTTAAAACCAGCTTTATATCCAGAACTTTTGTACCTCCCTGGTATGCTACATTGTTTACATAATGATTACTTCCCACCAAACCTTGTTCTTCTCCGGAAAAATGGATAAACTTAATAGAATACTCTGTTGGAATATCTTTCAGAATTCTTGCCGCCTCAAGGATGATAGAAGTTCCACTGCCATTGTCGCTTACCCCAGGTCCTACGATGGTGTCGTAATGCCCGCAGATAATAACATATTTGTTAGGGTACAAAGTACCGGTTTTGGTGATGATCAGGTTTTTTGATGCATTGCCTCCATAGGTGAAAGCATCTTCAGAGAAATCATTGGCTGTATATCCATAAGACAGGTATTTGTTTTTTAGCCAGTCCAGCGCATTATTATTAGCTGTTGTCCCTGTTTTTTTTATTCCAAAGCCTGCAAATTCCTGAAGGTTGGTATTGATATTGGCTTGCGTGACCATATCAGCCCGGTTTTTATAAGCCTGAATAAAACTCTGTGCACCCATATTTTGCAGTGCAATGGAAGTCAGCAAAAAAACTGCAGCTCTTTTCATTTTGATATTTTATTTAGAGATTGTAAATATAGCAATAAATCATGATTTATTATTAATAATTAAATCTGTTTTAATGTAATTAATTAGTTTTTTAATAATAATATAACTTTTTATACAGTTTATTGTTATGTTAGGCTGATGTTCATTTAATGAATTGGTTTTAATGTATATTTTTCTGTTATTTTAAATATTTTATGTTGAAAATTCAGTATTCTACTTTATGATTAGATGAATTTTATTAATGATATATCAAATGCCTCTGAAATCTGAAGTAACTGAAACTGAATTTCAACTTGAAAACACACAGAATTGAAAAGTATAAAGCAAAAAAAATCCCGGGAAAAACCCGGGACTTATATTGATAACAAAATCTATTCTACATTATTTTACTTGATCTACAACAGCTTTGAAAGCTTCAGGGTGATTCATTGCTAAATCTGCTAAAACTTTTCTGTTAAGTTCGATGTTGTTCTTTTTAAGAGCTCCCATAAATTGAGAGTAAGACATTCCGTGCTCTCTGGTTCCCGCGTTGATACGAGTGATCCAAAGTGCTCTGAAGTTTCTCTTTTTCTCTTTTCTACCACGGTAAGCATATTGCATTGCTTTTTCTACCGCGTTTTTAGCTACAGTCCAAACGTTCTTTCTTCTACCGAAAAAACCTTTAGCTTGCTTAAAAATTTTCTTTCTGCGAGCTCTTGAAGCTACGGCATTTACTGATCTTGGCATAATTTAAATTGTTTTTTTGAAAAGGGCGGCAACTGATGTTACTCTTATTTGCACCGTTTCAGGGTTAAAATGTTGAATTTGTTTGAATTCTTATAAACCGAATATAGATTTATAAAAACTACTTAATTGCTAATTGACGTTGTACGCTTTTCTCGTCCACTTTAGCTACGTAAGAAGTAGTAGTAAGATTTCTCTTCTGCTTAGTTTCTTTCTTAGTTAAGATGTGGCTTTTGTAAGCGTTTTTTCTTTTGATCTTACCAGATCCGGTAAGAGCAAAACGTTTCTTAGCACCTGATTTCGTTTTTAATTTTGGCATTGTTCTGCTTTTTTATTGTTTTTGTTATCAATATCTGTTTTGGTTACTCCTAAAGACATTAGGAATAATAGTGCGCAAAGATACGAAAAAAATCAATTCAACGGGTTATAATCTTGATTTTATCATATCAATAAAAAACCGTTTCAAAGAAACGGTTAAGTAATAAGTCTAATTTTTAATTGAAATCCACCTCGAAGACATCATTTATATTTTGATTATTTCCTCCCAGAACAAATTTCATTCTGAATCCTGGAGTAATCAGTGTTCCGGACCTGGAGAAAAGCTGAAGCTTCATGTGCGGATCATTCACATAAAAGTTAACCGTTTTATTGGTGTTCCATAGAGGAATTCCATTTCTATAAATGACCATATTTCCGTCATTTTGTGCAATAAGTTGCGTTATACCGCCAAGGGCAGAATAAGAGTTGGAACTCCATAATGCAGAAGTGTGCCCAAATCTTGTCATATATAGCACCAGATTATTATCAGGCTGCATGATGAGTTGATATTTTCTGTCGTTTTGCACCAAAGTAATGGCTTCCCCTGCATTTAATACCGAAGGATTATATACTTCCTGTAAGAGTTCTACAGTCGTAAGATTTCCAATGCGGGAAGTGTTATTTTTTTGTACACCAATCTTCTTTTCGGCAGGCATTGTATTATCACGATTTTCGTCCTGAGCACAAGATGCTAATAGCATCGAAAGACTTAAAAAAGTCAATAATTTTAATTTCATAGGTTATTTTTTGACGAGGCAAATATAATAGTTTTCTAATATAATTCACATATTAAAGAATTTAATATTTAATGTAAATGTTTATTTACGGTATTTTTTAATTTTATTTAACACACTATTTAGTGTTTATTTGTAAAACAATCATAATAGAACAGATTGTAGTTTTATAATATAATAGTGTGATGGAATTATGATTGACAAAATGTAAATAAATAATACATCATTAATATTTTAAAAGTATAGAGGAATATAAACCTCAGTATTATTTGAAATTTGCAGATAATATATTTGGTAACCTTTGAAAGGTGATATCTACTTTAAAATATAGCTGATAATCGGGATTGCAGTGTTCTTCAATTCTCTCTAATATTGCTGAATACGATGAATAAGATTTCATTATAAACTAAATTATATTATGCTGTCATCTGCAGATTTACACCTGGAAAGAGCGTTGTTTATTGCTGTTTTGATTCTGTTTTTCGGAACAGGATTTTTATGTACGCTCATCATTTTTATTATCAATTCTATACTAAAGAAAAATAAAACGGGACGATATTATATCTTCGGATTTCTTATTTCCGGGCTTATTGGAGTAGTCTTAACCGCATTTTATTGTTATATGATACTATTTGAACAGGCTGAAGTCTACAGGCCTTAAAAAATGTGATGGAGTATATTCTAAAAAAATAAATAAACTAAAAACCACTGTTATCAGGGATATTTTCATGCAACCCCTTTTATTACCTTTAATCCGGAAAAATATTAAACTAATCCGATGAAGAACCTCGTGATTTAAAGTCATTCACATTTACTTATATAAATATTTTTATAACTTTTATAGCTTTCTTTTTCACGCCCAATTAACAAATAAATTCTTATTTCGAGCAAACACTAAAACGAATGGGTAAAAACACTAGCCAAATAAAATTGAGTGAAGAAGAAGCTGTAAAAGTAATAGGGCTGAGTATCTTTTGGTAACGTACACCAGCTGCAAGAATACTTAATAACAAATTACAGATGACAGCTTCACAAAATACTAATATTTAATTTCAATAACAATCCCTGTAACCGGAAAACGTTTTACTGCTTTCCGACGGATAAAATTTAATGAATGGCACACCGGATTTATTTATATAATTACGATCAAAAATCGAATCAGACATTCGATACCTATCTGGGCGAGTGGAACTACGAAATTCCATTATTGCTGTATCCTCTGCTGGCAGAAGACATCAAAGTGGAAGGCGTTGAGTTTTTTTCAGATAAAAACCAGGGAATTGTTCAGTTGCGTTACTTTTTCAACCTGCTGGCAGATACTTACCAGCTGCATTACAAGAAAGCTTACTACGAGCCTGTTAATAAAATGTTTGAGTTCCTGGAAGCTTTGCCTTATGACTCTTTTGTATTGAATGCAACGGATGTTTTCAATATGAACGAAGAAAAGCATAAGGTACAGGCAAAGGAATGGCTGGTGGAAATTCAACAGAAAAGCAAACTCTATAAAAAGGCTGTAAAAACTCAAAATCTTTCGTTGCTGGATTCCCTGTTCTCGCAGACAGGATATTCCTCATTTCTCGAAATTTTACAAACCGACTGGATTGATTACGGATTGGGCTATTTTGAGGAACTTGCTTATAAAAAAGCCGCATCCTCCATATTTGAAGAAGATAGAAAATTTGGCTTGAAGGATATAAAAGGGAATATTTTAGCCCCAGCCATTTATGATGATATTTTTGAAGCAGACTATAATTACAGTATATCTGTGATTCAAAAAGATAGTTTATTCGGTTATCTGCAAAGTAACGGAAAAGAATGGGTTTCTCCGGTGTATGAAGAAGCCTTTGATGTATTTGATTTTGCGCAGGAGCCTTTAGGCGAAGTAAAAGTGAATGGAAAATCAGGAATTTTAAAAATCTATTCAAACACCTGGATGGTTCCTCCCGGCTATGATGCTATTGAAAGAGTAGCCTATGGATTATTAGGCGTAGAGAATAACGGGAAGTTTGGAATTTACAGTGATGAAAATGGACTTATTATCCCTATAGAAAGCGAAAGCCCTTATGAATACGATTATTTTCCCGAGTTGTTTTTCACCAAACAAAAAGGAACCGGCAAGCGTAAATATTATACGAAAGAAGGAAACTATCTGGGTGATTTTTTAGAAGGAAGTATCGTAAAAACAAGTACCTGTTTCTGGATTAAACCAAACAAATTTGATAAAAAAGGAAAATTAATAGATGAAAAAGGAAACCTTATCATTGACGAAGCAGATCAGCTGATTTTAATTGATAATTTTGAAACTCTTGCTGTTCGTAAAGATAAAAACTGGCAGATGTATCACACTTTAAAACATCAGTTTCTTTTAGAAAATGAATCTATTATTAAGGTAAAGGCACAATCCAATGCCGGATACAAAAACAATGTCTTTATTCTGGAAACCCAAACAGGATCAGGACTTTTTGATGCAGACAATGAAAGTTGGTTAATCGTTCCCCAATCGGAAATTAAACAAATTCATTATGTGGAAAATGGATTTTTATCTATTCAAAAAAATGAAGGGTATCAATTGTTTGATTTTGAGAATGGTCTGTCAGCCCAATTATACAATTATATTTCCAATCCTTTGAATTATAGAACAGAAGAAGGTCTGTTGTTTCTGTATCAGGATGAAAATATGTTTAGAATGGATGAAGACAGAAGTATTCATAGGGTAGAGGTTTCCGAATATGGAGCCATTTATCTGGACCGGTATTCGTTCCGGGGAAAAGATTTGGAATACTTTACTTCCTTTTATAACCGTTGGAAAAGTCAGGCAGGTAAAAGCGCCGAACAGTTCATGGAAGTCGGAACCATTAAAAAAATGGCTTTTGACGCAAAAGAAAATCAAAATTACCATGAAGCCCTTCGTTTGTTTGAATTATCTGCTCAAAAAGGTGACACAGACAGCCTGGTAGAAATAGGAATACTGCTTACCGATCCTGAAATAGAATCACTGTTTGATCCACAAAAAGGAATCTTCTGTTACGAAAAAGCAGCACAACAAAACCATCCTGTAGCCTGGAACAATATCGGGGCTTTGTATCACAACGGAATAGGGTATTCTTTTAACATCAAAAAAGCAATTCAGGCATACGGAAAAAGTGCTGAGCTTGGTGACGAAATGGCACTTGTCAACCTGGGTGATTTGTATTATTTTGGAGAACATGTGCTTCAGGATTACAATAAAGCCTTGGATTTTTATCAGAAAGCCGAAAAAAAATACTCCTATAATTACGATAAAATTTCAGAAATCTATTACCAGTTCAGAGATTATAAAAACCTTTTGGTATACTTAAAGAAAGACTATGATCAGTCATATTCAGGTATTTATTATGGTATTATCTACGAACTCGGTATGGGTGTAAAAACAGATGTGAAGAAAGCCATTAAGTACTTTGAACAGGCCAATGCTTACAGTGCCTACGAATATGCTACTCAACGTTTACTGCATTACTATGGTGAAGATCCGGCCTTTAAAAACGAAAAGAAATTTCAGAAATGGAGATCTTTTGCCGAAAGACATGGTTTCGAGATAGATTAGCAGGGATTTACCTATATTTACGTTCCTTAATGGAATGCAATTTAATAAAGATAAGGGTTTGATGCACAGGTTATTATTTATATTTATTTTACTTATTTGTCCGTTTTTTGTTCAGGCGCAGGATGTTTTAAGCAAATTAGAAAGAGAATACAATCATGCATCAAGCAATACGGCAGAACAGCTCAACTTGGCTCCCAAATACGTGACTGCCTTATTTTTTCATAACCTTAAACCTAAATCTTATCAGATTTTAGAAACCAATATTTCCATTGCTGTAAGACAGACAGACGGAAAGTATGCTACAATTTTATACGCGGTGCAAGCCATGAACTATCGGCTGGATAATAAAACAGCGGAGTCTTCAAAAAGTCTTGACATGGCAAATGCCTATAGCTTAAAAACGAATAGTAATGAAGCAAAAGGTTATGTACAATATGCAAGAGGCTGGATCCTTACCCGTAATAATAAAACGACCGATGCTGTTGCCGCTTACCTTAAAGCGATTGATTATTACGAAAACTCACCAACAACTTCTACGCTGTACGGGAGATTTGGCAATGTAGCAAAAGAATTATCCACTATTTATTCTAATCTCAATGAATACCAGCTGGAAGAAAAATATAGTAAACAGTTTCTGTTGCTGGCATCCAGGCAAAATGATCCAAATCTTATCTTCGATGCCTATATGCGAATGGGGTATGTGTATGAACAAAAATACATTCAAAATCCATCAAATACAGAGTTAAGAGATAAAACAGAGCAGTATTATCTGCAGGCTATTGCGACTTTCAACAAAAATAAAGACAGGATGCTTAACAGAAGCAGTCTTTCTTATGCGGCCATTAATTTAGCCAATTTATATACAGAATTTGACAGTGATAAGGCGATGCAATATGCCCAGCTTGCCAATAAAGTAAGTCTGGAAACCGGTGATGCCATTCATATCGCTTCTTCGTTTGGGATTCTGGCAGAACTGGCGCTGCAGAATAAGAGTTATGATTTAGCCAAATCTTATTTTCTAAAAGCCTCTATGGAAATTGGAAAAAGTCCGGTGAGAGATCATAATATTGAACTGTCTATTCTTGAGTCTTTATCCAGAATCAGTGAAGAGCAAGGGAATTACAAAGAAGCACTGACTTATTATAAAAGCTATGTTGATCAATACAAAAGTGTTTACGATCAGGAAAAACTGGATATTACCAAAAGATTAGAATCGCAGTTTGATAAAGAACGACAGGAGCAGAAATACATCAAATTACAACTGGAAAGTGACAAAAAAGCACAGGAAATTAAGTTGATTAACATTTTGCGTGCACAGCGTGAGCAGGTCTACAACAACCTAAAACTGGTAGAAGAAAACCAGCGTGAGCGACTGAAATTTTCAGAACTTGAATCAGAGAAAAAAGAACAGCAGCTTCGTTTGGCAAAACTGGAAACCCAGCAGAAAAATAACGATATCAACAACTTTAAAAAACTGTTGGCATTCAAGGAAAAGATCAATACGTACTACATCTTTTTTATTATCTTTTTCATTGTTCTGATTCTCTTATTGCTTTATGCCTATAAACAGCGTGCAAAGTCTATTAAACGAAGAGACGAGCTGCATGCTTTAGCCATGGAACAAGAGAAACAAAATTCAAAAATATCTACGCTTACCGCATTGCTTGAAGGGCAGGAGCAGGAACGCGGCCGCCTTGCCCGTGATCTTCATGACGGATTGGGAGGTTTGCTTTCAGGAACGAAACATCAGTTGTCTTATTTAAATCCTCATCAGTCCGAAAATATAGAAGAAGGAATTTCAAAATCGATTGAGCAAATTGATGGAGCTGTAGAAGAGTTAAGAAGAGTAGCACATAATTTAATGCCTGATTTATTAACGAAATATGGATTGGAAGTAGCCATTCAGGAGTTTGCTTCCCGTATATCCAATAACGTATTAGAAATCCATACCGAATTTATCAATTACAGCAATTCAATATCAAAGGAAAAGCAGCTGATTATCTACAGAATCATTCAGGAATTGGTAAATAACGCGATAAAACATGCCGAGACTTCAGAGATTATTGTTCAGGTAAGCGAAGAAGAAAATCTGTTAAACCTTACGGTAGAAGATAATGGTAAAGGCTTCGATCATACAAACCTGGATGTGAGAAAAACAGCAGGTTTTCACAACATAGAATTAAGAGTCCAATTTTTAAAAGGAACAATGAATATCACCTCCGAACTGAATATTGGTACCAGTATAGAACTTCAAATTCCTATTCATTAAGCATGATAAAAGTAGCCATAACAGATGATCACCCACTTCTCTTGGAAGGACTGAAAAATATTTTAGGAAACAGCGATACGATAGATGTTGTAGACTGTTTCAAAAACGTTTCAGAAATGAATGCAGGTCTGGCAAAACAAGCAGTTGATATTTTACTGCTGGACATCAATCTGGCAGATATCAACAGCATCGAGCTGATAAAGCCTTTAAAGAAAAAGTACAGTAACCTTCAGATTATCATTCTCAGCGTTCACAATGAACTGCCTGTTATTAACAGTACTTTGGCTGAAGGTGCTTTGGGATACATTCAGAAAAATGCTTCAGTTTCCGAAATCCTTGAAGGAATTACAGCCGTAAATGCCGGTAACCGATTTTTATGCTCACAAACCAGATCTGTTCTGGAAAAAAAATCTGCAGATGGATTAAATCATGTCCCGAAACTGACCCGAAGAGAAAAGGAAATTTTAGCCGAGGCAGCAAAAGGACTTACAACCAATCAAATGGCAGAAAAGCTCTTTATCAGCCCGCACACGGTTGAAAGCCACAGAAAAAATCTTATTGAAAAATTTCAAACCTCTAATCTTAGTTCTGCCATTAAGCTGGCTATAGAATACGGTTTGGTGATCGAATAACATATTCATCCAACAAAAAGGCCTGCTTACATCGTAAAAGCAGACCTTTTTTTATATAATCAAATAATCGGGTGTGTTCTCTTAGTCTTTGAATTTCAACGCAGCCTGAAACAGGTTTTTCTTTCCTATTAAATCATATTCATCATTATATTCAGGCTGATACATCAGCATAAAAACGCTGCCGTCAAAATCTTTCAGATTGATGGGCTGATCTACCATGATATCATAAAACCTTGTAATAGTACGGGTAGCTGTCCATTGTTTGGCATTACCTTTAGGGTTTTTATCAAATCTGTGATCCTTCGCATCTGTATAGTACCAGTACGATGGTGCAGAATCCATCAGAAACATCTCTTTGTCCTTATTATATAGCTCTTCTGCCATACCTGTATTCTGAAACCATGGCACATCCATATTCAAAACGCCCAGAGCTCCTGCATAGATATCTTTATTCGTAGTGGCACCTATTAAAAATCCTTCCAGGTTGGTAGATGTAATCTCAAATTGGAAAGTGGATTTTTTCAGCTCATAAACATCATTCACAGGCTCAATCACTTTTCCGTCCTGCTTAATAACCACTTTCAGCGATTGCGCGAAAGTCATAAAACTTAATAAACAAAAAAGGAAGGTCAAACTTAATTTTTTCATTGTATCTCTTTAAATATTGCAGCAAAGATATTGGACTTTATTCCCATAAACACTGGCTGATTTCAGGGGTTTTTTAATTTATCCTAAAACAGATCAGCCTTCAACTGGATTTTTATATAAGCCGTTTTCTGCTTTTTACCATTAGCCGAAGCGGAATTAAGTGGGTAGACTTCTGCATAAAAAGTATCATGATCTGTCCAGAATGCTTTTTTATCATCTGCTATTTTGAAGTTAGTGAAATTCACATACAAAAGATTGTCCTGTTTTTTGGTTTGTGGAAAATATTTGGAAATCACAAAATTACTCCCCACATCATTATTGGATGAAACAAAGGTAACCCAGCCTTTGGAAGGAAGGATTTGTGGATAGCCTTCTGTACTCAGTTCAAACATAACTGCGTTTTTTATATTGAAAAAGGAATAATAGGAATCTACAACTTCATCAGAATTTTCTTTGAATACTTCCAGGTTTAAGTAAGGTGATCTTCCTACATATTCATTGGCAAGCGGCCCCGTTTCTGTAGAGATGCTTTCATGTTGTGTAATCACTTCTTTTCTGCCATTTTCTTTGTATACCCAGTTATCTGCCTGCAGTTGTATATTTGGATTTTTTACCAATGTTTCGTTGATTCTATTTTTTGAACTGGTTTTAAATTCCTGTTCTGAAATCTCAGTAATAGTTCCAAATTTCTTAAAAGATTTATTCTTAAAATCATCAGATTGTTTAAATGTACTGCTTCTGATCTCATAGAGATCCAAACCCTTTAAAGTAAGCTCATATGCCGGAGTGAATTCTGATTTCAGGACAAATGCTTCAATACTGTTCGAAATATTGTTATTAATGCTGTAATGGATAGAATAGAAGTCTTCAAACTCTTCAAATCCATAGTAATTATCAAGTTTATTATAAACCATTTTCAAATGAGCGGCATCTTTACTCGGCGTTACAAAAAACTGTATAGAATCCAGCTTGGTAAATAATTGAAATGGTACTTCCTGAACATTATCCACACCTTTTATTTTTTTGAAATCAGATAATGTTATTGTTTTTTGCTTAACTTCAGTTTCGGATTTGTTACTCTCTGATGTTTTATTCTGTTGATTGCATCCTGCAAGAACCATCATTGACGATATAAAGATTTGATTGATGACTTTCATTTATTATATTTTGGGGCAAATGTATTGGTATTCGGACCAGCAGCCAACAAAAACGCCTGAATATGGGCAATAAATGGCTGAAAACAGGGATATATGAAGTGGCAGAATTTGGACAATTTTACAAAACGACAAACCCAATATTGTAATTTACTTTTATCAACATGAAAAACTTAATAATCAGCCTTTCAGTGGTGACTGCTTTACTGGCATCCTGTTCACCCGCTACAGACAAAAAAGTGGAAAAAAATACCTCTCCGGACACCAAAAAAGAAATTGCAGCATCTAAACCAGAACCAGTGAAGATTGATCCGGCAACATTAGAAATACCAGGTGATTTTTCAACATTAGTTCCTATTGATTTGTTGAATAGTAAAAGTACCAATGTACATGATAAATATGGTATAGAGTTCTCCGGGAACTGTTATTCATGCGATCTGACAAGCCTGTCTATAACAAAGAAGCAAATCAGATGGACGAATGTCTGTGATGAAAAAGATACTTTTATAATTGATGATTTTTCATACTCTAATGAAGGAAACAAAACTGTTTTTAAAACACCGGAAAGAACCTATATTTTAACCCAAATAGATAAAGCACCCGTTTATGAACTCGTAATAGAAGGCAAAAAACTGGAATTAAAAAACAAAAGAATATCCAAATATTTTACGACCGAAAAAGCTTTACCTCTTTTCACAGAGCATGATTGTGGTGATTTTGAAGGATAGACGGCAGAGTAGTATGGCATTCTCTTCTTAAGATTAAAGCATAAAAAAACCTCAAAGTAATTTGAGGTTTTTTTATATTAAAATAATGACTTAATTATTTTGCTGGTTTTTTAGGACTCATCATCATAATCATCCTTTTTCCTTCAAGTTTAGGAAGCTGGTCTACTTTTCCTACGTGCTCTAGTTCCTGAGCAAGTTTTAAAAGCAAAATTTCTCCCTGGTCCTTAAAGATAATCGAACGTCCTTTAAAAAATACGTAGGTCTTTAATTTAGAACCTTCTTCAAGGAATTTTTCAGCATGCTTCTTTTTGAATTCGTAATCGTGGTCGTCAGTCTGAGGTCCGAAACGGATCTCTTTTACTACCACTTTTACTTGCTTAGCCTTAAGTTCCTTTTGTTTTTTCTTTTGCTCGTATAAGAATTTCTTATATTCTAATACTCTTGCAATAAAAGGTTCTGCTTTATCAGAAATTACTACTAAATCCAATTCCTGATCTGCAGCAATCTGTCTTGCTTTGTCAATTGGATAAATTCCTGGCTCTACGTTATCGCCCACCAAACGAAGCTCTCTCACACGAATTTTATCGTTGATCAAGTGTAAGTCCTCTTGTACCGGACGTCTTTGTGGGCCCCTGTTGTTAAATCTTTGTGCTATTGTATTATAATTTTATTGGTTAATTACTTAATTTAATTGATTCAAATATTTAAAAATTGAAAGATTCTGTTATTGTATTAACTCTTGAATCCTTCAATCTTTTAATTTTAAATTTATATGGCTGCTTCTTTTTTAAAGTAAGCAACGAAATCTTCCATTTTCATGACTCCAAGATCTCCTTCTCCACGTCTTCTTACAGAAATCGTGCCTTCATTTTCTTCATTTTCTCCTACGACAAGCATGAAAGGAATTTTGTTCAATTCAGCATCACGGATCTTTTTACCTGTCTTCTCGTTTCTGTCGTCAATCTGACCGCTAATATCGTGATTTTCCAAAAATTGTGAAACTTTTTTTGAATAATCTACATATTTTTCACTGATCGGTAGAATAATAAACTGATCCGGGCTTAGCCATAATGGGAAATCACCTGCAGTGTTTTCCAACAAAATAGCAATGAAACGCTCCATAGAACCAAATGGTGCTCTGTGGATCATTACCGGTCTGTGTTTTTCATTATCATTTCCGATATAATGAAGATCAAATCTTTCAGGAAGGTTATAATCTACCTGGATTGTTCCCAGCTGCCATTTTCTTCCTAAAGCATCTTTCACCATGAAGTCAAGCTTAGGACCGTAGAATGCCGCTTCACCGTATTCCACAACTGTTTTTAATCCTTTCTTCTGAGCTGCATTGATGATGGCACTTTCTGCTTTCTCCCAGTTTTCATCAGAACCGATATACTTTTGTTTGTTTTCAGGATCTCTCAAAGAAACCTGAGTTACAAAATCTTCAAACCCTAAAGATTTGAATACATAAAGGGTAAGATCAATTACCTTTTCAAATTCTTCAGAAAGCTGATCCGGAGTACAGAAAAGGTGAGCATCATCCTGAGTAAATCCACGAACTCTCGTTAAACCGTGAAGTTCTCCACTTTGCTCATATCTGTATACCGTACCAAATTCTGCATATCTTTTTGGTAAATCTCTGTAGCTCCATTGTGAAGTTTTGTAAATTTCACAGTGGTGAGGACAGTTCATTGGTTTCAGCAAAAATTCTTCCCCTTCATTCGGAGTTTTAATCGGCTGGAAGCTGTCTTCCCCATATTTATCCCAGTGTCCTGAAGTTACATACAATTCTTTTGCCCCGATGTGTGGAGACATTACAAATTCATAACCTCCTTTTTTCTGAGCATCAGAAAGGAAATTTTCAAGTTTTCTTCTTAAAGCAGTTCCTTTTGGTAACCAAAGCGGCAACCCAGCGCCTACTTTTTCAGAGAATGCAAAAATTCCAAGTTCTTTACCTAATTTTCTGTGGTCTCTTCTTTTAGCTTCTTCTAATCTTTCAAGATATTCAGTAAGATCTTTCTGTTTAGGGAAAGAAATACCATATACTCTTGTCAATTGAGGGTTCTTTTCATTACCTCTCCAGTAAGCTCCGGCTGCATTTAAAATTTTAACCGCCTTTACAATTCCAGTATTCGGAATGTGACCACCACGACATAAATCTGTGAAGTTATCGTGCGTTACAAAAGTAATTTCTCCATCATTAAGATTAGAGATCAGTTCCACTTTGTACGGATTGTCTGCGTATGTTTTTAAAGCATCTTCTTTAGAAACCGGATAAAGAGAGAAGGTAGAACCTTTCTTCGCATTTTCTAAGATCTTTTTCTCAATCTTTTCAAAATCTTTTTCAGATAAGCTTTCATCCCCGAAATCTACGTCATAGTAGAATCCGCTTTCGATAGCTGGACCAATGGTCAACTTAGCATTAGGATAAAAATCAAGGATAGCCTGCGCCAAAAGGTGGGCAGAAGAGTGCCAGAAAGCCTTCTTTCCAAGATCGTCATTCCAGGTCAAAAGCTGTACCGTAGAATCCGTGGTTATAGGTGTGGTTGTTTCTACTTGTTTGTCATTAACAATTGCGGAAATGGTGTTTCTAGCCAATCCCTCGCTTATAGATTTTGCCACATCTAGAGGAGTCACTGCTCCCTCGAATTCTTTGACACTATTGTCTGGAAGTGTAATTTTTATCATTGTTTACTAAGAAATTTTAAGAGGCAAAAATACGGAATTTTTAGATAAAATACTATATCCATCTGTATTTAGAATGAGAATTAATATCGAAAATAGAAAGATTTTTAACGTTTGGGAGTTATAGAGTTTATATTATGGTGTTCCCAAGAAAGAATTTTATTACTTTTATGACCTTAACAGAACTGGAATTCATCACTTTCCTGGTTTTGTTTTTAAATAGATTACAAAAAAAGCAATAGAAATTTTAAATCTTATAAAAAGAATAAAAATATAAGTTTCAGAAGATTAAAAGTAATATCTTAATCCGATGAATACAGGATATTGATGCAATAATAAAAGTTTTAATAATTGAAAATAAGATGGTTTTATAAATCTCTGAAATACAATATCCATATTCAATTAGAATCCAATAAATATTAAATTTCAAAAATTACAATCCCTATGAATAGGATAAACATTGATTTACATTGTGATCTTCTATATTATCTTCTAAGATCAGATTCAGCGCTTGATGATAAAGAACTAGGTTGTTCGCTGCCTTATTTACAGGATGGAAATGTAAAACTTCAGGTGATGGTGATGTATGCGGGAACAGGAGCTAATAGCACAACTCACGGACTGGAACAAAGCAAATTGTTTTCAAAATTGATCAAGAACGAGAATTTTTTCCTTTTTAATCATGATAATTTCAACGCTCTGGAAAATAAAAACCGGGTAGGAGTCATTGCTTCTATTGAAAATGCATCTGCTTTCTGCGATGAAAACCAAAGTCTGGAATCCGGATTCAAAAATCTGGAGACCATTATTGAAAACACTGAAAAAGTCTTTTATATTGGAATAACCCATCACCTGGAAAACCGTTTTGGAGGCGGAAATAATGCTACAGCGGGATTAAAAGATGATGGAAAAGTGCTGATCGACTATATTTCTGACCGGAAAATCGCCATTGATTTAGCCCACACAAGTGATCAGCTTGCTTATGATATTTTCACTTATATCGATCAAAGAAATTATTCAATTCCTATTCTGGCAAGCCACTCCAACTACAGAACTGTTTACAAAAATAATAGAAACCTTCCTGATGAACTGGCGAAAGAAGTGATTTCCAGAAAAGGATTGATTGGCCTGAATTTTATCAAAGATTATGTTGATATTGAACATCCCGAAAGACTCTATGAGCATATTCAATATGGGCTGGATCTGGGTGGAGAAGACAGCATAGCCTATGGTGCAGATTATTTCTACTGGAAAGATCACCCGGACAAATCCCGTCATCCTTTTTTCTTTCCTGAACATTCCAATGCTTCAGTATATCCGGCGGTCAATAAAGAAATTGAAGAACGATTTTCATCGGAGCTGGTTGAAAAAATCAGTCATAAAAATGCTTTGAACTTTATAAAGAATATGTATAAATAAAATCATAATTAACAGGTCGCTCCTCTGGAGCTATCATTTTAAAACAAATACTCCTATTAACTGTTAGCTCCTCCGGAGCTGGATTTAATCCCATCAGAATCTACTGTTAATAGAAAAAAAATTAATTCCCCGTAAAAGTAAAGCTCCAGAGGAGTGACCTGTTAATACTAAATCTGTGAGAGTATATTAAAAATAAAACAACTTATTGGGTGTTTTATTTCACATGAGGTAAACTCAATAATGTTTTGTAAATTAAGTGTTTGTGTATTTTTATTTAATGTTTTCTTTTATATTTAACTTTTTGCTTAATAATCTCGATCACATCTACATTCTGGACTTTAGATTTAATCCATCCATGAATATCAATATAGAATAATGAACGTCTATAGTATTCATTATTGGAATACTCTTCCAGCTTTTTATCAAAGGCTTCAAAGGTTTTCTGTCTCTGGTCCGGTACTTGATTATTCTGGTTCTTGAAAAACTGAATGCTTTCAAAATGGAACTCTTCCGGCTTTTTCATTTTTTTAGCAAACTTTAAAGTGGAAGCAATAAATTCATCATAATCTTCATCATTTCCTGATTCATATTTTGCCATTAAGATCAGAATTCTGGTGTGAAACAGCAGATCTTCCTGTACATTTCCTTTGGATTCTATGACTCTCATAGAATACTCAATAGATTTGTCAAACATTTTACTGCCGAAGAACATAGCGGCCATTTTCAGATAGAGAATCATAAAATGGTGCTCATCTATTCTTTCTCTGAGTTTTTCCATTTTTAATTCCACTTCAGGAATTAGCTTGGTTCCTGTGAAAAATTCCCCTTTTACAAAGTGAATATTCATCAGTGTATTGTAATGGGTAAGAAAAATAAGAGACTGAAGATTTTCATTCTGCACAAAATTCTCTGCATGTACCATTTTATTGAAATTTTCAAAATGCTCTTCGAGAATATCAATATTTCCATACAAAAACAGAATTTTCAGCAGATAAGTATTCCCTTTAATGTACCAAACCGGGTGGCTGTAGATCATTTCAGGCTTTTTATGAAACAGATCTACCCACTGATAAGCATATTTCAAGGTATATTTATAGTCCTGTAAAAGCTGGTTTTTCCAGACATGAGCTTTATAATACCAGAGTTTTTCTGTGAAGTTTAGCTTTTCTGGGTTTATGTTTTTAATCTGGGCATTAAAAACATCCATCACTTCCTGTCGGTCTGCATCATTTTTTACATAGCCGTGAGTAAGCATTTCACTGTATAATTTCAGAGAAAGATTGGACAGTTTTGTGGTATAACGGTTCTGTTTGCTTATTTCCTGAGATTGCTTGATAAGTTCTTCGGCACGACCTTCAATACTTCGGGTAATGAATTGTGATTCAATTACTTTTTCAAGGTCTATAATTTCAGAAGCAATACTTTTTTCATCCAGTTCCAATGCAGACTGTTTGGTTTTGTCAAGTATCTTCAGAGCCTGCTTGTAAAGTCCTTTCTGATACAGAATATTAGCAAAATCCAACTGTTCACGAAGCTGAATTCTGTAGTTCTGATGACTCGGGTTCATACGGAGGCTTACAAGAATCTGTTTGTAAAGATGGGCTTTAAGGTTGGAAAGCTGTTGTTTGGTAGAGATTTTTTTCTCAATAATTATATTTTCATCATATTCCTTCATCTTGTCCATTTCAGAAAATAACAATAGAAATTTAGCATCTACATTAATTCCGAGACGGTTTACATACAACTTAAACTGTCGTTTTTCAGAGGTGGTCAATGACTTTACCAATACAAACAAAAAATCTTTCTGCAATTCTGCCATTGTAAATTTTTATAAATTAAAATACTGATTAATAAATGGATATGATTGTTTTTTCAACGGTTGAGTATTGTAATTTTCAGAAAAAGTGAAAATGAAAAAATATTGCAACCCGTAGTTTTGAACCAAAATTAAGTAAAAATCTTCACTTATGAATTCCGAAAAAATTGAAATTTTTGATACAACACTAAGAGATGGGGAACAGGTTCCGGGATGTAAACTGAATACGGAACAAAAACTGATTATTGCTGAAAGGCTTGATGAGCTGGGGATTGATATCATTGAAGCAGGATTCCCGATTTCCAGTCCTGGAGATTTTGAATCTGTTTCAGAAATTTCAAAATTGGTAAGAAAAGCTAAAGTATGCGGGCTGACAAGAGCGAATAAAAAAGATATTGATGTAGCCGCAGAAGCACTAAAGTTTGCAAAGAGACCAAGAATACACACCGGAATCGGAACTTCTGATTCTCACATTAAATATAAATTCAACTCAACAAGAGAAGATATTATTGAAAGAGCAGCCGAAGCGGTAAAATATGCCAAAACGTATGTAGAAGACGTAGAATTTTATGCTGAAGATGCGGGACGAACGGATAATGAATATCTGGCAAGAGTTTGTGAGGCTGTTATCAAAGCCGGAGCAACGGTTTTAAATATTCCTGATACAACAGGCTATTGTCTGCCAGAAGAGTATGGTCAGAAAATAAAGTATCTGAGAGAAAACGTAAAAGGAATTGAGAAAGCAGTGTTGTCATGCCATTGCCATAATGATCTGGGGCTGGCTACTGCTAATTCAATTGCGGGAGCTATCAACGGAGCGCGTCAAATTGAATGTACCATCAACGGGCTAGGAGAAAGAGCTGGTAATACGGCTTTGGAGGAAGTTGTCATGATTTTAAAACAGCATAAAGACTTGAATCTTCATACGGATGTCAATTCAAGAATGCTGAATGAAATGAGTGCAATGGTATCTGATCTGATGGGAATGTCTGTACAGCCCAATAAAGCGATCGTAGGAGCCAACGCCTTTGCTCACAGCTCAGGAATTCATCAGGATGGAGTTATCAAGAATAGAGAAACTTATGAAATCATAGATCCGGCAGAAGTAGGCGTGAATGCTTCTTCAATCATTCTTACCGCCAGAAGCGGACGTTCAGCATTGGCTTACCGTTTCAAACATATCGGCTATGAAGTTACCAAAAATGAACTTGATTATTTATACCAGGAATTTTTGAAAATTGCTGATCTTAAAAAAGAAATAGGTAACGATGATCTGAGCATGATGATGGATTCTTTCAACAGAAAAATAGGATAGGTTTGATTTTAAATCAACATAAAAGTAAAATGAACAACAGTAAAAAGACACTTTTTGATAAAGTATGGGACGCTCACGTGGTAGAAACCATTCCTGACGGACCTCAGATTATTTATATAGACAAACATCTTATCCATGAGGTAACCAGTCCTCAGGCTTTTGCAGAACTTGAATCCAGAAATCTGGAAATATTCAGGCCGGAACAGATTGTAGCCACTGCAGATCACAACGTACCCACTTTACATCAGGAACAGCCTATCAGAGATGAACTTTCAAGAAATCAGGTAGAACAGCTTACGGAAAACTGTAAGAAAAACAATATTGAACTCTTCGGATTGGGACATCAATATCAGGGAATCGTTCATATCATTGCTCCGGAATTAGGAATTACCCAGCCGGGAATGAGTATTGTTTGTGGAGACAGCCACACGTCTACGCATGGTGCATTTGGATCTATTGCTTTTGGAATCGGAACAAGCCAGGTTGCACAGGTATTTGCGAGCCAATGTCTGTTATTGAATAAACCAAAGTCAATGAGAATTACAGTCAATGGTACACTGAATGAAAATGTTCAGTCCAAAGATGTGATTCTTTATATCATTTCAAAAATAGGAACTGATGGCGGAACAGGATATTTCTGTGAATATGCAGGCAATGTATTTGAAGAAATGTCTATGGAAGGAAGAATGACTGTCTGCAATATGAGCATTGAAATGGGTGCCAGAGGAGGAATGATTGCTCCCGATGAAACGACTTTTGAATATGTTCAGGGAAGAAAATTTGCTCCGGAAGGAGAAGATTGGGAAGAGAAAGTAGAGTATTGGAGAACTCTGAAAACGGATGAAGGAGCTACATTTGATAAAGAACTAAGTTTTGATGCGTCAGATATTTATCCGATGATTACTTACGGAACAAACCCTGGAATGGGGATTTCTATCCGTGAAGTGATTCCGGTTCCTCAAAATGAATCGGAGGAGAAAGCACTGCAATATATGGGATTGGAAGCCGGACAGACAGTTAACAGCATCAAAGTTAATTATGTTTTTATAGGAAGCTGTACCAATGCAAGAATAGAGGATTTCCGTTCTGCAGCTCAATATATTAAAGGGAAGAGCAAATCGGAAGCTGTAAAAGCCCTGATTGTTCCCGGATCTCAACAGGTGGTTAAACAGATTTATGAGGAAGGTCTGGATAAAATATTCAATGATGCAGGATTTCAGATCCGTCAGCCGGGATGCTCAGCATGTCTGGCGATGAATGATGATAAAATTCCTGAAGGTGAATATTGTGTTTCCACTTCCAACAGAAACTTTGAAGGCAGACAGGGACAAGGTTCAAGAACAATTCTTGCCAGCCCGCTTACCGCAGCAAAAGCAGCAATAGAAGGTAAAATATCAGCCCTTGAAAGTTTAAACTAAAAGTAATTTTAAATTTATTTTAACCACAAAAGGCACAAAAGGTTGTGTCGTTTGTAAGAAGAAGTTATCATTTGCTTACATAAAAAGAGCACTTAAGCTTTATGAAAATTTTTGATTTTCATTCTTTTGCGAACTTCTTATATGGATTCTTTTATCCATCCTTAAGTAAACAGAGGTGAAAAAAACTTTTGTGACTTTTGTGGTTCAAGTCTAACAATGTAGAATACATGCAAAAATTAGTAGTTTTAAAATCCCGTGCAGTTCCATTGCCGGCAGAAAATATAGATACAGACCAGATTATTCCGGCAAGATTCCTGAAAAGTATAGACAGAAAAGGTTTTGGAGAAAATCTGTTCAGAGACTGGAGATTCAATATCCATACAGGAGAACCCAATCCTGATTTTGTTTTAAATAATCCTAAATTCAGTGGTGAAATTTTGGTTGCAGGAAACAATTTCGGTTGTGGAAGCAGCCGTGAACACGCAGCCTGGTCTTTGACAGATTATGGATTCAAAGTAATTATTTCCAGTTATTTCGCTGATATTTTCAAAGGAAATGCTTTAAATAACGGACTTCTTCCGGTAAAAGTCTCTGAAGAATTTTTAAAAGAAATTTTAGAAGGAATCAATGAAAATCCAAACAATGAGATCGCGATTGATGTGGAATTACAATCCGTAAGCTTTAAAGATACGACGGAGACTTTTGAGATTGATTCTTATAAAAAAATATGTCTGTTGAACGGCTATGACGATATTGATTTTTTAATCAGCAGAAAACAGACGATCACAAATTTTGAACTAAAGACACAAAAAACAAATGAGCAACAATTATTTTAAAATCGCGGTTCTTCCCGGAGATGGGATTGGCCCGGAAATCATCAGTGAAAGCATTAAAATATTAGATGTTATTGCTGAAGCTTTTCAATGCAAATTCCATTTTGACTATGGATTAATCGGGGCAGAAGCTATTTTCAAGACAGGAAATCCTTTACCTGAAGAAACATTAAAGATCTGTAAAGAATCTGATGCCGTACTTTTCGGAGCCATTGGTGATCCGGTTTTTGATAATAATCCTGAAGCGAAAGTAAGACCTGAACAAGGGTTGTTGAAACTCCGTAAAGAATTGGGATTGTTTGCCAATATCCGTCCTTTGAAAACATATCCATCATTGATTGATAAAAGTCCGCTTAAAAGAGAAATTATTGATGGGGCTGATATCCAGATTTTCAGAGAATTGGTAAGTGGAATTTATTTTGGTGAAAAATTTACAGATCCGGAAGGTAATTATGCTTATGATGTCTGCAAATACAGCCGTGAAGATATTATTCCAATTGCGCATATGGCATTTCAGGAAGCTCAGAAAAGAAATAAAAAGCTTACTCTTATTGATAAGGCGAACGTTCTGGATACTTCAAGGCTGTGGAGAAAAACATGCCAGGAAATTGCTCCGGAATATCCGGATGTACAGCTTGATTATATGTTTGTAGACAATGCAGCCATGCAGTTGATCCTTAACCCTAAACATTTTGATGTTATTTTGACTGAAAATATGTTTGGTGATATTATTTCGGATGAAGCCAGTGTGATTGGTGGTTCTATCGGGCTGCTTCCATCTGCTTCGGTAGGAGAGAAGAACGCTTTATTTGAGCCTATCCATGGATCATACCCACAGGCCAAAGGAAAAGGAATAGCGAATCCTGTTGCTTCAATTTTAAGCGTAGCCATGATGTTGGATCATCTGAATCTACATGCTGCCGCTGAGAAATTAAGACAATCTGTAGAACATGCTATTGAGAACAAATATGTTACTATTGATCTTAATACCAAGCAATATTACTCAACAAGTGAAGTGGGAAGCTTTATTGCAGACCATATCAGATATTCCGAGAAATCGTATTATAATTTTGAAAATATAAAAATCGGAAAATCAACGATTGTATAGAAAACAATAAGTTCATTTAGATAGTTAGAAAGAAAAGTTCCGCCTCGTATGAGACGGAACTTTTCAATTATAAAGGCCTGATGGCTCTTTTATTTTTTTGTATTATCCGTTTTTCCTGATTTGTTCTTTGAAGATTTCTGAATATCTTCTTTGTCAATATCAGGCGGATTAGACTTTTTCGATGCAGCAGGAATGTTCTGGAAATCCTGATTTTGCTGTTTAGTTTCTGCAGTATTGGCAGATTCTTTCTTTTTGGTGTTTCCTTTTGTATCCATGACTTAAATTTTTAATTTCAAGAATATGGATAGTATCATTCAAAGTGTTTGCCAAACGGAAATATTTTATCCTAAAGTCCTAAAATACCAATTTTCCCGGTTTTATCCTCAATGGTGTAATTCAGAGCTTTCGCCAAAACAAAAACATTATTCAGGTTTTCCATCAGCTGTTTACGGCCTTCATTTCTCAACTGATTCTGATCAATTGATTTTTCTGCCGTTTCTTTAGCTTTTGCGGTAACATTCTTAATATCTTTTTCTGAAATTCTGTTAATGAAAGAATCATCTAAAGATTGAATCTCAACACTAGGTGTGATTCTGATCTCAGCGTCAGGAAGTTCTGTAATAACCAGTTTTTTGTTGATGGAATCTACCTCGATCTTCATTTTATTAAGATCATAAGAAACCTGTGCATTGGTCTTTGTATACGTAATAATGCTGTTGCTGGAAACTTCTTTCCCGAATACTTCATAGCCCATTTTGGTTTTCTGCATACTCGAAGTGTTCTGTTCCAGCACCACCATCTTATTCATCTTGGAAATCTGATTGGTCAGGATATAATAATCCGACTGTTCAGTTTTAGTTCCAAGGTTCAGGCAGGACTTCAGACCAAAAAACAGAAGCACCATAGCGCCGGCACCGGCTGCAAAGGACAGGATTGTTCTATAATTTCTCAAATCTATTTAAAAATTTCTTTAATAACTGAGGAATCGTTCTTTTTAAGGATTTCAACTAAATCTCTTTCAATATAGCCTGTAGTAGGCATTTCTACGATTCTTCCAATCTCTTTTCCATATCTTTTAAGGATAATGGTAGGGACTTTCTGAAGATTATAAAGACTTTCATCCCCGGTAGGAGATTCTTTCTTACGGTTTACAGCAATAATGTTTAATTTATTTTCCGGATAGTTTACGGCTTCCAATATTTTCATCAGTCTTGGAAAATCTCTGTGGCTGTCTTCACACCATGTTCCCATGAAAACAATAATGTCATAGGTCCCGATTTTCTCTTTTTTTAATTCACTGACTGCTTTTTGGTCAAGGGCATATTCATCATGTTCCTTTACATACCAATCTGCATAAGGAGCTTTTAAAAATTGCTCTTTCAATTGGTTTCCTAAAAGCATTTTGCCGTCTTTCTGAGTTTCAACTTCACGGTTTACCACTACTTTTTGAGCGCTAAGCTGTTGTGCAGCTAAAAACAGACTTGAAAAGGCAACAATATTGGTAATAAATTTTTTCATATTTTATTTTTCGATAATTGATTTTAAATCAGCAGGAGAGTAGTATTTGTTTTTCAATACTTTATGATCTGCCTGTCTGTAAACATTGAATTTTTCTCCAGACTTTTCATAAAAAGATTCTACTTCCTTCTCTTTGTAAAATTCAACAGTTTCTTTTGCCTGTTCTTCATTATCACATGCCTTCGACATATTGGAACGCTGAACTTCGTTGAATAGCTCTACAAATTTGCTGCCAAGTCCAAATTCCAGCACAGCACCACTCAAAACATACTGAAGATCACATAATGCATCTGCAATTTCTACAATATTATTGTCTGCAATCGCCTGCTTCAGTTCATTTAATTCTTCCTGTAAAAGTTCTACTCTAAGATTGCATCTTTCCGGAGAAGGAATTTGTGGGGTATCTAAAATAGGGGCTTTGAAAGTAGTATGGAATTCTGCTACTTGGTTCAGACTATCAATTTTATCCATGAATTTTTTTATTTCCCACAAAGATAGAAAAGGATTTGTAAAATGTGAAATGTACAGAAGGAAAATGTAATGATGGAGGGAATTGAACAGTTCAGAATTTTAGGCTTTCTAATATCATGTTTTTGGAAAGCTCTGATTGAAATTTATGAGAGGTTTTAATATCGTTCCACTATTCGATACCATTGATCTTCTAATTTCCAATTAAGTTCAGGGTCATTTTTTATAAGTTTCTCGTAACTCATTTTAGTTTTGGGATCGTTGGTGAATATAAAGTAGATTTGTGGTGCTTCAAAAAAACCACGGGAGATCCAAAATTTAATTGTTTTTGTATTTTCTGTTTTATTCTCATAGATCCAAATGTCATTTCCTCCATTTGAAATAATTGGAAAGTCAAATGAAAGCTTATGTATTCCATTTTTCATTGAAGTATTGGGTTTTATAGTCTCCTTTAAAATTTCATTTACTATTTGATGGCGTTTATAATAAGAAATTTTCCAGTCTAACTTTTCGATTATGGAGCTTGGAATTTTATTAAATCTATAAAAGGTTAAAAAGAAAAGAACAATAGTTGTTAAAAAACTAATAATTCCGGTTGATGTTATTTTTGTGCGTTCTTTAAATCGTTTTACGATTTGTCGTAAAGATAAAATCAATAGTATCAAACATGCTAAAAGCCATAAAAGAGGTTTAAAGAAATAGGGTAGAATAAAATAATCTGTAAAACTGTAGGCAATCCAAATTATTGTTAAAATCAGAGTTTTCTTAGGTAATCTTTCCATCTAAAGTTTGATTGATTCAGAAAAAGTTAGTTTCATGGAGTAAATTTAGGTGAAAAGAAGATTTGCTAAAGGATTTGATCTCCTTTATTTATGTGGGAAAATATGAATTCGTCGAATAAAATATATTTAAATAATACATTTTCATAAAAAGTCCACAATTTTCAGGTTGTGGACTTTTGCTTTTTTATTTTGGTTTGTATTCAATACATTATTTCAGTTATCCGTATTTCCAGATACCTGATATACTCAATATCATCAATCCCGGCTGTTTTTCGCCATAGCTGAATACACATATGTATTTTGAATGGCAGGAAGAACAATCTGTCCCAAAATATAAAGTGGGAAGATCATTAACGGTCAGTTCTCCTAAATGAAGCATTCTTTGGGAGGTCTCATTAACAATTCCATGTTTTAACAATTCACTTTTGGAGGTTACTTTCTCTTCATTGTACAACTGGAAGATGGGAAATCCTGATTCGTAAGGCTTTATCTCAATGGTATTTTCATGACCACAATTACAGCAGGTAAAAGTAGTAACGGCTGTGGGAAGAGCTTCATCATTAATGAAAGTACTTTTTGTAACAGAAGCTTGTTTAATAATGCTTATTTTATTTGAAATTGAATACATCTGAGTTGATTTATGGCTGAATAACTGTGCCTACTAAGTTAGGGTATTTTCCGCTTGGACTTTTCTTAATAGTGACTTTTATATAACCTTCTTCTGCCAGCTTATTCCATGTTTTCTGATAACCAGTGTTGATGTCAATTGGAATTTTCCACATGGTTTGTTTTCCTTTTCCAGCCTGGCTAAACCAAGGAATGATGTCTGCTGTCTGAGTTTTAAACTGCATTGAATTATTCAGAACATCAATCTCATAATAGAAATCGTACTTGTCTTCAGGCTGGTTTAATGCTCTTTGGGTAAACGTATAAGTATATCCGTTGATGATAGGGCTTGTGAAACTTCCTCCCAAAGTAGGAACACCTGTTCCGTTGTAACTGCCTACAGCTCCGCTGTATCTATCAAATTTCTGCCCAACCTGTAAAGCAACATCATCAACTATATTGTAGCCTCCGTTAGCAGGTGGCCATCCGCCATTTAAATTATTAGCCTTAAAAAGTGATTCCAGTTCACTCCATTTTCCTCTTTTGTATAAATCGTAAGCTTGATTTTTAAGCGCCTGGCTCACCGAATTATTGGGGTCATAAGTTACTGCCAGTTCATCTGCATTTTTGTAGAATACCGTAGTGATATCGGGATTGATGTCTATTACATCATCATTGTCTGAGCTACAGGCAACTGAGAGCGAAGTAATAGTTAAAAAAAAGAGATACTTAAATAAATGTTTCATATAAAAAATTTTAAATTATTTTAAAATAGGAGGTATTAGAAGGGGCTACCTTTTTTGAAACATCATTCTTTACAAAAATCTTAAGTGGAAATATTGATATAAATAGTATTAATGTTTTTCCAATCAAAAAAATAAACGGAATCTGCTTTGATAATAGATTTTCTGGCAATATATTTTATTAAAAATCAATTGGATAAAACGGGTCGAGAGAAGCAACTGTCAGACGTGTAAAAACAACTTTGGAGCTCCCTTAAATACAAACTGGGGTAAACGGTACAATAAAAGAATATTATTGTGCGATAAATTTAAATCAAAAAACTCAAATACTAGTTATTTTATTTTAAATAAAATATTTTTATGAAATTAATTATAATCATAAATGTATTTAATATAATATTTTACATTTTGTAAAAAAAATAAAACTGCCCTATTAAGGGCAGTTTTTTCACATCGTTTAATTTTAAAAGTTATTAATTTTTAATAAATCTTTTAGATGATTCTCCAATTTGAAGCATATAAGCACCTTTGATAAGATTACTTACATTCACAGAGCCTCTCTGAAGTTTTCCTGAATCAATTAGTTTTCCACCCATATCGAAGATTTTATAGTCTTCTGAAGTTGTGTTGGAAATATAAAGGATATCTCTTACAGGATTTGGATAAAGCTTAATATCTGTGATCAGATCTTTTGTATTCTGAAGATCTCCTTTTCCTGAAGAAACGATATTAAGGGTGTAATCCTCAACCTGGCCATAAGTGAAAGCTTCACATGATGAAGTAGGGATTGAACTGTATTTCATCATTACTCTCATTCTTGTTGACCCAACAGTTGCTGTAGCCGGAATGGTGATAGAACCTGTAACCGGGCTTGTTGTAGATCCGGCTTTTGTCCATGCTAATTCTCCACTATCTGTAAAGTCTCCATCACCGTTGTAGTCAATATAAACAGCGTATGCTTCGCTATATTTTGTTGATGTCCAAACCGGAGTTATAGAGATTGTATAAGCGCTTCCTCTGGTTACATTGGTAGAAACTGAAGTGAAGTTTTCATAACCTGCTGTTCCTGTAGAAGTATTATTAATAGATCCGAACGTCACATTTCCAATTCTTTCATCAGCAGTGTTGGATGCCGAAGAAGAGCAATATGAAACGCTTCCTCCTGCAAGAGTGGTAACACTTACTGTATTGCTGGAAACAGAAGCATTTCCTGCCGCATCTTTTGCTTTAACAGAGAAAGAATACGTTGTTGATGGAGTAAGTCCTGTTACAGTATAGGTAGTTGTAGCTGTAGAACCAATTAATGAAGCCCCCTGATATACGTCATATCCGGTAACGCCTACATTATCAGTAGCACCAGACCATGAAAGGTTGGTTGTTGTAGCAGTAGTTCCTGAAGCTGCAAGGGTAGGAGCTGTAGGAGCAATAGTGTCAGGAGTTCCGGAACCAGCATTTACAGAAATGTTAGCATTGTTAACATCAAAGAAAATGTGGTTTGATCCTTTTACCATAATTCTTCCTGTCGTTGTATTGGCATTAGGAATGGTTACTGCCTGTGAACCGTCATTCGGAGTTCCTGCCAATAAGGTAGTCCATGTATTTCCACTGTCTGTTGACCAAAGGATATCTACATTAGCGGCATTTACACCATTAGCTGTAGTTCCTGCAACGTTCCATGTGATCGTTTGAGAACTTCCTCCGGCATACGTTGTTGCTGAATTCTGTGAAGTGATATTAAATGGTCCTGCAGTTCCGTTAACAGTGATTACAGCGTCATCAGAATTGTTTCCTGAACCTCCGGCTTTGTTATCACGAACAGTAAATCTGAAATTCAATGTTCTTGCTACTGAAGAAAGAGCTTCTACAGTGATTTCAGAACCTGCTGTAGTTGTTGCACCTGTTAACACTGAGGCCATTCTTGGGAAGTATCTTACAGGAGCAGTGGTAGGAGTCCATGATCTGAAGTTTGGCCCTGAAGCTTTTGTTGCACTGGCTGCTGAACTTGCTCCTGTTTGAGAAGAAGAAGCATTGTCCATTTGCTCCCAGATATAGGTTAAAGAATCTCCGTCAGCATCTGTTCCTGTACCTGTCAGTACGAATGGAGTTCCTTTTGGAATTGTATAGTCTAAGCCTGCGCTTGCTGTCGGAATTGAATTTCCTGTATTTGTATTGACAGAACAAGTTTTAGCTTTGATATTATTGGTGATCTGCTGAATGCTTATCGCATGGAAAAATGCATCAGAATGCGGCTGAATATCCTGGCTGGTAATTCCCGCGTACCCCATGATTGTTGATCCTGATCCCGGTTCCATATTGGCACCAGTACCTTCATTATTCATAGAGAATGTATGATTTCCTCCGAACTGGTGTCCCATTTCGTGAGCCACGTAGTCGATGTCAAAATTATCTCCTGAAGGAATAGCATCTGCCGGAGAAGTATATCCGCTTCCTTTTGATCCGTTTGTACAGATACAGCCGATACAGCCTGCGTTTCCTCCACCTCCGGAAGCACCGAACAAGTGTCCGATATCATAATTGGCCTCACCAATTACAGAAGTTAAAGTACTTTGTAACTGTGAATTCCAGCTGCTCATTCCGGAAGCTGCAGAATAAGGGTCTGTAGAAGCATTGGTGTAGATTACAGCGTCATTGTTGGCTATCAGAACCATTCTTGCCGCGAAGTCTTTTTCAAAAACACCATTTACACGGGTCATTGTGGTATTCATTGCAGCTAAAGCCTGAGCTTTTGTACCCCCGAAATAAGTAGTGTATTCTCCGGTACAAGATAGAGCCAGTCTGAATGTTCTCAGTTTGGCATCATCTGCATTAGGTCTTGCCGCAAGAGCAGAGTTGGAAACTCCTTTCTGTGCAGCATCTACTACTGTACATTCAAACTTGTTAAGATCGTCTTTTTTGTCAGATTTTCTGTACACTACATAAGTGGAAAGATCTTTGGTGTAAGGTTCAATGAAAACGGCAGATTTATCACCGTAGATTTCCATTGATGACAGTCCAAGCGGAGAAACGCTGAAATAGACTGTGGAATTAGGATCATCCAGACCTTGTCCTACGTAGGATTTGATATCCGGATATTTTGCTGCCAGTTCAGGGGCAAAATTGGAATTCTCCCTCACTTTAAAATTTTCCATTCTGCCTTCAGAGTTTGGAAAAGAGATGATGAGTTCTGATTTTTCGCCTGCAGCCAGTCTTTTGGGAGCTTTTGCTAAAGCATTTTTCAATCCGTCGATGTTTAGGTTGTAAACTTTAGGATTGCTGATACCGGTTTTGTTTTCAAAAACCTCTGAGGAAGTTTTTCTGGAACCTTCAGACCAAAGACGGTCAGTCTGTGCGAAAGAAATACCCGAGATAAGGAGCATTCCAATCAGCGTTAATTGTTTTTTCATATTAAATATTAAATTTGATTGTGGAATATCAAAGCTAACAAAAAATATATTATCAAAAACAAAATTTTTTAAGAGAAATTTAGAACACGGACTTAAAATACTATGCGATACATTGAATATAATTGAAAAAGCTTATTAATAAAAGAAATACAAAAGCAATGAAATGAATTTTAATTTTAAAAAAAATGAAATACATGTATATTTTTATTAATTTATTAAAATGAGACAATAAAATTTATTAATTATTTAATTATATGTGAATAGTATCAGTGAATTGAATTTTAGTAAATGTTACTATATAGCTCTATGTTTGTGTATAAAAAAAGCTGTTTCATTTTGAAACAGCTTAGTATAATTATATAATTCTTAATTACATTTTATCATCAGCAGTAGGACCATAAAGTCCAGGGACTTTGTTCCCGGTCGATCTTAAATAAACAACCAATTCGCCTCTGTGATGGTACAGATGATTATAAAGAAAGCCTCTTACCACCTGAATTCTCGGAGATGGCGGGAAAAGTACATTTCCGTTCATTTCCATTTTCCATTCATTAAAATAAGTGTTTTCATCCGAGTTTTCCAAAACTTTCTGTGCGTTGGCAACATTTTCTTCAAATTTTGCAAGGATATTTTCCGCTTTGGAAATGTCTCCTTTGTCATACTTGTATGCACCCATATCAAAAGTATCTTCATTGAAAGTGGATTCGTACCAATTGTATACTTCAGCAATATGAGAGGCCAGCTGACCGGTTGTCCAGTTTTTTTCGGACGGCTTCCAGTCCAGTGCGCTGTCAGGGATTGCCTGTAAAATTTTTCTGGTGTTTTCCGCTTCGTGCAGAAATTCACCTAAAAGTGCCTGTTTAATCATTTGTATTGGGATTTAAAGATTTATTTTGTAATATCTCTTCCGATAACCAGTCTCTGAATCTCAGAAGTACCTTCACCGATTGTACAAAGCTTAGAGTCTCTGTAGAACTTTTCAGCCGGGAAATCTTTTGTATAACCGTATCCTCCGAAAATCTGAACTGCATTGTTAGAAATTCTTACACAAGCTTCAGAAGCATACAGTTTTGCCATAGCTCCTTCTTTTGTCATTTTCTGTTTTGCATTCTTCAAAGTAGAAGCTCTCTGGATAAGAAGTTCAGCAGCATCAATTTCTGTAGCCATATCTGCTAACATGAAGTTGATAGCCTGGAAATCTGCAATAGGTTTTCCGAACTGATGTCTCTCTTTTGCGTATTTCAGAGCAGCTTTGTAAGCTCCTCTCGCAGTACCTAAACTTAGAGCTGCGATAGAAATTCTACCACCATCCAATACTTTCATAGCCTGCTTGAAACCTTCACCTACTTCTCCTAAACGGTGAGAATCCGGTACGCGCACATTATCAAAGATGAGTTCTGCAGTTTCGGAAGCACGCATTCCTAATTTATTTTCTTTTTTCCCGGAAGTAAAACCAGGCATTCCTTTTTCTAAAACAAAAGCTGTAGAGTTATTCTTAGCACCTATTTCTCCTGTTCTTGTCATTACTACGGCAATATCTCCTGAAATAGCATGAGTGATAAAGTTTTTAGCTCCGTTGATAACCCATTCGTCACCATCTTTTACAGCGGTAGTAGACATGCCTCCTGAATCTGAACCTGTATTGTGCTCAGTAAGTCCCCAAGCTCCGATTACTTTTCCGGAAGCCAGCTGAGGAAGCCATTTGTGTCTCTGCTCTTCATTTCCAAATTCATAGATATGATTGGTGCAAAGTGAGTTGTGCGCTGCTACAGAAAGACCGATAGATGGGTCAACCTGAGAAATTTCATCCAGAATAGTCACATACTCATGATAACCTAAACCAGAACCTCCATATTGTTCAGGAACAACAATTCCCATAAAACCCATCTCACCTAACTGGTGGAATAAGTCTTTTGGAAAAGTCTGGCTTTCATCCCACTCCATAATGTTCGGTCTGATATTCTTTTCTGCAAATTCTCTAGCCGTCTCCGCTATCATTTTGATGTTGTCAATAGTCTCTGTATTCATATAATAATAGTTAGTGCCCAAAGATAACCAAATTGATGGAATGCTAAAATAAATTATTTCATTCGTAATATTTAAGCGGTAATGCGTTTAATTTTCAATTTTTTATATTTTCAGAATTAATGTTTTCTTAATAAAATATTCAATCTTTTCCGTTTTTTATTTCACTATTTTAGTTCCCCAATTTTTAAAGCATGAAAAAAAATTTACTTCCTATCATTTTAATTTCATCATATATTTCTGCGCAGGCACCTGCCGGATATTATGACGGAACAGCCGGATTGACGGGGTACGCCCTAAAGTCGAAGCTGCACGATATTATTTCGGATAAAATGGTCAACTGGCATTATGATGATCTGAAGACACTTTATAATCAGACTGACCTCGATAAATATTATGATCATGATGCTTCCAATACACAGTACATGCTGGATATCTATTCGGAAATACCTTCTGGACCGGATGCTTATGAATACAAATCGGATCAGTTAATAGCGGGTGCATCCGGAGAAGGACTGGGCTACAACAGAGAACATATGATGCCTCAAAGTACATTCAGTACAAGTTCTTCTATCAGTGATTATCCTATGTATTCGGATCTTAACTTCATTATTCCTGTTGATGCCTATATCAATCAGCGCAGGAATAATTATCCTTATGGAATAGGAAATAATACCAATCATTATATTTTCAGCAATACTTCGAGGATGTCCAATGCTGCAATTCCGAATTATCCTTATACCGGAAGAGTTTACGAACCTATTAACGAGTTTAAAGGGGATATTGCAAGAACCTTATTATATTTTGCCGTAAGATATGAAGGAAAACTGGGGTCGTTTAATACAGCCTATACTACATCAGCCAACTTAACACCGGCTACAGATCAGTGTCCGCTTGACGGAACGGAAGAAAGAGCAGTTGATCTTCCCTATGTTGCCATGCTGAAGCAATGGAGCGCTGCAGATCCTGTTTCGCAGAGAGAAATCGACAGGAATAATGCTATCTATACCATTCAGAAAAACAGAAATCCATTTATTGACCATCCTGAGTGGATTGATATGATCTGGTCTGAAACACCTGACAATGTTGCTCCCACGGCTCCCGGATCCCTCGTTTCAACGCAGCAGAATGCCTATTTTGTAAATTTGAACTGGACAGCTTCTCCTGATACCGATGTTTTAGGATACAGAATTTATATGAATGGTTCAGTAACACCTGTAGCTGTTACAAAAGGAACTTCCATTAGCATAGATCACCTGAGCCCTTCCACAACGTATACTTTTACAGTGAAAGCTTTTGATAAAGCTTATCTGGAATCTGCGTTCAGTAATACGGTTACAACTTCAACAATTGCTTCAGATTCATATGCTCAGGACCTTATGATTACAAAGTATATTTCAGGAACCAATACAGATTTCGTTAAGAATAATGCCCTGGAAATCGTTAATAAAACAGGACATGAAGTCAATTTAAATAATTACAGGATCAATATCCAGTTTAAAAACAATTCGTCAGGAGCTATTTATAGTGGAGATACCTATGAGTTGGAAGGAAAAGTAGGAAATAATGAAACTTTTGTTATTTTGAATCCAAAAGCGACTTTATCATGTTATACCAATGATCAGGCAAGATTTGTAACGGCTTCTGATCCTATGTTGTTTGCAGGACAGAATTATGTGGAGCTTGCTTATAATAAAACGGTTACGATAGATGCTATCGGCGTAAAATACACGACTAATAATAATGGAAACGTCTCTTTATACAGAAAAAGTACGGTTAATCAGCCGGCAAGCAGCTTTAATATCAACCAATGGGATTCTTATCCTTCCAATTACTGTCAGGATCTTGGTGGTACACTGTCAACCTCTGAACTGATTGCTTCTGCCAATGAATTTAAAATATATCCGAATCCGGTTTACGATGATCTCTATGTAAGCGGAGCTGCTGAACAGGTAAAAACAGCCCGGATTATAGATCTTTCCGGAAAAGTGATTTACACAGAGAAAGATCCGTTCAGAAATAAGAAAAATATTTCAGTGCAGGGAATTCCGGCGGGAATTTATTTCTTGCAGCTTGATGATAAGGCCCATCAGTTTATTAAAAGATAGAGTATGAGTGGATAGCAGGAATAGCTTCTTGCTTAAAAATAAAGTTAAAAATGTAGAGTTAAAGTAAATGTAATGATAAAAATTTCATCAGTTTTTTGTATTTTCATAAATTTAAGTTTTTCATTAAAAGCCTAAAAACCTTATGGTTACTGCATAATCGATATAAGCAGATTCACTAATAATCAATATCTATAAGTGTTTCTGCTTATATTTTTTATTTATAAGTAATTATGCTTATATTTGCAGTATGATAGCGGTCATTACCGGTGATATTATAAATTCACAGCATGCGGACACTGAAGTTTGGATTACCAGACTTAAAAATCTTCTCGAAAGATGGGGAAGCGCTCCTGGCACATGGGAAATCTACAGGGGAGATGAGTTCCAGTTCAAATGCAATATTGATGACGTTTTCTGGCGGTTTCTAGCCATAAAATCTCTTATTAAAAGTCTGGAAAATTTAGATGTAAGGATGGCCATAGGTATTGGTGAAGAAAGTTTCTCTTCTGAAAAAATCACAGAATCCAATGGTACGGCCTATGTACATTCCGGAAGACTGCTTAATGACCTTAAAAATGACGGACACACTGTTGCTATCAAAACATCCAGCGATCCAGTGGACAGGGATCTTAATATCCTGTTGAAATGGTCTTCCAAAGATTTTGACAACTGGACTATGGCTACGGCAGAGATTATTCATGAAATGATCATGAATCAGGATATTACCCAGGAAGATCTTGCTAAAAGATTTGCTATTTCACAGTCTTCTGTAAGTCAGAGACTGAAGCGAGCCAACTATGAGCTTATCGTGGAAACCAACCAGTATTTCAGAAAGAAAATCTCAGAACTATAGGCATGATCTTTATCAAACTCATATTGGCACATCTACTCGGAGATTTTATACTTCAGCCAAATTCATGGGTTGCAGATAAGGAGAACTATAAACTAAAAAGTAAGTTTTTATACCTTCATGTTCTGATTCACACTGTATTAAGTCTTATTTTTCTTTGGGATCTGAAACTTTGGTGGGTAGCCGTTTTGGTAGGGATCACTCACTTTATTATTGATGCCGCCAAACTGACATTTCAAAATGTAAAGACTAAAAAAAGATGGTTTTTCATTGATCAGCTGCTGCATGTTCTGGTAATTGCCGGAGTTTCTCTGTATTTCCAGGAATTCAGCTTTGAATTTTTACAGAATCAGGAATTTTTAAAGATAATTATGGCAGCGTTGTTTTTAACGACACCCACATCTATTTTTATCAAAATATTACTGTCATCATGGACACCCGCTCCAGATGGCCCCAACACTATTCAAACCGAATCTTTATCAAGTGCCGGAAAATATATCGGAATTTTAGAACGTCTGCTGGTCTTCACTTTTATCATGGTGAATCACTGGGAAGGCGTAGGTTTCATGGTGGCTGCCAAATCTGTTTTCAGGTTTAGCGACCTTGCACAGGCAAAACAGAGAAAACTTACAGAATATGTATTAATTGGTACACTGCTGAGTTTTGGACTGGCTGTCTTAACAGGAATAATTATAAAATAAATCAATAAATCTAACTACAATTTAGAAAGTAAAATTATGAGTCAAAAGAAAGAAATGTTGTACGAGGGGAAAGCAAAACAAGTATTTGCAACCGATAATCCTGATGAAGTAGTAGTACGTTTCAAAGACGATGCTACAGCATTTAACGCTCAAAAGAAAGGTCAGGTTGATCTTAAAGGGGAAATGAACAACGCTATCACAACCCTTATTTTTGAATACTTAAATGAAAAAGGAATCAAAACTCATTTCATCAAACAATTGGACGAAAGAGAGCAGTTGGTAAGAAAAGTATCTATCATTCCTTTGGAAATGGTGGTAAGAAACTACTCTGCAGGAAGTATGGCACAAAGATTAGGAGTGGAAGAAGGAATCAAATCTCCGGTAACCATCTTCGATATCTGCTACAAAAAAGACGAATTGGGAGATCCGCTTATCAATGATCACCATGCTGTTTTCTTAGGCGCTGCTACTTATGAAGAGCTTGACGAAATGTATGAATTGACTTCGGATATCAACGAGATCCTTATCGACCTGTTTGATAAAATCAATATTATCCTTGTAGATTTCAAAATCGAATTAGGTAAAACTTCAGACGGTGAAATTATCCTTGCTGACGAGATTTCTCCGGATACCTGCAGACTTTGGGACAAAGATACTATGAAGAAGCTTGACAAAGACAGATTCAGAAGAGACTTAGGAGAAGTTACTGAGGCTTATGTAGAAATCTACAACCGTCTTAAAAATCTTTTACAGAAATAAGACTTTAGATACCAGATTTCAGATATCAGATGTTGATACTGAAAATACTTTGTTGGTTAAAACAAAATTAAATTTGAAGTTAGCTTTTAGTCTGAAATCTGACTTCTAAGATCTACAATTAGAAAAAATAGAAATGAAAAGTTTAGACATTCATAAAAGTGAATATTTAAAACAGTTTGAAACCCAGACTTACGGAAGAAATCTTTTCAGAACTCAGGAAGAGGAAAGACTGGATGCTCCCAATGAAGAGTGTGGGATTTTCGGAATGTATTCGGATAATGATCTGGATACTTTCTCTCTTTCACAGTTTGGTCTTTTTGCATTACAGCACAGAGGCCAGGAAGCTTGTGGTATTTCCGTTTTAAAAGATGGAAGAATCACAAATATGAAAGATGAAGGACTGGTTTTAGATGTTTATAAAGAAATTCAGGAACCTGAAACTTTTATGGGAAATTCTGCAATTGGGCATACCCGTTATACCACTGCAGGAGATAAGAAGAAATATAATTTCCAGCCATTTTTCGCGAAAAACGAATATGACCAGATTATACTTTCTATAGCACACAACGGTAACCTTACCAATGCAAAAGAATTAAAAGCAGAATTAGAGGCTGAAGGCGTAGTTTTCAGAGCGACATCCGATTCTGAGGTGATCCTGAGACTTATCCAGAAAAACCTTGATTTAGGTCTTCGCGGAGCTATTAAAGCAACCATGGAAAAGATCGAAGGAGCTTATTCCGTAGTGGGAATGACAAGAAATAAATTCTTTGCATTCAGAGACTTCAACGGAATCCGTCCATTGGTTTTAGGAGCTATCGACGAAAGATCTTATGTAGTAGCTTCAGAATCTGTGGCATTGGATGCTGTAGGAGCTCAATATGTACGTGATATCCTTCCTGGTGAGATCATTTATACCAATGAAAACGAACCTGGAAAACTTCATTCTTATATGATGGATGAGGCGAAAGGAAAGCAGAGAATCTGTTCTTTTGAATATATTTACTTTGCAAGACCTGACTCTACTTTAGAAAACATCAATGTATACGAAATCAGAGAAAAATCCGGGGAGAAAATCTGGGAACAGGCTCCTGTAGAGGCTGATCTGGTTATTGGAGTTCCGGATTCCGGAGTTCCTGCTGCTATTGGTTTTTCTAAAGCTTCAGGAATCCCTTTCCGTCCTGTTTTGATTAAAAACAGATATATCGGAAGAAGTTTCATTGTTCCTACACAGGAAATGAGAGAAAGGGTAGTGAACCTTAAACTGAACCCGATCATCTCTGAGATGAAGGATAAAAGAGTAGTGATCATTGATGATTCTATCGTTCGAGGGACAACATCTAAGAGACTTGTTAAAATTCTAAAAGATGCAGGTGTGAAGGAAATCCACTTCAGAAGTGTTTCTCCGCCAATCATTGCACCATGTTATCTGGGAATTGATACTCCGTCTAAAGATGATCTAATCTCTGCCAACATGACCACAGAAGAACTTAAAAATTATTTAGGAGTAGATTCCCTGGAGTTTTTAAGCATAGATAACCTGAAAACCATTTTAGGTTCTGCCAATCACTGTTTCGGATGCTTTACAGAAGAATATCCTGTAGGAAAAGGAGAAGAGGTAGATTTATTCAACTAATCTCTTTATTAAAATCATAAAAACAAAAGAGCCGGGCTATCACCTGGCTCTTTTTGTTATAAATGTAGCAGAAGCTTAATATTCCTGTATTATACAATATACAATAGAGTTTTAATTTTGTCTGATTAAAACTTCAGGATATGAAAAACGCATTTTTCACGGGTATTTTTCTGGTATTTGCCCAGCTTTACACTTCACAATCTTTCGATAAACAGGCACATCGTGGAGGGAAATCTCTTTACCCGGAAAATACCATCCCGGCAATGAAAAATGCTTTAAAAATGAATATAACGACCCTGGAAATGGATCTGGCTATCACAAAGGACAAAAAGGTAATTCTTTCCCATGATGCCTTCCTTTCGCCGGAGTTGGTTACCAAGCCGGATGGAACCTACATTCCAAAAGACTCAGGTTTTTATTATAAAATCTATGAAATGCCTTATGCAAAAATTAAGACATTTGATGTAGGTTTAAAGAAAATGAGTAATTATCCTGATCAAAAGAAAATGAAGGTTCAAAAACCTCTTTTTTCCGATATCATAGATGCATGTGAGGCTTATGCCCGTGAGCTGAAAAGACCGTTGCCTTTTTATAATATAGAAACTAAAACCCGTCCATTTTCTGATAATATATTTCATCCGGAACCCAAAGAATTTGTAGATCTGATGATGAAGATTATTGTAGAGAAAAAAATTCAGGACAGAGTGATTATCCAGTCTTTTGATCCCAGAACACTGGAAATCCTTCATAAAGAATATCCTAAAATAATGACCGCTCTTCTGGTTGAAAAAGTAGATGATAAAAAGCTGGCTCAGCAACAGGCTTATTTTAAAAACATTCCTGTAGAGAAATTCAAAATGTATCCTGATCATTTAAGTGGAGTGGCAGGAGATATGAAATTTTTGAGTTTTACCCCTACCATTTACAGCCCCGAACATAATCTTGTGACCCCACAATTAGTACAGGAATGCCACGCATTAGGAATGAAAGTAATCCCATGGACTGTAAATACAAAAGAAAGATTGAAGGAATTAAAGGATATGGGAATAGACGGGGTAATCAGTGATGATCCCAGAATATTTGAATAAATATTCTGGGTGACTATAGAATTTTACACCATTGTCATTCTGACGAAGGAAGAATCTCATGTAAAGCCTGAATTCTTCATTTCACTGTTACATTCAGAATGACAGAGTCATAATAATGAGATAGCAGGATTAATATAAAATTGTATATAATTGCCCTATTTTTAAATATAAATAGCCGAAAGAAAAATCTTCCGGCTATTTTATACGTGCAGGTTAATGCACTTCGGTTAAAAAATTGGTTTTTTTTAATTAGAACTTATAGTTCAAACCTAACTGAAATACTCTGTTGTTGTTTTCAGCAGCAGGTCTGCTCTTATCAATTTTAGTTAAGCTGTTTACGTATCTTGCACTTACACCAATGTTGGAAGTGATATCATACCCTAAACCAAGACCCAATCCGAAATTGAATTTGTTGATCATATCTTTGTCGATATCCTGAGAGTTTGAACTAGCAGTGGTGGTTGTAACGCCTCCTGTAGTACTTGCTACACTAGATTCCGATTTGTTTTTTCCATTAAGGAAATAACTGAATTCTGGTCCTGCTTCAATATAAAACTTGTCAATAGGTCTCATTTGAACCATTAATGGAACTGAAATGTAGTTCATTTGTACTCTGCTCTGTACTTTAGTCTTCACATTCGTAACGCCATTGTCAGTTTCTGTAGAATACATTACATCTTTAGCCCCCATTTGGTTGAATAAAACCTCTGGCTGGAAACTAAATTGTTTTGAAATTGGAATATTAACGAATGCACCTGCATGGAAACCTAGTTGCTGGGTGTTGATCCCAAACTTCTGCTGACTGAAATAAGAAGAGTTTCCTCCTGCTTTAATCCCGAATCTAACGGGTTGAACATCTTTTTTTAGTGGTGATGCATTTACTGTTTTTGTTTCTGTCTCTTGAGCAAAAGCTAATGTACCAGCAGTTAATGCTAATCCTAAAAATAACTTCTTCATAATTTTATTTTTTTAATTTTACTATTTGTGTGTCGGATGATTTCTCAATCAGACTCCAATTATTTTGCAAATTGCTTGCCAAAGTTGAAAAATACCTATTTGCAGGGGTTTTAAAGAGGTTTTCAGAAAGATTTTTCTTAATCATTTATCCCTTTTTGATGAATAAATGTATACCAAACTGACTATTTTATGAAAAGAGTTGAAGAGTCGAAAAATATTACTGTAGATAATTGAAATGATAAAAAATTTAAAAGCAGAAGCTGTTTTTCTAAAAAAAATGGAGTATCCGGATTGTTTTCAGGATCTGAAATAAAAATACCGGACCCTAATAGACCCGGTATCATTTTGAAAATAATAAATATCCCTATTTAAACTTATAAGCAACTCCAATCTGAAGTGCATTATTTCTTACTTTATCATCATCATTATATTTGTAAACTTCAGTAATACCAGCAGTAAATCTTGCGGTTACCCCAAAGCTTTTAGTAAAGTAATATCCGGCACCAATACCTAATCCCAGATTGAAACGGTTAAAAAGACCTGTTGAAATATTTTTTGAAATATGTTCCGTATGATCAATTGTAATTGAATTCCCGGTAGTTTCAATAGTAGTTAAATCTCCTTTTGTTTTTCCTCCCAATAGGTATCCAAATTCAGGGCCTGCTTCTACATATAGCTGAGGAAGAATATTATATTGAACCATTACAGGAAGAGAAAGATAATTTAATGTTGTACTGTAATCATAGTGCTGTGTTCTTCTGTAGTTCCCTGAGTTTGTTCTGTAGTTATAGTCTGATTTTGATCCCAGCTGGCTGAAAAGAAGCTCAGGCTGGATACTGAATTTTTCAGAAACCGGAATATTGGCGAACACCCCTGCATGAAAACCTACTTTCATTTTTTCATTATTATCATATTCATAACCGTCTCCTCTGGTAAGCGTAGATCCGTTCAGACCTGCTTTAACACCAAAAGTACCAGGAGAAGAAGTTTTTGATTGAGTTTTTTCCTGTGCATTCGCGAAAAGGCCGCCCGCCACTGCCAGTACTATAAAGAGTTTTTTCATGATTTAAAGTTTAATTTAATTTCTCTTCATTGCGACAAAATATCTGCCACAAACGGGAGAAGTGATAAAAATCATGCAATAAGCGAAAAAGTCAGGCCTAAACTAATAAACCTGACTTTTTCTATTGAAATCAAAATGTATCTAATTATTGAACAACATACATTGCTGTATCCTGCCTTGCATTCTAGTGTTAATCAACCCAATGCTGTTCCCGTTAAAAGTTTATAATGGTAATAGTTGCGTTTGAGTATTAAAATTCAATTGATTGATCAACTGAACCAATACCTGCTTCATTGTAAAAACGGAATCATATGTTGGGATTTCCGGAATAGAGTACAATCATTACTCAGTACGCAAATTTCTTGCCAAAAAGTATCTGCCAAATAAAAAAGCCGGATTAAATATAATCCGGCTTTGTATTGATTAGAAATTTCGCTTTAAAAGCTAATCTGATTTCTTAGAATTTATAAGCTAAACCAACCTGAAATACTCCGTTTCTAGAAGCATCACCTGGGTTGTTTTTAGGAACATCAGATAATCCTGCGGTATATCTTAGATTCACTCCAATATTTTGTGTGAAATAATATCCAGCTCCAAGACCAATTCCGAAATCAAAAGTTTTCAAATTATCTTTAACATCTACAGATCCACCATTTCCTTTTCCTTTAGCACTGATAAGGAAGCCGAATTGAGGACCAGCTTCTACATATAAATTAGGAATAAGGTTGTACTGTAACATTACCGGTACTGCGATATAATCCGTATTAAGTTTTAGATCACCGTTACCTTTATATTTACCACCCAAACCGCTGTATAATACTTCTGGCTGTACAGAGAAGTCTTGTGCTACAGGAATGTTTGCAAAAACACCCCCATAAAATCCAGCTTTTGAATTCAAATCACTGTTAGAAATAGTTGAAATATTAAGACCTGCTTTTACACCAAATCTAACTGGGGAAGATGAAGCAGTAGAAGTTGAAGTCTTCTGAGCGAAAGTGAAAGTACCTGCTACCAGGGCAAGAGCTAAAAGAATCTTTTTCATAAGTTTTATATTTTAATAGTTTTTAAGTTTTATTTAACATTTCATTAAGAATCAAACTGCGTGCCAAAGTTAAAACATATTATAAATCCAGTGTTTATGCTATAAATTGGAAAAAGTAATCTTTATTTTACATGAAAAAGCCGGATTAAAATTAATCCGGCTCCACTTTAATTATAAAAACTTAACGAGAAAAGCTAATAAGCTTTAGAATTTGTAATTTACTCCTACCTGGAATACACCGTTTCTTACAGATCCTGGTCTGCCATACCCATAAAGATATCTCTGTTGTTTTGCATTCACAATATCAGATAAGCCTGCAGTATATCTCACATTTACACCAATATTTTTGGTTATATTATAACCGGCTCCCAAGCCGATTCCGAAATCAAAGCCTCTGGTTGCATTTTTAAGGTGTAAACTCCCTACATCGTCCTTTAATCTGGCATCCATTAAGAAGCTAAATTGTGGTCCGGCTTCTACATAAAGATTAGGAAGTACTTTATATTGAAACATTACGGGAATGGAAATATATTCTACTTCAAGTTTTGCATTACTGTCTCCTTTCTGTTTACCTCCTACATTACTGTATAATACTTCAGGCTGAACAGAGAAATCCTTAGCGACAGGAATATTCATAAAAACACCACCATAAAATCCAGCTTTTGATTTCATATCCATATTGGAAAGAGTGGAAACATTAAGTCCTGCTTTCAAACCGAATTTGATTTTAGAAGAAGAAGATGTGGATGGAGGAGTAGCATCAGTTGAAGTGTTCTGAGCAAAAACAAAAGTACCTGCGATAAGTGCCAGGCCTGGAAAAATCTTTTTCATAGATTAGTTTTAATTTAAGTTGTTTAACGCTCGGAAAGCAACAAACAATATGCCGCGAACTCCCTTCAATAAAGACTTTATATATCTTTAACAGATTGAAAAATCAATAGTTTGGGATATATTTTTGATGTTTTATCAAAGGATCAATGCTTTACCTATAAAAAAAGACCAGATTAAAAAATTAATCTGATCTTTTCTATTGAATATAAAATTTGTTAGTGAATGTGTAAGCTTATTTGAATTTATAAGCTAAACCTACCTGGAATACATTGTTTCTTACCGCATCAGAACCGTTAGGTCTGTTTTTTGCGATATCAGTTAAACCTGCAACATATCGTGCTGTAAGTCCAAGGTTCGGAGTAAAGTAATACCCGGCACCAAGACCAATACCAAAGTTGAATGTATTGAAATTATCTTTGTAATTGTCTGATGTAGTAGAATCTCCGTTGGATTCATTTTTCAATTTATTTTTAGCGCTTACCATGAAACCGAATTCTGGTCCTGCCTCAACATAAAGGTCAGGAATAAGGTTGTATTGGAACATTACCGGTACAGTAACATAATCTAATTTAGTAGAAGCCGAAAATTTCGTCCCAAATGAGGTGAAATCTGATTTGTTACCATATTGTGAATATAATACTTCCGGTTGAACGCTGAATGAAGCTGCTAACGGAATGTTGGCAAATACCCCTGCATTGAATCCAATTTTAGATTTCTGATCATCAAGACCACTGTCTTTTGAAAGTGAAGATACGTTCATTCCCCCTTTTACCCCAAATGTTACTGGATTAGAAGATGTGTTTCCTGTCTGTTGAGCGAATGCGAATGTTCCTGCAGTTAACGCTAATCCTAAAATTAACTTTTTCATAACTTTAATTTTTTTAATTTTACTCTTTCTTAATTTTAAATTTTACTACTTGTTCAGCATTTTCAGTTGAACGCAGAGTATCTTTCAAATTGCTTGCCAAAAATATTTTTTATGATTAAAATCAATAAAAATACCACTTAGATAATAAGTGGTATTGAAATTATATAGTTGATTTTCAATTTGTTACATATTTAAATAAACATTTGTTTAGAAGAGGTCTAAATTGACAATTTTGTTAAAAATAACCTTTCAAACCGGGTTTATCTTTCCAAAAAATAGTTAAGCATTATTCAATTTTCTATAAAAAGACAGCGATTCAAGGATATTTTCCTGGCTGCACTGATGGTCATAAGTACAAGAACCTATTTCTGAAAGTAATGAAAAGTTGATTTTACTATCTGTATTCTTTTTATCATTCAGTAATAATGCCGTGATATCTTCGTCTTTAAAATCACTGATATCCAGGTAAGGATAGTATCTCTGAACATTTTCGATGACCATATCTGCATCTGTTTCAGAAATAAGATTCTCCAGATAAGCCAGATGAGCTTCTGCAATCATTCCCATGGCAACCGCCTCCCCGTGAAGGATAGGATTTCCTTGTTGCAAGCATAAACTTTCTACAGCGTGACCTATTGTATGCCCAAAGTTCAATGTTTTTCTGATATTCTGTTCATGAAAATCTTTATCTACAACGTCCTGCTTAATATTCATAGAAGTCTGAATATGTGGAATTACTGTCTCAACCTCCAGTTTACGAACCTGAATCAGCTGATCCCAATGATTTTTATCAGCTATTAATCCGTGCTTCAGCATTTCAGCGAATCCGCTTCTCAATTCTTTAAATGGTAATGTTTCTAAGAATTTTGGAAAAATAAAGATCTGTTCAGGAAAAGCGAAAGTTCCCACCATATTTTTATAATGCATCAGGTCAATACCCGTTTTTCCTCCTATAGAAGCATCACACATAGATAAAAGAGTAGTAGGGATATTGATGAACTGTATTCCTCTTTTGTAAGTAGATGCCACAAATCCTCCCATATCAGTAATCACACCGCCCCCAAGATTGATAACCAGCGCTTTTCTGTCTGCCTGCATTTCCGTAAGAATTTCCCAAAGCTGATTGGCAGTCTGGATATTTTTCATTTCTTCTCCGGCTTCAATCTCTAAAATTTCAAAGCCAAGGTCTGTTTCCATATTTCCCAAAAGAATAGGAAGGCAGTATTCATGAGTATTTTCATCAACGAGAATGAAAATTTTACTGAAAGATTTTTCATGAAGAAACTCGTTAAGCTGAGAAAAATTATCGTTTAATATTGTTATCATCTTCTAATATTTGTAAAGTTAAAATGTAAACTATAGTGCAAAGTTATGATTCTTAATTTTTAACTCGTAACTAAATTACTATCTTTGCAGAAATTTTTAGAATGAGCAGAGATAATAATAATTCAGACAGATCAAAGAGACCAAGAATTTCAACCAAGAAAAGTTCTGATGATTCTCGTGCTTCCAGATCTGGAAATTCTTCAGGATCAAAACCTTTTAAAAAACCTTTTTCTAAAGACGGAGGCAGAACAGCTCCGGAACATAGAGGGTCTAACTCAAAATTCGATAAAAAACCATTCAAGAGAAATACTGACAGCTCTGAAGGTTCCAACGAAGATATGGGTTCAAAATCTGAAAGAAAACCATACATCACGAATAAAAGTGAGAGTTTTGAGAGAAAATCTTTCGGAAAACCCAAAAGAGGAGGAAAAAGCTTTGATACAAGAGATAAATATGAAAGAGGTAGTCTGAAATATGGCAGAAGACCCTCTAATGGAGATGAAAGAGATGACAGAGCAAAATCTTTTGTACAAAAAAGAAGGTTAAACAAAATTGACAAAGATGTTCATAAAGACACTATCCGTCTCAATAAGTATATTGCCAATTCAGGGATCTGCAGCAGAAGAGAAGCGGATGATCTTATTACTCAGGGATTGGTAGAAGTAAACGGAAAAGTAGTCAACGAAATGGGCTATCAGGTACAGAAAACTGACAGAGTAGTTTTTGACGGACAAAATATTACTCCTGAAAAACCGGTTTATGTACTTTTGAATAAGCCAAAAGGTTACATTTCTACGACGAAAGATGACAAAGCGAGAAAAACAGTAATGGATCTTGTAGCTAATGCTTCTCCTTACAGAGTTTTCCCGGTTGGAAGATTAGACCGTTCTACAACGGGGGTTATTCTATTGACCAATGATGGACACATGACTAAAAAATTAACGCATCCATCTTTTGATGCTAAAAAGATTTATCATGTAACGTTAGATAAAAAGCTTTCAGGTGAAGATCTACGTCTTATCGCAGAAGGGATCCGTCTTGATGAAGGAGTAGCCGTTGTTGACCAGATTTCGTACATTGAAGGAAAACCTAAAAATGAGATCGGAATCGAGATTCATATTGGATGGAACCGTGTTATCAGAAGAATATTCCAAAGATTAGGGTACGAAGTGGAAGCTTTAGACAGAGTAATGTTTGCAGGATTAACGAAGAAGAATATCAAGAGAGGACACTGGAGAATCCTTACAGAACTGGAAGTAAACAACCTTAAAATGCTTTAATATAATGATGAATTATAAGTTATAAATGATGAATTATAGATTCAGGATTGTAACTTATTCCATTATTTTGAAAAGTACATTTAAGTGTAAAAAATAAAAAAGCGCAGAATTATTTTCTGCGCTTTTTTTGTATTAAGTTGTGAATTCCAGAATTCATAACTCATCATTTATAATTCATCATTAAAAAAGAACTATCCCAAAACTGTCACTCCTTTTTCAATCATCTCGTAGATGGCATCTCTGGCGTTGTCTGGTTTTACGTTTACAGCACGTGTTCCATTGAAATGAAGGCATGTTACATATCCGTTGGCTACAGCATCCTGAGCCGTGAATTTAACGCAATAGTCTAATGCCAATCCAACGATTTCTACCAATTGGATATCATGATATTTTAAGAAATCATCCAGTCCGGTTTTCATAAAATGGTTATTATCCTGGAAACCGCTATAGCTGTCTATCTCAATATTTTTACCTTTTTGTACAATGTGAGTTACTTTGTCTCTGTTCAGATCTTTGTGGAATTCTGCCCCGAAAGTTCCCTGAACACAGTGATCCGGCCACATAAACTGTGGAACACCATTTAAAATAATACTTTCTCCAACCTGTCTGCCATTGCTGCTTGCAAAACTTTTGTGGCCTGCAGGATGCCAGTCCTGTGTAAGAACCACCTGATCATATGCATTTTCCTCCATCAGAAGATTGATATACGGGATAATTTCGTTGGATCCAGGGACTGCCAGTGCTCCGCCTTCACAAAAATCATTCTGTACATCGACTATTATTAACGCTTTTTTCATATTTTGATTTCTCGAATTTTTGATAAATTTACAAAACTAATCTTCAAAAATTTGTCCAAACCCTAATTATCGGACAAATCGGCAAGAAAAATAACTGCCTTTATATAACAGTTCTTTTAAAAGGATGAAAGAGAGCATCATTGTTTTTATGCCTATCATTACTTCCTTCTTCCATCTTCAGGCTTCTGACCTTTTATCTGAAACTAAATCTCAATAGCTTATCTTTGCAGTAAATAAGTATTTTTATGTCATTTGAATCGTTAGGATTATCACACAATATTATTCGTTCTGTAAATAAACTGGGGTATTTGAAACCATTTCCAATACAGGAGCAGGCAGTTCCTGTTATTCTGCAGGGAAAAGACCTGATGGGAATTGCACAGACAGGTTCCGGAAAAACGGCTTGTTTCGTAATGCCGATTTTAGAAAAATTACAGAATTCTGAAGTTAAAAAGGACCGTAATGTTCAGGTTTTAATATTGGTTCCTACCCGTGAATTGGCCATTCAGATCGATGAAGTTTTCAGAGCTTTTACAGAAAATCTCAAGCGTGAAGTTCGTACAATGGCGGTTTATGGAGGTGTTTCTATCAATCCGCAGATGAAGGGAATGTTTGGGGTAGAAGTTCTTATTGCTACTCCCGGACGTTTGTTAGACTTAATTGAGCATAATGCGTTGAGTATTTCCGGAATCCAGCATTTGGTGATTGATGAAGCGGATAAAATGTTTCAGCTGGGCTTTGGAGAAGAAATGAATAAACTTTTCGCAATGATGCCTGTGGTAAAACAAACGACTTTATTTTCAGCAACTTTGAATGATAAGGTTTCTGAAATGAAAGAACGCCTGTCCATCAATCCCACTATTATCGAAATTAAAAAAGAAGAAGTTGAAATTGATAATATAGAACAGTTTGCATATCATGTTTCTCCGGAGAATAAAGGCCCTTTCCTGCGTTATTTGATTAAAGAAAAAAAGGTGGAAAAGGCTTTGATCTTTGTTTCATCTACAAGGTCTGCAGATAATCTGGTGGAAAAACTTAAAAAGAATAAAATTAAAGCGGTGGCTATTCACAGTCAGAAATCGCAGGGTGCCCGCAGAAATAACCTGGAAGAGTTTAAAGTAAACGGAGCCCAGATTTTGGTAGCAACAGACCTGATTGGGCGTGGAATTCATATTGAGTCATTACCATGTGTGATCAATTATGAACTGCCGCGTTCTCCTTTAGATTATATTCACCGTATCGGAAGAACGGGGCGTGCTAATGAGAAAGGAACAGCAATCAGTATTCTGACGGATGATGAACTGCAGCATTTCAGAGTGATTCAAAAGAAAATGGGGAAAAAAGTAACCTTACAAAGAACAGAAGGTATTGATCTGCATGGTTATTAATCTTTCAATATAATTTATAAAAGACTTCAGTTGATCCGTGAAGCCTTTTTTATGAACAATTGGTACCACAAAAATTATTATCTCTATAATTAATGCTTTATTCACCTTAGTTTCTTGAATTTTTGATAAATTTACACAAGCTGATATTACATTGTTCTTACCTATAATAACCGGACAAATCGGCAATAATTACAAATTAAAACCTTGAGCAATGAGTGATTTAGAGAATAAAAAGTTTCCAGTTGGCCCGTTTGAAGTTCCGGAAAACATCTGTGATACTACATTGGATACTTACATCAAAGTAATCAAAGACTTTCCCGGCAGGCTAAAAAATCTCATTGAACATTTTACGGACGATCAATTGGATACTCCTTACAGAGAAGGAGGCTGGACTGTGAGGCAGGTTATCAACCACCTTTCTGACAGTCATATGAATAGTTTTATACGTTTTAAACTGGCTCTTACCGAAGATAATCCTACCATAAAACCTTATGATGAAGCCAAATGGGCTGAGCTTCAGGACAGTTTCCATATGCCTGTAAAACCAGCTATGAGAATGCTGAAAGGAACACACCAAAGATGGGTTGTACTCCTTAAAAGCCTTACGAATAAACAATTTGAAAGAACCTTTCATCATCCGGAGCATAATAAAAATTATAATTTAAGAGAAAGTCTTGCTTTATACGTCTGGCACTGTAATCATCATTTTGCTCATATTGAAAATCTGAAGATAGAAAAAGGTTGGTAAGGAAGCGTCTTAATAATCCCATATACTATAAGGAAATTGTAGACCGAATTTCCATGTTATCTGAAAATTCCCCTGGAAAATGGGGGAAAATGAACGTATGTCAAATGCTAAAGCATTGTGACCTGGTTCTTCAGGTAGCCTTGATAAAAGTGGAATTACCCCATATTAATATTCTGTATAAGGCAATAGGAATACTCACGAAAGCAGAAATGTATGTCTTCAATAATGGAATTCCCAGAAACATGCCTACTTTTCAAAAACTAATCGTTAATTTTGAGTGTGATTTTGATGTATCAAAAGCCAATCTGCTGAAAACGCTGGAGGAATTTCGGGAAGCCTGTGAAAAAAACAGCCTGCCGGATCATCACAGATTATTTGGAAACATGACTGAAAAAGACTGGACATTTTTAGAGTACAAACATCTTGATCACCATCTAAAACAATTTAATGTATGAGTTTTTTTGATAAAATATTCGGTGGAAAAAACGAAACCCCTGACCAAAAAACATTCTGGAAAAAAATAGAGTCTGAAGAAGACCTTGCAAAAGCTATAGAAGACTCTTTTCAGAATAAGATTGCTATATTTAAACATTCAACAAGCTGTTTTATCAGCAGAACTGTACTGAAGAACTTTGAAAAAGAAGTTGAAAATTCAGATCAGCCAGTCAATGTATACTACCTTGATCTATTGGCTTACAGACCTGTTTCCAATAAAATAGCCGCAGATTTTGAAATAAGACATGAAAGTCCGCAGCTGATTGTAATAGAGAACGGAAAACCTGTGAACAATGCTTCACACCAGGATATTTCTTTAAGCCAGATTGTATCATGAAGAATATAAATGATTATTTAGCCAAAGTTTTAAATGTTCCCCTCCAAAATGTGAACACTTGCAGCCTGCACTATGAAGTAAAGAAAATTCCTAAAAATCAGTTTCTTCTTCAGTATGGTGAAATTTGCAGGCATATATTCTTTGTAGAAAAAGGGCTGTTGAAGATGTATTCCATTGATAAAAACGGGAAAGAGCATATTATACAGTTTGCCCCTGAAAGCTGGCTGATTTCCGACCGAAGCAGTCTTTATTTCAATGAAAAATCCATTTATTATATAGAAGCGGTTGAAGATTCAGAAATTCTGTTTTTGCATCCGGATTTCTTTAATAAGCTGGTTGAACAGTTTCCAAACAGCATTGAAAGAAGTGATTTTCTGCTTCAGAAACATATCAGAAGTCTTCAGAACAGAATCAACTCTTTGCTTGGTGAGACTGCGGAAGAAAGATATATGAAATTCATTAAAATGTATCCGGATTTGCTTCTGAGAGTGCCGCAATGGATGATTGCTTCTTACCTTGGAATTACTCCTGAAAGTCTTAGCCGTGTAAGAAAAGAGCTGGCGAGAAAAAATTTCGTTCCGGATAACAAATAGAAAAGGCAGGAAGAGGGAAGCTTGAAGTTCTGGTAAAGACAAAAAGAACTTGATCGTTATTATTTAAACATCGTTATTAATAAGAATTGACATAATCTATTCTTAAAACTCTAATAGCTTCCATCTTCCAGCCTCTATCTTCCTTACTTCAAATAAATCTTTTTGGCAAGCTGTCCAACCTGTCTGAGTTTTGCCTGCGTATCTTCTGACCAGGGAAGTCCTATGCACAGTCTCATACAGTTTTCAAACTGCTCCTGAAAGGTAAACATTCTTCCGGGAGCAATACTTATGTTTTGCTTGATGGCCAGATCGTATAACTCAGTTGTCCGTATTTTCTTATCAAATTCTATCCATAAAGACAATCCTCCCTGTGGACGGCTGGTTTTGGTGCCTTCCGGGAAAGATTCTGCAATAGTCTGAACATAGTTCTGATAATTATTTTGCAAAGTCCGGCGCAACTGCTGAAGATGTTTTTCATACTTGCCGGATTTCAGAAAGTTGGCTACAGCTTCATTGACAATCGAAATAGAGGAAGTGGAATGCAGGAGCTTAAGCTTCAGTATCTTATCTTTATACTTTCCGGGCGCAATCCAGCCTACACGATATCCCGGAGCCAAAGTTTTTGAAATAGAGCTGCAATACAATACATTTCCGTCTTTATCAAAAGACTTGCAGCATTTCGGACGAGTAGAGCCGAAATACAAATCTCCATACACATCATCTTCAATCAATGGAATATTATTTTCCGAAAGAATTTTTACAATTTCTTTTTTATTTTCGTCAGGCATGCAGCTTCCCAAAGGTGAATTGAAATTGGGAATAAGCAGGCAGATATCTATTTTGGGTATTACTTTTTTTAAAGCCTCAATTTCTATTCCCGTAGTAGGGTGCGTAGGAAGTTCCAGAACTTTTAAGCCCAATCCGTTGGCCAGCTGTAGAATTCCCGGGTAACAAGGGCTTTCAATAGCAATTGTATCACCTGGTTTTCCTAAGGCCATTAAGCAGAAAGATAAAGCATTCATTCCGCCATTCGTCGTTATCAGGTCATTTTCGCTCAGATTTCCTCCCCATTGCAAAGAACGTATGGCAATCATTCTTCTTAATTTCAGATTTCCCTGAAGCTCCTCATATTCTGTACCGCCATCTTTTAATTCCCTGATGGCATTTACGATTTCTTTTTTCAGTTTTGCCTGAGGTAGTAGATCTCCGGACGGAATTCCGATAGAAAAAAAAGTAAGATCCTTTTTACCCATATTTTCATAAACCTTACTGATCAATTCATCCGGTTCATCATTATTGGCAATCAATGACGGACGGCTAACTTCCGGCAATGGAAGTTTTGCGGATAATAACTGACTTACAAAATAACCGGATTGCGGCTTAGATTCTACCAAGGACTGGGATTCCAGTTCCAGGAAAACACGCTTGGCTGTATTCATACTTACCTGATGTTCCTGGCATAGCATTCTTACCGAAGGAAGTTTGTCTCCGGCCTTTAAAATACCATTCCTGATCTGTCCTGCAATACCGTCTGCAATTTCTGTATATAAAAATTCTTTACTCATATTTTCAACTGTGCTCATGCAAATATACAAAACTGATACTGTGTTTATCTAATTATCCTTTCTAATTTTGAACCATCAATTAAAAGCTTCAATAAGATGATGACAAAACAGATATCAAAAGATGAAAATATAAGCGGATGGATCAACGGCTTTATAGGAGTTGTATTATTTAGTGGTGGTTTACCTGCTACCAAATTAGCTGTAATGGAAATGAGTCCTACCTTTGTAACGATTGTTCGTGCAGCCGTGGCGGGGATATTAGCTCTTATTGTATTATGGCTGGGTAAAGAAAAGCGTCCTGTTAAAGAACAATTAACTCCTTTGTTGCTGGTTTCTCTTGGCTGTGTGGTAGGCTTTCCTCTTTTGTCGGCATTGGCTCTTCAATACCTTACTTCGGCCCATTCTATAGTATTCCTGGGAATGCTTCCTTTGGCAACTGCTGTATTTGGAGTAATGCGTGGCGGCGAAAGACCTCATCCTGTATTTTGGTTTTTTTCGATTGTTGGAAGTCTTTTAGTGATTGGATATGCCGTTTCGCAAGGAATATCTGCCTCGCCGATTGGGGATATTCTGATGCTGCTCGCTGTTATTTTATGTGGTATGGGTTATGCTGAAGGTGCCAAATTATCCAAAACACTTGGTGGTTGGCAAGTGATTTCCTGGGCATTAGTACTGGCACTTCCTATTATGATTCCTTTATTTTTCATCTATTTTCCTGATGATATTCAAAATGTGAGTTTTCAGGGATGGTTTGGGATGGCTTATATTTCCCTTTTCAGTATGTTCATTGGTTTTATATTCTGGTACAAAGGACTGGCGCAGGGTGGTATTGCTACAGTGGGACAATTGCAGCTGCTTCAGCCTTTCTTTGGACTGGCATTGGCTGCCTGGTTTCTTCATGAGCAGGTGAGTATGGGAATGTTGGGAGTGACAATAGGTGTTATCCTGTGTGTTGCAGGAACTAAAAAATTTGCGAAATAATTAAAAATAAAGCTTTATGACTTAAGTCATAAGAATGCAGCTTCATAATAGTCTACTTTTGAAATATCACCACAAAATATATTATTATGAAATTCATCCTGTCAACATTACTTATAGGAATCACTGTCCTGAGTTGTAAAAAAGAACACAAAACAGAAGTATCTACCAGCGATAGTATTGTAACCGATACCATAAGGACTGATACTATTTCTACCGTTACACCTCTTCCTTCAGATACTATACGTACTGATACGGTTTCTTCAAAAAATAAGATGGATACCGTCAGAAGTAATAAGAATACAACAACAAAAAAATAACTGTTTTGTCCATTATTATCGTAAAAAACCCGTTTTCATGAAGCGAAACGGGTTTTTTTGAGCTTTAAGCCTTACTTTTAAGCAGAATATTGAATGTCTGGTTTATTTGTGAAAATATTAAAAATTAAACAACTTTATTGATATATTTCAATTAATAAATCTGAAATTATTTAAAAGTGACAATTCATTTAACGTTATTTAACGTTTTGGCTAATCATAAAGGTTCAATTTTTGCATGCATATCCTATCAGTTCCCAATGATATTTTTACTAAGACTAAGAAGAAGAGAAGAAGAAAACAACGCCAAAAGCAACTATTATGGTTATCGACGAAAATATTTTGATTTCAGCGGGAGCAGAAACGAGACACTATACCCCTTCAGAGACTATTTTCTGCGAAGGGGATACTTGTAATTATTACTACCAGATTATTAAAGGACAGGTAAAACTCAACAATTATAATGAGGAAGGGAGAGAATTTATTCAAAATATCCTATCCGAAGGAGAAAGCTGTGGAGAATCTATCCTTTTCATAGACAAACCTTATCCTATGAATGCTGAAGCCATTACAGAATGTATTGTTCTAAGACTTCATAAATCCTTATTTTTCAATTTACTGAATCAATCTCCTGAATTATACATGGAGGTAAGCAATTTTCTTTCCGAACGCCTTTATTATAAATTTGTCATGATGCAGAATCTCTCATCTCAAAATCCTTCTACGAGATTAAAAGGGCTGATGGATTATCTTAAGAGCTTTCAAAAGGATATAACTCCTTATTCATTTCTGATCCCTTTAACGAGGCAGCAGATGGCAAGTCTTACAGGCCTTTGTGTGGAAACTGCTATAAGGACCATTAAACATATGGAAAGGGATAAAATCCTAAGAATTGAAAATCGCAAAATCTTATATTAGAATGAATTTCAGGTATATGATTTTGTGATTTTTTCAATTAAAACCTAATGAATTTATGAAAACAATAAGCTGCATGAATATTGATGAAAACCTTCTGTACTCTTTTGGTGCGGAAGGAAGGGATTATAAAAAACGGGAGCCGGTTTTTAAGGAAGGAGATCATGCACTTTATTATTTTCAGATCAATGAGGGAAAAGTAAAACTTAATAATTATAATGAAGACGGAAAAGAGTTTATTCATAATTTTTTAGGCAAAAAACAGAGTTTTGGAGAAGCAATGCTTTTCCTCAGCCAGAATTATCCCGTCAATGCTGTATCTCTTGAAGATTCCAGAATAATAAGACTTCCTAAAAATAATTTCTTTGAAATGATCAGTCAGCATCCTTATCTCTCTTTGGAAATGAATGCCTGTCTTTCACAGGAAATCTATTACAAACTTAAAATGGTGCAGAGCCTGGCTTCTCAAAATCCTATGCAAAGACTGATAGGATTATTGGATTACCTTAAAAGTTACCACGATGAAGACTGTCATCACTGCTTTCATATAGCATTTACAAGACAGCAGATCGCCAATCTCACGGGTCTGCGTGTGGAAACTGTCATCAGAACCTTAAAAAAAATGGAGAAAGAAGGCAGCATTACTTTACAAGACCGAAAAATTTTGTATTAATCTGCTTTAACATGACTCAGGTCATAAAAAAGTGAGTTATTCTGACGTACATTTGATATATAAGTTTTTCAATATATACTTAAGACCTTAGTAAAAGGCACGCACAAAATCATTTGTTTTTATAATCATTTTAAAATTACCGACACCCAACTGTTGCCGTCTAATACTAGTCACGGACTGCAATACACATCACTAAATATTAATATAAAAATTCAGTTATGAACACTAGAAATTCAAGAAACCGCAGTTCAAGAGGGCAGTCACATTCACCGGAAAACCTGGAAGAAGTTTACCAGTTAGGATATGACCACGGTTATAATGATGCATCAAGAGATGATGATTATGACGATGATTTTTCAGAATATGAAAACTATTTTGATAACGAAAATGATGACTCAGACGACGATTACGACGATGAAGATTATGATGAATATGACGACGATTATGATGAGGATGAAGATTATGACAATGAAGATGACGACGATTATGATCAGAGAGGCCGTAGTGGAGGAAGAAGCGGTTCCAGAAGTGGAAACGGAAATCAGCAGAGAGACAGCCAGGGAAGATTTACTTCGGGCAGAGGAGGCTCTCGTGGAGGAAGTTCAGGAGGTGGATCCCGTGGACGCTCAAATTCTGGCTCAGGTTCAGGAGGAAGAGGCAGATCATCATCAGGAAATGGTACCTCAAGAAGAGGTTTTGCTTCTATGAGCCAGGCTGAGAGAACAAGAATCGCCAGAATGGGAGGCCAGGCTTCTCATGGTGGTGGAAGATCTTCAAATTCAGGTTCTGACTCAGGACGAGGAGGTTCGAATTCAAGATCAGGAAATAGTAACAATAGTTCAGGCCGTAGTTCGAATAATTCCAATTCAGGCAGTTCAAGAAGAGGTTTTGCAGCGATGAGTAAAGCAGACCGTACAAGAATTGCAAGAATGGGAGGCCAGGCATCTCACGGAGGCGGAAGGTCATCAGGACGTTCCGGATTCGGAGGCAGACGTAATTCATAATTCTTTTTCCGGGATTGCCTCTCTATACCTATATAAAGAGGTAATCCTTTTAAACAAAACATCATTTTACACCATGCCCAATAAAATATTAGAAACCAATAGTGCTGTTTCTGCAACTCAGAAAGGCACCGCAGATAAGACGACTGTCAACAAGGATGAAATGAAAAATGCCCCGCTTCACAAATTCTTTGTAAGTGCCCTGAAAGATATTTATTATGCTGAGAATGCCATTCTTGATGCGTTGGAAAAAATGCAGGAAGCTGCTACCACCGAAGAATTGAAGGATGCCTTTGAAGATCATCATCTTCAAACCCAAAAGCATGTAAAACGTCTGGAAAAAGTTTTCAAACTTATTGACGAAAAGCCCGAAAAAAAAGAATGTAAGGCTATAAAAGGAATCATTGAAGAAGGTGAAGAAGTAATTAAATCTACTGAAGACGGCTCTGCAACAAGAGATGTTGCATTGATTATTGCAGCACAAAAAGTAGAACATTACGAAATTGCAACGTATGGAGGGCTTGCACAGCTTGCAATTACCATGGGACATGATAAAGCTGCCGATCTCCTTGAGAGAACACTTCAGGAAGAAGAAGACACTGATTCGCATCTTACAGATATTGCGGAAACATCCATCAATTTTGATGCAGAGCAGGAAGATTAAAAACACATAATAAGCCATGTAGCTTGTTCTATATGGCTTATTTTAACCATGAAATCAAAATATATATGGACGGTCAGAAAATAATAAAAACGCTGAGACACAAAGATTTTATAAAAATACCTCATGCAGGGGAGTGTTTTGAGGACGGGGCAGCGATCTATGCCAAAGAGATCAAAGAAAACATTTTTCTTTTATTCATTATCCTGAAAGATATTGATATTGAAAATATACAGGCATTAATTGCTCACTTTGACTGTTTCAACAGTATTGGATTAAAAGAGCCGGAACAGATCATGTTTTATCTGTCCATCAAGGATAAAAACGACCTCCACTATTTTGAGCAATATTTAAAAGCTACCCATAACTAATACCCTTTTTGAACATGATATTTGAAAACGACACTTTACAACATTCCGGGTTGAATGATAAAAATAACGCAATAGAGAATGAATCTTTATTTCCGCTTATTATCAATTCTTACGGAGTGACTGCTTTTCTGATCAAATCATTGGAAAAGATTAAAAATAATGCTCAGTGCGAGATTCTGAAAGGAGTAATAGATGCTTACATAGAAGAATATATCCTTCATATCCGTGAGTTTCATACTAAAAATAGTACGGAAACTACTGATATGGATGCTGAAATAAGATTTGAATCTCCGGATTTCACTTTGTATGCCAAAACGGCTTACTATAAGGTGCTGAAGGAGGAAGAATATATCAACAGACTTCTTGAAATTCTGGAGAAAAGAGCAGATTAATTCTTCAGAGTATCTCATCTCACTGCTTTCAACCTTACACCAACCACAAAAAGATTATGAATATGAAAACCAACGAACACAACAAAAAAGCAGAACAACTGGATGTACACAGCACTTCCAATGAAAATGAAAAACTGACTACCAATCAGGGCTTAAAGATCAATAACAATCAGGATTCTTTAAAAGCCGGAGAGCGCGGTCCTTCATTATTGGAAGATTTTATCCTTAGAGAAAAGATTACTCATTTCGATCATGAAAGGATTCCTGAAAGAGTAGTACATGCAAGAGGTTCCGGTGCACACGGAGTTTTTAAACTTAACAAAAGCCTTGCAGCTTATACCAAAGCAAAATTTTTAACAGAACTGGGAAAAGAAACACCCGTTTTTGTTCGGTTCTCAACTGTAGCAGGAAGTAAAGGAAGTACAGATCTGGCCAGAGATGTAAGAGGTTTTGCTATAAAATTTTATACTGATGAAGGAAATTATGATCTCGTAGCCAACAATATACCTGTATTTTTTATCCAGGATGCTATGAAGTTTCCGGATCTGGTACATGCGGTAAAACCTGAGCCGGATAATGAAATTCCGCAAGCCGCTTCCGCTCATGATACATTTTGGGATTTTATCTCACTCATGCCGGAAAGTATGCATATGATTATGTGGGTGATGAGCGACAGAGCTATTCCCAGAAGTTTGAGAATGATGGAAGGTTTTGGAGTACATTCTTTTAAATTCATTAATGAGGAAGGAAAAGTACATTTCGTAAAATTCCATTTTAAACCAAAACTGGGAGTGCATTCCGTAGCCTGGAACGAAGCTCAGATTATTTCCGGAGTAGATTCTGATTTTCACAAAAGAGACCTTTGGGAAGCAATTGAAAACGGCGACTATCCTGAATGGGATTTTGGCGTACAATTAATTCCTGAAGAAGACGAGCACAAATTTGATTTTGACCTTCTGGATCCTACCAAACTGGTTCCTGAAGAAGAAGTTCCTGTAGAAATAGTAGGAACATTAACCCTTAATAGAAATCCGGATAATTTTTTTGCAGAAACTGAACAGGTAGCTTTTCATCCCGGACATATCATTCCCGGAATAGATTTTACGAATGATCCGTTGCTGCAGGGAAGATTATTTTCATATACCGATACTCAGCTGTCAAGACTGGGATCGCCCAATTTCCATGAAATCCCGATTAACAGATCTCTCAACACTGTTCATAATAACCAACGGGACGGACATATGAGACAGCAGATTGTTAAAGGAAAAACGAGCTATGAACCCAATTCTATAGGCGGTGGGTGTCCTTTTCAGGCGATGATGTCTGAAGGTGGATTTACTTCCCAGCAGGAAAGAGTTTCCGGGGTAAAGATCAGAGAAAGAAGTAAAAGTTTTGTAGATCATTATTCGCAGGCTAAGCTATTCTACAACAGTCAGTCGACACCTGAAAAAACTCACCTTCAGAATGCATTGATCTTTGAATTGTCTAAAGTGACCCGTCCTGAAATTAGAGAAAGGGTGGTAGGGCAGCTGGCGTATATTGACATGATTCTCGCCTGGAGAGTTGCAGAAAAATTAGGGGTAGAAGTCAAAAAATTAGAATGGCCCAACCAAAGTCTGCCGGCAGATAGTAATATCGTAGAACTTCAGAGCGAAGAAAGGGAACCTAATACAAAGATTTCTGACGCCTTAAGCATGAGACATACCGTTAAAAATACCATTAAAACCAGAAAAATAGGATTTATCCTGGCCAACGGTGTTGATGGTGGAGCTGTCAGCGATCTTAAAACAGAACTTGAAGCAGAAGGAGCTAAAGTTGAATTAATCGCGCCAAGTCTTGCTCCTGTAAAAACCAATGATGGTACAGATCTTATCCCGAAATATTCTCTGACCAATACTGCCAGTGTCTGTTTCGATGCACTATTCATCTGTTCTGGTGCAGAATCTGTAAAAGAACTGATGATTTCGGAAAATAAACATCATGTCCTGCATTTTATCAATGAAGCTTATAAGCATTGTAAGGCCATTTATTTCGGTACAGATACACAGGCACTTTATCATAATTCCAATGTATCAGCTAAGCAACATGATGATCCGGGGATTATTACTTGGGAAGATGGAAATCCGGCAGATAAATTTATTAATGCTATTGCCAAACACAGAGTCTGGGATCTTGAAATGGAGAGAAACGCGTAATCATAATACCCTTCACACCAACACCAATCACTTTAAATATTTAAATTATGAAAGCAGCCGTTTTTCACTCACCGGGTAATATTACCTGTGACACCATAGAAGATCCCAGAATTCTTAATGAAAATGATATTATTCTGAGAGTAACCTCCACAGCCATTTGTGGGAGTGACCTCCATATGTACTCAGGAGGTATTCCTCAAGCCAGACCCATGGTAATGGGACATGAGTTTATGGGTATTGTAGAAGAAACAGGAAAAAATATCAGCAATTTAAAAGCAGGCGACAGGGTAGTAGTTCCTTTTCCCATTGCCTGTGGAAGCTGTTTTTTCTGTCAGCACGAGCTCCCTACTGCCTGTGAGCACAGCAATCCGGATCATTACGGCCCGGAAGGAGGAATTTTTACAGAAAAAGGAGGAGCATTATTTGGATACAGTGACCTTTATGGCGGATATAATGGCGGACAGGCACAGTATGTAAGGGTTCCCTACGCTCATTTCGGACCCAGAAAAGTTCCGGAAAACCTTACCGATGAACAGGTTTTATTTCTTACAGATATCTTTCCGACCGGTTATACGGGAGTGATGTGGGGAGAGCTCAAAGGAGGAGAAACAGTTGCTGTTTTTGGTGCAGGCCCTGTAGGTACCATGGCTGTAAAAAGCGCAATTCTGCATAATGCAAAGAAAGTCATCGTTATCGATACCCTTCCCTACAGATTAGAAAGAATAAAAATGCTCACAGGATGCGAAACCATTTTGTGGGAAGATGCCGAAAGCACCATACAACAGATCAGGGATATGACAGATGGAAGAGGTGCCGACTTGTGTATTGAAGCCGTAGGCTTTGAACCAGAAAGAAGTTTTATAGACCGCGCAAAAGCTGTTTTAAACTTTGAAAAAGGGTCCATTAAAGTTCTTGAAGCCTGCATGAGTGCTGTACGCCGGGGTGGTATTGTTTCCGTTTTAGGAGTTTATCCTGTTAACTATGATAATTTCAGACTCGGACAGATCTTTGATAAAGGAATCACAATTAAAGCAGGACAGTGCAATGTTCATCCCATTATAGACAGGCTCATGAATTATGTGGAAACCGGAAGGATCACTCTTGATGATGTTATTACCCACCGTTTATCTCTTGATGAAGTAAGTAAAGGATATGAAATTTTTGATAAAAAAGAAGACGGATGTGTAAAGGTCGTTCTTGACCCATGGAAGCAAGCAAGCTTTTAAAATAATTATAAAGCAATCACCCCAAATATAATAATATGGATTTTCAACAAAATCTCTTAGAATATATAAGCCAGTCATTGATGACTACCGATGAGACCATTTCAATTGCTGAAAGTGTCACTTCAGGATGTCTGCAGCTGGCCTTTTCACAGATGCCCAATGCCTCAATGTTTTACAAGGGGGGCATGACAACTTATTCTTTACCAGAGAAAGTAAGACTATTAAAGGTCAACAGACAGGAAGCTGAAGAATGTGACTGTGTTTCAGAAAATATTGCAGAAACCATGGCATTAAATGTTGCAAAGCTCTACGAATCGGACTGGTCTATTGCTACCACCGGCTACTGCACACCCATCCGGAATTCCGGGTATAAAATTTTTGCGTATTTCTCATTTTCCTATAAAGGGGAGATCATTCTGACTAAAAAACTGGAATTACATCCCAAAACTCAGGCCCTGAATGCCCAGCTGTATTATACGGAATTTATTTTAGGCTGTTTTAAAAGTGAACTTAACAGGCTTTTAATCTTGAAATAAATGGAAGAAATTCAGAAATCTACAGGAGAAAAATAAAAAAATGATGAGATGCGAAAATTAGAAAACAAATCCGTTTTGATTACCGGAGCAGACAGTGGAATTGGCAAAGCAGTAGCTCTTCTTTTTGCATTGGAAGGAGCAGATATTGCAATTATTTACCATTCCAGTGATAATGATGCCGGAAAAACAAAAGCAGAAATTGAAAGTCTGAATAAAAAATGCATTATTTTCAAAGGTGATATCAATGATTATGAATTCTGTGAAGAAACGGTGAAAGAAGTCATTTCCGCATTCGGGAAAATTGATATTCTCGTCAATAATGCAGGAATTCAGTTTCCTGCCGATAGAATTGAAGATCTTGAAGAGAAAAACATCAGGCAGACATTTGATTCTAATATTGTTGGAATGATTTTACTAACGAAAGTCGTTTTTCCTTATTTGAAAGAAGGAAGCTCTGTCATCAATACAACCTCCGTTTCTGCTTATCAGGGACACCCTGAATTGTTAGATTATTCAGCAACAAAAGGCGCTATTGTTTCCTTTACCCGTTCGCTGGCATTACAGGCAAAAACCAAAGGAATCCGTGTCAATGCTGTTGCTCCAGGCCCGGTTGCAACTCCGCTTACTGAAGAAACATTTGACGAAAAAGAAGAGAATCCTGACAAACCTCCTCTGGAAAGAAATGCCACACCGGAAGAAATCGCGTTTAGCTTTTTATTTCTGGCAGGTACTGAGGCCTCACAGGTTACGGGACAGGTACTTCATCCCAATGGAGGATTGATCGTAAACGGTTAAAATTATAAACCCAACAAAATATTAGAATATGAAAACTACAGCATTTATTTTGGGAGTGATAAGTTTATTTGCTTTTACTTCCTGCAGGTGTAATATTGATGAAGATGAAAACAAAAAAAGAGACCAAAAGAATAACCCGGCCAATGCTGGTAAAACAGGTCTGCCCGAAAGCGATACCTTGAGTATCAGATAAGTTTAACAACAAAATATTCTGGTTATGTACAGAGACGGTGCAAGAAAAAGTATATGGCAGGAAGAGGTCAGAAAATTTTCTGCAGAAGCTGATCTCAGCCCGCTATTTGATGTTGCCATAGTAGGTGGCGGAATTACAGGAGTTTCAACAGCGTTGAAGCTTCAGGAATCCGGGCAGCAGTGTATTATCCTGGAAGCTTCCAATATAGGATTTGGTACTACAGGAGGTACAACAGCCCATTTAAATGATTTTTTTGATACCACCTTTAATCAGGTCATCCGTGATTTTGGATTGGATAATGCCAAATTATATGCACAATCAGGAGTTGATGCCATTAAAATTATTGAAAATAATATCCATCAGTATAAGATCAGCTGTGATTTTACACGGAAGTCAGCCTATCTTTTTGCGTTGGATGAAAAACAGGAGGATCGTTTGAAAGATATTGTAGAAGGAGCAGCCAACGTAGGCCATGAAATGAGTTATGTAAATGAAATTCCTTTTCCGATCCCATTCAAAGAAGCGGTGCTTATTCCGGGGCAGGGGCATTTTCATCCCATAAAATATATCAAAGGACTTTGTGACGCTTTTATAAATCTTGGTGGATCTATTCAGGAAAACTGTCTCTGTGAAGATCATGATGAGAGGGAAGATTATGTAGTTTTAAAAACGTCAAAAGGCGAGATAAAAGCAAAAAATGTAGTATATGCCACCCATATTCCGCCTGGTGTCAACCTTCTTCACTTCACCAATGCTCCTTACAGAAGCTATGCCATGGCATTTACAATGAAAAATGATAAATATCCCTGGGAACTTGGTTATGATCTCTGTGAACCTTATCATTATTACAGAATTCAGAGCCTCAATGGGGAAAATTTATTGATTGCCGGTGGTGAAGATCACAAAACAGGGCATGCAGATGATACCGGAGAGTGTTTTTCAAAGCTTGAAAACTATGTAAGAAAATATTTTGAGGTGGAAACAGTATATTACACCTGGTCCAGTCAATACTATGAACCTGTGGACGGTCTGCCGTATATAGGAAAGCTTCCGGGAACTAAACAAAGAATCTTTGCTGCAACAGGCTTCCGGGGTAACGGAATGATATTCGGGACGCTTTCCTCACAGATTCTGCATGATCTGATTGTTACCGGAAAAAGTAAATACGGTGATTTATTCAATCCTTCAAGAATCAAACCCGTTGCCGGATTCTCGGATTTTGTAAAAGAAGCTGCAACCGTAGCATTTGACTTTATAAAAGATAAGATTGTAACCGAAAAAATTGATTCCTTTTCAGAAGTAGGAGAAGGTGAGGCGAAAGTGATCCGTTACGAATCAGAATCCTATGCGCTTTATAAAGAAAATGACGGGACTTTGCATCTGCTGAAAAGTACCTGTCCGCATGCTGGTTGTGAAGTCCGCTGGAACAGTGCCGAGCTGAGTTGGGACTGTCCATGCCATGGATCCCGTTTCAATGTCAACGGAAAAATTCTTACCGGACCTACCACAAAGAACCTGCAGAAGATATTTCCATATCAAAAACGCAACCCATAAACTTTAAACCCAAACCCATGTCACGCCCCGGTTTCTTTTATCGCAACAGCTTAAGTATTGTTCTCATTACCCTGATGATTATTTTTCTTGCAGGGCAATTTTTTATGGGTTGGAGAACAGAAAATAAAGAACTGATTGAAAACGGCCGCTCTGCTTTAAAGATCGGCGAATACATCCACAGTGGTCATTTTATACAGGCCACTTTTGAAAATTGGGAAAGTGAATTTCTTCAGATGATGCTTTATGTTTTGTTAACCATCTCGCTCAGACAAAAAGGCTCCAGCGAATCAAAATCTCTGACAGACAAAGAAGATGTTGACAGAGAACCCATAGCACATTCCAAAGCGCCATGGCCCGTTAAAAAAGGAGGAATATGGCTGAAAATCTATAGACATTCACTATCACTTGCGTTTGCAATCCTATTTCTGACGAGTTTTATTTTACATTTCTATGGAAGCCTTAAGGATTTTAACGATGAACAGATGATGAAAAGCAAACCTGCCATAACAGCAATTCAGTATATTTCAGAATCAAGGTTTTGGTTTGAATCTTTTCAGAACTGGCAGAGTGAATTTCTGGCAGTAGCTTCTCTTGTACTTTTATCTGTCTGGCTTCGTGAAAAAGGTTCACCGGAATCAAAACCGGTTGATATGCCTCATGATGAAACCCCTTAATTTTTGTTGAGTTTGGGCTTCACCTGCATAATGGCAAAATACGACGATGTAAATGCGGAGAGACTTTGATAGCCCACTTTATAAGCAACTTCACTCAAGGTGTATTGCCTGGTATCTATCAGCTCTATGCTTTTTAAAATCCTTGTCAGCTGAAGGTATTTTTGCAGCGTAATTCCTGTTTCATTTTTAAAAATTCTCTGAAGGCTTCTCACAGACATTTGCGCTTTTTCAGCTAACGAATCTATATCCAGATTATATTTAAAATGAGCATTGATATCATTACATACAGGAATCAATCTGGTATCTGTAGGAACAGGTATTTCCAGTCCGCTGCTTTCTTTGCAGAAATTAGGGAGACTCTTTAATATCGCTTTAAAGAAAATATCCTGTTCTTCATTTTCATCCAATGATTGATTCCACTTTGATGCATACAAAAGCATCTCCTTAAGAACAGGAGGAACGGCAAATACCTGTACATTCTGATAAAATTCATCATCAAAAACATTTTTAAACAGAAATACCATTAGATTCACCGTTTGTGCTTCAGACGTTATTTTGTGGGCTTTTTGTGAGGGAATCCAAATGACATGATGTTGTGGGACAAGATAGATTTTCCGGTCAATATGGAAATATTGGTATCCTTCTTCCACAAAGGTGAGCTGGGCACGGTTATGCTGGTGTTCATAATTGTCATGTCTCCAGTTTTTTTCACACCATACGTAAGCTTCTTTTTCGATGGAATCTACAAACTGGCTTTCCGTTTTTTCAATCAGTCCACATTTCATATTGTCGTTTTGTATGTATATTTTGGCAAATTTAATAAAAACGACAATAGTAATTTTGTATGAGCAAGATAACAGACATTAAAAATCAATAGTCTCAACAAAAAATATTAACTTATATCTTATTCTGAATGAAAAAATTATGTCTTTTTTTTATTTTAATTTTATTATCTAATACCACCCATATCATGGCACAAAATAAAGCTAAAATACTGGTTCTTATCCATTCTGATAATGGCGGAACTTACGAACTGGCCAAAGAGGTCGCCAAAGGCATTGAAAGCGAAAATAATGCGGTTCCTTATATCAAATTAGTCAAACCTTCCCAACATCCCAATCTGAAAAATCTGCCTTTAGCAACAGCAGATGAACTCACAAACTATGATGGAATTGCTTTTGGCTCACCGGTTTATTTTGGAAATATCAGTACGGGAATGAGTGAATTTTTATCCAAAACCGTTCAGCTTTGGACCAATCATGCTTTAGAAGGAGTTCCGGCTACTGTTTTTATGTCAGCAGGAAGCGGGGCAGGAAAGGAGCTTGCTCTTCAGGCATTCTGGAACAGCCTTGCCGTACACGGGATGGTACTGGTACCTAACGGAATTCGTGGAACAGAAGAGCTGAACAAAGCTATTCCGCAGGGAAATACCGTTTTAGGAGTGACAAGTATGGCTTCTTTAAAAGATGTGGAAAGACCTACCAAAGGAGAACGGAATATTGCTGAACTTCAAGGAAAAAACTTTGCAAAAATAGCATTGGCACTGAAAGACACCCGCCCGAAAAAAAGTACACCTATCGTTGAAATTCATCAGAACTTCAATGAAATACTGAAACAGAAAAATATTCTGCTTCCTCAGGTTCCTAAGCCGGCAGGAAACTATCAGCCGTTTGTGCGTTCCGGAAATCTGGTATTTATTAATCAGGTTGCTTTGAAAGACGGGAAAATTCTCAATCCGGGAAAATTAGGTGTTGAAGTGAATGAACAACAGGTAAAAGACGCTACAAAAGTGACCATGCTAAACGTTATTTCTGTATTGAATGAAGCGGTAGGAGGAGATTTGAGCAGAGTAAAACAATGTGTACAGCTTACAGGAATTTTCAATACAAAAGATGATTATACAAAACATGCAGACTTGATGAATGTGGCTTCTGACCTGGCCGTTGAAGTTTTCGGAGACAAAGGAAAACATGCGAGAGCGACTTTTGGAGCCTCTTCAATTCCGGTGAATTCTTCTGTTGAAATCCAGGCGGTTTTTGAAGTAGAATAGATTTCAAAAAAATAAAATCTGTGGTTACTATTTGACCACAGATTTTTTCATTTTATGCTATTCAAATATTAAAAAAACTGAGCAAAAACTTCTGAAATAACAGGAATACTTTGCTCCAGTTGTTCTTCGGAAAGCGCACCATAGCTCAATCTGAATCCATTTACATGATGCTGACTGTACTGTTTCGGGTGAATGATTTTTATATTTTTTTCCAATAACTGAGAAGTTACAGCATCCCAATCTAATTTTACTTTAGGCACAATCCAAAAAGCAAGCCCGCCCTCAGGCAACGTAAAATCTGCAATCCCATTCATGTGTTTTTTCAGCAGCTCAAAAACAAAATCTCTTTTATTCCTGTAATGAACAGTTGCTTTTCTGATGTGTTTCTTTACAGCACCTTCTTTTATCAGCTGAAGAACGGCCTGTTCCATAATGACATCTCCGTGAACATCAATAATCTTTCTCAGATTTCCTATTTTTTTCAGTAATTCCTGATTGGTAGTGGCGAGATAGCCAATTCTCAAAGCCGGTGCAACCACCTTACTCAACGTTCCGATATAAACATAATTCTGAAGTTCCGGAAAGCTTGAAATCGGCAGGATAGGGCGGTAACCGAAATGAAATTCATTATCGTAATCATCTTCAATGACCGTGATATTGTATTGGTTTGACAATTCTATTAATCTTAATCTTCTGGATAAACTCAGAGTAACAGTAGTAGGATATTGTCTGTGAGGGGTAATGTATATTGCTTTTATATTCTGATGCCTTGTTAAAAGCTTTTCAATAGCTTTAATACTGATTCCTTCATGGTCTACAGGTGCAGGTAAAAGTTGTGCTCCCGCATACTCAAAAGCTTGCCACGCAGGCTGATATCCCGGATCTTCTACAATAACAGCATCACCGGAAGTAAAAAGAGTCTGAGCGGTCAGAAACATTCCCATCTGGCTGCCTCTTGTAATAGAAATCTCATCTTCATGAATATGCATTCCGCGCTGATGGTTGAGCATTTGAGAAATCATTTTGCGGAATTCCCTGTCACCATGTTCATCTCCGTAGCCCATCATCTGCCACTTCGCCTTAATGCTGAAAATCTGCCTGTATGCCCTTGCCAGTTCCGTTACAGGGGCAATCTTACTGTCGGGATGACCATCATCAAAATTAATTAAAATAGCACCTGCTTTTCCGGGTTGATGGTGAGAGTTTTGGGTTGTTTCAGCATTTCTTTCATGCAAAACAGGCAATCTTTCGGATACAAAAATGCCTTTCCTTTCTCTCGAAATGACCCATTCCTCATTGATTAATACCTGATAAGCTTCTACCACGGTATTTCTGTTGATTTTCAGGGTTTGTGCAAGATTCCGGCTTCCGGGAAGTGTATCTCCGGCTTTTAATCTTCCTGAGCGGATATCACTGATAATGGTATCTGCAATCTGTAGATAAACGGCTTTATCAAGCTTTTTATCAATTTCCAATTCTAATTTCCAAGGGCGTAACATCTGGACTATCTATTTATGTAAAAACTGAATCATTTGAATGGTCCAAATATAAAATAATTTTGTCATGCAATAAAGCACAAAACCATAATAATTTTAAAATCATGGATAAGAAACAATTCAGTTCTAAAGATTTCCACGAAACTTTTGCAAGACCCAAGTATGTAAAGCCAAGCCATTTGATTCATAAAAATGTTGAAAATGCAGGAGAACACAACCAATTTTCAACAGAAAGGAAACATCCCGTTTTCTTTGTAGATCTACCAAGTAAGAATGTCAGCATGACGATTGGCGGACTTACTCCCGGACAGCAGACCAACAGACACCGCCATACCTACGAAACTGTATTATATGTGATCGAAGGGAAAGGCTGGACAGAAGTAGAAGATGAAAGAGTGCATTGGGAAGCAGGAGATGCCGTATATATTCCTTCATGGGCGTGGCATAAGCATCAGAATCTCAGCGATACTGAACCCGCCAAGTATATTGCCTGCGAAAATGCTCCTCAGCTGCAGAATCTGGGGGTTGCTTTGAGAGAAGAAGAGGGCAGAGACCTTTAATAATAAATAGTAAACCATTAAGATGCTTTTTCAACTCAATATTCTTAACAGCTTAGGTTCTCTTAATGGTTTAGAATTATTTTAAATTTTTAAATCAGCAAACATGAAAAATGTTCCATTTAAAGGGATTATTGCCTATCCCATAACACCTTTTGATGAAAATGAAAAAGTCAATATTCCTCTTTTCAAACATTTGGTAGAAAGACTGGTTATTTCCGGAAACCATGGAATTGCTCCGTTGGGAAGTACCGGGGTAATGCCTTATTTATCTGATGAAGAAAAAGAAGAAGTGACGGAAGCTACTTTACAGCAGGTAAAAGGAAGAATTCCAACGCTTGTAGGGGTTTCCAATCTTACGACAGAAAAAACGATTCATCACGCCCGGTTTGCAGAAAAAGCAGGTGCTGATGCGGTTATGATTATCCCGATGAGTTACTGGAAACTTACAGATGATGAGATTGTAACGCATTATGATGCTGTAGCCCGGAAGATTTCAATTCCGATTATGGCCTATAACAATCCGGCAACAAGTGGAGTAGACATGTCACCAGCCTTGTTGAAAAGACTTCTGGAAATTCCTAATGTAACCATGATCAAAGAAAGTACAGGAGATATTCAGAGAATGCACTTTTTGAGAAGAGAATTGGGAGAAGAAGTGGCATTCTATAATGGTTCTAATCCTTTGGCTTTGGCCGCCTTTTCTGCCGGAGCAAGAGGTTGGTGTACAGCGGCCCCGAATCTTATTCCCGAACTTACCATCAGCCTTTATAACGCCGTTGAAGAAGGAAATCTTGAAAAAGCAAAAGCTATTTTCTACCAACAGTTCGATCTTTTAAAATTTATTGTCAATAAAGGATTGCCAAGAGCTGTAAAATCAGGGCTTACGATTCTCGGCGAAGACGGCGGAAATTTGAGAAGTCCTTTAAAACCTCTTCAGGAAAAAGAAACTGAAGAATTAAAAAATATTATTAAAACCCTTGTTAATTAATACAATCTTATGAAAAAATCCATTTTTTATCACGCAGGATGTCCTGTATGTATCAGTGCAGAGCATGATATTATCAGCCTTATAGGTTCGGAAAATGTTGAAGTTATCCACTTAGGAAATGACAGAAACAGAATTGAAGAGGCCGAAAAGGCAGGCGTAAAGTCTGTACCTGCTTTAGTAACACCCAACGGAAACGTACTTCATATCAATTTTGGAGCATCTATGGAAGATGTGAAAAAATAGAATATTAATCTTGTTGTATAAACGAGGCTGTCTCAGAAGTGTCATTCTGTGAGATTCTTCCTTCGTCAGAAATCGAAGATTCGACGTAGTCAATGACAAAAGCCAATTATTTGACTTTCTGAAACAGCCTCGTTTTTTGTTTTCTTCCTCATAACATTTATCTGTAAAATCTTTGAGAGAATTTATTACCTGTTCAGAATTTTCTAAATGGTTGCGTTTCCTTCTACACCGTCAGAATTATTAGTTTTAATTCCTGTGATTGCAGAGGCGACAAAGCTAAACAGGCTGACCAGTTTTCCAGCTTTGGTATCCCAATAATAGGTTTCCCTAGGCTCTACACGGATAATGGTAACATTGGGATCGTCTTTTCCATCGAACCATGCTTTCGCTAAAGGAGACCATTTGTCTTCTATGGTAGCTTTGTCCTTATAAACAGAAGCTTCTCCGTAAACCGAAAGATACTGCGAATCACTGTTATTCATAAAAAATAACTGTACTCTTCTGTCTTCTTTGATTTCAAAATTCTTGTTGCTGGTTCCACTGCTGATAAACCAGAGATTTCCACTGTCATCTGTTTCCTGAAGGGTCATAGGCCTTGAATTAACAGGAACAGTTTCCAATTCTGTACAGAACATACATATTTTTGCACTTTCTGAAAGTTCTTTGATTTTTTTGATCGCCTCGAGATGGCTGAGATTCTGTGTTGACATAATATAATATTTTAAATAATTGGTGTAAACTAAATTATTCAAATACCTGACCAAAAGGTAATAAAATGTGGTACCTGGAATAGATTTCTTTCAAAACTGATGGTATTTACTGGAAATCAAAAAGACGCAAGTATTTATCTTCGATAAAATTGATTATTAAAACAGTTTCTTTTTCTACCAATAAGTTTTATGTACATTTGGTATATGCAGATTTCGCCGCCTGAACATTTGGCTCCTTTTATAAGACATTATATCTTTTTGGAAAATTCTGAAGAGGATATAAGGCGTTTAAGGCTTTTTACGGATGGCAGTTCCGGGCTTATTCTTTCCGGAGATATGAATCTGTATTCCGGTATTTCAGAAGATCGGATGCCGCTTTCTTTTTTTTATGGAACTCTAAACGGTTATAAAGACTTCTCTTCAAAAGGGAAATTTTCTTTGATTGCTATTGTATTCCAGCCTTATTTTTTAAATATTCTTTTAAAAACATCCGCCAAAGAGGTTAGAAATCAGATTGTTTCTGTGGAAGATGTTCTAAAAAATAAGCTGGAAGTATTTCAGGAAAAACTTTTTAAGAAAACCAATCCTTTGACTGTTATCAATGATCTGAATGCTTTTTTTACTGAATTTTTATCTGAAAAAATAAACACGGATCACCATGTTATAGCGTCCACACAGCAATATATTCTTCAAAATAAAGGAGCTGTATCCTCCAAAGAATTAGAAAAATTCACAGGATATTCTGAACGTCATCTGGAAAGAAAATTTGAATTTCATATGGGAATATCACCTAAAAAATATGGAAATATTATCCGTCTTCATTACTTTTTAAGCCTTATTAATAAAAGTGTTGATAATAGAAACATGACGGTTCTTTCTTATGAAGCAGGCTTTTCTGACCAGTCCCATCTTATCAGGGAATTTAAAAACAATATCGGGCTTACTCCCAAACAGTATTTGAAGACAGAAAATAAAATGGCTGTCAATTTCATTCAGCTGTAAACAAGCATGTCGGTTTTATACAATTTTTGATAAGCAGAGTCCTCTAGTTTTGCTTAAAAAAACAATGAATATTAAAATTTCAACTGCACAATTTGAAAATAAGAGCGGAGATAAGACGTATAATCTGTCTGTCATTGAAAAACTGGCCAGCCAGGCTGCTTCCCAGGGATCTCATGTTATTGCTTTTCATGAATGCTCCATTACAGGGTATACTTTTGCCCGGAAACTTTCAAGGGAACAACTTCTTGATATTGCAGAATGTATTCCGGAAGGGGAGAGTATTCAAAAACTGCAGGAAATTGCAGCGCAGAATGACATCACCATATTAGCCGGGCTATTTGAAAAGGATGAACAGGATTATCTTTTCAAAGCGTATGTATGTGTTGATAAAACAGGACTGAAAGCTAAATACAGAAAATTACATCCATTTATCAATCCCCATCTTACACCCGGTAACGAATATTGTGTATTTGATATCATGGGCTGGAAGTGCGGTATTCTTATCTGCTATGACAATAATATTATTGAAAACGTTAGGGCAACAAGGCTTCTTGGTGCAGAAATTATTTTTATGCCCCACGTTACGATGTGTACTCCTTCTACAAGGCCTGGAGCAGGTTTTGTTGATCCTCAGCTTTGGGAAAACAGGATAGCAGACCCGACCTCTTTACGTTTAGAATTTAATGGAATGAAAGGCAGAGACTGGCTGATGAAATGGCTTCCGTCAAGAGCTTATGATAATGGGGCTTATATTGTTTTTTCAAATCCTGTCGGTATGGATGATGATCAGTTGAAAAACGGTTGTTCCATGATTATAGATCCATTCGGAGACGTCATTGCAGAATGCCGGTCATGGGAAGACAGTTTTGAATCTGCGGTTATTACTTCTGAAAAGCTCAGCCAGTCAGGAGGATACAGGTATATTAAGGCAAGAAGACCTGAGTTATATAGGAATATCATAGGACAGGAGCATTCATCTGAACAAAAAGTGGTATGGCTGGATGATAAAACGGTTTAAAAATATAAACCCTCTTCAGACTCTGTCACGAGGGTTTATTTTATGGTTAATTGTTTGTTGAAGATCGCTCCATGCACCGCCATTGTAAATATGTTTGAAACCTCTTTCTTTCAGGATATTTTCTGCTTTTACACTGCGTAGTCCATGGGAGCATACGGTGATATATGTTTTTTTTGGATCCAATTCTACGTACCGCTCTCTGATTGTTCCTAATGAAATATTAACTGACCCTTCTATATGTCCCGTTTCGTATTCCTTTTCAGTTCTTACATCAAGAATCACTGCTCCTTTTCTGATCAGTTCAGGCAATCCGCTATCTAAGGTCTGAAACCGATAAACCCTATATACAACGTACAGTATAAAAGCTATTCCACAGACTATAAGAACATTTTTCATAGTTTACTCAGTATTTTTTTATCAATATAAAATGTTCCGAAAGGAATAAAACAGGCAAGAATCACTTTCCATGTAATCTCTTTAAATTTCCAGTTCTGTTCTACACCAATGCTCAGCGTATTAAACAGAAAGAGCAGGAATAAAGTTCCATGAACGGGGCCTATTAATCGTACAAATAAAGGGTTTCCCATCCAGTATTTCATCGGAACGGCAATACACACTAAACTTAATAATGAAATGCCTTCCAAAATCGCCAGAATTCTTAGCCGGCCGATTTTTGTTTTGAATAAATCCATCATAATTATCTGAAATAAGGTCTGTTTGCTAAAGGAGAAAAAGGCCACGGAATAGCAATGAAAATAATAATCAGTGCAATAGAAAACCAGATGCCCATGGTTTTGAATTTGTCTTTATCTGAAAGTTTTCTTTTGGCTAAAGCGGAACCGATAGTGATGATCACAACAGCTGTAATCATCAATGAAATATGAATCAACCCGAAAAACAGATGTTCAAAAGATTCTTTGGCTTCATTAAAATTTTTCCAGAAATATTGAATCACCGGACTTTTGAAATAGAATATCATTCCGATAATTAATTGTACATGAGCTATGGTAGCTGTCCAATGTCTTACAGAGTTATCTGTTCCGGTAAATTTCCTGTCTGAGGAATATCCTTTATAAGAACGGAAAATGGCGTATATCAAGCTTATTAAAACCAGCCAGCGGGTCTGTGAATGTAAAAAAGTCAGGGTTTGATACATTATTTATTTTTTTGAACACAGCAAAGGTATAATAAAAACATACTAACTAGTATGTTTTTAATCAAAAAAATTATTGAAGAGTGTTGAAATATGATTTAAGTCCCTTTAAATAAACAAGATAAACCTCTTTGGAATTTTCAACTTTTCCGAGATTTCTGACGCCCCAATACCCGGAAATAACAAAAACGCTTACTTCTCTGGCATTGACATCTTTCTTAATGATTCCTGTTTCCTTACCTTTTTCAATACTTTCCGCGAAAGCATTTTCCCATTCTTTTGAAAGTTCGTGCAAAGCCTGGGTAAACGCAGTATGCCATGGTGCCATCTGCTGTACAAAATTGGAAGTAGGGCAGCCGTATTCAACTTTTAAAAAGTCAGTTTCCATCAGAAGATTGTATATGATCTCATAAATATTGTCTAATGGATTTTTATTATTCTGAAGGGATTCAATAAAATTACGTCTGAAATTGGGCTTCATCAGTTCATTGATAATAGCGAGCCCCATTTCATCTTTGGTTTTAAAATGATAATAAAAAGCACCCTTGGTCACCTGAGTCGTTGCAATAATCTCATCAATGCTTGTGGTCTGGAAACCTTTCACATAGATCAGTTCGAACGCTTTCTGGAGAATAGTAAGACGGGTTGCTTCTGATTTCTTCATTAAAAATAAGTGATTATTGTACAAAGGAACAAATTTTAAATTGAAAATAAAACTATCATTATTCTGATATATTGATAGAATTTAAATAATTTTTATAATACAATTATTCGTCGGAAATTTGCCTTGTCAATATCAACAAAATACAAGACAATGAATTATCAAAAAGAAATACAGATCAATACTGCAACACAGACTGCTAAAAAAGGTCTTCCTGCAGCACTATGGGCATTAACGATAAGTGCCTTCGGAATAGGAACTACGGAATTCGTCATTGTAGGACTGCTTCCAACAGTAGCTTCTGATTTAGGCATAACAATTCCTTCCGCAGGACTATTGGTAAGTCTTTATGCGATAGGAGTAGCTATTGGAGCTCCGATACTAACGGCATTAACGGGGAAAATTCCGCGCAAGACACTTTTGGTTTCTATCATGCTGTTGTTTGTTATCGGAAATGGGCTGGCATCCATTGCTCCCGGTTTTATTACTTTAGTTTTGGCCAGGATTCTTACGGGATTTGCTCATGGGGTTTATTTTTCCATCGGTTCTACCATTGCAGCCTCATTGGTTCCTGAGGAGAAAAGGGCTACAGCAATATCTATTATGTTTGCCGGCCTTACACTGGCGATTGTAACCGGAGTGCCCTTAGGAACTTTTATAGGACAGCATTTCGGATGGAGAGCAACGTTCATAGGGGTTTCCATCCTTGGAATTGTCGGATTAGTTGCCAGTTTATTATTGGTTCCCAACAATCTGAGAAACGGTAAAACAGCTTCTTTAAAAAGTCAGTTTAAAGTACTGGGAAACAGACGTCTGATTTTCGCTTTTTTAATGACAGCCATGGGATATGGGGGAACATTTGTAGTGTTTACCTATCTGTCACCTATTTTACAGAAAATTACAGGGTTTCAGGAGTCTACCGTAACTTTTATCCTTTTGATTTATGGAATTGCCATTGCACTGGGTAATTTGATTGGAGGAAAAGTTGCTAATAAAAACCCATTGAAAGCACTTCTATGGATGTTTGCTGCGCAGGGATTGGTATTGCTTGCTTTTTATTTTACTGTAAGCAGCCCGGTGTTAAGTATCATTACACTTTTCTTTTTAGGCGCCTTATCATTTGCTTCTGTTCCCGGACTTCAGCTATTAGTGGTACAGATTGCTGAAAAAGAACTTCCTGGAACAGAAGATGTAGCTTCAGGGATTAATATTGCTGCCTTCAATATGGGTATTGCAGTCGGATCTTATGTGGGAGGAATGATTGTTACCTCCTCTTTGGGCTTGGAAAGTACTCCTTGGATCGGAGCTTTATTCCTTTTAGTTACAGTATTGATCACGGTTTACAGTATCCGTTTAAGCAAGACAAAATAAACGCAAACAAATAATATTGATTTTCATATCATGTGCTTAACGCAAAAAGTAAACCTCATATGTTAGATTTAAGTGAATGAAGAAGTCATCAACAGATTGATGACATGAAGTGGATAGTGTTATAAAGGCAGGTTTTTATCTGCCTTTATTTTTGTTTTTTATCCTTGTCAAGGTTTAAAACCTTGACAAGGATCATGATTTATAAACCAGACTGTCAAAATTATTTTAAATATAAATAATAACAAGAGATTCTTACATCAAACCTTGTAAATCTCCGCATCTGTAAATACAAAAAATGTACTGTTCTTAGGCAGATTTTTAGTATCCAGTCCCGTAAATTCACTGAAAGCCGGAAGTAACAACTGATTACTGCTGAGAGCAAAGCAGGGAAGTCTGATGTTTTTTACAGCAGAATTCAGGACAATTCCGGGATGAATATGTCCGGTAATCTGGAATTCAGGTCTGGCCGTATCAAAATTGTGAATAAAGGTAATCCCATCTATTTCCAGCCACTCAGATTTATGTTGAAAACATAGCTTTTTCTCCAACACTTTTGAAATGCGGTCATGATTTCCTTCAATAAGATAAAACTGTATCTTAGGATATTGATTTTTCCATGTACAGAATTCATCCACATCAGAATTGTCTCCTGCATGAAGTAAATCTCCAACTACAATAAATTTTTCAGGCTGAAAAAATTCAATCAATGCTGATAATCTTTCCAGATCGCTTTTCATAATATGATTTGCCAGAGCAATGCCATTTTTGCGGAAATGAGCTGTTTTTCCAATGTGAAGATCAGAAAGAATAAGGGCTTTTTCTCTTTCCCAGAATAATGCACGCTGATTGGTCAGAATGAAAGTTTCATCTTGTACAGGGATGCTTTTGGTTGCTATAAACACGCTTTATAATTGAATATTTAATGTTTAAAGTTACGTTATATTAATGTAATCAGCCTACCTTCCGGCTTACATGAAACTTTTCATCAAAAACATAAGTCAGAGGAAAGCCTGTAGCGATTTCTCTTTCTAAGATTTCTTCAGGAGACAGATGCTCAAGGTACATAATCAGTGCACGAAGGCTGTTTCCATGAGCGACAATCAATACATTTTCGCCTCTTTTTAATAAGGGTCTTATCTGGCTTTCAAAATAAGGAATTACTCTGTTGTAGGTATCTTTAAGACTTTCCCCTCCGGGAGGAACCACATCATAGGATCTGCGCCAGGTATGAACCTGTTCATCACCATATTTCAAAGCGGTTTCAGCTTTATTTAATCCTTCCAGATTTCCGTAAGAACGTTCGTTTAATGCTTTATCTTTAACGATTGGTATATCAGGATTTCCTATTTCATTCAGAATGATGGATAGGGTGTGCTGCGCCCTGATGAGCGCCGAGGTGAATGCAATATCTATTCTTTCTCCTTTTAAAGCAAGACCTGCTTTTTTGGCTTCTTCAATACCGGCTTCGGTTATATCAATATCTTTCCACCCCGTAAATCTGTTTTCCAGATTCCAGAGTGACTGTCCGTGACGGACCAAGAACAATTTTTCCATTATTTAAATTTTATTTACCACTTCTAAGGTATACTCTAAGTTACGGTGATTATTTAAATTTATCAAGAGAATTCAATCAGAATATTAGGCTAAGAATAAGATTAAAACGATAGGTTTTTTATTGATTTTATAAATTTTAGAATCTCGCAAAGGCGCAAATTTATATTATCTATTTTTATTTAAGGCGCAGGAACATTTCGACTTCGCTCAATATTAGATTTTCAGCAAGATTAACGTGACTAAATTTTATCGGAGATAAAATCTTTGCGCCTTAAAACGTTATTATGATCAATATTTTGCGTCTTTGCGATAAACAAATATTCATCGGCATATCTGTTCTTACAGAAAACACATTAATTGATTATAAAAGATCACTTATATTGGATAGCTTCAGCATTCTTTTAATTCTTGCATCAAGCCCTTCACTGGAAAGTGTTTGTCTCAGACTGTCTACTTTGATCGGGAAACTTAGCGGAGTAAAGGAACGGGAGTGTTTTAGAATAATTTCAGACTTTTCAATCCTTTTAAAAGCTTCTACAAGTCGTTGCTCCTGAAGCTGCATATTAAAGACTTCCGTATAGGCCTGTTTAATTAAAAAATGATTGGCATCATGGTCTTCCAGCACTTTAAAAATAAGTCCGGCTGAACTCTGTAATGATTTATTGGAGCGCTGCTGTCCGGCATAGTTTTGAATCACCATTCCTGAAATTACAGCAATATCTCTGAATTTTCTTCTCGCCATTTCAGCAGAATTGATACTGGCAATCACATCGTTCATCAGATTGTCCCGGGTTAAAATCTGTTGCAAATTCTCTTCATTTAAAGGAATTTCTTTATCGCTGAACAGTTCAAATCCGTAATCATTCATTGCCATCGAAAAGGAGATAGGAGCCAGTTTTGAAATGCGGTAAGCAATCAGTGCAGCCATGACTTCATGCACCAGACAGCCCTCAAAAGGATACATAAACAAATGATATCCTTCACGGTTCTTAATCATCTCCACCAAAAATTCTCCTTCTTTAGGAATATGAGAGTTCTTCTCCTGATTGACGAGCAATGGATGCAAAAATTTCAGTTCCTTTTCTGAAGCCTTCGGATTTAAAGCATGGGACAGCTTTTCTCTTAAAAAATGTCCAAGATTGGTACTTAGAGGCAGTCTTCCGCCAAGATAACTGGGAACAAGAGCTCTTCCTTTGGCTGCTCGTACATACACGGTCATATCTTTGATCATTGCGACCTCCAGAGTACGCCCGGCCAGAATAAATTTTTCCTCTTTTTTCAGTTTTGAAATAAAATATTCCTCAATCATTCCGATATAACCTCCGGAAATAAATTTCACTTTCAGCATGGCATCACTTACGATCACTCCCATATTCATTCTGTGGAGCATGGCAATCTTTCTTGAAGTCACTTTGTAAAGTCCATCTTCCGTAATGACTACCTTATGGAATTCTTCATAGTTCTTTAAAACACTGCCGCCAATCGTAAGAAATTCGAGAATGCTTTTCCATTCTTCATCGAGCATTTCCTGAAAGGCATATACTTTTTTGATTCTTTCGTAGAGTTCATCAGGATAAAAACCGTCACCAACAGCCAGTGTCATCAGAAACTGAACCAGAACATCAAAGCATAAGACCTGTGGTTCTCTGGGCTCAACAACTTTCTGTTTCACGGCTTCTTTTAAAGCAGAAACTTCAATCAATTCCAAAGAGTGAGTGGGGACACAATAGATTCTGGAGGTTTCAAAAGGAGAGTGCCCGCTGCGTCCGGCCCTTTGCAGAAAACGCGCAACTCCTTTGGCAGATCCTACCTGAATAACGGTGTCCACAGGTTTAAAATCAATACCAAGATCCAGCGATGATGTGGAAACCACTGCTTTTAATTTACCTGAACTTAAATTTTCTTCAATCCAGATCCTCAAATGGGCATCAATGGAGCTGTGATGAATCGCAATCTGGCCTGCAAAATCGGGGTAGGCATCCAATAAAAGCTGATACCACATTTCACTCTGGCTTCTGGTATTGGTAAATACAATGGTAGATTTTGATTCCAGAATAATCGGAACAACTTTATCAGCAAGCTTATTCCCAAGATGACCTGCCCACGGTAATATTTCTATTTCGTCCGGGAAAACCGGGAGAATATCTATCTTTTTCTGCTCTTTGGCTGTAATTTTTGTCTTTTTACTGTCATAAGGAATAAGAACATCCATGGCTTCGTCCAGATTCCCGATAGTGGCTGTGATGCCCCAGATTTTAATCTTCGGGACATATTTTCTAAGCTGTGAAATGGCCAGTTCTACCATGACACCACGCTTTGAACCCAATAATTCATGCCATTCATCCACAGCCACACATTTCATATCTGTGAAAAAACGGTCATTATTTTTCTGAGCGAGTAGCAAATGGAGACTTTCGGGGGTTACAACAAGAATTTCAGGCATTTTTTTGATCTGCTGCTGTCTTACTTTCGGATCGGTATCTCCGTTTCTTACGCCTACAGTCCAGTCAAGTCCTATTTCATCAATAGCTTCCTGCATCGCTTTTGCAATATCTTTGGATAAAGAGCGTAGTGGAGTAATCCAGATCATTTTCAACCCTTTTTTATAGCTCTCAGGATGATTCAGGAAATCTGAAATCAATGCTAAGAAGACAGAAAAAGTTTTTCCGAAACCAGTAGGAGCGACTACCATTCCGCTGTAGCCGTTTCCGAATTTCTTCCAGGTTTCCAGCTGAAATTTAAAAGGGGCAATACCTTTATCTGTCATCCATTGTTGGATGATCTTTAATCCGTCGCTATGTTCAAAAGCTGCCAATTTTATTTATTTTAAATTTTAACGCTAAGGACACTAAGAGTTTATTTGATATTGTTTTATTCAATCGAAAGGGTGTTTCATTTAGCAAAGTTTGTATTTTATTGTAGCTGAACTTAGGCCTTTGCGAACAAAAAATTACTAATCAGTCAAAAATCCTTGTGCCATTGCGTTAAAGTATTATTGTATTAATTTTTTAATCTCTTCCAAATCATCAATTTCGTTTACGGTTTTGTCTTTCCGCCACCGTACAATTCTTGGAAACCGGAGAGCAACACCGCTTTTATGACGATTGCTGAAACCTATTCCTTCAAAAGCAATTTCAAAAACCAGTTCTGCTTTTACCGTTCTCACAGGTCCGAATTTCTCAATGGCATTTTTGGTCACAAACCTGCTTACTTCCATAATTTCTTTGTCCGTTAATCCTGAATAGGCTTTGGCTATGGTAACCAGTGCATCTCCGTTTTTTACAGCAAAAGTATAATCGGTATAATAAGCGCTTCGTCTGCCGCTTCCTTTTTGAGCATAAATAAGCACTGCATCAATAGTCAACGGATTGATTTTCCACTTCCACCAGTCACCTTTTTTCCGGCCGGAATGGTAGGGTGAATTTTTTTGTTTTAACATCAATCCTTCACTGTTTACTTCTCTTGAATTTTCACGAAGCGAGTCCAGCTCTTCCCAATTTTCAAAGTCAAGACTTTTGGAAATTTTGATGTTCTGAGGATTTTCATTTAATAATAATTCTTCAAGCAAAGCTCTTCTTGCGGAGATAGGCTTCTCTCTCAGATCATTATTTTCAAGCTCTAATAGATCATAAGCAAAGACTTCTATCGGAATTTCCGACAGCATTTTTTTAGTTAAAGTCTTCCTGTTTAATCTTTTTTGTAATTCGTTGAAATTTAAAACTTTATCATCTTTTACCGCAAGTATTTCTCCATCTATCACAAAGTTGCCTTTCATGGCTTTTATAACTTCGGTGATTTCCGGGAATTGTTCGGTTACAAGTTCTTCACCTCTTGACCAGATAAAGACTTCATCATTTCTCCGGATGATCTGTCCGCGTATTCCGTCCCATTTGTATTCTACCAGCCATTCATCAGAATTTCCCAGTTCGTCAGGCTTTTTTTCCAAAGGATAGGCAAGACAGAAAGGATAGGGTTTTGAATTATCCGGATTCACATTTTCAGCCTCAATAAGCTCTTTAAAAGAAACTTCATCCGGCTGCCATTTTCCCATTAAGCTATGCATCAGTGCACTGGATTCCTGGCCGGAAAACTTTGTCAGAGCATTGATCAGGGTTTTATCTGATACCCCGATTCTGAAACTCCCGCCAATTAATTTATTGAAAATCAATCGTTCAGTGTAATCCAGGCCGTTCCATGAGTGCAGTACAAATTCTTTTTTTTCTGCATCTGTTTTCCCTTTTAAACCGACAATATCATTCATCCATTCTGATAAGGTACGCTCTATATTTTCCTCAGGAGGTGGAAGAATCAGCGATAATGTTTCCCCGAGATCTCCTACGGAAGAATAAGATTCCTGAAACAGCCAGTAAGGAAGTTTTGTGATTTCCAGCGCCCATTCTTTCATGTAATTGGTATTGACATTTCTCTTGGGCCTTTTTCCTGTAAACAAGGCGATAAACCATACTTTATCTTCATCGGGAGCACGTTCCAGATAATCGATGATGGCATCTATTTTAGCATTGGTCTTATTGGTGGTTTCCAAAGCGTTGATAAGGTCTGCAAAATGTCTCATGATTCCGGGGTTTCAAGGGGTTCTTTTTCAGATTCTTCTTCGTCTTCTCCAAATAAGGTTTCCACAACATCTGCCCGAACTCCGATTTCATTCAAATATTTTGAAAAAACTTCGGTTTGTCCGTGCGTAACGTGTACAAGTTCAGCTTCTGTTGCTTTTACAGTCTGTAATAAACCTTTCCAGTCTGCGTGGTCACTCATGGCAAAGCCTGCATCTGCACTCCGCCATCTTCTGGCACCGCGAACCTGCATCCAGCCGGAGCATATTGCAGTAGCAGGATCTGGAATTTTTTTGATGATATTACTGTCAAGTAAAGCGGGAGGAACAATTACAATTTCATGTTCCATTTCTTTTGGACGTTCCCTGAAATCAGCAATGGTGTAGTCCGGAAGGTCGATTCCTACTGTTTCAAAGGCTTCATTCAGCTTTCCGATGGAATAGTGGACGTATATTTTTCCCAGATCTTCCACCGCCTTCATAATACGTTGCGCTTTCCCTAAAGAATACCCGATAAACACGGATGTTTTATTATTTTCCTTATTCTTCAGCACCCAGTTTTGTAATTTTTTATTTAAATCCGGAACTTCAAGCCAATTGTAAATAGGCAGGCCGAAAGTACTTTCTGTAACAAATTCATTGCATTTTACCAGCTCAAAAGGAGTGCTTAATCCATCATCCTGAACTTTATAATCCCCTGAAATGACGGTCACATATCCTTTATATTCAAGTCTGATCTGTGCAGAACCAATAATATGTCCGGCAGGATGCAGAGAGAGTTTTACCCCATTGATGTTGATAACTTCTCCGTATTCTACACTCTGGCATTCGATATCCATTCCGATTCTTTGGTGCAGAATAGGTTTTGTGAAATGGTGACAAAGGTATTTCTTCATTCCCCAACGAGCGTGATCAGCATGGCCATGGGTAATAACCGCCATATCTACAGGCCTCCATGGATCGATATAAAATTTTCCCTGGGGACAGAAAATTCCTTTTTTTGTAAATGTGATTAATTTCAATGGTGTGACTGGTTTTATAGAATAAGCTTCAAAAACTTAACCAATTTACAATAAACAGTTTGTTTTTTTCGATTGAATGTCTGAAAAACAGATGAAAAAAGCCGTTTCAAGTAGAAACAGCTCTTATTTTATTTTTCATTAAGGATATCGCTTACATGATCAATCCATTGATAATCAGGAATTGTTTTGTCTATATAATAATCCGGTTGAATCCCTTTTCCGTCAATAGCCATCTCCGGAATACGGAAGCTTTTAGAAAGTGAATATCCCAGTTTAAATTCGTTACAAGGGAAATTTACAAAATACATATTTGAAATGTCCAGAACTCCTGCTGTGGTCGTCCCAAAAAGTTTTACTTTTTTGCTTTGTTTGACTGCCAGTAAGAACTCTTCTGCAGTGCTGCCGTTCCCTTCATTGATGATAATTCCTACATTTTTCGGATAAGGTGAAATTTTATCTATTTTAGTAATTCCAACAATCTTTCCATCGTCCTGCAGGCTTACAAACTTGCCTAAATTCTGGTTTAATTTGTCGTAGGCTTTCTTTAGATACTCTTTTTCTTCTGCCGGAATTCCATATTTCTGGTAATTATCATAAAGATCAAGCATTCTCTGATTATTCAGTTTCGTAGAATAAAGCTGTGTTCTGACACTTCGGATAGGGTTTGTATAGATATAAGGGATAATTTTGGCAAAACTGTTGTCACTTCCGCCGCCATTATTTCTGATATCAATGATGAGGTTTTCTGTGCTTTCAATTTTAGATTGGTTGGCTGTGATAACGCTGTCTATATCTTTTTTCAATGCTCCATTAAAGGAAGGAATTCTTAAAAGCAGGGTAGTTTTATTAATCTGTTTTAAAAAAGGCTTTCCTGCCTGTGCTGCTTCGAAATAAGTTTCAATACCTTCTTCTTTTTCAAATTTCGGTGAAACTCTTTTCAGGATAAAGTCATTGATTTCAAGATAATTTTTCCCGATGAATCTTATGTTATTTATTTCCTGCCCGGATTTGTTTCTTAAGTAGAATGTTCCTTTTGTTTTATCCGCGTTAAAAGTCAGTTTTAAATCATAAGGTTTCCAGTTTTCTGCTCCGGATTGGATAATAAAACCTTTATAAACATCTCCAAATTTTTTAATTCCTATCGTGTAAGGCTGGACTTCCCAGATCCCTTCAATATCAGAATCTTTTTTGGATGAAACTTCCTTTTTAAACTTTTCAATATTTACTTTTACGATTTCTGTGTTACTATTTATGGCTGAGACTACCGGCTGAGGCTGGGCTTGCTGATTCTCTTTTTCGATCATTTTAATGGAAATATGTCCGGATCTGAAGAATTTAAGCCATTCATAAATAGTCTGGGTGCATTCAGTATCTGATTTTGAATTTTTAATTCTGTTCAGAAATTCATTGTTATGAGTCTGGTAAGCCGGAAGTCCTTTTTTATCAATTATATATTGGTATCCGGCATCATTTTCCTCGAACGTTTTTTTTACCCATTGATAATTACTTTCACAAGTACAGTTTTGAGCAAAGCTAAAGGAAGAAGTGGATAAAAAAATGAATAAGAGTGTCTTAATTTTAAGCATACATGGTTTTTTAGTTTGAAAGCTACAAATCTAACGATAAATATATTTTTTTATGATTTTAAAAGGGTGTTTATTTAGCGAAAAATTCCCTTTTTAATGGATTGTCTGAACTTTTCAGCAATATAAAATTGAACGCTGCAGCAATATTGTGCTTCCCGAAATCTTAGAAATTTGTATCATCATTAAAAAAGAATACAATGAGTAAAACAATTTTAATTACAGGTGCAGCTAGTGGATTCGGAAAGATTGCTGCTTTTGATCTTGCCAAAAAAGGACATAAGGTAATTGCTACAACACAGGTCTATCCTCAGATGAGTGATTTAATCCGCGAAGCTAATGAACAGGGAATTGATCTTACAGTCGATAAACTGGATGTAACCAGCCAAAGAGATATTGATTATATCTTAAAAAAGTATGAAATAGATGTTTTAATCAGCAATGCAGGAATCATGGAAGGAGGTCCGATTGCTGAACAGCCGGTAGATATTATCCGCTCAATGTTTGATGTAAATGTGTTTGGTGCATTGAATCTTGCACAGGGATTTATCAAAAAGTTTGTTGAAAAGAAAAGTGGTAAGATTGTTTTCACCTCTTCAATGGGAGGTTTATGGACCGTTCCGTATGTAGCCGCTTATTGTGCATCAAAACATGCTTTGGAATCTATCGCTGAAGGCTTGAGAACTGAACTTGCTCCATTTAATATCAAAATTGCAACTTGTAATCCAGGGGTATTTGGAACGGGATTTAATGACAGAGGAGTAGATTCTATTTTCCACTGGTATGATCCAAAAGTTAACTTCACACCGGAATCCGCTTTTGATGGAGCCGCAGAATCTTTAGCTCATCAGCTGGATCCACAGTCTATGGCAGAGGTGATCGTGAATGTAGCATTAGATGATGAGAGTCATTTTAGAAATGTACATCCAAAAGAAACTGAAGATTTTGTAAAACAGCTTCAGGCAGATGCATGGACCGCAAAAAGCTAATATCATGAAACTGAATTATAAAACCGCAGAAAAAGCACTGCATGCAGCAAAGGAAAAAGCATTATCTATGAATATTCCTGTAAGCATTGCTGTGGTAGATACCGGAGGACATCTTGTCGCACTGGCAAGACTGGACAGCGTCTACGGAGTGATTGATTTTGCCATTAAAAAAGCAAAAACAGCAGTTATGTTTGGTGTAAACAGTGATTTGATGGGTGAAATTATCTCAGAAACCGGTATTCACGGTTACGGAATGCTGAATTCAAATGAGGGGCTTCTCACTATTGCGGGTGGTGTTATCCTTAAAAATGCAGATGGAGATGTCATTGGTGCAATAGGCTCTTCAGGCGGGACTCCCGAGCAGGATAAACAAATTGCAGAAGCAGGCGCTCAGGCTATTGGTTAATTTCAGATATTTGTATGATGGAAAACACTTCTGAGATCATATTCGATAAACTGGTTTATTCATGTGCTTTTGAGTCTTACAGAGGTCATGAAGAGTTTATTCCCGACCATTTTCTGGGATTTCAGATCTCCGGAGAAACGCATGCTTTTCATGAGCAGGGTAAGACTGTGATCAAAGAAAATACAGTAGTTCTGGTCAGGAAAAATCAACTGATCAGAACTATTAAATATCCTTCAGCACATGAAAAGTATCAGTTTATCTCAATTACACTTGATGATGAAACGCTGAGACAATATGCCAATGAAAACAAAATCACTGTAAATAATAATTTTCCGGGAAATCAGCGTTTGTTTTTTGAGCCCAATGATTTTTTTAAGAGCTATTTTACATCTCTTATTCCTTACATTAATAAAACACAGGAAATCCCACCAAAATTAGCGATGTTAAAGGTCAAAGAGGCCATAGAACTCCTTTTGCTGAGTAATCCGGATCTTAAAAACCTCCTTTTTGATTTTTCTGAACCTTATAAAATTGACCTTGCAGAGTTTATGAACAAAAATTTCATGTTCAATGTATCGGTGGATGCTTTTGCAAGACTTACAGGTCGTAGTTTATCAGGTTTTAAACGGGATTTCAATAAGACATTTCAGATGACCCCGAAACAATGGCTGAAAGAAAAAAGGTTAAAGGAAGCCTATTATTTAATTAAAAACAGGGATAAAAAGCCTTCAGATATTTATCTTGATCTGGGTTTTGAGAATTTGTCCCATTTTTATTCTTCTTTTAAAAAGAAATTTGGGGTGACGACTACGGAGGTATAACTTTTTAACCATTAAAAAAACACAACTATATTATAATTTAACTATTGGAAAAACGCAAAGATGCAAGAAAGGTTTACAATGTGAGCGCTCTGAGGCGCAATGATTTTATCTCCGATAAAATTTAATCTTGAATATTTCAAAATGCTTGTCGATTAATTACAACATCTGCATAATTCTCAAGATTTGTGAGATTCTATCGATCATTTGTAATTTTCCTGCATCTTTGCATTTTCCGACAATTTCTATTAAGGGATCATATTTTCAGCTCTTAATCTTTTAAAGACATCTGTAAAAGAATCTTCAGTACTTATATAAGCTGTGAAGCCTAGTTTTCTGCTTTTTGACATATCACACATTACTTCCAGAGGTCTTCCCAGATCCAGATCGGTATGCCATGCTGAAGACAGACGGTTAAGATTTTTTTCTTTCAGACTGTATTTTTCTGCAATTGCTACCCAGATTTCATGGTCGTTTTCCAGTTCTTTTTCAAGAGGTTTTATCGTACCCTCGAAACCTTCAGCTTCTATACCAAACCAGTCTGCCAATCTTTTCCATAGCCATTTCCATCGGAAAATGTCTCCATTGGCAATATTGAATGCCTGATTCTTCGCTGATTCTGCAGTGGATGCCCAAACCAATTGTTGAGCTAAGACTCTAGCGTCTGTTACATCAGAAATACCATTCCATTGTGCCTCAGATCCCGGCCAGATAAATTTTCGTCCTGTTTCTTTGCAAATACTGGCGTATACAGCTAATGTTGCCCCTATATTCATCAAGTTTCCTACTGCATAACCGACAACGGTGTGAGGTCTGTGAATGCTCCATGTAAAGCCGTCTCTTTCGGAAGCTTTGTACACTTCATCCTCCTGTGCATAATAAAAGTTGGGAAGTGGAAGTCTTGGATGTTCTTCTCTGACAGGAGTTTCAGGTAAAACGCCTTCTTTAGCGTAGGCTTCAAATGGTCCCAGGTAATGTTTAAGCCCTGTAACCAAAGCGACATGCTTCACTGATTTTTTAGAAGATAAAACAGTTAACAGATTTCTCACAAGCATACTGTTGACTCGGATGTTTTCCTCTTCGGTATCATTACGCATCCAGGTGGTAAAGTAAATGTGGGTAGGAGAGATCCCTTCCAGGGCTTCAGCAAGATTCTGTTCATTCATCAGGTCTGCTTTAATAGGGTTGAGACCTGGGATATTGGTGTTTGGATTCCTGGACAATCCGTATGTTATCCAGCCCTGAGTGATTAATTCTTCTGCAAGGTTACTTCCTGTAATTCCGGTAGCGCCTACTACCAATGCAATATTTTCCATAAGTATTGTAAAATTTCTTGTACAAAATTATGGCTGCTAACAGGCTTTTATCCTTGATTTGGATCATGCATTTGGGTTGATCTGGATCAAGTGTTATTCAGGGAATTCTTTTTACGGATCCTGCTTACGGTCTCAGGAGCAAGGCCAAGATATGAGGCAATAAGATTGTGAGGCACTCTTTTAATCATTTCCGGGTTCTTCTTTGCCAGTTGAAGATATTTTTCTTCTGCAGTGTAGCCATTGGAGACAATAAGCCTGTAATCTTTGGTAACGAGGCTATTCTGATATAAAATTCTGAAATAACGATCCATTACAGGAATTTCCAGCAGCATTTTTTCATAATTTTCCAATGTAATCATCAATACTTCTGTTTCTTCAACAGCATCAATATTCAGGACTGATTTTTCCTGATTGATAAAACTATTGAAATCTGAGATCCACCAGCCCTCAAAGGCAAACATATTGATATGCTCATTTCCTTTTTCATCCGGAAAATAAGATTTCAGCAGCCCTTTGCTTACAAAAGACAAAGCTTTACAAATATCTCCTTCCTGAAGCAAATACTGTTTTTTACGAAGTTTTTTAAGGGTAAAAAAAGACTGAACCTGACTTTTCTGGTCGTCATTAATATCAACTTTATTCTCAATATGGGAAAGAAGAACCTCAAACATCACATAAATATTTCATCAAAAATACCACTTTCAATGGCAACCGAAATTTTATTTTTCAAAATTATAAAGATTGATTCCTATTTCTTCATTTTTAATTTTTACGACTCTGGTATCCAGCGGATATATAATAAATTCTGCAGCTCCCTGGATTTTTGCCTCCAACAGATGTCCGGCTAAAGCAGTATAATCTTCTCTTCCCAACGTAATGTGAAGATGAAGGGTTAGTTTTCCTTCTATTTCAGAGATATTTCCTGTGATATTAGTGACTTCCATCTGTTCTTTAAAGGTTTTGTCAACATACTTTTTGGTTGCAGTATTAAAAAAACGAAGTGTTGCTTCACTTGCAGCTCCTATTCCAGAGACTTCTCCTGCCTGGATATTCCGATTCCTGATAAAATCCGTCAAAGCCTCTACAATATTGGAATGATTATCAAGACTAACCACATATATTGAACCTGCTTTTCTTGCAGACCAATTATTTCCTTTATAATTTTGAACCTCCATAATACTAAGATTTTAAGGTAATACATACAATAATTATGCTTTGGTCAAACTTTAGGTGAAAAATGTATTATTTCTCCTGACATTTTTGAATAGTAAGTCCCTGAAACCGGTAAAAAATGCCGAAATTTGCAGCAAATAAGAAGTAATGAAGATTGTAGATATAGAGAACTGGAACAGAAAAGAACATTTTGAATTTTTTTCTAAAATGGCAAGCCCTTATTTTGGATTTACAACGGAGGTAGACTGTACAAAAGCGTATGATACCGCTAAAGAAAAAGGATATTCTTTTTTTGCCTATTATTTTCACAAGTCTATGGTGGCGATCAATACTATTGATGAATTAAAGCTAAGAATCATTGATGGTCAGGTGATACAGTTTGATACTGTACATGCCGGCAGTACGATCGGAAGACCGGATGGTACTTTCGGATTTTCATTTACATCTTTCTCAGAAGATTTTGAAACCTTCAATGCAGCGCTTCAGGAGGAGATAAAAGGAGTGCATCAGACTTCAGGATTAAGATTAAGCAATGAAAGGTTGGGGAAAGACCACGTAAGACATACGACCATTCCATGGAATTCTTTCAGTGCTATATTGCATCCTACAGATTTTAATACTACAGAATCGGTTCCTAAAATTGCTTTTGGCAGGTTCAACATTCGCGACGGCAGAAAATATCTTCCGGTTTCTATTGAAGCACATCACGGACTAGCTGACGGTCTTCACCTTGCCAAATATCTGGAAGAATTTCAGAGACAGCTTGATCAGTAGAGGATTGTAGCGTTTAAAGAAAATGATTACATTTTTTAACAATAATTAAAGCCGGATATGTCCGGCTTTTTTTAATAATGAATCTTACGCTTTTCTATTTTCACAATCTGATCTTTCTCCATCTGCTTTATGGTCCGTATAACCGTTTCTACACATAATCCGGTGAGTGAAGCCATTTGCTGGCGGGTAAGAGGAATCTGGAAAGAATAAGGCGCTTTATCCTCATGATAACTCTTCAGGTAATCCATCAGCAGTTTGAGTTTAGCAACCGGATTCTGGAAAGAAAGATTATAAAACATGATATATTTATAGTACATTCTTTCAGCAAGACATTCATAAATGCTGAGTGAAATTTCAGGATTACTTTTGACCAGATCCAGAAAATTCTGCTTTGGCATTTTGTAAATAACGGAATCTTCTATCGCTACAGCATTCATGGGATAAGGCCGGTCAACAAAAAGCAGAGATTCTCCAAAGCTGTGACCATCTGAGAATATATTCTGAATAAATTCTTTCCCGTCTTCCATATAATTATTGAGTTTAATTTTCCCTTTTTCAATCTGGTAATAATGGGTTGGAAACTCTTTTTCATGGAAAATCATTTCGCCTGTATGATAAGTTCTTGTTTCTGCCCCAAAAGAAATTAATAAACTTTCAATAATCATAGTTGTGATTTATTTATAAAATAAAGAAACACCGATTTTCTTGATTTCTCTTATCATGTGGTACCATTCATATACCACATATATTCATTTTTTTATGCGTGTTTAACCTTGAAAACATTGACTGAGATCATAAAAAGTAAAGGCAATAACACGTTACATTTACATCCCACCCAAAATTAAAGTGTAAATAAAGGGAAACTGGCTGATAAAAGCAGTTAAGATATTTTTGTTTAAAATATAACGTGGTATCTATGTGGTACACGGTTTTTATAAAATTTTAATCATTTTCTCTTTCTTTGCCAGTATAAAAATGAAATAAAATTCATAAGTGTGATTTTTTTAACATAATCATTCAATAAATACAAACTATATGCTATGAATTATTGCAATATATTAATGAAAACCAATGAAATTTTGAATACATAAAAATTATTTTGTTCCCGATGTTAAATCAGCAAAAACACAGATTGAGTAGAGAAAATAAAGACTTTGTACAGATTCACAAAAGATGTGGTATCTGAAATGAGTAGAGATGAGAAAGTATTATGAAAAATAGAAAACCTGAACCCAACTTAGAGGATTTGAAGCAGAAAATTCTTGTACAAGACGAGATTATGGCCTTAGCCAAGGCAAATTCTCCTCGTCTGCTGAATAAATTCAGACTGGTTCATCCTGATTTTTTTAAAAAGTTATCCGCTATACAGCCTGCCCTTAAAAATTCTGAATTGATCTTTTGTATTTACCTTAAGCTCAATATGACCACTAAGGAAATTGCAACTTGTATTTTTGTAACACCTAAGGCGATACAAAACAGGAAAAACAGGATCAGAAAGAAACTCAATATTCCTTCTGAATTTGATATTTATAAATGGTTTAATGAAATTTAAACCATTTTTTTATTTGATTTCTATTACATTTCTTTCCAGATCGTGATAAAGAAGAACTTTCCAACGGTTTTCTTTTGCCTCTTTTTCCCATTTAAGACGTAATTCCATTGCTTTTCTGCCATCGAAATCACTTTTATAGGCTACATGGTATTTTAAATAAGAGGCCTGTGGAAGATCATCAGCTCCATAGAAAGCTGTTTCGCCATTTTCCCTGATCCAGAAAACCTGCATAAAAGGAGTATGTCCACCCACTACTTCATAGGAAATCTCATCTGTAATTTGCCCCTCATCTTCCTCCATCCAAGTAATATTGGGCAGTTGAACCAGTTGTTCCAGAATAGTAAAATCAAAAGAAGGATTGCCTTTCTTTTCCATAGCAAAATCAAGCTCACGTTTCTGGATATAAATCTGAGCATTCGGAAAAGTGGCTTTAAAGCCATTATCTGTAACGGTTACGGCACCGTCAATATGGTCTTTGTGGAGATGGGAGAGTAATAGCTTTGTGATTTGATCAGGATGAATATTTTCTCTTTTCAGAATTTCTGAAATCACAGTTGTTCCGGATTCATTTTTCCAGCCTATTCCTGCATCTAAAAGGATATAATCACTTTCAGTAATGATAAGAAAAGGCTGTACAGACATTTTGATTCCACCAACTTTATCAAAATTTTCTTCTGTTAAAAGAGTGAAGTCTTTGGTTTTACTTGCCGAAAAATTGCCTTCTTTGAGCGGAATGATTTTCATGCTGCAAATTTCCTTAATATTTCTAACATTCAAAAGGTTTTCCATCGATATATATCATCAATAAAAACAATGATACAGACAGAGTGTTGAAATCATTCTACTTACCGCAGAATCTTATAGTATTCATAGAAATGTAAAGCCAAGGGGCGAATAATTTCTTTTTTTAATGATTATCTTTGATCTCTTAAAAAATCTGACGGATTATTTTTGGTCTGCTGTCAGTCACTTTTCAATTCAAATAAAAACTTATACGTAATGCAGGAGAGTTCTTCCCACGGTATTTCCCGGACTGTTATCTGGCTTATGGCCGTTATTTCCGGACTGGTCGTCGCCAACAATTATTATAATCAGCCTTTACTGGCACTTATTTCAGAAGAACTGCAGGTTTCTGAGAGCGCAGCAAGCAAAATTTCTGTACTTACTCAGATCGGGTATGCATTGGGGCTGTTGCTGATTGTTCCGTTGGGTGATAAATTTTTCCGCAAGAAACTGATTTTAATAGATCTGTTTCTCGTTTTCGGATCTCTTTTATGGATGACTTTTGCCACTCAGCTGTGGATGTTGTATGCGGCCAGTTTACTGATTGGAGCTACATCAGTTATTCCGCAATTGTTTGTTCCTATTGCAGCAGAACTTTCATCAGATAAAGAAAAATCTGCCAATATTGGATTGGTAATGTCTGGATTATTACTGGGAATTCTTCTTTCCCGTTTTGTGGGTGGAATTGTAGGAGAAGTCTGGGGCTGGCGGGCAATGTTTGGTATTGCAGCAGGATTGATGATCCTGGTTTGGTTGGCTGTTTATAAAATGCTTCCTGAGCTTTCTCCTAATTTTAAAGGAACTTACAAAGAACTAATGCGTTCTGTTGCCCACCTGGCAAGAACACAACCTGTTCTTCAGCTGGCATCTTTCCGCGGGGCAATGGCATTTGGATCTATGTGCGCATTGTTTACAACTTTGGTTTTTCATATGGAGAAACCTCCTTTTAATGCCGGATCATCTGTTGTAGGAAGTTTTGGATTGGCAGGAGCTGTAGGAGCTTTAGCTGCTGCAAAAGTGGGAAAGCTTCAAAAATATCTGGATATTAACCGTATTATATTGTATTCTTTACTGATCGTTATTGGCAGCTGGGGCTTTACTTATTTTGCCGGAGAAACCTATTGGGGATTGATTGTGGGTGTTATTCTTGTTGATCTTGGTGTACAGTCAAGTCATATTATGAACCAAACCAATTATTTTCTGATCAAATCAAATGCTGTAAACAGGCTGAATACAGTGTATATGGTATCTTATTTCATTGGGGGATCACTGGGAACATGGCTGGCTTCCGTTGCATGGCAAAAGGCTCAATGGAGTGGGGTGTGTTTTGTAGGAACCGTGTTTGGAGTATTGGCCCTGATCGCTCATATTCTGTTTTCAAAAAGGGTAAATAGAGCAAATGCAGAGATGTAAAATTTTATATTGCTGATTGTTTAAGGCGCGGGATTTTATCAAAGATAAAATCCCGCGCCTTTTATTTTCAAGTTTATTCAGGTTCAAAATCTGCAGAATCTCTTACGCTTCTGTTGTTTCCTGTGCCAGCATCATTTCTCTGTGTTTTCCTCCCCATTCATCAAGCTGTTTCCATATGGGAATCAGTTCCCGGGCAATATCTGTAAGTTCATAATCTACTCTTGGAGGAACTTCTGCATAAACAGTTCTTTTTACTAAGCTTTCTTTTTCCAGCTCTCTCAGCTGCAGGGTAAGCATTCTTTCCGTTATTCCTGAAATAGAGTTTCTAAGTTCGCTGAAACGCAATTTCCCGTCCTTTAGTTTGTTTAAAATAATAAGTTTCCACCGGCCTCCGATTTTGCATACAGCATAACTCAGATCACATCCCTGTATATACTGTCTGTTGATATTATTCGTTGAATTTTCTTTTAGCTTTCCCATTACTTACAAATTTGTTCGTACCATACATTTAGCTGTATACAGTGCAAATGTAAGGTTTGAGATTTAATTTTACACACAGAAAGCAGAAAATATGCGGCAGTAAGGAATAATAGCGCTTACGTTCCCTGCAAAATAATAGTAACTTAAATCAAAATAATAATGCAATTAGCACCTAAAATAACACAGATTTTAAATCATTTAGAAAAAATACAACCCTTCAATCCTCAGAGTTCCTTAGACGGAGCCCGTAAATATCTTGAAACAATGTCCCTTCAGCTTAGCGGCAAAAAGGAATCCGTAGCAATGATTGAAGAATTGGAGATTCAACAGGAAAATTATCAGATTCCCATTCGGATTTACCGTCCCAATGGAAAGAATGTTCAGAATTCATCGGCTATTATTTATATTCATGGAGGGTGGTTTATTGCTGGAGGATATGAAACCCATGATGCAGTAGTCCGTAAACTGGCCAATAAAACCGGATCTGTGGTTATTTTTGTAGATTACCGTCTTGCTCCGGAACATCCTTTTCCTGCAGGCTTAAACGATTCTCTTGACAGCATAAAATGGGTCATAGAAAATGCAGATTCTTTAGGAATTGATCCTGATAAAATAGGAATAATAGGAGATAGCGCTGGCGCAGCATTGGCTACGGCTGCCTCTACTCAAATGGGAAAGCATCTGAAATTTCAGGTATTAATTTATCCTGCAGTCGATAATCAACTCAATTCAAAATCATGGGAAACTTATGAAAACGGGCCTGTTCTTAATAAGCAGGGCGGTGTTGAAGCATGGGATTGGTACCTTCCCAAAGAAGAAAAGGATAATCCTTTGGCGATTCCTGTCTTAATAAAAGATTTTAAAGAAACTCCACCCACTTTAATAATTCTTGCAGAGCATGATCCTTTGCTTGATGATGGGAAACAGCTTTCTGAAAATATGAAAAATGCAGGTGTTACACTTACAACAAGTCTTTACAAAGATATGGTCCACGGATTTATGCATATGGGAGAAATTCTGGAAGAAGTACAGTCTGCAATAGGTGAAATGGCTGTTTTTGCTCATCAAAATTTAAATTCTGTCCAAGAAAAAGTATAATGAAAAAGTACGCATACATTGGATGTCTGGGATTTATAGCCGTTATTACAACAGAATTTGGGGTTATCGGAATTCTTCCACAAGTTGCAGAACATTATAAAATCAGTATAGACAAAGCAGGGTATCTGTTGAGTGCTTTTGCATTAATTATCGCTCTTACAGGACCTTTTATGACCTTATTTACGTCAGGGTTTGATCGTAAAAAAATAATGCTTGCAGCCATTTTTATGTTTCTGATTACAGGTTTTGTATCTTCTTTTTCACCACCTTTCTGGCTGTTGATGCTGGTTAGGATTTTACCGGCATTTCTACAACCCGTGTATATTGCAACAGCTTTATCTGTGGCAGTTTCCCAGGCAGATGACCGGAAAAAAAATGAGCTGATGGGAATTGTATTTAATGGAGTAGCCATTGCTATGGTTACAACGGTTCCTTTTGCAACATGGATTGCTGGACTTTGGTCCTGGGAATATTCATTTATGATACAGACTGCGGTAAGTCTGATTGCTTTAGTGGTCATTTACTTCCTTCTTCCCCCGATGCCTGTGAAAGAAAAAAAATCCTATGGAAACCAGATCAGAATCCTGAAGCAGCCTCCATTTATTCTAAGTACTCTGACTAACTTTTTCATGATTACGGCTTGGTTTTCTACTTACAGCTACTTTGCAGATTATCTGAACAAAGCAAAAGGAATGGATACGTCAATGGTCAGCTATATGCTGCTGCTGTTTGGACTTATCGGAGTTGCAGCCAATGGAGTTGCCGGAAAAATGCTTAATAAAAATATTGCGGGTACTACGGCTATTTTTCTTTCCGGAACCATTTTAATACCTGTACTTTTATATTTTTGTGATGGAAATTTATGGGCAACAATTCTGGTAATTGGGGTCTGGGGATTTCTGTATTCGCCAAGTTTTCTGAATGCATCAGCTTATATGATCTCGTCCGCACCAGATTCACTGGAATTTGCCAACAGTCTGGCTACGTCTTTCGGAAATCTGGGAGTAACGCTGGGAACTACGATAGGAGGTTGGATCATCGTTACAAAAGGAGTAGCATATATTCCCTGGATAGGTGTTGTTTTCGGGCTTCTTGCATTTCTGATGATGATCTTGAAAAGCAGAGTTGAAAAACGAAGCCAGGTTGTTTCCATTTGTCAGAATTAAACTGTAACAATTTTTATTACATTGGATAAATTGTAGTAACTTTGTATTATCAATTTGATTTAAAATTAAATACAATGAAAATAGAAATCTGGTCGGACGTAATGTGTCCGTTTTGCTATATCGGAAAAAATAATTTTGAACAGGCTTTAAGCAAGCTGCCTTTCAAAGATGAAGTAGAAGTAGAGTGGAAGAGCTTTCAACTGGATCCAACTTTAGATCCCAATAAAACTCAGGATACCATTCAGTATTTCAGAGAAAAGAAAGGAGTTGGCGAAGCTCAGGCAACGCAAATGCTTGGACAGGTAACTCAAATGGGAAAAGGAGCAGGAATTGATTTTGATTTTGGAAAAACTCTGATCACCAATACTTTCAGTGCCCATAAATTACTTCACTTGGCTAAAAAGCACAATAAATCCAATGAAATGGAAGAAGCTTTGTTTATCGCTCATTTTATTGACGGTAAAAATGTAGGAGATACAGAAGTTTTGGTAGCTCTTGCTGAAAGTTTAGGACTTGACAAAGAAGATGCAATACAAGCTGTTACTACAGATCAACTTGATGATGAAGTTAACCAGGATATTCTTGAAGCAAGAAATAATGGCGTTTCCGGAGTTCCATTCTTTGTCCTGAACGGTAAATATGCCGTTTCCGGAGCTCAGCCTGTAGAGACATTTGAAAATGCACTTCAGCAGACTTATAAAGAAACTGTAAGTCCGTTTAAGGATCTTTCCGGTGGTGCCGGAGCTTCCTGTGATGCTGACGGATGCAGTATTTAAGATAATAAAACCCCAAAACAATTGATTTGTTTTGGGGTTTTAATTTAATATATTAGAAAAACCTGTTGTATCTTTGTCATGCAGTACCAACAGCTGTATAAATCTGATTTCTCCATGATAAAAATTAACAACGAAACTCACTATTCAATTGACGATACCCTTTTTGTTTTTGCATTAGATTCCGAAGCAGGAACTGTTTTTGATGATAAAAATAAATTAATTACAGGCATCGGAAAGGTAAATGCGGCGATAGAATTAACCAAAGAAATTCAAGCAAGAAAACCTAAACTGATTGTAAATTTAGGTTCTGCAGGAAGTAAAGGATTTCACAAAGGAGAAGTAGTATGCTGTACAAAGTTCATCCAGAGAGACATGGACGTAAGAGGGCTTGGATTTAAGCTCTATGAAACGCCATTATCAGGAGTGCCCCCTGTATTGGAATATGGCCTTAAAATGGATGTCTTGAAAGAAGGAATCTGTGGCAGCGGTGACAGTTTTGAAATGAATCACTCTGAGACAGATTATAATATTGTAGATATGGAAGCTTATCCACTCGCGTTGATTGCTCAACAGGAAAATATTCCGTTTTTATGTCTGAAATATATTTCTGATGACGCAGGAAGTGACGCAGCAGATGATTGGAGCGTACAGGTACATCTGGCTTCCGAAGCTTTTAAAAAAATACTGTTTTCATAAACAAATATAAATCCTGAACAAAGTTTCAGGATTTTGTTTTCTATTTGTATTTTTACTTTCAACCCATCACTCATATGAAAGTTACTTTTTATAAGCCGATGCATTCTGTTTTGAAAGATTATATTGAAGGATATTATTTTATAGAAAAAGATGATCATCAGAAACCGGTAAAATATCTTACATTTCCGGACAATTACTTTATCGTGTCAGCATGTCAGGATGTCTCTGTTACACAGGACAAAGGATGGGTAGAAATTACCAGATCTTCTTCTGAAAATATAGTGGTTGATTTTGTATTCAGATGCTCTGTGCCTACTGAAATTTTTTATCGGCAATCGGTTAATGAAGTTACCGTTTACTTTAAACCATTGGGTATTTATCATTTTTTTAATGCTGATAAAAGCGAAGACCTGGAACAGGAAATCCTTCTTTCAGACTTTACAGAGATTATGGGCGCTGTTTTAAAAGAGTCTGACAGGAAAATACAAATTGAAATACTGGAAAACTATTGTCTTTCCAAATTCCGGAAGAGGAACTTACATCTGGCTTATACAATATTGAATGATTTTGAAACAGAATTGAGTATCGAAGAAATTGCTTCAAAAAATAAAATCACGAGACAGTATGTCAACAAAATATCTCAGCGATATCTGGCTAAACCCGCTTCAGAATTCAGAAAAATACAGCGATTTCGTAATGTCTTGATTTCAAATAAAAAATCCAGAAATCTTACAGAACTTTCCTACGAACATCTGTTTTATGACCAGTCCCATCTTATTAAAGATTTTAAAGAACTCACCAGAATAAGCCCCGGGAAATTCTTTGAGAATGTAGATACTGATCAGAATAATGTCTGGTTATTTATCTGAGTTTCCATTTTTACAATTCATACAGAACTCATTAAAATACATTTGTTGAAATATTAAATCCTTATTTCAATGAAAAAATTATATGTTGGGATTTCCCTTTTCACTTTCTTATTTTCGAGTGCCCAGAAAAATGATATTTCAGTAGTGCTTGCTGATATTACAGAAAAAGTAAAAAGTCATTATATTGATAAAGAAACTTATAAAAAAGTGGACTCTTTATTTCAAAGTGAACTTAAAAAAGGAACTTTTAAAGACCTCAATAAAAAAGATTTTGCGGATCTTCTTACTCAAAAGTTAAGAACAACTATTAAAGACGAACATTTTTTTGTTAAATATCTCGAAAACTACACGCCTGAAAAACAGATGAGTGAAAAAGAGAAAGAGAAATTGAACAATGAACACAATAGTCTTGAAAATTTCGGATTTGAAACAGTTCAGCGACTTCCGGGAAATATTGGGTATATCAATTATAAAGGTTTTGCCTCTCCTGAAGCCAGTGAAAAAACTTTAGCTGCCACCATGGACTTTGTTGCCAATACCCATTCTTTGATTATTGATCTCAGAGAAAACGGAGGTGGAGAAAACGGGATGCTTCTTTTGTTTTTAAGCTATTTTTTTGATCAGAAAAAAGATCTTTATACCACGTATTTCAGACATAATCAGAAAACGGTTGTAGACAGTACCCAACCCAAAGTTTCCGGACAGAAATATCTTCATAAAAAGATCTATATTCTTACCAGCAAAAATACTTTTTCGGCCGGAGAAGCTGTTGCCTATTTTTTACAGCAATATAAACTTGCCGAAGTAATTGGTGAAAAAACAGGAGGTGCAGCCAATCCGGTAGACCATTTTATGGTTCAAAATCAATATTTACTGCTTGTTCCGGCAGGAAAAATAACAGCTTTAAGTACTCAAAAGAATTGGGAACATATAGGAGTGATACCCGATCAGGAAGTGAAAAGCGAAGATGCTTTAAAGACGGCTCACCTCAAAATTTTAAAAAATATAATAGCATCAGAAACAAAAACAGAACTAACCTTACCTGAAATAAAAAATCTTATTTATAAATTAGAACAATAAATACCTTTTATGTCATCAATTATTATCAATACATCCAGCGAAAAAGACCTCGAAATACTTCAGAATATTGGTATACAAACCTTCACTGAAACGTTTGCAGAAGATAATACTGAAGAGGCTATGAAAAAGTATCTGGAAGAAAGCTTTAATACTGAAAAGATAAAATCAGAGCTGAGTAATCCTGATTCATTTTTCTATATTGCCTGGGAAGAAGACAATCCGGTTGGTTACCTGAAAGTCAATTCAGGAAAAGCACAGACAGAACTTCAGGACGAAACCAGCCTGGAAATTGAAAGAATCTATGTAAAGAAAAGCCATCACGGAAAAAAAGTAGGTCAGCTTCTTTATAACCAGGCTTTGGAAACAGCAAGACATCTGAATAAATCATACTTATGGCTTGGAGTCTGGGAAGAAAATTTAAGAGCACTCAATTTTTACAGGAAAAACGGGTTTGTTGAATTCGATAAACATATTTTCAGACTTGGGGAAGAGGAGCAGACTGATCTTATGATGAAAAAAATATTGGATTAATTTTCTTCAAAATAGAAAGATTGTATTTAACCACTGATTACACAGATTTTCACAGATGATTATGTAATACAATTCATTATACCTTCTAAATACCAAAATGAACCATTCAGAATTTACAAAAGAAATCAACCAATATTACCCGCTATCTGATGAAACGGTGAAGGCTTTACTCGATATATGTACTGAAAAGCATTATCACAAAAATGATTTACTGCTGGAATCCGGTTCAATGGCGAGATATTATTACTTCATCAAATCCGGGCTGATAGGATATTACACGGTAGATGAACAGGGAAATAATATTTATAAAATTTTCTTTGAAGAAAACAGTTTTGTAGCTTCCACAGCCGCCATTATTAAAAATGAACCTAGTGATTTCACAATCATAGCACTGGAAGACTGCACAGTGATACAATATCCTGCAAAAACTTACCGGGAACTGCTTGAAAAGCATCATGATCTGGCACTTTTTCATCTGTATTATCTGGAGAAAAACTGGGTGGTAAAAAAAGAACCTCTGGAAGTCTCGTTAAAGTACGAAACAGCAAAAAAACGTTATTTACAACTGGTTGAAAATAAGTCCCTTTACAGCAGATTAAAACAGCACCATATTGCTTCTTATCTGGGAATTACGCCTACACAACTTAGCCGGATAAAGAAGGAGCTCAACTGATATTGTAAGTCTGAGTAAAATAAAGTAATAAAAGCTTCAACATATGTTGAGGCTTTTGTTCTTTTTCTGCTGCAATTTTGCTATGTCAAAAGATCATTGGTATATTATATGTTTTATAATTAAAAGCCTGTGATTATTCATTAATTAAACATTTTCAACATGAAAAAGCTTATCAACATTATCTTTGTACTGACTGCATTTGTACAGTTATCAGCACAAAAAATTATTCATCAGGAAGTATTCAGTCCCAAAATGAATAAAAAAATCAAAACAGTCATCATTACCCCAAATACTCAGCCTAATACAACCTATCCAACGGTTTATATCCTTCATGGTTTCAGCGGTAATCCGGACAGAATTATTAAGCAGGACATTCCTGATTTGGTTAAAAAAGCTCAGGAATACAAAACAATTTATGTACTTCCGGACGGAAATTACAGTTCATGGTATGTAGATAGCCCCATTCTTAAAGATTCACAATATCAAACCTTTATTGGAAAAGAACTGGTAGAATTTATTGATAAAAATTATCCGGTAAAAGCAGAGAAAAGATTCCGCGGAATTTTGGGATGGAGTATGGGCGGTTATGGAGCTACCAATATAGGAGTTACTTATAACAAAACATTTGGTATCGTGGGAAGCTCATGTGGCGCCTTGGATTTCAATTCTTTCGGAGAAGGCTATCAGAAATATATGGTGAATAAAGTTCTGGGACCATTAGAATCAATTAATCCCAATTTCCTTACTGACAGTAAAGTAAAATTAATGTCCGGAGCAGGACAGCAATATATTTTTGATTGTGGAACAGAAGATACCCAGATGATCAACATGAATAGAAATTTTCATAAAAAACTGACAGAAATGAAGGTTCAGCATCTCTACACAGAATCTTTGGGAGGACACGTTCCGGAATATTGGAGCAGATCATTATCTGAGCAATTGTCTTTATTTGACAGGTTTTTTAAACAATAAATTATACCCTTTGTCAAGGTTTCAAATCTTGACAAGGGGTATAACAGTTGATTTTAGGTTTCGGCTAAAGCCAAAGGATTTATTTTATATTTATTTAAACGGACTAAAGCCCGTTCCTATTGAATATTGATTAGTTTTTATATCAATAGGAGTGGGCTTTAGCCCGCTTGTTTTTGTTGTTAATATAATATTGGCTTTAGCCGAAACTTACCTCATTAACCTTTAACAAGGATTAACCAAATAAAAAAATCCTTTTTGAGCTATGCCCAAAAAGGATTTCGATTGATTGATGTTCAAAAATGCTAACAAGTCAGCATATTAAAAATGTTGAAAGTTTTTACCCAAATGTTCTTCTATCACAAAGAACGGATCTTCTGTAAGTGTATGTGCTCTCATATCAATAAGGCTCACTTTACTCATCATACGAAGCATGATTCTTCTCTCGCACGGATGTTCTATTCCGTCAATATTTCTTACTCCTGCACGGAAAGCCGACCTTCCGTGAGCACATAAGTGATTATTAACCAGAATAACGTCTCCTGCCTGAGGCGTAAATCCTGAATAAATCAAATGTCTGGCTTCTTCCCAGAATTCATGGAGTGTACTTTGCGCTTCATCCGATTGTCTTATGCTGGAATTAAAAAGCTGTTCTGCAGCGTCAAATCGCATAAACGGAAGACTATAATTACCATACAGTACAGAATCTAATGTCTCTTCTTCATTTTCTCCTGTCTCCAGATTGGCATCTTTCGGAATTTTATAGATACGCTCAAAAAGAGGTCTGTAATTGTCCCCGATAGATTCATGAGAACGGATAGAATAAAGCGTAGAAGGAACCTGCTCCTCATTTCTTACATACATAAAGCTTAAGTAGTCAGCCTGATGTTTCAGAAAAGCATCTTCCGTGTGTACATACAAGTCTGTTGAAGACCCTGATCCTGTCTGCGTTTCCTTCATTTTTTCATCAGGAATGATGGCATGAATTAATCCGCCACCTTTACGCTGTGAATAATATTGTACAGGTTTTGAAGGGAGTGCCCCATGGATAAGTGCACATGCAAAACCATATAAATTAAATTTCGAATAATCTGCCGCCTGCCAATTGGGAGGGGTAGATCCTATATCCTCCTGATCGATATCCATTAATCCTGTAAAGATCAGTGCACCATACTGATTTTTTGAAAAGTCACTCGCAAAATCAGCCGCTATGTTTAAAATTCTCTCCGGTAAGAAATAAGACGCCAGCTGATGTACATGTTTTATAAAATCACGGTTTTCATAATTGTCATACTTTTTCTGAAGATGCAGAGCCGCATCTTTTATCATTCTTCTTTCCTGAGAGGTGACTTCTATGACCGTAGGAAGCAGTTTTACCGCTGTTGAACAGTCTTTATCTAAAATTTCTGTAGAATTCATTAAAAAAAATTTGGTGTTAAGTAATAATTTTTATCTTTGTTTTTAATTATTCTAAATAACAATAGCTGGTTCAAATTTAGTAATAATTACGCAATCACCAAATAAATTATAATAAAAAATGCAAAATTTAAAAACCTGACTATCAGATATATATAGTAGTATATCGAAAAAACCACAACAACTCACAGATTTAAAAAATCACATTACAAAACTTTTATGAACAACAATTTAATATCCCTAGAAGAGCTCGCAAGCACAACTTCACCTCACATTTCGGGGAATTTTGGGAATATTTTTCATCCTGACAATTATGATCATTATCGTAATGCTGTCAATAGTACTTTAGACCTGGTTCAGGAATTTCTTCACAGAAACAACAAGCCTTTCAGTGGTATAGAAGCCAAAACAATGAAAGGAATGGTGGAACAGATTGATCTTAATCAAAAACTTTCCAATTATAATGAGCTTCTGGCAGAAGTAGATGATATTTATGTAAAACATGCCACAGCTTTTCACCTTCCACAATATGTAGCTCACCTTAACTGTCCGGTAGTAATCCCGGCATTGGCAGGAGAAATTCTTGTAAGTGCCATCAATTCTTCACAGGATACTTATGATCAAAGCGCAGGAGGAACTTTTATGGAAAGAAAACTGATCGACTGGACTGCCGGTCAGATTGGATATAATACGAATGAAAGCGACGGTGTTTTCACCGCAGGGGGCTCACAGAGTAATTTAATGGGATTGGTCATGATGCGTGACTGTTTTTCTCAGAAAAGATATCATCACAACATTAAAATGGATGGTCTGCCAGCGGAGGCAAGCCGTTTCAGAATATTTGTTTCAGATAAATCTCACTTCAGCAATCTGAAAAATGCTTCCATTATGGGACTGGGTGAGAAAAGTATTGTTAAAGTACCTACTGATGACCGTTTCCGTATGGATATTTCTCTTTTGAAAAAGTATATCAAGAGAGAAGAACAGCTGGGAAACATCCCTATTGGTATTGTAGCAACAGCTGGAACCACAGACTTTGGAAATATTGATCCACTAGATGATATCGCCAATATTGCGGAACAATATAACATCTGGATGCACGTAGATGCAGCTTACGGTTGCGCTTTATTATTAAGTGAAAAGTACCGTGACCTGATCAATGGTATTGAAAGAGCAGATTCTGTAACGATTGATTACCACAAATCATTCTTCCAACCCATTAGCAGCAGTGCTTTTATTGTTAAAAATAAAAAAGAACTGTTGATTCTTAAACACCACGCCGATTATCTGAATCCGAAAGAAATGGACGAAGAGGAGATTCCGGCACAGATCAATAAATCCATTACTCAGAGTACGAGAAGATTTGATGCTTTAAAACTTTGGTTTACTATAAGAATGATGGGTAAAGAACAATTAGCAGAATACACAGACACCGTGATTGATCTTACCAAAGATGCAGCCGCAATGATTACGGAAGATGCAGATTTTGAGCTTCTTTCAGATTCTGACTTAAGTGTTCTTGTTTTCAGATATATCAATCCGGAAATCAGTGATCTGAATGCGCTGAATCAATACATCAAGATGAAACTGTTCTACAGCGGGGAAATCCTGGTAGCAAGTACCAAAGTGGACGGGAACTTCTATCTGAAGTTTACGTTCCTGAACCCGATTACGACTACAGAAGACATTCATCAAATTCTCACCACAATCAAAAATCATGGAAAAGACTTTAATTCAGAAAAATAAAACGGGAGAAAAAGCCCGGGAAATTACTTTCAGAATTCTGCTGAACGGAATGCTGAGAGAACTGGGAAACGGAAAATTCTATCAGGGCGTTCCGAAATATGATCTTCTCACGGCAAAAGCTCTTCAGAACAGCGATTATACACTGTTTATGAGATTTGAAATGAAGAAAAGCGGACTGTTTTTATTTGCTCCGGTTTCTTATCGTTCCGAAACTCTTTTTCATGAATACGGACCTGTTTTGTGGGCGGTAGATCACCAAAATCAGGAAGTTTTTGAAGTGAATGATCAAAAGCTTACTGGACTGGTTTACAGAGAACTTTCTGAGACTACAAACGAAACGGGTTTCAGAAACTTTGTGGAAAGAATTCAAAGCAGCTTAAGAAACCTGGAACTGACAACAGAAGCTTGTCTTCAGGATGATCAGCTGTTGACCTATTCTTTCCTTGAATCTGAGCAAATGCTTCCTGCCGGACACAATCTGCATCCTTTCACCAAATCAAGAATGGGATTCTCTGAGGAAGAACAGCTTTTATATGGTCCAGAATTCGGAAAAGGATTTCAACTGGATTATTTCCTGATTCACAAAGACTGCATCACGGAAAAGTCCCTTCCAGGAATTTCTGCAAAAGAAATCTTCGAAAAATGGACTTCTTTACCGGAAAGCTACGATTTTGAAAACACAAATGATTTTTATATAGTTCCATGCCATCCATGGGAAGCACAGTATCTTTTATCAACCGAAGAATATCCTGAAATGCTGGGTTCCGGGAAAATTATTCACATAGGACCTTTGGGTGAGGATTTTTATGCAACATCTTCTATAAGAACAGTATATAATCCGGACTTTAGCTGGATGTTAAAGTTCTCTTTGCATGTTTTAATGACTGGTTCTGTAAGAACAAACAGCTTAAAAGATCTCAACAGAGGATACGCTTCCGCAATATGGTGGCAAAATGTAAAGACTTCATTTGAACAAAATTTCCCGAATTTTAAATTACTGTTGGAACCTTCCACACTAAGCGTTCATTATGAAGGAAAGAATATGGACAGTCTGAATATACTGCTCCGCGAAAATCCTTTTTCAAATGAAGATAAAGTGATTCTGTTAGCAAGACTTTGTCAGGATGAATCTACAGATGGGTTTAATTTTACAACGCATTTCTTTAAAAATGTTGCGAATCAATTGGGTGTAGATACAGAAAAAGCAGCTATTATCTGGTTTGAAAAGTATGTAAACCTGCTGCTTTCTCCTTTAAACAGATTGTACAATCAATTAGGCATGGCTCCTGAAGTTCATCAGCAGAATCTGCTTGTTCAGCTGGATAATCAATTACTTCCTCAATCTATTTACGTAAGAGATGGGCAAGGATATTTGATCAAAGAAAGTTTTAAAGGAAAATATGAGTCTCTGATCAAAGATTATCCTGAAATTGAAGATCTTTTCATCAGAGATGAGCGTCTTCTGGATATTGTTTCTCATCATCTTTTGGTAAGCAACCTGAGTGCACTGATTGCTTCCATAGGTAAAACAGGTCTGGTTAAAGAAAGAAGATTAATCCATATTCTGTACAGAGAGTTTGAAAATCTTCATGAAACTGAACCTTCCTCATTAACGGATTATGCATTGAATCAAAGATATTGGGCAGTAAAATCAAACCTTCAGTCGGCGGTTGCTGATGTAGATGGAGGTGTAAATGCTTCTTCAATTTCTTATGCTAAAGTTCCAAACCTTCTTCACAAGCATTTCTTCTCGGATCAGTTAATTAATCCGCAGGGAACAGAAGTTTTCTTTAAAAGATACTTCCAGAAAGAAGATGTGACGATGAGTATGCGTCCTATAGATCTTGAAAATGACCTTGAAATGCTTCATGAATGGTTCAACCGTGAACATGCCGTAAAAATCTGGCAGATGAACTGGCCGATAGATGAGCTGGAAACCTACTATAGGCTGATGCTTCCAAGTGATGAAGCGCACAGTTATATCATCGCAGGAAACGATGAACCTTCATGCAATATTGAGGTGTATTGGGCCTGCAGAGATATCGTAGGCGATTATTATGAAGTACTGCCTACCGATTATGGAACACACCAGTTTATTGCACCTATTGATCCTAAAAAGAAATTTGTATCTCCATCCACTCAATCTATGGTTGATTATGTTTTTGCACAGCCACAGGTAGGAAAAATGGTAGGCGAAGGATCTGTAGACTCTCTTGCATCTATGATGAATAAAGCCCATGTAGGCTTCAAAGTAGATAAAGTAATAGAAATGCCTCATAAAAAAGCCAACCTGAACTTCTGTTACAGAGAATGGTACTGGGAAAAATTCCCACAGAATAAAGAGGTACAAATCACCACAAACATCACAAAAAATGACTAACGAAGCCGTATACAATGTAATAGGCATAGGCATAGGTCCTTTCAATCTGGGACTTGCCGCATTATCCAATCCGATTTCGGAACTGAAAACCCTTTTCCTGGACCAGAGAGATGGTTTCGACTGGCACCCGGGACTGATGATTGACCATGTAACCCTGCAGACCCCATTTTTATGCGACTGCGTATCCATGGCTGATCCTACCAATCCTTTAAGCCTTTTGAACTATCTGAAAGAAACCGGAAGACTGTATAAGTTTTTTATCAGAGAAGATTTTTTCATTCCGAGAAAAGAATACAACCGTTACTGCCAATGGGTGATTGCACAGCTTCCACAATGCCGTTTTTCTACTCAGGTAGTGGATATTACTTATGAAGATGGTTTATATCATATAACGACTATTCACACCAAAACCAAAGAAACTACGGTTTTCAAAACGGAAAGATTGATTTTAGGAACGGGGACACAGCCTCATATTCCTTCTTTCATTCCGAAGGATGATTCCCGTGTTATTCATACAAGTTCTTATCTGTATAGAAAAGAAGAACTTTTGTCTCAGGGTAAAAAAATAGCGATTATCGGTTCTGGCCAGAGTGCTGCAGAGGTATTTTATGACCTTCTTCAAAACAGGAATGAAGAAACACAACTGGGATGGTATTCCCGTCCGGACAGATTTTTCCCTATGGAATATTCTAAGTTGACGCTGGAGCTTACTTCACCTGATTATGTAGAATATTTCTACAACAGAAGCGAGTCTGCAAGGAAAACCATTTTAAGCAAACAGCAGGCTCAGTTTAAAGGAATCAATTACGATCTGATCAATGATATCTACGATTTTATTTATGATCTGAATATCGATAATGCTGATCCTAATCTTAAAATTATTCCTAACAGCCAGTTGAATAGAGTAGACAACAGCAACCCGGATTTCATCAATCTTGAGTTTACCCAACTGGAGCAGGAAGTACCTTATGATCAGGAAGCGGATTATCTGATTCTGGGAACAGGATACCGTTATCATGAGCCTGCATTCTTAAAGAATATTCAGGATAGAATCAAGAGAGATTCCAGCGGATTGTTTGATGTCAACAGAAATTATTCAATAGACCACAACGGAGGGGAAATTTATGTGCTTCATGCTGAAGTTCATACTCACAGCTATATTTCTACAGATCTGGGAATGGCTGCGTACCGTAATTCCTACATCATCAATGATATTCTGGGAAGAGAGCATTATAAAATTGAAAAGAAAATTGCTTTCCAGGATTTCGATGTAGAAAAATATGCTGATTTACCAACTGCCAAAATTTAATCAAAAAATGAACACCAACTTAAAAAATACAGTAAGCCAGGAAAACTGGAATCAGGCCAACAGAAATTTAATGGCTAAAACCATCGCAGAATTGATGCACGAAGAGCTTCTAAAGCCTGTGGTAACCTTTGAAAATAAAAACGGATATACTGTTTTTACCCTTGAAACCGGAGTTGAAAATATTGTCTACAGCTTCCGCGGACAGGAAAGAATGATGGATTACTGGCACATTGATAAAGACAGCATTACAAAAACAGAAAACGGTGAAGATTTGTCTTCTGTAGATGTAGCCGCTTTCTTCCTCGAAATGCAGACTGTTTTTGACTTAGATCCTTATACCATTGCAAGATACACGGAAGAATTACTGCATACTTTGTATTGTGATGCTTTAATCTTATCAAGAGGAGTAATGTCTTCAAAAGAGCTTGCAGATGCGGATTATCAGACGGTAGAGCATAATATGACCGGACATCCATGGGTAATTGTAAACAAAAGCCGATTAGGTTTTTCTCCAAGAGATCTTAAAACATTTGCCCCTGAAGCCGATGAAAATTTAAAAGTAATCTGGCTGGCTTCTCATAAAAGCAGATCGTCATTCCAGTCTTTGGAACATATTAACAGAGAAGAATTTTATCGTTCTGAAATAGGAGAGGATTTATATAATGATTTTCAGCAGCAGCTATTGAGCAAAAGAAAAGTTGTTGAAGATTATCATTTTATTCCTGTACATCCATGGCAGTGGGAGCATAAGCTTCAGATTCATTTTGCGGGAGATATCGCTTCTGGACTTTTAATCCAATTGGGTGAGGGTAGTGATACGTACAGTCCGCAGCAGAGTATCCGTACTTTATTCAATGTAGATCATCCTAAAAAGAGATACCTGAAAACAGCTGTTTCTATTCTGAGTACGGGAAATATCAGAGGATTATCCCCTAAGCAGATGAAAATTGCTCCAGCCATTACAGATTGGGTAAAAGGTTTGATTAAAGATGATGTTTATCTGGAGAATAAAGAAACTATTTTCTTAGGAGAAGAGGCTGCCATCACGTATCTGCATCCACAATATGGAGCCATTGCTAGCGTACCATATCAATATAATGAATTCCTTGGCGCATTATGGAGAGAAAGTGCTGAAAATTATCTGAAAGAAGATGAGCAAATGGTAACCATGGCTTCTTTACTTTATGTAGATGAGAATGGAGTTCCACTGGTTCAGGCATTCGCAGAAAAAGCAGGTGTGAGTATCAAAGAATGGATTGAAAGCTATCTTGATGCCTATCTTACCCCATTATTACACATTTATTACACCCATTCATTATGTGTAACGCCACATGGAGAAAACATTATGGTTGTTTTGAAAAATGGAGTTCCAAAAAGAATCGTAATCAAAGATTTTGTGGATGATATTGTACTTACTACAGAAGCCAGAGAAAAACTTCCTGCACACCTTGCAGATGGTTTGATTCAGTCTTCCAACAAAGAAAATATCCCGTTGTTTATTTTACTTGGCGTTTTTGATGCTTTCTTCAGATATCTGTCAAATGCCCTGCATACGTATTCCAACTTTAATGAAGAGACATTCTGGGAACTGGTTCACAACTGTGTAGAAAATTATAAAGCTGAGAATACCCATCTTCAGGAAAGATATGAAAAGTATGACCTGTACGTGCCGGCATTCAAAAGATTCTATATCAACAGCCTGCGTCTGAAAAATAACGGTTACAGTGAAAACAAGGCATTTGCCATTCCGAGAAAAGACGGAGCACTGCCAAATCCGCTGTATCAGATTGCCAATAAAAATTCAGTAGCAGCAGTATGAGGAAATTCCTGCATATACTAAAAGAAGGAGCGGTTTTTACGTATGGAGCCATAGCCGGAAAGAAAGTTGAACTGACTTCCGGAAGTATCAACCGTTCCATCTTTAGTCTTGCCATTCCCATGGTGATGGAACTTGTCATGGAATCTGTTTTTGTAAGCGTCAACCTATTGATTATCGCAAAATTGGGTGACAAGGTTCTTGGTCTTGTGGGAATTACAGATAACTATATCAACTTTGCCTATGCTATTGCCGTAGGTTTGGGAATTGCAGCAGCAACCCTTACCGCCAGAAGAGCAGGTGAAAAAGATAAAGAAGGAATGGGCAGAACAGCCCAATACATCATCTTGCTGGCCCTGTTTTTTGCGGTGCTTATTGGTGGAGTTTCCTGCTTTTTTGCATCAGAAATCGTTGGTTTTCTGGGAATCAATGCCAGTACGGTAACCGAAGGCGTTTCTTTCTCAAGACTGGTCTTCCTGAGTATCGGGCTTGTGATTCTCCGCCTTTCTGTGAATGGACTCTTCAGAGGGGCTGGTGACGCCGATATTGCCATGAAATCACTTTGGATCTGTCATATTTCCAATATCATTTTTGCAGTGATCCTTGTTTTCGGGTTAGGATTTATACCTGCTTTTGGGTTGATGGGATTGGCGTATGCTACGGTTTTATCAAGACTTTTAGGGGTTTTATACCAGGCATTCGTATTGATGTCCGGAAAAACCAGCATCAGCATCAGAGTTCCTTTACAGCTTGATGTACCCTTACTGCAGAAAATTCTGAAAATAGCCTTTGGAGGATTGGTTCAATATATCATCCCAACATCAAGCTGGCTGATTATGGTGAAGATCATCTCCACTTTCGGAACTACAGCACTTGCAGGATATATCATTGCCCAGCGTATTGCTTCCGTAGCTACGATGCCTGCCTGGGGAATAGGAAATGCTGCCGGAGTTCTTACAGGACAGAACTTAGGTGCCGGAGAACCGGAACGTGCTGAAAAAACTGTTTGGAGAGCAGGAACCATCAATATGACGTATCTGGTACTTGTAGCCTTATTCTGGCAGATTGCAGCGGAATATGTGGTGAAATTTTTCACTACAGAACCGGAAGTTGCAAGGTATGCGGTTCAATACATCCATGTGGTCTCTATGGCGTATCTGCTGTTAGGATTCACTATGGTAATCAGCCGTGCTCTGAATGCGGCCGGAAACATTCTACAGGTTACATTACTGTATCTCGTGATGTTTTATGTGATTCAGCTTCCGTTGGCTTATCTCTTAGGAGTAAGGTTTCAGTGGGAACTGAGAGGAATATTTACCGCTATTGTTTCCTCGGAAATAGTTTTGGCTGTACTATTCCTCATGATTTTTAAAAATGGAAAATGGAAAACTATAAAAATTTAAAATGAACACTACAGAAGAATTTTATGAAATTATCGCCTCTGCCATTGCAATAAAGAAAGAATTGGTAGATGAAAAACTAACGTATCAGGAAATCCCGGAATGGGATTCTATGTCTCATCTTCTTATCGTAGAAGCACTTGAACAGTTTTATCAGATCAAGTTTGATTTTAACGATATTCTGGAGATGGGAACCGTCGGAAAGATTCGCGAAAAAATGAAAAAATACGAAGTATTCGTAGAAAACTAAGCATATGAAAATTTTAGAAAATGTAATTGCCAATAAGAACTTGGGGTTTACAGATGCTTCCACCGGTACAACAATACCGGTGGGAACACTGTACCGGTCTTTAGGCTTAAACCCGGTAGAAAAAGGCCTGCTCTTTTTGTACAATGACAATCAACTGTCCAGTATTGAGGTGCTTCTCAATTTTTACGGAACAGCACATACGATTGCGGTACTGGGACAGAAACTGCATGAGGAATTCAAAGAACGTATTGAGGCAGAATACCATCCGAAATATATCTTTGATCCCCAAAGAGAAGCCATTGAAGGATATACTCTGAAAGCATTCTCAGACAACATCAACATCTTTGCAAAGGATGATTATAAGAGTGAAGTTACGATTCACCCTGACATCAAAATCCTTTTGAGTACTTCAGGGACAACAGGTGTTCCGAAACTGGTTAAATTATCTGATGAAAGCCTTTATCAGAACGCATTGAGCATTCTTCAGTACATGCCGATTCAGGGAACGGATGTAGTTCCTTTAAATGTTCCGATCAACTTCGTATATGGATTCTCTATTTTCACTACCAATTGTATGCGTGCCGGAAGAATCGTGTGTACAGATAAAGACATTATGCAGAAAGCATTCTGGGACGAAATGGAGGAGTATGGGTACAGCACGTTGGGCGGAGTTCCTTTCCTTTATGAAAACCTGAACAGAATAGGATTTTTCAGAAAAGATTCTCCAAGCCTGAGGTATTTTACCCATACCGGAGGGGTGATTAACGCTGAATTGAGAAAAACGATTTTCTCTTATTGTCACGAGTTTAAAAAAGATTTCTTTGCACAATACGGACAAACGGAGGCAGGAGGAAGAATGGCTTATCTTACCACAGAAGGGTTGCTGGAAGAAGAAACATCAATCGGAAATGTGGTAGAAAGAGGAAGCTTCAAAATTGATCCTGAAACGGATGAATTACTGTTTTCTCATATCAGTATTTTCGGAGGCTATGCCAATAAACTGGAGGATCTTTCCACGTATGAGCAGCCTTCTGTACTGCATACCGGAGATACCGCCAGAAAAGGTGAAAACGGAATTTATTATATCACAGGAAGAATAAAACGTATCATGAAGCTTTTCGGAATACGTCTTAATCTCGATGAGGTAGAATTTATCCTTAAAAATGAAATGCAGGGCAATACTTTCGTATGTCTGAATGCCAATGATAAAAAAATCGTGGTATTGTATGACAATCCGGAAATAGATCCTCAGATCATCACCGAAACCATTAAAAATAAACTGCGTATTAATCCCCAATATGTACGCACAGAACGTATAGAATCATTCCCATTATCACAAAACGGTAAAATAAACTATCCCCTGTTACAAAACTTACAGCATGAAAACATCTAAAACCCTTATATTACTTCTTGGTCTTGCTTTATCTTCAAATTCGCTTTTTGCACAGCAAGGCGACAGAATTCATGGCAAAATCATGCTGTCTGAAAAAGCACCAGTTAAAAATGCTATTTTAAGACTTGTCAACACGTCTTATCAGGCAAAAACCAATAATTTAGGAGAATATTACTTTGAAAATGTGCCACCTGGAGAATATACGCTTCAGGTGGTTTTAAATGATATCGAACTGATGAGGGAACCTATCCACATTCAGAAAGATGTCTACGAAATTCCTGCGATCTACGCTCCTTTACACAATAATGTGATTGAAGGAATTACCATATATGCAGTGAGCAGAAATAAATTTTTGGATAAAGACAGTACTTCAGTGGCTAAAATGCCTTTGAAAGTGCTTGAAAACCCACAGGCTTACACAAGCATCAACCAGCAGATTATGAAGGAACAGCTTACTTACGATATTTCGGAAGTATTGAAAAACGTTCCGGGTATGGTAAAAATGCAGGGAAGCCCGGGAAGAGGTTCAGGAGACGGAAGTTTCTACTACAGCCTTAGAGGTTTTCCTACCAAAGTATCCATGGTAGACGGTGTTCCTGCAACCACCAACGGAGAAATAGATCCTGCCGATCTTGAACGTCTGGAAGTGATCAAAGGACCTGCAGGAACATTGTACGGAGGTGCTGTAACTTCTTTTGGAGGTTTGATTAATGCAGTAACCAAAAAACCAAAAGATTATTTCGGAGGAGAAGCTTCTTATCTTATGGGAAGTTATAACCTGAACCGTGTAACCGCTGATGTTTATGGCCCGATTACAGAATCCAGAAATATGTTATTCCGTTTGAATGCCGCTTATCAGTATCAGAACGGATTCAGAGATTCTGAATTCAGGAAGTCATTCTTTGTAGCGCCTACAGTAAGTTATCAGGTTAATGAAAGATTGAAATTTAACTTAGGAGCTCAGATTTACAATTATGAAGGAACCAATACTCCGATTATTTTCCTTCCGAGAACAAGGCAATATTTTGCCCATAATCCTGATGAACTTGGATTTGACTGGAAAAGATCATACTCTAACAATGATATGACTTTAAAAGCACCATCTATCAATGTAAAAGCAGAAGCGAATTACAAAATTTCAGATCAATGGACTTCACAGACTTTGCTTTCAAGAAACTTCAGAAAAACAGAAGGATTATATCAATATCAGTTTATCAGAGGAAATACAAGTGATGCCATGCTGGAACGTAACGTACAATGGCAGAACTCAGAAGCTTCTTCTACAAGTATTCAGCAGAACTTCAATGGGCAATTTAACATCGGTAAAATTAAAAATAAAGTCTTGATTGGATTGGATTATCTGAATCAGACGATCAATAATAACCATTCTCCAATTGTAGTCTTTGATAATGTTAACGGACAAAGCTTAGAAGGATATCCGAATATTTCTAAAGATCTTGCTCTTCAAAAAATCCAGGCATTTACTCAGACAGCCATTCAGGCAGGCAAAACGCCTTTGGTAAGAAATAATTCTGCATCAAACCTTTATGGAGCCTATATTTCAAACGTCACTTACATTACAGATCGTTTGATTACCCTTTTAAGCTTACGTATGGATCATTACGAAAGTAAAGGACAGCTTAACCTTAATGATAATAAACGTACCGGTGATTTCAACCAGACTGCATGGTCTCCAAAAGTGGGAATCGTATACCAGATCCTTAAAGACCAGTTATCTGCTTATGGTAATTATATGAACGGTTTCAGCTATACAGCACCTGTTGCACAGCAGCTTCCGGACATTAGCGGGGAAATGAAACCTCAGATGGCAAATCAGTGGGAAGTAGGAATTAAAGGAAATCTTTGGAGAAATAAAATTAATTTCACCGTTGGATACTACGATATTCTTGTGGATAATATCCAGAGAGGAAGTGGCGTTATCCGTGACGGAAAAGAATACAATATTGTTGTTCAGGATGGAACACAAAGAAGTAAAGGAATTGAGATTGAAACCATCATGAATCCTGTTCAGGGATTAAACATTATGGCCGGATATAGCTATAACCACAGCAGATACGAAAAGTCTGACCCCGCTGTAGAGGGACGTCGTCCTGAGTCTGCAGGTCCTGCGAATGTATTCAATTCATGGATCAGTTATATCCTTCCTATCAAAGGACTTCAGGGACTTGGAGTTGGTTTTGGGGTAAACCGTGTCGGGAAACAGATTACCGGAAATAAAACCGTTACCGGACAGTTTGCATTCCCTGCCTATACTTTAGTGAATGCTTCCATTTCTCTTGAAAAAGAAAGATACAGATTAGGATTTAAAATGAATAACCTGGGTAATGTACAATATTTTGCAGGACAGGGAGTGGTAGTCGCTCAGATGCCTCGTAATTTTGTTGCTGAGGTAAGCTTTAAATTTTAAGAATGAAGTTAAAGTTTAGAAAAATTGCATATCAGTTACATCTATGGCTCGGACTCACGTCCGGGCTTATAGTTGTTATTATGGCTGCTACAGGATGTATCCTGGCTTTTGAAGAAGAATTAAAATATATTGTTCACCCCAACAGATATTATGTTGAAAACATTGGAAGAAAAAAACTATCATTGTCAGAACTTACGGAAAAAGCAGAAAAAGCACTTCCCGAAGGGTTGAAAGTCAAAAGAGTAGTGATGCCTTCCGATCCCTCACGAACCTACGTATTCCGTACCTTAAAAATGAACGACGAAGCATGGACGTATTGGGGAACTTATCTTTATTATTATCGAATTTATATAGATCCTTACACCGGAAAAGTACAGGAAGTAGAAGATGCCAAAAAAGACTTCTTCGAAATTGTACTGGATCTTCACAGAAGGCTTTTGCTGGGGGAAAAAATCGGAAAAGCGATTACCGGCTATTCTACGTTAATATTTGCTGTCATTCTTTTATCGGGGCTTGTGATATGGTATCCCCGAAAAATGAGTAAAGCCATGCTGAAAGGAATGTTTTTCATTAAAACATCAGCCAATTGGAAAAGGATTAACTATGATGCTCATAATGTCTTAGGGTTCTATGCTATCATTCCTTTACTTTTAATCTCTTATTCCGCATTGATATGGAGCTTTGAAGATGTAGATAAATGGGTAAAGAACACGCTGAACGGAAATACGCCCACAGAAAAGAAAGCCAAAAGTACAATTCCTTCCAAAGAGTTTTCAAACCGTGAAAATATTCTTAATCTGATTGGAAATACTATGGAAAAAGGATTGAAAGACAAAAAATCAGCACTTGTCAATTTTCCAAGATCGGAAGAAGGAACCTATTATGCTGAACTTACTTATGACGGAAGGCAGTATAGAAATGAACATTTTAATTTTGATCAATATTCAGGAGATATTTTAAAATCTCAATCTTATAAAAACAAAAATATCGGATATGGAACCGCATTAAGAGAAAGAAATTATGATCTTCACACCGGAAGCATCCTGGGACTAACCACCAGAATTATCTATTTTCTGGCAGCGCTTATCGCACTGTCACTCCCAATTACCGGTTTTATTATTTATTTGAATAAGAAAAAGAAGAAACCAAAACATAAGAAAAACAAAGTTGTTTTTCCTACTCATCATTAATAAAGGCCTCTGGAAAGGGGCTTTTACTTTTATTTATTAAAATATTGTAAATATGAAAAAATTAGATAGTTCCAGATTAGAAGACAATTGTATCTAAAGCTAGTATTATTGTTTATCAATACTTAATAACATAAGTTTAATATTATGTTCTAATTTTAAATAATTAGCAAAATTTAAGATTTTATATTCTGTTGATGCTAAAGGTTGGTTAACTCTCTGTGCTTTATAGAATTCATCAATAAAATTAATATATTTTTCTTGGTTAAAAGTATTTTCATTATTTAAGTAAACATTTTTATAGATATTTATAATTTGAGTTGATAAGCGAAAGTCTCCAAGAAGTTTTGTGCCACTATGCCAAGCTATATTAGTACCTGCTTTTGAATATGAATAATAATGTTCTGAAGTTGTTACTATTTCATGCGGAGGAATTGAAATATGACCTCTTAGAAAGGGGATCAAACCAATTTGTTGTCTTAAACTTTCGGTAAAAAGTGTTTCATTTCTATGGATAAATGGATTAAATCCTAAAAATCTGCTAGTCATTGATAGCTCAAGAGAACTATTATATTCATCTATAGAAAGAGTTAATGGAGCAATATACAAAGCAAATTGGAAAGGAGGATTATGGAGAGATTTCAATATATTATGTTGAAAATCTATAGCAGTTCTAGCCTTATCCCTTAATCGAAAATATAATGTTGGATCAGCATTGATATTATTCGATCTTCTGAAAGTTCTAATTCTTTGTAAGGGTCTATCTGGACTTTTAAGATTAAAGCTAACACTTAATGGTTTTAAACCTTCGGATACCTTAAATTGGAGATATAATGGAATAAATCTATCAAAAAGTTTATCAGCTCCTGTTAGTTGTTCATCAACTGATTTTAATCTAAATCTTTTTGACCAAAAAGGAGTAATAAATCCTAAATAAGATGCAACATCCGATTCTATTTGATCTTCTGATAAATCACTGTCTTTATACAACTTGTAATTTCTATTCATTATATTAAAAAATTATCTAGTCTCAAATATAAATAATTCATGTAATGAAGACTATTATTAATTAAAAAGAAGATAAAATTTTTATAATTACTAATCTAGTATTGTTCAATATATAAAATCACCCAACCAACCCTTTCACATTTTTTGAAAAAACCACAATTCCTTTGTTCATCTCATCAAAATTAAGATCTCCAAATCCTAAGCGCATGGCCGTAAGATCTTTATTCTGATACAGTAATGTTTTGGGAATGAAAAGATTGTCTTTTGCACAGTTCCTGCTCAGCTGCATCAGATTCAACGGAATATTCCATTCCAGCCATATGGCCAATCCTCCGGAAGGCTTCTGAAAAGTAATGAAATCACCTAAATTTTCTTTCAGTAATTCAGAAAAATAATCACGTCTTTCCTGATATACCTTTAAAGATTTTTTCAGATAACGGTTAATTTCCCCCTCTGCAATCATTTCTCCAAGTGCTCTTTCCATCAAAATATCTCCTTGGCGGTCTATAATTCCCAGATATTTACGCATTTCTGTCATCAGATTCTCCGGAGCAACGATAAATCCTGTTCTGAATCCCGGCGCCAACGATTTCCCGAAAGATCCAATATAGATTACCATTCCATTCGTATCAGCACTGGCCAAAGGAAGAATCGGACTTTTGTCGTAATGAAATTCGTAATCATAATCATCTTCCAAGATAATAAATCCATATTCATTCGCTAATTCCAATAACTCAAACCTTCTCTGAGCACTCAAAGCAACGGTAGTAGGATAGTGGTGATGAGGTGTCAGATAAAGCATCCGTATTTTCTGCTTTTTGCAGGCTTCACGAACACTTTCCACTATAATTCCTTCTTCATCAATGGGAATCGAAACAATATCAACGCCAGCTTTCATAAAGATCATATTGACTGAGAAATAACTCAAAGCGCCTACCAATACAGTGTCACCGGCAGAAAGAAGAATTTCAGAAACAATATAAATACTCATTTCCGTACTTCGGGTGATGAGCAGATTATTCTTGGAAATAGGAAGCCCGCGGGAAAGATTCAGATATTGAGATAAATGTTCTTTAAAAAATTCACTTCCATCATGATTATAATGTCCCAAAGCCTTCTGATTAGATTTACGCTTCAAAATTGAGCTATAAAATCTTGAATGTTGTCCGATTTGGGTTAAACGGATATCCGGCACCCCATCATTAAAGACATACTCACAGTCCGAATGTTCAAAAGGATTATCAAGAATATTAGACATTTTGAATGAAAAACCAGTAGAAACAGGGTAGTTTTGAAGGTTATTTTGCTTAAAATCATTCAATTTCACAGGTTTTTCCTGATCTTTTCCAATGATAAATGTTCCTTTGTTGGGAAAGCTCTCCGTCCAGCCCTGAGCCGATAATTCATCATAAACCGCAACTGCTGTATTTCTGTGGATTTCCAGCATTTCACTGAAAGTTCTTGTCCCTGGAAGCTTGGTTCCGAAAGGCAAAAAGCCTCTCTGAATGGCATTGATTAGCTGATTGGCAATCTGTAGATAGATAGAAGTCTCTGATTTTCTATCAATTTTTATAAAACTTTCATAAGGAATCTTAACCGGACTATCCATAATATCAAAACTGGCACCATGTAACCATCCGGCAATATACTACTTTTGACATCAAAATAAAAATCTATGGAATTTCATCATCTGTTAAAAAAAATTGTACAGGAAGGAAGTACCCATGCCAAATGGCTGAACACACTTTCTTTTATGGAAAACGCCGGTGCAAGAAAAATATCAAAATGTGAACATCCTATTTTGGTTTCTCAGATCCAGCTGAAACACGCTGCTGAAGAGCACCGCCACGCTTATTATTTAAAAAAACAGATTGGAAAAATAGATCCAGAATTATGTAAAACCTATGAAAGCACAGAACTTCTGGCCCCTATTGCAACAAGCCAATATCTTCACTCATTGGATATAAAAGCCTGCCGTTATCTTCAGAAAGCTTTCAACCTTGATAAAACAGATATTAAATATGCTGCCTATCTTTTTGTAACCTATGCGATTGAGGTACGCGCTGACGAACTTTATCCGGTTTATCAGGAGGCACTTACCGAAGCTTCTTCTAAAATTATGGTAAAATCTATTATCCTTGAAGAAGAAGGACACTTGGAAGAAATGATCAACCAGCTGAATGAATTTTCACCAGATTGGAAACATCATGCAGATTATATTTTAACAATAGAAAAAGAACTGCATCAGGAGTGGATTAATGCAATTACTCAGGAAGTCGCTCAATTGAACTATGCTTAGTAATATCTTTCGTTTTCAGGAATTCCTTGATAAAAGAAAAGAGAAGGGAACATTAAGGCGTTTGCGGCTTAAATCTGATGGAACCGATTTTTATTCCAATGACTATCTTGGATTTGCAAAAAGTAAAGAACTCCAATATTTGCTACTGCAAAAGATTATGGATAATCCTCAGCTGCTTTCCGGAAGTACAGGCTCAAGGTTAATCAGCGGGAATAGTCAAATTGCAGTTTCTGTTGAAAATGAAATTGCACAGAAACATCAGTTTGAATCTGCATTACTTTTTCCATCCGGATATAATGCAAATCTGGCTTTGTTTTCTACGCTTCCCAGTCGTCATGATGTAGTTATTGTGGACGAACAGATTCATCGGTCAGTGCATGATGCCTGCAAACTGTCGAATGCTAAAAAACTAAAGTTCAGGCATAATGATCTTGAAGATCTTGAAGATATTTTAAAAAGACAGGAAGGTCATTGTTATATCGCGATAGAAAGTCTTTATTCAATGGAAGGAGATTTTGCACCTATTCAGGAAATCGCTTCGATTGCAGGTAAATATAAAGCTTCTTTGATTGTAGATGAAGCGCATGCATTCGGAGTTTTTGGATATGGCTTGATTGAAAAATATCAATTACAGAATCATGTTTCGGCAGCAGTTGTGACCTATGGAAAAGCTCTCGGAGCGCATGGAGCAGCCATTCTTTGTAATGAAACAGTGAAATCTTACCTGATCAATTTTGCAAGCCCGTTCATTTATACAACATCAGCACAGGATTTCCAGTGGATGAGTATAAAAACAGGATATGAATTTCTGGATCAAAATCTGGAGCTGACTAAAAAACTTCAGAATAATATCAGAATTTTCCAAAATCAAAATTTATATTCTCCATCGGCAGAAACAAGCCCGGTTCAGGCTATTGTAATCCCCGACAATCAAAAACTGAAGGAATTACAACAAACTTTATCTGAAGAAGGATTTTTAACCTACGCCATCTACAGTCCTACCGTAAAAGAAGGAAGTGAAAGATTACGGATATGCCTTCACAGCTTTAATACAGAAGAAGAAATTATAAAACTGACAGAAATTATTAAAGAATTTATTTAAAACTAAAAAATAAACTTTCAAAACCTCGGAACACGAACCCCGAATCTCAAAAAATGAAATTATTTATAACAGGAATAGGAACCGAAATAGGAAAAACAGTCTGTTCAGCCGTTTTGGTTCAGCATTTTAAAACAGAATACTGGAAACCTATACAATCGGGTGACCTGCATTTCACAGATAGTCATAAAATTGAAGCATGGACAGATATCGAATTTTGTCATCCGGAAACCCATCGTTTACAGCTGGCGGCATCTCCACATCAGTCGGCAAGAGAAGAGAATATTACGATAAACCTGAATGATTTTCAACTGCCTGAAACAGAGAGATCATTAATTGTAGAAGGAGCAGGAGGTCTTATGGTTCCCATTTCGGATACTACTTTTATGATTGATCTGATAGAAAGGTTAAGCCTTCCAGCTGCATTGGTGATCAGAAATTATTTAGGCTGCATCAATCACAGCTTACTATCAATCATCGCATTACAGCAAAGAGAGATACAATTAGAGTACCTGATTCTTAACGGAGACTTTCCCGAAGATACAGAAAGGGTGATCTGCAGTTTTATTGAAAAAGAAACAAAAATTATAAGGATTCCAGAGATCAATCATACCGATAAGGAATCAATACAAAATGCTGCAAAGCAATTAACAATAACAAAAATATGATAATGGATACTAAAACAACATTGAGAAACAACTGGACCAAAGAGGAAATTGAAGAAATTTATCACCTTCCTCTGATGGAACTGATCTATAAAGCAGCAACCGTACACCGTGAGTGGCATGATCCTTCTGAGGTACAGATTTCCACATTATTATCTATCAAAACCGGAGGATGCCCTGAAGACTGCTCATACTGCGGGCAGGCAGCACGTTACCATACCAATATTAAAGTACAAGCCTTGTTACCTACAGAAACTGTAATTGCCCACGCTCAAAAAGCAAAAGATTCGGGATCTTCAAGATTCTGTATGGCAGCAGCATGGCGTGAAGTTCGTAACAACCGCGATTTCGACAGGGTAATTGATATGGTAAAAGGCGTAAACGATCTTGGTCTGGAAGTTTGCTGTACACTGGGAATGCTTACAGAAGAACAGGCTGTTAGACTTCAGGAAGCTGGATTATACGCTTACAATCACAATCTGGATACTTCTGAACAGTATTATGAAGAGATCATCTCTACCAGAACTTTTGACAATAGAATCAATACCATCAATAACGTAAGAAAAGCAGGAATCACAGTATGCTCCGGAGGAATTATCGGACTTGGTGAAACCCATAGAGACAGAATTTCAATGCTTCTGACGTTGGCAACAATGCCAAAACATCCGGAATCTGTTCCTATCAATGCATTAGCGAGGGTTGCAGGAACACCTTTAGAAGACAATGAAAAAGTAGATACCTGGGAAATGGTAAGAATGATTGCTACCGCAAGAATTGTAATGCCTTCTTCTATGGTAAGATTAAGTGCTGGTCGTATAGAAATGTCGGAAACAGAGCAGGCGTGGTGCTTTATGGCAGGGGCCAATTCTATTTTCACAGGAGAAAGAGAAACGTTATTGGTAACACCTAATCCTGGAGTTTCCGAAGATATGCAGATGCTTCAGACATTAGGACTGAAACCTATGATGAAAAAAGAAACATGCTGTTAGAAAATTATGAATTATAAATGATAAATGATAAATTATGAGTGATGAGTTGGATTATTGTTATTATAGCACTTATTATAAAATTGGTTTTTGAATTTTTATAAACTGCTGTAATCGGATATGAGTTGGAAAACGCAAAGACGCGAAGATTTTTAAGGTAAATAATATTTTAAGGCGCAATGATTTTATCTCCAATAAAATTGAAAAGTGCAAATTTTCATTCTCTTGCAGATTATGCAAATTAAAAAAATCTACAAGGAAATTTATGATACCTCACTTGCTGAAAATCTTTGATTTTCTTGTGCCTTAAAATTTTCGCAATCTATGATAAAACTTTGCACCTTTGCGATCAATGCAACATTACAATATATTCAACTAAATTATTGTTAAATCCATCTCCATCACTCATTTCAATTTTCACATCAATATATGATTAGTTTTTAACGCTAATGTTCACAAAGAAAGATTTTTTATTCTGAAAAATATTTCGTTCGTAAAGCCATTCTATTTAGCAATGCAGAATGTTTCTAATTGCTTAGTGAAACGCCTTCGCGAACTTAAAACAACAGCATGCAAAGTGAAAAACCTAGCGATCATTACGCTAAAACTTAAACAATTTATCATTCATTTCTACTTTTTAGATCTATAATATGAATACAATAACAAAAGAAATCAGCCTGCAACAAAGAGATAAAGCTGTCAACTGGCATCCTTATACGCAGATGAAAACAGCTGATGATGCCATTCCTATTGTAAAAGGAAAAGGAATTTATCTTTATGATAACGAAGGAAAGAAATATATGGATGTCGTTTCATCTTGGTGGGTTACTTTGCATGGGCATTCTCATCCTTATATTGCCCAGCGTGTTTTTGAACAGCTGAATACTTTGGAACAAGTTATTTTTGCCGGATTTACACATGAACCTGCAGTACAGCTTTCGGAAAATTTATTGAAGCTGCTTCCGGCGGGTCAGGAGAAAGTTTTTTATTCTGATAATGGCTCCACAGCAGTTGAAGTAGCTTTAAAAATGTGTATTCAATATGCGTACAATCAGGAAAAAAAGAAGACAAAGATTTTAGCTTTTAAAAATGCTTATCACGGAGATACTTTCGGAGCGATGTCTGTAAGTGAAAAAAGCTTTTGGACAAAACCTTTTGAAAGCATGCTGTTTGAAGTTGTTTTCATTGACACACCCAATCCTGAAAACCTGAAAACCCTGCAGTCACAGATTAAAGAACTGGCTGATGAAGTGGCTTGTTTTATCTATGAACCATTGGTTCAGGGTGCGGCTGGAATGCTGATATATGATGCTGAAGATCTTAGCCAGCTCATGAAATTCTGCCGGGAAGAAGGTATTCTTATGGTACAGGATGAAGTGTTTACAGGATTTGGAAGAACAGGAAAACTTTTCGCAGCAGATTATCTTACAGAAAAACCGGACATCATGTGCTTTTCAAAAGGTTTAACGGGAGGTACGATGCCCATGGGAATCACTACATGTTCCAATGAAATTTACAATGCTTTTCTGTCGGATGACCGTTATAAAACCTTATTTCACGGGCATTCGTTTACAGCTAATCCTTTAGCCTGTACGGCCGCTCTCGCCAGTATGGAAATACTTTTGACAAACGAAACTCAAATGAATATCAACCGCATCACTCATCAACATTCAGAGTTTGCAAAAGCACTTGCTTTTCATCCTCATGTAGAAAAGGTTCGTCAGATCGGGACTATTTTAGCTTTCGATTTTAAAACCGGGAATGGTACTTCTTATTTCAACGAAATAGGGAAGAAGCTTTACAATGAATTCTTACAGAGAGGGATTATTATGAGGCCGCTGGGAAATGTAATCTATCTGGTTCCACCTTATTGCATTACATCCGAAGAATTGGATTTTGTATATCAGAATATTATAGAAGTTCTGGATCAGTTTAAAGAATAGGTTGATTCTCTTCAGATTTTAATACACCTTATAGGTTTTGTAAGCCTATAAGGTGTATGTATTATGGTTTAAACAATCACTTCTCCTTTTGCAGGCTTCTTTAAAGCTCCTGTTCTCCTTTCTTCAAAATAGTAATCAATTCCTTCAATTCCTCTTTATTGAATTCCATTAAATTCTGATTTAAATAATGGGACGGAAGTTTTATATAGTTAACCCAAGAGGACAATTTCTCACGGTAAACACTCCCGAATTCAATATTACCCATCGTGACAAATTTATATTTGGTCTCCTGATTCGCTTTTTCATTTTCTTTCTGTTCCACGGTCTGAAGAGCCTGAATCAGCTTTCCTAGTTCATTCTTATCAATCGTAAGAGTCTTTTTCGATATTTCATCAAAGGTTTCATATTCATACATCATCCCCAGAAAAGTTTCTGATGAATTGTCCGAAGGATCTTTCGTTGCAATTTTTTGAATATTCAGGTTTTTAAACTTACCTACATTAATAATTTTCTTCTCAATTAATGTCCCTTTTCTTGAATTGATAGTAAGCCCGCGAGATGTTGGTATAGATCTTTGAATAGGAGGAGGCGTAATTTGAGCAGCTGCCCATGTACTTGATACAAAGGAAATCACAATGATGATTCTTTTCATTGATAGAATTGTTATTAGTTTTTTAAATGTAAATATACTTACTTCTTAATTAGTTTTTTTGTAGAAAATCTTCCATTTTCAAAAATTGTTTTTGCAAAATATACGCCTTTAGAAAGTTCGGAAACATCAGACTTATTTTCTATAACAGTTTTCACTAATTTTCCATCGGCAGAATAGATCTCTATTTTATCAATTTTTTCTTTTGACTGATACATTAAATGATGTTCTACGGGGCTTTCAAAAGTAATTTCAGGATTGTTTTTCACCGTTCCTTTTGTTGCTAATGTAGCAGTGCCGTTTAGAAAATATTTAACAATATTGAATGTTTCTCCATCGGTGCTCACAATGATATTATCATCAAAAACCTTTATTGAATTAATGCTATGATAAATTAAATTAGGATCATTTTCTATATATTCTCCAAATGCAGGATCAACAGCTCCATTCTGAGCAAGCTTAGAGATATAATAATAAGTATATCCACTACTATTCGGTCCAGCATAGCCCGCAATATAATAAGAACCGTTTTTTTCATAGATATCCCGAAATTCAAGACCAACAATCCCATTATAATTGAATGTGGTATCTGGTGTACCATCCGCATTAAGTCTTCCTAAAACAGGTGGAGTCTGCCCCGATAAATCATTTTTTGCATATACAATTTTATCAGCAGAATCTACTTTTACAATACTAGGTTCTCCACTAAACAAAACTTCTCCGTTATTGCCAAAACCGGCCATAAGCTGCCCGTCAACAGTATATTTTTTTATCTTACCATTTCCGAAAAAAAGAAGATTAAGCTGGTTATCTAAAATGATATTAGGAAGATAATTACTCTGAAAAGGATTCTGTTGATAAGTCAATATTTCTCCGTTATTCCCAAAGCTATTGTCTGGTGTTCCATCAGAATTTAATCTCAATGTATGAGTTTTCCAGTCAGTCTGTCCAAAAGAATCCATACTTATTCCTGAAACAAGAATTTTATTGCCCTGTTGTATAAGATTAGTTAATTCAAAAGAAACGGATAAATTGGCTAATGCCTTTATTCCTCCATTTCCGAATGAAGGGTCTAATTGTCCATTTGAAAGTAAGCGAACTACATCCAAATAATACGTACTGTTTGTAGAGTCATATCGTTTGAGTAGTAAAGTTAATTTATCATCGGTATATCTTATCACTCCAACAAGAGAACCATTATCGTAGTTCAAGGCAATTTTACCATTCGTACCAAAAGTCGGATCTAAAGAACCACTGTAAGTTGTCGCTTTAGAAATAATTAATTGGTTGGTGCTGGTATTGTAGGATTTATAAAATACTGAAGTTGTTGCTGCAGTTAATTCTCCTGAATAAGTGTTTCCCGTTCCTAAATATGAGCTTCCTGCTGGAAGAGTATAAATACCGTTTGAAGCAAACGCAGGATCTTTGGAAATAATTTGTGCAAAGGAAGCTTGTGCCACGAGAGTAAGCACAAATAATAATTGTTTTTTCATTGTTTGGTTTTTTAATAAAAATTTTTGAGGTTATAATGTAACCTGTGTAAGTATATAATTTTTAGGTTGTGTTTTCAAATGTATGATAAAAATTTTATAAAAGTAAAAAGATGTTCAGGTTTTTGTTTTACACCAGTCCATTTCCCCATGAATGCAATTCAGAAAGAATAGGCCCCAGTTTTTGACCTTTATCGGTTAATTTGTAATATACCTCAGGCGGAAAATTGTAGACTTCAATCCGTTCAATGATAAGATCTTCTTCAAGCTGTTTCAACTGCTCAGCAAGTACTTTTTTGGAAACCCGTGGCATGCTTCGCCAAAGTTCTACAAAACGTACTTTATCTTCCTCAAAAAGATTGTGCAGAATCAGCGGTTTCCATTTCCCTGAAAGGATATTCAGGCTCCGTCTTAATCCACAGTTTTTAAATTCTTCAAAATTCATAAGTCAGTTGAATATTTATGGTTAACCTTTTGGTAACCTTCGATTGTTTTATCCTGGTTGAGCAATAGCTTTGCCGTACAAACTTAGTCAAAATGAAATTACAATTATGGCGCAATGCAACATTGCTGTTGAATATTGATGGAATTTCCATCCTCGTAGATCCAATGCTTGGAGAAAAAGGGTCTCTCGGTAAATTCCCAATGGTAGACAACGAATTATTGAATCCTCTGGTAGACCTGCCTTTTAGCAAGGAAGAATTAAATCAAAAACTGGAAAAAATAGATGCTGTAGCCGTTACCCATCTTCATCCCGATCACTGGGACACTGCAGCTATTGAACTTCTGGACAAAAACATTCCGATAATCTGTTCGGATGTCATCTCAGAACAAATTACAGAACAGGGTTTTACAAACGTTATCGTTGTGAATAATAAACTCCATTGGAGAAACACTGAAATATCTATAACCAAAGGCCAGCATGGAACCGGAGAGATTGGAGAAAAAATGGGAATTGTGAATGGTTTTGTTTTTAAAGCAGATAATAAATCCGTTTATATTGCAGGTGACAGCATCTGGTATGATGAAATTGCAAAGGAAATTGATAAACATCAGCCACAGCACATCATTGTTGCAGGAGGGGCCGCTACTTTTTCAGTGGGAGATCCTATTATTATGACCAGTGAAGACATTATAAAAGTCTGTGATTACGCTCCGGAATCCACTGTTTGGGTAACTCATCTTGAAACCGTAAGCCATTGTAAGGAAGACCGGAATTTTATCCAGAAAAAAATAATTGAAAAAGGATACGAAAACCAATGTTTCATACTAAAAGATGGCGAAGAAGTAAACCTGAAATAAACAACAGAAGTTATGGCTTATTTTTTGAATATTCCCTGATAAATAATTTGTATGCTGTCAGTTTTTCTCTTAAATCTTGATTGGAAAGAATTATTATTGGGACACGAAGAATGGTCATTTCTTTTAGAGATTATTCTTCGTACCATGATTATGTTTCTGGCTATTATCATTGGACTTAGAATTTTAGGAAAAAGAGGTGTAAAACAGCTCTCAATCTTTGAATTGGTAGTTATTATCGGCCTGGGATCGGCAGCAGGAGACCCTATGTTTAATAAAGATGTCGGAATTATTTCATCCCTTATTGTTTTTATTGTTATTATTCTCCTATATTCTATTGTGACCCATTTTATAGGAAAAAGTAAAAATTTTGAAAATCTGGTTGAAGGAAAATCCATCTGCCTGGTAGAAAATGGCGAATTTTCAATTAAAAACTTTCAAAAAGAAAATCTTGGGAGTGACGAATTCTTTGCAGAGTTGAGACTAAAAGGAGTTTCGCAACTCGGGCAGATTGAAATGGCTATAGAAGAAATATCAGGAGAGATTAGTGTATTCTTTTTAGAAGGTGAATCTGTAAGATACGGGCTTCCTATTATGCCAGGCTCATTAGATAATCCGTTAAAATATATTCATGAGGAAAAGCATTACTCTTGTATATTCTGTGGGTTTACAGAACCTAAAAAAGCGGGTAATGCCGGAAGCTGCCCAAGATGCCAAAAAGAAGAATGGGTAGCTTCCAGCAATAAAAGACGTGTAACCTGACTATACTAATCCTCTACACATTTATTTCTCGCAGCCTTCAATCCAAAATACAACATCAGCATTACTGCAAAACTTAATAAATAAAATGAGCTGTTCCAGGAAATATCCCAATCATGCAGTTTTCCAAATAATGGAGGCCCAAATGCTGCAATCAGATATCCAACAGACTGCGCCATTCCGGAAATCTTAACAGCATTGATACTGCTTTTCGTTCTCGTAGAAAAAAACAGAATAGATAAGCTGAAAGATAAACCGTTGGAAATCCCTATGATCACAGCATTCACATAAATCCATTGAGATTTCAGGAACACAAACATCATCGTGCTTCCGAACATCAGAGTGCATATAAAAAGAATCATCAGTCTCTGATCTTTCATCTTGCTGGCAATAATCGGGCAGCAGAACGTCACAGGAATCATCGTAATCTGAATCACAAAGAAAACCCATCCCGAACTTTCTCCCTGCATATTAAAATCTGCAAGAAATGAAGGCAGCCAGGCCACCAGACAGTAATAAAATAAAGACTGCAAGCCCATAAAAATACTGATATTCCATGCCTGAGCAGATCTGAACATATTAAAATCAGAAGTACTGAGTGCTGTTTTCGGCAGATTTGGATTTCTTTTATTAAAGATAAATTCCAATGCTAAAACAAGAAAACCCAATGCTGCAATCACCAGCCAGATTCCTAAAGAACCTTTCCATCCAAACCCTGTCAGTTCCCCTATCTTCACACTAAAACCAGAAGCCAAAGCTGCTGTAAGATTCATGGATACGGCAAAAATACCTGTCATAAGGCCAATCTGCTTTGGGAAATTATTTTTAACATATCCGGGAGTGACCACGTTTCCAATGCATATCCCTAACCCAATGAATATAGATCCTAAAAATAACAGCCAAAGAGATCCGCTGATTCTTAGAAATAAGCCAAAACTTAAAATAATCAGGGAATACATCAGAAGTTTACTGATTCCGAACTTATTAGAAAATTTGCTGACCAATACAGAGCAAGCCGCGAACATAAACAGTGGAATAGAGGTAAGCAGACTTACCTGAAAATTATCCAGTTTCAATGCATCTCTTACTTCACCCAATACAGGAGCTACGGCCACAATCGGTGAGCGGAGGTTACTGGAAATTAATATAACTACCAGAACGTTAATGATTAATAAAACATACGAAGCATTCTTTTTTACTTCATTCTTCATCATAATAAAAACTTTTCCACAAAATTAGTACAGTAATTTTGTTTAATTTTGCCAAAGTTTTAACCTAAAACGACATGAACGCTAGCGACAGCATAAATATTGATGATCTGAAGAAGCCTTATTTTGTATGGTTTGAAGAAAACTGGGTTCATGATGATGTTCTTCACCATCATCAGAAAGGCCAGCTGGTATACGTGGAAAGCGGTTTTCAATACATTACTATTGAAGAAAAAATTTACCTGCTCCCACAAAATCATGCAGTATGGATTCCTCCAAACGCCGTTCATAAAACCAATTCACATTCCGAAAAGATCAAACTGATGATTATGTTTGCTGATATCAGGACAAAAAATCCTTTTTATCATGAAATCAATGTGTTTTCTGTACCCCCGGTTTTAAAAGAAATGATAAAATATGCTGAAAAATGGTCTAAGCAGATGAATTCAGATGACGATGAAAACCTATTTCTGAAAGCATTGTTCAACGAACTTCCACGATTTGTAGAGCATTCATTAACTCTTCATATCAGTCTTCCAAAAGATCAGCGTCTTACCAAAGTTATTGAGCATCTTCATCACCACTACCGGGATGAAATTAAAATGGAAGATCTCAGCGATACTGCACTTTTGTCTTTCCGTACATTAGAACGTATTTTCAAAAAAGAAACCGGGCTCACCTTAAGTAAATACCAGCAGATGCTGCGTATCATTAAAAGTCTGGAGTTTCTGAGCGCCGGTCATCTTACCATTTCAGAAACTGCTTATGAAGTAGGGTACAAGAGTGTACAGGCCTATACCAGAAGTTTTTGTTCTGTCATGCAGTTCAGACCCACAGATTTTATCAAAACAATTCAATAGCCGTTTAAAGCACGGCAGAGGCGGTCAAAATATAGCTGAAAAGAGAGTTATTGAGATCTTAAAACTTTGAGTATTCCTTTATATAAAAGCAATTGACTTGTTTGAAAAAGGATATAATTCACATTTTACATTATTTTCCACTTCTACAGTCAATATTCAATTATGATATTATTGAAAACAAAAAGGTCTCCACGAATGGAGACCTTAAAAAAACACAAATGATGAAAAAAAATTATTTCGATTCACAAATATAAACAAAAATCGTGTTATGCAAAACATCATAAGCTCATTTTTTTTAAAAAATATCTATTTTAAGTGAAAATAATTATTCTCTAAATGATTTTAGTTTTCTTTAGGATTCCGAAATTCTTTATGCAAAAAACATATCCTGTTAAATATAATTCGCTTCCTAATGAATTGTATGCCGTTTTTTAACCCAAATTGAAAAGTTGCAAAAAGTGAATTATTATAAAAACAAAGCTTCTTTAGCATGTTTTTCAAACAAATGTTTAACTTTTTTGTGACTCTACTCATAAAATTCTATAGGTTTTTTACAGTAATTTCTCCAAAACATATTGCATGAGTCCCAAAAAATTTAAAGGAGTTCCTAAACAAAAATTCGGAGGTTTCCATGATACGGAAACCAGAAAATTATTTGATCAGGACTCTATGGCGTTGAAATTTGAAACATTAAAAGAGCGTTTTTTTTCAGTCAATAAGTGGCAAAGTTATTGTGGAGAAGCATTTGCAGCATTTAAACTTTACGATTTCAATGGCCGTCCCGTGGATCGTGAACCACAGAAAGGAGATTTTATCAGGATTGATATTCCGGGACCGGGAGAATCTGAGGCCAAAGGATATGATTGGGTAGAGATTACAGATATCTGTTTTTATGAGAACAGCTTTGCTGAAAGTATAACAATGACCTGCAGACCATCCAGAAATCCGGAAGATAAAAAAAACCGCCATATTGCTCATTTTTACAGTTCCGGATCAACCTCTACTTTCATGATATCAAAAAGTCCTGCTCATTTAAAAGCCGCAGTGTATGGACGAAATGAAAGACCTAATCTGAATGCCAAATTCTTTGATGTTATCAGGAATCTTACTATCGCTGCCGGAGGAATGATGGGAGCTGCTAAAATACAATGGAAACAGCTCAGCGACGGGTTATTGGATTTTGAATAGCTATTTTCTGCCTTTTTTGATCTAGATCAAAGTTTAGTATTTGTTGTACAGGGACCTTTGCACCCGAATATTTTAAACAAAATTTATGAGTACAACATTAGAAAAAGGACAGACTATTAATTTCTTTCAGGTGACTGCTCCCATTATCATTTCGGTGTTTGGGGTTTATCTTACGATAGGAATTGCTCTGGGAGTACTTCCCGGATTTGTCCAGAACACATTAGGCTTTGATAGCATTATTGTGGGGCTTGTTATTGGCCTCCAGTCGTTGTCAACACTTTTGACCCGCGCTTATTCCGGCAAAATTACAGATACCAGAGGAGCTAAGAAAAGTAAAATGTCCGGTGTGATATTAGCGGTTATTGCCGGGATTGTTTATGTACTTGCGGTACTATTTCAGGCTCATCCGCTAATGGCGCTTATCTTTCTTTTACTAGCAAGAATCATCCATGGTGTTGGTGAAAGCTTTCTGGTTACGGGAGCATTAACATGGGGAATAGGGCTTGTAGGACATTCTAACTCCGGAAAAGTAATGACCTGGAACGGTATTGCTATGTATGCGGGAATCGCAATCGGAGCTCCTGTGAGTATCTGGTTGAGTAAAGAATACAATATTCTTCCTGCTTTTATCCTTATAGCCTTACTTCCGCTTGTAAGCTGGCTTTCTACCGCAAAACTTCCTTCTATTCCTGTAGATAAAGACCATGTGCGAACACCTTTTTACAAAGTAATCGGTGCAATATCAGGCCAAGGACTGAGTCTTGCTTTTTCATCAATGGCATTTGGATGTATCGCCTCTTTTATTGCTTTATTTTTCTCGCAAAAGAATTGGGGTGACGCTTCACTTGCCTTTATGGTTTTCGGAATATGTTACGTTCTTACCAGGGTTTTCTTTGCTTCATTTCCGGATAAATACGGAGGTTTTAAGATTGCTTTCATTTCTCTGATCATCGAAGTGGCAGGACAGCTGCTGATCTGGACGTCTGCTTCCAAAACATTGGCCATTATCGGATGTGGATTAACCGGGGTTGGATTTTCATTGGTTTTTCCAGCTTTGGGAGTTCTTGCCATTCAAAAAGTAAAACCACAAATGAGGGGAACAGCCTTGGGGGCATATGTTGCTTTTGTTGATCTTTCATTAGGATTGGCAGGACCTATTGCCGGACTTATTGCCGGCTGGTTTGATTATCAGGCAGTGTACCTTTTCGGGGGAATCAGCTGTGTTGTGTCTATGGTTATTCTACTATGTAATAAAAAATAAAAATGGAAAATTCTATAATTACTCAAGCAGAAAAAACAAAAAAAATACGTTCTGCATTTATCGTTAAAAATAAACATTATCTTACTCCACATCTTATCCGTGTAGTATTTGAAATCAATGAAAATCAGGTTGAAATGCTGGCTAATGTACGGTCTGGTTCTAATAACAAAATCTTTATTCCAACTAAAAAGGAAAGCGATCCTTTAATCAGAACGTATACTAACAGAAAAATCGATCTGGAAAATCGGGAATTAAGTGTAGATTTCGTTGCCCATGGTGATAACGGACCTGCTTCTGCCTGGGCATTGCAAGCAAATTCTGGTGATTCATTGGAAATAGGAATGAAAGAAAGTACAAGACCTCTGATTCCTGATGCCGATTTTTATCTGCTGGCTGGAGATGCAACAGCATTACCCGTTATTTGTGCCATTGCAGAACAATTTCCTCCTTATGTATCAGCAAAAATACTATTAGAGGTAGCAGGCAAGGAAGATGAACTTATTCTGTGTTCCGCAGCAGATATATCCGTTGAATGGCTTCATAATCCTCATCCGGAAGAGGGAAGCCGGCTCGCAGAAGCTGTAAAATCGGTTCAGTTTCCACCCGGAGTTTTGAAAGAATATGTGTATATCGCTGCAGAATATGCAACAGTACATGAACTTCGTATTTATTTTAAAACAACTCTGCAATGGGATCCTCATGGTTTATATATCTGCTCGTACTGGAAAGCCGGACAGGCAGAAAATATGTAGACCGTTTAGATAAAAATAGTAAGCAAAACCTTTTTATCACTACTTTTGCTTACATGCAGGAACTTTTAGCTTCATATATTAAAAATAGAATATCAGTAACGGATGAAGAATTGAATACCATTCTTTCTTATTTCAAATCTGTTCAATTAAAAAAGAACGAAACGCTCCTTACCAACGGGCAACACAGCCAACGGACATTTTTTGTTGTAAACGGATGTCTCCGTATATTTTTCATCAATGAAGAAGGCCAGGATTCCACGCGGTATTTTGCATTTGAAAATCAGTTTGCAACCGCATTAACCAGTTTTATTACTTCTGAACCCTCCGACGAATTTATTCAGGCCGTGGAGGATTCAGAAGTATATTACATTAGTCATGAAAGTTTTTACCATCTCCTGGAAATTATTCCGCAATGGGAAAAATTTTACAGAATATATCTGGAAACAGCCTATGTGAGCAACACAAAGAGACTGATGTCTTTCCTTGTTCAGGATGCCCTTGAAAAGTACCGTCAGCTGCTGAGTGAAAATCCTGTTGTGGTAAGACGGCTTTCTAACAAAATGGTAGCCTCCTATCTAAATATTTCTCAGGAAACCCTAAGCAGATTGAAATCAAAACTATGATTTTTTGTTTGATAAATCTAACATTATTAGTAATAGCTATTATTTATTTAAACCACTTTTAAACTGGCTAAAATTATCAAAAAATTAATACCAGAGCCTGTTTAAGAAAAATTTAAGCCTTATATTTGTACCCATGTTAAAATGGTTCTCCATATTATGCTCGATGATGTATGTGCTGGCTACCACCAATGCGGGGGAAGTACTGAAGGTGCCTATGTTTGTGGAACATTATATGGAATACCACGGAAGCTTATCAGAATTTGTGATGGAGCATTATGATAACCACAAACAGGATTCTGACTGGGATACCGATCAGAAACTGCCGTTTATCAATCCTCCCATCGTACTGACTGTACATGCCCAGCTTCCGGAACTTACATTCGAAATAAAAAAACCTAAAGAAATTACTGTTTCCAAGAAAAACAGTATTTATAAGGAAAAAGATTTCTCTAATTATTACCTTTCTCAGATTTTCCAGCCTCCGCGACTTTCTTAACAGATTTTATACTGACATTGCTTTAGCCTTAAAGCAGTTTATTTATTATTACATCAATTTAACCTGTTGTGCATTATAACACTGTTTATGATGTCTTTACTAAATTTTGTTTAAATTTTTCATCATGATAAGTTTACAACAAAGCACATGAGCATCAGGCAGATATTCTTACTTACGGGTATGATATCTTCTGCTATTTTACAAATAAAGACTTCAGCAACTTTAATAAGACACTTCGGGTTATCAATTAATAGTTTTTCCATGTTAAATAAAATTATTGAGTTTTCTGTAAAGAATAAACTCATCATTGCTCTGTTTACAGTGGGGCTTGTCCTTTTTGGGGTATATGAAACAACCAAATTACCCATCGATGCTCAGCCGGACATCACGAATAATCAGGTCCAGATCATTACCACAGCGCCTTCTTACGGTGCTGCAGATATAGAACGTCTTGTTACATTTCCTATCGAACAGGCTACCAGCAACATCAGCGGAATTACAGAACTTAGAAGTTTTTCACGTTTTGGGCTTTCATTGGTAACGGTAGTTTTTGATGATAAGACTGATGTCTATTGGGCTCGTCAACAGGTTCAGGAACGTTTACAGCTTGTTCAGGACAACATTCCTGCTGGAATCGGTAAACCGGAATTAGGTCCTATTTCCACAGGATTGGGGGAAATTTTCCAATATGTTGTAAGGGCCAAAAAAGGATATGAAAATGTCTATGATGAAACTGAACTCAGAACCATTCAGGACTGGGTGGTCAGAAGACAGCTTCTGGGAACTAAAGGAGTGGCAGATGTCAGCAGCTTCGGAGGAAAACTGAAGCAATATGAAATTGCCATTAATCCAAACAAACTTCAGGCATTCAATATCAATATCAACGATGTTTTTGGGGCATTGGAGAAGAATAACCAAAATACAGGAGGTGCCTATATTGAAAAGAAAGAAACCGTTCTGTTTATCCGAAGTGAAGGGCTTCTGGGAAGTACGGAAGATATCGGAAATATTCAGGTGGCAGAAACCAAAGAAGGTATTCCGGTACACATTAAAGATGTTGCTTCTGTGAAAATAGGTTACGCAACAAGATATGGCGCCATGACCTATAATGATACCGGAGAAGTATCCGGAGCTATTGTACTGATGCTGAAAGGGGAGAATGCCAATGTTGTGATTGGAAATATTAAAGAAAGACTGGAAAAAATACAGCAATCATTGCCTGAAGGCGTTGTCATTGAACCTTTCCTTGACCGTGCAAAAATGGTAAACAACACCATCAGTACAGTAAAAACAAACCTGATGGAAGGAGCTTTGATTGTTGTTTTCATTCTGGTTTTATTCTTAGGAAACTTCAGAGCCGGATTACTGGTAGCCTCTGTGATTCCTTTAGCCATGCTTTTCGCGATCATCATGATGAATATTTTTGGCGTAGGAGGAAATCTGATGAGTCTTGGAGCACTTGATTTCGGACTTATCGTAGATGGTGCCGTCATCATCGTAGAAGCTGTGCTGCATCAGCTGGCCCATAAAAAGCATTTCGGAAAAGACAATATGCTCAGCAAAAAAGAAATGGATGACCAGGTTTCCGGTTCTGCTACCAAAATGGTGAACAGTGCGGTTTTCGGGCAGATCATTATCTTAATTGTATACCTTCCGATTTTTACGCTTCAGGGAATTGAAGGAAAAATGTTTAAACCAATGGCTCAAACCGTTGCTTTTGCACTGATTGGAGCATTTATTCTTTCCCTTACTTATATTCCCATGATGAGCTCTCTGGTACTGAGCAGAAAAAAGAAGGAAAAAGAAAATATTTCAGACCGCGTAATGGGCAAAGTGGAAACGAGTCACCAGAAATTCCTGATAAAAGCCCTTAAATATAGAAAAACCATTATTCTGGGAGTATTAGCCCTGTTTGTTGGTGCTGTTCTTACCCTTTCCAGAATGGGTGGAGAATTCATTCCATCTTTGGAAGAAGGTGATTTTGCAGTTGAAATGAGAATCCTTCAGGGAAGCAATATTAACGAAACCAAAAAAGCAACCACTCAGGCCGCCAATATCCTTTTAACCCAGTTTCCTGAAATACAAAAGGTAGTCATGAAAATTGGTAGCGCAGAAATTCCTACAGAACCGATGCCTATGGATTCCGGAGATATGATCATTGTTTTAAAACCTAAAAAGGAATGGACTTCTGCCAAAACATTTCCCGAACTTTCTCATAAAATGAGTAAAGCTCTGAACGTTATTCCTGGATTGACTACCAGCTTCCAGTTTCCTGTACAAATGCGTTTCAATGAATTAATGACCGGAGCCAGACAGGATGTGGTATGCAAAATCTATGGAGAAGATCTCGACAGCCTTGCTGCTTATGCAAAAAAGATGGGAAGTATCATCAATACGGTAAAAGGTGCTCAGGATCTTTACATTGAGCCCGTTGTAGGTGCTCCACAGGTTGTGATTGATTATAACCGTTCTGAACTGTCCCGATATAATATTTCGGTAGCAGATATCAACAGAGTGATCAATATGGCTTTTGCCGGGCAGACAGCAGGGGCTTTATATGAAGGTGAGAAAAAGTTTGACATCGTTGTCCGAATGGATAATGAGCATAAAAAAGATATTACCAGCATTCAGAATCTTTTGGTTCCTACTTCTTCGGGAGAACAGATTCCATTGTCACAATTGGCAAAAGTTGAGCTTAAAAACAGCCCGAACCAGATCCAGAGAGAAGATACCAAAAGAAGAATTATCGTAGGATTTAATGTAAGAGGAAGGGATGTTCAGAGTATCGTGGAAGAGCTTCAGCAAAAATCAGGTAAAAGCCTGAAGTTACCACCTGGCTATACTATTTCTTATGGAGGAGCCTTTGAAAATTTAAATGAAGCCAAAGCCAGACTCGGAGTTGCCGTTCCGATTTCATTAGTGATGATTTTCCTGTTGCTGTTCTTCGCCTTTGGTTCTGTAAAACACAGCTTACTGATCTATACTGCCATTCCATTGTCAGCCATAGGAGGTGTTTATTTTCTGGCGTTGAGAGGAATGCCTTTCAGCATCAGCGCGGGGGTAGGATTCATCGCTTTATTCGGAGTTGCTGTACTTAATGGAATAGTTTTGATATCAGAGTTTAACCGATTGAAAAAGACCGGAATAACCAACACCAACAGAATTGTACTGATAGGGACAAAAATCAGGCTTCGTCCGGTTTTAATGACTGCTTTTGTTGCTTCATTAGGATTCCTTCCCATGGCGATCAGTAACGGTGCCGGAGCAGAAGTACAGCGACCTTTGGCAACTGTGGTTATTGGAGGTTTGATGCTCGCTACACTTTTAACCCTTTTTGTACTTCCTATTCTCTATGTTTTGTTTGAAAATATTAATAAAGATAAAATGAAATTCTCTAAAAAAACCAATTATAAAAAACTGTCAGTTTTCTTATTGCTTATCTCTTTCGGAAGTTTTCAGGCTCAGGAAAACATTACTTATGACCAAGCTTTGGAAAAGGCCTATCAGCAAAACGGAACCCTTAAAAATTCAAAATTAGTATCAGATTATCAGGAAAAACTGAAAGCCAGTTATCTGGATATTCCGCAGCTGGAAGTTACAGGAGGATTCGGGCAGATTCAGGGAGAGGAAACCGATAATTCATTCGGAATCTCTCAAAGATTCAACTTTCCTACCGTATATTCAAAAAGAAAACAGATGCTGGATGCGGAATGGTCTGCCAGTATCATCAATCAGAATCTGACCAAAACGCAGCTCACTAAAGAAGTTACAGACGTTTTCTACAGAATATTGGTACTTCAGGAGAAGAAAAAAGTATTGGAATATATCAGCCAGATGTACAATAATTTTGCTGACAAGGCCGGATTAAGATTAAAAAAAGGAGAAGCCAACATTCTGGAAGAATCAACCGCTGAAATCCAGAAAGAACAGGTGAAAGTACAGCTAAACAGTCTTGAAAATGACCTGAATATGGCAAAACTTCAGCTTCAGTTATTACTTCAGTCCGAAACTTCTTATCAGCCTGTTGCGGATAAACCAACGATGAATATCGGCCTTCAGATTTCCGAGGAAATGGTAAAACAACATCCTGAACTTCAGTATCTGCAGCAACAGATCAAAATAGGAGAGGCCGAAGTACAGCTGGAGAAAAGCAGACTTCTTCCCGACCTTCTTGTCGGATACACCAATCAGAGTATGAAAAACATCAACAATAACCGTTTCAATTCAGTTCAGGTGGGCGTAGGAATTCCATTGTTTACAAAAGGACAAAGAGCTTTGGCAAAGGCGGCGCAGGCTAAAATTGCCATCTCTGAAAATCAATACCAAAGAAAAGAAATTGAACTTAAAAACAGATTGAGACAGCAGCTGAATAATTATATGAACCAACAGAGAATCATTGAAAATTATGAGCAGAAACAACTTCCAAAATCTGAAACTATTTTAAAAACAGCCCAGAAACAGATGGAAGTGGGAGAAATTGATTATCTGGATTGGGTAATATTGGTGAACCAGGCCGTAAAAACCAAAGCAGACTATATTGATCAGCTGGAAAAACTGAATCAGATCAGTGCCGAACTTAATTTCTTAATTTCAAAATAACAACGTCATGCATTTCAAGAATATATCAATATACAGCCTTGCTTTAATCCTTACTTTATCTTCATGTTCAGGAAAAAAAGAGGAAGAAAAAACGGTTTACGAAAACACAAAATTTACCAAAAACAATGAAAATTCGGTTCATCTTACAGAAAAACAAATTCAGTCTGTAGGAATTACCACCACATCCATTCAGAACAGGAATATGGAAAAGCTGGTAAGACTGAATGGAAAAGCAGAAATTGCACCATCCCATATCAGTTCGGTTTCCAGTATTATGGGCGGACATATTAAATCTATCAACGTAATTAATGGAAGTCATTTCAACAAAGGTCAGGTTCTCGCCGTTGTAGAAGATCCACAGTTTATACAGCTTCAGCAGGATTATCTGGTGACAAAAGCACAGCTTGAAGCGGCAAGATTGAACTTTAACCGCCAGAAAGACCTTAATACGAGTAAAGCAAGCAGTGATAAGACTATGCAGACCGCTCAGGCAGATTATTCTACCCTTAATGCTACTTTAAAAGGACTTGAAGAAAAACTCAGAATCATCGGAATCAATGCCAAAGGTTTGAGTACCGGAAATATCAGAAGTAAAATCAATATTTATGCTCCGTTTACCGGTTTTGTAAGCAAGATTCTTGTGAACAATGGACAATACATCAATCCGGCAGATACATTATTTGAGCTGATCAATCCGGCAGGATTACTTTTGGAGTTAAAAGTATTTGAAAATGATGTGAATGATGTGAAAGTGGGCCAGGAAATTTTAGTGTACAACAATCAGAATCCGGATGTAAAATCCAACGCCAGAATCGTCAGTGTAGTTCCAAGTATTGAAAATGGGGGATCTGCAACGGCAATTGCTAAATTGTCTTCGGTAAATTCTGAATTTGTAAAAGGAATGTACATCAATGCTGAAGTAAATATCAGCAGCCGTTACACACAAGGGCTTCCCAACGAAGCGGTAGTATCTTTTGAAAACAAAAATTATGTTTTTGAAGATCTCGGAAAATCCAATTACAAAATGATTCCGGTAGTAATGGGAATTTCTGATGATCGGTTTACAGAGATATTAAAAGCTGATGTTTTAAAGGATAAGAAAATTGTACAGAAAGGGGCTTACAGCCTTCTGATGATGCTTAAAAACAAAGCAGAATAATTAAGTAAAACCACAAAAGTCACAAAAGCTTTTACTTTGAAACATCTTAATTAGGCCAGTTAAAATGATGACGCAGAAAATTTCACATAAGCGAAAATCAAAGATTTTCAAAAACTTAGGTGTACTTATTATGTTTAAGCAAGGTTCTTATGAAAGACTTAAGTGTAAAAAACTTTTGTGACTTTTGCGGTTAAAATAAACATACAAGAAAAAAAGATCAGTTATCCGGCTGATCTTTTTTATTTCAAACAATTGAAAAAAATGATATTTGACATGTTTTTCATTTTACAAAATATTATTTAATGCATAATTCATTTTAAAATAATACATTTAAGAAGTGAATAGTTTTTAAAGGATTTTTTAGATGAATAAGAAAAGAACTTTTATCGAAAATTTATGACAAAAAAACCTTTGCACAATTTCCATATTCCGGTAATGGGACTGGCTTACACCATAGACAGCCCGATTCGTGTTGCCCAATATGGAATTTCTTCTGTGATCTCCATCATTGATGATGAAATCCTTGAAAAGATGAAGAACTTTTATAATAAAAAGTTTAATCTCGACTATTTTGGAATCTCAACAAAGACAGATGATTACAGGGCAAAAAGAATTACTGCCTATCTGGATATGGTAGATGATATCGTGAATGAAAAATTTGAATCTTTCAAACAGGAAATCAGCAAAAATACTGAGGCATTAAAAGACTTCATGGCCATACTTCCGAATACTTCGGACCTTAAAAACGGACTTCAGAATCTTATCAATCAAAAAGATAACTGGAGCTCCAACATCAAGAACTTCATAGAATCTAACCTAAAACCGGGAAGTATTGACGTCAATATCATGACGAAAGTGGATAAAGACAATTATCAGAACAACGAACAGCTTCCGGTAATGTATAATGACGCCCATGCTTCACTGCGAGGATTTGCCAAAAGCAAACTGTCATCATCAATGGTTCTTTCTGCAGGAATGAATCCTCGTCTGTACAGCTACATGGAAGAGTTTGAAGACTTTTATCCTGATGAAAACGGAAATATTAAAAAGAAGATCATCCTTAAAGTAAGCGACTTCCGTTCTGCAATGATCCAGGGAAATTTTCTGGCTAAAAAAGGATTGTGGGTCTCAGAATACAGAATAGAATCCGGATTGAACTGCGGAGGACATGCCTTTGCAACCGAAGGAATGCTTCTTGGTCCAATCATGGAAGAATTTAAGCAGAAAAAAAATGAGCTTATACAGTCAGCACATGCCTTAATGACAGCTGCTTTGGAACAAAAAGGAAAATGTACTGTTTCCGAACCTCTGGAAATGAAAATTACCGTTCAGGGCGGAGTAGGAACTTCCGAAGAACATGAGTTTTTGCTGTCTAATTATCATGTAGACAGTGTAGGATGGGGCTCACCATTTTTACTGGTACCAGAAGCAACATCTGTAGACACCGAAACCCGGAATCTGCTTGTGAAATCAAAAGAACAGGATCTGTATCTGAGTAATATTTCGCCATTGGGAGTTCCTTTCAACACGGTAAAAGGTACCTCTAATGAAACATTGAAATATGAAAAAGAAGCCAAAGGTAAATATGGAAGTTCATGTCCCAAAAAACTTTTGGCATTAAGCAAAGAATTCTCTCCCGAAGGAACCTGCACCGCTTCCAAAAAATATCAGGATATAAAACTGAAAGAACTGTATACTGACCGGGAAACCTTAACAGAAAAGGAGTTCGATAGAAGAAAGTCTCAAATAACCGATAAAGCATGTTTGTGTGTAGGACTTGTGAATGCGGCATATATGGAGCAAAATCTTGAAATCAAAGGAGAAAAACAAGGTGTTGTGATATGTCCCGGACCCAATATCGCCTTTTTTGATAAAGAAGTTTCACTTTCGGAGATGATAAAACATATTTATGGAAATACCAATATTCTTTCCCATACTCAACGCCCGAATATGTTCATCAACGAACTGAAAATGTATGTTGAGTATCTGAGAAAGGAAATCACATCATCAGTAGAGATTACCCATTCCCAAACAAAAAAATGGAATACTTTCAAGAAAAATATACTTGAAGGAATAGAATATTATCATGATCTTTTTAAAGGATCATCATTCTTCGGCAACGGATTATCAACCATCAACCTGCAATTACAGGAGTATAAACTTCAGCTTACTTCTATTGAGGTTCCACAGGTTGAAAAATAACCGTATTTTTTAATTGATAGATAATAAAAACAGCTTTCAACGCGGAGGCTGTTTTTGTTTTTTTCTGTTCTGTTGAAGAATCGTACAGATGCTAGATTTATAATAGTATGCCTAATCTTAGGCGATAAAAAATCAAGATTTTCAATAAGCGCGTGTCTAGTTTTGCGGGATACAATTTTATCGGAGATAAATCCTTGCGTCTTATAAGTGATCTTACAAATAAAAATTCTTTGCGTCTTTGCGTTTATCCAACTTCCAATCATTTAATAAAGTGTTAAAAACAGATTTTGCTTTTTCTAATAAGTATATTGTTGGAATATCGCAAAGGCGCAAAAGGTTATAATATTACTTTATAAATTTAAGACGCCAGAAAATCAAAGATTTTCAGCAAGTGTGTGTCTAATTTTTACAGCATACAATTTTATCGGAGATAAAATCCTTGCGCCTTATAAACGATGTTACAGATAAAAATTCTTTGCGTCTTTGCGTTTTTCCTAACTTCTAATTATTCCAAAAATAATAATCAAAAAAATCGTGTAAACATCAGCATTTTCATTAATAATAACTATAATGGGAATGGCTATTTTGAATATCCTCAGGGCTTAATATTCCTTACCTTAGAGGTCACTTAGTAAAATTATTTTTATGGAAAAAAGAAAGATCAAGAACACCGATTTAACGATTGCGCCAATCAATTTCGGAGGAAATGTTTTTGGATGGACATTGGATGAAAAACAGTCTTTTGATATACTGGACCGCTTTACAGAAGCAGGATTCAATTTTGTAGATACTGCAGATACTTATTCATGGTGGGTAAATGGCAAAGGGGGACAGTCTGAGGAGATCATCGGAAAGTGGATGAAAAGCCGTTCTAACCGTAATGATATCGTTCTGGCAACCAAAGTAGGTTCTGAAACCAAAGAACATGGCTATGATATCAGCAGAAAACACATTTTACAATCAGTAGATGAGTCGCTGAAAAGGCTTCAGACCGATCATATTGATCTTTATTATACACATTTTGATGACAATATAACTCCGGTAGAAGAAACGCTTTCGGCGTATGATGAGATCATAAAGGCTGGAAAAGTTCGTTATATTGCTGCTTCCAATTTATCACCTGAGCGATTAAAAGCATCATTTGAAGCTGCAGAAAAGAATAATCTTCCAAAATATGTTGCATTGCAGCCTCACTATAATCTGATGGAAAGAGAAGGTTTTGAGGGAAATTATGCACCTCTGGCAGAACAGTTTGATTTAAGCGTATTTCCTTATTGGTCTCTTGCTGCAGGTTTTCTAACGGGTAAATACCGTGATGAAGCCGATCTTGTGAAAAGTGCGAGAGGAGAGGGCGTAAGAAAATATTTAAATGATAAAGGGCTTAAAGTGTTAAAAGCATTGGATCAGGTAAGCGCAAAACACAATACTACCCAGGGAACGGTTTCTCTGGCATGGCTGTTATCCAATCCTTTGATCACGGCTCCTATTGTAAGTGCTACGAGTGCATCACAGCTTGAAACGGTATTCAATGCCCCAAAACTTATTCTGGATCAGGAAGATATCGATCTATTGAATAAAGCGAGCAACTAATTTTTCAACTTTCATTATAGACTAAAATTAAATCCGTTCAGTGATGAACGGATTTTTTATGATGTGACGACGCTAACCACCCCGTCAAAAATTCTTTGAATTTTCGCCACCCCTCCAAAGGAAGGGAATTCAGGTTTTCGGTTGTTATATTCAACATTTAATATTAATCAGAATATTCTTTCAACAGCTGTCTGTAGCTCATCAATATTGAAGATTTTGAAATAAAGCCTACAAAATCATTATTTTCGCTCACTACCGGAAGATTCCATACGCCTGTATCATCAAAAGTCTGAAGAATATCCAGCGGTTTATTTTCACGGTGCAGGATAGCCGGTGGGGTTTTCATAATCTGGGCAACCAGTTGGGAAGTATCCATCTCTTTGTTAAAAAGATAAGGTCTTATATCATCTAATGTAAGAACTCCTCTCAGTTTTCTATTTTCATCCACAACGGCAAAAATATTTTTGTCGCCATTCTTTACCATTTCAAAAAGTTCTGTAACAGGAGCATTTTCATTAATTGTCTGTGAATATTTATCAATAAAATCTTCAGTTCTCAAAGCAAAAAGAAGGTTTTTATCATGTTTATTGGTGAAAATCTTTCCTTCATCTGCTAATGATTTCAGTTCCGGAGAAATTGGGGAAAACCATTTGGCAATAAGGTAAGACATCACAGAAACAATCATCAGAGGAATGAACAAATCATACCCGAAGCTGGATTCAGCAATCAGAAATATTGCCGTAAGAGGTGCATACAAAACGCCGCTCATTGCTCCGGCCATTCCTACCAGAACAAGATTCGTTACAGGAACATCTGTAAAACCTATATGCTGGCAAACCAAAGCAAATAAGTAGCCTAAAGTTCCTCCTGCAAAAAGGGATGGAGCAAAATTACCTCCGTTACCTCCGCTGAATATCGTAAAAGAAGTGGCAAATGCTTTTAACAGCAATACCAGAACTAAAAATATAATAATGGTCCATTCTCCGATCTCAAAATATCTGAAAAAACTGTTTTCAATAATAGAATGGGTATTTCCGTTGGTAAATGCTTTCACGGTTTCATATCCTTCTCCGAATAAGGGAGGAAAAAGAACACATAATAACGAAAGTACAGCGCCTCCAAACATTGCTTTACGCATTCTGGAAAGCTGAAGCCCTTTTATAAAATGTTCTACTTTTTGAGAAATAATTACAAAATAACGGGCATACAAGCCTGTTACAATTCCTAAGATAAGGTAATAAGGAACATTTTTATAGTTGAACGCATCTCTTGTATAAAACCTGAAAAGAACATCTTCCTGAAGCAAAATCCTCGACAAAAGACTTCCGCAGACAGCAGCCACAACCAAAGGAATAAAGTCTGTAAAAACCACTCCCGTCAACAGAATTTCAAAGGCAAACATAATTCCGGCAATAGGCGCATTGAATGCCGATGCAATCCCTGCTGTAGCACCTGCAGCCAGCAATAAAGTACGTTCTTTGTAACTTAATCTGTAGGTCTGTGCATAGTTTGAGCCAATAGCAGCTCCGGTAACGGCTATAGGACTTTCCAGCCCTGCTGAACCTCCCAACCCTACGGTAACCGCACTTTGTATCACCTGAGAATACATTTTAACGGAAGCTACGATACTGGAATTCTGTGCAATTTCATAGAGAATAGCCCCGATACCTTTACGGTCCTGTCCTTTGAACAATGTCAGAACAATCATGGTTGTAAGAACAATTCCTAAAAAAGGAAAAACAATATAGAACAGGATCTGATATTCAAAGTGGACTTTATTGGTAATAAAATTGTGGATGTAGTGTACCAGCGTTTTCAGAATAACTCCTGCAAGACCCGCCGTACAGCCTACCAGAATCCCGGAAAGAACAAGAAACTGATTTCGGCTCAGCCTGTTGTTCAGCCAATGCAGAATAAGCTCATAGCTGCGTGCTTTTTCTAATCCGTATTTCTGGAAATCTCTTTTAAATTTAAGGAAGCTCAGGTACTTTTTTTTGTTGTGAATTTTCACCTTGGAAACATTTTTATGCTGCTATGAATGGATACAGCTCCGTAAATTTATGAAATATCTTACAAAAATACCTAAAAACACCTTTCTCAATTTCTGTTCATCATCTTTATTTATGACAAACTTTATCATTTTTTCTTAGAATTACCCGTCAATAATAATCCTGCAGCTACTGCTCCAATAAGTCCTGCACCTGCCCAGATCAAAGGTTTTGCGGGAATGGAAAACAATGTTTTCCCATCAATTCTCATATTTCCTTTAGAAGGTTCCTGTACATTTCCGCCGGTATTTTTATCCTGATGCGCTTTTTTCATGACCATCCGCATTCCTGCTGAAGAGACATAGCGGATGACTCCCGGAAACATTTCATATAGGTTTTTAAATACCACTGCAGACCAATCGGGATAGGTAGCTTCTTTTGGGTTCTTGGCAGTCTCTACAATGGAAGCGGCCAGTTTACGCGGATCAAATGAAGGAGGAGGTGTACTGAGTTTTATTCCTGAATAATTAGCGGCATGTTCTATTCCTGATGATTTCTGAAATCCCGGGTAAAGCGCACAGATATGAATATCAGGAAAATCTGAAACTTCTCCCTGTAAGGTTTCCACCATACCACGGATTCCAAATTTTGAGGCCGTATAGGCTGTTCCATACGGTGCAGGCATCCATCCGCCAATGGAAATATTGTTAAGCAATACTCCCTTTTTTTGTTTCTTAAAGACAGGAAGCACTGCATGGGCCGAGTGCATATATCCCAGCAGGTTTGTTTTCACGATCTGATCGCTCACATCAACCGGAATTTCCTCAAATTTACCAAATGCCAGCACTCCGGCATTATTAACCCAATAATCAATTTTACCACTAAATTCAAGGGCTTCTTTAACTAAATTTTGAACATCTCCGGCTATAGAAGTATCTGTGGGAACAACAATCACCGTAGCCCCAAGTTTTCTGCATAGTTCTGCCGTTTCTTTCAAAGCTTCTTCACCTCTTGCTGCCAGCACAAGATCTGCTCCCTGTTCCGCAAAAGCTTCTGCTGTTGCTTTCCCAATACCACTTGAAGCACCTGTAATGACCACTGTTTCTCCAAAAAAAGGAGGTCTTCTTTGATTTTTCATAATAATAGAGATTTAAGTGTTGGTATTTTTTCTAATTATCCGTTTCCTGTATTTCTTTTCGGAAAGAGAATAAGCCTGATGGATGGATTGTTGGTGATAAACAGACGGAACCAGTCCATTGCCATCTGAATTTTATTTTTGAATCCTACCAAAGGAATAATATGAATGAAAAGCCAGGTGAGCCACGCTATGAATCCATTAAAAGAATGCTTTGGAAGATCTACCACAGCATTGTATTTTGAAATAATGGCCATACTGCCTTTATCATTGTACCGGAATTGCTCCAGAACTTTGCCGTCTTCTATCCGTTTAAAATTAGCAGCGAGATTTTTACCCTGCTGAATGGCAACCTGAGCGAGCTGAGGATGGCCTTTCGGATATTTTTCTTCGGCCAGCATTAAAGAAATATCTCCCAATGCATATATATTTGTGATTCCTTCTACTTTGTTATAGGCATCCACCAAAACCCGTCTTCCTTTTCCAATGCTTTCTTCCGGTAAACCCGGGATTTCTTTCCCTATCACCCCCGAAGTCCATATCAGGGTTTCTGTCTCGATAGAATTTCCGTCACTTAATATGACTTTATTGTCTGTATAATCTTTTACGGAAACATTCAGCAGAATTTTAACGCCTAATTCTTTCAGTTTTTCATAGGCTGTTTCCTGGGCGAGTCGGCTCATGGGTGAAAGTAAGGTAGGCAAAGCATCAATCAGATAAAGATTAGAAAGCCCCAGTTTTATTTCAGGATATTCTTTCTGAGCAATATATTTTCCCATTTCGGCCAGCATCCCTGCCAGTTCTACTCCTGTAGGACCACCTCCTGCAATCACGATATTCTGAAGTTTTTCTGCTTCTTTGATGTCTTTATTCCGGGCAGCTTCTTCCAGGGTCAGCAGGATATGATTTCTGAGATAAAGAGCTTCTTCAATATTTTTCATAGGCAGGGCACATTTCTTTACATTCTCCATTCCAAAGAAATTAGATTCTGTTCCTAATGCCAATACCAGATAATCATAGTTCAGGTTTCCCGTATCAGTTTCTATTGTTTTACTTTCAGGGTTTACTTTCAACAGGCTTCCCATATGAAATTTCACATGTTTATCGTTGGAAAAAAGTTTCCTGAAAGGGTAGCTGATATTGGAAGCTTCTATAAAGGAAGTTGCAACCTGATAGATGAGTGGCGGGAAAAAATGATAATTATTCTTATCAACCAGGGTTATTCTGAATCTTTTATCATTTTTGAGATATTTGATAAGATTGATGCCCGCAAATCCTCCTCCTATGATTAGAATATGCTTTTTCATAATAAATTGTTATTGAAATGGTGTACTGAAAGAGATTCAATAACAGGACCAAAGAAGTTCCAAAATAAATATTTAACATAATGTTTAAAACAACAAAACCTACCTTGTTTTAATGAGAAACAAGAGTTTCAGGATGTACCGTCTATTTTCCTTTTAACGTTTCGCACGATGTTTGCAGCCTGTTTAAGAATCCAACACTTTAAATATATTCATATGAAAACAGAGATTTTAACAGAAAAGCACCGACTGGGAATAGGTGGAGTAGCGATAGGAACGGCTTTTGAAAATATTACAGATGAACAGGCTCATCAGATACTGCAAACAGCCTGGGATTCCGGAATCCGATATTATGATACGTCTCCTTGGTATGGACTGACTAAGAGTGAGCGAAGATTCGGAGATTTTCTTAAGGATAAAGACAGAAATGATTTTCTTTTTTCAACCAAAGCAGGAAGGCTTTTTCATGAAGTTCCTGAATCCGAAGTTCCACCTACCATGTGGAAAAATCCTCTTCATTATGATTTCTTCCATGATTATACGGCTGATGCTGTGCAAAGATCTATTGAAGACAGCCTGGAAAGAACCGGACTGAGTCATATTGATATTGTTTACATTCATGACCTGTCTGAAGATCAGGTAGGAGACCGCTATCCCTATTTTCTGAAACAGGCTAGAGAAGGGGCTTTTAAAATTCTTTCAAAGCTTAGGGAACAGGGAATTATCAAAGCATGGGGAATGGGTGTGAATAAGATAGAACCTATTTTAGATTGTATTGATTCTGCGGATCCGGATATCTGTCTTTCTGCAACGCAGTATTCTATTCTGGAGCATGAAGATGCGGTGGACCGGCTGCTTCCCGTTGTGAGAAAAGCGGGGGTAAAACTTGTTTCGGGAGCAGGATATAATTCAGGGTATCTGGCAGGAAGAGAGCGCTACAATTATAAAGATGTGATCCCAAAAGGAATGCATGAGAAAAGAGCCCGGATGGCTTCTATTGCAGAAAAATACAACATAAGTATTATTGATGCTGCTCTTCATTTTGTATTGGCTTCTGATGAATTTGCTTCTATTATTCCCGGAGCCAGCCAGCCTGAACAGGTAAAAGATAATATGAAAGCTCTCAATACTACCATTCCTGTTGAATTCTGGACAGAGTTAAAAAATGAAGGATTGATTTATGAGAAGGCACAGGTTCCGGGAGGAAATAAATAGTTTGTATCTTTTATGTTTATTCGCTTAAATTCAAAATTTCTTCAAAATTTAATGATAGTTTTATGGCATGAAAATCCTAATCGTTGAAGACGAAGCAGCACTTACCCAAAGTATTTCCGAATATCTGTCCGGAGAAAACTACCTGTGTGAAGCAGCCAGTACATTCAGTGAAGCTATGAGTAAAATAGAGATATTTGACTATGACTGCATTTTACTGGACATTATGCTTCCGGATGGAAATGGTCTGAAAATACTTGAAGAATTAAAAAAGCAACAGAAACAGGACGGCGTAATTATTATTTCTGCCAAGAATGCTCTGGATGATAAAATTGAGGGCTTAAAACTGGGTGCGGATGATTATCTTACCAAACCTTTTCATCTCTCCGAGCTTATGGCAAGGGTATATTCTATTATCCGGAGAAAGCAGTTCAGCAGTTCCAATGTGGTAAAACAAAATGAACTTCAGATTGATTTGCTGGCTAAAACAGTTGCTGTAAATGATGAAGCCATTTCATTAACTAAAAAAGAATTTGATCTCTTAATTTATTTTATCGGCAATAAAAATAAAGTCATCTCCAAAAGTACACTCGCAGAACATCTTTCCGGAGACCTTGCAGACATGCTTGATAATCATGATTTTGTATATGCTCACGTAAAAAATCTTAAAAAAAAGCTGTATGATGCGGGATGTGGACATTATCTGAAAACGGTGTATGGAACGGGGTATAAGTGGGAAAGCTAGATTAATTATGAATTATGAATTATAAATGATGAATTATAAATTATGAGTGAAAAGAAAAATGTACTGAAAGATAAGAGTTTTAATTTTGCAATAAGGATTATTAATCTTTTTAAATATCTTTCTACTTCTAGGAATGAATATGTTCTGAGTAAACAGTTATTAAGAAGTGGAACAGCAGTAGGAGCTTTAATAAGGGAGTCACAGAATGCAGAAAGTAAAGCTGACTTTATTCATAAACTCGCTGTTGCTCAAAAAGAATGTGATGAATCTATTTACTGGATTGAACTTTTATATCATACTGAATATTTATCATCTACTGAATTTGAAAGCATAAATAATGAAGCCATAGAAATATTAAAAATAATCCGAAGCATCATCATTACATCAAAAAACAAATAGTCTTCCGTAGAAAATAACAATTCATAACTCATAATTTATAATTCATCATTTATAATTTATAATTATGTTGAAGCCTCTACTCACCAAAACCACAAAACCCTTTCTCATCTACGTACTTATTGTGTTGATGATAAGTATTCCTGTATATTATTTTGTGGTGGATACCATCTGGAAAGGTGAACTGGATGAGCATAATCAGATTATCGTAGAGAAAACGGCGTATGAATTTAATCAATTAAAGCTGTCTGAAAAAGAATTGGATAAAAGCCTTGCGTTATGGAATGACATCCAGCCTGAAACGAATATTGAGAAAATTTCAAATCAACAAATAAAAAGGGATACGGTTTATACTTATGAAAAGCACCTTCCTTTTATTTCGGAACAAAAAAAGGAGCGCTACAGATGCCTGAAAAAAGTCGTTTATCTTCAGAACAAACCTTATCTTTTTACCATACAGACCAATATTGAGGAATCACACGAAACAATAGCTGTGATTGCGATGATTACCATTTTTTTCTTTGTAATCATTGTTTTAGGACTTTTATACCTGAACAGAAAGCTTTCTTCATCTATCTGGAAACCATTCAGAGATACATTGGATCAACTGAAAACCTTCAATCTTAACAGTCAGAATACCATACAATTTCCAGCTTCTGACACCACAGAATTTGAAGAACTGAATCAGTCTCTTTATAAACTGATAGAACGTAATATTTCTACTTATAAAACCCAGAAAGAATTTACAGAAAACGCTTCCCATGAGCTGCAGACTCCTTTGGCCATCATTAAGAATAAACTTGATCTTTTGCTTCAGGATCAGAATCTCACTGAAAAGCAGTACAGAATTGCTGAAGATATAAACAAGGCTCTTACAAGAAGCTCCCGCATCAATAAAAACCTCTTGCTGCTTGCTAAAATTGAAAATAACCAGTTTGACAGTTCTGAGATTGTTTTGTTTGACCATTTACTTCAACAAAGTATTGATACGCTCGGGGAACATTTTGAGCAAAAAAATATTTCCGTTCAGGAAGAGATCTCTGGCAGTGTACAGGTGAATGGAAACAGCATTCTAACAGAAATACTGATCAACAACCTCATCATCAATGCCATTCGCCATACTTCTCCCGGAGGTTTTATTTCTATACAATTGACGGGTTTATCTTTTGAAGTTTCCAATTCCGGAGCTGAAAAGCTGAATACGGATTTTTTATTCAAAAGGTTTTCAAAACTTTCAACAGATAACAGCGGAAGCGGGCTGGGACTCGCTATCATTCAGGAAATCTGCAGGTTTCATCATTGGACGATCAGCTATCGCTTTGAAAACAATCGCCATATCTTCACTGTTAAATTATAGTTAAAGAATTTCACGGCTCCGGCAATTCAAAATTTCTTCTAAATCGCATTGCACCTTTGTATGGAAAATACTGAGGCAGATATTTATTTGTAATGACTGAAAAACAAATCTTCATTCACAATAATTATCTGGTCTTCTGAATCAATGCCATTTGTGGCATCTAAAAACAAAGCAAAATGAGAACAGCAAACAAAGTAGCAGCCGTTACACTCCTTTTCTGGCTTATGAAAATTGTAGCCACTACATTGGGGGAAACTTTGGGTGATTTTATTTCTATGACTCTTAATCTGGGATATGTTGTAGGAATTTTGGTTACCCTCGCATTTTTCATTCTCATATTATCCGTACAGCTTCGTGTAAAAAAATATATTCCGGCAGTTTACTGGATCGTGATTATCGCAACAACAACTTTGGGAACAGAAATCTCCGATTTTATCGACCGTACTTTAAAAGCAGGATATCTGGTGGGGAGTCTGATTTTGCTTTTTGGTCTTTTAAACTCCTTATTCTTATGGTATCGAAAATATAAAAACCTTGAGGTTTATCCCATTTTTGAAAGAAATAAAGAATTCTATTACTGGACGGCCATCTTATTTTCCAATAGCCTGGGAACAGCTTTTGGAGATTTTCTGAGTGATAATTTAGGACTTGGATACATGGCTGGAGCTTTAATCACCGGGCTCATTATATTAGTAGTAGTGGCACTTCATTATTTAACAAAAATCAATCATGTTGTTCTGTTCTGGATTGCTTTTGTTTTTACCAGACCATTTGGTGCCACATTCGGAGATCTTTTGACAAAACCTTTAGCTACAGGAGGTCTGGACCTTGGAACACTCAATGCTTCCCTGATATCGCTTGCTCTGATGATTTTGATGATTATCATCTCACAAAGAAAACACAGCCGGGAATTACCTCTTCAAAACGAATAATTAATATTTCCCTTATAACAAACTTTTTATAGAAAATAAAGACTAGCAGAATGAATAAGACAGCCTTGTTATTTTTTCCAACCTGTATGGTAATTTCTTCCCTTGTTTCAGCGCAGACAGCTTCTGTAACGGCATCCGGAAGAATCATGAATAAAGATAAAACTGCAATACCTTACGCCCATATTATTTTAAAAAAAGAAAAAGACAGCACTTTTACTGCTGGAACCATTACCAATGAGGAAGGAAGATTTTCTATTACAGGCATAAAACCGGACCATTATCTTCTGGAAACCTCCATCACCGGATATGATACGTACACTCAGCCTGTTTTCATAGGAAGTCTTTCAGAGTTTCTGGAAATCCCTGCTATTGAACTGAATCAGAAACAGGAAAATGAAACCAATATAGAAGCCATCACTATTACGGCATCTAAAAAGAATGAGATAGACAGCCGACTTGATAAAAAAACGTATTCTGTAGCAGACAACATCAACCAAAGTGGCGGATCGGTATTACAAAGCATGCAGAACCTTCCGGGAATTACTGTGCAAGATGGTAAAGTACAATTAAGAGGAAATGATAAAGTAACGGTACTTATTGACGGTAAACAGACTGCTCTCACCGGATTTGGAAGCCAGACAGGGCTGGATAATATTCCGGCTTCTGCTATTGATAAAATTGAAATCATCAACAATCCTTCCTCAAAATATGATGCGAATGGAAATGCGGGAATCATCAACATCATCATGAAAAAGAATAAACAGAACGGATGGAACGGAAAAGCAGGATTTACAACAGGTTTAGGTTCTCTTTGGGTAAGAAAAGAAAACCTTCCCACAATAAGACCGCAATATACACTAACACCTAAAATAAATCCTTCACTGTCTGTTAATTACAGAAAAAACAAGGTAAATATATTTTTGCAGGCCGATAATTTATATACCGAAACCCTTAATAAAAATGAATTTGTAACCCGTACTTATGATGATGGAACCGTTATTAATTCTCAGCTGAAAAGAAACAGAAATACGAATTTTTTCACCACTAAAACAGGAATAGACTGGACTATTGATCCGCAAAATACCTTAACCATTTCAGGAATGTATGGAAGCGAAAAGATCATCGACAGGGGAGATCAGCCGTTTTTCAATGGAGACATGTCTCAACGTCTGCGTCTGTGGCAGTTTTTGGAAGACGAGCTGAAAACAACCGTGATGGGAACCGCTTCTTATCAGCATAAATTCAAAGATGCCGGACATGTTTTGAACGTAGGGTTCAATTATACTTTCCACAGAGAGGATGAAAAGTATTTCTATGATAATTATCTTCCTTCTTCCACAGGAACTGATGCCTTCAAATTATTATCTGATGAACAGGTTTACGATTTCAACGTAGATTATGTAAAACCTTTAAAATACGGCCGGATAGAAACCGGGATTAAATTAAGAAACAGAAACATTCCTACCAACATGAATTTTATTCCCGGTGCCAACTCTGTGCTGGATGCTTCTGCAGGAGGAAAAGCCGATTATAAAGAATTTATTCCTGCAGTGTACGGAAATTATGTTTTTGAAAATGAAAAATGGGAAGCAGAACTGGGACTGAGACTGGAATACGTAAAAATTCAATATGATGTAAATCCCAACCACCCAACTTATAAAAGTGACGGATACAATTATACCCAGCCATTCCCGAATTTCAGACTTGCTTATAAGCTTGATGACCGCAATAAGTTCTCTGTATTTTATAATAGAAGGGTAGACCGTCCTAATGAAGTGGACATCCGTATTTTTCCAAAGTATGATGATGCAGAAATCATTAAGGTAGGAAATCCGGCACTGCGTCCTCAGTTTACAAATTCCATTGAATTGGGATATAAACACAATTGGGATAACGGATATTTTTATTCTGCATTATACCACCGTTTTGCTGCCGGAACCATCACAAGAATTTCAAGTATTGTTCCGAACAGTACTCTTATTTATGCCATATTCCAGAATGCCGGAAAAAGCTATAATACAGGAATTGAAACGATATGGAATCAAAAGATATCGGGTGTCTATACCTTTAATGTCAACGGGAATTTATACCGTAATCAGATCAATGCATTTACTGTAGAAAATCTGTATCCAAAACCTAATACTTTCTCGGCAAACCAGCAGACTGCCATTTCAGGGAATGTCAAAATGAATAACGTTTTTCATTTTTCAAAAGGCCTGGACATGCAGTTTACACTGGTTTATCTGGCTCCGGATATTATTCCGCAGGGAAGAATAAAATCAAGGTTTTCTATGGATGCAGGAGTGAAAAAATCCATTCAGAAAGGGAAGGGCGAACTGTTTTTAAATGCTTCGGATTTACTCAATACAATGGTCATCAAAAAGTCAATTCACGGCAGCGGGTTCGCTTATACAAGCAATGATTATTATGAAACTCAGGTGATCCGGTTTGGGTATAGTTATAAATTTTGATACGGAATTGAATAATTATAAATGTGATTTAGGATGAAAAAATACTTTCAAAAAACACTGGTGTATATCTTGGTTTTGAGTTCAGCTTTAAGCACAATCAATGCTCAGAATACAAATGACACTATTGAAGTTCAGAAACCTTTACAGGATAGCATAATCACTACAGAAATTCAAAAGAGCAAATTGAATTATAAAAGCCTGATTATTCCAACAGCATTCATTGTCTATGGAGTAGCAGGTTTGACGATGAATAATCTGAAACAACTTAATATTTCTACAAAAGTGGAGATCAGCGAACATCAGCCCACACAAATAAAACTGGATAATTATACCCAGTATGCTCCTGCGGTCATTGTATATGGATTGAATGCCGCCGGGATAAAAGGGAAACATAACCTGAGAGACCGCACTATCATTTATGCTTCTTCACAATTAATTGCAGCAGCCTTTACAATGCCTTTAAAGTATCTTGTAAAAGAGGAAAGACCGGACGGATCTAATACTTTGTCTTTTCCGTCAGGACATGCAGCGACAGCATTTTCTTCAGCACAATTTATGTTCAGGGAATATAAAGACAGCAATTTCTGGCTGAGCATTTCAGGATATCCGTTTGCTATTTTCACAGGGGTATACAGAATGCTGAATGATAAACACTGGCTGGGGGATGTTGTGGCAGGAGCCGGATTTGGAATTCTGTCTACCGAACTTGCCTATTGGCTGTTTCCAAAAATTGATAATTTATTGCGAGGGAAGAACAAGAGTAAAAATACACTCTCTTCCACAATGGTAATGCCATTTTATCAGAATAAAACTGTAGGAATAGGTTTAGTAAAAACTTTTTAACATACAAGCACGGTTCAGTATTGAATGGTGCTTGTATTTATACTACTTTCGCCCTGCGAATTATTTTTGCCAACAGGTTCGGAAAAAATCTCTTCAGATAAACAGCCATTACTTCTTTACCTCCTATGGCTTTTTGTTTTTTCTGTTTTTCAATGGCATGGAGCATTTTTTTTGCGAAAATATCTACAGGCATTCCATTTTCCGTGGCATCATCCATTGTGCCTTGTGATGAACCGTCTCCTGTAACTGCATTAATGGAAATATCGGTCTGTATAAAACCCGGACAAATAATCGTAACCCTAATATTCTGATTGAATAATTCCGCCCGTAAAGCATCAAAAAAACCATGTAAGGCGTGTTTTGCTCCGGCATAACCACTTCGCATAGGAGCTCCGAATATTCCCATAAGACTGGATACAACCGCAATCTGCCCTCCATTGTTTCGGATCATATAAGGTACTGTTGCTTTAGTAAGGGCCACCGTTCCGATATAATCAATGTCTATAAGTTGTTTATCCACTTCAATATCCGTTTCCATGGCTAAAGAACGTTGAGAAAGTCCTGCATTATTAATCAGAATATCAATCTTTCCAAACTGTTCTGAGGCTTTTGCTGCAATGGCAGGCATTTCTTTATAATTCTTCAGGTCTAAAGGAATCACTGCATACCGATCTGTATTCAATCCTGCTTTTTCAGCCACCGCGTGCAGCTGTTCTTCTTTTCTGGACGACAGGATGATTTTAGCATTGCTGTTCTTTGCAAGACTTGTTACCAAAGCTTCTCCGATACCTGATGAGGCTCCGGTAACCCAAATCACTTTATGATCGAAATAACTGCTCATTCTTTACTATTATTTAATTTTTAAGTCCTGCAATATATTTTCCGGCTTTCATTCCTGAAAAGATACAGCCTCCCAAAAATGTACCTTCCAACGCTCTGTAACCGTGCATTCCGCCACCTCCAAAACCAGCCACTTCTCCGGCAGCATATAATCCCTCAATAATGCTGTCGTCATCTTTTAAAACCTGACCATTCAGATTGGTTTTTATACCTCCTAATGTTTTACGGGTTAAAATATTGAGCCGTACAGCAATCAAAGGTCCGTTTTCAGGAGCTAAAATCTTATGGGGAGCAGCTACACGCCCAAGTTTATCCCCTAAATAATTCCGGGTATTCCGGATATAATTAACCTGAGTATCTTTTGAAAATTTATTGTCTAATTCTCTGTCACGGGCTTCAATCTGAGATTTTATTTTTTCATAATTCAAAAGGTTATTTCCGGCCAGCTCATTCATCCTGTTAACCAAATCTTCCAGATTATCTGATACAATAAAGTCTTTTCCATGTTCTTTAAAGTCTTCTACCGGTCCCGGAGCCCTTTTACCAAAAATCCTTTTCAGAAAAAGAACATAATCTTTGTTCGTGATATCCGGATTCTGTTCTGAACCTGAAAGGGCAAATTCTTTTTTAATAATTTTCTGAGTGAGGATAAACCATGAATAAGAAAAACCTGTTTCCTGTATATACTGTAAAGTTCCCAGTGTATCAAATCCGGGAAGAAAAGGAGCGGGGAGACGTTTTCCTTTTGCATCAAACCATAACGAAGAAGGCCCAGGCAATATGCGGATTCCGTGGTTAGGCCAGATCGGATTCCAGTTTTGCAACCCTTCTGTGTAATGCCACATTCTGTCACGGTTGATAATATGAGCTCCTGTATTTTCTGCAATACCAATCATTTTGCCATCTACATAAGCAGGAACGCCACAAACCATATTTTCCGGTGCTTTACCAAGTCTTTCCGGCCAGTTTTTTCTTACCAGCTCATGATTGGCGCCAATTCCTCCGGAAGCTATAATGATATTCGGAGCGGTATATTCAAATGATGAAATCACATTTCTGTTCGTTTCAGCACCTCTTTCTTTAGTATCATTCTCCAGAATATCTCCTTTGAGACCTTTTATCTTCCCGTTTTCTAAGATAAATTCCGTCACCCGATGTCTGAACTTCATCTGCAGCAATCCTTTTTCCTGAGCTTTGTATGCTTTTTCTACAAAAGGCTTTACTACACCTGTCCCGGTTCCCCAGCTTACATGAAAACGAGGCACCGAATTCCCGTGCCCTGTTGCAGAACCATCACCACGCTCTGCCCAACCTACCATAAACATCAGCTTGATGCCTAATCTGGAAATGTATTCATACTTTTCACCTGCAGCAAATTTCAGATAAGCTTCAGCCCATTGACGGGGCCAGTAGTCCTCCGGACGATCGAAACCTGCTGTTCCTTTCCAATCCTGAAGTGCCAGTTCATAAGAATCTTTGATCCCCATTTTCCTTTGCTGTGGCGAGTTAATAAGAAACAGCCCTCCGAAAGACCAGAATGCCTGTCCTCCTATATTCTGTTCAGTTTCCTGATCCAAAAGCAGTACTTTTTTTCCGGCATTGGTAATTTCCATGGCAGCAGTAAGCCCTGCCAGTCCGCTTCCTATGATGATGGCATCAGGCCGGAATGTTTCTTCCATTTTTAGGTATTTTTGTTGAATGATACTTACTATAAATGTATTAAATATTTAAAACCAAAAAAATATAAGCTGCAAAATATTCAGTATTTAATACTAGAGTTGTTTAAACTTGACAAAATCACAAAAAATTTTCATTTTAAAACACTGTTATTCAGGGAAATTAACTTCATTATTGGATCAGCCATTCACGGGGAACACTGTTCATTATAGAATCTTGAACTTAGAATGTGATTCATATCACTCAAAAAAAACTGTTCTCTTCAAAATATCCCGTAAACGCTGATTTTCCTGTAATCCTCTATAAAACATTTCTATCTTTGTGAAAAATAGAAGTATGAAGTATTTGTTTATTATCGCTTGCTTTGTCTGTTCCATTTTCAGTCAGGCACAGCAAAAACAGGATCCATGGAAAGACAGCCAGCTGATGGACCCGGCGTTACTGGCTTCCCGAATCGAAAAGCATAAAACAAAAGATCTGGTAATCATTTCGGTGGGTCCTGAGGCCATCATCAAAGGTTCTGTAGATATAGGACCAACGCATGAGCCTGAGAACCTGGAAAAACTGAGAAACTATCTGAAAGACATTCCTAAAAACAGAGAAATCGTAATCTACTGCGGATGTTGTCCTTTTGTAAAATGTCCTAATATACGTCCTGCTTTTGCTTTACTGATGGAAATGGGCTTTAAAAACGCGAAGCTTTTAAATCTTCCGAAAAACATCAAAACAGACTGGCTGGATAAAGATTATCCTACAAATGATTAATATGAAGAATGCTTTAACTCTGTTACTTTTAATAATTTTCTCAGAATCTGTTGCCGCTCAAAGTACAATAGAAGTAGGCAAAAAAGCTCCTGAAATTACAATGACCAAGGCAGACGGAACTTCATTTGCCCTTTCAACATTAAAAGGAAAGATAGTTCTGATTGATTTCTGGGCAACCTGGTGTGCTCCCTGTGTAGAGGAACAGCCTGAGCTGAAAACATTTTATGATACCTATTCTGAACAGGTAAAAAATAATAAGTTTGAAATTCTGGGGATTTCTTTAGATAAAAATAAGGAAAGCTGGCAGAAAGCAATTGACAGATTTAATATCCAGTGGATACAGATCAGTGATTTAAAATTCTGGAAAAGTCCTGTCGCAAAACTTTACGAAATTGATGAACTTCCTTTTAATATCATCATCGACGGACAGGGAACAATTTTAGCTAAGAATCTTCATGGCAAAGATCTGGAGGAATTTTTAAAGAAAACTTTAATTCAGAATTAAGAATATAAAATGTGCTGATGCTGTACATGCCAGTAATCTTTTAAGCGTTCATGAGGTGGATCTGATGTTTTTGGATCTCCGCCTTCCCGTGGTAAAAGGCTTTGACTTTCTGAGGAAAATAAAAAATCCTCCATTCGTTATTGTTACCACGGCCTATCATCAGTATGCCGTAGAAGGCTACGAACTTGATTTTGCAGATTATCTGATGAAACCTATTCCCTATGAGCGCTTTCAGGCTGCTATCGGGAAGTTCAAATATTTAATGGAAGCGGAGGATGCATTACTGGAAGTATCTGAACGTGATTATATCTTCATCAATAGCGGGAAAAAGCAAATTAAAATTATTCTGCAGGATATTTTCTACATTGAGAGCTTAAGAGAGTATATTCACATTCATACAAAAACAGAAACTTTCACTTTTAAAATGCCTATCAGTAAAATAGGAAAGATTCTAAATCCCAAAATGTTTGTCTGTATTCATAAGTCGTATATCATTTCAAAAGCCAAAATAGAAGTTAAGTCGGCCAATGTCATTCAGATTAGGGGGAAAAACCTTCCGGTGGGAAGGACGTATAAACCATTGTTGGAGCTTTAAGAGGGAAGTGTCTAAACCACCCCGTCAAAAATTTTAAATTTTTGCCACCCCTCCGAGGGAGGGGAATTTTCAGTCGTTCAATTCAAAATTCAGGAAACCGGCAATTTTGCTGTTTCTCTTTCTTAGTTTATAATTTTAGTAGATTTTATCGCGTTGTTGATATATATCTTTGACTCAATTCTTTACTTTTTATCCAAATTTACATAGCAAAAGATACTTGATGAGAAATCAAAAAAAGAGTGAAAATCACCGGAATATAGAAAACCAAATGAGATAAATGTGGTTAGTTGATTATGCTAATGTTGAATGATGATTGGCTTAATGATTAGTGATAATCTTAAGCCAATTTCTTTTTCAGGAGGAATATCTTATTTTAAAATATTTTAAGCCCAACTATTCCTACAACAATCAGTAATGCAGAGAGCAATCGTAAAATACTTGCTGAGTCCTGAAAAAACAGAATTCCCACCAATAAAGTTCCTACAGCACCAATTCCGGTCCAAACTGCATAGGCTGTTCCAATAGGGATACTTTTCTGAGCGTACCAGAGAAATCCGCCACTAACGGACATACATATGATAGAAAATATGATCCAGATCCATTTATTATTTTCCGGTTGTTGAGATAATTTAAGTCCCAAAGGCCATCCAATTTCAAAAATTCCTGCGATAATTAATGCAATCCAGTTCATACTACTTATTTTTAATGATGTTGCTTTTATTGAAAATTTCATTAAAAATGAAGTTCTTTACAATAAAAGGCTCCATCTCAATTAATAATACAAAATTACCATTACCCATTCATATTCAATATAATAAACTTTGTGACACTGCAAAAAAGAGAGATAGAACGTATGATACAGACAGTGAACCGTTCAATATTCCATAATGAATGTAAGTCTGAATATATTCCTAATATTAATATCTTTATACCTTGGAAAAGAGTGAGCAGAAATCTTTTTTTTCTTCAGACCTATTCATCTCATTTATGCTAACAGATATCATTACAAGTCATCTTAACGTCCTTTTTTGTGGAATCAATCCCGGTTTAAAATCATCGGATGACGGCCATCATTTTTCGGGAAAGAGTAACCGTTTCTGGAAAGTCCTTCACCAGTCGGGGTTTACTTCTTATGAAATTGAAGCGGTGAATGATACTTCTATTCTGGATTTCGGGCTGGGACTCACAACTGCTGTCGCAAGGGCAACTTCCCGTGCTGATGAACTTTCAAAAGAAGAGTTTGACAATGCTTTGGATACATTTAAAACAAAAATAACAGAATATAAGCCTCAATATGTAGCTTTTCTCGGTAAGGCTGCTTACAAAGCTTTCTCTAAAAAGAAAGAAATTCTATGGGGACTGCAGACAGAAGATTTCAGTGGAGCAAAAGTCTGGGTTTTGCCCAATACCAGTGGTTTGAACCGGGGGTTTTCACTCGATCAGCTTGTTGCTTATTATAAAGAGTTTTATCATACAATTCACGAATTGTAATTGTTATATTGTATTAGGTTTACTCACATATTTATTTCCTTTCACAAAAAAACGCCAGGGTAAAAGGGCATCTTCCTGAGCATACGCAACGCCTATACGGGGAGCTTTTATAATGTCATCGGCAGGATATTGAATTCCGTGATCTTCAATCCATATTTCATTTCCATCCAGATCTTTTTTATTAAAAGATTGATCAATACCTAAAGCTTTGGCTGCAGATCCGGGGCCGGAAGAAATAGCTGCTTTATCGGCAGACATATTCCGTCTGAGTTCCATAATGTCTTTTCCTATTAATGGCTCAACAGCTCTGATTAACACAGCGTGAGGCTCATCTTTTACAGAAGTTACAACATTGAACAGATGATGAATTCCGTAGCATAGATAAACATAGGAAATACCACCATGACTGTACAACGTTTCCGTGCGGTTTGTCCGTCTGCCGCCATACGCATGGGAAGCTTTATCCAGAACTCCGAAATAGGCTTCTGTTTCTACAATAATTCCGGCTGTTATTTCACCATTAATATCTGTAAAAAGAACTTTCCCCAGAAGATTCTGAGCAAGAAAAAGAACGTCTTGGTTTGAATAATAGGAGAGTGGCAGTTTCAAATGAGTGGTTTTATGTATTTAATAAGTTAAAAGTAAGGATATAAAAACAATTTTCATAGAGTTAAACAGATTGTCACTACATTTGAACATGAGTTAATGACACTCACTCACCCCAAAAGCAAAATTATGATGAAATTTTTCAACCTGACGCTGTTTATGGTTACTTTTTGTCTGACAGCATTGTCATTCAGTATTCCTTATCAGCAATCTTATCAAAAAATGATTGTCGGGAAGTGGCAGCCGGTACTCTCAGAAAGTGAAGGGATTGAAGCTAATGGAAACCGAACGGTAAAAAATTACAAATTAAACAGCAAAGACCTCATGCAGTTTAATGCTGACGGCTCCATTATTGATAGCGGACAGCTTTATTTTTCGTATGAATTACATCCTGAAGACAAAATCTTATCTTTATTTGACGGGGGTAATTATGAGCGAAGATTTGAAATCGCCCAGCTGGATAAAACAACAATGAAGATTGTCATGAAAGAGACAGACAAATACAAAGGAGAGCCTTTTCATATAACCTGGACCATTGTATTTAAAAGAAGATAAAACGAACCCAACATTTATCTGTAAACTTTCAAAAGAGGTGATGTCTTTAACCATATTTTAAGTGAGTTCTAATTGTATTCTAATGCGATAAAGCTCTACTGCTGCATTATTAGCTTTAATTTTGCAAAATGGAAAAGAAAAATTTATTTACCACTTTATGTAAAACTATTTGCTTGTTATTATTAATTGTTGGCAGTACCGTGATTAAAGCCCAAAGTAAAGGAACTTCAGAGATAAAAATTGCCTATGGACTTGGAACGACCACAGATTTTATTAATGCTTTTACCAGTGTTTTTACATTCGGTTATGGCCCTTATGAGACAGAAAATTCCGGAGCTTTTGTTGTTGAATATAACTATGCAATAAAGGATAAATGGATTATTGGGACAGACCTCGCATATCAACAGGTAACGAGAGAATATTCCGATAAATCAACGGAAAAATCACACAATTATACTTTTGCCGTAAAAAGTAACTACAACTATATATCCAAACCAAAATTTCGTATGTATTCCGGATTGGGATTAGGATTAACATTGGAAAAGAGTAGGAATCCTTTACAAAGTATCTCACATTTTAATTATCAACTTACAGGGCTCGGAATTAGATTAGGAGGCAGATTGGGAGTAAGTGCTGAAGCAGGTTTTGGATATAAAGGAATAGGAAATGTAGGGCTGGCTTACAGTTTATAATAAGCAGGATCAATATTCATTACCTCTATTTAAAAGAAAAACCAGATAATTTGATATCTGGTTTTTTCTTTTCTATCTTCCTCCCGGAGGACAATGTTCTTTTAAATATTTTGTAAATAGAGTAGCAAGGTGCTCTGACGTACCTTCCCCTTCATCAATGGAGTGTGTACGGTTAGGATATGACATCAGCTGAAACTGTTTGTTGTATTTTACCAGCTCGTTGATGTAGACTTCCGTATTCTGGTAATGTACATTATCATCACCTGTTCCATGAACCAGTAAAAGATTTCCTTTTAGATTTTTAGCATAAGCCAGTGGAGACCCATTCACAAAATCTTCTCTGTTTTCCTGTGGAAGCCCCATATATCTTTCCTGATAGATATTGTCATAGAACAACTGATTGGCTACCGGAGCAATAGCAATCCCGGTCTGGTAAATATCAGGATATTGTCCCAAAAGGTTCAGGGTAGATGAACCTCCGCCGCTCCAGCCCCATACGGCAACCCTTGAAGTATCTGCATAAGGCCATTTTGCAAATAAAGCTTTAGCTCCCATTGCCTGATCACGGATATTAAGCTGTCCTATTTTACGATAAATCGATTTTCTCCATTCACGTCCTCTTGGAGCAGGTGTTCCGCGGTTTTCAAGAGAAACATACAGGTAACCATCTTCAGCCATATCTCCAACGTATAATTGGTTCCAGCCTGTATAGAAACTATCTGTAACTGTTTGCATTGCCGGCTCTCCATAAACTGTGAAAACAACCGGATATTTTTTATTAGGATCAAAATTTTTAGGCTTTACCACCCATCCGTCTAGTGTAACACCATCCTGTGTGGTAATCTGGAAAAACTCTGTTTTAGACTTTGCAGGATCTGCTTTTGCTGTTCTCTTAGCAGCAACGAGTTCTTTATGTTCCGGAAGTGATATTACAGAACCCATTGAAATTGCATTGACACTGTTGTTGGTAAACATCGCGATTTTCCCATTGGGTGATATCGTGTATGTATTGGAACCTGTGTAAGCTTCAGGAGTTACTTTTTGTGCTTTTCCTCCTTTCATATTTACTTTGTACAGGTACTGTTGAGTCGCATTATTGGGTGATGCTGAAAAGTAGATCTGTTTGTTCTGAACATCAAAAAACTCAGGTTTTATCACATCGAAAGCATCTTTGGTAATCAATGTTTCCTTGCCGCTCATATCTATTTTATAAATATGTCTCCATCCATCTTTTTCAGAAAGCCAAAGGAACTCCTTTCCATTCTCAATCCAGTCCCAGCCACTTGGGTCATTATCGTTCCAACGGGATTTGATATCAATCCATGCAGCATCTGTTTCCGTATGAATAGTCTTGCTGCTGCCAGAGTTGGCATCTGCCACGATGATTTTGCTTTGATTCTGTTTTCTGTTCAGCTGCTGAAGAATAACAGATTTAGAATCCAGCACCCATTCCATTCTCGGAATATAGTTTTGCATTTCATCTCCTGCAATATCTGCTTTCTTTGAAGATTTAGAAGCAAGATCATAAAACCAGATGCTGCAGCCTGAAGGATTTTCTCCTACTTTCGGATATTCTACAGGAACAGTAAATGAATACAGACTGTCTGTATTATTGATCATCAGGAAGTTTTTTGTACCTCTTGCATCCAGCTTCCAGTAAGCAATTTTGTTTCCGTCCGGTGACCATCGGAAACCATCCTGAGTTCCAAATTCCTCTTCATATACCCAATCGAAAGTACCGTTGATCATGCCGTCTGTACCATCAGTTGTGATTTTGGTAATCTGGTTGTTTGAAAGGTCTTCAACATACATATTATGCTTGGATACATACGCTACTTTTTTTCCATCCGGAGAATATTTTGCAAACATCAGCAATGAAGAAGGCAATTCTTTTCCAAGCTGGGTAAGTTTTTTAGTGTTTTTGTCAAAAATCCAGTAATCTCCACGGGTATTGTCTCTCCATACTTTTCGGGTATTGGCAAAGAGTAATAAACTTTTGTCATCAGGAGATACCTGGAAACTTTGTACCTGCAGTGGTTCAGAACTTCCCATAGGAACAAGTTCATTGCTGTTTAAAAGAGTCTGATCTTTTCCGGGATGCAGTACATCAACAATTTCAACCCCCTTTTTAGTAAATGAATAATAAGCATTGCCATCCGGAGTCCACTGTGTTTTTTGTGCAGCCAATGGTGACAAACACAGGAAGTATAATGCAATAACGGTTAGTTTTTTTATATTCTTCATAGTTATTATTTGATTAAGCTCAATGTTCAGCTCTGTAATTTTCAATTTCTTCAACTGTTTTGATCAGTCCGTTCCCAAGAAGTCTGTACCCGTCATCAGTAATCAGGAAATCATCTTCCACACGGATTCCTCCAAAGTTTCGGTATTCATTTACTTTATCGTAATTGATAAAATCTGCATTTTTATTTTCAGCCTGCCAGATATCAATCAGTTCCGGGATCATATAAATACCGGGTTCAACCGTTACTACAAATCCAGATTCAAGAGCCTTTCCTAAACGTAAGGATTTAAGACCGAATGTTTTGGTATCTTTTGGTTCTTCTTCGGTATAGCCAATGTATTGTTCTCCGAGATCTTCCATATCATGTACATCAAGTCCCATCATATGTCCCAATCCGCATTGGAAAAATAGGGTATGGGCATGGTTTTTTACCGCTTCTTCAGGATTTCCTTTCATCAATCCAAGATCAATAAGACCTTCTACAAGATGCTGAGAAGCTTTCAAATGAATATCCTTGAATCGAACACCCGGTTTCAGAAGCTGTTGCGCATTATTAAAAGCATTCAGAACCACTTCATACATTTCCTTTTGTTTTGTACTAAAAGTTTTGCTCACAGGAAATGTTCTGGTAAGGTCACCCGCATATCCCATTGCCGTTTCCGCTCCGGAATCGTTAAGGAAAAGATCCCCTTCTTTCAAAGTATTGAGGCGATAGTGATTATGCAGAATTCCTCCGTTTATGGTTACAATCGGAGGATAAGACATCTGACATTCTTTATTGGCAGCCAGATATTGAATGGCATTCGCAATTTCATATTCTTTAAGGCCCGGTTTTGCGATCTGCATCGCCAGCAAATGCATTTCATTGGATACATTCACGGCCTGTTCTATCTGCACTATTTCCTGAGGTTCTTTTATAGACCGCTGCTTCACAATGGCTTTAATCATTTCTGCAGAAGGTTGTAATTCTGTTATTTTAATCCCAAGAAGATCGGCAAGTAAAATTTTATTGGAAGACTGATAAGGAGGAAGATAATGTACTTTTCTGCCGGAAGTCTGTGCTTTTAGAATATATTGAGAAAGTTCTGCATACGGCATGGTTTCCTGTACTCCGGATTTCAGACTTTTTTCTTTAAGGGTTTCCTGTCTGCCCATCCATACGATGTCATCTATACTTAATTCATCTCCGAAAACAATGGTCTTATTCTCATCAATATCAATAATGGCCGCAATACGGGGTTCCTGGATTCCAAAATAATATAAATAGGTACTGTCCTGACGGAAATAATAAGGATTGTGTTCAAAATTCACCGGATTCTCTATATTTCCCAAAAACAATAAAATTCCGCCCGATACATTACTTTGTAAAACTGCTCTTCTATCTTGATAGGTTTGTGTTGAAAACATATTATGAATACTTTTTAATTTAAAGCTTTAAAGGTACGATTTTGTACTATTGACCGCTCTTTATTTAGTAAAATAAAGAATAGTGTAAAGTTTGGATTTTAATATGATATCCAGTGTTCATATTTTGCTTAAATTCGGTCATATTTTAACCTTTTACATCAAAATATTGATTCTATGAAGAGTCTTCAGTTTTCAGTCCCTGCTGATACCAACAAAAGTATCCGTATTCAGGAAGATATAATGCCCAATTTTTATCCTTACTTCCATCGCCATACGGAAACCCAGATCATGTGGATCCTTAAAGGACACGGAACACTGGCCATAGAACAAAATCTCTTTAATTTTGAGGCTGGCGATATTTTCTATCTGGGAGCTAATCAATCACATGTCTTCCGGGGTACTTTTGATAAAGATGAAAAACAAAAAGTTCATTCCATCTCTATATTTTTTGATCCGTATAAAAAGATCGCTGCATTTTTTGACTTACCGGAATTTGGAGAACTTAAAAATTTTATAGCCCATTCAGAAGTCGGTTTCCAGGTCGCCCCTAAATTAAAAATATGTATCGGGGAAAACATTGCAGCATTACAAAAAACAGAAGGAGTAGAACAGATCATAGATTTTATCAGGATTTTAAACCATCTTATGCAAAACAGGCATCTGCATATTCCCTTATCTTCAGAAAAGAATCTGCCAAATCATATTTCAGACTATGATCAAAGAATTATAGATGCCCAAACCTTTATTAAGAAGAATTTTGCCCAGACAAAACTTACCCTTGACAGTATTGCTCAGGAAGCCTGTATGACTCCTCAGGCATTTTGCAGATCTTTTAAAAAACGAACCAGAATCACTTATATTGAATATCTTAATGAACTCCGGGTACAGCGAGCTTGCAGACTATTGACATCCAGCAATATGTACAGTATTTCTTCTGTGGCTTTTAACAGTGGATTCAATAGTCTTACCAATTTTAACCGGGTTTTCAAGTCCATTATGAAATATTCGCCTAAAGAATACCTTAAACACTATAAAGAGGCTACCATAGAGCAATAAAAAGCAACTTGTTAAAATACGGTTAGTATCTATTAAAATATTAACATTTACCGTTTTAAAATTCACCTAGTTTTGAATAAATATTATTTGATATGAGTACAAAACTAAGCTGGGAAGGTATTTATCCTGCTGTATTAACTCCTTTTACCAAAGAAGGTGAGATAGACTTTGAAATGTTTGCTCTCAATACAGAAGCCCAGATCAAAGCAGGTGTTCACGGAATTATCCTTGCGGGAACATTAGGGGAAGCCAGCGCGTTAGAAACTGAAGAAAAATTTGAACTGCTGAAATATGCAAAAAAGATAACACAGGGAAGAATTCCTGTCATTCTTAACCTTTCTGAAAATACTACCAAAAATGCAGTAAACTTTGCTCAAAAAGCTAAAGAATCAGGTGCTGACGGGCTCATGCTGCTTCCTCCGATGCGTTATAAAGCCGATAATCGTGAAGTAGTAGAATATTTCAAAGCAGTGGCTTCCGCTACGGACCTTCCAATCCTTATCTATAACAATCCGGTTGATTACGGAATATATGTTACCCTTGAAATGTTTGAGGAACTTATTGAATATCCAACCATTCAGGCTGTTAAAGAATCTACTAGAGATCTTGCCAATGTAACCAGAATGATCAACCGCTTTGGAAAAAGAATTAAAATTCTAGGAGGAGTAGACACCATTTGTCTGGAAACCCTCATGCTTGGTGCAGACGGACTTGTAGCAGGTCTTGTAGATGCTTTCCCTAATGAAACCATGGCCATGTACAACTATGTGAAAGCAAATGAATACGACAAAGCCGTATCAATCTACAGATGGTTTATGCCATTACTGGAACTTGATATCCACCCAAAACTTATTCAGTATATCAAACTGGCTGCTACAGCGGAAGGAATAAGCAGTCCGTATGTAAGAGCTCCACGTCTGGAACTTCATGGAGAGGAAGCTGAAAGAATTCAAAAGATTATTGAAGAAGGCAGAGTGAATCGTCCGAAACTACTAACTCCGGAAATACAGATATGATAGAAGAAACATCACCGCAAAATATTGATAGAAGAATTCAGATGGCGGTTGAAGCCTTCCAGTTCCTGAAGAATACCACTATAAAAGAACGGGCTGCCTTCATGAACACAGTCGCCAATCAAATTGAAGCACTGGGAGAAGAACTTTTGACAACGGCTCATACTGAAACATCGCTGCCTTTAGCCAGACTTACTGGTGAAAAAGCAAGAACAACAGGACAATGGAGAAGCTATGCCAAAGCGGTAGCCACCGGAATATATACAGAACCAAGAATTGATCTTGCACAATCTGACAAACAAAAAGGAGACATCCGAAAATACAATGTGGGTATAGGACCTGTAGTTGTTTTCGGGGCCAGTAATTTCCCGTTTGCTTTTTCTACAGCGGGCGGTGATACGGCAAGTGCTATTGGAGCAGGTTGTCCTGTTATTGTAAAAGCTCATCCGGCTCACCCTAAGACCTCTCAACTCATGGCTGATGCTATAACAGCTGCCGTGAAAGAATGTGGCTGGCCTGAAGGAATCTTCAGCCATATTACCGGAATATCCAATGACATTGGGGCTTATTTAGTTCAGCATAAAGAGATCAGAGCCGTTGCATTTACCGGTTCATTTGCCGGAGGGAAGGCGTTGTTCGACATGGCGAATCACCGTGAAGATCCTATTCCTGTTTTTGCAGAAATGGGCAGCATCAATCCAGTATTTGCCCTGCCGGATTTGCTTGAAAACAGAGCAGAAGCGTTCGCTAAAGAATATCTTTCATCCTTAACATTAGGAATGGGACAATTCTGTACCAATCCGGGAGTATGTATTGCTCTTAAAGGAGAATCTCTGGACCGTTTTATCATTACCCTGAAAAATGAAATTCAGGAGGTTATTCCTGCAAAGATGCTTCACAAGGGAATTTTTGAAAGTTTTGAAAAATATAAAATCAGAGCAGCAGAACAGCCTGAAGTACACATTATTGCAACAGCACATACAGAAATTAATGAAGAGTACGGACGTGCTATCGTGATAGAAACCAACGCCAAAAACTTCATGAAAAATCATGTACTAAGTGAAGAGGTTTTCGGGCCTTTTGGTATCATTGTAACTTGCGAAACCCAGGAAGAGATAACGGAAATCGCAAAACAACTGAAAGGACAGTTAACAATTACCGTAGCAGCTACCGATGAAGATGCCCGGAATCATCTGATGCTTATTAATCTTCTGAAGGATAAATGCGGAAGGTTACTCTTCAACGGAATGCCTACAGGAGTAGAAGTTGTTTATGCCATGCAGCATGGAGGCCCTTTTCCTTCCACTACTGATTCCCGTTTTACCTCCGTAGGACCTGATGCTGTAAAGAGGTTTATCCGTCCTATTTCTTTCCAAAACTGGCCGGATGAATTTTTACCCGAAGAGCTGAGAAATGAAAATCCGTTACAGATCAGCAGAATAGTAGATGGAGAAGTCAATTCAGAATCATTAAAATTACAAACCACATGAACAGAACATTTTTTTGTATAGATTCACACACCTGTGGCTGCCCTGTACGTCTTGTAGCAGGAGGAGGTCCTATTTTAAAAGGAAAATCCATGATGGAACGTCGCCTTCATTTTATGAAAGAATATGACTGGATCCGGAAAGGGCTCATGTTTGAACCCCGTGGCCATGATATGATGAGTGGAAGTATTTTGTATCCGCCTTTTGACGAAGAAAACGATATCGGAGTTTTATATATTGAAACCAGCGGATGTCTTCCCATGTGTGGACACGGAACGATAGGTACAGTAACCATTGCTATAGAAGAAGGTTTGATTTTTCCCAAAATTCCCGGCAAGCTGCGCCTGGAAACACCGGCAGGACTTATTCTTATTGATTATGTACAGGAAGACAAAAAAGTAGCCTCTGTAAAACTAACCAATGTAAAATCCTTTCTGTATGCTGAAAACCTGGAAGTTGATTGTCCTGATCTCGGATTGATAAAAGCGGATGTAGCTTATGGCGGGAACTTCTATGCAATTATAGACCCTCAGGAGAATTTCAGAGATATTTCCGATTTTACAGCCAGCCAGCTTATTCATTATGGAAAAATCATCAGACAACTACTCAATGAAAAATACCAGTTTATTCATCCTGAGAATGAACACATTACCGGATTAAGCCATATTCAATGGACGGGTAATCCCAAAGACCCTAAAGCCAGTGGACGAAATGCTGTTTTAGTAGGAGAGAATGCATTGGATCGTTCACCATGCGGAACAGGTACCTCTGCAAGAATGGCTCAATGGTATGCTAAAGGAAAATTAAAAGAAGGCGAAGAGTTTATCCATGAAAGCTATATCGGATCCCAGTTTATCGGGAGAATTGAAGGAACGGCTACCGTTGGCGGAAAACCGGCAATTATCCCTTCAGTAGAAGGCTGGGCAAGAATCACCGGTTATAATCATATTATTATTGATGATGAAGATCCTTACTGGCAGGGATTTCAGGTTATGTAAACAAACATATGACACAGAATAAAGGAAAAGCACTCATTATTGGTGCAGGAATAGCAGGTTTAAGCTCCGCCTATTACCTTTTAGAGAAAGGCTGGAGTGTAGAAATTCTGGAGCAGAACGATCTTACCAACAATTGTTCTTATGGCAATGCGGGAATGATTGTACCCAGCCACTTTACTCCGTTAGCGGCACCAGGTGTTGTGGCACAAGGAATCCGCTGGATGTTTGATAGCAAAAGTCCGTTTTATGTAAAGCCTTCATTGAATTCTGACCTGTTTTTCTGGGGGATAAAATTCTTAAAACACTCTAACCAAAAGCATGTGGACCACTCAGCAACAGCCATCAGAGACCTTAATCTGGCGAGCAGCATCCTCTACAACGAGATTGCCACAAAGGATGAATTTGATTTTGAGCTTAATCAGAATGGTATTTTAATGCTCTATAAAACAGAGAAAGTTGCAGAAGAAGAGATAGAGCTTGCCCACAAAGCAACCAGGATGGGTTTACCCGTTGATATTCTGGATAAAAAAGATATTCAGGAACTTGAACCCAATGTTCAATTGGATGTTATCGGAGGGATCAATTACAAATGTGATGGTCACATGAATCCCATGAAACTGATGAAACAAATGATCTCTTATCTTAAAAGTAATGGTGTCGTTTTTCATACTCATCACAAAGTAACCGGCTTTGAAAAATCAGGAAATATGATTAAAACCATAATTGCCAATGATAAAAAGTTTACAGCAGACCGTTTCGTCATAACCGGAGGTTCATTTCTCCCTAAACTGGCTCAGAAGGCAGGAATCAAAATTCAATTAATGCCCGGAAAAGGATATTCTTTCATGCATACCCCTGAAAATCCGGTCAACACCCTGAATCATGCTGCTTTATTACTGGAAGCAAGAGTGGCTGTCACTCCTATGAACGGGCAGATCCGCTTCGGTGGAACGATGGAACTGGCTTCCCATCATGACAAAATTAATATGAAAAGGGTAGAAGGGATCATCAGGTCTATTCCACAATATTTACCTGACTTTCAGATTGAAAAACCCAAAGAATCTGAAATCTGGTTCGGCTACAGACCCTGTGCTCCGGATGGGCTGCCTTATCTGGGACAGTCTTCCAAACTCAAAAACCTGATTATCGCAGGCGGCGGCGGTATGATGGGTTTAAGTTTAGGACCCATTTTTGGGAAAACAGTTTCAGAACTTGCCAATGACCAAAAGCCGACGGTTGAGATAAAGATATTCAACCCTGAAAGATTTAGTTAAAAAACATCACATAAAACACAAAATTAAGCACAAAACAATTTGATTATTCAAATAATTTATTAACAACCAAATCCAAAATTTATGAAAAAATTTAAATTACTAGTACTTGTTTCCCTATTTCCAATAATAGGTTTTGCGCAAGAAAACAGACCTCGTGAGTGTAAAGCAGATGAAATGATGAAAAAACATTTTGAACTGCACCCTAAATCTAAGGCTGAATATGAAAATTTTGAGAAATACACCCAAAATTTCGTAAAGAAAATGGGTTCAGCCAAAAACTCATTGAATAATAGGGTCAGCAATCCAACCTACATCATCCCTGTGGTTTTTCATGTGTATGGAGAATCTCAAAGTAATGTAAAAGTAAATTACCAAAAAGTAGTTGACTTACTGGAACAAATCAACTTAAATTTCAATGGAATTAACACGGATTCAAATACTGTGGATCCTGATTTCCAATCTATCAGAGCAGCATTAAGTATTGAATTCCGATTAGCTAAAATTGATCCAACCGGAAAAGCAACAAGCGGAGTGGTATTTCACCCTTTCAAAGGTGGATATGGCAACGGAGGTGGATATGATGCACAAATTGGCACAGATGCATGGGATAATACAAAGTATATGAATGTGTATATTCAAAATGACCTATATGCTAATAAAGATTTATATCAATCAGGAGTTGCCTGGTATCCGGATTCATACATGACTTCAGTAAATACAGCCAGAGTTGTTTATAATGGACGTTATATATTTAATGCTGCAGGAACAGTGGCTTCAAACGAGTTTTCTGATACATTTACTCACGAATTCGGGCATTGGTTAAATCTTCAACACACATTTAATGTTCCATGTTCAACTGCAAACCCAACTAATGATGGTGATGGAGTTGCTGACACCCCTGTAGAAAATACTTCTTCCGGATTAGGATGTTCAGCTGGAAACAATTGTCTTGGACAAAAAGTAAACGTTGAAAACTATATGGGATACAATGGTTCTTCCGGTTGTTATAAAATGTTTACCAATGGACAGGTTAACAGAATGCTGGCAGCATTAAACCATCCTTCGCGAATGAATTTATGGCAGCCTGCTAACTTAGCCGCTACCGGAGTTGCCAATACTCCACCTAGATTAACCCTTAGCAACAGTACATTTACAGAGAACTTAAACAATAATGGAGCCGTGTCATTAGATGGAACAGTAGCATCTGTCCCTACATCAACGATTACGCTAAAGGGAGCTACATTTGCCGTTCCCAATGGAACAACTCTTACTGCAGGAACACATTTCACTTCTTCATTACCAGCAGGACTAACAGCAGCTATAGCGGTTACAAGCCCTACTACTGCTACACTTAGCATAAATGGTGCGGCAACCAGTCATCCTAAAAGTCAGGTCCTGAATTCATCAATTACATTCCTGAATCCGGCTATAACAGGAGGCGTAACTTCATTAGGATCAACGACAGCTCTGGCATTAACTTTTTCTTACAAAGATCCTTATAAAATAGTTACAGGAACTCCTCTGGAAAGTTATGCCAACCCAACACCAACAACAGTAACCACCAACTCAGGGGCAACTTGGAAATATTTTATCATTAACCCGGAGCTTAGTGATGATGCAGGGTATGGCACCTGGTACTATGGAGCCAATCAATTAAAATTGGAAACCTATTGGAAAGGATTAGTTTGCCAGACAGGAACACGAAATATCAGTTTAATTCCGGCTTGCACCACTATAACTAATGCAAATAATATAGGTTACCCAATTGGTACTCCCGGACAACTTGACGTGTACACTCCTACATACACTAACTGGTCTGGCCAAACCGCTTATGTTGGTTTTAGAAACCAATTCGAGGGCTACAATATTAACGGCTATTTCAAACTGACTGTTGGGGCCAATGGTTCAGGTTATTCTGTAACTGCGTTTGGATACAATACACAACCAAATGGCAGTATTACAACCCCTTGTGCATTATCATTATCCACTGCAGACGTTGATACAATAAACTCAGAAACTTCTATCTATCCAAATCCGGTTTCTGATGTATTAAATATTAAAACAAAAGGTGAAATTAAGTCAATTTCTGTTTATGATATGTTTGGAAGAAAAATGAATGCTAAAGTTATGGGTGAGAAGGTTGATGTTAAACACTTCCTAAGCGGAACTTATTTAATTGATATTGAAACTTCTTTAGGGAAATCTTCCCAAAAATTCATTAAAAAATAGGATCAAACGGTAACCTATGGACAATATTCTGGCGGCGGTGGTCTGCAACACCATCAACCTGCTGATTATTACTTCAAAGCAGTTACAGATTGGTTTAAAATTTTTTAAATAACAAAACACTTTTCTCAGAAATATGAATAACAGTTTACTATTCATATGCAGTTGATTGGGCTTCATTGTAAGCCCAATTTTTTATTCTATTTATGAGCAGTTCTTCATTTATTTGTGTACTTTTATTCTGTAATTACAATTCCAATGCATTATAAAAACGACACCATCATCATCCGTGAATTTACACCTGAAGAATTTCCTTTGTTTTCCACTCTTTTTGAAAATGAGAATGTTACCCGCTATCTGCCTTATAAAACTCCTGAAGAATATAAGGAAATGTTTGACAAAGCAGTGGCAGATTATAAAGAAGGACCATTCAGCAGATGGGGAATATTCGACACTCAAAATAACGATTTTGTAGGAATGTGTCTGGCCAGAATCTTCCTTGATAATCCCGATCAGCTGGAAATAGGATATACTTTGGGTGATAATTATTGGGGAAAAGGCCTTGGAACTGAAGTTTGTAAAGCCCTTGTTGATTATTGTTTATCATTAAATCATCAGAAAGATATCGTTGCTGTAACCGATCTTGATAATATAGGTTCTCAGAAAGTTCTTCTGAACAACAACTTTAAGAGAATTGAAAACCTAAAACGGGAAGATAGGGAGCTGGCTTACTTTATATTACAGAAATAGTAAACATCTCTGATCCTTAGAACCGGAGGTCCGCAAATTCCCCTCCATTGGAGGGGTGGCGAAAATTCAAAGAATTTTTGACGGGGTGGTTATCTTTCACTGCATATTTCACAGATCTACACAGATGATTGTATATATTCTTTCCTTTAGGTTATACAAAGCAATCAATAAAAATCTTTGATTTTTAAAGCTTCAGTGTACTTCTCAACAGCCTACCTGTCACTTAAAATATACTTAAATGTTTTTTTAATCTTTTGTGACTTTTTTGGTTGAAATACATCAAAGCCTTCCACAGAAAACATTTCATTTATCAGATATTTATCATAACTTGCAGAAATTATGATGTCAAAACGTTGCAAATACGCGCTTAAAGCAATGGTCAGATTAGCAAGGAATTATAACCAGGGCTTTCTGCCAACCTCTGTTATTGCACAAGACGAGAACATCCCCAAAAAATTTCTTGAACAAATCCTTCTTGAACTTAAAAGAGCCAAACTTGTCAACAGTAAACAGGGTAAAGTAGGAGGGTACTATTTACTGAAATCACCCGATGAAGTTTCACTAGCAGATATTTACCGCATTTTTGACGGTCCAATTGCATTAACCCCATGTGTCTCTTTAAACTTTTACGAGGCCTGTGATGATTGTGTGGATGAAGCAGTCTGTTACCTAAGAAAAGAATTAATGATCGTTCGTGAAAAGACCAGAACAAGCATGATGGAGGCTACTCTGACTAAGTTTATTACTCAAGAATAAAATTTTTTTATTTAAATTCTACTATTTTGATAGGAGTTATAGAATTTTGTATATATTTGCAGGACTTAAATCTCAATTCAAAATGGAAAACAGTCTGAAAAATGAATACGAAAACCTTTTGAGAGAAGCTACTGAAGCTTCTTTTCAAACTAATGGACTGCAATTACTGGCTGAAAGATTTCCGGATAAAGTGATCTTTTCAACCAGCTTCAGTTACGAAGATCAGGTGATCACTCATCTGATAAAAGATTTAAATATTGAAATTTTTACTCTGGATACAGGAAGACTTTTTGAGCAGACCTACGAAACCTGGACTTCCACAAAAGCTTTCTTCAAAAAGAACATCAAAGCCTATTATCCGGATATGGAAGAGCTCAGAGAATTTGTAACAGAAAACGGTCCTGATTCTTTTTATCAGTCTGTTGAAAAGAGGAAAGCGTGCTGTACCATCCGTAAGGTTCATCCATTAAAAAAAGCACTGGAAGGTTATAAAGTATGGATTACCGGTCTTAGATCCGAACATTCCCCAAACCGGCAGAATATGCCCCAGCTGGAGTGGGATCAGGATAATCAGATCATAAAATTCCATCCCATCCTTCACTGGACGACAGAACAGGTGGCAGAATATGTAAAAAAACATCATTTACCCTACAATTACCTTCACAAGAAAGGATTTGTAAGCATAGGATGTGAACCATGTACCAGAGCGATCAAAGAAGGGGAAGATTTCAGGGCAGGCCGATGGTGGTGGGAAGATGCCAATAAAAAAGAATGCGGTCTGCATATTCATCAATAAAAAAGAAAAACATGTCAATACAGCAGTTAAACTATTTAGATCAGTTAGAAGCCGAATCTATTTATATATTAAGAGAAGTAGCAGGTCAATTTGAACGTCCGGCATTATTATTCAGTGGAGGAAAAGACAGTATTGTGCTGGCTCACCTGGCAAGAAAAGCTTTTTTTCACGGAAAAATCCCGTTTACGTTTGTTCATGTGGACACCGGGCACAACTTTCCGGAAGTATTGGATTTCCGTGATCAGCTGGTAAAGCAGCTAGATGTTACTTTGGCAGTAAGAAAAGTGGAAGACACTATCAAAAGTAAAAAACTAACCGAGGCTAAAGGTAAATTCCCAAGCAGAAACTGGCTGCAAACCTACACTCTTCTTGATACCATTGAAGAATTTGAATTTGATGCCTGTATCGGAGGAGCCAGAAGAGATGAAGAAAAAGCCCGCGCCAAGGAAAGAATATTTTCAGTTCGTGATGAATTCGGACAATGGGATCCTAAACTTCAGCGTCCTGAGTTGTGGAATATTTTTAATGGAAAAATCCACAAAGGAGAAAATGTAAGAGTTTTCCCTATCAGCAACTGGACAGAACTCGATATCTGGAATTATATCCGAAGAGAAAAAATTGAACTTCCTTCTATTTATTTCTCGCATGAAAGGGAAGTGGTAGATTTTAACGGCCAGTGGCTTGCCAATTCTTCACATGTTGTATTAGAACCTGAAGACATCATCGCTACCAAAAAAATACGCTACCGTACCGTTGGAGATATGACCTGTACCGCAGCAGTAGAGTCCAATGCGGTCACAATAGATGCCGTCATTGAAGAAATTGTAGCAACCAGAATTTCAGAACGCGGCGAAACAAGAATTGACGACAGAGTGACAGAAGCCGCTATGGAGGACAGAAAAAAAGGAGGCTATTTTTAATCAATGATAAAAGATAATTAATCAATGATTACACAAAGTATTTCATCAATTATCATTTATCACTTATCATTTATAATTAAAATCGTATGGATATATTAAGATTTATAACAGCAGGAAGCGTTGATGATGGCAAAAGTACCCTTATCGGCAGACTGCTTTACGATAGCAAAAGTATTTTACAGGACCAGTTGGAAGTCCTTGAAAAACATTCAAAAAATAAAAATGAAGACGGAGTAGACCTTGCCCTTTTAACGGATGGTCTTCGCGCAGAAAGAGAACAGGGAATCACCATTGATGTTGCTTACCGTTATTTTTCAACCGCAAAAAGAAAATTTATCATCGCTGATGCACCCGGCCACGTGCAGTATACGCGTAATATGATTACCGGAGCATCAAACTCTGATCTGATGGTTATCCTGATCGATGCAAGGAAAGGCGTGATTGAACAAACCAGAAGACATTCTATTATCGCTTCTTTATTACAATTAAAGAAAGTGGCTGTAGCCATCAATAAAATGGATATGGTAGATTATTCGGAAGAAGTTTTTGAATCTATTAAATCTGAATATTCAAAAATTGCAGAAAATCTGGGATTAAACGATGTCACTTATTTTCCGATCTCAGCATTGAAAGGAGACAATATCGTTTCAACATCTACCAGAACAGACTGGTACGAAGGAAATTCACTTCTTGAATATCTTGAAGAAGTAACCCTGAATGAAGAAAAAAACAACGGAAACCGTTTTCAGGTTCAGTATGTAATTCGCCCTCAGACCGAAGAACTGCATGATTACAGAGGATACGCCGGACAAATATTAAGTGGAAAATTCACAAAAGGAGACAAAATCCATATTCTTCCGGCAGATCTGACCACTGAAATTACTAAAATTGAGATCAATGGTATTGAAAAAGAGGAAGCTTTTGAAGGACAGCCTGCAGTGATCCATCTTGCTCATGATTTAGATGTCAGCAGAGGAGATATTTTTGTCACGGAAGAACAGATTCCGTCCGTTGAAAAAGACCTGGAAGTTCTCTTATGCTGGCTTGATCAGAAACCTTTACAACCGGGGAATAAATACCTTCTGCAGCAGAACAGCAGACTTGTGAAAGCAATTGTAAAAGAGGTAGATTACAAAATCAATGTCAACACCCTGATCCAGGAACAGGCAGACAGCGAAATTAAACTGAACGAAATTGTAAAAGTTACCCTGCGAACGGCACAGCCTTTGGTCTATGACAGCTTTACCAATAATAAAACAACGGGCTCTGCCATTTTGGTGGATGAAACGTCCAATTCAACGGTAGCAGCCTGTATAATTCAATAGAAAAAATGGCAATTTCCGATCACTTAATAGAAAGAATTCATCAGACCAAACAAAATAGTAATCATGGATTCTTTGATAAGATAAAGACTAAAAGATGGGTTAAGGATTTGTATGAAACACTTTTCCTTCCTCAGAATGATAATACTGAAGATCAGCTTAAAAGAAATTTTGAAGCATTGCGGGAAACTCTTTCAGAACAGATCAATACCGTAACAGGTGATCAGGACAGTACTGAGAAACAGGTGAATCAGTTTTTTGAATCTCTGCCTGACCTTTATGATCAGTTGGTACTGGATGCAAAATCTATTGTAGAATTTGATCCCGCGGCCGATTCTCTGGAAGAAGTCTATCTGGCATATCCCGGCTTTTTTGCCACTTATGTCTATCGTATTTCACACCAGTTGTGGAGTCAGAAAGTGAAAATAGTACCGCGTGTCATTTCAGAGTATGCTCACAGCAAGACAGGAATTGATATTCACCCGGGAGCTACCATCGGAAAGTCTTTTTTTATTGACCATGGGACAGGAATTGTGATCGGGGAAACAACAGTCATTGGAAATAATGTCAAAATCTATCAGGGAGTTACCCTCGGAGCCTTGAATGTTTCCAAAGAAAAAGCTCACCAGAAAAGGCATCCCAATATTGAAGATGATGTGATTATCTATTCTGGAGCAACCATTTTGGGAGGCGAAACTACCATAGGCAGAGAAAGCATTATCGGAGGAAATGTCTGGATAACACAGGATGTTCCTGCCAATTCACTCGTTTACCACAAAAGTGAAATAAAAATAAAGGATAATACTTCATTACCGGAATCATTAACCTTTGTCATTTAAAAAAACAAAAAAATAAATTGATATGAGATTTCAGAACGCATTAGAAACGATTGGAAATACTCCCGTCGTAAAAATTAATAAATTATTCAATTCAGATCATGAAATCTGGATTAAACTTGAAAAAAGCAACCCTGGCGGAAGCATTAAAGACAGAATTGGCCTGGCCATGATTGAAGATGCAGAAGCCAAAGGATTACTAAATAAAGACAGCACCATCATAGAACCTACCAGTGGAAATACAGGAATAGGTCTGGCCCTGGTAGCAGCTGTAAAAGGATACAAACTCATTCTTGTCATGCCGGAAAGCATGAGTATAGAACGCCGCAAAATTATGGAAGCTTACGGTGCAGAATTCGTGCTTACTCCACGAGAAAAAGGAATGAAAGGCGCTATCGAGAAAGCTAATGAATTGGCTCAGGACACTCCTAATTCATGGATTCCAAGACAGTTTGATAACCCTGCCAACGTAAAAGTCCATGTTGAGACTACTGCTCAGGAAATTTTAAAAGACTTCCCGGATGGGCTCGACTATATTATTACCGGAGTAGGAACCGGAGGACATATCACCGGAATTGCAAAAGCAGTAAAGGAAAAATACCCAAACGTAAAAGTATTCGCCGTAGAACCGGAATTATCTCCTGTTTTAAGCGGAGGAAGCCCGGCACCACACCCACTACAGGGGCTAGGAGCTGGATTTGTTCCTTCCATTCTGGATATAACTCTTTTAGACGGCGTGATTACCGTAGGGAAGGAAGAAGCTTATGAATACGCCCTCAATGCCGCTAAAAAAGAAGGCCTTTTTGTGGGAGTTTCTACCGGAGCCGCTTTAGCAGCCATCGCAAAACAGTTACCTGAAATACCATCTAACGCTAAAATCCTGACGATTAATTACGATACCGGAGAAAGGTATCTGTCTGTGGAAGGACTCTTCTAAATCCTTAATTAACATCTACTTCAATGAAAACAAATATAAAATCACCAAAGGTTTACCTTATCGGTGCAGGGCCCGGCAACCCTGAACTGATCACTGTAAAAGCAGTAAAAGCGATCGCAGAAGCAGACGTCATTTTATGTGACCGCCTTGTAAGTCCTGAAATTCTGGAAACATACGTCAATGAAAATACAGAAATCATCTATGTAGGGAAAGAATGTAGCAAAAATGCTTCCACCCCTCAGTCTCATATCAATACATTGATGGTGGAATATGCCCGTCAGAATAAAACCATTGTAAGGCTGAAAGGAGGAGATGTTTCCATATTTTCCAATATTCTGGATGAACTGCAGGCTTTAAAGCAAAATCATATTCCTTACGAGATCATTCCGGGAATTACAGCAGCTTTAGGAGCAGCAGCATTTGCAGGGATGCCTTTAACAGCAAGAGGATATTCTACATCCGTTCGTTTTCTGACCTATTATAAATCAGAAATTGTAACTGAAGAATACTGGAAAGAACTTGCTTTTACTAATGATACTCTTGTTTTCTACATGTCCAAAGGAAATCTTACTCCTCTTGTAGAAAAACTTATACAGCTAGGGATTTCAAGTGATAAAAAAATTGCAGTCATTGAACAGGCCACAACGCCTTATCAAAAGGTGTACACTTCCTCATTTGATGATTTTAACGAAAAATTCGGAGATAAAGTCTTTGCATCACCTTCTTTGGTTGTGGTTGGCAAGATTGTCAATCTGCACGAAGAGTTTTCATGGCTTGAAAATGCAGAACAGGAAGGTCTTTACTTCAAATCAGTGGAAAACGGAAGTCTAATCCCTACAACTCAAAATTTCTTTGAATATGCTGTCTGAAACAAAATTAAATGTATTAAAACAAATCTCCGGAGACCTTTCCCGAGATGAAGCCATCTGGGCAAGCGGATATCTTGCAGGCATTGCCGGAGGAACTTCGCTGACCGCCGCACTACCGCCACAGCAACTCAATAACAGCACTCAAAATGCCGTAAAAAAAATAACGCTGGCTTACGGAACAGAAACCGGAAACAGCAAAAAACTGGCTACAGCATTGGCAGGTATCGTGAAGAAAAAAGGACTTCAGGTTAAGCTTGCTGACCTTTCTCAATACAAACCAAAAGATCTGGCTAAAGAAGAATTCTTTTTCGTAGTCATCAGTACACAGGGAGAAGGAGAACCACCAGCTCTTGCCAAAAAATTCTACGATTATATTCATGAAAATGAAATCAATCTCAGCGGACTGAAATATGGAGTACTGGCCTTGGGAGACAGCAGTTATCCTCTGTTCTGCCAAACCGGAGAAGATGTAGATTCACGTTTTGAAATATTAGGCGCTCAACGCATCATTCCATTAAAAAAATGTGATATTGATTACGAGCAGGAAGCTTCCCATTGGATAGAGCATGTATTCGACACCGTTAATAAAAATGCTGGTCAGAGTACAAAAAATGTTGCAGCACCAAAGATTACTTCCGGTAGAAAGAAATATCATGGGAAAGTTTCGGCTATCATTAATCTGAACGATATTACTTCTGAAAAAGAAACGTATCATATTGAAATTGAAACTGAAGAAGCACTTGTCTATCAACCAGGAGCAGCTTTGGGAGTTATTCCGTTCAATTCAAAACCAGTAGTGGATGAAATTATTACGCTGACAGGAATTGATCCTCAAAAACAAATAGAAACATCAAAGGTTACAGCTTCTGTTGAAGAACTGCTGTACAAGCATCTTAACATCAGCTATTTACTCAAATCTGTTGTTGCTCAATATGCAAAAATAACGGGACATTCCATCCCGGAAGTGAGACTCAGCCTTCTTGATCTCCTCAGAATTTATCCCGTAAAAAATGCAGATGAATTTGAAGAAATCCTACAGATAGTAACCGCCCAGGCACCGCGTCTGTACTCAATTTCTTCGTCGCTGGAAGCTCATGGTGACACGGAAATTCATATTACGGTTGCGAGATCAGAATTCTTTATCGATCATCAGAAACATAATGGTTTATGCAGTGGCTTTCTGAGTGAATTCAAAGAAGGAGAAGAGGTGGAGTTTTATATTCAGGATGCAGGACACTTCAAACTGCCGGAAGCCGATAAAGATATTATCATGATAGGACCGGGAACAGGTATTGCACCTTTCAGGTCTTTTCTTTGGGAACGTGATGCAACGGGTGCGGAAGGAAGAAACTGGTTGTTTTTCGGGGACAGGAATTTTGTTTCAGATTTTCTTTACCAGGCTGAACTTCAGGATTTCCTTAAAACAGGCAGCTTAACGCATTTAGACCTTGCTTTTTCCAGGGATACAAATGAAAAAGTATATGTTCAGCACAGGCTGGAGCAAAAATCTCAGGAAATATTTTACTGGTTGGAAGGAGGCGCATCAGTATACGTATGTGGCGCTAAAGAACCGATGGCCCGTGATGTGGAACAAACACTTCTGACCATTATTCAGAATGAAGGAAAACGCAGCAAAGAAGATGCTGTAAACTATCTGGAAGAAATGGAGCTTGACGGCAGATATGCCAAAGATGTTTATTAAACGAAGTAAAGAAGTATTCGTAAAAAATTAAAGGAAATAATTATGAACAACAATAAAGAAAACCTTTCACCGGTAGAAAGGATTAAAACCAGCAGTAACGGGCTCAGAGGATCTTTAAAAGAGAGCCTTGCTGATCAATTTACCGGAGCTATCCGGGAAGATGACCAAACTTTGATCAAATTCCATGGAATGTACCAGCAGGACGACAGAGACCGAAGGGAAGAGCGTGTCTCCAAAAAACTGGAATGGCTATATTCCTACATGATCAGATTAAGGCTTCCCGGCGGCTTTTTAACTCCGGAACAATGGGTAGGATTGAATGAAACGGCCGAAGATCACTCAACAGGAACCATCAAAGTAACGACAAGACAAACGATTCAGCTGCATGGTATTTTAAAATCTCATTTAAGACCTACCATTCAGAGCTTCAATCTTCAGTATCTGGATTCTATTGCAGCCTGTGGAGATGTCAACAGAAATGTTACCTGTACAGCCAATCCTTCAGAATCCCCTTTACAGCAGGAAGCTTACGAACTGGCAGGGAAAATCAGTGAAATGTGTCTTCCAAAAACCAAATCTTACTACGATATCTGGATTGATGACGAACTTTTGGTTGATCGTAAAGCAGAAGAAGATCCATTATATCAGGACAGATATCTTCCAAGAAAACTGAAAATAGGAATTGCTGTTCCGCCCAATAATGATGTAGATGTATTTATCAATGATATTGCACTGATCGCAATTATTGAGAATGATAAAATTGTGGGTTACAATATTGCTGCCGGAGGAGGATTGGGAGCCACCCACGGTAATGAAGCCACTTATGCCCGTCTTGCATCCATCCTTGGATTTGTGGATACGGAAGAAAAAGTATTGAAGGCCGTCTACGAAATCATCACGGTTCAAAGAGACTTCGGAAACAGAAGCGACCGTAAATTATCAAGATTAAAATATACCATTGATAAATTGGGTATCGACCAGTACAGAGCTGAAGTAGAAAAAAGAACAGGATTCAGTTTCGAACCGGCCCGCGAATTTAAGTTTGAACAGAGAAAAGACCGTTATGGCTGGATTCAGAATCACGAAGGAAAATGGTTTTATACCGTATTTGTAGAGCACGGAAGAATTCTTAACACAGAGGAATATCCTTTAAAATCAGGATTATTAAAAATCGCACAAACGGGAAAAGCTAATTTCCGTTTTACCTGCAACCAGAACCTTATTCTGGCTGATATTGATGAAAAAGATAAGATTGAAATTGAAGATATTTTAAAAGAATACGGAATCTTTAATTATACAAACGGTGCAAGTGCCTTACGTAAAAATTCTGTTGCCTGCGTAGCTTTAAACACCTGTTCACTCGCTTTAGCAGAAGCTCAGCGTTATCTGCCTTCTCTGGTCACAAAAATAGAACCTATTCTTGAAAAATATGGCCTTTTGGAAGAAGATATCACGATCCGTATGACCGGCTGCCCAAATGGCTGCGGAAGATCTCCCAATGCTGAAATCGGATTTGTGGGAACAGCCTATGGGAAATATAATCTCCACATCGGAGGAGACCGTCTGGGAATGCGACTGAATACAAAATTTAAAGAAAATATTGGTGAAGAAGAAATTCTGACCACACTGGATGAACTTTTCGGAATTTATGTACAGAAAAGACTTACAGAGGAAACATTTGGTGATTTTTCATACCGTTACTTACACACCTTAAATTAATTATATGGCTAATTTTCATTATGATCTGAAAAAAAACAAAAACAATCAACCTCTTCTTTTAGGCAGACGAATGTGTATGTGTTGTTGATTCTTAAATAACAATACATAAAAAGCTGTTTCAACTTTTTGAACTATGAGGAAAAGTTAATACGACATCCTGTCATTGCGAACATAAGGCAAAGCAATTTCAGCATGATATTAACGGCATAAACCACCCCGTCAAAAATTCATTGAATTTTTGCCACCCCTCCTGTGGAGGGGAATTTTAAGCCCTTCAATTGTAACATAAAACGATATTGAAAATTTTCATCATTAAAGGTAAAAGTTCAGACAGCTTCATTCTCAATCTAAAAAATGAAGAAAAAATGAAAAACAAAAAGCAGGGAAATTTTCTACCTAAAGCAGGCATTATAGCATTTACATTTCTATTTTTTAACCTGGCAGAAGCACAGCAGCAGCTTATAGAGCTTAGCGGAAGCATCAAAAATACAGGAACACATAAAGGTCTCGATTCTGTAAAAGTCCAGATCGAAAATACACAGGACACCGTATTAACCGATCAATCGGGTAATTTTAAGCTCAGAACAAGAGTTACTATTCCATTCAGAGTGGTTATTCAGAAAGACGGGTTCAGCAGCCAGACGGTTGAAATTCTTTCTCCTTCCAACAAAATAACAATAGGGCTGAACCCTCAGAATACCATCATTGATGATGTCGTGATTTCAGCTTCCAGAGTTCCGGAAAAAATATTAAGATCTCCGATTGCGATTGAAAAAATTGATATCAAAACGATCAGGGAAAGTCCGGCAGCATCATTTTATGAAACGCTGGAAAACGTAAAAGGGTTACAGCTTTTAACCTCCAGTCTTACCTTAAAAATTCCTAATTCAAGAGGATTTAACTCACCTAATAATTTTCGTTTTATGCAGTTGGTAGATGGTGTAGATGTACAGTCTGCAACGCTGGGAGTTCCTTTGGGAAATGCAATAGGACCTACCGAACTGGATATCCAGTCGATGGAAGTAACCCCGGGAGCCGCTTCAGCACTGTACGGAATGAATGCCATTAACGGACTGGCGAGTTTACAGACGAAAGATCCGTTTACTTCTGAAGGAATAAGTGTTTATTTCCGTGGCGGAGTGAATCATGTGGACAATGTCAATCATAAAATAAGTTCTCTGGGAGAAAGTGCCATCCGCTTTGCAAAAGTGTTCAATAGAAACTTTGCAGTAAAGGTGAATGCTTCGTATTTCAGTGGAACAGACTGGATTTCCAACAATCTTACTGATCAGAATTCCGGTTCATCGGTAACAGCCAATCCTAATTTTTCGCTGGCCAATAATCCGGCTGAAGACCTTTGGAATAAATATGGTGACGAAAGAAACAACCGTGTTGCCGTAAAAGTGGATTACAACGGTAAACCTACTACATTCAACGTTTCCAGAACAGGATATCTTGAGAAAGATCTTGTGAGTCCTGATGTGAAGAATATCAAATTCGATGCAGGATTATATTACCGTTTCGGAGATCAGTGGAGAACTTCTTATGTGTATCGGTACGGCTTGCTGGACGGAACTTTCCAGAGAGGAAATAAAATCCGCTTGCAGAACGCTACGGTTCAGAACCATAAAGTAGAACTGACAGGAAGAGAATTAACCTTCAGAGCTTATGTATCTATTGAAAATACAGGAGATTCTTATAACCTGAAACCTTTGGCAGACAATCTGGACCTTACGAATCTTTCCAATACCAACTGGAAAAATATATTTCAGACTGCTCTTCAGAACAGCTTAAATGCTGGAACCAATCTTAATGACGCATTTATTCTCGCCCGTCAGGAAGCCGATAAAAACAGGGCAGTCCCCGGAACCGCAGCCTTTGAACAGTTAAAAAATACCATTATCGGAATCAATAACTGGGATTCAGCCAATGCAGGAATTGCAGGAGCTCCGGCAACAGGAGGAGCAAAGCTTGAACAGAAATCCCGGTTTTATCAGGGTGAACTTACCTATGATTTCAGCAGATTTGTGAAAATTTTCAGCCTTCTGGCTGGTGTAGATTACCGACTGTACAGCATTACTCCGGATGGAAATAACTTTGTTGATTTCAACCGTCCTGTGAGTGAAAGAAATATTCCTTTAGCCAACGGTACATTCGGGAAAGATGTTATCTATCAGAAATATGGAGCTTTTGCACAGATTACCAAGCTTTTCTTTGATGATAAATTAAAAATCAATGCCGCATTACGTATCGACAGAAACCCGGAGTTTGAAGCAAAGCTGAATCCAAGAATCAGTGTGGTGTATTCTCCTGTTAAAGAGCATAACTTCAGGGCGTCTTTTCAAAACGGATATCGTTTCCCTTCGTTATTTGAAGCACTTTCTTTCGTGAATAACGGGAATGTAAGAAGAGTAGGAGGGCTTTCAAAAGTAAATGACGGATTAGGCTATCTTGAAAATTCTTATACACTGGCTTCTATTGACCGGTTCACCTCAGCGGTAAATGCAGATGTGGATGCAGGAAAAACCCAAAGCCAGGCTGCTCAGGATAATAAACAGCTTTTAACGGTAGCCAGTTTACAAAAACTACAGCCGGAAAAAATCAATTCATTTGAAGTAGGATATAATTCTGTGTTTTTCAATAACAAACTGGTGCTGGACTGGGATTTCTATTACAACATCTACGAAGGATTCCTGGGACAGGTAGAAGTGGCAGTTCCAAAAAACAGCCAGGTGGGAAGCAATGCAGCCGTACTTGCAATGCTCGACAGAAGTAAACAGGACAGATACAGGGTTTATACCAATAGTAACAGCACTTACAAAAGTTATGGAACCTCTTTAGGAATCCGATATAATATTACCGGAAACTATAATGTGAACACCAATGTTTCCTATAATGATCTTGCTTCCAATAATAATTCAGATCTGTTTATCACAGCTTTCAACACTCCAAAATGGATGGTGAATGTAAGTGTAGGAAACAGAGAGATTGTTAAAAACATAGGTTTTACCCTTGTGGCAAGATGGCAGAGCGGTTTTATGTGGGAAAGTCCTTTAGCATCAGGATCAATTCCTGCTTATTATACGATTGATGCACAGGCAACATGGAAACTCCCTGAAATTCATGCAAATATTAAAATTGGAGCCACCAATTTGCTTAACCGCCGTTATTTCCAGTATGCAGCGGGCCCAGAAATCGGAGGACTATATTATCTCGCTTTTACTTATGACTTAAAACTGTAATCAGGATGAGCAATTCTCTATATCCCATATTTTTAAAACTTGAAAACCTGTCACTGCTGATCATCGGCGGTGGCAAGGTTGCCCTTGAAAAACTGGAGTCGGTACTTGGAAACTCTCCGGATACTTCCATCAAACTGGTGGCTAAAGAAATTATTCCTGAAGTCAGAACCCTGCAACATGAATTTTCTAATCTAACCCTGCATGAAAGAGGCTATGATGATTATGATTTTAATGATGCAGATCTTGCGATTATTGCAGTAAATGATATTGAACTGGCAGGAGAAATCAAAGAAAAAGCCCAGCAAAAAAATGTATTGGTGAATATTGCTGACAAGCCTGATCTGTGTGACTTTTATTTAGGTTCCATTGTCAAAAAAGGAAGCCTCAAAATTGCTATTTCTACCAACGGAAAATCTCCGACTATCGCCAAGAGATTAAGGGAAACCTTTACCGAAGTCATTCCTGACGAAATGGATCATGTGTTGGATAATATGCAGCATATCCGAAACAAACTGACGGGAGATTTCAATTATAAAGTGAAGGAACTCAACAAAATCACTACGGAATATCTGTCCGATGGAAAAGTTTCTTTAAAACCGGATATGGAAATTGAAAAACTGATTAATATTACCAAAATAGCCCAAAGAAAAGCCAATATTTACCTTGCAATCATTGGTGTTTTACTTCTTTTCGGGTTATTTGGACTTGTAGTGTATCAGTTTAGTCTTGCAGGTGATATCCAGTATTTTCTGAATAAGGATGGACATATTTTTTACTGGATGCTATTTGCAGGTTTTATGGCGGAAATTGTCGCCGGATCCATGGGAATGGGCTATGGGGTGATTTGTACCACCATTCTTCTACTGCTGAATGTTCCACCTCCTGTTGTGAGTGCGAGCATCCACTCTGCAGAATCGTTTACCACAGCAGCAGGAAGTTTCAGCCATTACAAACTGGGAAATGTCAATAAGAAAATGGTGTGGGTGTTATTCCCGCTGGCTATTATAGGTTCTGTTATCGGTGCATTGACGCTGTCTCACTATGGGGAACATTATGCTCATATTGTAAAACCTGTTATTGCCTGCTACACATTATACCTTGGGATTAATATATTAAGAAATGCATTTAAAGATAAAAAATCAGGGCAAACAAAAACCAAACGCAGAACCAATCTCAGAATATTAGGATTGGCAGGAGGTTTTATTGATTCCTTTGCTGGCGGTGGCTGGGGACCTTTGGTAACCGGAACACTGATCAAAGAGGGAAGGATCCCCCGTTATGTCGTGGGAAGTTCCACTGTAGCCAAGTTTTTACTGACCGTAACAAGTGCGATAACATTTATTTTCACTATTGGAATTCATCACTGGAATATTGTTTTGGGACTTTTACTGGGTGGTGTTTTTACAGCTCCGTTTTCTGCGATGCTTACTGCAAAACTTCCAACAAAGAAAATGTTTGTTGTGGTAGGAATGGTAGTTATTGCCATGAGTCTCATCACGATAACAAAATCAATTTTATCATAAAAACTGATCATAATAAACCTTAGGGAAAAAGTGTGCTTTAATTAAACGCAAAGATTTTAATGTTTTACTTTAATTTGAGGAATCAAAGGGGGAAAAAATTCATGATATCGTCTATTGACACTATCATTACTCATTTTTAGTAAAAATCTGAAACCATTAAAACTTTGCGTTTTTTTTGAATGCTTTTATATAAAATGTTTTTGGAAACGCAAAGGCGCAACATGATTAAAAAAGGCTGCTATAAGGCGCAAGGATTTTATCTTCGATAAAATTAAATACAGGATATCTTAGTCTCTCAACAATTATTTAGATTTAGCAATTGATTGTTTTAAGTGGTGTATAGTTCAAAGCTTCATCAACGACACAGTCGTAATCTTTGCTCACTTTAATAAAAAGCTTACATCTTTAAATTTTGCGTTTTACTTTTGCATAGTCTAAAGAAATTTAAATACATTATATCATTGTCCGCTTTTATTTTTCAAGTTCACGAATTACCACTTTAGCCATTTCTTTAGAGCTGAACGGATTTTGTCCCGTGATCAAATTACCATCCACCACAACATTGGAAGTCATCGGAATAAAAGCTTTTTTATAATATACATCCCGTTCTTTAAGAGCTGCTTCAAGATTAAAAGGAACTTCATTTTTCCTTCTTGCCAAAGTTTCTTCAAACCAGTCAAATCCAGTGATATTTTTACCTTTGATCATGTATTCTCCATCAGAAAGCTTTACGTTCAATAATCCTCCAACTCCATGACAGATCGCTGCGACCATTTTATTATTTTCATATTGGTTTCTTAGTATAATCTGTAGAGTTGTATTGTCAGGAAAGTCATACATTGTTCCATGCCCTCCAGCCAAATAAATGCAGTCGAAAGATTCACTCTTTACCTCATTGAGACTTTTTGTATGTGTTAGTTCATTCATAAACCCTGGATTTTCATAATATTTTTTTGAAATTTCATCAAGGACCAGAGGTTTAAGGCTTTCCGGATCAACAGGAGTATTTCCGCCTTTAGGAGAAGCTATGGTAATCTGCCATCCTTTTTCCCTTGCTGCATGATAAATATGGGTAAGTTCACTCAGCCATAAACCGGTTTTAAAGTTACCGCTGGCATATTGATCTACATTCGTTACGATTAGTAATATTTTTTTCATCATGCTACTATTAATTAAAAGATTTTCTGAATTCTAAAGGTGAAACAGTGGTTTGGTTTTTAAATAAACGGTGAAAAGACTGCGGGTGTTCAAATCCTAAATTATAAGCAATCTCAGAAACAGACAGTGTGGTGGTGGATAGCAGTTCTTTTGCCTTTTCTATTACTCTGTTCTGGATATGCTGCTGGGTAGTCTGTCCTGTATGAACTCTTAGCATATCGCTCAAATAATTGGGACTGATATTCATCTGCGTCGCCACAAACTGTACAGTAGGAATGCCATTAATCAATAAGTTTTCATCTTTAAAATAATCATCGAGAAGATTTTCCAGCTGGCTTAAAAGATCATGATTCACCTTTTTTCGGGTTAAAAACTGGCGGTTGTAGAATCTGTCGCAGTATTTTAACAGCAAATCGATATTGGATACCAGTAAATCCTGGGTGAAACCATCCATATTAGCTTCTATCTCCCTGCTGATATTGTCCATAATATCCGTTACGGATTTTTCTTCCTTTTCGGAGAGATACAAAGCTTCATTTGCAGTATAGGAGAAGTAGCCATAATCTTTTATTATGGAAGCTAACGGATATCCCTGCAGAAAGTCAGGGTGAATAACCAGCACGCTTCCTCTTACTTCAGAAAGCAGAATATCTTCAAACTGTAATACCTGGTGGGGAGCAATGAAATACATAATACCATCTTCGAAATCATAATAATGCTGTCCGTATTTACATCTGCCTGCACAGTCTTTTTTAATGGAAACTACATAAAAATCCGTAGTCACCGAACTTAAAATAGTTTCAGGATCAATATTCACTTCATTAAAATCAAAGACACTGATCAAAGGGTTGGAAGGCCTTTTTAGATTCAGGTATCTGTGTAATGCGGTGATGGAGTTTACTTTTTCCGGAGCTTTCATTTTATTTCTTTTTTACCACCCCGTCAAAAATTCTTTGAATTTTCGCCACCCCTCCGAAGGAGGGGAATATTTTGCCCTTCGGTTGTGGTATTGTTATTTCTAAGTTACTTATTTTAACGAAATTATTTTGCTGATTGCTGTTCTTTTTTGATCTTCTCAATTCCTTCTCTGTAAGTCGTTACCGTAAATTCCGGAAATCTCTTTCTGAATTTTGAGTCATCAAAAAGATTGTCATATTGGTATCTCGGAAGCAGTTCCAGTAATTCTTTTGCATTTTTGTTGAATAAAGATCCTATTGTAAAAAACAGTTTCGGAATTACGGAATACCTGAATTCTTTTCCATAGATCTGAGAAGCCAAAGCAATAAATTCTTTATAATTCAGCTTATGATCATCTACCGGTAAATGCCATGTCTGTCCGTAGGCATCGGGTGTATTTCCGATCAAAGCAGTCGCACGGCTGGCATCAGGTGTCCAGATCAGGCTTCGCACTTTATCATTTCTTAAAGGAACTTTGAGTTTCTTTTCTTCTTTAATAGCATTAAAAATAAGGCTATTGGTAATACTCTGCGTTTTTCCGGGACCATAAAATTCAGGAGCTCTGCAGATAACAGCTTCTATGGTTCCGGCTTTCATTTCTTTTAAAAGCATGTCTGTCATTTGCTTTCTTACCATTCCTTTTCTTCCCACAGGAGCAAATCCGGTTTGTTCCGTTAACACTTGATTATTCTGAGGATACATATAGGTATTATCAAAAAACACCAGTTTGGTTCCGTTGATTTTACAGGCTTCAATAACATTTTTCATAATGTTCAGAAACTGTTTTTCCCATAAATCCGTATCCATAGGAAGGCCAAGGGTAAAATAAGCGATTTCACTTCCTTTCACGGCTTCTATTGCTTTTTCTCTATCTGATAAATCTGCTGAGAAAACAGTATCTGTATCATTTACTTTTTTAGCGTTTCTGCTGACAATACGGATGTCTGAAGTATAATTTCTTTTCAGTTCTCTTGCCAGTTCTTCACCAATCTGTCCATTGGCACCTAATATAGTTTGCATTGTTTTCTATTTTTCGGGTTATGTATTGCATTGAAAATAAACAGGATATTTTAGCTGCTTTTATTTATGATACAAAATTCGGGCATAATTATAAAAACAGAGTAGCTTAATCCATGGAAGTTGTAACATAATCTCTGAAAACGCAAAAATCCGGAAAAATATATAGACTTTCTTTGCATTCAATTAATATTTATTTTTTCATATCTTTAATAATCAAACCTTTAAGCTTATGAAAATTAGTACAGGGATTTTGCTCTTTAAAAAAGATAAAGACAGTCTGTATTACTTTCTGGTTCATCCCGGTGGGCCTTTCTGGAAAAATAAAGACCTCGGAGCATGGTCTATTCCAAAAGGAGAGATGCTTCCAGATGAAAATTCATTGGATCGTGCATTAACGGAATTTAAAGAAGAAACAGGAAAAACAGCGGAAGGAAACTTTATTGAATTATCACCTATTAAGCAAAAAGGTGGGAAAATAGTTTATGCATGGGCTTTGGAAGGAGATATTGACACTTCAGATCTTTACAGCAATACCTTTTCATTAGAATGGCCACCCAAATCCGGCAAAATAATAGAAATTCCTGAAGTAAATCAATGGGAATGGTTCTCTTCGGAAGAAGCACAACAACGGATCAATGCTGCACAGAAAGGTTTCATTACAGAACTTGAAAACATAGTAAACAAACAATAACACCTTAAAACAAAGACCATGAAAAAATTAAACAGAAAAACATTGAAAAACATCATTGGAGAAATCGGTATTGAACTTAATCTCCCTCTTCCTGTAGGCGTTTGCCTTGGAAACCTGCTTTCCCTATGCCCGCCTCATTCTCATTGCCGGGCAGATGAAAGATGCTATCCTGATGCTGCGGGGCCCTGTATCAACGGGCTGTGTCCCTCAGGCTATCACTGCCATTCAGGAGAATGTGTAAGATAGTATATCAAAAAGAAAAACGTTTATCAGGTGATAAACGTTTTTTATTATATCTAAAGTTTTACCTTTTTATTCCGATCGCCCTTAACGCACTGGATGTCAAAAATATATCATCAAATACCGTAAGGGATTCTACATCATTGAATCCTGAAGGAAGCAGGTCATTTTTATTGAAAGAAAGCTCTATGGAAGAATCATAGGCAGCTGTAATACGAACTTTTGAATATCCGTTATAATCTACTTTGAAAGCTTCAAACATACAGTTCTGCTCTGCCTTCTGGTATTCGGCATATTCTTCAAATCCTGCAATATCAGTTCTTTTTCCGTCATTATGGTCAAGAGATTTCCATGCCGTATAATTTTTAGGTTCTTTCAGAATATTTCCCTCACGATCTAAGGGAACAAACATTCCAAGAGTCAAACGCTTCTTTAAAAAATTGGCATAATTATTCATCAGATTCAAAATCTGAAGATCGGCATATCCTTCGTGTGAATAATATTCCAGCACGAAAGTGGTCATCGGAATCAGCTTATGAGAAGCATCAGTCGGCATAAATTAGTCTTTACTTTTTTTGGCCGATAAAAATAGTATTTTTATTTACTCTACCCAATGGAAGGAAGTGAATAGGATGGAATTTATACCCATTCTGAATAACAATAAGTATAGGACAGCCCTTCATTTTTCAGTATTTTTGAAGAAAATAACCCTATAACAATAACCAATCCATCGGTAAAAACTGAGGATTTACACCTTTTACAAGTTATTAAATATTGAAAAAGATACTCTTAGGAGCCGGCATCATTCACTGTTGCTTTTACAATACCATGGCTCAAAGTGCTGGCCAGCACCCGGTTTATACATCCGAATGGGGACATCTCTTTCGTGATCAGGGAAATAATAAAGATATTCTGGGAATATTTTCTACCGAGGCACCCGTTTACCTTCTCGATTCTACCGGAACACAATACAAAGTACAGGTAAGTAATGGTGATATTGGTTTCATAGATCATCAGCCTTTACAAAAAACCATGCGTGGCAAAAAATCTGCCGGAGAGCCGGCCCAATATTTTAACAGAGGATCACAAGGATTCCAATGTCCTCATTTCTATGTACAGGTATCGGAATTACGCGTAAGAAAAGCTCCTACCACAGAAAGCATACCGGTAAGGAGAGCCGCTTTAAATGAAATGGTATGTATTGATTATGTCCCTTTATATCAGGACGGCTGGATCTACATGGGGGATCATTTCCACGAAAATCCCGAATATATCCAAATGAAATATCTGGGTACTGAACTTACCTATGAAAAAGTACTAAAAGACTATCTGGCAGTAAAAGGCAAAGACAGGGAAAAAGAACTGTCTCAGGCTGGAAGATTACGTGAAATAGCATGGATCGAGGATAAAAACCTTAAACAAGCTTTACAATATTGGAAAGAATCTAATACCGGCATAGAAAATCCAAAGATAGATATCGACTTTGAACTTCTTCTGGCAGATCAATTCGCAAAAAAACCGGGAACAGAAGCCTATGAAAAAAAACTAAAAGCTTTGAATCTCCATTTTATGTGGAAGGGAACCGCCCTTTTTGACGGAAAAATCACAGATACACAGATGAAACAACTGGAGATGCAGAAAGTGAAAGACATTCCCAATATGCCGGAATGCGGCTGGGATCCTCAATATTTTTACAGAACACCCAATATCATTATTGCTTTTGAAGAATATAAAGGAAAAGTTTCCGGAAGTATCTACAAAATGTCCTTCAGTAATGGTGAAGCTTTAGTATTGGGAAATGAACGTATGGATTCCGGTTATGATGAAAAGAATTTTGTAACCCGTTTCGGTGATATGCTATCTGCACGCTGGATCTCTTCTCCACACGAATATCACATTCAGAATGGTGATGCAGGCCTTCTTATTTTCACTTTCAAAGATGGGAAACTGTTCAGCTATGAATGTATGTACTATTGTTAAATTATTTTTAGTCATAAGAAAGAAAATGGGATTGGAAATTTATCTAAAAAGAGTAGTAGGTTTTGGCTAAAGCCCACTTCTATTGATATAAAAATCAGTCTAAAAAGTATACACTATCATTATCTAGCAAATAATAAAAAATATAATATCCATGGAAATCATAGATATTCAATAGGAACGGGCTTTAGCCCGTTTTAATAATTTAAACATAAAACTCATCGGCTTTAGCCAAAACTTAAAAACGGTTTCTTTATTCTTCAAAACACATTTATTCTCCAACAAAGGTGATTAAATTTAAAGCTGTATCTTTACGCTACCAAACAAAATATTATATGTCATTTATTACACCGGAAGGAGCCAGGAAGGCTCAGCTATCCCTATCCGAAAGAGCACCCGTTGCTCATGCTATTCTCTCAGGAGCAGAGAATATCTCGAAATACAACAGTGGAGTATGTCATGATGTGGTTGCCTATGCTTTATATATGCGGGGTGCCTCTATAAGTCCTGCTCAGCTGGCAGAATCAGCCGGACAAAAATGGTTAACTCTATTCAATTATCCGGCGGGAGAAAAATGGGATGGATATTCACCCATCCCGGCAGGAAAAGCGATTGGTTTTTACAGGCTTATTGATAAAACCTTCTTTCATTCAGCTGTTACAACAGGAAAAGGAAATGAAATAAGATCTGTTAACGGATTCTCATTAGGTTCTGCATGGTCTGTACCCGTAGATATGAAATGGGTATTAGGCAAAAGAAATTCTGACGGCACTTTCAATTATGATGGTACCAAAATAGAAGTCTATATCTCTTCTTTATAGCAGAGATTTTATTGTGATAAAAAAACGGGCAGATTTGCAAATTAGCGAATCTGCCTGTTTATTATATATCAACTAAGCATCAGCACATTTCGGACAGATCCCGCTGATAATAAAATTATATTCCTGTGCGATAAAATGTTCCGGCAAACTGATTTCCGGGATTGCGTTTTCAATACACGTCACAGAATGACATTCTTTGCAGTTGAAATGAACATGATTATGAAAATGTTGCTCATGAGTACATTTCCCGCTACACTTCGCAAAATTCACCACGCCATCAATATTGACGATCTTATGGATAGCCCCTTCGTTTTCAAGTCTTTCCAAAACTCTATAGATGGTTACTCTATTGCATAGATCACCCAATTTCTTCTGAATATCAGAGTGGGTAAGGGCTATATCTGAGTCATTGATAAGATTTAAAATTTCAGTTTTAGCATGCGTATTTCTGACCTGTTTCATATTTTAATGCAACAAAGTTGCTTTATTTGATTTTTTATGTATACTTTTGCAACAAAGTTACAATAAGAAAATTAATCCATACTATTATGAAGTCAAAAATTCTTGATGCTGTAGGAATCTCCGCTGCTGTTTTGTGCCTGATTCATTGTATAGTCTTTCCGTTATTGCTGATTGTCCCTTTGGGCATATCCCATAATCCCTATATCGATTTAGCCTTCCTTTGCATCGGTACCGTTGTCGTGTTCAGGGTTACCAAAAAAATAACCAACCGATGGCTGAAACTTTTATTCTGGATATCTGTTTCACTCATTTTTATTTCTGTATTGACAGATCTGATATTTGAGATTCATATCCCTCTGATCTATCTTGGAACAGCCGGTTTAATCACTGGTCATATCATCAATTTTAAAAATCATAAACATTAAATACATGACGAAGAAACTTCCTGTAACGGTACTCAGCGGCTTTTTGGGAGCTGGAAAAACCACATTGCTTAATCATATTCTGCACAACAAACAAGGCTTGAAAGTAGCTGTCATTGTAAATGATATGAGTGAAGTTAATATTGATGCCCGCCTTGTTGAAAATCAAAATACCCTTTCCAGAACAGAAGAAAAACTGGTGGAAATGAGTAACGGATGCATCTGCTGCACACTCCGTGAAGACCTGATGGTAGAAGTAGAACGTCTTGCCCACGAAAATCGCTTTGATTATTTATTAATAGAAAGTACAGGAATCAGTGAGCCCATTCCGGTTGCCCAAACCTTTACTTATATTGATGAAGAGAGTGGAATAGACCTTTCCCGCTTCAGCTATGTAGATACAATGGTAACAGTGGTGGACTGCTTCAATTTTATGAAAGATTTCGGTTCCAATGAACTGCTGGTGGATCGTGACCTTACCGATATGGAAGGAGATTACCGGACAATTGTCAACCTTCTTACCGACCAGATTGAGTTTGCGAACGTTATTATTTTAAACAAAACAGATCTTATAGATGCTGAAACACTTGGCTTTTTAAAGGCTGCCATTAAAAAATTAAACCCTGATGCTGTTATCCTGAATTCCGAATTTGGAAAAGTTGAACCTCAGCAGATTTTAAATACCCAACTTTTTGACTTTGATAAAGCACAATCTTCAGCAGGTTGGCAAAAAGAATTACAATCCGAGCATCATACCCCGGAAACTGAAGAATATGGAATAAGCTCAATGGTGTTCAGGGATAAAAAACCGTTTCACCCTTTAAGACTCTGGGAATACCTGAACTATCATTATCCGGAAGGAACAATAAGAGCAAAAGGTCTGTTCTGGCTGGCTTCAAGACCAAGTGATGCTTTGAACTTTTCCCAGGCTGGCGGCTCTTTCCGACTTGAAAAGGCAGGAGTATGGTGGGGCAGTATGCCTATGAACCAACGGGTACAGTATTCTTCATTTACAGAAAATCAGGAATTTATAGAAAGCAGATGGGATAAAAATTGGGGCGACAGAATCAATGAGCTTGTATTTATCGGGCAGAATCTGGATAAAGATCAAATGATATCAGATCTTCAGGATTGTCTTATTAATGAACAGGAAAAAGAATTGCTTGAACAAAAAATACCTTTTGAAGATCCTTTTCCAAAGAACATTTAAAATTAACTTTTAATTAATGCAACTTGGTTTCGATAAAAAATTAAATGCAATAACTTACCACATTATTTCAAAACAATATGGACAGAAGAAAATTTCTAAAAGGTTCAGCATTACTTTCAGGTTTATTGACCTTATCACCGTCTGATCTCTGGAGCTTCGGGAAAACGAGTGAAAATCCCCGGGCAGGAAAAGCAAAGAACATCATCTTTATGGTAAGTGATGGGATGAGCCTCGGAACGCTTTCAATGGCAGACCTGTATTCCCGGAATATTTTGGGAAAGGGAAGTAACTGGCTTAATCTGTATCACGACAAAAAAGTAACCCGTGCCTTGATGGATACTGCTTCAGCAACTTCTATCGTTACAGATTCTGCTGCGGCAAGTTCAGCCTTCGGAGGCGGAATACGGGTTAAAAACGGAACCCTGAACATGGGACCCAACGGAGAAAAGTATCTTCCCATATGGCAGCAATATAAAAAAGCAGGAAAGAAAGCAGGCTGTGTAACAACCGTTACCATTACCCATGCTACTCCTGCTGGATTCTGTGTAAATTCTTCAAAAAGAAATGCAGAACCCCAAATCGCTGAAATGTATGCCGAGCTGGAATTAGATGTGCTGCTGGGAGGCGGAGACGAATTTTTCAATCCTGCAAAAAGAGAAGACAAGAAAGATGTCTATTCCCTATACAGCAAAAAAGGGTACCAAATTCTAAAAACACAAAACGACCTGAAAGAAATCAAAAAAGGAGAGAAGTTATTAGGAATATTCAGTACAGGAGCATTGCCGTACAGCATTGACAGAACCCATCTTCAGGAATTTAAAAATACACCGACTCTTGCTGAAATGGCAAAGACCGCAATTGATCAGATGAAAGATCATTCCGGTGGTTTTGTACTTCAGATAGAAGCCGGAAAAGTAGACTGGTCTGCCCATGCCAATGATGTAGCTGCACTCATTCACGATCAGCTGGCATTTGATGAAGCAGTAAAAACGGTAATGGATTTTGCCGAAAAAGACGGAAACACATTAGTCATCATCACTACAGATCATGGAAATGCCAATCCCGGAACAATTTACGGAACTGATGCCACCAAAAACTTTAACAGCATTTCAGACTATAAGTATACTAACGAATATATTCTGAATAAGATTCAGAAGGACTATTCAGTTAAAGATATCAAAGACTGGATCTACGAAGGCAACAAAATCATTCTGAATGATGATGAAGCCAAACATCTTCTGAGTTTTTACAACGGATTGGAGAAAGAGGAAGAAGGGCTCTATAATTATAAAAAACTGCCTTTCAAGCTTTATTCGGAAATTCAGAAAAGCAGGAATTCTGTAGGGTGGATCAGTATGGATCATTCCGGAGATTATGTGGAAGTGGCAGCCTATGGTCCCGGAAATGAACTTTTACAGCCTTTTATTAAAAATACAGACCTGCATGATCTAATGCTGAAAGCCTGCTTGATATAGACATTCATATTTTTTCATATTTAATTATTTGGGAGAGTACAAGGCGGATTGATTGTGTCCGCCTTGTTTTTTTGTGATTTATTTACATGCTTTTTATAATACTGCCTAATCTTTTCAGAGCATTTTCTACTTTATCATTCCAAACATTATTGCAGCTGATCCGGATATAATTTCTGTAATCACCATTATTGGAAAACAGCGGTCCCGGAGCAAAATTTACAAACTGATCAATGGCTTTTTTCTGAAGCTCAAATGCATCAATATGGGCAGGCAGCTCTATCCATACTACCAGACCTCCTTCGGGCCGGCTCATCCGGATATCAGATGGAAAATATTTTTCTATCGTCTGAATCGTCAATAACATCAATCTGTGCAGTTCAGGTCTAAGCTTTCGCAGATGACGATCATAAGCTCCTGTTTTCAGTAACTGTAATAAAGAGGATTGTACAATGCTTGCCGTAGCAACATTAGTAACAGCTTTTAATTTGACGACCTGCTCTGAAAACCGTCCAGCAGCACACCAGCCGATTCTGTAACCAGGTGCAGCTGATTTGGAAAAAGAGGAGCAAAGCATAACCCAGCCATGTTCATCATAACTTTTTATAGTTGTTGGGCGTTGTGACTGAAAATGTAAATCCCCATAAATATCATCTTCTATGACCGGAACCTGCATTCTTTCAGCAAAAGCGGCTATTGCTGATTTCTTTTCATTATTTAAAGTAATACCATTTGGATTATTAAAATTCGAAAGTAACAGACATGCCGAAGTCTTTTGCCTGCTGCAGATTTCTTTCAATTCCTGAATATTGATTCCGGCCAAAGGACAGCCTGAGAATTCAATGACTTTGAGATCAAGACTTTCGATTGTCTGCAAGATACCATGGTAGATGGGGGACTGCACAAGTACAGTATCACCTGCTTTTGTTACAGCACGCAGACATAAGCTGACAGCTTCCAATGCGCCATTGGTGACAATCACATCATCAGCTGAAAGATTACCCTGCCAAAGGAAAGATCTGCGGGCAATTTCGGTTCTCAACTGACTATTTCCTGCAGGAGGTTCATACTGTAAATGCTGTCCTGTTAAATCTCTGGAAGCCTGCTGCAAACTTCTCCGTAAAGCATTAAAAGGCAGAAGGTCCGGATGTAAAACAGCGTTAAAAAATGAAACATAAGATTTGTTTTCTGAATCCGGAAATGATACTTCCTGTAATACTTTCCCAATCGCTATTTTTTGAGCGAGAGTATTGTTTTCAGCCTGTTTTGGCAGATTTACAGAAGAAACTGAAGTACGGAGGACAACAAATCCTGATCTTTCTTTTCCTGCCACCAAACCTTTATCTTCCAATAGAGTGAAAGCTTTCAGAATAGTCCCAACACTTGTTTTAGATTGTTGCCGTATACTGCGTAATGATGGAAGCTTGGCTCCAACCGGATACGTTCCATTATTAATGGAAAGCTCAAACTTATCCGCCAATGCTATGTATTGAAAATCCTTCATCTGTTACAATAATATATTCATTCTTTGTATCTGTTACAATACGGCAAAGATATCTACTTTTACTGAACAAAAAATAAGAAGATATGAAAAAATTAGGATTAGTAGGAGGTATCAGCTGGGCTTCTACTTTAGACTATTACCGCCTTCTGAATGAAGGAATTAATCAGCAATTAGGCGGATTGAATTTTGCGGAATGTATTATTTATTCTGTCAACTTTAACCATTTTCAGCAATTTAATGCAGATTACGACTGGGATGCTACTTATGAACTTCTGTATAATGCCGCCGAAAATTTAAAAAAGTCCGGAGCTGAAGCTATTGTACTTTGTGCCAACACAGCCCATATTGTTGCCGACAGGATTGAAGAACAGATAGGATTACCACTCATTCATATTACAACGGCTACAGCTAATGCTGTTCAACGGAAAGGATTAAAAAAAATCGGTTTATTAGGAACAAGCTATACGATGGAGCTGGACTTTTATAAGGATAAACTGAGAGAAGCCAGCCTGGAACCTCTTATTCCTGAGAGTAGTGAAGACAGAGATTATATCGAGGATATTTTAAGAAATGAGTTAAGCAGAGGAATTATTAACCCTGAAACTAAAAAAAATTACCTGAAAATCATTCAGGAGCTTATAGATCGTGGAGCAGAGGGTATTATTTTAGGATGTACAGAAATTCCACTTCTGATCAAGCAGGAAGATGTTGCCGTTCCGGTATTTGATACCATCCAGATTCATGTAGATGCTGCTGTAGCATTTGCCGTTTCAAATCAAAACATAACAGTTAATTCATAAAACACTCAAATACAATATAAATACAGTTCAATTTAAAAGAAACCAACAATAATCAATAAGTTCAATTTATTTAACGGTTTCAAACATAAGTACCCTATCATAAGATATGGTACTTTTTCTTTTCATAATGCCCTTTATTTCCTTCAAAATACAAAATCAACTTCAATTCATTTGAAATAAACAGAGATATACCTTTATTGTCAAATTTACTATAATGGAATAGGAAATAATTTCGTATTTTGGTTTACTTATTAAAATAATAATTTAAGGTATCTAAAAATGTTTAAAATATAAACTTTAAGGTTCTGATTATCATTTTTTAATAATCAAAAAAGAAAAATCTCTAATCATTGAAATAATATATGAAGAAGTATCCAATTCCTGGGAATGAAGAAGCCCGAATGAGGAAACTGGAGTTTTTGGATCTTTTAAACCTTGAAAAAGATCCCCAGTTAGACATTTTTGCAGAAACGGCATGCCTGGTGACCGACTGTCCTGCAGCACTTATTGCCATGATGGAAAGCGAAACTCAGACTATTCAAAGCTGTGTGGGTCTTGATCTTGATTTTGTTGACAGGAAGAGTACTTTATGCCAATATTCTATTGCAAATGGAGATGTTGTTGTTATCAATGATACTTTATTAGACGAAAGATCTTTTGATAATCCACTTATTCTGGCGGGTGGAATCCGGTTTTATGCAGGAATCCCCCTGATTGATGATGAAGGTTTCGTATTAGGAACCATCTGCGTTATCGATTATAAACCTAAAACAATTACAGACGATCAGATTTCTACCCTTAAAAAAATAGGAGAGGCCATCACAAAAGTCCTGATGGGGAAAAGAAAAAATATTCAGGCTGAATACTTTCAACAGACCTTCAGTATTTCCAACAACCTGATCTGTGTTTTGGATAAGGATTTCTCTATAAAAGACGTCAATCCGGCTTTTGAAAGCATATTCCAATTGGAGAAGTCTCAGGTTATTGACCAGAATTTCCTCAATATTTTAGGCAGCCACAACTCCCAACTGCAATTACTGACTAAAAATCTTCCCACTACAGATGAAGAAGTAACATTCACTACTTCTACAAACATAGATGATACACAGACTATTATTGTAGAATGGTATCTGAAACTGAATCAGAAGCACTCTGAAATTTTCTGTTTCGGAATCAATATTACCCAACGTATCGATGAAAAACTCAAACTTGAAAGTTCTGAACGCCGTTTCAGAAGCTTCTTCGAAAATGCAATAGGCCTGATGAGTATGCATGATATGGAAGGGAATATCACTGAGGTAAACGAAAAAGGAAGAGAAACACTGCAATATTCCGTAGAAGAGGTGGAAGGACTCAACCTGAAAGATCTTGTCCCTGAAAAAAACTGGCCGCTACTGGAACAGTACCTGGAAAGAATTAACAAAAACCAGGAAGATTTTGGAACCATGATCCTGAAAACCAAAGGAGGTGAAGAAGTCATCTGGATGTACCACAATCTGGTAGAAATCAACAAAGAAGGAAAACCTTATGTAGTAAGTACTGCACTGAATGTCACCGAAAGAATGACGTTGGAAAAAGATCTTGTTCATACCAAAAAAATGCTGGAACAGACAAGTGCTGTGGCTCAAGTGGGAGGATGGGAAGTGAATCTTAAAAAGAATACCGTATTTTGGTCACAGTCTACCAGAGAAATACACAAAATAGATAAAACATTCCAGCCTGATCTGGAAAATGCACTCGGCTTCTATAGCGAAGACAGCCGCGAAAAACTGAAACTATTATTTGAAAGAGCTGTAAAAGAAGGTATTCCTTACGATGAAGAATTACAACTTGTACGGAATGACGGTGTGACGATCTGGGTAAGGGTAAAAGGAATACCTGAGTTTGAAGACGGAACTTGTATCAGAGTATATGGAATTATTCAGGATATTGATAATTTCAAAAACATCTACCTTGAACTGGCCAAAAAAGAGGCGATGCTTCAGTCATTTGTCGCCTATGTTCCTGCAACGGTTGCTATGTTTGACAAAGAACTCAATTACCTTTCCGTAAGCAGCAGCTGGAAAGATGAATTCCAGATGAATGATATCAGACTGATCGGAGAAAATATGTTTAAAATTTCTCCGGATGTACCGGATGAAAGAATCAGGATTTATCAGGATGCCCTGGCAGGAATTGCCTATAAAAATGAAGATATGGCCATAGAAATTCCTGATAAAGAAGTCATTCAGCATTACAATATAGAAGTTACACCATGGTATCTTTCCACTCATACAATAGGCGGAATCATTGTTTCTGCACAAAATATTACAGGATCGGTAAGAATCAATAAAGAGCTTAAAACCGCCAAGAAAATGGCTGATATAGCCAATAAAGCAAAATCAGAATTTTTGGCCAATATGAGTCATGAAATCAGAACTCCGCTGAATGGTGTCATCGGGTTCTCTGATCTTCTGCTAAAAACTCCGTTGAATGAAATACAGACCCAATACCTGAATTATATTAATGAATCCGGAGAAAACCTTTTAAACATCATCAATGACATTCTTGATTTCTCTAAAATAGAATCCGGAAAAATGGATCTTTCAATTGAAAAATCCAATGTATATGATATTGTAAGTCAGGTGATCAATGTGATCCTTTATCAATCCCAGAAAAAAAATATAGAATTACTGTTAAATATAGAACAGGGGCTTCCTGAAACCATCTGGGTGGACGAATCCAGACTCAAGCAGATTCTGATCAACCTCCTTGGAAATGCTGTCAAGTTTACAGCACAGGGGGAAATAGAGCTTAAAGTAGAAAAGCTGAAGCTTGACCATAAAGATATCACATTAAGATTTTCAGTTCGGGACACGGGAATCGGTATTCCTAAAGAGAAACAGCAGTTTATTTTTGATGCCTTTACACAGGAAAACAGCTCTATCAGCAAACGTTATGGTGGAACAGGACTTGGACTTACCATTTCAAACAATATTCTGAAATATATGGGAAGCGGCCTGTCACTGGTGAGCGAGGTTGATAAAGGTTCTGTTTTCTATTTTGACATTCAGATTCCTTGTGAAATGACAGAACGCCCTGAAGATGAAGATCTGAAAATAAACAGAGTTCTTATTGTTGATGATAACGAGGCCAACAGAGTGATTCTTCAGCATATGCTTGCCTATAAAAATATAGATTCAAAGCTTGCTGCCAATGGTATGGAAGCCCTTCAGATACTTCTTGCAGGAGAGCGTTTCGATGTTATTCTTATGGATTACCATATGCCGATCATTTCGGGACTGGAAACAATAGAAAAAATCAAGGAAATGTTTAACAAGCAAAATGAACTTTCACCTTTGGTTATCCTTCATACCTCTTCTGAAGAGCATGATGTCATCAATTCTTTCCGCCAGGAAAACAATTCTTACTTCCTGCTGAAGCCTATCAAATCTGAAGAGCTGTATAAAACATTGAAACAGGCCGTAAAATACACAGAAAAGGAAATCAGCCAAATTCCACAGCCGGAAACAGAAGCTTCATTACTGATGCAGGCGCCTAATGTTTTGCTGGTAGATGACAACCCTGTAAATATGGTCCTGAACCACAAAATGATACGTTCATTAATTCCCGATGCAGAACTCACAGAAGCTACAGACGGTCTTCAGGCTTGGGAACAATGTAAAGAAAAAGCATTCAATATCATTTTAATGGATGTTCAGATGCCGGTAATGGATGGTATTGAAGCTACAAAACAAATCCGTTTACTTCCCGGTTATGCCGATGTTCCGATTATTGGAGTAACAGCCGGAAATGTATTGGGTGAAAGAGAAAAATGTATGAATTCCGGGATGAATGATTTTCTGCCTAAACCTTTAAGACAGGCCGATCTTCTGGAAATGCTGAAGAAATACATTATGAATAAAAATTATACGGTTTCTGAGGATTCTATAGATCAGACAAAATACCTGGACATTAATCTTTTGAATGAACAAATAGGCGATGATGATGAAGATTTCAGAAAAATATTTTTGGGTCTCGTAATACAACAACTTACCCAAGCTGAAGAAGATATTAAAAAAAGCACAGCAGAAAAAGACAGCACCAATCTGAAATTGATCCTTCACAAGCTCAAAGGAACAGCAGGAACAGCGGGATTGGTACAGCTTGCAAAAAATACGGCCAGCTGGGAAAATAAAGCAGATCCAGATATGGATTTTGCTTCTATGGAAAAAGAAATTATCCAGGAAATAACAATAGGATTACAATTAATTAACAATTTAATACAATAAAAAAAATAAAACTATGTTGATTCTAATCGCTGAAGACGACGAACTGATTCTAAAAACGATAGAGCACAAATTATTAAAAGAAGGGCACGAAGTGATCCTAACCCGCAATGGTAAAGATGCTATCGAAACCCTAAAAACCAAAGAGGTAGATTAAACTACAGCTATGTTTCTCACCACCTCCGTGCATTTTCTATTTTTACATCACAACCCAGAAATTATTCGTCAGAACTTATATTTTTTAGATTATTTTTCAATTAAATAACCCATAAAAAGCAATTATGATGGAATAATTATTGCCGTAATTAAAAAAACTGATTTATTCAAAAAATTCCATCATGAAAATAGCCACTTATAATGTTAATGGAGTCAACGGACGCCTGCCTGTCTTACTGAAATGGCTTAAAGAAGCCTCGCCGGATATTGTCTGCCTTCAGGAATTAAAAGCACCTCAGGAACGTTTTCCGGTAGAAGAAATTAACAAAGCAGGCTATGAGGCGATCTGGAATGGACAAAAAAGCTGGAACGGAGTTGCTATACTAGCGAAAAACAAAGAAATTACGGAGGTACAAAGATCTTTACCCGGAGATCCCGAAGACATTCAAAGCCGTTATATTGAAGCAATCATTGATAAAATGGTCATCTGCTGTCTCTATCTCCCGAATGGCAATCCTTATCCTGGACCAAAATTCGATTATAAATTATCCTGGATCAAACGTTTTAAAAGAAGAACCAGCCAACTTATCACCATGGAACTTCCCGCTATTCTTATCGGCGATTTTAATATCATTCCCGAACCTATTGACGTGTACAAACCTGAACGCTGGGAAAATGATGCCCTGTACAGAACAGAGGTAAGAAAAGCCTACAAAGATCTTCAGAAGAAAGGATGGCTTGATGCGATACGCAGTCTTTATCCCGAAGAAAAAATATACACCTTCTGGGACTACTTATACAAAGCTTACGACAGGAATGCAGGCATGAGGCTGGACCATATTTTACTGAGTCCTTATCTGCAGAACCGACTGCAGTCCGGTAGAGTAGACAGTCATGTACGCGGCTGGGAAAAAAGCAGCGATCATGCTCCGGTATGGATTGAGCTCGCAGACTAATTGTAACTCAAGAATAACAAGATCATATATAGTATACTCCCGGTTTATAAAATCAGGAGTATAGTATATAATATGGTTGATTGAAAACTAAGATTGTTTACGGCGACGACCGGAAACCTTTTTATCAAGATCCCTGATGTCCTGTCTCAGCTCACGGAACATTTCTTTAAAATTATAGCTTTCATAGTCACCCGGCTCAAAATCTTCCGGAAAAATTCCTGAAGCATACTGCCAGATTTCTACAACTTCTTCAAACGGAATCTCATAAGGCTCATAAAAAGAATTGTCAGCACTTACACAGATTGCATTTTCTTTTCTTTCCTTAAAACGTTTATAGGTAATCCCATCATTCAACGTAACAAAAACATAGGTTTTTCCCTGTTTCAAATCATTAATTCCTTCCACATATTTTCCTACAATATAGGAGCCGCTTCTGAATGGAGGCATAGAATCCCCATCTGCAGGGAATGCTCTGTATTTTCCGTTCGTAAGGAAGGGAAGAGCAATACGCTGAAGACTTTCAATATAATCTACATCACTGTAACCTTCCAGATATCCCATAGAAGCTTTTTGAGGGATAATCTCTATGGTATCATTTCCATGTGTGTCTACCGCAACCGGAAGCACAATTCTGTTGTCCGGCAATTTCAGCATATCATCCATAGGATACTTCTGGATATCTACCGACAGCATAAGATCAATACTTACATGAAAATATTTGGAGATTTTTACAAGCAGTTCGATAGGAGGTTCAGATATTCCGTTCTCATATTTTGAATAACGGACTCTGGAAATCATCAGTTCATCAGCTACATTTTGTTGGGAGAGCTTTCTCTTGGCTCTTAAGAAGCGTATATTATTTGAAAAAATTGACATTGATAAAAGTATGTAAGCAAAAATACAAAATTTGTATGCGTTACCAACCACCAAACCTTGTTTTACTCTAAGATATAAGGAAATTTAGCAGCTCATCTCTCCATTTTTACTAAAGCCAGGAAATTTTCACACTTGAACACTTAATTTTCGCAGCCTAAAATCAGATTTCCGAACAAATATACAAAGCTCTACATAGGTTAAATAATCATCATTAATAAACAGAATTTAGTACAGAAATAATAACTCTAAATTTCACAAATTGAGTTATTATTTTTAACATTTAGTAAATCAATCACATATAAGTGAAAATCATATTTTTACTAAAACACACATATATTAATGAAATATTAAATAATAAAAACATATAATTAATTTATTGAAAATAATTTGCAATTGTAATATTATTATTCATATATTCGTGATGTAATAATCATATAAAATTATAGTTATGAAAAACTTAAAAAAATTAGACAGAAACGAATTAAAAGCTATTTCAGGTAACGGATTACTAGATCCAATCGGCGGACTTCTAGGTGGACTAGGAGGTGTTGTAGGTGGAGTAGTAGGCGGAGTAGGTACTATCGTTGGTGGCGTAGTTACTGGCGTAGGATCTACAGTAGGTGGTGTAGTTGGCGGTGTAAGCACTGTTGTAACTAACGCTTTATGCCAGACACAATGTGTTGTTAATGGTGTAATCCACATCAAATTACTTGAGTGCGGATCAACTTGCTAGTCAATAAGCATTACATGTAAAAAAATTTGAGGCTGTCTTATTAGACAGTCTCTTTTTTATTTTAAAAATTAAATAACTGGCCCATTTAATTTTAATCATTGTGTATTGCATGATCCTGTCAGACTGAGTCTTAAAGAACCTTTCTATTTATAACTTTTAAGATTTCAGCGGTTAAAATAACATCATGAGAGCTTCCTTCATGGAAGACAACTTTCTAACTTTTCTATTTTCAATTGATATCAAAAAGCATCAATCCAGATTATATCACATCTGCCTTATATTAGTTTTTAAGCTGGTTTTTATTATTTGTGATTCCAAATTTGCTGATAACTATCTGAAATTTTCCAATATGTGCAGTTATACTTTTAAAATTTTAAGTATTTGCTATAGAAAAAACAACAAAATGAAAAAAAAAATTACTGTTCCATAAATTTTTTTTCTAGTTTTTAGCTTCCATTACTATAAAATTAATCTGTAAAAATGAACATCATCACATGATAAAATTCATGTGCTAACTACCTATAATAGAACACTATTTGGTGTCTAAAATTATTTATTTTACGTGATTAAAAATAATCACATATTATTGAATTACGGCATAAAATCCTTTGTATAAAGGATTTAACATAATAAAAAAATCACCATTTATTAGAGTTAACATTATTTTTTTTCTATACTTTTGAAATCTAATCTTTAACATTTTAACCATGAAAAAAGAAAATCAAAATTCTAAAAAATCACTAGAATCCTTAAAAGGTAAAAAATTAGGTGATTTAAAAACTGTTTATGCAGGATTACAAAATCAACAAAATCAATTAGTGCTGGATGCTGAAATGGGCAACTGTATTACCCTTATTTATAATGGAGGTACAGCTGATGATTCATCTTGGGATCGTAAGTAATTACAGGCTAAAAATGGTCACCTCAATTGTATTGAGGTGACTTTTTTTGTCTTTTTTTGTAATTCCATAGAGAAAAAAGCCTTTAGAATAGGCAAATTTCATTCTCTATCACTTACTTCAAATAATTTTTTCAAATTATTATAGCATGATTTTAATTTTGTCTACCCCCAAAGATGATGATACAAATTGGGTAATGGAACACTTGTCAATTCTTGGTGAAAAGTATATAAGAATTAACGACCTGGATTTATTTACCGGAAAAACCAAAATGTATGTTGAATTACAGCCACATCCTAAATTGATTGTAGAAAATCATTTTTTTGGAAAAGTGGATATGTCAGAAATCAAATGTGTTTGGTTTAGGAAATTCGGATTTTTTAACAGGTATAAAGAAAATATAAAAACTGAAAAAAATATAGAATTATTAAATTATTTAGAATCAGAATATATCTCTACATTAAATATATTTTTTGAATTTTTAAAAGATAAAAAATGGCTTAATCATTATCAGAAACTGGAATCCATGACTAAAATAGGAACTTTAATGGCCGCTCATGAGATAGGCATTAAAATTCCTAAAACGTATATAACGAACAATTCGGATAACTTAAACTATGACCAGCCGTATATTACTAAATCTATAAATGAAGGATCGGTCATCGGTATTGATGATAAAGCTTTCTTTTTTTTCACCACTCAATTAAGCGAGAAAAGAATTAAAAGCTATAAAAACTTCTTTCCGAGTTTATTTCAGGAAATGATCAACAAAGAATATGAACTTAGGATCTTCCACCTGAACGGAAAGAATTACAGTATGGCTATATTTTCTCAAAATGATGCCCAGACAAAAACAGATTACAGACAAGTCAACTATGAGAGTCCTAACAGATATGTATCTTATATTCTCCCGGATTCTGTGGATAAAAAAATATCTGCTCTGATGAAAAAAATAGGATTGAATACGGGCTCTGTAGACATGATAAAAGCTGATGACGGCGAATATTATTTTTTGGAAGTAAATCCTTCCGGGCAGTTCAGAATGACTTCTTTACCATGTAATTACAATCTTCATTATGAAGTCGCTCATTGTCTAAAAACTATGAACACATGAAAAAAAGTTTAATACAAGAATTAAAGCATAATAAGGAATTGTTTCCTGTTGTTTTTTCACATATTTTTCCTTTTCCAGATACTAAAAAGGCAAGAAGGAATAATCTGAGTAGACAAGTCACAACATCCATTCATCAATCGGAAATACACTGTTTAAGAATATACAAAGATGGGATCAATTTATATACAGAGCAATAAAGACAAATATGTCAACTTCTTTTCCTGTTGTATATTGGTAAGAGGTTTTGAAAGAAGTACAATATATGATATCCAAAGAGAAACTATAGAATTCATACCTAATACCTTAATAGATTTTGTTGAAGATATAAAAGGGAGAAAAGTTAGCGATGTTTTGGAAGAATATAAATTCAATAAGATAGCCAAAGAATATCTGATTTTTTTAGAAAAAAAGGAATTTATTTTTTATTCCAGCAACCCATCTTTTCCTGAGTTATCTGATATCAGTATCAATGAGGATACCTCAGAAATTCTTTTTGCAACAGTTGTTTTATCACAGCATATTTATGATAATATGGACACGTTTGCGGAAAATATTCAGCAATTGGGAATCAGAAGACTGCACCTTCATATAGATAATGAAAGCTGTATGGAACAGCTACTGGAGATATTGTCAGCCCTGGAATATTCTAGGGTTGTTAATTTATCACTTTCTTTTCCCAACCAAAAAATAAATAACAGAGTGTATGATAATAAACGGATTACTTCTATTACGTTATTTAATTCTCCAAGAAAACGATCTGTAAAAAGTAATGATATTATTAAAAATTATATCACCTGTGATGATTCTAAATTATTTTTAACCCAATTTAATCTGTATGATATTGCCATAAGTATTAATGCGTATAATGTGGCAAAAAATTATAATTTAGCATTGTTCAAGACTATATTTATTGATGAAGACGGAAATATAAAACATAATTTTTCAGATAAAAACAGCTACGGAAATATCTTGGATAATTTTGAAGAAATAAAAACCAGTACTGTAAAAAAATTATCGAAATTATGGAATGTTAAAAGAGATGATATTGAGCCTTGTAATGTCTGTGAATTCAGATATTGCTGCACAACAACCTATATTCCGGAGAAAGCTAACATCGGATATAAAGTAAACTGCAATTATAATCCCTATACCGCAGAATTCAATTAAATGATAAATCCATCTTTATTATGAATTATAAAATTTTAATAAACCTAGTCCTCATTTTTCTATCCTCTAATTTTTTTGCCCAGAATTTCCGGATTGATTATCAACTTTCTTATAAAGAAGACTCTTTAAGCTCGGAAACAACGAATAAAAGCATGCTGCTTTTCGTTCAGGGAGGAAAGTCTAAGTTTCTGACTGAAAAACAATATCAGGTAGATTCACTTAGAAGTACAGGATTTAAAGGACCTGCGATAGGAGATAACAGCTTTTTAGTTATTAACGATGAAGAAAACTTAAGTTTTAAATATTATTTCTTTTTCAGAGATACATATAAAATAAAAGAATTGGTAAATCTAAACTGGGAACTTAAACCTGAGACCAAAAAAATAAGTACCTACCTATGTAGAAAAGCAATTTTAAAATATAAAGGAAGAACCTGGGAAGCATGGTATACTCAAGATGTACCCATTCAGGCTGGACCTTATATTTTTAGAAATTTACCCGGATTGATTATCGAGATGGCAGATTCTACCGGCTCTTATAAGTTTAATCTTTATTCTATAAAGAAAAAATCTGATACTTTAGATTTTGAGGATATGTACAAAGGAGCACTTACTGTTCCGCAAAAGCAGTTACAGAAAGTGTCTTTAGATTATTATAATGACCCTTTAAGAGAAATGAAATCAAGTAATGTGCAAGCAAAATTTATAGATGAAAAAGGAAAAGAGGTGAAGCCTGATTTCAGAGAAATGACCAAAACAATCCAGTCTCGTCTGAAAAAATACAATAATCCGATAGAGCTGACGGATGCTATAAAATATCCGAACTAATGCAGATTGAAATTAAACAAGTTTATAATATTATAATTTAATAGTTCAGCCACTCTTTTCAGAGTGGTTTTTTTATGCCTCAAAATGAGCGATTACTAAAATTAAATGATACACAATTCAAGAAATATTCAGCTAAATATTATTCATTTATGACAATGTATTTTACTTCATGCTCAACAACAATTCATGACACAAAAAGCATTATAAAATGACATGTTTTGACAGCATTCGACAAGTTGTGACAATCAATTTATAATGTATAATTGTTTGTTTAGCAATAGCTTTGCAACATTAAATCACAGAAATATTTTTTTATACCAGATTTAGGATAAATAAAGAAATAAACTGATTAGAATTAAACATAAAACACAAATGATGAAAAAATATTTAACTATTGCATGCTCTGCAATTGCACCCTTTTTTTGGGGACAAGTTGGAATCGGAACCAGCTCTATAAATCCCAACATTATACTACAAGTAGAAAGTATTCCTTATTCCGGCAGTACATCAAACGGAGGAATTTTATTTCCAAGAATTGCACTTACTGCAGCCAACGTTTTTGCTCCGGTAACCGGAACCCCAGTAACCGGATTGATGGTTTATAATACATCTACAAGCGGAACAGGAATCAATGCAGTTACTCCAGGACTTTATTTTTGGGATAATACGAAATCTCTCTGGTACAGAATGGCCCAGAAAGATGCTGATGATACTGCGCTATTTTCTAACCAGGACATTAATACAGATTTAAATGATGGTGTAAACTATGCCGATCTTTTCGCCAATATAAGATTCAATAATGACATCACTCTTTATGAAAAAGTAAACAATACCACGTTGAAAATTAATGAAGTAGGATATTATAAAGTTATACTAAACCTGGATCTTACCAACAGAGACGGAACTAATGACAATTTTGGAATTAAAGTATTGGTAAATAATGCTACTAATATTGTTACTGACCAGTTTTATATTCCTGGGAGAGGTACCGAAAATGCTTCAGTAGGTAAATCAGTGGTCTATTATATTCCTATTAATACCGTAGGAAGTACATTAAGGTTTCAGGCATATGAAATAGACCCAGGGACTGAGGTTTACTTTAAGAATCCAAACACATCAACTATTTCTATACAAAGACTAAGATAATTATGAAAGCAATCTATATAGGCATTTTTAGTGCATTATTATGTCCAATTTCAGGCTATAGTCAGGTTGGGATAAATACTCCAACAGCTAATGACGGTGTAACTCTTCAGTTGGAGTCAACAAACAAAGGAGTATTATTTCCAAGAATTGCATTAGTTTCACGTACATCAACAAGCCCTTTAGCGGCAAGTATTCCTACCGGAACTATGGTTTTTAATACAGCAACTACAGGAGTTTTTCCCAATACCATCACACAAGGGCTGCACTGGTGGAGCGCTGAAGAGCAGCAGTGGACCAGCCTTAATACCAATATTGAAAATGCAATTGTAAAGTACACCAATTCCGAGGTGAGTACCAATTATAATACGACTACATGGCAAAACGCCAAGTTATTTGGAAACAAAATTTTTAATGAAAGTACTACCATATATGCAGTCAATACCTCAAACCAGACCATAACGATAGGAAAATCAGGATTATATTCTATTTCTGCACTGTTATCTTTTAATAAACTTGATGGTGGAGATGATGGAAGGATTGCGTTAAGTGCCAGAGTATACCTCAATAATGTAGCGGTAGGGACCGAACAAGCTATTAACTCTGATTACACTGCAGGAGTTGATAATGGTTATGGCTTTTTCTCACATTCATTCACAGAATATCTTGAACTTAATGATGGAGATGTCATTAGTATAAGACTTAAAAAAACTACCGGAACCTATTCAGGAAGTGACGGTTCTGCTGCAGTTCCGTTCAACCTTAATGGTCAATCCAGCATAGCAATTTCGCGCATACGCTAAAATAATCTCACAATCAAAAAACACAATGAAAAAAATATTTAACATAATTCTATTGCTTTCCGGCAGTAGCCTTTCATTCGGGCAGGTGGGTATAGGTACTGCCAATCCTGTTTCTTCATCAATTTTAGATGTAACATCTTCTAATAAAGGAGTTTTAATTCCAAGGGTTGCCTTGCTGGCAACTAATAATACCTCTCCATTATCAGCAAATATTCCTGATGGAACAATGGTTTTTAATACAGGAAAGTCGGGGACAGGTACAACTGCTGTTATTCCTGGAGTTTATATCTGGATCAATAATAGATGGATTATTCCGGCTGCAGTAGGTACAACAATCAATACAAAGGCTGCAAAATTCAATAATCTTTCATCAAGTACTACGAATTTTAATCCAAATCTTGTAAGTACTCCTGTAAACATTGATATTTTCAGCTCTACAGCATTTAATGATGACCCTGTAGTTATTGAGAAGCTGAATAATTATCAGGTTCGTCTGAATGCTTCAGGGTTATATTTGGTGAGTGCCAATCTTGCATTAAGACAAAATCCTGCAGCTGAAGATTCTGAAGTTCAAGACTATATCCATTTCAATTTGGACGGAGTTCTTGCTTCTTCAAATATTTCTACTGTGGTTCCTCAGAATAACCCTTCAGATATTAATACCAGCGGAAGATTTGCATTTGGATCAATATCTTATATCTATGCCACAGCCGGACAAGTTTTAACATTACAATCTACCAGAGCTGCTAATGGTACTAACGGAACTGTAAACTTTGATGGAGTGAGCCTTTCCAGCGTGACGATTATTAAGCTTCAGTAAGCTATGATTCTTTAATTTCATTCCATGCAATTTTAATATATTTTTTAGTGGAGGATATCTTTGAATATTCTCCATTTTAATTTATAAGCTGTTATCAAGCCTTAAATAGATAATAGATCATTTCAGATTTGAAAAACCTAAAATATACACAATTTAACATAATATAAATTATAGGATTTTTATTATTGTTTGAAAGAGAGTATTAAACGCTTCAGAATCCCATATTCTTATCATTTCTCTTTCAAATATTCTTTAACCGTTTCTAGGAACTTTTCCTTGGTTATAAACCGATCCAGAAAATCTTCCAGGCTTCCTTCGTTTTCAATTTCCTGAAAATAAACTTCATGATCTGTACTGTACACTATAGGATTATCCTGGTCCGGATCAGTTGTACAGACAAAAAAATGATCAGGATAACCGTAAAAATAAAATAGACAAATAAATTCCATTTCAGAGCCTTCTACAATTTCTTTTATTTCATGTTCGTCTATAAGACCGTCCAATTCTTCGTAATCCTCTGTATCTTTCTTAAACGGCGTGAAAAACCAATCTCTGGGAAAATATTGTCCATACGGCAATTCATGGTCAGAAAAATAATGTTCTAATAAATTCTTGTAAAAGCCTTCCTGATCATTATGATATATGGTTTTATATTTTTCATAATACTCATCTATTCCGTAAACATCCCAATCTCTGTCATAAAGATGATGTCCAAATCTAATACTCCGCCAGTTCTCGGCAAAATTTTTGTCAATACTTACGGCATCTGTATTTCCTCCTAACTCTTTGATTTTATTTACAATACTCTCAGTCATATTCCTATAATTTATTTTCGGATATATATTATGTTAAATTGAAGTCGTAAAAAATTCACTCTAAGATCTTAAAATTACAAAATCTTGCCACATGACAGCTTTTATCATTATGAAACTCAATACCTTTATCCTAACCAAAAAATAAAATAATATGAAACCTAAAATGATCTGGGCCAACCTGGGCGTAGCCGACCTTGAACGCACACATAAATTTTACACAGAGCTGGGATTCAAACCCAATAACCCGCACTCTTCTAATGAATTGGTAAGCTTTTTTGCAGGTGAAAATGAGTTTATTATACATTTTTTCTTAAAAAATATCATAGAAAGAAACCTAAAAACAATGAAATTTGGAGATCCTCAAACTTCTAATGAGATCATCTTTACCCTTTCCGCAGCAAGTAAAGAACAGGTAGATGAATGGGCACTAGAGGTTAAAAATGCCGGTGGAACTATTGTTTCAGAACCTGAGAGTTTTGGAGAAAACTATTATGGATTTGTATTTGCAGACCCTGATGGGCACAAGTTTAATGTATTTTTTATGTAGACTTTACCTTATTTTCTCTATATTTGACATTCAACAGATACATATGAACCGCTCGAACTGTCTGCCTCCTCCGGCACCTTAATATTTTCAAATTAATTTGAAGTGTACTTGTGTTGTTAACTAATTAACAACAAGATTGTTTATGCTTCTAATTCTTACAAAAAATATTAATTCAAATCTTTACAGTTCATTCTCAATGAAAAAATCATATTTATTATTGCATCTGGCCGTAGTACTTGCCGGATTTACAGGAGTATTCGGAAAATTAATATCGCTTAACGAAGGGCTTTTAACCTGGTACAGAGTTCTGTTTTCCTGTATTATTTTATTTTTTATCCTGAAAATATTTAAAATTCCAAATACCACTTCAGGAAAAGAAAAACTGAAAATAGCACAGGCAGGACTTCTTATTACTTTACATTGGGTACTTTTCTATGCAAGTATCAAATATTCCAATATATCAATTGGAGTTGTATGCTATTGTCTCACCAGCTTTTTTACAGCTTTACTGAAGCCAGTCATTGACAAAGAAAAATTCCGGTTATCAGAATTGGGACTCAGCGCTTTAACACTTCTCGGAATCAGTCTCATCTTCCATTTCGATGCATCTTATCAATTGGGAATTATTCTAGGGGTATTCTCTTCTGCAGTTGCTGCGCTTTATACTATTTATAATGAACGTCTGGTTCAGCGTTTTGACAGTATTATTATCAACTATTATCAGATGCTTGCCGGTACTGTATGTCTTGGAGCAATTTTGCCCATATACCTCCTCTATTTCAAAGCAGATAGCATAGTTCCTGACTTAAAAGACACGGCTTATTTGGGGCTATTAGCACTTTTTTGTACTGTAGGACTTTATGTGATATTTGCAGAAGTTTTAAAGAAAATTCCAGCCTTTACGGTGAACTTAACTTTCAATCTGGAGCCGGTATATGCTATTATTATTGCCTTTTTATTTTTTGATGAAAGCAAAGAAGTTAATCTTTCGTTTTATATCGGATTGGCATTTATTATTGCGTCTGTAGTTTTGCAGACATTAATTTCACTGAAGAAAAACAAAATAATAAATGTATAGTTTAAATCATTTTATTTAAACAAAACCGGACACTCAAATTAACTTTAAGTGTCCGGTTTTATCTGTAATAAGCTGTAAAATATTATTTATTCACTCCTAAGTTGTTATATAACTGCACCTGCCATATTCCCACGACCTCCTTAAGCATGACAAAAGTAAATGCTGCGTTATAGCTGTTGGGAAAAGCCGTTATTTCAGTATCAATAAAATCTGATGCCTGCGGAATAGGTTTTAAGCCAAATATCTGAAACAGAGAAACAGATCTTTTCACATGAAAACCCGAAGTAACCAGATACACACTTGCAGGAGCCAGCTTCTTTATAATCGGACTTGAGAATTTTGCATTTTGATACGTATTCATGCTTTTATCTTCCTTAATAATATCAGAATCTGATACTCCCATTTTTTTAAAGTTTTCACTGAATAATTCTGCTTCACTTGTGTGGCCACTTCCCTTTCCGGAAATTACTATTTTACAAGGTGTATTATTTTTCTTGAATTCATGATACAACTGATAAGCTGTAACGATTCTGGAATAAGACATCGTATGCAGTTTTTCGGTATTGTTAACGTCTACAACTCCACCACCCAGGACAACAATAACCGGATTCTGAGCAGTTATATTCTTCACCTCCGAAGTATGGGTATAGCTATTCTGTAAATATCCTGAGATAAGTTTTCCCAGAAAACCATTCCCAATAAAGATGATGATTAAAACTACCAATATACCAATTCCTATTCTCAGATTTTTGCGTTTATTTTTTCTTTTCAGCAGAGCGATTATAACTATCGCGAGAAATAATAAGAAATAAGGTTCTGTAAAAAGCTGTAAAACACGAAATAAAAGGTCTAGTAAAAATTTCATCTATGATAATATTGATTAATGGATAGAAAACACAGGACTGCAAAGGTAGTTATTTTCAAGAGGACTGCTTTTCTCAGTGGTCAAACAGCCATCTCCTATTAAGAAAATACTATAAATGATGTTCTTTTTTCTGCTAATCATAACAGAATTTTTGCGTTTTCATACAGCCATGCAATGCATTGGAAGTAACAAATAGTTAAAATTATTGAAATATTTCGTTTAATTTATCTTTCTGTTTATACAATTATTTTATACATTTGCAGTCATTGAACAACACACTTTTTAGTGTGCTAATAAAAATGACAAATACCTACCCAAGTGAAAAAGCAGAAAAGCATCACCGTTTTTATGACCGTAATCCATATATTTTTGGACCGACATTTTTGTAAAGAAAAAAACAAAAACTCTTCCTTAAGTATAAAGAAACTATTTTAACTTTAGACAGAAAAAAACCTTTAAGACTAAGAATCAGACTCAAAGTGGATCTGTACAGTATTTTATAAAAATATCGTTGGGAAGGAAAGAAATACAAATTTTTCCTTTGACAGATGATAACTTTCTCCTACAATACCATTCTCATAACAACATATATTTCGGCCGCCTTTGGCGGCCGAAACTATTTCTACTCCACAATCTCATAATTTTATGAGACCAATTTTATCTACCTAAAATAAAGCACCTCATCACTTAAAAAGCTATGCCAAATTACCGGATTATAGTATTAAAAAATCTTGAACAGATTTAACATAAAAATTATATTGTCTCAACGCAATATAGATTTAAAAAAAATACATTTGTCTTGTAACTTTAACATAATCAATGAAATGTCAACAGTTCTCAAAACATTTGTAGCGTATCTCAAAAGGCCTGCTCTTTATCCTGAACTGGGCAGAAAAATCATTAAAAATACGGTAAGCAGAAGAAGTCCATTCAAAGGAAAAGCAAAAACAAATTCCTGGGCTGCATCCATAGCAGTTTCTCAAAAAACAGCAGTTTCCAGGCTTTTCTCCATGGATACTGATCATTTCAGAAATACCTATGCTGATATTCTGGAAATAGCAATTACAAAAGAAGCACAATGCCCTATTACAATGGGCGGTCCTGGCGCACTGGAGCTAATTTATTATGCCTGTGAATATACAAAAGCTCAAAATGTACTTGAAACCGGAGTAGCTTACGGATGGTCTTCTTTAGCCATATTGCTTTCACTTCAAAAGAGAAACGGAACACTGTACAGCTCAGATATGCCTTATCTTGCTCAGGATGGTGATGAGTATGTAGGATATGTTGTTCCTGAAGACCTTAAAAAATATTGGCAGCTATTCCGTTTTGCAGATAGAGAATCTTTACCGAAAATTTTCAAACAGGTTTCTTCTTTTGATGTTTTTCATTATGATTCTGATAAAAGCTACCACGGAAGAATGTGGGCTTACCAACAGATTTATAAAAGATTGAAATCCGGTGCAGTTTTTATCAGTGATGATATTGGCGACAATTCTGCCTATCAGGATTTCTGTGCTAAAAAAAATATTAACACTACTGTTGTAGAATATAGCGGAAAATACATCGGCATTTTTATAAAACAATAATTGCCCCACTCATCACGCAAATATCACAGATTAATAATACACTTCAAAAATCCGCTTAATCACCAAATATGCGGAAAACGATTCACACCGCTTCATCAGGCAAATTCACTTGCCCACTCTTTGCTCCCTAAAATGAAGCACCTCATCAGATAAAACTTTGCGTTAAATAAAAATCAAAATCAGGATGAGTCTATATATTAAACCATTAAGAATATATTAAGCTGTTAACTATAATTCATAGCTCACTACCTGTTTTTCCAGAATAATCTGATTTTTTCTGACCGTCACCAACACCTTATCTCCCGGCTCAAAACCACAATCCTGCAGCCACTTCCCTGCCATTCTGATCTCCGGAAAGAAAACTATTCTGCGATAGGCTCTCTCAAATCCTTTATGGAAAACCGTAAGGTTACGATAGGTAATTATTTTATATTTACCCCGAATACTAATCATCTTTTTCATCTTTGTATTTTTCAGCAAATCAAGAAATAATTACGGGGATATTATAGTTAGGAGAGGTATTTTTTATTCAGAAAGAGGAATATTTTAGAATATCATTTATTTTAAAAAGGAGCATTATTTTTTTGTTCTAAAGCTTTATATTTGTTATTATGATTGACACAGATATGCAAAATAAAAAAATACACCAAGGTAGAAATATAAAGCGTTTCCGCGAAATGCTGGGCATCAAACAGGAAGCATTGGCTTTTGAACTAGGTGATGAATGGAACCAGAAGAAAGTTTCCCTTTTAGAGCAAAAAGAAACCGTAGAATCTGATATTCTGACACAGATAGCTCAAATCTTGAAAGTTCCCGCGGAAGCCATTGAGAATTTTGATGAGGAACAAGCGGTGAATATTATTTCTAATACTTTCACAAGTAATGATACATCAACTTTAAATGCAATAAATGTACAGCCTACTTTCAATCCTCTTGATAAAATGGTGGAGCTTTATGAGCGTATGCTGGAGCAGCAGAGGGAAATGATTGAGAAGTTGGAGAGGCTGATTGAAAAGAAATAATATCAAAAACGCTTTTACAGAAACTAATAATAATGAATCGTATAATTTTAATTGGGAATGGTTTTGACCTTGCTCACGGGATGTCAACAAGTTATGGAGCTTTTATTAATGATTATTGGGGAAATAAAAGAAAAGAGGTTTTAGACAAAAAATATTATGGTAAGACCTATCAAGATGATAATATTATAATTAAACGAGTTCCATCACTCTTATACAACGAAGCAGCTAAAGGAGAATCCGAGTATAAAAGTTTTTTAACAAGTTTAAGATTTAATAAGAGTTACATAGAATATCAAAATAAATTTCTAGAAATTTTAACAGAAAAAAATTATTCTCTTAATTGGGTTGATATTGAAAAGGAATATTATTCACTATTAAAAAAGAGTTATAAAGAATTATCTGCACGAAGATATGATATAAGTGACCTGAATAAACATTTCCAAGTTATTGAATCTTTATTAGAAGAATATCTTACAATAATTCAAACAGAATTTAATAAGAGTTTTGCTAGTACTGATGATGAGATATGCTTAAAAAGATCAATACATGAAGTAATATATTCCGACTTTAATTTTAGAGATTTTTCAGAGTTATCTATTAATCATTTAACAGAAGAAATTTTTCAGAATGTTTACCCAAATATTAAAGATTTGGATTCAAATAGAATTCACATTCAAGAACTAGATTTATCAGATCGAGAAAAGAGATTATATAAAGCATTAAGCAGTTTAGATGATAAAGCGACTAAAACAAAAATCAAAAAACTACTAAAATCTGAAGCATCAGCAAATTACTTTCGATATCGACCGGATGAAGTTTTATTCTTAAACTTTAATTATACATCAACAGAGATTCACTATCATACTCCTCCAATTGATAAAGAATTTGAAAATGATATAGCAATTGATGTAATACATATACATGGGATTTTAAATAATAAAATGGATAATAAAATAATCTTTGGTTTTGGAGATGAGATAGATAAAGATTACTTAGAAATTGAAGATCTTGATGACAATGAATATCTACAAAATATTAAGTCAATGAAATATCTTGAAAGTGATTCTTATAAACGACTACTGGATTTTATAAATTCAAATAATTATCAAGTTTTCATATTTGGTCATTCTTGTGGAATTTCAGATAGGACTTTACTTAACACTCTCTTTGAACACAAAAACTGTAGTTCTGTTAAACCTTACTATCGTCAAAAAAATGATGGGACTGATAACTATAGCGAAATGATAAGAAATATTTCTAGAAATTTCACAGATAAAGCATCGATGAGAGACAAAGTAGTCAATAAAAAATTTACAAAAGCATTATTTACATAACAAAATGGAGAGCATTCAGTTCTCCATTTTTCTTTTAATAATCACAATTACACAGACTTCAATAAAATTTCTTCAAAAAAAACTTGCGTAGCTAAATAACTACACATATATTTGTAGTCAAATAACTACACGATGAATTTAAGAAGAGATGTTTTTCAGGCAATAGCGGATCCTACAAGACGATCTATATTGATGTTGGTGGCGGCACAGTCGATGACAGCGGGAGCCATTGCTTCTAATTTTGATACGGCGAGACCTACCGTTTCAAAGCATCTCCAGATCCTTACAGAATGCGAACTGCTAAGATCTGAACAAAACGGCCGCGAAATAATCTATCACCTAAATCCCAATAAAATGAAAGAAATAGCCGATTTTATAGAACCCTTCCGCAAAATGTGGGACGAGAAATTCAATAAGCTGGAAAGTGTAATGAAAGCGTATCAAAGCAATAGTGATAAGAGATAAAGAGATAATGGACGGAGAGATGAGAGACAATGGACGTCAAAGTTTAAACTATAAATATCAATAGTGAATATTGCTTTGCAAGTGAATCATCAATTACCTTTGAAAGGATAACAACGTTGAACATTAAACTTTAAACCTTGAACGATTGTATTCTCAAACTCTAGAACTCTCCCACTCTAATACTCAGAAAACCCTCAACACCAAAACTCAAAATATGGAACTTAAAACAAAAATCCACGCAGAAGACGGAAAACAGGAAATTTTCATCACCAGAGAATTTGATCTTCCGGTAGAACTCCTTTTCAAAGCGTATACGGAAGCTGAACTCTTTGAACAATGGATGGGCACCAAAGTGACAAAATTTGAAAACAAACAACACGGAAGTTATCGCTTTGAAACCTCCAACCCACAAGGTGACGTAGTTTTCAGCGCCAATGGAACCATTCACGAAGTGACAGATAATGAGAAAATTATAAGAACTTTTCAGATGGAAAACACTCCTTTTCCTGTTCAGATGGAGTTTTTAGAATTTGAAAAAATAACGGATACCACCAGCAAAATCACAATCCAGACGATCTATAAATCCGTAGATTTCAGAGACCAGATGCTGAAATTACCTTTCGCCCAGGGAATCAATATGGCGCATAATCGTTTGCAGGAAATGTTTAAGAGAGAAAATAGATAATAGACGAAGAGAGAGACAATGAACACCAAAGTTCAAATTGTGAATATTAATAGTAAATTTTGCTTTGCAAGTGACTCGTCAAAAAGAGAAAATAGATAATAGACGAAGAGATGAGAGATAGTGAACACCAAAGCTCAAATTATGAATGTTAATAGTAAATTTTGCTTTGCAAGTGACTCGTCAATTTCCCTTGAAAGGATAACAACCCTGAACATTAAACTTTAAACCTTGAACGTTTATATTCTCAAACTCTAGAACACTCCCACTCTAATACTCTCAAACCCTCAAACCCAAAACACATGAATCCAAAAGTCAATTTCTTCTTTGATAAAAGCCAGCAATGGCACAAAGAATTTGAAAAATTAAGAACAATAGCCCTAAGCACCGAACTTGTAGAAGATTTAAAATGGGGATGCCCATGTTATACCTATGAAGGGAAAAATATTTTCCTGATCCACGGTTTTAAAGAATATTGTGCGATTCTCTTCTTTAAAGGCGCTTTGATGAAAGACCCGGACCAGATTCTGATCCAGCAGTCTAAAAATGTACAGGCTGCAAGACAGGTGCGCTTTACAGACGTAGAGCAAATCAATGATTTGGAAGATGTTCTTCTCAACTATATGTTTGAGGCCGTTGAGATTGAAGAATCAGGTGCTAAAGTTGAGATGAAGAAAACTAAAGAATTTGATATGGCTGAAGAGTTTCAGAACAAACTGGATCAGGATCCGGCATTGCAGGAAGCTTTTAAGGCATTAACTCCGGGAAGACAAAGAGCTTACCTACTCCACTTTTCCTCTGCCAAACAGTCCAAAACCCGGGAAGCCCGCATTGAAAAATGCATTCCACAAATCATGGACGGAATAGGATTAAACGATTCACTATAAAAAATAAATCATGAACACACCACAACAATCACAAAAAAGAACAAAGATCATCTATTGGGTATTCACGCTTTGGATGGCTCTGGGAATGGTTTCCACAGCAATTGTGCAGCTGATGAAAAGCAAAGATGAACTGCTCAATTTCACCAATTTGGGTTATCCTTCTTACCTGATGACCATTATCGGAACATGGAAAATATTGGGCGTTATTGCCATCCTGATTCCCAAACGTCTGTTGCTAAAAGAATGGGCTTATGCAGGATTTTTCTTCGTGATGTCAGGCGCTGTAATTTCCCATCTTATTGTAGGTGATACAGCAGGAAGAACTTTTCCGGCAGTATTATTATTGGTATTGGTCATTATTTCCTGGTATTTCAGACCTGCAGACAGAAAAATCACTATAATTGATTAATCATTTTAAAAAAGAAAGAAATTTTATCGCAGATAAAATCCTTGCGCCTTAAAAAAACTCTTATTTGTAAAAATTGCGCCTTTGCGATGACCCAACACTACCAACCAATTCAATCAATAATAAAACAAAATTTGACATGAAAAAGAAACTGACACCAGAACAAATCAACGAACTTTTACAAACATTAAAAGCCCGTTTTGAAAAAAACATGAATCGTCATAAGGATCTGAAATGGGAAAAAATCCAGCAAAAACTGGAAGCCGATCCCGAAAAAATCTGGTCTTTACACGAAATGGAAACTACAGAAGGTGAACCCGACATCGTAGATTACAATAAAAAAACAGACGAGTACTCTTTCGTAGACTGTTCCCCGGAAAGCCCAAAACGTAGAAGCCTTTGCTATGATTATCCAGCCTGGGATGCCAGAAAAGCCAACAAACCGGAAAGCAACGTCATCGACAAAGCCAAAGAAATGGGTATTGAACTTTTAACAGAGGAACAATACCGCAGTCTTCAGGAACTTGGAAAGTTTGATCAAAAGACCTCAAGCTGGATAAAAACGCCATCACAGGTAAGAGAACTCGGAGGTGCCCTTTTCTGTGACAGACGATATAATACTGTATTTACTTACCACAATGGTGCAGATTCTTATTATGCAGCAAGAGGATTTAGAGGAATCCTAAAAATATAGGAGAATTATCTTTATCAGAATACATTAGGAATCTCTCAACCAGGGAGATTCCACACTCCAGAAAATAATTTTCACACCAAGATAATTTTCAGCATATTCTACAAATTCTTCTTTGGTAAAAGGCTTTTTAGTTTTTGGATTTGTATAAGTGAGAGTCGGCTCCTGAACTGCCATGGCGACTAAAGGCAGCTTTCCCTTGTATTGATTAAAGAAAGGATAAGAATTTTTCATTTGGCCTTTTTTATTCGGAACAATATCCGGCCCTCCCAGCCCTATATTATTTTTATAAGCAAAATCAAACAGCCTGGACATGTATTGATGGTCATTGTCCCATTCACAGGGAAAGAAATTGACATACTGCAGTACATTGGATTGATGGAAAGCATTTCTCGCAAACTTCAGATTTTCCAGTTCAGCCTGAAAATAGCGGTCACAGCTAAAACCGGTTTTATCTGCTTTCATTTCTATATCTATTGATGTTTCGGGAAGATTAATTCCTTGAATTTTACCATCAAACTTTTGTGCCAATGCTCCTATAAGCTTCTGAAATCTCTCCCGGACAGCAGGATTCCATTGCTGGGTAACCCATCCGCTTCCAACAGGTTTATTTTCCCCCGGATTATCATATTGAGGAACCAATCCTCCTGTATACTCTTTATCATTCAACACATAATCAGGAATATATCTGGCCTGTGGCTCAAAAAACCTGTCCTGAAGCTGAATAAATAGCTTTCTATTGATGGAAGTTAAATATTCCAGATCCTTTTCAATCACAGAAAAATCATACACATCTTTTGAGGTTTCCAAAGCTCTCCAGTTATAAACAATCTGTACTCCTCCGATATCCTGACGGGTAATTATTTTTTCTATTTTCCTAAGATCCCCTGATGAAGTGTAAATATAATTCTGAGGCGTCTGCCCTGATATAAAATGCAGACCAAGCATCAGCAATCCCAGTCCCAGCGCTTTAGCAATCTTTTTCATTAAAATCAATTTTGCATAGTCAATCATTTTCCGTGCCTAAAAACATCAGACATTTTTAAGAGCATTAAAAAAAGTATTTTATCATGATCAATATTATTAAAATACAAGTAGTATTGTTATTTTTGGAATTCAAAATTTAATTGTATCAATTTTGGGTATGAAAAAAATATTTCTTTTTATCTCTGTACTCCTATCTACAGTATTCTACACACAAAAATGCATGGACTTACAGCAAAGTATAAATTCTAATGGTCATTTCAATATATCTTTTACAGAAAAACTCTTTGATAATTTCTCTGAAACCATTCCCGAAGTAATCAATATAGAAGAAAATAGTCAGGATAATCTTAAGTTATTTCAAAATAAATTCCCAGACATATATGATGGCAAATGTTTAAAAATAAATATAAAAGGAGAATCAAAAGATTTTTTTTTCTGCGACAAAGATCAAAGAGACCAAATTCCCAAAGACCGTCATAGCACTTTAGGAAAATTTAAACTTGTTTCAATAATAGACAACTTTTATTTTTTTAAGTATTCTGGATTTGAAATCAGTGGTTACCAAATGTATAATGCAAAGGATCGTTTATTCTATTTTTTTGGAAGTAAGCCTATAATTTCGCAAGATAAAAAAATCATTTATTCTTATAATAATGATTACTATGCTTTTGAATTAAATATCTTAAATTTAGATAACTATAATGAATTAACCTATCGTCTAATTGGGGATTTTGATATCAAAGATCTTAAACTCACACAATTAAAAAACACTGACCGTTATTCTATAATAATGAATCTGATACAAAAATTTATAAGCAGAGATCAGGAGAATAACATTACAGGAACACAGTACTGTGATAGAAAAATAAAAATTAATTAAACATACCAAACAATATTTTTAATTAATATTTTTCCTTAAAATTTATTTTCTGAAATATTAATTTTCATCATAAAATCATTATCTCTTCATATCCTATTTTTAATATACAAATACTATTATTATTTTAGCAGAATAGAAATTTGATTTTTAACAATTAAGGATATGAAAAAATTAATCTTATTGGGTGCTGTATCAGCTTTTTTAATCAACTGTAATAAGAAAACTGAAGCTCCGGCTCCCAAGGCAGTGGCAGATACTATCGCTGTTGAAGAACCTGTAATAGATACTCTTGGACCAAAATCGTTCTGCTATATCGGGGTGACAGGAAAAGACAGTGTTTTTGCTTCCATTGATGACAATTTAGGAACTATCACCGGAAAATTATCTTATAAAAACAGTGAGAAAGACAGTTCAACAGGAGATGTAACTGGTTTCAAATCCGGAGATACCCTGAAACTGACTTACGAATTTGCTTCTGAAGGTAAAAAAAGCAAAAGAGATATTTACTTCATCCAGAAAGATAATGCTTTGACAGAAGGAATTGGAGATCATAAAGAGGAAGACGGACAGTCTAAATATGCGGATGAGAAAAAAATCAGCTATAAAGACGGACAGAAGCTAAACACCGCAGACTGTAAAGTAGTGAGCGAAGCTTTAAAGAAATAATACATTATTATAAAACAAAAAGAGGCTGTCTCAAAAGTCCAATAGCGGCCTTTTGTCATTCTGACGAAGGAAGGATCTCTATAATAAACAACTGTGTGAGATTCTTCACTACATTACATTTCGTTCAGAATGATACTTTTGAGACAACCTCTTCATTTTATGGTAATTCTGTTTCAATGATTTCAATAAACCGGTTTACTGCTTCATCACCTGTATTCCAGGAAGTAATAAGACGTATTGCCGAAGAATTCTCATCTACTTTTTTCCAGACAAAAAATTCAAAACTTTCAGACAGTACGCTTATAAGTTCATTGCTTACAATAGGAAAAATCTGATTGGTATAGGTATCAGCAAGAAATGCTATTCCTTTTTTCTGCAATGCATTCTTAATTTTCATAGCCTGCTGATTGGCATGTTTCGCCAGATCAAAATACAGATTGTCTTTCATCAGTTCCATAAACTGTATTCCCAGCAGTCTTCCTTTAGCTAATAACGCTCCTTTCTGTTTGATATTAAAAGCAAAATCTTCCTGAAGAACGGGATTATTAATGACAATAGCCTCTCCTATCAACGCCCCGTTTTTGGTTCCTCCAAGGTAGAAAACATCCGTCAGAAGAGCTACTTTTTCCAGAGTAAGATCACTGATTTCTGAAGTCAGCCCATGTCCCAGCCTTGCTCCGTCCATAAACAGGTATAATTTCTTTTCTTTACAAAATGCTGAAAGCTCTTCCAGCTCTTTTGCCTGATAAATGGTTCCCAGCTCTGTAGAATTGGATATATACACCAGCTTAGGCATCACCTGATGTGGTACATTACTATGTCCTTCCAAAACCGGAATAATGTCCGACGGTCTTAATTTTCCATCTGCTGTTTCAATGCTCAATACCTTATGTCCAGTGGCTTCAATGGCTCCTGTTTCATTATTCAGAATATGACCGGGAGCGGCAGAAATCGCGCATTGATATGGCTTTAAAATCGCTGAAATAACAATTAAGTTCGCCTGCGTTCCTCCTGAAACCAAAAAAACTTCAGAATCCTGATTGTTGATTTTTTCTTTAATTAATGTTTTAGCTTTTAATGAATACTCATCTTCTCCATATCCGGCCTGCTGTTCAAAATTACTTTTTGTAAGCGCTTGTAGAATATTCGGGTGACATCCCTCTGAATAGTCGTTTTTGAATGAAAATTTCATAGAGTAAAAGTAAAAAAAGTTAAAATAACAAGAGTAAACTTTCATTTTATTTTGTTAGATTTGTATTGAAAATCATCTAACATTTTGAAAACAACCCTAACAGAAGAGAATTACCTGAAAGCTTTGTTTCATTTAGTTGACAATGAAGGAAAGGTTACGATTAATGAACTCAGCAAATTTTTGAATGTAAAAATGCCGAGTGTCAATAATATGATGAAAAAGTTTGCAGAGAAAAAGTGGGTCATTTATGAAACCTACAAACCTTTAATCGTTACCGAAGGCGGAAGACGTGAAGCCGCTCTGGTAGTCCGAAAACACAGACTTACCGAAATGTTTCTGGTAAAAAAAATGAATTTTGGATGGGAAAATGTTCACGAAATTGCCGAGCAGCTTGAACACGTACACTCTCAAATCTTTTTCGATAAAATGGATGAAATTCTGGATTATCCTAAATTTGATCCCCATGGAGAGCCTATTCCTGATAAAGACGGAAATATTATTTCCCAGGATCTGCAGAAACTGAGCCACTGTGAACCTGGTGAAAATGTTACTTTTGCCTCGGTTACTTTATCTGACGATGCTTTCCTTACTTATCTGAATGACAGAAAACTTCTCCTGAATACAAAAGTAAAAGTCGTTAAAGTGGAAAGTTTTGATAAATCAATGACGATAGAAATTGATGGCAAAACGGAAATTTTAAGCAAAAAGGCGACTGAAAAAATATTGGTTAAGAAATAATCTTAGCACATCTTAAAATAAACCTCACAGATTATAAAACCTGTGAAGTTTGTCATTTCATAAAACACTATTATAAGATTCTTGAACTATCTCTTTTCAATTTAAAATAATTCAGATCAATTTGCTTCCTCCGGTATTATTTTAACCTTCTTAGGTTTTATGCTCAACAGAAAAACAGTTGAAATAATAAATATACTTCCAATCCAGTCAATTAAAGAATAAGAAACATTAAGCCAAAGCACTGCTAAAATTGTAGCAGAAAGTGGTTCCATAGATGCCAGAAGACTTGTTTTCTGCCCTCCGATAATCTGAACTGCTGATAGATAAAAATAAAAAGCGATTAATGTTCCGAATAGTACAATAAATGCAGTATAGCCAAATGTCTGCATATCCCATACTCCCTGAATGTCCCATGGAGCTTTTACAAAACTGAATATGATGCCTGCACAAAACATTCCCCATCCAATGATAAGAGAAGATTTGTATTTTGATAAAAGTTTCACCGGCTGTAATGTATAAACAGCCAATGCAACAGCTGAAGCAAGGCCAAAGAACAAAGCTGTTCCGGAGATAGAAAGACTGGATGTATCTCCATGAGTTACCAGTAAAAAAGTTCCTAAAACTGCTAAAACAATTGCTGCTATTTCAACCAAAACAGGAACTCTTTTATTTTTAAAAGCAAGATATACAGCAATTATAACAGGGCCTGCATACTGAAGAACAGTGGCAGTGGCTGCATTAGAATATTTTATAGCCGCAAAATAGGTATATTGAACTGCCAACATTCCTGTTATGCTGAAAATAACAAGCTGTATGGCATCTTTTTTATTTTTCCAGATCTCAAAAAGCTCGGTTTTATCAGAAAACTTTGCATACAGCAAAAGACATATCCCGGAAATGAGTAAACGTATGGTAATCAGCCATTCAATATTAACTCCCCGCTGCTGAAAAAGAAATTGTGCAAATGTTCCGGCAACACCCCAGAATAAAGCGGCTAATACCGCCAAAGAAAAACCTTTTAGTACATTCATAGTGATAAATTCTATTTAAAATGCAAAATTGCATCAAATACTGCTTGATTTTTCACGAAATTTGAGTATTAATTTGCAATTTTGTTTCACTAAACTCCTTAATTCTAAAAAAATGAATGAACTTGACCAATTTGATTTTCAAATCCTTAAGATCCTGCAAAAGAATAATCTTACTCCACAAAGAGATATTGGAGATCATATAGGTCTTTCAGCTGCTGCGGTACAAAGGCGAATCAAAAGAATGCGGGAAACCGGAATAATTAAAGCAGACATTTCCGTCATTGATACAGAAAAGTTAAAGCACTCTGTTACCCTTATTGTAGAAGTTTTCCTGGAAAGGGATAAAATAGATTTGATAGATCAGGCTCAAACACTGTTTACTTCAGCTCCTGAAGTCCAGCAGTGTTATTATGTTACCGGAGAATCAGATTTTGTACTGGTAGTTGTAGTTCCTTCTATGAAAGACTACGAAAAGCTCACACGGAGAATATTTACAACAATGAGAATATCAAACACTTCAGAACATTAGTATCAATGAACACAGTAAAGGCAGGGCTTGAAATCCCTATTGATATTTTGTTGTGACAATAAAAACCGTTGATTCTCTGAAGCCAATTTTAACAAAAATCGTTAAAAAACGGTTAAACTCCCCTTCATAAAATACCTGAAAATTAATTTTTAATTAGGTTTGCAAAATATTCTACAGACTTTGTCTTTTCTGACAAATCCCAACATTTAATTATTACTAAAAAAATTATGAAAAAAAGCATTCCGTTTTTTATTATTTCGATGTTATTAAGCCCATTTGCAAACGCTCAGGACACCAAGGTGAGAGATTTTGTGATTGAGCCTCAGATTAAACCTAACTTTTATATTTATAAAACTTTCGGAGTATTTGGAGGTAAAGAATATTCTACCAATGCTGTTTATCTGGTAACCAAAAAAGGAGTTGTTTTATTCGATGTGCCATGGCAGAAAACCCAATATCAAAGTTTGCTGGACACTATTCAAAAGCGCCATAACCTTCCTGTTATCGCAGTATTTGCAACGCATTCACATGAAGACAGAGCCGGAGATTTAAGCTTTTATAACAACAAAGGAATTAAAACGTATGCAACAGCAAAAACCAATGAACTGCTGAAGAAAGACGGAAAAGCTACTTCTACAGAAATCATCAAAACAGGGAAACCTTATCGTATTGGCGGGGAAGAATTTGTGGTAGACTTTCTTGGAGAAGGACATACAGCCGATAATGTAGTGGTATGGTTCCCAAAATATAAAATACTGGATGGAGGATGTCTTGTGAAAAGCAAAGCAGCAGTTGATCTTGGCTATACAGGAGAAGCCAATGTTGCACAATGGCCACAAACCATGACAAAATTGGAAAACAAATATTCACAGGCCACTCTTGTGATTCCAGGTCATGACGAATGGAAAGGAGGCGGACATGTTGAGCATACGCTTGAGCTTTTAGAGAAAAACAAAAAACAGGAATAATAATTTATTTTTATAAACTTCATATACCATAAAAAAATCCCGAATTTTCATTCGGGATTTATATTTTAATGATGGTTGTATTAGTCTAATACACTCCAACCTCTCTTAGGATTTGTATTGGTAGAAACTTCCTGCTCGTTAACGATGATGTTTTCTTTTCTCTGACCGATGTAATCAAGTTCGCTTAGTTTAGAGAAAATGGTTTCAAGGCTTCTCAGCATCTGTTGAATATAAAGCAACGGCTCACCACAGTTATGATGATCGTAATTGGTCTCTGCCACAATAGAAAGCTGGTTCAATAAAGTATGAGGAGCAATCTCACTCCACTCCAGGCTATAGTTCAGCATTTCTTCCAATTCAGCAGGAACAAGAAGCTGTGTTGAATTATATAAATGAAGGGCCAATCTTGCAAAAGACTCAATCAGAAATACTGGCGGCTGCCAAGGCGTAATATTTCTGAACTGGAAATACATATCTCCAAAGGTATTCACCATTGTACTGCACAGGAACTTCACGTTTTGTGCCAACGCTGTATTTTGATTTTTATGGGAAGTCTTCTGAATAATTTTAAAAGCATACTGCTGAAGATTCCCGATAGATTTTGCATAGCTGCTGTAATATTCCACTAATGCCGGGTGACTCTGTACAGACGTACAAGGTGGAATAAAGTTGGAATCTACCTGAGCAATATTCCCTTTTAAGTCTACTTTTCCAATGATAAGATAATTACCTCCCGAGTAGCTGCTGTTAAGAGAAGTTACAGGAAGTAGTTCAATATGATGATTAGGCTGTGCACTTGGATGGCGCGGCGGAATTTCTTCAGGGTCAATATCTCCAAAAGGAACTTTATCAAAAGGATTTACAGAGATTAAGATATAATATTCTCCGTCTGCCTGTTCTTCGTTCATGGATTTCGCCAAAGACTTTACGCTGATTCTTCTGTCTGTCAGCTCAATACGGTAACCCGCCATCGTAACAGCGCTACAACGCTTGATAACAAGCTGTACATCATTGGTTGCAGTGTTGTGAACATCAAAAATGGTACGGTCTGTAAATTCATTGGAAATAGGCAGAAGTCCGTAGTTATATGTAGTAATTCCAAGGGAATTGGAATCTCTGATGGTATCAATTAAGAAATTATCCTGATCATTAAGGTGTCTCTGGGAAACCTTCATCCCATCCACCCAGTTGATTGCAAAATGTTTAATAGGCTGTATCATGTTTAATACTTTTTAATTTTTTGTGATTATGATTTTCTTGCGACTCCCTCCTCTTCATGCTGAATGACTCTCTTACAAATCACCACTTCATTTTCAGAAATGCTGTTTGTTGTAATGTCGTGGTCGAAATCTATGTATTTTCTGAAACTGAAAAACGATTTTTTAGTGTAAAAGATCCAATAGTAAGGCTCGTTTCCTTCGTCTGAAAGGTGAATAACAGATCCCGGATTCTTATGGTTGTAATCATCTACTACCCTGTAGAACCAATCTCCGAAAGTAACTCCCGTTGGAAGTGTTTTTGCCTTGATTCTGAAACGGTTGGTATCTTCTAATTTTTTGCTCAATTCAACATTCAATACCATTAATCTGTCAAAATCTGCTCCTTCAAAATCAGGCAGTTTCTGCTCCGGTGAATATCTCCATGTTTTATAAATATCAAAAGGAATCGTGATAAACTGGATATAACAGTAATAAAATACCATGGGAACTACAAAGATCAGCATACTTGTTGCCGCCATTACAGCATATCCTGTTCCTTTACTCATCCAGTTAAAGATCAGAGTGAAAAGATATCCACCCAAAGCGATACACGTCAATGAAAGCAGAGACTCAAACAGAATACTCATTGCCAGGGATTCGATGTGCTTTTTGAAATACTTATGCAACAAATTCACATGAATAATCCCGAAAATAAGGTAAACAACCTGTGCGATGAGATACCAGTACGGATTAAAGAGATTTCCGGCAAATCCGAAAAATCCCGGAATAGCCAGGCATAAACTGCACAGAAGCACGTATATAATAATTACTTTAATTTTGATCGCAGGTTTATTTCTACGGATTACACCCAGTATAACCATCATAATAATTGCGATTAAAGGCATTAAGATATACCTTAAAAAAATACCTTTTACTGAAGAAATTTCCATTTGTTTCTTTTCGAATTTATACTTTGTTGGTAGTTGTAAATATAATAAAATAATTTAGAGAAATGTAGAGTATCCAAGGCGGCTGGCATTTCTTCCATCGTCTTCAAGGCTGAATGAATATTCCTCTTTTTCTGTAACAAAATTCTCTTCCACATCCACTGTTACCGGAAGAAAATAATCATACAGTGACTGAAGTACATTTCTGAACGGACTTCCTGGTATATACTTCTTCATGTCTTCATAAGGAATAGGACCAATGTTCACCACCCAGTTTCGCTGCCCGTCCATATGCGGACCACTTGGAATGTAGGTTACTCCTAATCTTGAATTTCCCAATAACATGGAATTATCATTTTTCTCAATCCTATCAATGATGTTGGGTGAAAAAGTAACATTTACCGGTACCTGCAGAAAAGCAGTCATACATCTTTCAAACCATTTTTTATCTCCTCTTATCTGGTGGAAAAAAGGAAGAATATGCATGAAGATATAAGCATTCTGCTTATCCAGCATCTTTATCAGAGGCCAAAGCTCACTTACGGTTTCCAATAAAGAATCCGTATTGCTTGTAATATCAAATTCAGATTCTTTAAGTAAAGCACTGATTTCCGTAAAAAAAACTTCCAGCTCAAAAGGACGAAAAAACTTACGGGCATCATCTTCTACCCTTTTTTGTTTACGGATTTCCCTTACTACAGTATCTACGTTCTTTCTGGAAGCTCCAAGAGACGGCGGGTGGAATAAACCCTCCGGAAGATAGTCATAAATGCCTTCCCTGTAACTCTCTATGGTAAATACTTCTTCGTCAAATCCTAAATAACTGCTTGAAATACTCTTAATATCCTTCAGGTAAGCACGGTCGTTCACGCCAACACGCTCAATGAATATATTGCTTACCGCACGATGGTATTTCAATAGATTAACAGCCACAGCTTCAGCCTTAAAGTCTGTCTGCAGCTTATTGTAATGCATATCTACAATATTAGTCTCATACATAGTGTTTCCTCTGATTATGACTTGTAAAGATAATATATCTCATAAGTTTGAAAAAATATTTTACAAATAATTTTATCCTAAAAATAATAATTTATTGACATTAAAAGGAATAACTTCCAGCAAATTCCGTAAAAATACGGTAAATAAAAGGTTTATTTGTTTTTTTTAATTTAAAATTAACTATTCAGAATCAGATAATTAAAGGTTAAAGTTTTAGGTCGGGGTAAGTTTTTATATTTTAATTCTTCCTTATATATAAGGATACTATTCTCTCTTTCTCCACTCTCCTATCCCTGCTATTATTGATTTCTTATCTTCATCTAACAAAATATAAGTTTTCAAACGTAGTAGAAATACCTCTTTTATGCAGATTAAGTTTTATTAACATCATCTTATAGAATAAATTCAGGATAATGCATGCTCATTCCGAAAGCGGGCCGTATCTTTGCAGACTGAAAATTGTTATTTAAAATGAAAAGTATCTATTCTAAAATTCTGATTTTAGCATTCATGGCCTCTTCACTTTATTCTTATGCATGGGGATTAACGGGACACAGGGTTATTGCAGACATTGCAGAAAACCATCTTTCCCGTAAAGCGAGAAGAGAAATTAAAAAGATCATGGGAAAAGAGCGTCTGGCTTACTGGGCGAACTGGCCGGATTTCATTAAATCTGATACCACAGGAGCATGGAAACAGGCTTCATCATGGCATTATGTAAACATTGATCCGATGACCGACTTTAAAGCTTTTGAACAAAATTTAAAAGCGCAGGCAGGACCAAGTCTTTACACTCAGGTAAACACATTATCCAGCCAGATTAAAGACAAAAACACTTCTGAAAAAGACAGAAAAATTGCTTTAATTTTCCTTATCCATATTATGGGAGATCTTGCACAGCCCCTTCACGTGGGAAGAGCAGAAGATTTGGGAGGAAACAAAATCAATGTTACCTATTTCGGAGACAAAACCAATTTACACTCAGTTTGGGACGGAAAACTGGTAGACTCTCAAAAATACAGCTACACAGAATATTCTAAACTTTTGGATATCAAATCTAAAGAAGAAGTAGCACAGATACAGTCCGGGACGCTGGAAGACTGGTTATATGATTCTCATAAGATTGCTAATAAAATTTATGCACAGACTCCTAACGACTCTAAATTATCTTATGACTACCAGTATAAATTCAATGATACTTTGGAAAGACAGCTTCTATACGGAGGATTGAGACTGGCAAAAGTATTAAACGAACTTTTCTAAATACGGGTTTCGAGTTGCGGGTTCATTAACCAAAGGCGGCTTAAAATTGTATTTCAAGATATAAAAACGGGACTTCGGTTTCGTTTTTTTTGTTTAGGGTTTAGGGTTTAGGGTTTAGGGTTTAGGGAAATTACATTTTTTATTATTGACACATATTTTAATTTTCAAAAAAGAAATTAATACACTCATTATCAATTAATTAATATCATTATTACAAATCTAAAACCATCCAACCCGGAACAAAACAACTGATTATCAGCACATTAGTTAATTTAAAGTACACTTATATATTTTACTTCGGACATTATACAAAAAAACCGTTTTTTTACAATTCAAATAAAATACTGAATATCAATAAATTAAACCAAAACATGAAGATATTTACACATTTTACGGTTCACATTATACAAAAAATACTCTATCTCGTGTAACCTTTTTACCTTTTCATACGTATATATTATAGTAACTCTTTTTTGAGGATAAAATAAATGAGACAATTAAAAATCACTAAGCAGGTTACCAACAGGGAAACTGCTTCATTAGACAAGTATTTGCAGGAAATTGGTAAAGTGGAACTGATCACTGCGGACGAAGAAGTAGAATTGGCACAAAGAATACGTGCTGGCGACAGAGCCGCACTGGAGAAATTAATCAAAGCCAACCTTCGTTTCGTAGTTTCTGTATCCAAGCAATACCAAAATCAAGGTCTTTCTTTACCCGATTTGATCAATGAAGGTAACCTAGGATTGATGAAAGCGGCAAAAAGGTACGATGAAACTAGAGGTTTCAAATTTATCTCTTATGCAGTATGGTGGATCCGTCAATCAATTTTACAGGCATTGGCTGAACAGTCAAGAATTGTAAGACTTCCGTTGAACAAAATTGGTTCCATCAATAAAATTAATAAAGCATACGCTCACCTTGAGCAGGAAAATGAAAGACCACCTTCTCCGGAAGAATTGGCTGAAGTTCTTGACATGAGCGAGGAAGATATTAAAGAATCAATGAAAAACTCCGGAAGACACCTGTCTATGGATGCACCTTTAGTAGAAGGTGAAGATTCTAATCTTTATGATGTATTACGTTCAGGAGAATCTCCAAGTCCTGATAAAGATCTGATGCTTGAATCTCTACAAATTGAGATTGAAAGAGCATTGAATACTTTGACGCCAAGAGAGGCTGATTTGGTAAGATTATACTTCGGACTGAACGGAAAACACCCAATGACTTTAGAAGAAATTGGTGAGACTTTCGATCTTACAAGAGAGAGAGTTCGTCAGATCAAAGAAAAAGCAATTAAGAGACTAAAACACAATACCAGAAGCAAGATCCTAAAATCTTATCTGGGTAAATAATTTTTAGCGTAAAAAATTTTATAGGCGGAGTCTGGTTTCAGGCTCCGCTTTTTATTTAGATAGTATTCATACATCCAGTCCGTAAACTTCTGTAACATTTTTCACCGTTTATTCAACTAATTAAAATCATATCCTTTACTCATTTGCGATAAATTCTAAATGATTAATTTTAGTCGACGGGATATGATGTTGAGAACACCAAAATAAAACAGACTATGAAAAAAATACTTTTCGCTTCTATACTTGCGTTATCTGTACTTTCCTGCAGAGAAACTAAATCCCAAAATAATGATATTGTAGAAAAAGCCGCTGAGAACACGGAATCCAGTATGCCAATAAAGAGGTTAAGTAAAACTCAGGATATATTTAACGGTATTTATTATGAAAAAATCAAAAATGATGATGAAATTAAGAAAGTAGATAAAAAAATATTTTTAATGCAGGAAGATGCTCATAAAATGCAAGGTATATATAGCAGCGTCATTTCTAATTCAGAAGATTATTATTTGATTGCAGAAAATGAGGCAAAATCTATTAATGATTCAGTTTTAAGAAAGGAAATGATGAACCTCATCAAAGAAAGTTCAGATAAGTATTATCTAAAAGTTCAAAAGATAAAGGAACTTAAGAGTAAAATTTATCGTAACAAGCAAAGTATTTATAGCTTATACACTGCTTTCAAAATCAGAAAAACGCTTCCTGAAATTGAAAAGTATCAGAATGCCCATCCTCTGAAAACAGACAGCCTCAATCAATTCATCAATAAGCAAAACCAACTGTTAGAAGAATTGAAAAAATTAAAATAAATACCAACACAACTCATGAAATATACTACAAAATGGCTCACTGATAAAGCCCGCGTTAAAGAACTGGTAGACTTTTTTATTACCCATAAAACAGATTCTTATATTTCCCATGGCGAAATGATGTCCGGCAGGGCCATCGATTCCCACCATTGGAATCCGGATCTTGAACTGATTCTTACTGAACAGCTGATTACTGATTTTAATTCTGATGGCAGTTCCAAGCTGAATATTCTGATTGCAGAAAATGAAAATGGGGAAATTGTCGGAATGATGGTTTTTAATGTGATCAACAGTCCTTTTAAAAAGTATGCGATTTTAGAAGATATGCTTCTGGATCAGTCTGTAAGAGGCCAGTCACTGGGAAGTAAACTGTTAGAGAAAGCCATCCATGAATCTAAAAACTGGAATATCAGTTTCATCCTATTGGAAAGCGGAGTCAACAACCATGGAGCGCACAACTTTTTTAGTAAATATGGTTTCAAAAAGGTATCGGAAAGCTATATTTTAACAATATAAATTAAATGATGTCTTATGAGCACCATTTCAATCATCGGAGCCGGAATCGGAGGATTGACCCTCGGAAATATACTGAAACAGCATCAGTATGATTTCACGATTTATGAATCTGCTCCCGAAATAAAACCTGTAGGAGCCGGAATTATGATGGCCGTCAATGCAATGCAGGTTTTTGATCAACTGGGATTGAAGGAAAAAATTGAAAAAGCAGGTAATAAAATCCATAGAATTGTTATTGCCAACGAATCTTTACAGCCTATCTCCAAAACAGAAATTCTGGAACTTGAGGCTCAATACAATTCATGTAATGTTGCGATCCACCGTGCTGAACTCCAAAAGATCTTAGCTGAAAACCTTTCTCCCGATTCCATTAAGCTTAATCATTCTCTACAAAAAATTGAGAAGAGAGAAAACTATATTTTAGATTTTGAAAACGGAAATCAATTTGAAAGCCAGATTGTTTTTGGAGCTGATGGTATAAAATCCCCTATCCGGAACCAGATTTTAAAAACCGGAACAATCCGTAACTCAGGACAGAAATGCTGGCGTGGTTTTTTAGATTTCGATCTGCCAGAGAAATATCATCAGGAAGCCTTTGAGATGTGGGGAAAAGGAAAACGTTTTGGATTTGTAAAAATTTCTGATAGAAAAGTATACTGGTATGCCTGTATCAATGAAAAAAACTTCGGGAGATCTCTTGAAATTGCAGAGATTTTTAATGATTTTGATCCTTTGGTCTTACAACTTATTGAAGCTACAGCAAACGAAAATATTACTTGTAATACAATCTCCGATCTCGCTCCTATTCCCAAATGGTATTCTGAAAATCTATGTCTTATCGGAGATGCTGCTCACGCCACAACTCCTAATATGGGGCAAGGTGCCTGCCAGGCCATTGAAGATGCTTATATCATCGGAAAATTGCTGGAAAAAAATCAGGATTTCAATGTTGTTTTTGAAGCATTTCAAAGTATCAGAAGAAAAAAAGTAGATTATATCGTCAACACAAGTCGAAGCATAGGCAAGGTTTCTCAATGGGAAAGAGGAAATTCAATACGTAATTTTCTCATGGGTATGATTCCGGAAAGTATGCATCAAAAAATGGCTAAAAAGATTATAGAACTGGAAATGTAGAAATACTGTTTAGGAAAAGATAAAATTTCAAAAATTATATTCGATTTATTAATAACAACTAAAAATTAACAGCATGAAAAAAATCTTTTATGTATTGCTCTTATTCATAGGAGTACATACAGCACGAGCACAGGAGGTCCCGGTACTGGACAGAGGATTATTTTTTGGAAACCCGGAAATTTCCGGAGGACAGTTGAGCCCGGATGGAAAATGGATTTCCTTTACGAAAGAATATGGTGGCATCATGAATATATGGGTTAAAAAAATTGATGAACCTTTTGAAAAAGCCCGCCCACTCACAGACAGCAAACGTCCGATGAACGGATATTTCTGGTCTGAAGATGGAAAGTATATTCTTTATGTAAAAGATGGAAATGGTGACGAGAACATGAATATTTTCGCCGTAGATCCTATGGCAAAAGTAACCACAGGAATTCCGGAATCAAGGAATATAACACCTCTTAAAGAGGTAACAGCACAAATCTACATGGTAAGCAGAAAAGATCCTGATTTACTGATGATTGGACTGAATAACCGTGATAAAGCATGGCATGATTTATATTCATTGAAGATCTCAACAGGCGAACTGAAAAAGATTTATGAAAATACAGACCGCATCACAAGCTATGAATTTGACTGGGATGAAAAATTAAGAGTGCTGTCCAAAACAGATGATAAAGGAACTACCCAGTTTTTTTATAAAGAAGGAGATAAACTTACGCCTATTTATGAAACATTGATAACGGAAAGCGCCTATATTTCAAACTGGAACGAGGATAATTCTAAATTCTATCTGGTAACCAATAAAGGGAATCTTGATAAATCAACCCTATTCCTGATGGATCCGAAAACAAAACAGATTACAAAAATAGAAAGCGATCCTAAAGATAAAGTAGATTTTGGAGGACTGTTTCTGGACAGAAATACAAGGAAGATGATCTACACTTCTTACACCGGAGATAAAACAGAGTATTACTGGAAAGACAAAACATGGGAAGATAATTATAAATTTCTGCAAAGTAAATTTCCTGGAAGAGAAGTTAATTTTTCAAGTTCTACGAATGATTATTCTAAATTCTTAGTTGCTGTTGGAGGTGATAAATATGCTTCTGAAGCTTACTTTTTTGATGCAAAAACAAAACAGTTGCTATTTCAGTATACACCAAGAACAGAATTGAAAAAAGTTGAAAAGTACCTGGCTGCAATGACTCCTATTTCTTATAAAAGCAGTGACGGACTTGAAATTCCGGCATATCTGACTTTACCTGTAGGTTCATCCGGTAAAAATGTACCTGTAGTTGTTCTCGTTCATGGGGGTCCGAAAGGTCCAAGAGATTATTGGGGATATAATTCAACCGTACAGTTTTTAGCCAACAGAGGATATGCGGTATTACAGCCCAACTTCAGAGCGAGTGGCGGATACGGTAAAAAGTTCCAGAACGGCGGAGATCTTCAATGGGGAAAACTAATGCAGGATGATATCACCTGGGGCGTAAAGTACCTGATTGATCAAGGAATCGCAGACAAAAATAAAGTAGTAATTATGGGAGGAAGCTATGGTGGATATGCAACACTCGCAGGTTTAGCATTCACTCCTGATGTATATGCTGCTGGAGTAGATATTGTAGGGCCAAGCAACCTCTTTACTTTATTGGATTCTGTACCTGCTTACTGGGAAGCTGCCCGTGCTTTCCTTTACGGAATGGTAGGTGATCCTAAAACTGAAGAAGGTAAGAAACGTATGCATGATGCCAGCCCGTTATTCAGTGTAGATAAAATCAATAAGCCATTACTGATTGTTCAGGGAGCGAATGACCCAAGAGTAAAGCAGGCTGAAGCCGATCAGATTGTCATTGCACTGCGTGATAAAGGTAAAAAGGTAAATTACATCCTTGCCGATGATGAAGGCCACGGATTCCGTAAGCCGGTTAACAGTATGGCGATGTATGCTGAAACCGAGAAATTCCTTGCTGAAGTAATCGGTGGAAGATATCAGAAAGAAATGCCTGATAATGTGGCAAAACGTCTGAAGGAAATGACGGTGGATATTTCAAAAGTGACCTATACACCAAAAAGCGAAAAAACCGCAGGAGCTTCTAAATAAAGTTTCTGTATTCAATTAAATAAAGCCATCTCACTTTCACGAGATGGCTTTTGTTTTTAAGTTCTTATTTTTCCTTTTCAGCCTGCGTCAGCTCTATCCAATGAACTATTTCTCCTATCTGTTTTTCGGAAAGTTTCGCTTCCGGATGAAGATAAGTATAAGAAGTAAGCGGCATTTTTTTCTGCTGTATTTGATTCACAATAGATTCTAATTTATTAGTCTGTTTACGATGGCTGTAGCTCCCCCATTCATTAAAATTCAATTCTTCTTTTCCTTTTTTAATATGCTTTTCAAGATAATAACTTAAAGGCTGTATATAAGAATAAAATGGATAATGAGTAGAATTGCTGTGACAGTCATAGCATGAATTTCTAAGAACAGACTGCACATTCTCAGGAAGTTTATAAACCTTTGAGATATCTGTAGAAGGAACCTGCCCGTAATCAATATTACGGGCAGGCTGAATAATCTGAATAAGTAAAAAAATTAGAACAAACCCTAGCAATATGTTTTTCATGTGTCGGTTCATCTCTTTTTACTATTTTAAAATACTTTCTTTACAGATCCGCAGTTAATCATTTTCTGTCCTTCATATGGATTGATAATCTCTTCTGATTCACTGATCCAGGTTCCGCCTTTTCCATTATTGTACATTGGACAGAAGTCCTGGTATAATTTCAATCCGCCAGTTCCCTTTTCTTTTATTAAATCAGTAATATCATTACTCAAGGATAACAGATGTTCTCTCTGATGAGCTATATCATCAGATTTTTCACCGATATGCTCTGCGTTTTCCGCTGCACTTTCTACAATATCACGCAATTCAGAATTGCTTTTTGCATCGGTTTTACTGATATCTATTTTCTTTAATATAGAAAACAGACTTTTAGCCGCATCGGAAGTTTTTTTAGAATCATCCTGAGCCAGGGCATTTTTTAGAGGAAGGTAGCCTTTGATAATTTGTTGAATCGGAAAAGCTGAAAGCTCGCCGGTTTCTTTTTTACTTTCTTCCGGGGTTTCTTTTACCTCCTGATTTGAGATTTCTGCAGGTTCAGTTTTGCCCGTCGTTTTAATTTCCGGTTCTGCTTTCTTCTCAGATATTTTACTGTTGGGTTTATTACAAGAGTATAATGTGGCTCCCACAAACAGTACGGTTATTATATTTTTCATTGTTTTTTAAATAATATGGTTAAAAAAATTAATACGTTAAAGTAACACCTGCACCCCAGCCCATTTCATTATCATAGTTTCCGGAAACGGATAACCATTTTTGAAGAATATACCTCATTCCTGTTGAGAATTCACCATCAGAATTGACGCTGAAGTTTCCTCTCAGTCTTCTTGAAAGTGGAATATCCTCACGGCTCAGTTCTAACAGTACTTTTCCGTTCTGGTCTACACTTGCATCAGCTGTAATCAACATGGGAAGTACATACTGCATACCTACCATGAATGCAAATTTGTTTTTGGAAGCTTTCTGCTGTCCGAACCAGGTCTTTTTCCCATGAAAATCCATACCCATATCCTCTGCCATCTGTCTTTCCATGATCTCATGATTTTTTTGAACTCTTACTCCTGCATAGGGAAGCGCCCACTGGAATTTTCCTAAAAACCGTCCTACTTTTGCACTTCCTTCAAAATGATCAAAATTCCAGTTGGAATGAAACTCATTCAGGTTAGCCCATCTTGGTCCGAACATCGTCATCGTTTCTGCATGAATCTTATTGCTTGCTACATCCAGCATCGCCATAGAACTGGTCATTTTATTATCCTGTATAAAGTTTTTCCAGGCTAATTTTCTGTTCGGAAGCTGTGGATTGGGTTTAGAGTTTTCATAACTGAAGATTCTTCCCATTCCCGCCATCATATGGTATAAGATATGGCAGTGGAAAAACCAGTCACCATCCTGATTGGCTGCAAATTCTATCGTTACGGTTTCCATTGGCATGATATCTACCACATTTTTCAATGGAGAATATTCTCCTTTTGAATTGATTAATCTGAAATCATGACCGTGAAGGTGCATCGGGTGGCGCATCATAGAATTATTATACATTTTAATTCTAAGAACTTCTCCTTTTTTTATAAGGATCTTATCTGTTTCCGTTACGGTTTTATTATCCAGAGTCCACAGATAATGGTTCATATTCCCTTCCAGCGTAAACTTCATTTCACGGATGCTGTCTGTAGGAAGAATTGTTTTTTCAGGAGATTTTAAAATATTGTAAGACAGTCTTTTAATGGTTTTCTCTTCTGCCATATCCATTCCTGAGTGTTGAGAATGATCCTCCTTTTTATCTTCCTTCGTCTTCACTCCCATCATCTCATTGATGTGTTTGGCTGTAGTTTTTCTTTGATTTTCAGATAATTCCGGGTACATTACTTCGTTCATATCCATCATCTGATTTCCCATCGTCATGGTCATAGGCTTCATATTTCCGCTCATTTCCATCATGCCGTTCATCATTTTCATTCCTTCAAAAAGCATCAGCCTTGGAAGATTGGGAGCTTCTACCTTCTCACCTGAACCCAGCCAAAGGGAAGCGTGTCCTATTCTGTCTTCTGAAGTCGCTCTGAATTCAAAGCTTTTATTCTCCGGAATCGTGACTTCAATATCATAGGTTTCAGAAACGCCGACAATCAAACGGTCAACTTCTGTCGGAACTACATCATTTCCATCATTTCCGACTACTTTTATCTTTCCGCCTCCGTAATTCAGCCAGAAATAGGTAGATGAACCTCCGTTGGCCACTCTTAATCTTACTTTGTCTCCAGGCTTTAGATTGGAATAATCTGAACTTGGAGTTCCATTGATCAGGAATTTATCATAATAGACATCACTCACATCCATCGCCTCCATTCTTTTCCATTCATTCAATGCTTTTGTCCCTAAATTTCCGGACTTGATGGCTTCCCAGTAACTCTGTACTGCATTTTTCTTTACAGCATACCAGTCTGTATTGGCCATATGAAGTCTTCTTGCAATCTGCATCGGATTATCATCACTCCAATCTCCCAGCAATACCGGAATCTCAGCATTGTATTCTGTTTTCGGCTCACCTTCTCTTTTCTTAAAAACCAAAATCCCATTCATTCCTATCTGTTCCTGAAGTGCTTCGTGGGAATGATACCAATACGTTCCGTTTTGGGAAACTCTGAATTTGTATAAATGGGTTTCTCCGGGCGTTACAGGTTTTGTCGTAAGATATGGAACTCCGTCATGTTCATTAGGAAGAATTACTCCGTGCCAGTGCAATCCTGTATTTTCCTTAAGCATATTGTGCAGGTAAATTTCTGCTGTATCTCCTTCCGTAAAATATAAAGTCGGAGCCTGAAGTTTCCCGTTGATCGCAATCGCTCTCCTGTTTTTTCCGGTGAAATTGACAATGGTATCTTTTACATACAGATCGTAACGAACCGTTTTCCCACCAAAAGTAATTCTTCCGTTTTCTGAATTACGTTTTAAAACAGATTTTTCTTCCTTTGGATTTTCAGCCTGTACATGAGAATGATCTTCTTTCTCTACAAGATCCATCCCGCATTTAGGACATTTTCCCGGCTTATCCGAAACTACTTCAGGATGCATCGGGCATGTGTAAGTAGTTTGAGCTTTAACTGTTGATATAACTTTTTTTTCTGGCTGAACAGAAGGCTTTATTACTTTTGCTTGCTCAATCTTAGTTGTTTCCTTTACTTTATTTGCCTTATTTATTTTTGTTTCTGCAGGTTTTGCCTTTGTTTCTGTTTTAGCTGCAGATTTCGCTTCCGGTTTTACAACGGCTGTCTTTTTAACCAGAGTCATTCCGCATTTCGGGCAGTCCCCAGGTTTTGAGGACACCACTTCAGCGTGCATCGGACAGGTATAATACGTTTTTGTATTTTGTGCGAAAGTAAAAACAGAGAATAACAGCACCAGAAACATTATCAGTTTTTTCATAATATTTCAAAGTTTTTAGAAGTTGCACAACTTAAAGTCAATTATAAATTAAGCTATACAACTTGTTATTTTAAAGAATAATAGACTAATTATTTAAACTCTGACTTTACGCTTCCGCATGAAAGCATAGACTTCCCGTAGTATGGGTTGGCAATCTGTTTTTCATCGCTCAGCCAGCTGCCATCTGCCATTGGGCAATATTGTACATAGACTGGATTTTCAGAAAGTTTGAACTCCTTGGTTAAAGCGATCATATTGTCTGAAAGATTGAGAAAGGTTTCTCTTTGAGCGGTAACATTTCTTGCTTCGGAAATAACAGAAGCATCTTTTCTAAGAACATTCAGATTCCCTTCCGAAACCATTTTATAGTCAATGGCTGAAGCTGTTTTAATGAATTCTGTTGCGGCTTTTGAAGTTTTGTCAGCATCATCTGAAGCTAGTGCTGATTTGATTGCAATATAGTTCTGATACAGCTTAGAAACCTGAGCATCCTTTTTAGATTGTGCTGATAATGAAATGATTGAGAATATAGATAAGGCTGCTGTAATGATATATTTTTTCATTGTTTTAAATTTTAGAATTAATTTTTAATAAAGAATAATGGGTAACGCATCAGGAATATGCGTCAGGACATGTCGCCTGTAACTGTACATGGTAATGATACAGAAAACGACAGACGAATTCTAAATTCTAAAATTACAATGATTGATGTAGATTGGGACCGGCCGGTATTCAGGTGGTCCATTAATCTGGATTTGAGTATACTTGGTAGCTGAAAAAGACTTATCAATAATAGGAAACTGATGTTTCACAGGAATTTCTGAAATCTGGCCTAAAAAGTCAATTTTAAGCAGATCTGATTTCTGGGAATCATCTACTTTTACTACTTTGATCTCTGTTTTGCAGCATTTTTTTTTGTCTTTCACACCGCATTTAGCACAGATACCATCTGTTTTCTGGCTTACAGAAACAAATTCCTTCATGCAATAATGAATGCTAAAAGCTGCTCCGGAAGAAAAACCGAAGTAGAAAATAGAAAACAATATGGCAAGAATCTTTTTCATTGATAGGACAAAGATAAAAATATCTCTGAGACCGTTGTTATAAAATTTGGTAATGTTGTTACAAAATTCGGGTAAAATAAAAGCTCCCGAATTTCTCCGAAAGCTCTTATTTATTTTTTGAGAGATTAACATCAACCTCATCTTTTAATTTTTTACAGTTTAAACTCTAACTTCACATTAAAGAAACGTCCTGTAAGACGTACCGGAACAGGATACATATAATTGCTGTTATAATCAGTGATCCATTGGTTCGCTACAGTGTTGTTAATGTTAAATGCGTTGAAAACCTGAACGCCTAATGTCAGCTCCTCGAAATTACCCCAGAATCCTGATCTCTTATTTTTTTCTTTTGGATCAATGAATACTTTTGTCAATCCTAAATCTACTCTTTTATAAGAAGGAAGGGTCTGTTGATAATTATATGCCGCATTAAAATCCGGCTGCCCATTACTGTTGAATAGTACAGGAGCACCTGTAGGCAATCCCATAGCATATACTAAAGTAAGGTTTACGCGCATTGACGGGAAGCTTGGCATATAATCCTGATAGAACATCGCAAATCTTAATCTCTGATCTGTAGGTCTTGGAATATCGCCTTTTCCATCAATATTTTCGTATACTCTGGCATAACTCGCAGATAACCACGAATCTACACCAGGTACAAATTCTCCAAATAATCTTGTATCAATACCATACGCATATCCTTTGGAGTTATTCTGCCCGGAATAACGGATCCTCACATTATCCATATAATACGGAATCAGATTATCCATTTTCTTGTAGTAAAGCTCCGTAGTTAGTTTGAATGGTCTGTCATACATCTGGAACTCATAATCATTGGCAAGAATCACCTGAATAGAGCGCTGTGACTTTATATTGGAGTTAAAATTACCATCCAAATCTTTAATTTCTTTATAGAAAGGCGACTGATAGTAGATTCCTCCTGAAATTTTGAACAACATATCGCTGTCCCAATCAGGTTTTATAGCAAACTGGGCTCTTGGAGAGAATATCGTTTCTTTATTGAAGCTCCAATTCGCAACACGTACTCCGGCATTTACAAATACTTTACTGGCTCCCCAGTAGAACTTCTGTGAATATTGTGCATATGCTGAAACTCTTGTAGGTTCAATATTATTCTGTCCTGCAATATAATAAGCCAGTTTAAGATCACCGGTAGTTCCCGTTCTCGGATCGATGATTTCCGGTCTTGGAAGGCTGTATCCTGCGGAATCTACCAATTTCCATTCATTAGTAAGATCTTTCAGGTTTTCTTTCTCATATTTAAATCCAACTTCAAAGTCAGTGTTTACATTAGGAGAAAATTTGGCTCTGAACTGTGTACCGTATGTTCTTACAAATAAATCATTTCTTGCATGTTCTATCTGGCCTCCAACATCGAAAGAGGTCACAGGCTGCTGTGTTACCGGATCAAACGTCTGAAGTTCATATGCTGACTGAATGGTATAATATTCTCTTTCTCTATTCTGATACGCAAAAGCATCCAAAGTAAGCTTCCATTTGTCAGCCGGCTTATAATTCATGGAGAATGTCCCCATCATATTTTTATACTGGTCGTTTTCTTTACCCGCATATCCTATATTTACAGTGATAGGCTGCTGAAGACTTCCGAAAGTAACACTTTTTGCCTTAGGGATCATCTCGTAATCATTCTTGGAATAATATCCGATAAATGACATGGAGAATTTATCACTGACATGATAATTCAGATAAGACTGGAAATCCCAATACGTCGGGTTAAAGTCCGTATCTTCCTTCAAGGTATTAAGAACAAGATTGGTGTTTCTGTATCTTCCTGAAAATAAGGCTGTAAATTTTTTATTTTTTGAAGCTAGGCCTGTTGTCAGCCTACCTCCAATTAAACTGGCCTCTCCTGAAACTTCAAATTTTTCAGGTTCACGGTAATAGATATTTAAAGCAGAAGACATTTTATCACCATACTTGGCCTCAAATCCTCCTGCAGAAAAATTAACTGCAGAAACCATATCCGGATTGATGATACTCATCCCCTCCTGTTGAGAGTTTCTGATCAGGAAAGGTCTGTAGATCTCAATATCATTGATGTAGATAAGGTTTTCATCATAGTTTCCACCACGAACCATATATTGGGAAGACAGCTCGGTATTGGAGTTTACGGAAGGAAGTGTCTTAAGCAATCCTTCAATTCCACCGTTGATAGAAGCCACAGATTTTGCTTCTTTTGCTGAAATTCTCACATTGGTAAGGTCGTTTGTTCTTCCTGTTGCTTTTTTCTGGAAGACAACTTCCTCTATATCGGTTACTCTAGTGGTCGCTGTATCCTTTTTTCTTTGTTGGGAGAAAATCAGAAACGGGACCATAAGGCTTAGCGGTAAAACTAGTTTTTTCAAAAGAAATGTTTTAGAATTTCTAAAATTAATGTTTTTTTAACAATTACAAAATCGATTCTCTAATTCTTGTCAATTTTTGTAACAAATCTTCTAATAAATCTAATCTTAACATGTTGGCACCATCAGATAAAGCGGTTTCCGGTGTAGGATGTGTTTCAATGAAAATTCCGTCTGCTCCTACTGCAATTCCTGCTTTAGCAACAGTTTCAATAAGGTCTGGTCTTCCACCTGTAACTCCTGAATTCTGGTTAGGCTGCTGTAAAGAGTGTGTAACATCTAAAATAACCGGAGCATATTCTCTCATGGTAGGAATTCCTCTGTAATCTACGATAAGGTCTGTATATCCGAAAGAATTTCCTCTTTCAATAATCGCTACTTTCTGGTTGTCAGAATCTGTTACTTTCTGAACGGCAAACTTCATTGCTTCCGGTGAAAGGAACTGTCCTTTTTTCAGGGTAACACATTTTCCTGTTTTCGCAGCTGCGATTAATAAATCAGTCTGACGAACAAGGAATGCCGGAATCTGCAGAACATCTACATATTGTGCTGCCAGCGCTGCATGCTCATTTTCATGAATGTCCGTTGTTGTAGGAATATTGAAGGTCTCTCCCACCTTTTTAAGGATTTCAAGAGATTTTTCTTCACCAATGGTTGTGAAAGAGTCTACACGGCTTCTGTTAGCCTTTTTGAAACTCCCTTTGAAAATATAAGGAATATTATATTTATCTGTGATATTGATTACTTTTTCAGCAATTCTCAATGCCATATCTTCCCCTTCAATAATACAAGGTCCGGCAATAAGGAAAAAGTTTTTTGAATCTTTGTGCGAAATATTATCTAAATACTGAATCATTTTGTTGTAATTAAAAAGTTCAGTAAAAATACTGAGAAAGTTTCAGATTTGGAAATTATTTGGTTGCTTTAACAGGCTATGGTTGCAATAGTTTTTAACTCTTTTGGATTTTTGGTTATTAATTGATAGATGCTTCGACAGGCTCAGCATGACAACTCTAATACTAGCTGTTTTATTAATGTGTACCTTACAATAGACAATATGGTAATCAAAAGAAGATTGAATTTCCGGTTATGAATTGACAGATGCTTCGAGAGGCTCAGCATGACAACTCTAATACCAGCTGTTTTATTAATGTGAAAATTATAATAAACAATATAAAACAATCAATGTACAAACACGGCGAGGCCACATTACATTAATGTTATTTTTTAACGGTGTCATGCTGAGCCTGTCGAAGCATCCGCAATAATTTATTTAGAATTTCTTCAAAATCTTCTCAAATGTATTTACATTCCTGCTGGTCAACTGATCTTTAAGACTTTTCTTTCCTAAAACCTTCCCAAAGGTAGAATCTAAGGTATTCCCTTTCGGAACCTGCCAATAAAATATATCATTGATAATCTTCGCTTTTTCGTCTTCTGCCTGGACTGCTTTTTGAAACTCTTCCATCAAAACTTTTTCCACACCCGGAATTCCTACAAAACTATAAATATGGAAGTTTTCATTTTTCTCAAAAGGAATACTGCTCCAAAAAACCTCTGTCTCTGCCTGAGATTTTACAAACAAAAAAGCTTCATACGAAAAATATTCAGACATCGCTTTTTCAAGAATGGTCTTTAGTTCTTCCACGCTTTTATCTGAAGAAAACACAATATTTCCGGAAGCCAATATTGAGCTCACGTCTTTCATACCGGCATCTTTAAAAACCTGGCAGACATCAGCCATTTTCATATTGGTTCCTTTTACATTGACACCACGGAGAAAAGCACAGTATTTCATTTTTTCAGGGATTAGGGATTAGATACTAGGTTGCAGGTTGTAAGTTTGAGGGTTTGAGGGTTTGAGAGTGAAAAAGTTATGAGAACTCCTTATTTTTTAATCTTTAAATACTTAAATATTTCAATCTTTTAATCAACCCTAATGTACAAATTATAGTCTGTTCCGGAAGGTTTCAGGTTGTAAATTTTTTCCAGAATCTTATTATCACTTTTCAGATGATCTTTCACACGGAATTCTTTCAAGAGTCTGTAATGAGTTTGATAATACAATGAATTTGCACTGTTCCCTTCGTAAAGGTTTTGGTAAGAAAGAAGATATTTCGGTTTTCTTGTTTTTACGGTATTGATCCAGTAGTTTACTTTATCTTTTTTAATCTCTTCCTGAATCTGTTTATCAACCAATCCAACCTCATCAATTGTTTTTAATCCTGAAAAGTAAGGTACATAACCCGCAGGTTCCAGTAAGATCCATTGGTTTTTATCTTTTTCATATTGGTTTAAAAAGGTTCCAATTGTTCTGCGGTAGTTCCACTCTCCGTTTCCTGTTGCAATACAGTGAACAGTCTGGAAAATAAGCATTGGGAAAATATAGAAAATAACAAGTAATGACAACCACAGGTTTCTCTTCTCCTTTTGTTCCAGGACAAAAATAAGAACAGGAACGAAAAGCAGCAGCTGCGGTACCCAATAATACCAGTCGAACAAGCTTTTCTGAGAAATGAAAATAATCTGTTTTACCCATCCGAAAAGATAGATCATCCATAAAAAGTAGTTTCTCTTTTCTCTTTGTCTGATCAGATAAATAAAGCAAAGTAACTCAAAAATCAAGATCACAATAGTCATAGGATTGAAATCTCCGGGAACTTTCAGCATTCCCCAAAAGTTTCCGAAACTCTTAAAAAAGTAACCGATATGCTGTTGGATCGTAAAATTCTCACTATAAAGTAGTTTTTTCGCTGTAATGGTATTATTAACCAACTCACCAAAGTAAAGCCAGTTGAAAGCAACCGTGGATAAAACACCAAGAATACCTCCAAAAATATAATTCCATCTGATTTTTCTGTTCCAGAATATATCTACAAGAAATACAATTCCCAGGAATATGACGGTATCAATTCTTGTAAACATGATTAATACCGGAAGAAGTGTCAATACCCATTTTTTCCCTTTATGGAAACCATAATACAGCAATGCCATCTCAAGGAAAAACAGGATTCCGTACTCCATTCCGAGAATTGATATTTTAATTGCTGGCGGTAAAATACCGATCAAAAATATAAAGATTGCTTTATGCCACGGGTTTTTAAGAACCAAATGGGAAAGCAGTAAAGTTCCTATCGTAAACAGTATAGAATTAAAAATCAAAAGAGGTTCAATAAAGTTTTCTTTTCCAAAAACAAAATTGAAAAGGTAAGACACAAAAACATAAAGATGAGTGGTAGATGCAGAGATTTTGACATCTCCATTGAATCCGATTACTCCGTAATCCAGTAGATTTTGAGCCACTCTCCAGGTAATAAATGCATCTTCCTGAATATAGTGTGTTAATAAAAAAAGAAGTTTAAAAAGAACCGTAACAATTACGGCATAGATTGGGAATTTGCTATTTTGTGTTTCAGCCATTATGTATTTTTACTTTCACAAATATAGCCTTAATCCCAATAATAAAAAAACGGGACCGAAGTCCCGTTTTAAGTATTTTATTTAGTTGCTTTGATAATCGCAGTAGTAATCTGATTTTCTTTTTCTTTTGAATAAGTAGAATCATAAGGTTCCATGACATCAAATAAATACTGATAGAATGGCGTGATCTGCTGTACATTTTCAGACTCTTTCATCGCCTTCTCTTTGCCCATTTCCTGAAGATCTTTGACAAATATATTGAACTTCTTATCAATAGGCTCAATAGATTTTACAAGATAAGCATATGCTTTTTCTTTCTGCCCGATCTTCGTGTAAGCATCCGTTACGGCAGCTACTACAAGAGAATATTCCATAGGCTTTGTTCTCATCTGTCTTCTCAGGTAGCTTTGATCTGCTTTGGAAAGGCTTAAATAATAATCATATTCTTCAAAGATTCCTTTCTTAAGAACCTCAGCAATCTGAAGACCTTTCTGCTCCTGACCTGCAATGATATATCCTGATACAATAGAGCTTAATGAACGAGGGTCGTTATATTTCTCAGCAGGAATTTCTTTGGCTGCAAGATCCAGAATTTCTAATGCTTTAGCTTTCTGTCCGCTCAATGCAAGTGCTGCTGCAGCTCTGCTCGCTGACATTCTGTAGCTGATGATATTGGAAGTAGCCGTTTCATCAAAATGAGCATTTAAGTCTTTGAAGTTCCCCCATCTGAAGTTTTTCACTACATTATAAAGAGAATTCGTATCTACTCTTCCCATATCTCCATCAGCTGTCGGAGGTGTTTGGATAGGAATTAATCTGTAACTGAATCCGTCAAACTGAAGGTAATCGTTAAGATAGAAAATATTTTCACTGTCATAGATACCTCCTGATGAGAAGTTGATCGGACGTTTCCAGTCGAAGTTCGCTAAAAGATCCATCAGAATCAGGTTGTTCTTATACAATGTATTTCCTTTGTAAGTAATCATAATCTGATTGGCTACATTCGGAAGATCTTCTTTGTTGATGATTCCTGCTTTTAAAGCATTTTCTTTATTGACAGGAAGAATGAATTTATTTACCGGAAGGATATTGTATTTTTCAAATTTCTCTTCCCCGAAGTACATTTTCAACAACTCGTCTTTTTCAGGAGATTTGAATTTAATGAATTCAATAGCCTGTTTCAATGTTAAAGAATCCTGAGTAAGATACTTTCTGAAAGACTGGAATTCTGTTTCCGGTGCTCCCTGTTCTTTCAGCATAGAGAAAACACCTTCCCAATCTTCTTTCTTCATCATATAGATCTGGTCATTTACACCATCTCTGTAATCTTCGTGGGTCAGCTGGCTAGGGATTCCCATAGCGTTGTAAGTTCTTCTCTTGATCTGATCAAGGTTCCAGGGCGTTGAAGCAAGGGTAAAGTTCACTACCTTCACATCATCTCTGAATCTTTCTGTTTCCTGGATCGCCCAAACCGGATAAGTATCGTTATCTCCGTAAACGAAAAGGATATCGTTTTTCGGTAATGATTTTAAAACTGAATACGCATAATCGTAAGCGGTATATCTGTTGCTTCTGTCATGAACATTGTAGTTCTGGAAGCCCATCATGAAAGGTACACCTAATAAAACCACACCTAGAGCAATGTTAGCTCCGTTTGATTTTATTTTAGACTGCAAAAACCATAGAATTGCTCCTGCTCCCATACCAATCCATATCGCGAATGCGTAGAATGAACCTACCATTGCATAATCTCTCTCTCTTGGCTCAAAAGGTTTTACCCCTGTATAGAAAATAATCCCTACACTTGTTAATATAAATAAAGATAACAATGCATAGAATCTTCCGAAGTCTCTGTTTAACTGGAAAAAGAACCCAATCAGACCTAAAATCAACGGAAGGAAGAAGAATTTTACCGTACTTTCATTTTTGAATTTAGCAGGCAGTTTATCCTGATTTCCTACATTTACATTATCTACGAAAGGAATTCCGGAAATCCAGTTTCCTTTTGTACTCTCCATGTTTCCTTCAAGGTCGTTCTGTCTTCCTACGTAGTTCCACATCAAATATCTTACAAAGTAGTATCCGTTCTGGAAAGAAATGAAATACTCCATATTCTGAAGGAATGAAGGCTTCTGAACATTGATAAGGTTATAAGGTTTTACTTTCAGATAATCTGAAGCGGTGATCGACTTGTCTTCGTATTTTGCTCTCAGCTCATCAAAAATCTGCTTAGCCTGTGGATTGTCTGCCACATCTTCATTTCCATAATTGAATGTAAAATCAGGGGCACCATACATTGAAATATAGTTAGCCATTACATCCTTATCTTCATTAAACATTCTCGGCATTAAGCTTACCTGAGATTTGTTGAAAACGTAATTGAAACGGTCTCCTGTCTTTCTGTACGTTCCGGTTTTCTCGTCTTTTTCGTAGATCTCACCGGTTTTTTGTGTCTTAAAGCTTCCGTCTTCATTTTTCTCGATTCCGTTAGCATCAAGGAAAGCTGTATAATTCTGTCCATAGATTGTTGGCCAGTCACCATACTGCTCTCTGTTATAATAGTCCAGCATACCAATTGCAGTATCAGGATCATTAAGGTTCATCGGTGGATTAGCATTGGCTCTGATAGGAATAACCATCCAGCAAGAGAACCCGATCATCATGAAAACCACAGATAACGCAGCAGTCTGGTAGATGTTTTTCTTTGCTTTTCTTGCATATTTGATTAAGAAATAGCAGATCGCTACCATTAAAACAAAAGCAGCAATTGTTCCGGAGTGGAAAGGAAGTCCAAGGCCATTTACAAAGAAAATCTCAAGTCTTCCGAACATCGTCATAATCAAAGGGAAGATAATTTTGAAAACAATAATCAAAATTCCCAGTGTAATAAGGTTTGCCCAGATAAAGTTTTTCCAGGTAAACTTATAATTTCTTGCATAATATACCAGACATACTGCAGGAATTGCCAGCATACCCATCATATGCACCCCTACAGAAAGTCCTAAAACGAAGAAAATAAGAATAATCCATCTTTCACTGTCTCCCGCTTTGTACTCATTTTCCCATTTGGTGATTAACCAGACCAAAAGCGCAATAAACATAGAAGCCATAGAGTAAACCTCTCCTTCTACTGCAGAGAACCAGAAGGTATCTGAGAAGGTAAAGCAAAGTGCTCCTACTGCTCCTGCAAATAAAATAGAGATTTCCTGATGTTTTGTAATTTCTTCAAAATCTTTGTTTAGAAGTCTTCTCACAAAGTGAGTTATCGTCCAGAACAAAAATAAAATAGTCAGCGCACTGAACAATGCAGACATCGCGTTGATCACGATGGAATAATTTTCGCCTTTCCCTAATGCAAAAATGGCTGCCACGGCACCCACTATCTGGAATAAAGCAGCTCCGGGAGCGTGCGTTACTTCAAGTTTTACTGCAGAAGAAATGTACTCGCCACAATCCCAAAAACTGAAATTGGGTTCTATGGTGGACAAGTACGTGAAAAACGCAATGACGAAAATCACCCATCCTAAAACGGTGTTCCATTGCCTAAAAGTCCAATTTTTCATAGTATTAAATCAATTATGCGAAAATAAGGCTTTTATCTTATTTTATGCGGGTTTTAACAAAATTTAAAAATTTTGGCGTAGTATTTGCGAATATAGACCTGTCAAAACTGCAAATAAGAAAATAAGTTTTATAAAACTAAGCCCTAGAAATCAAACAAAAGTTTAGTAATTATTTATTTTTTTGTATTTTTGCAGTCAGATTTTTATTGAAAATAACAAATAATGAGTAATGTTTACGATAATATTCTTGGCCTAATAGGACATACTCCTATGGTGAAGCTAAATACTGTTACAAAAGATATTCCAGCAACCGTTTATGCCAAGTTAGAATCATATAATCCTGGACATTCCACCAAAGACCGAATCGCACTTCACATTATAGAGAACGCAGAAAAAAAAGGCCTTTTAAAAGAAGATTCTGTAGTTGTAGAAACTACATCCGGTAATACCGGGTTTTCTATTGCGATGGTATGTATCATTAAGGGATATAAGTGTATTCTTGCAGTAAGTGATAAAACAAAACCTGAGAAAATTGCTTATCTGAAAGCATTGGGTGCTACGGTGTATATATGCCCAGCCAATGTACCGGCAGATGATCCGAGATCATACTATGAAGTTGCTAAAAGAATCGCCCAGGAAACTCCTAATTCTATTTACATCAATCAATATTTTAACGAGCTGAATATTGATGCGCACTATCAGACTACAGGTCCCGAGATCTGGGAACAGACGGAAGGTAAGATCACTCACCTTTTTGCCTGCACCGGAACCGGAGGTACGCTATCGGGTTCAGCAAAGTTTTTGAAAGAGAAAAACCCTGATATCAAGATTATCGGAGTAGATGCAGATGGCTCTATACTAAAAAGCTATCATGAGACAGGAGAAATTCACAAAGAAGATGTACATCCTTATCAGATTGAAGGAATGGGTAAAAACCTGATTCCTGCTGCCCTGCTTTTCGACAAGGTGGATGAATTTGTAAGGGTAAATGATGAAATGTCGGCGTACAGAACCCGTGAAATTGCTTTAAAGGAAGCTATTATGGGAGGTTATACTACCGGAGCTGTAACACAGGGATTGATGCAGTATGCCCAGTCTCATGAGCTTACAGAAAATGACATGGTTGTTTTAATATATCCTGACCACGGTTCAAGATACATCACTAAAGTTTACAGTGATCAATGGATGGCCGAACAGGGATTTGTCAACAACTGTGTTCACAATTATGACGAAGTTTTCAAAACTGAGTTTATCAAATAAAAACGAATAAAATCACGATACAAATAAAGCCTTTTGCGTATACAGACAAAAAAGGCTTTATTACTTAAAAATTATGATACAATGTTGGATATTTTTGAAAGAATAAAAGAAAATCCAGGACCACTTGGACAATTTGCAGATTATGGTGAAGGCTATTTTATTTTCCCAAGATTAGAGGGACCTATCGGCCCTAGAATGCAGTTTCAGGGGAGAGAAGTAATTTTCTGGAGTGCCAATGACTATTTAGGATTGTGTAATCATCCTGAAGTAATAGAAGCGGATGCAAAAGCGGCTGCAGAATATGGAATGTTCTATCCAATGGGAGCAAGAGCGATGTCTGGAGAAACAGATCAGCACCTTCAGCTGGAAAGAGAATTGGCAGACTTCGTAAAAAAAGAATCAGCATACTTATTGAATTTCGGTTACCAGGGAATGGTTTCTACCATTGATGCTTTGGTGAGCAGAAATGATGTAATTGTTTATGATATGGATTCTCATGCCTGCATCGTGGATGGAGTAAGACTTCATTCCGGGAAAAGATTTACCTACAAGCATAACGATATGGCAAGTCTTGAGAAAAACCTTCAGAGAGCAACTAAGGTAGCTGAAGAAACAGGAGGAGGTATTCTTGTGATTACAGAAGGGGTTTTCGGAATGAGAGGCCAGCAGGGGAAAATCAAAGAAATCTGCGATCTTAAATCTAAATACCAGTTCAGACTATTAGTAGATGATGCCCATGGTTTCGGGACACTTGGTAAAACAGGTGCCGGTGTAGGTGAAGAACAGGACTGTAATGATCAGATTGATGTATACTTCTCTACATTTGCTAAATCAATGGCTGGTTTCGGAGCATTCCTTGCGGGTGACAAAGAAATCATCAGATATCTGAAGTTCAACCTTAGATCACAAATCTTCGCAAAATCTCTTACGATGCCAATGGTAATCGGAGGATTAAAAAGATTGGAGCTGTTGAGATCAAAACCTGAGATCAAAGCTAAACTTTGGGAGAATGTTTATAAACTACAGAACGGACTTAAAGAAAGAGGATTCAACATTGGAGATACCAACACTTGTGTAACTCCAGTAATGATGCAGGGAACTCCGGTAGAAGCAACTCTACTGGTAAAAGACTTAAGAGAGAATTACGGTATTTTCACCTCTGTGGTAGTATATCCGGTCATTCCAAAGGGAATGATTCTTTTAAGATTAATTCCTACCGCTTCCCATACGGATGCAGAAATTAATGAAACTCTGGCTGCATTTGAAGCAATTCATGATAAATTAGTAAGTGGTTACTATAAAGAGCAGGAACAAAAATTACTGCAGGAACAAGGATTAAGTTTTAAACCGATTTAATTTAAAAATAAAAAAACCACTGATTGATTCAGTGGTTTTTTATTTAAATACCAATAACAATACATGAAACTTAGAGGTTACGCATTGGGGATTCTGTCAGCTGTTTCCTATGGACTGATTCCGATTTTTATTCTGCCTATCAAGCAGGCACATTTTTCATTGGATATTACTCTGTTCTATAGATTTTTCTTTTCAGCCTTAATGGTTGGAGGATATTTGCTGTATTCCAAAGAAAGTTTTAAAATCAATAAAAAAGAAGCATTAATCCTGGCCATACTTGGAGTCTGCTATGCTCTTTCTTCAGAGTTTTTGTTTTTAGGGTATGATTTTCTTACTGCCGGAATTGCTTCTACTGTTTTATTTATTTATCCGGTTATCGTAGCCTTGATTATGTTTTTCTTTTACAAGGAGAAGCTTACCAGATTATCCGTTGTTTCTTTGCTTCTTGCTTTCACAGGAGTTATTGTGTTGTGCCTGAAAGGTAACGGATTGGGAATTAATTTTACAGGATTGGGAATTGTAATGCTTAGCTCATTATTCTATGCGCTGTATATGGTTATTGTTAACAAATCGAATATGAAGGTTTCCGGATTTAAGCTTACTTTCTACTCTATGCTTTTCACATCCACGTTCTTTATGACCAAAGCTGTGGCCGCTCATGAGTCGTTCGCCATTCCTTCAGCAGAAACCTTTTTTAACTTCCTTATTTTTGCATTCCTTACTACAGTGATCTCCAGCCTTTGTCTTGTATATGCAATCAAATATATCGGATCTACTCCTGTATCTATTCTAGGTGCTCTTGAACCGGTAGTTGCTGTGCTGATCAGTGTACTGATGTTCCATGAAAAGTTCACCAGCAACTTACTGATCGGGATTACTCTTATTTTGATGGGCGTTACTTTAAATGTCATTACAGACCGTAAAAATCTGAATCATGCATAAACTGTAAGGCTTGCCTAGGCATTATCTGCTGGTAATACTTCTTTCTCTGAATAGTAATTTATGATACAAATAAGATCGATTTATTAATTAAAAAAAGAACTTACCAGTATCTTTGTATCTGATTTGAAAAATATTAAAAAATAAGGCCGTCTCTCTGGCATAAAAAAATTTATCTGACTATATTGCAATGGTCTATTGATGGGCATTCCCTCCTATAACAGATCAATGCATTTAGTTTAAAAGCCGATGAAAGAATTACAAAAACTCACGAAAGATCAACTATACAAAAGACTCAAAGAAAAATCCGAAAATCTATATACGATCGCTCACGAAGCTCTGGAAAACAATTTCTTCAATGAAAGCTCTTTAGATGAAGAAAGTCTTGCCGAGTTTCTTGAAATGCTGGATGATGAAACAGCAGAAAAAATAAAAGACGCTTCACTTCACATTAATAATGAAGACGACGCTCCTGAAATTATACTTATAGAGAACGAAAACAGCACTTCCCTTGAATTGATTACCGAAGAAAATGAAGGTTATAAAATCATTCTCATAGAAGATGATATTCATTTATCCAAAACCCTTTTTGTTGAAGACTATATCGTTCTCATTACAACAGGTAATATACAGGCAGAAAATATCATCATCAACGGTTCACTTTACTGTGCCGGAAATGTTACGAGCAAAGTATTATTCGGAGCATCAGGCAATGATAATGAAACGTATATCGGTGGAAGTATTATGACTTCTCTGATTGCAGAAAACGGACACTATACTGTTGCCGAAGGAAATATATATTCCAGATATTTAATTAGTTTTCATAATGAAATAACAGGAAAAACAGGAAAGTTCATCGAGAATATCAGCCTGGAAAAACCCAGTGAAATTGGATTACTGAACCCCGAAATTCTGGACGAAGACGGATATTTTGATGAAGATTCTTTTTTAAACTTTATTGATCACAATCCTCCGGATGCCTTATTTGTTAAACCGACTAACTTATTTTGATACATCGATTATCCTAACATCATCATTCTGTAGGAGTAACTACTATTCACAATTGCTGCAGAATGGTAAAGTGATTAAATCCCCATAGGAGCTGATTCTCAGAAACCAAAGCGCCAAAGACTTTTCTTCACTGTTTATAATCAGGAGAAAAAATTTTTTTCTGAAAAAACTTTAGAATAACTTTGCAAAAAATTTCTGTTGAAAGACCTGCTTCTTATTACTCCGCCTTTTACCCAACTCAATACTCCTTATCCAGCAACGGCTTATATTAAAGGATTTTTAAATACCAAAAATATTTCCGCGTATCAGATAGATTTGGGGATTGATGTTATATTGGAATTATTCTCAAAAGACGGAATTCAGAAAGTTTTCAGCAAGAAAATTGATCTCCAGAATATCTCTGAAAATTCTCAGAGAATCTTTGCATTAAGAGAAGAATACATCAAAACCATAGATCAGGTTATTCTGTTTTTACAGGACAAAACGCCCACGTTGGCAAGACAGATCTGCAGTATGAATTTCCTTCCTGAAGCTTCCCGTTTCAACCAGCTGGACGATATGGAATTTGCTTTTGGAAATATGGGACTCCAGGATAAAGCCAAACATTTGGCAACTTTATACTTAGAAGACATATCAGATTATATTGTTGAAAATATAGATTATGATTTTGGTTTCAGCAGATACGCTGAACGTCTCGGAAAAAGTGCCAATTCTTTTGATGAATTATATTCAAAATTATCTGGTGGTCAAACGTTTATTGATGAATTTACATTAAAAATTCTTCGTGAAAAAATAGAAGTGGTTCAGCCGAAACTGGTTTGTTTTTCAATCCCTTTTCCCGGCAATCTGTACTCTGCTTTTAAATCTGCACAATGGATCAAAAAGAATCATCCTCACATCAAAATTGCAATGGGTGGTGGTTTTCCCAATACCGAGTTAAGGGAAATTAAAGACCAGAGAGTTTTTGAATTCTTTGATTTTATTACCTTAGATGATGGTGAACTTCCTATTGAACTTCTTCACCAAAATTTAGAAATTTCCAATGAGGAAGGTGAATTTAAAAGAACTTTTCTCATCGAAAATCAAGAAGTTGTTTATAAGAATAATTCTAAAAGACACGATTACAAACAAGCTGATATCGGTACTCCGGATTATACGGACTTAAGACTTGATCAATATATTTCCGTTATCGAAATCGCCAATCCCATGCACAGTTTATGGAGTGATGGAAGATGGAACAAACTTACGATGGCTCATGGATGCTATTGGGGAAAATGTACGTTTTGTGATATTTCATTAGATTATATAAAAATCTACGAACCTATTTCTGCTAAAATTCTGGTAGACCGGATTGAAGAATTAATTAAAACAACAGGTGAAACCGGATTCCATTTTGTGGATGAAGCTGCACCGCCTGCCCTGATGAGAGAAGTTGCTCTGGAAATCCTCAGAAGAAATCTTGTCGTTACCTGGTGGACGAATATCCGTTTTGAAAAAAGCTTTACCCGTGATTTATGCTACCTTCTAAAACTTTCAGGATGTGTTGCTGTTTCCGGAGGGCTTGAAGTCGCCAGCGACCGATTGTTAAAATTAATTGACAAAGGAGTTTCTGTGGAACAGGTTGCCAATGTAACAAGAAATTTTACAGAAGCCGGAATTATGGTACATGCTTATCTGATGTATGGCTACCCTACTCAAACTGTTCAGGAAACGGTTGATTCTCTGGAAATGATTCGGCAAATGTTTGAAATGGGAATTCTTCAAAGTGGTTTCTGGCATCAATTTGCCATGACTGCCCATTCACCTGTCGGAATGAAGCCGGAAGATTTTGGCGTTGTTCCGGTAAAACAAGAAATTCTGTTTGCCAATAACGATATAGACTTTCAGGATAAAACCGGAATCGATCACAGCAAGTTCAGCTTCGGATTAAAAAAATCATTGTTCAATTTTATGCATGGAGTGAATTTTGAATTACCACTTCAGGAATGGTTTGATTTTAAAATTCCAAGAACAACAATTCATCCGGACTATATTCACGACTGTCTTTTAGATGATGGCCAGTTTCAATTGAAGACCAACTCCAAAGTTGTCTTTCTGACAAAAAATGTAATCGCTGAGAATCGCGTAAAAAATAAAAAGAAATATTCTGGTACGTATACATTACTTACATTCCACTTAAAAACCAATATAGTGAAGGTGGAACTGGAACAGGAAAAGGCAGAATGGCTGATGAATGTACTGAAAGAGAATTCTATTGAAAACGCAAAAAAACCTACTATTCAACAACTTAAGAACCAATTTGAAGAGAATTTTGAAGATTTTGAACTGTTCTGGTTTTCAAAACCGATGCAGCAATTGAAAGAAAATGGAGTGATTTTAAGTTTATAAAAATTTTCATTTTTTTCTCAGGGATTTTTAAAATTGAGAATTTTCTTTGAGTTTTCTTTTCCTGAATATATAAAATCTGTTTTGATAGGATCATAATATCTCACAAAAAACATACATCAAAATTTCTCACCATCATCGAATAAAAACGGCAAAATATTCCCCTCCTCCGGAGGGGTGGCGAAAATTCAAAGAATTTTTGACGGGGTGGTAGATTAAGAAACCAAATGAAATATCATCTATAATAAAAAAACGGGCTAAAGCCCGTTACTATTGATACAAAAGATATTTCTTTTAATTAGGACTTTCTTTTGAAACAGTACCCACAGATACTTTTTCCTGTATTTTAATAAAATTAGGATCCATGATAGCCATGCGCTCTGCAAGTGCTTTATAAGTTGGAAACTTTAGAATAGAAGCTCTCCCAGACATTTCCTTGTAAATGGTGAAAGATTTTCCGCCTGCGGTCTTTAATTGCTTTGTGGTAGTAATATATCTCCCGATAAGTTTACTTTTAGCATCGTAAATCTCAATATCTATGGATGTTTTATCCATGATGGTATCATCTGAGCCGAAACTTACAGGCAGATTGGTAAAATATCCTACCGGAACACCATTACTTAAGATCTCTCCCACTTTATTGACCTCAATATTCATCTTATCGATTTTCTTTCTGATGGCATAAGCATCTTTAGTTTTAGTATCCAGCTTTCTTTTGGGAACATTTGAAAAGATTTCGTCAAGATTTTTCACATTGATTCCTTTATTATCAATGATTTTAAGATCCTTAACCGAAGTAAAAACTGCTGACTTCTCTTCACCGGAGAACGCCGAAGGTGATGAATAATCAATCTCAATCGTTTTGTCCCTGTTATATACTCTATTGATGCTGATATAGCTGTCGCGAACAGAATCAACGATACTTTTATCAATGAATTTTATGGTATACATCGGGGTCTCCTTGAGATCCATAAACGTATATTCGCTGGATTTGCTGGACAGTTTCGCTACCGGAATGCCGTCCAGATTGACAATTCCTCTCTTTGTTTTGATATTCTGAGCATGGAGGAAAACACCCAGAACTGTAAAGAATATGACTATGCCTCTCTTCATACAATCAGACTTTTACAAATAAAAAAAGTGTAACACAAAGTTACACTTTCTTGAAAATATATTTAGCTTTTCATTTAATTATTCACAAAGGATAATTCCTTTATCATGATTAAATTCTACAACACCGCTTTTGATAGCATAAGCAAAAACAGAGTCTTTTCCAGCTTCTTTGGTAAAGTTTTTAGCAAAAGCCTCATCAATAGAATTAGCAAAAAGCTTTACATTACCTCCGATCAAAGAAGAAACAATTCCCGCGTGGTTTTTCATGATGTGAAATTCACCATTTTTCCCAGGCAATAATACTGAGTCTACTTCTCCTTCAAAAACTACGTATTCTGGTGTTAAAATTTTTATATTCATTTTAAGTTAGATTTGAAGATTTCAGATTTCAGATTTCAGACAACGTTAAAGTCTCATGTCTGGTATCTTTTATCTTTATGTCTAATTATTAAGCGTTTTCAGCTAACATTTTTTGTCCTGCTTCGATAGCTTCCTCGATAGTTCCTTTCAAGTTGAAAGCAGCTTCTGGTAAGTGATCTAGTTCACCATCCATAATCATAGTAAATCCTTTGATTGTGTCTTTGATGTCTACCAATGATCCTGGGATACCTGTAAACTGTTCTGCAACGTGGAAAGGCTGAGATAAGAATCTCTGAACTTTTCTTGCACGGTATACAACAGATTTATCTTCTTCAGAAAGTTCTTCCATACCAAGGATTGCGATGATATCCTGAAGAGCTTTGTATCTTTGAAGAATTTCTTTTACTCTTTGAGCACAGTCATAATGTTCCTGACCGATAACTTCCGGAGCAAGGATTCTTGAAGTAGAAGCCAATGGATCTACCGCTGGATAGATACCTAATGAAGCAATCTTTCTGTCAAGTACCGTAGTTGCATCCAAGTGAGCAAACGTAGTTGCAGGAGCCGGGTCAGTTAAGTCATCCGCAGGTACGTATACCGCTTGTACTGAAGTAATTGAACCGTTTTTAGTTGAAGTAATTCTTTCCTGCATCGCACCCATTTCAGAAGCAAGAGTTGGTTGGTAACCTACCGCTGATGGCATACGACCAAGAAGTGCAGATACCTCAGAACCAGCCTGTGTAAAACGGAAGATGTTGTCTACGAAGAAAAGTACATCTCTACCTTGTCCGCTTTCTCCACCGTCTCTGTAGTACTCAGCTAATGTAAGACCAGAAAGTGCTACTCTAGCTCTTGCACCAGGCGGCTCGTTCATCTGTCCGAAAACGAATGCAGCTTTTGAATCTTTCATAGCTTCTAAGTCTACTTTAGAAAGATCCCAACCTCCGTTTTCCATAGAGTGCATGAAATCATCACCATACTTGATAATACCTGATTCCAACATCTCTCTCAAAAGGTCATTTCCTTCTCTCGTTCTTTCACCTACTCCGGCAAATACAGAAAGACCTCCGTGTCCTTTTGCAATATTGTTAATCAACTCCTGGATCAATACTGTTTTACCTACACCGGCACCACCGAACAAACCAATTTTACCTCCTTTTGCGTAAGGCTCAACTAAGTCGATTACTTTAATACCTGTAAATAAAACTTCTGCAGAAGTTGAAAGTTGATCAAATTTTGGAGCTGGTCTGTGAATTGGTAGACCACCATCCTTAGAAATATCTTGAAGTCCGTCGATAGCATCACCAACAACGTTGAATAGTCTTCCGTTTACAGCCTCTCCGATTGGCATCATAATAGGATTTCCGAATCCAATTACGTCCTGCCCTCTTTTAAGACCGTCAGTAGCGTCCATTGCGATACATCTTACTGTATCTTCGCCAATATGTTGTTCTACCTCTAAAACTACTTTTTCACCGTTTTCTTTTGTAATTTCTAACGCGTCATAGATTGCTGGAACAGCTTCCACATCTGTGAAGACAACGTCGATTACCGGACCAATAATTTGAGAAATTTTACCTTTAATTTGGTTTGCCATTGCTAAATTTTTTCTTGGTGCAAATATAGTGATTCTTCATAAACCCGCAATTGGTAAAAAAAAGATTTTTATCATGCTTTTGAGAATAGATTATTTTACTATTATACGGATAAAACAATGAAACTGTACTGCAATATTAAGGTTATAGGGATTACACCATTGTTATATTGATACATTGGCACATTATTTCTATATTTGCAGTCAAATTTTTCCGTTTTGAAAGTTTTCAAGAATTTTACAGATTATTCCTCGCAGAAGCCTTTAGCATTGTCTTTAGGAATGTTTGACGGGGTACATCTCGGGCACAAGAGCATTATTGATGAACTGACTAAAGTAGGTACAGAGAACAATCTGGAAACTGCTATCCTTACTTTCTGGCCACATCCAAGGTTTGTTTTTAATCCTAATGAAGATTTAAAACTTCTGAATACCTTAGAAGAAAAAAAGCAGCTGGTTGAAAAATACGGTGTTGATAATCTGTTCCTGAAGGAGTTTGATGAAGAATTCAGAAACTTAACCGGAGAAGAATTTGTACGTCAGATTTTAATTGATAAGCTCAACGTTAAATACCTTATTATAGGATACGATCATTCTTTCGGAAAAAACAAAAGCGGAAATTTTGAACTTCTTCAGAAATTATCCAAAGAGCTTGATTTTGATGTGGAACAAATGGAAGCAATCAATATTCACGAAAATAATATCAGTTCTACGAAAGTACGTAATGCCCTTTTAACAGGAAATATTAAGGATGCCAATGAAATGCTGGGATACTCCTACTCTGTTTCAGGAACTGTTGTTCATGGGAAGAAAATTGGGAGAACAATTGGATATCCCACAGCAAATATTGATACGGAACCTATTAAGCTTTTACCTAAGAAAGGAGCTTATATTGTAGAAGTATTCGTAAAAGGCAACCAATACAAAGGAATGCTGAGCATCGGAACCAATCCTACAGTAAATGGCGAGAAATTAACTGTTGAAGTTTATATCCTTGATTTTAATGATGATATTTATGATGAGAAAATTACGGTAAGCTTCAGGGATTTTCTTCATGACGAAATAAAATTTGAAGGTCTTGAAAAACTGATTGAAAGGCTGGATGAGGATAAAAGATTAACACAGGCGTATGATTTCAAGGAGTAATAATTTTGATTTTCTAAGGCTTGTTTTTGCAAGTCTTGTTATTATTACCCACTCCTATGCTCTTTCCGGAGCTACTCAAGGCGATCCTTTATCACAACTTACCAACAGCCAGATGGAATTCTCTTATCTGGGAGTTCATGGTTTTTTTATTATCTCCGGATATTTAATTTTCAAAAGCCTGCTTCGCTGCAAAGGTCTGCTTGATTATTACTGGAAAAGACTGTTAAGACTGTTTCCTGCGTTATTTGTAGTGCTTTTTCTCACCGTTTTGCTGGCACCTGCAGTGTATGAAAGTTCTGTTCCTTATTTACAGAACAAATCCGTTTACACTTACATTCCTCAAAATTTAACCCTGTTTTTCCGTCAGAAAGGTATTGACGGTGTTTTTGAAAACAATCCTTACAAACATAGTATCAATGGGAGTTTATGGACCATATGCTACGAATTCAGCATGTATGTAATGGTCTCTTTGCTATTCTTTATCCGTAAAAAAGCTTTTGTAAAAACCGTTGTTATCCTGTTATTTATATCAAGTTATATCTTAACTATTTTTCAGCCTTATTTTCTATATGGAGTATTCGTGAAACTGGGACTGGGAAGTAATCATTTTTACAATCTGATGTGCTTTTTTGCAGGAGGAATGGTACTGACTTACCTCAATGCCAGTAAAAGGACAGAAAACATACTTATTATAGCTTCCTTTATTGTTCTTATTGTAAGTGTATATTTGAATATTTCCCAATATACCTGTTATATTACACTGCCTTTACTGGTTATTCTTATTGGGGAGAGATCTACCCGATATCTCAATAAAGTAGGAGAAGTAATTGGAGACACATCGTACGGAATTTATATTTATTCTTTTCCGATACAGCAGGCGCTAGTCTATTTTTTTAAGTTTGACACTGTTATGCTATTTATATTTTCATTGCCACTTTCAATTCTACTTGGATATATTTCATGGCATCTGATTGAAAAGAGAGCATTAAGTTATAAAGATTTATTTGCTAAAAAGGCTATTCAGTGATGAATAGCCTTTTTATTTATTTCAATACTTTTAGGTAAACTTTCTGAGTTTCATTATTCAGTTTCACAGTAGGAAACTGCTTATCATAATCAATAAATATATCTCCTTTTTCATCAGCTTTTCCGTTGCCATCAGAATCCCAGCTTATTGTTACATAATATTTTGCAGGTCCTGCAGGTTTTGGATTGATCTTGCTTTCAGCATCTTTAGGTATTGGCAGATTGATGGTGAAAGGTATCGATTTCTGCTCGTATTCTTTTTCTGTAATTAAAGTAGCGGGAGCATCAGCCAGCTTTTCGTCCATTCCATATAAGCTTACCTTTAGCAATGCATTCTTTATGGTAAAATTATCTGTTCCTGAAAATTCTATTTTAATATTTTCGGGAAGTGTTTCAGAAGCTGAGACAGCTGAAGCTGGATTTTCAGCAGTACTTTTCTTTACTGGCTTGGTGCAGCTTGACAGCATCAATGTACCCGCTGCTACGAATAATAAAAGGTGGTTTCTCATTTGTTCTTTATTTTGTTACTAGGTAAAGTATATTTCACTGGTCATAGATAACAAATTTCATACCTCAATTTATTCTTACTATCTTATAGAGAATTTACTGCATTCTGAGCCTTCTTTGTCAGGGATTTAAAAACCAAATCATAGGAATGGTCAATGAGTTTAAAGATCAGATCTCTTTTCAAACCATCTGCTGTTACGGAATTCCAATGAGTTTTGTTCATGTGATAAGCGCCTGTGATCTGAGGATACTGTTGACGCAGTTCTGCACTCCATTCCGGATCTGTTTTTACATTTATCGATAACGGCTGCCTTTCAAGGCCCATCAGTAAAAACATTTTGGTATCTACTTTCAGTACAAGAGTCTCGTTATCAAACGGAAAGCTTTCCGTAACTCCTTTTTTGGCAAGACAGTAATCTAAAATTTCGTTGGCATCCATGCAATTATTAGTAATGGGTGATAAGCAATTAGTAATGATTAAATGATATAATTCTTTAATCTTTAATTCAAATTTAGTAAATTTAAGAAAGAAATAATCTCACAAAACCACAATTATTATGAAAGCTTTGGTAATAGGTGCTACAGGTGCCACAGGAAAAGATCTTGTCAATCAGTTATTGAATGACAAAGAGTTTGATGAAGTGGATATCTTTGTAAGAAAGCCTGTTGATATTCAAAATGATAAGCTAAAAGTTCATGTGGTGAATTTTGAAAAACCAGAGGAATGGAAAGATATGGTGAAAGGAGATGTAGCGTTTTCATGTCTGGGAACCACTTTAAAGGATGCCGGAAGCAAAGAAGCCCAGAAAAAAGTAGACTTTGACTATCAATATGAATTTGCGAAAGCTGCGAAAGATAATGAAGTAGAAGATTATATTCTGGTCTCGGCTTACGGAGCGAATCCACAGTCTAAGATTTTCTATTCTAAAATGAAAGGTGAACTGGAAGAAGCTGTAAAACAGCTGCATTTCAATAAGATCACTATTTTCAAACCAGGAATGCTGGAACGAACAAATTCTGAGCGAACCGGAGAAGTTTTAGGCAGCCGGATTATAAAGTTTGCCAATAAACTGGGGTTGTTAGAAAGTCAAAAGCCACTACCCACCAATATTCTTGCAAAAGCAATGATCAAATCTTCAAAAATAAAAAGTAACGGATACTCCAGCATAAAGCTGGGTAACATCTTTTGTTTTGCGGAAAAGACCAATGAATAATTAAAAGATTCGGGGTTCGGGACGCGAGGTAATATGATTCATGCCAAAGATGAAAACCTTCTTATTAATTTCTCTAAACCCTAAATCCTGCAACCTCCTAATTACTTTGTGGTTTTGCTGTTCATTTTCTGTCCTAACTTTTCATATTCAATATCATTAGGTTCCCAAAGTTCTATTTTGTTTCCTTCTATATCCATTATATGAACAAATTTTCCATATTCATAAGTCTCCATTTTATCAACAATGGTGACATTTTCGTTTTTTAGCTGCCCGATTAGTTTTTCAAGGTTTTGTACCCGGTAATTAATCATAAAATCTTTTTCTGAAGGCTGAAAATATTTTGTTTTTTCACTGAAAGGACTCCATTGGCTAAATCCTTTTTTAGAATTATCGGCTCCCTGATACCACTCAAATACAGATCCGTATTCATTGGTGGCAAGTCCCAGATGACTTTGATACCATTCTCTCATTTTTTTAGGATCTTTACATTTAAAAAAGATTCCACCGATACCGGTTACTCTTTTCGTTTCATCAGATTTATTTTCTGTAACGGCTTTAAAAGCAAATCCTAATATAAAGGAAGCCAGGACACAAAGGGTAAAAATTATTTTCTTCATAAGGAATCATTAATGGTTATAAAATAAAAAAAGTGGATGTAACCACCCACTTGTAAAAATATACTTTTTCTCTTTATTTCAGATATTTTGTAATGGCCTGATCAGTAGGCTTTGTAGTACTTACAAAAGAATCAATCAGTTTTCCATTTTCGTCTACCAAGAATTTGGTAAAGTTCCAAAGAATAGTTGTGTTCTTTACTCCGTTTAACTCCTGTTCTGTTAAGTATTTGAATATTGGAGCCGTATCATCTCCTTTCACGGAAACTTTAGCTGCCAAAGGGAATGTCACTCCGTAATTTTTCTGGCAGAAAGCGCCAATTTCGGTATTGGTTCCTGGTTCCTGTCCTCCAAAATTATTGGCAGGAAATCCTACGACAACCAATTTATCTTTATATTCCTCATATACCTTCTCAAGATCAGCATACTGAGGGGTAAACCCACATTCTGAAGCGGTATTGACGATCAGGATTTTCTTTCCTTTGAAATCTGCAAAATTGATTTCTTTTCCGTCAAGACTTTCTACTTTGAAGTCGTATATTGTTTTTCCCATAAGTTCAGTGGTTTTGGCTTTAGAAATTTCACTTTTTTGGTTGGTGCAGCTTTGCAGGAATGCTATACAGGAAAGCAGCAGTAAAAAAATATTTTTCATTTTTTATCATTTTATGCAGGCGGGCTGCAGTTGAATTAAAATTTAAAAATGTTAGCCGGAAAAACTTTATTGATTTCTACTTTGTTTAGTAGCATCACATAATCTCCGTCTTTTTTGGTACTGGAAGATTCAATTCTGAAAGGCATGATAATGTTTCCAACTTTTTTAAAATCAGAATAGATCAGTGTTTCATCTTTTTTCACTTCTTTTAAAAGCATATAAGTCTTTGTATCAAAATAATACATATTCTTATTCACATTTTTGGTAAGTTCTACTTTATGGCAGTAGATGTCTCCAACTTTTTCTTTTCCAAGGTATTTGGCATCAAAACCTTTATTTTCCCAATCAATGAAGTCATTATCAAAACTTTCCGGTATATATTCAGGGTATTCCTGAAGTTTATTTGCAGCATAGTTCATTGCATACCCTTTTGTTCCATCGAAACCTTCAATTGCCGTTTCTTTTCCCCCGGTAGTAATTAATGTTTTAGTAAGATTTGGACGCTGCTGATAAATTTTTATCGGATATTCATCTTTGATTCCCAATACCACTTTTCCCTGAAGCAATACAGAATTTAAAAGTTTCCAATTGGTTAACCCTCCGGATAATTCAATGTTTTTGTCTATAATTTCCTTTGCGGTCTGTGCCAATATCACATGCGAAAATATCAGTCCAAATACTAATAGTAACTTCTTCATTAATTTTATTTATAAATTCAAATATAGGGGGATTTATGTAAAATTGCAAAAAAAGGCGAAAGAGCAAATCTGTGAATCTGCTTTTTGCCTCAACATTTTTTAAATCAGCTTTCTTGCTTTTTCCAGGTCTTCCGGTGTATCAATACCTACTCCTATGAAATTGGTTTCTATCATTTTGATTTTCATTCCATATTCCAGGTAACGGATACATTCAATCTTTTCTGAGATTTCCAATGGTTTCATTTCCAGTTTTGAAAACTGTAACAGCGCTTCTTTCCTGAAAGCATATACCCCAATATGTTTAAAATAACTTATATCATAAGAAACTTCCCTGTGAAAAGGAATTACGGAACGACTGAAATACAGCGCAAAATTATTATTATCTGTAATAACTTTTACATTATTCGGGTTTTCAACTTCTTCTTTTTCATGCAGCTGTATTTTCAGAGATGCCAGGGAGATCTCCTGCTGATCATCATGTTTAAAGACTTCAATCAGCTGCTGTAATGGTTCCAGTTTAAGGAAAGGTTCGTCTCCCTGAACATTGATCACAATATCGCAGTCTATATTCTGTACAGCTTCGGCAATACGGTCGCTTCCGGTCTCGTGCTGTCCTGTCATAACGGCTTTTCCGCCATTTTGTACGATTTCATCAAAAATAATTTCAGAGTCTGTTGCTACAAATACTTCGTCAAACAGTCCGGTTTCCACTACGTTCTGATAGGTAGTCGTAATAACGGTTTTTTCTCCTAAAATCTGCATTAGTTTCCCGGGAAAACGGCTTGCTTCGTAACGTGCAGGGATGACAGCGATTATTTTCATTCAATAAAAATATTAAGTAATTCTCTTTAATTCAACAGGTTTCATTCCAGTATTTACAATCGCTGGAATGTTCCTTTTATATTGAGATCAAATGTAGTGAAAAGTATCTTATTTACTCTACAAAACAGAGATTTCGACAGCTTAAAAAGAGAGTTTTACGCCTACCATATTATATTCCCATTGGCGGGATGCTGTAAAGTTGAGATTGTATTTTGTTTTTCCTATGGCTCCTTCTGAGGAAGTATATCTGCTTTTTGATATGGTTTTTCCAATAAAATATCCCATTAATAAAGCCAGTGGGTAATCTGAAGCCCAGTGAACTTTACTTTGCATCATCTGAAAACATAAGGCTCCCGCTAAGGTGTACCCTACAGGTTTTATCCATTTTGCATCCGGGTAATTATCTGCTATCACAGTGATTCCGGCCATAAAGGTTGTTAAATGTCCGGACGGCATTGCATCGTAATTTGAGGTATTCTTGCCAAATTCTGAAAAGCTTGGAAAAGGATTCCAGGCACCGCCTTTATTACCGTTTATCTCAGCAATAAAAGGGCTTTCTCTCCCGGTAATTCTTTTAAGGGTTTGGGTGAAAACTCCGGAAAGAATTAAACTTTCCATCAAACCACTGGCTGTAGCCTGCGCCCTATAATCATTTTTAATCAAACCATATGTTCCGAAACCAATTCCCAGCAAGACCAATGTAGAACCATTCCCAACCAGATATAAAGTAGAACCAATATCCTTGGGAATTTTAAAAACACCGCCTATTTTGTTGTAGTTATTATCTTTATCCATTCCCCATCTTTCTCCCAACTCTCTTGAATTGTCAATCAGCTTCTGGTCAAATGGTAAAAGAATCAGAGTAGCTGCAACGGCACCGCCAAGATAATAAGCATGATCTTTGGCAACAAAGTCTTTATTTGTATTGATAAAGTTTCTGGGTAATTTCGTTACAAAATCCAATAATTTGGGCTTTGGGTAAGTTCTGACAGAGCCGTCTTTCAAAGTGTAAGTCTGTACTTTTGGCAGCTCAGATTCCTTGGACAGCTCCTTTATTTTCAATGTATCAACTTCTTGTGAGCATACCAATATTGAAACTGGTAAGAGTAGAAATCTCAGTTTTTTCATCGTGCAATTTTCGACTTTATTATATTTAGGTGTGTAAAAGTCTCAAAGATAATTCCTAGATGAGTGTTGTACAAAGTGGTTGTTTAATTTTTAATATTTATTTAATTTTTTACAGATAAACGTACATCTAATTCAAATATTTGATGTTTATATTATATTTGAAACGCTTCGACTCCGCTCAGCATGACACAATTAATACTCATTTTGGGATTTAACGATGCCATGCCGGACAGAGTCGAAGCATATATTTTTTATGTAAAGACTACTTTAAATTATTCAAAGCACTTTCCAGTTTTGGAAGCATTACTTTGATCTCATCGGTAGCCAATCCTCCTACAGAAGCACGGAACCAAGGTTCAGATTTGTCTTCTCCGAAGGCTGAGAATGGTACTAAAGCCACCCCTGCTTCATTGATCAGGTAAAATACAAGGTCTGAAGAGTTTTGGATCACAGCTCCGTCCGGTTTTGTTTTTCCGATATAGTTTAACTTAATGGTAAGATAAAGAGCTCCCATTGGTTCGATACTGTCTACTGAAAGTCCTTTTCCTTTTAAATCCTGAACTCCGTTGTGAAGAACTTTTAAGCTTTCTTCAAGTTTACCTTTAAAATCCTCAACGAAAGAATCTACATTTTCTGAGTTTTCATAGAATTTAGCGGTTGCTTCCTGCTCTGGTTTTGGTGCCCATGCTCCAACGTGAGTAAGAAGTGCCTTCATTTTATCAAGGATATGCGCAGGTCCGAATCCCCATCCTACACGTACTCCTGTTGCTGCAAGGCATTTTGAAATACCGTCGATATAGATCGTGTAATCTTTCATTTCAGGGAAAAGAGAAACCGGATCTACGTGTTCAGCACCGAAAGTAAGGCAAGAATAGATCTGGTCATACATTAAGTATAGCGGTTTTTCGTCTGCTCCTCTTTTTTTGTTTTCAGCGATCACCAATTCACAGATTTCTGAAAGCTGCTCTCTTGTAAACATAGTTCCCGTAGGGTTCAATGGAGAACACAATGCCAATAATACAGCCCCATCCAAATGAGGTCTTAAATCATCTGCTGTTGGAAGGAAGTTAGTTTCAGGTTTTGTTTTTACTTCTACAGCATTGGCAGAAGTAAGATAAGCATAGTGATTGTTGTTCCATGATGGTGTAGGATAAACTACTTTATCACCTTCGTCTACAATTGTTTTGTATACGGCATAGATCAAAGGTCTTGATCCGGCAGTGATCAAAATATCCTCTGGAGAATAGTCCAGATTCCATCTTTTTTTAAGGTCTTTGGAAACTTCTTTTCTTAAAGATAAAAGTCCGTTTGCAGGCGGATAATTCGTCAGATTATTCTGATATGCTTTCTGAATCTCTTCCTTCAGCAATGCCGGAATAGGATAGATATTAGAATTCAGATCACCAATAGTAAGATTGGCAATTTCTGCTCCTTTTGCTTTTAGATCATTTACTTCGTTACCAATTTTTACAATTTCAGAACCGATCAGGTTCGCTGCTAATTTTGAAACTTTCACTTTTTCTTATTTTAAATTTATATTATCTTTCTCCATTGATCTTCTCATATATTTCATCTACCGGCATTTGTGTATCAAAAAGGGTTATTGCTTCTTTTACTTTTTTTGCCGTATTGGAATTCGGATATTTTTTAATTATCCTGTTGAATTCCGCTCTGTTTTCATCGTTTAGTTTTCCGGTTCCTTTGTCCATGTCTCTTTCAAAGGTTGGCGTGTTATCCATTCCCAAAAGATAATCAGACAAATATATTTTATAATCCTGTTTGACAGCCTTTATAAGATTGCTCTTAGGATATTTGTTCATAAAGTTTTCCCAGAACATAAGCCTGTCTCCCAGCTGTTCCCAGGTAATTATCAATCCAGCATCAGCTGCATAATTGGATTCACTTTCTTTATCAGTCTGTGAAATATAGACTTCATAATCAGGAGTTACTTTATTCTTAAACATGGAAGAATAATATCCCGGAACGGTCCAGATTTCAGTCATTCCTTCTCCTACTTCCCTGAACTCAAGGCCTTCTTTTTTCAGTTCTGAAGCTAATTTTTTAACATTGTCCGGTAAGTTGTACTGATCCTTATCATAGTTATAATAATTCACATATTTATCTAAAATATCAGTATGCAGGTTCATCAGACATTCTGTATACTTTCCTCTTATTTTTAAATAATCTTCGTATACATTGTCATTCTGCTCCGGACTGTTTCCAGCCATTTCTTTTTCGATTTTTGTACGGTACCATTGAAGTGATGTGATATAATCCTCCGTTTTATGAGCGGGAGAACATGCTGTATCTATCGGTTTGTACTGATCTTCTTTGGTTTCTGTAGTAGCAATCGAATCATTTTCAAGTTTTGTCTCTGAAACTGCAGTTTCCTTTTTACAGGAAACTACAGCTGCAGAAAGTAGGCAAACTGCTATTATTTTTTTGATCATCTGCTGTTTTAGGTGAAATTAATCCAGTTTCAAATCTGTTTTAACGGCTCCGATTTTAGCTTCCAATGATTTTAATTTATCTCTGAAATCCGCTTCTGAAGTAACAGAATCTTTTACAGAAACATAAAACTTAATTTTAGGTTCTGTTCCTGAAGGTCTTACGCATACTTTTGTTCCATCTTGGGTGTAATAGATCAATACGTTAGACTTTGGAATATCATTCATTACTTTTTTCTCGTTGGTAGAAATGGTAAGGCTTGTCTGTTCTTTGAAATCCTTTACTTCTTCCACTAATGATCCTGCAAGTTCTTTTGGAGGGTTTTCACGGAAGTTTTTCATCATATTTTCAATCCCTTCAGCGCCTTCTTTTCCTTTTCTTACAATGTTGATTAATCCTTCGTAATACATTCCAAGATCTTCATAGATCTCGATCATGTACTGATACATTGTTTTTCCGTTGGCTTTGCACCATGCTGCAATTTCACAAGCTAAAAGGATGCTTCCACAAGAATCTTTATCACGAACGAAATCTCCGGTCATAAATCCGAAACTTTCCTCGCCACCACACACAAATTTCTGTGTTCCTTCTGCTTCGCGGATCATTTTTCCAATCCATTTGAATCCGGTAAGACCTACTTTGCACTCAACTCCGAATTTTTGAGCAATATCAAAGAAAATATCTGACGTTACGATCGTAGAACCGATAAATTCTTTTCCTGTAATTCTTTCCTGCTTTCTCCATTCATTCAGGATATAATAAGTAAGGATCGTATTGGTTTGGTTTCCGTTCAACAGCTGCATTTCACCATCAAGATTTCTTACCGCAATTCCCAATCTGTCCCCATCCGGATCTGTTCCGATCACGATATCTGCATTGGTAATTCTTGCAAGATCCATTGCCATTTCCAATGCCGCAGGCTCTTCCGGATTTGGAGAGTCTACTGTTGGGAAATTTCCACTCGGAATCATTTGTTCTCTTACAAGATCAACTTTCTTGAATCCTGCTTTTTCAAGAGCTTTTGGAATCGTTGTATAGGTTGTTCCGTGAATAGATGTGAAAACAATATTTAAATTTTCTTTTCCAACATTCTGATAAGTAGAGTTTTCAATACATGCATCGATATATACATCATCCTGCTCCTCTCCTATCCATTCGATCAGATCATCATTTCCGTTGAATTTAATTTCTTCAAATTTCACAGAATATACTTCCTTAATAATGGCTTCATCATTAGGCGGAACAATCTGCGCTCCGTCATTCCAGTATACTTTATAACCGTTATATTCCGGCGGGTTGTGAGAAGCTGTCAGTACAATTCCTCCGTTACATTTTTTATCACGAACGGTGAAAGACAATTCCGGAGTGGGTCTGTGATCTTTGAAAAGCAGTACTTTAATTCCGTTTGCAGTCAAAACATCAGCTACCAGCTTTCCGAATTCTTTTGAGTTATTACGAACATCATAAGCGATAGCCACTTTAATTTCCTCACCTTTAAACTGTTGAAGCATATAGTTCGCCAATCCCTGTGTAGCCTGTCCTAATGTATATTTATTCAAGCGGTTGGTTCCTACTCCCATTATTCCACGCATACCTCCTGTCCCAAATTCCAATTCTCTGTAGAAAGAATCTTCCAGATCCGGAGAATTGCTGTCGATCAATGACTGTACAGCATCTCTCGTTTCTTTATCGAAGGTATCACTTAACCAAAGTTTCGCTTTTTCTAATGTATTCATATTTGTATGTTGTTCTTTTATAGTTTGTAAAGTTTCTAGTTTAAATAATACTGTTTTTAATCCAGTTTTTTGTTTTCAACTTTCGTCGTCTTATCGATTTTGAACGCCCTGATAGGATCGTTATAGTAAACAAATTTTGCAGTATTCTGGATATTCCCTTTCAAAGAATCTTTTACATTTACTTCTGCATAATTTCCGTTTTTAGAATCGATATTCAGATTGGTGATTTTCCAGTAAGGAGCAATTAAACTTGCTGTATCTGAGATTTTTATAACCGCTTCTTTAGACAATCCAAGAAAATTCGCACGGCTTCTGTTGTGCATTTCCACTTCTGCTCTTCTTGTGTTGACAGATCCCATGAAACTTGCATTATTTTTCATATTAAGTCTGAAATTGTCGGTCTTTATTTCACTTGAAATATTCACTTCCACAGAGTCAGAAATGGCTACTTTTTCCAGATTATATTTTGAATAAATCGTTACATTATAAAAATCTACGCCTTTTGTACCTCTTTTTTCTTTAATGAAAAGTGTTTTGTCTTTTACATCCACATCCAAATTGCTCGCCACATTTGGATAGGTTTCAATTTCTACAAAATTCTTGGGCCCTTTGGCATAAAATACACGGAATTTCCCTTCCAGATCAAGGTTGACGAACTCCGAAACATCCACATCCTTCTTTTCAATATTTCCTTTCGGAGAAACTTTTCCACAGGAAACTACTGCCATCAGCATCAATGTGTATACAACTTTTTTCATATTTAATTTTAAATATTCTATATTATAACCGTAAAGATATTTATTGAAAATCTATGAAAGCATTTTTCATAGCTCTCAATGGACTTTCAATATTACTTTTGAACAAAAATAGGATTAAAATTTCTAAAAATCTTTGTCTTTTGACAATAAAATACCTGATAATTTTCAATTTTTTGCTTTTCAGGAAAGACTATTTCTCCTTTCCTTTTACTTTTTTATAAAACCAAGTTTTAGGACTTCCAGCCAGTGAAAACAAAAGCAGATAATCTTTATTTATACCTGAAATTTTCATTGAAGTTGCTTCTTTATCATCATTATACTTCATTTTCAACAGATTATTTTCTATTTCATAGGTCCCGCTATTCCCCATTGAACTAAAAGTTTTATCCTGATAAAAAGTGAGAATTCCTGTTCCGTATCTGGAATTGTTTGTCTTGGTTTTCAACGTATCTGCCTGATGGATTTCCCCATCATAAATGTCAATAAATTCCCATGAACCAGAAAGTTTATTGGATGAACATGAAGTTGCAAAAAGTAAAAGAAAATAAAAAACAATAGGTTTGAGTTTAAACATCCTGATTCAAAGTTTTTATAAAATTACAAAAAAGCACCCTGCTGACAGAGTGCTTTTATTTGAAGATGAAGCTGTTATAATGAATTGTGATGTATTATCAAAAACCACAAATTACACTAATTTTTTACACTAATATCACAAATACCATAGCGTCATTTGTGAAGCATTCGTGCCATTAGTGTTTAAAAATTATATCACCTCATCAATATTATAATTCTTATGCTCACGATTGGTTCTGATAATCATTTCTCCTAAGAATCCTGCTACAAACAGAAGGCTTCCTAAAATCATCATTGTTAAAGCAATAAAGAACCAGGGATTATTGGTAATTAAATGTCCGTAAATTCCTCTTGCAACGTCAATCAGTTTAGAAATTCCCAGCCAAAGTGCAGAAAGAAAACCAACAATAAACATTAACGTTCCTACTGCTCCGAAGAAATGCATTGGTCTTCCTCCAAAACGGCTTACAAACCACAGCGTTATCAAATCCAGAAAACCTCTTACAAATCTTTCAGTACCGAATTTTGATGTTCCGTAAGGTCTTGCCTGATGCTGTACTTCTTTTTCCGTGATTCTTCTGAAACCTGCATTGGCAGCCAGTACCGGAATATAGCGGTGCATATCTCCGTAAACATCAACAGATTTTACAACCTGCTTTTTGTAGGCTTTCAAACCACAGTTGAAGTCATGAAGATAAACTCCTGAAACTTTTCTTGCTGCTGCATTGAATAGTTTTGACGGGATATTTTTCGTCATTACATTATCAAAACGCTTTTTTTTCCAACCGGAAACAATATCATAATTATCATGAATCACCATATTGTACAGTTCAGGAATTTCTTCAGGGAAATCCTGCAGGTCGGCATCCATGGTAATCACTACATCTCCGTTTGTTCTTTCAAAGGCTGCATGAAGAGCCTGTGATTTTCCATAATTTCTGGAAAATTTAATAGCGTGGATCTGAGGATACTGAACTTTCATATTCTCAATAATGCTCCACGACAAATCCGTACTTCCATCGTCTACAAACCAGATCTCGTAAGATAAATTGCTGGTTGTGCATACTTTATCAATTCTTGAAAAAAGCTCTTCCAGAGAGTCTTCTTCGTTCAGTAACGGAATAACTATAGATAAATTCATTTAATTTTAATAAAAATTAGGCTTGATTTGTTTCTTCGGGCTGATGTATTGTTCTTGTTCTGAAAAACGCTCCGAAAAACACCGACAAAACTACGTAAAATATAAGAATTGCTGCAAAGTATCCTGAAAAATGACTTGCGGTAAGCATATCTTTTCCTTTAACTGCCTCTGGAGTGAAACTTTGTAATCTTTCTGTGTACTTCTGATCCAGCTCATCAATATCTTTCTGATGCTTCAGGATTTTTCTTGCAGAAGTATATTCTGTATCCAATTCTGATTTTTGTCTCTGAACATATTGGTAGTTCAACAGCTTTTTAGCCGCCGGATCTACAAAGTTTAAAAAGGCATAAATACTGAAGATGGAAAGAATTCCTCCGACAAACATCGGAACGAATGCTCTTTTGAAAGCATCTTTGAATTTTACTACTCTATGGTTGTTCCAATAGGATTTTACAGACCAGAAAGCAGCCCCCGCATAGAGAAGAGGCAAAACAAAAGCGTTGGCTTTCAAAGAGATATCAAAATAATTGATTCCTGAGAAAAAAGTGTATACTACAAAGAAAACGATCATTGTAGCGATAAAAAGTATAATTCCTAGTGTTGATGGACTTTTCGTCATATTTAAATTTTTAGAAAAAAGTTGAAAAATTTTCCCTCTAAATGTCAGGCGTTTAGCTTTACCACTGCATTTTTTCAACTAATTTTCTTTAATAAAGTTTTGAAGTTTATAAAATATTCCTACCTTTGCAACGGCAAGTCCTAAACAACCAGCTCCTGAGAATCCTCCAGGGTGGGAACGCAGCAAAGGTAATCGGTCGTAGCGGTGTGATTTAGGTAGCTTGCCATTTTTTTTTGGTTTAAAGTGAGAAGAGAGGTAATTTGATAATTATCTTTTTTTGTTTTTAATACCTTACGCATCATTTTCATTTTTCTAATTTTCAGATTACCGACTCCCGTTATTGATTAAAATTCGAACGTCTCGCCTAATTTCGGTAAAACAAGTTCTACATTTTTATCTGCAAAATGTTTTAATGCACTTTCATGATTGATTTCAATTGCAGGGAAAGTGTCAAAGTGACATCCGATTACTTTTGGAGTTTTCAATAGTTCAGCAGCAGCAAAAGAAGCTTTTCGAGGGCACATTGTGTAGTGGCTCCCGATAGGAAGGATAGAAAGATCAATGTTTCCATATAATCTTGGGAACAGTTCCATATCAGCCATTACTCCTGTATCTCCAGCCAAATAGATATTCTTACCCTCAGGAAGTCTGAAGATATACCCTACAGGAACACCTCCATAGCTTCCATCAGGAAAAGAACTTGTGTGGTGGGCCGGAACCATGGAAATTTTAAGATCGTCGATTTTTGCTGATCCTCCGAGGTTCACATCGTCTTTGTTTTTTGCCTGTTGGAAGTAACCGCATACTTCAGGAACTCCAATGATGGTAGCTTCCGGGTAATGCTGCAACACCTCTGCTACATCGGCAATATGATCACCATGTGCATGAGTCAGCAGGATGTAATCGATTTTTTGAGCAGTAATATCAAACCCTGATTCTGCTTTTTTGTAGTTGTAAAAAGGGTCGCTCAGAATTGTTTTGTCCTTGTAAGTGAACAGGAAACAATTTTGCCCTAAGAATTGTATTTTCATTTTAAATTTAGTTTCAATTGTTTATTAAACACAAATGACTCAAATAATTTCACAAACAACACCATGAGATTAGTGATATTCGTGAAAGCATTCGTGCCATTCGTGTTTTCTTTAATTTATTATTTCGATGGGAATTTGTCTTCAATAAGTCTAAGATTAATCCCATGTTCCAAATATGCTTTACAGCCGTCTAAAACCGTTGTAAAACCACCTGTATTGTCATTAATCTGTTTCAGCAGATCTTCGCCAGTCTGACTGAATCCGTAGCTCTTAATGATAACAAGAGTTCCTTTTTCCATAGTTTTGAATTCGTAGTCTACATTCGTTGAAGGATCTCCCCACTCTGTTCTGATCAGCTGGTTCGGAATGATCTTATGTACATTTACTGCGTTTTTCACACCATACATTTCCCATTCCCAGGTAATAGTTTTACCTTCTTCTAATTTTCCGGTAGATTTTGTGAACCAGAAATTCGTTGTTATTTCAGGATTGATAAATGCTTCAAAAACATCTTCAACCGGCTTTCTGATAAGCATTTGAGCTTCAACATAGACATTAGAACTCATGATATACTATTTTTAGATTTAGTTAAATAAATTAAGTCCGGCTGCCGTAAGAATGGCCATTACAAACGTCATGATACCTACCTGCTTTAAATATTGGTCTAATTCTTTTGGCTCTTTTACCGACATGATATTTCTTCTCAGCTTTGATAATGGGAACAACAGGATCATTACGATGAAAACATAATAATTTTGCTGTTGTATAAATCCGTTTACTCCTAAAAAAATAAGGATCAGTATCAATGGAAGCTGTAACAGGATCATTTCATAGATCATTGCATTTTTGAATCCTATTCTCAACGCAAAGCTGTTTTTTCCCGATAGTTTATCGCTTTCAATATCTCTCATATTGTTCAGATTAAGAACTGCCATACTCATCATTCCAACAGCTGTTCCAGGTAATAACATATCCCAGCTGAAAGTTTTTGTAAATAAGAAATAGCTTCCACACACAGAAACAAGTCCGAAAAAGATAAATACGAAGATATCTCCCAGTCCCATGTATCCGTAAGGTTTTTTACCTACTGTATACCCAATCGCCGCCAAAATACTCGCTACTCCCAATCCTATGAAAATATAAAACTCATTCATATAATTTGGAATGAAAGCAACATACAACAAAGCAATGGTGGCAATGAAAGACAATGCTGCGAAAAGAATTACTGCATTTTTCATCTGTTTTGCCGTAATTTTTCCTGATGCTACGGCTCTTGCTTCAGCTTCATTGATTCTCTTGGCATCGGTACCTTTTACCCCATCGCCGTAGTCATTGGCATAATTTGATAAAATCTGGTATAAAAGCGTTACCAAAAGAGCAAGTGCCAGAATCTTCCAGTCCCAGATTCCACCTTCTCCGTAAAGTCTCCATTTTGCAATGAAGGCTCCCATAATAATTCCGCTTAAGGAAAGCGGTAAAGTTCTTAGCCTTGCGGCTTTTATCCAATCAGTCATATAATTATAATTGATAAACGATAATTGATAAATGATACATGAATCATCATTTATCAATTATCAGTTATATTTTTAGGATATCCATTGATCTTCTCCGAAGTTTGGCTTTCTTTTTTCAAGGAATGCATTTCTTCCTTCCTGAGCTTCTTCTGTCATATAGGCAAGACGAGTTGCTTCTCCTGCAAAAACCTGCTGGCCTACCATCCCATCATCTGTAAGGTTCATGGCAAATTTCAGCATTCTGATAGACATCGGAGATTTTCCTAAAATTTCCTGAGCCCATTCGTAAGCTGTATCTTCTAATTCCGCATGCGGAACCACTTTGTTTACCATTCCCATTTCGAAAGCTTCCTGCGCGGAATAGTTTCTTCCTAAAAAGAAAATTTCACGGGCCTTTTTCTGACCTACCATTTTAGCAAGGTAAGCAGAACCGTAACCACCATCAAAGCTGGTAACGTCGGCATCTGTCTGCTTGAAAATAGCGTGTTCTTTACTCGCTAAAGTCAAATCACATACAACATGAAGTGAGTGTCCTCCACCAACTGCCCATCCCGGAACAACTGCAATAACTACTTTCGGCATGAAACGGATCAAACGCTGAACTTCAAGAATGTTCAAACGGTGTCTTCCGTCTTCTCCTACATATCCCTGATGTCCTCTGGCTTTTTGATCTCCTCCACTACAGAATGCCCATCCTCCGTCTTTAGGGCTTGGTCCTTCTCCTGAAAGCAAAACAACCCCTATTGAAGGGTCCTCAGAAGCATCATAAAAAGCATCATATAGTTCTGAAGTAGTCTTGGGTCTGAATGCATTACGAACCTCTGGTCTGTTGAAAGCAATTCTTGCTACTCCGTTAGATTTTTTATAGGTAATATCTTCGTATTCCTTGGCGGTTTTCCACTCGATCATCTTATAAAAATTTTTCTCAAAGATACGGAATTACAGAGAAATTCTCTGTGTGAAATTTACCTATCATTTAAACAAAGAAGAGTTTTTTTTCATTCAAAATTTCTGTTTATAAATATCGAATAAGAATGTATTTTCAGAATGAACCATCCCCCTTTATTCTTAAAAACAAAAGCCGGAACATTTCCTGTTCCGGCTTTTTATGATTGAGTTATCAAATGATTACTTTGTTGCTGTAGCACTAAGCTCAGCTTCTTTAGCTTTCATCTCTTTAACTTTATCCATATTTTTAGTTACTATGTAAATTTCCTTTAACGCTGTAACTGCATCAAGACTCTTTGGATTTGCTTTATACCATCCTTCAGCGTATGGTAATGCTTTTCCAAATCTTTCTCTTCTTGCATCAATCAATTTAGAAGCCTCATCCGGTTTGTCTTTTCTCAATGCATTGATCTCTCCTACTACCTTAGCATCATCACCAATAGTTGTATATACTAAGTTTTGATATGCATCAGAGAAGTCAGGCTTAAGCTCAACTGCTTTTTTAAACGCTTCTAAAGCATCATTAACAGTAGCAGGGTTTTTAGCCTGCATTACCCCAAGGTTATACCAGTTTGTTGCGTCATTTGGGTTCTTAGCTAATTGTTCTTTCAATCCGGAAACAAATTTATCTGTATTTCCTGATTGAAGATATGCTGTAGTCTGAGCTTCTTTAAGCTTAGCGCTGTTTGGGAACTTAACTAATCCTTTTTCAATAACAGCAAGAGCCTCAGGTGCTTTTTTCGCATTAAGAAGTAATGAAGTAAGAGTTTCGTATAAGTCTGATTCTATACTTTTTGTCTGTTCAGTTTTGAAATCAGTATAGTCCGGGTTCTTCTTCATAAGCTCCCAAGTCGCTTTATCAAGATTCACTACCTGTCCTGTTTTCTTTTCTTTTGCAGTATAAGTAGTTTCTACTCCTGTAAATCCGGAATTAACAAGGTCTGTATATATTTTGATAGACTGGTCGCTGTTATTCGCTAATGCGTGACTAAGTCCAGCATAATACATATATATTTTGTTGTCCTGTCCATTAGCCTTCAATAGGTCATAAACTTCTATAAACTTAGGTGCTGCAGCTGCATAATTTTTTGCATTATATGCATCCATAGCAACTTTATTAGCTTCCTGAAGCTGGGCATTCAAAGCATTGGCATCTTTTTTCTGCCCAAAAGCAAAAGCAGACGCTACGATAGCCATTCCTAAAATTAGTTTCTTCATAATAACTATTTTATATTTATATTGTACAATTTATTCTTCAGAATCAGAATTCTCATTTTCCTCTGCTGCATTTTCATTTTCAGCTTGAGGGATTGTATCGTTTTCCTGGTTATCAGCTACAATATCTGTTCCTTCTTCAATTTCTTCAGAATCTTCTTCTACATCCTTATCCATCGCTACTTTTGCGATAGCTGCAATTTCGTCATTTTTCTTAAGATTGATCAGTTTTACTCCCTGAGTATTTCTACCCATTACTCTCATTTCATCCATACCCATTCTGATGGCAACGCCGGATTTATTGATAATCATCAATCCATCTTCGTCTGTTACGTTTTGAATAGCGATCAGATTTCCTGTTTTTTCGGTAATGTTCAGGGTGATAACTCCTTTTCCTCCTCTGTTGGTAATTCTGTAGTCTTCTACTGCAGTTCTCTTTCCATATCCTTTTTCAGATACTACAAGTACTGTTTCGTTCTCTACATCATTCACAACAATCATACCAATAGCTTCGTCACCGTCTTCAAGCAGGATTCCTCTTACCCCGATAGATCCTCTACCTACTTCTCTTACTTTCTCTTCAGGGAAACGAATACATTTACCATTTTTAGTAGCAATCATAATCTGAGAATTTCCATTGGTCAGGTAAGCTCCTAACAACTGGTCATTATCTCTGATCTCAATAGCATTTACCCCGTTTACTCTTGGTCTTGAATAAGCTTCTAATGATGTTTTCTTGATTGTACCATTTTTGGTAACCATCACAACGCTCATTTGATTTACATATTCGGAATCCTTCAGGTTGTTGGTTCTGATATAAGCTTTGATCTTATCATCCGGTTCAATGTTGATAAGGTTTTGTACCGCTCTTCCTTTTGCTGTTCTGGAGCCTTCCGGAATTTCAAATACTCTTAACCAGTAACATCTTCCTTTTTCTGTAAAGAATAACATATACTGGTGGTTGGTTGCAGAAACGATATATTCAAGGAAGTCGGAATCTCTGGTTGTAGCCGCTTTATTTCCTACACCTCCTCTACTTTGAATTTTATATTCTGAAAGTGAAGTTCTCTTAACATATCCTGCGTGAGAAATGGTAAGAACTACAGCTTCATTCGGAATAATATCTTCGATAGACATTTCACCTCCTGAGTAATCAATTTCAGTTCTTCTTTCGTCTCCGTATTTTTCTTTGATTTCGATCAATTCTTCTTTAATGATCTGGAATCTTCTTGGCTCATTGGCTAAGATATCTTCAAGATTTTCAATTTCTTTCATGATCGCATCATATTCATCACGGATCTTATCAAGCTCCATTCCTGTTAAACGAGCCAATCTAAGATCAAGAATCGCCTGAGCCTGAATGTCTGAAAGTTCAAATGCCTCAATCAAGCCTTCTTTTGCTGCCTGAGGGTTTGCACTGTGACGGATAATAGAAATCGCTCTGTCTAATGAATCCTGAGTTCCGATCACTTTCATGAACCCTTCAAGGATATGTGCTCTTTCTTTTGCTTTTTTAAGCTCAAACTGAGTTCTTCTTACGATTACTTCATGTCTGTGCTCTACAAAGTGATGAATGATATCTTTAAGGTTCAGCTGCTCCGGCCTTCCGTGTACCAATGCAATATTGTTTACACTGAAAGAAGTCTGAAGTGCCGTATATTTATATAATAGGTTAAGAACAACGTTCGGAATAGCATCGTTTTTCAATTCATAAACAACACGAAGTCCTTTTCTGTCCGATTCGTCTCTGATCTCGTGGATACCAGGGATTTTCTCGTCTTTAACAAGCTCAGCTGTTCTTGCGATCATTTCTGCTTTGTTAACCTGATAAGGAATTTCACTAACGATAATAGCGTTTCTGTTTCCTATTTCATCAAAGCTAACTTTAGCTCTTAAAACAACTCTACCTCTTCCTGTATGGAACGCATCTCTTACACCGTCATAACCGTAGATGATACCTCCTGTAGGGAAATCCGGTGCAATGATGTGCTGCATCAGCTCATCAATCGTAATTTCTTTATTATCGATATAAGCACAGATTGCATCTACAGATTCTGATAAGTTGTGTGGCGCCATATTGGTTGCCATCCCTACTGCAATACCGGAAGTACCGTTTACCAAAAGGTTCGGAACTTTAGTTGGCATTACTGTCGGTTCCTGTAAACTGTCGTCGAAGTTATTCTGGAAATCAACTGTTTCTTTGTCTAAGTCTGAAAGCACCTCATCAGAGATTTTTTTCAATCTTGCCTCAGTATAACGCATTGCTGCAGGCGGGTCACCATCCATTGAACCGAAGTTACCCTGGCCATCAACCTGAGGATAACGTAAGCTCCAGTCCTGGGCCATTCTTACCATAGCATCATACACAGAGGAATCTCCGTGCGGGTGATATTTACCCAAAACATCCCCAACAATTCTCGCAGATTTTAAATATTTTCTATTAGAAAACACCCCTAATCCATACATACCATAAAGTACTCTTCTATGAACGGGTTTCAAGCCGTCTCTTACATCCGGTAACGCTCTTGAAACGATAACGGACATCGAATAATCGATATAAGACGACTTCATTTCATCAACAATGTTGATAGGAATCAGTCTTTCTCCTTCTTTTTGCATAAACAAATTTTATTGTAATGATATTCAAACTCTTAGCTGTAAGTCTGAAAATTATTTATTTCCAATTTTTATTAACGGGCTAATTTACGAAAAAAATGCCGATTTTTGCTGTAGAATTTATCCAAAAAATCTTAAAAATTCATAAAAATATGGGAGTATTAAGTATAACTTTCCACTGTACGAAAGATAACCTGGAAGAATGGGAAAATTATATTGATGAAACATTGGTTTTAATGACTGAAAACCTAATGGATGTAGACAAATATATTCTTTCTGAAGTACATAGTGATTATATTGAAGATGGTAAAAATTACAATCTCTTATTAATCTTTGAAAATGATGAATTGCGGGAAGATTTCATTAAAAGTGAGCTTTTGAATATCTCTGAAAGAATTGAGAAAAAGTTTGGCCAGGAAGTGATGATCTTTAATACTTACCTGAATCCGAAAAAATCGAGATTATAATTTATAAAAAAGCACTGAAAAATCAGTGCTTTCTTTTTTATCTGTGATGCCCATGACCACGGCCTCTGTGATGATGACCACGATCGTCATAAATATACACTTTCTTTACCTGGCCAGGTGCATAGTATCTTGCACTTCCACCATAATACCTTTTTGCATGACCCGGCGGCATTCTTCTTCCATGAGGCTCATGCACTATGCATGAAGACAGCATAAATAGTACCACGCCTGCCCCAACTACTTTAAACAAACTTTTCATTATTTTCACTTTTTCAATTTCGATAGCGAAATATATCAATGTTAATGCCAAAAGAAATTGAAATTAAGCTAATATATGTTAAAACCTGCTTTTAGTTTTCATTTTACACGACCTGTTAATAGCCGCTTCTTTTTTTCACCTGCCCAGGAGCATAATCTTTTGCACTTCCACCATATATTTTTTTAGCCTGTCCCGGCGGAACTGTTTTAACGCGACGCCCATTGTCATGCACTACACATGATGACAGCAAAAACATTACAATAAGAACTCCTGTAATTTTAATCAAATTTTTCATTATTTCTATTTTTTCAACTTTACTATTACAAGGGTAATGCCAAATTGGAAAGTTCAGAGTTCAGAGTTCAGAGTTTAAGGTTTAAGGTTTAAGGTTGGAATATACAGCCTTTTATGGTCAATGGTCAATTTTGCTTCGCAAGTCAATAGTGAATTTTACTATGGAGATTAGTGCTTATCAAACAAATTCATAATTCATAATTCATAATTCATAATTCATAATTCATAATTCATAATTCATAATTCATAATTCATAATTCATAATTCTTTAAAGAATTTCGCTTCTTTTCTCCATCAAAACAAGATCTTTCCATTCGTCGTTAAGCTTTCCAATTTTTTTTCGGACTCCTACCACTCTGAAGCCGTTTTTCTGATGAGACTTGATGGCCATTTCATTTTCGGAGAAGATATTGGTCTGCAATGTCCAGAATCCGTGGTCCTCGCTGTCCAGAATTATCTTTTTAAGCAATATGGAACCCAATCCCCTTCCCTGGTATTCGTTATCAAAATAAATGCTAACTTCTGCAACTCCTTTAAAACTTTCTCTTTTGCTGATTGGTTTCAGGGCGCACCATCCTATTACTTCATTATTTTCATTTTCAAGTACCCAGCGGCAGTCATTGAAATATTCCATACTCCAGGCTTCAGCGGTAGGAACTTCTGTTTCCAAAGTGGCGATTCCACCATCTATTCCCTGACGGAAAATCTCCAACACGCGGGTTTCATCACTTGGAAGCATTTCTCTTAATTCGTAATTCATCTTATTTAATGGTATTTTCTTTTTATTTTCCTTTTAATTCTTGAATAGTGGGTCTGTTTGCTTTTCTCATCCTGAGAAACGACACTGATATTCCCATCCACTTCCAGAACGGAAAGTTTTACATTGTCTATGTTTTCAATTCCATGTTCTCTTATTGCTTCTTCCAATTCACTTTCTGTAATTTTTACACGGTTCAGCGCTGCCTGATCTGCAACACCATCTCTGATAAGAATTACCGGCTCATCCTCCATAAAAGTCTGAAAGGAACGGCTGGAAAACATGATTCTTTTTAAAATAAAGTTAGCGACAAACAAAACTAATGCCGCAATAATTCCGCCCTGGAGAGAAGTATCAGGGCCTACCATCGCATTCTGGACTGCATTTGAAATCAGCAGCAACAATACAACATCTCCTGCATTGAGCTGAGAAAGCTGATTTTTACCAAATAAACGGATAGCAATTACCATGAAAAGGTAAACGCAGAGGGAACGGACAGCAACGTTAAGAATAGGATCCACAATTTTTTTTATCTACTCAAATGTATTGATTTTTTGTTATTGTATGAATGCTACGGAATAAATATGTTGCTAACTACTGGATAGTGATTGATCGTTTATAAAAAGAGATTATTGGTATAAGATTTGACAGCCTTCATAACATTATAATTCAAAGATGAAAAAACAATTATTTTTATATCTGGCCATTTTTCTGTTTTTTACTGCCTGTAAAAAAAATGATATTCAGCCTGCAGATAAAGCGATCAATGAAAAAGTGAATGAGCTTTACACTCAATATGGTAAATCTAATGAAGCTGTCTATAATCAGGCAATTTCCGGAGACTTATTTTCTAAGGATCTAAAGAAAGCTTTGGAAGATGCCATATATGCTTCAAAGGCAGATATTGAGAAAGTAAAAAACAGTGATCATCCTGATGAGAAACCCCTGATCTTTGAAGGTGCAATGTTTTCAAGTTTATACGAAGGGTATACCGGTTATAAAATAAAGTCTGTTACAAGACATGATAAGACAGCAGAAGCGTTGATAGAGTTTGAGTACAATATGACCACACCTAAAGTTATATGGACGGATACCATACACCTCATCAATACTGAAAAAGGATGGAGAATAAACAATATTACTTTTGACAAAATTGGAAATTCCAAAGATCTTAAAACGAGATTAACAGAGTTTGTTCAAAGTACACAGCAATAGAAAAGCCGCTTATAAAGCGGCTTTATTTTTTTTACGGACATTGAACGATTGGAACATCACTGCAAATTACTTTATTTGCCCATTCGCAAAACGTACAGTATTTTTTAGGCTCTCCTCCGTACACTGACTTCAAATCTGACTTCGTCAGCTTCTTTAAATTTTTCATATAGTTTTAATTTTATGGTAGAGCAAAATTAAAATCTATCTGATTATTTTTTATTACAACTTAATCTGATAAGCTTTCATTATTCACACTTTCATGAATAATATGCAAAGAATATTATCTGCTGTGGATCTCTACAGTCACAGGCATTACGTAAGTGTAAGCAACCATATTATCAGTCAGTTTATTGCGGTCTACTTTATAATCAAGATCGCTTAATACTGTTTCAATTTCTTTGCTTACGGTTTTACAGTCCCCCGTAGAGTGAACATTTACAATTTTACCATTTTTTGCAATATCAAATTTCACTACTGAGTTTACGGTTCCCTGCTTGTAATCAGGATTGGTAAGGTCAAAATTGGCTTCCAGTTTATTTCTTATATCTGTAAAAGTTTCGCTCCTATTCAACTGAATAGGCTCAATGGTATTATGGTTGGTAGTTTGGGCTTTGGCAGTGTTCAAAACGGCAGCAAATCCACAAACAAAAAGTGAAGCAAACAATATTTGAATTCGATTTTTCATAACTAATTGGTTTTAAATATTATACTAACCTTTTTTGTATCTCTTACCCAAAGTTATTAAAAATAATTCATATTAATTTTACATTGAGTTAACATTGAGTTAACATTAAAATATAATTAATTGATTTTCAGATGAATAAATTTTTAAAATAATTGAAAATTTAATATTGGAAATTGATAATTAAATAATCCTTAGTTGTTTAGCAATGTCTTTTTTATATTTTTCAAACGGTTCATAAGTTAATTCTTTTTCAAAAATATTATCTCCAAATATATGTCTCATAAACATTCCTCTATTTATTGGAATATGATTTCTTTTGAAGAGTTTTAGTATTTCTTCAATTTGACTATTAGAATACTTTTTCCTTTTTTGTATCAAATCAGATGCTATATCTTTATGCCATTCATACCTTCCCTTCAATTGAAACATCTCAATGAAATTATCAATATCAGTATGTCTATTTATATTTTTAATTTTCACCTCAATATCTTCTAAGTGATTTATATTACTGATATCTTTTTTTAAATTCAATTTAAAATTGAGATATTCATCTAATTTAAAGTCTTCTGATGATGGAGATATACTATTTATAAACTTCAAATCAACAAAATCCTTTTCGCCTTTAAATTTAGAATTGCACGGGCTACAAGATGGAACTAAATTATAAATAGATAATGAGAGATAAACATGGTTCTTTTTGGAAAGTACATGATCTAGAGTAAAGTGATTTTTAGATGTTTCTAGCTTATTTATCTCTTTCAAATTAATTTTACTAATTGTATTGATTGTTACACCTTTTATTTTTATTAATTCATCAGTTTTACAATTAGGATTTTTATAAATAAAATCATAAATTTTTAATCCTGTTTTTTTGCCAAGTAATTTTTTCCATTCTTGTTCTGTTGCACTGTGAAAAAAATCTTCGAGAGTTTCATATATTATAAATTGATTAAATACATTGATATAATTAATATTACAATAATGACAAGTTTTTAAAAAAAAATTATTTTCAATTATGAAATCAGCAATTGTTCTTTGAAAGCTATTATATAAATAGTCATCACCTTTCTTGAAATAAGAGTTCAATAATGTTAAATCAAATCCAATTTTATCTATTTTAATTGCTAAATCAAGCAATTCAGAAAATTTTGCGGTATGCTATTATTAAATTTAATCTTGCTCTTTTCATCTTCTCCTTTTTCATACAGCATATGGGGATTAATAAAATTTTTATCTATTTTTAAGGATACTTTCACAATAGAAGCAACTAATAATTCAATTAAAGCACTTTTACCACTACCATTTCTCCCAACAATAGCAGATACGTTTATTTTTGTAATAACATCTTCGTTTTTTTGATAGAAGAAGTCTTCTATTAATGTTTCTTCTAATTTAATTTCAGTTATTTCTTTTAAATCATTTCCAATTAACTCAATTTCATTCGAACAAAATTTATAATCATTATAAAATTTATAAATTCTTCCCTCCTCTAAATTCTTAAGAAATTTCGGATTACAACCTTTCATAGGCCTAATGGCTAAAAGTTTAAAGCTCATGTATTATCGTTTTTCCCAAAAGTAAATAAAAAAACCACAATTTTCATTGTGGTTTTCCGTAATATATATTTATAATTCTATTCCAATTCCCTCTTCAAAAACTTCCCCGTCAAACTTTTCTTGGATTTCACAATTTCTTCAGGAGTACCCTGTGCTACGATCTGTCCGCCATGCTTTCCTCCTTCTGGTCCAACGTCGATGATATGGTCTGCTAATTTGATTACATCCATATTATGTTCGATGATAATGAATGAATTTCCAAGTTCTACCAACTGATTGATGGCTTCCATCAGAATTTTTACATCTTCAAAATGAAGTCCTGTTGTTGGTTCATCAAGGATATAAAGGGTGTTTCCGGTTTGTCTTTTCGCTAATTCGGTTGCTAACTTGATACGCTGTGCTTCACCTCCTGAAAGGGTTGTTGACTGCTGTCCAAGGGTAATATACCCAAGACCTACATCCTGTAATGTTTTCACTTTAGCAAAAATCTTAGGAATCGGCTGGAAGAAGTCTACTGCTTCATCAATGGTCATATCCAGAACATCAGAGATTGATTTTCCTTTGTAACGGACTTCAAGGGTTTCTCTGTTGAAACGTTTTCCGTTACATGTTTCGCAATGTACATATACATCCGGAAGGAAATTCATTTCGATCACTTTCAATCCACCACCCTGGCAGGTTTCGCATCTTCCGCCTTTTACGTTGAAAGAGAATCTTCCCGGCTTGTAACCACGGATTTTACTTTCCGGAAGTTCAGCAAAAAGGTTTCTGATATCCGTAAACATTCCGGTATAAGTAGCAGGATTAGAACGTGGCGTTCTTCCGATTGGAGTCTGGTCAACGTCTACAATTTTATCAATATTCTCTAACCCTTCAATTTTTTTATAAGGCAAAGGTTCCTGAACTGCTCTGTAGAAATGTTTGTTAAGGATCGGATATAATGTTCCGTTAATCAAAGAGGATTTTCCGCTTCCTGAAATTCCGGTTACTACTACCAGTTTTCCAAGGGGAACATCAAGGGTTACATTTTTAAGGTTGTTTCCTGTAGCTCCTTTTAAAACAATATTTTTACCGCTTCCCGCTCTTCTTTCTTCAGGAATTGCAATTTTTCTTTTTCCATTGATGTATTGAGCAGTGATAGTATCTGCTTTCAACAAATCTTTCGGTTTTCCTTGCCATAGAATCTCTCCACCAAATTTTCCGGCTCTTGGACCAATATCCAATACCTCATCGGCTTCAAGAATCATGTCTTTGTCATGTTCTACCACCAATACAGAGTTTCCGATATCTCTAAGGTTTTTCAGGGAATGAATCAGTCTTTCGTTATCTCTCTGGTGAAGCCCGATACTCGGTTCATCAAGAATGTATAGTACATTGACCAACTGAGATCCAATTTGTGTCGCCAGACGGATTCTCTGTGATTCTCCTCCTGAAAGGGTTTTTGAACTTCTGCTCAAACTTAAATAATCCAATCCTACATCCAGCAAAAACTGAAGTCTGGTTTCAATTTCTTTTAAGATCTCATGAGCAATGATTTTATTTTTTTCTGAGAATTTATCTCTAACATCAGCTAACCAGTCTTTTAAGTCTGATAAGCTTAAACCATTGATCTCAGCAATATTTTTACCGTCAATTTTAAAACTTAAGCTTGAAGGCTGAAGACGTGTTCCATGACATTCCGGGCAGGTTTCTTCTGTTGTGAAGTGTCTTTCCAGCAAAATGGCTTCATAAGATTCTCTTTCCTCAATAATTTCTTCCATGAAAGCAATCAGACCGTCTAAGCCAATCTTAATTTTCTTGGTAATTCCGGCGTATTTCAGGTCTTTATTGAATTCTTTATGACATCCGTTGTAGATATAATCCAATGCTTCTTCAGGAATATCCTGCAAAGGCGTTGTTAATCCCAGTCCGAAAATCTCAAGAATATTTTTAATCTGGGAAAGAATCCATTTGTTTGATTTGATATCTTCCAATGGCAATAATCCTCCCTGATTGATGGATAGTTTTGGATTATCAATAAAGTAATCGGTATTGATCTTTTTAATGGTTCCCAACCCTTTACAGTTCGGGCAGCTTCCTTTCGGAGAGTTGAATGAAAAAGTATTCGGTTCCGGCAGCGCCAGAGAATGCCCTGTTTCTGCATCCATCAGGTTTTTGGAAAAGTATTCGATGTCTTTACTTCCCAATTTCTGAATTCCAATAATTCCTTCCCCCATTTCCATCGCAGTACGCAATGATTTTTCCATTCTACCTTCTGAAGCATTCTCCCCGATAATCCAACGATCGATAACGATGTCAATATCGTGGGTTTTATAACGGTCAAGCTTTAAATCATATTCAATATCCTGCAATTCGCCATCAATTCTTGCCTGTCCGTAGCCTTTTTTAGCCATCTGTACAAAAAGTTCATGATAATGCCCTTTTCTGGAACGCACGACTGGTGCCAAAAGCATGATTTTCTCTTTTTTATAATTTTCTTTGATGGTATCCAGAATCTGATCTTCTGTATAGCTTACCAATTTTTGTCCGGTAGACAAAGAGTACGCATCCGAAACTCTTGCATACAAAAGACGAAGAAAATCGTAGAGCTCTGTTACAGTTCCTACGGTAGAACGCGGGTTTTTATTGGTTGTTTTCTGCTCGATCGCAATAACGGGTGAAAGTCCTTCAATTTTATCTACATCAGGACGCTCCAATCCACCTAAAAACTGACGTGCATAGGCTGAGAATGTTTCGATATAACGACGCTGACCTTCAGCAAAAATAGTGTCGAAAGCCAATGAGGATTTTCCACTTCCGGAAAGGCCTGTAATAACGACCAATTCGTTGCGTGGAATTTTAACATTAATATTTTTAAGGTTGTGTTCACGTGCTCCGTAAACTTCTATATATTCTGTTGATTTGCTCATAATTCGGAGTGACTTTGCCTGAAAATCACAACGTGCAAAAATACGAAATTTTATAGACTTTTTTTGAATATAAAATGTATAAAAATTTCATAAATTCATAGAGGTTTGTATAGTAATGTTGTGAGGTGGTAATATAGATTTTGGCTAAAGCCTAATGAATATATTCTTTTTGTTAAACGGGCTAAAGCCCGTTCCTATTGAATGCTTTGGTTAGCGCAGATTTTCAATGCAGCAAAATAAAAAATGCCGTATTAACAACGGCATTTATATTTTAAACTGATTTTAATTTTCTTTAAAGATTTACATATCCTGAAAATCGACATCTTCATTGTTTATTCTTACCACATATTCAATCCCGTCAATGGCTTTGGCGATGATCTGATTTCTGATAATATTGGCCATGTTTTCCCAATAGGCTCTTCCATAGAAAGAATAGTTCTGCGGAATAATTTCTACCTCAACGGTTCTTACAAAACCTTCTTTAGGTTTGTTGCTGATCATGGTTCCTCTTCTTACTCTCACTTCTCTTACCTCATCTTTCAGAATCATACGGCAATAATTTTTGACATCTTCTAAAGAAATGATCTTATCTCTTGTTGTAAGTGCATATTTATAAGCCTGGATACTGTCTGTTCCCTTCTGTTCTTCAGCACCACCCAATGTTTCGGTAAGCAATACAACGGTTTGCGACTTCAACTGGTTGGATAGTTCAGTTCCCGGACGCATGTGATTGGCCAAAGTACAATGCGTAACCCAGAAAGAAGCATAGGTATGATCGGTTTTTTCTACCGGTTCCATGATAACATAATTCAGTTCCTGTCTGATATTCCTTTTGGCATTGTTTACTTTCTGCACCATGGTTTTCATTTTATCGGACATTTCGCTGAGAACTCCTTTTACGTTATCTCTGTTCAAAAGGGAAAATGCTGCAATTTCGTCTCTTGTCAATTCAAGAACATTGGCAATCATATCAACTGCATTTCTGCTTGTGAAGCGTTCCATTCCTCCTTTTCTTACAGTGTATAAACCTTTTTTAAGATCATCTGCAGGTGTAAAAGGGATTTCTGTGTACTTTCTTCCATCACCGTCCTGTACCTCATCTACATAAAGGAAATGTTCGCCTTCATCAGTTACCAAAGGAATATTATTTCCCATGATATCAAGACTGTATTCTGTTTTTTTCCAACCTCTGTTGTAGATCGGGAAAGCATTCAGCACAAACGAGAAGTTATCAAGGATTTCCGCTGAAAACTGCGGCGGGAATTCAAAAGTAAGCCACAGGAAACTTTTATTATCCAGGAATTTTGTAATTTCTTCTTTTCCTGCTAAGAAATCAAGATTCTGAGGAAGCTGTCCGGGTTCTGAGAACAGGCTTTGGGAAATTCCAGTTACTTCAATAAATTTATGGCGGTAAATACTTTTAATATCATTAATCACTTTATTTCTGATGGACTGCTCTTTGAACATCTGTTCGTAACCGTCCGTATGATTTTCTGTAAGATAGCTTAATCCTTCTCTTACAAATAAAGGACTTCCATTGCTGGACACTGAAATGTACGGCAATAGTTTATAGACAAAATCAAGGTGTTCAAAAGCCGGATTGGAGCAGAATATGCTCAGGTATTTAGGAAAGTTTTCACTTATATATTTGCTTACATCTACTCCTATTGTGATTTTTCTGTAATCTTCAGGTTTTCCCTGAAATCTTGCAATAGGAATTTTATTAAATCGGTCATCTATGCTGTAGCAGGTATTTCCTACAAACATAACAGAGGTATGAACTTTATTGATCCTTACATTTCCTACCGGTGTAAAAGGGATATTCAGCTGCTTATCGGATTCTGATTTTACTGTGGAAGTCATCTGTTTACGGAAGAAAAACTCCGTATGTTCCAATAAAACCTCCGATGAATCATAAGGCTGTGTAAAAGCCACTGAATGAGCAGGAATAGGATGTGTGTAAATGGATGGTGTAAGAAGTTTTGCCAGTTTTTCCAATATACGGGCATTTACCGTCTGTATTTCATTATTCGCTTTAAAAACTTCTGTACTGAATGCATCTATCAACAGTTTTACAAAAGGATCTAAAGACTGCGGACTTCTTAATCCCCATACTTTAGTTGCATTCTGAAGCATTCTTGCTTTTACAGATTCTTTGGAATAAATATTCTGATCTAAATTCATAATTTTCTTTCGCTGTTAAAAATATTAATCAATAGACATCGGGCTTAGAAACAATTCTGTTGAAAAACTGAAACGTTCTCCTGTTTCCTCCATTTTTGCATTGATGGCAATTCTTACTTTCTTTTTAATTTCGGTGTGTTCTTTAGTATCGTAGCTGTGCTCTACAAATTGTATATGGGCATCGATCTGAGGGCTTACAATTCTTGGTTCATATTCCTGAATTTGTCTTCTGAGGCTTTTGACAAAAACGTTTTCCCAGATGGCACTTGTCACTCCGTTGTCGAATTCAAGGTTCCAAACATCGTTTCCATAGTTTTCATCATATCTGTTCTCCCCTTTTTTTGTGGTGATCAGCAGCATAATATTGTGAGCAATACTTTCCCCCATATCGCAGGTATCGATACTTCCGCCTTCGGTCATTAAAGTAGACGGTACGAAAGGCATTCTGTAATTTGGTGTATCCATAACTTATAGTTTTTACTTCATGGTCCCGCTTATTTAAAAACGGAATACCAAAATACGCATTTTCACCAAATAATTGTTATAATACCTTAAAATATTATTCAAAAAGAAGGGCCTTCAAACTGAATTGAAAGCCCTGAATCTATTATATCTTTTATTTTATTTAAGCGTCTACCTTTTTCCGGTTGATAAAATAATATACCGGAAGTCCCAGCAATACCAGTACAAAGCCCGGCCATGTGTACTGCTGTTTGTAAATTAACAGTAAAATACAGAAACATGTTCCTATGATAAGGTAAATAACAGGTGTTACCGGATAAAGCCATGTCTTATAAGGTCTTTCCAGTTCCGGCTGTTTCATTCTTAAATAAATAACTCCAAAAACAGTAATCATATAGAACAGAACGATTACGAAAGAGATCATATCCAATAAATTCCCGTACTGTCCGCTCAGACACAGAATTGAAGCCCAAACTCCCTGCATCCATAAAGCATTTTCAGGAACTTCATTTTTATTGTTTTTGACTGCCGACTTGAAGAACATTCCGTCTTTTGCCATCGTCTGAAAAACTCTCGCTCCTGCCAGAATCAATCCGTTATTACATCCAAATGTAGAAATCATTACCAATAAAGCAATGATAATGGTTCCTGCACTTCCAAAAATATTCTGAGATGCAGCAACCGCTACCCTGTCATTGGCTGCAAATGCAATTCCGTCTCTGTCCAGGGCATTCAAGTACACATAGTTGACTGCTATATAAAGGATCATTACAGCAGATGTGCCATAAATCATCGATTTTACTACATTTTTTTTAGGGTTTTCAATCTCCCCGGAAACAAAGGTCACACTTTCCCAGGCAACAGAACTGAAAACAGAACCTACCATGGCAGCTGCAATTCCACCCAGCAAAGTCATTCCTCCAATCGGTTCCCATCCTTCTTTAAGGAAATTACCACTCAAATCTTTTTTAAGGTTATTAAAAGAATCTGTTCCCCAGCTAAAGTTTTCTGATAAATGGGAAATATCTACTAATATAAATCCGGCTGCTATTAAGCCTAATAATGCAATAATTTTAGAACCCGTGAAGATATTCTGAAGGATTTTACCACTCTCTACCCCTCTGGTATTAATATAAGTAAGCAAAACAATAACAGCAATCGCAAGAATCTGTATCCAGGTGATTTTAAACTCACCACTTTGAAAAATTGGAGCAGCATCGTTAAGTGAAGGAATAAGGTAAGCAGTAAATTTACCAAAAGCCATTGCTACTGCAGCAATCGTTCCGGTTTGTATTACGGTGAACAATCCCCAGCCATAAAGGAACCCCATCCTTTTTCCGAAAATTTCTTTCAGATAGGTATATTGTCCGCCGGCTTTCGGAAAGAGTGCAGAGAGCTCTCCATAACTTATAGCTGCTGCTACGGTCATCACTCCAGTGATAACCCACACCACAATCAGCCAAAACCCTGATCCCAGGTTTCGTGTCATATCAGCACTTACAATAAAGATCCCGCTTCCGATCATAGAACCCATCACCAGCATAATGGCGTCCCATAGTTTCAGTTTTTTTTGCATAGTCAAGTATAGGCGTCAAATATAATCAAATCTGTCTTTGATTTTGAATTTTATTGAAAAATCCTTGAAACAGCTGTTTTTTATCATTTTTAAATCGGTTATGATTCAATATTAATTAGTATTTTTGGGAAAAATATTAAACATGAAATTTAAAGCAATATTATTTGCAGCAGCTCTAACAGCTTCTTCATTAGCATTTGCTCAATCTGGTCCACCGGAAGGAAAAGCTTTGATTGGTGATACTTATGGAGATCAGGTAGCCCCATCCGCTGAATCTAAAGCGATCACAGTAGATAAATTGAATAAACAGCTTAAAAAAGACAATAAAAAAGTTGAAAATGTAGCTGTTAAAGGAAAAGTAACTGATGTTTGTGATAAAAAAGGATGCTGGCTTACCATTCAGACTGAGGACAATTCTAAGTTTTTTGTAAAAATGAAAGACTATGCCTTCTTTGTTCCTACAGCTTTAAAGGGTAAAAACGTGGTATTGGAAGGTAACGCAGAAAGAAAAGTAACTTCTGTGAATGAGCAGAAACATTATGCTGAAGATGCTAAAAAGCCGCAAGCTGAAATTGATGCGATTACTCAGCCTAAAGAAGAAATCAGGTTTGTAGCTAATGGAATTAAAGTAATTAACTAAACTTTATATTCTGAAATTAAGTTTTGGCTAAAGCCGGATGAATCTTTATTTAATGTAAATGGGCTAAAGCCCATTCCTATTGAATAGATATGTGCAATCTGAATATTATCTTAATTTCACAAAAGATAGAAAATAATAAAAAACGTTCTCAAAATATTTTGAGAACGTTTTTTATTAGATGATATTAATCTGATGATTTTATTTACTCAATTTTTTGATTTAGTCTTCAATTTTAAAATCCACTACAGAATCCAGTTTCGGATATTTAGTGGCGGAAATAAATTTCTTTCCGGTACAGTCTATTTCCAGCCAGCCTTTTCTCTTCTTCACGTCTCCGGCCTCCATTACAAAAGGAATAAAAGAGATTTCATCTTTCCCCTCTTCTTTGACCTCTCTGTACTGAACTGCTATATCCAAAATACATTCATGGTCTGTATTCAACCTTACATTTCTGTAAACGATATCATAATGCGTTTCCTGATTTTCAGGGATATCCAGATAAGTTTCCCAGCCTGTAATATCAGAGTTCAGCTCACTAATTGCCTTTAGTGCATAATAAAGAGCGATAGTATAATATTTTCTCGTTCCTTTTCTGGTATAATCATCTACAAAGTGTCCGCCTTCAAATAAGATCGTAGGCATTCCGGCTTTGATGAAATTATCACCTGTGGAAGTAGGATAAAATTCGTCAGAATATCTTCCGATCTGGTTCGGGATCATCTCCTTCAAGTGGTTGTATACACTTGCAATCACTGCCATGCATTTTTTTCTGTTTTCTGTAACAGTCCGTTCTACATTTTCTGAAGGTGCCAGGAAGGAAAGCGTAGCGGGATGAATACCGTCAGTGGTAAATATGGTTCTCTGCTCATGAAGGTTTAATGCATAATCATATTTCTTTGAAGCCACAGCATGTTTCAGAAACTTAATCTCTTTACTGGCCTCGTTATGAAAATCTCTGTTCAGATCAATATCAGCAGCATTTAGTCTTGTCCATCTTTCAGATCCATCCGGATTCAGCATGAATATAAAATCAAGCTGTATTTTGCTGAACAGTTCTGCTTTCATTTCAGGTGCCTTATCAAGGCTCACTAAAAGATCCAACATCGCATGGGTAGCGTTGGATTCATTTCCGTGCATTTGTGACCAGGCTAGTACCTGAATCTTTCCTGTTCCTATAGTTAACCGATAAATAGGCTTATCCAAATACGATGTTCCGATCTCCTTAATATAATCGCTGAGATTCGTCTGTAGATAAGAAAATAATTTTTCAGGGGAAATATAGCGATTTGAGAAATCGGGTGTCTGAGAATAGATCTGTTCAAAATTCATCTTGAGAAATAATTTACAAGAATCAAATTTAACCATTTTTAGGCAAAAACTTAAATTAACATTTGTAAAAATAGTAAAAATGCAAAAATTTACATTTGACACATGTTTTTAAAATAATTTACAAGTATTAAATACTGCTGTTTTTATTCAATAAACAATAATTAACATCTGTAATACTATCAAACAGTCTCTAATGACATATTGTCTGTTGATAAAATTGTGGATTGCGAATAATTTAATTCAATATATTTAAAATACATTAAATCAACAAGTTATAAAGTTTATCTAAATTACATTTAGAATATTACTTGAAGTGTAAAAAAGGCTTTTTTAGCTTCTTTGAGGAGTATTTTATCAAACATAATTATTGTGGAAAACTCTGCCGTTTATCTTATTATACAAATGTAAATAGTTCAAAAAATTAGAAATCTTCTCTGGAATTCTAATTAATTTATATTTCTGAGCGTTAATTAACAGACAATAAAAATAGTTGTTTAGAATAGGTTCAATTTTTCTTTAATATGGTGTTATATCGGCTTAAATTAAGGTATTTACATTAGTAATTTACTACTGTAATACCCTTAATATAGCTATTATATCGTTTAAAATGGACATTTATCAGCATCTTGACTCCCGAAGGAGTAATTCGGTCGATTAGTTATGTAAACAGTAAAAAGGATTCATTTTAAGGGACTAAATCACCTTTTAAAATCTAATAATTTACATTTATAAACATTTAATATAAGTAAAATATAGTACTTGAATGCTCATATAGAATTTCCCCCGGAAGATTAATAATATATTAAATACAATTGTAATTTATTTGTAATATATTGATTTAAAATACTTTGTCACCATGTTACAAATGTATATAGATAATAATTTCAATTATTTACATTTGTATTTTGCATTTGTAAATTATATAAGTTACATTTGTAAAATAATTAAAGGCTTATTTTTATGAGTTTAAATGAAAGAATTTCCAAAATTATAGAGTATTCTAATCTTACTCCTTCTGAGTTTGCTGATGAGATTGATGTGCAGCGTTCGTCCATTTCGCATATCACGTCAGGAAGAAACAAACCGTCTCTTGAATTTATCATAAAAATAAAATCCCGTTTCCCGGAACTTCTGTGGGATTGGTTGGTTACGGGTGAAGGTGAAATGCTGAAATCCCAGCTACCCGAATCTGAAATTAACGAAGAACATACCGAAGAGGAGAAAATAAAACCGACTCCACTACCCGATCTTTTTACGATGATGAATGACGATGATGAATTCGGAAGTGATGAAACAGAGATGGAAGCCTCCACATCAAGTGCTGGAGAATCGTTTATACCAGCCCAGAATAAAGCTCCGGAAAAAATATCCGATTCTCAGCGATTAGAAAATTCCAGTGATCAAATATTAGGACAAATACTTGGTAATCAGACTAATAAGATAAAACGTATTGTTTTGTTCTATGAAAACGGAAAATTTGAGAGCTTTGAGCCTTAAAAATAAAAACCTGATCAAAGAAAATGATCAGGTTAAAAAATATTTGAAGAAGAAAACTAAAGCTATTGCTTTATTTTGTTTTTTGAAATGAGATGGATATCCAGTGATAGAATTTTTATCTTCTTATGATTATCTATCCCACAAATATGTTTTTATAATTTTGGCTGTTTATAAGGATAATACTTTGCTTATGTATTTTGAGAAATTCTGTTAAAGAACAGTATCCTGATGGTAAATGAAAACATTTTCATGCATTGGTTTTTTATGGCTCTATCAAATATAAAAATTAAAAATCAAATCAGCAATGAAAATCATATTATTTTAACATATAATTAATGTAAACAATAATTATATCGATTATTATTAATTTGATTAAAAGTCTACTTCTTCAGGGATAACTGAGCTTCTGTATTGAAGTTGATTGCATAAAAAAGCCTGCAAATCTGCAGGCCTGATAGGTATAGTAAAGCAATACTATTATTTCTTTCTTCTTTCCAGTTCTTTTTTGATAAGTCCCAGCTCTCTTCCTGTTTGTCCGGCTACAGAAGTGTTTTCTCTGGCTCTTCTGGTCAGGTATGGTACAACATCCTTTACAGGTCCATATGGAAGATATTTAGCCACATTATAGCCTTTATCAGACAAATAGAAGGTAATATTATCACTCATCCCGTAAAGCTGCCCAAAATAAACGTGTGGGTTGTCAGTGTCCAAAGATTTCGCTTTCATTTTATCCATAATCAGCTCTGAAGAGATTTCGTTATGGGTTCCGAAGAAGGCAGAAACTTTATCCAGATGATTCATAACAAAGTCGATTCCTGCATTGTAGTTCTTATCTGAAGCATCTTTGCTTGGCTGGATAGGATCTGCATATCCCTTTTCTGCTGCTCTGGCTCTTTCTTTTTCCATATAAGCACCACGAACAATTTTGTACCCGATAAAGTAATTTTTCTCTCTTGCTCTCTGAAGATTAGCTTCCATATATTCCAGCCTTCCTGTTCTGTACATCTGGATGGTATTCCAAACGATAGGTTTTTGCTGGTTATACTTCTCCATCATTTCTTCACAAAGATGGTCTGCTGCATCCTGCATCCAGGTTTCTTCAGCATCTACCATTACTTTTTTATCATTTTCGTGGCAAAGACTGCATACTTCATCAAATCTTTTTACCACTCTTTCCCATTCTTCTTTCTGGCTGGTAGTAAGCTCCGCTCCTTTTCCAACGGCTTCATAAAGATCAATTCTTCCAAAAGCTGTAGGTTTGAATACGATAAAAGGGATGGCCGGATTTCCCACTGAGAATCTAACAATATCCTTAATTTCTTTGCAAACCGCATCAAAAGTTTCTTCATCTTCTTTCCCTTCAATAGAGTAATCGAAGATACTTCCAACTCCTCTTTTGAACAGCTGTTTTACAGCCTTCATACTTTCTTCACGCGTTTCACCACCGCAGAACTGCTCAAATAAGGTATTTTTTACAATTCCGTTAACGAAAGGAAAATTGTTGTGTACTGTAAAATTCAGGATAGATGTTCCAAGGCTTGTAAGAGCGGGCTGTTCAATCATTTTAAACATCCAGTAAGCCTTTCTCAATTGTGCATCAGACTTGTCTGCAAATGCAACTTTAGTATCATTAAAAATGGGCATTCCTATTTATTAAATTTAGTTATGCAAAGGTAATAATAACCTCAGTTTATTTAAAGATTTTTTTTATAATTTATGCTCTATTCCGTTTAAAAGCATTGCAATAATTCCTACGAAAACCCAGAACCGTAATATATTCAAAGTAAAGAAGTTACTTCTCCGGGAATCATTGATGAGAAGATAAATACATAATATCATGATAAAAAGTCCTCCGGCAAAATAATAGGCCATGAATCCGGTAACGCCTGTTTTTGTAATAAGTTTCATAGAAACGGCCATGGTAACCATGAGTAAAGACGTCAGGATAAGTTTTGTATTTCTGCTTTTAAAATAATTAGGAATTGTAGTATATCCAAATGTTTTGTCCACACTTCTGGTAAGGGTATCTTTCACAATATCAATGCAAAGTAAAATAAGGAAAAGAAAAACTGCCATCAGGAATACCTTTTTTGAAAAGGTTTCGTAGTACACCATCATTCCAAAGAACGGATACAGGGTAAGGCTGACAAAGGTAAGATTATTTACAATGAGTATTCTGCTCAATTTGTGACTATAAAACCACATAAAGAACTGATAAACTACAAAAAAAACAAAGACATTATGGGAAATCATCCACGCCACTCCTAAAGAAATAGCGCTGAGTGCGAGATAAGCGTATAGAAAATATTTCTGCTTGATAAAACTCTGAACCCTTGTTCTGAAAGGTTTTACAATATGGTCTTTCTCCAGATCATAAAACTGATTGATGATGCCACCGGCGAGAATGGTTAGAACTGTACAGAAAATAATACCATGTACTTTGAAATCAAAGACAAATTTTCTGAAAGATTCATCCTGATTGAACAGGAAAAAAGTGGAAACATAAAGGGCAAATGTTAGCAGAGCTGCTACAAAAAAACGCGCTCCAAGCAAAAAGCCCACGAATTGTGAAAATCTGTACAGTAAAGATTTTGATATATAATTTTTAGATTGGAAAGTTTCTTTTTCAGAATTCATTCCAACCTGTTTAAAATCTGTAAATCACTTCTTTTTGGAAGCCTTCAAGCATTTTTTCTGCTTTTGCATAGTCTTTTGTGAACCCTAGGATATAGCCGCCTCCACCGCTTCCGCAGAGTTTCAGATAATAAGCGTTAGAATCCAGACCTTTTTTCCAGATATTAAAAATACTTTCAGGAATCATTGGACGGAAATGTTCATACGCCCAGTGAGAAAGTTTTTTCAGATTTCTGAAGAAAGGATTCATATCTTTTTTAAGGAAAGATTCAATACATGCGTTGTTGTAACGGATAAATTCTTCTTTCAGGGTTTTACGGAAACCTTCAGTCTTCATTTTTTCAAAGAAGATCTGAATCATAGGACCTGTTTCGCCTGTTATCCCGGAATCAATAAGGAAAATAGCTCCTTTTCCTTCTTCTCCTTCCGGAATATTTACCCTGTCTAAATTTTCTTTATTTTCGATAAGGATTGGCAGATTCATGTAACAGATCAAAGGATCCATTCCTGAACTTTTTCCATGGAAATAGCTTTCCATTTCACCGAAAATAGCTTTTAATTTTTTAAGATTATCTTTTGAGATATTCTCAGGATTGAGTTTGCTGATTGAATATTTTTCAAAAATAGCAGCAACCAAAGCTCCGGAACTTCCCACTCCATATCCCTGAGGAATATTGGAATCAAAGAAAAGTCCGTTAGAAATATCATTTTTGAAGCTCTCGATATCTAATTTAAAATCATCGGAAAGATCAAGTGCTGTAAGAAATTCAGAATATTTCTGCAGATGCCTGTTGGAGTTCAATTCAAATTCTGAACTCAAATCTGAAAATTTTAAAGTTCCTTTATAGAAGCTGTAGGGTACTACAAGTCCCTGGGAATCTTCAATCATTCCGTATTCTCCAAACAGGATTATTTTTGCATAAAATAAAGGGTTGGTCATATTGACAATAAATCTTTTTGCAAAGTTAAAAATTATTCCGCTGAATATAAGCAAAACTCAGGCCGAATTTTTTCTATATAAATATATGAAAAAAGCCTGATATTATCAGGCTTTTACAAAGTTTTATTTAAAAATTACTGTTTGATCAGCTTTTTATTAATGGTCTGCTTCTCTGTTTCTACAGTAATCACATAGTTTCCTGTCTGAATTGAGGAAAGGTTTATTTCCTGTTTATTGCCTTTTAAAGAAGAATCGGAAGCAACCAGCCTTCCTGCTTCATCATAGATTTTATATCCCTTTAATCTTTCTTTTGAAGAGAGAATTATTATATTTTTGGCAGGATTCGGATAAATATCTATTGAATTATTTTTGATATTGATATCTTCTACTGCTAAGACACTACAAGAGAAGTTCACATTCCAGCCGTTTCCTGTAACGGCTCCATCTGAAACAAATCTTACGGTTATAGCACCTGAAGGATCTGTTGATGTAAACGGACCGGGTACAGTACTTCCACTCAGATTATTTCCATTGGCGAATAATGGTGAAGCTGTAGAAGGGCCATTATACACATACATAAAATCATAGCCCTGTTCAAGATCGAATGCTGTAAATGTCATTGTCATAGATGAGCCGGGAGTAGGATAAAATGTTTTTACAAGGTCTTCATTATCTTTATATTGCCCGGTGGAACCTCCCGTGTCCAAAAACTGAGTTCCATCACACCATGCTCCGTCCGTCAGAAAAAGTTTTGATAACTGGAATGCATTTGGCCCGCTGCAATCTGTTCCTACACTTAGTCTGTAATAAGATGCCGGTTGTAGATTTGAAAAATTAAAAGACTGTGTATTAACATTTCCTGAAGATACTGCCGCTCCGTTTGCTGTTGTAAGCTTATATTTCCATGCTGTTGAAAGAGCGTCTGTAAAAGTGGCGTTTGCAGAAGTCTGTGTGATATTGTTAATGTTAAAATTCGTGATGGACGTAGGGCAAGAAGCGGTACAGTTGGTACCAAGGCATCCTTTTGAATCTATTATATTTCTGATCAATGTTCCAGGCTGTACACCAAAACCATTCGCAAAATTAATCCCTACGCTGCTTACCAAATGGCAGTAACTCATAATAGTTCCTCCGCCTGCAGCAGGAAGTGCAGCCGTGCAACCTTCGTTATTTCCTGAAGCAGGTCCGCAGCCATCAATAGCTGTATTATTTCCGTTCCAGAAGCATGCGTGGGTATGCGGTGAACCTAAATTATGCCCAAGTTCATGCGTCATAGCTTCTATATTCCATGAATAGGTTGGCACATTTTGATAGGTGAAATTTGTACCACAATAAGAATATCTGTAATCAGTACATAATGAATTTACATAGGCGATACTTGTTGTAGCGGGGTTTCTTAATAATTGTGCCACATCCCCGTTAAAAGAGGTTCTGGTGGTTCTAAACTGATTCAGAATTGTGCTTGGTGAGCCTGCATAAGGATCAGTGGTTGTCCAAACAAAAACTTCACTTAAAGCCACATTAATATTCTCATTTGCATACAGTGTTGAAACATTATTATGCATAGCAGTTACCCAATTGGTTGTAGTTGTGGTATTACTTCCATTTTGGGTATAAGGGCCGAAACCTGCTTCATAGTACATTCTTACGCAGTTGTCTGTTTTCTTTTTGCTGGTATTATTAGGGTTGAAAACCGGTCTCTGAACCTGATTTTCTTTCAATCCGTCTACATCACAGGCAAATGGATTAGATCCTGTTAATTTAGAATCCGAGTAACTTACAAAATCTTCAGAATTTTTAGCTTTTCCTACAACTATATTTCCTAATTCAAGGGTAGAAGCAACTCCTACAATATCGTTATTGAAGAAACTAAAGGCCACGATAGAAGCATTATCCCCTTTCACAATTCCCTGATAATACACTCCTGGTGTATACTGTACTTCTATCCCTTTATCTGTAACTACTTTAAAATCGTTGGTTAAGATCTGATGTCTGTACATTTCAACAGTGATTTGTCTGCCTCCATCAAAGGGAAAAGAGATTTCAAGAAAATCAGGTTTATCTTGGATTAATCTTTTTAATTCTGCAGGCTTCAAAGACATCACCGTAATATCTGTTGCTGCTTTTTTGTATTCAGCTATTTTATCTGCAGATTTATCTATCTCAAATAAGGCATAGGTTTTAAGTTCTGATTTTCGATTATGAAATTCCAAAACTTTTTGAGCAACAGGTTTTAAATTTTGAGAAAAACAAAGAATAAAACACTGCAAAAAACAAATTAATAGAAGCTTTTTCATGATTTTGATAATTTTTATCGTTTTTTTACAAATAAACAAAAAAAATCAAAACATAGTGAAAAAACATAGCTATATACTAGTATTAATGGCAATTCTATAAATAAATCAAATCAATTAATCAAATAAATGTTTTTTATTCTTTAAAATAAAAAAAGACGTTAAAAATAACGTCTTTCAATTTTATAATGTTTCTCTGTCGGTTCTCATTTTAACCTTCAGGAATCGTATTAAAACCAATCCTGCTGCAAAGAATAGAGTCATGGATAATGCTGCGATACGCATATTATTGAAATACTCGATCAATGTTGCAAAGATGAATGTTCCAATGATGATGGCAATTTTCTCCAATACGTCATAGAAACTGAAATACGTTGTATTTTCCATTGAATTTTCCGGAAGCAGTTTTGAATATGTAGATCTGGACATCGCCTGAAGCCCCCCCATTACCAAACCGACTACTGCAGCTACTCCATAAAATTGATATTCTACTGTTGGACTTTCTTTCTTCAGGAAGTAAGCCCATATACAAGCAGCTATCCATAATATGATTGCAATGGAAATAACATTCCTGTTTCCGATTCTTTTTGATAGTCTTGAGAAAATAATAGCCCCAATAATAGCTTCAATCTGAATTACCAGAAGTGTTCCGATAAGTTTATCCTGAGCCAGATTGATCTCACTTTTTCCGAATAAAGTTGCCATAAGGAAGATCGTCTGCATTCCCACACTGTAAAAGAAGAAACTTGACAAAAAGAACTTCAGGTTTCTGTCTTTGAAAAGATCTCTTCCTACTTTAAAGAGTTCATGAAAACTTTCTTTAGCAATATCTTTATAGAAACTCATATTATCTTTTAATACTTCAAAAAAACCTCCCTGTTCTTCATGTTTTTTGAAAATATTTTTATAGTTCAGTAATACAAGATCTTTAGGAAGTTTATCTTTTACATCTCCAAACTGTGGAAGATGTTTGAATGTATATTGAGAAAAACCAAACCACCAAGCTCCTGTAAGCAAGAAACTGATTCTTGTAAATAATAACTGCTGTGCAGCCCCTTTAGCAAAAACCTGAATCAGCAGCAAGCAGATTACAACTAAAACTACAGATCCAATATATCCGTATACATATCCTCTGGAAGAAAGTGCATCCTGCCTGTCCGGTGTTGCAATATCCGGAAGGAAGGAGTTATAAAACACCAGACTCCCCCAAAAGCCGACACTTGCCGTGATACTGAAGAGAAGCCCCAGAAATACGTTATGCATTCCTGTAAACATGGCTAATCCCATACATGATGTAGCTCCTAAATAACAAAAGAACTGTAAGAAGGATTTTTTGTTTCCGATTGTATCGGCCAAGGAAGATAAAAACGGTGAAAGCAATACAACAATAAGGAAAGATATCGTTAATGAATATCCGTACACCGTATCCGGTTTGTATTCTTCTCCAAAAATTTTGATCATATGTCTTACCGGGACATCAATCCATGTTTTGGTTTCTGCTACGTATTCCTTTTTCTCATACGCTGTGGTAAGTATGGAATAATAAATGGGGAAAATAGTAGAGGTAATCACCAGGGAATACACGGAGTTTGCCCAGTCATATACAGCCCAGGCTTTCATAATCTTCGGATTATTCTTTATGTTTTTAGGCTGTCGATTCTCAGTTTCAGACATTTCAAATATATATTAGTAGCACAAAAATAAAAAAACCATTAACAAATGGATAAGTTTTTAAAAAAATTATCGATTCCTTAATGGTAATATATTCTTAAACAGAATATTAGATATTGATAAATGTATTTTATTGTTGAGTTACTATTATTTTTATGGTGCCAGTTATGAACAAATCGGCTAAAATCAGCATATTTAATATCCTGTGGATCTTAATCATACCTTCATGAAGACTATTTAATATGGTTTAACAGACATACCATAAGATTGTGGAAGCTCTCTTTACCGGTTCTGAACACCTCTGCGGATGTCATCGATACTGTCGTAGGGTTATATAACCAGAAGTTTAACTATAATAGCCTAAAGAGTATAGTAATAACCGTAAGAAAACACTCTGTAACCAAAAAAGCGGGGTTATGAAACCCTGCTTTTTTACTTTGAAACCATAAATTATGGCTTTATCTGTATGTTAGATATTTTCAATAACGATAGCAGAAGCTCCACCACCTCCGTTACAGATTGCTGCTGCACCGTATTTAGCGTTATTTTGCTTCAAAACGTTAATTAATGTAACGATGATTCTTGAACCTGAACTTCCCAGTGGGTGTCCTAATGCTACAGCTCCTCCGTTTACGTTTACTTTAGCAGCATCTAATCCTAAGATTTTGTTGTTAGCCAATCCTACTACTGAAAAAGCTTCGTTGAATTCAAAGAAATCGATATCAGAAACTTCTAATCCTGCTTTTTTAAGGGCGATAGGTAATGCTTTTGCCGGAGCAGTTGTAAAGTTTTCAGGCTCGTGTGCTGCATCAGCGTAAGAAACGATTTTCGCAAGAGGTTTCAATCCAAGTTCTTCCATTTTTTCTTTAGAAACAAGGATCAATGCAGAAGCACCGTCATTCAAAGTAGATGCGTTAGCTGCTGTTACTGTTCCTTCTTCTTTTTTGAATACGGTAGGAAGGGTTGAAATTCTGTCGAAGTTTACTGCTTTGTATTCTTCATCTTCAGCAAAAATTACAGGCTCTCCTTTTCTCTGAGGAATAGAAACCGGTACAATTTCTTCACTGAATTTCCCTTCGCTCCAAGCTTTTGCAGATCTTTTGTAAGATTCTACAGCGAAGTTATCCTGATCTTCTCTTGTGATATTATAGTCTGCTGCACATTTTTCTGCACATACTCCCATATGTACTTTGTTGTATACGTCTGTAAGACCGTCAAGCACCATTCCATCAAGCATTTTGATATCGCCTAACTTTGTAGCCACTCTTGCATTGTAATAGTGAGGAACTAAAGACATATTTTCCATACCTCCGGCAACAATTACTTCTGCATCACCAGCTTTGATTGCCTGAGCAGCCATTGTTACAGCCTTCATTCCTGAAGCACAAACTTTATTAACTGTAGTAGAAGGTGTATTGATTGAAAGACCTGCTCCTAAAGCTACCTGACGAGCCGGCGCCTGGCCTTCTCCTGCCTGCAGAACATTCCCCATATAAATTTCCTGAACAGCATTAGGATCTAAACCAATTTTATCCAGTGCTCCTTTTACAGCAGTTGCTCCCAGTTTTGTAGCCGGAACTGTTGACAAGCTTCCCATAAAACTCCCCATAGGTGTTCTTACTGCGGAAACGATGAATACTTCTTTCATGTATATAATTTTTATTTTTAGCTAAACGGAACAAAGATTCCGTTTTATTAGGTTGAATTTATTTCACTTTTACATAAACCACATCAAACTGAGTTCCTTCAATTTTAGTATTAACTTTCAGAAGGTTATCCTGAGTTGCTATAATTTTATTATTGAAGACATCTCCTATCTGTATGGGATTATCTTTATCAGATTTCTCCATAATAATTGCTTTGTAGTTGCAGTCATCCACAAAAACCAATGTTGATTTGATATAGTCTTTTCCATTATTGAAATATTCAGTCTGAACATTATCTTTAATGGTCATATGCCATATTCCTTCCGGGTAATTGGGTCTCACAAATTTACCTTCTTTTATATTGGCACATTTAGGCGGATTATCCGGTTTTTTCTGATTTGCAGTCTGCGCGTTAATCTGTGTAGCTGCCATCAAGAAAATTCCTGCGGAAAATATTTTTAAGAAGTTCATCTTTATAGTTGTGTTCGATTATTTACTTTTTTGCTTCCTCCTGCAAAAACCAAAAGGAAAGCTCCTAAAAATTCTACAGCCCAGCCCCATTTCAGCTTAACGATTCCGGCAAAAGTTTCCTGCCATGATTTGAATGGTAAAAAGCTAAAGTATTGCAAAGACTGCATTTTCACAGCGAATAAGGTAAATGCAAATAAAAGGATAAGCAAAATACCAAAAAATCTTACGATTTTTACGCTGTTATTGACAATTCCAAAAACTGCACATGCAGCAAATATCCAGCATGCAATAGCCAGATAATGATCAAGTTTCCAATAGTTCCAGTTCCCAATAACAGGCACGTGTACCAAGGGTAAAAAACTGCCTGCTACTACTAACAGTAATCCTAATAACTGAATATTTTTCATATTTACTAAAGTGCCAAAATACAAAAAAAAACACACTTTTAGATAGTGTGTTTTAAAAATAGGATTTCTTTACCCGAACACTTGTTAGTTATAAAAAAGCCTTAATATTATTATTTATTACACAAAGAAAAAGGCTATTTATTGTTAAATTAAAAATTAATATTTACGATCTTTATCCCGATCTGAAGTCCATATTTTTTCTTCAGCAAAGACTTGTCATCGAAAGTGGATGTAAAGTCTTTCCGGAAAGCAACATTCCGGTCTTAAAATAAAAAAAATTGCATTTTTTAAAAAATGCAATTTAATATCTTAAGAATGTTAGTTTTAATTAATGTTTTACTGATGAAACATCTTCCGGGTTGTGTTTGTGTTTAAAAATAACTGCGAATAATACTGCAACTACTAAAGCATATCCTGCAAAAATATACCATGACATTTCCCATCCTTTAAGCTGTAACAAAGGGTCAGTTTGAGAAAATACATAATGATTCACAACTTCCTGCGCTAACAGCATCCCAATTGTTGCTCCAAAACCATTGGTCATCATCATAAACACTCCTTGTGCACTGGATCTTATACTTTTATCTGTTTCTTTATCTACAAAAAGAGAGCCGGATACATTGAAAAAATCAAATGCAATACCATATACGATCATAGACAAAATAAACATCCAGACTCCATTTCCAGGATTTCCAAGTCCAAATAAACCAAATCTCAAAACCCATGCAAACATAGCCATTAGCATTACTTTTTTAATTCCAAATCTTTTTAAGAAGAATGGAATCAACAAAATACATGCTGTTTCAGACACTTGAGACAAGGAAATTAAAGCATTAGCATGATTAGCTCCCCAAGTATCTTTAAATGATGGAATATCTTTAAAGCTAGTTATAAAAGGATTTGCATAACCATTGGTGATCTGAAGGGAAACTCCTAATAGCATAGAAAAGATAAAGAATGTTGCCATTTTTTTATCTTTAAATAAACTAAAAGCCTTTAATCCCAAAGCATCATATAAGCTTCTTTTTTCATCGCTTTTGTTAACGGGGCATTCAGGTAAAGTAAATGAATATAGGAATAAGATAATTCCTAAAACACCTGAAACAAAAAACTGCGAATAATTATTCTGATAACTTGTAAAGTCTACAAATAACATTGCACAGATAAACCCAATAGTTCCAAAAGTACGAATTGGAGGGAAAGCCTTGATGGTATCAAAATTATTATTAACAAGAACCGTATAGGCTACAGAGTTTGACAATGCAATAGAAGGCATATAAAACATCACACTCAAGCTATACAAAGCAAATAATTTGGAAAATTCAATGTTATTTCCAGCTGACATCCCATAATATCCTGCAGCCAGTAAAAATACCGCAGCAAGTAAATGACAGATTCCAAGGAGTCTTTGTGCCTGGATCCATCGATCTGCAATAATTCCCATAATTGCAGGCATAAAAATAGAAACAATTCCCTGCATTGCATAGAAAAGACCTATTTTGGAGCCTAGTCCTATAGAACCTAAATAATTTCCCATAGAAGTTAGATAAGCTCCCCAAACTGCAAACTGAAGAAAATTCAGGACAGTCAGTCGTAATTTTAAATTCATAGTTTATATAAAAAGTATCTCTTTAGTCAATTGTCTTTTTCCTTCTCTTGATTTCTTCCTGGATTTCAAGAGCAGTATCATAGTCTTCTTCTTTAACGGCATCCTCCAGTAATTTCTGAAGTTCTTCCATAGAAAGAGATTTTAAGTTGTCTTCTGTCTGTACAGTTTCTGAGAAAGACTGGTCTTCTTTGGCAACATCTTCCAGTTCTAATAAGATCCCGGCTTCATTCAGAACCTGCTGTGTGGTAAATATCGGCGCATCAAATCTTACTGCCATTGCAACAGCATCTGAAGTTCTGGCATCAAGGATCAATTCTTCATCGTTCACTTTATTTTTAAAGTTGATATTGGAGAAGAATACTCCGTCTACAATCTGATAAATGATCACAGAGATCAGTTCATAGTTGGCAGAGACTATAAATTTTGTAAATAAATCATGAGTAAGAGGACGCGGCGGATGAATATCTTTTTCCAATCCGAGAGAGATAGACTGGGCTTCGAAATTTCCTATAACAACAGGTAATTTTATGTGTGTTTCTTCATGCTCCAGTAACAATGCGTACGCCCCTGATTGTGTCTGGCTGTACGATATTCCGCGAATAATTAGCTGCTTATAATCCATAACTACAAATATAGATTAATTTTTCATTGTGATTTTACTTTTTTACGCAAAAATAAAAGCCCGGAAAGCCGAGCTTTTATCTGTATTGTTGATGATTGTCAAACGTCAATAGTGAATTTTGCTTCGCGAGTGAATTATTTAATTAAAAATTGACGGGCAAAGCGAATTGACTATTCACAATTCACTTTCTTATCCTTTTATTGCTTTAATTTTCTCTGTTAATGCAGGAATAATCTGGAAAGCATCTCCTACTACCCCATAATCAGCAGACTTGAAGAATGGTGCTTCAGGATCGCTGTTGATTACTACGATAGTTTTTGAAGAGTTTACACCGGCAAGGTGCTGAATTGCCCCTGAAATCCCTACAGCAATGTAAAGATTCGGAGAAATAGCTTTACCTGTTTGCCCTACGTGTTCTGTGTGAGGTCTCCATCCGATATCAGAAACCGGTTTAGAACATGCTGTAGCTGCTCCTAAAACGTTTGCTAAATCTTCAATCATTCCCCAGTTTTCAGGTCCTTTCATCCCTCTACCAGCAGAAACAACAACTTCTGCTTCTTTAAGGTCTAATTTTCCTGAGCTCTGCTCGTGAGAGATCACTTTAGTATCTTCATTAGCTACTGATAAATTTTTCACTTCCTCTGAACCTGATACTGCATTTTCTTTAACACCGAAAGCGTTTTGAGAAACCGTAACGATTACTCCGTTTCCTTCAGCTTTTGCATGCATAAAACCTTTTCCTGAGAATGCTCTTCTCCTTACCTGGAAAGGAGAAAGGCTTTCAGGAGCTTCCAAAGCGTTAGTAATTAAAGAATAGTTCTTCATTACAGCAAGCATAGGAGCAATTGAAGAAGCATCAGTTGTGTGAGGGAAAACGATAATGTTTCCGTCTGCTACTTCACTTACAGCCTGTGCGAACGCTTTTGCTGAGAAGTTTTTAAGACCTTCGTCTTTAATATTGATGACGTTTGATGCTCCATATTTGTATAATAAATCTGAAGAATCTGTTGGGTTTACAGAGATTGCCGTAACGGTATCTCCAGCTTTATCAGCAACAGCTTTAGCATAAGAAACTGCTTCAAAAGCTGCTTTTTTGTAAACTCCGTTTATATTTTCTGCGTATACGAATACTGCCATTGTTTTACATTTAAAAATTAAAAAGATTGAAAAATTTAAAGATTAGATTACTTTCGCTTCTTCGTGAAGTAATCTTACCAATTCATCCAGGTTGTCAGGAGAAACCATTTTCACAGCTGCTCTTGGCGGAACGCTGTCATAAGATACTCCCTGAACTTTTACTTCTGAAGAAGTAGGCTCTACTACCTGTAAAGGTTTTGTTCTTGCAGACATAATTCCTCTCATATTCGGGATGATAAGGTCTTTTTCATCTACCAATCCTTTCTGACCTGCAATGATAGCCGGTAATTTCACAGAAATAGTTTCTTTTCCTCCTTCAATTTCTCTTACTGCAGTAGCTTCACTTCCGTTTACATCTAATCCTACTGAAGCGTTTACGAAAGGCTGATTCAATAGCTGAGCCACCATTCCCGGAACAGAACCCCCGTTATAGTCGATAGATTCTTTTCCGCAAAGGATAAGGTCATATCCTCCGTTTTGAGCTACAGCTGCAATTTCTTTTGCTGTAGAATAGCTGTCTTTAGGATCAAGATTTACTCTTACAGCATCATTAGCACCAATTGCTAACGCTTTTCTGATTACAGGTTCTGTAGCAGCATCTCCTACGTTGATTACTGTTACTGTTGCTCCCTGAGATTCCTGAAGTTTAACCGCTTTTGTCAACGCAAATTCGTCTAACGGGTTGATTACCCACTGAATTCCGTTTTTGTCGAAAGCAGATTTATCTGCTGTAAAGTTAATTTTGGAAGTAGTATCCGGAACACTACTAATGCAAACTAATATTTTCATATGTTGTTCTTAATTTTTTATTGGTCATATGTAACCTTAAGGTTTCACGTGTACTATTTTATTTTTTCCCTTTGATGCATAAAATCATGACAGTTTATGCAGAGATTTTGTTTGAATTAATTTTTGCTAATATAAATAAAAAATATATTATGCATGCATAATACTTATTAAATTATTATTCAATACATTAGATGTAGTTACTTGGCTGGTTTTGTTGCCCTAAACTCTATTTTACTTGGCAAAACCCTTGGATTCATCTTTAAAATATCCAATATGAGATTCCCCATATCTTCGGGCTGAATCTTCCAACTGTCTTTTTCAGACGGAATATTTCCATTAAAATGAGTTGCCACCGAACCCGGCATAATCACCGTAGACTTGATATTATATTTCCTTAAATCGATCATTGCAGCCTGTGTAAAACCTACCACTCCGAATTTTGAGGCATTGTATCCTGTTCCGTTTTCAAAGAAGTTAGCACCTGCGAGACTTGAGATGGTAACATAGTAACCTTCTGTCTTTTTCAGTTCTTCTACAGATGCTTTTAAGGTATAGAAAACACCCGTAAGATTGGTTTCTATCATATCATTCCATTCTTCCGCAGTGAGTTCATCTACGGGTTTAAAAATGCCTAATCCTGCATTAGCAATGATATAATCCAGTCTTCCAAACTTTTCAACAGTATATTTTACTGCTTCCTGCTCGCTTTCCAGGCTTCTTACGTCAGAAACAATTCCCAAAACATTTTCTGAATATTGTTTAAGTTCTTCTTCCGCCTTCATGACATCTTCTCGTTTTCTTCCTGAAAATGCTACTGAGATTCCATTTTCAAGTAAAATTTTAGCAATTCCGAAACCAATTCCTTTGGTTCCTCCTGTTATATAAGCTGTTTTATTCTCTGCCATTGATTCCCGATTTTAATTCTCTAAAATAACAAAAACGCTCCAATTGGAGCGTTTTACTGATACTAAGATTTATCAGGATTTATTTTTTTATAAATTTCTCTGTGAAGTTTCTTCCTTCCGTTTCTACATTCAGTAAATAGGCTCCGGAAGATAAGTTTCTTACATTCACCTGATCACCGCTTAAGGTTACATCTACTCTTTTTCCTGACATATCATATACTTCAACATGTTTTATCTTGTTAGGAGTTGTAATTTTTATCACTTCAGTAGCAGGATTTGGATAAATGGATAGTTTCACATCGTTTTTAACAGCATCTCTTGTAGATAGTGATGCTTCATTATTGATTTTGATATTATCGATATAGGCAGAACCTCCATAATTATCATGCACAAAATCCATTCTATTGATATTATTATTACTGAACGGTTGTCCTGTATAGATCAGAGCATCATTCAGGAAATATTGAATTCCTGTGGCCGTAGAAACTATTTTTACTCTGTACCAGGTATTGGCATTCCAGGTTTGGTTTGTATTTACCAAATTACCAGATCCTGCTGTAGCAATTAAAATACTTCCATCATAAGAAAAATCAATATAAGTAACGATTCCTCCAGCTCCTGTTGTACTCACTGTTCTGAACACAAAATCTGAGCTTGATGAACTTTTTTGCGTAAGTCTTACGTCAAATGATTGTGTAAAGCTATTATAGGTTAATGGTGTAGTAAAGGTATAGAAACCACCCATTACAGGGCTTTGTTGTGGTCCATAAGGTAAATCTGGTGTTATTTTTAAACTATTTGAACCCTGGCTTGCCATTTCAGCTGATACCAATTGGCTTGTCAAATATACTGGTGGAGTCCCTCCATCATTTGTAGTAATCCAACCCTGCTGCCCATTAATATTTCCTGTTGTATATCCTTCACTGGCTTCAAAAGAGATAGTCTGCTGGGCATAAGATGATAAGGAAATCAACGAAATTGCGAAAATGTAAAGTTTTTTCATGATATTTTTTAGTTTTGAGCAAATATATGTATTTTAATCAAAAAGACAAAATCAGCGAATATTTTAAACCAAATCAATAATTAACATAATATATTTTAACTTAAACAAATAAAGATATTAAACCTAAAGAAAAGCATCATTTCAAAAAAATCATCCATAAATACAGTCGCAGTATAGAAAGAATACAGGTTTTCAGAATCAATTAATAATTTATCTGATGATTACTTTTTCTGTAAAATTCCTTCCTTCAGTTTTGATATTAACCATATATACACCTGCAGAAAGCCCTCTTACATCCATTCTGCTATTGTTCTTTTCAGTTTTTATCAGCTTTCCTGACTCGTCATAGATTTCAATACTTTTTACTGTACTAAGAGAATTAATATGGATAAAATCAGTTGCAGGATTAGGGTAAACTGATATCTCTTTGGTGGTAACTCTGGAATCTTTAATCCCTAAAACCAATAGTTCACTATTTACTTTAATATTATCAATATAGGCTGATCCCAGGACATTATTATGCACAAAACGCAGCTGGTCTATATTCACTGAACTTGCAGCAGTTCCTGTATAAATAAGAATATTATTGAGGTAATACCTGACATCTGTGGCAGTTCCTATGACTTTTACTCTATACCAGATATTAGGCAGCCAGTTTGAAGATATTGAAATCAAATCCTGTATGCCGGATACTGTATTCAGAATCTTGAACAATCCGGTTTTATCAAAATCCAATCTCACTACAGGCTGATCATCAACGCTATTTACTCCCTGAAAACCAAAATCAGAGCCGTTGAGCTGCGATATATTGATATCAAATGATACGGAAAAGTTGTTGTAAGCAAGAGGTGCCGGCAGGTTATAAAAGCCTCCGATAATAGGATCAGACTGGGTTCCGTAGGTGGCTTCTTTTACAATTTTGAGGGAACTGCTTCCGTCGCTGGCTTTATCTACACTGATGGCCTGATGGGTTACATTTGCAGGAACTCCTCCTGTGGGAGTGCTGATCCATCCTGCCTGGCCATGGATATCACCAACGTTGAATCCTTCATTGAACTCAAAGGATATAGTCTGTTGTGCAAAAACGCAGGCTGACAATAGCAAAAACGCAATTGAGTAGTATTTTTTCATAGTAAATCAAGTTTTGTATTAAAAATATAAACTTTCCTCGAATGGTGAAATAACTTATTGCAAATAAAAAATAACGCTTTTATTCTCAGTGAATTTAATTTTCAAATCTATTAAAAACGTCTTTCCACAAAGATAAAACAGCTCAATCAGGAACAAAAAAATAAGGTATCTCTTTCCAGAAATACCTTACCTTATCTTATTTTCGTTTAATTACTTTGAATAATTTTCAAAGAACAACGGAATACTTTCAATTCCTTTATAGAAATTAAATAATCCATAATGTTCGTTTGGAGAGTGGATCGCATCAGAATCCAACCCGAAGCCCATCAATACAGACTTAGCTCCTAAAACCTGCTCAAACATCGCTGTAATTGGAATACTACCTCCTCCTCTGTATGGAAGAACTTCTTTTCCGAATGCGGATTCCATCGCCTGTTTTGCCGCTGCAAATTCTTTGGTATTGGTTGGTAAAACATAAGGCATTCCTCCATGGTGAGGCGTTACTTTAATTTTTACGGTATCCGGAGCGATTTTTTCAAAATATTTCGTGAATTTTTCCGTGATTTCCTGAGGAGTCTGGTAAGGAACCAAACGCATTGAAATTTTAGCAAAAGCTTTGGAAGGAATGACTGTTTTTGCACCTTCTCCGGTATAACCACCCCAGATTCCGTTGCAGTCTAAAGTAGGACGGATAGATGTTCTTTCTAAAGTTGTATATCCTTTTTCTCCTTCTATATTACTTAATCCAATTGATTTTTTGAATTCTTCAGGATTGTCTTTCAATTTGTTCATATCAGCTCTGTCTGCATCTGAAACCGTTTCTACATTATCATAGAACCCGTCAATTGTAATATGACCGTTTTCATCAATCAGATTAGCGATCATTCTTGAAAGAACGTGAATAGGGTTTGGAACTGCCCCACCGTAAAGACCTGAATGCAAATCTCTGTTTGGACCTTCCACTTCTACTTCTACATAGCTTAAACCTCTCAACCCTGTTGTAACCGTTGGCTGTTCATTACTGTAAATATGAGTATCGGAAATTAAGATACAATCGCAAGTTAACTTCTCTTTATTTTCATTCACCCAGTCTCCTAAGCTTACAGAACCTACTTCTTCTTCTCCTTCTAAGATAAATTTAACGTTACAAGGAAGAGCATTGGTTTTCATCATAGCTTCAAAAGCTTTCAGATGCATGAAGAACTGTCCTTTGTCATCCGCAGAACCTCTTGCAAAAATGGCTCCATCAGGGTGTAATTCCGTTTTTTCAATATAAGGTTCAAAAGGTGGTTTTGTCCATAATTCTAATGGATCTGCCGGCTGAACATCATAATGTCCATACACCAATACTGTAGGTAAACTTTTATCTAAAATTTTCTCTCCGAAAACAATTGGATAGCCTTTAGTCTGGCAAACTTCAACATTATCAGCTCCTGCATTTTTAAGGTGCGCCGCCACTACATCTGCACATTTCAAAACGTCATCTTTATACGCCGGATCTGCAGAAATAGAAGGAATTCTCAATAACTCAAATAATTCATCCACGAAACGCTGTTTGTTTTCGTTAATGTAATTTAATGTCTCTTGCATTGTAAAAATTTATTTTGTTAAAATTAAAAAAAATGCCCGGCAGGAACAAACAAAAAGGGAGGATTTTCCCAACCTTATGCTAATGAGCTTTATAGCCATCTTTTTTAATAAAAAATGCCCTGCAAAAACAGGGCACTTATATATTTTGTACTTCTAATTAGTGTTCAGCTTTTGGAGCCTTTTCAGTTTCAGCAGGTTTTGCAGCAGCAGTACTGTCTGTTTTAGGAGCTACAGCTTCTGGCTTTACAGCAACTTCTTCCTTATGTTCTGCAGCAGCTGCATGTCCGTGACCTTCTCCCTGTGCAGCATCAGAATATCTTTCTACTCCTTCTTCCAGTTTCAAAGTCCCTTTATTTCCACCAGCTGGCACTTTTTTACAACTTACCGCTACTGTTGCAATTGCTAAACATATAACTAATTTTTTCATATGTAAAATTATTTTTTTTAAGATCATATGAAACCGCACTATTTTAACCTATTCTGATGTATCCAAACAGCGGCGATTTCATGTTTAAATTTTTGATTGCCCAAAAGTAAGAAATCCTGCTTTTTTCGGCAACATTTTTATACTGATTTTAATATTATTTTCCCTTTTTTGGATTGTGTAAAAATAAGGTAATGATCTCCTCCATCTTTCAACCCATATTTTTTCTTGATTTCTTCAGGTTTTAAGGGGTAATTTTTTGAAATGATATTAAACTGTTCTTTTTTCTTAATATTTTTAGAGTCAACCGGTTCCATCTCCAAAATTCTTCCTGGAAAATCTTCCTTCTTTTCACTAGAGGTATAAAAATGACTGTTTGGATGAAGCTTTTTCAATCCGAATTTTTGTGAAATCAAATTAAAAACTCCTGCTTTCAAAATAGAGTTATTGGGGATGTAAATGTATTTTTCAGGCTCAGAATATTCCGATTCTGCCCTTTCTTCTTCTCCAAATCTGAAGGTAAAGCCAGATTCTCCACTCTCAAGGTTCACACAGCTGCAGATAATCTCATCTGTATTTTCGTTGGATAAAAAAATAACAACTTCTTTTACATCATTTTTCAGGGCAATAATTTCTATTCTGGAAATACCCGGCAGCACTGATACAAGATATTTAAGATCAATAAGCGGAGAGAGTTTAATAATTACCTGATCGGAAATAGACTGCAATTTTCCCTGAATTTCGAGAATATCAGGAGACAGGTCTTCTAAAAGAAAAACTTTGTTTTTCTGCTGATCTCTTCTGGCGGGATCAAGGTAAATAACATCAAAATGTTTCTGATTTTGGCTCAGAAAATCTTCAAGCTTTTTGTTGATAAAACTTGCCTGACGTCCTAAGGTACCCCAGTTATGCTCAACAATTTCTAAAAGTTCTGTATTCTGCTCTACCAAAGTGACATGATCAAAGTTTTGGGACAGATAATAGGCATCAATACCAAAACCGCTCGTAAGATCAATAAATGTACTCCCTTTCAATATTTTGGATTTATAAAGGGCCGTTTTTTCTGATGATGCCTGCTCCAGGTTAAGCTGTGGTGGAAAAATGATCCCTTCTTTTAAGAGAAAAGGAAATTTTCTTTCAGCAACCTGCTTTCCTTTGATCTGCTGTACAATTTCCTGCATAGAAACTTCCGGAAAAGGCGATTTTTTTAGCAGCAATGCATGTAAATCCGTATTCAGATTTGCATTGATATAGTTTTGGATTTCTTTAGTTGATATTTTGTTTCCCACAGATTTCACAAATTGCACAGATTATGGTGCTTATTAAATGTTTCCGTTTATTTTTCGAATAATACTTTTATCAATATAATCAGTATTGAAATTAACCAATATTCCTAATTTCAGTTTGGTTAATTTTAAGTAGGTTAGGAGCTGCTTGTGATGAACATTAATTATTTCAGGAATTGATTTTATTTCAATAATAACTTTGTCTTCAACAATAATATCAGCAATAAAACTTGAATCAATAAAAATTCCCTTAAATGTTATGGGTATTGGAACTTGAGTTTTAACGCTTAAACCGTTATTTTTTAATTCAAATGCCAAGACTTTCTCATAAACTTTTTCTAATAAACCTGGTCCCAATTCATTATATACAGAAAAAATAGATTTTCTGATATAAAAACTTATCTCATTTTCATTCATTTGTGTATAATTTAGTTTCTACAGTTGTACTGTAAAAATCTGTGTCATCTGAGAAATCTGTGGGAGCAATTAAATTTACTCAAACATTTCAGCCCAACGAACGGCTTTTATTTCTTTTTCGTTGTAAAGATCTCCTATAGACTTTTTAACGTCTAATTTAGGGTATAAATTCACTCCAATCAGCTTTATTTTCCCCTCTTCAATCCATTGTTGTTCTTGAACCGCATGATCATAGATCTTTTTCTGAATAATGCCTTGTTTTAACAATTCAAGGTAACCTCCTGCTTCTTCAATTTCAACAAATAATGCCCAGGATTTTTCTGCAAACTGTTTTGTAATATCCTCAATATAATAACTTCCGTTCGCTGCATCTTCAAATACATTGATGATACTTTCGTAAGCCAGCACAATCTGTTGTTTAAAAGAGATTTCTTCCGAATTATCCGTACTTCTGTTTACCAGATAATTATTGGTAAAAACAGCATCAGCTCCTCCGATCATTGCGGAAGCAAGTTCTAATGTAGAACGGATCAGGTTGTTTTCATTATCAGAAACAGCCTTATTTCTCAATGAAGTCTCTGCAAAGATGTATGGAACTTCGTCCATCCCATATTCTTTGGAAAGCTGGTTGAAAATGATTTTAAAGGCTCTCAGTTTTGCCATTTCAAAGAAATAATTTCCTCCTACGGCTATTCTGAATATCAGTTTATTCAAAATTTCAGCACCATAAGCTTCTACCAGCTCCTTAGTTTTTGCGAGCGCAATACCAAGCTGTTGATAAATAGCTGCTCCGGCATTCTGATGCAGTGAAATATCAACACAGATATTTCTTTTAAAGTCTTTAGCCAGTAATTCTTTAGCCAGCTGGTCGTCTATATTTCCTTCTTTTTCATTAAAAATGTCAATCAATGAAAAATACTGGTCTTCTTCTTTGGGACTGATGTGCCCTGCCAATTCTTTGTTATTGACAAAAAGAGTTTTCTGATCCAGATTTTCTACGTTATGATCAAGGATAAATGCAAATACTTCTTCTTCTAAACTTTCATGGTATTTTGCTACCAAATGGGTACTCTCTTCAACTCTGGGCAGATTTACCAAAGGCTTCTGAACTTCCGTGTAAAACGGCTTCACTTCTATTCCTTCCAAATTCTGCTTTTCTAAAATTGGGTAAATATCCTCTGTCTTAAGTTGTTTTTTGACTAAATTCTCCCAGTTTGAAAATATATCTGTATTTGACATTAGCTTTTTTATTTGTGAATGGTCAATGGTGAATTCTGCTTCGCAAGTGAATTTTAAAAACTAAAAATTCTTTTCGTCATTAACGTAATTCTATTCAACTTTTATTACTTTTTAGCAACTTTTGTGCTGTCTACCACCAAAATGAAGATCTCTTCATTCGGTTTTTTCATGAAATAATTTTCTCTTGCGTATTTTTCTTTCTCTGATTTGTTGTTCATCAGTTTTTTATAAAAAGCATCATTTTTTTCGTATTCTTTTTTGTAAAAGTCCAGCTGCTCTTCATATTTTCTGATCTCACCATTGAGTTCATTAATTACAAGAAATGAGGTTTTATCGAAAAAAATCATCCATACCAAAAACAGACAGATCGTAATGGTATACTTGTTCAAAACATATTTCTGTATAAGTTTGAATGTTTCAGATTTCGGCTGAATGTCTTTGATAAGGTTGTTTTCTTCCATTTTTTTAATGTTTTTTCAACGAGTTTTTAATAACAGTAGTTAAAAAATCAATCGCTACGGAATTCTGCTTCATATTAGGGATAATAAGATCGGCATCATTTTTAGATGGCTCTATGAATTCCTGGTGCATTGGTTTCAATGTAGTCTGATAACGGTGTAATACTTCGCTCAGATCTCTTCCCCTTTCCTGGGTATCTCTCCTGATCCTCCTGATCAGCCTTTCGTCAGAATCTGCGTGAACAAATACCTTCAAATCAAATTCTTTCAGTAATTCTTTGTTGGTAAGAACCAGAATTCCTTCTACTACCAATACGTTTTTAGGTTCTACAGTGACATGATCTCCTGTTCTGGAATGAGTAACAAAGCTGTAAATGGGCTGTTCAATAGGCTCATTATTTTTTAAAGCTTTTACATGTTTTATCAGTAGGTCAAAGTCTATTGATTTCGGATGGTCATAATTAAGAGCTTCTCTTTCTGTCAATGTAAGACCTTGGTTGTCATGATAATAATTATCCTGAGAAAGGATATTCATTCCTTCAATATCAAGCTGCTGAAGTATCTTATCAACAACTGTAGTTTTGCCGGATCCTGTACCACCGGCAATTCCTATTACAAGCATTATTTTTTTGTTTCTTTATAGTTGGTACAAATATACTATTTTAGATAAAATATGACAATGTAAGAGTATTGAGAAATTAAAAGATTAAAGCATTTAAAGATTAAAAGACTTTGCTGAAGACTGCTACTCTTTGTCATTTATTGTTATTCTTCAACTTTCACCTTCGGATTCAATAAAAAAACCGGCAAGAAACTTACCGGTTTTTATTTTATACGATTTCGCTTGTTAATTCGCGCGAAATTAATTTTTCATGCATAGGCTTTAAAACATCCATTGAGCCTGTTTTTACGGTACACTTGCCCTTGTAGTGAACTAGAATCGTACATTGCTCAGCTTGTTCAAGCGTATGTTTGCATATTTCGATCAGACAGTCTATTACATAATCAAATGTATGAACATCATCATTATGCAGTACCAGTTTATAGACTTCATCCGTATCATCCAGAACGAGGACTTCTTCCTCATACTGGCGTTTTGGGTCTTCGTAATCTTTTATGCTGTTATAAAAATTCATTCTAACTGTTTGTTTTAAACTTCTCCAATTTTATCTGCCAAATGATCTATAGCATTGGGTTCTTCATAGACCAATTCTACAAGTTCCACACTTTTATTATTCATTTTCAGAATTTTGAAATGGTAGTCCTCAAGATCAAATTCCTGGTTTTCTTCAGGGATGTCTTCCAACTCATAAAGAATGAATCCGGCTAATGAATTGTACTCACTTTCTTCTGAAAGAGGCAGTTTTTTAGGTAAAAATTCATTGATTTCATCCAAAGGCTGTGTAGCCTGTACCCAATACGTATTATCTGATATTTTATCTACGATTTTTTCTTCATCGTCTTCTTCATCCTGAATTTCCCCTACCAGTTCTTCCAGAATATCTTCTAATGTAATAATCCCTTCAGTTCCACCAAATTCGTCGATAACAATAGCGATATGCTGTTTTTTAAGCTGGAACGTTTTCAGTAAATCTGAAACTTTTTTACTTTCCACAACAAAAAAGGCATCACGCATTAAATCTTTAAGATCTTCATGATCCAGATTTCCTTTTCTTTTTACAAATTCCCTGATGATCTCTTTTGTATAGAAAATCCCGATAACATTATCAATGGAGTCGATGTATACAGGAATACGGGAATATCCGCTATCCATAATCTTATTGATGATATCATTCACATCTTCTTCAAAATCTATGGAAGTAATATTTTGTCTTGGAACCATGATCTGCTTAGCAGAATGATCCGTAAAATCAAATGCATTTTTGATGATTTCGTAGTTCTCTTCTTCAATCTCCCCGCTGTCAGCACTTTGTTTTACCAAAAGCTGAAGTTCTTCTGTGGAGTGAATTTCCTGTTCGGAAGCCGGGTGGATTTTAACCAATCTCAGGAAACCGTTTGACATTGAGTTCATCAACCAGATAAACGGTTTAAAAATCGTGTAAAAAACTCTTAGGGGAACAGCAGTTGCCATTGTAGTTGCTTCAGATTTTCTGATCGCAATTGATTTTGGGATAAGCTCACCAAATACAATGTGCATGATTGTAATCAACACAAAACTTGTCACTACTGAAATTGTAGTAATTGTTGTCTGAGTAAGATCAATACTCAAAGAGGTGAAAATGTTTTCAACAATATGATGCAGGGCACTTTCTCCTACCCAACCAAGGGCAAGGGATGCCAATGTAATTCCTAATTGTGTAGCGGAAAGATATTCATCAAGATGCTTGATGATATGTTCTGCCTGTTTAGCCATAGAATTGCCTTCTGCGGCTTTTAACTGAATTTGTGAATAACGAACTTTAACAATTGAAAATTCTGCGGCTACGAAGAAGCCATTTAGTAAAACAAGAAATAAGGCCAGCAAAAGCCTGACTATGTCCGAGTCCATTTAGAGGTTGTATATATTTTATTAAGTACAAAGATATGTAAAATAAAAATAACCTGAATCCGGGATAGATAATTTTGGTTAAGGATTTTTTTTTAGAAAAAATGAAGCGATAAAACACTCTTATTTTTCAATAAAAAAAGTAATTGAGGGGATTCTTCCATTTATCTATAAAAAGATGATTTTTAGATACCGAATAGCAGTTTCAGCATTCATATAAACAAAAAAGCACCGATAATTTCGGTGCTTTTCATTGTATCTTAAAATAATTCTTTATGAATTTTTCAAAGCTTCTGCTCCGGAAACAATTTCCAAGATTTCGTTGGTAATTGCAGCCTGTCTTGCTTTGTTGTAGAAGATCTTCAGATCATTTCTCAATGCTTCTGCATTGTCTGTAGCTTTGTGCATTGCAGTCATTCTCGCTCCATGCTCAGATGCTACTGAATCCAGGATTGATTTGAAAACCTGAGTTTTGATCGATTTTGGAATCAAATTATCCAGGATCTCAGCCCTGTTAGGTTCAAAGATATAATCTGTTTCAACCTGCGATTCAGTGTTTTCAGGCATTGAAATCGGAAGAAGTTTTTCTGTAGTTACTTCCTGAGTTGCTGCATTCACGAATTTGTTATAAATAACATATACTTCGTCAAATTTCCCTTCTCTGAAGCTGGTCATTACTCCTTCAGTAATGTTCGCTACCATATCAAAGTTCAGGTTATCATAAACAGAACTTCCATTAGCATATACCGTACGGTTTCTTCTTACAGCATCATATACTTTTTTACCTACCGGCAGAACTTCAATCTCGTATTGAGAGTTGTTCTGGAACTGAAGGTTAAGCTCTTTTACGATAGAAGAGTTAAAAGCTCCTGCTAGACCTCTGTTTGAAGTAACAGCGATAAATAGTATTCTTTTAACCTCTCTTTTCTGAGCATATACAGAAATCTGATCAGGATCTGAGCTAGAATTTACATTCTGGATAAGCTCCTGTAATTTTTCAGAATAAGGTCTTAACATTACGATTGCATCCTGTGCTTTTTTAAGTTTCGCTGCCGAAACCATTTTCATAGCACGTGTAATCTGCATCGTAGATGAAATTGACGTAATTCTGCCTCGTATTTCTTTTAAGTTTGCCATTAATTTGGGTTCAAAGTTTAAGGTCTAAAGTTTAAGGCTTAAAACATTATTTTAAACCTTAAACATTGAATTTTTTAGTTGTATTTAGAAGCTAAATCGTTAGCTGCCTGCTTAAGAACTGCTGTAATATCGTTATCGATTTTACCTGCTTTAATAGCAGCCATCGTATCAGGGTGCTTAGATCTTAGGAATTCGATGTACTCATGTTGGAATTCTTTGATCTTTCTGATAGGAACGTTTCTCATTAAGTTTTCTGTTCCGGCATATACGATTGCTACCTGACTGTCTACAGGAAGTGGAGCATTTACCGGCTGCTTAAGGATCTCTACGTTTCTTTCTCCTTTAGAAATAACTGCTAAAGTAGAAGCATCAAGGTCAGAACCGAACTTAGCAAACGCTTCTAGTTCTTTATATTGAGCCTGGTCTAGCTTCAAAGTACCAGATACTTTTTTCATTGATTTAATCTGAGCATTACCTCCTACTCTCGATACAGAGATACCTACGTTGATCGCAGGACGAACCCCTGAGTTGAATAGATCAGACTCCAAGAAGATCTGTCCGTCTGTAATAGAGATTACGTTGGTAGGGATGTATGCAGAAACGTCACCAGCCTGAGTTTCAATAATTGGAAGTGCCGTTAATGAACCACCACCTTTTACGATTGGTCTTAAAGACTCAGGTAAATCATTCATCTGGCTAGCAATATTGTCATCAGCGATAACTTTTGCAGCTCTTTCCAATAATCTTGAGTGAAGATAGAAAACGTCTCCAGGATAAGCTTCACGGCCCGGTGGTCTTCTCAATAGTAGAGAAAGCTCACGGTAAGCAACAGCTTGTTTAGATAAATCATCATAAACGATCAAAGCTGGTCTACCAGTGTCTCTGAAGAACTCACCGATAGAAGCTCCTGCCATTGCAGAATATACCTGCATTGGAACTGGATCTGATGCATTAGCCGCAACGATTACAGTATATGCTAAAGCTCCTTTATCAGAAAGCGTTTTAACGATTTGTGCTACTGTAGAAGCTTTTTGACCAATTGCAACATATATACAATATACAGGCTTACCTGCATCAAAAAATTCTCTTTGGTTAATGATCGTATCAATTGCAACAGTAGTTTTACCTGTCTGTCTGTCACCAATGATAAGCTCTCTTTGTCCTCTTCCTACAGGAATCATCGCATCAATTGCAACGATACCTGACTGTAAAGGTTCAGTTACCGGCTGTCTGAAGATAACTCCAGGAGCTTTTCTTTCCAATGGCATTTCGTATAAATCCCCAGTAATAGGACCTTTACCATCGATAGGGTTACCAAGAGTATCTACTACTCTTCCTAACATACCTTCTCCTACTTTGATAGAAGAGATTCTGTTTGTTCTTCTTACTGTATCACCTTCTTTTACTAATTTACTTTCACCAAGTAAAGCAACACCTACGTTGTCTTCTTCAAGGTTAAGTACAATACCTTCTACATCACTAGAAAATTTCACCAACTCTCCGTATTGTACGTTTTCTAACCCGTATACACGAGCAATACCATCACCGATGGTTAAAACTGTACCTACTTCCTCAACGTTTGATTGAGTATCGAAGTTGGCCAATTGCTGTTTTAAGATCGCAGATACTTCTGCCGGATTTATTTCTGCCATTGTATGGTTGTTTTTCTTAATTTAATTGGAAATCTTTTTTAACTTGGTTCAATTTTGTCTTCACAGACGCGTCTACCTGCTGGTCACCTACTCTTAGAACATATCCTCCAAGAATTTCTGGCTTCACATTCACTTTCAGATCAAAGTTTGAATCAGCATTTACAAGATTTGTAGATCTTAAAATCTGATCAAGGTTCTCTTTTGAAAGAGGAGTTGCTGTAGTAAGTGTTACTCTCTGTATACCACTAAGGTCTTCTACTTTATTGATGAATTCCTGAGCGATATTTTTCAGTTGGTTTTCACGTCCATGCTTAATCACCAATCTGATCAAATTCTGAGAAGAGACAGATAAACCTTTGAAAATTTCGTTTGCTACTTCTATTTTCTTTTTAGAATCGATGTAAGGAGTCATGAAAAATTTATTTAAGTCCGCAGACTCTTTCATGATCTTTACTACATCTTTCATTTCAGAAAATACAGTAGCCGTTTGACCTGACTCATTTGTGAAATCAAGTAAACCTTGTGCGTATCTTTTAGCTACTTTAGATGTAAGCATTCTTAGTTAAGGTTTGATTTGTTTAAATAATTTTGAACTAATTCGTTTTGAGCTTCGCTGTTGTCTAATTTTTGTTTCAAGATAGACTCAGCAATGTTCACAGATAAAGTACCAATTTGAGTTTTGATGTCTGCCATAGCAGCATTTTTCTCAGCGTTGATAGTCTGTTTAGCAGCTTCGATCATTCTGTCTCCTTCCGTTTTAGCAACATCTTTAGCTTCCCCTACGATTCTGTCTTTAATTTCTCTAGCTTCTTTAAGGATAGCATCTCTTTCTATTTTAGCTTCACGAATGATTCTTTCGTTATCCTCTTTTAAAGTTTCCATTTCTTTTCTAGCTAATTTAGCTTGATTAAGAGCGTCAACAATAGATGTTTCTCTGTCATTGATAGACTTTAAAATAGGTTTCCAAGCGAATTTACCTAACAAAAATAATAATGCTAGAAAAATAACAGACTGGATAATAAATAATCCTGACGAAAACTGATGAATTAATTCCATTATATAAATGTATAAATAATTATTACTTTTTTTAAAGAACCATTACCTGTAACCAACCGTCACAGATAATGGTCTGATTTTAATTAGTTTACTGCGAATAGAGCAGCAAACGCAACACCTTCTACAAGTGCAGCTGCAATAAGCATAGCTGTTTGGATTTTTCCAGATTGCTCAGGTTGTCTAGCGATAGCTTCAAGAGCAGCAGCTCCGATTTTACCAAGACCGATACCTACACCTAGTACTACGATACCAGCACCTACAATTTTAGGGATTTCCATAATATATAATTTTAAAAAATTTGTTTTACTTTAATTTATAATTTCAATTAGTGAGCTGCATGATGTTCGTGCTCGTGCTCTTCTACAGCCATTCCGATAAACAGAGCTGATAACATTGTAAAGATATAAGCCTGTAGGAACGCTACCAATACTTCCAGTAAATAAATTACCAATGTAAGGAACGGGAATGCAACACCTGCGATAAAATTCTTGAATACATAGATCAATCCGATCAAACTCATTACTACGATGTGACCTGCAGTCATGTTTGCAAAAAGTCGGATCATCAAAGCGAATGGTTTTGTGATTGTTCCTAGTAATTCGATAGGAAGCATAATCAACTTCATTGGAACTGGTACTCCCGGCATCCAGAAGATGTGTTTCCAGTAATCTTTGTTAGCTGAGAATGTTGTAATCAGATAAGTAAGGATCGCAAGGAAGAATGTCATTGTAATATTACCTGTAACATTGATTCCGAAAGGCATTAATCCTAAAACGTTAAGGAAAAGAATAAAGAAGAACACTGTTAATAAATAACCCATAAATCTCTTATACTTATGCCCGATATTTGGAATAGCAACCTCGTCTCTTACGAAAATAATTAATGGCTCTAAAAATCTCGCAGCACCTGTAGGAACAACTGATTTTTTATAAGACTTAGCCATACCACCGAATAACACTAACATAAAGATTGATACTAATAAAATAATCAGTACACTTTTTGTAATAGAAAGATCTAGTGGTTTTTCATTAGTTGGGTGACCGTCTTCACCAAGTGTTAAAGTTCCAGCTGCATCTGTCTTATAGATTTTTTCATGGTGCAATACATAAAAAGAACCGTCTACTTCAGTAGGCTCTCCGTGCATGAACCCTTCTTTGTTACTCATGAAAGAGTGAAAACCGTTGTCATATACAATAACAGGAAGAGGGAAACCGATGTGGTGACCTTCTTTATCAACCATCAATGTGAAATCATGTGCATCCAACAAGTGATGATCGATGAACTCTTTGTTTTCTTTGCTCACTTTATCTTTCTCTGAAAGCTCTTGAGCAGGAGCTGCCCCAGCAGTAGCCTCACCGTGCTGTGCAGACACTAAGTTTAATACAAAAATACTGTAGAATAAAACTGCGAATTTCTTAAACATTGATAGGTTTTTTTCGTTGTGCAAAAATATGATATTTTTTCTAGTTTCAATAAATTATTTTACTGTTTTTTATCATGATTAATCAGCTTGATCGCATAGTATGTAAGCAGGGCTGTCAGGACAAAATAAGGTATAATAAAATGGAATTTATAGCCTGGAATCACTTCAAAGTTCAGTTTTTTTCTGATTAAGTACATCAAACCGAATTTTAAAAGAATCAAACCAATGACGGACAATCCTAAAAATTCCGGTGCTACTCTATTGATTAGGATAATAAGCGTGATCATCATCATAAACATGACGCTTAGAAAAAGATAAAATTTAATGATCACCACTTCATCCAGGTGAAAAACAAATTTCCAAAGGGAAAAATGCACCAGGAACGTCAGAAAGAATAAAATGACAACAAGAATATTGGGATTGATTTTCATTCTAAATTTTAATTGACCGCAAAAATAGACTTTTTCTATCGTATTATGATAAGATTTGATATATATCATTTTTTCTTATCTATATAATATTACGTCCCGGACACTTTAGATATGCTAAAAATTCCTTATTTTTGCAAACCTATAATTTACAATCAATATGTTTAATAGTTTACAGGATAAATTAGACAAGGCATTACATAATATTTCCGGAAGAGGAAAAATTACCGAAATCAATGTAGCGGAAACCGTAAAGGAGATCCGTAGAGCATTGGTAGATGCCGACGTTAACTATAAAGTTGCAAAAGATCTTACTAAAAGAGTTCAGGATAAAGCATTAGGAGAAAACGTTCTTACTTCCCTTACGCCGGGACAGCTGATGACGAAAATTGTTCATGATGAATTGGTAGACCTTATGGGAGGTTCCCAGGAGGGAATCAATCTTTCAGGAAAGCCATCTGTAATCCTTATTGCAGGTCTTCAGGGTTCTGGTAAGACTACATTCTCAGGAAAGCTTGCTAATTATTTACAAACAAAAAGAAATAAAAAACCTTTATTGGTAGCATGTGACGTTTACCGTCCTGCTGCAATTGACCAGCTAAAAGTTTTAGGTGGACAAATCGGGGTTCCTGTTTTCACAGAAGAAGGTTCTACAAATCCTTCTACGATTGCTGAAAACGCAATTAATTTTGCAAAATCAAACGGTCATGATGTTGTGATCGTGGATACAGCAGGTCGTTTGGCAATTGATGAGCAGATGATGAACGAGATTAAATCTGTTCATTACTTCATTAAACCAAATGAAACGCTATTCGTTGTTGATTCAATGACAGGTCAGGATGCTGTGAATACAGCAAAAGCATTCAACGATGCTTTGAATTTTGACGGGGTTGTTTTAACAAAATTAGATGGTGATACCCGTGGTGGAGCCGCTTTAACGATTCGTTCTGTTGTTGAAAAACCAATCAAGTTCATCTCTACAGGAGAAAAAATGGAAGCTTTAGACCTTTTCTACCCGGAAAGGATGGCGGACAGAATCCTGGGAATGGGAGATGTTGTTTCCTTAGTAGAAAGAGCTCAGGAGCAGTTTGATGAAGAAGAAGCTAAAAAACTTCACAAAAAAATCGCTAAAAACGAATTCGGTTTTGATGATTTCCTAAAGCAGATCAACCAGATCAAGAAGATGGGTAATATGAAAGACTTGATGGGAATGATTCCTGGGGTTGGAAAAGCGATCAAAGATGTAGAGATCAGTGATGATGCATTTAAACACATTGAAGCGATTATCTACTCTATGACCCCTGAAGAAAGAAGAAGACCTTCTATCATCAATACTCAGAGAAAAGGAAGAATTGCTAAAGGTGCCGGAAGAAAAATCGAAGATGTGAATCAACTAATGAAACAATTCGATCAAATGGGTAAAATGATGAAGATGATGCAGGGTCCTCAAGGAAAGCAAATGATGCAGATGATGAGCAAGATGCCAAATATGCCTGGAATGGGTGGAATGGGAAAATAAAAAGACAAAATCATTCATAAAAAAACTCTCAGAAATTCTGAGAGTTTTTTGTTTTTATTCTGAATAGGAGTTTATTTAAACTTATACCCTAGTCCCAACTGGAAGAAATTCATTTTTAATGTTTCACCATCCACAGGGTTTTTGATCATATTGGTAAGACCAAAGCTGTAACGGGCATCTACAAACAATCCTTTATGAATGCTGTAATCAGCCCCTAGGAATAAACCAAAATCGGTAGATTTTAGACCATCATTCAGTTGTCTTTCTAAATAACGCTCTCCTTCTTTAAGCCCTGAAGGATCTACCATCCCGGCATTGGGACCACTTACTTCAAATTTTACTTTATTATTCGTTTTAAAACTTACGTAAGGACCTGCATAAATTCCCAGTTCCGGCGTTGCATAATATCTTGCCGATACGGGAATAACGATTCTGTTAAGGTTCATCTTTTCAGTTAAGGTAAAACCAGTACCTGATATTCCAACTTCTGCTTTACCGCCAAGATTGGCATATTCTACCTCTCCCTGAACGGCAAACTTATTATTGAATTTATGTTCAACCAAACCGCCAACATAGAACCCTGACTTGGATTTTAAACTTGCTTCAAATCCACCAAATTCAAAATCCCCTTCACTGGAATTTAATTTTGATAAAGCATAACCTGCTTTTACCCCGAATGTAGTCTGTGCATTTAAACCTGCAAATAAAGCGATTGCAGACACTAATAAGATTTTTTTCATGATTATTAAATAGTTTTATTAAAGAAGTCCTAAGATAACAATCTCAGGACTAACACCTATATTTTATTTATTATTTCGTAAATACATATTTAACTCCAAAAGTCACGGAAGTTAAACTGATGCCAAATTTGTAATCATCAGCTCTTCTGGCACCATCTATGTCTCTTTTGTAAGTATTGTATCCGAATTCACCTATTGTTGCTTCAATTGACCAGTTCTTCGTTATAAAATAATCCAGACCCGGCTTGATATTAACTCCAATATTGGTGTAATTATTTTTTTGTGTAAACGGAGCGGAAAGTATAGGATCTCCGCCATTACCTTCATTGTTAAAATCCAGTTTTTCCTGGCCAAATTCCAATGGAACCTGTAATTGTCCGAAGATGTATAACTTATCAGATAAAGTCCAGTATTTTCTTACGAATGGAGCTACTACAAAAGCATTATCTGTATCTTTAATTTCCATTACATTGCTAATCGCTGCATTCCCCACTTTGTATTTTGTAACAGCACTTTTATAGCCTACACCAAGTCCCACGGCTAAGTTAGTAGTAACGAAATACCCAGCTGTAGGAAGGATTCTGATCACATCATCCTTTCTTATAGTGCTGAATTCGTCCTTTTCACTGTGATAATATCCTACCTGTCCTGAAAGATAAGAAGTTCCTTTTGCAATCTGTGCGTTTGATAAACCGAAAAGCGCAACAGCGCCCATCAATACGATTTTTTTCATGATTATTATATTAGTTTTGTATAGAAAAAAGCCCTAAGAGTTTCTCAGGGCTTTCTTGTTATATGCTTTGTTTATTACTTTGCAAATACATATTTAACTCCGAAAGTTACAGAAGATAAATTCAATCCGAAGTTATAGTTGTTTGTAGCATCACCATCTTTTGGCTTGTAGTTGTTGTAACCAAACTCACCGATAGTAGCTTCGATAGACCAGTTCTTGTTCAAGAAATAATCTAAACCTGGCTTAACAGTAACACCAATCTGAGTATATTTAGCTTCAGTAGATGTAGAAGTAGAAGCAGTAGTATTTCCAGAAGTAGTTACAGAACTGTTTTCAGTTTCAGTTTTTCCAAACTGCATTGGCACTGCTAACTGTCCGAAGATGTATAACTTCTCAGACAAAGTCCAGTATTTTCTTACGAATGGAGCAACAACGAAAGCAGGCTTCTTAGTAATATCCTTGCTTACAGTAGTCCCAAGAGGAGTAGTTAGAGTTGAAGTCTCAGTTGTCTTTTCAGTTTCGTAACCGATACCTAATCCAACAGCTAAGTTAGTGTTTACGAAATATCCAACTGTAGGTAATACGTTGAAGTTTTCTTTTTTATAGTTACCATTGTCAGTTTCTTTTTGAGAATAACCAACAGATCCTGATAAATATGTAGTTCCTTTAGCAATCTGAGCGTTTGATAAACCAAAAAGTGCAACAGCACCCGCTAATAATATTTTTTTCATTTTAAAAAATTTTAATACTTTCTGAGGGCAAATTTACAGTGGTCCCCACTAATATTAAAATTTGTTAATGTGATTAATATCATTGTTAAAATTTAGGGTTTTATAATAATAAATCCTACTTAAGAGAATATGTTGAGTTTTTCACAATATTATGAATAAAAAAACTACATTTTATTAACAAGAGGAGAATATGTTTACTTTTTTAAATTTTCACATTTTTCCTAAGACCCCATGAATTCTGGGAAAATGCTAAAATCAATTAACCTAAACTACTAATTTTAAAGTTATTAACTCTTAAATCTAAACAAACGTTTATAATATGAGATTATTTTTATCTTTTTCTAATCGCTGTAAGCATTTTATTTCAAAAGTTTCTGATAAAAGACCCGTACAGGCTGTTTATATTATATCAAAAAAACTCCGGCCTTCGGCCGGAGTTCAGTTATTTTTCAACTGTCTTTATTTGATAAAGAAATTAAATCCTAAGTTTACAGCTCCTACACTCCAGTTGTCTCTGTACCAGCCATAATCACGTCTGTTACTGATAGACTGATATCCGATGTACAACTCTCCTTTGGACATCTGGTATCCAAATTTAGGCTGTGCATAGAAACCACCATCTACCCCATCCTTTGTAGAAATACCATATCCAAGGTCTAATCCTACAAAGATAGGAGCTCCTTTAAATTTATATTTCCCGGAAACAGCTACAGGAATAAATCCGAAATCATCAAAGTGATCTTTTCCGAAGAAGTGAGAATACCCTGTTGTTACCCCAAGGTCAAAACCTTTAGCAATATTCCACATATAAGCAGCATCTACTCCCAATGTAAATGAAGATACATCACTTGCATCAGACACAGGAACACCAATATGTCCGCCAATTTTAAAACCTTCCTGCGCTTGAGCAGCACCTCCTAAAAGTGCAAAAGCACCTAGTAATAATAGTTTTTTCATTTTTTTTAGTAGCTTTAAATTACCCTGCAAAAGTACTAATTATTTTCATCATAAAAATAGAACCGGTCTCTGATATCTGTATAACGATAGAAAGCAGGACAAAAATCGTCCTGCTTTCTATTATTTCTAAATAAGATTTTCAGAATTAGTTTCCTCCGAATTTGAAACCTACACCCACCTGAGCAAAGCTGTTCTTTACAGTACCACCGCTGTTGTCATTAGAAAGGTTGGATACTCCTAAGCTGTATCTTGCATCAAAGAAAAGTCCGTTTTCCAGCATATATTCAACGCCTAAGAAAGGGGCAAGGTTTAAAGATTTGATATCTTTTTTAATATCTACTTCACCGCCTTCACCTTCCATTTCTACATCAAGGAAATCTGAACCAATTACAGTCTTTTGTTTAGCTGTAAGGATAATTCCAACGTTAACACCTGCGGCTACAGAGAAACCTTCTGTAATAAAGTATTTTGCAGAAACAGGCACTAAAAGAGTCCCAAAAGTCACTTTAGTTGACTCACCAAAATACATCCCTCCAGCATTTACTCCATCAATTTTTTCTTTAGCTCCCAGTGGTGAATACAAAACCTCACCCTGAACAGCAAAATTATCATTGAATTTGTACTCAGCCATCCCACCGATATAGAAGGTATATTTAGGAGACATTTTTCTTCCGTCAAGATCATCCTGCTTATCGTCTAATTTAATCGTAGACATTGCGAAACCAGCTTTTGGACCAAATCGAAATTCTTGTGCGTTTGCAGAAATTCCCATAACAGCGACCGCTGCAACAAGTAAAAGTTTTTTCATGTTTAGTTAGTTTTTACATTTTAAGGTCTGCAAAACTAACTATTTTTTTCAAATTAACAAATTTTAACTAACCAATTTAAGGTTAATAAAAGGTTAACAGAAATTTTCACTCATTTTTACTAGTCATTTCTCATTCTTTTCTCTTCATCATTATAGGCAAGAATAATCTTTCTTACAACAGGGTGCCTCACTACATCCTCTTCTGTAAGATGTACAAACCCGATTTCCTTTACTCCGCTTAAAATCCTCATAGCTTCTTTCAGCCCGGATTGTTGTTTTGGTGGCAAATCGACCTGGGTAGGATCTCCTGTGATAATAAATTTAGCATTCATCCCCATTCTGGTTAAAAACATTTTCATCTGAGAATGGGTCGTGTTCTGAGCTTCATCTAAAATTACAAAAGCATCATCCAGCGTTCTTCCTCTCATGAATGCCAATGGTGCCACTTCAATTACTTTTTTCTCAATAAAGCCTTCCAGTTTTTCATGAGGAATCATATCCCGAAGTGCATCATATAAAGGCTGTAAATAGGGATCCAGTTTTTCTTTAAGATCACCCGGCAAGAACCCAAGACTTTCTCCCGCTTCTACAGCCGGTCTTGTCAGAATGATTCTTTTCACCTCTTTATCCCTTAAAGCTCTAGCTGCCAATGCTACACTAGTATACGTTTTCCCCGTTCCGGCAGGACCTATTGCAAAAACCATATCTTTTTTCTCGGTTTCCTTTACCAGCTTCTTAAGATTGGTTGTTTTAGCCTTAATGACTTTTCCGTTTACTCCTTTTACAATAATGTCCTGATCGAAAACCAGTTGTTTCTCGTTTTCGTCTTTAATATTCAGGATATTTTCAACGTCTTTCAGCCCAATTGAATTGTTTTTAGAAATAAAACGGACAATATCATCCAGTTTTTGCTTTAGTATATCTAATGCTTCCTGATTTCCCATCGCAAAGATATAATGATCTCTTCCTGTAATTTTAATGGTTGGAAAGCTTGATTTTATTAAGTTGAAATATTGGTTATTAACTCCATAGAAGATTTTCGCATCGATATCTTCCAAATCATATGTTAATTCAAACATGCAGTATTTTTATTTTTAGATTTTAAAATTAAAGCTTTTTTTCAAATTTATATCAAATTCTTTTCAACAATCTTTCGGGCTTTCTTTTTATTTTAAATAACTTTGCAATACTACACTATTCTATAAATTGCTCATGTCAATTATTACCCTTACTTCGGATTTCGGAAATTTAGATTACAGAGTTGCCGCTGTGAAAGGCAAAATTCTGTCTCTAAACCCTGAGGTTAATATTATTGATATAACCCACGATATCCAGGCATTCAACCTTATACAGACTTCGTATATTGTAAGAAATGCTTATAAATATTTTCCAAAAGGAAGCATTCACATTATTTCCGTAGACAGTTTTTACAACAGGTCTAGAAAAAATATAATTTATAAAGCCGACGGATCCTACTTTTTAGCGGCAGATAATGGCCTTTTAAGCCTTATCTTTTTTGATATTAAACCGGAAGCTATCTATGAACTTACCCTGAACAATCGTTTTGATGACATCATCAACTTTACTTCTACAGACATATTTGTACCTGCAGCGGTACATCTAGCCAATGGTGGACTTCCTGAGGTAATAGGACGAAAAATACATTCAGCTAAACAACTGATGTTCCCAAGGGCGGTTTATAATGAATCAGAAGGCATGATTATCGGAGAAGTAACTTATATTGATAATTTCGGAAATATAATCTCAAATATCAACAAAGATTTTTTCGAAAATATCAGCAAAGGCTATGATAATTTTACCATAAAATTCAGAAATTTAAGTCTTTCAAAGATATTTTCCAGCCACACGGAGGTTGTTTCAGATTGGGAAAGGGAAACAGAATTCCATGGGCAGTCTGCTGCTATTTTCAATGATAGTCAATTATTGGAGCTTACCATCTACAAAGGAAGCAAGAAAAACGGCGCCAAAAGCCTGTTTGGACTGAATGTAGGCGAAAATATTTATATTGAATTCAGCTAAGATTATATATTTCATAAAAAAACCGATTTTTTTTATATATTTGTCAAAATCTAAAAATCAAAAATGGCAGAATACAAATTATTGCTTCCTTCCATGGGAGAAGGTGTTATGGAAGCGACAATTATCACTTGGTTATTCAATGAAGGTGATAACGTAAAGGAGGATGACTCCGTAGTAGAAATTGCAACAGATAAAGTAGATTCAGACGTTCCGACACCAGTTTCGGGGAAAATCGTAAAAATTTTAAAGCAAAAAGATGAAGTTGCAAAAGTAGGTGAAGCCATTGCTATTTTAGAAATTGAAGGAGAAGGCGCAGCTTCAGAAGAAGTAAAAACTGAAACTCCGGCGGCTACTCCGGATGCTGACACTTTAAAAGCGATTGAAGAGCCTTTACAAGCAACAATTGCTTCAAATGTAGAATTCTCAGGAGACCTTTATCTATCTCCACTCGTAAAATCTATCGCACAACAGGAAAATATTTCTGAAACTGAACTGAAATCTATCAAAGGTAGCGGTTTGGAAGGAAGAATTACAAAAGAAGATATACTAGCATATGTTGCCAACAGAGGAAACCAGCCAGTTCAGCAGGCGGCTCCCGTACAAGCGGCATCCACTCCGAAACCAGCAATATCTGCTCCGGCAGCTACGATTCCGGTAAGTGCAGGTGATGAGATCATTCCAATGGACAGAATGAGAAAGATCATCGCTGAAAACATGGTAAAAGCAAAACAAATTGCTCCGCACGTTACTTCTTTCATCGAAACAGATGTTACCAACGTTGTAAAATGGAGAAATAAAAACAAAGCAATATTTGAAAAACGCGAAGGTGAGAAACTGACTTTCATGCCGATTTTCGTAAAAGCTGTAGTGAAAGCAATTCAGGATTTCCCAATGATCAATGTTTCTATCAATGGTGAAAACATCATCAAAAAGAAAAACATCAACATCGGTATGGCTACTGCCCTTCCGGACGGAAACCTTATTGTTCCTGTTATCAAGAATGCAGATCAGCTATCACTTTCAGGTCTTGCAAAAGCAATCAATGACCTGGCTTACAGAGCTAGAAACAAGAAATTAAGACCTGAAGATACTCAGGGTGCAACTTATACTATTTCAAACGTAGGAAGCTTCGGAAACCTTATGGGAACACCTATCATTCCTCAGCCTCAGGTAGCTATTTTAGCAATCGGAGCTATCGTTAAAAAACCTGCGGTTCTTGAAACAGCTGATGGTGATGTAATTGCAATCAGAAACTTAATGTTCATGTCTCACTCTTATGACCACAGAGTAGTAGACGGTTCTCTAGGTGGAATGATGCTGAAGCACGTTCACGACTACCTTGAAAACTGGGATCTGAACACAGAAATATAAGTAATAAGTAATTAGCAATAGGTAATTTTTGCTGATTTTAAATATTAAACCTTCGATTTAATCGGAGGTTTTTTGTTTTTGGCAGTCAAACATAATAGAATATCAAAAGATTAAACAACACAAAAGATCAATTGAAAATATCCAAATAAAAATCCATTTATTTATCAAATCATCAATAAAACAAATACAATTACACATTATCACAACTTATTTTGAAATTAGATTTATTAGCATTATTTTTAAACAAATAAATACTCAATAATGGATCTGGATTACAGAAAGTATGACATGACAAAATTTTCTGCCTTCACTGAGCAGGATGAAAAAATCATTACTGAAGTTTACGATCAGCTTTCTTTAGATTATGATATTTCAGTGATTGATATTGAAGACTCTCCTTATGAGCAATTCAGTTCGCATGACATGTATCCATTATTCATTCCTCAAATCTGTTACTTGGTAAAAGACAGAAATAATAACGGTTCTTTCTACCTTTTTGTTGTCAGCAAAGTTGGGATTACATCAAGAGGAGGTCGTTTAGGTCGTAAATTTGACACCATTCAACTTTGGGGATTAAAAAAACTTGAAGAAGATTTTGGATATATTTCCATTAACAAGAAAAGATTAATGGATAAGATTGCAGGAATATTCAGCAGTTTTAATATCAACTTTAAAGATCATGATTTTAAAGATTTCTATGTTTTAGGAAGTGATCAATATAAAGCCATGAATTTTTTAAACCAAAAGAGAAAAGAAACAATAAAAGCCTTTCCAAATGAAAATTTTAAACTCGAAGTGAGAAATAATATTCTGAGCTTTGGTTTACCGGAAATACTTACCATTGGAAATAGTGAAATCATCTCAAAGTTTTTAAACGACCTATAATTTCCAGAATTTTACCATAATCTCATCCCTCAAAACAGACAAATGCTGAAAATTTTCACTCTTATAAAAAAATCCGTCAAAAACTCTTTTGACAATATCCGGAACGAACAGCTGAAGCACAACCTTCTTCAGGCTATTCCTTTTTGGATAGGATCCGTTATTACAGGTTTTTTTGCCGTAATGTATGCACAGGTATTTGCCTGGGGTGAACATCTCATGAATTTTATCTTTAACTGGCATGCATGGATGATTTTCATTATTGCTCCCATAGGATTTGTACTTTCCTGGTGGCTGGTGAAAGAATTTGCCCCCAACGCCAAAGGAAGCGGTATTCCGCAGGTAATGGCCGCAGTAGAGCTAGCCAATCCGAAAGAACACCGAAAAATCAGAAATCTTCTAAGTATTAAAATCATTTTTTTCAAAATCCTTTCCTCAGTCATTCTGGTAATCGGAGGCGGTGCGGTAGGACGTGAAGGACCTACCATTCAGATTGCAGGTTCTGTTTTCAGAAAGGTCAACGAGTATCTTCCCGAATGGTGGCCGAAAATCTCCAAAAAGAATATGATTATGACAGGAGCCGCAGCCGGGCTTGCCGCAGCATTCAACACTCCGCTGGGAGGAATTGTTTTTGCAGTTGAGGAACTTTCCAAAACCCATATCAATTATTTTAAAACCGCTCTATTTACGGCTGTCATTATTGCAGGTTTAACGGCTCAGACTTTAGCCGGATCTTATTTATATCTGGGATATCCGAAGACCAACGATGTTTCTTTAATGGTAATGTTCCCTATTGTTCTTGTTGCTGCGGTTGCGGGTATTCTCGCCAGTCAGCTTTCTGTTGCTATGCTCAAAATCAACAGCTGGAAAAAGAACAAACTGAAAACGGATAAGGCCAATGTGATATTCCTGATTATTTGTGCTTTAATTATTGCTTCAATCGCTTATTTCATCAACAGAGAAATTCTGGGCTCTGGGAAAGAAATTATGGAGCGCGTCCTTTTTACGAAGGATAAACACGAAGACTGGTATGTTCCGGTTTTAAGGATGCTTGGCCCTGCACTTTCTTTTACTTCCGGTGGTGCGGGTGGAATTTTCGCCCCTGCCCTCTCAGCCGGAGCCAGTATAGGCTCTGTTATTTCTGGTGCTATTCATTTAACACCCAACGAAACCAATGTTGTTGTTTTGGCCGGAATGGTCGCTTTTCTTACAGGAATTACCCGCGCTCCGTTTACTTCAGCTATTATTGTTTTGGAGATGACTGACAGACATTCCCTGATTTTCCATCTGATGCTGGCAGGAATGGTTTCTTCCATTGCTTCTATTTTAGTAAGCAGGCATTCGTTATACGATGTGTTGAAAGTGAATTTTCTTGCAGAATTAAGACAAAAAGATTAGTCAGAAATCCTGAGTTGAAAGTTGATTTCTTTTAAAAGTAACTATTGAAAACAGTTTTTAATTATAATATGAAGCAATTTCCCAAAACACTAAACTTTAAACTCTCAACCATCAATACTCAACTATTTCACGAATCCTCTTGCATATAAGAAATATATTCTCTACTTTTGCACCTCGAAATAATTAACAAATTCATTTAACATTATGAACAATTACGAAACTGTTTTCATTTTAACTCCCGTTCTATCTGAGTCACAGGTAGAGGAAGCAGTGAACAAGTATGTAGATCTTATCAAAGAAAAGAACTGCGAAATCGTTGCTAAAGAAAACTGGGGATTAAAAAAATTAGCTTATCCTATCCAATTGAAAAAGAACGGGTTCTATACTCTAATCGAATTCAAAGGAGAAGGTAGTGTAGTAGCTGATCTAGAATTAGCATTTAAGCGTGACGAGAGAGTAATCCGTTACCTTACTACGAAACTTGACAAACATGCTGTTGAGTATGCTGTAACTAGAAGAACTAAAGTAAAAGCAGCTAAAGCTTAATTATTAACCCTATTTTTTAAAAAAGACAAGACATGGCAATAGATGAAATGGCTAAACAAGCCTCAGCTGGAGGAGAATCAGAAGTAAAATTCCTTACTCCGCTTGATATCAATACAAAATCTGAAAAGAAATATTGTAGATTCAAAAAATACGGAATTAAGCACGTTGATTACAAAGATGCTGATTTCTTATTACAATTTGTAAACGAGCAAGGTAAAATCTTACCAAGAAGATACACTGGAACTTCTTTAAAATACCAAAGAAAAGTTTCTGCTGCTATCAAAAGAGCAAGACACCTTGCATTACTACCATACGTAGCTGACTTATTGAAATAAGACAAAAAATAAATAAAAGAAGAGGGCAACCTCTTCTTTTGTTGCTGAATAAATAATTAATTCTAACTTGATTTTAGATCACTCTAAAATCTAAAAAAAGGACAACAACAATGGATATCATCCTAAAACAAGACGTAGAAAACTTAGGACTTGAGTTTGATACAGTAAGCGTAAAGCCAGGTTATGCTAGAAACTTTTTAATTCCTCAAGGAATTGCTCTTTTAGCTACCCCTAAAAACAAAGCAGCTCTAGAAGCTACTTTAGAAGCTAGAAAAGAAGAAGAAGCTAAATTAATCGCTGCTGCTAACGCTGTAGTAGATCAATTGAAGAAAACTTCTATCACTATCCCTGCAAAAGTAGGTTCTGGTGATAAATTATTCGGATCTATCAACAATGCTGATCTTTCTGCTGCTCTAGCTAAAGCTGGAGTTTCTGTAGAGAAGAAATACATCAAAATCCCAGGAAACACTATTAAGAGAACTGGTAAAGTAACAGCAAACATCAGATTACACAGAAACGTTGAGTACAATTTCGAATTCGATATCGTATCTGACGCTCCAGTTGTAGCTGCTCCTGCTGCTAAGAAGGAAGAAGTTAAATCTGAAGAAGCTTAATATTAAGCAACTGAGATTTTCTCACCATACAAACCACTTCATTTATTTGAGGTGGTTTTTTTGTTTGTAAACATAGAACATGTAGGTTGTTGATTAGGCAAATGATAAACTACCCCGTCTTTTTGCTTTGCAAAAATCCACCCCTTCAGAGAAGGGGAATTCAGGGAATCCTGACCTATATTATTCCTAATATGCCTGTATTTAAACTTAAATAGCAGCAATTCGTACCACAAATCCCGAATCTCGTATCGCGAAGCCCTCAAACACTCTCACTCATTACTTATCCCCTCTCAGTTTCTGCTGATATTCCGTAGGAGCAATCCCAATTACTTTTTTGAAAATATTACTGAAAGATGACAGGCTATTGTACCCTACCATCATCGCTATTTCATACATATTATATTTTCCTTCCAGCATCAGTTCAAGGGAACGGGTAATCCGTAATGCCCGTAGAAAACGGACGTAATTCATGCCCAGAATCTCTTTAAATTTCCTCGAAAGGGTTCTGGTACTCATCCCAAATTCTTTTGCCGTAGATTCTATGGTAAGAGGCTTCTCAAGGTTTGCATGAATATATCTTGCAATCTTCAGTAAGGTTTCATCTTTTGGGAAAGGATGCTGTATCGGGAATGCCAGATGTTTATTCTTTTTTTCCTGTAAAACCCCTTTAAGAGCTTTGAGAAAATAATATTTAGAGCCATCATTTTTTGTAATTTTCCCATCCCAGTCTTTAGTGTGAAAAATCATCTCCCGAAGCAAATTATTGACGGAATAAATATTAATTTCATCAAAAAAGCCATTTTCATTTTCTTCTTTTTTAAAATAAAAGTTATATAAATCAACTTTCGGACTGGTAGAAAAAATATAGTGAGGTATCCCGGCCGGAATCCACATAAAGCACCTTGCAGGAAGATACCAGTGCCTCTGATCGGTGAAAACATGCACAATACCTCCTTCTGCATAGACTAATTGTGCAGAACTGTGATAATGAATATCTGTTGTTACATTGCCTGTGAGGACATGATAGATATAAAATTCGGCATCATCCTCTTCTACTGCTTCAAAATGGCTGTCATTCATAAAATAAAGATAAGAAGATTTTTTAAATTGGCGTAAATGAGCAAATCTTTTTCTGTTTTCACAAATCGGGAACTATGCTTGTCGCCGTAACTTTGCTGCATCAAAATCATTTTAGCAAAAATCCTTTAATTAATTTATGAATATCATATTTAACGCATGCCGGTATCTGTGCATCGCGTTGTGCTTATTATTGAGCAGCTTTTTACATTCACAGATGATAGATTACCAACACCTCAGCTTACAGCAAGCGGTAGAGATTGGTTTGAAAAACAACAAAAACATACAGATAAGTCATCTAAAACAGGAAATGTCCGCTACCAAAGAGAAAGATCTCAAAATGGAAAAGCTTCCGGACATTGAATTTCATACCAGCTATACCCAGGTAACCAATTTGTATCAGCACCAAAATGGTGTATTTAACAAAGCAACAAAGTATGATGTCATCAATGGGATGTATGACTTTACATTATCTGCTTCAATTCCGGTATACATGGGTGGCAAAATAAAGAATACGGAAAAGAAAGCGGCTATTGACACTGAAATTTCAGCTTTAAGAACGCATCTGGACGAGAGACAACTTACCATGGAAATCATCACAGCTTTTCTGCAGATCCATCATTTAAAGGAACAGCAGAGTCTCATTAATGATAAAATGAAAGAGGATTCTGTCAACATCAAACAAGTAAAAGCTCTTAAAGCTAACGGTGTCGTAACAGTGAATGAAGTATTGAGAACTTCCCTGCAGCTTTCCAATCATAAAATGAGCTGGACAGAGCTGGATAACGATATTCAGATTGCAGAGCATAAGCTGAAAACTATTCTTTCTCTTCCGGAAGATCAGGAAATGCATGTGAATACGGAAGATCTTATTTCGGATAACGCAACAATTCCTTATGTTGATGAATTGACTGAAACGGCTTTAAATAAAAATGAATCCGTTGAAATCACCCACAAAAACCTTTCACTGAAAGAACTGGATCAAAAAATCACCAAAGCGAATTATTTACCCAAAATTACAGCAGGCGGAGAATATTTTTTAAAGTACCCGAATATGATGTTTTTCCCTCCTGAACCCTATGCCTATCGCTTGGGAATGGTTGGGGTAAATCTTACCTATCCTATTGAAAGCTTGTACAAGAATAAGTATAAAATGCAGGAAGCACGGGAAAATATAGATCTTGCTAAACTTCAGATAGCGGAAAATGAAGAAAAAATAAGACACAACGTGTATGAAGCTTACAAGAAGTTTGAAGAAACAGACCAGAAAGTGAAAATTGCTGAAGAAGCGATTGATCAGGCAAAAGAAAACTATCGCATTGTAAGAACAAAATATGCGAATAAACTAAGTCTTATCACTGAACTGATAGATGCCGACAATACTTATCTGGAGGCAGAATCCAACCTTATTTCCGTAAAAATAAACAGACAACTTAAATATTACCAACTCCAATATACGATTGGAAACTTATAAAAACTATGGCACAGAAACAACTGACACAAAAGGAAAAAAGAATCAACAAGTCCATTACTCTACTGGCCTGGATCCTGATCATCAGCGGAATTACAGGAATGGTCAGTTTTTATCTTTTTTCAAGAAAGAATGTCACTACCAACGATGCACAGATCGAACAATATATCACGCCTGTATCCAGCAAGGTTTCCGGGTTTATCAAAACGATAAAGTTTAATGAAAATCAGTTTGTACATAAAGGGGATACTTTAATCATCATAGACAACAGAGAGTTTGTGAATCAGGTACAAATGGCAGAAGCCAATCTCCACGCCAATACAGCTACCATCAGCACTATTGAAAGCGGCGTCAATACCAAAGAAAGCGACACAAAGATCATTGATGCCAAAATTGCTTCTGCAAGAATTGATATCTGGAGAACGGAGCAGGATTATAAAAGATATAAAAACTTACTGACCGAAGATGCTGCTACCGAACAGGAATTTGAGAATGTAAAAGCGTCCTATGAACAGTCAAAAGCCAATCTTATGGCATTAGAACAACAGAAAAATGCAGTAAGAGCCGGAGCCAGCGAACAGCAGACAAAGGTTGCTCCTGTTAAAAGCCAGATACAGCAGAGTAATGCGAGTCTGAGCAATGCTAAACTTTATCTTTCTTATACGGTGATTACCGCTCCTTATGATGGATGGGTCGGAAAAAAGACCATTCAGGAAGGTCAATTGATTAAGGATGGCCAGGCTTTAGTACAGATCGTCAGCAAAGAAAAATGGATCATTGCCAATTACAAAGAAACACAGCTTGGACAGATTGATCAGAGCCAGGAAGTCATCATTACTGCAGATGCGTATCCCGATGTGGAATTTAAAGGAAAAATACTTTCCGTTTCTCCTGCATCAGGATCCCAGTTTTCTTTGGTAAAACCGGATAATGCCACCGGAAACTTTGTAAAAATTGAACAGAGATTTCCTGTGAAAATCATTCTTGACAACAATAAAGACAACGAAAAACTGCTTTCCGGAATGAATGTTCTGGTGAGCGCGAAGAAGATATGAGTTTGAGTGTGGGAGGATTTTAGAGTTTTAGAGTTTTAGAGTTTTAGAGTTTTAGAGTTTTAGAGTTTTAGAGTTTTAGAGTTTTAGAGTTTTAGAGTGCAAAATTACCTTCCAATCAATACATTTCAGACTTTATTTTTTTAGCGAAAAGACAGAGCTGCAAAATAGCGAATCTGCAATTTTTTTCTTGGGCACGTTCGCCATTTTACCTTTTACTTTTACACCTTGCACTTTTGTCTTTTCGCATTTTTAAATTCAGGTACAGCCACGAATTTGCTTATCTGCCTTTTCAGCATTCTTCAATTAATGCTTTCAAAAAAATTATGCAACACAATACAGTTTATCATCAATGGGTACCACAATGGCTGAAACTGCCGCTTCTTATACTGGCATTGTTTCCCCACCTGATGTTGTTGTCGCTTTTACATTCAAACAGCGCCTTCACATCTTCTTTTATGGATGTCGATTCAGATGACATTCAGTATTTAATGATTTTGATGTACGGGACATTTGTGGTTACCCTTTTAGTTATACAAAGGTTTATGGCTTATTTCAGCGTGAAATATTACGTTCTGCTGATGGCTTCCATTTCCGTGATTATCCTTTATGTTTTATCGGTAACACATGATTATCATGTTATTCTGGTGATCCGGTTTTTAGAGGGAATTTTTGGATTGCTGGAGGGTGCTATTTTCCTTCCTCTGATTATTGCCGAACTAAAAACAAGACATGCCAAAGTGGTGGCTTATCTTTTTATGTATACCATCATGCTGACAGGAGGAACAATAACCACTTCCCTATTGAAATCAAGTATTGAAAACTATGACTTCCAGCATATGATCCTCATGATGGCCTACTTTCATGTATTTGTACTGATAATCGGTATTGCTTTATTCAACAGAAACAGATTCTTTCCCAAAAAACCTTTGTACCAACTGGATATTACCAGCTGGTTTTTGCTCTGGGTATGTCTGCAGGCTGGCGGTTATGCAATTATTTATGGAAAAAGATTAATGTGGTTGGAATCAGACACTATTATCATGTGCCTGTTTATATTTCTTCTTTCAGGAGGGCTATTCATGCTTAAACAAAGAAATTCCAGAAGACCGTTGTTTCACTTTGAAGTTTTCAGCTCAAAAAATGTGATTGCTGGAATGATCCTGTTTTTTATTTTCTACCTGATCCGCTCCGGACTTAATAATGTATACACCGTCATGGCTACCGTATGGAAATGGCCGTGGGATTATATTGTAAACATCCAGTACTGGAATGTGGCAGGAACTCTTTTGGGAATATTATTATCTGGAATTTGTCTGGTTCGTGGGGTTTCATCGAGAATTGTTTTCTTTACAGGATTTCTTTTACTCGCCATCGACTGCGCATGGTTTACCTATACTTTTTATCCGGACACTACCCTTTCAACGATTTGTCCGCCCTTATTTCTGCAAGGGGTTGCTCAGGGATTATTATTTACTCCGCTTGTTTTCTTTTTGATTTCAGCAACACCGGAAGAATATGTTGCCAATGCTACAGCTTTAGGGACAACAACCCGTTTCTGGACAACGGCTATCGGGTATGCACTGATGCAAAACCTGATGTTGTTTTTAACCTTAAAACATTCTGATACACTCAGCGCAAACTTTACAGACACCAATCCTGTTTTTTACAGTCAATGGACTCAGGTTTTCGGGGCCAATATTTCAAAACTTTCAGTGAATGATTCTTTATCCATGACAGCAGGAGCTTTTAAGGCTAAAATTACAGCACAATCTATTCTTCTTTCTAATATGGAAATTTTTACCGGACTTTTCTGGCTTGCATTCATTACTGCGCTTTGCTTACTGCTTTATCATCCTGCAAAAATAGCAGTACGAAATATAATGTAATGCTAAAAAGAAGGAAGCTGGAAGCTTGAAGATAGAAGCTACTGAAGACATAAATAACAGATAGATTCGGATAAGATAGTTTCTTAAACGCCAGGAATACACTAAGGGGTATATATTTTCCGTTCGCAAAGGCATTTCATTCACCTATGTACACAATGAATGAACTCTGCTAAGTGTCAGCGCCTTTGCGAACGTAATTTCCCATTTTACAGTCAAATCTTTTGCGAACTTTGCGTTAAATTTAAATTAAGTGATAAACTTACTGTTTCTAACTCTCATCTTCAATCTCCCTTCTTCTCCCACTTTGGCCGGTTTATTGTTCGTCTTTTTCAAGCAGCAATATTGCATAAAGCACTACGTTTAATACAAAAGCTTACCAATGGAAATTGAAAGAATTTTACTGAGCCAAAGAGATTTTTTTAAAACACAGCAAACCAAAAGTCCCGCTTTTCGGAAAATGTATCTTGAAAAGCTTAAAAACCTTATTATTTCTAATGAAAACATGCTGTATGAAGCAATTAGCAAAGATTTTGGAAAATCAAAGTTTGATACTTTCACAACAGAGCTATCCTTCATTCTGAATGACATTAATTATTATATCAAAAACTTAAAATCTCTTTCAAAACCTCAAAAAGTAAAGACCAATCTTGTTAACCAGCTCGGAAACAGTAAAGTTTATGCTGATCCTCTTGGTTGTGTCCTGGTAATCGGAGCCTGGAATTATCCTTATCAGCTATCCCTTTCTCCCATTATTGCGGCTATGGCTGCTGGAAACTGCTGTATTCTTAAGCCTAGCGAAATCGCTGAAAATACAATGAAAGCGATGGCATTCATCATCAATGAAAATTTTCCGTCTGACTATTTGTATGTCTATGAGGGAGGTATTGAAGAAACAACTTCTCTTTTACAATTAAGATTTGACAAAATATTTTTTACAGGAAGTACAAAAGTTGGAAAGATTGTTTATAAAGCGGCTGCAGAACATTTAACTCCTGTAACGCTGGAACTGGGTGGAAAATCTCCTGCAATTGTCACTAAAAATGCCAATCTCGAAATGGCTGCTAAAAGAATTGTATGGGGAAAATTCCTCAATGCAGGACAAACCTGTGTAGCCCCCGATTATCTGTTGGTGGAAGAAACGATTCAGGAGCAGTTTTTGGAAATGCTCAGAAAATATATCAAAGAGTTCAAATATGATCACAATTCTGAACAGTACACAAGAATCATTAATCAACGAAATTTCCAGCGTCTTGTGCGCCTTATTGATAAAGAAAAAATCTATTCCGGAGGACATTTTGATGAGGAAAAACTTTACATTGAGCCTACTATTCTGAACCATATAGATTGGAATGATGAAATCATGCAGGAAGAAATTTTTGGACCTCTGCTTCCTGTAATCCGTTTTCAGAGTTATAATGCAGCACTCAACTCTATTGTAGAGCTTGAAAAGCCACTAGCAGCTTATCTTTTTACCAATAATTCAGAAGAAAAAGAAAACTTTACCCGAAAACTGTCTTTTGGAGGAGGATGTATCAATGATACGGTGATGCATTTAAGTAATGATCATCTTCCGTTTGGAGGAGTCGGAAGTTCAGGGATAGGAAATTACCATGGAAAATATGGTTTTGAAACTTTCTCACATCAAAAAGCAGTTCTTGAAAAAGCCACCTGGGGTGAACCGAACATCAAATATCCACCTTATTCTGAGAAAAAATTAAACTGGATTAAGAAATTAATGTAATTTCCCCAATTGGAGATTTTAAATAAAAAAACAATATATTTACTGCTTAAAACTAAATTCTATAACCATGAAAAATTTGAAAAAATTATCAAGAGAAAAATTAAGTAAACTAACAGGAGGATTATCATGTGCTTCATCTTGCTCGGATGGCAGCATGGTATATATCAGTTCTTGTACTTCGTGTATTCAGTATTCAGGTGCAGCAGCCTGCTATGATGCTAATGGAAAGGGTGCAATACGTATGGAGTTTTGTGCTGCTTAAGATAATAAAAAAGAAACCCGTTTTAATGAACGGGTTTTCTTTTTAAATAACTTTTCCTTTTTCCAGAAATTCTTTTACTTTCTCTTTACTATATCCTTTTCCTTCCTCTAATACCTCACTCTGTTGAACATGAACCTTTTTACCATCTTTATCTAAAATGATAAAAAATGGATAAAACTGCTGTTCTTTAATATTGATATATTGAGAAAAAACTTTTTCATTCTTATTCTCCGGGGAATAGTTCAGATGATAGTAAACATACTTTTTATCTACAATTTCCTTCAGCTCGGGAGTATTCTGCACAAAATTATTAAAACGAAGACACCAGATGCACCAGTTTCCACCGGCCTGGATCATAACATTCTTACCTTCTTTCTTAGCCTGAGCTACCAATTTTTTAATATCTGCCTCTGCGTCCGCTTTTGGATCATAGGGTTTAGGAAGCTTGGCTTTTTCTTCAGCTGCTTTTTTCTTCGCATCTAAGTCTTTCTGCTCAGTAGGCACTATAAGCGCTGTTTTTTGCTTTCCTTTATCCGGGGAGTTCTTCACTTCTTGTGAAAAAGCAAATGCACTTAATCCAAGAGAAGCGAAAATTATCAATTTTTTCATAATATAAAAGTAAAAAAAATAATACATATCCCTCTGCAAAAATAGAACCATAATTTTATTATCACTAAATTTGCGTGTTTTATGAATTTTCTAATCAAAATATTAAATCTGATCTCGAAGCTGCCGCTTAAAATATTATATATTTTTTCGGACGTCATCTTTTTCCTGAATTATTATCTGGTAGGATACAGAAAAGAGGTAATCACTCAAAATCTGAAAAAATCTTTCCCGGATAAATCGGAAGAAGAAATTAAAGAGATCCGAAAAAAATTCTACCTTAATTTTTCAGATTATCTGGTAGAAACCATCAAATCTTTCAGCATTTCGGAAACAGAATCCAGAGTGCGAATGCAGCATATCAATCAGCATTTATTTCATGAAGCTAAGGCTGAAGGCAAAAATATTATTCTTTTGGCAGGTCACGTTTTCAACTGGGAATGGATTAATGCACTGGCAAGAATTATTCCACAGGCACATTGCCATCCTGTATACAGAAGGGTAAATAATGACTTTTGGGAGAATCAGATGAGGAAGGTCCGAAACAAATTCGGAAATGAAGCATTGGAAGCCAATGAAGTAATCCTGAATATTTTCAGATCAAGAAACAACGGTGATTCTGCTTATATGTTTGTAGCTGACCAAACTCCCCACCACGCACACGTCACCTATGGATTAGAATTTTTGAATCAGCGGACTCCTGCTTTTATAGGATATGATAAGCTTGCCACAAGGATGGATCTTGTTTTTATCTATTGTGAAATGAAGAAGGTAAAGCGCGGTTATTATCAGGTAAATTATCACAGAATCTATCCTGATGGTGAAAAGTTTACTGAAAATGAAGTCGTAAGAAAGTTCCATAAGTTATTGGAAAATACATTACACAAAAATCCGGACAACTACCTTTGGTCACACAGAAAATGGAAATATCAGGACGCTATCAAAAATTTTGATTCTGAAAAAAAATAAATTGAAATGCAGAAAAAACTGGCAGTTGCCATCTTAAACTGGAATGGCAGAAATTGGCTTGAAAAATTTCTTCCGGGTGTGATTCAATTTTCTCAGAATGCAGATATTTTTGTTATTGACAATCTTTCTACTGATGATTCCATTGAATTTCTTCAAAAGAATTTCCCCACAGTAACCGTTATTAAAAACGATAAAAACTATGGATTTGCAGGGGGTTATAATGAAGGATTGAAAGCTATCCCGAATGAATATTACTGTCTTCTTAATTCTGATGTAGAAGTTACCGAAAACTGGATAGAACCTGCTTTGGAATTATTGGAAGAAAATCCTTCCATTTCTGCAGTACAGCCTAAGATCTTATCATATCATAATAGAACCTATTTTGAATTTGCAGGAGCTGCAGGCGGATTGATAGACAATCTTGGATATCCTTATTGCAGAGGAAGAATTTTTGATGTTCTGGAAGAAGATAAAGGCCAGTATAATGATGAAACAGAAATTTTCTGGGCATCAGGGTGCTGTTTTTTCATCCGTTCAAAAGACTTTTGGGAGCAGAATGGTTTTGATGCAAGATTTTTTGCGCATCAGGAAGAAATTGATCTTTGCTGGAGACTTATTAATTCCGGGAAAAGAATTTATTATACCGGAAAAACCAGTGTATATCATGTAGGCGGTGGAACACTTAACAAACAGAGTGCCCAAAAAACTTTTTTAAACATCAGGAATAACCTTTCTATGATGCTTAAAAATCTTCCCTTTCCTCAATTGATCTGGCTGATATTTTTCAGATTATGCCTGGATGGTGTTGCCGGGATTTATTTCGGATTAAAGCATGGTTTTCCGCACCTTTGGGCTGTCGTAAGAGCTCATTTCGGATTTTATGGACAGCTTCCCGGAACATGGAAACTTCGTCAGAAAAATCAAAAGAAGAAGTTCTATCAATCGAAATGGTTGATTTTTAGACATTTTTTGGGAGGGAGATAGCAGGTGGCAGATGATAGGTTGCAGGGATTAAAACTTAGAAATTTGGGACAAGCAATCTTTCTTTTCTTAAGTAAGCCCGAAACTTTAAACCTGAAACATCAAACTAAAAAACCAGCAACTAGTAACTGAAGAACCAGCAACTAATTTAACTACAAAACAATGGATTTCTGCGCAATAGATTTTGAAACGGCCACTCACGAGAAAAGTTCAGCTTGTGAGATGGGAATATGTGTGGTACAGGATTCTAAAATTGTTGAAACAAAGACCTGGCTGATTAAACCTCCAAGTTTTCCTTATTTCAATAAATTCAATATTGCGGTGCATGGGATTCAACCGGAAGATGTGAAGGATGCACCTACTTTTGATGAGATATGGTATGAAGCTCAGGATATGATGTACGGAAGTCTTATGATTGCTCATAATGCAGGATTTGATGCTTCAGTTTTAAGAGGTTGTCTGGAGCATTACGGGATGTTTACTCCTCAACTCAATTATCTGTGCAGCATACAACTTGCAAAGAAGTCATGGAACTACCTTCCAAAATACGGTTTGAAACCATTGGCAGAATATCATAAAATTGAATTCACCCACCACAGAGCAGGGGCAGATGCTGAAGTATGTGCAAAGATCTCTCTACTGGCTTTTGAGAAACTGTTTCTCACCAGTAATGATGAAGTAAATGAATATCTGAAAGCGAAAATCAAAAAGCTTTAATAGAACAGAGTATTGAACCCGGGTTCTTATTCTGCAGTCTATCATCAATACTATTGTACTTTTTGTGGTACAAAAAAGCTTTAATTACTCAACACTTCTGATAACAGATTGAATTTCGGAATATCAATTTCGAAAGTCTCTTGTGTTTCCATGTTTTTCACCAGGTATTTTCCACTCATATTACCTACTCCGGACCGAAGCATTACATTGGAAAAATAAGCGAAATTTTCGCTTGTTCCTATTTCAGGAGTCAGGCCGATTACGCCATCTCCTATAATCTCTGTGTATCCAAATCCGACATCAAAAATCAACCATTTTCTTTTCAATACTTTGATAGGAAAGCTTCCGTCATTTTCTATCGTGATATTGTATTTAAAAACGTAACGGTTTTCGGATGGATAACTGTTCTTACTATCATATTCAGGTAATACTGAAACTTTGATATTGGAAGTCATTTTTGAAAACATCATTGTAGCATTTTCTTAATAAATACAAAAATCTCGCCTTTTTTAAGGCGAGATAATATATTTATGTTATAATTTCATTAAAACTATAATCCAAGGCCTTTTCTTTCGTCACCTCCCAATAATATTTCAACAGGATTGTCGATACCTTCTTTTACCGCTACAAGGAATCCTACAGACTCTTTTCCGTCGATAATTCTGTGGTCATAAGACATTGCAACGTACATCATTGGTCTGATTACTACCTGTCCGTCAACAGCAACCGGTCTCTGGATAATGTTGTGCATACCTAAGATTGCAGATTGTGGAGGGTTGATGATTGGTGTAGACATCATAGATCCGAAAGTACCACCGTTTGTAATCGTGAAAGTACCACCAGTCATTTCATCAACAGTAATTTTACCGTCTCTTACTTTGATTGCAAGATCTTTAATGTTTGCTTCAACAGCACTGAAAGTCATGTTTTCTGCATTTCTCAATACAGGAACCATTAATCCTTTAGGACCTGAAACTGCAATTGAAATATCGCAGAAATCGTAGTTTACTTTGAAGTCTCCGTCAATAGATGCATTTACATCCGGATACATTTGTAATGCTCTTGTAACTGCTTTTGTGAAGAAAGACATGAAACCAAGTCCAACTCCGTGTTTTTGAGCAAATTCTTCTTTATATTGCTTTCTTAATCTGAAGATTTCAGACATGTCAACTTCATTGAAAGTCGTTAACATAGCTGTTTCATTCTTCACAGAAACTAATCTCTGAGCGATTTTTCTTCTTAGAACTGAAAGTTTAGTTGTTGTTGTTGTTCTAGCCCCTGTTGCAGTAAGAGGACTTCCTCCCAATGCAGGAACAGCCGCCAATTCAGCATCAGTCTTAGTAATTCTTCCGTCTCTTCCTGTTCCTGAAACCTGAGCAGCATCCATTCCTTTTTCGTCAAGGATTTTCTTAGCAGCCGGAGATGGAGCTCCTGTTGCATAAGTTTGTGGTGCAGCTGCCGGAGCAGCAGGTTTTGGAGCTTCTTGTTTAGCAGGTTCAGCAGCTTTCGGAGCTTCTTCCTGTTTTGGAGCTTCAGCAGCAGGTGCAGCACCTTCTGGTTTTTTAGCATCCATATCAATTAAACAAACTACCTGACCTACCTGTACTACATCACCTTCTTCTGCCTTTAAAGTGATAATACCACTTTGTTCTGCCGGCAATTCAAGAGTTGCTTTATCTGAATCCACTTCGGCGATAGGTTGATCTTTTTCTACATAATCACCATCTTTTACAAGCCAAGTTGCAATTTCAACTTCTGTAATTGATTCGCCCGGTGAAGGAACTTTCATTTCTAAAACTGACATATCGAGTATTTTTTATTTTTTAATTGATTATTATTTAAATTAAGCTGTAACTGGTCTTTTTGCAGGAGCATCATCTCTGTCGAAAACTCTGTTGATCACTGCATTCTGGTTTTTCTCAAACATTTTGTGGCTACCTGGAGCTGGAGCACCGCTTGGTACCGGAGCAACTACCTGGATTCCTGTATCTCTGAAGTTTCTCAGGATATAAGACCAAGCCCCCATGTTTTCAGGTTCTTCCTGAGCCCAAACCAATTGTTTTCTGTTTTCATATTTATTGAAGATCGCTTCAATAGCATCTGCCTGTAACGGATATAACTGCTCGAATCTTACTAATGCAATATTTTCACAGTTAAGTTCTTCTTTCTTCGCTAATAATTCGAAGTACAGTTTACCTGAACAAAGAACTACTTTTTCAACTTTCTTAGGATCTGCAGTAGGATCGTCTAAGATAGGCTGGAATGCACCGTTTGCAAAATCTTCAATTGGAGAAACAACTTTAGGGTGTCTCAATAGAGATTTAGGACTCATTACGATCAATGGTTTTCTGAAGCCCCATTTCAACTGTCTTCTCAATAAGTGGAAGTAGTTGGCAGGTGAAGTAATGTTAGCCACTACCATGTTTTCATTAGCACAAAGAGTAAGGAATCTCTCCAATCTCGCTGAAGAGTGCTCTGCTCCCTGTCCTTCTGAACCATGAGGCAATAGCATAATCAATCCATTCTGGATTTTCCATTTTTCTTCTGCAGCAGCAAGATATTGGTCAACGATGATCTGAGCACCATTTACGAAATCTCCGAACTGAGCTTCCCAGATCGTTAATGTATTTGGAGAAGCCATTGCATATCCATAGTCGAAACCTAGAACTCCATATTCTGAAAGGTGAGAGTTGAATACATCAAATCTGCTTTCTGAAACGTGTCTTAATGGGATATATTCTTCTTCTGTATCTTCTGTTTTTACTACCGCATGTCTGTGAGAGAATGTACCTCTTTCCACATCTTCTCCGGAGATTCTTACATTGTGACCTTCTACAAGAAGTGTAGCATAAGCTAACCACTCTCCTAACGCCCAGTCTAATGAATTTCCTTCAATAGCTTTGATACGGTTTTCGAAAAGTCTTGTAATTTTATTGATGAATTTTTTATCAACAGGAAGTGTTGACATTTTCAGCGCTAATTCTTTTAGCTTTGCTGCATCATATTTTGTGTCAACCGGCAACTGAACTGCTCCTCTCTTTCCGATTGGGTAGTTAGTCCAGTCTTCAGCCATGAACAGATCCATTACGTTCTTTTCAATTTCTTTAGAAGCATCAAAATCTTTATCTAACAGCGCTTTGAATTCCGTTTCCATTTTAGCAATCACATCATTGGAAGTAATGCTGTCTTTAAGTAATTTATCTTTATAAATTTCTCTTGGGTTCGGGTGTTTTGAAATTGTTTTATATAAGTTAGGCTGAGTGAATCTTGGTTCATCACCTTCGTTGTGCCCGTATTTTCTATATCCTAAAAGGTCGATATAAACATCTTTTCCAAATTTCGCTCTGAAATCAGCAGCAAAATGGATAGCATGAACAACAGCTTCAGCATCGTCAGCATTCACGTGCATTACAGGAGATTCTGTAACTTTTGCGATGTCTGTACAGTATGTTGAAGATCTTGCATCCATATAGTTGGTTGTAAATGAAACCTGGTTATTTACAACGATATGAACGGTACCTCCTGTTCTGTATCCTTCCAAAGTCATCATCTGAGCAACCTCGTAAGCAATTCCCTGACCAGCGATAGCTCCGTCACCGTGGATGATGATTGGCAATACTTTAGAGTAATCTTTATATTTGTCGTCTACTTTTGCACGGCAGATACCTTCTACCAAAGCAGCCACTGTCTCCAGGTGGGACGGGTTCGGAGTAAGGTTGATACAAACTTCTTCTCCTGAAGCAGTTTTGATCTTTTTAGATGATCCTAAGTGATATTTAACGTCACCGGAGAATACATCTTCTTCAAATTCTTTTCCTTCAAATTCTGAGAAGATCTGCTTATAAGATTTTCCGAAAATGTTTGTAAGAACATTCAGTCTACCTCTGTGAGCCATCCCTAATACTACTTCATCTACTCCTAACTGAGAAGATCTTGAGATCAACTGATCTAAAGCAGGAATTAAAGTTTCACCTCCTTCTAATGAGAATCTTTTTTGCCCTACAAATTTTGTATGAAGGTAGTTTTCAAAAGCAACCGCCTGATTTAATTTTAATAAAATCTCTGTTTTTTCGTTTGCAGAAAGGCTTGGGTGGTTTTCATTTACCTGAAGCCATTTTTTGATAAAATCTTTTTCTTCAACGTTGTTGATGTATGTATATTCTACTCCGATAGAATCACAGTAGATATTTTCAAGGTGCTTGATCAAATCTGCTAAAGTAGCAGGTTCTTTCATTCCTGTTTCAACAGCGCAGTTGAATTTTGTATTTAAATCTTCTTTAGAAAGCCCGAAGTTTTCGATGTCTAAAGTAGGTGTATAGTGTCTTCTTTCTCTTACCGGGTTCGTCTTTGTAAAAAGGTGCCCTCTTGTTCTGTAAGCCTCAATAAGGTTTACTACTTTAAATTCTTTCTTGATATGCTCAGGAACTTCTCCGTTTGATACTGCCTGAGAAATCTGTTGTTGAACTGCCGGGGCAGCGCTGGCCGAAGCCTGAATAAACTGGATGTTATCGTCATCTCCATAGTTCTCTAAAGCAAAATCGAAGCCTTGAAAGAAAGCTTTCCATGATGGTTCTAGGGAGTCTGGGAATTTTAAGTACTGTTGGTATAAATCCTCAATTAACTGAGAATGAGCTGCGTTTAGGAATGAAAATCTGTCCATTATTACAGTTTATCTATTTATTAAAATTTATTTGTAGAATTAATCTTCAAATTTAATAAAAAAAACCGAGTTAGAACAGTCTCAAACCGTTAAAAAACCTTAAGAAAAAAATAAATAAAAAAAAATCACTTATACACTGATAATGAGAGCTTCATGTTTACATCCTGTCCTTCCATCGGACGTTCAATAAAGGTCTGACGGATATCTCCGAAGCGCATCTCGTCTTTTTTGGCTTTCTGAATGAGCTGCTGAATTGCCCGAATTCGCCCCTCATAGTTCCCTTTATAGTAAATTACATAATTTTGAGACGGATTTACGGATCTAAAATTGAAATTATTGTCTGATACTCCAATTTTCTTAGAAAGCGGAATTCCCAGGAAATAAGAAACTTCTTTATCTTTATAATTGTCCGCATCAGTGATCAGGATGGGATATCCAAATTCATCATCTCTTTTTCCCATATCCATCGTTACAAAGTTATAAGCTTTGTTATAGTTCATCACGATATTTTTGTAGAGCGCATCTTTCTTATTTGATGTACTTACATTGATCCCAAGCAGCAATTTGTCTTCTTCATTTTCCACCATCAGGCTGTCATATTTGATCGCCGCCATCTGGTTGTCTTTTTCGACTTTATTTCCTAAAGAATTTTTAAGATTTGCCATGCTTTTGCTGATATTTTCTGCAAAACGGTCTTCTGTCCAGAAGTTTTCTACTCTTTTCCAGACAGGTAGTTTGGGGGTATGTACATACCAGATGATTTTTGTTTTTTCTGCAGAAACAGGCTTAAATTTAACATCAACCAGCGTTGGATTTTCATTTTCATCTTCAAAAAGTTGATATTTCAGTGTCTTATTAAGGTTCTCATACCTGATGAACATTTCTCCATCGGTATTATTTTTAGCATCCACATAACTGATGGCACTTCCCTGTCCTTCGTAAGGCGTATAATAATCAATATCGATAGATTGTGAACTGGTAAAAAAGTTGTTCCATCTTGTAAAATTCTGAAGATTATTAAACTGGGAAAAAACCTTATCTACCGGATAATCAATCTCTTTTTCAATGGTGAAATTTTTACTATCGTCCACAAAATAGTACATGGAAGCAGCATAAGCTCCCCCCAACAAAACAATGATAAAAGTTAATATCTTAAAAATACGCATCGCACAAAAATAATACAAATAAAAAGAGTGAACAATATGCTGATCACCCTGATTGTATGTTTAACAATAATTAACCTGGTTATGGCTGGAAGATGGAAGTTACTATCGGGCAGAAATCATTATATAGACTTCTGATTGAAAACACTCCTGCTTATCAATAAGCTTAAATTCTATATGATAAGATCTGACTATTCTCCGGCTTTCATAACTTCCAGCTTCCAGCCTCCATCTTCCTTTCTACTATCCGACGTGTGTTCCAGGAGCAATCACAGCTCCTTTCTTCACTACCACAATCCCATCCTGTACGGAATAGGTTCCATAATCGCCATCCGGAATATGTTTTCCTCCAATAATTTTCACATTGTCACCAATGTAACAGTTTTTATCAAGGATTGCTTTTTCTATATAACAGTATTTCCCGATTCCCATATTAGGGCGGCCGGCCCTGTCATTCAATACAATTTCTGTGGTATTCTGGTAAAAATCGGCTCCCATCACATAGGAATTTACGATGGTGCTTCCTTTATCAATTCTTGTTCTGTTTCCGATCACGGAATTTTCGATTTTATCGGCCATAATGATACATCCATCTCCAAAAACAGCCTTGCTTACATAAGAACCGTTGATTTTTGACGGTGGAAGCATCCTTGCTCTTGTATAAATAGGCGAAGAAGAGAAAAGGTTAAACTGCGGCAGATCCAGACAAAGGTCCAGATTGGCTTCGTAGAAAGATTCTATGGTCCCGATATCCGTCCAGTATCCTTCGTACTGATAGCTTAATGTTTTGTATTTACCGATAGAACTCGGAATGATATCTTTTCCGAAATCATCACCAGCCCCTTCGTCAAACATCTTTTTAAGAATGGTTTTGGTGAAAATATAGATTCCCATAGAAGCCAGAAATTCTTTTCCAGTATGTTTGTTTTCTGCTGAAACTTCAGATTTCATGCCCTCCAGCATCTCATAATCAGGTTTTTCATAGAAAGACGTTATATTTCCTTCATCGTCAGATTTTAAGATCCCGAAACCGGTGGCATCTTTTGCATTGACCGGAATTGTAGCAATAGTAAGGTCTCCTCCGTTTTCAATATGAAAATCCAGCATTTCTCTGAAATCCATCTGATACAGCTGATCTCCTGAAAGAATAAGAATATAGTCATAATCATATTTTTCAAGATGTTTCATCGACTGTCGTACAGCATCTGCCGTTCCCTGATACCAGCTTTCATTTTCTACATTCTGTTCGGCTGCCAGAATATCGACAAAACCTTTGCTGAAAATATCAAAGTGATAAGAATTCTTAATATGTGAATTGAGGGAAGCGGAATTAAACTGCGTTAAAACCAGAATCTTATTTAATCCTGAATTCAGGCAGTTTGAAATAGGAATATCTACCAACCTGTATTTTCCTGCAATAGGCACAGCCGGTTTTGATCTGGAATACGTTAACGGGAATAATCTTGTTCCTCTGCCTCCTCCTAAAACAATAGAGATTACATTTCGATTCATAAATATCTTGCGTTTTATTTTATTAAGTTTACTGTTCTGTTCTTAGTGTTTACTACTACTTTAAAGCATTCTTTGTTTTTCTCATATTCAGCTATTATATAAAGCTATGTATTTTTCTGCAGATTTCTCCCATGCAAAATCAAAATTCATGTTGGCATAGATAAGATCTTCCATCACCCCTTTCTGGTTATAAATGCCCAGCGCCCTGTTCATCGCATGTACAACATCATCTACACCCGGATAAGTAAAGTTTAGTCCTGCACCTCCGGTTGAGATATCTTCTACAGTATCTCTTAGTCCTCCCGTATATCTTACTACAGGGACCGTGCCATATCTCATGGAATACATCTGATTCAAACCGCAAGGTTCTACTCTTGAAGGCATCAGAAGGAAATCTGCGGACGCGTAGATCTTATGGGAAAGATGTTCTTTATAACCAAGATCCAATGCAAAATTGGTATAGGTATAATCATATTCCTTCAGTTTATTCTCAATATAGGTATTTCCGGAACCGAGAATCATAATATTTAAAGCTCCATAACTTTGTTTAATACTTTTCCATACTACATCCGGTAAAAGATCAGCTCCTTTTTCTGTGGCAAATCTTCCGATAAAAGCAAACAAAGGAAGTTCCGGTTTCAATCCATATTCTTTGCAGAGTTGTTCTTTATTTTTTTTCTTCTGGGCAACTGCATTTTTAATGTTAAAATTAAAGTCCAGCATCGGGTCGGTTTCCGGGTTCCAGACTTCAGTATCAATACCGTTGATGATTCCGTATGCCTTTCCGAATTCCTGGCGAACGAGGCTTTCCAATCCGCGGAAACTTATAAAAAGTTCTTCCAGGTAACCTTCTGAAACAGTGGTGAAGGCATCAGCACATTTAATCATACTCGCCAGAGGGTTTATGAATCCGTTCCAATCCATCAATCCCCATTTATAAGAATCAAAAGACGGCATATAGTTCGCCATTCCCCAGCCCATCATTCCCTGATATTCTCCGTTGTGAATGGTTCCTATTGTTTTTACTCCTTTTAAGAATTGAAATTCCGAACAGTGTTCTACCATAAAAGGGACCAATCCGGTGTGATAATCATGACAGTGTAAAACATCAGGACGGATTTCCATAGCACACAGCCAGTGTAGCAACCCATGCTGGAAGGCCATAAACTGGAAACTTTCATCCTGATACCCGTAAGGATTGTCACGATCTAATAATCCGGGAATTCTCACCATATACAGTTCAAATCCCAGAACGTCTGTTTTTTCTTTCAACACCTGAACCTGCAGCATACTGGTCCCCTGATGAATAAATCCATCAAAAACCAGGTCAAATTCATGATCATAGATAAAAGGTTTGTTGTACCATGGCATTACTACTTTGGCATCTATTCCTTTTATTTTGTTCTGATATTTTGGCAGCGCTCCTACTACATCCGCAAGACCACCTACTTTTGCTACAGGATAACATTCTGTACTTAAATGATAAATAACCATTCTTTATCTCTTGTGTTTAATTCTGTGTAATTTATACTTTTTATCTTTCTTCTGTCTTAAAATAATTCCTGCCAATGGCGGTAATTTCACAGTCATTGATTTCGGATATCCCCTCCATTCTTCATACTTCTCTTCCAGTATTTCAGGTTCTACCCCGCTTCCGCTGTATTTTTCATCATCGGAGTTTAAAATAACCTCCCAATGAGTTCCTGCAGGAATTCCGATTTTATAATCCAATACTTTTGGAGCCAGGTTTAAAGCTACCATAGCAACATCATCTTTTCTTTTTCCTTTTCTCAGATATACATACACTGAGTTTTCCAGATCATCTGCTTCTACCCATTCAAAACCATGTTTATCAAACTGATTTTCATAAAAAGCAGTGTCTGATGTGTACAGGTGATTCAGCTCTTTAACGATTTCCTGCATTCCTTTATGAACAGGATATTTCAGCAAATGCCAGTCGAGACTTCTGGTAAAGTTCCATTCACTCGTCTGCCCAAATTCATCCCCCATGAAAAGCAGTTTGGCTCCCGGATGAGTATACATGTATACATATAAGGTTCGAAGGTTTGCAAACTTCTGCCATTCATCCCCTTTCATTTTATAGATCAGACTTGATTTTCCGTGTACAACTTCATCGTGTGACAAAGGCATCATATAATTTTCATTGTACATGTACATCGAAGCAAACGTCAGTTTATGGTGATGGAACTTTCGATTAACAAAATCTTCTTTGAAGTAATCCAGCGTATCATGCATCCAGCCCATCATCCATTTCATTCCAAAGCCAACACCTCCGTCATGAACAGGTTTTGTAAGCATAGGAAAATCTGAGCTTTCTTCTGCAATAGTCATGATATTATTCCCGAATTCCTTGTATACAGCTGTATTGAACTCCTGTAGAAAAGCTTTAGCCTCCAGATTGACATTATCACCATAAATATTCGGTTCCCATTCGCCTTCATTTCTTGAATAATCCAGATGCAGCATTGAGGTTACAGCATCTACACGCAATCCATCAGCATGATAGCGGTCCAACCAGAACATGGCATTGGAGATCAGAAAAGACTTTACTTCATTTCTTCCGTAATTGAAAATATGGGATTTCCAATCAGGATGAAAACCTTTTCTCGGGTCTTCATGTTCATAGAGATATGATCCATCGAAACGGTGAAGACCATTAGCATCTCCCGGAAAATGAGACGGAACCCAATCCAGGATAACGCCTATCTTATTTTGATGAAGTTCATCAATAAGAAACATCAGATCCTGTGGTGAACCGAAGCGTGAAGTCGCCGCATAAAACCCGGTAATCTGATATCCCCAGCTGGGCTCATAAGGATATTCCATCACAGGCATGAATTCTACGTGAGTAAAACCCATTTCCTTGATATAAGGCACAAGCTTTTTGGCAATATCCCGGTAATTCAGAAAGCGGTCTGGATAATCACCGTCTCTTACCCACGAACCCAGGTGCAGTTCATATACAGATAAAGGAGCTTCCAGTCTGTTTTTTTTCCAGCGGCTATCCATCCATTCCTGATCATTCCATTCATACCATGTAGTAGAAACCAGAGAAGCAGCCTGAATATTCTGTTCCCAGCTCAATGCATATGGATCACTTTTTTCCAGAATTTCGCCTCCTTGTGTTTCAATAGCATATTTGTATAATGTTCCCCAGGTTAAGCCATCAATAAATCCTTCCCAAATTCCAGACCCGTCCCATCTCGGAAACAAAATATGATCTTTATGATTCCAGTTATTAAAATTCCCGATAACAGAAACTTTCTTTGCATTCGGCGCCCATACTGAAAAGTACACACCTTTTACACCCTCTTTTTCTGCAGAATGTGCTCCAAATTTACCATACAGCTTATAATGCCTACCCTCTTTGAAAAGGTACACATCATGATCGGTGAAAAGTGTATAGGTTTTAACAGAATTCATCAAGACCGGTTTGTATTTATATTTTCTTTGAAACTACGAAAAATACTGACAATAGCGATGAATTATTCATCAAATAATTATCAACTTCATTTCGGTTTTCGTCTATCTATCAAATATATCATTTTTTAACTCACATTTTTATGATTTCAAAACAATCTTTTTTTATACATTTAACATTAATATTTATTAAACACACACGATGAGGTTTGAACTTTATACCGAAGAAAAAGATGACAGACCGGTATTTATCACCGGAAATTTTAACAGCTGGAATCCTAAAGACTACAATTTTCAGCTTAAACAAACTGATCCTTCCCGTTATTTTATAGAAATTGATGATCAGGCTCTTCCAGAAGAAATTGACTATAAATTCACAAAGGGAGGCTGGGAAAATGTGGAGCTGGATCAATATGGAAATATCACACCCAACCGAAAAGTAAAAAAATCCATCGGCAAAACTTCCGATACCATAGAAAAATGGAGGTTAAACTGGGGTCCGTTCAAAGAAGAATATTATCCCATTGCTGAGGTGATCTCAGAAAATTTTTATATCCCGCAGCTTGACCGCCACCGTAAAGTCTGGGCACTGCTTCCTTATGATTATCATACAACGGATAAGCGATATCCTGTTTTGTATCTTCAGGATGCACAGAACCTATTCAATGAAGGAAGCGGATTCGGAAACTGGGAAATTGACAAGAAACTGTCTATCCTTGCAGAATATGGACGTGGTGACCTTATCATTATTGCCATAGAACATGGGAGCGAGGAAAGGATTAAAGAATATATTTTCGATAATGATCATGTAGCCAACGGTTCTGAGGGAAAAAAATATATCCGTTTTATTGCAGATACTTTAAAGCCTTTTGTGGATGAAAATTACAGAACAAAAAAAGACCGTGACAATACCGGAATCGGGGGCAGTTCATTAGGGGCACTCATCAGCATATACAGTGGGTTTCTTTATCCTGAGGTTTATTCCAAATTACTGATATTCTCTCCCTCTCTTTGGGTTGAGCCTAATAACAACTTTCCAATGATGAATTTCCGGGTTCCTTTTAAAACAAAAATTTATCTTTATGGAGGCGGTCAGGAAGGGTCTAAAATGGTTAAAAGAATTCATATTTTTGAAGAATATCTGAAAAGATGGGAAGAAAAAAAACTGTTTGATTTTGAGTTTAAGACCAATATCAATCCCGAAGGCACTCATAATGAATTTTACTGGTCACAGGAGTTTCCAAGGGCTATTGAATGGCTGTTCTATGATAACACAGAAAATCCTGTAGAAGTAAAACCACAGCAACAAAGCATTAAAAACTAAATCTATAAAATCGCTGAAGAAAATTTTAAAGCAGACCAGGACAAATGAAGAGCGGTAACATATGATTTTAGAAAAAAATAATACCTATTTATGAAACTAATTAATAAAAAAAACAAAAATTACACTCAGATCTTCCACATATTTACAGAGGAAGAATGGACAAAATCCAGTAAAAATTTCAACAAAAATATTTCAACTTTTTTCACAGGAAAGAAATATGAAGTGTTCATCAATGCGCATGAAGAAGGAATTACTTATTTCATCGGATTAGGAAAATCTACGTTACAAAATTTCGAAATCCAGCAGGTTGCAGCCAAATTCTCACAGACACAGAAAGAAAAACTGCAGGCAGTGCCTACGCTGGCTCTGGCAGATTTTATGAGTGAAAAACAATTTGAAGAATTTACAAAAGGATTATTGATTGGTACTTACAACTACCCTTTTGAGAAAAAACATGCTTTCTGGAATGTAAAATTTGAATTACATTTTGAGAATTTAAGTCAGAAAAAACTAGATCATATCAGCCAGAAAGCGGAAGCATTGGTAAACGGACAAACTGCCTGTCAGGACTGGCTCAACAAACCGGCCAATCTTAAAAAACCGGATATCTTAAGTACTTACCTTAAAAATCTGGCAAAAAAACATGAGTTAAAGTACACCGTTTTCAACAGAAAAAAATGTGAAGAACTTGGATTGGGTGCTTACCTTTCAGTTAACCAGGGAAGTGCTTACGATGCAGCGTTTACTATTTTAGAATATAAAACTACCGTTAAAAACGCCAGGACTTTCGGATTGGTAGGAAAATGTATTTTGTTTGACACAGGAGGAATATCCATAAAAAGCTCTGCCAATCTGCATTATATGAAGTCTGATATGGGAGGAGCTACAGCTGTTTTGGGTACTTTAATTTATGCTGTAGAAATGCAGCTTCCTGTGAACATTATCGCTGTCCTTCCTATTACAGACAATGCTGTTTCCGAAAAAGCCCTGCTTCCAAGTGATGTGATCACAGCATACAACGGAAAAACCATTGAAGTACTTGATACCGATGCCGAAGGCCGTTTGATCCTTGCAGACGGATTATCTTATCTTTCCAAAAACTACAAAACAGATTTTCTGATTGATCTGGCTACTCTCACAGGAAGTTCTGTAAGAATGTTTGGTGACACCTGTGCTGCGATGTTTTCCAATAATGAAGAATTGAAAAATAATCTGATAAAAACAGGAGATCAAACCAATCAGAGAGTATGGAATCTTCCTTTATGGGATGTCTGGAAAGACGATATTCAGTCTGATGTAGCCGATATGAAAAACATCTCTCTGAAGCCTGTAGGAGACTGCATTATTGCCGCAAAATTTTTAGAGCAATTCACTGAAAACCATTCTGCTTGGGCTCATTTGGATATTGCCGGAGTAGCATTTGGAAACGTAGGATATGCCAGGGAAAAAGCAGCAACAGGATTTGGCGTTCAACTCCTCGTGAATTTAATTGAAAATTATCATTAAAAATTAGTTTTTTACAAAAAAACTCTGTATAATTGATTAGTGGATTTTCAAAACCGCACGATATTACATTTTATGATATTGATAAAATAACAAATAAATGCTTTTATTTTTGAAAATTCACTAAATCTTAAAAAACATTATATGGAGAAGAAAACTATTGTATGTATTTCGTGCTATTACAAAGGCTACGATTTTATGGACGAAATGAAGAATCTCGGCAATAAAATCATCTTAGTAACCTCTGAAAACCTTAAAGAAAAAAACTGGCCCTGGCATGCGATTGATGAGGTATTTTATATGCCGGAACTCAAGCCGTCCGTATGGAATCTGGAGCATCTGATTCAGGGATTTTCTCACCTGATGAAAACCAGAAAAGTAGATGCTGTAGTGGCATTGGATGATTATGACGTTGAAAAAGCGGCATTAATCAGAGAGACATTCCGTATTCCGGGAATGGGACAGACTACCCACCGATATTTCAGGGATAAACTGGCTATGCGGCAGAAAGCAAAAGATTCAGAGATCAGCGTTCCTGAATTTACAGCTGTATTCAATGATAATGAAGTCAACGAGTTTACAGACCGTGTTCCTGCTCCATGGGTACTGAAACCCCGCTCTGAAGCTTCAGCATCAGGAATCAAGAAAATAACGTCCAAAGAACAGCTTTATGAGGCATTAGAAACACTGGGAGAAGAACGTCATCTTTTTTTACTGGAAAGTTTTAAACCCGGAGACGTTTACCATGTGGACAGCCTTACTTTTAATAAAAAAATTGTATTCACTTCCGCCTCAAAATACCTTGCTCCTCCTATGCAGGTTTCCCATGAAGGCGGAGTATTCCGGTCCAAGACTTTAGGCCGGTATTCTGAAGAGTTCAAAACTCTGGAAGAAATTAATGCCAAAGTACTTTCCAGTTTCGGATTGATTAATGGGGCTACCCATACAGAATTTATCCGCGGAAAAGAAGATGGCAAATGGTATTTCCTTGAAACCTCTTCAAGGGTTGGCGGTGCTCATATTCCGGACCTGGTAGAAGCATCAAGCGGCATCAATATCTGGAGAGAATGGGCGAAAATTGAAGATGCTCTTCTGAAAGGCAGTGATTACAGTGTTTCACCGCCCACAGGATATTATTCAGGGCTGATTGTTGCTTTGATTAAAGATAAAGAACCTGATTACAGCAGTTTTGAATGTGAAGAAGTTGTAAAGTTTCTTCCGATAGATTATCACGTCGGGATTGTTTACAAATCCGGTGATGCCTCCGTGGTACAGGAGAGACTGGACTCTGCAGCAGAAATGATTCATGCAGATATGCTGAATATTCTACCTCCAAAAAGCAATAAGTTGAGTTCCTAAAAAATGAAGCGTGACATTGATATTCAAAATGTTATTGAATTCATAATATACAATCTGCCAGAAGATTCCATACTAAAATGTAATTTAGAAAACATAAGCCCGGGAAAATGGCAAAGCAAAGCATATTATCAGTTCGTTGACTCAACTCATGCCAACAAACCTGGCTCAACATGGATCTTTAAAGAAAATATAATCCTCGAACATCCGAAATCAGGAACAATTGTACTGGATATTTTAGAAAAAGATCAGCTTGGAGGAATTGAATTTATCAAATTAATATAAGCACAGTATTAAAATTAAACAAAGAAAAATGCCTCATATAGAACATACAGAGTATTACTCAAATATATTGGGAATCAGCCTCAAGGTAGAAGTGACCGGACATTACGGTCATCCTATCATCATGTTTCCTACTTCTCAGGGACAATATACCCAGAATCATGATTTCCACCTTAACGGAAGCATCAATTGGTTTATAGAACAGGGAAAGGTAAAGCTTTACAATGTTCAGACCATCGACAGCTGGAGCTTTTATGATGACAAAATATCTCCCCAGCAAAGAATAAGAAACTATGAACGGTATATACAGTTTCTGATCCAGGAATTCGTTCCCTATATTCAAAAACTTCATAAAACCCATCGTGTAGCAGTGGCCGGAGCCAGTTTTGGAGGATATCACGCTGCCAATTTTGCATTCAGATTTCCTGACGTGGTTTCTCATCTGTTCTGCCTTTCCGGAGCGTTCAGTATAAGAAATTTTATGGACGGCTATTCTGACGAAACTGTTTACTTCAACTGTCCGAGGGAATTTGTAAGAAATGATGAAGCCTGGAAATATAAACATATGCATATTGTGCTCAGCACTTCTGATCAGGATATCTGTAAAGATAAAAATGTTGAAATGGCAGAAATTTTAAGACTGAAAGGAATAGACTTCTGGTATGACGAAAGAAAATGGATAGGCCACGACTGGCCGCTGTGGAGAATGGTCTTCCCAACCTTCATAGGAAACTTTTTCTCTTAAAAACAATAGAAAGACAAATAGAAAAAAATATACACCCATCTTAAAAACAAAAATTATGACAAAAAAAGTAGGAATTCTTTTCGGTATGGAAGACACGTTTCCCTGGGCATTTATAGACAAAGTGAATGAACTGGGAGGTGGAGAAATCATAGCTGAACCCGTTACCATCGACAAACTAGAACAGGGTGCAGACTATGGTTATGCGGTAATCATCGACAGAATTTCGCAGGACGTTCCCTTTTACAGAGCTTACCTTAAAAATGCAGCTCTTAATGGCACTTATGTAATCAACAATCCATTCTGGTGGAGTGCTGATGAAAAATTTTTCAACAATGCCCTGATGTCTAAACTTGGTATTCCGCTTCCTAAGACTGTTTTGCTGCCTTCACACGAAAGGCCGGACAATACTTCTGAAACTTCATTCAGAAACCTGAAATTTCCACATGACTGGGAATATATCTTTAATTATGTAGGATTTCCGGCATACATGAAGCCTCACGACGGAGGTGGCTGGAAAAATGTATACAGAGTGGAAAATCCGGATGACCTTTGGAACAAATTAGGCGAAACCGAACAGCTGGTGATGATGGTACAGGAAGAAATAATCTTTGATGATTATTACAGAGTTTACTGTCTGGGCAGAAAATATGTTCACATCATGCCTTACGAACCGAGAAATGCACCTCATCTGAGATATGCTACTACGCATCAGACAGAAGGTAAAGAACTTGAAAAACTGCTGAAAACCATCCATGATTATACCATTACCATGAATGAGGCGTTGGGGTATGACTTCAACACGGTAGAATTTGCCGTAAGAGATGGTATTCCGTATGCGATTGACTTCTGCAACCCGGCTCCGGATGCGGACAGAAATTCTGTAGGGGAAGAAAATTTTGCATGGATCATAGAACATGCTGCAAAACTGGCGGTAGAAAAAGCTAAAGAATATGTTCCGGGAAAACCTAACATTACTTGGGGAACCTTTGTGAAAGATTCCATAAAATAACATTGAAAAGAATTAAAAAACACAAAACAAATGCATCATCAGTTTACTATTGGAATTGAAGAAGAATATCAGATCATTGATGTCGAAAGCAGAGATCTTGTTTCTCATGTTTCAAAAATCATTGAGGGCGGCAAAGCGGTTTTAAGTGAAAATTTAAAGCACGAAATGCACGAATCCATGATTGAAATGGAAACAGGAATCTGCCAGAATATTCAGGAAGCGAGAGCAGAATTGACGAATTTAAGACGTCATCTTATCAATATTGCGCATGAACAGGGGCTTCGCGTTTCCGGAGGAGGCACACATCCCTTTTCACACTGGTCGGATAACAACATCACCCAAGGCGAAAGATATATCAAAATTGTAGATGATATGGGAGATGTGGCCCGTGAAAACCTTATTTTCGGTTTGCATGTTCATATTGGAATTCCTAATCGTGAAGAAGGCGTGAGAATTCAGAATGTAATGCGTTACTTTCTTCCTCACGTGTATGCTCTTTCTACCAATTCACCATTCTGGATCGGAAGATATACAGGTTTTAAATCTTACAGACAGGAAATCTTCGTAAAATTCCCCAGAACCGGTATTCCAAGTTATTTTAACTCTTTGGCAGAATTTGACAGCTATGTAGATCTTCTGGTGAAAACAGGAACCATCGACAATGCCAAGAAAATATGGTGGGATCTGCGCGTACATCCGTTCTACCCTACCATTGAATTCAGAATCTGCGATATGCCCCTGAGAATTGATGAAACGGTGTGCCTTGCAGCCATTATGCAGTGCCTTGTTGCTAAAATCTATAAGCTTCATCAGCAAAATCTGAGTTTCAGAAGCTACAGAAGACTGCTGTTGAACGAAAATAAATGGCGCGCTTCCAAAAGTGGTATTGAAGCCCATCTCATTGATTTCGGGAAAGAAGAATCCGTTCCATATCCTCATTTGTTAAAAGAACTTCTGGAGTTTATTGATGATGTGGTAGATGATCTGGGATGTCGCCAAGAAGTAGAATATGCCTGGAAAATTCTGGAAAACGGAACTGGTGCAGACAGACAGCTTCAGATCTTCAAGGAGACGGGTGATCTCACGAAAGTCGTTGATTATATGATCTCTGAAACGGAGTATGGCATAACACATGGTGAACCTGCTTCATAATATTTTTGGTAACTTTACAAAAAATATGATGTAATGAAAGATATTCGAATTGCTCTGCTTGACATGAACAACAATCATGTGAATCAAGGTTTTAGAAACATAAAAGAAATTTCTGAAACATTTCAGCAGAACTCTGAAGAAAATGTTGTCATCAAGACATTTGATGTGAGGTTTAAAGATGAAATGCCGGAGATCGGAGACTTTGATATTTTCATTTCTTCTGGCGGACCGGGAAACCCACATCGGGAAGGTTTGGCGTGGGAAGACAGATTTGCCCATTTTCTGGATTCCGTTTTAGAGCATAATAAATTCAGTGAAGATAAAAAATACCTTTTTCTGATTTGCCATTCATTCCAGTTGGCAAGTATTCACTGGAATCTGGGTAATATCTGCAAAAGAAAGTCTTATTCCTTTGGAGTAATGCCTGTTCATAAAACAGATGAAGGCAAGGAAGAATTCCTGTTCAAAAATCTTCAGGATCCTTTTTATGCAGTAGATTCCAGAGCTTATCAGTTTATTGAGCCGGATCATGACCGTTTTGAAGAACTTGGAATGACTGTTATGGCAATTGAAAAATTCCGTCCTCATATCAATCTGGAAAGAGCGGTAATGGCGGTTCGTTTTTCGGAAGAAATATTCGGAACACAGTTTCACCCTGAAGCCAATCCTGAATCTCTGATTGAAAATCTGAAAGATGAAAAAAACAGAGAAGCCATGATCGAAAATTTCGGAATGGAAAAATATCTTGAAACCATGGACAGAATAGACGATGAAGACAAAATCATCCTCACCAGAAATCAGATTCTCCCGAGATTCCTTCAGTTTGCAAAAAAAAACATTTTGAAAGAAGCTGAAACTTTGGTTTAAAAGGCTGGAAGCTGGAAGAAGGATGCCGAAAGGTATTTTCAGTTAAGACTACTGAAGATCCTTTTATTCATGAACTGACAGGATAATATTTTCATGTTTAAGAACTTCTCTCTCCTAGTTTCCAGTTCCTTACTACATATAACAATCGGGCAGCAATGCTCGATTTTTTAACATCACAAAAGAAAAAAAATATGATCCCAAAATACAGAAAACAGTACAATCAGGAGTTTTCGGATGAAAAATACAATCAATTAAAAAATATACTAGCAGAAAAAGGAGGTACAGCACCTACTTTCAGGGTTTCCGAAAGCCCTATTTTTTTGACTAAAGAGTTTGAAAGTAAACTTATTGATGCCAGCGAAAGTATCATCAGCCAGATCAAGGCTATACCTGCAGAAGTACTTCAGAAAGCTGTACCTGAAAACTGCAGGGTTCCCAATGATACGGACCAACCCCATTTTTTCACCATAGATTTTGGAGTCTGCAAAAGTGAGAACGGAGAAATAGAGCCTCAACTAATAGAGCTTCAAGCGTTTCCTTCTTTATATGCTTTTCAGAAAGTATATGAGGAAACCTATTGTGAAGTCTACCCTTTTCTTTCGGAAATCAGAAATCCGATGCCTCATGAAACCTTTAAAAACTATTTAAAGGAACTGATTGTAGGTGATGAAAATCCTGAAAATGTAATTCTGCTTGAAATATTCCCGGAAAAACAGAAAACAGCGATTGATTTTGCTTTAACAGAAAAATTATTGGAAATAAAAACCGTATGTCTGACGAAAGTAAAAAAAGAAGGCAAGAAACTGTATTATGAAAATAACGGAAAGCTTACCGAAATCAAGAGAATTTACAACCGTGTTATATTTGATGAACTGGACAATATTCCCAATCTTACCACAGAGTTTGATTTCCGTGAAGAAGTAGATGTTCAATGGATCACCCACCCCAATTGGTTCTTTAAAATTTCAAAATTTCTTTTACCTTTATTACAACATCAGTTTGTCCCGAAGAGTTATTTTCTGCATGAATTTCCGGAAAATGAAAACCTTGAAGACTTTGTATTGAAGCCTTTATTTTCATTCGCAGGAAGCGGAGTCAATTTAAATCCGACAAAAGAAGTTACAGACTCTATTCAGGATAAAGAAAACTATATTTTGCAGAGAAAAGTCTACTATGAACCAATTTTTGAAGATATCAACGGAGAATTTTCAAAAGCAGAGATCCGTTTGTTGTATATTTGGAGGGAAAATGACGAACGCCCTATCCTACTGGAAAATCTTGGAAGAATGACAAAAGCCGCCATGGTCAATGTAGATTTCAATAAAAAAGATGCCATCTGGATCGGTAGTTCGAATGCTTTTTTTGGATAGACAACTTATAAAACTAATAATACATGGAAGAAAAGTCAACAGCTTTTGCAGAATTTGACAATAACATTTTAACACGAAGAAGAAATCTATTACCCACCTGGATTAAAGTTTTCTTATGGATATTTTTAATCGGAGGTGCATTATCTGCTGTTTTTTTGATAGCAGGCTCACTGATGACTCATGTCTCTTTATCTATATACGGGATAAGTGCTAACCATCCCTATTCAATGACAGGACTTTTGATCTGCTTTTTGTTTTTGTTTAAAGGTATTGTTGCTTATGGACTTTGGTTTGAACAAAATTGGGCAGTACAGGCTGCAATAGTTGACGCAATCATAGGAATTGGGATTTGCCTCATTATGATGGTCATTATTCCATTTACCATTCCAACAATCAGCTTTACAATCAGATTAGAACTTATTCCTTTGTATTTTTATCTTAAAAAAATGCAGAACATAAAGAAAACCTGGGAAAGCTTATAAAAAAACAAAACCTCCGAAATTTCCGAAGGTTTATTTTTTTTAAATATTCTTATCGTCTTCCAACAGCTCCTTGGCCTGATATTCCTGAACCAGGTCAATAGCATTGGAAATAACATCGCTTAAAGCAGTGATAAATGTTCCTTCTTCTGCCATTCCTATCGCATGTTTCAAAGCTTCAATTTCTTTAGGAATGATCTCGTAGCTGACATCTCTTCCTGCAGCATTAATACCGTCAATAATCAACCCATTGATTTCTTCTTCGGTTCTTCCTCGAAGGTGTTTCTCATTTCGGATGATAATATAATCGAACATTCTTCCGGCAATCTTTCCGCACTCTCTGATATCGTTATCTCTTCTGTCTCCAACACCGGAAATAATTCCGATTTTCTTCGTAGACTCAACATTTTTCAGATAGTCTTCAATGGCTTCGTATCCTGATGGATTATGAGCAAAATCGATCAGTACCTTAAAATTTTTAAACTTAAAGACATTCAACCTTCCCGGTGTAAGCTGAGCACTTGGAATAAATGTTCTCAAAGAATTGGAAATATCTTCAATTCCGAATCCATAAAGGTAACTTGCCAAACTGGCTGCCAACACGTTTTCAATCATGAATCTTGCTTTCCCTTCCATGGTGATCGGGAAATCTTTGGCTTTTCCTATTCTGATTTTCCAGTCTCCTTTTTTAATGGTTACAAATCCTTCTTCATACACGCATGTGATTTTTCCTTCTTTCGCAAATTTTACAATATGAGGGTTGTTTTCATCCATACTGAAAATCGCTACGTTGGAATCAAGATCATTCACGATCCTCATGGAATATTGATTATCTGCGTTCAGCACGCTCCAGCCACTCTTTTTAACGCTATCGAGTACAACACGTTTTACTTTGGTAAGATCCTTCAAACTGTGAATATCATTCATTCCCAAATGATCTTCCTCAATATTGGTCAAAACTCCGATGTCACATTGTGAAAAACCAAGCCCGGAACGTAAAATCCCACCTCTGGCAGTTTCCAGTACTGCAAATTCTACCGTTGGATCTTTCAAGATAAATTCTGCTGAAAGTGGTCCTGTAGTGTCTCCTTTTGACAGCATTGTATTTTGAATGTAAATTCCGTCCGAAGTCGTGAATCCCACTCTGTAACCATTACTTTTTACAATATGTGAAATAAGTCTTGTAGTCGTGGTTTTCCCATTCGTGCCCGTCACAGCAATAATTGGAATGGTAAAAGGTTTCCCTTGCGGATAAAGCATATCTACCACCGGTGCAGCAACGTTTCTTGGAAGCCCTTCGCTTGGAGCCAGGTGCATTCTGAAACCCGGAGCAGCATTGACCTCAATAATAGCTCCACCACTTTCTTTTAAAGGTTGAGTCAGGTTCTCTGCCATCACATCAATACCGCAGACATCCAATCCGATAATTTTGGAAATTCTTTCTGCCATCGTGATATTTTCCGGATGCACCATATCCGTTACATCAATGGATGTTCCACCTGTTGAAAGATTTGCCGTTGATTTCAGGTAAACCACTTCTCCCCTTTGAGGAATGGTTTCCAGCGTATATTGAAGCTTTTCAAGAAGTTCCAATGTATCTTTATCTACCTCAATCTCAGTAAGAACATTTTCATGGCCATATCCTCTTCTCGGGTCTTTGTTTTCTTTATCAATAAGCTGTTGAAGGTTCAGTTCACCATCTCCTACAACATGGGCAGGCACTCTTCTTGCTGCCGCCACCATCTTATTATTGATCACCAGTATACGGAAATCATAACCTGTGATATATTTTTCAACAATTACTTTTCTGGAATATTTCTGAGCATGTTCCAGACCAATTTTAGCAGATTCCCATTCGGTGACATTAATGGAAGATCCTTTTCCGTGATTTCCATCCAAAGGTTTCAACACAATCGGATAGCCAATTTTTCTGATCACAGTATTTAATCCTTCTTCATCTGCGACCAAATCACCAATCGGTACAGGAATCGCTGCATCATGAAGCATTCTTTTGGTTAATTCTTTATTACATGCGATATCAACGGCAATAGAACTTGTTTTTCCGGTAATGGTAGCCTGAAACCTTTGCTGATTTACTCCATAGCCCAATTGAACCAGAGAGTTTGTTCCCAGTCTGATCCAGGGAATTTTTCTTGAAGCAGCTTCTTCTACAATACTTCCTGTAGAAGGCCCAAGGCGGACACGTTCTCTGATTTCTTTTAATCTATGAATGCAGGCATTTAAATCATAATCCTTCCCTTCTATAAGGGCTTCTGCAATCTTTGTTGCTTCTTCAGCAGCATAGATCCCTGCATTTTCTTCAATATAGTTGAAAACTACATTATATACTCCCGGAGTTTTTGTCTCCCGGGTTCTTCCAAACCCTACATCCATTCCCGCCAGGGTCTGTATCTCCAAAGCGATATGCTCAATGACATGCCCCATCCAGGTTCCGGTTTCCACTCTATGGAAAAAACCACCTTCCACTCCTTCCGAGCATCGATGGGTAATCAATGAGGGTATTAATTTTTCAATCCTTTCCCTGAATCCTTCGATTTTATTGGTAGGATAATTCTCCATTTCTTCTAAGTCTAACCTCATCTGTATCAGCTTCTTTCTTCTGATGCTCCAGATGTTTGGACCGCGTAGTGCCTGAATCTTTTCGATTTTCATAGTCTATTGGCATTTTAACAGTTAACAATAACTCCTTTCATAGCCAAAGATAATGTAAAACCCCAAACAAAACCATAGCAAATTTAAAGATTTGTTAAAAAACAATTAATTTTAATTAACATTCCTAAAACATTAAAAATCAACGAAAGATGGCATGAAATTAGCCAATGAATGTGAATTATTTTTTAATTTTGTACAATGATGAAACCTGTTGGAAAATTAATAGTTATCGGAGGCGCTGTAAACAAAGGCAGTTTTGCTGAAACCGATTATGACCAGAATATAGAAAAGAATCTTAATTTTTTTGAGCGTGGGATCTTAAGGAAGATCATCAACGAATCAAAACTCAAAGAAGATTCTGTTATTGAAATTGTAACAACCGCCTCTCAAATCCCTCAGATTGTAGGTTCTGAATACAAAAAGGCATTTGAATTTCTGGGTGCTAAAAATGTAAATGTTCTGGACATCCACAACCGTGAAGAAGCCAATTCTGACGCGATGGTGGCAAGAGCCAATGCTGCTGATGTCATGATGTTCACCGGAGGAGATCAGCTAAGACTGACTTCTATTCTCGGAGGAACAAGATTCCATGATACAATTCTATTAAAATACCAGGAGCAGGATTTTATTTATTCCGGAACTTCTGCTGGAGCTGCTGCTGCATCTGAAAATATGATCTATCAGGGAAGCAGTTCTGAAGCATTGTTGAAAGGAGAAATCAAAACCACACAAGGATTAGGTTTGATTGATAATGTCATTATTGATACACACTTTGTACAGCGTGGCAGAATCGGACGTCTTTTTCAGGCTGTAGTCAACAATCCGAGAACACTGGGAATAGGACTAGGAGAAGATACCGGACTTTTCATTCATAACGATGTAATGACCGCTGTAGGTTCCGGTCTTGTCATTCTGGTAGACGGAAGATTTATTAAAGATACCAACCTTACCAATATCAATCTTGGAGAACCTATTTCTATTGATAATTTAACGGTACATGTCATGTCTATGAATGATCATTATGATCTTACCACAAAGACCTTAACTATTGAGAATTCTCAGTTTAACCCAATACCACAGGATAAATAGTACGGGTTGCGGGGTTTTGAGATTCGATTTTCAAAAGACAATAAGCTCGAAATCCCGGAACACGAAACTCGTATTAATACAGGATATGAATAAATTTCTTATCTTTTCTTCCTATTTAATGATCGGGCTTTGTAATAATTGACAGCAATAAACCCGAAGCCACGGAACACGAAACCCTTATCTATTATGAAAATCATCATCCACGGAGGTTTTTTCTCAGAAAGCGACCAAAGCCATGAAGTAAAAACAGCAAAACAGGATTCTTTAAAAGAAATTGCCCAAAAAGCATTTGAATATCTTACAACCCATTCAGCTTTTGATACCGTTGCTTATGCCGTTTCATTGCTGGAGGATGATCCGTTATATAATGCGGGAATTGGTTCTCAGATTCAGAGCGATGGTATTATCCGTATGAGTGCTGCTATTATGAATGGAGAAACTCAGAAGCTAAGCGGTGTCATCAATATTCAGGATGTAAAGAACCCTATTTTTGTGGCTAAAGATCTTATTGGTGAAGATGACAGAGTTTTAGGAGGCCACGGTGCAAAAATCTATGCCACGGAGCATGGTTTTGAGAATTTTTCTACAGAAATTCCTCAGAGAAGGAGTGAATATGAAGCCAAACTGGCTAACGGAGGTAAAGGAACGGTAGGCTGTGTAGCGATTGATCAAGAAGGAAAACTGGCTGTTGCTACGTCTACGGGAGGAAAAGGTTTTGAGATCCCGGGAAGGATTTCAGATTCTGCCACAGTGGCTGGAAATTATGCCAATGCTTTCTGTGCTGTAAGCTGTACCGGTGTGGGGGAAGACATTGTGAGCAATGCTACTGCCACAAAAATTGTAACGAGGGTTACAGATGGAATGAGCCTTCAACAGGCTTTCAGCAAGACATTTGATGAACTTAAAACCATCGATGGATTCGCAGGAGCTATCGCTATTGATAAAGACGGAAATCTTTATCATCAGGATTCTTATCCTACTATGGTTTTCGCCAGTTTTGATGGCAAAAATTTTGAAGTCTTTTCTTAATTTTAACATTTTTTTATAAGTCAATTTATTTTTTTGGCACGTATTTTACATTATTAGTAATAACAAATTTTAATATTAATACATAAAAAAATAGAAATCATGGGAAACAAAACAAAAGGTATATTAGCTTTATTAGGTTTAGGTGCATTAGCTTATTGGAAATATAAGAATTCAAGCCCTGAAGATCAACAGGCGGTAAAAGACAAAATCAATACTGCAAAAGATAATCTTAACAAATGGGGAAATGACCTTAAAACAAAAGCCAATGACGTTGCTTCCCAGGTTCAAAATAAAGTGGACGAAGTAAAGACAAAGGCTGAAGATTCTCTTAGCTAGACAAAAGCAGTTTTTTTAACATTCATATATAGGAAAAAGTCATCGTAATCAATATTACGATGACTTTTTATTTTAGAAAAGTTTCAATTCAGTTTTTATTTTTTCTGTGCTGCTAAAGCAAAAACCAATGGTATTTTATTTCCAAACTGTGGAATTCTCCATTTTCCTTTTTCAAATTCATCCACATGTCTGAAACATGGATATGGTGACCAGTCAAATTCCTGAAAAGTATCCAGTTTTAAATCTTTTTTAACCAGATTATCGAGAACTTCTGATAAAGAGTGATTCCACATGACATATTCCTGTACGATGGGTGCAGACTGGTCTGCATAAGTTCCTTCATAGGTCTCTACTATCGGCTTTTCATTAAAATAGTTGTAAGCCACTTTTGTAAAGTCATCATCAAACATCCAGACAACCGGATGAAACTCTGCCATAATAAACTTTCCGCCCGGTTTTAAAAAATGACTGATAACACCTGCCCATTTTTCAAGATCGGGAAGCCAACCTATTGTGCCATAACTTGTATACACGATATCAAATTTCTGATCCAGCACATTGGGCAGATTGTATACGTCTGAACAGATAAATTCTGTATCTGTACCACATTTCTGAGCAAGATCTTTCGCTGCATCAATAGCCTGATCAGAAAGATCTATTCCGGTCACTTTAGCACCCATTCTTGACAGGGAAATAGAATCCTGCCCAAAATGGCACTGCAAATGCAGAATACTTTTTCCTTTTATATCTCCCAGAAGCTCCAGTTCTATTGAGTTGAGTGAAGTTCTGCCTTTCAAAAATTCATCTACAAAGTAAAAATCCGACTTCAGGTGCGGTTCAACCTTTGCATTCCATGATTTTTTATTTATTTCTAAGTAATTTTCCATTGTTTTAGTTTAAAATAATTAGTTCTGCTTTTTATTAAAGCTTACTTACGTACTGATTATAATTTATTCATGAGCTTTTTCTTTTGATCCAAAAATTCTTCCTCACTTAAAACCCCGGATTCTTTTAATCTTCCCAATTGTTCGAGCTGGTCTAAAACACTGGGTTCAGGTGTATTTTGAGTGGGGCCTTCAGGGTGGGACATAAAATCTCTTACCTTTTCACAGAAAAGCTCTGCATGATACCTTCCTACTCCATCTATCTCTACGATATCATCAGTTACCTGAATATCTATAGAAGCCAGCAACACTGCTGTTTGATATTGTATTGAGCTTATTTTGCTGTAGGAAAAGTCCTCTACTTTCAATCCATACATGAATTCTTTATCCACAAAGATCAATCTTCTGTCTGTAGCTACTAAAATGATATGATGATTGTTTATTTTATTTCTGCCTTCAACGAGATAGACAATTTTTTCGTCTGCTGAAAGAATATCCGGCAGCTCATGAATTTCTTTTCGGGCAAATATGGTAGGACTGATATCCAGCTTTTTAAGTTCCTCTCTTATTTCGTCAAGTCTTGATTTTTCACTCATGGTAACAGTTTATAAGCCTAAATTACTATTTATTAGTGATTAAATATTTAATTTGGCTAAAATATTACGTTTCGGACGGAATTACGATAGAACTGTGCAGGCAATACATTTTCCAGCCTAACGTTTCATACAACCGCTTTCCTTCTTCTGTTGCTACTAAAAGATTATTTGAAAATCCTTTTGATAAAGCGATCTTCTCAAGTTCTTTCAATAAAAAAGAAGCGAGCCCTTTTCTTTGATGATTTTTTTCGGTAATAATCCTGTCATATATAGCAGTACCATTGATAAGGGAAACACGGCCTATAGAAGCCTGTTCACCATTCTCTGCTACAATCCTGACAACAAAAGTGGTGTTATACTCAGAAAATTCTAAGTGATATCCTTCTGCAAGGCTGATTTCCGGGAAATTCATCGGGTGAAAACAGGTCATCATATATCCTTGTGGCTGCAGTTTCCATCTTTCAGGGATTTTATCTATAAATGCTTCAGGAGAAGTAGATACTTTGAGATAAATCCAGGGTTCATCAATTGAATCTGCAAGCTGGAAAAAATCATCATTAAGTTCAGGAAATACAAAACGTTCTTTTTGTTTTTCATCTCCTACCATCACGTGGAAACCGGATTTATACTGAACAGGAAATGATACTTCTCTTGATAAACACCATCCTTTAAGCCAGTTTTCTACTATTTCTGCCGATACTTTGTCCTTCATGATTTGGTATTAAAAGTTTTATTTCAATTGCTCCAGTAGCTTTTTTTTCTGTTCTGCAAATTCGGAATCGGTCAAAATCCCGTTTTCTCTCAGTTTTCCTAATTTCTCAAGCTGATTAAAAATTTCTTCTGATGACACTGAAACACTTTTGCCTGCTGGATCAATTTGTTTCGGAGATTGTTCTTTCGGCTTATTATAATGAGGACTTATGATATCATAGAACTTTTCTGCATCTTCCTTATCCATATAGCATTCAAACTCAACTACTCTTTCGTACAAATGCAGTTTGATGATCGGAGATCTCGGATGTGTTACAAAGCTTACCGAATTTATGGTCTCATTACGGTAATCATTAATCTTTGCCGCACCAAACATTCCTTTTGATACAGAAATCATCCTTTTTGGAGTTGCCACCAATACTCCGGCATCCAATGTATTGACAAACTGAGCATCTGTAATGGCAATAATCTGTTCCTCTTCGGAAATCAGATAAGGAAGTTCTTTGATTTCTCCTTTCGTAAACATCGAAAGATTGGCATTCAGCTTTTCCAGTTCAAATTTTATTTTGCGTTGTCTCCGTTTGTAAACTTCTTTTGAAATTTGGGTTGAATCAGAATCTATTGTTACAGGAAGATTTTGCTGTACCACTGCTGCCGGCAGAACGGATTCTTTTTCCTCTGTTCTCAGCATTTCATTAATATCATCAATACTGAATTTATTGAGATTGTAAAGCAATTCTTCATTGATATTGCTCGTTTCATTCAAACATTTATTGCATAAAACATTGCCATCTGAAAGCTTGTTAGCTCCCAAAAGTGTATCCATAGAGGTCAATTCTGTTTTACACAATGCACAATTATTACTCATTTTTCCTTTTTTATAATTTATCAAGCAATTTTTTCTTTTGTTCAGCAAATTCAGCCTCTGTCAGCACTCCAATCTCTCTGAGTTTACCCAGTTTTTCCAACTGCTCAAAAATAGCTCCGGAGTCTTCTTTATCTGTAGAATAAACATTTTCCTGAACCAGATCCGGAATCGTTTGGGAAAATGCCTGCAATGGACTTGAATCCCTTCTCAATTCGTTATCAGGATAGTTTGTACTTCTGTTTTTGACATTGGAAAATGCCCTTCCGTCGTTCTTATTGTGCAGTTTAAACTGTGCATCACCTCTATAAGTATTGATTTTCAAGATCGAATACAAAAGATTTTCAAGATGATCAATGGAAGAAATATCCTGAAGGGAAAATTCATTTTTTACAACGCCGCCCAGAAATTTTTTATCAATGAAAGCTACCCTTTTCTGTGTTGAAAATATAATTCCTTCCCTGTTAGTTTGAAGATCAATCCCTTCTGCAATAGCCAGTAGTCTTTCATCTCTGTCCAGAACATTCGCCAATTCATTCACTTCTTCGTTAGCAAGAACACTCAGTCTTGCATTAAGAGCAACAATCTGATCTTTTATTTCATCCAGCCTTGTCGGTGCATCATATTCGTAATGGTTGTTTTGTGCATATTGTGATTCTCCGGTACTCTGGCTTGCATCAATTTTGCTTTTCAGAATCATTCCTGTAATTTCTGCAAAATAAAACTGATCGAGATTATGGATAAGATCTCTGTTGATAGTAACAGCTTTAGTAAAGCATACTGCACACAAATAACCGCCGTCAGCAAGTTTATTTTTACCTACAGACATATCTGTTGCCGTTAGCGGTGTTCCGCACAATGCGCAAATAGTGTTCATCTGGTTTTTATGTTTAAAAGTTTTTATGAATTCAGAGCATAATTTCACCCTGTGTTCCAAATTACAAATTCTGAACCGATTTTAAAGATCAAAAATATTTAAATCTTAACACCAATCAAAAAAATAACCACAAAAAAGCTTTTGTGGTTATTTTTCTATTTATATATCCCAAGTAAAATGATATTATATTGGGCAATTTTTTCAATACTATTATCCTAAGAATTCTTCAAGAGAAACGGTTTTCTTTTCACCAGCTTCAAGATCTTTATAGGTAACTGTATTATTTTTAATTTCTTCTTCACCCAGGAAAACAACGTTCTTTATGCCTTTCTTTTCTGCGTAAGTAAACTGCTTATTGATCTTTGCATTTTCAGGATATAATTCTGCTGAAATTCCTTTTGCTCTTAGCTGCATAATCAGTTTTAAAGCTTCTATTGTTTCTTCTCCTCCAGAATTAGCAAACAAATATTCAATTTTGGATGATGCTTCTTCAGGGAAAAGATTCAATTCTTCCATTACCAGATAGATTCTGTCTAATCCGAATGAAATTCCTATTCCCGGAATATTTTTAACGCCAAAAACCTCTGTAAGGTTATCATATCTACCGCCTCCGCCGATGGATCCCATAGCAACCTCATCTGCTTTCACTTCAAAGATAGCACCTGTATAATAATCCAGTCCTCTTGCCAGGGTAATATTGAATACAAGATTTTGCATATCAACACCAAGGCTCAGAGACTGTGTAAGGACATATTCAAGTTCTTCTACACCTTTCAAGCCGATTTCATTTCCTGCAAATTTTTCCTTTAGTTGAAGAAGGTTTTCCAATGCATCGTCAGACTGGCTGAAGAGGAAATCCAGTTTATCAATAGATTCCTGAGAAATTTCTCTTTCCAATAATTCTTTTACAACGCCTTCTTTACCGATCTTATCCAGTTTATCTAATGCTACAGTGAAGTCAATCAATTTATCTGTAATTCCTGCATATTCTGCCAATCCGGAAAGGATCTTTCTGTTGTTCATATGAATGGTAACAGGAACTTTCAGGTCTGCAAAAGATTTTAAATACAGCTGAACCAGCTCTACTTCCTGCAATAAGCTTTCGCTTCCTACCACATCCGCATCACATTGATAAAACTCTCTGTATCTTCCTTTCTGAGGCTTATCTGCTCTCCAAACCGGCTGAATCTGATAACGTTTATATGGAAATGTCATTTTCCCATGATTCATAGCTACAAATCTTGCAAAAGGTACGGTAAGGTCATAACGAAGAGCTTTGTCTGAAATTTCTTTTGTTAATTGTTTTGAATTAATTTCTTTTATGAGATTTTGGAAATATAAATTTTCAATTTTATGTCTTAATGAACCTTCTAGGAATACATTTTTATTATTATTATTTTGAATTAAATATTCACTATATTCTTTTATTTCATTATTTAGATCAAATTTTTCTATAATACTAGAAAACTCATTGTTAAATGTAATTCCAAGCAAATCTCTGTATTTAAGAAAATCAAAACGATCATTGTTATTAGAAAAATGTTCAATAGAATCTATTAATCTATCAATCTGTCCTTCTAATGTACTTTTTTTTAACCAGCTTTCTTTCAAAGAATTCATATATTCTCCAGATTCTAAAATCTTAAAAATCAAACGGTCTCCTTCTTCTCCGTATTTCCCTGTCAGTGTAGAAAGATTTTCAAAACTTGGAGTTTCCAATGGCTGAAATCCGAATAATTCAAAATTATTCTGTAAAATATTGATGATATATTTTCTTCTGGAAACTTCCTGTGCCGTAAAATCTCTCGTCCCTTTTGCTAAACTTGGCTTCATTTTTTGTATGTCATTTTGATAAATGCAAAAGTACGGAATTGCATGGACTTTACACAGCATTAAAGCTGAAGAAACAATCTTCCCCAGCTTTTTGCTGTTGTGTAATCAATTATTCTGAAAAATCACACGCTTTCAAGAATCTCTAGGATCTCTTCACCATAATTTTCAATCTTATGCTTTCCAAACCCTTTGATCTCCAGCAATTCTTCTTTTCTGGCAGGCTTATACTTGGCTACAGATATCAGCTCTTTATTGCTGGCGATGAAATAAGTGGGAAGATTCTGTTCTCTTGCTTTTTCTGATCTCCAGAGTTTCAGAGCATCCAATATTTTTTCTTCATCTGTATTCAAGAAATCATTCTCTGCAGAATATTTAATTGCTTTTGGTTCTTTAACTGTATTTTTTGTCAGTTTCAGATCTTCAAAATACAATATTACAGACCAATACCGTTCTTCACTTACAAAAGCTGTTTCTACTTTCATAATCTCATAGGCTTCCAGAAAATCATCCAGCATTTTCTGATCTTTATAAAGAAATTCTTCCGGAAGTCTTATTTTAAAAACTTTTACTTTCATCATTTGTGTTTTTATAATTATTTTCCTCCTAATAACAGGATCTCATCTACACGAATTTCTGTGACGTACCGCTTCACCCCATCTTTATCATCATATGATCTGTAGGTAAGCTTTCCTTCTATAGCAATTTCTTTTCCCTTGGAAACATACTTCTCAAAAATTTCTGCTGTTTTCCCAAAGGCAATAAGATTGTGCCATTGTGTTTCTTCTACTTTTTCTCCTTTGGCATTCGTATAATGGTCACTTGTTGCTAAGGATACGCTTGCTTTTAGATTTCCATTATCAAAGTTTACCATTTCAACTTCTTTTCCTGTGTAACCAATTAATGTTACTTTGTTTCTTAGTGACATAACTTTTAGATTTTAAAGATTAATAATTCAGATAAGAGACGTTCACTGTTTTTCTCAAATCTCTGTTGCAAAGATTGCGATGTTCCGATATCACAGTCGGTTATAAACTATTTAAATCCGTTTGTAGTCGTTTGAAAACGGATATTACAATAAATAGAATTCTGTAAAAGCAATATTTACCAAGCTTAAAAAACAATAATCATCACTTTTAAAGTAAAAATTAAACGATAGAAAACTATATCCTAAAATATTTTTCTCCTTCAAAAAAACATAGAAAATAGATGTATTGCCAAGGATTTTTTTTCTAGTTAATTTAATTTTTTTTTGCAAATTTGTAAAAATGTCTGATATGCAAAAAGAAAAACTCCGTACAGTAAGAAAGATGAAAGGCTTCACCCAGCAACAAATGGCTGACGTGATCCCAACTGAGGTTTCCAACTATAGCAGAAAAGAAAGTGGTGCTGTATCTATAACACAGACAGAATGGTCCAAACTTGCCAAATTTTTAGAAGTTCCTGTTGAAGAAATTTATGAAGAAGAGGAAGTGAAATTCGTTGTTGAGAATCCAATATTTAATGATAGCTCTCTAGCAAATATTGGTAATAATAACACTACTAACATAAGCAATGAATTAAGCATAGAAATTATTAAAACGATGCAGGAATATATTGGGTTGCTTAAAGAGGAAATCGAAAGACTAAAAAAGTAGAAAGCATCAAACAAAATTTGAAAGATCAAAATAAATTCTTTTAATAAAAAAAACATCTTTTAGAGATGTTTTTTTAGTATATTCTTAATTCTATTGGATTGTAATTTTTTGCTCTATTTCCTGCTTTTTTAAGAAGAGAACGACGCTCTTCAGGATCTTCAATGAATTTGTTATAAAGAGTGGGATCAGTTAATTCTTTTCGTTGATAGTCAAATATTTTTTCTTTCTTCACTGCTTTAGCATTGGAATGTAAATTAGCAGAACTACAATAATATTTCCTTTTTCTGAAATTATACATCGTAAAATGATAATCATCTTTGTCATCAAACACTTCTAAAATCAGTCCTGGTAATTTACTAAACTTGTATGGCCCAAAAGGAAAGGGGATTTCTTTTGTAAAATATGCAATCCAGGTTCTACCATATTTTTTTGTTATAGCTTTTTGGCATTTATACTTTCCAATTGTTTTAAATTCATTTATAAGTTGCCAATTGATATTATTTGTTTCTTCATATTTAAAATAATCATTAGATGTTTTAAAAGTTACATAAATTTTTCCTGTTGTTGTACCTATATTTTCCGGAAAGTCAGAAGTATATTTCATTTGTTCATCAATCGGACTGTTTTCATGAAGCTTTTTTTCTAGACGCAGTGAGTCTCCAACATATTGATTTATGTTTTTATAGTAAGATTCTTTCTCGTTTATCAAAAGAGCAAACGCAGCATCCTGAATAATAGCATTTTTGGTTTGATTTTTATAAACTAATTTGTAATCAGCTTCATATACAACACCAAACCCTCCTTGAGATTTAATAATGATTATAAAGAAAAAGAAAAATAGACTGTAGTAAATTTTCATAGTTTAAAATAATACAAGCAAAGCATAAATAATGCTTTGCTTTAAGTTTTGAATTAGAATTAATTAATGAATATAAATAGTTATTCCCTTGGGCTTAGTACCACATTCATTATAATTAACAAATTGTAAAAAGTTTGTTATTTGCTCCATTGTATATCCTTCTGTTTGAGTTACGTTTACAACAGTACCACAAGATGTCCTAAAAGGGAACGCGCTAACTATACTAGTAATAAATAGTGCGCCTACTAATAATGTTTTTTTCATAATTGTTTTTTTTAATGATTAGTTATTAAGTATCAAAAATATATAATAAATCAAATTGATCGTGAATTATTTTTTTATGTTAAATATCTATAAAACAAACATTTAAACACATATACATTAAAAAAATATAGTCTTATGTAATGTGAGTAAAATATAATTTCTTCATCACAACTTTATAAGAAAAAAAATATAGATTATAAGAATGGAAAAATTTCCATTTTGGCTTTCTTTAAAAACTGAAAAAATAAAAAAAGGTACTCAACAAAACTATTGAGTACCTTCACTTAATCATCTAAACTTAGAAATGAAATTTATGGTTTTTCACATTCTACAATACTTTTAACTTCCGTCCCGATTTGAACAAGTCTGCTGAACCTCAATCCTGATCTTTCCAAAAGATCTTTAAATTCCTTCAATGTTCTTTCTCTTCCGGTAAGACATGCCATCATTACGATATCAAACAACTTTGAGATATGGGGTTCATTTCTGCTGTTATCAGGAATAACGGCGTCTACAATCAATAATTTGGCTCCTTTTGGCATTGCATTGTAACAGACTTTTAGAATCTGTATGCATTCATCATCATTCCAGTCATGGATAATCCATTTCATTGTATACAGGTCTGCACCTGAAGGAACTTTTTCAAAAAAACTTCCTGTAGCAACGGTACAACGGGTTTTTAAATTTTCAGGAATAAGCTGCAATGTTTTTTCAGTAACATGGGCTTCATCAAAGATAATCCCGGAACTTTCTGGTGATGCATTCAACATTGCATACATCATTGCACCATTACCTCCACCTATATCTATTATGGTTTTATAGGGTGTAAAATCATAGTTTTCTACAATACCATTCAGAACCATTCCGGACAAACCAGTCATTCCTCTTCCGAAATTTGCTCCCAGTTCCGGATGTTCCTTGTAATATTGCCAGATATTCATCCCATGAACGTGTTCAAAAGGAACTTTACCTTTCTGGACGGCATAAATAAGGTCTGCAAAACCGGGAAAATGTTCTCCTACATTGGCTATAATAAAGTCTTTTACGGTCCCGGGAACACTTGTTTGCAAAGCTGCTCCGAAATCATTCAATGCAAAAGTTTTACTTTCCAGTTCCTCAAAAATACCTTCACTGCTCAGGGCTCTCATAATCCGGTACAGTTTTTTTTCGTTGGAGTGAGTTTCTGCTGCCAATGCAGAGATTGTTTTGGGGCCATATGCCAGCTGGTCTGCAATATTAAGTTCCGCTGCCGTTTTTACACAGCCTACAAGCCACATCCGGCTAAGTACTTCAAACATTTTCAAAGTAAATTCCGGCTTAACAGGTTGTTTTTTCATAGTAACATTTTTTAATTGGTATTGTCTTAAACAAGTCGTTTATTCATTATCATCAAAACAAGAACAAACCTGATAAGTTTGTTCTTGTGTGACCTCTGTCAAGTTTGAAAATAAGCTTTAATAATGAGATTAATCTTTTGCTTGGGAAATCCTTGTTATACTATTAATAGTAGCATCCAATGAAGTATCAGATTTTATTTTAATAAGATATCCGCTGCCTATAGATAAAGGATCGGCAACACTCACAAGGTAAAAAACAAGATCTCCTGATGTTACCCCATTAGGAGCCACAGCGGTTTGATCTATAGAGAATGTAGACGGAGGAACAGGGTTTGAAAGATTTACCGTCACAAAGGCTACAGAACCATTGTTCTTATTGGAATAACTTACAATAACCCGCCACATGTGTACCTGTCCGGCAATAGGATTTTCCAGAAACCTTCCTGTCGCCGGATCATATATATCCCCGGGCACCGGACTGATAATATTTTCCGGCCATGTGGTGGTAGGAGGTGCAGCAAAGTCTGTCACAATATTCATCGGAGTTTGGTAAACAATATTTTGATAAGTCATTAAAGGAACCCCTCCTGAAGATTTGAATGCAAATGAGGGTTTCACTCCTGCCCCGCTATTGAGCTTAACAACTCCTTCATTAGCGGTTGTTAAGGTTTGCGAAGAAATTACTGTACTCCATTGGGTTCCATTATAATACCTTAAGGTCTTATTCGTGGAATCATAGATAATCATTCCTGCTGTGGGTGTGGTTACATTGGCCGGAGGGTTGGCATTTCTGGTTAATACAACAGCTGAATTTGCTGAGGTAACGTCTAGAACACCTTGCGGGGAAGTTGTATTGATCCCTACCTATGCAATTGAGAAAGAAGAGCATAAAATACTCATCAATAAATTGGATTTTTTCATGGTTTGCTTTTTTGAATATTGATATCAAATTTACAAAAAAACACAATTAAGTGAAATAAAAATTCAATTTATTTACTGAAAACAAGATAGTTATACATAACAATAAAACTTTATGATTGAAAATTTAATTTAAAACATTGATAAATACTGCTTTTTTCAAAGGAAAGAGAATTATAAAATATGATCTTAGAATTCAATTTCAAGAATAAATTAACTGATTTTATTAAGCATATTGTTATAACGAACAGAGATTTACTTAATAGTTCAGCTTTTTCAGCTATCCGGAGCAATATTTATTGTATTTCATAGTTAATTAACCATTTGATTCTAAGAAAAAGTTTGTTTTAGTAAAATAACTGTCTGTCTCACGGTTATCCATTTACAAACGGATAATTCCGTATCTTTGTGAAAATTCATCTATGAAAAGGAATATCAATATTTTTGAGTTTCCTCTCAATTTGGGACTTACAAAAAAGGAACATGAGACAGAACCCGGGGTTCGAAAACTTCCGGATTGGCTCAGGAAATTTGATTTTCATCGTAGAATTGCTCCTAAAAAAGTTTTCAGACTTGATGCTCCGGAATATTCCATGGATTTTGATGAGGAATCTAATGTCAGAAATGCAGATCTCATTATTGAATACGCCAAAAAGCAGGCTGAATATATTCTTAAGAATTACGAAGAAAATAAATTCAATATTATTCTGGGTGGTGACTGCAGCATTCTGATTGGAAATGCTGTTGCTTTGAAAAAACTGGGAAATTTCGGACTCTTTTACCTTGACGGCCACACAGATTTTATTCCGCCGGAACTTTCAGAAACAGGAGGTGCAGCAGGAATGGATCTCGCTATTATTACCGGAACCGGACATGAGAAACTGACGAATATTGATGGTTTAAAGCCCTATTTATCTGAGGAAAATGTTTTCTGTTGCGGAAATGCAGAAACAGATGATGATGAATATGTTAATCAAATCGTCAATTCCAATATTCATTATTATGATCTTTACCGTCTCAGGGAGAATGGCTTCAAAAAAACCGCTGAAAACTTTCTGAAAATGGTGGATGATAAAGATCTTGACGGCTTTTTCATTCATTTTGATGTGGATATTCTGAAAGATGAGATAATGCCGGCTGTAGACAGCAGAATGGAAGACGGAATCAGCTATAATGATCTCAGAGAAATGCTGGAACCATTATTTGAAAGTCCGTTGTGTTTTGGAATAGAGATTACTATTTTAGATCCTGATTATGATGACAACGGAACGTATACACGGTCATTTATAGAAAATTTAATTCAAATTATAAATAAAGAAGAGTAAATGAAGAACAGTATAAAAAGAACATTCAGAGTTTCCAAATATGTGATCTATAAAGAAACGCTTGTTGATTACAAAGAGCATATCTGGTCATTCTTGGGTGCTTTTTTCGGAATTGGGATCATCGCATTTATCCAGTCTCATTCGTTAGCGGAAACTGAGAATATATTCCTGATTGGTTCTTTTGGGGCTTCAAGTGTTCTTATTTATGGAGCAATACAGAGCCCGCTGGCACAACCCAGAAATCTTGTAGGCGGACATGTGCTGTCTGCATTGGTAGGTGTTACAGTCTATCAGTTTGTTCCGGATATTATCTGGCTTTCGGCTCCTTTGGCAGTAGCTTTTTCTATTGTATTAATGCAGTATACCAAAACCCTACATCCACCAGGAGGTGCTACAGCTCTGATTGCTGTAAGTTCTACCGGGAAAATTCCGGAATTGGGATATTGGTATGTCATCTCCCCTGTTCTTTCGGGGTGTATCATTCTGCTGCTGGTAGCTTTGTTTTTTAATAATATTACTCCTAACAGAAGTTATCCTACCCACAGCAGATTCATAAGACTGTTACGAAAAAGACATGCACACCCCCACAAAATAAAAAAATAAGAAGATGAATTGTCTGGAATGTGGCGAGAAAATCATCGGAAGGTCTGATAAAAAGTTTTGCAACGATGCCTGCCGGAACGCCTATAACAATAAGCAAAATAAGGATTCTAGTAACCTGATGCGGAATGTGAACAACAAACTCCGCAAAAACTACCGCATACTGATGGAAATTAATATTGATGGTAAAACAAAAGTAGCCAGATCCAGGCTGGATGGCTTAGGTTTTGATTTTGATTACTTCACCAACCTGAAAGTTTATAAAAACGGTTCTGAATACAAGTTTATTTATGATTACGGCTATAAACTTCTGGAAGATGATTTTGTACTGATTGTAAAGAATCAGGCATAACCCGCACACCTTAAATAAAAGTATTATGAAAGAAGTTGTTCTGATCACCGGAGCCAGTGGCATGATCGCCAAAGAACTGGCCAAAAAGATAGGTAAGGAATACGAAATCAGGTTTCTGACCCGAAAAAAAGAACATGATCATGAATATGAATGGGATATCAGAAAAGGAAATATAGATAAAGCTGCTCTGGAGAATGTTTCTCATATTATTCATCTTGCCGGTGCCAATATTTCAGAAAAGCGCTGGACACCAGAAAGAAAAAGAGAATTGATCTCAAGCCGTGTTGATTCAGCCGAATTACTTCGAAATGCTTTAAGAGAAAATAAAATAAAACTTAAATCTTTTATTTCAGCTTCAGGAATTAATTTTTATGGTACTGAAACTTCAGAAAAGATTTATACTGAAAGTGATCCTCCCGGGAATGATTTTTTAAGTGAAGTTGTAGTTTTATGGGAAAGAGCTGCAGACGATTTCAAAGAACAGAATCTGGCAGAAAGAGTGGTGAAAATACGAACTGCTGTTGTACTGTCCGAAAAAGACGGAGCTTTAAAGAAAATGATTCCTCCTATTCAATATTATATTGGATCACCTTTAGGAAGCGGCAGGCAATATATGCCATGGATTCATGTTGAAGACATCTGTTCTGTTTATGAGCTTGCTTTAAAAAATCCAGCAATGGACGGAGCTTATAATGCTGTTTCTCCGCAACATATTACTAACAAAGATCTCACAAAAAAGATTGCCAAAGTACTTGGAAAACCTTTATTCATGCCTAATGTTCCGGGATTTGTCTTGAAGTTAATCTTTGGAGAGCTGGCTACGGCTATACTGGAAGGCTCCAGAGCTTCTTCACAGAAACTTCAGGATGCAGGCTTTCACTTTAAGTTTCCGGATCTGAATGAGGCTTTAGAAGATCTATTAAAGAAGCAATAACAGAATGGGGGAAGAACTTTTAATCCTAAAAAATATTTCCAGGCATATTTCACTTACCAATCAGGAGAAATCTTATTTTCTCTCCCTATTAAAAGAAAAAAAAGTTGCTAAGAAAGAATTGATTTTACAACAGCAACAAGCCTGTAAAGAGATCAATTTTGTTCAGACAGGAATTTTGAGGGCTTTTCATATGGATATTACAGGAAAAGAATCTACGATTATGTTCGCGGTTTCTGACTGGTGGATCACTGATATGTATTGTTTCATCAATCAGAAGCCTGCCATGCTGAATATTGAAGCATTGGAAGACAGCTCTGTTTTGCAACTTCAAAAAGATCATCTGGATGACCTTTATCACAAGATCCCGAAATTTGAACGGTTTTTCCGTATCATGATGCAAAACGCTTACATCAGAGAACAGCTCCGAACGATTGAAAATCTTTCTTTGCCGGCAGAAGAACGCTATTATAACTTTTTACAAAAATATCCTGAAGCGGTAAAACGGATCAGGCAAAAACAAATTGCTTCTTATTTAGGGATCACTCCTGAATTTTTAAGCCTTATAAAATCCAAACAAAAAAACAGCTTCTCTTAAGCTATATTATTTTTTTTATACTGAAAGTTCTGTTATTTTACTCAAAAAAAATTATGTTTATACTTATTGCAGGCCCTTACCGCAGCGGAACGAACGATGATCCGCAGCTTATTCAGCAGAATCTTCACAATCTTGAATCTGTTGCTCTTCCTATTTTCAGAAAAGGGCACATCCCTATTATCGGAGAATGGGTTGCATTGCCATTGATCAACCTTGCCGGCTCTACCCAAATAGGTGATGAAGCATGGCAGGAAATACAATATCCCGTAGCTCATGCCCTACTTGAAAAATGTGATGCAGTGCTGCGTATAGAAGGTGCATCAAAGGGAGCTGATGAAGATGTAAGAATAGCCAAAGAAAGAGGTCTTACCATTTATTATAACCTAGAAGATATTCCTTATGCAAAATCCTGATATCAACATCCTTCAGACAGAAATCCTTTCAGACAACTGGTATACACTGAACAAAGTCACCTATTCTGTTTTGAAAAAGGATGGAACCACAGAAACTCAGAGCAGAGAAGCTTACGACCGTGGAAACGGAGCTGTTATTCTCCTTTACAACCAACTTTTAAACACGGTTATTCTAACCAGGCAATTCCGGCTGCCAACTTATATCAACGGAAATGTGACAGGAATGCTTATTGAAGCCTGTGCAGGACTTTTGGATAATGATAATCCGGAAGACTGTATAAAAAGGGAAACTGAAGAAGAAACCGGGTATAAAATTTCCAAAGTTGAAAAGATATTTGAAGCTTATATGTCTCCCGGATCTGTTACGGAAATCCTTCATTTCTTTATCGCTGAATATTCAAATGAAATGAAAATTACAGACGGCGGTGGATTGGAAGAGGAAGGCGAAAATATAGAAGTTCTGGAACTTTCTTTTGAAGAAACTCTGAAAATGATTGATACAGGAGAAATCAAAGATGCGAAGACCATTATGCTTTTGCAGCATTTACGAATCAAAGGAATCATGTAGAATCAGGATATCATTGATAATTGATCGATCATCAATGATGAGTAAGATATATATTTAACAGATCACAGACGTTTTGGAAGATTAAGTTCCAATCTACTAGAATTGATACAATAATCATGAATATGAAAGTATTGGGAATAAAAATCATTAAAGTAACCGCTGTCTTTGCAGTATTAATTTTCAGTATTCTAATGCTGAAAACAATTTCCCAGTATACTTCTTTTGATAAAAACATCGGGTTTTTGGCTTTTAAGCAGCAGGTAGTCGGCAATCCGTATTGGATGGCTTTTTTCTATATTCATATTTTTTCTATTACGCTTTGCCTTCTGGCAGGTCTTACACAGTTTTCAAATCGGTTTTTAGTAGAAAACAGAGACCTTCATAAGATCATTGGGAAAATATATGTTTACAATATTCTGATCATCAATGTTCCGGCATGTTTTGTACTGGGACTTTTTTCAAATGGCGGCCTTATCGGAATTACAGGATTTCTGATTCAGGATGCTCTTTGGGCATATTTCACCATTGCTGCTGTACTTTTTATTAAAAAAGGAAATATCAACAGACATAGAACTTATATGATTCTAAGCTATGCGGTGACTACAACAGCCATTACTTTCAGAATCGTTAAGCATTTGTTGTATAATGAAACGCAGCATGATTATGAACTTTTTTATGGACTGAATGTCTGGGCTGCCCTTTTGATCAACCTGACTATTGCTTATGTAATTCTCAAAAAAAATTGTTTGTTAACGGGAAAAATCCAGACTAGAAAGGAAAATATAGATACCAACAAATGATACCAGAAAAAAAGATCCGATAAATATTAAGGTGTTGAAAAGTACTTCATACTTATTATTTCGGGTCCATTTATTGAAAAAACGCATTATGAGATAAGCGATTCCTCCAAAAACGGCAATAATAAAAAGAAGAAAAAAATAATAGATCATGGTTTTGTGTTAATTGGTGTAAATCTATTATTTTAAATCTAAAAAAACAATGAATAATAGTAACAACAGGTTTACAAATAACTTTAATTTTGATCAGAGTTGACACTTAAAAGCAAATTATGGAAATAAAGAATCTTGACCACCTTGTCTTAACGGTTGCAGATATTGATAAAACTATTGAATTCTATACGAATATTATGGGATTTGAAGTCGTCATTTTCGGAGATAACAGAAAAGCCTTGACCTTCGGAAATCAAAAGATCAATCTGCATCAGAAGGGACATGAATTTGAGCCTAAAGCAGAACGTCCTACCAGCGGTTCCGCAGATCTTTGTTTTATTGCACAAACAGAGACATTCATCATGTAATGGAAGAGCTCAGAAAGAAAAATGTAGAAATCATTGAAGGAATTGTAGACAGAACCGGAGCTGTAGGAAAAATCAAATCGGTTTACTTTCGCGATCCTGATCAGAATCTTATTGAAGTAAGTAACTATTACTAAGCAAAAGACAATCTGTTTGGTTTTTTTCTGACTATTTTTAAGCGTTTTATTCTCGTCGTTTTGGAAAAAACAAAATGCAGGTACAAAATCTTTATAAATATGAGAATTCTATTGAGAAAATCTATTTAATTCTTTATATTTTGAATTTAAAGCGTTAATTTTGCACTGAAATTCAGAAAATTCGGATTCTTTCAACAGGTTATGTACATGAAAAAAATGATGATCGGGCTTGCTTTGGCCTTATCCATTACTATTTGGGGGCAAAAAACTCCTGCAAAAGCAAACAATCTCACACCTTACAGCTATCAGACTTTTAATTGTGATAATAAGGGGTATTTTGATTCGGCTAAATATAAAAAAGAAGAAATAGACGGAGTCAATAAGCTTTTGTATCAGTTCAATGGGGTTGTATTTGATACCCGACCTGTTTTTAAACTTTCCCAGCTTGAAGAAATCCGCCAAAACAGAGAAGTTTATTTACAGGAACTGGAGAAGCAATATGAAGAAAAGAAAAAGGAATTGTACAGCCTTAAAGTCATTGATCTTCCAAGATGGAAAAAATTAATGGAGGAAACCATTGATTCTTTTGAAAATGAATACCAACTGAATAAAGAAGAAATCCTGGCTTATTCTGATCCTTCCACACTTAAAAACAGTAAATATTACAACACCTGCAGAGAACAGATTGATGCAATATCCTCTCCGGACCGAGAAAAGATGTTTATCGCATGGAAAAACTACACTGAGCTTAAAAGTAAAAATAATGCTGATCCGAAAAGTGTAATGGCGAGATTTGATGTCAAAATGAATGATCCACAGAAAGAAGATTATGCGCTGATAGATCTTATCGGCCTTGGCTTTCACAATTGTGCCAACAGCAGTTTCAGACAGAAACGTGAGGATGAGGTAACTTCTTACAAGGATTTTGACAAGATCTTTACGAAGCTGAAGAGAACTTGTGATGAACCATAATATTGATTCAAAAATCAAAAAATTTAATGATTAAAAATATAAAAACAGTACTCAGATTGGGTACTGTTTTTTATTTGCAGTTATTTTATAAAGAACGGTTAAGAAACGGTTAAAGCAGGGTTAATAGATGGTTATTTCTTTGTGGAAGCAACAATTACAATTATTTTCGTTTATATAAAACTAATTCCATGAAACTCATTACTATTATTCTGACCTTGTTATTTTCTGTAACATCAGCTCAAAATAAACCTGTTATCCTACCCTTTTCTCTGGAAAACAATTCTGTTTATCTCTACTGCAAAGTCAATACAACCGACAGTATAAAGTTCCTGTTTGATACAGGTGCCAATGGTTCTGTCATCAATATCAATGCAAAGAAAAAAGTACCGCTTAACATTGATGGAAAGTCTGAAAACAAGGGCTCAAACGGAGTAAATATGGTTGATTACAGCAGCCATAATACAGTGCAGTTTGGAAGCATTCAGAAAAACGATATACAGTTTGCTCTTATTCCTTATGGTTCTGCAGATTTTGACGGAGTTTTCGGAACAGACCTGATGAAAGGAAAAATCATTGAAATTGATTATCATAAAAATGAAATCCGTTTTTATGAAGAAAATGACCGATCTATTGATTTAATAGGATATGAGAAAGTAAAACTGCACATGATTGACAACTATCCGACAGTAGAAAGCAGTATGATAGTGGATGGTAAGGAATATTCAGGATTCTTTGGCCTCGACAGCGGAGCGGATGATGTACTTACAATAGCTTCTCCTTTCGCAAAAAAGAATACGTTGGTAAAAGCTATGAAAACCATCGGCAAGGCTACAGCAAGAGGTTCTGATGGCTCTGTATATGAAATGCCTGTTGTTCTCTCCCCAGCTGTAAAATTCGCCCAGAAATATCTTTATAACCTCCCGATTACCCTTTCCGGCTCTACAGAGGGAATAGATTCTACAGAAAAAATGGCCGGTTTTTTTGGAAATCAGTTTTTAAAAAGATTCAATACTGTGATTGATTTTAAGAACGGGTTTATTTATTTTAAGTTAAATAAAAACCTGTACTCGGAGTTTAATTAGCTGTAAAAGTTGATTATACATATTCTATAAGCTTATATCGAGTCCATTTCACCCATCTTAAAATAACCCAAATAAATTAATAATGAATAAGTTATGATTTTATGGATTTAATTTCTTAATTTTGCACCCCGAAAATAAGGTTTAGAGATATGAAAAAAATTGGTGAACACAGAACACTTCTTGGAGTAGATAAAAATGTTACTTTAAAAGAATTAAAGACTATTTACAGAAATGTGATGAAAGATACACATCCTGATAAATTCATTAATGATGAAGCCGGAAAAATAGAAGCAGAAGAAAAAAGCAAGTCTGTGATTGAGGCGTATCACTTTTTGGTAAGTATTAATTCTGAAACACAGGAAAAATACAAAGAAGAATATACTGAAACCATTACAAAATCCAACATCCAGGATTTCTATCTTGAGAAGTCAATTTTAATGGTTCAGCATCTGAACGGAAATATGTATGAGTATATGGGAGTTCCAAGAAATACGTATATCAAAATGGTCAACGCTGATTCACCAAGCCGTTTTGCAAGAAGACACATCTATGGAAACTTTATCTATAGAAAGTCCGGAGAGGCTATGGCAGATTAATTTTTTCTACATTACAATATAGAAGAGCTTTCAGTGCATACTGGAAGCTTTTTTGTTGTCAAAAACCGGATATTATGTTTGGGCTAAAGCCAATATTAGGTCCTATACAGTTAAGCGGGCTTTAGCCCGCTCCTATTGAACATCTTCTTACTGCGTGATTAACGGAGGCAAAATATTTTTATTATATAATTAATCATCAATAGAAATGGGCTTTAGCCCATTTAGATGAACAAACATCATCCGACGGCTTTAGCCAAAACAATCTTTAATCAGCATCAAAAAAGCGCCTCAGGAAATCTGAGGCGCTTTCGGTTAATTAAAGGCTTAATATTTATTTATCTACATGTTTCGAAGTGAATCCGTCTTCGCTTAGCTCTCTATGTACATAATCGGCTTTCATTTCAGTTTCGTAATCCACTTTTTCATGTTTGCCCATTCTTCTTAAGATAGAGTCAAATAATGAATATACTACTGGTACAATAATTAGAGTCAGGAATAATGACGATGTCAAACCACCGATAATTACCCAAGCTAATCCATTGTTCATTTCTGCTCCGGCTCCTTTCGCAATTGCAATCGGGATCATACCGAAGATCATCGCAATAGTGGTCATAAGGATTGGACGAAGACGTGCATGATTGGCCTGAATCAAAGCATCATGCGTACTTGCACCAGCTTCTTTTCTCATATTCGCAAAGTCGACAATCATAATTGCATTCTTCGCAACCAAACCAATCAACATAATCATCCCCAGCATCGTAAATATATTTAATGAATTTCCGGTGATGGCAAGAATTACCATTACTCCGATCAATGCCAGAGGAATAGAGAATAATACCACAAACGGATATACAAATGAGTCATATAATGAAACCATTACCAAATAAACCAATACTATAGCAGCCATCAATGCAATCCCTAAAGTACCGAAACCTTCGGTCTGATTTTCCATATCACCACTCCAGATGTAGCTTACTCCTGCCGGTTTGGTCTTTTCGTTATCCATAAATTTAGCAGCCCACTCATTGGCAACATCTCCTACAGGACGACCTACTACTTTAGATTTTACCTTCACAGAAGGGGCTTTATCTCTACGCTCCAACAAACTTGGTCCTGATCCCATTTTCACTTCCGCAAACTGACTCAATCTTATCTGTTCTCCTTTAGGATTGGTAAACATAAGATTTCTTACATCTTCAATAGACTTTCTGTTTGCATCACCAAAACGGATATTAATATCATATTCATATTCTCCGGCTCTGAATTTTCCGTCCGTATTTCCGTTAAATGCAGTCTGCATTGTTTGTCCTACACTCGAAAGGTTTAAGCCTAAAGAAGCCATTTTATCTCTGTCGATATTCACCTGTACTTCAGGACTTCCGGCATCAGTTGATAATTCTGCATCTACAGAACCGGGAACTTTTTTAAGTAACTCAAGAATTCTGTTAGCTTCTTTATTTGCGGTTTCATTATCCTGAGCAGTCACTACCATTTCAATTGGTGCATTATCTGCTCCCATTAATCCGATTGGTGCCGTTTTAAATTCAACTCCTGTGAATTTTTCTTCTAAGGCTCTCTTAATTCTTGCAGACTTGATATCTGTGCTTTCATTACGCTCAGATTTATCTACCAAAATCACCTGAATCTCTGACTGGTACAAAGTAGCCTGTGCTCCACCAAAACCTGATGACTGCTGACCAACTGTGGTGATCATATCTACAACATCTTTGTCTTCTCTCAGATATTTTTCAACGGCAAGAGTAACCTGATTGGTTTTTTCTACAGAAGCATCTTTTGGTAATTCCATCTGAACAAGGAATTGCCCTCTATCCATTTTAGGGAAGAATTCACCTCCGATGAAACCAAATGCAACCAACATAAATGAAGAGATCAAAATAATAAATGTTATAATAACCGTCATTACTCTTCTTAATGTTGTTTTCAGACACCATTCCAGAATTCCTGTGATCCAGTGTGTGAATTTTTCCAATTGTTTTTCGAACCAGAGAATAAACTTCTCAAAAGGATTTTTACCTGAAAGGTGCACCAATTTACCATATCTTGAAGATAGCCAAGGAATAATCGTAAATGACGCCAATAATGAGAACATTGTCGCAATAACTACGGTAACGCAGAACTGCGCCAGGATATCAGCAACCAATCCTGAACTCATCGCAATCGGTAAGAATACCACCACGATTACCAATGTAATTGCCGTTACGGTAAATCCAATTTCTGAAGCACCATCGTATGCCGCACGAATTCTGCTTTTTCCCATCTCCATGTGACGATAAACGTTCTCTAAAACTACAATCGCATCATCCACAAGAATACCAACAACTAATGAAAGTCCAAGTAAACTCATTAAGTTTAAGGTATATCCCATCAGATACATTCCAATTACCGTTGCAATCAATGACATCGGAATAGAAACCATTACGATAAATGCATTTCTGATGTTATGAAGGAACAACAACATTACTACTGCTACCAGAATAATCGCTAAGAATAAATCGAAAATTACATGGTCTGCAGCTTCAAGTGTAAAGTCTGTTGTATCATCTACAATATTGATCTTAATTGCCTGAGTTTTATAATTGGTCTGAACATCAGCGATTGTTTTCTTAATTAATTCTGAAACTGAAACCGCATTGGCGTCAGATTGTTTTTTAACCTGAAGTAAAATCGTTGAACTCTGGTTATATCTTGCCACTTTCTCCACATCTTTCTGTGTATCGAAAACGGTTGCAATATCAGATAAACGCACCTGAGCTCCATTTTTATTGGAAACAACAAGATTATTCATTTCAGCAACATTTTTATACTTTCCAGAAAGTCTGATCGTAGATCTTGAAGTCCTTGTTTTCAAAGCTCCTGTTGGGAAATCCAGATTGGAAGAAAGAATTGCCTGCTGTACATCCGCGATCGCAAGACCGTATCCTTGCATTTTCTTCTCATCTAAGCTTACCTGAATTTCTCTTTCCTGTCCACCTACAAGGTCTACCTGAGCTACACCGTTTACACGGGAAAAAATAGGTTCGATTTTTTTATCTAAAAGATCATAAAGATCTTTATTATTCAGTTTATTACTGGAAATACTCAAAGTCATGATCGGGAGATCATCCAATGAAAATTTTTGCAAAGAAGGAGGATCTGCATCGTCGGGAAGATCTGCCAAAATAGCATTTACTTTTCTCTGTGCATCATTCAAAGCATAGTTTACATCGGCACCGGTATTCAGCTGAACCATAATAACCGATAAACTTTCGTAAGATGAAGATTCTACTTTTTTCACGTTTTCCAAAGAACCAACGGCATCTTCAATTTTTCGGGTTACCGAAGTTTCCACCTCAGAAGGTGAAGCTCCCGGATATACCGTAGAAATGGTTACCATATTGGTTTCAAACTTTGGAATCAACTCATACCCCATCATGGAGTAACTTAATAAACCACCCAGCGTAAGTATCGTAAATAATACGATAACCAGCGATGGCCTTTTAATGGATATTTCTGCTAACTTCATCTTCTGCTTACTTTACGATATTGATTTTCGAACCATTATCAAGGTTAATCTGTCCGCTGGTAACCACCTGCTCACCTCCATTCAATCCGCTTAAGATCTGAACTTTATCGCCATATACTTTTCCGGTCTGAACTTTAATTAATTTAGCTGTACCATTGTTTACAATGAATAACTGACCTGAGCTTACTCCATTTACAAAAGCTTCTGCAGGAACAGTCAACATATTTTGGGTTTCAGCACCGTGATTGGTTTTGAATGTAGCAGTTGCATACATCCCTGCTTTTAGATTACCTCTGTTCTGAACCTCAATTTCAACCGGGAAATTTAAAGTAGCATCACTCTTAGGAGCAATGAATGTAATTCTACCGCTGAAAGAGTCTTCTGGTAAAACGTTAACATTAATTGGAACTTCCTGACCCAATGCAATTCTTCCAACCTGGCTTTCGTCTACCAATACAGAAAGTTTAAGACTGTTGATATTAACAATTTCAAACATGGAAGTCCCTATAGAAACTACAGTCCCCGGTTCTACCATTTTTTTATTGATCGTACCGCTAATTCCTGCACGGATGCTTGTATCGTTTACTTTTACGCTTTGTGCTTTAACTGCTGCCTGCATATTTTTCAGCTGTAATCTTGAATTATCAAGCTGTTGCTTTGTAACACCACCTGTCTTGTATGCATTTTCATAACGTTGGTTATCTATAATAGCATTCTGAAGGTTATTCTGTGCCTGAGTAACATCCACTTCGATAGCATCTCTTTTGATCGTTGCTAACACCTGACCTGCACTAACTCTTGAACCTTCTTTAACCAAAACATTTACGATACGTCCTGAGATTTCAGAAGACTGGTTCATTTCCTGTTTAGGAATGAAAGTTCCGTTGGCTGAGTAGTCTGTATCAATATTTTCTCTTGTAACGGTTACAATATTAACGTTGATTTTATCTACCTGCTTGGCAACTTCTTTTACTTCCTTATTCTGCTTTTCTTTGTTCCCGGCAATCTTATATGCGGCTAAACCTATAAGTACAGCTGCTACGATGATATATATTAAAGTTTTTTTCATTTTAGTTTATTATAAGTTTTGTAGTGTGTTTAGTTCACCCTTAGCTTTTATCAGCTTGATCTCTGCCTGTTTGTAATCCAGCAATGCATTAGAATAGTTCTGTTTTGCTGAAGTTAAAGCATTTTCAGAATCCAGCACTTCCGTAAGGGTTGCCAAACCGTTCTGGTAGTTAGATTGAGTATTTTTCTGTACTCTTTCTGCCAATCCTACATTATCTTTCATGCTTTCGATATTAATCAATGCATTTTCCATATTGGTAACTGCATTTTTATAATCTAAACTTAAGCTCAACTGAGTGTTTTCAATATCTACATCAAGATCCTGAATATCTATTTCTGCCTGATTGATCTTCGCTTTTGTAGCTCCTCCTGTGAAAATAGGAATATTTACATTCAAACCAATTGCTGAATAATCGCTCCAAAGAACTCCTTTACTAAGACCATTTGTCAAGGGGAATTTTGCTCCGTTTGCTCCCCATCCGTAGTTCGCAGTAAGATTTACTGATGGATAAAGGTATGCTTCGGTTGCTTTTTTATTGAAAACCAAAAGTTCCCTGTTTTTATTTAAAACTTTGATCTCTGTACGATCATTAAGATTTACGTTGCTTGCAATCAGCTCAGGTTTTGGCAGGATCTCTTTTTCTTCAAGCTCTATGTCTGTAGCAATAGGGATTCCCATATAAAACTTCAGCGCATTTTTCGAAAGCTCAACAGAGTTGATTAAAGTCTGTTTATTGGAACCAATATTCGTAAGCTGTACGTTTGTTCTGTCTAAATCGATTGCTTTTGCCAAACCATTATCAACCAAACTTTTAATAACATTTCTTACTTTTTCAGTGTTGGCATAGCTGGCAGTTACCGTTTTAAGATTTTCCTCCTGTACGAACACCTGATAATAAGCTGTAGCTACATTCTCAATAATCTGTTCATTGGTTAACTGAGCATTCAGTACATAAAACTCTCTTGTTGATTTTGCAGCTTTAAGCCCTGTAAATACTCTTTGATCAAAAATTGCCTGCTGAAGTTGTACAGAAGCTGTTGAACCCCAAGGCTGCCCAAACTGAGCTCTGATTTTCTCTCCTCCAAATTCCAGTAAAGATTCCTGGATAATTGGGTTATAGGTTAAACCCGCCGTTGCAGTGACCTGTGGTAAAGCACCGGCTCTGGCTTCATCAATCTTATATTCGGCTTTTTTGACCTGTAAAGCAGCTTTTTTAGCTTCTGCCTTATTTTGAAGTGCCTGTTTTATTGCTTCCTGCAGGGAAACCTGCTGCTGGGCAGACATCAATGTAGAGCCGAAAATCATAAATGCTGAAGCTATCCCAATTTTTAGCTTTGTAGCAGTTATACGTTTTCTATTCATAATTTTATACTTCGTTTATTTTTTATTTAATCTTCAGTCATTATTTATTTCTAAATGACGAATCATTTTCAGAAATACTTTAGTTTTTTTTAGTTTTTGAACAACATATTGATAATAATCTCTTTTCGTTCGGAAATGATCTTATCATATTCTTCATCATTAATTAATAAATTTTCCATAAATAACGGTCTTATGGCACTTGGGAATACCAACAGCGCAACCATATTCAGAATAAACTGAACCGGAGCCATTTTTTCTATATTTCCCAATTCCATTTCTTTTTCGATGTCACTATACATTTCATTCAGGATATCTTCCTCAATTTCTCTGTGGTGGCAGGTTCCTTTATTGATCTGCGATACGATATACGTTTCCAGATACGGATACTGAAGGCTTGTAGAAAGGCTGCTTTCTATGAATTGACTGATCTTCTCTTTAAAAGGTAGGGCAGAATTCTGAATAATTTTCGATTTTTCCTGTTCTACTCTTTGAGCCTCATCAAAGATGATCTGGATAAGCTTATCCCTTGAACGGAAATAGTAATTAATAAGAGTTCTGTTCACTCCTGCTTCATCGGCAATCTCCTGCGTAGTAGCATCAAATTTTCCTTTCACAAAGAACAAATTCTTCGCTGTCTCCTTGATCAATTCCTGTGTTTGGTCTTTTTTTGCTTGATTTGACATTTTTGTTAAACAAATTTGTGCAAATTTATATTAAAATTTATTTTTGACAAAATTGTTAAACAAAAAAATTAAACATAATTGTTATGACATTCATCATGTTCATGAATTGAAATTTGAAATAAGAAAATGTTTAAAACAGGAAATCATATTCTCTAAAAAGGTTATTAGAGAATTCTTCTGACATAAAATTTACGTGGGCTACTTCAATCAAGAATAGGAATAACAAAAAAACGAGCAGAAATTTCTGCTCGTTTTCATTTTATAATAATTTGATCTTATCATCTAAAATATCGATAATCTTATCTTTATAAAGTCCTCCAATTGCTTTCTTGAAATTTTTCTTACTCATCTGAAGCACATCCTTGATCTCTTCAGGAGAAGATTTATCGGATACATACAAAAGTCCGTAGTTTTCTTCCAGGCTGTTAAGAATCTTCTGTTTGAACTCATCGATATTTTCAAAACCATCCGGCTGTAAGGAAACGTCTATTTTCCCGTCTTCACGAATCATTTTAATATATCCTTTTTCTTCAGACAGCGGATACAGTTTTTTGAAAACATCGGAAGCATATATCAAACCTATGTATTGTTTATTAATAACCACGTTCCAGCCCAGTTCACTTTCGTTCATCATAAGCAGATCTACTTTATCTCCTTTCTGAAACGGAAGATCATCATACTGCGGGTTTCTCTTGAACTTTGTTGTCCCTGTAATCAGCTCCATATCTTCATCTACATAGATATAAACCAGATATCTTTTACCTTCGATAATTTTGGTTTTCTGCTGTTTGTAGGGGATAAATAAATCCTTAATGATTCCCCAATCCATAAAAGCTCCACTAGGAAGACTTTGTACGCAGCTCATCACCGCAAATTCACCTACTTCAGCCAATGGAATCTCAGTAGTTGCCTTTAATTTATCGTCATCCTGGTATACAAAAACTTCAACTTCATCGCCGGTTTCTTTTTCATCCTGAATAAAGATTTTAGGCAGAAAAGCTTTTTCTCCGGATTCGTCTACAAGGATCCATCCTGAATTAATTTGTTCTGAAATTGTTAAAGTTTGAGTTTTTCCGAGTTGCATTGATGATAAAATTAGCTGACAAAGGTACGGAAATTTGAAGATGCCAACCTAGTCAATCCCATTATAATCTTTTAATGACCTATTTTTGACCTTTTATAAAGCTTGTAAAACCTGTACATTTGAATAAAAAACGAAACATGAAAAAATATTTCATCCTATCTCTGCTTCTTTCCGTTATCTTTTCAAAAGCTCAGCTACTGGAGAAAACAGCATTGAATGTTTCTTACCGATATACCGGAAGAAATGTTCTGCAGGCAGGATTAGAATATAGATTCGGAAATAGCTATGATGGTTCTATTATCCTAGGCCCTTCTTTACTTTACACCCATGTTAACGATACAGATAAATTTATTCCAGAGATGAACGTCAACCTTCTCCGTGCTGGATTTTTAATTGGAATATCCGGCAATCCTTATTCATTGGAACCGAGAATAGGCATCTCATTATTCAATGCAGTATTTCTCAATACAGGTTATTCTTTCCCAATTCACAGAGAAAAATATTTTAAAGGAGTAACTTTTGGGATACAGTTTAATATTGCTCCGAAACATTCTAAGTTTTATGATAAACTGAAAATAATGTAAAAAATATGTTTTGGCTAAAGGCAGTGGATTGATTGCAAAAAATAAACGGGCTAAAGCCCGTTTCTATTAAATATCAGATTTCTCAGAGTTTAAAATAACCGAGAAGTATATTTTATAAATTAGAAATATAATCCATCAGTTCACGTTTACTGCTTTCAAAATCAAAAGCATCATATACCATAAAATATCTGTTTTTATCAACGCAGTTACGGTACATAGACTTGGCCAGTGCCAGCTTTTTATTATCAAAACTGATTGCTTTTACCAGATCTCTTATTTGTACGGAAGTAAACATTGTAGTTCGCATCTGCTGATTGATCATGGTTATTTTACCGTCATCAAAACTCTCATTCCTCATCATCATATCATAAAACTGGTGGAAAGAATTATCATCCATTACATTCCCCTGATTATATCCGTCTCCCGGCTGATTTCCATAAGGATTGTTCCATACATCATTCCAGTCATTGAAGCCATATTGCCCCTGAACGGGAGTAAGAATCCAAAAGATATAAACCTTCATTAGTGAAAAAATCCAATACTATTCTGCTGTTATTACGAAGCATAAGAGTGGTTCTGTAAATCAGAAAACCATTTTCGTAGATTGAAATTGGCATTCTCCCTGATGACAGATCAAAAAATCTGTATTTTCCGGAACCATTTGCCATCATCTGGTCTCCAACTTCAATAGTAAAAAAGCCTTGTTCAGGAATTCTCAGAAAAACTTCCGCATAGCCGTAGTTTCTCTTCCATTGATAATTTGGACGGGTATTTCTGTTTCCCTGAGGAATATTATTGTTTCCGGATCTTGACTGATCAAAAGCTTTATTTCTTTCATTGAAACTTTTCGGAGCTTTCATTTCTGTGGTGGAAGCTTCATTTTTTAATAACTCACCTGCTTTTCCTGCTTCCTGAGCAAAAGCGCTCATCCCTACTAAAAGCATCCCGCTGATAAAAATCTTTTTCATGCATTACATTTTCAAAAATCAATCTCCATTTTCATGCCAAAAAACACATAAAAAAGGCTGTCTCAAAAAAGAAACAGCCTTTAATTTTAAATATTTAAATGATTAAATCTCTTAATCAATTATTACATATGGATTGGTCTTTTCCCTGTAGCATCCAATGCAGCTTCTTTAATTGCTTCTGCATATGTTGGGTGAGCGTGAGAACTTCTTGCAATATCTTCCGCACTTGCACGGAATTCCATAGCAATTACCCCTTCAGCTATAAGGTCAGCAGCTCTCGCTCCGATGATGTGCATTCCTAAAACCTCATCTGTTTTTTCGTCTGCAATAATCTTCACAAGACCATCTACATCACCACTTGCACGGCTTCTACCTAATGCTCTCATTGGGAAAGATCCTACTTTATAAGCTACCCCTTCTTCTTTCAGCTGCTCTTCAGTTTTACCAACTCCTGCAACTTCCGGCCAGGTATAAACAACACCAGGAATCAGGTTATAATTGATATGAGGTTTTTGTCCTGCCAATGTTTCAGCAACAAAGACTCCTTCTTCTTCAGCTTTGTGAGCAAGCATTGCCCCTTTGATAACGTCACCGATTGCGTAAATATTAGCTACGTTAGTTTGCAGGTGATCGTTTACTTTTACTCTTCCTCTTTCGTCAAGTTCTACCCCAGCTTTTTCAAGGCCAAGACCGTCTGTATATGGTTTTCTACCTACAGAAACTAAACAGTAGTCTCCTTCTACTACTACTTCTTCTCCTTTTTTATCTTTAGCAGTGATCTTTACAGTATCTCCGTTTCTTTCAACCGCAGAAACCGCAGTAGAAAGCATAAACTTCATACCTTGTTTTTTAAGAACTTTAGTCAATTCTTTGCTTAAAGCCCCATCCATTCCAGGGATGATTTTGTCCATAAATTCAACAACTGTTACCTGAGCTCCTAATCTTAGGTATACAGAACCCAGTTCCAGACCGATAACACCTCCTCCGATTACAACTAAATGTTTAGGAATTTCTTTAAGGTTTAAAGCTTCTGTAGAAGTAATCACTCTTTCTTTGTCTAAAGAGATGAAAGGCAATGCAGATGGTTTAGAACCTGTTGCAATGATTGTATATTTAGATTCGATAGTTTCAGAAGAACCATCGTTTTTTGTCACTTTAATCTGAGTAGCAGATTCGAAGCTTCCTACACCTTCAAAAACAGTAATTTTGTTTTTGTTCATCAGGTAGCTGATTCCATCTGTATTCTGCTTGATCACTTCGTTTTTACGTTCGATCATTCTTGCAATATCCGCTTGCGGCTCATTGATGATAATTCCGTGACCTGCAAAATTGTGTTTTGCATTTTCGAAATGTTCAGAGCTGTCAAGAAGCGCTTTTGACGGAATACATCCAACGTTAAGACAAGTTCCGCCTAAAGTTGAATATTTTTCAATAATTGCTGTTTTGAAACCTAATTGTGCTGCACGGATAGCAGCAACATAACCACCAGGACCAGAACCTATTACGGTAACATCGAATTGACTCATGTTATTCTATGAATTTGTTTATTATTATCTATCTTAATTCTCACAAATTTACATATAAATTACCAAGCACCAAAGTGAGTTTTATCAATTTTAAAAATGATAATTATATGCTTTAGTTTTATGAAAAATGTTATTTTATGAATTTTATATTTTCTTCATTTCCTTCTTTGAGATAAATTGCTGTAAAGATCAGCGGTTTTTCTGCTGATGCATTATCAAAATGAAGAATTGTAGTATTTTTAGGCTCATAGAAAGCATCTCCTTCACGAAGAAGAACACTTTCCTGTCCTTCAATCTGAAAAACAGCCTCACCAGACTTTATGATTCCTACTACAGGACATGGATGCACATGTTTGGGAGCTGCCAGTCCTGCGACCATTGTTATTTCCTGAATTTCCGCCGATTTAACACTCTGATCAATAGCTGTTTTCAACAACTCTTTTCTGGAGATAGTCTTCTGCTGAGCAATTATTGCAACAGAATTCAGCATCAAAATAATAATTATAAATGGTTTCATTGATTTGGCTTTAATTTTAAGGCTTATTTTTATTAAGCATGAAACATTATAGAGTCAATTTTCCTTGTCCAAATGTACCCGTACTTTCAAAAAATGAACCTCCATATACATACCACTCAAGGCTTTCCAGATATTCTACTGCATTTTCAGGAGTTATCTGTGAACGATCTTTTTTTGAAACAATTCCTTTTGGAAAAACTTTCATATTCTACAAAATAATGAATCCATATTCTCTGACACAATTTGCATTGCTGAATAGAAACTTCTCCATATCTTCCGTTAGTATGATCTATACCTAATTCTGAACTTCTGAATTCAGTATAATTAAAGTCAGGTTTTTCACAAGCGCATCCTATTTTCGGGATTTTATTCATTACAATCTATTTTATCACCCCAAATCTAAGAAAATAAAACCCCATAAGACAAATAAGTGCAGTCCTGCTACTTCATTAGATCCAGTAATAGCTTTTCGTATTTATCCAAGATAATATTCTTTGAAAACCTTGATTTAATAGAGTTTCTTATAGCATCTCTATTGTAATTATTCTGCAGTACTTTTACAATCTGCTGGGCAAAACCATCATAATTTTCAATATTGGCAACTTCACCGTTTACATTATGCTGAATAATCTCATTGATTCCTCCGGGACAGTTGTTGGCAAGCGAATAAGTTCCACAGGCACCCGCTTCCAGGAGAACATTCGGGAATCCTTCGTATCTTGAAGATAGTACAAATAAATCTGCATATTTCAAGTATTGGTAGGGATTATCCTGTCTGCCATGAAAAATCACTTTTTTTAATCCTAAAAGTTCTTTGGTCTGATGTAAGATATCTTTATCTTTTCCATCACCCAGAATATGAAGCATAATGTTTTCATTCTTCAGTCTGGAAAAAACCTTCAGCAGGTTATCAAACCCTTTTCTGGATGATAAATTGCCAATAGCCACTACATTTTTATAATTGTATTTGAAACATTCCGGTTTTAAAGACAGGGCCATTTTATCTTCAATAAAATCAAAGTCTACAGGATTATTGATCTTGACAATTTTTTTCTTTTTAATATTAAAATTATCAACAAGATCTTTCATCATATCATCACTCTGCGCAATGATTTTCTGATAGTTATTGTAAAAATTATAGAAAAATTTAATCTCTTTACGGGTTACATGCTGAGTTACCACATTGGTTTCCCGGGCAATGAATTTTGTTCTTGGAAAAAGCTTTATGAATAATGATAAATAGGCATTTACTTCACCAAAACCAGAGAACACAATATCAGGTTTTCTTCTGTAGATTTCTCCTAAAATAGGTTTTAAAGAATGTCTTATTCTTTCAGTATTGATATCGATAATTTCGACATCTTTTTTCAGAAAATTCAAATATCCGCCTTGTTTACGTAACAGCAAAATCTTGGGTTCAAACCGATCTCTGGAAAGATGGTTCGCTATAGTAGTAACAATCCTTTCTGCTCCCCCGGTTTCCAAGTCCGGCAGAATAAATATGACAGATATCTTTTTCATCAGATCAAAGTTACTAAAAAGTTTGGTTATATTTCAAGAATTGAGAGGATGAAAATTGCTGTTTTGATGCTTATTAACAGAAATTAACTAAGCTTTAAAAGCTGATTGTATATTACAGTTTACTACTGACTTTGTTCGATATAAAAATAAAGCAAGCTCTTCTACTGAAAAGCCTGCTTTATTTAATTTATAATCAAAAAATATTTTTTTTAATTCGCTACGTCACTGATGAATTTAATTCTCAGCATTCTCACTTCTTCATCGGACAATTCATCCCCGAATTCATCCAGCAACACCTTCATGCTGTCACTTTCAGACTCGTTCATGAACTCCATAAATCCGTCTACAATGTCTTCATCAAAATTATCTTCAATATAGTAGTCAATATTCAGCTTTGTACCCTGATAAACAATTCTTTCCATTTCTTTCAGAAGTTCATCCATAGAAAGGTTTTTAGCTCTTGCAATATCTTCAAGGTCAATCTTTTTATCAGTACTCTGGATAATGAAAACCTTGTGGCTTGATTTATTGGCCACCTGCTTCAATACCATATCCTGAGTACGTTCTATATTATTGTCTTCTACATATGTTTTAATGTAATCAGCGAATTCTTTACCATACTTTTTAGCTTTTCCTTCGCCTACTCCATAGATTTTGGTAATTTCATCTACTGTAATCGGATACTGAACGGTCATATCCTCCAGACTTGGATCCATAAACACGGTATATGGCGGAATTCCATGTTTTTTGGCAACTTTTTTTCTAAGTTCCTTCAACAGATTAAAAAGATTCTGATCCATACCTCCGCCGGCCTGCTGTTGTACCTGATCGCTCTCAGCTTTTGCCTGGGTAAGATCAAATTCTCTGTCTTCGGCAATTAAAAATACGTCTTTAGAAGTACCATTCAGGAATGTTTTTCCTTTTTCTGTAATCTTTAAAACCCCGTAAGTTTCAATATCTTTTTGTAAAAAATTCTGAACGGTTGCCTGTCTCAGGATTGTTTTCCAGTAATTATCTTTTTCTTCTTTTCCAAAGCCAAAATGAGAACTTTGCTCAAGCTTGTAGGATTTTGTCACTGCATTTTCTTTCCCTACAATAACGGAAATCAGATCTTTGGATTTGAATTTTTCTCCTGTATCACTGATTAGTTTCAATGACTTTTTTAAGTCTGCAGTGGCATCTTTTACTTTTGGCGGATTGGATGAGTTATCACACATATTGGCCCCGTCTCCTTTTACAGGATCAAAACTTTCTCCAAAATAATATAAGATATATTGTCTTCTGCTCATTGAAGTTTCAGCGTAGCCTACCACTTCATTTAAAAGCTGCAATCCGATTTCTCTTTCTGAAACTGGTTTTTGAGCCAGGAATTTTTCCAGTTTTTCAATATCTTTTGGGTCGTAGAATGCCAGACAATGTCCTTCGCCTCCGTCTCTTCCTGCTCTTCCGGTTTCCTGATAGTAACTTTCCAATGATTTTGGGAAGTCGTAGTGGATCACAAAACGTACATCCGGTTTATCAATTCCCATCCCAAAGGCAATAGTTGCAACAATCACATCCACTTCTTCCATCAGGAATTTATCCTGATTTGCAACTCTCACTTTCTGGTCAAGCCCCGCATGGTAAGGAAGTGCATTGATTCCGTTTACCTGCAGGAGCTGGGCAAATTCTTCAACTTTTCTCCGGCTCAGGCAGTATACAATTCCTGATTTTCCTTTATGCTGATTGATAAACTTAACGATTTCCTTATCTATATTGATTTTAGGACATACCTCATAATATAGATTAGGACGGTTGAAACTTTCTTTGAACACCAAAGCATTAGTCATTCCTAAAGTTTTCTGGATATCATCCTGAACCTTAGGAGTTGCAGTAGCCGTTAAAGCAATCACCGGTACATTGGCGATTCTGTCTATAATCTGTTTCAGGTTCCTGTATTCCGGTCTGAAATCATGTCCCCACTCTGAAATACAGTGGGCCTCGTCGATAGCAAAGAAAGAAATTTTCACATCTTTCAAAAAATCCAGGTAATCATCTTTTATTAATGATTCAGGAGCTACATACAGAAGTTTGGTTTTTCCGCTTTTGATATCGTCAAAAACCTGCTTGGTCTGCGTTTTGTTTAATGAGGAATTCAATACATGTGCTACCCCATCATCAGATGAAAGGCCGTTCACTGCATCTACCTGATTCTTCATCAACGCTATCAAGGGCGAAACGACGATTGCCGTACCTTCCGAAATAAGTGCCGGAAGCTGATAACATAATGATTTTCCACCACCTGTAGGCATTAAAACAAATATATCCTTCCCATTCAATAGGTTGTCTATAATTTGTTCCTGCTGGCCCTTAAATGTAGAAAACCCAAAATACTTTTTCAATTCGCCTGATAAATTGGCTTTTTTTGCGCTCATCTAATTTTCTATTGCTAAATTTGCATCACACCCAAAGTTATAAAAATTCTGCTTAAAATAAAAGCGAACGAATTTATAAAAAATAAAATTTATATTAAATATTCTTTTTAAAATATAACGTTTTTAAAGAACTTTTTTGTATACCTTATCATCATAAAATGGATAGAACCAACATTATATCAATTGCAAAAACCACTTTAGAAATAGAGATTTCTGAACTCGAAAAATTAAAAAACAGAATTGATGACCAATTTGCACAGGCAGTAGAGATCATCAACTCGGCAAAAGGAAAGCTTATTGTAGTAGGAATTGGGAAATCAGCCCATGTAGGAAATAAAATTGTAGCTACCTTAAACTCAACGGGAACCCCTTCACAGTTCCTGCATGCTTCAGAGGCTATCCATGGAGATCTGGGAGTGATTCAGAAACAGGATGTTGTTTTATGTATCTCAAATTCCGGAAATTCACCTGAAATTGCGAACCTGGTTCCTTATTTAAAAGATTATTCTTCCGCTTTGATCGGAATGACGGGAAATAAAAAGAGTAAACTGGCTGAGTTTTCTGAAGTTATTTTAGATACTCATGTTGACGTTGAAGCCTGTCCGAATAAACTGGCTCCTACCAGCTCTACCACAATCCAGATGGCTTTGGGAGATGCTTTGGCTGTTGCTTTAATGGAGTTGAATGATTTCAAGGCTAATGATTTTGCCAAATTCCATCCCGGAGGAAGCTTAGGAAAAAACCTGACTTCTAAGGTAGAGCAGTTTCTTTCTTCTCAAAAACCCCAGGTTACAGAAGATTCATCAATAAGAGATGTCATTATCTCAATCAGTGCATCAAGCCACGGAATCACAGTTGTAACTAACTCGGATCAGATCATTGGTGTCATCACAGACGGAGATTTGAGAAGGATGCTGATGAAAGAAGAAGATATCAGTAAGGTATTGGCTAAAGATATTATGTCTGCCCATCCAAGAACTATTGAGAAAGATGCGTTGGCCAAAGAAGCCATGAAAACGCTGAAAGAAAACAATATCGGACAGCTTATTGTAACGGAAAACGGAAAGTATTTCGGGATTATAGATCTGCATAAACTGCTGGATGAAGGGATTAATTAGAAAATAAAATCCGAAATTTAAAGATTAATAAGTGAAAGATGATTTGCAGATCAAGAGTAAAATTTAACTAATAATCTGCAGGCGCTTACTTCTGTCATTTTTTTTATAAATTTGCGCTTTAAAAATTGTATTCTGTGAGTGATGGTAAAGACATGTCCTTTCTTGGGCATATAGGAGAATTAAGAGGGCATCTGATCCGTTCGATTATTGCTATCATAATTGCGGCTTTTGTGGTTGGTTTCAATATCAACTGGATTATGGACCATGTTTTTTTTGGGCCTACCAGAAATGATTTCCCAACCTTCAGAATTGTAAATCATTTTTCAAGAATGATTCTTGGAGAAGACAGTATTCACCTTCCCAAAGACTTCCCTGTTCGTGTACAGCGATTGTATCAGCAGTTCAATGTAATGATGGCAGTTTCTATTTTTGGAGGAATGGTAGCAGCATTTCCTTATATTGTATGGGAATTGTGGCGTTTTATTGGCCCTGCTCTACACCCGAGAGAAAGAAAGAATTCTATTTATATTATTAATGCGGTATGGATTCTTTTCATGACCGGAGTGATGTGTGGTTATTTTTTAATTCTTCCGTTTGCGGTTAATTTTGGGGTGATCTTCAAGATTTCAGATATTATTGTTCCGCTTTATGACTTAAGTGATTATACCACTTTATTTTTACAGGTAGTTTTAGGAATGGGCGTTATTTTCCTTTTTCCGATTCTGATCTATTTCCTTACCAGCATCGGAATTCTTACGCCAATGTTTATGAAAACTTACCGTCGCCACGCTATTGTTTTGATTATGGTAGTTGCTGCAATCATTACCCCGGCAGATGTTTTAAGTATGCTGATGGCCGCATTCCCACTGCTTATTCTATATGAATTCAGTATCATGATGTGTACATTCACTTATAAAAAAGTACAAAAAAGCAACGGAAATCTTCCAGCAGTACAGAAATAACCGGTATTTTTTACTAGTAAAAGCTTAAGCGCTACTGTTCACCCGAATGGTAGCGCTTATTTTATATAAAAATATTAACCTTAATTATATTTATTCTTAATTTAATTTAAAACAATGATAGAATTAAACTAATAATATAAAGTTGGGAACAATTAACTCCGTATTAGTAATATTTTTTTTAATAAAATACACTATCTTTAAAAAATTCAACTACAATCAATAAAAAATATGAAAAAGAAAATTATTTTTGTGTGTGCACTGGCTTTAAGTTTAGGCGGTTTACAGGCACAACGCTGGGAGCCGGTCTCGGAGAAAATCACACCGGTAAGAAAAGAAGTTAAAGTAGAATATGCCTACAAGTTTGATCTTTCTGCATTGAGAGAACAGCTGAAAAATGCTCCTGAAGCAGGAAAGGGAGGAAATCCTGTTACTGTTTCTATTCCAACAGCAGATGGAAGAATTGAAAGATTTTCAGTGTACAGCTCGCCTGTAGTAGAAAAATCTATGGCAGAAAGATATGAATTGGGAGCCTATTCCGGTATCGGACTGGATAATCCTCATAAACAAATCCGGTTCAGTACTGCACCCAATGATTTTCAATCTATGACATTCGACTCTGATACCGGGAAATACGAATTTATAGAGCCTATCAATAAAGAAAAGGATGTATTTGGTGTCTTTTTTAAATCCAACAAATCTCATGAAGATCCTTTTGAATGCAGAACTTCTGAGCCTGAGAAGGCAAAGAAAGACATGAATAAACTTCTGAAGTCAAAAAATGTCTTAAACGGACTCGGTAATGTTAATAAAAGTAATGAACAAAAATACAGAACCTATAGAATTGCAATCTCTGTAAACGGTGAATACACTCAACTTGCCGGAGGTGTTCCTGGAGCCGCAGCCCGTATTAATGCTACAATGAACCGTGTAAATGGTGTTTTTGAAAAAGATTTTGGAATCCATATGATTGTACAGGATCTTCCACAGCTTATATTTACAAATCCTGCAACAGACCCTTACTCTACTGTAATTACTAATTCAAACGGAACCTATAGTGCTCCCGGTGCATGGAATCTGCAGCTTCAGCAAACACTTTCCAATACTGCTGGTGTAGGTAACAATGCCTATGACATAGGACATTTCTTTGGCCACAGAGGTGGCGGCGGAAGTGCCGGAGATGTAGGAAATGTCTGCAGAAATCCTGCAAGCAATAATGATGCGACTTCTAAAGGTGCAGGAATTACTTCACCTTCTACTCCGGATCAGCCTTTCGGAGATAATTATGATATAGATTTTGTAGCTCATGAAATCGGTCACCAGTTCGGTGCTGCACACACAATGTCTATTGCCTTGCACGGTGCCCATATGGAACCAGGATCTGGATCCACTATTATGGGATACGCCGGTATTACCAATTATAATGTTCAGATGCATTCTGATGCTTATTTTCATACCAAAAACATTGAAGAAGTAGGAGCTTATGTGAATGCTCAGGATTGTGGTACTATTACAGCAGTAGCCAACACACCTCCTTCTATACAGCCATTGGTTAATAAAATGATTCCTAAAGGAACGGCTTTTGTACTGACAGCTTCTGCTGCAGATGCGCAAAATGATCCAATGACTTACACATGGGAACAGTATGATCTGGCTACTTCTACTTTTGGACCAGTAAGTGCAACCAGAAATAATGGTGCAAACTTTAGGTCTCTAATGCCTACAAACTCCCCTACCCGTTATTTCCCTAAATTGGCAAATGTTCTTAATGGCACTCTTACCAGTGCTGTAGATTGGGAAACAGTATCCAACATACCAAGAACTATGAATTTCAAGGTAACGGTGAGAGATAATAACCCGGACGCTGCACAACAACAGACCCAAAGCAGTCTGATGAAAGTGGATATTGGAAATGAAGGACCTTTCAAAGTAACTTCAACTACGGTTTACAATAATACTCCGGGAGCTGTTACCTGGGATGTGGTAAACACTAATAATGCGCCGTATAATGTACAGAACGTTAAATTAGACTATACTACAGATAATGGAACTACATGGACTGTAATTAATGCTTCCACCCCTAATGACGGAGCTGAGCCGTTTTCGTTCTCTTCTTTAGCAACGGGTGCCAGTGTAAAGATAAGAGTAAGCGCCGTTGATAATGTATTCTACGCAGTTGGAAATGCCACAGTTTCCGCATCTGCAAGTGCCTGTACAACGTCTGCCCCGGCAGGTATTACGGTAACAGGTATTACAAGAACCTCAGCATCTGTAAACTGGACAGCTTTAGTAGGAGCAACATATTCTGTAATGTACAGAAAAGTAGGAACGGCAACATGGACTACTGTTCCTGTTTCAACAAACTCTTATAACATTTCAGGTCTTACAGAATCTACTCAATATGAAGTACAGATAGCCAATGTGTGCGGATCTTCTGTAGGTTCTTATTCTGCATCAACGAATTTCACAACGGCTTCATTTGCTAAATGTTCTATAACCGGCACAAATGCAGCTGACGAGTATATTTCCAATGTGACGGTAACTCCTTCGGGAATGAACCCTGTCTCAAATAGCAGTGCTAACACACCATACACAGACTATACTACGGATCCTACAAAACTGATCACCCTTATGGCAGGATCTTCAGGTAACAATGTAAGTATCACTAAAGCATGGACAGGGTCACAATATAATGATGGGGTAACAGCATGGATAGACTTCAACAAAGACGGAGTATTCTCTTCATCTGAAGTAATCTATACCAGCGCACCTAGTATAGCAACTCCTGTTTCAGGAACATTCTCAGTACCTGCAGATGCATACACCGGAGGAAATGTGATAATGAGAGTTGTATTGGGATATGAAAGCCAGCCAAACAGCGGATGCAGCAACCAGCAATATGGTGAAGTAGAGGATTATCCGGTACTGATCCAGCAGCAGCTTTCTACCAGTGAGACCGTAAAAGATAAGAGCTCAATTCAGATCTACCCTAATCCGGCCAGTGATGTATTAAATGTAACCCAGATTTCATCTAAAGCTCAGTTTATCATTACCAATATGGCAGGTCAGAAAGTGATGAACGGTCAGATAAATGATAATAAAATCCAGGTTTCAAAATTAAGCACTGGAGCTTATATTATTTCAATTGAAGATAAAGGAACCACAACAAACCTTAAATTCATCAAAAAATAAAAATCTAATAAATTTTTACAGCCCGGCATTGACCGGGCTTTTTTATGCCTTGCCAAAATCTATATTTTATTGCATTTCCGGTATGTGCTATTGATTTAATTTTATACTTTTGAAAATATTATTAATAAAAGTTTAAATGAAAAAGTTGTCATATACCCTGTTATTTGCCTCAGGACTTGTTTTCGGACAGTTCTTTGAAAAGGGTAAGGTTTTCACCAAACAGGATACTTTAAAGGGCTCCAATACTGAATTCAGGAATTTTTGGGATGTCAAAAAATATGATCTTTCCGTAGAACCTGATTTTGAGCAGAAAAGCATTAAGGGAAATAATATAATCAGCTTTGAGATAATTAAAGATGTTACGAACCCTGTTTTCCAGATCGACCTTCAACAGCCGATGAAAGCTGATAAAGTGGAAGGAAGCTTTCCTATTGCCAATTATAAGCAGGACGGAGACTTCATTTTCATTACTACGAATAAAAAATTCAAAAAAGGCGAAAAATATACCATCAATGTTACGTATTCCGGAAAACCTACCATTGCTAAAAACGCCCCATGGGATGGCGGATGGGTTTTCACTAAGGATGAAAAAGGAAATCCATGGATGACTGCTGCTGATGAGGGAATAGGAGCTTCCATATGGCTTCCTACCAAAGATATCTGGAGCGATGAACCTGATAACGGAGTTATTATGAAAATTGTAACTCCTAATGATCTGGTGGGCGTAGGGAATGGCAGACTGACTGATAAAAAAACAACCGGCAGTAAAACCACTTATACCTGGGAGGTTAAAAATCCAATCAACGCCTACTCCATTATCCCGAGTATAGGAAAATATGTAAATTTTAAAGATGTATTTGAGGGTGAAAAAGGAAAGCTGGACCTTGATTATTGGGTTATTGACTATAATCTGGATAAGGCAAAAAAACAGTTTCAACAGGTAAAACCTATGCTCTCCGCGTTTGAATACTGGTTTGGTCCGTATCCGTTTTATGAAGATTCATACAAACTTGTAGAGTCTCCTCACCTTGGTATGGAACATCAGAGTAATGTAGCCTATGGAAACAAATATCAGAACGGCTATCTGGGAAGAGATCTTTCAGGGACAGGCGTTGGATTAAAATGGGATTTCATTATTATTCATGAAAGCGGCCATGAATGGTTCGCCAATAATATTACAGCAAAAGACCAGGCTGATATGTGGATTCATGAAAGTTTCACCAACTATTCCGAGACTCTTTTTACGGAAAAATATATGGACAAAAAATCTGCTGAAATCTATGTTCAGGGGATCAGGAAAGGGATAGACAATGACGTTCCTATTATCGGCCAATATGGAGTAAGAAATGAAGGCAGCGGAGATATGTATCCGAAGGGCGCCAACATGATTCATACGATAAGACAGGTAATTAACAATGATGAAAAGTTCAGACAGATTTTAAGAGGTTTGAATAAAGATTTTTATCATCAGACGGTTACCACCCAGCAGATTGAAAATTATATTTCATCAAAATCCGGCATTGATTTCTCAACTGTTTTTGATCAATACCTGAGAACAATAAAAATACCAACTCTTGAGTACACTCAAAATGGTGATACTTTAAAGTTCCGTTATACAGATGTGGTAAAAAACCTGAAATTACCTATCATCATCAATGAAGATCAGACTATAAATCCTACGGAAGAATGGCAAACCGTAAAGCTTAAAAAGAATAGCCCGGTTGAATTCAACCCCAACTATTATATCAATTATTACAATAATAAATAAAGGAAAAAGGCAAATTTGTACACCAGCAGATTTGCCTTTTTCACTTTTTACATGAAAAACTTTAAGAAAAGTTTAATACTTCTTCCGTAACAAAATGACAAAAAGAGCAACTATTTAATTATTAATGTAAACCTAATGAGAAAAACAGTACTTAGTCTCGGTATTTTTGCTTCTTTTTTAGCAAATGCTCAGTCTATAAAAACAACCATTGATCTTGTCAATGTAAAAGATGATAAAGTAGCCGTTACCATGGAATTTCCGAAAATGAAATCCGGGGATGTTAAATTTCATTTCCCAAAAACGGTTCCGGGTACTTATTCTGTAGACGACTATGGAAGATTCATCGAAGGGATCAAATTTTACGATAATAAAGGAAAAGAACTTACTTTCACTAAAGTAAATGATAATACCTATTCATTGAAAAATGCGCAGGGTCTTTCCAAAATCTCTTATCTTGTGAATGACAGTTTTGATGACGAATTAGATACATCAAAGCATAAAGCGGTATTTTCTCCGTCAGGAACAGATATTGAAGCGGGTAAGGTATATATGATCAATACTCACGGATTTATCGGGTATATTGATAATATGCAGGATGTTCCTTATCAGCTGATCGTTCAGAAGCCAACGGATTTCTACGGAACAACAGCATTGGTAGACCAGGACAAATCTGATGCTACAGATACCTATACCCTTGCGAACTATGCTAAGGTAACAGATTCTCCGCTTATGTATACAAAACCGGATTATATTACCTTTAATGCAGGAGGAATGGATCTGGTACTGGGAGTATATTCTCCAACAGGAAAGTACAAAGCTGCCGATTTCAAAGAAAATCTGGAAAAAATGGTGGTTGCCCAAAAGAAATTCCTGGGTGATATGAATACCAATAAAAAGTATGCAATCATGCTTTATCTTTCAGGAGGTGACGGACCTAGTGTGAAAGGTTTCGGAGCACTGGAACATCACGAATCTACAAGTGTGGTTCTCCCGGAAGCAATGCCGAAAGATGCTATTGACAATACCATTACAGATGTGGTTTCCCACGAGTTTTTCCATACTGTAAACCCTCTTAAGACCCATTCTGAAGAGATTCACTATTTCGATTATGCAGACCCGAAAATGTCTCAGCACCTGTGGATGTATGAAGGGGGAACAGAGTATTTTGCAAACCTGTTTCAGATTCAGGAAGGTTTGATTAATAAAGATCAGTTCCTTCAAAGAATTGGTGAGAAGATTGCCAACTCCAAGAGTTATGATGATACAATGCCATTTACGGTAATGAGTAAAAATGTACTAGTTGAGCCTTACAAAGATCAATACAGAAATGTGTATGAAAAAGGAGCTCTTCTGGCAATGTGTCTTGATATTGAGCTTAGAAAACTTTCTAACGGAGAGATGGGATATCGTGACATGATCAGAAAACTGTCTCAAAGATTTGGAGAAAACAAACCTTTCAAAGATGATAAACTGATTGACGAACTGGTAACGGTAACCGGATATCCTCAGGTAAAAGATTTCTACAATAAATATATTGCAGGAAACCAGCCGACTCCTTATGCAGAATATCTGAAAATGGTAGGCGTAGACATCCAAAAGCAGGAAAGCCATCCTCTTTTCTGGTTTATCAAAGACCCGAACCAGACTGGTTTTGATGAAAAGACCAATGCTTTTGCTTTTGATGAAAACTCTGCACTTTCTCCTTTTGCAAAAAGTATAGGATTTAAAATCACTGACCAGGTACTTGCATTGGATGGAAAAACGGTAGATATCAAAAAAGTGCAGGACTTTATAGGTTATACCAGAACCATCAAAGACGGACAGGACGTAACGGTAACGATTTTAAGGGATAATGCCGGTAAGAAAGAAAAAATGACACTGAAAGGAAAGGCTATTCTGGATAAAATGACTATGGAAACTCCTACATTCAAGGCGAATCCGACTCCGGAAGAACTGAAACTACAGACACAGTGGCTCACTGGTAAAAAATAATAAGAAAAGCGGGGAAATTTCCCCGCTTTTTTTCTTCAAGTTCTTTATTCTTAATTTACAGTTAAAGAGTTTCCTCCTTTCTGATTGTTATCCTAAAAGTACTTCCCTTTCCTATTTCGGTCTGGGAAATTTTGATATCCCCGTTATGGTATTCATGAATTACCCTTCTTGCTAATGACAATCCTAATCCCCAGCCTCTTTTTTTAGTAGAATATCCGGGATTAAAAGCATTTCTTGCCTGCTGTTTTGTCATTCCGCTTCCATTGTCTTTTACTTCAACCAGAATATTTTTATTTCTTTCAAAAATTGACATTGTAATAGCTCCTTCCCCTTTCATAGCATCCACCGCATTTTTTACGAGATTTTCAATTACCCAGCTCATCAGAATCTTATTGTGAGGAACCAATACGGTGTAGGTAGGAAGATTCAATGTAAAATTGATTTTTTTCGAGATTCTGGTTTTCAGATAATCATAATTCTCCTGGATTGTTTCATTGAAATTCCTGTCATTCAGTTCAGGAACAGAACCAATTTTTGAGAATCGTTCTGAGATCGTTCTCAGTCTTTCAATATCTTTTTCTATCTCATGTACTCCTTCCGATTCAGGATTATCAAGCTTCATAATCTCCATCCACCCAATCATGGAAGATAGAGGGGTTCCGATCTGATGAGCAGTTTCCTTAGCCAGACCTGCCCAGAGATAACCCTCATCCGTCTTTTTGATCGTCCTGAAAAACCAGAATGAAAAACCGAAATACAACAGAATAAACAGTCCTAAAATATAAGGCGAATACCGAAGATTATTAAGCATACGCGAGTTGTCGTAGTATACAAACTGGTTATTTCCATCCGGTACTTTGATCTCAATAGGATCATAATTCTTCTCCATATTCCGGATCAGGTCCTGAAGTTTCTCAGGATTCTTTATGGTGGCTTCAGGAATATTTCTGTAATATCCGAGATCGAGAATAGGATTTTTGTACTTATCGGTTACAATAAACGGAATAGTATTGTTGATATTAAGGATATCCGGCAGCAGATCCAGAACATCCGTATCCGGAGTCTTTACTTCCTGCTGTATTCTTATCGCTTTAGAAAGAAGACTGATCCTTTTGATCTCCTCTTTTCTGAGAAAATTAATGAGTGATGTTGAAGCCACTACAATAGCAATCACCAAAGTAGTCATGACAACAAAAATGATCCAGTTATTCAGTCTGGTAAGTATGGATTTTCTCAAAGTTATTTTATTTTAAAACATTCAGGATTTTCTGCAGCTCTGCATTTCCACTTCCCTGGTAGTTGTTGATAATAATCGAAAACACATATTTTTTACCATCTTTTGCAGTGTGATATCCGGCAAAAGATTTGGTATCTCTCATCGTACCGCTTTTCATCTTCATTCCATTCTCCTGAACCGGAAAACCATCGTAGTACGCTTCAAACCATGATTGTTTTTTAGCATATAAAAGGGCCTGTACTTCTGCTTTTGCTGCTACATAATTCTGTGGTGAAAGTCCGCTTCCGTCCGCAAAATTGATCATATTAGGATTAATTCCTTTTGATTTCCAGAATTCTTTCAGATAAGAAACTCCGCTTTTAAAGCTTGAATTTCCTTTTTTCTCTTTTCCTAAAGTTTTAATCAGTGTTTCTCCATACAGATTAATACTTTTCCTTAAAAACCAATAGACAATTTTATCCAGAGTCGGAGATTGATAAGTCAAAAGAATATTGTTTTTAGGAGCTTCCAATGCCTGTTTTCCTTCTATTTCAAGCTGAGAATTTGTGACTGCTTTTCCTGAAATCTCAATTCCGGATTCTTTCAGCCATTGTTTTACTTCTGCTGCAAGCTGTAAAGGTGGATTAGGAGTAGAACCGGAAACTGTCACCGTTTTTCCTGCCGGAAGCATCCCGTTAATTAACGCGACATCAGAATGAGGTGCGGTAAAGATAAGACTCTGGTCAGAATTGCCGCCTGCTTTCAGATCATTCAGCCATTTCACTCCCTCCAAAGGATAAGAAAAGCTTTTAAAATCTGTTCCGTTAATATTGATATCAAACTGGTTTTCTTTCCAGTTGATTCCCCACACACCGGCTCCGTAATAATTTCCAAGATCGTCCCAGGGCCAGCCTCCCGGAATCGTCTGATGGTCAAAATAAGAATCATCAATCACCAGATCTCCTGATATTTTTGTAATTCCTGAGTTTTTAATGGCCTCAATCAGCTTCTTTTTAAAATTTTCAGGTTTATAGGCATCATATCTCCAGCTTCCTAATGTAGGATCACCATTGGAACTGATAAAAAGGTTTCCATTCAGTGTTCCTCCGGATATATTCCCGGAATAGCTTGAAGTGGTTGTAAAAGTATAATTTTTTCCTAAAGTTTCCAGTGCCGCACCAGCGGTAAAAATTTTCTGTGTAGAAGCAGTAGAAAGTCCTTTGCTTCCCTGATATTCGTATATAAAGTTGCCATTTTCATCCGAAACATAAAATGATAAGCTGGAAGAAACCGTTCCTGAAGAATCCATGAGATCCTTGGTTACTTTATCCAGTTTCTGAGCAATATTCTGCGCGGCAACCATCTGTACAGAGAGTGTGAGAACAGCAAGTGTTTTTTTCATTACATTGTTATTTGGATCTGAATAATTCTAATCAAATATAGTTAAAATAAAAGCTTTTCATACTCCCTGAGATCATCGGAGCTGAAAAGAATCTGATGGTCAGGCGATTTTTCAAATGACCGGTCATGGATGAAATATTTCTCGTAATCATCTTCATCTATAAAAATATCCATCTGGCATTCTTTTATATAATGTGATTTTTCTCCGTAATCTTCTACAAAATATCCGGATTCATTCCATTGTTCATGATGACAGCGCAGACAGTTTTTTTGATGTACTGCTTTATGGCCGCATATCTCACAATCCTGTAAACTCTGGAATAAGGTTGAAATTTCACTTCGTCTGTCTTCCGGAAAAAGCGAAAGAGGAATTGTCTTTAAAAGCAGGTAATAATTAGGTTCCTGCCATGAAAAAGAAAACGTTTCTTCTGGATTGCCAAACGATTTTGTATGAATCCACATTTTTTGAAGGTCATATTCCAGATCGGCTTTTATGATATTTTTAATATTCAGAAGCGTTTTATGATCTCTTCTGATGTTCTGTTTTTCATCAATTTCAATAACAGGCTGCTGTTCCAGGAAATGATTCAGGCACAACGTTGTCTGCCAGGAACCTATAGTTCTCATTCTACCTTCACTGCCACAGATTTCACAAGTCTTTACCGACAATTCTGAATATTTGTCTTTGATAATTGTAAGCTTGTTATTAAGTATTTCGTCCTCAGAATACGTGTAGCATCTCAACCCACCGAATTTTTCTTTTCCAAAAACACGGTGTTCCATATTCCAGCCTGCAATGGCAAATTCAAAGAGCAATTTCCGGATAAGCTCTTCCCATCCGGTACTGTTCACTGAAAAATTGGTCAGATTACGTTCTACAAAAAGACTGATCTCTTCTTTGTTCATTAAAGTCTGCTTCCTGCTTCTATTTCGTAAGGTTCTTTACCTTTCTCAAAAATTCTTGTCAGCTCGTTTCCTTCTACTGTAATGGAATCTGCTGTTCTTCTGATCCAGTTTCCTTCTCTAAGGCCAACTACTTTAATATCATTTTGGGTAAGGAATTCCTGAATACGGGTTTCTCTGGTTTCTCCGTTATGTTTCAAATCTGGGTTCGGATCAAGATAATGTGGATTGATATTGAAAGGAACCAGTCCCATACAGTCAAAACTTGGCGGATATACAATCGGCATATCATTCGTGGTTTTCATATTCTGGCCTCCGATATTGCTTCCTGCGCTGCATCCAAGATATGCTTTTCCTCCTGAAACATTTTCTTTTAAGACAGACATCAATCCTTCTTCATGTAATGTTTTAACCAATAAAAAGGTATTTCCGCCTCCGGTAAAATATCCTTTTGCCTGATTCAAAGCTTCTTTTTTATCTTCAAATTCATGAAGGCCTTTTACTTTTATGTTGATTGTTTCAAAGAAAGAACGTGCTTTTGCGGTATAGTCGTCATGGGAAATTCCGCCTGGCCTTGCGAAAGGAATAAACACAATTTCATCAATTCCATTATAGAGTTGGATTAATTCTTCTCTTAAGTATTCCAGATATTCTCCGCCAAAAAGGGTGGATGTTGAAGCTAATATGATATTCATATGACGAAATTATATGTATTAATAAAAAAATGAATGACAAAGATAGCTTCAAACATTAACGAATCAAAAATTAAACTAAAAAAAACACGTTTCCCGTTAATATTTTCTAAAAAAACTTAAAGCTTCTAAAATTTAAGATTTTGTGGAATTATTATTGAATTTTAGTTTTTGAATTTAAAATATAAGATTATGAAAATGAGTACAATTAATAGTAGAAACCTATTTTTAGGTTTGATACTGGCAGGAAGTGTAAGTCTTGTAAACGCGCAAACGACTCAACCGGAAACTTCGGCAGCAACGAGTCAAACAACCAATCCAACGATTGATGGTCTTAAAAAACAGATTGAGGCCAATCCAAAGGATACAGAATCTTTAGCAAAATTAGCAGCAGCTTACCAGGAAGCTTCAGACTGGCCGAATGCCATTGATACCTGGAAGAAAATCTCTGCTTTATTACCGGACTGGGCTCCATCTTATTACAGCCAGGCTTATGCTTATCAGTCTGCAAAAGATGATGCCAATGCAAAACTGGCTTATGAAAAGTATATTGCAACCGTAAAACCGGAAGAAGTAGAGCAAAATAAGAAAAATCTGGCGTATGCCTATTTCTATATTGCCTTTGCAGAACAGCAAACAGATCCTAATAAGGCAAAAGAGCACATTGCCAAATCTTTACAGTATGACCCGAGCAATCAGGACGCTGTGAAGCTTAGCAAAGCTTTAAATTCTTAATAGAATGAAAATGCCGGAAAGTTTTTCCGGCATTTTTTGTTTGTGTCTAGCTTTAATGTAACGCAAAGGTTTATTTTACTTACCGCTTATTTTAGGGAGCAAAGAGATGCGACATTGTCACTGAAGAAGCTTTATGGAATATGTGTACTTTATATTTTCCACTCTCAACTCTTCCTCCTTAACTATTCCTTATTCAATCATCTTTCCGAAAAAATCTGTTTCACCGTGTAAATGGCGGATGATTTTCTCGATATTCCGCTGGATGCTGGCTTCGGTTTTTAAATTATTAATATAACGAACCAGTTCAAGCCGTCTTGAAGGAATCAGATTTTCAAAATTTTCTGTTGCCAGAGGACTTTCTTTAATTGCCTTTTCCAAATGGGGATGGATAGAAATACTTCTGTCAGAATCATCATATTCCAATACAACTTCAATGACTTCTCCGATTCTCTTTGGAGAGTTTTTCAACATCGTCAGGTTTACATACAGTCTCCATTCTCCCAGATATTTCATGAGGTTTTGTTTAAACTCCTGCCCGTTTACTGTCCCTTTTACAGGAATCGGGCTTTTATTTCTCCCTGATTCCTCAAAAATCCTGTCCAGAATCTCTTTCGGAACAAATACAAAAGGATTAATCCCTATGATTTCCAATGTGGCTGTTAAACTGTTGTTTTTCATAGATAATATGCTAGATGCTAGATGCTAGATGCTAGATGCTAGATGCTAGATGCTAGATGCTAGATGCTAGATGCTAGATGCAAAATTAACTATTTGGTTTAAATCAACATATTTTTTTCTCATCCTTTATACCGCTCCCACTCTCTCACCCTCAAACCCTCAAACTCTATCACACGTATACCCAAAATCCCGAACCCCGTAACTCAAAATTCATACCTCAGAACCCAATTAATTCCCTATCTTTGTATCAATAAATCTATTTAACAAAATGAAATTTTTTATTGACACAGCTAATTTAGAGCAAATCAAGGAAGCTAGAGATCTTGGAATTTTAGATGGTGTAACCACCAACCCTTCGTTAATGGCTAAGGAAGGAATTCAAGGTGCTGAAGCAATCAAAAACCACTACAAAACGATCTGCGAACTTGTAGACGGAGATATTTCTGCGGAAGTTCTTTCTACAACGTATGAAGAAATGATTAAAGAAGGAGACGAATTGGCTGCTATTCACCCAAATATCGTTGTAAAGATTCCAATGATCAAAGACGGTATCAAAGCTTTAAAATATTTTTCTGATAAAGGAATCAAGACTAACTGTACATTAATTTTCTCTGCAGGACAGGCTCTTTTGGCAGCAAAAGCAGGAGCTACTTATGTATCTCCATTCTTAGGAAGATTAGATGATATTTCTACAGACGGTCTTAACCTTATCCAGGAAATCAGATTGATTTTCGATAACTATATGTTTGAAACTGAAATCTTAGCGGCTTCTATCCGTCATTCAATGCACATCATTGACTGTGCTAAAATCGGAGCTGATGTAATTACATCTCCACTGCCTCCGATCTTGAGCTTATTGAAGCACCCATTAACAGACAGCGGATTGGCTCAGTTCATTGCAGATTCTCAGAAATTAGCATAATCACTGATTCTTATTCAGATATAAAAAACCCGGAATGATGTTCCGGGTTTTTATTGTATAATGATTATTTTATTTCAGCAGATCCAGTTCAAGAATATTATTTTTCTTTTTCAGATCAATAGTTTTTTAATTCTGTTCTGTAATTTTTTTAACAACTTTACACGGATTTCCCACTGCAACTACATCATCCGGAATATCTTTCGTGACAACACTTCCCGCACCAATCACTGAGTTATTTCCGATAGAAACTCCGGGAAGCACAACAACATTTCCTCCCAACCAAACATTGTCCCCTACTGTAATGGGATGCGCATATTCAAGACCTTCGTTTCTTTCTTTAACATCAAGCGGATGGCCTGCTGTATAAAAACTGCAATTGGGTCCTATAAATACATTATCACCAAATTCTACTCTGGCACAATCTAAGATAACAAGGTTATGATTGGCATAGAAGTTCTCTCCTGCTTTTATATTGTATCCGTAATCACACCAGAAATTAGGCTCTATACAGATATTTTCTTTAATGCTTCCGATTATTCTCCCGAGCAGTTCATATCTCCTTTCTGCATCGGAGTTTTTCAATCCATTATATTCCTGGCACAGATCTTTGCAGGCAATACGTTCCTGAATCAGTTCTTTATCGTAGTTAGCATTGTATAAAAGTCCTGCTGCACATTTTTCTTTTTCTGTCATGATGTGAAATTTTAAGTCCTGAGATAAAGATAAAGATAAAAAAAACAGTAAGATTATAATAACCTTACTGTTTTTTATTCCAATATAAACCGCTTACTTATAAAGATCCGGTTCTATTTTATTATTATTTTTTAATTGGTCTTCTTTTGCTCTTTTTTCGATATTTCTGTACATTTCATTGACATCAATACTTTTTCCGTCCTGATTTTTCATCTGTACCACAGCTCCTGCAGGAAGAGTGCTCATGGTTTGTTTCATATCTTTTGTAGGATCTGTAAGATAATCTTTCCAGGCTTTTTTAAACTGCTTTTTATTGATCTCTATTTCCTTTCCTCCTATTCCAATTGTAGTAAGACCTGGTATTTGAATATCTTCTTCTGATGCGGCTTCCGTTTTCTTGTTACCAATTAAAGTCATGATATGAGATCCTGTTTTATCTTCAACTTTAACGATAAGCCCCGGCAGTCCATAGAACTTATAGGGACCGTCCTGGAATGGGATATCTGTAGAAAACCATGCGGTCCAGCTTCTTCCTCCAAAATTTGTGGTTGCCTTTTGCGTATTATATTCTCCGATTTTCTGTTTTTCAGGAAGGATTTTCCATTCAGGTTTTTGGTCTTCCGGCATTTTATACGTTGTGTTTCCGATGTTTTCAGAGAACGAAACATTATAATCCGGGTATTTTTTTGTGACCGTTGAAAAATTTGTTCCCGGCTTTATATTTCTCTTGATATTGATGCTTCCTCCGAACCCTCCTTTCATCTGCTTGGCGATATCAGCTTTCATTGTTGAATCAGCAACAAACTTTTCGCGGCTGTAGTATTTGGAACCATTTTTATCAATATCCAAAAGCATAACATCGCTTTTCACTTCTGCTCTATTGGTTGAATCAGAGATATATTTGTAGTCATAAAAGAATCTGTTCACCTGTGCGTTCACAACCACACTTAAAAGTACCAGTAAAATGAAATAACTTTTTTTCATAGTTTATGTATTATTCAGATAGTAAAAAAGCTCTGCCAATTGAATACTGACAAAGCTTTTGGAACTTTATTTCTTTGTCTCAATTCTTACTTCTCCTTTCTTCACTTCTCCATTCTTCTGGGTGTTGACCATTACTTTTGAAATATTGGCAGAACTCAAAGCGTTAACGTCATCTTTAGATGCTTCTCTTCCATCAATGTAATACTTATAGTTGTGATCATCATTGCCGTTAATGCTAAACTTTTTCACCCCATTCATAGCAATATTTCCGTTACCGTCTTTCTTGATGAAATCAGCATGCATTACCATCACATTAGGAGCAGAAGTTGTCATGGTAAAGTTACCAGCTCTGAAACTTTGTGCTGCTTTTTCAGCTTCTACACGTATTTTTTCGCTTTCCTTTCTTATCCTATCCCCTTCTATTCTGGCTTTTTCTCCTTTAATAAGGAATACAGCACTTTCAGCTCTTGCTCTATCTCCTTCTAGGCGGGCTTTTTCACCCTCTATTCTGGCTTTCTCTCCTTCCACCCTGGCTTTTGCGGCTTCTTTCATGGCTTTTTTTGCTTCTGCCATTGCTTTACGTACTTCTTCTTTTTCTTTAGGGCTAAGATCTTTATAGTAGACTGTATTATTGTTTTTAAAATAAACTACTTTCGGAGCTTTTGGAGCCTGAGGTTCAGCTGGTGCACTAGGTGGTGCGGGAGGAGCGATGTTTTTTACGGCTCTTTCAGCCGCTCTTCCCGCTTTTTTAGCCGCTCTTTCTATTTTACGAAGTGCTTTCTTATCAAGAGGATCCATATTTTCAAGTTCCTTCATTTGATTTTTCCATTCAGCGGAATTGAAATATTCATCAACTTCAACTTTGGAAGCCATCTCTCCTATCTCTGATGCCAGATTACTTATTTCTTCAATTTTATCACTGAAAGCATCACTTTCCGGGTCTAATCCATCCAGCTCCTTCTCTTTTTCTTTTATCTTTTTTTCAAGCTCGGTCAATTTTGTATGATCTTCCGGTGATACAGATTTTAATCCTGTAATATTTCCCTGAACAGATTTTTCAGGTCTTACTGTATCTTTTTTGATTTCTGAAACTGCTTTTTTAATGGAAAGATTGGTTTCTTCAATTTCTCTGTTCTTTGCATTTACCAGATAAGCAAAAGCTACGGTAAATAACACCGGTAATGCAAGAATTCTTCGCGCATATCCGAACTTGGTTTTTGGTTTTTGTAACATTTTAAGTCTTTTTTTAAGGTTTGAACTTAGAAACGGACTGGCAGCAGGCAACTGTGTTCCGGAAAAGTGGCTTGCTAAAAGCATCTGCGCAAATGCTTTGGTGTCCGATTGCTGTACGGCTTTTTTATCAGCCAGGTACTCGTGGATGAGATTAATTTCTTTTTTGATAATATGAAAAAACGGATTGAACCAGAAAACAGAAGTAATAATCTCGATAAAAATCTTATCAAAGGAATGTTTCTGCTCAATATGTACCATCTCATGCTTTAAAATCTGTTTTCCTATATCAGAATGCAGTGTAATGGCATTCTTCCAGAAAAGGTTCTTAAAGTATGAAAACGGGGCTTCGCTAAGATCTGTACGGTAAAAGTTGATCCCGTCAAAACTTTCTTTCTGAAACTCTTTTTTAAACTGCTGGATTTTGAAAATCCCATAGATCAGCTTCCCTAAAAAATAGAGAGAAACCAGTCCCAGAGCTGAAAAAATAATGTTAAAATAAAGGTTACCATTGTCTATGTTTTTATGTGTGTTAAAATTCTGAATCTTGTCAAGAAGCATATACATATCATTATTTACCTCTATCGTAAAATCGTCTACTCTGATGAGTGGCAGCAGCAGTGATATCACGATTGCAGCCAACAGATAAAATCTGTTATAATGATGGAATGTCTTGTCTTTTAAAGACAACTGATAGTACAAGAATGTTACACCCGAACATAAAATTGTTTTCCCAAAGTATAAAAGTATTGCTTCCATAGGTACTAGTCTTTATTTTTGAGTTCATCCAATAGCATCTCAAGATCTTCTACAGTCATTTCATTTTTTTCTACCAGAAACGAAACGGCACTTTTGTAGGAGCCTTTAAAATAGTTTTTCACAAGACTTTTCATGGTCTTTCCGGAATACTGTTCTTTTGAAACCAACGGAAAATACTCATGCTGTCTTCCGTGTACACGATAGTCTACAAATTCTTTGTCTTTCAATACTTTTAAAATGGTAGAGACCGTATTGGTATGCGGTTTCGGGTCCGGAAAAAGATCAAGAACATCCTTCAGGAATCCTTTTTCTATTTTCCATAAATACTGCATTACCTGCTCTTCTGCTTTTGTTAAAGTCTGAATTTTCATATCCTGTTCATTTATCAATTATCGTGATATAAAGTCATCCAATTCTATATCACTAAGAAATTAGTTATACAAATGTAGAAATAAAAATGAATCAAACAACTATTTTTTTAGTGATAGAAATAAGCAATACTATAAACAATTGAAAATCAGCAATATAAATTTAGCTAAAATATATTAATTTTTTAAAGGAGTGAAATATCCACCTGCTTAATCCACAGAAAAAGAATCATTTCAGGCATAAATTCTTAAAACTTGTTAAATTTTATTAAATAAAATTAAAATGAATTTGTTTTAACCGGGAAATTATATTTATTTTAGTGCTTTAAAAATTTCTCATGAAAAGATATAATTTATTGATTGTACTATTACTGCTTATTTTTAACGTTACTACAGCACAAAAGAAGGGTTCTCCTGCTGCTGATCTCAGCATATTAAAGGATACAAAATCTAAAATCGAAGCTACCGTTCCATTGGTTATTCAACATCTTCAGACTATTGCTACAAAAGAAGGGGATAACAATATTATAACAAACGGAAAAATTGCTGTGGGCAAAGAATATGCTATTTTAGAATCTGAATGGTTTTTATACAGAAACAATATGAAAAACTGTATCCTGAACAATTCTTCCAAAAAGGCAAAGAAATGTATGGAATATCATAACAATATGTTTAGAGGTACAATGATCAATTATAATAATTATATTACCAACCTTACAAGAAAGAACGGATATCTTGGAGTTGAAGGTGATACAAAATTTGATTTCAAACCTGCTGATATCTCTACAAAATTAAGTGAAGCTTATTTCAATGCCAGCGATGCTGCAGGAAGAATGAAAGCGGATCAAAAAAGAGAATTTTTGGGACAGACCATGTCTGATGACAACAAGCTTACTCCCTACGCTCAACTGGCTCAATAATATCTAAGTCATATTTAAAAATAAAAAAAGAGAACTGCAGTTGCAGTTCTCTTTTTTTATAAAAGCAAAAAATCTCCGCCGGAAAAAGCAGTTTTGTGGTACTAATCATAAAACTTGGGGAAAAAGTAGAAAATTCGGCAGAGATTTTTTTGCATACACTCTACAGATCAACTGTCCTACCCATGATCTGTAAGAGCTTTACAAAAATAGGACTATGCCTTCTACCGGCGACAGAATGCCTTGTAGAATTAAATGTTCAGAATTGTAGAACTAATACTACTAAAAAGGAAAAATGGAAGTGGGAAAAAATTTACAACCGAAAATAACATCATTTTAATATATCATCTAAAGCTTTATTCCCTTGCTGCAGATTTTCCTTTCCCACTTCCGATTTTTCACCTAAAACTATTTTCCGCTCTGATATCTATTTCCACCAATGGTAGTAATTGTGCAGCCCGTCATATTCAAATCCGCAACGCGGATATAATGTATTTCCGATATCATTTGTTTTTTCTGTTTCAAGCATCAGTCCACATGCTCCTGTTTCTTCACACCATTGTTTACTACGGTCAATTAATGCTACAGAAAGGCCCTTTCCTCTGTAATCCGGATGAACAAACAAATCACTTAACAACCATTGTTTCTGTAATTTGGTATAATGGAACAGTTTATAGAGTTGTACAAATCCTACAGCTTTTTCTTCAGTCATCACAAGAAAGATATCCGACTCACTGTTTAAAAACCGTTCTTTGAGAAAAGCTTTTCCTTTTTCAATATCTGATTCCTGTCTGTAAAAAACACGGTAAAGATTGAATAATTCTGCCGTTTCATCAAGATCCTCAAGACTTGCTTTTTTAATAATGTAATTCATCGCTATTTATTTTTATTAACAGGACAAAAATAGCCTTAAACAGGACCATTATTATCGTCCAGATTAATATTAAACTGATGGTCCAGGAGATTCATTCTAAAGATAATATCGCACGTTTCGGATTTTCTTATTCCGGACAACTTCGGATTTTTGCAGTATAAAATCAAACCAATGAAAGATATCATTCATAAAATCAAAAATACAGACTGGTCGCACCTTACGGAAACAATGCACGAAAATGGATATGCAGTAATTCCCAATTTGTTATCAGATCAGGAATGTGGAATATTAAAGTCAGATTATGACAATCCCAACCTTTACCGTAAAACAGTGGTTATGGCAAGACATCGTTTTGGTCTTGGTGAGTATAAATATTTTGATTATCCGCTTCCCGAAATTATTCAGACCATACGAACAAATATATATCCGTATCTGGCTCCTATTGCCAATTCATGGTTTAAAGCCTTGCATATTAATACTCAATTTCCCTTAGATCATCAGGAATTTTTACAGCAATGTCATACCAATGGACAGCAGAAAGCTACTGTTTTAATTTTGAAATATAAAGAAGGTGGTTTTAATACTTTACACCAGGATTTATATGGTGATGTTTACTTTCCTATTCAAATCGTATTAATGCTCAGCGAACCTGATAAAGATTTTACCGGTGGAGAATTTGTGCTTACCCAACAGATCCCGAGAGCTCAGTCAAAAGCGATTGTTTTAAAACCTAAAAAAGGAGACGTACTCATTTTCACGACTCAATTTAAGCCCGAAAAAGGCACAAAAGGCTATTATAGAGTCAACATGAAACATGGAATAAGTGAAGTTAAGAAAGGTAACCGATATGCTTTGGGAGTTATTTTCCATGACGCTGTAAGCTAATAGCTGAGAATTGATAGTGATTGCAGAATTTATTACAAACTATGATCTTAAAAATAAAGTTGAATTTCTCCGACCGATTTCTTCTGACACTTACCTGTAAACCATAAACTCTCAACTCAAAATGATACTACACTCTCAATTATCACCCCAAAATTTAAGAAGTAAAATCCATAGCCGGACTATTCGTTTCGGAGGAAATAAAAGACTGAAGATTTACGGATTGCTCAGTTGTGGATCAGGAAAAAGAATGAAAAGAGAAAACAGAATTTTCTTTAAGGATGAAGAAGAGGCATTACAAAACAATTACCGCCCTTGCGGACATTGTATGAGAGAGGCATATAAGCAATGGAACAGAAAATATCCAACCTAAATCCTTAGCATTTTCGAAGATAAACTTGCGTTTCTTCATGTTATCCAGCCTGAGATTTCTTCACTTTGTTCACAATGACAGGATAATATAAAAAAATCGGTATAACTTTCGTTATACCGATTTTAGTTTAGTAGCGGGAACCGGACTCGAACCGATGACCTTCGGGTTATGAGCCCGACGAGCTACCTACTGCTCCATCCCGCGATATTGTAGTGCAAAGATAGGGCTTTTTCAATCAATTAAAAACATTTCTTCCAGATTCATCCTACATATAACATAGTGTTCAGAGAATCAATAAGAAAAATTTCTCTTTTATTTAAATAGTAACGTTTGCTAAGAGTGCACAAATGTAAAACATACTCAGCTACATATTATTTTTTATATGATAATCTTTTTAACATAATAAAAAATATTTTAAAATTACGGATTCCCATACTAATTGATTAATATAATTTAGTATCCTTGCAATACACATGAAATCTATGAAAAATAAATTATTAGCATCATTATTTATTGTTAATCTTTCTTTTTTATCTGCTCAAAATAACAAAGCAATAATGGAAATAAACTATGAAACTAAATTAGTTTCGGATAGTTTAAATAAAGATAAAATGACAATTTTTGCATCAACACTACTATGTAATAATGTAGAATCAATTTACTTTAGTAGAGAAGCAAAGGCATTTTATAATGGTACATCTAAAGAAACAATCAGTACAACTGCAGGTGCCATTCCAAAATATCCCAAATCTGTTGGAAGTGTATATAAATCTAAAGAAAATCTTCTTGTATCGCTCCCTGTTGGGAAATATATTTTCACCTATGAAGAACCAAAGTTAAAATGGGAAATCTTAAACGATACTAAAGACATTAAAGGCTTTAAATCAAGACTCGCTAAAACCACAACAGATACAGGAAATACATTCTTTGCTTGGTTTACTAATGACGTGACAATTCAAGACGGACCATTCAGGTTTAAAGGATTATCTGGTTTAATTTTGGAGGTTTACAACAAAAATAAAACTATTGAAATCTATGCAACAGATATAAAAAAATCTGATGAAATAATTGAACCTTTAAATTATGGAAATGATGTAAAAACAAAATCTAAGGATCAGTTTTTAGAAGCAAGAAAGAATTATATAGAAAATCCGTCTATGTATAATGGAAACTTAAGGGTTGTGGATGCCAATGGTAATGATAAAACTAAAACAATGTCTGATCGACTTAAAAAGATGAATACTTTTCTTGATTAACAATTTTTTTGACAATAAAAAAACATTAAATTTAAAAATTTCTACTATGAAAAAATTAATTTTCGTGGGCTTATTAGCTCTATCAACATTTACATTTGCGAATACTAAAAAAGAAGAAGTAAAGCAAGAAATCAAACATAAAAAAACAATTGAAGTTAAAGAATTAACTATTGAACAAAAACAAGCATTAGCTGTAATGTTTCAAACATGGTCTGTTGCTTACACTAATTCTTGTGGAACAACTAATACAGTTTTCTTCCAATCAGATAACGCAGATGGAAGCCCTGCATTTATCAGAGAATTGGCATATGCTGTAAATTCAACTTATGATATTTGTTAATTAAAACCATATCAACGTAAGAAGCACCTTATTAAAGGTGCTTTTTTTTCAAAAGTATAATGTAGTCTTGCAGATTATTAATCACTGATATGAAGATACCTATCGATCTGAATCTGCAGATTGTATTTTTCTACGTATAATTTATTAGAGTAATCTATATTGCCTCCACGGACACTTCATAAAATAACAATTCCATTTTTCAGGAAAGATTTTAACCTCCTCACTTTCTTTACGTCTATAATTAGAAACATCTGTAAAAATAAAATCAGCAACTTGTTTCAATCTTTAAAATTTCAAGTAAAACGAACATAAAAAAATCGGTATAACTGCCGTTATACCGATTTTGGTTTAGTAGCGGGAACCGGACTCGAACCGATGACCTTCGGGTTATGAGCCCGACGAGCTACCTACTGCTCCATCCCGCGGTGTATTTTTAGAGTGCTTACCGAAAACACTTGCTTAGTAGCGGGAACCGGACTCGAACCGATGACCTTCGGGTTATGAGCCCGACGAGCTACCTACTGCTCCATCCCGCGGTGTATTTTTAGAGTGCTTACCGAAAACACTTGCTTAGTAGCGGGAACCGGACTCGAACCGATGACCTTCGGGTTATGAGCCCGACGAGCTACCTACTGCTCCATCCCGCGGTGTATTTTTAGAGTGCCTACCGAAAGCACTTACTTAGTAGCGGGAACCGGACTCGAACCGATGACCTTCGGGTTATGAGCCCGACGAGCTACCTACTGCTCCATCCCGC